>NZ_QWEI01000009.1 GCF_003515775.1 Ureibacillus yapensis | reverse complement strand
AACACCAGTAGCTGAAGAAGAAGCAGAAGCACCAACAGTTGAAGAAGATGCAACAGAAGGTACGGAAGCACCAGAAGGCACAGCAGTAATGCCATCTGAAGATGCTTTTAACTTATGGGTAGCTGATAGTTATCAATTTATTGGTGATACGTATCAAAGTGTAACTGCATACTATCAATCTATCATTGAAAAGTATTTAAGTTTAGATACTGCTGAAACAAGTGAAGAATCTGAAAGCCTTCCAGTACTTGATGCAGTAACTGAGGTATCAGCTGAAGCTGGTGAAGCAGATACACCAAATTTAGAAGCGGATACATCTCTAGATACTTCTGTTGATAATGGAAGTGCAGATCTAACAAATGATACTAACGTAAATGTTGAAAATCCGGTTGATGCAGAAACACCAGTACAAGAAACAGTTGATACAGTGGAAAATACAGTATCTGATCTTGAAGATGCAGCAGAAGACACAGTGACACCGATTGCTGAAGAAGGTACAGAAACGGTTGAAGGTGTAACAGAAGAAGCACCACTAACAGAAGAAGGCCTAGTTGAAGAAGGAACAGAAGCAGTTGAAGGTGTAACGGACGAAGTAGTAGCACCAATCGCTGAAGAAGGAACAGAAGCAGTTGAAGGTGTAACGGACGAAGTAGTAGCACCAATCGTTGAAGAAGGTACAGAAGCAGTAGAAGGTGTAACGGACGAAGTAGCACCAATCGCTGAAGAAGGAACAGAAGCAGTAGAAGGTGTAACGGACGAAGTAGCACCAATCGCTGAAGAAGGAACAGAAGCAGCTGAAGATGCAACAGACGAAGTAGCAGCACCAATTGTTGAAGAAGGTACAGAAGCAGTAGAAGGTGCAACAGACGAAGTAGCAGCACCAATCGCTGAAGAAGGTACAGAAGCAGTTGAAGAAGCAACAGAAGAAACAGCAGCACCAGTTGCTCAAGATAATATTGCTGTAAGAGATAAAGTGATTGGATACTATCAAAGTCTGGTAGCTTCACTTTCTAACATTCTTAACTTCTTAAAATAAGAAGGACTCTCCAGCATACTCAATGGTGGTTTGGGAGTTTGAATGGCTTTTAACTGAATAAAATGAGCAAGGGGAATGAATAACTGAGATTATTCATTCCCCTTTTTGAATGTAGATTTGCAAAAGAATCTTAGGTTGCAATAAGGCAGCTTAAGTTTAGTTGCAGAAGGAACTTCCATCTACAAACAAATAGTGAACAAAGCTAATAAGTAGTTGAGATGAATAATTGTGAAGATAGAAGAAATACATAGTAGGAAACGATTCTATTATTAAATCAGATTGTCAATAGAGGATCATTGAATTTGTTTGAAAATTAGCATAAGGGGAACAACATTGGAATGATTAAAATCTATTTCTATTAAAAAGGAGAGGCTGGAAATTATGAATAGAGAACAGTTTATACCAATCATTGTTGGAACAGATATCAATGCCTACAATATGGCAAGATCTTTTCATGAGGAATATAATATAAAGCCGATTTTGGTAGGTAAAGAACGCATGCCTTTTACTAATTTAAGTACAATCATAGAACATATCGAAATTAATCCAGGTCTGTGGGAGCAAAATATTTTTATGGAGGTACTAAAAGCTGTCGCAGTTAAGTATAAGCAAACGGGAAAAAAGTTAATGCTTGTTGGAACCAATGATTTTTATGTTCGGCTAATTATTGAAAATGCAGAAGAATTAAAGCCATTCTATACTTTTAACTATCCGACAGAAGAGTTAATGAACAACTTGCTGGTTAAATCAAATTTCTATAAATTATGCCAAGCGCACGGAATCGATACACCTAAAACATATTTCTATTCTTGTTACAAAAAAGAACCCTTCACAGAAGAGTTGAATTTTCCTGTCATTATAAAACCAAGCAACGGTGTTGAGTATTATAAGAATGCGTTCCCTGGCCAGCAAAAGGTGTATAAAGTTAATAATAGGGAAGGGCTGATGGATGTAATCAATCAAATTAATGCAAGTGGATATGAAGATGATTTAATCATTCAAGACTATATTCCTGGCGATGACACAAAACTATGGGATTCTGTATTTTATGTAAGCAGTAAAGGGAAGTCTCAGTTGATCACATTGGCACAGGTAGTATTGCAAGAGCATACCGGAACTGCAATCGGCAATTACACAGCCCTTATTACCGGGTATAACGAAGAGATAATGAAGAAACTGCAAAACTTTTTAGAAGCAATAGGCTATGTAGGGTTTGCCAACTTCGATTTAAAGTTCGATGAGAGAGACGGGAAATTTAAAGTGTTTGAAGTAAATATCAGGCAAGGCCGTTCTAGTTATTACACTACGGCCAGTGGCCATAATATGGCGCGTTATTTAGTGGATGATTTGATTTATGCCAAAGAGAAACCGCTTACTCTTCTTGATGATCATTTTCTTTTTACACTTGTTCCTAAAATTGTTCTCAAAAATTTTGTATCGAATAAACCGATACGAGAAGAGATGCGGCAACTAATAAAAAGTGGAAAATTCGGGAATCCACTATTCAATAGTAAAGATCTACATGTCAAACGGGCATTCTATTTGTTCTTGAGACAAATTAATTATTATAAAAAATACAAGACCAATGAATGGTAATTAGATCAAATAGTACGACAAAGGAAACAATAATAAGATGATGGATTTGGAAAGTGCTAGTCAAATAAAAAGAGCATGTTTTTGTAAAAATAAAATCAAAACATGCTCTTTTTTTATATCCAATTTAGATCTCGTTTATAAAAGGTTAGTCTCTCTAAAGGGACATTACCAAGAATAACGACTTAATAAGAAAAATTGGTTATTTATGTTAATGTATTATTGTGAATAAATGTACTTATAATCGGATCAGATGCTTCTGAAAAACCACTTTTGCCGGAAGTAGAGATTAAAGACATTCTTTAACAATCGGAATTGTGCCTTATTTGACAATTGAATCAAATCGTTCAAGAAGGATATTTTCTGTTTATAGAATTAGAATAACAAACAAACTAATTAAGAATATAGGATATATTGCAGAATAACAGGAACAAGGAGGTATGGATATGAAGATTCATAGAATCGATCATGTAGGTATAATCGTGAATGACCTCTCTGCTGCTAAAGAGTTTTTTCTCGATTTTGGGCTAGAAATGCTAGGGGAAGGAGAAGGAGATGGGAAGTGGGCAGAACGGATGATTGGGTTTAATGACGTTAAAGCGACTGTCGTTTGGCTAGGGACGCTAGATGGCCAAGCAACTTTGGAGTTGGTTAAATTCCATACGTCGTCAGATATAAAGGGAATCCAGCAAACTTTTGCAAATCATATTGCATTTGCAGTTGACGATATAGAATCCGTTGTTGCCAAATTGAAAAAGAAAGGCACGGAAATTTTTAGTGAAATACAAAACTACGAAAACGCTTATAAGTTATGCTTCGTTCGTGGGCCAGAAGGGATTGTATTAGAGTTGGCTGAGAAAATTGGATAAATTTTGATTGGGACTTGAATTGACTTTAATCTCCAACTTGGTATTGATTGTAAAGATTGCCTCTTAAATTAACGGATGCTTTAGCAATAACTAAGGTGTCATTTTTAAAGAGGCTGTTTGTTCAAACTTTTTTTAAAAGCAAGCTCATGTGTGAAAGGGGCTTCAGATAAATGAGTTTAGCTAGTTATATTGGTTGTAATATACAAATTCCCCTTAGTGATGATGATGATTTAATGTATATTAGCGATTGTTTTTCTAACGATTACAACAAACGGGACGTAAAAAAACATCAATTTACTACACCTTTTGTTTATGAAGTATCTAGTCACTGGGGAATTGAGATTTCAAAAAATATGAATCAAAGAAGATGTGCTGAATCGAAAAAGAAACTAATTGCATTATGTGAGATTATGAATCGTTATCTTGAAAAAGGTGATTATTTTGAGCTTTTTAGCTGTTGGGTTGGTGAGGAAAAAGACAAGCGAGTCGGTGAAATAACTTTAAAAATGGATGACCTTGATGTTGATTTGATTGAGATGCCTGAAAAAACATTAGTGCGGATTGAGAAATAAATCCTGTTCAACAATCGGGCGTGTACTCCAATAAGAACTGGACTCCATTGCTAGGATTGTTGGGGTAATTTGCTGCATAAGGGGGGAGATCAATATGGAAATAGTATATTTCGCAGGTGGATGTTTATGGGGAGTACAAGCTTTTGTAAAAACGTTGCCTGGAGTTAAGTTTACAGAAGCAGGAAGAGCTAATGGAACAAGCCGCACACTTGGGGGTGATTATGATGGCTACGTCGAATGTGTAAAAACAGGATTTGATCCAACGGTGGTAACCATCAGGGAATTAATGGGATACTTTTTTGAAATAATTGATCCATACAGTTTGAATAAACAAGGGCAGGATGTTGGTGAGAAATACAGAACCGGAGTATATAGCGAAAAGCAAGAACACTTAAAAGAAGCGAAGGCATTTCTTCGTGAGAGAGATGATAATGAACTTATAGTTGTTGAAGTATTGCCTCTTACGAACTATGTGAGAAGTGCAGAAGAACATCAAGATAGGTTAGCTAGATGTCCAAACGATTATTGTCATATTCCAGAAGAAATTTTAAATAGATATAAGTGATGAAAGATATTTGTGAATAGTGCTCAATGTCAAAATTGAGGATAATTGTACAAAGTTCGGAAAGAATATACCCTAAAAGGGATCGAGAAATCTTCAACAATCTGGCGCTTTTCAAATAAAGAAAAGCGTCTTTCTTTATGTCGAAAAATTAAAGAGACATCGGTTAGCTTCTATTCCCAGAATATATTAAATTCTCGGTACATAAGATGACAAAGGAAATATTTGTAGCATCGGGGAGGGGTTATTTGAGTAACAGAATGATTCGGGAGTTGATCAGGTCAAGGCAACGGGAGTTGGTCGAACTTGCAGCTTCATTTATTCGAATTCCATCTGAAAATCCATCGCCCCAGTTTAAGAAACGGTCAGCAGAAATGGGACACCATATTAGCCGATACTTAGCAGCAAAAGGCTTCTCGATTACGGAGCACCGCCGCAGCGAAAATGCGTTGGTTACCGTGGTTTGTGATGCTCCCTTAACCAAGGTATCTGGTCCAAGACTCCTATTTTGCGGACATACAGATGTCGTACCTGCAGGCAATCGGTCACGCTGGACCTTTGATCCTTTCTCAGGAGAAGTCAGAGCAGGTATGCTTTTGGGTCGGGGAGCCTCCGATATGAAGGGGGGGTTGGCATCCCTTGTTTTTGTGGCCGGACTGCTTCAGGAGTTCGCTCCTTCACTTAATTTGAAAGGCAGCCTTGGCGTTATCGCCTCTCCGGATGAAGAGAATGGTGGCATGGAGGTAGCCTCACTTCTAGCACAAGGATTAATTAAGGGTGATGCTTGCCTGATTGGGGAACCAACGCATCCTCGCCATCCGAATGTTGGTGAAAAGACCATGGCGTTTATGCGTGTGACCATACCAGGTTTACCGGGGCATGGCAGTACACATCCCATTACCGGAACCTCTGCTATTCGAAAGGGAGCCATCGCAGTTGATGCATTAGCTAAGCTATTGGAGTTCAAGGCGACGCCCCCAGCAGACCTTGGTCAACTTTTGTACAACACCGAGTGGTTCCTATACGAGCAAGGAGATCCTTCACTGTCGCAGTTGCTGTATCGCCCCTCTTACAATCCAGGGATCATTCAGGGCGGAAAAAAGGTGAACGTGATTGCAGACGAATGTATTATTGAAGTGGATTCCCGGGTTCCATTTGGTATGAAGCCGGAGTTTGTTCTCGATGTTGCCAGGAGTCTTGTTGGAACCGTAGCTCCAGGTGCGGTCGTAGAGCCAATGGTCCCCTTTGTTAACCCCAACTGGACCTTACAGAATCGTCCGATTGTACAGGCAACCGAACTAGGAATCAAGCGTGTCCTGGGAATGGAGAAACCCATCTTCAGCATACTGTTGCTTGGTTCAAGTGATGCCAGCCACTTCCGGAGCCACGGAATTGATACCGTCCTTTACGGTCCTGGGATGCAACACACTGTCCATGGGTATGATGAGCGGGTTTCAGTGAAGAGCTTAGTAGAATCTGCCGAGATTTATGCCGAGACGGCAATCAATTATCTTGGATCATCTTAAATCTTGCGAAATACGTATTTTGAGGGCGTTGATCCAACAAGGATTTACGCTTTTTTTTATTATCTAGTATGGCTCACTTAATCCTCCTTTTGGGAAAATGAGGGTTAACCGCCGCTATTTCGGGAAAATATAATATGAACGAAAATTAGAAGATGCGTTATGTGTGGCAGGTCAGAAAAATCTATTAAGGAGGTACGTATGTAATGGAAAAAACAGAGCGAACGGTTGGTGAATTGATGCTGGATCAATTATCATTGTTCGGCGTCAAAAGGATATATGGGGTAGTAGGCGATGCAACCTTTGGGCTCATCGATGCACTGGCTAAGCAGGATAAAATTAAATACATTGCGGTAAAGCATGAGTCGACGGCTGCTTTTATGGCCTCTGCGGAAGCTAAACTGACAGGTGGGCTTGGAGTGTGTACGGCGACGATGGGGCCTGGTGCAACTAATCTGTTAAATGGGCTCGGTGATGCATATTCAGACAAAGCGCCTGTACTCGCAATCACTGGACAGGCACCCAGTGATAAAATTGGCACGGAATTTCCGCAATATATTGACCAGCAGGAGCTTATGAAGCCTTTTGCTGCCTACTCTGCTAATCTAGCCAGCCCGGATGCAACGATTGAAGTTCTTCAAAAAGCAGTGCGAACATCACTCGGGCAGCGGGTTGTAACACATTTGTCCGTTCCGAAGGATATTTTTATGATGCCGGCTACAGGAGAACCGCGTCCTTTGCCGGATGTGATAGAGGGCGCTTCCAACTTCACTAAAGAAAGCTTGGAACAGGCTGCAGGAATTATGAAAACAGCCAAGCGGCCAATGATTCTTGCAGGAGCCGGAGCCGCTTCCGCTTCAGAGGAGATAGAGAAACTTGCTGATTTGTGGGGGGCCGGCATCCTTGCAAGTTTGGGTGGGAAAGGATTGTTCGATGATTCTTCCCCGCATAATTTGCAAGGCATTGGTGAAGGCGGCAATCCGTATGCCTCTGATTTATTCAAGGAGGCAGATGTGGTACTTCTTGCCGGTACGACTTGGTGGCCGGAAGGGTATGTGCCAACGGATGCGCGGATTATCCAGATTGACCGCCATTTCGATAAATTTGTCAAAGAAATTCCAACAGACCTTGGAATTATCGGCAAAACAGAAGAAGTTCTTCCATTCTTAGTGGAGAGCCTACAAGGATTCTCCCGCTCTGAAGATTGGGTGGCTCGCTGCCAGGAAATAAAAGAAAAATGGGCTGTGCAAAATGAGAAGGAAGGCAGTACCGAGGGTTATCCTGCTCATCCGGCACGGATTATGCGCGCCCTGGACCGAACAGTGGCACCGGATGCTATTCTTGCATTGGATACAGGGGATAATACAGTATGGACGAATCGCAACTTCCGGCAAAAAGATCAATCAGTTTTAGTCTCCGGCTACTGGCGGACAATGGGCTTTGGTCTTCCGGCTGCGATGGCGGCCAAGCTTATAGAACCTGAAAAACAAGTAGTGGCAATAGTGGGGGATGGAGGACTTCAAATGGTGCTTGCTGATTTATTGACAGCTACCCGCTATGAACTCAATATTACCGTTGTTGTCTTAAATAATGAGAGCCTGCAAATGGAGAGAGACAAACTCAAAGTTGCAAAGAAGAAAGAGGTAGGGGTAGATTTAACGAACCCTGATTTTGTAAAATTGGCAGAAGCCTGCGGATGGAAAGGATTGCGCGCCGACTCAGATATCGAGCTGGAATCGGTGTTGGAGGAAGCACTTAACACGAATGCTCCCACGCTGGTGGACATCAGCACGGCCCAGGTATTCTTCCCGGAAACAGAATAAAAATACGATGATTGTTTACGCAAGAATTTTGAATCCCATTGAAAATATTAAGATATTACAGAAAATCGCTTGGATTACCAGGCGATTTTTTTGTGCCGTTCTAACATTAGAGCAGAGGTTTTTTTGCTATCTTGCTATTGGGATATTATTGATAAAATACAAAATTGGTATAAAATTACGCTAAAGTGGTTGATTGAAAACGAATTGAAAAGGTGAGGAAGAGAGCAAAATGAGGCGAGCCCAATATCGGTGATTGTAAGCAAAATTTGGTTCGTACGAATAAGACTTTGCATACTATTTGATCAGCACAAAGATATTCCAGGGCTTTATTTTACAGTACCTACTTGGTTGGGAGACGTACCATTAACACGTACTATTTATTCATCGCTAATAGCCATGCGGATAATAATTCATAGTTGTTGTATTTAAAAGACGCTTTTTCCTTAGTCATCCTTAAAAGTCGCATTAAGGCGAGGTGTATTCGCCCGTTTTTCAAAGGGGGATCCTTAAAACGANNATCCTTAAAACGGTAGTTAAGGGGGGCTCTATTCGCCCGTTTTTCAAGGGGCACCCTTAAAACGGTAGTTAAGGCGGATTCTATTCGCCCGTTTTTCAGGGGTCATCCTTAAAACGGTAGTTAAGGCGGATTCTATTCACCCGTTCTTCACGGGTTACCTTTAAAACGGTCATTAAAACAAGTTATATTTACCGTTTTGCCTTGCCCATACAAGGAATTGTGCCTTTTTTGGTTATCTTTTCAAAGATGCTATCTTGCAAATTCGGATAATTTAACAAATTCCTCAGGCGTGATGTCTGTTGCCTTATATGAAATCACATCCAACTCATTTTTATAATCCTTGCCAGGTACACGGAAAGTAATTCGAATTAGTTTATAAGGTGGATTGATCGCGCCTTCGTAACCGGCAACTCTCACTGATATATCGTAGTAGTCGTTCTCAATATTCCGTTCAATTTTTTCTATTCGTTCAGAGGTGAATAATTGGAGCTGCCCATGCGTACTCATTGCCTTCAGAATAGATGGACCCAATTCACGTAAAAATGCTAATTCCATTACACTCGGCGGTCGATTTTGAGGTGGAATTTCAATCGTTGCTTTTCCCAATACAGAGTTTATCGTAAGTAGATTGATTAATAAGAAGAGTATTAGTATTTTTTTCATCACGTTTGTCTCCGTTTTTTATTTTTATAGCTTTTTGCAGAAACAGGAATTTTATGTACCAATGAAGTAGTTATTTTTTAAAACAAATTTATGTATTTATCTAGTAGAATACTTCTTTGCAATTTAAATTTATTCTTTTACAGACGTCAGGTTCACATACTGCATTTATGTAAAATTGGAAACTTCTGATAAAATTCACCGTCTCCTATTATTAGACAAGAATGAAGAAGTAAAAAATACAAAGGAGATTACACAATGATTGGTTTACTAAACCTTGGCAGTCTCGTACTTGGGCTGATGGCTTGGATACTTCCTGTAATTAATCTTATGAGTTATAAAAAGCACGAATATAAGAATTGGACAATTCTTTTAGTTTTGAGTCTCAGTGCCTGTGCTATTTCACTTATGTTTCAGATTTTCTATCATTATCATTTAGTCAAGAGTGAGGATTGGTCTGCATTAATGGACATAACAGGTGTTGTAGTGTTAGCTGCAGCAGTTCTTCTCGGTTTTACAATCATATTAAATGCACTAACTTTGATTGTATATCGTAACAAAACGGCAAATTACTAAAAATACCGAGAATATGTTTTAGTGATTGCCATAATTGGCCGGCTTCTAAAGTGGAAAGTACGCAGTATATAGAATGGATTAGAACGGTAATGAATATTGTAATTACAATACCTTAAGAGGGAGAGTTAAATGTCATTAAAAGTAGGAGATATCATATCGTTTCATCGCACTTTTTCAACAAGGGATGTTGAATTATTTACGGAAATTTCAGGTGACGAAGGGATTCATCATCGAACACCGGACGAGCAAGGGAGACTTGTGATTCAAGGACTGTTAACGGCAACTTTGCCAACAAAAATAGGGGGAGAGCATAACGTGCTGGCTCGTACGATGAATTTTGTGTTTGTCAGACCTGTGTTTACAGGGGATACCATCACTTGTTCGGTGAAAATTGAAAAGTATGAAAAAGATGAAAAAAATAGATTCGCTATAATTGCATCCTTTTTATGTGTAAACCAGCATGAAAAAGAAGTATTAAAAGGAGAATTTTCGGGAGTAATTCTTTGATTTGTACTGCAGCCTAACGTCACAGATTAAATAATTCTTAATATCTTTAGATAGAACATGAAACGAAAAGTCGCTGAGCCCGACTCATTCAGTATGGAGGCGATTTCGTTGAAAAAGATAGTATTGTTTACTTTAGTTGCATTGATTTTATCTGCCTGTGGACAAGGAGAAAAAAACATAATATCCAAGGACGAGCAAGGTAGGGAACAGTCGGCACACGTAGAAGTGGAAATGACGATTGCAGCAGCAACGGATGAGGAAGCTGTTGAACTGATACGTGGTTATGTTGCTGAGAAGCTCGATAAAAATGCCTATTCAGGGCTCTATATGGAACATGAACCATTTAAACATTTTGTGATCTTAATTCAAGAGTTATACCCGCTTCAAGAAGTGGCAGAAGGCCTTAAAGATTATTCGAAGCAAATGGGCAAAAACGAAGGGGAATATCGTGTCAAACTAAAGACTGCAACGTACTCTTACCAAACGTTAGAAAAGATAGCGGAACAATTAAGTGCAGCTCATGAAGAGTTAATCGTTACAGACCGCCGAGTATCTTCATTTGGAACGAACGAAAAGGAAAACCGAATTGATCTTTATGTGTCGGCACGCGAAGATCTCAATGAGGAGTTGCTTGCTGAGATTACCGCTGGACATGAGGAGATTGTTAGAATCGAAGAGGGCGTCATGGCTACAGTCGATGAGCACGGGCTTCCAACAGCAGAACCTTATATTGTTGGGACAATCATGGAGAAAAGGGAAGGCGAGAGCCTGGTATTCTTGATTGAGAATCAAATCTATGCCTCGGTAAACAGTGCCACCGTGATTCGAGATCGAAATGGCAACAAGATTGGAGCAGAACAACTAAATATAGGCGATAACGTGGCGGTTTGGACAGATGGAATGATTGAGGAATCACTGCCGGCCTCAGGTTATGCTGTTGCCATACAGCTTCAGTAAAATTGTATTATAAAGCTTGCCGTTGAACGAAAGGACGTGATTCTTGTAAGGGAATCACGTCTTTTTTAACTTGAGATCCCCATTATGTTGAACAACGGTCCTCGAACTTGGTTGGCTTCGTAGTCGCTGCTAGGATAATTTTAATTAGGAGGGAATGAAATGGATTTCTTGTTTTACATTACAATCATTGTGGGGCTTTATCTTATCTGTTATGGATATGTTAAGAAACAGGAAAATGAGGTTAAAAAGAAGGAGATAGAGCTGGAAGAAAAAAAGATAGAGTTAGAAATGAAAAAATTGGAAGTGAGCAAAAACTATTATAAAGAAAGTGAAAGGCAATAAAAAATCAGACGAGTGAATTTATATTGGGCGCAACTCCAAATATGGATATGTGCCTAAAATACGTGGTCCTGTACTATTTCCGACAAGCCAACTATTAGCCAAGGAATGCTAAATATAAGAACAAAGAAAAAGCGGTCCTCCACAGATTAGATTGTGGAAGGCCGCTTTTTAATTAAAGTCACCATTTATTGCTGCTTACATATGATTCACTTAACCGTTAGTAATAAACTAAAAGTTTATCTAGCGTTACGAAGCTTTACGCAATGATTTCATAATTAAGCTCACAATGAATACAAGTATAATTGCTCCAATGATAGCAGGGAAGATGTAGAAATCAGAAACTTTAGGTCCCCAATCTCCTAGAAGCATACCACCAATCCATGCACCGATAATACCTGCGATTATATTACCAATAATTCCACCTGGGACATCTTTTCCCAAAATCATACCTGCAAGCCAACCGAGAATCCCGCCAATTATTAAAAACCAAATGAAACTCATACTATTCATCTCCTATTTTATAGTTTAATTATTTAGCTATAGTGTTTTATAACCTTTATTTAATACTTTCAAACACTAAGGGAAAAATTATCGGGAATTTCAAGTAGTTACGGATATTGTTATACCTAACGTGTTTTTAGACAAAGTGCAAATTCATGAGCTGTTGAGAAATAATGATCGAAAACCTTAGACAGCACTTATGGATGTTTTTTATGAATTCTAGATTGGTTAAGTTTAAAGAAGAACTTGTGTTCAAAATCGGAATGGAATAAAACTCTGCCAGCAAATTGGATATTAATGTTAAAATAAAGATAAGATTGAGTTAAATATACCTGAGTTAACGAGGCGGATTTATAAGCCTAAGAGTAAATTGAGGGGATAATAATAGATGGATTATATAGCAATTGGTATTGTAGCACTTTTAATAGGGATCGTTTTAATTCCAATAGGTTACTTTGAATTTAAAGAAGAAACACAGTGCATTAGAGGGCAACCTTTCTATAAAAAAATCTTCATTTATCCGATCGCGTTTATTAGCTTTATAAATTTTGAAAGTATCATAGGATGGGCGTTTAGTTTAGGAATATTGTTAGTACTTAGTGGTACAGCTATTATTTTTTTATCAGTGTTTTAAATGTATAGAGGGTCTAATTAAAAATTGTTGTAGATGTTGTCTTTAGGAGGCAGTTAGAATTGAAAGTATTCTTTATAAGTGGACCGCAGGCCGTAGGAAAAATGACAATCGGTGAAGAAATATCAAAAAAACTAGATTTACCATTGTTGCATAATCACATGACATTGGAGCTGATTCAACCATTTTTAGGTTGGGTGCCAGCTACTTTTCAACTTTCCACTCAATTTAGAACAGCTATATTCAATGAAATGGTTAAGCAGTCGGAAGTGAAAGGACTAATTTTTACATTCGTAATGGCTTTTGATATACCGCAAGATGTTGAAGAAATTAATGGATATAAAGAAATATTTTTATCTAAGGGGATCGATATTTTTTTCGTTGAACTATCGGCAGATTTGGAAGAAAGGCTACGTAGAAATAAAACTGAAAATCGATTAGCGAAAAAACCCTCGAAACGGAATCTGGAACATTCCGAAAATGAATTACTTGAATCTTTTAGAACACATCGATTAAATTCATTGCCTGGAGAAATAAAAGATAAACATTATTTTCAACTAGATGTAACAAATCTAACAGCTGAACAAGCAGCTGATAAAATAATTGAATACTTTAATACGAAACCGGATGAGGAATAGGTTTGAACAAGGGATATAAAATCAGTGTTCTTTCTCTTCTCCATAGCTGATCTTCCTCTCAATGGCGCTTGCGTTTTAAACTACAGTATCCGTTTTTAGTGATACACTATTAAAGCCAAAAAGGGAGCGAAGATGCCAATAAAGTACTTCTTCGCTCCTTCAAAATCGGTCGAATAGAGATCAATTTATTAAATTTTAGAATTTAGGAGCCCTTTGTTTGTTTGCTTTTCGAATTTAGGGAAATCAAGAAGAAGGTACCGGTAATAATGTAAGATCTTCCAAGTACAGCGTTTCCATACAGGCCTTATCAATAAGGCTTCTCCTTCATTAAGATCCATTAAATGCTCTCCTCAACATGCATAAATTGGATTAAAATATAGACAGTAGCGACGAGAACCACGGTAAGCAAAACCAGTGACGCCACTATGATAGACACATGGGAAGAATGAAAGCGTTGTGCCTGAATTTGTTTTCGCTTTCTGAAATATTGGACAGCTGAATTTATAATGAGACAAAAACCAGCCACGCTGGATAGGATAGTAAGCAGCACAGCCAGAAAGTCTACTACTCGATGGCTTTGCCCAATGGATAAATGGAAAGAAACAATTACAAAACCAATTCCTGTGACGTTTATTGCGGTCCGTAGCCAAGCTAAATACGTGCGTTCATTGGCCAAATGCTGCTGAGCAAATTCCAGTTGATTTTCTTCTTGTTCTTTATTCTGATTTTCAAATTTCATACATATCAAACCACCTAACTTAGCAATTGTTTCATATTTTGCTGCCTATAACCTTTAATTCTCTTCAGTTATTTATCAGCAGTCGACTGTACGCACCATGGTCTCTCTATGATTTACTGCCTCCCATTCTTTACCCATCAATTTTTCTGATTAACGAAAACAATGATATCTTTTAAGTTAGTATCCAATGAGCTTTTTGTTGAATTGCTTATAGTACTAGAGAGGCAGTAAAGTTGAAAAACAGTGGAAGCTTTTGGTCACTCTGAATCTGGATAGGATAACGTACAGCTGGAAGTCAGTGGGGGATATTGAACAAATTAAACAAATGGAGCGCATTTCTATAATAGAATTGCGCTCTCAGAATGGGAGTACTTATGACATAGATCTAGTTAACCCCCAAATTGGTCTAATAGTGAATTAGATGGAGATTGGATAGCCTTTTAAATGTTAGCGATTTAAGTGGTCATCCATCATCTCATGTACTAGATCTTCTATGGATTCAACATGATTTTCCTCAAAAGTACGCTCAGGGTGTGGGTGAAACCACTGAATCTCTCTTTTGTGGAAAATGCCTTTAAAATCAATACAATTCCTCTACCCTTAATATTTAAAAGAAACGAGACAGTTTTATGTTGATAGGAACTTACTTCCATTGATAGCATTAAATTTATTGATTCTCAACTATGGTTTGTTCGATAGAGTTGTGCTTCGTAAAAATAAACTCGGTAAAATCGGGATAATATCTGTAGCCTAGGAACAAGATTAGAATAAAAACGTTTATACAAGGGTAAGGAAATTCAGGAATATTAGGGAGAAGATAACGTGTCTGAAGAAAAAGATTATGACAAAGAATTGGAAAAATTTGATTCTACTGAAGCAATTAAAGGGAAGGAAAAACATTTTTCCGAAAATAAATATGTTAAAAAACTTCTCAAATATGCTAAGAAAATGGGAGTTAAAATTTCCTATTATAGCCTACTTTTATTCTATGCATTTAAAAGCCCCAATACCCCTAATTCAACTAAGTTGACTATAGCAGGTGCGCTGGGTTACCTAATTCTACCTCTAGATGTTATACCAGACTTCATTCCGTTGGCTGGATATGCAGATGATACAATGGTAATCATTTATGCATTAAATAAAATTAAAGCCCACATTGATGATTCAATAAAACAAGAAGCGCATGAACGAATGAAGAAGATTTTTGGTGAAAATTATGATGGGAATAATGAAATAGAGGATAATTTCAGACCCAAAAAAGAAATCTAGCTCAGAATATGGTTTTTAATTTATGGTGTACGAGGAAAATGGATGAGAGTGAGCATCCGTTTATTTACTATTGAAAAAGAATATAATCGAGTCAGGGACTTAACGTTCTGGCTCGATTATTGCTGTTATCAGTTAAGGGCGCGTTTCTGAAATTGGAAATGCGTCTTTCTTCATGGAAAGGGAGGAGTGATTTATAATCCATTATACTGACAGAGTTTATCACTTATCGATTAATGAAAATGGATCACTAATGGTTGAAGGTGAATCTTATAAAGTGCAAGATGAAGGATTCATTTCAAGAACTTCTTAAATTATTAAATAAGAAAAATGATTTTTCATAATCCGGCGCTTTTTTCTGGGCGTTTTTTTTTTTATTTTTCCGAATGTATGAAATTAGATAAAAGCTTACATAAATCCAAAAAATCCACCGGTCATACGACTGGTGGATTTAAAATTTTTGAGGGGTTTTTATAGGGGGATTCGACATGGGTCAATCCCAATTTATGTTCAACAATCGGGCCAGTTTGTTAAGGAAAGTAAAAGCATATTTTTATAATGCAATTGAGGTTGTGAAGGATTAAACTTATGTTCTTTTGGCATTGAGTCTAATTTCAATATAAAAAACGCTAACCGAAATGATTAACGTTTTATAGATGATGGAGGGAACACGCAGTTGGCGGATATCTGGTGTTTACTGTGTATTAGGTTTTAAAAAAGAACTTTAATTATGAAAGCACGGACGTTTCTAAAGTTTAACTGAATGATAAGAATAAAAAGTCAGGAGCTGTTTTCTAATATGGAGTTGGAGTCGGAGGGGAACAATGGTAGGCGTCAATGTTTCTTAAAGCAATTGAATATTGATTCCATCTTCCACCGAAAAACCTGTAGCCATAAGCTCTTTCGTGGCCAACAGCAGTCAGAAAGAACCAAAAGTTATCACCGTTTCTAAGCCACATATACGTGAAACGAAATATACAATTGTCTAGACCTCTTAGATTTTGGCCATAGAAAGGCATTTCTTCCATATATCGCATAAGTCAAGATTCACTCCTTTTTGAAATTAGACATATAACCAGTTTATGCTTAATATCAAAGCTTGGGTTGGATGTATGCCCTAAATAGTTTATGTAAGAGGGTAGCAGGCACCGCTAAATGGACAAGCTGCAATTCCTTGTTAAGTGACGGGTGTGAAAGATGAGGATAGGATTGTTTAGGCTAGCTTATTTTCTTATTCAAGTAATGGGAGACGAAAATCATGATGCTTGATTAAATCGTATAATTCTTGTTCCATTCCTAGATACTCTCAAATCACAGTTTTTGGGAGAAGAAATAATATCAATTAAAGTACAATTAAGTAATTAAAACAATTAGAGGGGTTATTATGAAAATTCAAAATACATATTCTACTGAAGAATTTGCCGATCAAGTGGGCGAAAAAGTAGCCATTATTCGTACGTTTCAAATAATTGCCTGGGAACTTAACTTAATTCAAAGCGATCAACTACTGACTGAAAGCTTTTTACCAGCTTGGGATACGGCTCAACAATTACATTCTTTAGAAGGTGTAGAGTGGGAAGATGCGATTAGATTTGCTCTTGGTAAAGTGTTCGGAATATCTGTAAATCCAAGTTAATTTGAAAAAAAATCAGTTATTAAGCTCTAACGAGGGGCTATATGAATAACGATAATTCACAATCGGGCGCAATTCTGCAGTATGAATTGGGCTCTTTCTTCATGAAAAGGGCCAGATTGTTGAGGAGCCAGGAGGAATAAGATACTCATAAAAGATTGTTTGTTTAGCATTTATTGAGGCAACGGTTGCAAGAGTTGAAGAATTGTGGGTTGTTTTGACAAACTCATTTTTTATTGAAGAATTGAGCAGGGGTTTCTTTTTTTATAAATCAATAGAGTAGAACTTCACTTTCTGAAATATTAATGGATGTCCACCTTGGTTCGAATCATGGGTTAAATCAAAATCTTCGCGACGGATCTGATCTGACAATTTCAATTTTAATTGTGCTGAATATAGCATTTGAGGGATTTGGTCAGTACCTCAATTGCAAAAGTGTGAAACGGTAAAGGGAGAATAATATTGTGAATATTATGAAACACGAATGACACTCTGGGAATTAACGAAAATGTTCGTTATTTAGTTGACGGAACCCTAAACTATTGCTATTATGAGTGCGAATTGAATGTCGAATTATGTCGTATAATATTGGGGATATGGCCCAAAAGTTTCTACCAAGCCGCCGTAAAGGGTTTGACTACGAGGTAAGTGTTAAATGGAAGAAGGATTAATTCTTCCTTTTGTATTTACAATGCCCTAGTCAACGCTCCGGTAGTTATCGGAGCGTTTTTTATATTTTAAGATGCTTTTTTAAAGCCATCATGTGAAGCGGCACATCAGGCAAATTTCGATGGCTCGATGGCTCTTAGTGCGGAACAAAGTGCAACGTTATACGAGTATTCCAACAAGAAAACAGTTGGATGAACCCCAAGCAATTTATAAAAATTCACCATGAAGGGATCGAGAAAATGAAAAAGAAAATTTACTTTAATCATGATGGCGGAGTTGATGATCTTGTTTCGCTATTTTTATTACTAAAAATGGACACGGTTGAACTCACAGGTGTTTCAGTCATACCAGCAGATTGTTATTTAGAACCAGCAATGTTTGCGAGTCGAAAAATTATTGATCGCTTTGGTTATGGTGGTCTAGACGTAGCAGCGTCAAATTCTCGTGGAAAAAATCCTTTTCCAAAAGACTGGCGTATGCATGCATTTTATGTTGATGCCCTACCGATTTTAAATGAATCTGGAAAAGTTGTAACACCAGTGGCAGATAAACCAGCACATCTCCATTTAATAGATACGGTTTTAGCAACTGAAGAAAAAACAACTTTATTATTTACAGGCCCACTAACTGATCTTGCTCGCGCATTAGATGAAGCTCCTGAAATTGAAGCGAAAATTGAAAGACTTGTTTGGATGGGTGGTACATTCCGTGAAGAAGGAAACGTACATGAACCTGAACATGATGGAACAGCGGAATGGAACGTTTTTTGGGATCCTGAAGCAGCAGCTCGTGTATGGGAAACTGGCATAGCAATTGATTTAGTAGCGCTTGAAAGTACAAACCAAGTACCGTTAACTTTAGATGTACGTGAGCGTTGGGCAAAAGAACGACAAAATATTGGTGTGGATTTTATTGGCCAATGTTATGCGATGGTACCACCACTTGTTCACTTTTCAACGAACTCAACATACTATTTGTGGGATGTGTTAACAACTGCATTTGTCGGCAATCCTGATTTTGTGAAAGTACAAACTATTAACAGCATTGTACACACAGACGGTCCAAGCCAAGGCCGTACAGTTGAAACAGCTGATGGACGTCCAGTGAATGTAGTCTACGATGTAAATCGCGATGCATTCTTCGATTATATGACTGAATTAGCTAAAAAAGCTTGATGACTACAAAAGTACAGCTTAGACAATAACAACTTAGAAAGAGGAAAACAATGACAATTAAATCTCGACTTAAAATTATGATTTTTCTCCAGTTTTTCATTTGGGGATGTTGGCTAATTACTCTTGGCTCGTATATGATTAATACATTACATTTTTCTGGCTCACAAGTTGGAGCGGTTTATGGCGCATCTGGACTTGCTTCTCTTATAATGCCAAGCCTTATAGGGATTATCGCTGACCGATGGATGAAAGCGAATAGATTGTATGGAATTCTTCATTTTGTTGGTGCGATTTGCTTATTTATAGCAGCACAAGCTTCAGACCCAACCGTTATGTTTTGGGTAATGTTTTTTAACGCTATGGTTTTCATACCGACAATTTCATTATCTTATACCATTTCCTATGTTGGTTTAGAAAAGGAAGGACTCGATACGACGAAAGAATTCCCGTCCGTTCGTGTATATGGAACCGTTAGTTTTATTCTTGCTATGTGGCTCATTAGTATTGGTGGATTTGAGTTAAGCAATATTCAGTTATACATTGCATCAGGGGCTGCCATCTTACTGGCACTCTTTTCAGTTGTGCTGCCTGATTGTCCAACAGCAACTGTTAAGAAGGAGAAGTCGTGGGTAAGCCACTTAGGACTCGACGCTTTTGTCCTATTTAAACAAAAGAAAATGGCCATCTTTTTCATATTTGCAATGCTGATCGGTGCTGCACTGCAAATTAATTTGGCATTTGCAGACCCATTCCTTCATGATTTTGCGCTAAATCCTGATTATAAAGAAAGTCTTGCTGTGAAATACCCAGCGATTTTATTATCAATTGGACAATTTTCAGAAGTAGTCTTTATTCTTGCCATACCATTTTTCTTACGTAAATTTGGGATCAAAACGGTCATGCTATTGAGTATGGCGGCTTGGACGTTGCGATTCGGTTTATTAGCTTTTGGAGATCCAACCGGATTAGGGTTCATCTTATTACTATTATCCATGGTAGCGTACGGTGCAGCGTTTGATTTCTTTAATATTTCTGGATCAATGTTTGTAGATAAAGAAGTGGATCACCGAATTCGTGGGAGTGCACAGGGCTTATTTATGACAATGGTGAACGGACTGGGAGCTTATTTAGGAGCTATGATTAGTGGAAGAATAGTGGATTATTTAACGGTTGACGGCATAAAAGACTGGCAAAATATCTGGTTGGTTTTTGCTGCCTATACCATCGTTCTTGGGATCGTTTTTGCGATAACTTTTAAATACAAACACAGCCAGGATACAACGAACGATGTAAATAAAGCTGCTTAATCTGTATGATTTAAAGTCAAGTTAGAATGAAAGCTAAAATCAGCAGCCAATTCCCTCTCTTTGGGGGAATGCTGCTTTTTTGAATTTTAGTAGCGTGGGAAGAGGTCTTGTATAAACACAGGACAAGCTTATGAAAGGAGGCGGTGATTAGACTCCATTATACGTCAATTTTTTTCTGAATTTAGCGGATAAACATTGACGTACAACGGATAAGCACCAATTCAATTAAACTTTCGTTTAGGGTAGCAGCTTAAAGATTTTGTTCAATGATGATAAATTAGTCACAATGAAATGGATTTGTCCAATTAAAATTTGTATGTATTTAAGACAAAGATGGAACTTTTATAAAAGTTTAATCAAAAATTTATAAATTTTTTGTTCAGCAATCGGGCGCCACTCTTGAGGAAATGGCGCCCATTTTACATTTTAGGGCCATTAATTTGGAATAGGGAAAAATGTTAGATACTTGCAAATTAAACACCTACATTTTTATTTCATTTTTTCTAGGATATTTTTTAATGGCTTTTGAAGTACGTCCACAATGGCAGCAATGATAGCTGTTGCAAAAATCCCCATTAGACCTAGTGCTATCGGACCTGCTGCGTCATCACTCGTGAACATGGCATACACCCTTAAGTAAACTATTACTAACAAAATGAAGAAGATAATTGTAAAAGCGCATTTTTTTATAACCTTCAAGGATTTAAGGGATAACTCGGAAAAAGCGTTATTTCTATCGATATAACTCAATAGTTTATATGCTTGATACAACCCAACAGAAAACGAAATGCATACTCCATACGCACATATTAACAATGGATATATCGAGTAATCTCCTGGACGCACTATCGAATCTCTTCGGGCTGCTTCAGGCAACAAAAATATACACACGGCAAGTACCGCAATTCCAATAAGAAAAGCAACGACTTTTAAGAAAAAAGTTGAACCTAGTTTAACGTTCATTTGAAGCACCTCACTGATTTAATGATAATGAGATTTTAGTATATTTTTTATCGTTTATCAATAAATTTATTTTGTTTTTCATTATATTATTATTGTTATTTGTTTATTCATTTAATTATTATGTATGTGGGAATCGTACTTCAGTTATTGGAAGTTTTATGTGCCTTCTTTAGCTAATGGGCGCGCTTTTGTAGTAAGAATTTGCTTGTTTTTATTAAAGGCATTTAATGAAATAACACTTTAATGAAGATTGGATACATATGCTACAATTAGGATGATTCTGTAAAATTTTTACCAAAGTAAGGTGACAGAAGTTAATCATGGCTTAGGAAGAAGTGAAAATCATAAAAACTAAAAAGAAACTTAGATTTTGGGTTTTTTTAAGGAATATGTTAATAGCAATAGTAGCCCTGCTGGTTGTCTGGGTCATTTTCAGTAATATAATGACTTTTTATGAAAAAGGGAAGTATCCAGCAATTGGTCAATTAGTTGAAGTAGATGGGAATAATATGCACGTCTACACAAAAGGAAATGGGGATCATACAATCGTTTTATTAAGTGGTCATGGAACCGCAGCGCCAGCATTGGATTTTGAACCTTTGATTAATGAAATGGCAAAGAATAATAAGGTAGTAGTGATTGAGCCTTTTGGATATGGATGGAGTGACATAACCAACAAGGATCGGACAGTGGAAAACATAGTGGCGGAAATAAGAACTGCTCTTAAAAAATTAAACATACAAGGTCCATACATATTGATGCCACACTCCATATCTGGAATCTATAGCATGTATTATGCCAATACTTACCCAGAAGAAGTGAAAGCGATTATAGGTATTGATCCTACATTGCCAAAGGCGTTGAAGTATTTTGGTGAAACTGCTCCTACAATGCCACAATATTTCGGTTATGTTGCACCAACAGGAATTGCAAGATTGGCATTGTATTTGACTCCGGACAATTTCCTTCCGATAGCTGAGGAAGGTACTTATTCTGAAGAAAATCTGGATAGAACAAAAGCAATCTCTGCCTGGAAAGGCAACAACAGAAATGTGGTTAGTGAGGCTAATGAAATAAGAAGTAATATCAACAAAACTGTTGATATGAAATTTCCTTCCAATATGCCAGTTTTAATCTTCACTACGAAAAAAGATAGGGTTACAGAGGAGGATAAAAATCTTGTAACTTTTTATGAAGCGCAGTTAACGAATTACCCAGCTAGTAAAATTGTTACTTTAGAGGGACATCATTACCTCCATTGGACTCGTTATAAGGAAATGAGCAAAGAAATCAGTGAGTTTACAGAATCAATCTCTCTTAATTAATAAACTTAATGGGACAATCTTGCTTATTGTCTTTATTGACCCTAAAATATCAATCCTTGCAGACGATGATGTAATCAACCAAAAGGGCAGTTATGTTACATTAAAAAGTACTTCGATAATGATAGTAACATTAAGATTATTAGTAACACTTCCAGCACAATTATTATTTCCTCGAGCAGAACATTGACAATAAAGAAGGATGGGTTTTTATGCTGATTTGCTTGGAAGGCTATCTGGAATACAGAGTCCAAGGAATACGAGGAGGACTTGTAAAATGAAAAACAAACCCGGGATTGGATTCCCGGGTTTGTTTTTACTTATTGGCAACTATGACCAATTTACCTGTATCCAGTTCCTTTTCGAATTGAGCAGCTTCCGTTTCACTTAATCCGACAGATGCTAACTCATTGCGGAGTTCATCTCCACGGGAATTCACCAGGTTTTTCATAGAAGTCAGGAACCCTTGCTCGCCAATACCAGCTTCCTCTGTCCCCAGTGCATCGTTAATATCATCTTCACGTTCTTCATAGTGCGCAAAGATGTAAATGTTATCTCGAAGATATCCTTGCGCTTCTAAATTCTCCACTTCTTGTTTCGCCTGTACTACGTTTTCTACTGTCAATTTGACTGTCATTATTTATCCCTCCTATATATAATCACATTCATTCTATTCCACGAAATTGAATGAATAAAACGTATGGAGGAAGTCACTTTCTCTATGTGGTGAGGTTTTATGCTTTTAAAAAACTAATCGATAGTAAACTCTCTAAAATTGGTAGTAACTAAAAGCGCTGCCTTTATGTTTAGGCTCGCGCTTTTTTTTTCTGTCTATATTACTTTTGGAAATCACGAATATTGATAGCGTGCGGGCCGGTCAAACGCTTCGTCTGCCTCAACGGCGAATAAAATTTTAATATGCGAGGGTAAAGTCATTACTAGTGGGGTAATAAAAGAAAAAACAACAGAGACAGAATGAATGGTAACTATTGTTTTTTATTACAAAAAATTGAATGGAGACGATGAAGGATGGTATTGGTAATGAATTACACGAATGAAGGCGTAAAAATTAAAGGTGACGAATACTTAGCGGAAAAATTGCCGGAAGACTTTGACGTAAAAGAAATTGACTTAACAGGCAAGCGGATAGACGCACATTCCTTAGCAATAGCATATAACGACGCAGAAAGTGAAGGTGTTGACGCAATTAAGTTTTATTTCGCTCTAAAGGAAAAGTTTATCGAGCAACAAGAGCTAGCGAAAGCTCGCAATGCTTAATTAACGCAAGCGTCTACGGATTAGTTTCCGGGGTGCTTTTTTTGTGCCTAATTAGGATTCCTTTTTAGTGCTAAAATCAGCGGGTAGCTGGCGCTGGTGTGGGTGCTCTCTCGAAACTCAACAATCTGGCTAGATTGTGGGGGATTCTAAAATATTTAGGGTATATGAGGTGTTCTATCATTTAGATAGTTTTACTAACTTTAAAAACTATTTAAGTGAACAAGGATCAAAAGGCGAAAAATTAGGCTTAAATGAAGAAGTGCTCGCAAAAGCAGCTACAAAAGTTGCGGACTATCTTACGGAATCAGAAAAACCTCGTAACAGGGAAGAAAAAGTACTGAAGGAACTGGGGAAAGTAGCAGCAGATGGTCAAGAAAAAGAAGCAATTTCGTTTAATTTCTAAGGTAACCGGCTATATAATTAAAATTGTATATATTCTTTTAAACGTGTAAAAAAATATTGATGGGGAGAAGTGTAAATGATGGATAAGAAGTCCCTCGATAACCAATTAAAATACGCCCAGCAGCATTTAGCGAATGAACGAACGTATTTGGCATGGATTCGGACAGCGATTTCGATTGTGGGAATCGGCTTTTTGGCAACCAGTTTACATTTTACGATAGGGAATATACGCAATTCATACATTGATATCCTTTCAATTATACTGGGTGTATTTTCTTGTATACTGGGCATTACCGTCATCCTGATTACAACAGGAACTTATAAAAGAAAACGCAAAGAAATTCTGGAGGAAAAGTTTGTTCCCTCCAACTCGGATATTTCTTTGCTTTCACTATTGATGGTCATTTTCATTCTTTTGATCCTAAGTTACTTCTTTTTAATTCTATGGGGACGGGGCTAAAGGGGAATTTCGCCAATGAGAAATTGGGCGGGAAAGACTTTAATGAATTAAAAAGCAGCTCAATTGAGCCGCTTTCTGAATTTAACGTTCAACAGGAAACCAGCCTTCCACTTCTAAAATCAAATTCCATAAAGGAGTTGGGATCACGGCTTCATGTTGTTGGTCTTGTTTTAACTGTTGGGATATCGTTTCTTCTTTATGATTCTGCACTTTTTCAACCCACTTCGGATCCACAATGATTGCCCGTCCAATCGCCACAAAATCTGTTTTCCCTATTTCCAATAGGTGAGCGGCATCATCAGGTGTATGGATACTGCCTACACCAATTAACGGTACGCGTCGATCAATATACTCGGCGATTAATTCTGTGCGTGATTTTTCGCTCACAATGCCTAGACGCGGTTTTGCCCACGCATTTGTTGTGGCAATATGAAGATAATCAAGATCTGCGCCGACTAACTCGTCAATTAAAGCAAATGTTTCTTGCATGGTGATTCCCGGTGTCTCCGGTTCTTCCGGAGAAAAACGATAACCGATTAAAAACGGTTTTTTAGCATGTTCACTAATTACCCTTTTTACTTCTTCAATAAGTTTTATTGGGAAGAGGAGGGGATTTTCAAATTCATCTTTTCTTTTGTTTGAATGGGGCGACACGAATTGCTGAATTAAGTAGCCGCTTGCTCCATGCAATTCAACGCCATCAAATCCAGCTTCGATTACCCGACGTGTTGCATCGCCAAAATCAGTAATAATTTCGTATACTTCGTCGGTCGTTAATGCTCTTGGAGCTTGTGTAATGCTATAAAATCCCCGTCTTCGAGTGGGGCAACAGCACTCGCGCTTATAGTTTCCTGATTTGGAATAAGTCTTGGCACGGCTAACCGGCCTCCATGATAAAGTTGAACAACTCCTTTGGCGCCGCCAGCATGTATCACTTCTGCTAATTTGGAAAGGCCTTCAATGGCATCGTCATGGTCAATGCCCATTTGTCCATCGAATCCTTTTCCGTTTTTCGAAACATAGGCACATGCCGTAACAATTGTACCGACACCATTTGCACGCTCACTATAGTAGTTCAGTTCTTCCTCTGATACATAGTCGTTTTCGTCAGCAGAGAACGTTGTCATCGGTGCCATCATAAGGCGGTTTTTTACATGGACACCACTTTTAAATGTAAAATCTTGAAATAAACTTTGGAAGTTTTCCTTCATTTTAATCTCCTTACTAGTGGGTTTTCATATCCTCCATAATGCGAATGATCTTATATAACTGTTCATTAATCGGTGTTGAAACCCCATATTTTTTGCCTAGCTCGATTACTGTTCCAGCTAGATACTCAACCTCTGTTTTTCTTCCTGCCTCTACATCCTGGAGCATAGAAGTTTTTCCATTGGGTGACATATTGTGCAGGATAGGGCGAAAACTTGCGACGTCTTCCTCTGTTAAATTCGCTCCTATCTTTTGTGAAAGGGCAACAACTTCGCGCATTGTTGCTTCCGCCCATTCATAGGAACTTGGCACTGACTGGAAGACATTATAGGGTGCCCTCAATATGGCGGATGTTTGATTAATGCCGACATTCACCATGAATTTCCACCACATGGTATGTAAAATGTCCTCGGAAATTTTGTAGGGGATTCCTGCTCTTTCAAATAAATTCTGTACTGCCAACACATTCTCTGATTTAGAACTATCCCTTTCGCCAAATTCAATCCAGCCAAGCGTACTGAATTGGTTTCGTTTTGTTGTCTAACCGCATCGATTTCCACACAGACGCTGTAAAGAATATGCTGACTTTCACAGGCGGATTTTATTTTATCTTCACTGGAAATCCCATTCAATAACGACAAAATGATTGTATCTGGTCCTATATGATGTTGAATATCTTGAATTGCTTGAGTTAAATCGTCATTTTTCACGGAAAAAATTACCAAGTCTACTGGATCCATTCTGGTTTCCGGTGTGCTGTAATGAAAGTGATAATTTTGCCCATTCACGCTGATTCCTGAATTTTCATACCTTTGGATCCGATCTTTACTTGCCACAACTTGGAACGAATCTTTCAACAGCTCATGAAGTTTACTTCCATAGGCAGCTCCTACAGCGCCCAGACCAATTAATGAAACGGTTTCAATTTTTTTCACTTTTGTCCCTGCTTTCATTTATTTTTTTGTATGGATGAAAAATTACATTTCATTTAGATTAATGACTGTCTTCCAAAGCTTCGATTTCTTTTGTAATGGCCTCACTGCCTGAACTTAGCTTTTGGGCAAGCTGCTTTATATTGCCTCGTGAAATTTGTTCTGCAGGAGCCGCAATCGCCAATGCAGCAATTACTTTTCTATGGCGAAAAACAGGAACGGCGACGCAACGGATGCCGACGATTCGCTCCTCATCATCAAATGCATAGCCTTCTTGTCGAATGCCCTTTAAATGATACTGGAAAAGGTGGGCGTCCTGAAACGTATTGTCAGTTGCAGGTTCGAGTGACAACTTACTGAACAGCGATTCGAGCACCTCTTCATCCAAATGGGCTAAAATGACTTTTCCTAATGCCGATAGATGTAATTTTGAACGATTTCCGATTTCTTCGTTTGCTGTCTTTTCAAATGGAGCATGCAATACCTGAGTCATGACAAGATCGGAACCATCCACTTTACCTAAATAAGTACTCATTTGTAAATTCCGCGCTGCTTGATAGACGGATTGTAAAGAGGTCCAATCCTTTTCCGGCCGTTTTTCAACAATGACTTCAAACTTTTTAGGATTCATAAAATATCGGGTCTGAATTTTATAGATATAATTCAACTCTTCTAAAGTAGTTAATATCCGAAATGCCGTAGATTTGCTTAGATTGAGATGGTTCATCAGTTCTCTTAACGTAATCCCTTGATATTGCTTCACTAACTCTAAAACAAGAAGGCCTTTTTTCAGTGTGGATACCTCGTTTTTTGCCATTTGCTCACCTCCATCTTCCGATAGTATAGATGCTTGTAGTACTTGACTCAAAATATGCGGGAGAGGTTTCATTATATGAAACCGGGTGGGCAGGTTTTTCGTTTTTCAGCAGGTTTCCATGTGAGTTTCAATAAATGAAACTTCATCTAGATAATTTGAGGTTCTTATTTATAGTGAATATGATTGGGGTAATGAATGGTAGGAGGGAAAATTATGAAATATCAAACGTTAAAAAAAACGGACTTAAGAATATCGGAGATTGGACTTGGCACCAATGCAGTTGGCGGACATAATTTATTCCAAAATTTAAGTGAAGCGGATGGAATCGAATTTGTAAGGGAAGCATTGAACAATGGCGTTAACTTTATTGATACAGCGGATATTTATGGTGTTGGACGTTCCGAAGAATTGGTTGGGGAAGTAGTAAAAGAATTTAAGCGCGATGACTTGGTGATTGCAACAAAAGGAGCACAACAATGGTTGGAGGATGGTTCCGTAAAGACTAACAACCGTCCTGAATATTTAAGGGCAGCTCTAGAAAACAGTCTACAAAGGCTTCAGCTGGATTATGTTGATTTATATTATTTGCACTTCCCGGACAAAGAAACACCTTTTGCGGAATCAATTGGTGCATTGGCCCGTTTAAAAGAAGAAGGGAAAATTCGCGCAATCGGGATTTCGAATGTTTCCCTCGAGCAGCTGAAAGAGGCAAATGCGCACGGTGACATTTCCGCCCTGCAATCACCATACAATATGCTGGATCGCTCTGCTGAAGAAGAATTATTGCCATACTGCGTTGAAAATAATATTTCCTTTATTCCATATGGTCCATTGGCATTTGGGTTGCTTGGTGGTGGATTCACGAAGGATACCAAACTGGATGCACAGGATTGGCGCAATTCGGTTCCATTATTCCAGGGCGAACAATTTGGCAAAACCCTTGAAACGGTAGACAAGTTAAAAGAATTTGCTGCTCAAAAAGAGACAACACTTCCGAATTTGGCACTAGTTTGGCTGCTCGCTCAACAGGGCGTTGATGCAGTCATCCCAGGGGGCAAACGGAAAGAGCGCATCCTTGAAAACATTCAGGCAAGCGATATGAGTTTATCTAAAGAAGAATTAAATTTCATCCATAATATTCTCATTAACAACTGAAGTATCTAGTTGAAGGGCGCCATTTGGTCGGGAATGGTGCTCTTTTTATTTACAGATTATTTTGCTTTAAATCATTAATGAGGATTTCTAAACGCCTGTTTTCCTTGAACTTTACAGTAAACGTTCATATAGAAGTAAATTTACAGCCGTCATAAAAAATTCCCCTCTGTAAGTTGACTTACAAAAGGGGGAATTGGATTAAAGATCGTTTTTTTCTACTTATTAACAACTAAAAATCGGTTCAACCAAGTACTTCTGCCGGTGAATTCTCGGCAGCCACTTTTTTTGCCAATATCGAGCCGGGCAAAGTTGCGCTTACAATAGTGGCCAGCAAACTGCAGCCCATCACAAACATGAAAGCGCCTGTATAGGAACCGCCGGAAGCGGAGATTAGAAAGCCCATAATCAATGGCGCGACAATGCCTGCCGACTGCCCGCCGAAGTTTAGAATGCCCACCGTCGTTCCGACTACTTGTGCTCTCATGATGCGATGTGGTAAGGAAAACACGAAAGCTAGCATAAATGCAATGCCGACTGAAGCACAAGATTGATATAAAATGGCCTCCCATGCGCTGGAGGATCCGATTAACAGGTAAACAAATAAGCCAACGATTAACGTGCTAATGATTACAACCGTTTTTGTATAAGCGCCAAGTCTGTCAATCAACCTGCCGCTTAAAAACGCAACAACCGCGCTGACAAGTGCTGGAATTGCCGTAAGAAATCCGGCAGAAGTCAGGTTAATTTGTTTGGCCTGAACAAGGTAGGTTGGCATCCAAGCGGTTAAACCCCATTGGGCAATACTGATTCCGAACCAGATAATCACCATTTTCCATATCATTGAGTTTCGAAGCAGTTCTTTATATGCTCCCTTTTCCTGTTTGGGAGCGTTTTTATCCATTTCCTCAGCATTGAGCTTGTCTTTCTTAAAGAATTTCCATACAAGTAACACGACAACAATACCAAGAACGGACAGTAGCAGGAACGTAAAACGCCAACCAAGCGCAACAAGCAATGGTGCGCAAATGATTGGTGCGGCCACCATCCCGATCGGATTTGAAGACATCATCGTTGATTGTGCCTTTGTCCTTTCTTTATGAGGAAAATAATCAGAAATTGCCTTTGCAGCAGAAGGAGAATAAGAGCCTTCCCCCAAACCAAACAATACGCGTATCAGAATTAAAGAAGCTAACGACCAAGCCAGTCCAGTCAATGCCGTAAATATGGACCATGCCAGCACGGCCGTAATAATTACCTTACGGGAACCGAACCGGTCTGCAAGAAATCCCCCTGGAATTTGCATAAAGGCGTAACCAATAAAAAAGCTGCTGAGCACCATACCAATATCCGAAGGTGCAAGGGACAAATCTTCGCTCATTTGTACGACAGCAAGGCTGATGACAGTCCGGTCAATAAACAAGACAATCCAGCCAATAAACAAAGTAGCAAGAATCAGCCTTTTGTTTGAACTGCCAGCAAGTTCTCGATTCATAGAAACACTCCTCCCAATTTTTTTAATACTTTTTTTATTTTAAAGAGAAAATTTGGAAAAGTCATCGTGTAATAGTTTGATTTTTCAGATAATTAATTGTTGAATTCAACAATGATTTAAGTACATAAAATATGGGGCAAAAACTGCATACTCATTTTTATGGCCATATGTCCTTTCTGTTAAGATAAAAATGAATTATTTTGAAAAGGGAGTTGGATTTCAATGAAACTCTTGAACGATGCAAATGCAATTGCACAATACAAAAAGAATATTTATAAAAAGTATCCTATCGAAATAGATGTCCTTGAATGGCGTTCCTTTTCTCCTGGAGAGTGTATTTATGCACAAGGATTCCCATTGCCTTTTCTCTCTTTTCTGGTGCGGGGAAAAGTAAAAATATACACGACTTCAGAAGAAGGAAAACGATTGATAGTTACATTCAACAAACCGCTTGAACTGTATGGTGATATAGAGCTTGTACAACAAGTTGATACTATACATACGATCGAAGCAGTGACTGAAGTACATCTCGCTATATTACCATTGGAAATAGCGCGTAGATGGCGAGAGGATACTATTTTTAATGAAGTCTTGCTCCAATCGATCAGTCGAAAATTTTTAACCAAATCAACGAACCTATCTTTTCATTTGCTGCATGAAGCAGATGCAAGGCTGGCAAGCTATCTGGCATCCATTTCCCATGACGAGCAAGGAGCTTTTATTAACCCGTATATACCGAAAAGCGAATTAAAAATGATTGCTGAATTTATAGGAATCACGGTGAGGCACCAAAACCGATGTATCCAATCGTTTGAGAGGGATGGCATTATTAAGCGAATTCCGGGATTTATCGAAATCATAGATTCGAAGCAATTATTAAAGTATGCGAAACAAAATATATATGAAATGCAGTAGGAGTGATTAATATGAAAGCAATTATTTTTGATTTCGATGGTACATTAGCCGATTCAGGTGAATGTGGATTATTGGCTACACAGAAGGGATTTAAAGAATGCAACTTATCCATTCCGACTAAAAAAGAGGTCGATTATTATATGGGCATTCCCATCGAACAATCGTTTCATGAAATGACAAATCATACTCTGGATGAGGGCCAATTTAAGAAGCTATTACAACTTTTTCGCCAAGCTTATAAGACATTCGAGGAACAAACCATTACCGCCTTTCCACATTTAGATGAAGTATTAGATACGTTGCAAAAGCAAGGCTTATTGCTATTTGTTGTATCGAGTAAAAAGACGGATGTATTATATCGAAACTTGCAAAAGCTGCAGTTAGATCGTTTTTTTACAGACTGGATTGGTTCCGATCAAGTGGAGCATTATAAGCCGCATCCAGATGGTATCTTAAAAATTGTAGAGCGCTATTCATTAAAAGCGACAGAATGCGTAATGGTTGGTGATGCGATTTTTGACATCCAAATGGGGAAAGCTGCAGGCTGTGAAACAGTGGCAGTGAATTGGGGAAGTCATTCCAAGGAGCAATTGCTGAAAGAAGAACCGAGCTTTTTTGCACATGAAGTAAAGGATTTATACCATTTAATGAATTTTAAAGTTGCTAACATGTTTTAATGTTTATAAAGTAAAATCACTCAGTTTATATGGATAATTATGTTAAACTGGATTTTGGATATTGTAAAAAGAGATTATCTTCAACAATGAAGAATGCTATTAAAACGCTAAAGCGTAAAGTTGGTGGGAGGAGATTATTTTGACTAGGTTCATTGATGACTTAGCCGGGGCAGTCTATGATTTCTTCAAGTTCATATTAACAAGTTTAAGTTACTTCATTGCCGGCATGCTTCTAGTCGGAGTGCCGCTATTTCTTTTAGCAATGGTGTTTGAAGTGGCTTTACTGGATACTGATTATTAGATGTTTGGCGGTTAACCGCTTAAAATAATCAATCAAGCTTTACGAGAACTAATCAAAAAATAGATCAGGGAGGGATTAGGTTGAGCGGTAATGGTATGTTTGCTGTCATGGCTTTGTTGCCTATTGCTTTTTATGTGGTGCTTATCTTTTTTGGTATTTATTTTGTAATTAAAGCAGTAAAATACATGGATGCAAAAATAAAACTGGACAGAGAAAAAAATGAAAAGATCGACCGATTAATTGAAGCCATTAATAAAGAAAAAAATCATTAATCGCAAGATTGCTTCAAATAATAGTACATATACATAAGCAGAGAGGGGCCACCCCTCTCATCCTTCAGCCAATCGGGCACATTTCAGGATTCGAAGTGTGCTCGTCTTTTTTTATCCTTAAACCACGGAATAATTAGCCATGGGTGCTATTTTTTATGGTCAGAACTAGTTTAATATAGAAGGTAGGTTTCCAGGAAGGCAGGTTAAATGATGACAAACAAAGGCAGGGGAGCATTGTCGGGCGTACCAGCAGCTTCGCTTCAAAGCTACACAGGTTCTACTGAAAACCAAAAGGCGTTATATAAGCGTACATTATTCGTTGTCAGTATTTCGCAAATTTTTGGCGGTGCGGGATTGGCAGCAGGAGTGACGGTGGGTGCCCTCCTTGCACAGAAAATGCTGGGTACGGAAGCGTTTGCTGGACTTCCCACTGCTTTATTCACTTTGGGGTCGGCAGGAGCCGCTTTATCTGTGGGAAGGCTTTCCCAGCGCTATGGACGCCGTATCGGCCTGGCAGCTGGTTTCATGGTTGGTGGGTTGGGGGCAATAGGCGTCATCATTGCAGCAATAATCAATAGCATTTTCTTGTTGTTTATTTCGCTCCTTGTTTATGGGGCAGGAACAGCGACTAATCTGCAGGCTCGATATGCCGGTACGGACCTGGCAAATAGTAAACAGCGAGCGACAGCCATTAGTATGACGATGGTTTTTACAACATTTGGGGCAGTGGCAGGTCCGAATTTGGTGAATGTGATGGGGAATTTCACTCTATCTGTCGGCGTTCCGTCACTTGCAGGTCCTTTTATTTTAGCGGCAGCTGCATATCTTTTGGCTGGTTTGGTTCTTTTTATTATGCTCCGTCCAGATCCACTCATAATAGCTAGAATGATAGAAGCAACCAACCAAGAATCACAGGATAAAGAACATTTGGCACTGGCTGAATCGACACAAAATAAAAGGGGCATCGTCGTTGGTGCAACCATTATGATTCTTACGCAAATGGTCATGGTTGCGATTATGACAATGACGCCGGTTCATATGAGGCATCATGGACATGACCTGGGAGCGGTGGGGCTTGTTATTGGTTTTCATATAGGCGCCATGTATCTCCCCTCACTGGTTACAGGGATCCTTGTTGATAAGTTGGGGCGTACCGCGATGGCTATTGCTTCCGGAACCGTACTGTTGCTGGCCGGTTTAGTAGCGGCATTTGCACCGGGCGATTCTATGATTCTCTTGGTAGTAGCTCTTTCTCTGCTCGGATTGGGATGGAATTTTGGTTTGATCAGCGGGACTGCACTAATTGTCGATTCAACTGACATTTCCACGCGGGCTAAAACGCAAGGTGCGTTGGATGTCTGGGTTGCGTTGTCGGGAGCTGCTGGTGGAGTCTTGTCCGGAATGATTGTGGCCGGTTCAAGTTATCCAGCATTATCATTGATTGGCGGGATGTTGGCTCTATTGTTGATTCCTGTGGTGATCTGGTCCTCTAGAGGCAAAAAGTAAAAGAAGGGCGATTGTTCAATCGAAACAATCGCTTTTTTAATTCCTTTTTCTATGCAATAAATATTCCAAAAACTTCTTGGCTGCAAGGGGAAGTGATTGTTGCTCCCTCATGGCAATTCCAATATGCCGGAAAGCAGGAACTTCCAGCTCTTTGGTTATAATTTGGTAAGGAATGCGCTGCAAAATCAACTCCGGTAAGATACTGATTCCCAGTCCGTTTTCCACCATGGACATTATGGCATAGTCATCCCATGTCGTAAAATCGATTTGTGGCGAGATGTTGTGCTGCTCAAAAATTTCGGAGATTTCCGCTTTTGCTCCCTTTTCCAATAGCATAAAGGGACTATTCGTTAACGCTTTTATTGGAAACTTTTCGCAATTTGCAAGGGGATGATCCTCAGGCAGGACCACCAGCAAACGGTCCTGTTCCACAAAGATTGTTTCCATTTCAGCTTTTGTCGGCAGCCTTAAAAATCCGAAATCCACACGGCCTTCAATAATCCAGTTTTCAATTTCCGTATAATCCCCCAATAGCAATTCAAAATCAATATTTGGATAGTCCTTCTTAAAAATTTTAATCATATTAGGAAGCCAATGAGTTGCCACGCTTGAAAACGTTCCTATACGAATCATGCCGGTTTGCAAATCGTGCAAGTCCTCAACCTTAATCATTAACATTTCATGCTCATTGCAAACTCGTTTTACCTGTGGCAATAGCTTAATGCCATCGGATGTTAAAGTGATGCCGGCACGTCCTCTTTCAAAAAGCAAAACGCCCCAATCCGATTCCAAATCACTAATCATGCGGCTGATGCCGGACTGTGTATAATTTAAAGCCTCGGCAGCTTTTGTAAAGCTTCCATATTCAACAGCTTTCACAAAGGCCATATATTTTTGGATATTCATATTGATTTCTCCATTACATGAGATTTTGTTATGTCTAATATGATAAACATTCAAATTTGTAATACCTATTCATATGCTAAGCTACAAGTATTGGTAAATCAAGTTGAAAAAGAAGGCATACAGCGAGGATTCATTTGGAGCTAAATTTGAATCAACGAAAAATCAGTAATACCGCAAATGTGGGGAGTGGAACATGAAATCTAAAATTCAATTTATATTATCAATGATTATTTTCGGTACAATCGGTTTAGTTGTTCGATACATTGATTTATCGGCGAGCGAAAGAGCTTTGCTAAGCAGTACTCTCGGATGCATATTTTTACTGCTGATTTTCATCATGATGAAGAAAAAAATTGCATGGAATTTAGTGAAATCGAATGCTTTATTTTTGATTCTTTCAAGTATTGCATTGGGAGTAAACTGGATTTTTCTCTATCAATCTTATGATCATACGACACTTGCCAATGCAACGCTGGGGTATTATTTTGCACCGGTGTTTGTAATGATTCTTTCGCCGTATGTACTTAGGGAACAATTATCTTTGAAAAAAATTGTGTGTATTGCCGCAGCAATTATAGGGATGGTGATGATTGTAGGGAATGGTGTGGGTGCATCCAATTCAGAGGATTTGCTTGGGCTGTCCTTTGGATTAATTGCAGCTGCTTTCTATGCTGCGTTACTGCTTTTGAATAAATTTATTAAAGAAGTGGGGAAGTTAGAGCAGACCATCTTTCAACTGGGGACGACCGCTTTACTGCTGACGCCATATGTATTCCTTACCGAAGGATTTGGTATTTTAGAGTTATCAAGTTCCTCCATTCCTTTTATTTTAATTTTAGGGATTATCAATACAGGGATTGGTTTTTTGTTATTTTTCTCAGGTATGGAAAACTTAAAAGGGCAAAGTATCGCGATGCTTAGTTATGTAGATCCATTCGTAGCAATCATGATTTCCGCAATTATCCTGCAAGAACCAATGACAATTATTCAAATGCTTGGCGGTGTATTGCTATTAGGCTCCACATTTATTAGCGAAATTAAAACAATCAACTTTTCCAAACGCCACACATTTAATGACGTTGGGGAAAGATAAGTACTTACTCTTTGAAGAAGTGATGTCTTTTCTTAAAGACGATGATTAAACAAAAACAATTTTGAAAGATGGTGGGAAATTAATTGTCCATACCATCTTTTTTGTATTCGCTAACTATTAAAGCATGATTTCTATTTATTATTATTCAAACAATCATTTGAATATATAAATGGAAAAGAGGTACAATATATTCAAATTGATATTTGAATGAAGGAGAGGGAGCAGATTGAGTACAAAAGATACGTGTGATATTTATTGTTATGATGAAGAAAAAGTCAATCGAATACAAGGAAAGCTGGAAAACGAAGATATAGGCAGTGTTGCCCAATTGTTTAAGGCGCTTGCAGATGAAAATCGGGCAAAAATTGCCTACAGTCTTTGCCAAGACGGGGAGCTTTGTGTATGTGATCTGGCCAATATCATTGGTTCTTCCGTAGCGACAGCTTCCCATCATTTGAGGACCTTGAATAAGCAGGGAATTGTTAAGTTTCGAAAAGAAGGAAAACTCGCATTTTATTCACTGGATGATGATCATATTAAACAATTGATTTTGATTGCTTTGGCACATCAAAAAGAGGTGAAAGTACATGGCTGAACAACAATCAAGATTATCTGAAGAAGAAATAAAGACCTATCGTGTTCAGGGATTCAGTTGTACAAATTGCGCGGGCATCTTTGAAAACAATGTGAAACAGCTGCCTGGAGTGACCGATGCAAAAGTTAATTTCGGAGCCTCCAAAATTTATGTTCAAGGGAACGCGACAATTGAGGAACTTGAAAAAGCAGGGGCTTTCGAAAATTTAAAGATTCGCAATGAAAATGAACAGCGAGTAGAACGTGAACCTTTCTGGAAGCAAAAAGAAAACTTCAAAGTCTACATTTCAGCAATTTTGCTTGTGATTAGCTGGTTTTTAGGGGAGCGATATGGAGAGGAACATATTCTTCCAACGCTTGGATATGGGGCTTCCATTTTAATTGGCGGATATTCGTTGTTTATGAAGGGGCTTAAAAATCTAAGCCGACTCCAATTTGATATGAAAACGCTCATGACGATTGCAATCATAGGCGCTGCAATTATCGGTGAATGGGGTGAAGGAGCCACTGTTGTAATCCTGTTTGCCATCAGTGAGGCGTTGGAGCGTTATTCAATGGATAAAGCCCGCCAATCAATCGAATCATTAATGGACATTGCGCCAAAAGAAGCGTTAATTCGCCGTGGAAATGAAGAAATGATGATTCACGTTCAGGATATTCGAGTTGGGGACATCATGATTGTCAAGCCTGGCCAGAAACTGGCGATGGATGGGATAGTTGTGAAAGGAACGTCTACCATCAATCAGGCAGCCATTACAGGTGAAAGTGTTCCCGTAACAAAAACCGCTGATGATGAGGTGTTCGCAGGAACATTGAATGAAGAAGGCTTGCTTGAAGTAAAAGTAACAAAACGAGTGGAAGATACCACGCTATCAAAGATTATTCACTTGGTAGAAGAAGCGCAAGCAGAACGGGCACCTTCCCAGGCATTTGTCGATAAATTTGCGAAATACTATACACCGGCGATTGTGATGTTGGCCCTCATCATTGCCGTGCTTCCACCGTTGTTTGGCGGTGATTGGAGCGAATGGATTTATCAAGGTTTGGCTGTATTGGTGGTAGGATGCCCTTGTGCTTTAGTGGTTTCTACCCCGGTTGCCGTTGTGACAGCAATCGGAAATGCAGCGAAAAATGGCGTGCTGATCAAAGGCGGAATCCACTTAGAAGAAGCAGGATCCCTTAAAGCCATCGCTTTTGACAAAACAGGAACATTAACTAAAGGTGCTCCGGCTGTAACAGATACCGTAACGTATGGCGGAGATGGAAATGAGCTGTTGACCATTGCTGCAGCCATTGAAAAAGGCTCGCAACACCCTCTAGCTTCATCCATAATACGAAAGGCGCAGGAAAACAAATTAGATTTTAAGGGCTTGTGGGTTGATGAGTTCCACTCGATTACGGGGAAAGGCGTAAAAGCAAAAGTAAACCATAGAATCTATTATGTTGGAAGTCCCGCTCTTTTTGAAGAATTGCACCAAAAAATCGAAAGTGCGATAAAAGAAAAAATAACATCTATGCAAGCAGAAGGAAAAACGGTCATGGTTTTGGGAACGGAAAAAGAAATCCTTTCTTTAATGGCCGTAGAAGATGAAATCAGAGATTCATCGAAAGAAGTCATTGGGCGATTGAACTCTCTGGGGATCGAAACGGTGATGCTGACAGGCGATAATGCAAGAACCGCAGCGGCCATTGGAAAGCGAGTAGGCGTTTCAGAGATTAAAGCAGACTTGCTTCCGGATGATAAGTTGAATCGCATAAAAGAACTTCGTGAAAAACATCGGAAGGTGGCCATGGTCGGAGATGGAGTGAATGATGCACCTGCACTAGCGGCAGCTTCCGTTGGTGTAGCGATGGGTGGTGCCGGCACCGATACAGCATTGGAAACGGCGGATATTGCGTTAATGTCCGATGATTTAAGGAAATTGCCCTATACCATCAAACTAAGCCATAAGACGTTAACTATTATCAAACAAAACATTACTTTCTCTTTGGGCATAAAATTGGCGGCATTATTGTTGGTGGTGCCAGGGTGGCTAACCTTATGGATTGCAATCTTTGCCGATATGGGGGCCACACTCCTTGTCACACTGAACAGTCTGCGTTTATTGAAAGTGAAAGAGTAGAATCATTCATTTATATGAATGTTGAAATAGGTGTCGATAGTGGGTAAATAATGTAGTACCAGTGATTTAACATAAGGAGTGATTTTTTGGTTAGTAAAATAATTTTAAACGACAGAGTCATTCATTTAAGCGGTTATGAAGAAGAAAAAGTTAATGGACTCTATAAAGTTTCAGTTGTTTTTGATGTGACAAGCGAAGACTATCATGACATTGCAACTTTGCTTTACCGCGGAACATTCGATGTTAAGATTCCTGAGAAAGACTCGGCATTTAAAGGCACGATTCATAATTATTCCACTTCCATTACAAATTTATATAATGAAGATCAAGTAGGGCAGTATAAATTGACTTTGTTGGAAGAAAAGGACTGAGGTGCAATGAGGTTAAGCATATTAGATCAATCTCCTATCTCTTCAAATCAAACCCCATACGGCGCATTGAATGAGTCGATGGAATTGGCACAAGCTGGAGAAGCGCTGGGATACACTAGATACTGGATTGCCGAACACCATGACTTGCCAGGACTCGCATGTTCTGCGCCTGAAGTGATGTTAAGCTACATTGGAGCCAACACGAATCGAATTCGTATTGGCTCGGGGGCGGTTTTATTGCCTCATTATAAGCCCTTTAGAGTGGCAGAAATTTTTAATATGCTGGCAACATTATTTCCAAATCGGATTGATTTAGGGATAGGACGAGCGCCCGGTGGATCGGCTGAAGCGACGAATGCTTTGTCGGATAACTTTTTGCAAAATGTTTATAAATTTCCCTCCTTACTAAGAGACCTGCTTCATTTTTTAGATGATGATTTTCCAGCGGATACCGAATACTCGAAATTTACTGCGTCTCCAATACCTGAATATCCGCCTGTGCCATGGCTTCTTGGTACAAGTAAAAAAAGTGCGCTGCTAGCGGCAGAAAATGGGTTGCCGTATGCTTTCGGCCATTTTATGAGCGACGATGATGGAGCTGCTATAATCAGGGAATATATCGACGACTTCCAACCGAGAAAAGTGGGACAAACGCCACAAGTCATCGTGACTGTTTCAGTGATTTGCGGAGAAACAACGGAAAAAGCAGAAGAGATTGCAATAAGCTTTCTTATCTGGTCTCTACAAAAGGAAAAAGGGGAAGGTAGCCAAGGAGTTCCTTCCATTAAAGAAGCCAAGCAATATACGCTTACTGAAAAAGAAAAGGAATCGCTAAAAAAAATTAGACAGAACATGATTATCGGCAATCCTTATGAAGTGAGACAGAAATTATGCGCGCTGCAGACGAAATACCAAGCAGACGAAATTATGATCAATACAATTGCATACTCTTCGAAAGATCGAATTCAATCCTATAAGCTAATCGCAAAAGAAGTATTTCCAAAAGGAAAAACTTTCGAATAGAAATTTCCTATATGAAAGTCATAATGGAATGATTGGATTAAATCAGGCGAATGTTAAAAAAGTGCAGTAGGAAGTGGATATTAAATGAGAAAATATGAACCAGTTGAAAAAGTAGTAAAGGAATACCAGGTAAAATCGGTTAGCTGCAATAAATGCGGAAAAACTAAGGAGCTTGACAGAGATGAATATAAAGGGATGTGGCAACTGGAGGAATTTCAAGCCTTTCATTGCAATTTCGGGTACGGCAGCAAATATGACGAAGAACAATGGAAGTTCGATCTTTGTGAAGCGTGTTTGGAAGAGCTGATCAATACCTTCAAAATAAAACCAGAAGGATATCACAAGTAACATCTGAAGGTCGCTTACAATAATTATGGCGATAACTTATGCTACTATAATATAAGCCCTAATAGTGAATAGGGGTTTATAAACGAAAGTATATAAAGTAACGAAAGAAGTTCTGTATTGATTAATCGATAAAAGATTAGTCATTTAACGGAATAAGGAACAAAGGAGAATAGAATCTAGTTGTATGTTAAAGGAAAAAACAGAAAATCAATTGAACTATAATTTTATGACGTTTATTTTGGCTTGGTCAGGATTCGTTATTTTAATGAGTATGTACATCACGATTCCTTTAACATCCGTTTTTGTAACCGCACTCAACATCAGTACGACAGAAGCGGTTTGGATTGGAAGCGCATTTTCATTATGCTATGCAATTTGTTGTTTATTTTATGGACCGTTATCAGATAAGTGGGGACGTAAAATTTTCATGGTCTACGGCATCGGTTTATTAACCATCATTACTTTTGCCATAGGCTTTGCCGAAAACTATCATATCCTTCTTGCGTTAAGGGCTCTTCAAGGAATTGCGGCTGCCGCCTTTATTCCCATCTCTCTTGTCTACACAGCAGAATTATTTCCTCCCCAAAAAAGACTGACAGCCATTGGGTTTATTACTTCTGGCTTTCTAATCGCAAGTGTTGTATCCCAAGTATTTGGGTTAATCATCAATGCCAGCCTCGGTTGGCAAGCAATCTTTATTAGCCTGGGCATTATTTACTTGGCAACGGCCATACTTGTTATTTTCTTTTTGCCGAAAGATCAAGTTCAATATCCTGATGAAAGTATTTTACGCAAGTATATTCAAATGAAGGACTTATTTAAAAATCCAAAATTGTGTATAGCATTTGTCATTACCTTTATGCTGCTGTTCTCACTAGTGGGAATGTATACGATTCTGGGTGATTATTTAGCATCAGAGAAATTCGGATTCACGGAACAGGAAATTCTAACTGTTCGGGCATTGGGGATTATAAGTATGCTTATGTCTATGTTCGCCGGGAAAATTTCGGGGAAATACGGGGTTATTCTTTCATTGCGCATCGCTTTGCTTGTTGCAGCTCTTGCATTATTCCTCATGGGTGTTAGTTCTTCAGCCATCATCCTGATTCTTTGCAGTCTTCTATTTGTTGGAGGCATTGCATTTGTCGTACCCGTCAATATTTCATTGGTTAATATATTCGCCGGGGCACAACGAGGAAGCGCTGTGCTGTTCAATGCTTTTATTCTGTTTCTTGGGGCGAGTGTAGGGCCCATGTTAGCAATAAAATTGATGGAATCAGGAAATTACCTCTTATCCTTTTCTATTTTTAGTATCGTTTTATTTATTGGTTTCCTCTTGTCATTGTTTATCAAAAAAACTTCGTGATGAAAAGTGTGTTGATCCAATAAGGTTTAACGCACTTTTTACTTTTATTGTGCTTGAACACCCTCAAAATTCAAGATAGCGATAGTGATGTTTTAGGGTATTAAATTCTAGAATGTCTTTCTTCAAACAAGGCTAAGATTCTTTCGCAGCGTTCATGTTTCACTTATGAAGTGCATGGGAAAACAAGCCATAGGAGGAATGATGATGGATTACAATCTATTTGGCAATTCAGGTCTGAATGTTTCTAAATATGCTTTAGGCACAATCCCGTTCAGTGGCACTAACGGCTTTGAAAAAGCGGGTGACATGGATCAGGAAACGGCAAATTATATGGTTGATTATGCACTGGATCAAGGCATCAACCAATTTGATACAGCAAATTTATATGCAAAAGGCGATGCGGAGATTGTTCTGGGCAAAGCGATAAGAGGCAAGCGCCATGATATGGTCATCAGCAGTAAAACAGGATTCCAACTCACAGATAATCCGAACGATGTCGGAGCGACAAGAATCAATATTGAATCGTCAATAGACGCTACATTGAAAAGGCTCGGTACTGACTATATCGATTTGTACTATGTACACTGTTGGGACGGGCAAGTACCGGTATACGAAACTGTCCAAGTGATGAACGACCTAATTAAAAAAGGGAAAATCCGCTATTGGGGAGTATCCAATTACAGCGGTTGGGCACTCGCAAAGACACATACGCTGGCAGTGGAAAATAAACTGATGCCGCCAATCGCGCAGCAAATCTATTACACACCTGAATCACGTGAAGCCGAGTACGAACTTTTGCCGGCAGGTAAAGAACTGGGCATTGCCAATAGTATTTGGTCCCCGCTGGGTGAGGGGCTTCTCACAGGTAAAATTACAAGAAACAAGAAAGCGGAACCCGGGACAAGACAAGGCAATGATTGGCCCGAACCATATATTAAAAATCTGGAATTATTTTATGACCTAGTTGATTTATTGCAAGAGGTGGCTTCCAAACATAAAGCGACAGTTCCACAAGTCGTTCTTGCATGGCTGCGCGATCAACCAAATGTAGACTCAATCGTCATAGCTGCAAGAAATAAAGAACAACTGCATGAAAACATTGCATCCTATAATTTAAAGTTAACGGACGATGATATTTCGCAAATTACTGACTTAACCGCACCTGAACCCATCTATCCATTATGGCATCGCGCGATGAATTCATTTGATCGAGCTTCAGACGCTGAGAAAGTATATTTGGAACAATACAATAAGTTGATGAACAGCAAAAACCAAGATATATAAAGAAGAAGTGGAGACATAAGTTGTGGCGATCACTTAAAGATTATTTCCTTCAGAAAATAAAAATATAGTGTCCTTAAATGAATCAAAAGAATCCGGGCGCTTTTCTGTAAAAAAGAAAAGCGCTTATTTTCATAGGTCCATCTATAGGATATCTGCAGATTAGAAGAGACTGGATAAAGTTTGCAGATAATCAGGCAGTTTGGGTGAGTGTATAAAGAGGGAATAAATTTGTATGATATAATTTATAGTTTTAAATTTAATGCATTATGTACCTATTTAAATAAAGGAACGGTGAATAATTCTTGGGCAGTATATGGATTTCAGTTGTAATTGTGTTAATACTCATTGTAGCAAATGGCATTTTTGCGATGACGGAAATTGCGATTGTGACATCTAAAAAGAACAGACTAGAGAAAATGCGGGATGAAGGAAATGCCAGTGCTGCATATGCATTAAAATTAGCAGAGGACCCGAACCAATTATTATCAACAATCCAAATTGGCATCACATTAATCGGGGTATTTACAGGCGCATTTGGAGGAGCAACAATAGCCAGTGAACTTGCTGTTTATGTTGAACGGGTCGAAGTTCTTGCTCCTATCAGCTATCAGCTAAGTTTTATCATAGTGGTTGGACTTTCTACTTATTTATCTTTAATTATCGGGGAGTTAGTGCCGAAACGGATAGGGATGGGAGATCCGGAAAAAGTGGCTTGTGCAGTAGCGAAACCGATGTTTTATTTCTCAAAAATTGGACGTCCCATCATATCTTTTTTAAGCATCTCTACTGAATTTGTATTGAAAATAATGGGGATAAAGCCAACAAAAGAACCGGATGTAACCGAAGAAGAAATTTCCCAATTGATTGCACAAGGTGTTTACAGTGGGGTTGTCGAAGAAATCGAGCAGAATATGGTCGAACAAATTTTTTATCTAGGAGATAAACGTCTTAGGGATATTTTGACAACCCGCACCCAGCTTGTGTGGATTGATATTGAGAATTCATTTGAAGAAAATATGAAAATAATGAAGGAAAGCCCTTACTCCAAATTTCCTGTTGGGGAAGGCAGTCTAGATAACTTTAAAGGAATAATTCATGCAAAAAATCTCTTATCAAATATTGTAGCAGGAGAGAAATTTGCGCTAGCTGATTATGTCGAAGAAACACTCGTCCTCCCTGAAGCGATGAAGGTGTTTCAGGCATTGGAAACATTTAAGATACATGGACAGCATGAAGCCATCATTATTGATGAGTATGGCGGAATTGAAGGATTTGTCACGCTTCATGACATTATGGAAAATATTGTTGGTGAAATGCCGGAGAAAGATGATGAAGAAGATCCGCAAATTATAGAGCGAAATGAGAATTCATGGTTAGCGGATGGTCTTGTTTCAATTGATGCATTCATCCGATTTTTCGACTTGGAAGATAACATCATCATGAACCCTAATAAAAACTTCCACACATTGGGAGGTTTTATTACCGATCACATAGGGGATATTCCGAAATTAAGGGATATCATTCAATTAGGGGAATTGCAATTGGAAGTGGTGGACATGGACGGTGTCCGGGTAGATAAAGTATTAATTTCAAAGATAGAAGTTGAGGAAGAAGAGGAAGATTAAACGTTAGGGGCGTTATCCTGAATAAGGATAATGCTCTTTTACATTGCCGAAAGGTGCTGCTGACATTTCATTAAAGCATCTCTAGTTTCATTAACATCATTTGGTTTATCCAAGAGAAAATCATAGGGGCGGCTTTCTTGACAAAAAAGCCAAAAAAGCCGCCCCTATGTTCATTGCCGCCAATCATGACCAGCCAATGAAGCTAAAGTTTGCTTCTATTAAAAATATTTTTCTTGATGATTAAATAGTTCCGGATTTCAAAATTTAAATAAAATAAATTTGCTCTGACTTCAAATTCTTCTCTTGACTTCGGCAATTCTGTTTCACGTATGGACTCTTCGTACTCTTCTAATTTCTTTAAAGCAATAGTGGTATCTCCTGAATCAACGTGTTGGCTGATATTCAGAAAGATATTGGCAAGCATTCCTTTTTGTTTGATCACTAACTCTGATGAAGAAATTATGCCGACAATTGTTGCCATTTTTTTTAGAATTTCCAATTGATCCTCCCGCATTTCGAGATAATAATAATCTTTATTTTCCTTTCTTAACAGATGGTTTTCTACCTCTTGAATCGTGATGCTTTTAGCTTGATTAAGCAAATCTTCTGCTTCCATTAATTCTTTTCTGTCCCATTTCCGATTGCTATCCTTTAAAAAAGCTGAGAATTCGTAGAGAATCACGCTGAATTTATGTTCAATTTGTGTTTTATATTTTTCAATTTTTTCCTTATGGCTTGGCATAATGCTGTTTACAAGTAGGGAAATTCCAATACCGATGAAGATAATATAAAGTTCATTCAATAAGTTTTCCAGATTGGCTTCCTCTACTGTATAAATATGCAAAACAATCACTATGCTCGTGACCAACCCTTCTTGAATACGTGCTTTAACAAGGATTGGAACAAACAATAAAATAAATAGCGTTAAGACAATTGGATTATATCCTAATAGCTCAAAAAAGATGGAACCCAGAATTAAAGAGAAAAGAGAGGCGAAAAACTTTTTCTGAATGGAATGCAATGTCTTTTTCTTTGTCTTTTCAATACACATAATGACGATGATGGCCGCAAATGATGCGAATTCCAAGTCGAGCAAACTCGCAATCCAAATTGCTAGCCCTGCTCCTATAGCAGTCTTAATTGTCCGATAGCCCATTCCAACCATATATACCATCCTGTGCTTTCTTATTTTTTAACTAATAGTTATGGACCCATTGTAACAGAAAAAATGCGGGGCGGTGGAAGCAAAGGATTCTTGGCCTATGAAAAGTGGCGCCATGTTATGGAGTGGCCATAATAAGGGTAAACAAAACTATGTAGGATATAAACAGAGAAGCTTTTGGAGGGATTTATCGTGAAACGTTTTACAGAAGAAGAAAAGATAAAGATTTTATCTGACATGATTGCGATAAAATCGATTAATGAAAACGAAATCGAAGTGGCAAATTACTTGAAAGATTTATTTGCTGAATACGGCATTGAATCTAAAATTGTTCCAGTTACAGACACTCGTGTAAACTTAGTGGCTGAAATCGGAAGCGGGAGTCCAGTTATTGGCGTTTCCGGTCATATGGATGTCGTTTCTCCAGGTGATGAAAGCGAGTGGACTTCAGATCCCTTCACATTGACAGAAAGTGAAGGGAAATTATACGGACGCGGAACAAATGACATGAAAGCTGGATTGGTGAACCTTGCTTTAGTGATGATTGAACTCAAGGAAAATAATGAACTGAAAAAGGGTACTGTCCGTTTTATGGCAACGACTGGCGAGGAAGTCGGCGGCGCTGGTTCCAAAAAATTATATGAAGAAGGCTATATGGAGGATGTCGATTATCTATGGGTGGCTGAACCATCCCATGATACGATTATTTACTCCCACAAAGGATCGCTTAACTTGCGTGTAACCTCCATTGGTGAAGCAGCACACAGCTCTATGCCTGACCAAGGGTATAACGCCATTATTCCACTGATGAAATATCTATTGGAATTAGACGGAACATTGAATGGTGATGATCGCAAAAATGAGGTTCTGGATCAATTGGTGATGAGTACAACCATTTTTAATGCAGGGAACCAAGTGAACTCGGTTCCGGAAAAAGCTGTAGCTGAAATAAACGTACGGACGATTCCAGAGTTCGATAACAATGAGGTGATCCACTTATTCAACACAGCAGCTGACAATTACAATAAAGAAGGTGCGAATATTCATGTTGAAGTGACCATGTCATTGCCAAGTGTTTTCACTTCAGGCCAATCTGAAATGATTCGCCTTGCTAAAGAACTCGGCAAAAAGCATTTGGATTTGGAAATTTCCGTTAAAGGTTCGCCGGGGGTGACGGATGCTTCAAACTTATTGAGAGGGAAAGATGAAAACTTCCCATTCATGATGTTTGGTCCTGGCGAAACGAAAATGGCGCACAAAACGGATGAATATGTCTATAAAGATTACTACTTTGCATTCTTCGATATCTATAAAGAATTGATTTTAGGATTAGCGAAATAACAGTTTAAAAATATAGAGATGACAATCATTTATGGTGGTTATCTCTTTTTGCTTGTTTTCTCATCAAAAATGTTAATGAGGAACGATATGGCGACCTCCCTGGTGGACAAGCAGAACTTTCATGTGATTTTATCAGATAATAGGGTATAACGAAAGATTGACAAAAATACTTTAATGCACAGAAAGGATAGTATAATGTCGGAAAGAAAAGATGAAATAATCTTAAGAGGGCTTAAGGAAAATAATCTAAAAAGTATAGATTTAAACATACCTAAAGAAAAGATTATTGTATTTACTGGACTTTCAGGATCAGGTAAAAGCTCCGTTGTTTTTGATACGTTAGCAACAGAAAGCAGAAGACAAATGACTTTGAACTATCCTCTCTATGTCCGAAATCAAATGCCAAGGTACGAAAGGCCTTATGCCGATCTTATGCAAAACTTAAGTCCGGTGATAGTTGTAGAGCAAAGACCTATAGGAGGCAATTCCCGTTCAACTGTAGGCACCTATATGGATATAGATCCACTAATTAGACTTTTGTTCTCGAGAATAGGACAACCATCGATAGGTTCTGCTAACGATTTTTCGAGTCAAAGTTCCTTTGGTAGATGTCCGGAATGTGGTGGATTTGGGGAAGTGATTGCACCAGATGTAAATAAGTTGGTTGATTTCGATAAGTCGCTCCGGGAATATGCTGTTAAATTCAAGCCTTTATCTCCTTCAGGTTGGCAAGGTAATTGGATGATGACCTGCGGATTATTTGATCCGGATAAACCCTTAAAAGACTACCCGGAAGAAGACCTCCACCTGCTGTTATATGGTCCCCGGGAAGGTGAAAGAGCTTATGCACCGTTTCACACAAAAAATGGACCGCACAATGCAGAGTGGGATGGGTTATTGCCCAGATTTACACGTGTCTATATAAATAGGGATATCTCAAAGCTAAAACAAGTATCCCAAGATGATGTATTAGCGGTGTCAACACATTCATTATGTCCAACATGCCAAGGTTCAGGCTTAAACCCGGAGGTATTAAAATGCAGAATCAATGGCTTGAATATCGCAGAATACGATCGATTAGAGCTTCCGGAAATACTTGAAGAACTAAAGAAAATAAAAGATCCTATGGGAGAATCGATAGCCAAACAAGCAATCCCGTATATAAAACAATTGGTCGACATGGGATTAGGGTATTTGAGTCTGACAAGAAAAATGGGCACCCTATCCGGAGGTGAAGCTCAACGCGTAAAAATTGCCCGTCATTTAGGGAGCAGTTTAAATAATATTACCTATATTTTCGATGAACCAAGTGCGGGGCTCCATCCGGAAGAAGTGAATATGTTAATTGGAATGCTAAAAAGGATAAAAGAGCATCATAATACCGTAATCGTAATCGAACACAATCTATCTATAATAAAAGCTGCTGATGAAATAATAGAGATGGGTCCGGGTGCAGGGGTGAATGGAGGAAAAGTTGTCTACCAAGGACAATTAGAAGGATTAAAAAACTCTCCAACTGCAAACGCCTTAAAGCACAAACTAAAAATAAACAAAAGCATAAGAGAGAGTAAAGGTTATTTTACAATAAGAGAAGCAAAGAACAACAATTTGAAAGATGTGAATGTAGATATTCCTAAAGAAGTCTTAGTCTCTGTCTGCGGGGTATCTGGTTCAGGCAAAAGCTCCTTAATATTGGAAGCATTCAAGGAAAGATATCCAGAATCCATAACAGTTGGACAAGGTGGTATCGGTATTTCCAGCCGTTCCACCATGGCTACATATATGGGAATAATGGATGACATTCGCGCAGCATTTGCAAAGGCAACAGGGCAACCGGCAGGATTGTTCAGTTTCAACTCCTTAGGGGCATGTCCTGTCTGTAAGGGAAAAGGAGTTCTTACACCTGAGGTAGCATTTGCAGATCCAGTGACAATTCCATGTGAGGCGTGCGGTGGTACGAGATACTCAGACGAAGCACTGTCCTATCGATATCAGGATAAAAATATAATTGAGATATTGCAATTAACAATAGATGAAGCTGCCGATTATTTTACACAGCAAAAAATCCTAAACAGAGTGAAGATGCTGAAGAACGTAGGATTAGGGTACTTGACCTTAGAACAGACGACAAGTTCTTTAAGCGGAGGAGAAACCCAACGCCTAAAACTCGCGAGCCAATTACAAAAGGAAGGTCAAATCTACCTGTTGGACGAACCATCCTTAGGATTACACGCAGAAGATGTTGAAAAACTTTTGGATGTATTTCAAAAGCTTGTGAACAGAGGCAACTCAGTCATAGTAATCGAACACAATTTAGACTTTATAGCGGCGAGCGACTGGATAATAGAAATGGGTCCGAGAGGAGGAAAACAAGACGGTGGGCAGATTATATTCGAAGGCACACCGGAAGAAATGCTAAACGCAGAGACAGTCACAGCAAAATGGTTAAAGGATGGAGCTGGAAAAGATCTCGCTTAAAATCGGGCCATGAAATACCCATTCTTAAACAAAGTAAATCTTGTAAAGGTTTTCCCTTAAACCATTGGGGGATTAGTTTAATAAGAAAAGAAAATATCTCGTAAATTTTGGGGATTATAGCTTTGAGGATGGATAAATTAAAGAGGAAAGATATATTTTTGTAATAAATAAATTTATCTTTAAATCAAGACTCTTTAATTGAAGATAAATTAAAAAAGATTTAAAATTAACTTGTTCACTAAAAGCAATATTAGAAATAGTACATGAGGTTGTTATCTTAATTTAAGGAGAGATTCGTAATGGGAAAATTAGATGGAAAAGTAGCAATCATTACAGGGGCAGCACAAGGTATGGGTGCTATGCATGCTCGTAAATTCGTGGAAGAAGGCGCAAAAGTAGCGATTACTGATCTTAACTTGGAAGGTGCCCAAAAACTAGCCGATGAATTAGGAGAAAACGCAATTGCTCTTAAATTGGATGTTGCCAGTGAAGAGAACTGGGTAGAAGTTGTAGCAAAAACAGAAGAAGCATTTGGTTCAATCAATGTGTTAGTAAACAATGCAGGGATTGGCATCTTCAAAACTTTAGAAGAATTAACTGTGAAAGACTTCGAATTAACATTCAAAGTAGACGAGCTTGGCGTATTCTTAGGAATGCAAAAAGTACTTCCGTCTATGAAAAAAGCTGGCGTAGGTTCGATCGTTAACATTTCATCCGTAGATGGTTTGGTAAGTGCCCCAACGGCTATTGCTTATAGTGCTTCAAAACATGCGGTAACTGGTATGACTAAAGGTGCGGCAGCTGAGCTTGGGCAATATAACATCCGTGTAAACTCTGTACATCCTGGAATTATCAAAACACCTATGGCGGACCAACCGGATGTTGAAGAATATCTTAGACAGCTTGAACAAGATATTCCACTAAGAAGAAGAGCGGAAGTAGAAGAAGTATCCAATTTAGTTGTATACCTTGCTTCTGACGATTCTAGTTATTCAACTGGAGCACAATTCGTTGTCGATGGCGGTATGATTTCAGATTTGTAATTAAATAAAGTTATAGGCCCCAACATTGGATGATTGGGGTCTTTTTTTTTGTAAGCATTAGATGTGCAACTAAATAAGACTAGTGAATTATCACATTACACTTCTAAACAACATTCAGAGCTGAGTAATTTAGTGTTTAGTCATTCGGTTTCTTTATTAAATTAAAGGGCGCTTTTCGGAACTAAAATATGCGTCTTTCTTCATGATAATGGCCATATTCTTGAATAACTATTTGGCTTGTAAAGCAGACTCCTGAATGGACATTCCATTAAAATTCTTACATATTTGTTCCCAGTAAGGTGAAAACTATTATTTAATTACTGCCATATCCATTAGTATTAAATTTTCTAAAATTGAAGGGAGTTATTGACATATGGACGCTAATTGCGATTTTTCACCAATGAAACAGCAAATGTCAGAAGGAATACAGCAAATCACTAACGAACTCCAACATAGTTTAGAGGTGCTAGGTGACGAAAATTATTGTCTCTTAGGGAAACTAGAGCAAATTAAAGAAAAATTTATTCAAATGGAGTCAGTAGCAGCTTCCTTTTACTTACAGTGTTATTTATCAGCTTTTACAGATAAATATATAGAGCTTTCCAACAGCGTTCAGCAACTTTCCGATCGTAGACATGGTGCGTTGATAGTGGTGCAGCGGCAAGATCCGCTTGATTCTTTTATTCAAAAAGGAATACCAATAGGGGGTACTTTAACGCCTGCATTGCTAGAAGCTATCTTTTATCCAGGCAACCCCCTTCATGATGGTGCCGTGCTGATTTGTGGTAATCAAATCGTTTCAGCCGCAAACGTCCTCCCCTTAACAACTGCAGTTATAAGCGGAAAAAAACTTGGCACTCGTCACCGTGCCGCGATAGGTTTATCAGAGAAAAGCGATGCTCTTGTACTTGTTGTGTCAGAAGAAACAGGCAGAGTTTCCTTTGCGCTGGATGGGGTACTTCATCCCATAGCTACTGCTCAATCCTTTCACTAAGGAGATTGTTTTTCTTTTTTAGAAAGCAACTTAATCTATGTTATTGTTTTTTTAATTAATCAAATATGTGCGTTAAAGTAAATGCCTAATTATAGGCAGAAAAATATCACTCCAAATGAAAAAGACTATGTATAACAGGATAAATAAAAGGTAACAGGTTAAACTTTTATTTATCGGAAAAAACTTAGCCCTAAAAACATCATACGACAATGGATAAGGTAAAAAGGAGTGCGGAGTGCATATATGTCGGTAAAAAGTGAAAGTCATGACGATAAAAACGCGAAGCTCACTGCAATGGATGAATCATTACATCCCAAATCCGTTGATGATAGGACCGTAAAGCCAAGAGATTATATCTTTATGTGGATTGGCGATGGGGTCAATATAGGAAATATGACGCTGGGAGCCAGTGTAATTGTAGCGGGACTGGCAACGTTAAATATCTATCAGACAATACTTGCCGCTTTGCTTGCAATTGGAATCATTTCAACTATTTTTTCTTTAAATGATCGACTAGGCTATAAAACAGGTATTCCATACGTTGTACAGCTAAGAATGTCTTTCGGAACAAAAGGAACAGTGATTTCTTCATTATTGCGCGGTATACCGGCAATCGTCTGGTACGGTATTCAAAGTTGGATTGGCGGTACTGCTTTAAATGAATTTTTGAAGATTGTTACAAATGGATCATTTGATAATGTTTTTGTCTGCTTCGTAGCCCTTCAAGCAATTCAGATTGTAATCTCGCTATTTGGCTTCCATGCGATTAAATGGGTAGAAACACTGGCATCCATTATTTTTATGATAGGACTTATTTACGTGTTTGGAATCCTTGTAACTTCTTATAGTACTGAAATTACTCAAAACTGGGTACGAGCGGAAGGTTCATGGGGACTGCCATTCTTCGGGCTCATTATGGTCTTTTTAGGGAATTATGCTGGGATCTTTGTAAGTGCTGCAGACTATTCCAGAGAGCTGAAAACGGGGATTAGCGATAAGAAACGCGGATTATTATACTTTGTTCCGATTACGATTTCATATGGTTTTGTAATTGTTATTGGTGCAATGCTAGCTTCAGCGACAGGGGTGACGAATCCTGCAATCGCACTTCCAATGGTCATCGAAAATCCTTATATTTCAGCAGGTGTATCTCTATTTATCGTCTTTACAGTAATTGCGACAAACATGGTAGCAAACGTTGTTCCACCAGCCTATGTAATTACATTACTGACAGGCTTAAAATATAGAATCTCTGTAACGATTACAGGGTTGCTTGCTCTATGTGCGTTCCCTTGGCTGCTTGTACAAGAGTCATCGGCTAAAGGGTTAAATATGTTCGTTCTCATTTACTCTGCATTTTTAGGTCCGGTTGTCTCCATACTCTTAGTCGAATATTATATTTTAAGAAAACAGAAAGTGAATATTTCGGAATTATACAATGATCAAGGTGCTCTTGCCGGATATAATCCAGCAGCTTTGCTTGCGATGTTGATTGGTGCAGCCGCTGCGTTTATTGAGGTAGACCTTGCATGGATTATTGGTTTAGTAGTAGCAGGAATAGCTTACTATCTACTTTCGAAATATGCCTTTAAGAATTCAGCCTTTAAAAGAGGAACGATTTTCGAGAAATAAATATTTTTCGCGAAGAATATATCTCATGCGGTTCTTAATGGTACCCGGTTATATATTCTGAATTGGTCATTATATTTATAAGCGTCAACAAGCCCCCATCTTACTATGGATGGGGGCTTGTTGTATCAGTTTGATAAGACGATACGCTTAATTAGCAATGTTGTTGATCACTGTGTCAATTTGTCTAGCGGCATCATTGCCGCTTCTTAGTTTTCTTATTATTATATCTCTCTGCCGGTGTCAAGGGTTCGTTTGCAAGTTCATGATCAAACTCCCTTGATAAATTCTTCCTTACTGCTTGCTCATCACTAGCGGTCCCATTTAATTTGTTCTTCGGACTGTTACTCACTATATACACCTCCATGTTTTTAGTTTGCCACGTGGTGTCCTTAGTATGTATTTTTGTTAAATGTTATGTCTAATTTTAGGCTTATCGATTGTTTAGTGAATAAGAGATTATTTTAAAGATAGAAAATGAATCAAACTAAAGGTGCAGCCTTGTAGAAAGAAAGGTGTCTTTGTACATGAAAAGAGCCAAATTCAGGTGCAACTTTTTAAGAAAATTGTCCTTTACTAAAATGGAATACGAGTGGCTTTTCGTATATTGCAACCTGGCGTAATTCGAGTATAATTTGTTTTTATTAGTAAACATCTTCAACAATGATCGTTTTTATTTGAATTAAATTGCAAAATAAGAAAGGTTGACATTTGTGGCTGAAATGACTAGTGAAGAATATTTGTATGCTTATTGTCAGTTGATTTTACAAGGCTATTCAAGAGAAGAAGCTAAAAAAATTATGGAAATAATTAAAGGGAAAATGAAATCTGAATATATAAAATTTGAAGATATTATGCAGAAGCTAATTCCAGAATAGGGCGCAATTCTTAATGAAGAATTGTGTCTTTTTTTAATTGGGCACCTATAGCTTATATCTTGTTAGCATTGCCTTCTTTAGCAATCAGGCCATTTAACTAAGCAAGTAAAAAATATATTTAAGGAACTTTTCTCAAATTAATTCGTATTACAGTTAACATTTAATAGGGAGGGGGGTTAAAAATGGATATAAATTTTTTCTGGATAGCTGTAGGGTTAGCAGCTTTGGGCTATTTTATAGGAGATGGATTGAAGAACTTTAAAAATCCAAAAGGGAGTTCCTCAGGATATCCCGCATTAATAAAAGAAAATGAGTTGTATCTTTATTTAGGATTAAGTAAAGAAGAAGTGAGCGATCTGCTAAGTAAATATCCCGATGCACCAAAAGTTGAGTTGAAAGGGACTACATATTATCCGTATCAACATTTTTTAAAATGGCTGTCATCTAACGATATTTATAAAAACTAACTTTTAGAATCAATAATGGTACTAACTCGAAATGGAGGTGAAATTCTTGAGGCCCGAACTAAAAAAGGATTTGAATGTACAAGACTTTCTCAATTTTTATTGGTTAAAAGAAGAATTACAAACCTTTTGCAGGGAGCATGGGATAAATGCTTCTGGTTCAAAAACTGAAATTTCAAATAGGATAGCTGCTTTTCTTTTAACCGGAGAAATACAGAAGACGCTGAAGAAAAGAAAGTCTCCTTCAAAGGAAGTGATATCAACAGATTTAAATTTAGATACGGTCATAACAGAAAATCACCGTTGTAGTCAAGCTGTAAGAGCCTTCTTTAAGTCACAGATTCCAAAATTTCATTTCTCCACCTATATTCAAAATTATTTTAGAGAAAATGTAGGAAAAACATATCGGGACGTTGTCAATGCATGGTATGAAGAAGAGGAAAGAAAAAAAGACCCCTCGTACAAAAAAGAAATAAGCTCACAATTTGAATACAATCAGTTTATTAGAGACTATTTTGCGGATCCACTAAACAAAGGCAAAAATCGAGAAGAAGCAATTAAAGCTTGGAATAAAATAAAAGAACTCCCGGGCAGCAACAAATACAAAGGCTAATTTACATATGTTGATATATCTGATTATTGCAATAAATAGCGTGATTCTCAGCAAGAATTGTGCATGGTTTCGTTATGTTTAAGACCTTCTTTTCCTCAGTTTAAAATTGTATCAAACAAGTAAAGAATTCTTGGGTATTACGGTTTAACAGGAACACATATTTCGCAAGAAGGATTGCCAGTCATATCTCCAGTGTATTTTTCCAATATTGGTTTGTTATCCATTTCATATCCATTACTTTGAAGTGATTGATAGATTTCATGATACGCTTTTTGAATTGCATCTGCAGTATGCTTCACTTCGTAAACAAGATACTTTCCACCGAGAATTTCACCCTCCAGAACGGAATTATCCACATCATAATCATTTGGAATTACAATGCAAGCATCAAATCTACAGTTATCAGGAAGTGTTGTTTCTGGACGATCTTGTGGAATAGCAAATAATGTTGCAGATTCAAGAAGATTTTTCTCTTTAGCCCATTTTTTTATATACTCCATTGCTTCAATATTGTCAGGTCCATAGGGGCCAATTCTTCTTATATAAGCAATGCGATAGTTTGGAAATGTTTCAACTTTAAATTTTATTATTATCTTCCTTTCTTATTTTTACTTGTTTGATACATCTCGAATTTAGCATGCTTTAAAAAAATAGACACTTTAATTTTTAAATTTTTACCAAATGGTTTTAAATCACAATCTTTTGCAATTGGGTGCTTTTCTAAATAAGGGATACGTCTGTCTTCATGAATAGAGAAATGATCTGGGACAACTCTTTATAGAAAACTAAAATAAATGTATGAATTTAAGCAACGAGTAATCTCTTTAGCAAGATTGATCAAAAAAAGATTCTCTTCATTCGGTATGATGACTTTGAGGTGAGCAAGTTGTATTACAGTGACGTAACGCAAAGAGTAATTTCATTTATTGAAAGCAATCTGACGGACGATATTCAACTGGATACTTTTCCAACGATTATTGGTTACTCAAAATATCATTTACTGCGTATTTTCAAGCAAGAAACAGGTATGTCAATTGGCGAATATATACGTCAACAGCGATTAGCGACGGCTTCTGCGCTGCTATTGCATACCGATGAATCTATATTGACGATTGCTTTCTTATTTCACTTTCAATCTCAAGAGGCGTTTACAAGAGCGTTTAAAGAAGTGTACGCCTTGCCACCGGGAAAATATCGAAAGCTTATAAAAGTCGTACGAATGATGGAGGATGAGAAAGAAATGAATCAAAGTAAACAAATTAAAGGCTGGGGTTTAAGTGGATCTAACCCTGAACTGTATGAATTAACAGTAGACTCCAATGTTTTTCATACAGGAACAAAATCAGGGCTGCTTTATGCAAAAAGTGAAGCAAACTCGCAACACTTCGCTACAATGATGCAAGGTTTCCAAGCACATGGCTACAAGGGAAAACGATTAAAGCTTTCATGTTTCTTAAAAACGGAGAATGTGCTTAAATGCGGTGCTTGGCTTCGTATTGATAATGCCGCTGGAGATACGATTCAATTTGATAATATGGATAATCGATCCATTCAGGGAACCACAGATTGGAATCACTATTCAATCGTGTTAGATGTTCCTGAAGATAGCTCTTCTATCCACTTTGGTGTTTTACTGATTGGCGAAGGAAAGGTTTGGTCAGATGGATTCCGTTTTGAAGAAGTAACGGAAAAAGTACCTACAACTAATATGCTTAACGTTGAACATCTGCCAAAACAACCAAGCAATTTAGATTTTAGTGAATTATAGTCCTTATGGAGAAGGTAAGCAACAAACAGTTCATTAAAGAGAACCAATCAGAAGAAATAGACCATAAAATGTACAAGAAACCATCATTGTCCAAAAGGATGAATGGTGGTTTTTTTGTTTAGCTCATCTGAGAATTGGGGGATGAATTTACTGGGAACACACCCATTAATTGGACTATATAAATGTTGATTTATCCTCTATTGGTAATAAAAAACTGCTACTATAATGATATAGTTTGAGACTATAAGTTTAATATAAGGGAGTTATATCATTGGCAAATGCAACAAGAGTTGGGAGACTGCTTATATTTTTATTGTTATTTACAACTATAAACCCGCTGATATCAAGTGCAAATGGCGTTAATCTCTTGCCATTTGAAGATAAAAAGTTAGGGAGAAATAGTCATGCTTATTTATCTATATACGGTGTTCCATCCACGCAAATGAAAGAGGCGTTTGTTGATAAAATTGCTGTCTACGCAATGCAAGCAAATGAAGAGTGGGGAATCCCGGCCAGTGTAGTTATTGGAATGGCCATTCTTGAAAGCGGATATGGAACAACGAGAATTGCCATAAATGCCAATAACATATTCGGAATTAAGGTATGGGGAGTTAATCCGAATAATGCGTGGCAACTTAAGGGGCAACCAGATGAGGACTATGAACCGGTTCCTGTTTTAGCCGATTATGGAGAAAATCGAAAGGTATTCGATGAAGGCAAAAGAAGGGATAACTGGTATCGTGCCTTCTCTTCCTATAAAGAAGCGGTTGATTATTTGGCTGGGAACTTGCTATTAAATCAAAGATATGGTTTCGCAAAAACAAATTATGAAGAAAGAGTCAAAAGTGGATGGAGTTTTGAGCAGGCATCCAAACAATATCTTTACGACATTGCCAATGCGGGGTATAACCATTTGGGCGGGGAATACTATCGAAATATAGTAGGCTCAAGGATGGATGAGTGGGATTTATATCAATATGATAAAAGAAAATTTAAAGACGTAGCTGGACATTGGGCCGAAGAACAAATCCTGTTTATAGCAGATAAGGGTTGGATATCCGGTTATCCGGATCGAACATATAAGCCGAGCAATTCTTTAACCAGAGCGCAAGCCGCTGCCATTATGAGCAACTTTTTAGCGCTGTCTCCAACAAATGAAGGAATTTCATTCAAAGATGTCGATGATGGCTTTTGGGCATTAAAACCGATTAGTTTGGTAGCGCAACATAAAATAATGAATGGTGTTGGCGATGGGCGTTTTTCCCCTAATACCGTATTAACAAGAGCGCAAATGGCACAGCTCTTTTATAGTGCCGGTTTTTATAGCCAATCTGCGAACAATCGCATGAATTCATATAAAGATGTAGGCAAAAATTTTTGGGCATACATAGCGATTGAAACTATGAAACAAGAAGGAATTATGGATGGCTATTCCGATGGACGATTTGGCCCTAATGATTTCACTACAAGAGCACAAATGGCCGCTGTAATTTACCGGTTGCATCAAAAAGGTTTTAATAGATAAAAGTCAGCAAATTTAGAAGCGCTTTATGTGCTTCTTTTTTCTTGAAAATAAATAGGATTGAAGAATAAGAATAGTCGATAGTCTGTTTCAGCAAAAGCAAGTGGAAGTGGTGCGGTAAGCATGGGTTTATCTTGTTCAGCTAAAGTGCCTTTTAATTGAATAAGAAATTCAAACATAACTAGATATTTATGTTAAAATCTGGTGTGTGGTTTTCAAGCAATGTATTAACAAGAAATGTTAAGGGGTTAATAAATTAAGATATAAAGAATTGAGGGTAATGGAAATACCGAAATGGGGAACCTATTTACGTGAGCAATGGCGTGCAAGTTTTGCAAGTCATCTTTCAAATGAAGAACAAAAATTGATTGGGATGGATGGGTTCCTGTGGCACTTATGTAGTTGGGAAAGGGTTAAATGTTTTGCGAAAGATGAAGCGATAGCTGCCTTTAATAAGCAATCGAAAATTAAATGTACTATCTTTTATCAATTTATAGATGAAGCTTATCTTCTTGAAAATGCTAGAACACTTACAGTAGAAGAACTTCCATATGATTTATATGATATGTACCACAGCGACATATATATAATGGATTGGAATTCTAAATGGACGTTTATCATGACACATGAAAGTGAACTTGGCCCTTACTTTATTCAGAAATTTTAGGGATTCCTTAATTATTTATTCGATAGTACGTGCAATAAATCTAAAACCTAAACTCAACAATCCGGCGCTTTTCTGAAATAAGGGATGCGTCTTTCTTTCATGAATAGGGCAACAGATTTGAACAATACCTAGATATATAGGTTATAGTTTATAAGAGACTGTGAAGTTAGTAATTAAGGTAAGCATAAGCATTTTGTTCAAAGGGAATTTAACTAAAGTAGAACTTGGATATAATCTAGGACAATTTGGCAGAATTTAATGGAAATAATAATTAAATTAATAAAGAAATAGTATAACATTAAAGCTGTAAAAAATGATGTATGAATCGTTTTTATAATCTCTTCACAAACAGATAAGGGTGTATTAAATGCTAAAAACAAGCAATAAAATAACATTGAAATCCTTGATAATAGGGGTTATTGCATTGGCCTTCTTATTATCTATTGCCAGTAGTATTTTAAGTAGTTATCAAGGAACTATCAAATTATTAAAAGAACAATCACTGGAAACGAACAGAGTATATTCACAGAAGCTTTCTCAAATGGTAGATGTGCATTTGAGCAATGCCCTTAAAGTTCTTGAGTATAGTTCTATGGAAATGGCTAGTAGTATGGATGATGAAGAAACATTAATTAAAGAAGCTAGTCGTTTACAGCAGCAAGAATTGACATTTAATTCTGTGACGATTGCGAATGAGGAAGGCTTAATACTTGCAGGGGCACCAATAGAATTTGGTCTTAAGGGAAAAACCATTACGTCAGAAGAAGGAATAAAAACGATTAAGAATCAAAAGCCTACAATCACAAAACCATATACAGCCTCCACAGGTAGAGTGCTTATTACCATTTCATATCCTATCTTTTCACAAGAAGGAAGATACGAAGGGTTAATTAACGGGACGATATACCTCCATGATTCAAATTTTTTCAACATGATATTAGGGGAACATTATTATAATGACGGATCTTATGTATTTGTTGTGGATAAAGAGGGGCGTATTATTTATCATCAAAATCCAGAGCGTGTCGGTGATGTCGTATCAGAAAATGAAGTGGTCAAACGTCTTATGAATGGTGAAAGTGGAGCGCAAGTTGTGACAAACACGCTTGGTACGAAAATGCTTGCAGGTTATAGTTCAGTGGAAAATACACATTGGGGGGTAGTAGCCCAAACACCCCAATCAGTTGCTCTCAATTCAGTTGAAAAGCTAGTGTTGAATATGTTTTTAACCGGACTTCCACTCCTTTTAGTTGCCATCTTTTTTGCTATTTTTGCAGCAGGGAAAATCGCAAAACCATTGCAAAGTATTGCGAACATGACTGAAGAAAGTGTAAAAGAAAGCGAAATGGAAAAATTAATTCAATTGAATGCTTGGTATTATGAGGCGCGTCAAATAAAAAATGCAATGATTAAAAGTTTCTCTTTCTTGCATGGTCAGGTAAATTTATTTATGGACAAATCGACTATAGACCCACTGACAGGTGTAATGAATAGGCGAACGCTTGAAGAAATTTTGCAAACAGGGACTGAAAAAGAAGAAGAACTTTCTGCGATTATGCTGGATATAGATCACTTTAAAAGCATTAATGATATTTACGGACATGCAGTGGGGGATGAAGTCCTAAAGTATTTTGCAGAGCAAATGAAAAAGGCTACACGCGAACAAGATTTATGTTTCCGATTTGGTGGAGAAGAATTTATTATTTTATTACCCGAAACGAATGCGCGAGATGCCTATATGATTGCAGAGCGTCTTCGCAAAGCATTAGAAAAAACAGATAGTCCTTTTGGTCGTCCTGTTACATTTTCAGCAGGTGTTGCCTCATTTCCTGAAATGGCTGCTAATTCCACAGAACTATTGGAATTAGCGGACAAAGCCCTATATGAAGCAAAGAAAGCCGGACGTAACCGGGTTATTATATTCAATCATTAAGTGGACAACTTTTTATTGGATATTCATAAACTGAGTAAAAGTAAAAAAATGCCTTCACTTTACACTTGTAAAGTGAAGGCATTTTTACGTGATTAACAGAATGTATCTGTCTTTTTTGGATTACTTAATCCAAATAATGGTCGAATAAATAAAGCAACTCCTGTACCGATCATTGCAAAGATCATCCATACCCATCCGTGTAAGCTGAAAGATGAAATACCGCCAAAGTAGGCACCGATATTACATCCGAATGCTAATCTTGCTCCATACCCCATTAGGAGTCCTCCAACTATAGAAGCACCAGCTACACCTGGTTTAACTTTCTTCGGTTTAAATGTACCTTGGGAAGTTGCTGCGATAAATGCACCAAGAATAATGCCGAAATTCAAGACACTTGTGGAATCAGCCAATACAGACTGGGAAAGAGCCTCAGATCCGGCAAAGTATCCCCATGATTGAACGTCAACACCCGCTGCTTGTAATGTTTTCCCTCCCCAAAGAGCGAATGCACTTGTTACCCCCCACGGTGTACCACGTACCGCTAGAACAATAGCATTTAAGATTGCTAGAATAATACCTGCAGCAAATAACGGCCAAGAACCTCTAAAGATTTTCTTCCACCCACTTGTTGTAGCAAGTGGTTTCATCATTGGGGGATTTTTTCTTTTGGCATATTGAACTAATGCGAAATAAATAAAACCAAATAAAGCCAATTGTACAATCCATGCTCCAAAGAATCCTAGTCCTGTTGATTCAGCCAATGAAAAAGGTTCTAATGAAGGAGTACCTAACCAAAACGGCAAATGATAAGCGCCCAGTGTTGAACCAATCATAAAGGTTACAAATGTAATAAGCATGGACGTTGCACCGCCGCCGAGATTATATAACAATCCGGATGCACACCCATTGCCAAGCTGCATTCCTATTCCGAATAGAAAGGATCCCAAAATGACACTTACACCGACTGGCGAAACATAACCGCTAGGGTCAACCCCAGTAAAGCTAAAGCCAGTTCCTAAAATAACCGCAAATAGTGTTGTTGATACAGCAAGCATAATCATATGTGCTTGTAACCCCTGAACATTACCGACAGACATGAGTCGACGGAATGCGGACGTAAAGCCAAAACGAGCATGCAATAATGTTACTCCAAGTGCTAATCCAAGAATATATAAAACACCCTGTGTCATCCCGGCTGTATTAATAATGGCAAATAATAATATGATTGCAATTAAAACACCAAATGATAGTAGTGGTTTTTGTACAGGGTTAAGAGCTTGTATAACAGTTGTTGGATTTTTAATAAAAGGCTTCTGTTGATATTCTATTTGTTGTTTCATTCTAATCCTCCTATTTCATATCTGTTTAATAGGGATATTAACTTACTTTTGCAGTTGTGTAAATGGTAAAAATAGAAAGCAGCTTTTTTCAGCCAATCATTAGTCAATTAAAGGACGCTTTAGTTTAAATTGCAACAGTAGAAGAATGATCAAAAAAAAGGACTCGATTCCCCTAAATAGGAATCGAGCCTATATAAAATTAAACTCTCAGCACAATGTGTTGCCATATACACTCGAAACATTGTAAGGCTGTCGCGTGGTTGGAGTTAGTGTAATAGCTGTGTTGAAAATACCTATGTGAATTTCAGCTTTCTGCTTTTTTAATTTAAACTTTTAAAAGGCTAGTTTTATTTATTCAATTCCTTATATAAAACATATTTTAATGCAGAAATTTCATCTTCAGACAGCTTGCCTTCAATTTCGGATAATACTTCATCCTTACTAATTGAACCGTTTTGCGCTTGTTGCTGAATCTCAAGTAAACGATTAACGCCCACTTTTTTGATTAACACACGTGTTGCTTCTTCCTTAGTTTGGAAGGGAAGAGTATCCGGATTAGTAGTTGCTGCCTCGTTTACAATTTCTTGAACCTTCGAATCGTTCTCGATATAGGATTTTACTTCTTCTAGATTTTCATCATCTAAAGTAGAGTCCACTTTTTCGATTATTTTTTCGGAAGCGATATTTGTCCCAAAATGCCACGCAGCATAGCCAGCTGCTCCGAGTAATATAAGAATTATGGCGGTAATTGTTAAAAACTTTTTCATCAACTCACCCCTGACACTTTGAATATAGCATAACTTTTAAAAAACCACGAAGAAAAAATATTCCCTATTATGGATTTAATTACACTACCTAGAACGCGGAGCAGATAAGTTTTCACCCTAGAATATAGGTAGCATAAAATTATCTATTGTAGGTACGACTATATTTCCAGCTGGTACTTGATACACAATCATACGCCACTCTTGAAGAGAAAGGATGACTTATTCAGTGTTCGGGCCAGATTGTTGAACAACCTTAAAAGGAAGTTGGATATTTATGTTAAAATATAGATGAAGTTTTGAAGAGAGGTGGGAATATGAGTATAAAGAAAATTACTCCCGTACAAGGGGTAGTAATATTCGGATTATTGTCATTAATGGTGTTTGCAATTTTAATTGCTTCTCAATTTTATCTTAGTTATACAGAAGTAACAAAAGCAGCCAATAGTTGTTTTAACATTGGTGGATATCCTATTATTCAAAAAACAGGTTTAGAAATGACGTATTTCGAGTGTGTAAAGAATTAATTTTAATTTTCTACATTAACGGGGACTATAAAACCTTCGAATTTTTAATTAGAACTAATCTTACTTAGGGACAGATAGTGAACAATCTATTTGTGAGTTAACGTGGACTTTAGTTGAATGGATAACTATCTTTAAAAATCGGGCGCAATTCTGGAAGAGGAATTGTGTCTTTTTCAGTAAGCGGTCCATTTTCAGGAATAATATTGAATCAATAAGAAAACTAGGTATTCATGTTAATAGATAGTATTTTAAACTAAAATGCTTAAAATATCCCTACGGTTTAGGGGATAAGGAAATTATGAAGGCAAAACATCGGATTTATTAAAGTAAGTAATAACTACATAGTGTGGGAAGCTGACTCTTTCGAATTAATATAATCTGAAGGGGGCGGTTTTTTTATACCCCAAATTATTTTTAAAAAATGAATTGGCACATAATGCAATGGTATTATTGTACATTTGGTTGTTCAGTGTTAACAAATCGGAATTTTTCATTGTGTGTCCTTAACAGATGAAACTATATTTATTGGTTATAAGGTCTAACGACTCAAGCTTGATAAGCTTGTATAATAAGTGTTGTCAGCAACTGTAAATAAAGTGAAATTCAGGTCAAATATCTAAAAGTTGTTGATGATAAAACAAACGATCCATTCGTCTTTGGAAATTAACTTCATGGAGGTTTCAAATGGAAAACGAAGAAATTATCAAAAAGAAGAAGTTTCAACTTCCGCATATTTATGTCATCTTATTTATTTTCAGTGCACTGGCTGCCATTTCGACTTACTTTATTCCTGCAGGTCAGTTTGAGCGTGTGCCAGGTCCGGAGGGAAGAACAGCGATTGATCCGAACTCATTTTCACATGTGGAATCTACACCAATTGGTATAGCTGATTTCCTTACTGTTATTCCACGGGGACTAATTGATGCCGGAGAAATTGTATTTTTCACGTTTATTATCGGCGGTATGTTTATGGTGCTGAAGACAACCGGAATCATTGAAGTGGTTGTGGACAGGCTGGCAAACCGTTTTGCCAAAAATAGTATTTTGCTGATCCCGATTTTAACAACAGTATTTGCAATTGGAGCAACATTAATCGGAACCCCTGAGCTATCGCTAGTTTATATTCCTGTCATTATGCCCTTAATCATTGCCTTAGGGTATGATTCCATTGTAGCTGCAGCGATTGCTCTTGTCGGTACGGTTGTCGGATTTACTACCGGAGTTTTAAACCCAATAAACGTAGGATTGTCGCAAAAAATTGTAGGTGTCCCGGTGTTTTCAGGATTGCCTTTGCGTTTAGCGCTTTTTATTGTTTGTATATCGGTGGGGATTTTCTTCATCATGCGCTATGCAAAAAAGGTACAAAAGAATCCATTAAACAGCTATGTTTATGAAGATGACCAAGAAAAAAGGGAACTTTACAAGCAGAAAGACAAAATTGAAGCGAAAAGCATGAACACAAGACAAAAATACGCTTCGGTTGCTGCATTTATCTTCCTTGGAATATTAGTCTATGGGGTGCTTCAGCTCAATTGGTTCATGGTAGAGATGGCAGGTCTATTTATCTTTATGGGAATCGTTGTCGGTCTGATTGCTGGACTGAACGCTACCCAGATCTCTAACGCGTTTACGGAAGGATTTCGTGATGTGCTTATGGGAGCCATTATTATTGGACTTGCCCGTTCTGTCGCAGTTGTGCTTGAAGACGGACAAATTATGGATTCGATCGTTCACAGCCTAGGTTCAATGGTCGGCGAGATGCCATCCGTCCTCGGTGCAGTAGGTATGTATCTGGTTCAGCTGACGATTAACTTTATTATCCCGTCCGGAAGTGGACAGGCCTTAGTCACGATGCCGATCATGGGTCCGCTTGCAGACATGATTGGCGTAACAAGACAGACAGCTGTACTTGCGTTCCAGTTCGGGGATGGCTTTGCCCATATACTATTCCCGACGTCTGGTTACTTTATGGCTGCACTCGTTATTGCTGGAGTATCCTGGCAAAAGTGGATTCGTTTCTATATGCCGGTATTCCTTGTATTTTCAGGAATTGGGATTGTTACGTTGGTTATCGCTCAGATGATTCAATACACAGGCTAAGAGTATTTGATTACAAGAAGAATGAAGCTGGTTCCAATTGTGGAAGTAGAGATGTAAACCTGACGAACTGGGTTTCTATTAAGATACATATGATGCCTAATTTCAGACTAAAGAGGAGTTGCTAAAACTCCTCTTTTTTAATTAGCTGACTTCGGTGAGTAAAATCAATCCAAATATAGTGCTAAACTACATATTCCTAAAGAATATAGATGTGGATATTTATGTTAAAATTAAGTGGGTGTGAAGAAATGTAATTAACAGGCAGGTATCTATACGAAGGCGAAACTTTATTAAAAAGGTGTGCTTACTATGAAGAGCAATTTAGAAAAACGATTTAAGTATTTATATACAGGGGAAAGATTTGCGATAATATTGTTCATACCTCTTAGTTGCTTAATTAATTACACATACCCTAATCTGCAATTATATTCACTACTTTCTTTTTGGATTTCATTTTGCTTATTGTTGTTTATTCTCATTCAAGGAACTTATTATTGGCATTCCAAATGGAAGCGCCTTATTACCGAAAAGAAATCTAAAACTCCAATTAAGACTGTTAGACTATTGAAAAAAATGAAAACAATTAACATAGTTATAATAATTTCTTCTATAATTTTATTTATTATTGATATACTTGTTCACTATCCCAATCTGCCAATCAAAGGGTTATTAATCAACGGATTTATATTTATTTTTGCCATACTCGAATTTATTAATTACTTCTATATTCAATTGTCTTATGATAACTTATCTGACATTAAATATTTAATAAAAACCAAGAAACTTAAGCGTTCTTGTTTAAGCAAAGATTTTAAGCACACTTTATAATTTAATTACTTCATATAAAATGAGAGATTGAGTTTTCTTATTGTGCTAATTAGGATCGTTAGTTGAATAAAAATCTTCAACAATCGGGCGCTTTCCTTGAATAATAAGGAAAGTGCTTTTTCCATTAAAGGGCCAGATTCTTTAGTAACGCGAAAAGGTATTGTGAAGAAGTATACTTATAGTCAAAGAAATCAGAAGTTAATAAAGGAGATTAAAATGGATATTAGGAAACTTGATAAGGGTGAAAAACTTCCAATGGAATTGCTATTATTGGCTGATCCATCAAGAGAAATTGTTGAGGAATATGTTAATAGAGGTGAATGTTTTATAGCTGAAATAGAACAGCAAATTATTGGAGTTTATGTGTTACTTCCAACTAGACCAGAGACAGTGGAACTTGTGAATGTCGCAGTCATAGATGAACTACATGGTAGAGGTATAGGCAAACGGTTGGTAATGAATGCAATTAGGGTAGCTAAGACAAAAGGCTACAAAACAATTGAAATTGGAACTGGAAATTCTAGCATAGGGCAACTGGCGCTTTATCAAAAATGTGGCTTTAGAATAGTTGGTGTTGATAGGGATTTTTTTGTTAGGCACTATCCAGAAGAAATTTTTGAAAATGGGATTCAGTGCAAGGATATGGTTCGTTTATCTCAAGATATATAGGTTAAAGGTATATGTTGTTCAACAATCGGGCGCGTTTATTTAGAGAAATCAGCAAAGAGGTTAATGGCTTCTAGAATTAATTGCTGCCAATCAATATAAAAGTGGGATATACAATCATACTAAAAGAAATCGAGGTAGCGAATGGCAAAGGACGTCAACTTGAAAACTTGTCCATCTTTGATTTTTCACTCGATGAAAAGGAAATGGGGCAAATCGCCGAATGTGAATATGGAATGCTGTTTGGAAAATTTAAAGGATCATTTAACGATGATTCTCTTTTTTTTAGAGTAAAAAGGTGAATGGAAAATCTCGAATGTCCGATTCTTCCAAAAAAATATGCAAAATAATTAATAAATAAGGATGATTGAATACTCTCAGTCTCCCAAAATGAAGAATAACAATATTGCTGCTTCCATTCTTACAATATTAAGACTTTATTTAGGCTTTGGTTTCCTTGTTGCTATTGAGGGGAAAATAACGAGTGGTCAATTTAATGCCAGTGAATTTATTGCAAATGCCATCAACAATCCTGTAACAGTTCCGGATGGCATAAGTGTATTTGGTTTTTATACAGCATTTTTAGAATCAATCGCATTGCCAAATGTACACATCATGAATTAATGAACCTTGTGCTAAAGGTAAAAATCAATCACATGATTATTTATATGTGCATCTGACCAACTTGGAAATGGAAGTCTCCGTTTCATCAATTTAGGAGGGGATGTTATATGTTTTATGAAGCTGGATGAATGGATTGGTATTCTTAAAATTCCAAAAATATAAATGAAAGCGCTTGCCAAATTGTGGATTGCTTTTTTATAATGGGTTAATAACTACCATATTAGTATACTAGTATGGCAACTGAGGATGGAAAGGAGGGTGATTTTCATTCCCTTTTGATATACGGAATGCAGTATATAAAAGAAAGAGGAAGATGGATGGTAAACAATATCGTAAACGCAAAAGAATTTGCTTATGAAGAAATAAAAACAGGAATTTTAAAATTAAAGTTAACTCCTGGAACCAAAATTTCCGAAAAAGCGATGTCTGATCGATTGAATGTCAGCCGCACGCCAATAAGGGAAGCTTTTTTGAAATTAGCCGAGGAAGAATTGTTAACGATTGTCCCGCAGAGAGGTACGTTTGTTTCACTCATCAATTTGGATCTTGCTGAAGAGGCTCGGTTTGTGCGGGAGATCATTGAGACAAAGATTGTCGAACTATGTTGTGACCACGTTGCAGAAAAATCTATCTTCAATCTTGAAGTCAACTTAAAAATGCAAGAGCATCATGTAAACAATCATAAACAGGTAAAACAAATCGATAAATTTCATGACTTGGATGAGCATTTTCATAAAGAGTTATTTATCGCTTGTGGAAAAGAACGGACATGGAAAATGATTCAGAATATAGCAGGTCATTTAAATCGCTTTCGATTGTTGCGATTAATCGATACAAAAGATTTGGACTGGGCATTGTTACTGGCCCATCACAAGGAAATATATCAAGCCATTGCTGAAAAAGATAAAAATAGGGCAGTCGAGCTTATGGAAGAACATATGAGATTGATGCTGTTTGAAAAGGAAATTCTGCTTCACGAGTTTCCAGAATATTTCTATTCATCTGAATAAGTAGAGGCCAACAATATGCAAATGGCCTTTTGATGGTGCGGAGTAGGCAATGACTCGATCTCGCTAAAATAACATTGCCGAATTGTTGGATTAAAGGTTCGTATGGGTGCTGCAAGATGTACCTGCAGAATAGGTTTAGCCGCTCGAAAGGATTGAAGAAGTGGTAAAGCAGGCCAACGCGTAAGGCTTACATACCAAAGTGATGGAGAGTGTGAATCTTCTAGAAGATATTAAACTCGGATTGCCTCCAAGAGAACAATATATTCAGAACTTAAAGAAACCTTGAAAAATTTAAGTCAATTTGGCGTGAAAGTCGTCTGCTATCACTTTATACCATTTTGATTTTATAAAACTAAATAAAAGGAGGGCGTATTGATGCCTAGAAAAAATAAGGAAATTACGCTCAGAACGAGTGTTGGATTTGGATTGACCGACATGATGGGCGGTGGAGCGTTTACCATAATTGGAGCTTGGCTGCTATTCTTCTTTACAACTTATGCCGGCTTATCGCCGGTTCAGGCTGCTTCCATTATTGCGATTGCCAGGATTGTGGATGCTGTCGTCAGTTTATTTGTAGGACCCATCTCGGATAACTTTTTTAAATTCAAATTGGGCCGGAAATATGGGCGACGGAGATTTTTCTTGCTCATAGGCTCTCCATTGATGCTCGTCTATGTATTGCTTTGGGTAGACGGTATGAGCTTTTACTATTATCTGTTCACATACTTGGCTTTTGAAATTATTGCGGCCATGGTATTGATTCCGTGGGAGACACTTCCATCCGAAATGACAACTGATTTTAATAAGCGAACAAAACTTTCGACTGCAAGAATGTTTATTTCAGGGCTTGGTACATTTTTGGCAACCTTTATTCCAGGTCAATTATTTGGTATGCTTGGCCAAGATAGTTCTACGGCATTTTTAATTAACGGCGCCATCTTCGCGGTTATCTTCGCTGTTTGTGTTTATATCTCTTACCGCACCACTTGGGAACGGGAAGTGCCGCCGGAGGTAATGCAGCAATTTGCCGATCAAAAGAATGAGAAAATAAGCTTTGCTGATCGACTAAAGGTGATTGCCCAAACCATGGTTGATTATGCCTCTACCTTCAAAGTAAAGAGTTTCCGAAAACATTTATTGATGTATATTAGCTCGATGACAGCGAAAGATGCGTTTAACGCAGTATTTGTTTTCTACTGTGTTTATGCGTTGAATAGTTCGTCGGAAGTTGCGGCTAATTTACTCTCTTTAAGTATTATTGGAATTCCTGGGGCCATCATTTATGGATTCGTAATAATCAAGATAGGGCCTGCAAACTTGGCGAAAATTTCTTATTCAACAATGATTCTTTGTGTTTTCGGTTATGCGGCAGTGTATTTCTTAAATCCAAGCAACTTAATCCTGACATTAGTCATTATTTCGTTCTTCTATCAAATCGGAAGAAGTATGCTGGAGTTTGTCCCTTGGAATGCATTCCCATTCATTCCGGATATAGACGAAATGATTACGAAACAAAGACGCGAAGGAATCTTTGCCTCAGTAATGACTTTCTTTAGAAAGTCTTCCGTTGCGCTTGCTACTTTCCTGGTAGGGGCAATTTTGGAGGGCGGTGGATTTGTCCAAAACGCATCGACGCAGCCTGACAGCGCAGTTCATACGATTATAGGCATTATGCTCGTTGGAGTGGTTGGACTGCTTCTTGTGGCGCTAATTACTGCCTTCACATTTAAATTAAACAAAGAAACACACGGTATTCTTGTGGATGAAGTCAACCGTTTGAAAGACAACGGCAGTAAAGAAGATGTCGATCCAAAAACAAAAGAAGTTGTGGAAACACTTACGGGGTATAAGTATGAAGACTTGTGGAATGACCAACAGCCTGTTGGCTATCCTCAAGCAGAGAAGATTAAAGAGGAGACGATTTAATTGAAGACCTTTATGGATAAAGATTTTTTGTTGCAAACAGATACGGCAAAAGTGCTCTATCACGACTTTGCTGCTAAAATGCCAATTTATGATTACCATTGCCACTTGGACCCGCGTGAAATCTATGAAAATAAAAGATATAAAAATATCACGGAGTTGTGGCTTGGCGGCGACCATTACAAGTGGCGCGCGATGAGAGCAAATGGAGTAGACGAATATTACATTACGGGGGAAGCAGATGACTACGAGAAATTTGTCAAATGGGCTGAAACCGTAGAAAAGCTGATGGGAAACCCGCTCTACCATTGGACACACATGGAGCTAAGACGATACTTCCAGGTGGATACGATCCTGAAAGGGGCGACTGCCAAAGAGGTTTGGGATGCATGTAATGCGAAGATTCAAGACCCCGACTTTTCGGCAAGACGTTTAATCGAACAGTCAAACGTCGTACTGATAGGTACAACAGACGATCCGATTGATGATTTGCGTTATCATAAGATGATTCAAGAGGATCAAGAGTTTTCGACTACCGTGTTGCCGGCATTTCGTCCGGATGCCATCATGGCCATTCAACAGACGCAATTATGGGCAGAGTATGCAGGTAAGCTTGGACAGCTGACCGGAATTGAGATTACAGATTTCTCGAACCTCATGCGTGCGTTGGAAAGCCGGATCGATTATTTCAATGAAATCGGCTGTAAATTATCTGATCACAGTATCGAGACAGTTGTCTATGAACCAGCTACATTGCAAGAACTTGATGCGATTGTACACAATGCATTGAACAATGAGCCCATTTCATTAAAGGAAAACAATCAATTTTTAACACAGCTCCTTGTAAATCTCGGTAAAGCCTATCACAAGAAGGGCTGGGTAATGCAATATCATATTGGGGCATTGAGAAATGCGAATTCGCGCTTGTTCCGTGCAATTGGAGCAAATGTGGGTGCAGACTCTTTCCGCGATGGGGGGATTGCCGTACCTCTTTCACAATTACTGGATGAACTTGACCGGGAACACAACCTTCCAAAAACCATCTTGTATGGCCTGAATCCAAAAGATAATGAGGTACTGGCTGCGATGGCCGGTAATTTCCAAGAAGGAGGTATCCCATCGAAAGTACAGTTCGGATCCGCCTGGTGGTTTAATGATCACATCGACGGTATGGAGGCGCAAATGAAGGTACTTGGGAATCTCGGATTATTATCCAGATTTATCGGGATGCTGACGGATTCACGGAGCTTTTTATCTTATAGCCGCCATGAATACTTTAGAAGAATATTGTGCAATATTGTCGGCAATTGGGTTGAAAATGGAGAATACCCAAATGATTTAGCCTGGTTAGGTCAAATCGTTCAGGATATTTCTTATAATAACGCACAAGAATACTTTGATTTTAACCTAAAGTCTTCACTAGCGCCGAACTGATTCGAAAGCGAAAAAATGGACCGCTTGTCGCGTAGTTTGTAAACATAGAAGAATCCGAATACCTGGTGATTGAGAATCGTCTTCCAAACGGTAGACGCGTTGGAAAAAGTCGGTGTCGTCTTTACCGAGCAACACGTGGTGGACCTTGTCGAGCGAATGAAAGTATGCACTTGTTTAAATCTGCTTCATAAGAATTAATAGCAAAAAACAGAGAAAGGTGAAATTGAGGACGCTCAATTCACCTTTCTCAATATTTGAAGCTAGTTATGTCCCAGCCTCTTTTTAATTTTCTATAAGTATTCAAAACTCAACAGTTACGGCACAATCCTTATTCAGCAATCGGGCCAGATTGTTGAATAACTTTAATGTGTAATTATGATTCTATAATAGCTTCCAACTGATATAATCGTAGTTATTAGGGGAGGTGTTTTTTGTGAGCAAGCTTAATAAATTCTTTAATGATTTTTTAAGTATTAAGAATAATAATTTAGATGAAATTACTGTATCTAACTTAGAACAAAAAATGAAACATGAAAAGTTTCCTAAAAAACTAATAGAAGAACTACTTTTTGAATTTAATAAAATGATAAATGAACAAGGAGAAATAGAATTCCAAAAACAGCTTGCCAGTTTACATTATCAGGTACCTAATCTATTCAGAAGCGAATTAAAAGCTGAAAAAATTTATAAGGATTATCGAAATTGGATAGAGGATGAAGTGGTTAAATTAGAAAATGAAACCAAATTATCTTGGGAAGAGCAAACAGAAGATATTGAAGACTTAAATATAACAGCTAGAAAAGCTCAATTAGTATTAAGGCAAAGGATTACAGAAGTGGTTTTAGATTTATTAAATTAAAGGGCGCTTTCCTTAAATAAGGAAAGTGCTTTTTTCATTAAAGGGCCATTTAATGGAACAATGGTATCAGTCAAAATCGTAATGAATAACATTAACATTGGGGGAGGTTAGCCATTTGGAAATTCAAAAACAAAAATTCCAAAAAATTTTCGGAAACGTTACAAAGAAAAAGCAAATACATGAATCTGTTCTTCTTGTAGAAAACTCCAATGGAGATGTTTCATACAGTTTTGGGTACGGGGGTAAGAATGTAGATACGCCATTCTTTATTGCAAGTATCACAAAGCTGTTCACAACCACTTGTATTTTTATTTTGAGAGACCAGGGAAAACTGTCACTGGATGATGAAATAACAAAATATTTAAAAAAAGACACATTAAGGAACCTTCACGTATACAAAGGTCGAGAGTATTCTAATAGAATTACACTCTCGAACTTATTGTTTCATACAAGTGGATTGAGGGATGTGATTGAGGAGGGTAGCAATAAGTCGAGAAAACGTGCTATTTATATGGATGTGCAAATTGATTTTAATGAAACCATAATAAAGACGAAGGAAATAAAACCACACTTTGCACCAGATATGGGAAAAAGAGCTCATTACGCAAATATAAACTTTGAAATCCTCGGAAAAATAATTGAAATGGTTACTAATTCAACATTGGATGATGTGTATAGACAATTAATTTTTGATCCTTTAGAACTCAAAAATACTTATCTCCCAAAAGATGAGGATGATTTTATCCCGTATGTTTATTATAAGAACACTGCCTTATACCGTCCCAAATTACTTAGGAGCATTCGCGCAAGTGGCGGTTGTGTTTCTACGGCTCGTGAATTAATGGTATTTATCAAGTCTTTCTTTAAAGGAAAGTTATTTAATAATACTGTTTTTCATGAACTAAAAGTAAATAACAGGTTGCAGGCTTCTATGCTTCCAATTCATTACGGTGCTGGATATATGAGAGTTCCACTAAATGGTCTTGCAACTCTTTTTATGGGAAAAGGTGAGTTAATTGGTCATTCTGGTTCGACAGGTTCCTTAGCATTTTACTATCCCGAAAAGGATATGTTTTTTATTGGAGATGTCAATCAAATGGAAAACCCAGCAACTCCTGTAAGGCTGGTGATGCGACTTGCCATGTCTATGAAACATGAAGACTAAAGTATCTTCCATTAACGTGTGCATATCGAGAATAAAAGTGGCGCCCTTTCTTGGCGAAAGGGTAAATATAGCGGATTAACCCAATTCCTGTAAGTTTAAAAAATTTAATTTAGGATATTGTGAAAAGATGTACTTAAAGTAACGGAGGCTTTAGTTCAATAACAATCCTCAACAATCGGGCGCGATTCTGTAATACGGATTAGCGCTTGTTTTCAATTAAGAGCCATTTAATAGAGGAAAAATATCAAGAAAAATAAAATACTTATGGTAATGCTAGTATATTTTTGGAGATTAGTCGAAGGAATTAAACTTAAGAGCAGGATTATTAAAGTCACACTTGATCAATGGTAGATGGAATGTATTATGGGAGAAGTCAGAATAGCCCCATGCTTTTGAGGGATAATAAAGAATAATAAAAAAAGATATAAAGCGAGGAGTTTTATGAAAAAGGTTGCAATGTTTTTCCTTTGTCTTCTTATATTAATTCTTCCATCACAAGTTTCTGCTCAACGTAAAGTACCTATTTTAATATATCATTCAATTGACGAATTTAAAGGTCATGGTGCTAAGGAGTTATATGTAACACCGAAAAATTTCGAGAAACAAATGATTTATCTAAAAGACCATGGCTTCACATTATTAACTTTTGATCGATGGCAAGACATTGATAAAGTAAACAAACCCATTTTCATTACCTTTGATGATGGGTACAAAAACAATCTCAATGCATTTGATATCTTTCAAAAACTGAAAACCGACCGTTTTAAACCAAGTGGTACCATTTTTGTTATTGCTGACTTTATCGGTCGCTCCAACCGATTATCGAAATCGGATTTAAAAATGATGGCTGATTCGGGAATCATCTCAATTCAATCTCATACTGCTACACATCCTTATTTGACGAAAATAAACAATTATGAATACGAACTGAAAGAATCCAAAGATAAAATTCAAAAAATAACGGGCAAACCAGTGAATGTTCTTGCGTACCCCTACGGAAATTTCAATAATAAGGTGGTAGCAGAAACGAAGAAATACTATTTGTTTGGACTTACGACAACACCTGAACTATTTTCTGAGAAGGGCAAAAAAGACGAACTCTATCTTTTGCCACGGATTTATATCAATTATTCAACAACTCTTGATGAATTTGCAAAAATCGTTGAAGGAGAATGAAGGGGTTATAACAGGAACACTTTATTATTTTGAATCTTTGTAATCAACACTCGGGCGCAATTCTTGAAAAGGAATTGTGCCTTCTTCAGCTAAAGGGCCATATTGTTTAATAACAATTATTTTGCAAAGTAGATATTGTGGAGGTCTACACTTAAACTAATTGGTAACGGTAAATGCAGATTTACAACAATATGCAATTCTGATTAGAACTGTTGCAATTACAGTTCCTTCTGAGAAATAAGGGATCATTAGTCGAATAAGTAGTCTTAAAAGCAACCTAACCTACCACCTACAACATTTTGGAACAATCTGATAAGAGGTTGTTCCTTTTTCCACTTATACTCTAGAATACAGACGGTCATAAAAAAATTATATTTTTTCAAACTGAATGAAGGGTAGCTTCGTCTAAGATATATGAGGGGGTGACAACTAGATGAATGAACTAAACCAATTGGCGGTGACAGATGAAATGATGCTGGATGAGCATGAGCAGATTATTGATCAATTAATGCGTGAATACAGCGATGATATCCTGCATCTTGTATATACATATGTAAAAAACCGAACCATAGCAGAAGATTTAGCACAAGAGATATTTATAAAGTGTTATGAAAAATTAAATCAATTTAATCAGCAGTCAACAATAAAAACTTGGCTATATCGCATTGCGAGTAATCACTGCAAGGACTATTTAAGAAGCTGGCATTATCGCAAAATAACGCTTAGCAATAAAGTATTTGACCATATTCCTTCTAAGTCAAAACAGGTGGAAGAGGAGGTTATCAAGCATAGTGAAGAAAATAGCTTAACGAATGCCGTCATGAATTTGCCTCTAAAGTACAGAGAAGTCGTATTTCTACATTATTATGAAGAACTGTCTTTAAAAGAGATAAGCAAGATTACTTCAGTAAATATAAATACATTAAAAACGAGATTAAAGCGTGCGAAGGAATTATTAAAAGACAAGATGATAGAGGAGGTTTAGGAGATGAATGATCCATTTAAGAACCTGAAGAGTTCGATGGAAAAATCAATATTCAAGGATTTTTCTTTTTCTAATGAAAGAAAAAATGCCGTGCGTGAAGCCATTCGTACGAATCAGCAATCACAATTTCATACAGAAACCATTATAGCTATATTAGAATCTGTTCAGCACGAATCAAAGGATGGCTACAATATTTCTGTCCAACTTTTTCAAAAAAATGAACGTGCTTTCCAAAAAAATGAAGGGCAGCTTTATACACTGCTACATCTATTAGAAAATAGAGAAATGCTTACTTCAAATTGGATAAATAACAAGAAATATTATTCTTTAAACTCCAAAGGTAAAAAATACTTAGCTACTTATAAACAAGATACCACTAAACAAGGACTATCCCTTAATCCCTTCATAACGGAGGCATCTTTATGAGTTCTCCCAAATTTGAAGAATTTTTAAGCAAAGTCACTTCCAAAGTCAAATCTACGGAGGCCCACAACAGGATAAAAAAAGAGCTTACTCATCATCTGCAAGAGTTAAGTCAATCTTACAAAAAAAGAGGATTTTCTGAAGAAGATTCAGAAGAAAAGGCCATTCAAGAAATGGGAAATCCATTTATTATTGGAGAGAAATTAAATCACCTTCATAAGCCAAAAATGGATTGGATTCTAATTGTTTTATTTGTTATTTTTGCTAGTATCAGTTTTCTCCCGTTAGTTGGTGGAATTCCTGGGATTTCATCATCAATCACCCATATTATGGGGAGACAAGCTATCTGGTACTCCTTAGCTGCTCTTGTGATTATTGGGTTTCTTTCCTTTAATTATCAAAAATCAAAGAATTGGTGGATGCACTTTTATGCTATCGGCTTGTTCATTCACGTATATCTCTATTTATTTGGATATACGGTCAACGGAGCAAAAAGATGGATTTCACTTCCAGGCCTAACGGTCGATGGCACTATATTGAGTTTATTTTTCTTTTTCCTGGCTTGGGCCGGTATTTTTAACAAAATAAATGAGTTTCGCAGTTGGAAAAAACAAGGATTTCTTCTTGTTTTATTTTGGATTCCCATATTGCTCTACATGATAGTGCCAAACTTTATGGTTGGGGTCATTTACTTTTTCTGTTTACTAGGAATGTTTACATTTGCACGTGTTCATAAGAAATTAGCTATCAACCTAGTCGTATCAAATCTAGTGGCTGGTATCATCTTCATCATTATCATTATTACTACGACCTCACACCAAAGTTATTTTCTTACTAGATTATCTACTTTTATAAACCCAAATGCCGATCCAAATGGAGCCGGATATATGTATATGGTCGTTAGGAATGTACTTGCAGAAGCGGGATGGTTCGGTAACGGGCTTAATAATGATTTGAAATTTCAATTGTTGCCAGAATCACATACAGATTTTGCTTTCCCCTTCCTCGTCTATTCTCTTGGTTGGACATTCGGAATCGGTCTTTGCTTGGTTCTGCTGATTTTTATTTTAAGAATCTCAAAAAATGCATTTAAAACAAAAGATCTTTATGGGAGATTAATCGTAATCGGTGGTTCTGTATTATTTGCCGTTCCTACTACTTGGAATATATTGATGGCCTTTGGAATCGTGCCCATCATGGAAGTTTCCCTGCCATTTATTAGTTATGGAGGAAGTGCAATCCTTTTTTATGCTGCTGTTTTAGGGTTCATTTTAAATGTTTATCGAAGAAAGGATATTGTGGAACCAACGATAGCAGATGATATAAACATTTAAAGTCAAAAATCAGAATGATGATAAAAAGGGCGACAGCTAAATAATAGTTGTCGCCTTTTTCTTAATCTCGAAGTACCGGTAATTTGATGAAATAATTGGTTTTATTAATGAGAACAAATTTAGTTATTCCATAAAAGGGCGCTTTTCTGAAATTAGGAAAGCGTACTTTCTTCATGAAAAGAGGGAGATTGTGGAGCATCTTCTCCAAAGAAAATTATCTCATCCTAAATTTTAAGAGTTTGTGAAAATATATAATATACTTTAAGTCATCCAACGTAATTAAAAAATATAAATTGTTTTAATGGTTTAGTGTAATGATTGAATTCATAGAGGGAGGTTCTTTTTAGAGTGAATATATTAATTTTAGGTGGAACTGGACGAGTTGGAAGTCAATTAGTTAATTATGCCCTTGAAGACAAACAGCATGTTACTGTACTAGTTCGCACTCCAGAGAAGATTCAAATAAACCATGAAAATTTGACTCTTTTTCGAGGCAATGTATTAAATAAAGATGATATCATACGTGCGATCTATGGAATTGATGTGATTATTAGTGCACTCAATACTGATGGGGGAACCACTTTATCGGAAAGTATGCCATTTATTATCGAAGCTATGGAAAAAGAAGGTATAAAACGAATTATCACTATTGGAACTGCCGGAATCCTTCAAAGTAGAATTAGCCCCAAATTACTGCGTTACCAGTCAAGTGAATCAAAACAAAAGTCAGTCCGCGCTGCCCAAGAACATAATAAAGTGTACGATATGCTTCAACAATCGAACCTAGAATGGACCATTGTCTGTCCTACATATTTGCCGGATGGAGAAAGGTTAGGTAAATATCGAATAGAACCTAATTTTTTACCGGAGGGCGGTAGTAAAATTTCAGTCCCGGATACAGCAGAATTTGCATTTAGCCAAATAAAAAGCAGCGATTATATAAAAACACGTGTAGGTATCGCCTACTAATAGTGCAGTTATTCCATTAAGGGGCGCGATTCAGCAATAAGGATCAGCGTTTGTTTTTATGAAGGCCAAGAGCTTGCCGCCCTTCCGCACACTAATTGCCTTCTTCGGAGAAATACGTTCGTATGCTCAGAAAAGGACTCATTTCTGTACGATTGGAACGGATTGGAAGTGAGTGGGTTTCTTCCGTAAAAAAACTGACGATTGTTGCTTTTATTAATCTAACCTTATTTGAAATGAAGTTTATTTTTATACGGGTGGGGAATCAAATTTAAAGTGAAGGTCTATTCATGGTGCTGCAGAAAGAGGAACCAAGATAGGCTATCTGCGACATTCCCACGAGTGAATTGCCATTAGAAAGCAAATACAAACTTTACATAAGGAGAGAATATAATTATGAAAATAAAAGCTGCAGTCACACCTAAAACGGGACAACCTTTTGAAATCACTGACGTTGAATTGCCTGAACTTGGATCAAAAGATGTTTTAATAAAAGTAACAGCATCCGGGATTTGCCATACTGATGTTTCAGGGAGAGACACAGGTATGGTCAATCCACCCGCAGTTCTGGGTCATGAAGGCGCTGGAATTGTTGAAGAGATAGGATCTGAAGTGACTGAACTTCAAAAAGGAGACCATGTGGTTGTCTCATTTGCAAGTTGCGGAAAATGTGATAATTGTTTAGCTAATCACCCTGCACATTGCAGATATTATGCTGACCTTAATTTAAATAGTCATATAGATCAAGATACCAATCAATTGGTATCCAGATTCTTTGGACAATCTTCATTTGCAACATACTCACTCGTTAACGAAAGGAATATTGTGAAAATTGATAAGGATATGGACTTAGCATTGGCGGCTCCACTAGGTTGTGGCTTGCAAACAGGAGCTAGTACTGTTTTAAATGTGCTAAAACCTGAAGCAGGTAGTTCTATTGCGGTATTTGGAGTCGGGGCTGTTGGATTAAGTGCAATTATGGCTGCTAAAATTGCAGGGTGCGAAAATATTATCGCAATCGATCTCCATGATAATCGCTTGGAACTTGCGGAAGAGTTGGGTGCGACAGCTACTATTAATAGTCGCAATGTAAATGTTGCGGAAAAAATCAACGAAATTACTGGTAAAGGCGTTCAGCATGTACTTGATACGACTGGAGTAGATATGGTAGTTGAACAAGCAATCCTATCGCTGGATACTTTCGGAAAACTGGCTACTGTCGTGACGGATTATAGCCTTAATATACCTTTGGAAATCTTGGCACTAAAAGGCGGCAGTATTGTAGGAACAAGTCAAGGTGATGCAATTCCACAAAAATTTATTCCAGAATTGATTTCTTACTATAAAAAGGGGCAATTTCCATTTGATCGAATGGTAAAATTTTATGATTTTGAACAAATAAATAAGGCCTTTGAAGAATCAGAGAATGGTTCAGTTATTAAACCTATTTTAAAAATGAATTAATACATTCTCAAAGTACGAAATTGAAATGAGAAAAGCACCTTTCAAGCAGTTTGAAAGGTGCTATTTTTAGGTGCCGATTACCGATTATTTATATTTATTTAGCAATAGGTGAATCGGTTGAAGTCCGATTCCACTTGCTGCGTTATCATCGAATAAATTTGCCTAGGGCGCAATTTGAAATAAGGTGAGCGTCATCCTTAGTGTTAACTTAATAACTACAAAAAACTGCCTTTGTATTTGGAATGGGCAGTTTTTTTATATTTTGCCTTAGAAGAATATAAAGGAATTTTCTTCGCAAACTATCTGTGGTGGAGGTGAGAATAAAGATGGCTAACAATCGTAACAACCGAGAAGAGTTTGCGAATGAAGCAAGCGTTAACCGCAATCGCAACCAATATGTAAATAATCGTGAAGAATTTGCAGCAGAAGCTGACTTCAACCGTAACGGAGCTGCAAGTGAACTTGAAGAGCGTATTAACGAAGCTAATTTCAAACGCAACCGTAATGGTGATGCAAACAACTGCGACATTCGATAATAAAAACCAATTATAGAAGTAAATTGTACTAGCCTCGAATTCCTTGTCAAGAATTCGGGGCTTTAATTTATTATCGTAAATTCAACATGAACCATATTTGTTCAATATGTTCAATGCTTAAACAATCGGGCGCGATTCTGTAATAGGATCAGCATTCCTATCATAAAAAGGGCCATTTAATAATTGAATATTAATGTTAAGATATATTTATGGTTTTAATATCGATAAACCGGCATTTTTTATTTTTCTAAGAAGTAAATTGCTATATATGATTTAATAAGAAGATTGAACAATAATATTCTTGAACAAACGGAAGAAATAAAAAAATTACGGGCTGAATTAAAATCTAAGCAGCAAGATTAATAAGTTAATTGACTATCTACCACAATTGATTTGCAATTCTTTAATAGAGAGAACGGTCATCTTAAGAACTGGATTTTAATAATTTAAAGAGGAAAGTCAAATGAGAAAAAATTATATAGCAAGAATGCTTCTATTACCAATAATTGTGGCATTAGTTACCACGTTAAGTATTCTATTGATCGAGAGAGAGGCGGAATCGGACTTAATGCCTCTTTCGATGTTTGAGAATCTAATGCTTTTTGTAATGCTCTATCTAGCAATTTATTTTTTTACTATTGTTTTGGCAGCTCCTATTAATATTTATATTTCTAAAAAGATTAAAAATAAAATCGTATCGATTATTTTGTTTAATATTATAGGGTTAATGTTGATAGGTTGTATTGATGCTTGGTTCTTAACTATTGTTGATTTAATGTCTGTATATTTGATTTTCCCATTGTTCTCACTTTTAGCGCTAATACCATTTAAGATTGAATGGAACGATTAGGTAGAAGAATTTGAATTAAAGTTAAGTAAATGATATGACTTGTATTTTCTATAATGTGTTTACATTCTTCAACAAACTTGAGGGTTATATAGTCTGCAATCGGGCGCAATTCTGTAATATGGATCAGCACTTTTTTCATTAATGGACCAGATGGTGGAATAACCTTTAAAGAGATTAGGATGGCAGAATCGAGAGAGGAAAAGTTGTGAAGTAGGAGTAAAAATTCATATCTTAATTTTGCTGCAATCAAGTAACATTAATTTCAAAAGTTGGAGTGAAACAAGTGAAGAAAAACTTGGAACCTATTCTAATAATAATTCTTTTTTCCTTAGTTGCAGGCATTGCCCTGTACTTTGCTGACAGTACGGATGCACAAAAAGTTGAAAAGTATATAAAGGAGAAATATGGATTTAAAATTGGCGTAGAACAGGTAATTGAAAACGGTATTGCTGCTCATCCTACGTTTGTGGTATTTCCGAAAAAACATCCGGATCTACTATTCAAAGCAACACTAAATCCTTCAACTGATACGATTACTGATGATTATCCTGAAGCATTGAAGGCCGACAAAGCTTTACATAAATTAGAGAAAGTGATTCCTGCGATTGAACAACTGGGATTTGAAAGTTATGATGAAGAATTTAAAGTAAGTTATTTAGGTTCCAAAAAACGTACTCTAAAATTATATTCTTCCACGCCGATCGATCCGGCTTCGCTTAAAGAAGAAAAATTGGAACGTTTCTTTGAATTGCAACAGTTGATTAAAGAAAGCGGCGCCAGTATTACGCATGTAATGGTAGAAGACAACCGTGAACCGGTAGAAAGCAATTCCATTTATTTCGCAATGACAGATATGAAAGATGTGAAAACAAAGGAAGAAGTCTTGAGGCTTTTATCCAAATAAAAAATTCAAGGTTATCGGCCAATTACGAAGAAAAAAGGAATAGGGCAGCAGAGAATGGAAAAGCAAGGCAACCAATGTAAATGGGCAAGTTCGAATCAGGCTTTGTTCTGCACCATTTAATTTTAAATGTGCTTAAACTAATTGGTAGTTTGGTTTGATAATATACTATTATTTATTTTAATGTGTACAAGCTTATGCTATAATGAGGAACTTATTATAATAATGACTGGTTTTTAATTGAACGGATGCCAAGAAAAGCCTCCGCTGACCGACAAAATATGGAGGTATAAGAGAATGAATAAACGATGGACAATTGGCAAAATTAAAGAATTTGTTGAGAACAATTCGGAAAGTAAGTTGCTAACGACGGAATATCATGGTTTTTCTCAAAAGCTGCTATTTAAATGTGCATGTGGCAGCAACTTTGAAAAAACATTTACGAAATTCAAAAATAATAACCAACGTAAGTGTGACGTGTGTCAACCTCCAAAAGCGTCACGCTAACCATATAGCGAATAAACGAAGTGCCGATTTCTAAGGGAAGTTGGCACTGTTTTTTATGTGACGTGTTGATTAAAATTTTTGATATACCTATTAAATACATCCCACGGAATTCTATTAGTAGTCAACACGCAGCAATACTGCTATAATTGACACTTGCTCAAATACGAAGACTATGTCTAGTGAGAGCTGTTTTTTTAATTGCATGAAGAAACGCATCAGTTGAGTTTAAAGCAGTTTTCAATGACCATATGATTGACTTCATCGAAATGGGGTGTATGGATAGTGGGAACAGCCAGCCATTCGGTGCACTCCGGGCGGTTTTGTAAGAATACGATTTTTTCCGTGCATCCGTTTTCGTCTTCGCAATCAGAAAACTTGGTTAAGATTTGTTTTTTCGGTACATACTTGAGTTGAAAATTGAATCAAAAATTGATTTAAAAGGGGAATACATCATGAGTAACTATAACGCAGTATCAGCAAGAAATACGGAAAATGCTCCAAACGGCAACGGTTTATATTCACAATCTGTAGCTTTCTCTCATTACAATAATCTTTCAGCTCAATTGCCTGTAGATCCAAAAACAGGTGAATTAGTAGCTGGTGGAATAAAAGAGCAAGCTGAACAGTGCTTTAATAATATTAAGGCAATTGTAGACAGCATCGATCATGTTATGAGCGATATCGTTAGAATTACGGTTTTCGTTAAGGATATCAAAGATGTTGACGCTGTAGACGAAGTTTATAAAACATTCTTCCCAACCTATGTTCCTGCACGAACAACAGTTGCAGTTGCAGCTTTGCCAATGGATGCTATGGTGCAAATTGAAGCACTTCTTTCACACGGTGAAGGTACAATTCCAAACGCACCACAAGCAGGCGACCTAATTAAGCTTACAAATAATACGGCGAATGCACCTACAAGCCCTCTATCTACACAAACCGTGGCTTTCTCCCACTACAATTACCTTTCAGCTCAATTGCCGATCGATCCAAAAACAGGCAGATTGGTTGCTGGAGGTGTCAAAGAACAGGCTGCACAGAGCTTGAAAAACATTAAGGCAATTTTAGAAAGTATCGACGTTCCTTTTGACGATATTGTTAAAATTACAATCTTCCTTAAAGACCTTTCGGATACTGAAGCGGTAAACGAAGTTTATTCAACATTTTTCCCAGACTCAGCTATCGCCAGAGCCGTAGCTTATGTTCCTGCACGAACAACTGTTGCAGCTTCAGCTTTACCGATGGATGCTTTGGTGCAAATTGAAGCAGTGGTGTCACACGGAGATGGTACGCCTCCACAAGAGGTTGAAGACAGACATGGCATCGTTATTTGGGCAAACAACACTGATAACGCACCAAAGAGCTCACTTTCTACGCAAACTGTAGCGTTCTCTCATTACAATCATCTTTCAGCTCAATTACCTTTAGATCCGAAAACGGGTAAATTGGTAGCTGGTGGTGTAAAAGAGCAAGCTGAGCAGTGCTTGAAAAATGCTAAGGCTATTGTCGAAAGTATCGATCACGTGATGGACGATGTGGTTAAAGTAAATATCTTCCTTAAAAATATTGAGGATATTGATGCTGTAGACGAAGCTTACAACACATTCTTCCCAGGTGGTGTACCTGCACGAAGAGTAGTTGGCGTATCTGCTTTACCTGAAGATGCTTTAATCCAAATTGATGTTGTTGTATCAAATGCTGAAGGAACACCTCCAAAAGCATAACAGGAACCTATAGTTTTAGGAGCTGTCTCAATGAAATTGAGATAGCTTCTTTTTTTGCGTTTTTCAGTTTCTGATTGCTTTTTTCATTGTAGGGGTATGTATAAAAGGTAGACAATTTCATATGTAAACCAGTTATACGGAAAGGGGACGAAAACGTTGAATAGAGAGGAACGCATAAAAGTTTTGCAAGATGTAATAAAAATAAAATCGGTAAATGATCGTGAATCAGAAGTAGCTGATTATTTATCCAATCTATTCCAACAATATGGCATTGAATCTAAAAAAGTAAAATATTGCGAAGGCCGTGAAAGCCTAGTAGCCCTATACAAAAAAGGTGACGGTAAAGTTTTAGGCATCAGTGGACACGAAGATGTAGTAGCAGCTGGCGACGAAAGTGAGTGGAAATTCCCGCCATTCTCAGCTGAAATCGATGGCGATAAATTATACGGCCGAGGTTCAACGGATATGAAAGCTGGTCTGGTGGCTTTGGCAATCGCTATGATTGAAACTAAAGAAGAGAACGTGGACATCAATGGTACCTTGAAATTCATGGGAACTGTTGGTGAAGAGGTCGGAGAATTAGGTTCTGAACAATTAACTAAAGAAGGTTATGCAGACGACCTCGATGGTTTGATTATTGGTGAACCAACTGGTCAGGCATTGATTTATACCCACAAAGGGTCAATGAACTATACAGTTGTTTCCCGTGGCAAATCTGCGCATAGTTCAATGCCTAAAGAAGGCATTAACTCAATTGCAAATATTAATGAATTTGTGACTCTTGCCAATGCAGAAATGCAAGAAATCACCAACAAATATAAAAATGAGGTATTGGGTGAAACTGCTCATTCCATTACAATCATCAACGGCGGGAACCAAGTTAACAGTATTCCAGCTATTACAACGTTGCAAGGCAATATTCGTACAATTCCTGAATTTGATAACAGCAAAGTTAAAGCATTATTACAAAATATTGTTGATGAATTGAACAAAAAGGAAGGTTTTAACTTAGAATTGATCGTTGATTATGATATTTATCCTGTAGAGTCTAAAGCAGATTCTGAACTAATTAAAGCCATCCAAGCTGTTTCCAAAACAGAATTGCCTGTAACTGGCATTTCACCAACGACAGACGCAGCTGCCTTTACTAAAGCTGACAATGAATTCGACCTTGTCATCTATGGTCCTGGCGTTCCGGATTTGCCTCATCAAACAGACGAATACGTATCAATCGAAAATTACTTGGAAATGATTGATATATACAAAGCAATTTACAAAGAATACTTAAAATAAGTGGTTAACATTGTGGATCATCATAAAAGTCCCGGATTTTAAATATCCGAGACTTTTCAGTGAGAATTAGGGAAAGATTAATATATTTAAATGGCGCTTTTCTGAATAAGGAAAGCGCCTTTCTTTATGAAAAAGACCATATAGTTGAAGAAGGGAAAAGATTATCAGTGTTGAATTGTTTAAAGAAAAGTTACTTAAGAGTTTTTATGTATAAGGACAATATGTGAAATAAAATCTCTAAAAGAATTTAAAGTGTATTGAAGGTGAGTTTAATTAGAATCATAGAAAAGGGGAATAATGTGCGGCTTGAAGTAAATGTCACCAAAAATAGAACGTATAAGCTAGGTGTAACTGCGTTATTGTTATCTGCTTTATTAACTGCAGCAAGCCAAGTATTTTACGCAAGCCGTGTACAAAATGCGCATCCATTTTTATTTACAGGAATCAGTTTCTTTTTGACTGCCTGTTATTTTTCCTTTTTTGCAAGAAGCCAAAAGGAAACTTATAGATGGAAGTCCTCATGGCAATCACTGCTAAAGTTAAACTTATCCTCTGTTTTAGCTTTTATGGGATTTTACTTTGCCTTGAAATTTATTGAACCTGCAATCGTTAGTTCGCTTGAGATGGGGTTAGGTCCATTATTTGTGATTTTCCTCGCATTGATGCAAAGAGAGGTTATTGCTAAAGCGCAGTGGGGAATTGCATTCGGTACATTATCGGCTTGTTTATTATTAGTCATTTCTGTCTTTAATGGTGTTTCAGGTGTTCAGACGAATCTAGATTCAAGCGCCATTCTTGGATTAATTGCGAGTGTGGCTTGTGGTTTAGGGGCTGTTTTATGTACGAATTATTCAAATCGGCTAAGCGGAATGGGGTGGACAAGCTCAATGATTCTGACACACCGACTTTATGGAATTATAATTTTGTCATTTATATTTACTTATAATATTCTATTTGATTATATTTTTGAAAATATACTATGGATTTTAATTGTAACAGTCGCTGGAGTTTTGCTTCCAATGTATTTATTGCAGAAAGGTATTCAATATTGCGAGACGTTTCTAGTGATGATGTCACTGTGCTTCGTTCCTGTCTTTACTTTTTTGTTTCAGCTATTCGATCCAAGAATATCTTGGTCAACAACGACTTTAATGGGTGTTGTATTATTATTCATATTGGGAGTTTTTAGTATAAATATTGGGGAAAAACAATCATGAGCCATTATCCAGGAATTTGCCCTCGTTTGAAAGAAAGGAGAGGAGAATGGAAAATGTATTAGTTAGAGAAGTGCCGTTATTGTTAAAGGTTTACATTTTAGTTATAGGCAGAATAGTTTAAGAAGGGAATTCATAAACCTTTATTGAAATTTATATAGTTCACTAATGGAGATTTCTTGGCTTGAGGTACAAACAATAATTCTTTCAAGGGACGTTTACCTTAAAAAAAGGAGCTATTAAATAATGAAAAAATTTTTCTCAGGAATTTTCCTTACATTGATTTTAATGCTTTCTTCTTTTCCTGTTCATGCAGCAAACATTCAAATCAAGATTGACGATGTAGTTATTGCATCGGATGTAAATCCTGAGATTAATAACAATCGAATAATGGTGCCTTTGCGTGTAATCAGTGAAAATTTGGCGGCGAAGGTCAATTGGTCGAATTCCGAAGTCACTCTCACTAAAAATGATATGAAGGTAAGATTAAAACTAAATAGTAATACGGCAGTAAAAAACGGTAAAACGGAGCTGCTTGATGCAAAACCATATATAAAGAATAATCGTATATTTGTTCCGATGCGTTTTCTTGCAGAAACATTTGGCTGTAATGTCAATTACAAAAATTCCACAGTAACGGTTGATACGAAGCCTTTAGTCATAGACAACGTGAAAATAAATGCAATCCAAGAAGAAGTCCATATGACCATGGGTGGTGTAGTACGACAAATTAAAGGTAATGTATATAATAAAGAAATTTATGATGTTTTTATAAAAAATAGAGGCAGTAAGGTAGAAGCTCCTGCTAATTATTCGTGGCATTACGATATTGACACTCCTGGAGCCTATTATAAAAATGGACAATACGATTTTCTGAATCAAGAAGGCAATAGCGTTAAACGCTTTGATATTTATTCTTTAATTAAATCCTTCCCAGCTGAAACTTTGGCAGGATACCAAGAGGTTTTAATTTACGACGCTACTGAAAATCAATGGTATGTATTTACTGATCACGCATTTCAATCTATTAATCAGTTAATAGATACTGCCAATAAGAACGGTTTTCTGAAAATTATCAGTAATACAGCTGTATAGCGTTAGTAATTGAACTTTCGAGGGCATAAACGAACGAAGAGGACTAACGCTCTTCTTTGGAGAGAACAACTCTACTTATTCTAGAATCGGGCACAATTCTGTAACAAGAATTGTGCTTTTTTTCATTTTAGTATTAACGGGGAATTTAGTTGAATAGCAATCTTCACAATCGGCACGATTCTGCAGTGGGAATTGTAATTTTATTCAAGAAAAGGGCCATTTTGTGCAACAAGACTCTTTATAAAATGGTTTAGAGTTCAATTTGAATCTTTTTACTTTTATTTTCCGTAAGTAAGGTAATAGGGAGGTAGAAAAATGAAAAGTATAATTGGACTATTTATCATTGCGTTCATATCAGTTGGAATAGCCGATTTAATTCAAGGAGTGATTTTAACATTAATTTACACGCCAAACACTTACTCAACAGGTGGTTTAGAAATGGCAAACATAATAAAATATAGTACTTACGCTATAACAGTAACAATTGCTTTTTGGAGTGTATCTAAGGTAAAGAATATGTTAAAAAAGGTGCTATCCTAAAGTCACTTAGACTTCTAGGACAGCACCTAGATTTTATTCAAGCTGTCATCTTATTATGAATCGCCTTTATTTTTGTGTTGGATTAATTAATTTCAGATCATTTCCTGTTGGATTTTGGAATATTCGAAGGCCAAACTCTGGTGCTACTGCCAAGAGGTGGTCGAAAATGTCAGATTGAATAGACTCATAAACCGCCCAATTCACATCATTTGAAAAAGCGTATATTTCAATTGGCAACCCATTTTCACTCGGCGCTAATTGCCTTACCATTGTCGTCATTTCTTTATGGATTCCCGGATGGTTTTTTATATAATTACTAATATACGCCCGAAATACACCAATATTTGTAAGCGACCTACCATTTACGTGATTGCTTATATTTATGCGGTTTTTGATATTATACTCTGCAATTTCACGTTGTTTTGTATCAATATAATCCGTGAGATAATGGATGTTCCGAAACTTCTCAATCATATCCTTCGAACAAAACGAAATGCTGGTTGTATCAATAAATAATGAGCGCTTGATCCGTCTACCACCAGTTGCTTGCATGCCTCTCCAGTTTTTAAAAGAGTCAGAAATTAAAGCATAACTTGGAATGGTTGTAATGGTTTTATCAAAATTTTGTACTTTTACTGTGTTTAGTGAAAGATCAATAACATCACCATCGGCTCCGTATTTCGGCATTTCAATCCAATCACCTACACGCACCATATCATTCGAAGTTAACTGAATCCCTGCAACAAGACCTAATAATGAATCTTTAAAAACCAGCAGCAATACAGCAGAAAGCGCACCTAGCCCACTTAGGATAATGAGTGGACTTTCACCGATTAAGTTCGCTATGACCAAAATAATCCCTAGGACAAAGACAATAATTTTAACTACTTGAATATATCCTTTAATCGGCCTCACTTTTGAAACTTCAAAGCTTTGATATATGTCATGAATAGCGTTCAATAAACTACTTAGTACGCTTAATCCGACAAGAATTATATACGTAATTGCCCCTTTTTCAATGAGTTCTTGATAGGTTGGAAAAGCTTGGGCAAAATAATGAATAATAATCGCCGGAACGATGTGAGATAACTTGTGGAAAACTTTCCTTTCTAAAAGAATATTATCCCATTCAAACTTATTATTGTTCACAATATGTGTAATTAACCGAATGACAATCTTTTTCGTTATAAAATTTGCAATTATACAAATGAGCACGATAAAAGTAATCATAAGAGCTACTGAAAGATACTCAGCCAATAATGGATCTACTCCATAATTAATCAGTTGTTTATAAATAAATCTCATTTACCTTCCTCCTGCCTACTATGTTAACAAAGATGTTTAAAAGAAGAAATTATGGGAAACAGCAAATGGAATAAAGTTAAGGGAATTCTGAATGAAGATATAATAAATGAATATGGTATTATTTCTGCTTAATGGGACAAGATGTTCGAGATGAATTTGGGTTTGATCAATCTTTTTTTCAAAATGAATTCTTCTTATTTATCGTAAAATACGGGTTTATAAGGTGTTTTTAATCAAACTTTCAAAGCAACACCGTGAGCGAAAAAGTACCTTATTAGCAGATGGCAAAGGAATTAAGCGTCAGTAAACCTACTCTTATTAAGTCGGTCCTCTATTTAATCAATTTATTTTCTGGAATTAATTCTGACAATGAAACAATGTTCGCCCTTTTTTCGTATATGGGAATATATTCTTATAAAATATTAACCATCATTGATCCTGAAACCCCCACATGACCAATGGCAACTAGCTGTTCATATTCCGTTAATTTCCCCTCCAGTTTTTTTGCTTGTTCAGTAATATGTTGGGTTGTGTATAAAAGATCAAAAAAGTGATCGTTTTCCAAATAAGGGACACCCATTTCGTTGGCCAGTTTACCGACGACACTTTTTCGCCTCGTCTTGCTATCGAGGTAAAAAAGCCCGTTCTCCTTGCATACCTCTAGAACATTTTCATTACTCTTTCATCCTCTGTTGCTTTTGATCCCATATGATGATTCATTCCGACAGCGTGAGGTACATCTTTAATTGCAGCCTCTACACGCTTCCTTATTTCTTTAATGGTTAAATCAGTAGTAATTGCGCCGGGACCAAGCCAACTTTTCTTCCCTTTTTTCGGCTCCATATTTTCATCTCATCACTCCTCAATTCGTATTAGAACTTCACATTGTTCTTTAAATAATTACAGTAAGTGATGAATACATCCAACTATTTTAGGAAAACTTTCTGTATGCTAAGGTTTTTCAAAATATAATGAAATTGAGTGAACTAAATGCGATTTGTTATTACAGTCATTCTTTTAACAATTATCTTGTTTATTAACTGTTCCTATGTTTTAGCAAAAGATGAAAATGTGGGCATTCAGATTGAAATGCTCCCTTGGGAAAAAGTGAATGGGATTTTGCCAAGGTACAGCGAGTTTACAGTATTGGATGTGGAAACAGGGAAAAAGTTTAAGGTGCAGAGACGTGCGGGTAACCGCCATGCGGACGTTCAGCCCTTGACTTCGAAAGATACGAAAATAATGAAAGAGATATACGGCGGCAAATGGAGCTGGAAACGAAGAGCTATTATAGTCATTCATCGCGATCAATGGATTGCGGCTTCAATGCATGGGATGCCACATGGTGCTGGTGCATTAGATAATAATTTTCCTGGTCATTTTTGCATCCATTTCTATGGAAGTAAGACCCACAGCACAAACTCCATGGATTTATCACATAAACTAATGATTTTAAAAGCAGCAGGCAAACTTGAAGAGTATGTTGCCGGCGCAGACCCGTTTGAACTAATTAATGCATATGTAGCTGGAATTAAGCAGCAGGATTCCCGGATAATCTCGACCATTTCCCTTCAGCAAATTGACTGGAAAGAGCATATTCAATCGATTGAAAATATAAATTTGAAACGTATATCTATTTTCCCTGTTGAAGACTTAGTAGATAAAATAAGTCTTCAAGTGCCAGTCGAAATCGAATGGGTAAATAATAATGCAGAAAAAAAGTTCTTTAAAGGGGATATTTACTTATTCCGTTTTTCCCCCGCAGATGCATGGAAAATAGATAGTATCCGGTTTTTAAAAGATAGTCGTATTTAAAGGAATATAAAAATAAAAAAACTTTTTAGATCAATCACTATGGATAAGGATGATTCTTAAAAGATACTTATACTTGTTTAAATGAAGAAGAATATCTCATCCAGAGTATTATTCTGGGTCTGTCATTTACACGCACTGGGGGTGAAGATTTTGAAAGTATTACCCCACTTGTGCTTTCGTCTAGCGATGTTTTTCATTAAAGGGGCAGGCTGTGGTGGAACGCAGTCTAAAGGGTTTAAAACCAAGAGCATTAAACTATTAGTATAAATTATTTTAATTACCTATTAGACCAGCTTCTTCTAAAACTCACTTTACAAATTATATATTTAGTGTAAAATTACACTAAATATAACTTATTTTATATTTGTTTTTAAATGAACATAAGATAAATGGAGTGGGATTATGAAGAAGACGATAGTTATAGGTGTTTTGGTTGTTAGTTTATCGGTAAATTTTTATCTATTTGGGAAATGGTTTTTTTGGGACCTCTGGTACGAGCCAACCGAGGAAGAACAAATTTATTTAAATCAGATGGCACAATTAACGGTTGAGAGCGAAGATTACCAGCATATCGCAAAATATTCGGACGTCATTGCTCTTGCACCTAGTATAAACAAAAGTACGGGTGGGCATTTTCCGTTCAATATGGAGATTGAGGTAAAAACAACTAAGAAGACTTTTCTTTTTACATGTGATGATGCTACTTGTTCGAAGATGAGTTTAGGAGGGGAATACCTCGCTACTTATACAGATGAAGATATACTGCTGCCTTTCAAAATATCAAAGTAAAGTGTACAAGCCTCGAATACTTTCAAGTATTCGAGGCTAATTGCATTTATTAGGCTTAGATTCAACAAAAGTAAATTATATATTTTTCAGTTTTAGGAAATCGGGCGTGATTGTAATTTGAAAAATTAAAATCTCTCTTCTGTAATATAGAAACTAGAAACTAGCATGGTCGATCTGCCATGAACCATCTTCTTGTACAAGATTTATCTGTCTTTGTAGGTCGCTATTTCTATCATTCCAATTATAGATTACTTGCTCTACACGTACGATACCGTTATCAAATTCCTCAACAGTAAAGTGTTATTAAATGAAATAAAGCTAATGTCATAGTATGTTCAGAATGAATAAAATGGTATAATTTTCTATAAATGATGTATTAAGGGGTGATTTTGTGAAAAAATTATTAATCGTAACAAGTTATTTGGTATTTTTTGTATTAGGAGGTTTGACCTTTACGTACCTCACAACAACAGAAGCGGCAAGTAGCTTGAAAAAAATCAGCGTATTCCAAGAAGCTATTAATTACTATGTAGATAAGGTGGAAAAAGTACCGGCTGAGGGTCAATCTGGATTTATTTATAAAGGCACTACATACGTCCCAATCCGATTTATTTCAGAATCTTTGGGAGAGAAAGTGACATGGGATGGAAAGACAAAATCGATTTATATTGGCGATGCTCCAAAATTCATCCCTTTAAAGGATGTAAAACCGATTAGTTCTGAAGATGACTTTGGTATATTTTCTAATCCAGCTGAAATCGTTATTAGTACGGGAGAAAGGTTTGAACAGTCATACCAATTTGGCGGAAGACATGGAGCAGGAGCTATTCAAGATGGTACAGGTGAATACTCATCTAATGGAAAGTACATCGGGTTCGAAACCTATTTAGCACCCGTTAAAAAGTCAGGTGAAAAATATGGAGCAGGGTCCTTAAAAATTTATGCAGATGATGAATTGGTTTATGATAGTGGATCAACTAAAGAAAAGACGAAGGTTAATGTTAATTTTGAAGGTGCTTCAAAAGTGAGATTAGAAATTGTCGGAGGCGGTCTAGGGGTATTAGATCCTCATTTTATTCAATAAAAGATAAAATCAACACAAAAGATACGGAAACGAAATGAATTGTGGGGGCTTCATCTTCGGCTATTTGTTAAATAATCCAATCGGGCGCTTTTCTTAAATAAGAAAGGTGCCTTTTTTTATGAAAAGGGCCATTTAAATTAAGTAAGACTAGATAGAAAGTCGCTTTCCCTTACGTTAGGAAAGCGACTTTTTTGATTGATTTTTCACTGTTATCAATCTTTTACTTTAAGTTCCTTTAACTGATTATAAAATCTTGTTGACTATTCAGTTGAACTGTATTATGTTATTGCTAAGTTGAACTATATAGTCGAACTGAATAGAGGTTGAGAATATGAAACATAAATTGTTGCCGTTGTCTGAAACGATGCATTATATTTTATTAGCTTTACGGGAGCCGCTCCACGGCTATGCCGTCATGCAAAAAATCGAAAAGATAAGTAACGGTACGGTTAATTTAGCAGCTGGAACATTGTATGGTGCGATTGAAAACTTGAATAAGCATGGTTGGATTGAACCCGTTGGAGAATCAGGCCGGAGAAAAGTTTATATGATTACTGAGGAAGGAAATGCCATTTTGAAAATGGAGCAAGACAGGTTATTGCATATATTATCTCTGTACGAAGGAAGTGAATCCAATGAAGAGGTGTAAAACGTTTTTTGATATCGAAAAAGAAGAACAATGGCTGAACGAGCAATTGCAAAAAGGCTACCGTTGTACAAATATTAGCGGATTAGGCATATACACTTTCGAAAAAACCGACAAGAAATATGTGATGCGGCTGGATTATCAAGATTATTTACCAAAGAAAAAGTTTAATGAGTACAAAGGGATATATGAAGACTTCAGTTGGAATCATATAAAAGGCTCCTGGCTTGGTGGAATACAATATTGGCAAAAAGAAGATGATGGACAAAATCAAATCTTCTCGGATCGCCAATCCAGAAGTAATTATTATAAGAGGTTGATGGGGTATTCATCTGGTTTAGCTATCGTGTTTTTGCTGTTCTCTTATATGCTATACAAGGATTCAGGTTTATATTTAGCTGAAGGTCTTTGGAGTATGGAAGGCTCATTATTCTGGAAAGCATTTTTATTTGAAACTCCATTTGCCCTTTTGCGGTTGCTTCCCGCCATTATGGCTGTTTTCTATGGTATCAGTTACTATAAAGCGTATCGAAAGTATTCAATGTTAAAAGAATAACAATGCGAGGAGGTTATCTGCGAACTTTTTTGACTCAAAGTAGTAATCGATGTAGCGCAGTCGGGTACTTTAGGGGAAGAAAAGAAGCACACTAAGTATTTGGTAAATAAAAAAGTGCAATTAAAACAGTAGTTCTCCTGAGAGATTATGGTTGGGGCTATTTAATAAATTATTAATTGTTTTATACCGTTAAATGAATGATGGTTCATAATGTCAATAGATAATATAAATCTACAATCGGGCGCGATTCTTCAATAAAGAAGATCGCCTTTTTCCATTATAGAGCCATATTGAATAACATTTGGTACTGGAATTTGGAGATTTATGTAAAGAAGAAGCGATCTTTAGGTTAGTTCTTTAAGTTACGACTAAGGAGTGTTTCTTCGTAGTAAATAAAGGTAAAAGCGCTCCGGTTAGAGCGCTTTTGTTCGGGAATGGGGAGATTTAGGTGACGGGAAATCTTGCGGTGGCGGACAAGATTAATTAGTAGTCATGCTTCATAAAGGAAGCACCAACGATAATCAATAGAATAAATAGTACAACAATCAAAACGAATTCTTTGTTGTGTTTGCGACCATAATCATAAGATCCACCTACATTGCTGGAATCATAACATCCCATAATTTTCACCCCCTTAACACTATATAATTTATGAGATTCTCTCTAAACGAACTGGTACAATTGCGGAGTTTTTAAACAGTTATTTACAGCGCTTCGCTGCTAAAAGCTTATGAATGAAGATGCAAAGGAACAAACACAACTACTTATTCAAAGATTGTTCGATAGATTAAAAAAAAACGCGACTCTTGTTAAATCACTTTCTTTCACAATCGGGCCATTTAATTGAATAAATTCTTTTATGAAAAGTTTCCAAAAGATGAATTGGGTGTAATTACTCTTAAACTAATGCAGCAGGTTAGTATAAGAGTGGTATTTAACTTATTTTCAACAAGCGAGCAACTTTCTTGAAGATGGTTATTGTCTTGAATAAGTAAGTTTGAAATAATTGGAACAGAAAGATGACAAAAAAAGAGTTAATTGTTAGGTGGCGGTTGTTCGTGGGGGATTTTTTAGCAAAGTTAATTTTAATGTTGTCTATTTTTGGACTTTTTCTCTTTTTAATTAATAAATTTTTGAGAAAATGGCTTAATGTTGAAAAGAAAAAATTATTTTCTTATAACCATGTAAATGATAAACACAAAAAAATTGATTGGACCATTAGAATTATTTTCATTTTCTTTTTGTTTATCAGTCTTTTCATAAACATCAACCGTGATCCTTTAAAGCGAATTTGGTTTTTAGAAACGCATATCCTACTATTTGTTTTTATTATTGTGTCTGAAACAGTTAGAGTAATTATGGAGAAGAGATACGCAGAAAACAAGAATGATTACATTTTTTCGGCTATTCAATTAGTGATAATATCAATATTTTTACTTTCGGTGTTTTCGACTGACATTTTTGGATTGTTTGGTTGATAAAAAATTCTATATTCAACAATCGGGCGCGATTCTTGAAGAGGAATTGTGCCTTTTTCAGCAATATGGCCAGATTGTAGAGTAACAAAAAAGTATATAGATGAATAATGAGAATGTGCTACGCTGTTTATATGTAGTAGATGGATGGGGACGTTGTTCTAAATTAGTTTAGAATTAAATAGGGTGGTATACCAAAATGGTTGTAAATATTATTTTTCCGATTTTTGCTTTATCGCTTTTTATGATTGGTATATGGATGGGAAGCATGATTGATCCGTTGTTTGGATTAATAGCGATTTTAGGAGGTTCGTTATTAGGATTCTCTACCTCATTTAAAAATGGTACAGTAATGAATAAAAAGTCAAGACTTTTACTCCTAGCATCTTTTATTTTCATGCTAAGTTTAATGTCATTAGCTTACTTGGCAATTCTGCATTTTATCTCTAGTTCTTAAAGAAAAGGGCGCAATTCTTGAAAAAGAATAGGTGCTCTTGTTCAATTAAAGGGCCATATTATTGAATAACACTTCAATAAATCTGGATATTATGTTAATATTTAGGTGAGTTTGTGAAAAAATGTACTTAAACTAAAGGGGCAGTTTAGTTTAACAAGTTTTACGGAAATCCCAAACTACGAAATAACCTTTCTTGTAGTTTGGGATTTTATAATTATCTCATGGCAATTTTTTTATTCTTTGCTCCGGTGACATTATCATAATACTCATTAGTTGCTCTGACATATAAATTGGAGAATATTTCATGCCATCTTTTACCCATTCAATGATTAATCCTGGAATGGCATAAGCTAGATAGGTAGTATATAAGTCATGATTTATTTTAGAATCCGATACTCTAAAATCCGTTTCCCCTAATTTTTTTATAGCTAGTGTCAATTGACTTGAAAAAAAAGTTAAAAGATAAGAGTGTACAATTGCTTTATAAAAAGTTGCATTGCGATAAACATGGTCAAACACACGTAATGAAGTTGTTTTTACATCTTTTATACTAAAATTTTTTAATGTTTGATAGGGTTCCCGATAAGCATTTACAAAGTCAGTTATTACATCATCTATTATTTCATTTAATAAGTTTTCTTTATTATCATAATGATTATAAAAAGTGACACGACTTATTCTTGCTCTTTCTACAATGCTAGTAATTGAAATGTCCTCGAACTCTTCTTCTTGCAGTAATTGTAAAAATGAATTTTTTAATAGTCTTTTTGTTTTAATAATTCTCTTATCTAAATACTTATACTTTTTTAACATTGTATCCCCCCTTTGTTCATTATACTAACTTTTCTTAGCATATTGATATGAAGTGTTAAATTATGCTTATATATGCTTTGAAAAGCGTTCCTATAATAAATATAATTTAAGTGTATAAACAATGAAAACGATTACATATCGTTTGAAAATTAGGGGGAGATTTAACATGAAAGCTTGGCAATTCACAGAAGTTAATAAACCATTAGAGTTGATTGAAGTACCAGAACCAACTCCTGGAAAAGATGAGGTTAAGATTAAAGTAAAAGCTAGTGGGCTTTGTCATAGTGACGTAGGAGTTATAGAAGGTGTTACTACTCCGTCCCTTGGTAAAATTCCAATGATTCTTGGTCATGAAATTGCAGGAGTAATAACTGAACTTGGCGAAGGTGTTACAGACTTCGAAGTTGGAGATAGAGTTGCAGTAAGGGCAGGAGCTGATGCACCTGGTTCAGCTACAGATGGTGGGTATGCCGAATTTGCAGTATCACCAAGTAAATTTGTTGTAAAAATACCTGATAATGTAGATTTTATTAGCGCAGCTTCAGCTACAGATGGTGGTATGACATCTTTTCACGCTTTATCAGTTACTGGGCAAGTTAAAGAGGGGGATAAAGTAGCTATTGTTGGTTTGGGTGGACTTGGTTTGTATGGTGCTCAAATTGCCTTAGGACTTGGAGCTACTGTGTATGGTGTTGATATAAAAGAAGAATCTCGTAAAGCAGCTGAACAATTTGGCGTAAAAAATTGTGTTAAAGATGTAAGAGAACTTGCTGATGAAGATATAGATGTAGTAGTTGATTTTGCAGGGTTTGAAGCAACTCTTTCAGGATCGATTGAAGCTGTTAGACCAGGTGGACGTGTTGTGCTAATTGGACTTGGTGCATCTGAAGGAAAAATTAATATATTTAAATTTGTTACAAAGTCATTGACTATGGCTAGTTCAATTGGTGGAACTACTGATGATCTTAAGGCAGTGTTAGAGTTAATTGGTAATGGTGATGTAAAACCACTATTACATCAAATTAAATTTGATGAAATCTCTGAAGGTCTTCAACAATTAGCTGATAATAAAGTAACTGGACGCCTAGTTGCCGTAATTGATAACTAATATACAATAAGATACTTTCTTAATAATTAAATTATAATAGTATCTCTCTAATTAGAGTTCCATTGGATGGGACTCTAATTTTTTTATCAAAAAGTAAAGAAAACGGATGGTTTGTTTGGTTTAGTTTAGATATCACTAATATCTTGTGCTAACGCGGGCTTTAGTTAAATACCAATCTTCAACAATCGGGCGCTATTGTTGAATAAGTGTCACTTATCTAATTATCTATAATAAAATCTAAATTTTATGCTCCATTAGTTGTCCTTCAAGTTAAGGGTCGATATTTTTCAATTTTGTTGAAGGTTGTTTTAGCTTATTCAACAATCGGGCATTTTATGGAATAAGACTTGATATTTTAATAAATAAGATTATGAAGTAAAGGGGCAGGTTAATTTAAGTACAATGTTTTATCTTTGTTTAACAATGGGGGCATTTTAGCTAAAGAACGAAAAGAACTGTAGATTAGTTTCTACAGTTCTTAGCATCTGTTATTTAAGAACTCTCTTATCCGAAATCATTAATTAATCCACTGCACAATATCCTTCATGTCTTTTCTTCCTCTAGGGAATTCAGGCTCATTTGCTCGGTATCCAAATGCAACCATAGCCGATACAGCTAAATGACCATCCTCCAGTAAGTTTTCTTCCTCAAGAAGCTTTTGTACCTTATCACGATAAAACCCTTCTATTGGGCAAGAGTCAATTCCTAGTAAAGCTGCTACAGTCATCATATTGGCAAAGGGAATATAGGTTGACTTTCCAGCCCAATCCAACATTGTACGCTCATTTACTAGGAGGTTTTGTTGATCTTCTTGGAATTCTTTATACATGTCTTTAATTTGATCATACATTTCAGCAGGATATCCTATAACATTAAGCGATTGATTTTTTACATATTCTGAGTCGTACTTTGTATCCTTGATTGTTCTTGCAAGAATGATAACGAAATGGCTCGCAGTGGGTAGTTGACCTTGTGCTCCTGGAGAAATTTCTTTTAGCTTTTCTCTGAATTCCTGGTGTTGAATAATGAGGAATTTCCAAGGCTCATAGCCAGATGAACTTGGTGAGAGTCGGGCTGCTTCTAAGATTACATTAAAGTCATCCTCTGAGATTTTTTTTGTTGGATCAAATCTTTTTATAGCACGTCTAAAATTAAACGCATCAAGAATTTCTTGTCTTTTTACTACTTTTTGTGTCATGTTCAAACACTCCTTCTTAGTTGTTTTTAGGTAAGCCTGCCTTTATTAGCATTCCATAGATAAGAAAATATGATGCGATTATATTTTCCTTATCTTTAAAGAGCTTGACCTATTCATCTAGTTGTCAAATAAAAATGTAGAATCTAACACCTTTTGCTTAAACAACAGATGTTGTATAATTGATTCTAAAGTAGAATTCATTTATTCTCAATCATCAGTTTTGGCGTTTTATTGCTTAAACAACAAATAAAGAAAAATGTAGTTTATCTCTAGAAAGAGGGGTATAAATATGCAAGATACGAAAGTTGATCCTCGTATTACTCGAACAAGAAGACTATTAATGGATGCTTTTTTAAAGTTAACTATTAAAAGAGATTTCAAGGATATTACGATAAAGGACATTACAGATGAAGCAACCGTTAATCGTGCTACTTTTTATTCTCATTTTCAAGATAAATACGACTTAATGGATGCTGTCATTGCAGAAGATATATTAGAGAACATTGTGGACAACTTGAGCCATTATAATCAGTTAAATGAAGAGTCTATTGTAAAGATCTTTGTTACATTAACTAAATTTCATACAAACTTAACTACACAATTAAACACACAATGTAGAAGGAGTTATGCATCTTTTAGTTCAATAATTGAACTAAAAGTAAAAAAAGAATTGGAAAAAGTATTTTATTCTCTCCTTTTAAAAGAACAGTCTAAGCTAGATTCGGAAACCTTAAAAATTGGTGCCGCTGTGTTAAGTTGGGGAATATACGGAGCCTTAGTGAATTGGCAACATAATAGTTCGTTATCAGCAGAACAATATATTAAAATAGCCTTGCCTTTTATAGTGACGGAAATATCATTTTAAAGGATGATTATTAACCATGTATTTTTTTACAATATCCGTTTATCTTAGTAAGCGTTACTAAACAATCGGGCGCTTTTCTTAAATAAGGAAAGCGTCTTTCTTCATGAAAGGGCCATTTAATGAAATAAGACTCTTAAGCAAGAATGAATACTTGTATTAACATCAGCATAGTATTGTGAAAAATTGCACTTAAACACCCTCAGTTCCATGATAATTAAACAAAAAAATAATTAGCTAGATGAATAATAAAAAATGAAGGAAGCTGATTTGAAAAGGCATTTTCATTAGCATTGTTAGTTATTCCTTGGCTACTCTCGGATTCGAAATTGCACAATTAAAAAGGAAAATGACCTCTGTTGAACCAACAGAGGTCATTTGTTCCCAAGCTTTTGAAGTGATACTTTATGTTCTATAACACGAAGGTTTTTGACTCAGAAATCATTAGCCTTAGCTGTATACAATTTCGTGCTCTTCACGTTTTTCATATAGTTCCCAATATTTCTCTGCAATTAAATCAGGCGCAAAATGAGTGCCCGGAGCGACAACTCCCGCAATAGTAACAGTTCCGACAAAAATGCCTTGAGGCTTTAGTTCTTCAGCCAGAGTAAATGCTAGGTTGCGTAGCGCTGCTTTGCCTATGCTCAAAGCAGTGTAGTCTGCCGAGGGATACAGCGCCGCTGCTCCACCCGTCAAGAGGATTGTTCCTGCTTTTTGTTCTACTTGTTCCGGGATAACTTGTAGTGCAGAATGCAAGGCACTGGCTACGTCCACCTGAAAATGAGATACAAGGGATTCCGCCGTAAGGGAAGTTGGTTTTCCGCCTTTCACAATTGCAGCGTTGTACACCAGCACATCCGTTGTACCGTAGTTTTTCTTGATTTGGTCAAAAGCTTCTGTTAGTGATGCAGGACTTGCCGCATCCGCCTCAACGGCGTAAGCTTCTATTCCTTCCGAGCTTAACTTCTTCACATATTGATCAAGTGCTACCTGATTACGGGAGACCAGGACTACACGGAAGTTATTAACACCGAATTTTTTTGCCACATGATTTCCGACACCAGGACCGGCTCCAATAACGACGATAAGCTTTTTATTCATTTTCATATCCTCCCTACGAATTTAGTAAACTCAATAAACAAAACAATTCATACTGCGTTATGTTATAAAAAGGACATTTTTCAGAAATTTAAAAATTCAATAGTTCGATTCTTTATATTACTATATTTATCATAATATGTAAAAAAATTTGATTATACCTGTCTCAACTTTTAATGAGAGTTGAGGCAATTAATCCTATTCCTAACAAGTGTGCTAACAATTTAAAAGATAAAGGATAGCTACTTTTTTTCAATATACCCATAACTATAATCGACCCAAGGGTTGCACCCATAAATAGGGGAAACGAGAACAGTGAAATCACAGAACCACTTACTATTGGGGATGTTTGTGAAAGTAACCGAGAATAACTTTGGAGCCCTTTCGCATTTTTCAATATTCAGCAATCGGGCGCTATTCTTGATGAAGAATATGCGCCAGTTTTCATTTGTGCAGCTATCTGTCGAAAATATTACCAAGGGTTGCTTGTGCAGCTCATTTTTCTTATTCAATTATAGGTGCGGTAGAATTGGTTAAACCATCATTATGAAACTATCAAGAAATAATAAGAGAGTAGGGTATCAGGATAAAAAAGGGTGCTGGATATTTTCAAAGTAGAGGATAAGAAAATATTTTTAGTACAAAAAACAATATAATCGAGTCCAATTTCATAGTAGAATTTTGTTATGAAAATAACCTGAAAGTAGGGTTTCAATGTGATGAATTTTTTACTTAGTACACTGATAATTTGGATATACCTGTTCATCATTATTATATATATAGGAATTACGGATGCTAATCGTGTTTGGGAACTATTGTTTTTCGCAGCAGTCTTTTTACCAATTTTTCTTCTTTTTGCGGTAGTCCTTCCCATATTGAACATATACTTAGTGAATCGGAAGAAAAAGGCGGTATATGGTTTAGTTATTGCTTATTTTTTCGCTGCTTGGCTATTGTTTTATTTGGTTTTGGAAGTTTTATCAGGAACTGCAACCTGGTTGGAAAATCGCTTGTTGTATGGCAAACAAGTTGATGAGGCAAAAATTGAGCTCCTTCAAGAGGCTGAACAATCAATAGAGGCTCGGTATAATCGGGAGTTCCAATTAATGGAGTCTATTTATTCTGATGAAGATAGGTTTTTACGTGTTCGATATTTTTTACAATACAAGGATGAAAGTTGCTTGAATGACTGTGATTTAATAGCCTTCTCTCTTTCCTATGAAAAAGAAGGTTGGAGGTTGAAAAGATTAGCGCCAACCGATATATGGTATCTAGAAAGTAATTAATCCTCTTCATTAAAAGAGGATATTAATACAATTGTTCATAATATTTGTAAATAGTTTACGTTAAATCAAGGGCGCGATTCTGTAATAAGGATCAGCGCTCGCTTTTATTAAAAGGCCATATTATGGTGCTGATTTAACCAATACAAAAAAAGTAGTTGAAATTGCAGAGGAGAAGCTTAAAGTAAAGTTGCCTGAACTCTATATTAGTCTTTTTAAACAACAGAATAGTGATTGAAATAATTTTTGAAAAATAAAAAATGCCGCTAAGGACGACATTTTTTTAACAACAAACAAAATTGTTTTCTCTCTTATCTATAACAAATTCTCCCTATACCTTTTTTGACGGCTCCACGCTTATATATAATCCACTGTAACCCCCACTATACAGTATTTTACAAAAATTAAGTATTGCTGTGGAATCGAACGAATGAACCAAAGAAGGAGGGGAATAAAGGATGAAGAATACAACTCAACTAAAGTTGTTTTGTGGGAAATATCAGATGAAATACAAATTAAAGTTTAAACCTCGAGTTTTCCTATTAATAATAAACGGACGATTAGATTTTTAATTCGGACAACGCATCTTCATCAGCAATGACGGTTACGTTCTTGTGTTGTTTCAAAACAGAAGCTGGAAACTTCGTGGATACATCGCCGTTCATTAGTTTTGCCACTGCTTCAGCTTTGTTTTTCCCAGAAACGAGCAATAAGATTTTTTTGCTTTCCATAATCGTTTCAATCCCCATCGTTACAGCTTTCGTGGGAACTTCCTCAATTGAATGGAAAAATCTTGAATTGGCTTCGCGTGTCGATTCGTTTAAATCAACAATATGCGTTCTGCTAGAGAACGGGGTACCCGGTTCATTGAAACCAATGTGCCCATTTAAACCTAAACCTAAAATCTGAACATCGATTTTTCCTGAGTCCTCGATTAATTTTTCATAATCCTTGCATTCCTGTTCGATATTTATTGAAGCACCGTTTGGTACATGTGCATTCTCGTCAAGAATATCTACATGGCTGAATAGTTTCTCATTCATATAATGACGATAGCTTTGCGGATCTTCGGCTTTTAAACCTACATATTCGTCTAAATTGAATGATATGACATTTTTAAAAGAGGCTTTGCCTTGCTTGAAGCTTTCAACTAAATTTGAATAAAGCCCTTCAGGCGTTGAACCTGTTGCAAGACCTAATACGAGTTTTTCGTTTTGAGTCATATTATTTAATACAAAATTGCAAGCTTCTCTACTTAGTTCATCATAATCTTTTACTTTGATAATCCTCATTATCTATCTCCTTACATAGCAGTTGAATTTTATTCTATTACTATTACTAGTATAATTTTTTTTCGTTTTCTGCGTCAAACTAAACGCAAGGCGGTGAAATCACAGTCTCCGATACTATGGATTGAATTTATGATGAATCTGAACTAATTGATGAAGGAATCTGCTTAAAGTAAAGGGTGCTTAAAATTAATTATCTTGTCCTTGACAGAGAGTTAACTAAATAATAGAATTTTATTATTAGATAGAGTTTTATCCGTTTTCTATTACTTTTAGTTTGATAGTCACTATTCTTAACATTGATTATAAATCGAAAGACAAATAGGAATCTGGAATACAATTGTAAATAAAAGGTAGACTATTTAAAGAACCTAGATTAGGTTAGTTAAAAGTAAACCGGCAATTTTTAAAGTATAATGGTTTCTTCATTTTAGGCCATTCGCTTTTAATTGTCGGTTTTTTTATTTTAAAAATATTTTTCCGCTCAAAAATCAAGACTTACCTCATATTGTTCCATATAGTAAGAAGTATATTTTTAGCTCATAGTCAAAAACTAAAGGATACAGACTATAGAGGAAAATCCGAAATTAAATGTATGCCGAATAAATGTGGAAGGCAAGAAAAGGGAGTCATTATGGATAAGACAAAAGGTGTTCTTGAAGCTGAAATCAGTAAAGTGTTGACTCATTGGGAGAAAAATTATCTTGGGCGCGGTTCCGTGTCGGTTAAATCTGATATCTTGCGCGATATGGTGGTTGTTGTGTTAAAAGGGGTCTTAACACCTGCTGAATATTCAGTATGCCAAGAAAAAGAAGGTCTATTATCAATAAAACAAATGCGAAATAGTTTGGTGGAATCAGGGGTGGAAGAAATAAAAGAAGCCCTATTAACCATAACAGGTATAGAAGTGGTAAGTTTTCATACCGATGTGAGTACAATAACTGGGGAACGCATCATGATCTTTAAGTTTTCGGAGGATTTGCAAAGTAAATTATGATGTGGCAATTGAATGGTATCATTTCTCTAGAATCGTTTCAAAAAATAAAGGAAGTTACAAAATGAAATAGAACTACAACTACAATCCTTTATAGGTGTGAAGAGGAGCTATAACTGATGGTACGTGAACTACAATGTTAGTGTGGTAGGGAACGGCATAAAAATCTATTAGATGTTGGGGATTACATAAATTATTTCGATTCGATCAATTATACAAGAGAAAGGTCATGCAGGAGGATTAAAATATTATGGAGAAGAAGACACTACCACAAATAGTTAAAAACTTTAAAAATATTCCTGAAACGAACAATAAAAAAATGCACCCGAATATAAAGGAAACAATCGCAAAAAATAAAGAAATAATAGATAAAAATCGTGAAATGCTACGGAAAAATAATTATTCATCCTCTTAATTGAGGATGTTCTTTAAACGCCAAAGATCCCTGCTTTTAGAAAGCGGGGATTTTTTTATCTGTAAACGATAAGCTTTAGGGAAAAATCATTACGTTCACTCCATACCCCGAGAATCATTTATAAGTTCGAAGAATATTAATTGATTGTAGCAAAATGCACAAATAGGGAATAAGAGTAAAATGTCCTACTACTGTCGGCTCAATTGAAAATCTAGTAATTATGGGGAAATTAAAAATGAAATGAGAGCAGGATTGGGCAGGTTTGTGGAGAAGAGTTGTTTGTTATTTGTTAAGCAAACAGGCACGGTTTCTGAAGTTGGAGACCATTATTTTTTTCAGGGGGAAGGGTATATGAAGGAATCTAATATTATCTTTTTTGAAAGGAAGTTTCCTAGCGCAAATATGGTTCTCATTAAGGATAAGCTTCCTATACTGATTGATACTGGCTTTGGAAGTGATGCAGAAGAAACCGAGCAATTAATTAGAAAAGCAGGAGTCTCACCGGAAGAATTGCACCTTATTGTAAATACGCACTATCATAGCGATCATGTTGGCGGCAATTTTCATTTTCAAAAAAATGTTGGGGTTCGGATTGCTGCTCATAGATGGGATGCCGATATAATAAACTCTTGTGATTCGGAGGCCTGCTGTTCAGAATGGTTAGATCAGCCTGTTGAACCTTATCGAGTAGATAGAAAGCTTTCGGATAATGATGAGATTGCTACGGGAAGCGGAACTTTAAAAGTGCTGCATACAGCAGGGCATACGTTGGGACATATTTGTCTCTATGAACCTGGTAAAGAGATATTAGTTTGCGGAGATTTATTTCATAAAAATGATGTCGGATGGTTAAATAATTTCCGGGAAGGTGTAGCTTCCATACAACGCTCAATTGAAAGTTTGGATCGACTGGCTAGGCTCCGGATCAGGAAGGTTTATTCGGGACATGGACCTCAAATAGACGATCCGCTTGGCTCTATCGATTCTGCCAGGAAACGGCTCGATAAGTGGCTCAATAGTCCGGATAAAGTTTCATGGCATGCGTGCAAGAGGATTTTTGCATTCACATTAATCATGAAAAACGGATTGGCAAAGGAAGAAATCAATTCCTACCTACTGCAATGTGGCTGGTTTCAAGATTTCGCACGTTATTCTTTTCAGCTTCAGGCAGAAGAGTTTATTCCAATCCTGCTTGATGAAATGATTCGTTCAGGAGCAGCAAGCTGGCACAATAACCATTTAGTCGCCCTTACGCCGTACAAAGCCCCTGAAAAGGAATGGTTGAATAAAGATATAAAGCCAAAAGATTGGAAATCACAAAATCCCTTCGTATAACCATAAGCAACAAGAGCAGCGATGAAAATGACGCGTTGCATTATCGCTATCTTCATAAAATTTATAGAGGAAAATTTTGTTTTTCAGAAAAGGGCCACGTAAAGAGAAAAATTGTAAAAGAGAATTGCTCAAATAGTTTAAATGAAAAAAATATAGGGCACTAAAAGAGAAAGATAACAAATTCACTAAACATACAGGAGGAATTATTTATGACACAAACTGCTACCTATATGAATAAATCGAGAACTAAAGAAAACGAAAAAAATGGAAAGCTTTTAAAGGGTGTTGTAATGGGTGCTGTAATTGGTGGTGCTATTGCAATGCTTGATTCAAACACTAGAAACAAAGTAACGTCCAAAACAAAAAACATGAAAGAATCTACAATGGATATGTACAGCCAGGTCAGAAACAATCCTACAGAAGTGAAAAATGACTTACAAGAGCGAATGAAATCTGCTTCTTCTGTTCTGAAAGAAGCAATCAACGATGCTCAAAACCTTTATGCAAAAGTGAATGAGAACATTCTTGAGCCAGTTAATCAGGTAAAGGAAGAGTCAAGTGAGATTCTTTCCAGTGCCAAAGAAGCCTCTACTGATTTAAAAGATATCGGTGGAAAAGTGAAAGAAGCTGGAGAAGAAGTGCTGGATGGCAGCAATGGACAAAGCAGCGGTTCCTATAATAAGGATTCTTCCGTCCCTCAGGTCTCTGCTGGTATTACGCCTAGTAAAGTGCCGGGACAATAGGCTTGAATAGTTATGGAGTGCGGTACACTTTGATCAACCATATATCCAATGAACTTCCACAATCGGGCGCAATTCTTGAAAAGGAATTGTGCCTTTTTTAGGGAAGAGGTCAAATTAGTGGAACAGGAAAGCGGACTTGTAAAGAAATTCCCAAAAATTCCAGTTTAATTTTGTGAATAAATAGGTTGCTTTCCTTTAAGAAAGAGTATATCCTTTACTACAGTTTTCGTTATACGATAAGTAAAATTTTTAAAAAATAGATAAGTCTGTCAGGAAAGGAGTGATAGTAATGGAGATTGGTGCAAAAATAAAAAAAGAAATTAAACATCCGATGATTAATGTAAGAAATGGAGATTTCTTTTGGTTTTTCTTTTTTGTTGCGCTGCCCTTTATTTCTTTAATTTATTCATTCGTTGAATTTCTTTATAAGAATTGAATTGGAGTCGGGTTATTCTCCAAAAACTAATAAACAGGCTTTCTTTTTTAACTAAGGGGAGCGTTAGTAAGTGATTTTAGGAGTAAGAACTTATTTATAATTATTCAATTATAGGACGCTTTTCTGAAAGAGGGAAAGCGTCTTTCTTCATGAAGTTGGCTATTTTCTGGAATAATAAAGAAGGTTCAATATAGAAAGTCGACCGTGATTTCTTGTTAAATATTAAGTCGAAAAAAATTCTTTATTAGTTTATGTGATAAACTCAAGAAAATATTAGATAGGAGTCGATTATATGGAAAAGATAACACCTTTCTTAATGTTTCAGGATGGCATGGCAGAAGAAGCAATGCAATTTTATACATCACTGATCGAGGATTCAGAAATTACAAAGATAGTTAGATATGGTGCTAATGAATCTGGAGATGAAGGAACCGTAATGCAAGCTACCTTTACCTTAAAAGGACAAGAATTTATGTGCATCGACAGTAATGTAAAACATCAATTTTCGTTTACTCCGTCATTTTCTATTTTTGTTACTTGTGATACTGAAGAGGAGATTGACCAACTTTATGAGAAACTAAATGAAGGTGGACAAGCACTTATGCCATTGAATGATTATGGGTTCAGCGAAAAGTTCGGTTGGCTAAATGACCGGTTCGGTGTTTCATGGCAACTTAATCTTCCAAAATAAATTTTGCTTGTTCAGCAATAGGGCGCTTAGGGAAAGCGTTTTTCTCTGGAATCGGTCTATTTTATTGACACTCTTAAGTTGTAAAGTGAATTGGTTTAACAATAAATACTTATTTAATTATAAAATTTAACAAAGAGAGTTATTGGGTAAAGGAGAAAGGCTGTGGAAATTAGGATTTTATCTTCGTTTGAAGATGCAGAAAAATATCGTAGCATTAGACTGGAATCTTTAAAAAATACACCTGAAGCATTCGCATCGAGCTATGGAGAAGAAAGGGACTTATCAATAGAGGAATTTCAGAACAAGCTTCAATCGAATTCCTCTTTTACCTATGGAGCTTTTGATCAGGGAGAACTAGTTGGAATTATAACTTTATATCAAGAAAATTTAAATAAACTGCAGCATAGAGCACATATTGGAGCAATGTACGTTTCTCCCTCCAAAAGGGGTTCAGGAATCGGTAAGGCTTTAATGGAAAAGGCAATAAAGAAAGCAAAAAGTATAGAAGATTTGGAACAGGTATATTTAGCGGTTGTTTCGACTAATGAATCAGCAAAAAAACTGTATTCATTATTGGGGTTTGAAGTTTTTGGTACAGAGAAGAAAGGATTGAAGTTGGAAAACAATACCTACTTTGATGTAGATTTTATGATTTTATATATTTAATTGTTAGTAAAGAAACCGGGCGCGATTCTTGAGAAATTGCGCCCTTTCTTTATATATCGAGTGTATAGGGGAATATTCCTATTATCTAGATGGATGGATATGTTAAATTGTGTTGAATGGTTACAAAAGCAATCATAGGATAGCAGAACAGGAAAATTTCATTAAGGGGATATGAGATGAAAAAAGATAAGTTAAAAGGATTATATGCTTTAGGTTCATTGTTAGGTGCAACAGGGCTTATATTTCTTTTTTTCAGCGCTAATATTGGAGCAAAACTAGCTGATCGCTGGTTATTGGGACAAGGTGGTTTTGCGGACACATCTTTGTATGAAATCATGGTGAGAGCAAACACGAATAATTTCTTGGCAGCTGGCAGCATACTTTTTGCCGTTGGTCTTATGACTCTCGTTTTTTCTTACTACAAGATGCTGAATATTGAGGAATAGGGGCATAAGAGATTTCTTTTTTAATAAACGGGGACAGAATTTTGGATCAATGAAGCAGGGAATGAAATTTTAAAATAGAAGTAGTAAATTATACAAACCGTTGAAGGCTTATTGGAGGGAATATGAATGAGTGAATTGAATGATTTATTTCGTAAAAGAATCGGGTTTCCTGAAAACGAAGTTATAACATTTGAAACATTGGAGATTATTCTTGAAAAATCGGCAAAAGCCATTCCTTTTGAAAATTTATGTATTATTGACAATAAAAAACGTGAAATTACGACAGAAAACTTAACCAATAAAATACTAGAAAAAAATGAAGGCGGCCTTTGTTATGAGTTGAATTCGATTTTTTATCTTTTCCTGATCGAAAATGGATTTAATGCAGCCCTGGCGCGCGGAGTGGTTTATAATCATGCTGCTCAAAGTTATCTTACACTTGGACGAACGCATGTAACCATTCTTATAACTCACAACAATGAAAAATACTTAATAGATACGGGCTTTGGAGGAAATTTGCCATTAAAACCGGTTCCTTTAAACGGAGAGGCTGTAACCTCCGATAATGGGGAATTTCGAATCAAGAAAGTGAATAGTGAACATGGAGACTATATTCTTGAGATGAAATTAAAGCATAAGGATACAGAGTGGAAAATAGGCTATGCCTTTGATTCTCGGAAGCCTATTTACGATATCTCGGAATTTAACGAAATTCAAACGGTTATCGCTGAGCACCCAGAATCTTCATTTAACAAGCATCCTTTAATCACACGGCTTACAGATGAAGGGAATGTAACCTTAACAAATACTTCATTTACACAGTGGGTTGATGGACTCGTTACAAAAGAAGAAATTGACACCCCAAGATACAAAGAGCTATTAAAACAGCATTTTGATATTAAACAATAAATCATATGAGGAAAATGCTAAACATAATGAGGCCCTTTTAGCGTTGGTGAAATTGTTATAAGGACTTATCATATTAATGTGGTAAAATTGGGTTAATATGGATATATGAAAAGGATTATTGTTCATCTTTCGATTTTAAAAAAGCATCAACTGATTCATCTAATAGTCTTTCCCGATTGGGGTCTTCATTGACATCTGTATCCACTTCCATTGCTTTTTTAAGTATGCCGTATGTATCTTCCTCAATATTGTATTCATTCACTTGGTATTTAGGCGGGACTGAATGATGGCGATTGGGCATATAAAATCCTCCTTTGCATTTCAATTAGTATGAACATTAATCTGAAATAAATCCATTAAGGTGGAGGTTCACTATGAAATCTCAGAGCATGAGAAATCACTTCCTAACGCTAAGGCAACAAAGAGACAGTCTTGTTTCTGAACTTGAATACTTATCAATGGCACAATTATGGGAAAGACCGAATGAAGAAAAATGGTCTATCGGAGAGTCAATTTATCACTTATATTTGATGGCGAAAATGCTGAGAGTTGCAGCGATCATAACGATACCATGTGCCAAGTTTTATGCGCGAAGGATGAAGAACAAGCCATTTGACCGTGATATAAATGATATTTATGGAGAGTATAAAGAAAAACGCGGGAGAGGTATGAAGGCGCCATTTATTCTGAATCCACCAAAGAAAATTTGTCATACGATGGACTTTAAGGAATTGAATTGTCTTCTAATTGATGAAACGAAGGAATTATCAAAACTAGTGGAGAATATTGATGAAGAAATCGCAGGACATATCGTCTTTTTGGATCCTATGGCAAATTACCCCAATCTCATTCAAGCCGTTCAACTTTTGGCAATACATGAAGCACATCATTTTAGGATCATTCAAAGGGATCTTGAAACTATAAAAAAGGAAACTGAATAAGGGAAGTGCGTTTATCATTAAAAAAACCCCATAAAAGGGGGTTTTGCTAAAAGTATGGAATATCAGTAAAATTTTTTATGCGAATCGATAATAAATCAACAAAAATGTGCTTAGCACAAATAAAAAGTTTAGGAAAACAAAGATCATCTGGTCCAATCGGGTCTTATGCATTTTAACTGGGGGATGATAAAAGGATATTCCCTCGATAATAAATATGAGTAAAACAATATGAATCATCGCATGTCCCACTACTTCGGTGTAGCCGAAAATCATCGTTGTCAGAACAAATAAAATGGTGACGGCAACAGCCAATAAACGGTTGAGAATACCAACAACCAATAGGTAACCAACGACGAATTCGATGAAGGCCGACAGAACAATGAATAGTTCCGGCGGAAAGCCAAAAGTAGGGACTTGATGGCGATGAATAATATCGATTGTCATAAAAGGATAAACCCATTTTTCTACTGCAACCCAACATAAACTTAAACCTGTTCCGAGGTAAAGAAAGGGAAATCCTGCCGTCTCCCATCTCGTTCTTCCCACCAATAACACGCCAATAATGGCAAGGTAAAACCCATAATCCAGCATATGAAACCAACCGGAATAACTCCAAATATAAAGAAATAAACCAAGCATTAATACAGAAGCTATTTTCGTTGCGATATGATGCGGTATTAACAGCAGAACGATAATTGCCCACATCAATACCGTTTGCCATCCATGATGGATCGTGAACTCAGGGGCAAACATTGTTCCATTAACTACTTGCAAAATAAATGAGGCTGCAGTACCGTACTGAAGAATCAATCGAGAGTATTTCCGATATTCATCCAATTTCTTATCAATTGTGGCGACACCGGGAATCTTCATTAACTGTGGTATGAATTGAGATAATAACGCTAAGAATAGAGCGATTAATAAAGATAACACGATAAATTCTATTGAAAGGATTTGTTCAATCGGAATCTTTTCAGGCTCTTTCTGCGTAAACCATTTTACATGCGCCTTTGCAATGATTGGTGTAATACAAAATAATGCAAATAATAATATAATATTACTTTTCTTCAATGAACAATAGCACCCCTTTTGAATAATGCTTAAAAATTATTATTCCTTAAGAAACCGGCGATTATGTTGGCGTTTTGTAAAAAGACGAAAAAAGCCCATTATAAAAGGCTTTATAGGGGAATATCCATGAATTTGAAAAGGATTTATGAAAAATGATTTGTTGTGGACAACATTAAGTCCACAATCAGGACAATTCTGAAATAAACAGCAACGAGCTTTTAGGAGTTGAAATACTTATGATTATAAAAATCGACTTTGGGGATGATTTTATTCAATATGTTTCTTGTTCAACAAAAGTAGGGAGGAAGATCACCTGTATTCAGGAAGACTTCCTGGAGTGGATTTTTAATGAAGAAAAAAATACAGAGTATTGGACTTTGGAAAATGGCAAAAAAATTTACCCTAATTATGACGCAGATGCACTTGTGGAATGGTTAAACAATGTAAGTTTTAGGAGAGGGATTGCTAAAGCTAAAGTAATCACAAATCCTCAATTAAAAGAAAAAAAGATAGTCTATTATTAGTTTGATGCCAGCGTAGTTTATTCGGAAAAGGGGAATCTTTTCGAAAACAATGCACTGAAAGATATAAGAAAACTGCACCCATTCGGATGCAGTTTTATTTTTTTCTAAGCAATACATCACCTAAAGGAATTCCAAACACAACAACCACAACCGTTAGAACTAACAGGGTTTCTAAGATAAAATACGCAGCTTGATCGAACATCAGCATCTCTCCTCCTTTTCTTTATACTTTATCATACCTTATATTCTGTGATTATCATACTTCTTATTGAAAATTCAAATAAATTAGGCATACAATTTATTTGCGGCTGTTATGATATTTCCATTAACTAAAATAGAGGGGATGCTGGTGATCGATAAGCGAAAAACAGGAAGTGTTTTAGGTTTTATGGCTCTTCTGCCTGTGGATTGCTTACATACCAGCCTACCTATCAAACCACGAGGACAGTCATTCACCTCGAAGAAACTTCAAAGTTCTATGGCAGGATTTATGTAATCTTTTATTATTAATTCACCATGTTTTGTAATATCTTCTGTAGTTTTATTCAAGTGTGCTTTGATTGTAAGAGTATTTATACCACCTATGTGGAATGCCATCTTTAAGGGAATCTTATCAGATGAAGGTTAATAGAGGAAATAATTAATTGGAGGATGAAGTATGAATAAGGTACAACAATTTTGGATTGATTTTTGTGCAGAAAATCATAAGGAAGGGATTAAATTCAAAGATGCTTTTCAATTTGGAGTTTCTGCTGATTGGTTAGCCGATTTAGTTGTAGAAGGAAAGAAGACAGCGACAACTTCAGGTTTTGTGTTTTATGAACTAGAAAAAGAAGCTATACCTCAAGCTGGTGAATATTATATTGTTTTAGATGGACAGGAAGAACCCGTCGCAGTCATTCAAATCCACTCCGTCGAAGTTGTTCCGATGAATGAGGTAACAGAGGAATATGCTTTAGCAGAAGGTGAAGGAGATTATCGATTTTGGTGGGATGCACATGAAAAGTTTTTTACCGATTTATTAAAAGAATATAATATGGAATTTTCACCAAATATGTTAGTTGTATGTGAACGGTTTGAAAAAGTATATTCAAAATAACTAGTTAATTAACTTTAAAGTCTTAGGGCAGATTAGATTTGATAACTTATAGTTAATAGAAGTTTATTAAATTTCAACAATCGGCGTTGTCCTTGATTGGGGAGAGCGCTTATTTTAATTTAGAAATAAGTATTACCTTCTCTAAAATATAGCTTAAGGGAGTAAAGAGAATGAAATTCAATGCCCTAATACCAGAATTATCTGTTAAGGATATAAAAAAGTCGAAGTGGTTTTACATAGAGATAATTGGATTTCAATTAGAATATGAGAGAACTGATGATAAATTTGCCTTTCTATCACTTAATGGAGCGCAAATCATGATTGAAGAAGTTAATGGATTTTGGAATACAGGGGTGTTAGAATATCCTTTCGGCAGAGGCATTAACTTTCAAATACTGACTAATGATATACAGCCCATTGTAGAGAGGCTAATACAAAATGAATTTTTGCTATTTAGGGAACCTACTGTTAATGAATATAAAAGTAAGCACAACTTAATAAAAGAACTTGAATTTCTCGTTCAAGACCCAGATGGTTATTTATTAAGATTTTCACAAGAAAGTAGTAGTTAATTCCCTAGTTATATTTCGATGAAGAACACATGCTTTTATCACTCTTAACAAAATTGAAAGTTACTAATCGGCACAGTCGTTGAATTAGCTAGTGTAGCGTGGCGTTTCTTATCTTATGCCGTTGACGAGGCCTTCCTTTAATAATAAATAGTGCTCAATCCTCATGAACAGGGCAAATTGACAAGATATATATTCAATGCCCAAAAGCCGACAGAGGTTGGCAGCTTTTGGACAAGGTTTTTTTAGGATGAAATTCTTTTTATTTTTAACATGGTTCTCAAGAAATTGGATTACCTTTATTAGTGGAGCGTTGATCCATTATCATGCTTACTTGGTTGGCCCTTTGCAGGGGTAAATTCTTTCGCGATTTCTGCTTGGCTTTTCGGTTTCTGATTTCCAAAATTTGCAGCACTTGATCCATTATCATGCTTAAATGTTTGGCCTTTGGAAGAGGTAAATTCTTTTGCAATTTCTTCCTGGCTCTTCGGTTGTGATGTCATTGTATTTGTAATTGCACCATTTGAGTTTTTGCTTAGTTGACTGTTAGGAAGAAATTCCTTTGCAATTTCTTCGATAGCCTTTGAACTTCCAGCTTTAGCCGTATTTGTAGTGTTGCCGCTTTTTCTTGTTTGGTCTTGAGGAAGAAATTCCTTTGCAATTTCTTCGATAGCTTTTGAACTTCCGGCATTTGTCATGCTTGCAGTGTTGCCGCTCTTTGAAGCTTGGCCCTGAGGTAGAAATTCTTTTGCAATTTCCTCAACACTTGTTGTTTTATTGTTTGTCGAAGGCTTAGTAGCTGGTTTATTAGAAGAATTGTTCGTTTGATTAAGAGTTGGGAGAAATTCTTTTGCAATCTCTTCCAAATTCTTTAATAAAGATCCTATAGGATTCCCTTGATTGGATTGGTTTGATTGACCTTTGTTTGATTGGCGATTTTTCTTATGATCGAATATTGACATATGTTCATCTCCTTTAGTACTTAATATGAGAGGAGTAGGGAATAATTATGTCAAGAAATAATGTGTTTTGCGAAAATAAAATCGATAATAGTACCAGTCATGCTATTCAAAAATTGGGCGCTATCCTTGAGAAGAGGTCAGCGCTCTTTTTAGCGCAATAAAGGATTATTTTAGCGTGAAATAATAACGATTCTTTTATGTTAAGATTAATGTTGATGATAAAAGTGGGATTATATAACAATTTATCATATTTAATCCAAAAAGCAAATCTATGGGAGATGAATCAAGATGAGCAAAATCGTATTTTTTTCCATACCTGCACACGGTCATACCAATCCAACCATCCCGGTGGTAACGGAGTTAGTGAATAGAGGCCATAAAGTTTGGTATTATTCCTTTTTGGAATTTCAGGAAAAAATAAAAGGCTCTGGTGCTGCATTTATTGCATGCGATGAATTTTTGCCCAACGTTTCACAAAAAGTACTGGATCGGAAAGTTGGCAAAGATTTTGCGGCTTTAATTGAAATGATTGCCGATACGACCATTGCTTTGGATGAAAAGGTTTGTAAGGAATTAAGGGAAATTCAGCCGGATTGTATTGTATCCGACTCTTTATGTTTTTGGGGAAAACTATTTGCCAAGAAACTTGATATCCCATATATTTGCTCGACTACTTCCTTTGCCTTTAATCAATATACAGCCAAACTGATGAAGCGGAACTTCATGGAAATATGGAGAATGATTGTCGGTATGCCAAGAATTCATAAAAAAATGAAGTTGCTTCAAAATCATGGTTATGACGTGGAGAATTTTGTAGAGATTGTTCAAAATGATAACGAGACGGACACCATTGTTTACACTTCGAAAGAATTCCAGCCGCTGGTACATACTTTTTCTGAACGATATGCCTTTGTGGGACCATCCATCAGGCAGACTTCGCCAATAGTGAATGACAAAAAAGATAAAACGGTTGTCTATATTTCCCTTGGAACTGTATTAAATCAAAATCGAAATTTTTACCGGAGCGCCATTCAAGCTTTTGCAAATACGGGCTATGAGGTTGTGATGTCAGTAGGAGAACAGACCGAGGTTTCTTCACTTGGCAACATACCAGAAAATTTCACGGTGAAAAACTCCGTGGATCAGATATCGGTATTACAGGCTACAGATGTATTTATCACCCATTGTGGCATGAATAGTGTGAATGAAAGCCTGTATTTTGGCGTCCCCATGGTTTTATTTCCACAACATAGCGAACAAAGGATCGTGGCTGATCGAGTTGCCGAGCTAGGTGCAGGAGTGCAGCTAAAAGGAAAGAAGCCAAACGATTTGGCGGCAGCGGTTGCTGAGATACTGGCGGACCTTTCGTATTACGATAATGCACAGAAACTGTCAAAAACCTTCCGGAATGCCGGCGGTGCGGCAGAAGCGGCCGATGTGATTATGGCTAAGATTGAGGAGCGCTCTTAACCTTTGTCATTGTCTATACTTTTCGATGTACGACATAATTTTTCGGGCAGGGAAATAGGTTATTATAGTAGCGTTGGGTTTTGGTAACTGCATGAAGAAGGGAGTGGAAAAAACAGAGGCCTATGTAGATGAATGTTTTATTTATCGTGAGTTCATATTGTACAATAAGGCGCTATCCTATGGAAAAGGAGCAGCGCCTACTTCTATTTAAAGTGTATAAAAAATGCCAAAAACTGATCGGTTTTTAATGCCTTTTTTGCAGAATAGAAAATCCTCATCTTAAGAGATGTGAGTTAAGGCTTATGCGATTTTAGTATAATGTTGGGACAGGAGGGCAGGCAACAGCATCTATAAATCTCGGATCAATTCCATAAAATTGCCAGAAGGCCCCATTCCATCGATATCCAGATACTTCGCCATACTCGACGCGAGTTGGATAAAACCAGAATTGGTCCCCATTTCTAAGCCATACATAAGTGTTTTGATAGATACAATCAATGATATATGAAACAGAAGGTTTTGACGGTACAAAAGGTGGGGGAGGGAATTGCGGTGCCATTGTTCCCTCGGGTTGGAAAAAACCCATGTATTTTCACTCCTTTAAGTTAATTCCTAGACATTATATGTAGAAAAGAAGTAAAGGGGTTCTTTAACTGGATTGTCCGAAACAATATGTTGAAAATCTGGACTAGTTGGAGCAATACCTTTATTCCGCGCCAATTGCTTCAGAGGCATGCATTATTTAGGGACATTCAGCAGAATTATATTTTACAAGATTGCGAAGAACTGTACAAAATGGTGATTGATGCAATGATTAATATCGAACTTATCGATTAAGCCAACCGATTATCTGAATCTGTTTAATTATTTGGATTCAGCAAAATAAAAACGAGAAGGCTCATTAACTGAGCCATTCTCGTTTTAGCGAACTACTATTGTCACCATTAACATGGTAAAAATACTTGCCACCAATAAGCAGCTGAAAAGGAAAGACAATAAAATTGGCGCTTTTCGGAAAAAAGATAATACCATTAATCCCAAAAGCAATACGGTTAAGAAAAAGAAGATGACCGTATTTGAATTGACCACAAAACCAACCGTACTGTTGATATCAATGGGTGCATCATTGAAAAAGCGGAACAAAGGCGATATGGCTTCATTTGTTAAATAATTCCCATGAGGCGGTGGTTGTTGTGAAAAGATCGCTGTAATCGTAAATATTGCAAATAAGATAAAGCTTTCCAGACGAATCCATGGAGTTGGATTAAAGCTGGCATTTTTACTTATTTTATATTTTACGATCAGCCCGTTTACTAATGCATAAAAAAGAAGCGGCAGCATGAATAGGTGCTTCAACAATAAACCTTGGCCATAGGAAACCATCCATGAGTCGATATAGCCATCCACGATCACATCCATCATAAATAACCCACTAAGAGCCGTAGCGCTTAAACAGCTAAAAGCAACGATAGAAAACCAGCTTAAAAATTTGAGCCAATTCTCATGATTGTTGGAAAACCAGCCCATTATAAGCAGAACCCCAACCCAAATGCTCACAGCAACTAAATGAATAAAGTCGCTGATGATGCCGATTTGAGGATTAAGTGCACCGGCATGGCTAGACCAAGCAACCGTAAATATAGATCCAAATGTCAGTAACGCGCCCAAATAAGCGAAAAGGGTCTTTTCGGTGGACTTAGTAAAGATAATCAAGAGAACCAATACGATTGAAACAAGCAGGGTAAAGTCCCACGCAGTACCGGCTGTATAGGTTGTCAAAACTATTTTTATCGACTCCATTAAACCTAATCGTGGAGCAATAAATAAAATAATATCCCAAACCGGTATAAAGGCAAAAATAGGGATTCCAATTGCACTGAGCAACAATAAGCTCTTTGGAATGTTTAGTTCGGGACGATAGTGGCGTGGAACAAGCATAAGAAGAAAACTTCCTGCTAAAACCGAAAAGCATAGATATAACAGTACCTGACTAATAATCACTAGAATTTCCATTGATTATTTCCTTTTTTTAAAGAAGAAAATCCCGCCTGCCAAAATGGCAATAACAAGGACAACAATCAGGATTGTAGCACCAGAAGAGGATTCTTCTTCGGCTTCAGTTGTTTGGTTGTTGGCCTCTGTTGTTTCTTCTGCTGTCCCCGTTGTTTCTGATGCTTCAGCCGCTTCCTCTGAAACTTCTTCAGCTTCCGTCACCGGGACATCCACTTTAAACGAGAAATCACCTTCCAATGGGTGGCCATCTGCACTAATGATACTCCAGTTTACACTATAATCGCCATTTGGAAGAGGCTCCGCAACGGTACCTGTTAAAGTGCCTTCTCCAATAGTAATATCTTGGATTTCAACAGCTTGTCCTGAAGTTGTTGTAACCTCAATGAAACTGCCTTGTTCAATTTGTCCTTCAAATTCAAGGGTAATTTCATTTAATGGCTCCGCGACGACCTCTCCATCTGCCGGGTTGGACGCACCCAGGTTGGAATGAGCAAAAGCGGTGTGTGAAATAGTTGTTGCCAGTAAGACTGCTGCTGCAGCTATAGTAAATCGTTTCAAAATAAACCCTCCTGAACCTTTGTGATAAAAAGATTTTTAGTATTCAATCAGTTCATGATTTTCATATAAAACTGATTGAAGTAGCCTCCCTTAACGTAATTGAGAAATAGTTCCCATTCAAGCGATGTCACGTATTTGTCATAAATTATAATATTTTTTGGTCAACTTCCTCCAATAGTGTTTGTTGAATATATGACGAAGATATAGCGAGAAGAATGTGGATGCAATTTTTATAACAGATAAGAATATAGTGAAAGATGATCATCACTATCATTAAAAGTGTTAAACCTTTGGGGTTAATTTATTTCTCTTTTTTTTATTATTATATCGATGCCTACATACAATCTGCCTAACAAATCTTGCATATCCCTCATAAACTGTATTAGATAATGCAGGAAGGAGGAATAATTTTGTCAACTTGTCAAAAACTTGCAGATATTATCGGTGGCGAAGTAGTTCAATCTACCCCTGTTTGTGTAATTATGCGTCTTCGGGATATTCGAGCAACGATCTTAGGGCGTCGCACGATTTCTCCATTAGCACTTCCATTTATGTTGTCTTTTGAGAATAATGGTCTTAATCTGGGTGAAACGGTGCTCCTTGAAAGAGAAATTAATCCAATGCTCGATGCATTGAGAAAAAGAGGACTTAAAGTAACTGCCTTTCATAACCACTGGCTGTTTGATGAACCAAGGTTAATGTATATGCATTGGGAGAATGTTGAAATGGATCCGTTTGAATTTACGAGAAGAAGTTTTGAGGCAGCAAAAGAAGCACGTCTTAGATTTTTTGACAAATAGATGAGGGGCGTTTTTTATAACCATTCTCTTGAAATATTGTGGACTCTATTGACACCCTGAGGGTATATTTTTTTGTTGCAGAGGAGGACTATAAATTTATTGACCAATAGTTCTTCTGACTATTACATTCGTCTATATTCTCCTTTAAGCAAATGAATACACTATGAGCAGAACGAAAGAGAGAGAGGTGAAGAACATGAGTAGAGTATGGCGAAACAGAAGAAATCGTGACAACGGAAACAATCAATCTGAATTCCGAGTTCGTGCCAATGCTGAAAATGAAAATGAAAATGAAAATGAAATCGACATCGACAATGAGGCAAGAGCAAGAAATGAAGTGGATAATGATGTCGACACAAACGTCGTAGACAGAAATACCAACATTGCACGAGTCACAAACAGTGGAAACGCTCGCGTTGATTTAGATATCAATGTTGATTCTGATTCCAATTCACGTGTACGCGCCGAGGCTGATTCTGATTCTGATTCTGAAGCAGACGCTGATGCAGAAGCTAATGCAAACCAACGCCAACGCCAAAACCAAAACCAACGATTCGAAATTTAACTTTATCCAGTTGGGGGTCAAACCCCAACTGAATGAAGTTAAAGCCTCCGGCGGATGCCACAGATTTTTTAGAGGGAATTTATCGAGCCAGCTCGATAAAATCTAGGCGCTAATACGCCAAGGCGTATTTGATTAGGAGCAAAGGGTGGGATGGGAGGATGAAAACTATCCCATCTTTTTTTGCATAAAGGAGGGCGGAGATGAGCGAACACCGCAATAGAAACGATAATAGCAATAAAGTTTGGGAGATGGATCTTGCCAAGTCCCATATAGGCGAAAGCGGAAACTCGGATGTGGATGTAAATGTTAACGTAATTGTTGATACTACATCGATTGCATACGCATATCTATGCTCGATGCTTGCCACGAACAAAATGTCGCATGAAGAATTTAGAGCTGCTTTGAAAATGTTGAAAGAGCTAACAAGTGGCGATAAAAAGAAAGATGAGAGAAACGAGAAGTCCCGGAACGTTCAATATATCGAAAATCATCGAGAAAGAAGACGCAGAAGGGAAAATCGGTAATAATATGAATTTTCAAAGTGAGCGTTAATGAAGAGGAACTATAGTTCTTTTGTTGAACATATTTTTGGAGCATCAAATTCTGTCAAATGGAATTCTTACTATTACTTATACTAGAGTGTATCTTGGTGACTGAATTTAATTGAGCCTGGCTGCAAAGGACTAAGCCTTGTGGATTTGCATCTCCCATAAGGCTTTTTTTAACTGTTCTTTTTAATGCATATAAATAAATATATATATAATGGAAGGTTGAATTTTCAGAAAAGCTGTTGACACATTACTCGGCAGAAAGTAAAATTACTTTTAGCTAATTGATAATGATTATCATAATCGTTGTTGGTCGAATATCAAAATTGAATAGAAGGAGAGATTAGTAAAATGAAATTTCCAAAATTATTTAAACCTTTCTTGGTCAGTGCAGCTCTTGCTATTGGGTTGGCCGGTTGCAGCGCACAAAAGACAACAACCGAGGAGGAAGCATCTGGTCCTCAAAAAGCAGAAAATCAAGAAGTTAATATTTATACTGCAAGGCATTATGATGCTGATGACGAAATCTATAAAAAGTTTACGGAAGAAACAGGCATTAAAGTAAATGTTGTTAAAGGGGAAGCGGAAGAACTTATTGAACGATTAAAACGTGAAGGGGAAAGTACAGAAGCGGATTTATTTATCACTGTGGATGGTGGTGTTCTGGCAAATGCTAAACAAAACGGCATCTTCCAACCAGTATCTTCCGAAATTATTAATGAAAATGTACCTGAAAACCTTCGTGATGCAGAAAATAACTGGATTGGGATGGGAACAAGAGCACGTATCATTGCCTATTCAAAAGAACGGGTGTCGCCTGAGGAATTGTCTACATATGAAGATTTAACAAATGAGAAATGGAAGGGCAGATTATTGGTACGCTCTTCAACAAGTCTATATAACCAATCTTTACTTGCTTCATTTATTGAACTGAACGGTGAAGAACAAGCGGAACAGTGGGCACAAGGAATCGTAAATAATTTTGCTCGCCAGCCGGATGGAGGAGACCGCGATCAAGCAAAAGCGATTGCTGCCGGTACTGGGGATATTGCCATCATGAATACCTACTATGTAGGCCTGCTTGCAAATTCCGAAGATCCGGAAGAGGTAAAAGTTGCTGACAGCATTGGCGTCTTCTTCCCGAACCAAGAAACAAACGGGACGCATGTAAACATCAGTGGTATTGGGTTGACGAAGCATAGCAAGAATAAAGAAAATGCTACAAAGCTGATCGAGTATATTACAGGTGTTGAAGCTCAGGAATTCTTGGCTGCCAATAATTTTGAGTTCCCTGTAAATCCGCAAGCACAAAAACCGGAATTGCTGGAGAGTTGGGGAGAATTTAAAATGCAAGAATTGAATTTCGATACTTTAGGAGAGCATAATAAAAAGGCAATCGAAATCTTTAATAAAACAGGTTGGAAGTAATGAAACTGGATTTAATGAAACGAAATCTAAAAAAAGAACTAAATGGTTGGTGGATCATCAGCTTGGTTGGGGCAGTAGTCATTCTACTGCCTATCCTTTTTATTTTCTCCACAATATTTCAAGAACCCAATGAAAACTGGATTCATATACGTCAGTACTTGCTAAGCAATTATGTAGCAAACACACTCTTGCTTGTTGGACTCACCGGAACTTTTACAGCTTTTCTAGGTGTTAGTTTGGCTTGGCTGATTGCCGCGTATGATTTTCCGCTTAGAAAGTTTTTCCGCCATGGTTTATTGTTGCCGCTTGCAATACCAACTTTTATTGCGGCCTATACTTATCGGACGATGTTAGGGTATACGGGTATCATTCAATCAACCTTAAGAAATGAATATAATTACCAGATTAATCCGGAATTGTTGTCCATTTCCGGAATCAGGGGAGCAGTATTCATTTTCACTATGTTTTTATTTCCCTATGTTTATATGATTACAAGAGCATTCCTTGAAAGTCAAAGTACATCCTACATAGAAAATGCAAGATTGTTAGGGCAGAAACCAAGCGCCATCTTTTTTAAAATAGTTCTGCCTCTTGCAAGGCCGGCGATTGTGGGGGGGACGGTCCTTGTCATATTCGAAGTGCTGGGGGACTATGGGGTAACAAGCCTTTTGGGTATCCATACGATTGCAACCGCCATTTTTCAAACATGGTTCGGGATGTATGACGTGAATTCCGCAATGAGGCTTGCTGCGTGGTTAATGGTTATTATTATGGGCGTTTTCTTCCTTGAAAAATTGCTAAGACAGAGAAAACGGTATCATCTCAATAATAAATCAAGGCCTCTTGTTCCCGTCAAACTGAAAGGAATGAAAGGAATAGGGGCTTTCATTTACTGCGGTGCCATATTTCTGATAAGTTTCCTTATCCCCTTTATTCAGCTGATTACATGGGCAAAAATGACCTTTACTAAGGTGTGGGAATCTTCATTTTTCACTTTGATTTATCAAACGGTGTTTTTGGCAGTGATCGCTACATTGATTATTCTGATATTTTCATTGGTTGCGGCTAATGTTTGCCGTTCTCACTCAACCTTTTCCTTCGCCGTTTCAAAAGTTATTACTTCGGGATATTCGATTCCGGGGCCCATTATCGCAATCGGTGTATTGGCGCTCTTTATTTCCCTTGATCAATGGCTTGCACCGATATACAAGAGTATGGGGCTTGGGGAAGCGCCGCTTATTTTAAGTTTATCTTTAGTAATGTTGGTTGCTGGTTATTTTATACGTTTTATGGCAACAGGATTTAATGCAATAGAGGTAGGTTATGAGAAAATAGGCATGAAATATACGGAAGCTTCCAGAATGCTTGGCTTAAGTGTTACAAAAACGTTTTTTAAAGTCGAGTTGCCTTTAATAAAAGGAGCTTTAATGAGCGGCTTTGTATTGACGTTTGTTGAAATTTGCAAGGAACTGCCATTGGCTTTGTTGCTGAGACCTTTCAATTTTGAAACACTGGCAACAAAGACCTATCAATATGCACATGATGAGCAAATTTATGAGGCTTCGATTTCATCGCTTTTGATTATTGGGATTAGTATTTTATCGGTAGTAATCATACAAGTGTTAGGTAAGAGGGTGAAGTAATGAGTATCTTGGAGATTGAAAAACTTGCTTTTTCCTATTCAAAAAAAGAAGATCCGGTCATTAAGGATTTTTCCTTTTCCATGGAACAGGGTGAAATTGTCGGGATTTTAGGGCGCAGCGGAAGTGGAAAAAGTACACTGCTTCGATTGATAGCCGGCTTGGAAATGCCCTTGAAAGGAAGCATAAAAGTAGCAGGAACGACGGTAGTAAATGATGGTGTTTACCTTCATCCAGAAGAACGGGGAGTAGGCATGGTATTTCAAGACTATGCTCTGTTTCCTCATATGACAGTGAAAAATAATATACTTTTCGGGTTGTCCCGGATGCCTCGAAATGAGAGAAAACAGCGTTTGGATGAAATGTTGGATCTTGTCCAGTTGAAAAACTTTTCCAATCGCTACCCACATGAATTGAGTGGAGGGCAGCAGCAAAGGGTTGCGCTTGCCAGAGCGCTTGCACCGCAACCCAGCATCTTGTTGATGGATGAACCATTCAGTAACTTGGATGCGGACTTGAGAGAAGCAATCAGGGAAGAGCTTGGGGTAATTTTGAATAACGCCAACATGACTTGTATTATAGTGACACATGATCGAAATGATGTTGCAGCGATATGCAATCGCAGTGTTGTGCTGGGTTAAGGGAATATGGCGAATGATTGCACCAATATTGTTCTGCGAAGCTTTCATCTTATGAAAACACCTAATAAACAGTTAGGTGTTTTTCTATGGTGCCAATAAATTTATGATGTTTAGTAAGCAACCCCTTTGGAAGTCCAAAGGGGTTGTTTAAGAATGATTAAAATAAATTATACTTGTTTTAAATTAAAGCTTTTTATAAATAGCGAGCTAGATAACCGTATTATAGACTTGTGTTTCCTCGATAACTGTGTTTATGGGGATGTGCACCATCCACAGTAGTAAAACCGCTGAATTCATGATAATGACCGCCATTAGGAAGAGGGATGGCGGGACCAGTAACACCGCGAATTTCATGTTGATGTCGATCATCTATCGAGGTGAAAGTAAAGTATCTATGAGTGTGTGGTACTCCGCTTGGGGCAGGTTCTGTAGTTCCGGCATACTTGTGATTATGCCCTGCATTAAAAGAAGTGACACCTCTGAATTCGTGGACATGGGCAGGCACGGGTCTTCCATCCCACTGTGTAATAAGAAGTTGGTGGGAATGCATCGGATCGGAATCATCAGAATGAACCATAAAACCAGAAACAGGGATTTCCAATAAATAAACTCCTTTTTAGCTTTTTTTATACTATATGTATGAGGGAGGAAAAAGGTTTTAGAATAATGCCGAAAGCGGGAGATAATGGAATGCAATCCAGGACTGGAGCAATCCGTGACTTGGGAGTATACTGATGTTTCTTCTAAACCAAGTGCATTAAAATTAAAATAGATAAATTGGAAATTTTGTGTTGATATGAATTTATAAGTATTGGAGTTAAGTTTGAAAGATCATCATTTTTTGTGTGAAGGTGGGGGAGAAATGCCTTATTTAGGGACAAAGGATGGTATGAAACTGTTTTATGAAGTTTATGGAGAAGGGAGACCTCTTGTATTCATACATGGATTAGGTGCCTCTTCCACCATGTTTGAACCCCAGGTAGAGTATTTTAAAAAATTTTTCCAAGTGATTGTAATTGATTTAAGAGGAAATGGAAAGTCCGGAAAACTCGACTGTCCGGCCAAAGAGATATTGGACATACAATCCAATGAACTAAAAGAACTTCTTGATTTTTTGCAGGTTGATGCTGCCATCTTTGTTGGCGTCTCCTATGGCGGTGTGTTGGTTCAAAAGTTCGCGATTACATACCCCCGGACCGTGAAGGCATTGGTGATAGTGGACAGTTTTTGTGATACATCCATTGATTCCTTGCCAAAATTACTCGCCATGATTGGGGCGAACCAGACCTGGATTTTAAATTTGCCGAAAAAATGGCTGGCCCAATTAATGAAATCCTCGTATAAAAAATGGCCACTGGCTTGCGCGGAAATGGAAAGGATGATGCTCAATCTGAGAAGAGATGAAGTAAAAATCCAGCGTAATGCAATCAATCGAATAAGCTTCAATGAACAGTTATCGGATTTAGAAGCTCCAGCCCTTTGCTTAGTGGGGGACCATACGAAATTGGGCGTTCAGATGATGCAGCAGGTAGCGCGTTATGTAAAAAATTCGGAGTTGCAGATTATTGGAGATTCTTTTGATCCAAGCAATCTCTGCCAGCCGCACGTTTTTAATAATAACGTCCATCGCTTTGTATCGAAAATTTATTAGCTGTTTAAGGATAAGAAAGATTGAAATTATTTAAGCCTGATTCTTTTACGCGTAGGCGCACAAAAAAATAAAGCGTACAGATTTGTACGCTTTGGGGCAATTTAAAATTGGTCGTCTGGATGCAGGTTATTCTGCATCAGTTCCTGTACTTTGCTGATTTGCTCCTTGGAAGCCAGCTCGGTTTTGTACCAGCCTTTATTGTTCATTATTTCAAAAAGCTGAACATGGTTGGAGCGGGCGTTTTCAAAACATTGTACATATACTTCCCGCAGCTCATTATGCGTGGTTTCCAGCATAGTGTTGGCAATGCTTCGGCAACGTCCCTTCTCCAACTCAAGGCTAAGCTGTAGCATCTCCCTGTCTGTTAGGCCGCGCCCAGCAATATTATTTGGCATAAGGTCCACCTCATTTTAAGTTATGGTTTAGATATCGAGAGAGGTCCGCAACTTTTAACTGGTGTGTTTCAGCCATCTCCTCTAAAATTCTTCTAAGCTCCGCATCTTTGCATTGTGCTGCACACCAATTCATGGTTTTTGCAGTAATTTCCTCTGCGCGGATTTCATCTTCAATAAATGCCAATTCCCTCATTGTTAGGTCGGTCAACTTTATCACCTCCGGCCCATTTCATGTACAGTTAGTATAGTTTGTATCGGACAATTTTATCCTTTATACAAAATCCTTTTCCCTTTTCATGGCGTTTATAATCTAGGTTTGTATCCAAAACCCAATAAAATTAATTAAGCAACACAGAAGAGAAGGTTCTTGTTTAAAAAGATAAAGAATTCAGATAGCTTCGAAATGAATAAAGTTATGAGGAATGATTAACGTGGTAGTTATATTGCGGTAAGATTTGAATTTATTGTAATAACGCCTATTCGTCATTGGCTCTAAAAGAATTTGTCCTTTTTGAATGTAGATAAGTGAGAGTTTATGTAACTTTTATTAAACTAACTTGTGCTTTAATTGAATAACAAACTTCAACAAACGGGCGCTTTCCATGAATAAGGGAAGCGCTTTTTTCTGTTGACGGGCGATGGGATTTTCGTTGCAAAGATTCTCTCCTGTAATACTTATTGACCTATAGAAAAGTGATATGCTAGAATCATTATGAAAATGATTATCGTTATCAATAAGGGGATTGAAAATGCTAATTAGTAGACCCAAAAAATTTGTTAGATATAGAAACTAATTTGCTAACAAGCTCTTCATACAGAATTGAAAGGGTGTAAATGATGAAAAATATCGAAAAGTATAGAAATGCATTTATAGCTGTGCTGGATTTAGAGGAAGATGATGTAAGTGAAGATTTAGCGCTTGGAGTAACAAGAGAATGGGATTCAATTGGACATATGACACTGATTTCTGAAATGGAGGATGTTTTTGATGTCTCAATAGATTCTGAATGGATTACTGAGTTCAATTCTTATATGTCAGGAATAGAGATCTTGAAACGATTGGGAGTGGACTTTGATTAATGAACAGTTTCAAAAAAATTGAGGAGTTTGGGAACCGCACCGCGGTATATGCTGAACGAAATTATTCTTACTTTGAAATGGTGGAAATTGCTGATGCTATCTGCCGTGAAGTAGGTGAAAGAACGCTCGTTTTTTGTTTATGTTCTAATAATAAAGAGTCTTTATTTGGCTACGTGGGCTTTATCAGGGGTGGTGTTGTACCTGTACTTTTGGATGCATCCATACATATTGATCGGCTGCGAAGACTGATTAACCTTTATAAGCCTACGTATATTTGGGCGAGAAGTGATAATCAAGACCTATTAAAATCAATGGATCGTTCATTTGTTTTTGGAGATTACACCTTATTTAAACGTCGGACACCATTCCAGCATAATCTTCATGAACATCTTGCGCTTCTATTAACAACCTCCGGGAGTACTGGGAGTCCCAAATTTGTTCGCTTAAGTTATGAGAATATTTTCAAAAATGCTGAATCAATAGCTAGGTACCTTGACATCAATGCAGATGATAAACCTATAACAACACTTCCAATGAATTACTCCTATGGTCTTTCTATCATCAATAGTCATTTGATATGCGGAGCGACAATAATTGTAACGGATGCATCTATCATGACTAAAGATTTTTGGGAATTATGTAGAGGGCAGCGAGCAACAACTTTTGGAGGAGTTCCTTTTGTATATGAGATGCTTGACAGGTTGAATTTTGAAGAGTTTAATCTTCCAAGTTTAAAAAAACTAACTCAAGCAGGTGGAAAATTAAGCCCAATGCTATCGAGAAAATTTTCTGAAGTATGTAACCGGAAAGGGATACAATTTTTTACCATGTATGGGCAAACTGAAGCAACGGCGCGGATGACTTATTTACCATATGATAAGAGTCTTGAGAAAGCGGGAAGTATTGGCATTGCCATTCCAGGTGGAAAACTGATTCTGCAAGATGACAATGGCAACAAAATAACAGCGCCTAATGTAATCGGCGAATTGATATACATAGGAGAGAATGTTTCTTTGGGGTATGCTGAATCGTTATTCGATCTTTCGAAAAAAGATGAGAACAACGGTATTTTGCGTACAGGTGATATGGCTTACTTCGATCAGGATGGGTATTTTTTTATAACTGGCCGAATCAAAAGGATGATTAAAGTCTATGGAAACCGTATCAGTCTTGATGAAGTTGAAGGACTTTTAAATGAGCATGGATATGATTGTATCTGCGCTGGGACGGATGACCACCTATATATTTACACATTAAAAGATGATTCTGTTCAAATTAAAAAAATAATTAAGGAAAAATTAAACTTAAAAGGCTTTAAGGTTATGAAAATTGAGGAAATCCCACGTAATCATTTTGGAAAAATCCTCTATTCTAAGTTGCCTAATATGAATCAATTACAATCGCCTGAACCTGTAACAGGGAATTTGATATACGCGACAAAACTTTAAAAACTGAGATCTGAAGCTGACTGTGCCAGCTTCTAGGTGAAACATTGAAATAACGTGAATCCTACATTAGTAAATAGTTTATTAGTTCTTAAGCGTTTCGACGATACATTTCAGGGTTTCACGTAACTTGGACAACTTTAGGGTTATTTTTTGCCTCGTTTTATGAAAAATCTTAAGTTTATTTTTTATCAGGTGATTGGATGACTTTGATATCAATTGAATTTCTCCTATTTTTCGCAATAATTGTTTGTATTTATTATATAATCGCACATCGATTCAGATGGATTCTATTATTAGGAGCGAGTTACGTTTTTTACGCTACCTTAAGCATCCAATTTATACCGTTACTGCTTGCAAGCACAGCTTTTACTTATTTTACTGGCATTATAATTGAAAGACAGGAGACAAAAAAACAGAAGAAAAAAGTCATGCTTGCTGGTATTTCCGTATTATTGTTTTTTCTCGGTTGGTTTAAATATTTTAATTTTGTAAATGACTCGCTTCGAGAGATTGCAAAATTTATGGGTTTGAATTATAGCGTACCATACCAAGAAATTGTCCTGCCATTAGCCATTTCTTTTTATACATTTCAGGCAGTAAGTTATCTTGTGGATATTTACTATGGAAAGCAAAAGGCAGAAAGACATTATGGCTATTTTTCGATATATTTTGCATTTTTTCCGCAATTGGTTGCTGGGCCGATTGAACGTGCCAAGAAATTGCTTCCGCAGTTTAAAGTGGAACAGAGTTTGAATTATGAAAATTTAACCTGTGGGATGAAACGAATTGCATGGGGTTTTTTTAAGAAGACATTAATTGCAGATCGACTAGCTCCAATTGTATCTAGTGTTTTTGATAGTCCTAACCCGACTGGTTCACAAATCGTACTAGCTACTATTTTATTCTCGATTCAATTGTTCGCTGATTTTTCAGCATGCAGTGACATTGCTATCGGTTGCGCAAGAATGCTGGGAATAAAGTTAACAGAAAACTTTAAGCAACCGCACTTTGCAGTTTCGATAGCGGATTTTTGGAGCAGATGGCATATAACGCTCTCTACATGGCTAAGGGACTATATCTTTGTCCCATTATGTAAGGGAAAAAAGAAGAGAAGTGAAATTTATTTTGCAATAGTGATTACTTTTTTAGTAAGCGGCATTTGGCATGGAGCAGCTTGGACTTTTGTTTTATGGGGTCTAATTCATGGATTTTACCGCGTGTTTGGAGATTATACAAAAAATTCTCGTGAAAAAATGGTTTCATTTATTCAATTGGATAGAAGTCCGGTACTGCATAGATGGGTGAAAATTGCAATTACTTTCCTGCTGGTTTGCTTTTCTAGAGTCTTTTTTCGATCGGATTCTATAACACAGGCATTTGAAAATGCAAAGCTTTTCTTAACAATTAGCTCCTGGAGACCATCGGGAATTATTAAAGCATTTGAAATATTTTCTCTGTTGGATTTAGTGATTTTCATTTTATTCTTTATCATTGTACAACTATTTCAGTATATCGAAAGAAAAAATGGTTCAACCTGGGAATGGCTATCACAGCGCTCGATTATCGCTAGATTCTCATTTTATATTTTTATCATTGTTTCAGTCCTTATCTTCGGTGTTTCGGGAAATGGGTTTGTTTATGGTGGATTTTAATCTTCATACACATTACATGGGAATTGGTTGCGTTTTATTCATGAGCATTTGGTGATTTAAGTAAAAGAAGCACTCTATTGAAAGGATTTGCTATGGGACGTTTATTTATTAAGTTAACAATTGTCGCTACTATTGTTTTACTATTATTTCTGCCGGTAAATAACTTTGTAAAACATTCTTATGATTACAACATAAACCATGAAATGCTGGCTTTTAAGAAAGATCCATATCCAGTTGATATCATCAATCTAGGTGCATCGCATTCCATGTATGGATATTATTTTAAGCCTACGGGTTTGTCCCATCTAGACTTAGCACTCCCTTCACAGACGATTGAGTACGACTTTAAATTGTTGAAAGAGTATGGCAAGTATCTTAAACCTGGTGGCATAGTGATCGTTTCCATCTCTCAAATTACATTCGCAAATTCAGAGACCAAGAACATAGGAAATTATTATAAAGTTTTGGATCGTACGGAAATTGAACCGTTTCGTTTAATGGATTATTACAGTTACTTGTACTTGCCTGGGACAAATAGCGGGAGTTTTAATTCTGCGCTCTCGGATAAATTGAAAAACTTTAAATGGAATTCTCATCAACCTTGGGCAAATAACGGCAAAAACTATTCGGGAAGAAAGTATGAGAGAGTAGAAGCACAATACAGAGAAGCGGTTGAAAGCAACAACATTGAACGGAATGTGAAGCAGTTAAGAGAGATTGTGGATTATTGCAGCGAGAAAGGCTACAGAGTAATATTAACCATGGAGCCAGTACATCAGTCTTATCAAGAATATTTCAATGAAGAAGTAATGAATAGACTTGTTTTTCAGTACTTGGAAGCTCTTAATTTAGATGTCCCTTTTTTAAATTATATGCGTGATCAAAGATTCGCAGACAACAAAGATTATTTTATCGATGCAGATCATTTAAACAGAGAGGGAAGAAAAATGTTCTCTTGGATAGTTTACAAGGACCTCAAGGAATTGGGCTATTTATGAGCGACCTTCATGAATTGGGCAAGATGAAAGAAAGGAGCAACACAAATGCGTTGCTCCTTTTTGAGATACCTCTTTATTGCTAGGGGGGCCTTAGTTCAATAACACTCTTCATATTCGGCGCAATATTGGAGGGGGAATTGCGTTCTTTTATGTTTGTAGCCAATATTATATTGTTGCTGGTTGTTGTCTTAATTTATGCGCTGCTTGAACCATATTTTTTAAGGAAGCAACAGTTTCTGGCTCCTGTCGCGTTTTTAAGCCGCAGTCTGGATTTACCCAAAATTGTTCTTTAGGAATGACCGCTAAGCTTTCATTTAAAATATGGCTAATTTCTTCAATAGTTGGGACACGAGGGCTATGAATGTCATAGACGCCTAAACCAATACCTAATTCATATGGGTTTGCTTTTAATGAATGAATAAGCTCGCCATGGCTTCTTGATGTTTCAAGGGAAATCACGTCTGCATCCAATGCGCGAATAGGATCGATAAAGTCATTAAATTCACAGTAGCACATATGCGTATGAATTTGTGTATCTGTTGCTACACTTGACGTTGCCAGTTTAAACGCATCGACAGCCCATGTTAAATACTCATTCCAATTTTCTTTACGTAATGGCAAGCCTTCGCGCAATGCTGGTTCATCTACTTGAATGATTTTAATGCCAGCAGCTTCTAAAGCAGCAACTTCTTTACGTAATGCCAAGCCAATCTGATAAGCTACCTCTTGTCTTGGGATGTCATTTCGAACAAATGACCAATTTAAAATAGTAATTGGGCCTGTAAGCATTCCTTTTACGTATTTGTTGGTAAGTTGTTGAGCTTCTGCAACTTCTTTGACTGTCATCTCGTGAGTCCATTCCACATCTCCGTAAATAATCGGAGGTTTCACGCAACGAGAACCATAAGAGACTACCCAAGCAAAATCTGTGAACGCAAAGCCTGTTAAATGCTCACCGAAGTATTCGACCATATCTGTACGTTCAAATTCTCCGTGAACCAAAACATCTAGTCCGATATCCTCTTGAATTTGAATCCATCGTGCAGTTTCTTCCTTTACAAATTGTGCATATTGCTCATCTGAAATTTCGTTTTTACGCCAAGCGGCACGAGTCTTTTTCACAAGCTGTGATTGCGGGAAACTGCCGATTGTTGTTGTGGGATAATCAGGTAACTGTAAAGCTTCTTTTTGAATTTGTTGTCGCTCTGAAAAGGGTACTGAACGTGCAAAGTCTTTTGCGGTAAGCAGCTTTAATGCATCGTCCACCACTTTATTTTTCCGGATCGGATGGATTGCGAGTGCTTCAATCGCTTTTAAACTATCTGCTACAACTCCTTCTTTCAACCAAGCACCTTTTTCAATATAGTAAGTTATCTCTGCGATTTCTCTAATTTTTTCATCTGCAAATGCTAAATGATCATAGAGCTCCTGTGGTAAGTTTTCTTCCATTTTTTTAGATACAGGTACGTGCTGTAAGTTGCAGGACGAACTAATCCAGATCTCCTCTGCATTGCTTAATTGTTTTACGGCATTAATTGTAGATATCGCCTCTGCTAAATTAGCAGACCAAATGTCACGACCGTTAATAATGCCTAAACTTAGCGTTTTATTCTGTGGGAAACCATAATTTTGCAATGCTTTTATGTTTTCTTTTCCGCCATGGACAAAATCAAGGCCAATTCCTGCTACCGGCAGACGGCTTAATCGCTCGAATGATGTTAAAGCTTCAAAGTATGTCTGTACTAAAATTTTTGCTTCCGGGACAGCTTCATTGATTTGCTTATACAGTTCCTCAACGATTAATATTTCTTCTTCAGCTAAACTTTTGGTTAAAGATGGTTCCTCAACTTGAATCCAATCTGCACCCGCAGTAACCAGTTCTTTGATGATTTGGCTATACAGCGGAATTAGTTGAAGGAAAAATGCTGCACGGGTTTTTTCGTCATAGCCTTTTGCTAAATCTACGAACGTATATGGTCCGATAATTGTAGGCTTGCCAATAATACCTAATTCATTTTTGGCTTCCAAAAATTGATCCAAAATATAGTTTCCGTTTAAAGTTAACGATTGGCCTTCATATTCTGGCACAATGTAGTGGTAATTTGTGTTATACCATTTTGTCATTTCACAAGCGACTGCATCCTTCGCTCCACGCGCCATTGCATAATAAGTTTCATTAGCAGTTGGGTTTTCCAATGCTTCATAGCGTTTAGGAATTAAATTGAACATTGTTGCTAAATCGAGCATACGGTCGTACTTTGTAAAATCTCCAACAGTAATGAACTGCAAACCTAAATCTTTCTGATGCTTTAAACGATTGATTCTCAAATTTTTTAGTTCAGCTTCGAATTGCTCCTCAGTAATTTCATTTTTCCAAAACTTCTCTAACGTACGCTTCCATTCGCGTTTGGCTCCGATATATGGATAGCCGACAACAGTACTTGTTACATTCATTCCGATAAGCCTCCTTTAAATTTACATAACCCAAAATAAAAAGCCATTTCCTAATCGGGAAATAGCTTTAGACTTATCTATGCATACTCAAAAAAGAGTAAAAATGATTAACGCACAATTCATTTCGCACAGAACACCGCCCATTTCCACGTGAGCTTGGGTGTGTACTAGAACCAGGCAGGTTTCCTGACTTATCATCAACGCTTCTCTAGCCTTCCCGTATATACAGTGGCTTAGTATAGAGTTGCTCCGAATTACAGTTGCGGGACAGTGTTGGATTTTCACCAAGCTTCCCTTTTAAACGCACTATCGTGAGTACCTATTCTTACACATTATGTAATTGTTAAACACTATAACATAAAAACTATTATTTAAATACTAAAATTCTGAATAAAGGGAAATATGTGTTTATTTAAGTGTGTATCGATAAATTTGATTCTTAAAATATACTGGGATAATTGCTTTCACTCTATAAATCTATTTCGAGATTGTTTTTCCGATGAATAGAGCCTGAATATTGAACAGAGAAACATTGGTAGGATGTTTCTCCGTTCGGCAAATGAGCCTAGTTTTCAAAAAACATCCGTCTTTCCACTGATATCCATTGATCAAAATCTTCATTGCTGCTTTTGACAATTCGATTGACCAAAACATCATGCCAAATGTAATTTTCGAGTAAATATATATGAACCGGATCATCTGTATAAAAGGCTAGGTTGCGTGATTCCAAGGAAGGTCCATAAATCATTTCTTGTGCATCAATGGATAAAATAAACCAATGTTCCGTAGTGGATGCTTGTGTGTATTGAGTAGGGCGGTGGGTGTCCAATTTACTGATCGGATTCTCTACATTAATTGTAATTCCTTTGATATCAACACGTTTCGCAGCTTCTTCTAGATCCTCTTTTAACACTTCATACATATCATCCCAAAGTGAGATAATAATACGCTTTGTTGCTTTTTTTAATAGAGCCTGGCAATAGCTGATAATCGTTTCCTGATCTTTTATGGTCATAACACGATTTGTTGGTACATTTTCGCTGCTTTCCATTTCTTTTAAGGATTTGCTAATATCGTTGAAATTCTGGCTCCAGGTTGATTGAACCTTTTGTAAAAATACGTCCACTGGTAAAGGGGAGTATTGCATTGTTTCATCGATTTCTTCTTTAATCACGATTCCTTTCTCCGCGAGCACGTCCAATATCTCATAAATGCGAGCACGGGGCACACCTGAATCTTTGCTGACTTGATATGCGGACACAGTCCCTAGCTTGACCAGTGAAATGTATGCTTTAGCCTCATATTCGTTGAAATTCATATTTTTTAATTGTTGTATTAAATCCTTCACTGCGATCTCCTCCAGTAGGGCTTATTATTCCCATCATACCAAAATGAATTGTACTGGTAGTAACTATAATGGGGCGGTTTGGCTTTTTGGGAGCCTTAGTAATTCAATTGTAGGTGGCGGGGGATTGAATAAAATATTGCGACCCATTGTAACCTTTGTTTTTATTGGTCGATGCTTGGTGCAGTTAAAGTCAATTATATTTCATCCTATATACTCAAGCCTCTTATTTTCATTATGCTGGCAGTGGTATCGATTTACACAATACTTAAAAAGATTGGGGAGTATTGAAAAGCGAAATGATATGGAGAAGATATATTGAATCACGGGGTAAGCAAATTTAAATATGCCTTCTTATTGCTTAAGGGTTGAACAGAACCTGTTAATCTATGTTAAACTGGAGGAGATTTGGAAATTTTGTACCAACCATTCGAAGAGTTGGGGAGCTGGCAGAAAAGCAACCAGTTCGGCTATTTTCTGCTAGCTTTTTAGTTAATAAAATCGAGGTGCTTGATGATGATCACTTTACAAGAATTGCAGGTATACCGAAATTTTGATGAGCTTGCAAATGACGTCCTTGACCTGGCAAAGGAAATCTTGCCTGATAAGTTGATTTATTTAACCGCTTTTAGTGATGGACAGCAAATCATCTTAAAACTTTCAGATGAAAATACACAGATTCTTTTATCCGAAGGAATGGTTATCAACCTTGAAGAAACCGTTTGCAATCGGGTTGACTTCGAAAGAAACCAACCGTTGATTTTTGAGGATATAAAGAAAGAACCTTGCTTGGATGATTTAAAAGAAATACTCGAAGATGTAAATATTGAATCCTATCTGGGAATACCGATTTCACTTGTGAGTGGGGAACGGTTCGGGACATTATGTGCAGCTCATCATGAAGCCAGCCATTTTGACAAGAAAAGCGTAGATTTGCTTCAACGAATTGCCAGGATGTTTTCTTATTACTTGGAATTGGAGCGTCTTGCTTATCGAGATGCATTGACCGGCCTGTACAATAGGCAGTATCTTTTTAGATTTTTTGATGCTTTATCCAAAGAGGGAGGCGTCCTATTTTTTCTTGATTTGGATGGGTTTAAAAAGGTCAATGACAAATATGGCCATGATGCAGGGGATGAGGTACTTAAGGAAGTGGCTTCAAAGCTCCAGCTATTTGTGGAAGGAGAGAACGGGGCCTTTGCAGCCCGCTTAGGGGGAGATGAATTCATTATCAATTTCCCTGGCATTTTTACCAAAGCAGACTTGATCAAGCGAGCGGAAAAGCTGCTGAACTCTCTAAACAATTGGGCTGCCAAATATCCGCTCTCCGCAAGCATTGGTATTGTCGCATATCCCGCCAATGGCTATCTTGCTTTAGAAACGCTCCTGAAAAATGCGGATAGCGCGATGTATAAGGCAAAAGGGGCAGGGAAGAACACGTATGCCATCTTTTAAATGAACGAGAGGGAGTTTAGAAAAGGGCTGAAGAAATTCGATTTCCCTCAAGCCCTTTAATTTGAAGCTTTATACTAAACTGCTCACCAGGAATTTGGCTTCCAGCACTTCTTTCGGGATTGGCTTGCTTATATAGTAGCCTTGAATTACCTCAATCCCAAGAGAATGTATGATGTGATATTGTTGTTTATCCTCTACTCCTTCGGCAACCACTTTTAAACCGAGGCTTTTGGCGATATTGCTGACGGATCGGACAATTTCCTTTTTGGTTTCGTTAGTAAGCTCGTTAACAAATGATTTATCGATTTTAACAAAGTCAATTGGCAGAGAGCTCAGATAACTTAGCGAAGAGTAGCCGGTCCCAAAATCGTCCAATGCGATGGTTACACCGAAGTCTTGCAGTTGTTTTAGTTTATCCAGCGTATCTGTCAAGTTGGTAATGGCCATGCTTTCCGTGATTTCCAGTGTTAGGTATTGTGGGTCAAGCTTGGCTTGCCGGGTAATTTCTTTTATTTTACCCACAATAGTATTGCTGACCAGTTGGTGGTTCGAAATATTGACCGAGACAGAAAGGTCATGCCCTTGATTTCGCCACTGTTGCGTCTGTTTGCATGCTTCCTCCAACACCCATTTACCAATCGGCACGATTAAACCGGTTTCTTCAGCCAATGGAATAAATTCGGCTGGAGACATGAATCCCTTCTCAGGATGATGCCAGCGGAGCAATGCTTCCATGGCAATGATTTTATTGGTTTTTAAATCGAGTTGCGGCTGGTAGTAGACTTCTAATTCATTCCTCAAGAGCGCTTTTCGCAAGTCGTTTTCCAGCAATAATTTAGTTGAAATTTCATCATTCATTGCTTCGGTGAAAAACTTGTAATTGTTGCGCCCGGATTCTTTTGCTCGATACATGGCCAAATCGGCATACTTGATTAGGCTTTCTGCATCTCTTCCATCTGATGGATAACTACTGATCCCCATGCTTGGCGTACAGTAAATCTCTTTTCCATCGAGAATGAAAGGGGTGGACATCAATTGAAGGATATTATTCACAGTTTTTTCAATTTCATCGCATGAGACATCCTGCAGCAGCAGAATAAATTCATCGCCCCCTTGTCGAGAGACAATATCTTTTTCACCCACTGAACTGACGAGTCTTTTCGCCGCCTCCTCCAAAAGAAGATCACCCATTCGATGGCCAAATGTGTCATTGATTATTTTAAAGCGGTCCAAGTCAATAAATACGACAGCCAACTTTTTCCCATTAAGCATCGCTTGCGTAATCTCCTGTTCCATCAGGGTATTGAAATTATTGCGATTAATTAGGCCTGTCAGCGTATCATAGTGAGCGAGATAGAGAATTTCGTTGTTTGCTTTCTCCAATTCCTCGGCTGTAGGAATTTTGAGAAGCTTTGGAATAACCGTCCAAATCAAGATGGCTGTGATAATCGAGATTGTTGCTGTTAATGCTGCTGCGATGGATTGCAGAGTATAAAATTGATGGGTCGCAAAAATATGCGGCAGCACATGCAAGAGATGCGTTATGCCGCACATCAATATAAACAAAGTAAAACAAAGGTACATCCATTTGAACTTAAGGTCTCGCCGCTTCTTGATAAAATATAAAATGGAAAGCGGAATCGTGAAATAAGCCAGACTGGTTAATAAATCAGAAACTGTTTGAACAGGGAGATATGACGTATGCATGGAGGAAATTACTAAACTAGTTAACATTTGACTCATTCTACTTTATTCTCCTTTTGGGTGGTGCAAAAATGGTGCTAAGCCGTTCTTGCCGATTGCTGTCTGTTTTCACGGGAATGATCCCCAAACTAATCGCTCGGTAAAAGTATATAAAATATTCAAGCTATTAAATTTAATAAGCAACATTTCCCATTATATAGCATTGAATCGAAATGTTGTATATACTTTCCGAAATAAATTATGTCTTTTTTCATAATTATACCTAAAAATTATCTCTAAATTTAGATGTTATAAATCCAATGGCCTAGTTAACGAAATGGTAAATCGACAAAAAATAGGAGATTAGATTTCATTTCTTTTGGGTAGGGAATATTTGGAGCATAGAAGTTAGCGATTTTATGCTAAAATGTATATCCGAAAGGAAGTCGTCATGAAAAGAACAGCTTATTTTGATAACGCAAAAGCAATTTTAATCTATTTAGTTGTGTTAGGACATCTCATGTCAGGATATTTGTTGAACAATGGCTATCTAGATTCCCTATATATCGTAATTTATTTATTCCATATGCCTGCCTTTATCTTAATTTCTGGGCATTTCTCTAAGACCATCAAGAATAAGGAAGATTTTAAGAAAATGGCAAAAACCTTGCTGCTGCCGTATCTGATCTTCCAATTATTATATACCTTGTACTATAAACAGGTGTTTGGCGACAGTGTTACGTTTGATTTATTTGAACCGCGTTATGCTTTATGGTTTTTACTAAGCATGATTATGTGGAAACTGATGCTTTGGGTATTCGGACGACACAAAGCGATGATTTTGGTATCTATCGTGTTGTCATTGCTTGTAGGTTATATTAGTGAAGTCAATCAATGGCTGTCGCTGTCGAGAACATTTTTCTTCTTCCCGTTCTTTTTACTGGGGTATTTCTTGAACCGCGAAAATTTCGTGAAGTTGAAAAATCACTGGAATGTCGCAATAGCAAGCGTGTTGGCGGTAGCACTTGTCATATTTGTTTACCTTTACGGCAATATCCAATGGAAAGAATGGTTCTTTGGAAGAAATCCGTATGATGAAATCAGCTACGGAATTTTTGAATCGGGAATTTTAAGCCGAATGACCATTTACGTGCTGATGATTGTCAGTACATATATATTCTTATCCTTGGTCCCAAAAAGCTCGCAATGGTATACCAATATTGGTGGTAAAACATTGGTTGTCTATCTTCTGCATCTATTTATTGTTAGAGCGTTTAGAGAAACGGGAATTTATAGCTGGATAGAAGAAACGGGGAATTATATCGCTTTGTTCGCAATTGCCTTTGTCATTGTCTATGTCCTTTCAAGCAAGTGGGTATGGAAACTGACTGCACCTATACTCACGGCAGGCAAGAAATAAATATGTTTAGTCCAAGAACCCGGAAAATGAAACTCCGGGTTCTTTTTCATATAGAAAGCAAATTTAAAAATTTAGTAATATTCAGCATAGCAATGTGAATAAGCTATCTCTAATAACTTACTTGGCCTGTATTGTTAGTGAATATTTTTCCTTTCAGGGAACAATACTGGAAGGTAGAGAAGGAGGAGTTTTTCATGATTGCAGCGATTGACAAAATCAAAGTGGAAGAATACGAGTTTCTGTTGGAATATAAAAATGAGCGTGAAGGGCTTCCTTATGTTTTATGGGTATTCAAGAATGGGGAACCGCTTATGCAACATCATCAGCCTGACCAAATAAATATGAACTTTCCCGCAAATTTCAGCAGGGCCTTTTTGGTAGACGTCTGTCATCGATTTGTAAGCAATGAACAACTGAACGCGTGTCCTGCATAAGGATGGGCTAGTCAGAAATGCTTGCTTAAAAAAGAATGTAAAAAATGTGTTTGAAAACGAAATTACAGGGAAACAAGATACTGCTAGGTACTTCCTAGATTTCATCTCTTCAAATCTTCTACTTTTGTAGGAGATTTTTTTATTGGACATTAGCATATGTAATATATATAGGACATAAAAAGTGGAGGTGCTTATGGATGATCTTTGTATGGATGCTTGCAATGATTCTGGTGATATTCGTTCCCGTTTTCATGTGGAAACACGGTGTAGTATTGAGTAATCGCGGTTATATCGGTGTTTTGATTGGTTTATGTTCCATTGGTGCTTTTTCATTGTTCGGCATTTTGTCCGGACACTGATTGTGTTTAAAACCAAACGTTTCCATGTTTTCACTTTTTCCTTACGTGGTACAGTTTAACTAGAAGCGTGAAAAAGGAGGAAGAATTATGTATCCAACAGATGATGCGACTCCCGGGAGATTCAACATTGAGGTGGCGTATACAAAACAAGAAGCAGTGGAAATCATTAAAAGATTGAAAAACGACGAGATTCCAAAAGGCGACATTCATGTGGTAGGAAAAGAATTGGTCGAATTCGCCAATTTAAAATGGGACGCTGAAATCAATTTGCACCGTATCGGCAATAACGGCGACAAAATTACCTCTTTCTTTACTGGAGAGAATGCTGACATCGAAGGGCTAAAGAGGGCGAAATTGCCGGAAGACGAGCTTCATCGCTTCCAACAGATTGTTGATAACGGCGGCGTGCTGATTTATTCGGATGAGTATTTGGACACGAAAAAAGTGGTCAATCAAATGGAAAGAGATCCGAATTATATTGACGATTCTGCTACCTATGATGATGGAGCGCGGTTATAGGGCATATGTTTAAAACGGCGATAAAAAAGTAAAAGTATTAATCCGGAAAGTGTGGATTAATACTTTTTTATATTTGCTATCTAGCAAAACTGCGCTAACTTGTCAAGTGTTAACTTCGAAAAATATGTTTATCGTTTTGGGCGAGGGGTAAAGAAGAGTATACTCAAAAGGAGGAATTCAAGATGTATTCATCACATCATAACAGCATAGGTCGATATAACATTGAAGTGGCCCATACGAAAACGGAAGCACTAGGAATTATTGATCGATTGAAGAATGATGGAATTCCTAAGGGTCAGATTAATGTGATAGGCAAAGATTTAGACGGTCTTAAAGATTTAAAATGGGATCCGGATGTAGATGTACAGAAAACAGGTACTGTCGGAGATAAATTTAAATCCTTGTTCACGGGAGAAGATGCAGTCATGGAAGGTCTTAAAGATGCAGACTTGCCGGAAAGCCAATTGCTGCACTACAAAGAAGTTGTGGAAAATGGCGGTGTATTAATTTACACAGACGATTATATCGAGACAACCGTGGTCGAAAGAGACCTGCCGCGAGACTTAAATTCCTTCGGCAATTACCAGAACCCATTGCTCTAGATGGCACAAAAGTGAGCGGACTGGCTCCATATCGCGTTAATAAGGGCCGGCGCCTTTGTTAACATAAAAGACGTTAACCCGAGACGGGGTTAACGTCTTTTGGTGCTTTCAGAGTTTTTGGTCAAATTATTATCGGCTTTGAAGAGAGCATGAACTTAACTTTAATCGCGATTTAAACAGGATCATGGGAGTTTTTATATACTTCCTCTTCGAATTCATGATAGAGTTAGAAGAAATTCTAAAGTGAGTAGGCGATAAAGATGATTGAAGTAAAAACATCACCACTAAGTAACGGAGAATTCAATAGAGGGGTATTTGCAACCTGTGATATTAAAAAAGGCACGCTTATTCATGAAGCGCCTGTTATCGCTTACCCAAACGATCAGCATCATCATATTGAGCAAACCCTATTGGCTGACTATGCATTTGAGTATGGAATCAATCATACTGCCATCCTTCTAGGATACGGCATGTTATTCAACCATTCCTACACACCAAACGCAACCTATGAAATCAATTTTAACAATCACACCTTTGATTTTTATGCTTATAAGGATATCCAGGCAGGCGAAGAAATTCTAATCAACTACAATGGCGATGAGGAAGACCAGGAAAAACTGTGGTTTGATGTGGAATAGAATTTAGGTACATGAAGTGCATTTGGGAAGGGAATTGCATCCGGAAAGCCTTTCATAGGGTGGATGAAGTGCATTTGGGAAGAGGAATGCCCGCGGAAAGCCTCTCATAGGGTGAATGAAGTGCATTTGAGAAGAAAATTGCACCCGGAAAGCCTTTCATAGGGTGGATGAAGTGCATTTGGGAAGAGAATTGCACGTGGAAAGCCTTTCAGAAAGGGAATGAAGTGCATTTGGGAAGGAATATAACTCCAAATGCACTTCATCAGCAGAGCGAACTTACTTGCACTGTATTGATTTAAAAATCACATTCCATTTCTTTTCGCGAGTAGTAAAATTCGTATGTAGTTTCCAACATACGATCGCTGCTATTCAACAGCTGCTCCGAATCAATATTAAAGTACTTTTCCAAAAATTGAATCATATTTGATCGTTCCTTCTCTGTCAACATACAATCGACCTCCTAATTGATATATAACAATATATTCACCTATACTCTGATATATAACAGATAAAAGCCCAAATATCGGTTAAATTTTCTAAAGCTTGAAGGGCAGGATACAATATGTGGAAAAGGACTCATTGATTTTGGAACGTGTTTCATCTTATCCTTAGAGGGATGATGAACTGTAGGGAGGATTTTGCATGTTTAAAAATTTCGTTGGAAATGCAGTAGGTGACGCTTTAGGGCTAAGTGATATCGGGCAAGTAATCAAACCCGAAGACTACGGCAAAACCGAGTCGGATGATTTTATTTTAACAGAGGATGGGGAGAAGATTTTCTTCCTTATTAAATCAAAGACGGATGAGTATTGCTTTACAAACTTGGCTTTATTGCACTTGGACGGAGAATCTGCCGTGAGCAAAAAGCGCGTTTTGAAACGATATGATTACTACAAACATCAATTCGAGAACGTCATGTTGGAGACGGCGGGTACAATCGATCTAGACCTTGAAATTAAGTTCCAGATTGGCCATAACGATTTTTCCATCGACATTTCCAAGAAATTCGGAGTGGAAATTGCTGATCTTTATAAATCGTTGCTTGCCATTTCCAAAATACAGGAAAAGAATGCGCGTTTAAACGAGTTTGCAAAAGAGGCCCTGTCCATTGCGCGTAATCTCGATTACGGAGCACGTTCCACGGACACGCCGATCAATATTGAATTCAACAAAATTGTAGACTTCGCCAACACCTGGTTAGTCCAAACCTATGAACAAAACGAGAAAAAAGATTTCTCGGATGTCTTCCAAAAATATATCCAAAATTAAAAGAGGAAAGCGTTGATTCTAACGGATCGACGCTTTTTTTGGCGCAATAGTGAAGATTGTAATGATGATCGGCTAAAGCGGCGATTTAAGTGAGTTTGGTGAAATATGCTCGATTAGAAGGGGTTTAAAGCGGTATTTGAAATGATGTTGATGAAAGATGCTTGATTAGAAGCAGTCTAAAGAAGTGTTTGAAGTGAGATTGATGAAAAACGCTCGATTAGAAGTGGGCTAAAGCGGTGTCTGCAGTGTTTTTGATGGAAGATGCTCGATTAGAAGGTGGATAAAGCAAAGTTAGCCTTGAGATTGATGAAAAACGCTCGATTAGAAGCGTTCTAAGCGATATGTGCAGTGATACTAATGAAAATGTTCGAATAGAAGCTGTCTCAAGCTGATGATTAAGAAAATGCCGGCATCCTAAATAATAATCCCCTAGATAAGTAAAGCGGCAAATGCAACAATGGCCTTATTTCACAATAAGTTGAGCTGGGCCACATGTTAATCTGCCGCTATACTAACTTGAAAACAGCAATCCATTATAAATTTTCGTTTTGTTGTTTGATTTCGTCGCCGGTGATGGCAATATTGGTTTCTTCCATCTCTTTATGTTTGTGGACGGAGTTTTTGAGGACGTTCTTGGCGCTTAACCCCGTATCAATCGTGAATTCTTTCTCTTTTGGGGCTGTTGTCAGGAAACGATTATTGTCTTTCACTTTGCATCACTCCTTTTTAAAAGTTTTTACTGCAACCCTTTTACATATACGTAAAGGCTGGGTGACAAATAAAGGTATTAAAAGCTTTTTCATAATTTCGTTATGGAATAAGCTTTTTAAGTACATTTTAAAAACGAGACATATGTCCTTACATATAAGGGTAAGGAATGGTGTAATTAATTTATATTTATCATCGAGATGAGGAATTTTATGATAGGAATTATGATGGCGATTTTGGCCGGTTTTTTCATTGCCTTGCAAAATGTTACAAATGCCGCGATTGGTGCGGAAGTAAGTACCTGGACAACCGCCATGATTACACAGGCAGTCGGGGCTGTGGGGGCAATGATTATTTCAATTTTAGCAAGGCAGAATCGTTTGGCGGGATTCGCTGAAGTGAAACCTTTGTATTTATTTGGGGGATCATTTGGGGCCGTTGTTGTTGCATCCAGTGTGCTGGCCGTTACATACGTAGGGGCAACTGTTGCCAATGCTTTACTCCTGATTGCGCAATTGGGGACTGTCGTTCTGGTTGAAGCGATGGGGGGATTGGATTTGAAAAAGTCACCGATTGCCGGCAAACAGTGGCTGGGGTTGGCATTGATGATGCTTGGTGCTGTTTTTATTAGTTTATAGGGGTGTTGTCGTGGATAACGATTATATTAAAGAATTTTCGCTTCAACGTGTTTTAAATGATGAACTGCTCCACAGCCTTACCATTACTTCCTACAACAAAGGAGATTTCGTTATCAGGCAAGGCGAGAATCCACGTTTTTTATTTTTCTTGGCGAAGGGTAAAATTAAAGCATATAAAATATCGCCTGAAGGAAAAAGGGTGATTATATCCTTTAAGGACTCATTCGATATTATCGGCGATATTGAATTTGTGCAACAGGCTCCCTATATTAACACCGTGGAAGCGATGACGGATGTCGAAATGCTGACCATTCCGATACAAGTTGCTCAAAAATATGGAATGGGTTATTTGCCTTTTGTTCGTTTTCTTTTAGAACGGATTACCGAAAAACTTTACGCCAATTCAAATGCATTGACGTTTAATTTAATGTATCCCGTGGAAGTGCGATTGTGCAGTTATTTGCTATCGATGTCCATGAATAACGAGGCTGTATCAACACGTGATTTACGCGATGCTGCGGATTTAATCGGCACCACGAAGCGCCATATGAATCGGGTCATTGGTGATTTGTGTAAGAAAGGTATTTTGGAACGAAGAGAGCGTTCGATTTTGATTGTTGATCGTGAACGGCTCACTATTCTTGGGAAAAACAATATATATGAGGAGGAAAAGCAATGATTTTAGGTGGAATTTTGGCATTGATCGCCGGAGCTGGCGTTGGGCTGCAAAATATATTTAATCGCCACTTAAATGAGCATGTCAGTAGTTGGATGGCTACGACTTTTGTTTTGTTGACCGGTAGCATCGCGAGTCTTCTGATTGGGTTGCTTGTTGACGGTCCAGCTATTTTTGATGTTAGCGGCATGAAACTCAGCTACTGGCTTTTTGGCTTGATTGGAATCGGAATTATCTATTGCATGATGCAAGCCATGAAACAACTTGGCCCGACAAAGGCAGTTTTAATCGCAGTTATAGCCCAGTTGACGTCTTCGCTTGTGTTTGACCTGACGGGATTTTTAGTGTTGCCTCAAATGAATTTAAAATGGGAAGATATTTTGGGCATTATGTTGATGATTGCCGGGGTTTTAATTTTTAATATGAAAAAGAAAGATATTTCCAAAACATAAAAAGCAAAAAAGAACCTTTAACAGTTCTTTTTTGCTTTATATATATTAATTTAAAATCGTCACTTTCACTTGTTTCACGCCATAATTGATGGCTGCTTGTTTAGAAGGAATAAAGACATCGATTTTATTTCCTTTTATGGCACTGCCTGTGTCTCCAGCAATGGCTTCACCATAACCTTCTACATAAACCTTGCTGCCCAGTGGAATCACGGATGGGTCAACCGAAATCACTTTTGCATTCGGGTTTTGTTTTAGGTTAATGCCCGTAGCTGTAACGCCTGAACAACCCTCGCATGAAGCCGTATATGCTGTTGCTTGCATGATTAGCTCCTTGCTGTTTGTGCTTGTAGAAGGTGCTGTTTGTGCTGCACTTTCAGATGCACGTGTAGTAGAGACGCCAGCAACTGCTTTTTTCGGCGCGCTTTGCTGTGAAACTGCCTTCTGTGAGCTTTCTTGAGATGAAGCAGTTGGTTGCGGTGCCGGAGTGTTTTGTGCTGGAGCCGCTGCCACTACTGTTTTGCCATTATTATATAGAGTTAAAGTTAAACCAGGTTGAATCAGCTCGGATTGCAACTGGTTCCAATTTTTTATTTGCGAAACGGTTACATTATATTTTTGCGCTATGCTCCACAATGTATCGCCTTTTTTAACAGTATATTGATTTTGTGGATTAAGCGTTAAAACATCTCCTGCATGGATAGTATCCGAAGAAAGGTGGTTCCACGTTTGGATATTTTCTACCGTTACATTATGTTCGCGGGAGATTCCCCAAAGTGTATCGCCTTTTTCTACAGTAATAGTTGAAGCTTGTGCATTTGCACCGATTCCAGCCGCAAGAACGGCAACAGGTACTATTGAAATTACTTTTTTAAACATATATAAAAATCCTCCAATGTTCTTCGTTGTTAATTTTCTCTATCCTATCATAGATTTTTGATAGAAAAAGAACAAAGAGGTGTTAATTCGATTACAGGAATGGCAATTATATTGCAAAAACATTTCATGTATTATCCAACACAAGAAAAAATTATTATTATTAGCAATCTTTTAAGTGGTTGCTTGTATGAGGATTTTGGCCCGGCTGGAGAATGAGTTGTGGCGTTTGGTGAGGGTAGCAGGTGTCAAAGTAGTGTAGAGCAGGTTTTACATTTGCATGAACTTGGGGGAAGAGATATAAGAAGGATTCTAAATGCCCGTTTTGATGTGGGCAGGGAGCAACAGGGTTTATAGAAGCAATCTAAACGCCCGTTTGACTGAGTGTGAAAAAGGGTTAATAGAAGCAATCCAATTTGTTTTCCACCCCGAACTTGTGTATAAGCGATTGTTTTATTGTTTGCAATTAGGTTTTATTCGCTATTATATAAGAAAAGAAAAAAATAAAAACCCGGAATAAATTCCGGGTCTGATTTCACTACATGATATCCATGACACACTGCCTCGCTTTCGCATGAATCTTAAGATATTCCTAAGACAACTTGCTCTAGCTCTATTCAGTTACAGATGGTCCTTCTGAGTTAACGATCATTCGCCCTCATCGGGTTAACCCTCCTAGTCATTGGACTTGAAGTGGAATCTCTAATAGTATAGGCCGGCTCAATTTTTTTATACATCTCATTTAAAAATTTTTATAGTAAATTTATATTGAAGAAAATGTGCAAAAGAGGTAAGTTTATTTTGTCAAAAGGGTAAAAGAGATTATAACTGTAAAGATCATGCTTACAAAGAAAGGGGAAGCCAGATGAACAAGCAACCGAATAAACCGAGCCGGAATAGAAACTTTGAATTTTCAGTAGAGAACCTCTCAAGAGCAGTCTTTGTAGTAAACAAACATGCAAAATCGGCAACAGACCCTAAATTTTTATATACGTTGAAGAAACAAGCACTGGAAAAAATGCTCGATGAAGGCAAAGCAGAGAAGGTTGGCTTGCACTTCTCGAGAAACCCGAAGCTTTCAAAACAAACTTCTTCTGTTTTAATTTCCTGTGGAGAATTTTTATTTCACACGCCTCCAACAAAACAAGACTTTCAAACATTGCCCCATTTAGGCGACTTGAATGACCAGCAAAGAAATCCCAAAACGCAAGTTTCTTTAAAACAAGCCAAATCCTTGCTGCTGGCATACACAGGAATGAAAGAACCTCAACCAACGAATCCCTATTCCCAGAAAACCAAACCCTATTTGTCTCCATATGCAAAACGCTTTGGTGAGCGTTAATAAGGTTTTTAGACAATCATCAATTTTGACTTTTTTTCATACTATACTGTTGGGGTGAAAAAATGCCAAGAATAAAATACAGAGATGCGGATGTTGATTTAATAGCGCGGATGATGCGGGCGGAAGCCGAGGGTGAAGGCAACCAGGGTATGCTGTATGTAGGCAACGTAATTGTCAATCGCGTTATTGCCGATTGCTTGGACTTTCGGGATGTGAGGACGGTGGAAGATGTCATTTACCAGGTCCAGGGAGGAAATTATTCTTTTGAAGCGGTTCAAAAGGGGAATTTATTCTATAGTCCAGCGAGAGAAAATGAACGACGATTAGCAAGACAGGTACTGGAATATTGGAGGGAACTGCCAGGAAGGTATGCGCTTTGGTATTTCAATCCGTATGCACCTTGCCCACCGACATGGTATGATCAACCGTTTGCCGGCCAATTTAAAAATCATTGTTATTATGAACCGCAAGCGAATACGTGTGAAAGTGTTTATAGTGGATAAGATTCGGGAAAGCATTCTTGAGAATCATGGAAAAAGGGGATCCTACAATCATTTTAACGATTGTAGGTCCCTCTTTTTTATTCCGCTCTTGTGAAATGTTTATAAGATATTCGATACCAAGCTTCGCTAGTTCCGCTTCGACCGGCAAACATTAAACCGAGATTATGTGGGATAAGGACGCTTTTCTTGCATTCGAATGTTGCAATGAGGGTTAAGTTTTCTGCCCCCTATGTTACACTAACCTTCAAGAGGTGTTTATTATGCAGCAATTGCAATTTGAAGCATCCTGGGACAAAGCGTTGGCTGATCAGGACCGAAAAATAATAGAAGCTATCTTTAATGAGACAGTGCAATTAAACAGTTCCGGCATTATTTGTTCGCCTATAAGGGAAGCGATTAACCATAAAGAGGAATTGCTGGTCACTGTATTGGTTCATAATTTTACGAACGATTCATGGAACCTTCATCATACACAACTACAATATAGCATAAAAGGAAAGATTGTTGCGGACCATATGTTTACGCTCCCAAAACTCGAAATTCCGCCCAAGATGAGCATGCCCTGGACATTCATCTTTCCAAAGGACAGCTATCTTCCGCAAACTTCTTATAGCAATGGGCGATTGAACATCCTTCCATCTGAGGATACATAATAGTAAAGGAAGCGGTAAAAATGAACTTTGAAACAGTAATGCAGGAGCTTGAAGCGCTCAGCAAGGAACGAACGAAAAAAATATACATTTCCAATGGAGCGCAGGAACCGTTATTCGGCGTGGCCACGGGGGCAATGAAGCCGATTGCAAAAAAAATTAAAATCAATCAGACTCTAGCTGAAGAACTTTATGCGACAGGGAATTACGATGCCATGTACTTTGCAGGCATTATTGCTGACCCGAAAGCTATGACCGAGTCTGACTATGACCGTTGGATGGACGCAGCGTATTTTTATATGCTGTCTGATTATGTGGTGGCCGTTACTTTATCGGAGTCGGATACTGCACAGGAAGTAGCAGATAAATGGATTGCAAGCGGGGAGGAGCTGAGAATGTCGGCAGGCTGGAGCTGTTACTGCTGGCTTTTGGGAAATCGCAAAGACCATGAATTTTCTGAGAGCAAGATTTCGGAAATGCTGGATCTTGTGAAAAAGACCATTCACGATTCACCTGAACGAACAAAATCATCAATGAATAATTTTCTGTACACAGTCGGAATTTCCTTTGTACCGCTACATGAAAAGGCAGTCGAGACAGCAAAGGCAGTAGGGATTGTAGAAGTCAAGCGGGACAATAAAAAAAGCAGCTTCCTCAACGCTTACGAAAATATTCAAAAAGAAATAGATAAAGGAAGACTTGGTTTTAAACGCAAGTATGTTCGATGTTAAAAAATCGGGTGTAGCCGTTTTTTCAAAAACCGCCATGATTATTCAACCATTTTAGAAATAAAAAACGAATAGTTACACCTCCATGTCTCAAAATAAGAATCATGGAGGTGAGAGAGAAATGGAAAGAAGAAAGTACAATAAAGATCAACAAGACCGCAATGCGAACAATCGTGAAGAATTTGCTGAAGAAGTGGACTTCAATCGCAATCAAAACAATGAAGAATTCGCGTTAGAAGCAAACTTCAACCGCAACCAAAGAAGAAATAATCAACAAAACGACGAAAATTGTGAAGATTGCCAATTTTAGGACTAAATTTTAATTTCTCTGAACTGAATTAAACTGTTAAAAAAGCGTTGATCCATTATGGATTGGCGTTTTTTTATTGGAAAAAGAGGCCGTGTCAAAACAATATCAATGATTTCCCTTTTCCAAAGCGAGTTTTAATCCAAAACCGATAAGAACCGTACCTGTAAGCCCTTCTACGAAAGTTTGAGTTTTCGGTTTTTTCATAAAAGCGCTGACTTGATGAATTAAATAAATATAAAAGACAAACCATAGAGCCGTAAGTACCGCATACGTAATGCCCATAATCAGGAACGGCATAAATGTGTTGCCTCCCGTATCGACGAATTGAGGGAAAAAGGTCAAGAAAAAGATGGCTACTTTGGGATTTAATATATTCGTCAGAAATCCTTGTTTAAAACAGGATGTTTGCTCAAATTGAATTTCAGCCTTTTGCTCATCGCCTTCTCGCTCCTCTTTTTTTCTCAAAGATAGTAGGGTTTTGATGCCCAGGTAAACCAAGTAAATGGCTCCTGCATATTTGAAAATGGAAAATAAAAAAGCGGATTTCGCAACAATCGCAGAAAGCCCCAAAATAGCGGCGGAAGTATGGATCAATAGTGCGCAACAAGTGCCCAGCATTGTTTGAAGACCACCCGATTTGCCCAACGTGAGCGTATTTTTCGTGGCAATTGCCGTATCAGGTCCGGGCAAAATAATAAGTACCATACACATAAAAAGAAACAAATAATAATTCTCCATTTTTCCAATCCTTTCCTTCATTATTTATTCTGTATTATAAATAACTGTCGGCACTTTATAAAGATTATTTTTACTTTCTCCTGGCACTATTCATCCGGTAGAGAGGATGTTTGACCTGCCGAAAGTCGGAAATATACCTATTAAGAAGCATGGAGAAGGGTGGGGTATGGTGATGGACTTTAAAGAAGAAAAAGAAAATCGAAGAAAAGATTATTATGAAGATTTGACCGTCAATCGAAAAAACATTGAAGAAGAAAATACACAGCATGAATTCTCCGAAAACCTGAACAAAGGCAAAAAATTGGAACAAAAAGAAAACCGTCAGGAAGAATTTTTCGAGGATTTGGACGTTACCCGCAAACAGGACGAGCGAAATTAATTTGTCATTGCGAAGAAAAATAGTAATGGACTTAGTTCATGAGTGCGAACTAAGTCCATTTTTTTTGCCGTATTTGCGTTTAGTGGGAAACCTTACTCATTCGCTTTAAAAAATGACATTTCGCTCCTTGAGGCATGCCAAAGTTTTCGTGCTGCGGAAGATCAACTATTCTAAAAAGGCTGGCTTTACTCCGAGCATTGGGCCATCTCAATTTTGAAGGGTGGCTCTATATAACATTTCTTAGGTTTCATGGATTTCATTTTTAATGCTCATACTGAAAATATTATCACTGAAAGAGGAGTGAAAAGCCATGCCCAGAAAGACTGCTGAAACAAATGACCAAGAAGAGAGTATGACGGTGCCGGTGCCTCAAAATATTGATGAAATCGATAACATATCCCGTATGTTGGGCTCCGTGCTGGATTATTTGTCTGATGAAGAAAATGAAGAAATTGACATTGAATATATTTTTGATAAAACAGAGGGCCTCCGGGAATGGTGGGGCCGCTATCAGGAAAGAAACAGGAAAAAGATTGAAGAGGAAATTAAAGCATCTCTTGGTGAGCTTTCTTTTGAAGATCTTCAAAAAATTCACGAACAGATTAAAGAAAACAGAGCGGATGTTCATTAGTTCATGTGATGGACAATCGAAGAGAAGAGGACTAAAAAGCATTAACCAAGTGGCATGTTGTCCAATAAGCTGAAGTTATGAACAGAATGGATAGCTCACAATGTGGAAGGCATTCATCCCACAAGATGGATGCTCTTTTTGTTTTGCATGAACTATATTATTGCCTCCTTTGGGCATATTACATTAAGAGGTGATGATAATGAGCAAGCAAAAAAGAAATGACAAACAACGCATTAATGTGGAATTAGGTGGAATGGATCTTTTCGGGACAACTTCCAATGCAGCGGTGGGCGGCTATAAAGCTTCCGGAGATATTGAAAATGCGGGAAGATTAGATAAAGGCTTCCAAAAGGTTGAGGAAGAAGATCGCACACCAAAAGCGTCCCTAAAAGAAGGGGAAAAAGAAGGATATTAATTTAAACGTCATAAAGAATGATGAAAGGACTCGGTTTCCACAGTGAAACCGGTCTTTTTTTCATAATAAAAAGATATAAACGGAATTTTAGATAGCTGAATGAAATGCCAGAGGAAATTGGAAGAATAAAAATATTTTTGAAATTCCACTTTTGTACAGGGTGACTTTCTTAACCAACCATAAACTATATCGTATAGAAGGGGGTGAATGAATATGGGATACAATAATGTAGGCGGAAGTTACGATTGCGGGAACGTTGGTGGAGTAGGCGACTACAAAAACAACAGTAAAGAATTCGTGTTGATTGTTGTGTTGTTTATTTTATTGATTATCGTTGGTGCTCACTTCATGAAAAACGGTTACTAATTTGACCTAGAATATTAAATCCTCGAATGTAAAGGAGGAAAGATAATGCAAAACTATACTCGCTACGATCGAGATTATGAAGACTATGATTATGATAGACACCGCAGAAGAAGACGTCGCCATCGCCATCACCATCACTATCCGATGTATCCAATGCACCATATGTATCCAATGCATCATATGTACCCAATGTATCCGATGCATCACATGTATCCTCGCCCATATTCTCCATATGGCCGCATGCCTTACAATCGTCCGTATTAACCCTGGATCCAAAAATAAAAAGAGGCAGAATTCATTTCGGAATTCTGCCTCTTTATCTATATTTACCTTTGTTTCGTTTAAGCATCGGCACCATTTTCCGAGTTAAACCAAAATTGTGACCAATCTTCTATTTCTTTTAAAACCGGTTTTAGTGAAAGTCCTTTTTCAGTTAAAGAATATTCAATTACAACCGGTGTTTCGGGTATGACTTTCCGTGCAATGACTTCTTGATGTTCGAGATCCTTCAAACGGTCCGATAATACTTTTCCGCTGATCCCAATGCTGGATTGGATTTCGCTAAATCGTTGCGGGCCATCTAACAATTGATATATTACTAAAGCATTCCATCTTTGGCTCAACAGGGATATTGCCTTTTCAAATTTAGGGCAAATCGTTGGTTGCTTCATGTTCCTAACACCTCTTTTGTATCTATTATACCACAAAGTCACCTAATTGATTACAAAAATTAAGTTAGTTACTTGACATTTACATATTACTAAAATACACTAAGTTACATATAGTAACCTTTTGAATTCGAAATAATACAAGTCTTTAATGAAGTGTGATTAAGTTTTAATGCATGCGGGTATTCTTTTTAATGAATCCGAAAGGTGAAAACAAAGTAACCCTGAACTACGGAATCGCTGTAGTATCGGAATAGTGGTATGAAGTTTTGCTAAAAGGCAAGTGATGATGGCAATAATGGCTCTTTTCATCACGGAAAGTGAGGGAACCAATGGGATTTTTAGATAAACTCTTTGGTAAAAAACAAGAAGTACAGGAGGAGAAGAAAGTGGAAAAATTAAACATTGGTATTATTTTAGGATCAACT
>NZ_QWEI01000008.1 GCF_003515775.1 Ureibacillus yapensis | reverse complement strand
GGCATCAATTTTGATGTCCAATTTTTTGTTTCTTATAATGGAAGAAACTTTATTCATTAACGTTTTGTTGTTCAGTTTTCAAGGTTCATATTATTTCTTCGTCGTTTTTCAGCGACTTCTCTATAATAACATCTCACTCGAACTCTGTCAACAACTTTTTAAAAAGTTTTTTTCAAAGTTCTTTGCGATTCAGTTTTATCTGTTCGCCTCAGCGACGTTTATAATAATACAACGTTATCTATATTAAAGTCAACACTTTTTGTAAAAAAAATCGGAGTGTATTTTACACCCCCGATTTTTCAAGCTAGATTATAGGAATCTTTCTTATATATACTTCCCTATTGCCGAGGCTTATACTGTGATTCGACAAACTCCCTATCTACTTTATAATGGCGATGATAAATCAACTCACTTTTAGATAGTTGCGGTTCTACTATGATACAACCTTTTTCTATTAAGTATTCAACAAATACTTCCAAGTCCTTTGAATAATATTTCAGCTCTTTATGATTATGTAGTTCCTGCGTCGTCCAAGTCTCTTTCGTTAACATCGTTTCCAATAAATGCTGCGCTCCATCATTTGTTCTTGAACCGATCAAAAATTCAATCGCCAAAAATAACAGTTCAAGTCGTTTGTCCAGAGTTTCCGTGCTCATCACAAGTTCCTCGTAAAGCTTATAGATGGATGGTTCGATTTTTTTCACTTGGGACCATACTGTCACTTCTGGATATAATCCATTTTCAATAACGGAGAGTCTGGCTAAATGATGAAGGGAATCAACTACATGATGATAGGAATCAAAATAGTTTCCACGGTTGAAAAACTCTTTCCCTTCTAAATAACGTCGAATCAATTTTGAAAATTGGATGCCTGTTTTTAATTTGCGGCCCAGGTAAGGGAATTCTTGCAGCCTTGACCTCAAGTTTGATAGATATTCATTTCGGTCAAACATTACTTTGCCGTAAAAAATCCAATCGACTATTCTTCTGTCTATCCCAATGTTAAGTCTTTTATTTAATAATTCTTCGGTAATAACATGCATCGCCATTTTTTTATCTTCATGTAAATAATGCTTTGTATAAATCGGTATTTCCGCATTTTCCACAACAATCAACAACACGGCATCAAATGTATCCGTTATACTCATCGTCTCTTCGCGTTTAGTTGCTAGAATAACACCCAACGTTTCCGATTGGCTTGCACGCTCCTGATAGATCGGGCGCAAAATGTGCTCCATAATAATCCTCCTAAATCACAGTTACATAATTTTTTCGACATTCAATAAAAGAATCCTTCTTTTCGAGCATTGCTTATCTGTTTTTACTTCATTCCAAATCTCTTAAAGTGAGATACTCTTCTTATACCACAAAATGAGTACTGGGAATTTTTTTGGTCTAATTTCTTATCCTCAAATAAAATTGTTCTATGTTATAGTAGAATCTAGATTGGGAGGGTCAAGAAAATATGGCAAAAAAATATAAAAATAAGATAAATAAAATCCGTTCGTTCGCTTTATCCCTTATTTTCATCGGGTTCGTTATAATGTATGGGGCCATTTTCTTCCGTGAGAATCAACTATTGGTTCTAATTTTTATGACACTAGGGTTATTATGTATTATCGGCAGTACCGTAGTATATGGATGGATCGGTTTGCTTTCGACAAAAGCTGTCCAAGTTGTTTGTCCTAATTGCAATCGCCATACAAAAGTGCTTGGTCGTGTGGATATGTGCATGTACTGCAATGAGCCATTAACATTGGATCCTGCACTTGAAGGAAAAGATTTTGACCAGGATTATAATAAGAAAAAAATTTAAGTCTAACGCTTTTAGCTTGCAAGGAAAGTACAAAATAAACTTTTCCCGCAGGCTCTTTTTTTGCACAAAAAAACCCGGCAACAAACTGTTGCCAGGCCCAGTTTACTATAAAATTTGTTTTCCGGCATTTTCTAGGCAATCTTGGCAAGTACCGTACACTTCCAGACGGTGTGAGTGTACTTTGTAGCCTGTTACATGGGAAGCAAATTGCTCCACCTCGTTCAATCCCGGGTAATGGAAATCGACAATCTTCCCACAGGATTCACAAATCATGTGATAATGGTCATTTGTTACAAAATCAAATCGACTTGCTGCATCTCCGTATGTCAACTCTTTCACTAAACCCGCTTCACGGAATACACGTAAGTTATTGTAAACAGTTGCTACGCTCATGTTCGGGAATTTCCCTTCAAGCGCTTTATATATTTCATCGGCAGTAGGATGTGTCATCGATTCAATTAAATATTCCAAAATAGCATGACGTTGCGGAGTAATTCTTACACCAGTTGTCTTTAACGTGTCCAGGGCATCTTTCAAATGCTTTTCAGACATCGCCATGCACCTCTTTCTAATTAATTCTTAATTTATAATTGTTATAATTAGTGTACCTAAATTCTCTATTATAGTCAACAAATCTGTACTTCCCGTTAATAATTCTTGAAGAAAAAAAGCAAAAATTTAAGATGTTAATGCTTTTATTATCAAAAATTTGCGATGCTTAGAAAGCAGATTGTCCAGGGATTATCAGTTGCCGATTTTATTCTCAATAACCGCGCAAGATCTCCATCTTATTTTCAAGATTCGTATCACCCTGCAAGTATTTTTCCAGGCTTGGTATAAGAATTTCGAAGCTTCTTTCCAAATAGCGGGATGAATGGCTGGAACAGTGGGGAGAAATCGTAACATTGTCCAAATCCCATAGACTGCTTTCTGCTGGAAGCGGTTCTTCTTCGAACACATCCAGAACAGCGTGTTGAATTAGTTTTTCTTCAAGTGCACGAATTAATACATCTGTTGCAACCAAATTTCCCCGGCCAAAATTCATAAAGATTGCATGCTCTGGCATCAACTCGAAATGTTCGTACTGAATTAGGTGCTCCGTTTCATCTGTGCTTGGCAAAATTGAAATAACAATATCAGCTTTTGGCAATTGTTCGGCTAGTTCATCAAGAGGATACGTTTCATTCATATATTCTGCCGGATTGCCGCTTCGATTGCAGCCTATTGTATAAACATCGAACGCTTGGAGAAGTCGTCCAATCTCTCCACCGATTGCACCCGGTCCTATGATCAAGGCTGTACTGCCATTTAATTCGGTTGGACGGCCTCCCCGTTTATTCCAAATTTTGTTGCGTTGGTTGTTATAGATATATGGCAAACAACGTTTTAAAGATAAAATGTGCGCTAATATGGATTCCGCCATCGGTTTTTTATGAATTCCCCGAACATTGGATACTAGGATATTTTTGTTGGCAATTGCTTGCTTTGGCATTTGCTCAATCCCTGCTGAAGCAACGAAAATCCATTTTAAATTATATGCCTGTTCAATGTGTGCATCCGTCAAATCTTCCCCATAAGTTACAATTACTTCAGCCGTTTCCAAGTCCTCTGCATGTATTCCTTTGCGAAAAACAAATTCGACTTCAGGAAATTGTTCGACTAATTGCTTTTGTAAATCAGGCCGTGCATCAAATGTAAAATAAACTTTCATTCCCTTTACCCTGCCTTTAAAATCAGTTTTTCATCAATTATAGCGAAAACCACTTGCTATTTCTTCCAAAAAAATTATTATTCTTGTTTTTTCAAGTAGGATAGAACTTCCTCGATATGGTTTTTAACCTTCACCTTACGCCATTCCTTTTCGACAATTCCTTCCTCGTTAATCAAGAAAGTGGAGCGTTCTATTCCCATAAATTCACGTCCGTACATTTTCTTTAATACCCATACACCATATTCATCGGCCACTTTATGATCCTCATCCACCAACAATGAAAATGGCAAGCCATACTTTTCAATAAATTTAGTATGTTTTTTTGAATCGTCACCGCTAACTCCCAGGATGACTGCATTAAGTTCCTTGAAATTTTCGTGTTGATCGCGAAAATCACAAGCTTCTGTCGTACAACCTGGAGTCATATCTTTCGGGTAGAAATATAATACGACCTTTTTCCCTTTAAAATCACTTAACGTGATGTCCTCTTCTTTTTCGTTTTTCAATGTGAAGTCCGGCGCTTTTTTATTTACTAAGGTTTCCATAAAATTTCCTCCCTTTTTTCCTTATCGTACAGAAGAATATGGCTACTTTCAAATTCTTTGGCAAACGCTTTGCATTAGGTCTACAATAAGATGTGTAATATATGAGGGGGTTTTTCAAATGAACCATACTAAATCGGAAGAAGTTTATTCAGAAGCGTTGGAACATATCGTTGGTGGGGTGAACAGCCCATCACGTTCTTATAAGGCAGTAGGCGGTGGTGCACCGGTCGTTATGGCAAAAGGAGAAGGTGCATACTTTTGGGATGTAGACGGCAATCGTTATATCGATTACTTGGCAGCATACGGTCCGATCATTACAGGATTTGGCCACCCGCACATTGCAAAAGCGATTTCTCATGCAGCTGAAACGGGTGTTTTATTTGGTACGCCAACTGAGCATGAAGTGAAATTTGCAAAGATGCTAAAGGAAGCAATTCCTTCATTAGATAAAGTGCGTTTCACCAATTCAGGTACCGAAGCGGTTATGACAACTGTCCGTGTAGCACGAGCTTATACGGGGCGCACCAAAATCATTAAATTCGCCGGTTGTTATCACGGGCATTTTGACCAAGTACTTGTTGCCGCCGGTTCTGGTCCTGCCACTCTTGGTTCTCCGGATTCTGCGGGAGTTCCTGAAGCAGTGGCAACAGAAGTGATTACGGTTCCCTTCAATAATCAAGAACAATTCCAGTTGGCGATGGATCATTGGGGAGATGAAGTGGCAGCGATTTTAATCGAACCGATTGTAGGCAACTTCGGGATAGTTCAACCAAACAAAGGATTTTTGGAATATGTCCATGCAATCGCAAAAGAAAAAGGCGTTTTGACCATCCATGATGAAGTGATTACGGCTTTCCGCTTCCATTATGGCGCTGCACAGGATTTGCTTGGCTTGACTCCCGACTTGACTGCCATGGGGAAAATCATCGGCGGCGGACTGCCAATCGGTGCGTATGGTGGCCGTAAAGACATAATGGAAACCGTTGCTCCGCTTGGACCTGCATATCAAGCAGGAACGATGGCCGGAAATCCCGCGTCTATGTTGGCAGGAATCGCCTGTCTGGAAGTATTAAAGCAACCTGGTGTTTACGAAGAAATGGATCGCCTGGGAGCAATGCTGGAACAAGGCATTTTAGAAGCAGCAAAAAAACAAGGTGTCACAATCACACTTAACCGAATAAAAGGTGCATTGGCTGTTTACTTTACCGATGAGAAAGTGGAAAACTACGAACAAGCAGAAAACTCGGATGGCGAAAAGTTTGGGCGCTTTTTCAAATTAATGCTCGAACAAGGCATCAACCTGGCTCCATCCAAATACGAAGCATGGTTCCTCACAACGGAACATACAGAAGAAGATATCGTCGAAACAATCAAAGCAGTAAACAACGCATTCTCACAATTATAATTGAAAAGCGGAGAACGCCCGCTTAGCTCCGCGTCGGCGAAAACGCCACGTCCTGTGGCAACGCCGACATGACTCACATCGTGTGAGCCTCAACAACTGGCTGACAAAAGGGCGCTCTTTGCCCTTTTAGGCAGCACCAAAGTTGTCGAGGAGCTGGCGTTCGGAGCTGGACATCAAGAAAAGCGCAAGCCCCTCCCTGCTTACCTCCCAAAAATAACTCCGGGGGCTCAGGGACTTGCGCTACATTTATAATAAATTGCCTCAAATTATTGACAAAATTCGTACCTTTTAATTTTATTCAAGAAACCAGTTGACCCCATTTAGAAAATTGGGTAAAGTTATGTAATTTCTACAGAGTGAATATCTTACTACGTAGAATATATTACTTAAAAAGAGAGGGCGTATTTTTACATGCAATTAGGTGCCCGTGTTCTAAAAACAGGTGTTGCTATTGTTTTTGCACTTTTTCTGGCTCAGATATTTGAATTACCTTCACCTGTTTTTGCTGGAATTGCAGCCATTTTTGCCATCCAACCTTCCATTTATCGTTCTTACTTATCCATTATTGAACAAATTCAAGGCAATATCATCGGTGCTACCGTTGCTGTTCTGTTTGGTTTAGTATTTGGCCATCATCTTGTCGCTATCGGGATTGCAGCGATTATTGTAATCGCCTTGGTGAGGAAATTCAAACTGGATAGTTCCATGTCTTTGGCGCTTGTAACAGTAGTTGCCATCATGGAATACCAGGGAGATAGCTTCTTGGAATTCGGCGTTGTCCGTTTTTTAACGGTCATGGTCGGTGTCTTCGCTGCCTTTATTGTAAATTTAGTGTTCATTCCTCCACGCTATGAAATTAAACTTTTTAAGATGATTGATTCGTTGCAGGATGATATTATCCGCTGGACAAGACTCGCTGCAAGGCAAGCATCCGAACATACATCAACAAAAGCAGCATTAACCAAATTCGAAAATCGTTTGGCTGACGTTGAAAAGATGTACGACTTTTACAAAGAAGAACGCCATTATTCAAAGAAAAAGCGATTTATGCAAGCGCGTAAGCTTGTCATTTATCGTCAACTGATTATTACAACCAAGAAAAGCTTGGAACTTTTACACCGATTGCATAAACACGAAAATGAAATTACCAATTTGCCGGACCATTTCCGATTCATGGTCCAAGATCGTCTCGACTTCCTTTTAACCTTCCATGAGCAATTGATTTTAAAGTTTACAGGAAAGCTGAAACCGGAACATTCCAAATGGATTGATAAAGAAGGAGAAAAATACGCAGACGTCATGGAACAGTTGATTCAACAGATTGCTTTTGAACAAGATCGGGAAAGCGAAGAGGAATTTTCAAGCTACCATCTATTTTATATTTTTTCCAGACTTCTTGATTATGAGGAAAACCTGGAGCACCTTGACACATTAATCGTTTCGTTCCTCAATTATCACGGCGAAGAAAGAAACATCGATTTGGAAGAAGACTTTTATTAGGCAACAAGGCTTATCGGCAAACTCGCACGATAAGCCTTGTTTATTGCTCTAAAATTACTTAATTCATTTGATCTACCTCTACTAATTGAATAAACCCCCGATCATATTCAATAATCCCTTCTTTTTTCCACTTATTTAGATACGTCGTCACTTTTTGCCGGCTGCACCCGACCATATAGGCAATCTCTTCATGTGTTAGAGGTATGTTGATAACAGCTTTGCCATTACTGGATGTAGCTAGCTTTTTTAAAAACCACCCCAGTCTTTCAGGTACGGATAATTTTGAGTGCACATATACCAAGTTTTGGGCATCCGACAATTGTTTTGCGATCATCTTGAAAAACGCTCTTTCAAATTCCGTTAAATTTTCCAGATGCTTCAGAATTATATCGAGCGGAAACGCAATTACAGCAACATCAGTAAGAGCAACCGAATATTGAGTATGTTCAAAACGATTATTAAAGTAATCTAGATAGCCAAAAAGCTCGCCTTCTTGAAGCAGCGAAATTGTCACGGGGTGTCCATCACCTGCATCCTCAGCCAATTTAACAATTCCTTGTTCCAGAAAATATATATTATCGATTTCATCGCCTGTTTGATAGATTGCGGAATTTTTTTTAAAATAAAGCTTTTTGCTAAACTGTTCCGCATTTGTTAAGACATCCATCATCATTGCTATCCCCCCTATTTTTAGAATTATACCTATTATTCTGATATTTTGTAACAAAGGTGACAGAAAAATTATTTTACAAAACATAGAATAAAACATAGTATATTAATATGTTTTATTGGGATGGAGGGAATTAAATGGCTGAAGAACATATTATCCTGAAAAATATTCACAAAGGCTTTCATAGAAATGAAGATACTCCTACCATTGCATTGGATGATGTGACGCTAACCATCAAAAAAGGCGAATTTGTTTCTTTACTGGGTCCTTCCGGTTGCGGGAAGTCCACTTTATTGAATATTATTGCAGGCCTGGAAAAAGAGTCTTCAGGCAGTTTGCTAGTAAATGATCGTCCTATTAAAGGACCTGGCAATGACCGCATTGTAGTTTTTCAAGAATCGGGGCTTTTTCCTTGGATGAGTGTACTGGATAACGTTATGTATGGACTTCTTATTAAAAAAGTTCCAAAAGAAGAAGCAAATAAACGGGCAATGGATTGGCTTCAAAAAGTCCATCTTGGGAAATTCGCCAATTCAATGCCACATGAATTATCAGGCGGCATGAAACAACGGGTTGCAATTGCTCGAGCGTTGGTAATGGATCCCGAAATTCTGCTGATGGACGAACCGTTTGCTGCACTCGACGAGCAAACACGTATGGTGCTACATAAAGAGCTTGAAAAAATTTGGCGGGAAACCGGCAAAACCATCATCTTTGTCACTCACAATATTCGTGAAGCAGTTGTTTTATCGGATCGAATCGTTTTAATGAAAACACGCCCAGGCGGCATTAAAAATATTTTCCCTGTACAAGCAGCTCGTCCTAGAATTTCTTCAGACAGCCTCTTAATACATTTGGAAAATCGGATTTTAACCGAACTTGAACAGGAAATGGAAAAAGTGCTGAAGGAGGAATTGGGCAGTGACTACGCTCTTAAGACGGATCATCTTCGTGTTGATCCTCATAGCAATATGGGAAGCGATATCTAAATTTGAAGTTTTCCCGTCATTTATGTGGCCGCCGTTTATCATTCCTAATGATCCTGGTGGCGTTACGGTTGTAAAAACATTGGTCAATGGACTTATAAGTGGACAGTTGCTTCTGGCAACAGGTACTTCTTTATGGCGTTTAATACTAGGCTTTGTAATCGCCGTGATTATTGGCTTGTTATTAGGATTCCTCATTTATAAATATAAAATTGTCGATGACACTCTTGGATTCTTTGTAACAAGCTTACAAGCAATCCCGAACCTGGTCTGGATGCCGATCGCTATTTTATGGTTCGGTCTTGGTGTGGAATCTGTTATTTTCATTGTTATTTTGGGAGCAGCGCTATCCATTACCATCACATCCAGTACGGCTTTCAAAAGTGTGCCTCCCCTGCTTATTCGTGTTGCCAGCACGATGGGATCGTCGGGTTTCCATTTATTCCGGACCGTTATTTTTAAGTCTACGGTCCCTCAGCAAATTGCAGGTTTGCGATTGGCATGGGCATTGGCATGGCGTTCCGTGCTTGCCGGGGAATTGCTTGGCGGCAGCGGAGGTCTAGGTACATTGCTTGACTTGGGCCGTTCCATCCAGGCAATGGATTTAATCTTCAGTATCATGATCATTATTGGAGTAATCGGCTCCTTTATCGATAATTTTGTGTTTGTAAGACTGGAACGAATGGTACTAAAGAAATATGGCATTCAAACAACACCTTAGGAGTGAAAAAATGAAGAAGAATTTTCTATCTTTGGCTCTTTTAATCCTTGTCATCCTAGTGTTGGCTGCTTGTGGCGGCGGCGAGGTAACCAACGATTCCGAAATTTTGAACGATGCGGCAAATGAAGTACGCATTGGGTACTTTCCCAATATGACGCATATTGCCACAATTGTTGCACTTGAAAAAGGCTTTTTCGAAGAACAATTCGGTGAAGACATTGAAATTTCTACAAAATTCTTTAATGACGGCACTGCTTTCATGGAGGCTATGTCCACAGATGCGATTGATATCGGTACAGTGGGGCCAACACCGGCCATCAACACTTTCGTCAAAAACCCACAGCATGAGATTATTGCGGGAGCTGTAAGTGGTGGCGCTGTTCTTGTCATTGGCAAAGATTCAGGAATTGATAGCGTGGAAGATTTAGCCGGCAAAACGGTAGTGATTCCAGCTTACGGCAGTACACAGGATGTTTCCTTAATGAAATCTCTTAAGGATGCCGGCCTAAAAGTAAAATTAAGCGGCGGCGCTGTGAATACAATTAAACAAGCACCTGCCGATACTGCTGCATTAATGTTAAGGGGCGAAATCGATGCGGCAGCAATGCAGGAACCTTGGGGCGTTAACATTGAAATGAATGGCAATGGAAAACTTTTATTGGATGAAACTCAGTTTGGTTGGGGCAGTGAATCAACAACTACGGTTGTAGCGGCAAGAAAAGATTTCTCTTCCATAAATCCTGATTTAACTACAAAAGCGTTAAAAGCACATGTACAAGCTGTTGATTTTATTAACGAAAATCCAGAAGAAGCCATTCAATTATTCTTGGATCATATCAAGAAAATTACAGGCAAGGAATTATCAAAAGAAGAAGTAACAAAAGCATTTGACCGTATAGCACCTACAACGGAAGTAAACGAAGAAGTTTTAAAGGAAATGGCGACAGTTTCCAAAGAAGCCGGTTATATTCACACAGACAATATTGATGGATTAATAAACTATTCTTATTTAGAGGAAGCTTTAAGCGAATAAGTTATAATGAAGCTAAGCAGCAAAACAAATGGGCTTAGCTTTTTTAACTTTATTCAGTAGAAAGCCCATACTTCCAATTAAGTAACAATTCAAGAATAGTAAATTTTTCTGGAGGGGTTCAAACTTAACTGAATAAAGTTAAAGCCTCCGGCGGATGCCACAGATTTTCAGAGGAATTTTTCGAGCTAGCTCGAAAAAATCTGGGCACAAATACGCCAAGGCGAATTTGATTGTAAAAGAAAGGTGTTTTTCCAATGAGAATCCATAGCAATATTCTAGAATTAGTTGGCAATACTCCAATCGTAAAATTAAATGCATTGCCGGATAAAACAGGTGCAGAAGTGTTTATAAAATTGGAATCTTTTAATCCCGGCGGCAGTGTAAAAGACCGCGCTGCACTGAACATGATCGTTCAGGCGGAAAAAGAGGGAAAACTTATTCCCGGAAAAAGTACAGTAATTGAACCTACGTCCGGGAATACGGGCATAGGCCTGGCAATGGTTTGTGCAGTAAAAGGCTACCCTTGTATTATTACGATGCCTGATAACGCGACAAAAGAACGGGTTCAGCTGATGCAGGCTTATGGAGCGGAAGTTCATTTAACTCCGGCTAATTTGCGGATGCAAGGGGCAATCGATGAAGCAGTTCGCATTGCGGCTGATATACCAAATAGCTTTATTCCCCTTCAGTTCGATAACCAAGCCAATGCCGATGCGCATCGAACAACAACGGCATTGGAAATTCTGGAAGCTTTCAATCATGAGCTCGACGTTCTTGTGTTGACTGCAGGAACAGGGGGAACCGTAACAGGTACCGGCGAGGAATTGAAAAAGCACCTGCCGAATTTAAAAATCTATGTGGTTGAACCGGCAGGCTCTCCTGTTTTAGCCGGCGGGAACCCAGGACCGCATAAAATTCCTGGTACCGGGCCTGGCTTCATCCCGAAAATTTTAAATCAAGACGTGTATGATGAAATTCTTCATATCGAGGATGATGATGCTCAATCAACCCCAAGACGATTGGCCGCAGAAGAAGGTATACTGGTCGGTGCTTCCGGAGCGGCATCAACCTATTTTGCCGTTGAGCTGGCAAAGCAGCTGCCTCCTACCGCTAAAGTACTTTGTTTAGCGCCTGATACCGGCGAGCGCTATTTATCATCGGATTTATTTCCGGTTGATTAGAAGCGTAACACGCAATTAAGATTAAAGAGACGAGCACATGCCCGTCTCTTTTAATTTTTCATCTTTGGATCCAATGCATCTCTTAATCCATCTCCCATTAAGTTGAAACCGAGAACGGTTAACATAATCGCCACCCCAGGGAAAATCATTGTCCAAGGTGCCGTCATCAAATGCACCCGCGCGTCCGAAAGCATTTTTCCCCACTCGGGCTGCGGCGCTTCCGCTCCCAATCCCAGAAAGCTTAATGCGGCCGCTTCAATGATGGCCGTTGCGATTGCCAAAGTGCCTTGCACAATGACCGGCGAAAATGAGTTCGGCAAAATATGTCTATATAAAATGCGTGAATCTTTCATGCCAATGGCTTTGGCAGCCACGATATATTCCTCTTCTTTCACGCTTAACACTTTTGAACGGATCAAGCGGCCAAAATTCGGAATGTTAATAATCGCAATTGCAATCAACGCATTCTGCAAAGAAGGACCTAAGATCGAAACAATGGCAATCGCCAATAAAATGCTCGGAAAGGCCAACATAATATCAAAGATTCTTGAGATGATCGTATCCAGCCAACGCCCATAATAACCCGCAATGACACCCAAGAAACTGCCTACAACGATGGAAAGTATCACGGATAGGAACCCGACTGCCAATGAAATTCTCGCACCATAAACCACCCGCGAGAAAATATCTCTTCCAAAATCGTCTGTGCCAAACCAGTACTCGCTAGAAGGGGGGGCCAATCGGAGGGTCGGGTCTTGCAATTTTTGTTCGTTTATTCCTTCTGGTGCAATGAATGGCCCAAAGATGGCAAGCGCTATAAAAAACAAGACAAGCGCTGAGCCGATTAAAGCCGACTTGCTTTTTCTGAAAGTGCGCCAGGCTACTTTCCAAGGTCCAACTACTTTTTCTTCTTTCAAGGTTAAATCTGCTGAATTCGAAACCATTTCCCGCAAAAATCCCACTCCCTTCTAGTTATATTTAATTCTTGAATCGATTACTGAGTATAGGAGGTCGACAAAGAGATTAATCATCACAAACATAAAAGCGACTATGAGAATCCCTGATTGGATGACAGTATAATCCCGGTAACCGATTGCTTCATAAATATAGCGCCCTATCCCTGGCCAGCTAAAGATGGTTTCCGTTAAAATGGCTCCCCCTAGCAGCAGCCCCGTTTGCAATCCAATAATCGTAATAATCGGAATCAAGGCATTTTTAAGTGCATGTTTGTAAATGACTTTACTCATTTTCTGCCCCTTTGCTCTAGCGGTACGAATATAATCCGAGCGCAATACCTCCAGCATGGATGACCGCGTCATTCTTGCAATAATGGCCATCGGAATGGTTGCAAGGGCTACTCCCGGCAAGATCAAATGTTTAACCGCAATCCAAAACTGATCCAATCGCCCTTGAATGAGCGTATCAATTAAGTAGAAATGCGTTATTGCTTCAACGGGATTGCGCACCTCTTCCCGTCCGGAAGTCGGCAGCCAATGCAATTCAATGCTGAACGCCCATTGTTCCATCAAACCCAGCCAAAAAATCGGCATGGATACACCAATAAGCGCAATAACCATCGCAATATAATCAAACCAGGAATTCTGGAACCAAGCTGAAATAATTCCCGCATTCATCCCTATAATAACCGCCAAAATCATTGCGAAAATCGCCAATTCAATCGTCGCGGCTAAATACGGCCAAATTTCCGTGGAAATAGGCTGCCTGGTACGCAGCGACTCCCCCAAATCCCCGGTCAACAACCCTTTTAAATAATCAAAGTATTGAATGTACCATGGCTGGTCAAGTCCCAGCTTTTCTCTCAATGCTTTAATGGATTCTTCCGTCGCTTGCTGCCCTAATATGACTTGAGCAGGATCCCCCGGGATTGCACGGATAATCAAAAATACCACAAAAGTCATTCCTAGCAACACTGGGATTAACTGAAGAATTCGCTTTCCTATGTAACGAAGCATATCTTCACCTCTTTTATTTTAATGAATCTTACTAAAAAGAATGGGAGGCACCGTGACCCCCCATTTAAACTATCTGTCTAGCTTAGAGATTTTAAATTTGTTTGCTACCCTGATTCCACCCTATTCCATTGACACGTTGATTAGGCTTTCGGAACCTGTTGGGTGCGGCAAGTAATTTGCCACTCCTTTTTTCCCTGCCAGCAATGGCGTGGAGTGTGCTAACGGTACCCATGGCGCATCCTCGAAAATGATTTCCTGGGCTTGTTTGTACAGCTCATTCCGTTTTTCTTCATCAATTTCCGATTGAGCTGCAATCAACAACTTATGCACTTCATCATTTGAATAGTAGGAATAGTTGTTGCTTCCGATTGTGTCTTTATCCAGCAATGTATAGATAAAGTTATCTGCATCGCCGTTATCGCCTGTCCAGCCTAGCAGGAATGCATCTGCTTCCCCGTTTTTCGCTTTTTCCAAATAAGTCGCCCATTCAAAAGTCACGATTTTTGATGGAATGCCGACATCCGCTAAATTTTTCTGAATGGCTTCAGCCACTTTTTGGCCATCCGGCATGTATGGACGCGGCACCGGCATTGCCCACAGTTCAATTTCCGAACCATCATATCCCGCTTCAGCCAATAATTCTTTTGCTTTTTCTGGATTATATTCATAACCTGTAATTTCTTCGTTATATCCGCTGATTGTCGACGGCATCGGATTGACCGCTACCTCTGCACGTCCTTGGAAGAATGCATCGACAAGGGCCTGTTTATCAACCGCATAGTTTACAGCTTGACGCACCAATTTATTGTCAAATGGCGGACGAGTATTCGTTAAACCCAGATACCCAATATTCATGGAAGGGCGTTCAATTAATTGCAGTTCCGCATTTCCTTCAATGGTTGCAGCATCAGATGGATTAATGCCATCCGCTAAATCAATTTCACCTGTCACTAGAGCATTTAAGCGAGCGGAGTTATCCGGAATGGCACGGAAAATGATTGTATCCAGCTTCGGCAATCCCTCTTGCCAGTACTCTTCATTCTTTTCAACCGTGATCGAGTCGTTGCGTTTCCATTCAACAAATCTGAATGGTCCCGTTCCAACAGGGTTGTCCCCGAATTTATCTCCTGCTGCTTCAAAAGCAGTTGGCGATGCAATGGCAAATGGGCTCATTGCAATATTTTTCAGGAATGGCGCTTGTGGACGAGATAGGGTGAATACTACTGTATATTCATCAGCAGCCTCGACGCTTGCAATCACATCTTCCCCTTCTGCTTTAAACATGGAATGGAAGTAGTAGTATTGCTCTTCTGCTCCGCCTTTCCAGCGTTCAATGTTTTTCACGACCGCCTCGGCATTGAAGTCTGTTCCATCATGGAATTTTACGCCTTCCTGCAAATGAAACGTATACGTTAACCCATCTTCACTAACTTCCCATTCTTTTGCCAACCCCGGATTGATTGTTGTATCTTGTTCACCAAAGTTCAGCAGCGTTTCATAAATATTTTCCGTTACCTTAAAAGACTCCCCATCCGTAACGATGGCTGGGTCAAGTGATACAGAGTCGCCTCCACGGCCAAACACCAACACTTGCGGAACTGCTTCTTCCGCTCCCTCTGTCGATGTTCCATCCGTTGGTTCCTCTGTTTTTGCCGGCTCATCTGTTGTTCCCTCATCTTCACTGCAGGCAGCTAATAGCAGGGAAAAAGTCAGCAACAACAATATTCCCCATAACCAATGCTTGTTTTTCTTCATAGAAATCCTCCCCATGTTTCTTAATCTATATGTCATTGCTGCGTATTCGTTATCAATCGGTACTGTATAAGTGACACGCAACAGAATGACCTGGTTTAACTTCTTCTAAATTTGGTGCAATCATTTTGCAAGTGATGGTGGAATAAGGGCATCTTGACTGGAACTTGCAGCCCCTATCCGGAATGGCATTGGTGATATCGCCCATCAGGATCATTTTTTCTCTTTCAACTGTTGGGTCGGGTATTGGTACTGCAGAGAGCAATGCTTTTGTATATGGATGAAGAGGTTCGGTATATAAGGATTCGCTGTCTGCCAACTCTACAATTCTCCCTAAATACATCACGGCAACTCGATCGCTAATATGGCGAACAACTCCCAGATCATGTGCTATAAAAATATAAGTAAGCCTTAAATCATTTTGCAGTCTTTGCATCAGGTTAAGAACTTGCGCTTGTATGGAAACATCAAGTGCCGACACCGGTTCATCGGCGATAATCAATTTCGGATTTGTCATTAACGCCCGCGCAATGCCAATCCGCTGTCTTTGTCCACCGCTGAATTGGTGTGGATAGCGTTTTGCATGATAAGGACTTAAACCTACAATATCCAAGAATTCTTCTACCAGCTCTTTGCGGTCTTTTGCATGGCCAATTCCATGTACAATCAAAGGCTCCTCCAGTATTTTCTTAACTGTATGCCGTGGATTTAAGGAGGCATATGGATCTTGGAAAACCATCTGGATATCCCGTCTTTTTTTCCTCATCACTTTTTTCGGCAGCTTTGACAACTCTTCACCGTCAAATGAGATTGTGCCATCCGTCGGTTCAAGCAGACGCATGATCATTCTTCCGGTGGTCGATTTTCCACAGCCCGACTCACCTACAATTCCGAGCGTTTCTCCTTCATATACTTCAAACGAAATATCATCCACTGCTTTGATTTGTGTTGCTTTTTTTAAAGAACCGGAAGATTTCCGAAAAAATTTCTTTAAATTATCGACTTTCAATAACGTGTTCTGCAATTTCGCTTCCCTCCATTTCCTGCAAGAAGCACCTTGATTTATGGACTTTCATTTCACCCACGTCATATAATGGCGGGTTTTCGGTTGTGCATCGCTCGGCGGCAAATTCACAGCGAGGTGCAAACCGGCAGCCCATCGCAATGGATCCCGGTTTTGGCACATTGCCTTTAATCGAATATAAAGTTTCTTTTTTATAGCGCATATCGGGGACAGATTGGATCAACCCTTTTGTATAAGGGTGCCGGGGATTTTTGAAGAGTTCCTCGACCGGCGCTTCTTCGACAATTTGACCTGCATACATGACGATGACCCGTTCACAAACCTCGGCAACTACGCCAAGGTCATGCGTAATTAATAAAACCGCCGTTTTAAATTGTTTATTCAACTCTTTCATTAACTTTAGAATCTGGGCTTGAATGGTTACATCAAGCGCAGTTGTTGGTTCGTCTGCAATCAACAATTTTGGATTGCATAAAAGGGCCATGGCAATCATGACACGTTGCCTCATTCCGCCCGATAATTGATGCGGATAGTCTTTCATCAACTGTTCTGCCCGTGGCAACCCAACCAACCCCATCATTTCAATTGCCTTTGCTTGCGCTTGTTTCTTTTTCATTTTTTTATTGTGCAATAAAATCGCTTCAATCAGCTGCTGGCCAATGGTATACAAGGGATTTAAAGAGGTCATTGGTTCCTGGAAAATCATTGCGACTTCTTTTCCTCGAATCTTGCGCATCTGCTTTTCGGATTGCTTTGTCAAATCCACATCACTCAAAAGAATTTGGCCTGACGTAATTTTTCCGGGAGGGGAAGGTACCAGTCCCATAATCGAAAGTGATGTTACGCTTTTTCCGCAACCCGATTCTCCGACAATACCCAATATCTCTCCTTCATATATATGAAAATCAATATGATCAACTGCCGGTATTCTCCCATCCTCTGTAAAAAAAGTTGTTTCTAAATTTTTTACGTTCAATAATAGGTTTCTTTTCATCTTGTCCCTCCCTGTGTGAAAGTTACTGCATCTGCTAGTTTCGACTCTTTTTCTATCACTGCTTATACAAAAGATAGATTGCAATCTATTAATCATATTTTTTTATGCGAAAGAGAGTTGAATTATCCCTTTTTGCAGATTTAAAGTTGTCGACAATTCCCAACAAATTGACTACATCATCAGCTTGCAGTTCGAACCGGATTGCGTAATCACAGGGATATTTTGATCCAACATAAAAATGCCCGGTAAGTCGAAAAGTGACTTACCGAGCATTAAAATGTCGCTAACTTTTTTGCGTACAGTGTACATAATTAATCTAATTTTTGAATTTGGAACAAATCGTAATAGGCGCCTTGTTTTTTCATCAATGTATCATGATTGCCTTCTTCCACCAATTCACCATGATCGATGACGAAAATCTTGTCTGCATGCGTGATGGTCGACAGACGGTGAGCGATGATGATCGTTGTTCGATCACTTGCCAAACGTTCCAGAGAGTCCTGAATCAGCGCTTCGCTTTCGAGGTCTAGGGCAGACGTTGCTTCATCCAATATTAAAATCGGCGGGTTTTTCAAGAATACACGGGCAATGGCCACACGCTGTTTTTGTCCACCGGATAGTTTAACGCCGCGTTCCCCGACTTTCGTTTCATACCCTTCCGGCAATGTCATGATAAAGTCGTGGGCATTGGCCGCTTTTGCAGCAGCAATGACTTCCTCGTCTGTTGCACCCGGTTTTCCCATCAAAATATTTTGTTTTACCGAATCGCTAAATAAAATATTATCTTGCAGGACGATGCCAATTTGTGCTCTTAATGAATGAATGTTTGCATCTTTCACATCCATACCATCAATTTTAACGGCACCTTCCGTCACATCGTAAAAGCGGGGAATCAAACTGACGATCGTTGACTTTCCTCCCCCGCTCATCCCGACGAATGCCGCTGTTTGACCTGGCAATATGTCGAAGTCGATATTTTTTAATATCATTGAGCCGTCTTTTTCGTATTTGAAATTTACCTTTTCAAATGAGACATGTCCATCCACAACCGGCAATTGACGGGCATTTTCTTTATCTTGAACATCATATTCTTCATCCATCAATTCAAACATACGGTCCATTGACGCAATGGATTGCGTTAACATGGTAGACGAATTTACCAAGCGGCGCAACGGGCTATATAAGCGTTCGATATAAGCGTAAAACGCAGCCATTGTCCCCACTGATAAATCTCCTTGTATGACCCGGTATCCTGCATAGCTAATAACGAGAAGCGGCGCAATATCCGTAATCGTGTTCACGACAGCAAAGGATTTTGCATTCCATTTTGTATGATCCAGTGAGCGATCCAGAAATTCGCCATTTTCTTTATCGAAAATTTTTTGTTCATGTTTTTCCAAAGCAAAGCTTTTAATGATGCTTATTCCGCTTACACGTTCATGCAAATAACTTTGGACATGCGCCAAAGCCTGCGATCTCTTTCTGGTTAAATCCCGCAGCTTTCCAAAGAAATACTTCACGCTGATTGCAAAGAATGGCAAGGCAATAATTGACACGAGTGTCAGTTTTACATCCATCGCCAGCATGATGCCAATCGCAATCAAAATTGTGGCAACATCCAGCCAAAGATTCATCAAACCAATCATGATGAAGTTTTTCGTTTGCTCTACATCGTTAATTACCCGAGAAATGACTTCTCCGGCACGTGTATTGGCATAATATTTCAAACTTAGTTTTTGCAAGTGCCCAAACAATTCCTGCCGAATATCAAACAGCACTTTGTTTCCGACATGCTGGGCAAAATATTGGCGGTAATATTCAATCGGCGGTCGAATTATAAAGAATAAAATCACGGTTCCGCCCAGCCAATAGACTAGCTGTTCAATTTTCTCGCCATTTGTCAGGTCCGGTGCGCCGATGATATTATCAATGACAATCTTCATCAAGATCGGGATGAACAACGGAATAGCAAATTTTAATATCCCAATCACGATGGTTAAAAAGATTTCCATACGATAGGGTCTGACAAAGCGCATATAACGTTTAATACTATCCAACTTTTCCACTTCCTTTGTTGCGTAACCTTCAAAATTCTGCCTACCAAGCTTTACCCCTATTCGTGATATTAAAGCTCCCGATTTAGAGCATCTGAATTTCACTATACTCTACTTTATCAGTAATTTCACAAATATGCCCCATCTCGAAGCTTTTCAAATACTCCACTATTCGTTAACCAAATAAAGAAAGAGGGTGTCTCTGCTAGACGCCCCCTTCCCGATTTATTTTTCGTTGGAATGCATTTCCTTATTAAATAAATATCGATTCGTCCATACCTCGATAAAATCAGGCGCAAATGGACCTCTTTTTTGCTTAATCCAGCCAACAAGTTTGGTGACATTGCGTTTCAGTATTTTATCGATTACTTCTGGATACCCCATTTCTTTTTTGTGCTGCTCGTATTCATCTTCATCTAAAAGTGTATAGGACATATCCGGGAATACTTTAATATCGAGATCATAATCAATATATTTGATTGCATTGTTATCAAATACATAAGGAGAACTCATATTACAATAATAGTACACTCCATCTTCACGAAGCATACAGATAATATTGAACCAATGCTCGGCATGGAAGTAGCAAATGGAAGGCTCTCTCGTCAGCCAAGTACGTCCATCCGATTCCGTAACCAAGGTACGTTCGTTTGCTCCAATAAAAATATTTTTTGTTCCTTTTAAAACCATCGTTTCCTGCCAGACACGGTGGATGCGACCATTATGTTTATAACTATGTATTTGTATGGTTTCTCCTTCTATAGGTATTGTCATTGATATGCCCACCTTTTCGTCTATGTATGAATATCGCTTGGTGATAATTTTGCTGGTATATTTTGAGTCATCTAACACTAATAGGTCTATTATAGCAATGCTGACCAAAAACGTGTAGTTTGAAGAACATCTTTTTCAAATAATCCAATGGAATGCAGGATTTTCCAAGCTGAAGCAGGTAAAAAAATTTAGGTATAGACAATGTCTATACCTAAAAGTGAATTCACTTTATTCATACTCGCGAAAAAATGACTTAATTAAAAGTCGTTGTTGTTATCGTTATTGTTGTTGTTATTTGCGTTGTTAGCATTGTTGTTGCGGTTATTGCGGTTTTGGCGAGCTTGTTGGAAATCTTGTTCAACAGCAAATTCTTCATTGTTGTTGAAGTTGTTGTTGTTATTGTTATTGTTGTTGTTGTTGCGGTTGTTGCGTGAATCATTGTTGTTATTGTTGTTTCTGTTGTTGTTGTTTGCCATCTAATATCACCTCCGTGATATTTATTGTGGTCTGGACCCTTCGAGATTATTCGACATTTTTAAATTAAGTCAATTCAGAACATTCATAATTTTCAACATCGGCACTGGCATTGGCAAAGCTTGTATACTATCCATTGCAAGGAAAAGCGCGTCATTCGGTAATGTTGATTGTTGTTCTACTTGAACAAAGATACAATTCAACTCCCAAGTTAGATGTGAAAAGATATGCTTGAAGTTTAAATCTTTATCATCGGCTTTTTCCAAAATGATGACATTGTAATTATGTTGAAATGACTCGATGCTGTTTGCATTCTCGTTTAATTCAATCATCGGGAATTGCCACATATTTGCTAATAGCCCTTCTTCTTTGCGCTTCTCCACTAGATACTTTCCTTCCTTATCTATGGCTACAAAAACATCAAATTTCACTTTTTTTGTTTTGGTTTTCTTTGACTTAATGGGAAGCTGGTCCGCATCGCCTTCCTGAAAGGCCGTGCAATAATCCCTCACCGGACAGAGCAGGCACTTGGGGGATGTTGGAGTACAAATCATGGCGCCAAGATCCATCAACGCCTGATTAAAATCCCCTGGATAGTCTTCATCGATTAACGCGTCTACTGCTTCTTCAAATACTTTTTTGGTTTTCGGGACAGCTATATCTTCCGTGATGTGCAAAACACGGCTCAGTACGCGCATAACATTGCCATCAACCGCGTGCTCCGGCTTATTATAGGCAATGCTTAAAATAGCTCCGGCAGTATAGGGACCGATTCCCTTTAACTTGGAAATATCATGGCGAGTGTCCGGAACGATTGCATCATACTTTTCTACAACTTCTTTTACACCTGCTTGCAGATTTCGGGCGCGTGAGTAATAACCAAGGCCTTCCCACATTTTCAGGAGCTCTTCTTGCGGCGCATATGCAAGAGACTGCAAAGTGGGGTATTTATCCAAGAAACGGTTGTAATATGGGATGACGGTATCGACCCTCGTTTGTTGGAGCATGACTTCTGAAACCCATATTTTATAAGGATCTGATGTGCGTCTCCATGGTAAATCCCGTTTTTCTTGATGAAACCATTCGACTAAACTGTGTCGAAATTCTTCTATATATGGATAATTCATCATAGCCTCCTATAGATTTCGATTTTAAAATGCGTAATTGGGGTATATTATAGTTATACTAAACAAAAAATTTATTTTTTTAATCTCTCCAAAACAAGGAGTTGATATATTTGGATTCTGGCACACATTTGGTGATGGGCATTGCTTTAGGCGGCCTGGCTCTAGCCGACCCGGCTGTGGCAAATAACACGACTGGGTTCGCAGCAATCATGGCCGGTACCATCATCGGATCACAAGCACCTGATATTGATACAGTTTTAAAATTACGCAACAACGCGGTTTATATACGGCATCACCGAGGAATTACACATTCGATTCCCGCGGTAATTTTGTGGCCAATCGCCATTACTGCCGTTTTGAGTTTCATTTTTCAGGATGTTAATGTCCTGCACCTTTGGCTTTGGACATTTTTGGCCGTATTTTTGCATGTTTTTGTTGATATATTCAATGCATACGGGACACAAGCCCTAAGACCTTTTTCAAGAAAATGGATTGCTCTTGGCGTCATCAATACTTTCGATCCAATTATTTTCGGCATTCATTGCATTGGGCTATTGCTGTGGGCGTTTGGCTTTGACCCGGTTAAAACCTTCACCATCATGTATATCATTATTGTGGTTTACTACATTTTGCGTTTTTTGGTACAAGCTGCGGTCAAAAGAGCGGTTCACAATACAATTCAGGATGAAGATTTCGTTATTGTGGCACCGACAATGCGCTTTTTCAACTGGCGTGTTGCCGCAAAATCAAAAACACATTACTATGTTGGCCGCGCCTATGGAAGAACCATTAATATTTATGATAAATTCGAAATTCATCCTATACCAGAAACGCCGCTTGTGAAAAAAGCGTTGGAAGATCGAAACTTAAGTGCATTCCTTTCGTTCTCTCCCTTATATCGTTGGGAAATTAATGAATTGGAGAATGGGTTGACGGAGGTGCGCCTAATCGATTTAAGATACCGCAGTAACGATCACTATCCGTTTGTAGCATTAGCTCACCTTGACGATGATTTAAATATCATCAATTCTTACACAGGGTGGATCTTTAGCGAAGACAAACTGCAAAAGAAACTTCAAATTGGATCAAGTGATTAATCCGGAAAGCGGAGGCGCCCTTCTTAGCCCCGACAGATGTTTTGTGTACCGAAAGCATAGCGACAGGTACAAGCGCTGGCCGATAAAAACGCCACATCGTGTGGCAGATGTTTTTTGCGCGAAAGCGAAGCGACAGCAGCATTATCGGCACTTGCACATCCATGTGCTGCGGAAGGTCCGAATCGAAAGTATCTCTTCAGCTTTCTACCGAGGGCAGACCGCGACTCGAGGGGCTGGGCGCCGGAGCTAGACATTATTTGAATTTCCCAAAAAATTCATACTATCGTATAATCAAGTTAAGGAGCTGTCCATTTTAGGACAACTCCTTATTTTTATACAACTTATTGAAGTGTTCCATCACTTTCATCCAATAAATGAATGTACTTTGGATTTCTTCCTGCAAATTCATGGATTTTGTCGCCGTAACTTGTAATCCATTGTCTAATGATTCTCTCGGTATATTCAGCACCTCGATAATCATACCCCGCTTTGGCATAAGTGGATTCAAAATCCGACCAAAGCAATTCGATCCAAGTTCTTGCTTTATTTACGGATAAGTTAGGGTTTTTCTCAGCCAGGAGTTGTGTTAGCTGTTCAATGGAATGTTGTTGATTCATTTTATTTCCCTACCTTCATTGGCAACAGAATCGAGATTGGCAATGCTTCTTCATAGCGCTCCCCGCCTAAACGATAACCCCAGGCGAAGCGTCCTTTTAAATATTCCACTTTGAAAAATTCTCCCGGTGCACCGTCAATCCGGTACATCTCGCCTTTGACAATCGTATCAGGGTCAATAAGATAAGCAGCTGCCATGGTCGCTTTTCGTTCATAAACCGCATATTCATTCACAATACCTAGCTGCTCCGCTTTTCTCGCTTTTTCTTTTAGCTTTGCAATTTCTTCTCTTAGTTCTTGTTCAGTCATGTCGGCATAGCTTTTTTCAGTCATGTTGTTCCCTCTCCTTTTCCTCTAAAAAGCGATCGATTATTTCTATCGGAAACCCTTTTTGATAAAGAGCTTGTTTCATCTTCATGCGCAAATCATTTCCACTGTATTTTGAGGCGTATTTCTTCCAAAGTTTCTCCCCTTGAAGTTGAATCATTTGCTGCCAATCATCATCTTCTCGCTCAAGCTTTATTTCGTCAAGTATTTGAGTGATGACGGAAAAAGAATACCCTTTACGAAGCAAAACATCCTGTATTTTTTGCTTGGTTTGCATGGGTGTTTTATTTTGGTTGGCGCGAACGGCCTTTTGCGCTAGCTCCATCGCAATAGCAAGCTGCTCATTAAAGGAAAAAGAATCTAGTACCTTAGCTTGCGTTTCTTTATCGATTCCTTTTTTGATTAAATCCTGCTTAATGGCCCTGGGTCCTTTTTTCGCTGTTTTCTTTTTTGTCTCCAAAAGGGCTTTCGAATAGGTTTCATCATTTAAAAACCCTAGTTTTTCAAGCTTTTTTATGGCCTCCAACACGACGGCTTCCCCAAAGCCCGCGTCCAGCAGCTTTTTTTTCACTTCGTATTCACTGCGCATTTGAAAGCTTAAGAAATTCAACGCCCGATTAAAAGCTTTGGCAATCTCGTCTTCGTATGTAATTTCATCAATATCAAACTGCTCGAGCACTTTTCCCTTTGTTAAGCCAAACTTAATAAGCGTCGACTCATCCACCGCAAAAGCGTATGTATCATTTAAATAGATATTATAGCGTTCTGGATTGTTTTTTTGTCTGCCAATTTTTGAAATAACTTGCATACAAACACTCCTTCTTAGGCTAGTATACATGTTTTTTACGAACGTTTCATTTTATTTAAATACCATCATTTGACTCGCATACCCTTGAACCCTACCGTGCAATATAAGGAAAAAAGGAGGCTAAAATATTTTATGAGGATACGTTATATTTCTGGCTTAATCATTTGTTCACTGTTGTTTTCAATGATATTTAGTATGGTTAAACCGGAAGTTGCCAATGCAAACGAATATCACTGGGGCTTTACAAAATCCAAAAATGGACAGCCCGGAGATGCCGGGGAAAAGTTTGAATCGATTATAGAGAAATATGGTGCGTTTTTTACGGGAGATCCCGAGCATAAAATTATCTATTTAACTTTTGATAATGGCTTCGAAGCTGGGCATACGGAAAGAATTCTTGATACCTTGAAAAAAGAAAACGTTCCTGCGACATTTTTCTTAACCGGACATTATTTAACAAGCGCAACCGATTTAGTGAAAAGAATGATTGAAGATGGGCATATTATCGGGAATCATTCCTACAGCCATCCGGATATGTCGAAACTTTCCGAAGCCGAATTAGTAGAAGAATGGCAAAAATTCGATAAAAAACTTGAAGAGATTTCAGGTATAAAACGTACACATTATGTGCGTCCTCCTAAAGGAATTTTTAATGAAAGAGTTTTGGAAGTTGGCAATAAATACGGTTATACGCATATGTTTTGGGATACGGCCTTCGTGGATTGGCATAAAGATTCTAATAAAGGTTGGGATTATGCCTATAATGAATTAATGGGACAACTTCATCCTGGAGCGCTCATCCTTCTTCACACTGTAGCGAAACATAATGCAGATGCTCTTCCGAAATTTATAGAAGATGCCAAAAAACAGGGATATCAATTTGGAACATTGGATGAGTTAGTAATGGGAGAAGTAATGGAGTAATAGGTGGGAGACCCAAAACTGAAATTTTGGATCTCCTACTTTTTATTTATTTAAACATTTTCTTTAAGTTTGCCATTTCAATTGCAGACACTGCAGAGTCATATCCTTTATTTCCAGCTTTTGTACCCGCTCTTTCGATTGCTTGCTCAATGTTTTCAGTTGTCACAATACCGAAAATGACAGGAACGTTTGAATTTAAAGAAACACTTGCAATGCCTTTTGCCGCTTCATTATTTACATAATCATAGTGCGTCGTAGCCCCGCGAATCACGGTACCTAGTCCGATTACCGCATCATATTCGCCTGTTTCGACCATTTGCTTGGAAATAAACGGCACTTCGAATGCTCCCGGTACCCAAGCAATATCGATGTTGTTTTCCTCTACCCCATGTCTTTTCAGGCCATCAAGTGCACCTTCCAAAAGCTTGTCCGTAATAAAATTATTAAAACGCCCCACTACAATTCCAACTTTCAAGCCTGTTCCGATTAATTGTGCTTCAAATACTTTTCCCATTTTCCATTCTCCTCTTCTCATATAGATTCATTCTTTTCAGTCACCAACGACTGTACTTTTCTCTTTTACTTGATTTAAACGGTAAAGCACCAGATCTTCGATAGAAATAATTTTTAAATTATGTTTTTCGGCAAAGATTTTTAATCCGTCCAAGCGCAGCATTTCTCCGTCATCCCCCATGATTTCGACAATCACACCTGCAGGATAACTGCCGCAAGCTTTCGCTAAATCAACAGCTGCCTCCGTATGACCTCTTCTTTCGAGAACACCATTTTGTTTTGCCACTAGTGGAAAAACATGGCCAGGTCTTCTAAAATGATTTGGTTTTGCATTTTCGCCAATCATTTGCAGAATCGTATAAGAACGCTCATGTGCACTAATTCCAGTTGTTGTTTCAATATGGTCGACACTCACAGTGAATGCAGTTTGGTGATTATCAGTATTCAGTGCGACCATCGATGGCAATTGTAAATTTTCAGCCAACTCTTCTGTAATTGGCGTACAAATTAATCCACGGCCAAATGTTGCCATGAAGTTAATGTTTGCCGGAGTTGCAAATTCAGCCAGAATTACTAAATCGCCTTCATTTTCACGATCTTCGTCGTCCACAACGATGATCGCTTTTCCATTTTTTAGCTCTTCCAAAGCTTCTTCTATTGTATTTAACATGTAAGACACCTCCTGAATTTAAATCAAATTTGCCTTGGCATATTTGCGTCCAGATTTTTATTGAGCTTGCTCAATAAACTTCCTTTAAAAATCTGTGACATCCGCCGGAGGCTTTAACTTTATTCAGTCCAGGTTTGTACCTCAACTGAATGCTTTTCTCTTTTTTTATTCATCACATCACTTATAGAAGTTTACGACTTCTACTGAATGAAGTTAAAAACCATTTTGTCTCAGAAAATCCATTGATATATTTGATTTTGTTTCAGTTTTTCTTAAATGATGCAATACATACTTCCCTAGCATATCCGTTTCGATATTTACACTTTCACCGACATTTTTCATGCCTAAAATTGTTTCGGCATAAGTGTGCGGAATTAGCGAAACCGTTACGCTGCTTTCTGTTACACCAAAGAGCGTTAAGCTTGTTCCATCTATCGTGATGGAGCCTTTTGGAATGCAATTTTCCGCAAGGTCCTTGGGGATTTCAATTTCAATATAAACAGCATTCGAAACAGGTCTTTTGCTTTTGATCGTCCCCACTCCATCTACATGTCCCGAAACGATATGCCCACCAAATCGGCCGTTTGCGCTCATCGCACGCTCCAAATTCACGAAATCACCCAATTTCAATGTATGGATGGTTGTCGCTTTCACGGTTTCCGGCATAACATCAACGGTCATTATTTCATTGTTCATGTGCGTAATTGTTAGACATACGCCATTCACCGCAACGCTATCTCCCAACTGGGCATCCGATACAATTTTCGGGGTTTCAATTGTTAGCTGCATGCTATTTACATCTTTTTGAATCGCTATTACTTTTCCTTTATCTTCAATAATGCCTGTAAACATCTACTCACCTTCTTCCAAATCATGAAAAAAATAAAAACCCCTTAGCATCCTAAGGAGTTTGGGAGTAATCATTAATGGCATAGCCTAATAGACCTTTTGAACATACGTTTTCAAAAAGTGCCACAATTCATCCTTCTCCCATCCAGACTATACTGTCGGCTTTGGATTCGCACCAAATCCTGCTCATAAAGAGCTCACGGGCTTAGAAGTTTGACTTCATCACCGTCGATTGGGAATTTCACCCGACCCCGAAGGACATTTCACATATATAATTGTTTAATTAAATAAAAAAAATCCCGTCTTAAAAGAGCGGGATAAAAGCATACGAAAAAATATATAGCAAATTAGACCATTAAAAAATCCATTTTTAATAGCAATACTATAAAATGCTCCTTCTCCCATCCAGACTATACTGTCGGCTTTGGATTCGCACCAAATCCTGCTCAAAAAGAGCTCACGGGCTTAGAAGCTCCAGCTTCATCACCGTCGATTGGGAATTTCACCCGACCCCGAAGGATATATTTTATTTAATTGAGATAACAATACCACTTATTCAAGAAATTATCCAGCCTATAATTTCTGAAAATTATTTCAGTAAAAAATACCCACGATTGAAAAGCTTTATTCGTTTGCTTTCATTTATTGCTTCGCTATAATAATGAGATGAACTTATTAAAGGACGTGAACGCTTTTGAGCGATAAAGCAACGATGGAAATCGGGCAAAAATTCCCGTTAACCATAAAACGATTAGGCATTAATGGTGAGGGCGTCGGCTTTTATAAACGAAATGTGGTCTTTGTAAAAGGTGCCTTGCCTGGTGAAGAAGTAACAGTGAAGGTGTCCAAGGTACAACGCAATTTTGCCGAAGCCGAAATTTTGAATATACGCAAAGAATCTCAAGAACGACAGGAACCAATCTGCGCACTTTACGATGAATGCGGCGGTTGCCAGCTCCAGCATTTGTCCTATGATGGCCAGCTAAGAGAAAAACGGGATATGGTCGTGCAGGCGTTGGAGAAATACGTAAAACCTGTTGCGGAAAAAACAGATATTCGATCCACGATTGGAATGGATAATCCTTGGCATTATCGAAACAAAAGCTCCTTCCAAGTACGCAAAGAAGGCAAGCGTGTGTATGCAGGGCTTTATTCAGAAGGAACGAACAAGCTATTGAATATTAATGATTGCGCCGTTCAGCACCCGTTAACATCAAAAATTACGGTGGCTACCCGCAAAATATTGCAAAAACTAAATATCTCAATCTATAATGGCAAGTCATTGGATGGACTCGTAAGAACAATTGTAGTGCGTACAGCAATGCAAACCGGCGAGACACAAGTATGTTTAGTTACGACACGAAAAGAGATTCCACATAAGGATGAGCTGATTGAACGTATGCTAAAAATCGATCCAAGCATCGTTTCCATCACACAAAATATCAACCGGGAAAAAACTTCTCTTATTTTCGGCGATGAAACGATTACGCTCTACGGAAAAGAAACAATTCACGAAAAATTGGGAGAATTGGCATTCGACCTTTCTTCCCGTGCATTTTTCCAATTGAACCCTGAACAAACTGTTCATTTATACGATGAAATTAAAAAAGCGGCACAGTTGACGGGGAAGGAAAAAGTGGTAGATGCCTATTGCGGCGTAGGAACAATCGGTTTGTGGCTGGCCAATGAGGCAAAAGAAGTGCGAGGAATGGATGTTGTTCCGGAGAGTATTGCAGATGCGAAGAAAAATGCAAGAAATCATGGTTTCAACCATGTCCGTTATTACACAGGGACTGCTGAAGAATGGCTTGCGAAATGGAAGCGCGAAGGTTTTATTCCGGATGTCATTACAGTCGACCCCCCGCGCACGGGCCTTGCCCCAAGCTTTATTAAAACCGTCATGAAAATCAAGCCAAAGCGTTTTGTTTATACATCTTGCAACCCTTCAACTTTTGCAAAGGACTTGCAGGAGCTGACAAAGATTTACCATGTTGACTATATCCAGCCGGTTGACATGTTCCCTCAAACAGCAAGAGTCGAAATTGTTGCCAAATTAACATTGAAAGATAAATAAGTGGGGATTTGTTCCCCACTTTTTTTATATCTGTATTCCATTAATAGAACAGCGGAATAAACAGCAATTGCATCGAAATATGCGTAAACATGTGTGCAATAATGGCGTATTCAAAACCTTTCTTCCAATAAAGATAGCCAAAGAACAAACCACCGATTCCATTCAGCAAGAAGCACCTTACCACAACATCCACCGTTAAATCCCCAAATACGGCGCTTGTCGCAGGCAAATGTCCGGCAGCAAATAAAACGGACGCGATTACGATTGCAATCCAATAAAATACAGGAGCTAAATTGCTCTGTTGGCGTTGGAAAATCAATTTGAATATCCACACGAGCAAACTCATAGCGACCAATCTCATCAAAATCTCTTCAAAGACACCGCCATAGAAAACCCCCGTCACCAGGCCTAAAAGCGAAAAACTTGGTTCAGTTTCACGCATTATAGCAATTTGATATTGGAAATAAAAACGGTCTCCCCCAATGATCACAAAGCCGGCAATCACACCAAATAGAATGGATAACATAACCCCTTTTCGATCAAAACGCACTTTTTCCTTGTTGAATAAGGAATATAAAACATCCAGTGAAAACCCTGCCTTGCGCGCAAGCTTCACCCCAATAAAAGCCAGCACAAATGAAATGACCGCTAATTGAAATCCAGTCAACAAAAGTAAAGCTGTATATGGCAAAGGCATTGTTTCCACTAATAGCTCATATTGTTCCGGAAAAGTTTTTTGTAAACTTGTGAGTTGGTATGGCACTACCAAGAGGCCCCCAACCAAACAAATGAGCGACAAAAGCAGCGCCACTTTCCAATCTGATTTTTTCATCACACACCCCACTCCTTCTTATATAAAAGAAATCAAGATAATCAAGATAATTGGCAAGAAGACAATACAATAGCCAATTGGGTTGGCAAAATTAATCGTCCAGCCAACACCGAATCGTTTTTCAACAAAGATCGATGGATCATTTTTATTAAAATAAAACAATCCACCTTTCCAATATTGGTCGTCGTCGATGTCCCTAATTCGCTCTCCTACTACTTCGAAAGTCTCTTTATCAGACCTGCCTACTTTCACTGCAAAGATTAATGTTCCTATCAGAACAGCAATCAGGAAAACGATTGGAATCAGCAATTTTGCCAGCCCCTCCGAAAGCTGCGGATGAATCATGGTTAGCTGCAAATAACTCATTAACATTGTGACGGCAAGGACAACGAAAAACATAAACCAACTTGAATATTTTCTTAGGCCGAGCTGTCTATTGCGGGAAGCTTGCAGTCCAGTAGCGCTCAGTTTAATCCCAGATTTTTTTGTTGCTATATGAATGCCCAGAAACATTGTTTGCAGTATCAATAAAATCAACGTTAGCTGTATAGCAGAGAAATACGATTTTTCCTTAAAAGCATCTGCCTCGCCACTCGGCCCCCAATGCGTTGGAATTTGCTGCGGCAAAACATCGTAATTCATCAACGTATAGACCATAAGCCCTACTGTCGAAACAATTGGCAGCAAAAAAACAACCCAAGGAAGCATTGCATCCTGACTGCGCACCGATAAATCCGTGACTTTTACTGCTTTTAACTCTTCCATCCATTTATTTTTTTGTTTTAATTGTTTTGTCTTGGCATGAAAGTACATATAAAACGAGAAACTTATGAAGATTAGTGCAAATTCCAAAATTGCTCCAACCATTGCAATCTGTTCATCCAAAAGGTTATTTCTTAATGCCCAGAAAACATATAATCCGATCAATATAAAAGAGATGAGTCCTACAGAAACGGCATAAAGTTTTTTATATTTTAGAAGAGTTGCATCATTAATATACTGGTCCGGAACGGTAACACCAAAAACCGCTGTCCGTTTTGCCAAATACGGAATCATGATTTGAACCACTGCAATAAACGCTGTAACGATTAAAAAAATGAATAATGCCATGCGATTGCCCCCTTACCTTTCTTTCATTTCATTCATCATCGAAATAATCAATTCCTGAATTTCTTCTTTTTTCATTCCCAAAACAAGGCCTTCTGAAATAAGTGGTTTTAGTTCGCTTAAAATCTGAGCCTTTTTCTCGGCCGTAATCTCCTCGGGGGAAATGACCGCACCGGATTTCGGAATGATTTTAATCACCCCTTTTTTCTCCAATTCATGGTAGCTTTTATTTACCGTATGCATATTCACACCCAAATCTGCAGCAAATGCTCTAACAGATGGCAATGATTCACCAGGCATTATTTCTCCACGTGCAATTCCTTCTATTATTTGATTGGTTAGCTGTGTATAGATGGGAATATCCGATTCGGCTTCAATTCGAATGATCATTTCACCCCTCCATTCTGTTATATGTTTATTATAACAGAAGTGTTCTATAATTCATATAACAAAATTCCAATAGACAATATTAATAATTAACCTCTTTTTTGTTTACGCTAATTAAGAGGGGGAAAAGGTTATTAGGATTTGCTGAAGGTCTCTTAGGCAGATTCTTGACTTTTGGTATTTACCGAGGAGATTTGCGAGATTTAACACAATTTTTAAGGAAAAGTAATTGCTACGCAAAAAATATTTATGTATAATCTGTTTTATTGTTCAAGACTTAATAAGCCTTTCGTTCGAGCAGGCTTGACAAAGTTTATGGCTAAATGATTAATAACTGCCTCGCCAACGTTCTTGGTGTACAGGCCACTATTAGGGGGTTATAAAGAATTGGGTAAAGCATTGATTATTGGTGCTGGCGGAGTTGCCAGCGTTGTCGTGCACAAATGTGTACAAAACTCGGAAGTATTCGAAGAGATTATGATCGCAAGTCGAACAAAGTCTAAATGTGATGCTTTAAAAGAAAAATTAGACGGCGGTAAAACAATTATCCACACTGCACAAGTAGATGCGGATAATACGGACGAGCTAATCGAATTAATCAATGGATTTAAACCAGATGTGGTAATTAACGTTGCTTTACCATATCAAGACTTAACAATTATGGATGCATGTTTGGCTACAGGTGTTCATTATGTTGATACTGCCAACTATGAGCCGCCTGAAACAGCTAAGTTTGAATATAAATGGCAATGGGCTTACAAAGAGAAGTTCGAAAAAGCCGGCTTAACAGCACTTTTAGGCAGCGGTTTTGACCCAGGCGTAACTGGAGTATTCTCTGCGTATGCATTAAAACATTACTTTGACGAAATTCACTATATCGATATCCTGGATGCAAATGCCGGGGACCATGGCTATCCTTTCGCAACAAACTTCAATCCGGAAATCAACATTCGTGAAATCACGGCAAACGGTCGTTTCTGGAAAGATGGCGAATGGGTTGAAACTGAGCCATTGGAATATAAAGAAGTTTATAACTTCCCTGAAATCGGGCAGAAAGATATGTATCTTCTATATCACGAAGAACTGGAATCTTTGGCAAAAAACATTACGGGAATCAAGCAAATCCGCTTCTGGATGACATTCTCGCAAAAATACATTACACACTTAAACGTACTTGAAAACGTTGGCATGACTTCGATTGAACCGATTGAATTCGAAGGAAAAATGATTCAGCCGCTTCAATTCCTGAAAGCAGTTTTACCGGATCCAGCTTCCCTCGGTCCACGTACGAAAGGTAAAACAAATATCGGTATTATCGCTCGCGGGATTAAAGATGGCGAAGAGAAAACTTACTATGTATACAATGTTTGCGACCATGAAGAATGCTATCGCGAAGTTGGTTCACAAGCCATTTCCTATACAACGGGCGTACCAGCGATGATTGGTGCAATGCTTGTGATGAATGGCACATGGCAAAAACCAGGTGTTTACAATGTAGAAGAGTTCGATCCAGATCCATTCATGGAGGCTTTAAATAAATGGGGTCTTCCATGGCAAGAAAGCTTCAATCCTGAATTGATCGACCTAGACCTTGATAAAGAAGAGGCTAAGTAAGATGAAAACAATTGATTGGAAAGCGGCGCCGTCTCCTAGCTATGTAGTGGACGAGCGCTTGCTCTTGCGCAACTTAGAAATCTTGAAATCTGTTCAAGACCGTACTGGCTGTGATATTTTATTAGCTCTTAAAGGTTTTTCGATGTTCTCGACATTCCCGATGGCCCGAAACTACCTGAAGGGTATTACTTCAAGTTCTTTATTCGAAGCTCGTCTAGGCTACGAGGAGTTCGGCAAAGAAGTGCATGCCTATGCACCTGCCTATGCGGAGCATGAAATTGATGAATATTTGAAATATGTCGATCATATTGTGTTCAACTCGTTTGACCAACTACATAAGTATAAAGAAAAAGTACAAAGTGTAGAAGGCAAGCACGTATCCATTGGCTTGCGTGTAAATCCTGGTTATTCAGAAGTTGAAACACCGCTTTATGATCCATGCTACATCAATTCACGATTAGGTATTCCAGTCGACTCTTTCCGTCCCGATGAACTGGATGGGGTTGAAGGAATTCACTTCCATGCGATGTGCGAACAAGGCTCAGATGTATTGGAACGCATACTGGTTCACTTTGAAGAAAAATACGGCGAGTATTTGCATAAAATGAAATGGATCAATTTTGGCGGCGGCCACCATATCACACGTGAAGATTACGATGTGGATAAGCTTGTGTCATTGATTAACTATATGCAAGACAAGTATGATGTGAAAGTTATCCTAGAGCCTGGTGAAGCGATTGCGCTAAATACTGGCTATTTGGTAACGACAGTTCTGGATGTTGTGAAAAACGGGATGGAAATTGCCATTCTGGATACATCCGCTACATGCCATATGCCGGACGTGTTAGAAATGCCATACCGTCCTCAAATTATCGGCGCGAGTACACCGAACGATAAAGCTTACACATACCGACTTGGCGGCATGACTTGTCTAGCAGGCGACGTAATCGGTGACTATTCATTCGATGAACCGCTGAAAGCCGGCGATAAAATCGTCTTCACGGATATGGCACACTATACAATGGTAAAAAACCATATGTTCAACGGCGTCAACTTGCCAAGCATTTGCTTGTACAATGAAGAAGAAGGCGTCAAAGTCGTTCGCCAATTTGGCTATGAAGACTATCGCAATCGATTATCTTAATGAAAAAAGCTAACCTGGAACATGATTGTTCCGGGTTAGCTTTTTTTGTTGGGTTGGTGATTTAGTTATTTTGGTTCTGTCTTTTGAGCTATCGATGCATGCTATCGAAACTTTGGGCTAATCGAGTGTTTTTCTCTGGACTTGCTCCAAATGCCGCTTTAGACGCTTGCTAAACAGACATGCTTTCCCGCAGACTCTTTTCATTCATATTTCTTACTTCAGTTGTAAACGAATAAGTTATGCTTCCTTCACTTGTTTTCCAAAGAAAAAAACAACCAATAACATTACCAACAAAATAAACGAAATGAACAACAGGAAACTTAATGATTCCACATACTGAAGATAAAGTCCCCCAGCTGTCGGTCCGATCAAACTCCCAAGACTAAAGAAAATGCCGTATAGGAGATTTGCAGTCGGCAAAAGAGCTTTCGGTGTAAGTTCTGCCATATAAGTAATCCCTAAGGAGAACATCGAACCCAGGGCCATTCCCGCCAATAAAAATACACACGCGATAATCCATTCCGAATGTTCAAACATGCTGCCCACCCCAAAAAATACCGTACCTGCCAAAAAAGCGGCGAGAATAATCTTTCTTCTTCCGATTTTATCGCCTAGCATCCCGATTGGCACCTGAGTGAGTATCCCGCCAATTGAAAAAGCGGCGAGAATGATTGATACCATTGATACATCAAAATCTTTTCTTAGGGCATATACCGGGAAAAGTGCATTCAGGCTTGTTTCCAAAACCCCATAAACTAGTGGCGGTATGAATGCAACCCAGGCATATTTAAATGACATTTTATAACGGTGGAAGCTATTTGACTCTTTACTGTCTCCTATTAAACTTTCAGGTTTTTCATTTCGAACAACAAACACAAAGGACCATGCGATTAAGCAAAGGATGGATGAAACGATAAAAGGCAATGTTTCCGATATCTTCACTAAGTTCACCATTAATGGCCCCACTGCAAATCCTACGCCAAATGATAATCCATAAATGGACATGGTTTTTCCAATGTTACCGGCAGGGGCCGTACTTGTTAACCAAGTTTGCGTGGAATAATGCAAGCAATGGTCCCCTATTCCAATCATCATTCGCAAGATAAACCAAAACATCACGTTATGCCAGAATGGGAACAAGAACAGCGCGATAAACACAATTGCACCACCCACTATAATGATGGGCTTGTATCCGAATTTGCGCAGCGGCTTCTCGATAAATGGCGATATTAACAACGTTCCTATGTATAATCCTGTGGCATTTAATCCGTTTAAAGTGGATGAGACACCATCACTTTCAAAAATAACCGAAATCAGCGGCAATAGCATGCCCTGAGAGAAACCGGATATCGACACAATGGCGACCAATATCCAAAATCTGCGTTGTTCATAATGAGTTGCTGCTATCATGTATATCCTCCCATTTAAAACTCTCCTCTAATACGGTACTATGTTATCACAATCATCAAGTAAATAGCTTTAAGATTTTGTTTGTTATCGAATACTTTCCCATGTTCTTTGGCATCGTTTAATCGATAAAGAAAATGATAAGAGGGCGAATAAAACTCCCGCTACAACCCTATTGTTAAACGCATTTTAATCTATTTCTCCTGCCTGCTTTAAGTTTTTATTTGAATATTGTCCATCATTCCGCTATGATGTTCTTGATGAAAGAGGTGTACACATGACCAAGCCTGTTACAGATAAAAACAAACAAGTAATTTACTTAAAAGAACGCCTTCAAATTTTTGTAGAAGTACTGGATGCGATTGATCCCGAGACAGCAGATGTTGAGGATATTGACAGACTGATACAAATGCTCGACGACGTGGAAGACAAAATGGAGCAATTTAAAGGAAGAACAGATTCAGCTGAATAATACTTGCCACAAGGGGCTGCAAAAGTTGCAGCCTCTTTTTCCATTTGTTCTCGAATGTCTGTCTATGACCCTTTTTTTCGGGAACTGAACAAGGTATAATAAGTGGTGGTGAAAATATCAAAATATTCTGGGGGGGAATATCATCATGTCTCAAGTGGCAACATCCTATTTACAAACATTAGAAAAAAGTATTTATGACTTAGTGAGCGAAACTTCAACAAATTTACCAAAAGACGTTCGCCGGGCGATTAAAAAAGCGAAAGACGCAGAAAATGCAGGGACGCGTGCCGCAATGAGTTTGGACACAATTTCCAACAACATTGTGATGGCGGAAGATAATGTATCGCCAATTTGCCAAGATACCGGCTTGCCTACTTTCAAAGTCAAAACTCCAGTTGGCGTGAACCAATTGGAAATTAAAGCAGCAATCAAAAACGCAATTGTCCAAGCGACGAAAGATGCAAAGCTACGCCCGAACTCAGTTGATTCTTTAACAGGCAAAAACAGTGGAGACAACTTGGGCGAAGGTGTTCCTGTTATTAAGTTTGAACAATGGGAAAACGATTACATTGAAGTGAAATTGATTCTTAAAGGCGGCGGCTGCGAGAACAAGAACATTCAATACAGCCTGCCATGTGAACTGGAAGGCCTTGGCCGTGCAGGCCGCGACTTGGATGGAATCCGCAAATGTATCTTGCATTCTGTATGGCAATCACAAGGGCAAGGTTGTTCTGCCGGTTTCATCGGAGTAGGTATTGGCGGCGACCGTTCTTCCGGCTATGATTTGGCTAAAGAACAGTTATTCCGTCATGTGGAAGACGTTAACCCGAATCCTGACTTAGCAAAATTGGAAGAATACATTGTCGAAAAAGCAAACACATTCGGCATTGGTACAATGGGCTTTGGCGGGGAAGCAACTTTATTGGGCTGTAAAATCGGTGTTATGCACCGTATTCCGGCTTCATTCTATGTATCGGTAGCATATAACTGCTGGGCTTACCGTCGCATGGCCATCGATATCAACCCTTCAACTGGCGAAATTACAAAATGGCATTACCAAGAAGGCGAAAAAATCACTTTCCGTGATGAACCAAAAACAGAAACGCAATCAGAAAGCAAAGTAGTTGAGTTAACTGCACCGATTACGGAAGAACAAATCCGTGAACTTAATGTAGGCGATGTGGTGAAAATCAATGGCCGCATCTATACTGGCCGCGATGCGATCCACCATCATTTAATGAGCCACGATGCGCCGGTTGATTTAAATGGACAAGTCATCTATCACTGTGGTCCGGTAATGGCAAAAGACGAAAACGGCAACTGGACTGTAAAAGCGGCTGGTCCAACAACATCCATCCGTGAGGAGCCATATCAAGGCGACATCATGAAAAAGTTCGGTATCCGCGCTGTAATCGGTAAAGGCGGTATGGGACCTAAAACGCTTGCTGCTCTTAAAGAACACGGTGGCGTATACTTGAATGCAATCGGCGGTGCTGCTCAGTACTATGCAGATTGCATCAAGAGTGTAGACGGTGTTGACTTGCAAGAATTCGGTATCCCTGAAGCAATGTGGCACTTGACTGTTGAAGGCTTCACGGCCGTTGTAACAATGGATTCCCACGGCAATTCATTACACGCCGACGTTGAAAAATCGTCACTGGAAAAACTATCTCAGTATGCTGAACGTGTTTTCTAATTTAGTAAATCTTGTTTATCTTAAGAAGAAATAAATTTAGTAGTTTTCATTTTAATTCAGCTGCGCGAAAGGCGTTAGCCGACAGCGATAACGCTGAGAGAGTATTCTAATTAAGAAAAGATAATTTTATTATTAGCATATAATAAATTAGTAGATTCCATTTTAACTCAGCTGCGCGAAAGGCGTTAGCCGACAGCGATAACGCTGAGAGAGTATTCTAACATCAATTAATAAAGAGCGTAAAAAACTTGCAAGCATCCCTTGCAAGTTTTTTCTATATAAGAGGGTTTTACAATTCCAAAGTTTGGTTTGTGCTGTTGCTTGGCTTTCCTGGCTCTTCATTTCCTACCACTTTTCTGACAAAGTTAAACGCCGATTTAACGGTTGACCCTGTATCCCAGTACTCCGCTGACTCTGCGTGGATTTTGATGAGCGTAACACGGGGATCTGTATAATCCATATTAAACATATCTTCATACGCTTTGTTCCAGAACTTTTTCTTAAGTTCCAGATCATCCACAATTTCTGCGTGCCCCGTGATGGATGCATATGATTTCTCCGCGATCACCACATTTACGACATCGTTATGTTTTATTTCATAATACTTTTCCGTATCTTTCAGGGTTAAGAACCAAAGATCTCCGTTAAATTCCACCTTTTGAAGCTGCATGGGTCTTGACACAATATGGCCATCCAACGTTGTCGTCACAAGCATTGCCGTATCGGCACTTTCAACTATATTTTTTAACGTCTCGCGTGTTTTTTGATATTCTTCACCGTTCATTTAATTTCACCTTTCCTTCCTTATTTTCACTATATCTAACTCATTCCCGACAAGATTGTGTTCAAACATTTACAAAATACCCTCGCTATTTTTCTCTCTTACATAAAAAATATTCAATTGGATTTACAAAATCAACGGTCTATATTATAATAATTATAAATTAAAAATGATTTTTTCAAATACATCAAATAAATGAAAACCGTTATCAAAATCTCTTTATAATAACACTTTGATAGTGATATTCATTATCAAAAGGAGGATTGTATGGATAATACTAATCGAGAAAACAATGTTTTAATTGAGAAAATAAAGGAACACGGGGAGTTAATTGCGGCTCTTGTTTCAGGCGTAATCATTTTGCTCGCATGGCGTCTGGAAACTGCAGGCTTGTCCACAGCTTCTGTAATTGCTTATCTAACGGCATTTGTCATTGGAGGCTATGCCAAAGCAAAAGAGGGCATTTTAGATACACTCGAGAATAAAAATTTAAATGTGGAATTATTGATGATTTTAGCTGCCATTGGTTCAGCCATTATTGGCTATTGGACGGAAGGGGCAATACTTATCTTCATATTTGCATTAAGCGGTGCACTCGAAACCTATGCGATGAATAAAAGCCATCGCGAAATTTCCGCTCTCATGAATTTGCAGCCCGAGGAAGCCTGGCTGGTACGCGGGGGATTTCAGCCGATCAAAGTTCCCGTTTCTTCATTAAAAATCGGAGACCATTTATTGATTAAACCAGGTGAACGAATTCCGGTTGACGGGCAAATTTTCAAAGGAAATTCTACAATTGATGAATCTGCAATCAGTGGTGAATCCATGCCTGTTACAAAGCAAGTCGGGGATGAAGTATATGCCGGTACGGTAAATTTAAATGGAACATTGACCGTTAATATGACCAAACCAAATACCGAAACACTATTCCAAAGAATTATTACACTTGTTCAATCAGCGCAAAGCGAAAAATCTCCTTCTCAGCAATTTATCGAAAAGTTTGAAGGCAGATATGTAAAATTTGTTTTGGCAACGGTTGTACTCATGTTGTTCCTTCCCCATTATTTACTTGGGTGGGATTGGACAACAACGTTCTACCGGGCAATGGTTTTATTGGTTGTCGCTTCGCCCTGTGCCCTTGTCGCTTCCATTACACCGGCGACTCTTTCCGCCATCTCAAATGGTGCAAGAAAGGGAATCCTCTTTAAAGGCGGGGTTCACTTGGAACATCTAAGTGCCCTTCAATTATTGGCAGTCGATAAAACAGGGACTTTAACGGTGGGTAAACCCTCTGTAACGGATGTAATCGTCAGGGAAAATTTAAGCGAAGCTGAAGCGATTGCCACATTGGCATCAATTGAAGCTCAATCAAACCATCCATTGGCTCACGCCATTATGCAATATGCGAAAAATCAAAAGATCGAGCCGACACAAGGGATCGAGATAGAAGATGTGCCAGGCTGGGGTTTAAAAGCAACCATTCAAAATGCCGCTTATCTTGTAGGAAAACCTGAGTTTGTAGGTCGAGAAGAAGCGGCACAGTTCGCCGATTCAGCTGCCGGTAAATTAGCGGAGGAAGGAAAAACCGTTATATTCATGAAAGATGACCAAGGCATTGCAGCTTTAGTCGCCATGAAAGATACAGTACGGGATGAGGCAAAAGATGCGGTAAAACTTTTGAAAGAGCTTGGCATCTCCGTGGCGATGCTTACAGGTGATAATAAAAAAACCGCAAAAACCATTGCCAAAGAAGCTGGTGTCAATGAGTATATTGCAGAATGCTTGCCTGAAACAAAAGTGAACCATATTAAAGGATATTTAGATAAATACAGCAATGTTGGCATGGTTGGCGATGGCATTAATGATGCACCGGCACTTGCGACTGCAACAGTTGGAATTGCGATGGGCGGAGGAACAGATGTTGCTTTGGAAACTGCAGATGTTGTATTGATGAAGAATGATTTATCCAAAATCGCCTATGCTGTTCGTTTATCCAAAAAAATGCAAAAAATCGTCAAGCAAAACATCATTTTTTCAATTGCAGTCATTGCACTTTTAATCATCTCCAACTTTTTGCAAATCGTCGACCTTCCATTTGGAGTCATTGGCCATGAGGGAAGCACGATTTTAGTAATTTTAAACGGTTTGCGAATGTTAAAATCCTAAAAAGAAGGTTGGCCGGAAAACAAACCCGGTCAACCTTTTATTCTTTATATCCCTTTTTCACCAGCGACCGTTTGTGCACCGAAGCATTGATTAGGCCACCGAAAATCAGAATCATTCCGGTGAAATACAGCCATAGCATCAGTATAATAACCCCGGCGATACTTCCGTAAGTAGAAGCATAGTTGCCAAAATTATTTACATAGAATGAAAAACCGTAAATCAAGATGACCCAGGCGACCGTGGAGAAAATCGATCCAGGCAATACACTAAACAGCTTCAATCTAGGGTCGGTATTCGGGATCACCCAGTACAATAGGTTTAGCACGATAAAAATTAACACCGGGGGAAGAAACATCCGAACCATCTCCCAAAAATTAGCAAATGTTTCTTCTACTCCCAAATAATTAAAAAGTGTATAGGCAAACTGGTATCCAAAAATCGGGATGGCTAAAGCGATCAGGATGACAACAACTAGAGCAATCGTAAACACTAACGACAGACCACGGCTGATCAATCCAGACTTGGGTTCTGTTTCATATGCGCCGTTTAATGTTTTGGTCAGCGCGTTGACCCCCCTTGAAGCCGACCAAAGGGTACCCAAGATCCCGATGGACAACAGCCCACCGCCATTTTGCGTTGTTAACAGTTCAGTTAAAGTCCCTTGTGTTAATAAAAACACCTCGGCGGGTACAATCGTCTGCAGGAAATTGAATACTTCCTCTTGATTAATATTCAAATAAGGTACCAACGTAATAATGGAAATCAATAAAGGGAAGAAGGATAGTAAGAAGAAGTACGCTAATTGGGCACCCATTCCTGAAACATCTATATCTTTCATGCGTACGATTAGGTCTTGAAAAAACCCTTTCGTGGTCGTGATATCAATTTTTGATTCATCCGGATTGAAAAATGATCTTATATTATTAACGGCTTCATGTTCATTCTTTTCTTTCTTTTCACCCAGCAAATTCAGCCCACTTCCCCTCAATGACAAATTATATGCATCGTTATTATCATGACTTTCTCCAACGCTTCCCTCACATTTAAAACGCTATGTAGTAGCTGCGGCAAACTTCGCCGCAGTTTGAATTAGAGTTAGTTCAGTCTTTCAGCATTGGAATTCTTAACAATGTTTTTCGTATCACTTACCATATTCTGCACGCTTGCCGGTATTTCTTTTACATCATCCATTTTACTTATGATTGTGCTAATATTTGTTGAAGCATTTTCATATACTTCTTGTGCCACTTCAATTTTTTGCTCAAGCATTCTTTGCAGCTCGTCTCGGTTCTTCGCATAGTAGACAGCCATATCTTTCATTTGTTTTGTCTTTTCTTTAGTATTCTCTCTTGTTTTACGGTCAAACATACTAATGACTGCACCTGCAGCTGCTCCGACTAATACAAATTTCATTAATTTGCTTTCATTCATTCCGATTTTACCTCCTAACTTAGTCTACCTTTTGACTTGTTAATATTTTCTATACATTACCCATTTTATAAAAAATGTAACCCTGTTAAAAGACCGTTCGATTATTATTGACAAGGAAGGGCAAGGAATGGAATGATTAAATGGATACTTTGAAAGGTGGGGAAAAAATGGATTTAACACAACCATCGAAAGAAAATATTATTTATATGGTCGAACAAATGAAAGAAAAACTACGCATGGTCAATGTTGACGCTATGAAGTCGGAAAACTTTTCGGATGAACATTATGAAGATATTTTATATCTTTATGAAATGGTCATGAAACGCAGCACTTTCAGTCCGAGTGAAATGCAGGCGATCGTTTCCGAATTAGGCGCATTGAGAAGATAAAGCCAATTAATTGCGGACAAAAAAGTTCCCAACACGAAGAAATCATCTTCTCGTTGGGAACTTTTTTTATTTGTAAGAAAAAATATTGACTTTCAACAATATTCAGCGCGGCGGCCAGCCCCTCGAGTCGCTTCAGTCCCTCGGTCGAAAGCTGTAAAAGCTTCGCGATTCGGGCCTTCCAGCGCTTCAGGCTCACAGGATGTGAGTCATGTCGGCGATGCCACAGGACGTGGCGTTTTCGCCGACGCGGGGCTAAACAGGACGCCTCCGCTTTTCATATTATTTATTTTGATTTAGTGCTACTGCGATTTCTGCTCCAACTCGTGCGTTGTGTTTTACAAGGGCAATGTTTGCTTCCAATGATTTTCCTTCAGTTAATTCTTTTACTTTTCCTAAAAGGAATGGTGTTACCTCTTTCCCTTTGATTCCGTTTTCTTTAGCTTCTGTTAAAGCTGTTTGGATAATGCCGTTAATGAAGCTTGCTTCAAGTGCATCTTCTTCAGGAATTGGGTTTGCAATAACTGCTCCGCCAACTAAACCTAGATCCCATTTCGCTCTCATCATGTCCGCTACTTCTTGCGTATTGTCTGCTCGGAAGTTAACCGAGAACTCGCTTTCTCTTGTATAGAAGGCTGGCAGCATGTCTGTTCCGTAACCAACAACAGGTACACCTTTTGTTTCAAGATATTCAAGTGTTAAACCGATGTCCAGGATAGATTTTGCTCCTGCACAGACTACGGCAACATTTGTTTGAGCCAACTCTTCCAAGTCTGCAGAAACATCCATTGTTGTTTCAGCTCCTCTATGAACTCCTCCGATACCGCCAGTAACAAACAATTCGATTCCCGCAAGTTCAGCAGCAATCATTGTTGCCGCTACAGTTGTAGCTCCTAGTTTCTTTGTTGCTACTAGATAGCCAAGATCTCGGCGTGAAGCTTTTGCCACATTGTCGGCGTTGCCGAACATTTCAAGTTCTTCATCTGTAAGACCGATTTTGATTTGGCCGTCAATGATGGCAATTGTTGCCGGTACTGCTCCTTTGTCGCGAATAATTTGTTCTACTTCACGTGCTGTTTGTACGTTTTGTGGATACGGCATTCCGTGTGAGATAATTGTTGATTCAAGCGCTACGATTGGCAGGCCTTTTTCCTTCGCTTCTAATACTTCTTGTGAATATGATAAATATTTTTCCATGTTATTTGTTCCTCCAATTGTTTAATTCTTCGGCTGTTATGTCTTGTCTTACTGTTTTATTGGATTGCAATGTTTTCGATGCATTATATTGCCCAAAATTCACTGCATCGATGAAGCTTTCCTCATTTAATACGGCATGCATAAATCCGGCAACAAAAGCATCTCCTGCCCCCGTGACATCAATGATTTCCTGCGTTTTCTCCGCTTCAAAATGATGGATGCCATCTTTATTGCCTGCCATTGCTCCTTGTTCCCCCAAAGTCAAAATGACGTTTTTTGCACCCATTTCCAATAGCGTGCTGACGGCATTTGAATAATCCTCTTTGTTCTTCATTTGAATATTCAAGTAGGATTCCACTTCGTCGCGATTTACGATAAAGTAAGCAACTCCCGATAAATCCTTCGGCATATTTTTCATTTTCGGTGCCGATACAGGCACGATTGCCAAAGGAATCTCACGGATGCTGGCAAGATTCTGCAGATATTCTACAGTTTCTTTCGGACAATTTAGATCAATAATAATACATTTCGCATTACTTAAAGCGGCTTCGTGTTTTATTAGTACGGGTGGGAGCAAATAATCATAAATCGACATATCTGCCATTGCGAGTATTAACTCACCCTTGCGATCTAATACTGCACTATAGGAACCTGTCTTTAAATCGGGCAATTCTTCTACATAATCAAAATTGATAAAGGCATGGCTTTCATTTTCGATGACCTTTGCACCGTGGTCTTGTCCGATTAATGTAATGAGTTTTACGTCATTTCCAAAGCGGCCCAGGTTCTCGGCAACGTTCCTGGCAACACCGCCTACGCTTTCCGTAACCGTGGAGGGATTTGATGTGCCATGCTGTACCGAGCCATCGATATGGAATTTGCGGTCAACATTCGCTCCCCCAATTGCAAAAATCGAATTCCTTTCAGGCAGCACATATGCCCTTCCAATAATCTCGCCCTTTTTTATAAGTCCCGAAATAATATTGGCCAAAGTCGGGCGAGGTATATTTAAAACTTCAGCCATTTCTTGTTGGGATAGAAAAGGGTTGCTCTTGATTGTTTGGAGAACAAGCTGCTCTTTTTCATTCACTAATCATTACACCTCACTCTTCAAACATTTGTTTAAGATTATAAACTATTGTTTATATAGAGTCAAACTGGAGATATTCTAAAATATTAAAAGTGCATATATAAAGTATGGGTTAAATTGAGGTGGATAATGTGGACTTTTTCGATAGGTAGGTTTTAAAGGTTTTCTATTCGACCGTTTTTACTTTAGCTAGCTGCAAACCTGCATTTAGACAGACTCTATTCGACCATTTTTACTTCAGATAGCTGCAAACTGGCTTTTAGACATGCTCTATTCGACCGTTTTCATATCAGCTAGCTGCAAACCAGCTTTTAGACAGACTCTATTCGACCGTTTTTACTTCAGCTCGCTGCAAACCGGCTTTTAGACATGCTCTATTCGACCGTTTTCATATCAGCTGAACCCATATCGGCTTTTACACGCACTCTATTCGACCGGTTTTTCACCAACTGAACCTAAACCGGGCTTATTCGAATTCTATTCAATCTTTGCTTTAACCATACTCTGCTCAAGTTACAACTCTAAAATTGCAGAAAAAAAGACCCGAAAATGATTTTTCGAGCCCGTTGTATTATTGAGTTATGTCCACTTTACTTCCATCTTCTTTTACAAGTTGTTGAACCAGCACTTCTACACGGCGATTTTTGGCTCTGCCTTCCCGTGTTTCATTGGAGGCAATCGGATTGAATTCTCCATAGCCTTTTGCGCTGAAGTACTTTGGATCCAAGTTTGGATTGCTTTGTATAATCATCTTCATCACATTCACTGCACGCATCACGGAAAGCTCCCAGTTTGATCCGAATTCCGCCGTGTTTTGAGGTATATTGTCAGTATGGCCGGTTACTACGATGTATCTGGCAGGATCCATCTCCAAAATCTTTGATAGTTCTGTCGCTATTTCATTATAATTTGTCTTTACATCCGCTTTACCGGGGTCAAATAAAATACTGCTCCGGATGGTGATCAACAATCCTTCATCCGTCATTTGGGTAGCAAATGTGCTTTCCAATTCATTCACCGCGATAAAATTATCAACACGGCCCTGAATTTCCTGCAATTCTCTTTGGTCTTCAATATAAGCGGCTTCTTGTTCCGAGATCCCATCTGTAATTGTATTTGGCTGTTCAATTACCGAAGTATGATCCATAAAACTCGTACCGCCCTCAAAAATTTCATTGAATACAGCAGACATTTTCGCAAGCTTGTCCTGATCCACTGTACTGGATGCAAATAATACAATAAACAAAGCTAATAAAAGCGTCATTAAGTCAGAATAGGGCAATAGCCATGACTCGTCCACATGATCATCATGTTTTTTCTTTTTAGCTTTCCTTGCCAAGACCATCCTCCCCGCTTTCGTTAGAGATTTTGCGGCGTTCTTCCGTCGGTAAATAAGAAGCAAGTTTTTGTTCAATCACGCGAGGGGCTTCACCTTCCAAAACGGATAGAATTCCTTCAATCATTAATTGTTTTTGTTTCACTTCCACAGCGGACTTGCGTTTCAACTTATTTGCGAACGGATTCCACAATACGTACCCCGTAAAAATACCAAGCAGCGTGGCAACAAAGGCTGCCGTGATGGCATGGCCCAGTGCATCAACATTACTCATATCTTTTAAAGCCGCCATTAATCCAATAACCGCTCCAAGTACCCCTAGAGTCGGGGCATATGTACCAGCTTGCGAGAATATTTGGGCGCCGCTTGCATGGCGTTCCTCCATCGCTTCTACTTCTTCCGTTAAAACATCCCGAATATAGTCGGCATTTTGGCCATCGATTGCCAGTGTCAATCCATTTTTCAAGAATGGATCTTCCACCTCGGAGGCCTTGCTTTCAAGTGCCAGCAATCCTTCTCGACGTGCCAAATCAGCCCATTGCGAGAACATTTTAATAATTTCTATATCACTTGCAAGCTTTTGTTCTTTAAAAATAATCCCAAATAGCTTGGGCACTCTTTTCAGTTCACTCATCGGAAAGGCAATCGTTACGGATGCAACCGTTCCGACGATAATTATCAAAAAGGCAGCTGGGTTGATCAAAACGCCTAAACTTGCCCCTTTTACCACCATTCCCACAAACACCGCAATAATTCCGAGAATAATCCCCACTAGTGTTGATATATCCATATATGTTCCTCCAAATCTTCTACTATTCTTTTTTTCGACAATCTTTCAGCTTTATTTACAGTTTGATGACAGAATCCTTCTCTTAAATATTAATATTTCATAATTTCTACAAATATTACGATGATTCACTCCGCTATTTTATAAAAAAGCGGTAGTAAATGCATTTTATATTTTGGAGTTTTCCATCGTTCACTTTATCTAGCAACCTTTAAGTGATAGATTCATAAATTTGGCAATTTTATCTCCGAATCACCTTTCATTCAATCATGGGTATATAGTATAATAATTTCAATGACTTTAATTAAAGAAAGGAGTCTTTATATTATGGGACTGTTTATTTCAACCGTTACTGGATTTATGGTTGTGTTATGTATTTCACTGGCAATGTTCATTCATTATTTACGCATCGGATTGGATTCTTCCTCTTCGGTAAGAGTTGATCCGAAACCAACCGAAAAATTCTAAAATATTTTTGTCGACAAAATTCCAGACATGAGTTTTGTCGACTTTTTTCGTTTATAATTAGAATGTAACGTTAAAAAAAGGGGTTAAAACTTATGGGAACTTCATTACAAGAAATTTTAAGCTATAATGAATCATTCGTTAAATTCAAACAGTACGAGCCTTACATTACTTCAAAGTATCCGGATAAAAAAGCAGTAATCTTAACGTGCATGGATACTCGTTTAGTAGAATTGCTTCCAAAAGCAATGAACATGCGCAATGGAGACATCAAAGTTGTGAAAAGTGCCGGGGCGCTTGTAAGCCATCCATTCGGTGCGATCATGCGAAGTTTATTGGTTGCTGTTTACGAGTTGAAAGCCGATGAAGTGTATGTAATCGGCCATCATGACTGTGGAATGAGCGCCTTGGATCCAGATCTTATGCTTCAACATATGCTTGAGCGCGGCGTAAGCGAGGAGATTATCAATCTCGTCAATTATTCTGGGGTTGATGTAAAGGAGTGGCTTCGTGGATTTGGTGATGTTTCAACAAGTGTTTTAAAAAGCGTTGACTTGATTCGCAACCACCCACTTATGCCTAAAGGGACTCCTGTTCACGGTCTTGCCATTGATCCAGGCACAGGAAAATTGGACCTGCTATCCGACGGGAATGATTTTTTGGCTGGAAATAACGAAAGCAATTCAAATTCAAACGAAAATTAATGTCAATATCAAAAGGCTGTCCTGAATGCTTTCAAGACAGCCTTTTTTAAGGAAAGCGCTTGCTTTTTTCAATACCTGCATTCCTCTTTTAATAGGGAATAAATATAATGATCTTCCCAATTTCCGTTAATATACAAAAGTTCGCGCAAGAGCCCCTCCCGAATAAATTGGGCATTTTCCAAAACCCGGATCGACCCTTCATTTTTGGGCGATACATAGGCTTCCAAACGATGCAGCTTCACTTTTCGAAAAGCAAACTGGACAACTTCCTTGACTGCTTCGGTGGCGATTCCTTTTCGTGTATATTTCTCATCGATTGAATAGCCGATAAATGCACTATTGTAAGGCAGCCTTTTAATGGCATATAAAGAAATATGGCCAATCAAAACATTGCTTCCTTTCGGATAAATGCCAAATGAATATTCCCGATTCGCTCGAAGGAGATGTATACTTTCCAATATTTTCTTGAATTGTGCTTCCTCTGTGTAGAAGTCTTCTTCATGCAATGGTTCATGGGTTGCCCAAAAATATTTATTTCTTTTCATTAGCTCCGCCAGGCTCTTTGCATCTGACTCCACAAAGGTACGTAATAATAGCCGATCCCCCTCAATTTTGACCAAATTATCACCCTTTTTATGTAATAGATTCAAAAACTTCCTCATGCCAAGTACCCTGTTGCCTTTCTTTAAATTTCTTCCCCATTTCTTTCCATCATTTTGTACATGTTTTATCTCTTTATTCAGTATATGCTAAATTATTCCTGTTTGTCTTGGTTATAAATATAAGTAATATTCAATCCCCTTTCAACTGCTATTCTTTCTATATGTTGAATGGTCTCTTTTAATACATTTATGCGGGCATAGTGCTTATTATTTCCGGAAATTAAAACCCATGGCGCTTTCTTTTGATCTGTTTTGCCGATCATCTCATTCGCGCATGCAACATACTCATCAAATTTTTCACGGTTGCGCCAATCTTCTTCCGTTAGCTTCCATACTTTATATGGATTGGTTTGCCGCTCCTGGAAACGCACTAGTTGTTCCTCTTTATCTACATGGATTTTATCAAGATATAATTTTCGTCAGTTAGTGTTTTTTCAAAGTCATTTATCTCATCATATGCTCTGGACCATTCTTCTGTAGAGGCAAAACCCTCTATTCTTTCAACCAATACTCTTCCATACCATGAGCGGTCGAAAATGGCAATTTGGCCATGTTGCGGCAGCTTGCGCCAAAATCGATGAAGATAATGATAGCGTCTTTCATGCGGCTGCGGTGCTGAAATTGGGTGAACAAGATATCCCCGTGGATCGAGCCTTTGTGTTAACCTTTTAATGGCACCACCTTTACCGGCAGCATCCATCCCTTCAAAAACAATGATTAAGCCAATTTTATGGTTCAATAAGAATTGCTGGATATTCAACATTTCATATTGAAGCTTTTTTAACTCTATTTTGTAATCTTTTTTATCGATTGTTTGATTTAAATCAAGATTTTCCAATTTCTTCATATTCTCGCTCCTGAAATTTTTTTTGCCATTATCCCCTTCACATGGGAAAATGTTGTTCAAAACTTTTTTAATGTATATAATTTTAGAGAAAGGGGAGGAATGGATGACTCGTTTAATCTTATTATTTATTTCGGTCATAGTGGCCACGCTTTTTACTCTTAAAGCATTTTTGTTCGAATATAATGGTTATTCAACCATTGAACTGATAGATCGATTGCCATTATTAGTTGCACCAGCAAACTATGTATATTACATATGGCTAGCCATCTTTATTTTGCTGTTCTTTTGGATTTATCAATATTTTCATCTGCGTGGCGAAAACCATTTCATTTCCAACTTGCAAACAATTCTATTCATCTTAGTAGTACTATTCCAAATTGCCTCCCTATGGAGCTGGCATAGCAACCTGTACGTCTCTACCATCGTTATTTTATTGCTTCAGGTTGTAACCTTATTTGGTTTGTATTTAACTTATCCTTTGAAGAAAAGTTTGTTTAAATTGCGAATGCCCATTGCAGTCTATTTTGGGTGGTCAACATTTCTGCTCATCTTGAACTGCTGTTATTTCTTGGTGCATATGCAATGGTCGGGATTTGGGTTAAGCAATGCGCTGTGGGCAGTCATCGTGATGACTATTGGAACGGCAATTGCTCTTCACCTGCGCTTCCACCATTTTGATGTTGCCTATCCGATTGTGTTTATTTGGTGTTATTTAGGCATCGCTGCAGCAAATGGATTTGGCGAGCTTCTCGTCACAACGGCCGCTCTTTTCCTGGCTGGTGTAATCATAGTCGGCATCTTTTTCATGAAAAAAAATCCTGTGCACTTGAAGTAAGTTCAAGTGCCAGGATTTTTTTTGAACTGAAATACTGCTTCCTACTCTTCAATCTGAGTAATGAGTATCGGTTTGCCTTTCGTTACGACAATCGTATGTTCAATTTGTGCAACAAGGGATTTATCTGGTGTGATAAATGTCCAGCCATCTCCCGATTCAACGATATGCTCCGCTTTTTCAGAGATGAATGGTTCAACGGCCAACACCATGCCATCTTTCAAAATCGTTGTATCCCAAGCGTCATAGTAGTTTAATACATGGTCGGGCTTTTCATGCAATGCGCGGCCAACGCCATGCCCCGTCAAGTTCATGATAACCGTTAACCCATGATCTCGTGCTTCGCGTTCTACCGCTTTCCCGATTTGGTTCAGTTTTGAACCTGCTTTTACTTTTGTCATCGCGCGATCAAATGCAGATTTGGCAACAGTACAAAGCTTTTCTTTTTCAGGATAACCTTCTCCTACTACAAACGAGATGCCTGTATCCGCGAAATAGCCATCCAATGAACCCGAAACGTCGATATTCACCAAATCGCCTTCTTGAATTTCTTTGGATCCCGGAATTCCGTGAGCGACCTCATGATTTACGCTAATGCAAGTGTATCCCGGAAAATCATATTCTCCCTTGGGACCTGAAATCGCTCCTGCTTCACTGAACATGCGTCCTGCGATTTCATCCAATTCTTTTGTTGTAATGCCCGGTTTTGTTGCAGCCTTCATGGCATCACGTATTTCGGCACAGATGCGTCCGATTTTTTTTAACGCTTCTAACTCTTCTGCTGTTTGTACAATCATGTTAAGATCCTTCTTCCTGTTTACTTATCTTTATATAATATACCATAATTGAAACAAATTATTGGGCAACTGCTTATGATAATGTATTTTTGAATCTTACCGTCCATTTTATGATAGTTAAATAGAAAAACGCAAGAATGCTTTGAAATCACATTCTTGCGCAGATAGCTGTTATTTACTTTGTTTGCACAAGCCTTGGTGCGACAGTGAAAATAAATGCGCCTACAATAGCCGTCAATAGAATGGCGGGAATCATATAGGAACCATTGTAGATTATTGTGTAAATCCAGACATTTTGATCTCCCGCATATTCACTGAAGAATACTGCACCTGCAATCGCATGTGCGGCATAACGCAACAGGCCGCCTATCACGATCCCCAATACAATATAAACAACCATTGTTTTCTTTTTAACCGCCTGTGCCGCTTGAATAATTTGCTTGCGGAAAACCCCTGCCAATCCGACAACCGAAAAGGCCACCACATAATCCAGCAATGCTTGTGCCCAGTGGAAAATATAGCCGCCCAAAAGCATTTGCAAAACACCAATCAACAATCCAGTGATCATGCCCGGGATTACTCCCCAACGAACCGCTATTATAAGAATCGGCAGCATAACAAAGCTGATGGAACCACCTTGCGCCCACAGCGAGAAGGATATTTTGTCTAGCACAACCCCAATCCCTGCGAATATCGCAATCTCTACAAGCATTAATAATCTTTTATTGTTCATAACAACTCTCCTCTCCTTAGTCCGATGTTGACCATTTGAGAAGGAATAGAAAACTTTTTGTCTAATACATATATGTGTGGTTTGTTTACCCACATAAAAATGGCGCCAGGACAGAGCCTGACGCCAGTTGCAGTCGGTTTCTATCCACATCCCTACGCAAGTGCTAACTTACAGGTTCAAAGAGTTAGTGCAACGAGTGCACAATCTCAGCTGACTTCATCAGCTCCCCTTGTGGGTACTACATCTTTTTGATTGTTTGAACACTCCCATTATACCAAAGCAATGTCTTTTTTCAAGAGAGCCTTTGAGGAGCCAACAATAGGAAAACGAGGAGTTCATATGGATAACAATAAAATCATTTCTGCCCTTAGTTATGTTAGTATTTTATTCGCACCGTTCTTGCTGCCTTTAGTTGTGTATTTTGTCATTAAAGATGCTGAAGTGAAACACCACGCAAAACGGGCATTTATTTCCCATTCAATCCCTGCTGCCCTTTCCTTGCTTTTAGCATTATTCGGGTTTATTGGCGTGTTCTCTGCCAATAATGGGAATATCGATGGATTTGTCATCTGGATGTTTGCATTTATGGCTATTTATTTTATTATTTCAATGACTGTGATTGTTTGGAATTTTGTCCAAGCGTTTCGAGTGGTACGGTAAAGTTTTGCCGGACTCCCAAAGGGGTATTATATTCATAAAGCAAAGGAGTGCATCTACATGAATTATCGAAAAATCATGAGAACAATTGTAAAAGTAGCGCCGATTGTCTATCCAATGATTAAAAAAGCGATGAATAATCGAAAGGCATCCTCTACAGTACCTACCGGACGACGTAAATAAGCGTGATTCAAAATTGATTTTCGAGCTTGAGATTTCCAGGCAAAACGCAAGGAATGGCGATTAATCTTCATTCTTGCGTTTTGCTTGGAATTGAATAGAAGCCAAAAAGTGTCCTTCATCTTTGGATGAAGGGCTTCTTTTCTGTTTAACACACGATAACGGGCTTTCATCTCCTAGATGAAACACACCGGCACGCCTTCAGTTATTTTAAAACAATCGACGTTCTGCTATAGCCTTCCTTCATTTTCTCGACTTGCAGTATGGCAGGCATTGCGGCTTTTAGTTCTGCTACGTGCGAAATGACGCCAATCATTCTTCCCGTTCTTTGAAGGTCGATGAGTGTATCGATTGCCTTCATCAACGATTCTTCATCCAATGATCCAAAGCCCTCATCAATAAACATCGTGTCAATTTTGACATTCCCTTGGAAGCTTTGGATCACATCCGCCATCCCAAGTGCCAAGCAGAGGGAAGCGTTAAATTTCTCGCCGCCTGATAAGGATTTCACATCGCGCGATTGTCCTGTATACATATCATAGACATCGAGACTTAACCCGCTTTGGCGGCCATGGGATTCTTGGCGGTCAGAACACTGCAAACTATATTGGCCATTCGATAAATTTTTCAAACGTATATTGGCTGCTTCAGTAATCTGTTCCAAATACCCCATTTGCACGTAGCGTTCAAAGGAGATTTTTTTGCTATTTTGGCCGCGCAATAAATTATATAAATCAATGATCTGGTTGGATTGTTCCTCAAGTTTGAAGATTTTGTCCGCAACTTGATCAAGCTTCTCCGAAAAATCGATTGCCTGCCTTTCACATTCCTTGGATTTGTTTAAGGTTTGGAAAGCATGCTCATATTCCAATTTTAAATTGGCTACTGCTTGTTCAGCCACGCTTAAGTCAACCTTCTGCTTACCATCCAACTCTTCGCTCTCTTGCTGGATCTGAGAGGTTAAAAGGTGGAGCTCCTTTGAGAATTCCATATATTTATTCTGCATTCTTTGAATTTCCTGTTCTGATTTTAACGAGGCCTCAAAATGCTTATAGTTTTCGAAACCTTCTTCAGCCAGCGAACGTTTAAACTTCTCTTTTGCAACGTTTAATTTCTCTTCTATTTGCTCGATCGCCCCTGCGGTTTGTTTGGCCGCTTCTTCTGCTGCTGCAACATACTTTTCTACTTCATGCTTGGCATTTTGAATCTGTTCCCAACGATTAATCAAGGTTAGCTTGTACTTTTCAGCCTCTTCAATCGCTGTATATAGTTGCGAAATATGCTGCAGCTCACTTGGTATACCTTTTTGCAATTCCGTTAGCACGGTATTTTCTTTTAACAGCTGTTGATTGGACTGATAGTAAGTTTGCTCGGCTTGTTTTTGATCGCTTTCCAATTGTTCTAATCTAATCTTAAAATCTTTTAGCTGCTTTTTATAGTTTCCTAGCTGCGCAGCTTCCATTTTTAATTGCTGCAATTGGACGGTTTGCTCATTAAACTGGCCGCTAAACTGCTGTTCCTTTTCAATAGGTGCCTGCAAGCCGGCAAGTTTCTCTTCGCATTGTGAGAGTTGGGCCTTGGCCGATTGGAGATTGCCTTCGATTTTATATTTTTTCTGTTCAATAAGCGAAAGACTTTCTTTCAATCTCTTCACTGCTGCTTCGTCAATTGTTTCCTCATGTTGTTCGGTTATATGCTGGTGCTCCGTACTTCCGCAAACCGGACATGGCATGCCTTGCACCAAAGTTGCCGCAAGACGTGCAGCTTGGTTCGCCAACCATCCGCTTTCTTCCAACTCATATAGACTTTTTGCCTTTTCATATTCGGAGTCAATCATTTTGGATTGTTCCAGCAAGTTATCTACTTGCTGTTTCACTTGATGATAATTGGAGAAAGCATTCATGACCTCACGCAACGTCATTTGCTTCTCCAGCATCTCATTAAAAGTTTCCGTTTTTTCTTCGAGCTTTTCTACGGTTTGCGTTAATCCAGTTACTTTTTCCTTTTCCTCTATGAGGTTTTGTTCAATCTTTTTCAGAGTTCCTTGTGCATCATTTACCTTCAACTGTAAAGATTCTACCAATTTGCTTTGAGAATCGATTTGTTCATATAGCGGTATTTTGGTTCTAAGTTCCGATACTTTTTGAGTGGCTATTTCCCTTTCTGGCTGTTTTTCCTTTTCAGCCTCATAGGCAATTTTTGTTTCCTCTAAATCACTTTTTGCCTTTTCAAGTTTTTGCGTTACTTCCAGCAGCCTGTTTTGCTTTTCAACCTTTTCCTTATGCAATTCATGGCATTGCTGATTCAAAGGAAAAATTTTATTTGCCTTATTCGCAGCATCGATGTCTCTTTTTATTTGTTCATGGTAGGGTGTTTGCTGCTGCAGCTCTTGCAGCTTCACCTTTCTCTTTTCGAAGTTTTCAATGCGCTCATTCAATGCTTTATCCTGCATGAATCGATTATATTGTTTGTTATGTTTTTCTACAGCATCTTCGTAGCGCTTCTGGTCTTCCCTGATTTTTTGCTGGTAGTAGTGTATTTCATCGTCCAATCCATCTTGAATTTGATAAATATTCGACTCTTGCTTTAAATGTTCAAACAATACCGATTCCCGTTCGGGCAAAGCACCGGCAATTTGGCTAATATAACTGTTTTTCTCAATCCGCGCTTTATTCAGTTCCTGATCGGCCCATTTTTTCTTTTCTTCCAGCTTTTGCGCCATCTCGCCATAACGATTCGTTTTAAAGATCTTGCGCAATATTTCTTCCTTGTTTTCGGATTGAGAGGTTAATAATTTACGAAATTCACCTTGCGGCAACATAACAATCTGATTGAATTGATCATAGGACAAACCGATGATTTGCTCGATTTTTTGATTAATATCGGTAACCTTTTGACGTTCCACTACAGGAACCTCTTGCCCGTCCCGAACTTCAAAAAACTCGTATTTCTCACCCGTTGCCGTTTTACGGCCTTCTTTCACATGCGGCAGCTGCCTAAGAACACGGTACGTTCTTCCATGGATTTCAAAGAGCAATTCTACTGCGGTATGGACCCCATCTTCGGCAAAATCGCTTCTTAACGATTTCGTATCCTTGCGATCCTGTCCACTGCCAAACCCATACAACGCAAAGCTGATTCCATCGAAAATCGTTGTTTTTCCAGCACCGGTTGAACCTGAAATTACAAATAGACGGTTACCTTTGAGTTCCGTGAAATCAATGGTCTCTTCATTTTTATATGGACCAAAAGCTCTCAGTGTTAGTTTAATGGGTTTCATTTCAAGATCACCTCTTTTGTTTCCCGTTCTTCCGTTATCATTTCCTGCAAGATTTCTTCAAAAAGACGTTGGGCTGTTTCTGTAGGCTCTTGTCCTGTCATTTCTTGATGGAATGCTTTGAATAAGCTGAAATCATCCATCTGTTCCCTGCGGACAACCTCAGACTCGCCCGCATTACTTTCTCTTGGCAATGCCTTTCGTTCAACATGCATCGCATTTGGGTAGACAGTGCGAATTTGTTCCATTGCCCCAACTACCGGCGTTAAGTCCGTTAATCGAACAAATACATAATCTTCATTGATGGGATGCTTCAAAATCTCTTGAATGGACCCTTCGACAATTCGCAAATCTCTTCTTGGAAGGAAACGGCGTTTTTCAACCGCCACACTTCCATCTTCAGCCAAGTCGACAATCAGGAATCCTTTTTCGTGATTTGCTTCGGAAGCGGAATACTTTAAAGGCGAACCCGAATAGCGAATGTTTTCGTTTAACACATAATGGGCTTTATGCAAGTGCCCCAGCGCCGTGTAATGAAAGGCACGGAAGCATTCCGCATTGACACATTCGGAGCCTCCAATTGCCAGCGGCCGTTCAGAGTCGCTCGTATTTTCTTCTTTTTCACCATATGGCGTCACAAAGGCATGTCCAATCAACACATGCCGTTTTGACTTGTCCATGTTTTCTTCGATTATTCCAGTGACCTTGCGCATGGCATCGTCATATGTACTGATGGAAGGGTCGCCGTATAAATTTTTAACCATCGAAGGCTCGGCAAATGGAACAAGATGAAAACAAACTTCACCATACTCGTCCTTCAAAACAATGGGCTCCAGGTTTGTGGACAGCTCACCTGCAATGTGCAGTCCTGCTTCTTTCATTAATTTGCTTCCGAATTGAAGTCTTGTCGGGCTATCATGATTCCCTGCAATACTTAAAACAGGAACCTTGCGTTTAAGTACAATTTCGGCCAATGTCTCGTCCAATAAATCAACCGCTTCAACAGGAGGAAGTGCACGGTCGTATAGATCCCCCGCAATGATGACGGCATCCGGCTGTTCTTCATCAATGGCTTGCAGAAATTGCTTCAATATATATCGTTGGTCGTCGGTCATATATACGCCTTGTACAAGTTTCCCTAAGTGCCAGTCTGCAGTATGAAATAATTTCATTCCACTCGTCCTCCATAGAAAATAAGATTTTTACCATTATACCATTTTGAAATAAAAAAAGGCCGATAATTACGAACAAGCATTCGCAATTATCAACCTGTATTAATAAGTATTTTTTGTTAAAACGCCCAATTCCCATTGCGGAAAATCGGTTTTACCGACCCATCATGAAGGATGCCGTCAATGTCCATTTCCCCACTTCCGATCATAAAGTCAACGTGTGTGATGGAAACGTTGATGGCCAATGCTTCAAGCTGGCCTTCTTCCAGTTCACGCCCGCCTTCATAGCAAGTTGGATAGGCTTCACCAATGGCCAAGTGATTCGAAGCATTTTCATCGAATAATGTATTGTAATATAAAATGCCTGATTCCGAGATTGGCGATTGATGCGGTACAAGGGCTACTTCGCCTAAATAAGAGGATCCTTCATCCGTTGCAATCAGTTCCTGCAATAATTCATTGCCCACTTCTGCATGTGCTTTAACAATTTTTCCATTTTCAAAAGTTAAAGAGAATTGATCAATGATGTTTCCTTGATATGCTAGGGGTTTCGTATTGCGCACAACGCCATTTACCCCATACTTCTTCGGTAGTGTATAGACTTCCTCTGTTGGCATATTCGCGATAAACGTTGTTTCTTCCGGTGTTTTGCTGCCTCCGGATAACCACAAATGTTTATCGGGAAGTTCGATTGTTAAATCTGTTCCCGGCGCTTTATAATGCAGCTTCGTAAATTTCAAGCCGTTTAATTGGGCTGCACGATTTTCCAACGTTTCAATATGCTGGCGCCAGTTTTCAACTGCGTCGCCTTCTCCAATGCGAACTGTTTTGAAAATCGCTTCCCATAACGCTTGCATTTGTTCCTCTTCAGGCAAATCCGGAAATACCTTTGCAGCCCATTTTTTAGAAGGAACGGCGATGATGGACCATGCGATGTCATCATTCATCACGGCTTTTCGGTACCGAACCAATGCAGCTCCAGAGGCTTTTTCCTGTGCTGAGATTTTGGAAGAGGCGATCCCTGCCAACAAATCAGGATCTTCTGCATCAATCCACAAAAGCGCCCCTTTTCGTTCAATCAATTCATGGCGGGCCGCAACGATGGATTTGGGGAACCGGCTAAATTCTTCTTCTGCACCATGTTCGTAAAAAGCACGTGTAATTTCAGGGTCGGATAAGTTAACTTGCACCCTGCCGGCACCTGCTTCGTATGCTTTTTTCACGACGATTCGGGTAAAATCAAGCGCGTCCGTGGAAGTGTTGATCAGCAAGTATTGGCCCTTTTGAATATTCACGCCTACTTTTACAGCAAGCTTAGCATATTGTTCCAATTTTTCTTGAAAAGTCATTTTATTTACCTCGCTTTTCTGAAACAGATTTTGAATTCCCTTCCAATAGCATACCCTTATGCCATACCTTTTGAACTGCTTTTACCTTTAATTCCCGCGTCAATTTCTTGTATGTTTTTTCATCTTGATAGGAAAGCAATGTTAATACTTCACCATCGGCACCCGCGCGGCCAGTTCGGCCGGAACGATGTGTATATTGTTCGATTGTGCGGGGAACGTCCACATGAATAACATGCGTCAATCCTTCAATATCGAGGCCGCGTGCCGCAATATCCGTAGCAATCAAAATGCGGGCTTCCCCTTTACGAAATGCGTCCAGCGCTTTTTTTCGTTCTTCTTTTTTCATCTCCGAATGTAGAGTCACCACTTTGGCATCCCGATATTTTAGTTTCGTCTCTTTCATTAACAACTGGTCGATATTATTTACGAAAGCCAGACCATACAGCCCTTCAATATTCGCCAATCGACGGAGCAGATCGGTTTTATCCCGCTCCTCTACTTTTATAAAGGAATGAACGATTTTTCCTACTTGCACCATATCTTCCGGCTTGATATCGATATGAATCGGTTCAAACATCATGCGATTTGCAACCAGCTTGATTTCCTCCGTAATTGTTGCCGAAACGACAATTACCTGTCTTCCATAGGCAGCGCCCTCGATAAAGGATTTTACGATCACACGATATTCGCGGCTCAGCAGTTGGTCACATTCATCAAGCACGACCATTTGAATTTCTTTCAGCTTCAATTTGTTCGCTCTTGCAAGTTCATTTAATCGGCCGGGTGTACCGACCACAATGGTTGGTTTTTTCTTTAATTTTTCGATTTGGCGAGCCGAGTTTGCACCGCCGATTAGTTGTTGAACCGTGATGTCCGTACCAGCTGTCCATTCGCGGATTACTTCGACAATTTGCATGGCCAATTCTTGGGAAGGCGCAACAATCAGCGCCTGCGTTTGTTTTTTGCTGCCATCCACCTTATTTAAAATCGGCAACACATATGCCAATGTCTTGCCGGAGCCCGTTGGTGATTCAGCAACAACGTCTTTCCCATCCAGCACGGCTGGAATCATCTCGTCTTGCACTTTCATTGTCGACTCAAATTTCCATTTATTTTGCAATGTTTCGTTTAAAAGATTTATTACCGACATGTTTTTTTACCTACCTTTAGTTACTCCCTTTAGTGTACCATAATTTAGTCATTTATACTTTGGGACAGTGATATGGAAAGCCGCCATTTGACAAGTGCAATCTGCAAAAGCGACGATTGTATCCTTTCCATTCAAAAAAGACTTTGCATCAGTAAAGTGTACCCTTTTTAAAGGACATTTTACAGTTTGCAAAGTCTTTTTATTATTAATTCTACTCTATTTTAATTAAATAAGTCTGTTGATAAATAGCGCAGCCCTGTATCAGGTAAAATAACCACAATTCGTTTCCCTTCATTTTCGGATCGTTTTGCCACTTCTATTGCTGCGGATAAAATTCCACCAGAAGAAGTTCCAACCAATATTCCATCCAGCCTTGCGACTAGACGTGCATATTGATTCGCCTGTTCTGTTTCAACACTGATAACTTCGTCAATAACTGAACGATTAACATTATCAGGCACTCTCTCATCTTCAATATCAGAAAAACGGTGTACACCCGTTATTTCCGGAATCTCAGGTTCCTCAATTGAGGCGATTGAATTTAGACCTGGCTCAACGGCTATGATTTGAATATTCGGATTCTTTTCTTTCAAAAAACCTCCAATCCCGGAAATAGTACCGCCTGTTCCAACTGATGCAATCACTATATCCACTTGCCCATCAGTATCACGCCATATTTCGGGTCCTGTTGTATCAAAATGAACCTGCGGATTCCCCTGGTTATTGAGTTGATTTAAAAAGACAACATTTTCCTGCTTATCAACGACTTCTTTTTTGAAAATGTTGATAGCGGCAACAAAATCGCCATCAATTTCTTCAGCAACAGCAGCTAATTCAGGTACCTCTGAAAACGGAATTACTTCTGCCCCGTACGCTTTTATTACTTTTGTCCGTTCTTCACTCACATTATCTTGAATATAGACTTTTAATTTATAGCCTTTTGCTGCTGCAATTGCGGCCAGTCCAATACCAGTATTACCACTAGTTGTCTCAACTATTGTATGCTCCTTTGTTAAATCGCCATTTTTCTCTGCTTGTTCAATCATGGAAGCCGCAACACGATCCTTAATGCTATTAGCTGGATTAAAGTACTCCAACTTGGCAACAATTTCAGCTTGTAGGCCCAGCTGTTTTTCTAAATTAACCAGTTGGAGTAATGGAGTATTTCCTATTAATTGTATAATAGAGGTCTTGATTGCCTTCGTTGAAACAAGACTCATGAACAACTCTCCCTTTTATTTGTTAGAAATAAACATTTTCCTCTTTTAATAATGAAGGTAGCTCATTGATTGATTCTATGATATATGGGTATTGAATTTCCTCAATCCCTTGGTCTCTAAATCTATTAATCAAATATGTTTTAAGACCGACTTTTCCTCCTCCTACAACATCGTCATAGTAATTATCGCCAATATAAATACTTTCTTCGTTTGTAGTATTTCCTTGTTTAAAAGCTTTTTCAAATATGGCTTTACTAGGTTTTTCAACACCAACTTCACATGAAATGATAATATTGTCGAAATAATCGGTTAAATTATGATAATCTAATAGCTGACGGCCGCTCTCATCCCAATTGCTAATAATTCCTAATCGATAACCTTCTTGCCTTAACTTATGAAGTACATCTTTAGTAAAAGAAAATGGCAACCAATATGGCTTCGTTTCTTGAATTCCTTTTTGTATAAAACGATTTTGGGATTCAAGATCAAAAGCAAGTTCCAAATAATGATTAACAATCCCTAAATACCAATGATAAAAAAAGCTTGATTGTTTCCCGAGTACGCCAGGATATTCTCTCATAAATAATTTATCAGCATAATGATAGGCTTCTTCAATTTTTTCAAATGGCATTTCAATTTTTTGCTCTTTCAGATATTGGACATAAACTTGTTCCCTCTGCTGATATAGCAATGTATATCCAATATCAAACCAAATATATTTATTTGTCAAAATTGGATTTCCTCCTAATTTTCAGCTTAAATTAAATACTTGAAAGAAATTAATGGTTTGCACTGATGAATTCCGCTTCGAGTACTTGTGCGTAATAATCCTTCAGCAATAGGGAGAGTTGACCATTCAGGTAAACTTCCGCTGATTTTTTGATTGAAAATCTACCTTGTTAATAACTCGGTGTTTTTAAGTGATTTAGGACTTAACAACTCATAAGAATATAATCTATCTTCATAACTTGCTATTGGCATATGCAAAATAAATTCATCTACTTGATAAAGTTCATATAAAGCATCAAGCTTTTCTTTAATTTCTGTTGGTGTACCAGCAAGTATATTATTTCCTTGTACCTCGATTCTGAAATCTTCACCAGAATCTTTACCGAATTTTTCAGCTGTTTCTACATCACTAAGCGTTACTGTTCTTCCACTTGCCAAATGAACTTTTACTATTTTAGAATCGCCTACTAGCTGTTTAGCTTTTTCTGATGTATCTGCTGCTACTACTCCAATCGCCAAAATAAATCGGCCATTTTCATTATTCTCTCGATATTCTTTTGCCGCTTCCACTAATACATTTTCATTATTATTGAAGAAAGTAGCATAGGAAAAAGCGACACCTAATTTTTTTGCTTGTTTCGCACTTGTTGGGCTTGCACCTAACAATATAATTTCCTGCTGTATGGGTGGGGTTGGGACGGCTTTAATTCCGGCAAGCGGATGGGTTTCTGGAACTTCATCTTTTAACAACTTTACGAGAAACTCTGCTTTCTCCTCAAAATCACTTCCATCATTCAAAGTTCCATTTTGCAATGCCCTCGTGGAAAGAGGCAAACCACCAGGACCTTTACCAATTCCCAAATCCACTCTCCCTGGCTCCAATGTAGCAAGCACCTGGAAATTTTCCGCAACTTTATAGGGGCTATAATGTTGCAACATTACTCCGCCAGAACCTACTCGTATCGTTTTTGTTCTGGCTAATAAATATGAAACCAATACTTCTGGGGAAGATCCTAATACTGCGTCTGAATTATGATGTTCTGAAACCCAAAAACGTTCGTAGCCCCAACTTTCTGCCTTTTGTGCCAATTCTACCGTTCTTTGTAATATTTCATTATTTGATAGATTCTCTATTACCGGACTTTGATCTAGAATACCGATTTTATAACTCATTGATATACCACTCCTACTCAGAAAGTTCTTATTGCCATCAATTTTTGACTATGTGAAAATCGGTTCTTTATCCTCCCAAATTCTGCTTGGAATTTCGCGTTTCATCATCGGAATAACATCTCTTGCAATCGCTCTAGTTGTTCCTCTTGCTCTTCTTTACATAACCCAGCTACACTAATGGCTTGAACTGTGTGCCCAAATTCTTTATGGATTCAATAGCAACTAACAGTCGCAAAAGTTCTAGATACAAATGTAATTAATTGAATACTTCATTGGCTTCTTGCAACACTATTTGTAAGTTTTCGATTCCAACCTCTGTAATAGCGCGATATTGATGATCTCTTCCTATTTCCACAACGGGTACATGGCGTACACCATATTTCAGCTCCAAAATGTCCCGGTAATCATCATGATTTGTGACGTCCACAATTTTAAAATCGAGTTGTTGTTCCGTTAAATATTCTTTTACTTCCGCACAGTAACTGCAACCATCCTTAGCCCACACAACAATAGTAAAATTTTTAGCCATTAATGATTCCTCCATTTATATTATTCTTATCAGTAAACTTGGTTTAAAAATCACTTTCTCACTATATTTTCCATAAATCATTGCAACTTTTATTGGTGAATATCAAATCGATAACATTTCACATGCACATCATTATTATAAAAATCTTTGGAAAAGTCCCTGTAAAATCCAAAACGTTCATACAATCGAATTGCATCCTCCATAAAATCCCCTGTGTGTAAGTGAAGAGTGTGTGCATCCTTTTGTATTGTGTAATTGATGCTTTCCAGTAATAAACCTCTTGCTATACCCTTTCCTCTAGCAGAGGGATGAACTCCCAACAAACGTACAATAGGGTTTTGAATATTTAATTCCGGCCTCCCATATGCGTCCTCGGAATTCGAATAAATTTGCAAAGTACCCAAGATCTGATTATTTTCATCTTTGGCAACGAGTACTTTATCAATTTTAGGACTATCCAATGACAATCTTATATTTTCAATATAATTACTATAATCTTCGATGTTCGTAAATCTTTCTTTATATTGTTCATAGCTTGTGATTAACACTTCACGCGTTGCCTCTTTATCTTGCTGCTGTAACGTGCTTATAGTAATTAAAGTTTCTATATTAATCACTTCCTTTAATTATTTTGATCACCATTCACTCGCAAGGAAATATCACTTCAAATTCACTTCATTTAATACAAAAAACTTATAATGCACTGCTAATATAAGATTTGGCCTTTTTTTCTATGAAATGAGAAATCATTTCTATCATTAGTGTAATAAGCCAGTATATAATCCCTGCTGCAATAAATGCCTCTAAAAATTTTAAGTTCTTTGAAGCGACAATATTGGCTGCTCCCGTTATCTCGGTTTGAGATACAAGAAACGCAATGGAGGTAGTATGCAGAAACCCAACAACAATATTTGTAATATTCGGAATTGATTGTGCCAACGCTTGTGGTAATATGATTCTTTTTGCTACTTGGTAAGTATTCATGCCTACTGTATATGCTGCCTCAATTTGACCCGTTGTCACACTTGCAATACCGGAGCGAATAATTTCAGAGAAATAAGCTCCTGCCGTGAATGACAATGCCAGGATAACAAATAATGAAATCGGGATCTTATTTGTTTCTATCGGCAATTCGAAATAATGCACCAGTTGATTAATCAATATCGGTAGGCCGAAATAGATTATCATGATATGCATAATTGCTGGAGTCCCTCTAAAAAAGGAAACATAGAAATTTGCAATCAGCCTTATTAATCTCGCTTTGCCTATACGAATCCATGTAACCAATAATCCAATCAAGAATCCAATCGCCAGGGGTGTTATGGTAAGAAGTAAAGTTAACGGAATTGCTTTTAATATTTCTTTGAATGCTGTCCAAATAAAAGGAAAATCAATGGTCATTTTTATCCTCCTTATACAGCAGATATTTCATCGGGTTGGTAGCGATTCAAATATCTTTCGTAAACTTTAAATATATTTTCAATGATAATCACGATAGCATAATAAATAATCGATAAGGAAATATACACTTCCAACGCATGGGCAGTTGAAGCGATTAATGTTTCTCCTCTTCCCATCATGTCCATCACACCAATTGTAAAGGCGAGAGAAGTATCCTTTAGTGAACCAATCACCGAATTCCCTATGTTCGGAAAAGCAATTCTCAATGCTTGAGGAAAGATAATTCTCCTAAAGTTTTGAGATGGTGTCATTCCAATCGTATATGCTGCTTCTGTCTGGCCACTGTTGATTGCTAAAATTGCACCTCTAAATATTTCCGCGAAAATTGCACCATTGCTTATTGCGTAGGTAATTATGACAAAGTAGAGAGCATCTACTCGTGATAGATCGATATGGAAGAGGTTAAACAAGGCAGGCAATCCATAATAGACAAGAAACAATTGAATAATGATTGGAGTCCCTCTAATAAAAGAAATATAGATTGTCACCAATTGTTTTAAGATGGGTATTTTAAATATTTTGGGTATAGCTGCAACCAAGCCAATCAATATGCCGAGTATGATTGAAAAAAATAAGATTTCCAAAGTAATACCCAAATATTTCACTAACGTCGGTATAAATTCAAGGATTAATGTAAAATCAAATGCTTTCCCCATTCACTCTCCCCCTTCCACCATTGTAATTATTAAATGATTTCATTAGGTGCTGATATAGCGCAGTAAATATTCTAAAACCAAGAAAGTTCTTGCATTCGTCTTCGCTATCCGCAAGAGCAAGTATGCGATCCTTGTTGCATACTTGCCTGCCCGAATGAAGTTCAACAGTTAAGAATGATTAAAAATCTACCGTATAATCCGCACCAAGCCATTCAACACTTAACTCCCTTACTACTCCTTCTTCTTTCAATTCTTTTAAGGCTTCATCAATCCGATCAGAAAGCGCTGTTGATTTTTTATTCAACAAGAAGTAAACCTTTGAGCTTAGTAGCGGTTCCCCTACTACCTTTTGTTGTGCATCTGCATGTTCATTAACAAAATCCACGGCAAAAGGCGTTGAGATAATTGCATCAATACGGCCTGTTTTTAATTGTTCTTGGAAATCAGCCGACCCCGTTCCGTAAATGACTTCCGCACCTAAATCATGTTCCTCATTGTAATCTTCAATAACAACAGCTGAGCTGCTGGTTGGTGTAACGCCCACTTTTTTTCCTTTTAAGTCTTCAACTGAATTAATTTCATTATTGTTTTGGTTAACAGTTACCTTTAACGGAAAAACATTATAAGGCTCCTTATTGAAAAGGAATTTTTCTTGTCTTTCTTCATTTACTTCCATTTGATGTGCGATGAAATCAATTTTATTGGTCTCTAAGCTTAATAGTAAATTTGAAAATTCCATTGTTTTAAATTCAAATTCATATTCTGGTAGTTTTTCATCGATTGCTTTTACAAGCTCAACATCATACCCTGTTAAATTGCCATTTTCATCGATAAAGCAGACATTCGGGAATTGAGTTCCTGTTCCTACTATTATTTTTTCTACTCTTGCTTCTGCTGATACTGCTGTTGTTTCTTCTTTACCTTCACTTTTTGCGCTATCCTTTTCTGTTGTTTCTGCTGATGAACATGCAGCTAGCAATGCTGCTAATGAAATGATTAACCAAAGCCATGTTTTTTTCATTCATTTATCCCCTTTTATTCATAATTAGTCATAGCTGTTTACTATGCTTTAACCGATTTTTTTAACAGCTGGTTTAGCTGCTCGAAACTCGAGATTTGAAAAATGAAACTCAACTTTCAACAATCTAAATTGAATAATCTAGTTCGGGTACCATGCGTTTTAAGAACTGTTTTGTTCTTTCTTCTTTTTGCTCAACAAAAATTTCTTTTGGTGACCCTTCTTCAACAATGACCCCGTTATCCATGAAGATGATTCTGTCAGAGATTTCTCTGGCAAAATTCAATTCATGTGTTACGATAATCATCGTTTTACCTTCCTTTGCGATTTTGGCAATGACGGATAAAACTTCACCGACTAACTCTGGGTCTAATGCAGAGGTTGGTTCATCGAATAAAATTACTTCCGGATTTAAGGCAAGTGCTCTTGCAATCCCTACCCGTTGTTGCTGCCCTCCTGATAAATGACTGGGGAAAGCTTTTGTTTTATGTTCCAATCCTACTTTTCGCAACAATTCAGTAGCGATTTCCTGTGCTTCTTTTATATTTTTTTTCTGTACAACAATTAATCCCTCCATGACATTTTGCAAAGCTGTTTTATGTTGAAATAAATTATAGCTTTGAAAAACCATCGCTGATTTTTTTCGCAAGGTATATATATCTTTTTTATGCACCTTCCTTGCGTTTATTGAAACTTCACCAATCGTTATTATTCCTTCATCAGGTTTTTCCAAATAATTTAGGCATCTAAGGAGCGTTGTTTTTCCTGAACCACTTGGACCTATAATCGAAATAATATCTCCTTTATTGACCTTTAAGTTAATGCCCTTCAACACTTCATTAGGTCCAAAATTTTTCTTTAGATTAGTAATCTCAATCATTCTCTTCACCCCAATGGCTCTCTTATTCAATCAATCTCCCATATCCCTATTGAATAACTATGTTTAAGGAGAAAAATTTTAGACCTTTTCTTTCACATAGCGACTTTGTTTAAATGGTAATCCTAGGTTACCGCGTAATGTACTAGCTTCATAATCTTCTCGATACAAACCGCGCTGCTGTAAAATGGGCACTACTTTGTCAACGAAATCCTCTAAAGTTTTTGGTACCGATACACCAATGATAAAACCATCCGCACCGTGTTGCTCAAACCATTCTTGAACCAAATTAGCTATTTTTTCCGGTGTGCCGATAAAATCAGTTCGAGGCGTCGATTCTCTCAATGCTACTTGACGCAAAGTTAGATTCTTCTCCTTCGCCTCTTGTTTTATTCGCACAGTCGTGCTGCGGAAACTATTATCTCCAATATCCCCGATTTCAGGGAAAGCTTCATCTAATGGATATTGTGAAAATTCATGATGATCAAAATATCTTCCTAGATAGTTTAATGCACGTTCAATTGTTACTAAATTTGCCAGCTCTTGATATTTTTGTTCCGCTTCTTCTTCCGTATCTCCGATAATTGGACTTATACCAGGCAATACTACTATTTCATCCGGATTTCGGCCAAACTGTGCAGCCCTTTGTTTCACATCTTTGTAAAATGCCTGTGCTTCTTTAAGTGTTCCTGGTCCTACGAAGATTGCGTCTGCATCTTTCGCTGCTAATCTTTTACCTGAATCCGAAGCTCCAGCCTGGAATATAACTGGTTGACCTTGTTTTGATCGGCCAACATTTAAGGGACCAGCAACCGAGAAAAATTCACCTTTGTGATTCAATGTGTGTAATTTTGTCGGATCGAAGAATCTGTCATTCTCTTTATCTCCCACAAACGCATCATCATCCCATGAATCCCATAACCCTTTTGCCACCTCTAAATACTCTTCTGCTATACGATAGCGCAGCGAATGACTCGGATGATCTTCAATTGTCTTGCTAAAGTTTAATGCCGTACTTTCCAGCGGAGTTGTTACAACATTCCATCCAGCTCTGCCACCGCTGATTTGATCCAAAGATGCAATCTGGCGGGCAACCGTAAACGGTTCACTATAAGATGTTGATAAAGTGCCAACTAGACCTATATTGGAAGTAACCGTCGCTAAAGCAGATAAAATTGTAATCGGTTCGAAACGATTCAAAAAGTGAGGAATCGATTTTTCATTGATATATAGGCCATCTGCTATAAATACTAAATCAAATTTCCCTTCTTCTGCCTTTTGTGCCTGTTGTTTGTAAAACTCTAGACTTACACTCTGGTCTGTCTTTACTTGTGGGTGTCTCCAACCAGATATATTTCCACCTACACCATGAATTATTGCACCAAACCGAATTTTCCTTTGATTTGCCATATTACCCCTCCAAACTTGATTATTCCTATTTAACAAATAGGAATAAAATGTAATTGATTTTGATTTATCCTAACATGTGGAAAGATTGAAATACAATGCCTTTAATGATAGGAATAAATTTTTACCTTTAAAAAATTTCTATCAAAACGAACGTCTGTTAAATCATCTTTTTTCTTATCAAATTTGCTTTGTACCGATCGCTAGCTTTCACGATCAAAATAACAATGGGCTAGTTGTAAAAATGTTCAGCGGATTTATAAATGCAATCTTTTAAAAGATTTACTCTTTCATTTTTGATGTACGATAAATAAATATGTTGTTTAATTGATATCAGAGTGGTTGTATCAATTTCTATTAATTCACCTTTTTCTAATTCTTTTTTCACTGCAAGCGATGGCAGAAAGCCGATGCATTGTTTATTTTTTATTAAAGATTTAGCTACTTCTAAATCATCAACTCGAAATTCAATTTTTGGCTCAACTTGTTGAACCTCGAATAATTTATAAATTAAACCCCAATCAAATGCGCCACATTCAAAAAAAACAAGCGGCTCATTGGCCAATTCATTTACTGTAATTTCTTCTAGATTAATCAATGGATGCCCAGGGTAGACAAATAGATGCACTGAATTATCCAGTAAAGCCTCTTGATGAATTCCTTCGTTTGACATAAGTCTTATAAAAGCAAAGTCCACCTCATGATTTAATAACTTTGAAATTAGATCATCCGTTGAACTTGAGATAAATTTAAAGCGCAATCCCGGATTCTGAATCTTCCATTTTGATAACGCGTAGGATATAAAATAGTGTGAGGTAATTGTATTTGCGGCAAAAACGATTTCATTTTGAGCGCTTTCCTTTGAAAGTTGTTTTTTTCCATCTCTATATGCTTGTAAAATTTGCTGTGCATATGGGATAAATTCTTTTCCCTGCTGACTTAATATTAAATTTTTCCCTTCTCTTGAAAATAACTCTGTGTTCAATTCATTTTCTAGCGATTTAATCCTTGCGGTAACAGTAGGTTGTGACAAAAACAATGCCTTTGAAGCCTTATGAACACTTTTTAACTGTACAATATGGATAAATGCCTCCAACTGATCGATATTCACTTTCAAGCCCTCCCACTTTCTCTTTATTGTGTATAAAAAAACAAAAGACTCCGTTCAAATTCGAAATCTTTTGTTCATAATTGATGGAAATTTCTTATTCTCGATAAAAAAGGATACTACTTAAACCTCCGTTTTTCATTGAAACATCACATTTTATGGTAATTTTAATAAATCCTATTGGTTTTGTAAACATTAATTTAAATATTTAAAATAATGCAATTATTTTAGCGGTACGCAAATTTTCCTATTAGCCGCTCTCATATCATTCTTAATAAGCAACCGCCGTTGCACACTTTCTATAAAAAAAACGCCCCATAAAGAGGCGTTCAAAATTATTTAAGCAACACTTTATTCTACTTTTTCTATGAATGGGATTCGTCTTAAACTGTAACAGGATGAATCAATTCGTATCCACAAGCTACAATGGCACGTTCAGCCAGCACGATTAAAGAATCAATGTAGCGGCCATCAAGTTTCAACTCTTTGTTTATAATGGAAAGCTCTGTGCATCCTAAGATTACTTTGTCGCATTCCAGTTCAAGCATAGCATTCTCGATGATTTGCCATTGCTGGCGGGTAACATCCTTGCCTGCTTTTACATAATCATAAATTAGTGACATTACTTCTTTTTGGATGTTGGCATCCGGCAGGACTGGTTCGATATCTTGTTCCAACAAGGCCTTTTGGTAAACGGCTGATGCCAGCGTTCCGTCCGTTGCCAAAATTCCCACCCGTTTTGCACCAAGTTCGAAGGCTCTCTTGGCTGTTTCACGAATCATGTGCAGCACGGGCACCGGAGAACCTTCTTTTAGCTCCTCATAAAATGTATGGGCTGTATTGCATGGGATGCAAATCAAGTCTGCTCCTGCATTGGCAAGCTTAACTGCATCATTGACCATAAAGGGAACAGGATTTTCCTTTGTTCGGTCCAGAATATAAGCAGTACGATCCGGGATTGAAGTATCGTTGTCTATGATGGTATGCACATGCTCCTGATCTTTGGCGGCGGCTGTTCGGCGGACAATCATCTCACCGATAAACATTGTCGCAAGCGGCCCTACACCACCTATAATTCCTAATGTTTTTCTCATTCTCCCAAACCTTTTTTGTTAAAATATTTTTTGTATTTTCGGTAATAATTCAAGCTGTTCAAAGTTAGTTTAATCCATCGTTTGAAATTCATGTCCTCTTTATAAAATAAAGAGTTTGTCCATTTTCCATGACGGATTAAGCTTTTGGCTTCAATTTTCATTTTTTCATTCGTTGCATATTTGAATAGAACACCTTTCGGGATGATCATCCATAAGTGTTTGTTAGTTCCGTATGTGAGTTCTTGCTTGATATTCAGCATACGATCGTCCGCCACATATTTCATTAAATTATAGCCGGCTGCCGTTACATAATAACTAGATCGTCCATTACGCAAGTTGATTTCAAATAATTTGTATTCTCCATCTCGTACATCGTATTTCATATCGAAATTGGCAAAGCCTGTATAGCCGATATCTTCAAGGAAGTGGCGAACCTGATCCATTAGTTTTTCATCATGTGTCGTAATGATGGCTGCATAACTTCCGATTCCTTCCGGTGAATGTTCTTCCAAGATTGGATTTCCAAGACACATCAATTTGACTTTTCCATCTTTCCCAACATAGGCATTCAATACACGCATATACGAATCATCGCCAGGGATGAATTCTTGTACAATCATCGTATCTTGGTAAGTAGAACTGTAGATTGCTTTTAGGATGGCTGTTTTCTCGGCTTCATCGTTGGCAACAAACACTTTCTTTTTGCCCGGGAAGCTGCATGCCCAGTAAGCAACGGAGTTCGAAGCTTTTAATATAATCGGGTACTCGAATGGCGGCGTAAAATCTTGATAATTTTCAGCTGTCACTGTTGTTGTTCCCGGATATTTGAAATTATATTGATCACACATTTTATAGAAATTTTCTTTTAGCAGAATTTGATCCATTAATGATTCATCAATGTATGGTACTGTAAAGTGTTTTTCCAAAGCCGGTTTATTTTTTATGATCAGTTTTGCGTAATCATCGCCACAAGCCAGAAGCAACAGTTTTTTGTCCGGATATTGTTTTGCCACTTTTTCAAGTGCCGATACAAATACTTCTTGGCTATTTAAGTTTTTGATTTCCTGGAAGTGCAATATACGGCTATCTTGTGTCGCCGTTAAATGTGAACGGCCCAACACGAGCGGTTTTATTCGATAAGCTTCATAAAATGCCCGTGCCATGCCGTATGCGTTCATATCAGAACCTAATAATATTGGTAAAAATGGTTGTTCCATTATTGTTCAACTCACTTTGATTGTTTTTATGATTTTGATAACGTTTAGGAATCCCTTAAGGATGCATAATCTAACAGATAGTTTAACACATTTGGCGAAAAAATTAATAAATATACGCCATTATTAAATGAAGATTTCATTACATTCTTTTTACAGTGTTGAATCGCTATGTAAAACAAAAAACTTAAAAGCTCCGGAGAACCTTTAAGTCCTTTTTTTAGTAGGTATTAGACAGATGGATTATAGCTCTAAATACTTCCATCAAATCGTTCAATCACCATTGCAATCCCTTGGCCTCCGCCAATGCATAAACTTGCCACTGCATACTTTCCGCCGCGGCGTTTCAATTCATAGCTGCAGGCTAACGCGACCCTTGTTCCGCTTGCTCCAACAGGATGCCCCAATGCAATGGCCCCGCCGTTTACATTCGTTATTTCACGATTCAACCCTAAACTTTTTTCCACTGCCAAGTATTGCGCCGCGAAGGCTTCATTGACTTCAACCAAATCCATATCCTCTATTGTTAAGTTTGCTTTTTGAAGAGCTTGTTTAATAGCCGGTACTGGGCCGATTCCCATAATTGTAGGATCGACGCCCGTTACTGCCCATGACACGATGCGGGCATTCGGACGCAAGTTGTTTTCTCTTACGGCACTTTCCCCCGCAACGATGACGGAAGCTGCCCCATCATTGATACCGGAAGCATTCCCGGCTGTAACGGATCCATCCTTTTTGAATGCCGGGCGCAATTTCGCCAAACTTTCCAAATCCGTCGTTTCTTTAATATGTTCATCCACTTCTACCGTTACCTCGCCTTTACGCGTTTTAACGATGACCGGGACGATTTCTTCTCCAAAATATCCTTCTTGTCGTGCGTTTGCCGCGCGTCTATGGGATTGTACGGCAAATTCGTCCTGTTCTTGACGGGAGATTTCATAAAGGTCCGCCAGTTTTTCCGCAGTCAATCCCATACCTGAGCCAGTATACTGATCGGTTAGTGTCGCTTGCAGCATGTCGACAAATTGCAAATTTCCAAGTTTTGAACCGTTAAAGCGTTGTTCAAAATTGGAATAAGGAGATTGTGACATATTCTCCGCTCCGCCAGCCAGCACAATATTGGCTTCCCCCAGCAAAATATGCTGCGCCGCGGTGATGATCGACTGCAAGCCCGAACCGCATAAACGATTCAGCGTCAAGGCAGGTATTTCTTTTGGCACTCCCGCTTTCAACCCAATATGCCGCGCTAGATAGGCTGAATTTTCACTTGTCGTAATAACCCCGCCATAAAACAAGTGGTCCACTTGTTCCGGTTGAACATTTGATCTTTTTAATGCCTCAATGGCAGTATGTGTCCCCAATTCCACCGCATCCACTGCAGCAAATGAACCGCCAAAAGAAGTAAAGGCGGTTCTTGCCCCATCCACTATATAAACATTCTCCATTTTCATCCCCCTAGCTTTGCGCAATCTCGCTTGTCCTTGGTTTTAACGTATGTTTCAACACCTTGCCTGATGCATTTCGCGGCAATTCACTTAAAAACTCCACTTCCATTGGGACCTTATATTTGGCTAATTGTGTTTGACAGTATCTCAGGATATCTTCCTCGCTAAGCGTTTGTGCTTCTTTCACTACAACGAAAGCTTTTGGCATTTCACCATAAACTTCATGAGGCACCCCGACAACTGCTGCTTCAAGGATTTCCGGCATTTGGAACAACACTTCTTCCACTTCAATCGGATATATATTTTCTCCTCCGCGGATAATCATATCCTTTTTGCGATCTACGATATATAAAAATCCTTCTTCATCAAAACGGCCCAAATCCCCCGAATACAACCATCCATTTTGAATCGTTCGGGAAGTTTCTTCAGGATTGCGGAGGTAGCCTTTCATTACCTGTGGGCCCTTTACACAAATCTCGCCGACTTCACCAAGCGGCACTTCTTCTCCCAAAGCATCTACCAGCTTGATTTCCGTACGTGGCAGCGGTTTTCCTACAGAACCAATCTTCGTTATAGCATCCTGGTCGGTTAAAGAAGAGGCTGCAGGTGAATTTTCTGTCTGTCCATACGCATTCTGGAGTTTTACTTTTGGGAAAGAATCCTTTAAGCGCTTCACCAGTTCATATGGCATGGGAGCAGCGCCGTAAACAAAGAGTCTTAAATGCTCCAGACTATAATTTTTCAATTCTGGTTTGTTTAATAGAATGTTATACATCGCAGGAACCCCAAAGAAGATTGTCGCCTTTGTTTCCCCCATATTTTTCAGGGTCCGTTCTGGTGAAAATGCTTCTTCAATAATAATCAATCCACCGCGGTACATAGTCGGAACAGCAAACACATGACTGCCGGCACAATGGAATAATGGTGTACAGATATACATTCGATCATTATTTGTCATATTCATCGATTCCGACCAAATTTCGGCTGTCTCAAAAATATTGCGATGGGTCAACTGTACGCCCTTTGGCTTGCCGGTCGTTCCGGAAGTATACATAATAATTGCTGTATCATTTTCTTCCAGCGGGACAGGCGTAAACTCTGCTTCTTGACTTAAGATTTTCTTGATTTTATCTAGGTTGATTTTTTCGTTGAAGATGTGAGAGGTACTTTGAATTGTACTTTCAATTTTTTCATCAGAAATAAGTACCTTTGCTTGTGAATGGGAGAATATATACTCCACTTCCGGCGCTGCCAGTTTGGTATTAATCGGCATAGCGGTCAAACCTGCCAATTGAATGCCATAGTAAACTGCCATAAAATAGTCGGAGTTTAGCATAAACTGGGCAACCACGTCCCCCTTTTTATAGCCTTGCTGCTGCAGGTATCCGGCAATTTTTTTGGCATTGCTGTACAGTTGGCGATATGTCCATTCTCTTTCTTGGAAAAGAATTGCCGGCGCTTCCGGCTTAGTCATTGCATGTTGTTCCAATACATTAGTTATGAACATACAAAATCCCCCATTCGTTTAGAGTGACAAACCATTACCATTTCAACTATCGCTCTAGGTGGATGTTTTAAAATATAGGTTAATTTTAACAATTGAGCCCCTCTTGTTCAACCTAATAAAATAGAAAATTTTTACACAAACGCATATAAAATTGAAAATTCCAGAAAAAAGTAAAAGGTACCATCAAGCATCCATCACTCGACCGTACCTTTACTGTTAACTATGTTTTTTCTCATCAGGCGATTCTTTTCTAAACACTTCCGTAATCAGTTCGTCATCCTCCGCTTTTACTCGCTTGTTCAGTTCCGCTATCGGGATGGCATCAACTGTTTGCATATCTTCATGCAAATCAAAAAGGCTTATATTTTCCGAATCTACCATATCCGGCTTTTCTTCTACAGGCAAACCAACAAACTCTTTTTTGGACTCTGGTACAAAACCCTGCTCTTTATTCACTGTTACCACTCCTTTTGTTTAGTTTGCAACAGATCAGCAGGATTATTCCCGATTGGATAAAATAGCGGAAAGTGGTTTATTTCCCTTTTTTAACAGCCTTTTTGAATGTCTCTTGAACCCATTCACAAAAAAGTTCATAGTCATGATTGACTTGCTCTTTATAGCCGATCGCCGCAAAGATAATTTGTGCAGCAAAAGTCTGAAAATCCTTCCCGATTGCTTCAATAATTTCTTCTTCACTTTCATGGGTAAATAACTCGCTTTCCGTGTCCACATCTGCACGTGCATGAATTTTTGCCGTGATTTTTCCCATTATTTCCACTGTTGCATCAAAGTCTTCTACTGTTGCCAGTTGAGCCGCTTTTACTTTCTTTTTGTAGGGTGAACGTTCACGGACATAAAATTCGTGGCCATCGATCGTTAAATAGCCCAAATAAGGGTCTTCTAAATGATGCATGGCTTTTTGCGTTGCCACAACACGTTTTCCTTGGTGTTCATATTTTTCCCAGAATTTCTCGCGGTACGGCAAAAAGTAGGTAGGCACAGCCGTTCTTACTTCTTTTACTTCCAGTACAAGATCGTCTACCCCTTGCGCCTCTTTTTCGCCTTCTATCAGAATATAATAGCGGTCCAGCCCTATTGAAGCTGTACCTGTCCCATGTTTTTTTGCAATATCTTTAATGGTATAGAAAGATAGATCTTTTTGATTTTCTACGTCCAGTGAATTAATATAACTTTCCGTTAATTTTTCCAGCAATGTACGTTCATCCAACTGGACAGGTTCAATTTCCTCGGACCATGCAAAAGCGCGCTTTCCGTTTTCATCAATATAGGTAATATCTTTTAATAGGTGGTCTCTTTGTCTTTTTGCAAGTTTTTTTAATGTTTTTTTTACCGGACCTTTTGTGTTTTCAACAGTAAAGGTCAATGAAAAGGGATCATCTTTTCCGTTAATGAACCTCGTTAATTGTTTATGATACGCATGAAGATACGTGTGAATCCGCTTTTTTTGTTCTTCGATTGTGAAGCCTTGCGCTTCTCCATACAATGCGATACTTACAGCCATTCTTAAAATATCATATAAATAAGACCCAATATAACCTTCATCAAAATCGTTTACGTCATACACGATGTCGCCATTTTCATTTTGAAAGGCGCCGAAGTTTTCCATATGCAAATCGCCTTGAATCCAGGTAGGTTTGTCGGCATCTGTATGGAACGAGAAAGGCATTTTGGTCGCATCGTAATAAAACAAATAAGCGCTTCCTCTAAAAAAGCGAAAAGGGCTTTCCATCATTTGTTCATATTTCATGAGTCTTTTTTCTGGTCCAAGGTTCATCGTTTCTTCATCAAACTCATTTAAGATGGTTTCAATTTGGTGTTTCCGCAGCACTTTTTTAGTCTCTTTCACTCGGTTTAATAGGCTTTGCAATAAAATCCTCCCCTTCTGCTTTTTATTCAATTATATACCCTTCGAGAGTAAGGATTTGGAATTTTTTCTCCAAAATTAAAAAGAGGAACCCTTACCGGATTCCTCTTAAAATTCAATCAAAAATGCTTTTACCACAATACCATCATCCAAGGGGATAAAATCATGTTGGGGCAAGCGTTTAAAACCGAGGCTTGTATATAGTTTTACAGCATTCTCCATAAAGTCTGATGTATGTAAACCCATTGCCTTATATCCCTTGTCTTTTGAGCGTTTGATGCATTCCTCAATCAATGCTCTTGCTGCACCTTTTCCCCTTGCTTTTGGCGACACGGCCAGCATACGCAGCTCTGGATGATTGAGCTCACCTTCAACCAATCCTTTGTATGCTTCAATTTCAGGAGAAAATAACGCTACGGTTCCAACGATTTCTCCATCATCTACAGCAACCATGCGTTCGATCCCTTGCTGTTCTTGTTCATCGGAAAGAATGGACGTTTTTAATACATTCCAATGGGCTTCAGGGATTTTTTCGGCATGTTCCTGATAGGAATCCAAACGCAATTTTCTTATCTCTTCAAACTCTTCCTTGAATGCATCTCGTATAATCATCGAATACCCCTCTAAATTTCTCATTTTTCTTTTTCTACTGACTTTTCTAAATTTTAGTATGTAAATACTCTGATTTCAAGATATTAATTCCTTTTCGGTAAAGATCACATTAAAAATGCACTTCATTTTTCGCATGAAGTGCATTTTTTCAACCTAATGAGGATGAATTTGTTTTTTTATTTCCTCTGCATTCGTATCGCTGAATTGTTTTGTATTCTTACCGCCTGTACTGGCCAGCAGTGCCTTTACCTCATTGTATGAAAGACCGTATTCCGCATTTTTTCGTTTTACTTCCTCTATATTGGTCCCTGCTGCCGTATAATGATTTGGCATGAATAAAACCTCCTTTTGGGGGAAAGTATAAAAAACGCCCCTAAAAGAGGCGTTTTAAAAGAGCTCCCAACTAGAACTGTCTTTTTCCTTGTTCTGCTTGTTGGTTTTGGCGTCTAACTGCCGCTACATCCGTACCAGCCATCGTTTTTCCTGCAGAACCTTGTTGTTGATTTTGAACACTAAATGGAGCCGATTCTTGCGCAATTTCTTCTCTTACTTGTTGGATATCCGTCCCTGATGATGTTTTACCAGCTCCGAATGATCCGCCCATTTGGCTTGAAGAAAAAGATTGGCTAAAAGGCGCTGATTCTTGCGCGATTTCTTCTCTTACTTGTTGAATGTCTGTTCCCGCAGATGTTTTACCAGCTCCGAATGATCCGCCCATTTGGCTTGAAGAGAAAGATTGGCCAAAAGGTGCTGATTCTTGCGCAATCTCTTCTCTTACTTGTTGGATATCCGTCCCTGCTGATGTTTTCCCAGCTCCGGATGTTCCACCCATTTGGGAACCGAAAGATTGTCCAACTGGACCTCCCTCTTGAGCAATTTCTTCTCTTACCTTTTGCGGATTTGTACCTTGGAAAGATTGCTGACCAGAAAAACCTTGTGCATTTTGTCGCTTTACTTCATCAATATCAGTACCAACAGATGTGAAACGTTTGCCGTTATTGTTTTGCATATCAAAAACACCTCCAAAAATGTTATGCCTTTATCTTGCCAAAGTCCAAACACATTTATGAGCGAAAATAAATATTTTCATTTGCATAATTTTAAGCGTGGTTGTTTTCCTTACAGCTCCCAAGGGTTTTCTTCATGAAAAAATTCAATTAAAATAAGAGACAATAATTACTACGTTTGAAGGTGAAATAATGAAATATGCTTTGCTTGGGGATTTACACTCTCACATTAAGGATACAAAAGCCGTTTTACATCATATTAGGACGATTGCGCCTGATGCCCAATTACTATGCTTGGGCGATCTTTACGAATGCAAAATCGGGAAGAAAAAAGCACGAACGCTCTCAAATGCCCCCTTAAGCGATGCGGCCATCATTTCAGATGAATTTGAGGATTTATTATCATTTCCCTCCATTAAGGGCAATCAAGAGGAGCGGATTACCAAAGTGACAGGGATTGAGCGGTTTGCTGCATTGCCCGAAAGAATTCAAATTGAAGAGGCAACTTTGATTCATGGCCATCAAATACAATGGGACGACCATTGGGAACCGGTAGACACTCCATCTCTTGGAATCGAAACACCGCTGCTCTTCTTCGGACACAGCCACCGCAGCGGCCTTTACGTTAACAGTAAAAAAGTAAATATAACGATTCAGTTTGGTAAGGAAATTCCTCTTTTTAAAAAGAAGTACTGGATTAATGTTGGATCTGTAGTTGTTCATGGGGAATGGTGTTTATACGATAGCGAAAATTTTTCCATCACTTTTATGAAGGCCTCAAAGCAACCCTGATTGCCAAACTGCCACTACCCCTTTTATCATTTGTACATTTTCCGATTATTTTCTTCATAAAATGGTGCATGTCCAGTTTATGAGGAGAAGAATATGTTATTCATTAAAAAAGGTTTGGCCATTATTGTTGGGAGTATTCTTTTATCTTTGGGAATTAATGTGTTTTTAACGCCACATGAAATTCTGGATGGGGGAATTATTGGGCTTTCGCTGATTTTGCATTATTTATTTCAACTGAAGATTGGTCTGATGATTATTGTATTAAGCGCGCCCATCTTCGTATTGGCATGGTTCAAATATAGAACCTATTTTTTCAATAGTTTACACGGGTTGCTCATTTCTTCTATGGTAATTGATCTACTGAAGCCATTGCGTACTGCCGTACGAATAGACCCTCTGTTAAGCTCCGTTCTTGGCGGGATATTTGTGGGGCTTGGAATCGGTCTTATGCTGCGCTTTGAAACAAGCACTGGCGGAACAGACTTGCTCGCCCAATTCATATCCGATCAAACAAGCATCAATGTGGGAGTTGTAATTTTTATCATTGATGCTGCTGTAATCCTTATAGGCGGTTTATTAATTTCACCAAGCACATTGCTGCTATCCATGGTAACTATTTTGAGTGTGGGTATCTTCACGAGTCTACTGACAAGAAATTCTACCTAAAGACCTCATTAATATCATTGGTTAATTTTAAATGCTTCGGGGCCAAGTCATCGCAGTACAGCATAGACCCTGTACCTCCCAAATAAAATTCAGTCTCTGGATGTTTTCGGGCAAACTCATCCAACTCCTCCAGTAAAGTTGGGTAATGCTGAAATGGCAATAAAGTCGAAGCTGAAAGTATAACCTTTTTTGGGTTTAATCGTTCCACGATTGCCTGAATGGAACCCGGTGCAGGCGAAAAACCGATAAAAAATGTTTTCCACCCACGCACCATCGCTTCCAACAATAAAATATGAACCGGTACTTCATGATGCTCGCTTGGCAAACAAGCACCGACAACCAAAGGTGCATCTTGATTGATCTGAAAGTTTCTGCGAATCTGCACCAGGAAATCACGAACCAATGTGCTGGACAGCGCCTCTTGGTACTCGCTCCACTCCCCAGTTTCCCAACGGTTGCCTACTTCTTTAAGAAAAGGAACAATGACTGAATTCAGGAATTCTTTCAGTCCAAACAGGTGATATGTTTGATGAAGAAGCTGGTTCAGCTCTGCTTCTTTACATTGCGACCCTTTTTGCAATAATTGCCGTACATAGAGATTTGTTTCGGCTGCGTAATCAACGTTTGCAGCATTTTGCTCCGTTAAAGGCTGGACAATGCCATCTTTAAGAAGAGTAGCTGCCTGTTTAACAGTATGTCCTTGTTCAATTAAACTTTTCACTGTTAAAAGGATATTCACGTCTTGTTCGCTGTAGACTCGATACCCATTGTCAAGCCTCGTGGGATGAATAATTTCATAACGGTCTTCCCATTTTCTTATCAATTGTTTTGATAACTCCGTAATCTCTGCAACTTGCTGGATGTAAAAAAATCCAGAATGAGGAGTTTGCATCTCCTTCACCCTTCCTATATTTCCTCAATTTTTCGCCGTGTTTCAAGAGTATGAATAGGTGAAGGTTTTCCGAAATAATATCCTTGGAATAGTTTATAACCTTCATTTTTCAACCAAATGAAATCTTCGCGTTTTTCTATGCCCTCCGCTAAAGGAACAGCCCCTACCCTAAGTGCGGTATTTAAAAAGTCCTTGGCAACGGCTTGTTTCCGTTCGTCCATTGAAACACCTTGAACATATTTCATATCCAATTTCATGAAGTGCGGTTCTAGTTGTTTTAATGCTTCCGCCGTACTAAACCCTTCTCCTACATCATCCAGGGCATATTCAAAACCTTTCTCTTTATAATACATCAATATTTTCTTCAGATGTGCCAAATCTTCTACTTCTTCTGTTTCCACCACTTCAAAAACGAAGCGTGAAGGTTCTATATTTAATTCATTTGCCAACTGTACCGTCGATTGCAAACAATGCTCCGGGGAATAGATTGCAGTCGGGATGAAATTAATAAAGACTTTTCCCGACACAAATGCAGCACTTTTAACAGCCGTCAATCTGCAAAGCCGATCGAGCGAGAATGTGCGGCTACGCAATTTGGCCGCATTGAAAACCTCAAAAGGCGATAACACTCCTCCATTGCCATCATGAAATCTTGCCAGCATTTCATAACCATATACATTTTCCGAGCCATCAACAATAGGCTGGATGTAGTTAAATGCTGAGTTTTTTACTAGAATATCGTCCACCCAACGTGCTTCATAGGTTTGACTAATCAGATGGATCGGTTTCCAATTGACTCTGTCTACACTAAAGAATATGGCTTCGCAATCCAGATTTTCTTTAAAAAAGCCAACCAGCTCAACAATCGCTTCTTCCTTAACCTCAACCATTGTATTTTTGTAGTGTATCAAGTGGTTTCTTTTTTTTAAATAGACAACCAATATCGGTAGAAAGCTCCAGTTCTTTTCACCTTCAAACTTTATACTATAATCCAGGTTACCTGAAAAGCAGGCATTACATATATCCATGGCAATCCACCCTTTCTGGAATCTTTTACCTCATTATAGATGGATTTTAATAATTGTACAACGTTTAAACTCTAACATTATACAAACATTTGACACCCGTTTTTTATTTTGCTATAAATGATATCAACAAGAAAAATCAGGAAAAAGCTGAATAGTAGAAGGAGTCCAACATGTTGCTTTTAAAAAAACAAGCAAAGAAAGAAGAAGAAATGATATTTAATGCTCCAGTTTCGGTACAATTAGATTTCCATGGGGTTACATCCCATCCGGATATTTCAAAACAATTGGAATTCATCGAATTTAAAGTAGAGGATGCAGCTCTTTTAAAAAATTTGCAGCCATATATTGCACAACACATCGAGGAGATCGTTGAGGCATTTTACAAGCAGATTTTGCTGGTTCCAAGCTTAAAACATATCATTCAAGAAAATAGCACCGTCAATCGTTTGAAACAAACGCTCCAAGTTCACATTATTGAAATGTTCTCAGGTGATATCAATCAGGAATATATCCAAAAGCGATTAAAGGTCGCTCATATTCACTTCAAGATTGGACTATTGCCAAAATGGTATATCGGCGCTTTTCAACAAGTATTGGTTGAAATGATCAAACACATTAATAGGATGGCTTGGCTGCCTCAACATAAAGAAGCAGCAATCCTTGTCGCCTCCAAAATTATCAGTTTTGAAACACAATTAGTGTTGGAGGAATATGATAAAGAAAATTTAAGGCTAAGAGAAATGGATTATGAGAGAGTAAAAGGAGAATTAAAAGACAATATTTCAATCTTAAGCAAAAACTTGGCGGAACTTACCGAAGAGACCAATTCCTCCGTCAACCAGGTTGTCCAACAATCGCTGGCGATTAATGAAGGCATTCAGTCGAGCGTCCAACAAACAAGATTCATCCAAAAAGAAGCACAGGAAGGCACCGATTTGGTAGAAAAATTGGAGTTGCAGATGGAGACCATTGCTCTTCAAACAAATGGCATGAATGAAATTGTGGAGCAACTGAAAGTTTCTTCCGACCAAATTACCCAGATTGTTTCTTTGGTAAAGCAAATTGCAGACCAAACAAACCTTTTGTCATTAAATGCTTCAATTGAAGCAGCAAGAGCCGGCAGTCATGGAAGAGGCTTCGCCGTTGTGGCGGAAGAGGTACGCAAACTGGCTGCTCAGTCAAAACAATCGGTTGAACAAATCACGGATTTGACCAATCATTCTTCCAACCTGACAGCACAAGCTGTTCAAACAACAAATGGAATTAGTGACCTCGTCAATAAAAGCCTGGCAAATTCGACTTTAACGCAAGAAAAGTTTCATATTATTTTAGATTCCATCATGCAGAGTGAACAGCAAATTTCCAGCGTAGATGAAGGAATGAACAATTTTGTTCAAATTATCAGGGAAATTGGGAATTATTACTCAAAAGTGGCTGACTCGGCAAAACAACTAAATGAAGCAACTATTGATTTATAAACAAAAGCGCAAGCGCCCTGGTTAGCCATCGACAGATGTTTTGTGTACCGAAAGCGCAGCGGCAGGTACAGATTTTTTGTGCACCGAAAGCGCAGCGACAGATACAAGCGCTGGCCGACAAAAACGCCACGTCGTGTGGCAGATGTTTTTTGCGCGAAAGCGTAGCGACAGCAGCATTGTCGGCACTTGCACATCCTTGTGCGGCGGAAGGCCCGAATCGAAAGCATCTTTTCAGCTTTCGACCGAGGGCAGATGTTTTTTGCGCGAAAGCGAAGCGACAGCAGCAGACCGCGACCTTGAGGGGCTGGGCGCTGTAGCTGGAAGTTAATCAAAAAAAATCGTCCTGTAACTCTGTTAACAGGACGACCTTTTTACTAGATTAATTTTTCCATGCTTTTCTTTTTCAAAAAGGATAGTTTTGTTTCTGAAATGATAATTGCGCATAGAATTAAAATCGCGCCAATGGCCATGCGCATCGTTAGCAATTCACTTAAGAAGATGACGGAGAATAGCATTCCCCAAAAAGATTCAGTGGAAAGAATAATGGCTGTTTTCGTTTCATTCGTAAACTTTTGTGCAATGGTTTGAAAAAGGTAGGCAATGGTTGTGGAGAAAATGGCCAAGTAGATGACGGAAGCTACTCCTTCCACTTGCAAAGAAAACTGCGTTTCCCCTTTGAACACAACCACAATCCAAGCAAACACACTAGCAAAGAACATTTGTACAATCGTCAAAGCAATTGGATCTTCATCTTTTACGAATTTGGCTGTATAGAAGATTTGATAAGCAAAAGCAACTGCACAAGCCAAAGTCAGAATATCCCCAACATTGATATCCGAGGATAATTGGAGCGACAGAAAACCAATTCCCACAATGGCCAGAATCGCCCCTGCCAATTCAAAACGGTCAATTTTTCTTTTATAGGCAAAATACGCGATAAACGGCACGATGACAACATTTACCGCAGTTAAAAAGGCATTCTTGGAAGGTGTCGTATACTGAAGCCCGACCGTTTGCAATATAAAAGCCAAATATAGAAAGAACCCCAATATGAATCCTTTTTTGATGACCCCTCTGTTCAATCCTTTCAACTTTTTATGAAAAATCAGACTCAATACGATGAATCCAATCAAAAATCTCCCTGCCATTATTTGATAAGGCGAATAATAGTCGAGGGAAATGGCGCTGACAACAAAGCCGCTCCCCCATATGATTGCCGTTATAAAGAGCATGATTTCACCAATATATTTACGCATTGCTACCTCCATTTTATATTTGCTTATTTATATTATATAGCATATTGAAAATATTAATATTTCAAAATATAGAGGTAATGCTTAGAAAAGATAAGCTGAACCCCTTTCAATTATGAAAAAAGGAATGTTATTTATGAATAATATTTATTTTACGAATAAACCAAACCTAGGTTATATTATTTATGTACAGCCTTGAATATGCCGTACACTTCTTACTCTTATTTAAAGGCGCCCTTTCCTCACAGCACCCTTTCCACACTCCACTCATAAACTAGAAAAAACTACGAGGAATGGAGCTGATTTTACTGTTTCATACCGTAAAACCAGGGGAAACCCTCTTCCAAATTTCCCTTGACTACCGGACATCGCTTGCCCGGATTATTCGAGCGAATCCCGGAATTAACCCCAACGCCATTCATGTTGGACAATTAATCGAAATTCCCGGGTTTCCCGACCCAAATACGCTTCCCTATCGAATTGAAGTTTCAATAAACGGGCGCTGGTTAAAGCTGTTTCACAATGACACCCTTGAAAAACAATACCCCATTGCAGTAGGCAAAATGCTAACCAACACCCCGACTGGAAATTATATTATCGTCAATAAAGCTCCCAACCCGGGCGGCCCTTTCGGAACGATGTGGATGAGTCTGTCGAAGCAAAGCTATGGGATTCATGGAACCAATGATCCCAGTTCCATTGGCAAGGCTGTTTCACACGGATGCATACGCATGTATAACCAGGACGTGGAGGAATTGGCCGGAACCATTCCAATCGGTACCGGTGTGAATATCCACCATTAATATTTGTTACGTGTTCCCTAGATATAAAGAAGACAATTCGACATTTAGCGAATTGTCTTATACATAGCAGAATGATTTTCTATGCTTCCTTTGTCATCTGTGCCGAAAGCTTCCTTTCCGCTTCAATAATGCCCCTTTTAATGCTTTCTTCCGGACTCGTCAATACTTTTCCATGGCCTGCAGCCAGCAATGAAGGAGATAACTGGTGAATCTTTTTTGCGCTTTCAAGCGAGAGTTCCTTATTCCATGTCCCGAATGCCGGAAAAGGGAACGATATTACCAATTGTCCGCATACGGCAACTTTGCCTTGTGTTTGAAATGCATCCCCAACAATCAAGGCACCTGTATTTCGATCAAGAAGAGAAATAGAGCCCGGTGTATGACCGGGCGTTTCCACTGCTTCCAGCGAGCCAATTTTGTCTCCTTCTTTGAGCAGCCGATCAGCAACGACATTCAAGTTTTTTGGCACACCACCCTTGATTGGTGTTTGCGGCTCATTTTCGTCAAGAGATGTGTCCCCTTTTAATAATCGATGATCACGAAGAGAGATCGATACACATGCATCCGGAAATTCCTCTTTACATTTCATTATCGACCCGACATGATCGCCATGCGCGTGCGTTAAAACAATATTCGTAAGCGGTTTATTTAGTTCTTCAATTGTTTTTGCAATCCCTATAAAGCTTGCTGGCATCCCTGTATCTATTAGTGTCAATTCATGTAGTTCTTCAAAGATATAACAGTTTACTGGAAAAAGATTCGGCCAAAGTATTAATTGATAAAGATTATTGAATTTATTAATTTTCAACCTGTTGGTCCCCTTTTCATTTATAAATCAAAATGCGGCTCTCGTTTAGAAGCCGTTTCCCTACTAGTCTACAATAAAAAATTACAAATAATTGTAAATTATTTGTAATTCTATTTCCTTGCTTCTTTATTTTTATGTCCAGCCTTTTATCGAGATATCTTGGGCTTTTTTGCGTTCATGGCGTTTAATGATGACACTGATTTTCTGGTACCAATTATGGCATTCTTTAAAAATATCCTTATATTCATCCAATTCTTTTGGAATGGCTTGCTCATTATCCAAAAAGATATATTCTATTAAAGGTTCATAAAGATCGTCCACTAGAAGTTGAAGTGCCAGTTTTTGCACTTCATCTTCTTCCTCTTCCTCCTCTTCTTCTTGCAATTCGTCTACCTGGATATTCATTTTTGCTCCGCCCTTTATTAAAGACAAACCATGAACGCCGCCTTTTGCTGTAAGGGCGACTTGTTGCCCATCTTCCAAAATTGCAATCTCATATATATCCTCAAAATCGATTTCTTTTATCTCAAAATCATCCGGCACATCTTCTCTTTCCAAAATTCTCAGCATACCGGACCTTTCATCAAGCATCAATGCCCGCAAATAGTCAGGAGAGATAATGTAACGAGTATGGGGATGTTGTTCAACTTTTTGAATCGTGTCAGTCAACAATGCTTCACTTCGTTCTTTCGCATCTTTGTTTAATTCATAAAGCCACCAAGCACCTACACCGACCGCAATGACCATAAAAAGAGTATTTCCTGTTTTAAAAGCCAAAAAGAGATAAATAACTTCTAATAATAATAAAAATAATTGGAACAATGATTTCCCCTCCTTTTTTCATCAGTCATTCTATCAGATATAAAATAGTATTCATGAAAATCTCTTTTCATTCACTTTTGGTAGATTTTATAGGATAAAATTTTCCGTTTCGGCGGTTGCTGCTTTCCGTAAATTAGCTTGTTAATACAAAAAAAAGGCTAACCCGGCATATCCCGAATTAACCTTTCTCTTATTGTTCTTAAATAGACATGTGATTTATGTTTTGGTTTTGTATAAACCGTATGATTGTTTCGTAATTTACCGGCTTGCTAATATAATATCCTTGAATTAACTCGCACTGGTATGATGCTAATAACTCAAATTGGTCTTCATGCTCCACACCTTCAGCAACCACTTGCAATCCAATGTTATGGGAAAGGGCGATAATGGTTTCAACCATCTTGCTATCTTTTTCAGATTGAAGCATTTTATCGACAAAACTTTTATCGATTTTTACATGGTCGATTGGCAGCCTGTTTAAATAATTAAGAGAGGAATAGCCTGTCCCGAAATCATCAAGGTGAAGGGAAATGCCCAGCTCTTTTAATTCAAACAGTTTGGCAATATTTAAATCGAAACTTTCCATTAACGACGTTTCGGTAATTTCCAAGTCAATCCATCCCGGCTCTACACCGGTTTCTTCCAAAATGGTTTTGATATTTTTCACAAAATCTTGCTGCATAATATGCAAGGCAGAAATGTTTACCGAAATATGCAATGGATCTTCCATGTGTTCATTTATTCTCTGAATTGAACGGCACGCCTCTCGAATTACCCATTGATCAATTTCAAGGATTTGACCTGTGATTTCGGCTGTTTGGATAATTTGAAAAATATTGAACTTCGATAAAGCCGAAGATTTTGTTCTTAACAATGCCTCCACGTTTGTCACTCTGCCTTGTTGAACATTAAAAAGCGGCTGGAAAAAGAGTTCAAACTTGTTGTTTCTTAAACACTCGCCTATGCCAAGTTCAATTTCCACTTTTTCGTCGACTTCTCTTTTAACGGTTTCATCAAAGACTTTATAGCAATTTTTCCCAAAGTGTTTTGCTTGGTACATGGCCATATCGGCAATCTTCAGCAATTCCTCTGTAGTTGTGGCATGGGACGGGTATATGGCTACCCCCACACTGGCCGTTACATTCAATTGCTTGGAATCAATGATGATTGGTTCTTCAAATAGTGCAGTAATTTCTTGTGCAATTTGTTCGCTTTCCGATTCAGAATGCAAATCATGGCAAATGAGAATAAACTCATCCCCACTGATCCTCGCAACATCTTTTCTTTTTGCCGTGAGATTATTTAATCTTTGTGCCACTTCTACAATGAGGTGATCACCTGTAGAATGGCCCAATGAATCATTGACTGTTTTAAAATTATCTAAATCCAGGAAGATAATTGCTTTATATAACTCACCATTATTATTTTCGATTGTTTGATTCAACAGTTGCATAATGCTTCGTCGGTTCAATAATCCGGTTAAAGAATCGTATGCGGCCAAATGCTGGATTTTTTCTTCACTTTCCTTTAGTTCCTCATATTTGACTCGCAATTGCTTCTCTGTTTTCTTGATTTCATTGTATGTATGGTTTAGTTCCTGATCTCGTTTTTTCAAGCCGTGAATCATGCTGTTGAACCCTTTGGTTAGCTGATGGACTTCTAAATAATCTTTTTCTTTTGCATAAACATTATAATTTCCGAGTTCCACCGAGGACATCAAGTCAATTAATTTTTTTAATGGCTTGATCACTTTTAAAAGCCCGACGTAAGCCATTGTACCAAATATAAGCAAACTGAGAATGCCTGTTAAAACAATCGGCAACAGACTTTTAACTAATTCATTCCGAAGCTCTTCTTCACTAATTGCCGTCAGGATGCTCATGCCATTTTGACTGATTGCCTTTGTTTGAATTAAATATTCCTTGTTATCGATACTGTATGGAACAAGTTGGTCAAATGATTGTTCCAGTAATTTTTCTTGTTGAGGATGTATAATGGATTCCCCAATTAAATAATTATCCCTATTTGCCAAAATCGTTCCATTGCCATCCAGCAGCATAACAAGTCCATCTTCGCCAATTCTTGACTCACTGATCATCTCGCTGATCTTGTCTATTTTAAAATGAATGGCAACAACTCCATGAAGTCCGTTATGAGTGATCGGCATGGAAGCTGAAATAATAATTTCCGGGGTCAAATAATCCATATAAGGTTTGGTCCATGTAACGCCTTCGCTTTTGTTGATATTTTTATACCACTCCTGCTCCACCACTTTATAACTCTTGGGATAAAGCTGTTTTGAACTATAATAATATTTCCCGTTTTCCAGTCCCATAAAGATGGTGCTGGAAGAGGGGATTAACTGCTCATAAAATTGCAAAGTGCCAAAAATATTATCAGATTCAACCGTTAACTCCTCACTTAGTTTTTCCAATATATTTTCCACATTCAAAAATTGATAAGAAAAATAATTGGTTGACTGCTGCAGGACAGACTCGGATTCATGGATATATTGATTCTTGAGACTCTTGGAAATGCTAGTGTACGATAAAAAAACAAATAGAACGGTTGTTATAAACGAAATTGTAATGATGGACATCAGTGCCCAGAATCTAATCCCTCTTTGCCTCAAAGAGTTCACTCACCTTTATGTATGTTATCATTTATCTTGCAAAAAATAGTTAACCATATATTCTTTCCCTAAAATGGTAGAAATGTTTCGAATGGAGTTATAATCCTTATTTTCTATCTTCACGAATTTTTCAAGCGAACGGTCGTATTGTGATAGTTCATCTGGAATTTCTTGATGAATCGTTAACATTGCTTCTACGAAATTTTCTTGTAATTTTTGATCCAACTCACTTCTGGCAACATAAGGCGACCCCGGGATTTCCGGCGATTCCCATATGATTGTGTAATCCTCTTCCCTGATTTCTCCATCTTCCAATAATTGTTCATACTGAATGCTGCTGATTGCACCGGCATCCACTATTGAATTTTTAAGATCCTCAAGCACTCCAACATGGGAACCGGAATAATGAATACCACTGAAGTAGTTATCCATTTCTATACTTCTGCTTTTAAATAATGCATAAGGAAGAACAAAGCCTGAAGTAGAACCCGAATCTACAAACGCAAATTTCTTCCCTTTTAAATCATCAATCGTTTTTAGATTCGAATCGCTTCTTGAAATAATGAAAGATTGATAATAAATCCCCGTAACTTTTCTCTCCTCCACAATGAGAGGGGTTAAAGGCATTTGGCTTTCCGCTGCAATATATGAAAAAGCCCCAAAATAGCCGATATCGATTGATTCATTTTCCATTCCTTTTACTAAATTTGCGTAATTATCCATTATTTCTATATTTACAGGAAAATCCAGATTTTCTTCAAGGTAATTTTGAATCGGTTTATATTCTTCCAACATAACTTCCTTCTCTTTTAAGGGAATAAAACCGATCGTTAGTGAATCTGCTTCCTCTTTACAGCCCGATAGTATTGAAAAAGCACCCACTAGCAATACTAATAAAATGAATTTCCTGAAAACCATATATGTTAGCACCTCATTCAATTGCCCTTTATCGTTTACTTTCGAAAGCTTCATCTCAATTTAGTCATGCGTTACCGGGATTTTTGTTCAGAGCTGCAGTGAAGCCAGTACATAACCGGGGCAAAAGTCCTTGGATTATTTTCATTTTCGTTCCCTCAAGAAAAGCGCATGTTTGCGAGAAGCTTAAATTTTCTTCAGCCGGGGTAGAACCATTCGAAAAAGTATATTACCAAAAATAATCATACTATAGCATTGTAAATCTAATGTAAATTTCACTTCAAAAGTATTGGCCTATTTTAAAAAAACACGTTCTTAAGTTGGATAGATATCCGTTGACGGTCAGTATACTTCAAATCACAAATAGCAATACTTTAGATATAAATGCAGCAGAAAAGAGGGATTACTTTGTCTGAAACAAAAAATTCACTATCAATCTTTGCCCTGGGCGGCATTAATGAAATCGGCAAAAACATGTATGTGATCGAGTATAACAATGATTTGGTGATTGTGGATTGCGGTGCCAAGTTTGCAGATGAATCATTGTTGGGCATAGATTTGATTATTCCGGATGTTTCTTATCTTCAAGAAAATCATCATAAAATTCGCGCGCTGGTCGTAACACATGGGCATGAAGATCATATTGGCGGAATTCCGTATTTTTTAAAAAAGTTAAATGTCCCCATCTATGCTACGAGATTTACGCTTGGCTTGATTGAATTAAAGTTAAAAGAACATAAACTCCTGCGCGAATCGACCTTGGTTGAAATACATTCAGAATCCGAACTGGACTTCGGGGAACTTAAAGTGAGTTTCTTCAAAACAAGCCATAGCATTCCCGACTGCCTGGGAATCGTATTTCATACACCGGAAGGAAAAGTGGTCCATACAGGCGACTTTAAATTCGATTATACTCCGGTTAACGAGCAATATGCGGATATTCATAAAATGGCGAAGATTGGCGAGGAAGGCGTACTGGCTCTTATATCGGAAAGTACGAATGCCGAACGTCCGGGCTCCACACCTTCCGAAAGCAAAGTAGGCGCCAGTATAGAAGAAGCCTTTCTTCATGCGACCGGGAAAATCATCATTTCTACTTTTGCTTCTAACGTCAATCGGGTTCAACAAATTGTACATGCGACAATCCAATCCAACCGCAAACTCGCATTGCTGGGCAGAAGTATGGTAAACGTGGTCAAAATAGCAAGAGAGCGTGGTTATGTGGACATTCCTGATTGGCTGTTGATTGAGTCCCGGGATGTCAAACAATATCCGCCGGAAAGAGTGGTTGTTCTTTGTACTGGAAGCCAAGGTGAACCATTAGCCGCGCTTTCCCGTATATCAACGAACAACAATCGCGATGTGCGACTTCTGCCGGATGACACGGTGATTTTTGCCGCTTCGCCAATTCCCGGAAATGAAACGAATGTATCCAAAATTGTCGATCGCTTATTTGAATTAGGCGCGAATGTCGTTTACGGGTCAGCAAGCATTACAGGCATGCATGTTTCCGGCCATGGTTACCAGGAAGATTTAAAACTGATGCTGACATTGATGAAACCAAAATATTTCATTCCGATTCATGGCGAATACAGAATGCTTCACATACACCGGATGCTTGCAGAAGCAGTGGGTGTTGAACGAAACCACACGTTTATTATCCGCAATGGAGAGGTCGTGGATATTCGAGATGGCGAAGCGCGTCAAACTCGTAAAGTATCTGCGGGTGATACTTACGTAGATCATGTGGGCGACGATGAAATTTTTGAAATTGTCCTTCGCGACCGCAAACAACTATCCGAAGAAGGAATGCTTGTGATTGTGCAGACCATCAGCAAAGAAGACGGCGACCGCATCTCAGACCCGGACTGTATTTCGCGCGGATTTGTTTATGCGAAAGAATCCGAGGAATTACTGAAAGATATTGCTGAAGTTGTAAAAAGAACGATAGATCCATTTAAAGATCCAAATGTTATGGGTATGAAGCGTGCCATCAAAAAAGAAGTAGGCATTTTCCTATCCGAAAAAACAAAGAAAAAGCCGATGATATTGCCGATCATTATTGCGATTTAGATGAGCGTAGGGGATTTGGAAGGTAAATTAAACCACATCCACTTGGAGCTGAAAAATAATTAAACTACAGAAAGAGAGTGCCTCCTTGGTTCGTTGGGGCACTCTCTTTCTATTGGATAAAGTCTTTTATATTGGACAACTCTTCACCTAACGTTCCCTGTTCTGTCCCATAACTTTTTAAATATCCACAATTTCTATAAAGCTTTACGATAATTCCGTTTCCCGTCATACGTATAAAGGACCGGTTTGTTTTCTACATACGTTTCGATATGGACTGGCCGGCCCCATAGTTGATAGATGTATGGCAAAACGTGCTCCAGGTAATGCGGATCTAATTCCATTCCCTCAAATCCATGTTTTAAATACAGCTCGCCATTTCGCAAATAATCGCCATTCTCTACAACGATATAAGGAAAACCGCCATTGACGCGCATGGAAACAAGCTGGTCGCGGACATTTCGATAATCTTTATCGGTGATTTTATAGTCCGTACCTTTCTTTTCAAATAGGTACATATCTTCTTGCTCCACCAGCTCTTTTGTCAAATAATTGCGGATAAAGGAAAGATCCGATTCAATTTCGCGAACCTCAAAAATTTTCTCTCTTCCCGACCCTGGCTGCACCCCCATGCGAATCATTTCTTCTGAAGGTTCATCATAGCGCTTTTCAATATCTTCAAAGATTTTCAGCCCTAAATAATACGGATTGATGGAAGTCTTGGAAGGCTGAACAACGCCTGCGTTCAATTTAGCATACTCGATCGTTTCATCCGTTGTTAAATTCAGTTCCCTCATAATTCGTTGATGCCAGTAGGAAGCCCATCCTTCATTCATGATCTTCGTTTCCAGCTGCGGCCAAAAGTACAGCATTTCTTCCCGCATCATCGTCAAAACATCACGTTGCCATTCTTCCAATTCCCGGCTATGCATTTCAATAAATAAAAGCAAATCCTTCTCCGGCTTTGGCGGGAATTTTTTCTTTTTGTAACGAATAGCCGAGTTGTTTTCTTCTTTTTTGTCGATATCCCATAAATCATCGTATGGTGTTTTAGGAACGATTATTTCATCCTCTTCCATTTCCTCTTCATAGGCCAATAAATTCGGACGAACGATGGAAGGATCGATATGTTCTTGAATCGCCAGGATGGCATCCAGAAATTGCTCAACTTCTTCTTTTCCATAAAGCTTTTCGTAACTCGCAATTCGCTCTGCCGTAGATGTCATGCTTTCCACCATATCACGTCTAGTGTTGGAAAATCGTACATTATTTTTGAAAAAGTCACAGTGTGCCAACACGTGGGCAATAATTAGTTTATTTTGGGTTAATGAATTGGTATCCAGCAAAAATGCATAGCAAGGGTTTGAATTGATGACTAATTCATAAATTTGGCTAAGCCCCAAATCATATTGGAGCTTCATTTTATTGAATTGCTTCCCAAAGCTCCAATGTGAAAACCGCGTAGGCATTCCATATGCGCCAATTGTATATATAATTTCAGCCGGGCAAATTTCATAATGCATCGGGAAAAAATCCAAACCAAATCCTACTGCCACCTCTGTAATTTCTTCGATTGCCTTATGAAGCTCCTTCTCCATGCTTTATCTATCCCCCTATTGCTCACATAAACTTGCCTTTCCTTTTCCATAAGAATCATTCTCAAAATAAGCTGCTTTAAACGGGTGTCTCTTGTTTTTGGAAAACGCTTTTCAACGCTTCGTAAACATCTTTCTTCTGCCTGATCACATAGTGGCGGAACTTTGGATTTTCGATTTTCTTAAAGGTAGACATCAACGAAGAATAACGATTATTCGGGTTTACTTCCCCATACCCGAACATGCTTGAAAGGTCCATTAGCTCATTGACTAGGCGGAAGCATTTTTCATTATCAGTTGAGAAATTCTCGCCATCCGAAAAATGAACAGGATAAATATTGTATCGTGTTGGATTATATTTTTGATCAATTAACTCAAGCGCCTTGGAATAGGCTGAAGAGCAAATCGTTCCACCGCTCTCCCCTTTCGTGAAGAACTCTTCTTCCGTCACGACTTTTGCTTCTGTATGATGAGCGATAAACTCGATTTCTACCGTCTTATACTTTGTTCTTAAAAAACGCGTCATCCAGAAGAAAAAGCTCCGTGCACAAAATTTCTCAAAATTCCCCATCGATCCGCTCGTATCCATCATCGCCAGCACGACCGCTTTGGTTTCAGGCTTTGTTACTTCATCCCACGTTTTGAATCGCAAATCATCATTGTGAATCGGCGCAATCTGTGCCTTTCCTTTCATGGCATTCCGCTTAATTGCCGTCAAGATGGTTCTCTTCTTATCGATATTTCCCATAAGCCCTTTTTTGCGGATATCATTGAACTCAATTTTTTCCGTCAGTATTTCTGCGGTTTCTTTCTTTTGTAAATTGGGAAGCTCCAATTCTTTAAATAGCAGATTTTGCACTTCTTCCAGACTGACTTCCGCTTCATAATAATCCTCGCCAGGCTGGTCTCCTGCTTTTTTCCCTTGCCCCGGCCCTTGATTTGCCGGCTTTCCATCACGGGCCACAACGTCTCCAACCTTGCTGTCGCCTTGTCCCTGACCAACATGTTTTGACTTTCCGTAATTATAGCGAATTTTATATTCATCCAATGAACGTATGGGTATTTTAATAACTTCCCGCCCATTTGACAAAATAATGCTTTCTTCACTAATCAAATCCGGCAAATTGTTTTTAATGGCATCTTTCACTTTATCCATATGTCGTTGTTGATCTTGGTACCCTTTGCGATGGAGTGACCAATTTTCCTGAGAGACGACAAAGTTTCGATTCTGATTTTCACTCATTATATCCTCACCCATCTTCAATAATTTCGTTTAGAAAAGTGCAAGCGCCCTGCTTAGCCCCGACAAGCGCTGGAGGGCCCGAATCGAAAGCATCTTTCCAGCTTTCGACCGAGGGACTGAAGCGACCTCGAGGGGCTGGGCGCTGGAGCTGAACACCTTCAGAAAATTTAACTTTCTTACTTTGAAATTGTCTTTTCTTATAATATGAGAATTTTCTGACAAATTGCATGCCATTCCTAAATTAATTCCACCTTGAGTGGATAAAAAAAGGAGTGTCCTAAATTTTATGGACACTCATGCAGATATATGACTTCTATTAACTATCTATTTAATAAACTTCCTACGTATCTTAACAGTTCGTTGGCCGAGTTGGAATCATAGCCATGTTCATCGATTAATCTCGCTACCACTTCATTGATCTTTTTCAGCTGCGCTTCATCCGGCGTTTTGGAGGAAGTCGTAATCTTCACAACGTCTTTTAAATCAGCGAATAATTTTTTCTGGATTGCTTCCCGTAATCTTTCATGCGAATTATAATCAAATCGCTTCCCTTTACGTGCAAATGCAGACAGCCTGATTAGTATTTCTTCGCGGAATGCCCGCTTCGCATTTTCGGAAACACCGATTTGTTCTTCAATGGAACGCATCAGTTTTTCATCCGGATTCATTTCCTCGCCTGTAATTGGGTCGCGCAGCTTGTTTTTATTGCAGAACGCTTCCACATTATCAAGATAATTATTCATTAAATGTTTCGCGGATTCCTCATAAGAATAAACGAATGCTTTTTGGACTTCATTCTTCGCGATTTCATCATATTCTTTTCGTGCCACGGCAATGTAGTTCATATACTTTTCACGATCTTCATCCGAGATGGATGCATGTTGGTTCAGTCCATCCTTTAAAGAACGCAGCACATCCAATGCATTGATGGAAGGCACTTCCTTGCGAATGATCGCAGACGAAATGCGGTTAATGATGTAACGCGGGTCAATCCCGTTCATGCCTTCATTTGGGTATTCATTTTTCAGGTCCTGCACATCAACAGAATTAAAACCCTCGACATTTTCGCCATCATATAATTTCATTTTCTTAATAAGGTCAATGCCTTGTTTCTTTGGTGTCTCCAATCTTGTTAACACAGAGAAAATGGCGGCTGCCCTTAAGGCATGCGGAGCAATGTGAACATGCGCCATATCACTTTCCCTGATCATTTTTTCGTAAATGCGTTCTTCCTCTCTAACCTTCAAATTATAAGGAATCGGCATGACAATAATACGTGAATGCAGGGCTTCGTTTTTCTTGTTGGAAATAAAGGCGCGGTATTCTGTTTCGTTTGTATGTGCAACAATGAGCTCGTCTGCACTAATGAGCGCAAAACGCCCTGCTTTGAAATTCCCTTCTTGTGTGAGCGACAGAAGGTGCCACAGGAATTTTTCATCCAGCTTCAACATTTCCTGGAATTCCATCATTCCCCGGTTTGCTTTATTAAGCTCTCCATCAAAACGATAAGCTCTCGGATCTGATTCCGACCCAAACTCGGCAATCGTCGAGAAATCGATGCTTCCTGTTAAATCGGCAATATCCTGCGACTTTGGATCGGAAGGGGTGAATGTCCCGATGCCGACACGGCGGTCTTCTGAAAAGAAAATCCGCTCAATCTTCACATCTTCAATACGTCCGCCGTAATCTTGTTCCAGACGCATTGTATTCAACGGCGATAAACTTCCCTCTATGCGAATTCCAAATTCTTTATAGAAGTCTTCCCTTAAATGCTGTGGAATCAGATGAAGAGGATCTTCATGCATCGGACATCCTTTGATGGCATACACTGCCCCTTCGTCCGTCCGGGAATATTGCTCCAACCCTCTTTTAAGTAACGTAACAATCGTGGATTTACCGCCACTAACCGGCCCCATTAATAATAGAATTCTTTTGCGTACATCCAATCGCCTTGCTGCCGGATGGAAATATTCTTCCACAAGTCTCTCTAGGGCCGATTCAAGACCAAATATTTCTTTACCAAAGAAATGGTACATTTTCTTTCCATCTCTTTCTTCAACACCGGAACTTTTAATCATATTATAGACGCGTGAATGAGCTGTTTGAGCCACTTCCGGTCTTTCCTTGATAATCTGCAAATATTCAGCAAACGTACCTTCCCACTTTAGGCTATCCTCTTCTTCGCGCAAGCGTCTAACCCTGCTTAAAATATCGATAGTACTTACCTCCATTCAGGGCGAGTTTTTATCAATGTATGAAGCGAGTCCCCGAATGATGCCGAAAACATTGTTAAGATAATTTTTTAATTTATTGCCAAAGACAAAAAAACAAAAGGACTTTCGCTAAACTTTGAATTAGTGAAAATCCTTTTTATGCTAATTTTTTCTCATGTATAAAATGCCCAGAGTATTGGGGCCGCAATGGCTGGAGATGGTGCATCCGGCGGTCGTTTCGATTATTTCATCGAATTGAATGTATCGACCGACAGCTTCCTTTATTGTGGCTACCGTTTCAGCGGAGCAATCCGAATGCGTTATAAATAGACGTCTTGTATCGATCTTATCATTGTTTTCCAATCGATCTTTAACATAGTTGGTTAAACAGCGGTCAAAATTTCCTCTGTATTTTTTTCCGACTGCCAATTTACCTTCAATCACTTCAATAGAAGGTTTTATTTTCAGTAATGTTGCCCCAATCGCCTCCACACCGGAACATCGGCCGCCTTTGCGCAAATAGTCCATTTTATCGATGACAAAACTCGCGTCCACCTTTGGAATGATTGAATTAAGATGGCTGCAGATTTCAACAGGTTTGACCCCTTCTTTTGCCAATAATGCCGCCTCGTAAACCATATGTCCGCTCCCTGTGGATAAATTGGAAGAGTTGATGATAAATATGTTATCAAAACTATCAGCGGCCAATTTTGCATTTTGATAGCATGATGAAAATTCGGAACCTAAACAAATATGTATAATTGCTTCAAACTTTGGAGAAAGCTCCGCAAAAAATGTTTCATATTCAAATGTATTTACTGCCGCTGTTGAACAGGTTTTCCCTTCCCCCACATATCTGAAAATATCTTTTGGCGATATATCAACACCATCGCGATAATCTTTATCATCAATTAAAACATGGAGAGGCATGAGTGTAATGTTCAACTGTTCCAGCAGTTCAGGAGGAAGGTCGCATGTACTATCCGCGGTAATTTTAATCATTTACTATCCACTTCTTTCTTCATTTTTTCTCCTAATCATAGCATATATAAAAGTTGTGCTTTTTAAAGTTGTCAATTTTTTACCATTTACCGCATATTTTTATCTACCCCCTCATATAATTGGGTGTTGTAAAAATGAAAGGAGGGTCTTATGTTTACACAATTTAAGTATTGGAAACCGTTTGTCGGTCCATTCGATCCCTGTCCACCAATACGGATAAAAAGTTACTCGACTCCCCCACAACTATACATGACTTTCCAACCACCAGGTCTCCAGCAATTCGCACCCACAGAAGCACTAATGCACGGGACGCTTTGGCCGCAACTTTATAGTCCATACCCAGATCCGCATAAAGGAGGGCATCCACATGGCTAAACAAATGCCGCCGGAATATTATCAATGTCTCGAAGAAATTCAAGCGCTGGATTTTGTATTAGTGGAACTAAACCTCTATCTAAATACACACCCCGATGATTTTGAAGCAATCAAGCAATTCAACGAAACCGCCCAATTAAGCATGCAGCTGAAAGTAGAATTTGAAAAGAAATTCCACCCACTCATGAATTTTGGACGAAGTTACTCGAACTACCCATGGGACATCGACGACTCCCCATGGCCATGGCAAGTCTGAAAAGCGGAGTGGGCTCGCTTAGCTCCGACCACAACTGGAGGGGCTGACAAAAGGGCGCTCTTTGCCCTTGCAGGCGGCACCGAAGTTGTCGAGGAGCTAGCCCACGCAGCTAGACAATAGAAAAGCGGGGGCCTACAGGATGTAGGTCAGTCAGCCGTTGACACAGGACGTGTCGTTCTTAGGCTAACTTCACTTTCCGTTTAGCTCCGCGTCAGCGAAAACGCAACGTCANCTCCCCATGGCCATGGCAAGTCTGAAAAGCGGAGTGGGCTCGCTTAGCTCCGACCACAACTGGAGGGGCTGACAAAAGGGCGCTCTTTGCCCTTGCAGGCGGCACCGAAGTTGTCGAGGAGCTAGCCCACGCAGCTAGACAATAGAAAAGCGGGGGCCTACAGGATGTAGGTCAGTCAGCCGTTGACACAGGACGTGTCGTTCTTAGGCTAACTTCACTTTCCGTTTAGCTCCGCGTCAGCGAAAACGCAACGTCATGTTGCATCGCCGACATGACTCACATCGTGTGAGCCTCAAGCGTTGGCCGACAACAACGCCACGTCCTGTGGCAGATGTTTTTTGCGCGATAGCGAAGCGACAGCAGCACGTGTTTTAACTGTACCGAAAGCGGCAGCGACAGGTACATTGTCGGCACTTGCACATCCATGTGCGGCGGAGGCTCCGACGAGAAGGCGCTTTTTGCCTTCGTGGGAGGAGTCGAAACGATCGAGGAGCTGGCGTTCGGAGCTAGACAATAGAAAAGCGGGGGCCTACACAATGTAGGTCAGTCAGCCGTTGACACAGGACGTGTCGTTCTTAGGCTGACTTCACTTTCCGTTTAGCTCCGCGTCGGCGAAAACGCAACGTCGTGTTGCATCGCCGACATGACTCACATCGTGTGAGCCTCAAGCGTTGGCCGGCAACAACGCTTTGTGGAACCGACAAAAAGACGCTCTGTGCTTCCAGGCGGATCCGAAGTTGTCGAGGGGCTAGCGTTCAAAGCTGGACATCAAAAAGAAGTGGGTTCTGTTCATCCTTATATCAAACGAATGTGAGGGGAGAAAATAAAGGGATGTTTTATTATGAAAAGAAACTTCAATATCCCGTTAGAGTAAGTACATGCAACCCGATGCTTGCGAAATTTCTAATAGAGCAATATGGCGGTGCGGATGGTGAATTGGCGGCTGCACTTCGCTATATGAACCAACGCTACTCGATTCCCGATAAGGTAATTGGTCTATTGAACGATATCGCAATGGAGGAGTTTTCTCACCTTGAGATGATTGCAACAATGATTTATAAACTCACAAAAGATGCCAGTGCAGATCAGATGAAAGCAGCAGGTCTTGGCGATCATTATTCCGTTCATGATAACGCACTGTTTTATCATAATGCTTCCGGCGTTCCTTGGACGGCAGCTTACATTCAGGCAAAAGGCGATCCGATAGCGGACCTTTATGAGGACATTGCTGCCGAGGAGAAAGCCCGTGCAACTTACCAGTGGCTCATTGATTTATCGGATGACCCGGATTTAAATGATGGACTGAAATTCCTGCGCGAGCGTGAAGTAATCCATTCTCTACGTTTCAGAGAAGCTGTTGAAATATTGAAAGATGAACAAGGCAAAAAGATGTTCTATTAAGATTTCTCCCAATGAAAGATTATGATAAGCAAAGTTGTTTCAGTTTTACACAATGGGTTGAGATAATCACGTGAATATAGCTTTACTCTGTAGCAGTTTGGGGATTTTCCGAAAATATAGTAAAACTAAAATATAATGTATTTAGATTTTCTCCAGAAAATAAAATTAACCTTATATATAAGACGATACCTATTTTGGCATCGTCTTTTCGTGTTTTCATTGCAGAAAATTAATGCTGAATTAAAATAAAACCACATTATTAATAAGATTGGCGGCTCTATTCTATTTTTAATTCAATTTCAAGAATCGTACCCGGTTGAGAAAAATTAAGAAAACTTAAGCACGAATTCATACCAAAAACAAACAATTTAATTTTAAATTATACTAATATACCTATTTTTTCTGAGCTATTCCTGATAAAATCAGTTCGTTATACGTTAAAGAATGCAATATTTATTGCAATGGGTTTTTAGAAGGAGATTAATGATGAAATATACAGGTAGAATAATTATGATGTTGATTTATATAGTTGTAACGGCCGCTTTTAAAACTTTTGATTATATTGAACTGGGGTACGTACCTATATTTGAATACATAATTTCTGCAATAATGGTTTATCCCGTATGGTGGACCGGATTACAGTATGATAAAGCTAAATATTACGCTCAGGAAGCACAGAAAAAAGATAAGGAATTAAATGATCTTTTCAACAATGTAGATGCTGCAATCTACTCTTTTGATTTCGGTTCTAAAAGATTGATGGTTTCATCAAAAATTAGTGATGTCTATGGGTATTCACCTATTGAGTTTAAAGAAAACAAAGAATTCTGGAAAAAAGTCGTGTTCCCCGAAGATATGAAAATTGTAAACAAATTAGAGCAAGAGTTAATAAAAGGAGAAGAATGTAAAGCAGAGTACCGAATTCTGCTGCCAAATGGTCAATTAAAGTGGATTCAAAAACGCATTACACCTATTTCTGACTTGGACGGAAATCTTATAAAAATAAATGGGATTGATATTGATATCAATCAACGTAAAAAAGTAGAGGAATTACTCACTCGCAGCCAGGAACAGAATCGACAACTATTAGAGAAACGTTTAGAAGAAAGCGAGCAACGGTTTAAGTCTTTATTTGTACATAATTCCGACCCTATTTTTACCTTCGATTTAGACAGAAAATTTATAGAGGCAAATCCAGCTGCAGAGAATATACTTGGTTATACAAGTACAGAGCTCCAGCAAAAGGAGTGGGCATCCATTATCGCTCCAGAAGACCAAGATCTATACAGTGAGCATTTTAAGCGTGCAAGCCAGGGAGAATGGCAGGAATCTACCCTATCAATGATTCATAAAGATGGAAGCAACCGAGTCATTGAGTTAAAAATGATACCAATCATCATTGATCGTCAATGTATTGGAATATATCAAATTACAAAGGATATCACTGATTCTATATTAGCGGAAGAAAGAATAAGAAGGTCGGATAAGTTAGCGGCTGTAGGCCTACTAGCCGCGGGAGTGGCTCATGAGATTCGAAATCCATTAACAACCCTTAAAGGTTATATTCAATTACTTGCAACAGATATTGATAAAAATTATGCAGATATTTTGTTATCTGAAATAGACCGAATTAACCTGATTGTCAGTGAATTCCTGATTCTTTCAAAACCGCAAGCAATAAAATATGAATCCCAAGATATAAAACTTATTCTAAATAATATCACATCAATTCTTGAACCCCAGGCCAGATTAAACCGTATACAAATCATTTCAGAATATGATTCAAATATACCGTTTATCAACTGTGAGCAAAATCAGTTAAAACAAGTATTCATAAATCTTATAAAAAACGCGATTGAAGCTATGCCAAATGGTGGTGAAATTATTGTAAAGGCTAAGAAAGTTAATAACCAAATGGTTATTATTCAAATTTCAGATGAAGGAATTGGGATAGAAGAGGAGAGAATCCCTAAACTTGGAGAACCATTCTATACAACAAAAGAACATGGAACGGGATTAGGTTTAATGGTATGCTTTAGAATCATCGAACAACACGGCGGTACTATTAATATTTCTAGCCAGTTGAATAAAGGTACATCAGTGGATGTTTGCTTACCTATTGATTGCTAATACTTCCCCCATCCTTTCACCCCAAGGATGGGGTTTATCGTGGGGAACTCCCTAACTTTTGCTTGCTAACTAATCAGGTATCATGAGAAGATAATTTCTGTTGATTATTCGTAGAAAGACTGGTGAACATTCATGAATCCAAAGGCTTTAATGTTAGGGCTTTTTACCGTATTGATTTGGGGTTCAACATTCGCGGCAATCGGCTATAGTTTAAAAGGCGGCTATTCTGCTGGACATTTATTATTGCTTCGTTTTTTGATTGCCTCTGTTTTATTTGGAATCCTTGCTTTTATTCCAGGGATGAATTTTCGCCTGCCCGAGAAAAAAGATTTTTGGAAAATAGCCGTTCTTGGCTGGATCGGGATTAGTGGCTACCATATCTGTGCAACATCTGGACAATTAACGATTTCTGCAGGTACGGCCGGTATGTTAATCGGCTCAGGGCCTATTTTCACAACCATTTTCGCCGTCTTGATTTTAAAAGAGCGGTTAAGCAGACTGGGCTGGATGGGGCTGGGATGCGGTTTTATTGGGATTTGTTTCATTGCAATCGGTTCGGGAAATGCCTCTTTTGGTGTGGCACCAGGTGTATTTTTAACACTTTTGGCTGCCATTGCAACATCTATTTTCTTTGTTTACCAAAAGCCATTATTTAAAAAGTATTCGGCAATTGAATTAACCGCTTATTTTACATGGGCAGGGACAATTCCATTTCTATTTTTTGCTCCCGGATTACTTGAGACAATCGAAACAGTACCCGTTAGTGTCAATATCACGGTTTTGTACATCGCTATTTTTCCAACTGCCATAGCATACTTAACTTGGGCATATGCCTTATCCCAAGCCAATGCAAGTTCCATCTCCAGCATCCTTTATCTGGAGCCTGTTATTGCTATACTCGTTGCCTGGGTTTGGTTAAAAGAACTTCCTGCTTCACTTTCCATCATTGGTGGAATGATCGCAATTTCCAGTGTACTGCTTGTCAATGTATATGGAAAACATCATGCAGTCAGACAAGCTCCCCCCAAAACGAAAGCGTTGCAATAAATACTTAGAAATGATTAAACATATGTAAATTCCTTTTTAAAAGGAACTTTGGGATTAAGGGGAACATAGAGATTGTCTATGTTCCCCTTTTGATAGGATTTCTGTTTCCATGGGAACATAGAAGGTATCTATGAACCCTTTTTGATGCAATTTCACTTTCACCGGGCATATAGGAAGTTTCTATTTGCCTTTATTGAACTAAATTCAACGTCCAAGGGTACTTAGAGCATTTCGTGCCTTATAGAAGAAGGAAAACCATCACTCGAGAACGACTTTTCCTCAGTACAGTTTCCATTTGAAAGTCCTTTACTTCAACTTCCTAGCGCTCAAGAAACCCCGTGATTTCCACGGGATTTCTACATGGGTATATCATTCAAGAATCACCGATCGCGGTTCACGATATAGTTCAACATTTGCTTTAAAAACTTCACATTGTGCGGAATTTCTTTTAACGCTTCCAAAGCTAAACTATAGTGTTCCCAAAGTTCTTCTTTTGCCTTGTCAACTCCCAAAGCCGTTACAAACGTCGAACTTTGATTGTCATGATCGATTCTTATTGCTTTGCCTAGTTTTGTGGATTCCCCATCATAATCAAGCAAATCGTCCTTTATCTGAAAGGCAATTCCGGCATGGCGGGAAAACGTTTTTAATGCCTGCCTCTCACTTTCGTCCGCCTTCGCCAAAATGGCCGGCATCAACAGGGCGGCTTCGAAACCTAACCCGGTTTTGTAGAAGCACATCATCTCCAGCTCTTCCTTCGAGAGTCTTCTCCCCTTTGATTCTAAATCCATCACTTGCCCCTTGCACATGCTGGCTGTTACTTGTGATGAGTATTGAACCATTTGAAGGATTGTTTTTGCATCAAATTCATTCAGCAACGTTTGTTGTTCCATCGCCTTCTGTGTCAGGAACAGACCGCTTAATTCTGCAACTGCCTCATTATACATTTCATGGACAGTAGGGCGGCCCCTTCGATAGGAGGCGTTATCCTGGGATGGCAAATCATCAAACACAAGAGAAGCGGTATGCATATACTCCAATGATTTCAGCAGAGGAATGAGCGAATCTTCTTTTAAACCATACAGTTCCACTCCGACAAACCATGCAATCACCGGTCTCAACCTTTTCCCGCCACTGCTTAAGCTATAATTTGCCGCTTCCAATACAAGGTCGTTTCGAAACATTGAGACTTCATCAGCTGCTATTAATAGAACGTCATTGACCCTTTTCTTTACATTTTCTATTGTTTCTTTAAATGCTTCTTTTTCCTCACTTTGTTTTTTTAGGTGTTCAACCATCCCGTCACGCAGCAGCTTATCGAGAAAGTCGACATCATCCCCTTTTTCCACCATCTTTTGCAATACTTCGTTGAACTCCGGAAATCCGGAAGCAAACCGCTTCATCACTTCATCATATTTTTGGCGTCCATGCTTTTCCTTGAAGCGCTTTAGCCCATTGATCGCCCGGTTCAAGATAACCTCCCGTGTACGATCATCCGAATGGTAGACATGATGAATCAAGTTAGCGATTACAGCCCAATACATTTCAAAGGGATTGATCAGATCTTCCCGTACGCCTGCATGCTCCATAAAATACGTATAGGGCGTGACGGAACCCATTTCCAAATCATCGAACATATCTGCAAAATCGTCCGCCAATTGATTGTATATGCCGTATAAGAAAGTAAGTTTTTCAAATTTTTCATCCGTGTCCTGGAGAACCGAGCGGGCAACCAGCCTTGAAGAGGAGGATTTTAAGATAATCGGAACGTAAAGTTCTTCATTGGTATACGCGGCATTCGATAACTCTTTTTGCCGGTCCAATTCTTGTGAGTGAAAAAATACAAATGCCTGTTCAAAAAACTTTTTCGTTGTTTGATGAGATTGAATAAATTCAAAAGCTTCCTTTAGCTCTCCGTGAATAAATTGCATGAACGGAAGCGTTTCTTTCCGCCACCCATTCCCAAGCGGCGGCACTGTTCCCGTAAGGAGTGCATCGCGAATTAACCGCGAATAGTTTTCCTTTTCTCTTTCGGTTAATAAGTTCGCATCAAGCAGATCGTCAACAAAGGGATATGTTAAACCATAACAATAGCCCAAACGTATGGCTAGATCGAGTTTTTCCGTGCGCTCCGTTTGCGACGTGTTTTCATCGAATTCATCAAAGGTGTGCATCAAGACACCTGCAATAATTTTAATTAGCTTTCTTTGGGCATTTACCGCATCCAATTCTTCGGGGATATTGGAGGAAACCATTTTCAATTTATCCCAAAGCCAATCTACGGTTAACACAATATTTTCTTCTTTGGCCTTTTGAATCAGCCATTCCAGGCTAAACAAATCATCGGTTTCATGCTTTGTCGATTCCAGCAAGCGCTCTTTCAAGGAGGAGACTGTTTGATTGATTTTGGATTGTGTTTGGGGATGATCCAGCGTTTTCCCTAGATCACGCAAATATAGATACGAAATGCTGCGATCTAGATAATCTTCCAGCTTATTTGTATAGTTCAGCCATTTTATATAATGGGATATTTCTTTTGAATTCGGTTTTTTTCGTTTTGGGGTTAAATAAGCAAAAAAGGTTGGATGATGAATATGCTTGATTTTCCACATTTGAAAATCCTCTACTAACTTGGGGATATAACTCTTGTTGTCTACCTGCGTATGCAGGAATTGGAAATACTGCCTGGCTTCTTTCTCTTCTTGCCGATAACATTCATCGGTTTTGATTACTTCCTTCATTTTCTCATCCTTATCTTTCATCTCTTTTCATTAACAGGGGAAAACGATTAAAGCCGCACCACCATTGTCCTTGTATTCTTTTGCGAAATCAAAAAGACAAAAAGAGGCTCAAAGTTTACGTTTTTGAGCCCTGATTATACTCTTATTCTACAATGATGCTGCCGTTGTTGGAAGTTAGCTTTATGACATTTTCGCCTTTTCCAAATACTGTCTCACTGTTGAACTGGCCAAAAACGTTCACAAATCCGTTATCGGTGTCCACATTAATCTTGGCATTCTTCGGTTTATCAGTTGTTTTTATATAAATTTCCCCATTGTCAGTATCCAACTCCATCGGCCGGTCAAGATTTTCCGTTGTAATCACTAGATTGCCATTGGATGTTTCACCTTTAATTGTACCGGAACTCTCGTCAATCACTAGATTTCCGTTATCAGATTTAGCGAAAATTTCTCGGCTTGCCATGTCTTCAATGATTACTTCCCCATTGTCTGTTTCACCAATAAAATTTCCAACTTTGATTCCGGTTGCTTTCATTGTTCCATTGTCCGTTTCCGCTTTTATCGTACTGTATTCTTTATTTGGCAATCGTATACTAACAGTTGCATTTTTGGAGAAGAAATTCGAAGTAAACCATTTAAACCACTTGCTTTCCACATCAATTTTCAACGTATCTCCCTGCATTTTTACATCGGCTGTATATCGTTTATTGTCCAACTCGATCTCCGCTTCTTCTCCATCCGCAGGCATGATCAGGATATTGGCCGTATCGCTTTCGACTTCTACATTAGAAAAGTCTTGAGCGATTGTTAGGTCTTCTTTTTTCCCATTTTTATAAAAATTAAATATCAGCACAGCAACGATTGCAATAAGGGTCACCCAAATAAATACCTTTTTGTTTTCCAATTCAACCTTGCTCCTTTTCATCATATTACCTTCATGATAACTGCTGAATATATGGAAAGAAACGTACCTTGACTGTAATTTTTTCTAAGTCTCGAGGCGTAGCCTTTTCTCATGACTTCAGCGCCAAGCATAAAAAAGTTAATTGAAAAGAATGATTATATTTCCATCAAATCTGAACATGCTAAATAAAATTCGTTTGTTCAAAAAGATGAGGAGTGTTGCCCCGTGAAACTATTTCAAGTTAGAAAGGGACAGTTTGTTTATTATCAAAATGAATTACATAAAGTATATGCGGTCAAGCCGATGTTCAAGAAATCGGTTCATTTGATTCGGCTTCGTGATCTGACTCAAGTATTGGCAAGCGCACCGGAAATCGAGCGATACCAGCCTAAAGAAACAGATAGTTTTATTTTTAATAAGAAAATTTTTACGTTATCCAAGGACAGAAAAGCAGAGGTTGGAGACTATATCCTAATCACAAATCCAAACCCTGATATCTTGGATCATTATTCATTGAATTCTATAGAAGTGGTTGAAAAGGTTGAGAGCAAAGGGGTCATTACCAATGAAGCGAACGGGATTCTTCATAATGAGTATTTGTTAATGGTCCCAGGCAGCCATGATTATAGTAATCCCATTCAATATAAAAATATGGAGCATTGGGCTGAACAGGATGCCGATTCTGAAACAGATGCATTATTCAGCGATCTTCTTCCCGCAATTGGGGACGTCTATCAGAAAAACGATCAAAATTCTCCTTTGGAAACAATGGTCGTTGCCGTTCATGGGACAACTGTCTACCTTGGAAACGGTCTCCAAGTACATCAAAATGAATTAATGGATGCAGAAAAATGGCTTTTTCAATACAACCTAGCGGATCAATAAAATTATGCGCAAAATCGGAGGGTCTTCATTGAATGTCAAAAAATTGAAAGAGAATAGCGTTTTTATTATTTCCTTATTATTAACTTTAATATTTATCGCTTGGGGAGCCTTCTTTACAGAGAATTTAACGAACGTGACAAATATTATTTATAATGCCTCCATAGATTATCTGGGCTGGGTATATATTGGTGTCACCCTTTTTCTGGTAATATTCTCCTTTTATTTGTTATTTTCAAAATACGGGCATATCCGATTGGGCAAAGCAACAGATCGTCCCGACTTTAATACCGGTTCTTGGCTAGCCATGCTGTTTGGGGCGGGAATGGGTATCGGTATTGTCTACTGGGGCGTTGCTGAACCAGTGACACATTTTACAACCCCTCCATATGGAGAAGCTTATACCATCGAAGCGGCAAATACCGCCATGCAATATACCTTTTTTCATTGGGGTCTTCACCCTTGGGCAATTTATACCGTGATTGGGCTGGCACTTGCCTATTTCCAGTACAACCGAAAGTTCCCCGCTGCCATCAGTTCCGTATTTTATCCGCTTTTGGGCGATCGAATCTACGGTCCCATTGGCAAGGCGATTGATATTCTCTCGGTCTTTGCGACAGTATTTGGCATAGCAACTTCTCTGGGGCTAGGCGCCCTGCAAGTCACTGCCGGCATGAGCGCCATTTTTGATTCGCCCGATACCTTAACTGTACAACTCATCGTCATTGCTGTGGCAACAGTTATCTATCTTGTATCTGTCAATTCGGGTCTTGAAAAAGGAATTCAATATTTATCGAACAGCGCCATGATTATCTCCTTTGCCATTTTACTATTGGTTTTGATCATTGGACCTACCATTACCATAATTAAATTATTTTTTAATACAACCGGTTTATATTTAAATAATTTTATACAAATGAGCTTGCGATTAAGACCCTTTGGCGAAGGGGAATGGATTGCTGCCTGGACATTATTTTACTGGGCATGGTGGATCGCTTGGGCCCCATTTGTCGGAATGTTTATTGCCCGCATTTCAAGGGGGCGGACCGTAAAAGAATTCGTAATTGGCGTTCTGATTGTTCCAACTCTGGGTACCTGTCTGTGGATGTCCATTTTTGGGGGTTCCGCTCTTGAAATGGTTGTCCATGCAGACAATCATGAGCTTGCTAAATTTATAACAGATAATGTTTCCTTGGCGATTTTCACCTTCTTTGAACAATTGCCATTCGGCAGTATTTTAAGCATTCTGGGATTTGCTCTTGTCGCCATTTACTACATCACCGTAGCGGATACTGCAACCTTTGTGTTGGGCATGCTCAGTGAAGGCGGAACTTTGAACCCTTCAAATAAAATAAAAATGACATGGGGAATTATCCAATCAGCGGTAGCGGCTGTACTTCTTCTATCCGGGGGATTGGAAGTGCTGCAAACCGCTTCCATTGCAGCGGCATTTCCTTTTGCCATCATCATGTTATTTATATGTTACTCCCTGTTGAAAGGCTTGGACAAAGAACTTGAAGTCCAGAGAAGAAAACCAAGAATCAAGGACACGAAATAAAAAAGCGGAAGCGCAACGACCTACAGGGGCTAGGCGCTGGAGCTGGACATACAGAAAAAGCCGCTATAAGGATTGCAACCCCTTGTAGCGGCTTTTTCTCTTATTCCTGCGGTTCGCCTGCAGCTTCCCAACGATTGATTTCTTCGCGCACAATCGGCGCCACTTCTTTACCCAAAAGTTCGATGGATTTCATTACATCTTCATGCGGCATGGATCCAACCGGGCAATGCAGCATAAAACGAGTAATGCCCACTTTTTTGCGCAGCAAAATAATCTTCTCTGCAACTGTTTGAACATCCCCCGTATAAAGGGCTCCTTCCAAACTTCTAGCATAATCAAACGATTCACGCGTATAGGAACCCCATCCACGCTCCCTGCCCAGTACATTCATTGCATATTGTGTGGAAGGGAAGAATTTCTCGATCGCCTCTTCTGTTGTTTCAGCAACAAAACCGTGTGAGTGTGACGCTACCGTTAACTTCGATAAATCATGTCCTGCTTCTTCAGCAGCTCGATAATAGAGTTTAACAAGGGCCGAAAATTTCAATGGACTTCCACCGATGATGGCCAGTACTAACGGCAATCCAAGGAACCCGGCACGTGCCACGGATTGCGGAGTCCCGCCGCTTGCAATCCAAACAGGCATCGGATCTTGAACCGGACGAGGGTAGATTCCACGGTTCGGAATATCTGCCCGGTGCTTTCCTTTCCAATTAATGATCTCGTTTTTGGTTAGCTGCAATAATAAGTCCAGTTTTTCTTCATATAATTCATCATAATCTTTTAAATCATAGCCAAATAACGGGAAAGATTCGATGAAAGAACCTCGGCCTGCCATAATCTCTGCACGGCCATTCGAAATGGCATCGACTGTTGCAAACTCCTGAAATACTCGTACAGGGTCATCGGATGACAGTACAGTAACCGCGCTTGTTAAACGGATTTGTTTTGTTCGCGCTGCCGCTGCCGCAAGCAATACAGCGGGCGCAGAACAAGCATAATCCTTGCGGTGGTGTTCCCCCACTCCATAAACATCCAATCCGACCTCATCCGCCAAAACAATTTCTTCCACAACTTCACGAATTCTTTCTGCATGACTAATGACTTTTCCGGTTTTGACATCCGGTGTCGTTTCTACAAAGGTTGTAAGACCGATTTCCATATGCTTCACTCCGCTTCCTAAACTTCACATTAACGTTTTAATCATACAAGAATTAGGAAATGAAAGGCAGTTTTATGCTTAGCATGGCGTATAATGAGAGATGCACAATTAGTTTGAAGACAATCGATTTATTTCCTTGATCAAGTACTCGACAAACATATCATCTTTTACCAGCCACGCCTCGTATTGGCGTTTAAGAAACTTTTCGCTTTCCTCAAAACTTGCAAATTGCTCATCTAATCGGTTCTTGTTTTTTTCAATGACCCACTTTTCCTCTTCGGGATAAACGAGGAATAGATCATCACTTTTATTTTTATAGATCGTGCCAAAATCCGATTCCTTCAAATTGTAGCGATTTCTTTTGGCATCTTCCCGCAATGGTTCAAGATGGAAGGTATCCAGCACATAGTGATTGTATGCTTCCTCGCTCAGGGAGCTGCCTGAGGCTTTTTGATGTCCCCCACCGCCATAAGTTCCTGCAATTTCCGAAACATCCACATCATCATGAATCGTCCGGTAGGATATCCGTTTTCCACCCATATTTAAGATGGCAATATAATCGAGATGGGAAAATTCCTTTCCCAATTCATTGCCAAGTTCCGAATGATAGGATTCTGCATACACTACCCCGGCATAATACTCACCGATTTTGGCTTGTACAATTTCCCGTTTCTTGCGGCGTATATACCGTTCAATTTTATCGTCCTCCATATGAAGCAATCTTTTCTCGAATTCATCAAAGTCAAAATGGCTGCTTTGTGAAAGACGCTCCAGCATCATCTCTTCGAATTCATCAATCGACACCAGGAAGAAGAGCGAATTAAGGGAATGTGCCTTGTGATTATTGTTCTTTTCCCATTCCCACGTATCGTATTGCCTTACCAATTCAACAAATTCCGAAATTGCATCCTTTGTTTCCAGAAAGTCATTTTCCACCAAGTATTCATAAAATAATGAAGTGGCCGATTCCAGTTTGCCTTCCACTCCTTCAACTTTTACAAATCCCCATTCATAATCATTAAGATGCAGCGCTGTTTTATGATGGTCAATTAACTGGATGTTGGGATGGTCCTGATAATGCTCATTTAAGTTTTTTTCATTTTCTTCATTCGGGGATAAGTCCGTGATGAATAAAAATGTAGAAGGATCATCCTTTTCCAAATAAAATCCAATTTCCCGATTTAATGAAGAGATTGAATTGTACCGCACCTTAATCTCTGATCCAAAAGCTAATTTTGCTAAAATACCGCAACCTACTCCATCTAAATCATTATGGCTTAATAATTTATACACTTTCTTCACCTCAATATATAGTATGGTTTTTTGATGCCGATTTAATAAATATTCTCATTGTATAAAATTCAGTCTTCAAGGGAAAAATGATAATTGATAAAAATTCTTTAAAGGGATGACGAGAAAATGCAAAGAGAACAAAGAAAACTAAAGGAAAGAAAAATGACTCAGTTTCTCCTTCTGGGAATATTTAGTTTTTCGATGGCGGTTGCTTTGTTGGACTCCATCCATATTCAGCCTAATGTGACATCAGCTTCTTTTTATTTTCTTCTTTTAATCGTTATTGCAATGGTCTATAAACCAGTTCGGCTCTATGTACTTAGAAGTGTTGCTTCCATTTCGAGATTTCTTTTTTCCGGCGTAAAATCATTTTGTATATTTTGTACTTCGGCTATTTCTTTTAGATCAAATAAGTAGGGGCTGTTTCGGCAGCCCTTTTTTTCATTATCTAATTAAAAAAACCCCACATAAGTGAAGACTTATGCAGAGTAATAATGGTTCTTATTTCAGCGAATATTTTCCAAAGCCATCTGTACCATCACCGATATATCTGATGCTGCTTTCTTCAGGAATGTAGTCCGCCGCTTTTTTGGATGTTTCAAAGACCACCTTTACATCCTCGGGCAATTCGGCAAATTTCCAGTTATAATCCGCAAAAATTTAATAAAATCCCTTCAAGCTTTTATGTATAAAAAGTAAAGGCTGACACAAAATATTTTGTCTCAGCCTTTAGCCACGTTTAATTTACTGTTCGGAACGCCCTCTAAGTTGGGCCTCAGCCATTTGAACAAGGCGTTTTGTAATTTCGCCGCCAACTGAACCATTGGCACGTGATACTGCATCCGGTCCAAGATTGACGCCAAATTCTTGAGCGATTTCATATTTCATTTGATTCATCGCTGCTTCGGCACCCGGGAATAAAAGTTTATTTGAATTTCTATTAGAAGCCATTTTTTACACCTCCTTGTTTTCAATTAGAATGGACCAAAAGGCATCATTCATACATTGCTAATGATTCCTTCAATGTCTCAATTTACCTCGCACTTTATTACTCATTTGTAAAACTTGAGGCAAAGGTATTGCAATCCCATCTGGAAAACGGTATTATTTTATTTAACGAAAAATTCACTTATTTCAATAACTTTTGAAGTAAGGATAGAGGCGCAAAAACCATCAGTACACAGTTTGAGGATGATGAGATCCGGGGATGATTGTGGAAAGGGGAATTTGCCGAAGCTTTGGAGATCCTCATAGTCTCAAAAGCTGGTTCTGCATTGAAGAAATGCAGAATTGTCATATAGGTTTCTATATGGAGGGCTATCTTACGCATGGAAATGAAACTTATTTCTACGCAACAATGAGTCCTCATTGTTGCTTTTTTGCGTTTACCACCCAACGCCCTTCTCCCTCTATTTCTTAGAATTAGCCAAAAATGATAAGGATGTGGAGAAGAAATGAATTTTGGAAAAATTTTAACCGCTATGGTTACTCCTTTTGACGCTTTCGGCGAAATTGACTGGAAAGCAACTGAAAACTTAATCAACTATCTAATTGCGAATGGAACAGATGGATTAGTAGTATCTGGTACAACTGGGGAATCCCCAACATTAACAGAACTAGAAAAAGTCCAACTATTTAAATTTACAGTGAATGTTGTGAATGGGCGAGTACCGGTTATTGCAGGTACAGGCTCTTACAACACAAGAGCTTCCATCCAGTTAACAAAAGAAGCGGAAAACGCTGGCGTGGATGGCATTATGCTTGTTACACCTTACTATAACAAGCCTTCACAAGAAGGCATGTATCAGCATTTCAAGGCGATTGCAGAGTCTACAACATTGCCGATTATCCTATATAACATTCCAGGGCGCAGTGTTGTCAATTTAGACGTGGATACAGTAGTACGTCTATCTGCGATCCATAATATCGTAGCGATCAAAGAAGCGAGCGGATGTCTCGATGATATGGCGGAAATCATAGAAAATACACCGGAAGACTTCTCTTTATATACCGGTGATGATGGATTGACATTACCTGTCTTGTCAATTGGCGGAACAGGCGTTATTTCTGTTGCTTCCCATATTATCGGAAACGAAATGCAAACAATGATCGAAAAATTCCAAAGCGGGAACTTATCCGGTGCAGCACAAGATCACCGTAGACTTTTGCCAATCATGAAAGTGCTATTTGCAACACCAAACCCGACGTCCGTCAAAGCCGCTTTGAATCTAAACGGAATTCCGGTTGGCGGTGTGCGCTTGCCGATGATTCCATTAAATGATCAAGAATTAGCTACTTTGCAAAATGTGTTAAAAACAGTGGAAAAAATAAAATTATAAGAAACGTCCAGGCACTAAACTGGAGAGAGTACAAGAAACGGGAACAGCTAATTTGTTCCTGTTTTATTTTTGGAAGAAAATCGCTCCCATTAAAATTTAAAGCCTGGAATCCATAAATGGATTCCAGGCTTTGCAATTCCGGTTAGCTTTTCTTCATTTTTAAAACGCCGTTCACTACATAGTTTGGTCTTTGATCATGGATGACAGCTTCGACATTTGACCAAATATTTTGATGGGCCCTGATAAATGTACTTCTTGTGATCCCTCCGATATGCGGAGAGAACAACACTTTATCCGCAACTTCGGGCGGCAGGTCAACTATCGGATTATCTTTTGTCGTAGGTTCAGGATACACGGTATCAAAACCTGCTCCACCAATATCGCCATTTATTAAAGCATCTCTCATCGCTTCGTTATCGATTATTTCACCACGTGCTGTATTTACGATTAAAGCCGTTTTTTTCATTTTATTTAGAAACTCGCGGTTAATCATATTCGTTGTTTCCTCTGTCACGGGTACATGAATACTGATAATATCGCAAGTCGCTGCCAAGTCCTCCAATTCCAGATAAGTGACATGTAATGCATTCTCTACTTCTTTCCGTTGACGGGTCCGACTATAATAGTAGAGCTCGCATTCAAAAGGATAAAGTCTCTTTGCTGTTGCTTGGGCAATATCCCCAAACCCGATCAATCCTATCTTGCAATCGGCCAATTCTACAATTCCTTCAACCATCGCTTTTTCTTTCGTTTCAATTTGATAGCCTTCACGAACTTTACGATCTCCCACTATAGCTTTTCTTAATAATCCAAGCATAAGCAGAATGGTTTGTTCAGCCACTGCCCCTGCATTCATTCCCTTGTTATTGCAAACATAGATTCCGCGCTCTTTGGCTGCCTGAATATCGATTGCGTTATAAGCAACTCCTTCTGAGTGAATGAGAAGCAGGTTCGGCAAATGTTCAATCAAATACTTGCTAACCGGAGCAATGGCATCCACCAGAAGAATCTGTGCATCCCCGCCCTTTTCAATCAACTCATCATCTGTTGTGCCGATTGGACAGAAAACTATCGTTGCCTGATTGGCACAATCAGTATTCGGCATATATTTTTTATAGCGTTCCTCATTCCCGATTACCAATACTTTCATTGTATCCTCCAGCTCTTAAGGTCAATATAAGTTCCTTGAATTTTCTCTTATTTCTATTTTATCTCTTCCTTTCTCTATTTTGTAGAAAAGATATCCTTTTTTTATTGTTTTTTCTTGTTTCCTGTTTTTATGTTTTATTCTTGGAATTTCGGGAAATGACAAGTAGCATAACAGAAAGAGGAGACAAAGGAATGGTGAGAAAAATCCTGGTTTCATGCAGCACGTTGTTTCTGCTCATTGCATGCAGTTCTGCCGAAGAACAAACGATGCATTCTCTAAGCAATGAACCCTCTTCGCAAGCCGGCAATGGTGAACAGGCAGAAGCATCATCAGCAAACATTCTGGACGTTGATACTTCGCTTAGCGATGCAGTTGCAATTTTTCGGGAAGTTCATCCTACAGCAAAAGTTCAATCAATTGATTTAAATACAAGCTATGAAAATTATGTCTATGAAGTTACCGGATTAGATGCCAACACTGAATATCGGGTCTTCATCGATGCAACTTCAAAAGAAGTGCTCAAAGAAAAAAAAGAATCGCAAGACAATGATGACACGATAGACTTTGCAGCCATTATTCAACCTGAAAAGGCCATGGAAGTAGCTTCAAAGGTAGAAGAAACAAGAGGGCTTATGCCGGAAAGCTGGACTTTGGAAGCCGAGGATGGCATCCATAGCTATACACTGACATATGAAAACGGCAATTCAGAGATAGAAGTAAAAGTTGATGCCGTGAAAGCAAAACCATTGAACTAGAAGTTGACGTTTGGCCAAATAGAAGGACAAGTCATCAAGAGCTTAACTTTCACTTGTCCTTTATTCACCCATAACTATTCCTCTTTAATGAATTTCACCACATCATATCCACATTCAGGGCAAACCATTAAATGCGGGCAAATTTCATCCTTTGCCGTGTTTGGATAGCCATCCCCCATTTTTACCGTTTCTTCATCATTATAATGGCCGTATGGATCCAAAAAATCAGAAACTTTTCCCGAATCCTCCAGCTGACTATTGCATTGCGGACATTGTGCTTCCAGTGTTTTTAGCGAATTGCATAACGGACATACTGCCATACTGATCACTCCCTTAACGCGAACGGTTAATACATATTTAAAAAAAGCTTGAGCATTCTAATTTCATCTTGATACTTTAGGAGGAAAATTAGTCATGAAAAGAAAAGAAATAGAAGAAAAATGGAATGGACAAGCAGCTTTAAACAATAATATTGGTTCTTCTACATTAAGCATGAATCAACAAATCGCCAAAGACCACGCTGCGCCAAAAGCAACTAAAACCAATGACGATAAAAAACATGAAAATAAATTCAGCTAGAGTATAAGCAACATGCCTTTTGGTATAGTTGCTTTTTCTTTTCCAGTTAAAACTGCCAATTTATGCTATATTTTTAATAGATGACAAAGAAATTGGGGTGGAACGATTGGATACATATAAAATAGCGGTGATTCCTGGAGACGGCATCGGAAAGGAAGTTGTGCCCGCAGCAATCGAAGTGTTGGACGAAGTGGCCAAGCTAGACGGCAGCTTCCAATTCCAATGGACTTATTTTCCGTGGGGCTGTGATTATTATTTGGAACATGGGGAAATGATGCCGGATAATGGCCTGGAAGTGTTAAAGCAATATGATCAAATCTTTTTGGGGGCTGTTGGCATGCCTGAACTCGTACCCGATCATATTTCACTATGGGGATTATTGATCAAGATTCGCCGTGGAATGAAGCAGTCCATCAACGTACGTCCGGCAAAATTATTGCAGGGATTGGAATCTCCATTAAAAAATCCACATGATTTTGATATCACGGTTGTTCGGGAAAATTCCGAAGGCGAATATTCGGATAGTGGCGGACGCATTCATAGCGGGAATGACGAAATAGCGATTCAAAATGCGATATTCACACGCAAAAGTACCGAACGCGCCATGCGTTATGCATTCGAATTAGCCCAAGATTCTCGAAAGCATGTTACAAGCGCCACCAAATCGAATGGGCTTACCTATTCCATGCCATTTTGGGATGAAGTATTTAATGCAGTGAAAACAGACTATCCTGAAATCGATACTTCCGTTACTCACATTGATGCATTGGCAGCTTTTTTTGTAATGAAACCCCAAGCATTTGATATTATTGTTGCCTCCAACTTATTTGGCGATATCCTGACAGATTTAGGTGGAGCGATCATGGGCAGTATCGGTATTGCGCCAGCCGCCAATCTGAATATTGAACGAGAGTACCCTTCCATGTTCGAACCGGTTCACGGCTCAGCACCTGACATTGCAGGAAAAGGCATAGCCAATCCGATTGGACAAATCTGGACCGGCAAAATGATGCTTGATTTCCTGGGTCATTCCGAAGCCGGTACCCGTGTATTAAATGCCATTGAAAAGGTTTTGGCATCCGGTGTGAAAACTCGTGACTTGGGTGGTTCGTCCTCACTTGAAGAAGTGAAGGCTGCCATTATCCAGTCTTTATAAAAAAAATAAAAATCCTCTTCGCAGAAATGTGATAGAGGATTTTCTCAATTATTCCCCAACTTGAAAATAAAGCGGGTAATGCGCTGCACACCCTTCATTAAACAGGTGATTACAATTTGGACATCTACTGGATTGCATGTATTCAGTAATTGTTAGTTCTGTTTGACAGTGCCCGCAGAGAATGGCCTTATTACCAAACTCCTCTTTTGCCCATTGTTCAATTTCATGATTGGCATCTTCTTCATGACAGCGATAGCAGGGATAATAACGATTGCAACATTTAAATTTAATGGCAATAATATCTTTTCTCGAATGATAATGCGTGCATCTTGTTTCACCATCGACGACTGATCCATAAACTTTCATGTTGACATCCCCCCCTGTCGATACAAATATCCCAAATCTGCCCGTCTATTTTGCATTTTCATCAGGCTGGTGAATCCCAATGATATTTCCTTCTGTATCAATAAAATATCCTTGCCATGCCATTCCTGGCAACGCATATTTCGGTAATGCAACTTTGCCTCCATACTCAAGGATTTTCTTTTCCGTTGCATCGAAATCTTCCACACCCATTGTACAAACAAATGCATTTACACATTGCCCCAATTCAGGCGATGCACTTTGCCTTTGCATTAACCCTCCGTTAATTCCTGGCTCGTTTGCATCTCCCGTAATAACACCAAAGTATGGCATACCCGCAAATTCACTATAATCTTCGAACGTCCAGCCGAATACTTCTCCATAAAATCCTTTTGCCCGCTCGATGTCATCTACATGGATTTCAAAATGCAATACTCTTCCCATAGTGGCCTCCTTAATTTTCATTTCTCACATATGTGTTCTGTAAAACAATTCTCGATGGATCTTCTTATTCCCTCTTCGCTAAAGACACTTGTACAAAATTATTATTACCTCAAACTAATTTCATGGTCAAAGTTTACTCACTCATACTTTTAAGAAAGTACTCTTATTTATTTCCTTTTGTGAATAAGCTGTATTAAGCCGATTTCTAAAAGAAAGGTAGGGAGAATGGTAAACACTCACGCTGCAAATATTTCCTTTCAAAATTTGAGCCAAAAGAATATGTCCTTTGAACGGGTTTTTCGAAATATTGAACAGTTTATGGAAAAGGATCCCGCCGGCAATTTTAAATTAATGTTCGGTACAGATTCGCAAGTATACAGCCGGGAGACGAAATTCATCACAGGAATTGTGATACAGCAGGAGCGAAAAGGGGTTTGGGCATGCTTCCGAAAAGTAGTCATCCCCAGAAAAATGACCAACCTTTATGAACGCATTTCTTATGAAACCACCCTAACCGAAGAAGTGGTTTCATTGTTCACCAACGAAAAGAAAGAACGGTTAATCGACATTGTCATCCCTTACCTTTATAAGGGGGCAAGCTTTTCGATAGAAGGCCATATTGATATCGGATCGGGCACCCGCAATAAAACAAGCATTTTTGTAAAAGAAATGATGGCGCGCATGGATACAATGGGTTTAAAACCAAAAATCAAGCCTGATTCTTTTGTGGCCAGCAGCTATGCGAACAAATACACAAAATAAAGGGATTGCATCATACGAATAGTCAATTTATTCACAATTGATAGGTAAATTATAACGTTTTTATTCAATTATGATAATATTGGGATGAAGTATAACTTTGGAGGAAATTTTATGTTACCTAACTTTAATGAAAACTTGAAAAAATACGCAAAGCTTTTAGTGGCAAAAGGCATTAATGTGCAGCCAGGCGATTGGGTAAAATTGACAATCTCGGTTGACCAAGCCCCTTTTGCGCGTTTAATTACAAAAGAAGCTTATGTCTTAGGTGCCGAGAAGGTCATCGTGAAATGGTCAGATGATGAAATTACTAAATACCACTATCTTCACCAGCCAACAAAAGTATTAACCGATATTCCTCAATATGAAATCGACGAATCCGAAGATCATATTTTAAATCATCGTGTCAGCCGATTAACGGTTTTATCCAGCGACCCTGGATTATTGGATGAGGTAGACGCAGGAAAAGTGGCGGCCTTCCAAAACGTTGCGGCTAAAGCCTTCCATGTGCAGCGAAAAGCAACCCAAAATGACGATTTAAAATGGACGGTTGCAGCTGCTGCAGGCGCTGGTTGGGCATCGAAAGTATTCGCGGATCTAGGTTCAGAGGAAGAACAGGTGGATGCACTATGGGATCAAATCTTCAAAACATGCCGTGTCTATGAAGAAGATCCAATCGCTGCTTGGGATGAGCACAAAAAAACATTAAACGAAAAAGCGGCGAAATTAAATGAGATGCAATTTGATGCCCTTCATTATTCAGCTCCTGGAACGGATTTAACATTAGGCTTGCCGAAAAATCACATTTGGGCATGCGCAGAAAGCTATAACCCAAAAGGGGAAGAATTCATTGCCAACATGCCAACGGAAGAAGTGTTTACTGCTCCTGATACACGCCGCATGGATGGTGTAGTCCGCAGTACAAAACCGCTTAGTTATGCAGGTACCTTGATTGAGGGAATCGTAGTGCATTTCAAAGACGGGAAAATCACCGATATTTCTGCCGAAAAAGGTGATGAAGCAATTAAAAAATTAGTCTTTGATAATGATGGTGGCACAGGATTGGGTGAAGTCGCCCTCGTTCCGGACCCTTCCCCTATTTCACAATCAGGCATCACGTTCTTCAATACTTTATTTGACGAAAATGCATCCAATCACTTGGCAATCGGCTCGGCATACCCTACAACGATTCAAGGGGGTACCAAAATGAGCCCGGAGGAATTGCAAGCTCATGGAATGAATACTTCAACCGTGCATGTGGATTTCATGATTGGTTCTGCTGAAATGAATATCGACGGCATCAAACAAGATGGCACAGTGGTCCCTATTTTCCGCAATGGAGACTGGGCATTTTAATAAATAGATAAAAAAGAAATGTACAATTCAGTCGAGTTGTACATTTTTTCGTTTGCTATTATAAGAGATTATTAAAATATTTCCCGAGAAATGTTTTTATTTGGTGGGATTTATCGAAATAAGATGCGTCCCATACACGCAACTTTCTTTATCATAATTTTCCCATTGAAATCCTGCCGAAATTGCTCCAGCTTTGCTGCTCCTTTAGCACCATATGAACTAACAGTTAGCGCACAATGAAATTTGCAGCCCAAAATTAGAGGAATCTCTCGTGTTTTTCAAGAATATTCTAGGTATGGACGAAATACAACGTCAAGGCAATTCGGTCTATATGCGTTGCTTATGAAGACCAATATCACAATGAAGCAGGCTTGGATCATATGGCATTGAGAACAACATCACCTCAGGCATTGGAACATCGTGTTGTTGCGGTAATCCTGTATGGTCGGATGTACTTGATAAAAATTCATAAAATTAGACCGGTAAATTTAAATGATAAATCACTATTTACGGGCTTTGCGAACTATTAGGACAATGAGTGGAGAAAATTTAAGTGAGGTTGATTTTTGCCCAAGTTTTACAAGGAGGGATTGTTTTGCAAATCGGGTCAAAATATATAGAAATCAATGGAATTAATACACATTACCACGAAGAAGGCACTGGCCATGAAAAAATCATTCTAATACACGGATCCGGTCCAGGAGTTTCGGCTTTTGCGAACTGGCGCCTGGTGATTCCACGTTTAAGTGAATCATATCAAGTTTTTGCACCAGATATTATCGGCTTCGGCGAAACAGATAAATTATCCAATCATGATTATAATATTGAATTATGGGTCGAACATTTAATTGGATTTATAGAAGCAGTTTCCGATGAGCCGGTTTACCTGGTGGGCAATTCATTTGGCGGAGCGCTATCTCTTCACATTGCCTATCGCAGACCGGACTTAGTAAAAAAATTAATCTTGATGGGCAGCGTTGGCACGAAACACCCAATTTCCGAAGGTCTGGATCGAGTATGGGGCTATGAGCCAAGTCTTGATTCCATGAGAGAATTGATAAAGTTATTCTCCTACAATCAAGAAGCCGCAAATAATGAGGAACTGGTTCGAATGCGCTATGAAGCAAGTACTCGACCAGATGTAAAAGAAGCTTTTTCTGCAATGTTCCCGGCTCCGCGCCAAGAGAAATTAGATGAAATGGCATTGGAAGATGAACAAATCCAAACAATCGAGACTAAAACTTTAATCTTCCACGGCTTAAATGATCAAGTAATTCCCATTGAAGATACAAGCTATCGATTAATTCAATTATTGCCGCATGCAGAATTGCATGTATTTAATGAATGCGGGCATTGGACGCAAATTGAAAAAACAGAACCTTTCATTGATAATATTTTAACTTTTATAAAAAACTAATAGTGTTACTAGAATGAAAAAAAATGCATATTAATAACCTTCAATATTTAAAGCCCGATTTCTTGTGGATTCTAGCAAAATTGGGCTTTAATTTCACCGATTCCTCTCTCCCCTTAAGAAAACTCTCTTTCAAAAAAATGTAAAGTTAAAAATTTACTGATTTTTGTCTCTTTTTAAGTATCTTGAAATAATTTCATGTTTCCTAATCATCTTATCCGTGGTAAACTATTGTTTAATTAAGTGTCCACTTGGGCGATACAAATGTACACTATACTAATATATTTAACTTACTTCGGAGGCATAACATGAAAAACATCGTACATAAGTGGAGCCAAATTAGTTTAGTAAAACGAATTTTGCTTGGAATTATTTTGGGTATTCTCTTGGCTGTGACAGTACCCGATGCAGCTAGCTGGGTTTCTATTCTTGGTTCTTTATTTGTCGGCGCTTTAAAAGCTGTCGCTCCAATTTTAGTTCTGGTTCTAGTAATGCATGCCATCTCCAGTCACCAGAGCGGCAAAAAAACCAATATGAAATCGATTCTTGTCCTTTATGCGATTGGAACGACTTTAGCGGGAATCGTTGGCGTGGCAGCAAGCTTTTTATTCCCCGTCACTTTAACATTTGCATCAAACCCTGAAGATATCGCTCCTCCAGAGGGCATATTGGAAGTACTGAATACTCTTTTATTCAACCTTGTTGATAATCCGGTTAATGCAATATTGAACGCGAATTACCTCGGAATTTTAATGTGGGCAATTTTATTGGGCTTTGCATTAAAAAAAGCATCCGATTCTACCAAAACAACGATTGCCAATTTTTCAGAAGCAATCACAAAAATCGTAAAATGGGTTATAGAATTAGCTCCTTTTGGTATTTTGGGTCTTGTGTTCGACGCGATCGCAACAAATGGTTTTTCCGCAATGAAAGAATATGTCCAACTGCTGGTATTGCTTTTAGGCAGCATTTTCTTTGTGGCGCTGGTAATCAATCCGCTGATTACATTTATTTATATTCGCAAAAATCCATATCCACTTGTACTAAGAACAATAAGAGAAAGTGGATTAACTGCCTTCTTTACCCGCAGTTCGGCAGCCAATATTCCAGTGAATATGGCTTTATGCGAAAAGTTAGGTTTGGATGAAGACACTTATTCTGTTTCCATTCCATTAGGTGCAACCATTAATATGGCCGGTGCAGCGGTAACAATTTCTGTCTTAACGCTGGCAACCGTTCATACGCTTAATATAGAAGTAGATTTTTGGACGGCCATCATTTTGGTAATCGTTTCTGCAGTATCCGCTGCGGGTGCTTCAGGTGTGGCTGGCGGGTCTCTATTGCTCATTCCGCTAGCTTGTAGCTTATTTGGTATTCCGAATGATATTGCAGTGCAAGTCATAGGAATCGGGTTCATCATCGGCGTGTTGCAAGACTCTTGCGAGACGGCGTTAAACTCCTCTTCCGATGTCTTGTTCACTGCAACGGCTGAATTGGCGAAAAATCGCAAAATGGGATAATGGCCATTAAAAGACAAGAGACTAAACCCAACCCGGTTCAGTCTCTTGTTTTATTTTAGTTTTCGCGATAACGAATCGTTAACCCTTTTATGAAATTTCTCGTAAAATTGTCGCCGCATTCTTTAAAATTGCGGTGATTGGCTTTACGCAAAATCGCTCCGATTTCCCCTTTAGACACATTTAATCCAGCATCATAGAAAATATCGATCATATCTTCTGTTGTTAAACTTAAAGCTATCTTCACTCTTTTTATAAATAAATTATTCGGTGGATCTTTTCTTTCAGCAACTTCCGGTGTTTTCTCCTGCCCTGGCTTTTGCTCTTTCTTGCCGCGCTTAAAAGTGATAAACCCATTCAGAAATGCCTCAAGCATTTCATAATCACATGGCATAAAATCCTCGGTTGGCGTTAAGTCATACTCGCCATCTTCTGTTTTCTTTGGTTTAGTAAGGATTTTAAGTACGTCTTCTTTTGTAAAATCCATACCGCCCAGCCGAAAAATTTCAACCATCTCCGTATTTTTAAGATCCAGTGCGTATCGTAATCGAATTAGTAAATCGTTATTTGTCATGCGTATCTCCTTTAGTCTTTTTGCTGCCTGAAATTTTTAATTTCAAAATTAACTAGATTAAATTAATCATGCGTTCATTATACATTATCGCTTAACTTTCATGAAATTCATACTTGCTGAATCGCTAAAGAACTCGCCATTACTTCGATTTTCTATAATTTTTTATATTGATAAATATTTCATTGACTAAATAAAAAACGGATTTACAATCAATAATATAGTTTCAATTTTGCTATAATAACAATACTTTAATTAGATGGAGGTCTTTTTCTTGAAACTGACTCAAAAGGAACGGGAAATTGTTGAAATTTTGGAGATGAACGCCCGTATAGCTGCCGAAGATGTAGCAAAAATGGTAGGGTTAAGCTTGGAAGAAACACAACAAGCCATTCAAAAGCTTGAAGATAATAAAGTAATCATTCGATATATTTCTCTCGTGGATTGGACAAAGGTTGAAGAGCATCCTGGTGTACGGGCGATGATTGATGTAAAGGTAGCGCCGAAGCGAGGCGTTGGCTTCGATGAAATCGCCGAAAGAATATACCGCTTTGATGAAGTGAATTCCGTTTACCTGATGTCGGGTACTTATGATTTATCGGTTATTGTAGAAGGAAAGTCAATGAATGAAGTTGCAAACTTTGTATCGAAAAAGCTTTCAACACTTGATTCTGTTCTCTCTACAACAACTCATTTCATCTTGAAAAAGTATAAACATGACGGAATCATTTTCGAACCTGAAAATAAAGACAAAAGAATTGTGGTGTCACCTTAATGGAATCAACAAAAAGCAAGTATGTATCAACGTTAGTACATGAATTAAAACCATCGGGAATTCGCCGCTTCTTTGATATGGCGGCAGGGATGGAAGGAGTAATCTCACTCGGTGTAGGAGAACCTGATTTTGTTACACCTTGGCATATCCGGGAAGCAGCCATTGCTTCTTTGGAAGAAGGTTATACTTCCTATACTCCAAACGCAGGAATAATGGAATTGCGTAAAGAAATTTCCTATTATATGAACAATCAATTCGGGGTAGCCTATGATCCCGCTCAAGAAATCATCGTTACGGTTGGAGCAAGTTCCGCCATCGACATTGCAATGAGAACCATCCTGGATCCGGGCGATGAAGTGATTGTTGTGGAACCATGCTTCGTTTCCTATATTCCAATGGTTGAATTGGCTGGCGGTGTTGCGGTTCAAGTGCAAGCAGAAAAAGAAAACGATTTTAAGGTCCTTCCTGATCAGATTGAAGCAGTCGTCACGGAAAAAACAAAAGCAATCATGCTGTGCTCACCAAACAATCCAACAGGGACGATGTTGAATAAAAGTGAATTGGAAGGGATCGCTCATATCGCAAAAAAATACGATTTGCTAATCGTTGCCGATGAAATTTATGCAGAGCTCTCATACGATGAAGAGTATACAAGCATGGCTGCCATCGAAGGAATGCGAGAAAGAACGATTCTGGTTAACGGCTTCTCCAAAGGATTTGCCATGACTGGCTGGCGCTTAGGGTATGTTTGCTCTCCAGCAGAAATTTCGTCTGCCATGTTAAAGGTTCACCAGTATGGCTTAATGTGCGCTTCCACAATGTCTCAGTATGCGGCGGTCGAAGCTCTGAAAAATGGACGTCCGGATGTCGAGGAAATGGTAAAAAGCTATCGCCGCCGACGCAATTATATTGTCCAATCTTTCAATGAAATGGGATTGGATTGCCATATTCCCGGCGGTGCCTTCTATGCCTTCCCTTCGATTCAATCGACCGGCTTAACTTCTCAGGAGTTCGCCGAGCAGCTTTTGATGAAAGAAGGAGTTGCCGTAGTACCAGGAGATGTGTTTGGCGAGAGCGGCGAAGGCCATATCCGCTGTTCCTATGCAACATCCTTGGAGCAACTGCAAGAAGCGGTCAAAAGAATCAAACGTTTTATCGATCATTTATAAACGAAAGCGCCCTGCCTATCCAACGGATACAGATGTTTTGCGTATCGGGCTGGCGGCTTTCGGTGAAAGTATAATAAAAGAGTCATTTCCTTTTGGAAGTGGCTCTTTTTATTCTTAAAACTCCATCCTTACAGCTTTTCGGAAAGAATGCTAATATGAAATGGTAAGAGGAGTGAAGACATGATTAAAATCATAACAGATAGCTCTGCCGATTTACCTGATGAGCTGATTAAAAAATACGATATTACCGTTGTCCCTTTAACTGTCACAATTGATGGGAAAGATTTTTTAGAAACAATCGATTTAACACCTAAAGAGTTCTTTTACAAAATGGAATCTGCCGAAGAACTTCCAAAAACATCACAACCCTCTCCAGCTGCTTTTGCCCAAGCCTTTTCAAGTTTTGATAAGGATACCGACCTGCTTTGTTTTACCATCTCGTCCGGTCTAAGCGGCACGTATCAATCCGCCTGTCTTGGAAAAGAACTGGCCGAATCAAACGCTGTTATTTTTGATACCCTTGCCGGCTCACTCGGGCATGGCCTTCAAATTATTAAAGCAGCAGAACTTATAGAAGAAGGGCGTCCATTGGAAGAAATCATCCCTGAACTGAAAATCTATCGTGAAAAAATGAATATCCTGGTCCTGCTTAACACGCTCGAAAATATCGTAAAAGGCGGACGTCTAAGTAAATTCCAAGGGACGGTTGCCAAACTTTTAAATATAAAAGTAATCTTGGATCGAGTGGAAGGAGGAAAAGTAGAGGTTCTTGAGAAAATAAGAGGCACGAAAAAATTCCAAAAACGAGTCGTTGAACTAATCGGGGAAAGAGGTAACGATTTTTCTCAAATCACCTTTGGCATCACCCATACCGGCAATATAGAAGATGCGGAATCATTAAAGCAAGAACTGATTCGGATGTTCAAACCTAAAGATGTCATCATTAACTACATGGGAGCAACGATGGGAACCTATGCCGGCAAAGGTGGGATGATTCTCTCTTTCTAAATAGTACATTTAAAAAAGACTAAAGGACTTTGCCTCTAGTCTTTTTTATATTTCACCATTTTTCCGTGCGTTCATCTCATCCTGGATTTCGTCCTCCATTGCCTGGATGGATTGTTTGCGGCGTTCATTCTTTAGTTGAATGTTTTGCTGATCTTCGGCACTGGAGAATTCCAGGCTTATTTCGGCTTCATGCAACTTATTTTTCGTATTTTCAATCATCTCATGCAATCGCTCTACATTATTGGAACGGTCGTCCGGTTTTGGTTGCTGTTGCGGCATTTTATTTCCTCATTTCAATAGTATTTTATCGACTTTAGTTTGTTTTCTTTTCAGCGATCTATACTTGAAGGAAGCAAGCAATAAAATGTGAAAATAACGCATAATTAAGACGGTTCTTTGACACATTACTTATAGGAGGTGGAAGAAAAAATGTCACATATTATTGGTGTTGAAGAATCTTTAACTAATGTGGAACAAGCTTTAAAAGCAAAAGGTTATGACGTAGTTCAGCTTCGCAAGGAAGAAGATGCAAAAAAATGCGATTGCTGTGTGGTAACAGGGCAAGATGACAATTTTATGGGAATTAGCGAAACTGCAATTGAAGGGCCGGTTATCGAAGCAAGCGGTTTATCGGCAGATGAAATTGTTGAACGTGTAGACAAAGTATTCCATTAATTAAGAAAAAGTGCTGTCGTTTAAGTTTTAATTAATTGGCAGCGCTTTTTTATATACTTTAGTTATTACAGCGATTTGATCAGCCACTGAATTTGTTGGACAGCTTCCTCTGCCTTCTTTCATATGCTGTCCAATAACCCACTCCTTTTGGACACCTTCCTCTCCCTCCACCTTGTCCAAAAAACAAAAAGAAGCAGAAAACCAAGCTAAGTGGTTTTCTGCTTCTTTTACTATTATGAGTTGAAATCGTAAATTTTCCCTTTAATTAAATACGCAGTGCTTTCAGCGATATTGGTGATATGGTCCGCTGCTCTTTCCAAGTGGCGGTTAATAAAGATTAACTGCAAGAGTTGATCCATATCTTCCGGATGTTCTCTTAAATAGTTTGTAAGAGTTTTATATGTTTCGCTATTATATTCATCCACTTGGTCTTCGAGGTCACTCACTTCTTTAGCCATTACGATGTTTGCTTCAAGGAACGATTGCAGTGCTTTTTGCAGCATTTGAACGGAAACATCTTTCATCTTCTCTAAATGAGTCAATTCAAGCAATGACTTGGACTTTCCAATTTTGATTGTAGCTTTTGAAATATTCACGGCAAAATCGGCCACTCGTTCAATTTCGGATGAGATTTTAAGCGCGCCGATAATTTCGCGAAGATCTCTTGCAACCGGCTGTTCTTTGGAAATAAGCCATACCGCGAATTGGTTGATCTCATCATCCAGATCATCTACTTCCGTATCTTCCTCAATAACGCTTAATGCGATTTCAACATCTTGTGTTTTTAAAGCAATAAAAGCATTTTCAAGCGCTTGGATGGAAAGCTCCCCCATGTCGGAGATTTTCTTTTTTAGTTCTTGCAGACTGTTTTCAAAGTTTTCACGAATGACCATTTGTTGCCCTCCTATTATCCCGCGCTTAACAGGCAGGGATAGTTAACTGTTATATATGAACTTACATAATTTTTGAACAGTTGTCTAGCAGAAGCCCTTCGCAAGACTATGAGAACCTGGATTGGATAATATAGGGAATCTAACTTTTATTATCCGAAACGTCCTGTTACATAATCTTCAGTTCGCTGGTCTTTCGGCGTTGAGAAAATATTATCCGTTTCATCATACTCAACCACTTCCCCATTTAAGAAGAAAGCCGTTTTATCGGAAATTCGTGCCGCTTGCTGCATGTTATGTGTCACGATGACAATGGTAAAGTCTTCTTTCATTTGCGTTATTAATTCTTCTACTTTCAAAGTAGAGATTGGGTCAAGGGCCGATGTCGGCTCGTCCATCAGGATTACATCCGGTTTCATGGCAATTGCACGAGCGATGCAGACACGTTGCTGCTGACCGCCCGACAAACCAAGTGCAGAAGTTTTAAGTCTGTCTTTTACTTCATCCCAAATAGCCGCGCCACGCAAACTTTCTTCTACAATTTTATCTAATTCTTTTTTGTTTTTGATGCCTTGCCCTCTTGGACCATAAGCAACATTGTCATAAATGCTCATCGGGAATAAGTTCGGTTTTTGGAACACCATTCCCACTTTCGTGCGCAATTTAATAACATCGCTGGAAGTATAAATATTTTCATCGTTGATAATAATATCACCAGTGATTTTAACGCTATCGATTAAATCGTTCATTCGGTTTAACGTTCTTAAAAAAGTAGATTTCCCGCAGCCAGATGGACCGATCAATGCCGTTACTTCTTTTTCATTAATATCTAGAGAAACTCCAAATAACGCTTGTTTTTCACCATAGAATAAGTTTAAATCTTTTACTTTAATTTTCGCGTTACCTTTTCCACGTTGTGCCATCTCTGAAATACCCTTCCCTGTTTCATTTTGTTTGACCAATTCTTTGGTATGTTCCTTTAACGCTCTATTCATCACATACTCCTTATTTATTGGTTGCTTTGTTTAATTTTTTGGATATATATGTTGCTGAAAAATTGATTGCCAAAATAATCACGATTAACACAATTCCCACAGCTGCAGCAAGTTCAATGTCGCCGGCCTCTTGTGTAACTAAATACGAATGAACCGTCAGCGTTCTTGCTGATGAGAAGATGCTCTCCGGCATTGCGGCTACTGTTCCTGCAGTTAGGAAGATGGCTGCCGATTCCCCAACTATACGTCCGATGGAAAGAATAATCCCGGATAAAATCCCCGGCATTGCACTCGGCAAGATGACCTTATACAGTGTTTGCAATTTCGTATTTCCAAGAGCCAAAGAACCTTCGCGATATGAAGCTGGAACTGTTTTTAATGACTCTTCGGTTGTACGAATAATCACCGGCAATACAATAATTGTCAATGTTAGGGAAGCCGCAATAATTGACATTCCCAATTTTAAAGTGGTTACAAAGAATACTGCACCGAATAGACCATAAATAATCGAAGGAATCCCGGTTAAACTTTCCGTTGCAAAACGGATGATTCGAACTAAACGTCCTTGTTTTGCGTATTCATGCAAGTAGACGGCTGCCAAAATTCCGATTGGCGTTGCAATGATCAATGAAATAACAATCGTGTAAACCGTTGTTACAATCATCGGCCAAATTCCGCCGCCGCCTTCAGGAGAATAGTCCCCAAAGATGAACTCGAAACTGATCAAGCCCATTCCTTTATAAAAGATAAACCCGACAATCATCAACAGCACAGCAACCGACAAGAAAGCCGATAACCATAAAAGTCCACGCAACAAGTTATCTTTAAAATCTCTCATCCTAGTTACCACCCTTTGCACTGATTTTCGCCAAAACAAAATTCAAAATTAAAATAAACGAGAACAACACAATACCCGTTGCGAATAGCATTTCCTGATGTGTTCCTGCCGCATAGCCCATTTCCAGCGCTATGTTTGTTGTCAACGGACGAATGCTATCCGTTAAACTTGTTGGAACAATCAAACTGTTGCCGGCAACTAGAATTACTGCCATTGTTTCACCAATCGCTCTTCCCAGTCCCAATACAACCGCTGTCATGATTCCCGATTTTGCCGCCGGGACAATTACTCTGAAGATTGTACCGATATGCGACACACCAAGCGCCAATGAACCTTCACGATAGCTTTGTGGAACAGCGCGGATTGCAGTTTCAGCAACCGTTACAATCGTTGGCAACATCATGATGGCCAGCACAAGAATAACCGCTATTAAACTTTGTCCTTTTGCCAAACCAAATGTGTTTTGCAAAAATGGAACAATGATGGCTAGTCCGAATACACCATATAATACAGATGGAATCCCTGCCAATAACTGAATGGCAGGAGAAATGATTTTCGCTACTCTTGTCGAAGCGATTTCAGCCAAGAAAATTGCTGTAAATAATCCAATCGGCACACCGATGATTAACGCGCCAATCGTGGCATAAATTGATGCAATAATCATTGGGAAAATGCCGAATTTATCTTCACTCGGCACCCAATCCGTACCAAAAAGAAAATCTATAAAACTATAACCGCCTACTACGAAAGGATGCGATCCTTTATAAAACACAAACCCGATAATCAATACCAATGTGATAACCGACAAAAGCGCACAGATCATAAATAATTTTGACGAGACGCTCTCTAAAAAATACTTCCTTTTATTTGCTTTACCGATATTTTCGGTTTGTTTGTTTTCTGTTGGGATAGACACTCTTTATTCCTCCAAAATTCCGTTCAAAATGTTTTGTTGTCTTCCTGCTAGTTTGTTACTTTACTGGAATTGCGCCTGCTTCTGCCGCAATTTGTTGTCCTTCTTCACTTAAGATATAATCGATAAAGTCTTGTCCCGCTTCCGATAATGCCTCTTCTTTATAGACAAACAAGAAAGGTCTGGATAATTTATACTCTTGTGCCAAAACGTTTTCGGCAGTCGCCTCTGCGCCATTTATATCAATAGTGGAGATTGATTCATCGATATATTCAAAAGAGATGAATCCAACTGCATGTTTATTGTTCGCTACAGTGGTTTTAATATTTCCGTTGCCGCTTGCGATAATTGCACTTTTCACTAATTCACCTGAGCTATAATCAACAATTTCCTGGAATGCATCGCGTGAACCGGAACCATCCTCACGAGAAACAACAACGATTTCCATGTCATCCCCGCCAACTTCTTTCCAGTTTGTGATTTCACCAGTAAAGATTTGTTTGACTTGCTCCATCGTTAAATCTTTTACTTTATTTGATGGATGTGTCACAACAACGATTCCATCATAAGCAATGACCAGGTCAGTCAATCCACTCGCTTTTTCTTCTTCCTTCAAGTCACGTGAAGCCATTCCGATTTCCGAAACACCATTAATGGCATTTGTAATCCCTGCGGAAGAACCGATTTGGTTAATTTCAATTTTTGTATCGGAATGTTCAGCGTATTGGTATGCTAATTTTTCCGCTAAAGGCCCTACTGATGTGGAACCTGAAATGGCAAGTGTATATCCATCACCAGATGTTGCTTGTGTATCTTCATTCTCCGTGTTTGTACAAGCTGATAAAACAGCAACACATACAACTAAGAGAAAACTATTTTTCACTTTTTTTATTATACTCATTCCCGACCTCCAAGAAATTAGTTAGTGTCGTATTTTGTCTAATCTAGAATAAAGGTACTGTGTAAATTTTTATCGTGTCTTTTGTAAAGGTTTTGTAAAGATTTATTAAAAACAATACATATTTTGTTAAATTTTTTTAAAGTTTTCTGTGAATTATGATATCTTAGGTCAAAACGATGATAGATCAGCGCAATTTTCTATTTATTGTAATTTCGCTAAGAATATTTCAGTTTTATTTTAAAAAAGCCTCCTGTTTAGATACACGAATCATTTTTTCGCTAAAATACTTTTGAAAGTATTTTTGTATCCTTAGGTGAATATCTTCCTCATACCAATCCAATAATCCATGCTCTTCAAATAACTTCGGCATTCCCAGCCGCTTTGAACGTTTACCATTCGCTCCATCGCCTATCATCAACGTATCAATCCAAATATGATCTACAATACCAGATAGCGCTTTCGGAAAATCCGGTGTAAAGGGTAGTGCCGGTGAAATGGAAGCTTGCGTACAAATGCCGGCTTGATACAGTTCTTCTAATGCTTTCAATCGTAATTTGATACCAGGGGCAAGGGGGGCAAAGATTCGTTTTATATCTTCTCTATCAGTTTCAACTGTCATGGACACGAGAAGGTTGCATCTTTCTTTTAATTGTACGAATATGTCCATATCTCTCGTAACAAGAGGACTTCTTGTTTGAATTTGCAGAAAGTCAGGGGGAGTTTCAAGCATTTCTTCCAAAATTGCTCGTGAAATTTTCGCATTGCGCTCGATCGGCTGGTAAGGATCCGTTGCAGATGACATAAAAATATTGACCGGTTTCTCTTTCTTTCGCAGTTTCAATACTTCATTGCGATAGTTTTCAGCCGCGTTTATCTTGACATCGACCCATTCCCCCCAAGGAATATCCTTGAATCGTTGTATGGGCATTTCACGTACATAACAATATTTGCAAGAAAAGCCACAACCGCTATATGGATTTAACGAATGTGTAAATCCAACATCCAAATAGCCTTTTGCTTCCGTTAGTATTTTTTTAGAGATTATTTCTGTTAGCTGCATATCCATTCCCTCTCCATTCTTTTATGGACTTAAACAAGAAAAGACTAAAAAGGAACTCAAAAAATTCCCTTCAGTCTAATCATTTACTTTTTAATTTGTTTGAAACGTCCAGTAATTGTTCAATAAAAAATTCACAACCGGAATGATTAAAATCGTCAGCAATTCGCCCCACATATAATGGAAGAAAAGCACATGAACCACGAAATAAATAAGCAAAAAATTCAGCATAAACCCGATGAGCGAAACAGAAAAAAAGCGCACGAGTCTTTGTTGAGTAACCAATCCTTTAAACGTATAACGTACGTTCTGACAAAAGGAGGCAATCGTCATCAGGATAAAAGAAAAGCAGGATCCCAATAATGATTCAAAATGAAGTTGTTCAATTAACAAAAAAACACACAGAAAATAAATGCATGTATTTATACAACCTACTAAACTATATTTCATAAACTTCAAAGAAATCTCTTTCATGCGCTGCACTCTTCCTTCCTCAAGGATGCTTTGCACTCCTACCCAAAGCGCAATTTTCTTTTGATGATTCGGCTTCTTTTGGAAGAAGAACCGAGCTCGTGTTTATGGTTGATCAACAACACTAACTGCAATAATAAAAGAGGCAACCATGATTTTTTATAAGCCAAATATTTCGGTTCCCAATCTGTTGCAAACTTGGCTTTATAAGTCTCGAGCCCTTTAAAATTGTATTTTTGATTTCCATGAAGATAAACAAGGTGAATCAGTTTTTCATTCATGCATGATTCTTTGCAATTGCCTACGTTTGCGAGAGGTGCCATTCCCAAGCTGCAATTCTGGTATCCCTTTTCTTTTGCCCACGTGAGAATATTGGCAAATAGAACATCCATTGCTCCATGTGGCGATTGTTGGCCCTTTCTCATCAGGTCTATAATTAATGTCTGTTTATAATCTGTTGTTAAAGTGGCAAAAGCTATGATTTCTCCATCCGAATTATGTAAAAGTGCTACCGGAAAACGCGAGACATATTCTTCTTGAAAACTGACTACAGAGAACCCCTTTTCTTTTTCGGTCCCCAGCCAGGAATCTGAAATTGCTTTAAGTTCGGCCATGAATTTAGAAGAATGCGGAGGTTTTGCTACACTAAAGGCATATCCCTCGCGTGTAAACTTGTTAACCCTCGTTCTTAATTTCGCTCCCCTTTTACCCTCAAGAGAAAAAAGCTCAAGCTTTACAATCGCTTCTTCTCCCAACTTGGCAAAACGGAATCCTGCATCGTGATAATGGTGCATATAACGAGGATTGACTTGGTAAAATACCGGCTTCACTCTTTTCTTTTTACAAAAAGCGGTAAATTCCTTAATCGCGTTTTGGATGGCCTTTTCTTCACCGATGGGGTCTCCAAGCACGACGAATTTATTAAAAATTTGTTTGTATACAATTAAACCAGTTTGATCTGTTGTCCAAAACTGTTCTTTATCGTTTAAAAAAAACAGGTGCGATACATGATTTCCGCCTTTGTTCTTTAAAAACGACAGTAGGTCATCCTGAACTTGTACCCGTTGTTCCAATAAACCTCTTTGTGTATGCATAATAGGAAAATGAGAAATGAGGTTTTTTATAAAAATCATAGGTATTTCCTCCTGCCACAATCTACAATTCATTTTCTTCGATGATAACATATAGTAATTAATGTTCATAGATAGCAAATATTCTTTGCATTAATTTTTGCAAAAAAAAATAAGCAGCAAAGAAAAATAAGATATTTTCTTCACTGCTTTCGCTAAAATTACATGATTAAATGAAATGGAACTGTGGCAACAACCACATTTTTCTTGAACAATAAATAGGAACGGATGAAAAGCCCTGATTGATTATGCAATGCGTTGTGCCATCCTCTTTTAGGAATAAATTGAGGAATCACCACTGTCACTTGGTAATTGGATTCTCTAGATTTCCGTTCCACCACATCAATAAAACGTGTAAGTGGAACAATGATGCTTCGGTAGGGTGAATGAAGTGTGACCAATCGAATATCCGGCTGCCATCTATTCCATTTCTCTTTAAACTCTTTCTCATCTTCTTTTTCAAACCCTACGTTTACGGCAATGATCTGGTCAGGCTTCAGCGACTTTGCATAATTCAAGGAGTTCTCTACCACGCGTGTCATTCCGGCAATTGGGACAATAATGACATTTCCCTCTATTATTCTCTGTTCCGTATTCTCCGATAATCTTAATTGATCGCCAACGGAATCATAGTGCTTTTTAATTCGATAGAAAATAACAATAATCAATGGCAAGAATACAAGTACAGACCATATTTGAGAGAACTTCGTGATAAAGAATATAATCGTCACCGTCAAACTGATCAAGGCGCCAATCGCATTGACTGTTAGTTTCAACAACCATCCAGATGGCTTTTCTCTTATCCATTTCACAATCATGCCGGTTTGGGCGAGTGTAAATGGAATGAAAACCCCCACGGCATAAAGAGGAATTAAATGTTCCGTCTTGGCATGAAAAGCAATAATCAAAGCAATCGAAGCCACGCCAAGGACGATAATTCCGTTTGAGTACCCCAAACGATCTCCTCTGGCAAGAAACATTCTTGGAATAAACTTATCTTTTGCCAAATTAACGGCCAACAAAGGAAATGCTGAATATCCCGTATTTGCTGCCAAAATCAGGATAAGAGCAGTCGTCCCTTGAATAAAGAAGTAATTGAAATTCCGTCCAAACGTTTCCTCCGCAATTTGCGATACGACGGTTACCTCTGCGGCCGGTGCAATACCATAGTAATAAGCTATTGAAATTATCCCCGCGAATAAAAGCGCAAGCAAAGCCCCCATAATCATCAACGTTTTTGACGCGTTTATCGGCGCCGGATCTTTAAAATTCGGAATGGCGTTTGAGATTGCCTCCACCCCTGTCAAAGCCGAGCTCCCGGACGCAAAGGCCTTTAAAAGTATAAATAAACTTATGCCTGCAACCGGCGTACCGATCGGTGTGTGCAATTGCGGCGAAACTTCCCCTGTTAAAATATTGTATATTCCTACGATAATTAAAATCGCCAATGACAGTACGAATAAGTATACAGGGTAAGCCAAAACGGAAGCTGATTCCGTTACGCCTCTTAGATTCAGCACCGTTAATAAAATGACAAAAAAGATGGCGATTTCCACATTCAAACCATGCAGCGAGGGAAAGGCGGATGTAATCGCGTCTGTCCCGGCAGATACACTTACAGCAACAGTCAGTATATAGTCCACAAGCAGTGAGCCTCCCGCTACAAGACCTGCATTCTTGCCCAGGTTCGTTTTCGAGACCACATATGCTCCTCCACCATGCGGATAAGCAAAGATAATCTGTTTATAGGACAAGATTAGAGCAGCTAAAAGAATCAAAACGCCAAGTGCAATGGGTATGGAAAACCAAAGGGCAGCAGTTGAAACGGCAAATAATACAATCAATATTTGTTCCGGCCCATAAGCAACCGAAGATAATGCATCCGATGACAAAATAGCCAAAGCTTTTGTTTTATTAAGTTTTTGTTCCCCTATTTCGTTATTTTTTAAAGGCCGGCCAATGAGCATTCTTTTAAATGATGACATCATTTCTATGCACCTTCTGTTAAGTTAATAGATTGCAGGATGAATTTAATTCCGTTAATACAAATAAAAAAAGCGTCCACAAGTCATCAATGAAAAGACCTGTGGACACCTAATTTTTCTGGGTCACAAGCTCCACCTTCCTTCTCATATAACGCTTACGAGGTTAGCTGTCGGATTCGGGCCATTGAGTAGCCCTACCTTAAAAAGGATTCACCCCAAGGATTAAGTAGCAATCCTGAAAATGGTTCCCCCGTACCTGGTTCGGTTTCAGCGATTTAGAAATTTAGAACAGAGTCATCATACTCCCGAGTACAGAAAAAGTAAATAAAAAATTTTTTTGCAACAAAATAAAGTTTACTCAGCAAGATTTGTAGAGTAAACTCACCTTAACTTTATTAGGTGATCGAAAGGCGGAAAAGCATGACTCAGGTTAGAAATGTGAAAATAGTGGGGACGGGCAAATATTTGCCTTCCAAAAAAATACACTCAAATGAATTGGATCTAGTATTGGGCGTAAAGCCAGGATGGGTAGAGCAAAAATCAGGTGTAAAGATGCGCTCTTTTATCGACAACGAAACAGCTTCAGAAATGGCGGCTTATGCGGCCATCGAGGCGATTAACGCTTCCGGCCTTCAAAAAGAAGAGATTGATTGTATCGTGAGCGTAAGCGGCACAATGCAGCAGCCGATTCCATGCAACGCAAGCTTGGTTCAAAAGCAATTAGGATTAAGCAACTCCCAAATTCCCTGTTTTGATATTAACTCTACCTGTCTAAGTTTTGTGACAGGCCTTGATACAATCTCTTATTTAATACATAGCGGAAGATACAGCAATGTCCTGCTTGTCTCCAGTGAAGTGGCGTCGGCAGGATTGAATTGGGAAGCCAAAGAAAGTGCGATATTATTTGGAGACGGCGCTGCTGCAGCCGTTTTGACCAAAACCCCGGAAAATGAATCTTCCAATATTTTGGCTGGCCATATGGAGACATTCAGTGAAGGAGCTCACTTTACCGAAATCAGGGGCGGCGGTACAAAACTGCATCCGAATAATCCAAATGCAAAGTATACAGATTATTTATTTGATATGAACGGAAAAGCCGTTTTTAAATTATCTTCAAAACACATACACCCCTTCATGGAAAAATTACTGTCATACTCCCATTGCACCTTGAACGAAATCGACTTGGTTGTGCCGCATCAGGCAAGCGGGATGGCAATGAGAATTTTAAGAAAAAAATTAGGAATTGAAGAAGCCAAGTTTATGGATATACTCCACCATCATGGCAATACAATTGCATCAAGCATTCCAATGGCTTTGCATGAAGCCATCTTGCAAAAGAAAATCCAGCGCGGAAGCAAAGTAATGCTATTGGGGACATCTGCAGGGCTTTCAATCGGAGGGGTTGTGTTTGAGTATTAATATTCTGCTCACAGGCGGGCGTGCCCCTGCCACTTATTACTTTGCCCGTTTATTGAAAGAGCAGGGACATACCTTATTTATGGCCGAAAGTTTGCCAAAGCATTTATGTATGCGCTCCAATCTTTTCGAAAAAAACTTTCATGTCCCCGCGCCCAATGAAAATCGGCATGCCTTTATCCAGGATTTAATTGATATTATTAGATCGAACAACATAGATTTGCTCATCCCTACTTGCGAAGAAATCTTTCATATTAGTTTTGGATATGAGCAGCTATCCAACTATTGCCGCGTATTTTGCGAGCCGTTGGAAAAAATAAATGCATTTCATCATAAAGGGTTATTTATCGAAACGCTGAAGAAAGTGAGTAGCGAATGGATTAGAATCCCGTCTACAATAGTGGTTGATACAACAAAAACCAGCTCTAAAACAGAGTTGTCACACATTCTGGAGAAGAGCCGGATTTCTTTAAAAATGGAGTATGTATGCAAGCCCGCCTATTCAAGATTTGGAACGGAAGTTGTTTATAAAAAAGGCGGCGAAATGATTGATTTTCTCCTTTTAAATAAAAATCTCTGGGTTGTTCAGGAAAAAATAGAAGGACGGCAACTATGCACATATGCCATTGCAGATAATGGGCAAATGAACTATTACAGCGCTTATCCATCCAACGATCAGGTAGGGCTCGGCGCCACGATTTATTTCGAGCCTTTTTCAAATCGCCGATTGGAGGAATTTGTAGCATGCTATATCAAAGAATTCAACTATACCGGACAAATTGCTTTTGATGTCATCATGACGGACAAGGGTGAATTTTATCCGATTGAATGCAATCCAAGAACCACCAGCGGCATTTGTCTGTTTCCTGTTAAAAAGCATGCAAAGACTTCCGATTCCTACTCTATCGGATCAGAAACGACAATGCTGGGGTTGGTCATGCTGCAAACATTGCTGTCCAAAAATCCCTTTCGGCAACTCCGTAAAATGAAGAAAGCCAGGGATATTGTATGGAATCCAAAAGATAAGAAAGTATTCTTTGACCAAATAGCCAGCTTCTTCTATTTATTAAAAGAAGCTAAAAAGCACAACCTATCAACCTATCACATGAGTACGTTGGATATCGAATGGAACGGCAGAAAGGATGATCAGCAATGAGTACAATAGCAGTAACGGGTGCAACGGGCTTTTTGGGGCAGCATGTTGTGAAAAGGCTCGTTTCTGAAGGGTTTCAAGTGACTGCTTTAGGACGCAACCAGGCAATCGGAGATGCGTTTCCCAAAGAGGTGAAATTTGTAAAAGTTTCTTTGGAAGATCGAGATGGGATTTCGAGAGCAATGAAAAATCAGGATTATGTCATTCATTGCGCTGCCCTTTCTTCTGTTTGGGGAAATTACGCGGACTTTTATAATGCAAATGTCGTTGGCACACAAAACCTGGTGGATGCCGCCCTCTTTTCCAATGTAAAACGATTTGTCCATGTTTCTACACCCAGCATTTATTTTAATCTGCATGAGCGAACAAAAATAAATTTAAAGGAAGATAACATTCTGCCAGCTCCCGCCATTAACTATTATGCCGAAACAAAAAGAATAGCCGAAGAAGTGGTAGATGAAGCTTTCAAGAAAGGGTTGCCTGCCATCACGATTAGACCCCGCGCTTTATTTGGGCCAGGCGATAATGCCATTATTCCGAGACTAATCAAGGCAAATGAAAAATCCGGGATTCCTTTTATTAATGGAGGAAAAGTGCTTACGGATATTACATACGTTGAAAATGTTGTCGATGCACTTTTCCTTTGCCTTTCTTCGGAGATGCCTACCTTGGGACGGAAATATAACATCACAAATGGCGAGCCTATGTATCTGGGCGATATTTTAGAAAAGGTTTTTCTCGTGCTTAATGAGACCATGAGAAAAAGAGAAATCAAATATGAAAGAATTTTGTGCATTGCCAGTATGTTGGAAAAAACGCATCGATTGTTTGGCATTAAAAAAGAACCCATCATCACACCGTACACCGTGACAGTACTATCACATTCCCAAACGTTGAATATCGATGCGGCAAAAACGGAGTTGGGCTACCAACCGCGCATTTCGATAGACGAGGGCATTAATCGATTTGCAGAATGGTGGAATTCAACAAAATGATTTCATATAAACTATTCCAAGCCGGATATTGTACGCATAATGCAAAAGCAGCTTTAAAAGGCGCACCTTCTTCTGAAATGAAATTTCCGGCAACGGCGGCATTATTAAAACATCCAGATAAAGGGTATATTTTGTTTGACACAGGCTATACCCGCGCTTTTTATGAAGAAACAAAAAAGCTTCCATTCTCTTTGTATGCTAAAATCACACCCGTCTATGTAAAGGAAAACGAAAGTATTGTAGAACAGCTGCAGCAAGAAAATATTCGAGAAGAAGAGATCCAGTATATTTTCTTGAGCCATTTTCATGCGGATCATATGTGCGGATTAAAAGACTTCCCGAACAGCACGTTCATCTGTTCAAAAGAAGCGTACGATTCCGTGAAAAACAAACAGGGCATAAGAGCCGTCATGGCTGCCTATATCCCGAATCTACTGCCCCATGATTTTGAGGAAAGAGCAATTTTCATAGAAGATATGCAAATTGCCGGGATGGAGCACCCTCCTTTCGAGGTCATATCGGAAGTCTTTGAAAAGCCTCTATACGACCTATGGGGAGACCGCAGTTGCTTTGCGATTAATTTATCGGGCCATGCAAAAGGCCAATATGGATTGATTTTTCAGGATGAGAAGCAACAAACCATTTTTTTAGTGGCGGATGCTGTTTGGAGAAGTGCGGCTTACCGGGAAAACAGGCCTCCCAGCAAACTAGCCTTCCTTATAATGGACGACCCAAAAGAATACAAAAAAAACTTCGAAAAGATAGTACGTTTGCATTCAATGGCGAAAGAAATAAAGATCATCCCTACCCATTGTGAAGAAATTTTATAAAGCAAAAGAGGTACCAAATGATTAAAATAGCGACAATCCTGCAGAACTACCTGCGAGTAAAAAGAATTCAAAAGTATTCTCCACAGCGCTTTCGCAGGTGGCAGAACAAGCATTTGCAAAAGAATCTCACCTGGATTGCCAATCATTCTCCCTATTATCGACAGTTGAATATTGGCAACATATCGGATTTAACTCAATATCCTTTTATGGACAAGCAAATGATGATGGATAACTTCGATGCATTAAACACAAGAGGGGTATCAAAAGAAGAGGCATACAAAGTTGCGCTTGCTGCAGAAGAAAACCGTGATTTCTCTCCCACTATCAGTAACGCAACAGTAGGTTTGTCTTCTGGAACATCAGGCAGCAGAGGCATTTTCCTGGTTTCGGAACAAGAACAAGCCGCATGGGCGGGGACCATTTTAGCAAAACTGTTGCCGAATGGATTTAGCAACAAAGAGAAAATCGCATTTTTTCTGCGTGCAAACAGCAATTTATATGAATCTGTTGAAAACAAAAAAATTGAATTTGCCTTCTTCGATTTGCTCAATCACTATGATATTCAGATCAAAAGATTGGAACAATACCAGCCAACCATTTTAGCGGCGCCTCCTTCCATGATGAGGCGCATTACAGAGGCTATTGAGGCAAATCGACTAAACATCCGGCCCATCAAAATCATCACAATGGCTGAAGTGCTGGATCCTTTGGATGAGGTATACATCGAAACGATTTTCCAACAGAAGATTCACCAGGTTTATCAATGTACAGAGGGATTTTTGGGGTGTTCGTGCTCCCACGGCACCATTCATTTAAACGAAGATCTCGTTTATATCGAAAAAGAATATTTGAATGATGAAAAAACAAAATTCTACCCGATTATTACCGATTTCAGAAGACGCACCCAGCCTATTGTTCGTTATCGGATGAATGATATATTAACGTTGAAATCCGAGCCTTGTCCGTGCGGCTCTCCAATGCTGGCCATCGAACAAATTGAAGGACGTATGGATGACTTTTTTATCTTTTACAATAAAGAGCAAGATGACTTAGAGTATATCTTTCCTGACTTTATAAGACGCGCTTGCATCACGGCCTCAGACAACATAAAAGAGTACAAAGTGATTCAACACACCATAGATCGAATCGAAGTTCAAATTCTGGTTGTAGATGAAGAGAGAAGAAGGGAAACCGAACAGAAGATAGCATCCAATTTACTGTCCTATTTGCAGCAAACCGTTCAATGCCCACGCATCACTTTCGCTCCATACGAAGAAAAAGATCGCTTAGCGAAACAAAAGCGAATTGAAAATAAAATGCCCATTACAGAGGATATGAAAAATGCAAACTCATAAATCAATTCTTTTCAACCAAGAGAATATGCACGAGCTTGACTGGCATTACTATGAAAATGGTTCTTTTTTAAAAGCATATTTTGAGGAGTTTATCGAAAATACGGGCGCTTATATTCAAAACGTGGAAACAGAAGTGATTTTTGTCGGCATCGGGCGCAAGTTAATTCCTTGCACGGTAAATGATGAGGCTTACCAAAACTCCTATGTTTGCTCCCCGTATACTCATTACATTTCCTACGCCAAGGAAGAATTGCGCTTTGTTTCTCCCAAACCATTAAGAATGTTATTAAAAATTCTTCTTGATGGTATCGGCATGTTAGCGAAAAAAATGGAAATCAATAAAATTGTTTATATCAACAATTATTGCTTATCTACCAATTTAATTTTGCCCTTAACATCGGGAGAAATCCTTTTAATAAAAGAGCTGCTGTTGAAACACTATCCAGCGCACCAACTGGGTTTTCGTTCAATAAATGAGATTTGCCATGGGGGCATGATGAAGGCTTTCCAAAAAGAAGGGTTTCATCTGCTGCCTAGCCGGTATATCTACATTTCAACGGTTGATCGATTAAATTCGCCAACGAAAAAAGAGAGAAAAAATCGGAAGCAGGATGAAAAGTGTATAACGGATGATATGAAGGTTATCTCTCATGAAGATTTTAATTATGCAGATATTGGGCGCATTGTCGAGCTTTATCATCAATTATACATAGACAAGTATTCGGCTTTGAATCCTCAATTTACGGAGCAATTTATAGAAAAAATGCTGAAGGATGACTTGTTAATTTTTCAGGGTGTGAAAATAAACGGGCAATTGGAGGCCGTTTCCGGTACTTTCGTGGTATCGGGTATGATGACGAACCCAATTTATGGCTACAACCTTTCATTGTTCCCGCAATATCAGCTCTATCGGGCATTAAGGCACTTAAACACAAAGCTGGCACTTGAAAACGGCTTTTTATATCACCAAAGCGCGGGAGCCGGACAATTCAAAAAAGCAAGAAGCGGCGAAGGAACCCCTGAATATACCGCCTTATATGTGAACCACTTGCCTTTTAGCAAGAGGCTATTTTGGAAAACCCTCTCTTTCCTGCTTATGAAAATTGGCATTCCTTTAGTTGAGAAATTGGAGTTATAGGTTAAAAAAAGGAGAATGGCATTTTAAATGCCACTCTCCAAGCCAATTTGCCTCGTTACAGGCGATTAAACGTTTTCCTTGATCTTCGAATCCATTTTGGAATAATGAATGACGATTTGCTCCAATACATCAATGCCTATTAATAGATCATCCAAATCGGTATGTTCTTCCGGATGGTGGCTGAGACCATCAACAGAAGGAACAAAAATCAGTCCAGTAGGGCATAGCTTTACCATGTTCATGGCATCATGTCCAGCTCCACTCGGCATCATTTTGTAGGGAATATCCTGCTCTTTGCAAATTGTTTCCATCGTCTCAATAATTTCAGCGGATAACAATACCGGTTCCTCGGAAATTATTTCCTGGCTGATGATTTCCAGATTTCTAGTTCGTTCAACCAATTCGATTGTTCGTTTAAGATGGTCCAACACCCGCTGTCTTGAGTCGACTGAAGTCCCCCGAATATCAACCTTGATTTCCACTTCACCAGGAACTACGTTCATCGCACCCGCTTGAATATCAAGGACTCCAACAGTAGCGACCGTTCCGCAGCTTTGCTCGCTTAAAGCGACCTTTTCCAGTTCCAGTGCTATTTCAGATGCACCTAGAAGAGCGTCTTTCCTCATATTCATCGGAGTTGTGCCGGAATGTGAAGGGGTTCCTGCTATTTTTATGGAAAATCTGACGGGAGCTGCTATGCCGGTAACAATGCCAATCTTTTTATTTTCGTTTTCCAGTACTGGACCTTGCTCTATATGCAATTCGAAAAAGGCCTTTATATTTTCATCTTCCCTGCTTGCTTGATGGACGCTATCAATTTCAAATGCGCACAAAGAAAGCGCCTCTTCCAATGTTACGCCATTACGGTCCTTTAAATATCTAACCTTCTCCTTATCAAATGAACCGGCCATCGCTTTACTTCCCAAGGTTGATACACCAAAACGGGAAGATTCTTCACAGGCAAATGAAATGACTTCGATGGGATGATCGGTTTCGATTCCCTTTTCGTTGAGCCTTTTCACAACTTCCAGCGCGGCGGTAACACCGACTGTTCCGTCATATTTGCCGCCTTGATAAACCGTATCCAAATGAGATCCCATTAACACAGGCGGAAGCCCTTTTATTCTGCCTTCTCTTCTTGCTATGACGTTTCCGCACTGGTCCATCCGGATATCCAATCCCTCTGCTTTACACATACGCATAAAAGCTTGTGTACAAGCCTGCTCTTCATTTGTATATGCTACCCTCGTGATTCCTTTTTCACCTGAGTTATATTGACTGATTTTATCAAAAAGTAGTTGATACCGTTCCTTACGATCCATATAGACATCTCCTGCCTTATCGTTATGTCATTATTATACAAGTTTTGAAGATTATAATCTTTTAATTCTGATATTTTAAATGTGAGCTTAGCCATTCTATTGATTTTCCGGATATATTTCTGGCTGCTAATATAACAATATGTAGTATGTATAGATGTGGGGACAATGATGATAAATCAAGAACTGAATGATTTGCTCAAGAATCCTAAAAAACGCTAAAAACACAAAAGCACTGATGCCGCAACCTTTAATAAGGAGCGGCACCAGCCTCTTGATATGATTAATAGATCAGTGATAGGGCAATCTAATAATTCTTAGTTATTTACAATACGAGTACCAGTTTTTCCTTCAAGCGCATCTTGAAGTTTATCCATGGAAGTGATGATGACATTTTTTCCGCCTTTTTGCAGGAATAAAATCGCTGCTTCGATTTTAGGACCCATGCTTCCTTTCGGGAATTGTCCTTCCTCTAAATAGCGAAGCGCATCATCAATTGTCATTTCTAAAAGGTTTTGTTGATTTGGTTTACCGAAGTTGATCGCAACTTGTTCTACACCAGTTAAAATGAATAGGAAATCTGCATTGATATCAGCAGCAAGTAAAGCACTTGCGAAGTCTTTATCGATTACAGCTTCGATTCCTTCGATTTTCCCTTCGTTTTCGATGACAGGGATACCACCGCCACCAGTAGAAACAACTGAAATACCATTGTTAAGTAAAGTTTCGATTGCTTCTTTTTCTACAATACGAACTGGTTTTGGAGATGCAACAACACGACGGTATCCGCGACCAGCATCCTCAACAAATGTCAGGTTTTGCTCAGCTGTAATTTTTTCCATTTCTTCTTTTGAATAAAATGGCCCAATTGGTTTTGTTGGGTTTTCGAATGCTGGATCTTCTTTAGAAACAACTGATTGCGTTACAACTGTAGCAATTGTTTTGTTAATATTGCGTGAAGTCATTTCGTTTTTAAAGATTTGTTGAATTAAATAACCTAAGTTACCTTGAGTTTCAGCACCATATACATCTAAAGGATACTCTGGAATAACTGATTTCGCCATTTCCCCTCTAATTAATGTATTACCAACTTGTGGTCCGTTTCCGTGTGTAATAACAACTGTATGACCTTGTTCCATTAAGTCTAGAACAGGTTTAGAGCTTTCCACAAGGTTTTCACGTTGCTCTTCAATTGTACCTTTTTGACCTTCTTTGATGATTGCGTTACCGCCAATCGCTAGAACGACTTTACTCATATAAACACTCCTTAATCTTGTTGTAAGTCTAATTATTTGTAGTTGTTTTAGAAGTGATCATTCCAATTAGAATTCCCATTAACGTATCAAGCCCTGAACTGTGTCCAACGCCCAGCAAGTTCCGAAAAACTTGCTTGAAGTTGGAATCATTTCCGCTGGCAAGCGCATTGACCATATCCGAAACTGTCGAGCTGTATTCTTGTTTTAGTGCATATCGCAAGTATTCTTTTGCCACATCTGTCGTAATCGATTCACCTTCAATGAGTTCAGAAAGCTTTTCGTAAAACCGAGTGGATAGAAAACCTGAAACGGCATCAAAAGCAAGCAGTCCTACAATCATATCATCTCCTGATGGAGTTAAGCCATTTCCTCTCCCAAGAAAGTATCGGAGAGCTTTGTCCATTAACAACTCATCACTTGTTTTGGCGGCTTTTATCAACATGATCAAATAAGATTCAACACCAAGCCAATTTTGTTCACAATCTGCCTGAAACTTATCAATAAAATCACGAATTGAAACGTCTAAACCGGTTTGTTCATTTATGGTTTTTAAATGAGAATAAAACAGTTCAAAACTTCTATCAAAAACTTGTTCGCTTTTCAGCTTTGTTAATACCGTTTTATATTGTTTGGCTTTTTCCAAGCTAATTGTAAATGTTTGAAATTCGAGGGAATTCGTTTTTTGATTCCATACTGCCGAATCACTATTATTTACAGAGGAAACCGCAGTTCTAGTCTCAGCTTCTCCAAGGTGTATCCCAAATGGAAGCAGACCGTTTTTGTTCGTTCCAATAAAGACGAGAGAGTCTCCGAGCTTAATATTAAAGCCATTGGCAAAACGGCTATGAATAAATCCATTTCCGCTTTTATTAAGAAGGAGAGGAACTAGATAGCTATAGCCCTCTCCAAAAAGAGTCAAATTATTCATTTACCGCAGGTTCAATTAGACCTAGTTTCACAGCGTATGCATCAATCGCTTTTTCGAAGCAAGCTAATGGAGCACGAACTGTACCAGCACCGATTTGGCCGACACCAGCTTCTTTGTGTGCAATACCTGTGTTGATTACTGGCTCGATTCCAGTTTCAACAACTTTTCTTGCGTCAATTCCTAAGCAAGAACCTTTGAAGTCCCAAGTAGGAATAGAGAAGTTCGGGTTATGGTCGATACAGATTTCCATCATGTCGTTACTTGTTGAAACGGCATCGTCCATACCGCCAGCACCTACGAAACGTGTTACACCAGGAGCAGCGATCATTGCAAAACCACCGACACCGAATGTTTCAGTGATTGCACTGTCACCCATATCAGGACAAGCCATATCTTGATCATAGCCTGTAAAGAATAAACCTTGTGGTGTATTAACTGGAGCAGTAAACCATTGGTCACCCATACCAGCAATACGGATTCCGAATTCATGTCCGTTACGGCACATTGCTGTTACAACTGTACCATGTTGGATTTGTCTTGCTGAATCCATTACAGCTTTCGTTGAAGCCATTGCAATGTTCAAGAAGTACTGATCTGTATCAGCCAAGAATTGAATAACATCTTGCTTGTCTTTGTCATCTACGTCCGTTTGTAAAATGAACGGAGTGATTTCTTTTAGGAAAATAAGTGAACCAGCAATGTTACGTTGGTGGAACTCGTCACCCATTGTGATTGCTTTTGCCATCATAACGTTTACGTTAAGGCCGTCGCCTTTCACTTTAATTGCTTTAGAAAGTGTTGGGCCAAGTACATCTCTGAACCATCCAAGACGGTTGATTACTTCATCAGAGTAAGCACCGAAACGAAGAACCGCACCGATACCTTCATTCATTGTGCAATATGCGAAATTTCCGCCATCACGATTTTCCGCTACAAGAACCGGCATGTTTCCGGATGTAATACCACCCATCGGTCCAACTGCGTTTACGTGGTGACATGGAATGAATTCCACTTCTCCGTTTTCAAGCATTGTTCTAGCTTCATCAGCGTTGGATGCCCAACCTTCGAATAATGCAGCTCCAATACAAGAACCTTGCATTGGGCTTGTCATGTTTTCCCATTTAATAGGTGGTCCTGCATGAAGTAATGCTTTACCGTTTAATTCTTCGATAACAGATTTAGCTGGAACAACATCCACTAAAAATGGTGAGCCTGATACAACTTTATCGATTACCGCTCTGTTTGCTTCATCAATTGTTTTAAATTGTCCGTACATTATGCTTTCCTCCTGAACATTCATTGGTCGTGCCATTCGATGACCTTAAATTTTTAAATTCTTTCGATTAGCGAAGAACACTTAAAACTTTACGCATTCTTGGGTTGCCGCCAGCAACTGGACGCCAGTCATACTGAACAACTCTTCCGCCGTTAGCAGTAATTGCTTCCGTGAATTTCTTTAATCCAACGTTAACTACGTTTGGTTTTTCAGTTAATAATTTTTGGATTGCTTCTGAAACTGTAATTTCAGCTGTTGCAGTTTCTTTTGCAGGAACTACTTCTTTTTGTACTTCCGCAATTGTGATATCAAGCATTGCCAATGCAGTTAGAACCGCTTGGTTATTGCTGTCACGCAGGATAACGCCTGCTTTTGCCAACTTCGCTTTTTGGTCGTCAATGCCTTGTGGATCTTGGTCAGTACCACATACAGTTGCTACGAAGTAAATGTTTTTGCCATTTGCTTGTGCTTCTTTTTGGATTTTTTCGATGCCAGGGATAAGCGCGCTCGCCATATCTTCATGAGAACCATATCCAAGAACAACATCAAACAGGATGATTGCAGTTGATTCATCTTGTGCTGCTTTTTGGAAGTATTGAATACGAGTTTCTGGGTCGATCATTGGGTGTGGCTTACCTTGTGTATAAATATCATCACCAAGGTCGATCACTTCAAATCCGTTCGCATTTAGAAGGTAACCTTCCGCATGGTCGCCAGAGTTATCAAAGTTAATGCCTCTACTGATTAAAGTAGCTGCTTCGTAACCTAATGTACCGCCTGAATATAGACCTTTGATTGTTTTTTGCTCAGGTTTTAACTCTACAGCAGGTACATCACCTTGCAATGTGTTGTAGTTTGATTTGATTGGGTTGCCTTTAACCAAATCAACAGCGATTGCAGCTGTTTCTTCTAATGTGTTTGCATAATAAACATTGCCTTCATGGTTATGCGGCTCTTCCCCAAGGAAAATCGCAACAACTGGTTTTGAAAGGCTTTGAAGCAATTGAACAACTTGGTCACGAACTTCTTTTGCAGGTGGCTTAGAAATCAATGTGATGACTTCTGTTTGGCTGTTTTGTGCTAAAGCCTTAATTCCATCAAGCATTGTGATCGCACCGACTTTTTCAGAAAGGTCACGGCCGCCAGTACCGATTGCATGGCTGATTCCAGCGCCTAAACGGTCAATTTCAGTTGTAACTTCTTGAATACCTGTACCGGAAGCTCCGATTACACCAATTTTTCCTGTTTTCATAACGTTCGCGAAAGCAAGAGGAACGCCAGAAACTACTGCTGTTCCACAGTCAGGACCCATTACTAGGAGACCTTTTTCATGCGCTTTTTCTTTAATGCGGCGCTCGTCTTCAACAGCTACGTTGTCACTGAAAATTAGAACGTGCATATCACGGTCAATTGCTTTTTCAGCTTCTTCAGCCGCATATTGGCCTGGTGTAGAGATAATTGCAAGGTTAGCACCTGGTAATGCAGCCGTTGCTTTATCCCATGAACGAACAGTTTCGAAAGCTTCTTTACTGCTGGATAGTGCTTGGTTGTTTAAGTAGTTGTCTACTTCATCAAGAACCGCTTGGATCAATTCTTCTGAATCAGTGTCAACAACGATACACATATCGTTTGAAGCAGCACCTTCAAGCTCATCTGTATATAATCCAGCTCCCTTGAAGATATCTTTATTCGCAGGAGTTCCCATCATAACTTGAACTTTGTTAATGCCTTCCATAGTCGAGATTTTATTCGTAAGAAGCATTAAGTTAACTGAATCCTGGTAGGAGTTCTGTTTGACAATTGTATAAAGCATGTTTAAACGCACCTCTTCTTCTTTTTTGTATACCTTGGAATGACTTGTACAACATTCACATCTATCGATTATTGGAAAATTATAAATTTTGAAAGTCGTAACATTTTCTAATCACTGTACTTCATTAAAAGGGGCGACTATGTTTAAGCCGCCCATTCGTACAGCATTTAAATTATTATTTTGCAAAAGGACTTTTATGATCATAAGCATTGTTATGAATAACATCAGAGATTAAATATTCATAAATATCATCGACAATTTCAATGCCGTCTCTTTCATATGCTTCTTCTCTTTCAGCACTTCTTTGCCCTGGATAGTAAACTTGGCTATATCCCGAAGCAGGTTTAATGTTATTCAAATCTTGCATTGTTTCAGCAATGGCTTCTTTGAATGGAGCAAGTCCAGCAAAGAATTCCGGATTGATCACAATATGAAGTTGGCCTAAATTCCGGTATTCAGTCAAATCATGGTACATCGATGATACCTTGTTTCCAAATGGCAATCCCAACAGAATGCCGGAAAGTACGTCTACCATCATCATTAGCCCATAACCTTTTGGTCCGGAAATTGGCAGCAAGGCATTTACTTTGAATGGATCAGTTGTTGATTCCCCGTTGCTGTCAACAGCCCACGTTTCAGGAATCGGTTCATTCTTCGATCTAGCATGGAGGATTTTGCCCCAAGCTTGTACCGTAGTTGCCATATCAAACGTAATATGCTTGCCGTCTTTGCCTGGCGCAGCAAACGCAATTGGGTTTGTCCCATAATAAGGTTCTGCCCCGCCGAATGGAACAACCATTGGATCGGATTGACATACGGAAATACCAACTAAATCCGCATCAGCCGCTTGCTGTACAAAATAGGAAAGAGCTCCGCTATGTCCAATTCTGCTTACGCCTACTACGGCAATGCCGTTTTCCTTGGCCATTTTGATTGCTTCATCCATCGCAAGTTTCGCTGCTACGTGACCTACTGCGTTATCGCCGTGAAATATACCCGTGCATGGTCCTGTTTTTTCGAACTTGAACTCAGGTTTGCTGTTCAGTCCGCCTTTTGCAATTCGTTCAGCATAATACTCAACTCGCATTGCACCATGAGAGTGCACACCTCTTGCATCTGCATGTACAAGGACATCTGCCACTCCACTCGCGTGTTCTTCAGTCAAACCAGCCTTGTGAATCTTAGTTTTGATTAAATTATGCAATTGTTCTTTTGATACTCTCATCCGTAGTCACCCCTTGTGAATGAACCCTTGTCCTACTTATCTGAATGTCATTGACATTACTTGGCAAATGGGTCTTTATGGTCATATTGATTGTTATGAACCACATCGGAACGTAGATATTCAACAATGTCATCAACAATTTCAATGCCATTTTGCTTATATTCTTCGATTACAACATCATTGTTTTGACCAGGATACAATACCTTGTCGAAACCTGTTGCAGGTTTGATTCCATTTAAATCTTCCATCGTTTGAGAAATATCTTGCTTAAAGCGGTTAATGCTGCCGAAGAATTCCGGATTAATAACGATGTGAAGTTGGCCTAATTTACGGTACGCAGTTAAATCTTCGTACATGGAAGATACTTTGTTTCCAAATGGAAGTCCAAGCAAAATCCCAGATAACACATCAACCATCATCATAAGCCCGTAACCTTTTGGCCCAGAAATTGGCAATAGTGCATTTACGCTGAATGGATCTGTTGTTGGTTCTCCATTTTTGTCAACAGCCCATGTATCTGGAATGGATTCATTTTTGGATCGTGCATGGAGGATTTTCCCCCAAGCTTGAACAGTTGTTGCCATATCAAGTGTGATATATTTACCCTTTTCCGTGCTTGGTGCTGCAAAAGCAATTGGATTTGTACCATAGTAAGGCTCTGCTCCACCAAATGGAACAACCATTGGGTCGGATTGGCAAACTGTAAGCCCAATCAAATCTGCTTCCGCTGCTTGATGAGTAAAGTAAGAAATTGCACCACTATGGGACATGTCTCTTACTCCAACAATGGCAATACCACTTTCTTTTGCCATTTTAATTGCCTCGTCCATTGCTAATTTGGCAGCTGTATGGCCGTTTCCGCCATCAGCATGGAAAATTCCCGAACTAGGGCCTGTTTTCTCAAATTTAAAGTCAGGGTTTGTATTCATCCCGCCTTTAGCGATTCTCTCAGCATAATATTCTACACGCATTGCGCCGTGGGAATGGATTCCTCTTTCGTCCGCAAAAACGAGTACTTCTGCTGCTTGGTCGGCATGGTCTTCTGAAAGTCCAGCCTTATTAAGTTTAGTTTTGATAAGACTTTTTAACTCGTCTCTTGTAATTCTCATATTGACACCTCTTAAATTGCAAAATTATAGTTCTGGGTCACGATTGCAGTCTTTAGAATAAACATAAGTTAATGGTTCTCTTCCAACAGCATAAGCCGCTTGATGAACGTATGGGCCCATGAAGATGTAATCGCCTTTTTTAACTGGAATCCATTCGTTGTCAAGGTTATACATGCCTTCACCAGAAAGCAGGTATGCACCGTGTTGTTGATAATGCGTTTCAATAAACGGATGGCTCGCTGCAGGGTCGAAAGATAAAATGTGGAAGTTCATATCGAAATCAAGATCCATTGGCAATAAATCTTTGATGTGAACATTGCTCATATCATCATAGTCTCTGTATTCGATATCGTTTGAATGTCCTGAAACTACCCAAGGTTTTTTGCCTTCAAGCGGTTTATGTTTTTGTTTGTAAAGGAATAGGCGAGAATCTCCTGCTTCCATGTTTTCAAGATACATTGTTACGCCAGGTGGGCAGAATAGGTAGCCGCTTTCTCCCAAGATGAACTCTTGATCATCAGCTTTTGCTTTTACTTTTCCGCTTAATACGTAAACAAAGCATTCAACATCTGCTTGTCCGCAATAACCTTGTGTATTTTTTCCGCCTTCATGCATTGTTACGATGTAATCAACGAAAGTTGCACCTAATTGCGGAGAGCCCAAAATTGACATTGTGCAGTTTTCAAATCCAGGAATTACATTATTCACCAAACCTTCTGGTGCGATTAAAGCGTATAAACCATGTTTAATAATTGAACGACTAGAAAGTAAATCTTTTGGATATCCCATAATAAATATCTCCTCTACCTTAAAATTTTATTTCTATTTCAATTGTGCAATTGGCTAATTAACACAATTTCAAGAAGGCGTTTACAATTCACATAATTATTTATAGCCTAGTTCATAAAGAGCCCCGATAAGCCCCTTAACACCTTCAGCTACATCTTTTGGTTCAGTAAATTCAGCCGGGTTATGGCTGATTCCTTTTAAGCTTGGTACAAATAGCATGGCAGTTGGCACAACAGGAGCAAAAATTTGAGAATCATGTCCTGCGCCGCTGTGCATGACTTTATAATTCAGGCCGTTTTCTCTACATTGCTTTTCAATAAGCTCAACGACTTTTGGATCCATTGGAACTGGATCTTCATCCATCCAAAGATCAATATTCATTTCAACTTCATGCTCTTTAGAGATTTCCTGCATTCTTGCTGTCATTTTTTCTGTGAAAGAAAGGATTGCTTCTTTATCCGTGTGTCGAACATCAATTGTGAAAATAGCTTTTCCCGGCACAACATTCACGATGTTAGGTTGAGCTTCGAATTTTCCTACTGTTGTTACAAGTGGATCACCGGTTTCTCTCGCCATAGAAATAATTTCATGAATCATTTGGCTAGCCGCAAAAACAGCATCTTTTCGATAACCCATTGGCGTTGTACCCGCATGATTAGCTTCACCGATTAGTTCAACTGTATACCGTCTTTGACCGACAATATTGTTAACTACAGCAACAGGAATTTTTTCCGTTTCCAGAACGCTTCCTTGTTCCACATGAACTTCTACAAAAGCTTTCAGATCTTCACGCGGACCCTTTGATTCATCTCTGAAGCCAAAGCCGGCATTATTCATCGCTTCCACAAATGGAACACCGTCGAAATCTTTGATATCTTCAACATCTTCGCGTTTTGCCAACCCGACAATGTTTTTTGAACCCCAGAATGAGTATGGGAAACGGCTTCCTTCCTCTTCCGCCATCGAAACCACTTCAATGTTTCTTAGTGGTTCACCGAAATGTTTTTTCAAGTATTTCAATGCTAGTATTCCGGCAATAATTCCGTAGGCACCGTCAAAGCGGCCACCATTCTTAACAGTATCCACATGAGAGCCAGTTAAAACTGTTTCATCTGTATTTTTTCCTTTTAACGTGCCGTATAAATTCCCGATTTCATCAAATCGAGCTTCCAGGCCTTCAGCTTCCATCCATTCTTTTAATGCATGTTGGCCTTCAACCCATTCTTTTGTATAGAGTAAACGAGAAACTCCGCCTTCTGGATCTTTTCCATATTCGGCTAACCATTCAAGTCTGCCCGCTGTTTCTTCAGCTAGGTCAAGCTTTTGTATAATGTCTTTCATATCGTTCACCTATTTCCACCGCCCTTTTCCTCACTATGTAATGTTTATTTAGGTAACGCTTACTATTGTTTGTAATACATGTGGATAGTATGCATTGAATTGTCTTCAATTGCATATTGCCTGTAGCTCCACACCCATTATAAAGGGAGCTGAAAAAATAGTCTTTAGCACATATGGATAAAGTTTATTGTTTCTTTTAACCAAAATGGATAATAACTTCTGTGAATAACAGTAAGCTAGAGGGAAGTAGAGATATCCCTCGATACCTCTCAACCTTTAGCTATAAACCTCTTATTCGGTAATAGTGTTCTTTTCGACCTTTACTTGTTCTTTATTTTCGTTGCCGTAACTGTCCCATTTGAAAAGGTTTTCCAAAAGGAGTGCCAGAATGATCCCCACTAATAATCCGCTGCTTAAAACCGGACGGATTACGCTTGGAATGGTAGTGAAATAAGAAGGAGGCAGGGTCATAACCACAACGCCTACAAACAATGGAACAGCAGATCGATAGATATTGACCGTGTTGAATTCTACCTGTTTGAAGAAATTCAAGGAAGAATTCAACAGAAGCACGTATGAAACAAATAACGCTGCACTACCAACGCTTAATGGAAGTTGTGAGAAAAAGTGTCCAAGGGGCGGAATAAGTCCCATTACTAGAAACATAAATCCACCAAGAACAAAAGGAATTCTTTTGATTATGCCTGTTTGGCTTAAGAAGCCAATCGAAGAAACGTAAGGTGAGTTTGGAACAAGTCCAAAAATCCCCGCTATAAATGTGAAAATGCCTGTAATCGTAAAGGAAGCTCGGTATTCTGCTTTAGTCGTTTCCACCTCATACATGCTTTCCGTACCTTTTAACGCGCCAAACGTATTTGCAGAGTTTAACAATCCTGCTATAACAGTTGTAATGATAATTCCAACGTCCCACGCTGGCTTTCCTAATGGGAAAAGCTCAAGGCCAAACGACGTACTTTCAGCGACAAGACTTTCCGGTTTGAAAATAAGCGCATAAATAATCCATCCCCCGATAATACCTATGAGTAAGGCATAGCGTCGGATATTTACAGGTGCCTTTACACTGATCACGATTACAACAATTGCGATTACGATTGATAATAAGGCCACTGAGACATTAATTTGCGCACCAGCTGCCTGGTTGCCAAATGGAATTCCCAGCATCCCCTTTAAGAAGATGCCAATCAATTGACATCCGAATAAAAACATAAACACACCCATTACGGCAGGTTTAAATAATTTGGCTATATGAGGTCCCAGCCCTGTAATACCAATCAAAAAAGTAATAACAGAGGTAATGATAATACCTACAGTTAAACTGCCTCCCAAAACAGGTAAAGGCATCCCTTGCGCCATGGCCGTATTACATAGGGTTAAAATGATTCCCCACCACAATCCGGATTGACCTTCCATGATGGCACGTTTATGTCCCAAAAACGCTTGGACGATACATGCCAATCCAGTCACGATAAAGGAAAGCTGAAGCATATTAACAATTGTGCCAGGCGAAAGTTCAAAAGCCGCTCCGACAGTGATCGGTATGACTACTATGTTCGTAAAAATAAAAAAGAGCCACTGCAATCCCGAAATCCAGTTACTTGATTTTAATAACTCGTTAATAATAATCACCTTTTCTTTTATGAATAAACAGGCCTACTCATATCAGAACTTAGCATAGCTGCACCGTATAACCAATGTTCTATATCTCTTCAGTGAAATTTGAAAAAGCGGCGCCGTGGTTTCTTGTCCAATACATGTAACTGTAAATTACGCTGAAGAAGAATAGAATGAAGGGAAATCCGCGAGCAGTTAAGGTAGTCCGTTTTTTTCGACCGTGTTACCAATTAGGATTTTTTAAGTTGCGTGAAAACCCTTGCATTTCATCTCGCACTTAAATAGTATTCCCTTGTTTTTGGCTTTTAACTACTCTAGTCTAACGTTCTCAACCTGAATTGTCATTGTTTACTATGACCAATTTATGCTTTGATTTTTGTTTACTTTTAACGTAAAATGGACATCATGCAACAAGACAAAATTACGGAATCTTTTTTAGAGAGGGTATTCATTATGAAAACCATAAATGATTTATTTATATTGGAAGGAATGAAAGATGCGGTTGTACTTGCCGGCCATCGCGGTCTAACAAGAAATGTTCAAACCGTTAATATATCCGATACACCAGACGTAATCAATTTTTTGACTGAGAACCAGCTTCTCCTGACTACCGGATATGCGTTCAAGGATGATCCGGAGAGTTTTTGCGAATTAATCAAACAAATGCATGATTTAAATTGTTCAGGCCTTGTCATCAAAATCAGCCGATTCTTTCGTCAATTGCCGATTGAAGTTAAATTACTGGCTGATGAACTTGCATTTCCAATAATTGATTTACCGACCAGCCATACTTTAGGTGAAGTGTCCCGCCATATCTTGAATTACTTAAATGACCATAAGGCAGAGCAGCTGTACTATGCCTTGCATGTTCAAAAAGAGTTTTCAAACATGCTCATCAAAGGATACAGTTTAGGTGCCCTACTTGAACAATTAGGCCACCTTTTGGCACGTCCAGCCCTTCTGTTGAATCACAGGGGGGAAATCATCGCTCAAAGCAATGATTTTTTGAAAGAATCCACAAAGGAAATTAAACGGGAAATCCTTCAGAAGGTAAAAGAAGACTTACCCGCTGCACGAGAAGGAACAGCGTTTTCCATTCCATCCAGGGAACATCAAAGCTTTTCGACTTTCCCTGTCCAAACAAAGCGTCAATATCCAAGTATGCTTGTCATATACGATTCACTAACCCTACCTTATCCCTCTTCACAGATGGCAATTGAGCAGGCAGGCAACGTCATTTCATTTACAATCATAAAAGAGCAAGCAATCGAAGAAAATTCAAGATTGTTAAAAAACAACTTCTTCTCCGATTTAATTGAAATGAAAATCCATTCCGATGAAGAAATTTTCAATCGCTCGAATTATTACGGTCTTCAAAAAGACATGGAAAATATTTGTGTAGTATGTACGATCGATGCCCAGGGGGAAACATATGAAACGTTGCAGCTTTATGAAAAAAAGGTAGGAGAGCTGCATAACACCGTTTACGACCAACTTGAAGATGAAATTATAAATGAAAATTTAGAGGCAACTTTATTCACTAAAGGAAAGTACTTCGTCATGATTTTACAGTTCCCGAAATATGGGGATGAAGAAATAAATCGAATCACTCAATTTTTGGAAAACGCCCAAGCAAACTTTAATGGAGATTTCACCCTTTCCTTCGGAGTAAGCCACTCAGCACCATCCCTTAAAGAGATTCCGAACGTTTATCATCAAGCTGTAGAAGCGATATTGACAGGATACGAACATCATTTAAAAGGGTTTGTGAAATTTTATAAGACAAAGGATTTGGAAGAATTGTTGAAATCTCTTCCTCGCAAAGACTTAAAAGCCCTCTATGAGAATACATTAAAATCCTTGGCCTATCCAAAATCAAAAGAAGAGCAGGAACTAGTAAAAACGATTGAAGTTTACTTGGATGCTCAATGTGAAATTTCGGAAACATCCAGAAAATTATTCGTCCATCGAAACACTGTGAAATATCGAATTGAAAAAATAGAAGAACTGCTGAACTGTTCTCTCCGCGACCCGGCTGACTCGTTGCGCGTTCGCGTTGCACTCGTTATTGGTTCTATTCTATTGGAAGAGCAAGAAGCTTTTAAATAACCGGTCGGCTGTCGCTGAATATCTTGAAAATAAACACACTTCCTTATAAACAGCGAAAGGCAAGTGGTGGAGAATAAAAAGAGTTGTTGCAGAGCCAACAACTCTTTTATTATCTATATAGGCAACATATCCTAAGGAACACAAAAATACCTCATGGAGTTCTATTCTCCATGAGGTATTGTCAATTTAAATTTTATTTCTCGAAAATCGTTCCTTTTTTGAAGCTTGAATCCTTAAAGGCGTATTTCGAAAGTAGATAGTAAGCGATTCCTGCTACTACTAAACCAATAATCCATGCAAGGTCTACCTCAATGAACGCAGCGGCTGCACCGATTAACATCGCTAGCAAAGCTGCTGGATTATATCCGGCAAGAGCACCTTGATCATTGTATAATTCGGAAATATTCACTTTTTGTTTTCTTAAAATATAATATTCAACTAAAAGAATTGAAATTACCGGCCCTAAGAATGCGGAATAAATCAGAACGAACATATTCAGACCATGAGCTGATGACTCTTGTACAAGCAGC
>NZ_QWEI01000007.1 GCF_003515775.1 Ureibacillus yapensis | reverse complement strand
GAGTCCTACCTTCGGAGCCATTTTTTTGCCCAAAATTACATCGTTCAATATTTTTTATAAAAGTTTTTCTAAAATAGTTGCTTTTATAATTATATGATGGTATTATAAATCTTGTCTTGTTTGAGACTTTCTTAGGCCCGTTGGTCAAGTGGTTAAGACACCGCCCTTTCACGGCGGTAACACGGGTTCGAATCCCGTACGGGTCACCAATTAAATTTTCTTATTGATTGCACTTAACTTGATTATGGAGGATTAGCTCAGCTGGGAGAGCACCTGCCTTACAAGCAGGGGGTCGGCGGTTCGAGCCCGTCATCCTCCACCATAAGTGTTAATCTGGAGGGGTAGCGAAGTGGCTAAACGCGGCGGACTGTAAATCCGCTCCTTCGGGTTCGGCGGTTCGAATCCGTCCCCCTCCACCATTTTTGGGGTATAGCCAAGCGGTAAGGCAGCGGATTTTGATTCCGTCATGCCCAGGTTCGAATCCTGGTACCCCAGCCATTTCTCTTATTAATCATCAATTATATTACATAGTAAAACCCCCTTCCTCGAAATATGAGGTAGGGGGTTCTTTTATATTGATAAAAGATAATAATCTTCTATGTTTACATTATGCCCTCGCTCAATCCCTCTCACACACGATGCCATAAGCAGGTTCCCATATTCCCTGATCATGAATAAATATTCAAATGATTGTTAGGTTGAGCCAACTAGCCTGGTCAAGATAGAATATAATTAATTGACAGAGGAGGGTAATGATGGAAAAGAGGAAAATATCGATAATTGGGGTACCATCGGATTATGGGCAGCATCGCCGTGGGGTAGACATGGGGCCAAGTGCCATTCGTTATGCGGATGTATCCGAAAGGTTGGAAAGCTTAGGTTATCATGTCAAAGATGAAGGCGATATACTCGTAAAAAAAGAAATTAAGAATTCTCAATCAAATACTAACTTGGAAAATTTAAACGAAGTTTTGGAAGTCTGTACGCAACTTTCTATTAAAATAGAAGAAGTGCTTGACCAAGGGAGATTTCCACTTATCTTAGGAGGCGACCATAGCATTGCTATCGGGACGCTTGCAGGATTAACAAAGAAGTATACTAACTTGGGAGTCATTTGGTATGATGCGCATGCAGATTTAAATACTCCTGATACCTCGCCTTCTGGAAATATTCATGGAATGCCTTTAGCTGTGGGTATGGGATTAGGAGATGAGCGCTTAGTTCAATTAGGTGGTTTAGGAGCGAAAATTAAACCAGAAAATATTATTATTATCGGTGCTCGTTCAGTTGATCCTGGAGAACGGAACCTTATTAAGGAAAAAGGCATTAGGGTGTATACAATGCACGAAATCGACCGCTTGGGAATGACGAGAGTAATAGAAAACTCAATTGCCTATTTAAAAGAGCGTCAGGTGGATGGGGTACACCTTTCGTTGGATCTAGATGCGCTGGACCCCTTATATACACCGGGGGTAGGCACACCGGTTCCAGGAGGCATTACATATAGGGAGAGCCACTTAGCCATGGAGCTGTTGGAGGAAGAACAAATGATTACCTCGGCTGAATTTGTTGAAGTGAATCCGATCTTGGATGAACGCAATAAAACTGCTGATACAGCTGTTGCTTTAATGGGTTCATTATTCGGTGAGAAGCTCGTTTAGTGTTTCCCCTCCGAGGTTCTAGTCGTAACCTTATAATAGAAAGGAAGTAGCGGAAATTCCAGATTATTTTTAACGTTTTAAATTTTATATTTTAGGATGAAACTTTTTCTGCGATGTCACGTAAATAATATGAAGCCTTAAAGGTGGAGAGGAAAATATAAATGGATGCGTTAGTGAACAAAAGAATAAAGCAAGTGCTAAAAGGCGATCAAAGCGCATTTTCAGATATTGTGAACCTCTACCAGCACAAGTTATATCAAATATGTTACCGTATGCTGGGCAATCAACAAGAAGCTGAAGATATTTCACAGGAAGCATTTGTTCGAGCATACATCAACCTTCATACATTTGATCAAAAAAGGAAATTTTCGACCTGGCTTTACCGAATTGGCACGAACCTTTGCATTGATCGAATACGAAAAAAGAAGCCCGACTATTACCTGGATGCAGAAGTGGCGGGTACCGATGGGTTGAATATGTATTCACAAATTGCATCTAAAGAGCAATTGCCCGAAGAAACGGTTCAGCAATTGGAGCTGCAAGATCGAATTCAGTATGAAATCGGCAGATTGCCGGATAAATATCGCTCAGTCATTGTTTTGAAGTATATAGAAGAATTATCTCTGCAAGAAATAAGTGAAATATTGGATATGCCTTTAGGAACGGTTAAAACAAGAATTCATAGAGGGCGTGAAGCGCTTAGAAAGCAACTTAGTAATTTGTAGGAGGGTGAAGGCATGAGTACGTGTCCACAATACATTGTTGACTATATGCACGAATACTTGGATGGCGATATAAGTCGTGAACATGAACAGCAGCTGAAGAATCATTTACAAGTGTGCTCTGACTGTCGGCAGCATATGCATGAATTAAGTGACACGATTGCTTTTGTTAAAAGCGCAGCACATATTACGGCCCCTCCGTATTTTGAGGAGAAAGTAATGAAGCGTCTGCCAAAAGAAAAGAATCGAGTAGGGATTCAAAAATGGTTTAGACGACATCCAATCATTATAGCTGCAGCTGTGTTCTTTTTATTTATGAGTGCAGCGTTGGTCAGCAGTTATCCAAATGACGAATTTTCGGTAACCACACAACCGAATTTAATTGTAAATGGCCAGACCGTGATTGTTCCGGAAGGCGAAGTCGTCAAAGGTGACATAGTTGTAAAAAATGGAGACTTAGTAATTGAAGGAGAAGTTGATGGGAATGTAACCGTTATTAACGGCGGCCAATATATGGCTTCTACTTCCGTTGTCACAGGCCAAATAAAGGAAATTGATGAAGTCTTTGAATGGCTATGGTTTGAAATGAAAGACATGGCAAATGATTTCAAAGCTTTATTTGAAGAATAGAGTGTGGAAACAGTTAGGAATGCCTAAAAAGTTGAGCGCAAACTTTTTAGGCATTTCTTTTGCTTGGAAAAGAATCTGCAGTTCAATTAAATCTGCCTGGGCGTATTGGTAAGCTCGATAAAACTCTCGTCACAAATTAAACATTTATTGAATAAAGTTTAAGGCTACTTGTATTTCTTGAAGTAAGCTTTAGATGAGCTAGTATGGTATACTTAATACTATTCATTAGCGTTTGCAGATTTCTCATTGGGGAAATATTAGATGGGTAGATTTTTAATGGGCATCGTTCTATTATTGTTGATTACCCCTGATGCAATCGGCTATGGTTTCCATTCATTTTTTCTAAAGAATGCAAATGAATACTGAAATATGTAAGCAATGTTATTCGATTTTCGCTGCATTTGCGGAAATCGAATCTTTCTAATAAAAGCAAGAAATGTATATTTTCCATTCTGCGGAATAACGTCCGTATATTAACGATATAAATGAAATAGCAAGGAAAAAGTGGGGGATGCCACGTGCAAATGATTGAACAATTTACGGACATTATGCCTGTAAATATTGTATTTAGCATTTTAGATGTACTTTTAGTTTGGTACGTAGTATATAAATTATTAACCCTCATTAAGGGAACGAAGGCCGTTCAGTTATTAAAAGGGATTTTCGTCATTATCCTAGCAAGGTTTGCTACGGTTATATTTGGGTTGGATACCCTCGGTTGGCTGCTGCAAGAAGTAATCGATTTCGGTTTTTTAGCAATCATTATTATATTTACCCCCGAAATTCGCCGAGCTTTAGAGCAATTGGGGAGGGGCAAACTGTTCCAGCGATCCACTGGCCAGCTGGAAGATGAGCAAACCCGGTTGATCGAAGCAATGAAAAAAGCTGTAAGCTATATGGCGAAACGGCGTATTGGAGCCCTTATTTCAATTGAAAATGAAACAGGGCTAACAGAGTATATAGAGACCGGTATAAAGTTAAATGCAGACCTTACATCGGAGCTGCTCATCAATATTTTTATCCCGAATACACCGCTTCATGATGGAGCTGTCATTATCCAAAAAGATAAAGTCATATCCGCCGCCTGTTATTTGCCGCTGTCGGAAAGTTCCTTTATATCAAAAGAGCTGGGTACGCGCCATCGCGCTGCAGTAGGCTTGAGTGAAGTAACGGACGCTGTTACGATTGTCGTATCCGAGGAAACGGGAGCTGTTAGTTTGACTAGAAACGGCAACTTATATCGCAATCTGTCCATAGAGGAGTTCGAGACACAATTAAGGAAATTATGGTTCGGACCTGTACAAGATTCGGATGCGGCTTCTAAGTGGACCTCTTGGAGGGGGAAAAAGAATGAATAAACTATTTGATAGTTATTGGGCTCTGCGTATAACTGCATTAGTTTTAGCTCTATTATTATTCTTCTATGCCAAAGCCCAGATGGATGTAGGACAAACTTCGACAACAAATCCGCAAATGGATATTATAACCGACGTGCCTCTTGAAGCTTATTATGATAAGGAAAATTTAATTGTTTCCGGTCTCCCTGAAACAGTGGATGTCACAATTGAAGGACCTATGCAGATAGTATTAAAAACGAAGCTGGCAAAAGACTTCACCGTGTTTGTTGACTTAAATCAATTGCTGATCGGAGAGCATAGGGTTGAAATCAAACACGAAAACTTTTCGGATAAACTGGATGTATCGATTGATCCAAAGGTTTTGGATATCGTAATTGAGGAAAAAGTAACAGAAGAAGTTAAGGTAGAGCCTGAACTCAATAACCAGATGATCGCAGAAGGTTACGAATTGGTAGGGATGTCGGCAGAGCCAAGTACCGTATTGGTAACAGGGGCAAAAAGCATTATTGATAGTATTAGTTATGTGAAAGCAACCATCAACGGCGAGGATGAAATAAACGAATCCTTTAAGAAAGAAGCAACAGTAAAGGTTCTGGATAATAACCTAAATAAATTGGATGTACTGATTGAACCTGCAACGGTGGATATATCCATTGATGTAAGGCCTTATAGCAAAGAGATTCCCATCGTATTAAGGCAAAAAGGAAAGCCGAAAGACGGTGTGGTGATTAGTAGTTTGGTAGCACAAACCAAACAGGTGGAAGTGTTTGGGCCGAAGTCTGTGATTGACCCACTCACAAGATTAGAAGTAGAATTTGATATATCGGATATCGACGAGTCCGGTACGTATAAGGTGAAGGTGCCTTTACCTAATGGAGCTTTTAAACAATCTCCTGAAACCATAGAGGTACAAGCCCAAGTTATAAAAACTGCTACTGAACCTGAAGCAGACTCGGATGCCGAAGAAGAGCCGGTAGAGGAGACAAAGCCAGCCAATAGTCCGGTTTCTAACTCAAAACCCAGTTCAGATAAGAGCCCAGTAAAGAATTCGAAACCTAATTCCGATACCAAAACAGATTCAGGATCGGAATCGCCTCAACCTGAAGCAGGAGAACCAAAAGTTGAAGAACCAGCTCCACAGGAGGAAAAACAAGCAGAAGAAGAAGAAATACCTGTAGAAGAAGAGAAAACTTTACAATAACATTCTAAACAATTAGATTGTTCCAACGTTTTAACTTTTATAAGAAATTGTATGAAGTATGGAATGTCTAGCATTGAAGGAGAGAATAGTAATGGGAAAATATTTCGGTACAGATGGCGTGCGTGGTGTTGCCAACTCAGAGTTAACGCCTGAATTAGCATTTAAACTAGGACGTGTTGGGGGATACGTACTAACAAAACATAATACAGAACGCCCTAAAGTGATTGTGGGTCGAGATACACGTATTTCAGGACATATGCTTGAAGGGGCTTTAGTAGCCGGTCTTCTATCAATTGGGGTAGAAGTAATGCGGTTAGGTGTCATTAGCACGCCAGGTGTAGCCTATCTTACACGCGTTATGAACGCTGATGCAGGAGTAATGATTTCAGCTTCTCATAATCCCGTTGCTGATAATGGCATTAAATTTTTCGGTCCGGACGGATTTAAGTTATCGGATGCACAAGAAGAAGAAATCGAAAATTTCCTGAATGTTAAGGAGGATACATTGCCACGCCCAATCGGAGGAGATTTAGGATCCGTAAGCGATTACTTCGAAGGCGGCCAAAAATATCTTTCTTATCTGAAACAAACAGTTGATGAAGACTTCCTTGGTATCCATGTTGCTTTGGATTGTGCACACGGCGCAACTTCCCAATTGGCAACACATTTATTTGCGGACCTTGAGGCAGATATTTCTTCAATGGGTTCATCGCCGAATGGCTTGAATATCAATGATGGAGTAGGTTCAACACATCCCCAAAAACTTGCTGAGCTTGTGTTGGAGCGAGGTGCAGATGTTGGATTGGCCTTTGATGGCGACGGCGACAGATTAATTGCTGTCGATGAAAAAGGAAACCTGGTTGATGGTGACCAAATTATGTTCATCATTGGCAAATACTTGAACAGCAAAGGTCGATTGAAGAAAAATACAATTGTCTCAACAGTCATGAGTAACCTAGGCTTCTACAAAGCAGTAGAGGAAAATGGCATGGCAAGTGTGAAAACAGCTGTTGGTGATCGCTATGTTGTTGAAGAAATGCGTGCAAACGACTATAACCTAGGTGGCGAACAATCCGGACATATTGTGTTCATGGACTTTAATACAACAGGCGATGGATTGCTTACTGCGATTCAATTAGTCAATATCATGAAGGCAACAGATAAGCGTTTATCCGAATTGGCAGGCGAAATGACCATCTTCCCACAACGCTTGGTCAATGTGCGTGTAGTGGATAAGCATGCAGTCGTGCAAAATGAAAAAGTTGCTGATGAGATTGCAAAAGTAGAAGCAGCAATGAATGGAAACGGCCGTGTATTGGTTCGTCCTTCCGGCACGGAGCCTTTGGTTCGTGTCATGGTGGAAGCAGCCACGGAAGAAGAATGTGAAAGCTATGTAAACCGCATTGCAAGCGTGGTACGCGAACAGATGGGGTTAACGGAATAACTTGAAAAGCGGAGGCGGCTCGTCCAGCTCCGAAAGAAACTGGCCGACAACAACGCCACATCGTGTGGCAGATGTTTTTTGCGCGAAAGCGAAGCGACAGCAGCACGTGTTTCAACTGTACCGAAAGCGGCAGCGACAGGTACATTGTCGGCACTTGCACATCCTGTGCGGCGGAGACTTCCGAGTAGCATGCATTGCATGCGTGGGAGGAAGTCGAAGTTTCGGAGGAGCTAGCCGCTGCAGCTAGACAACAGAAAAGCTAGCATTGGCGTTCGCAGCTGGACACCATTCAAAAATGTAAGCCAGTGAACTTTTGATCAACAACAGACAAAAGTTTGCTGGCTTTTTTATGCTGCGCTCTATTTTTATAGTTTATTTGCTTCATAAACGGGAAATAGTAATGTGGAAAGGAGTGCTGTTAGAATGGCAAAAGTTGCGACATTAATTACTGATATGTTTGAGGACATTGAATTTACAAGTCCAAAGGAAGCATTGGAAGAAGCAGGTCATACGGTTGTAACGATTGATACTGAAGGAAACAAGGCAATTAGAGGCAAACAAGGTGAAGCGCGTGTTGAAATCGATCATGGTATCGATGATGTAAAGCCGGATGACTTTGACGCCCTATTTATTCCTGGTGGGTTTTCTCCCGATATTTTACGTGCCGATGATCGCGTAGTAGCCTTTGCAAAGAAATTCATGAGTGACATGAAACCGGTCTTTGCGATTTGCCATGGCCCACAATTATTGATTACGGCAAGATCTCTGGATGGCCGTGACATTACTGGCTATAAATCCATTCGCGTCGACTTGGAAAATGCCGGAGCAAAATACCATGACGAAGAAGTATTTGTATGCCAAAAGCAACTTGTTTCTAGTCGTGAACCTAAGGATTTACCAGCATTCAATCGAGAAATCGTCAATTTATTAAAAGAAAAGGAACTATAACCGTTCTTTGTTGTAAGCTAACAAGTAGTAACTCTCCGCTAGAGTTATAACTCAGTTACTCTGGCGGAGAGTTTTTGTTTACAAAACCCCTTCTTACATAGAGGAATCAGCTTGTCATGATTAATTTGCTATTTGAAAGTAGTATAAACGCATGGATAATTGACGATTTGAGGCATATTCTGTATGATGAAAGTGCTTGAAAATTCGATTTGAAAAATATTCCATTTATTTTCAAGCAAGCGCAGGCAAATGGAGGGGTATTGTGCGCTATATAAGAAAAAAGGAAAACAATCAAAGCGCCTGAGCTAAGGAAATTGGACGAAACAATCCTTAGTTGACGAGGTGGAGGATAATCGAACATTCGGCGGATACCTCCCGATCGCATGCCCGGTCGATACTTTCGTTTTAAAGCAAAAAAGTGATTTTTTGGACAGAAAAACGAAAAGGCAAATAACTAAAAAGCAATACAAAGAGATGGCTTAAAAGGGACAGATGCATTAGTCAGAATTCATCCTTTCCTTAGGTAAGCTCTATTTTCTCATTGTTAATTATGGACGTTTTTGTATTGCTTATACGGAGGAAATGTAATTATGTGTGGTATTGTTGGATATAATGGTGAACTTGATGCAAAAGAAATTTTATTAAAAGGGCTGGAAAAACTCGAATATCGCGGTTATGATTCAGCGGGTATTGCTGTTCGAAACGAAGAAGGAATTACGGTATTCAAAGAAAAAGGACGCATTGCCGATTTGCGAAAAGCGGTAGACGGAGACGTAGCTGCATCCATCGGGATTGGCCACACTCGCTGGGCGACACATGGTGTACCGAACCAATTAAATGCACACCCCCATCAAAGTGTGTCCGGCCGTTATACTTTGGTTCATAACGGTGTAATCGAGAACTATCATTTATTGCAAAAAGCTTACCTAAAAGGCATTCCAATGCAATCAGATACAGATACGGAAGTTATCGTTCAGCTTGTTGACTTGTTCGCGAAAGAAGGATTATCAACGGTTGAGGCATTCCGCAAAACATTATCATTGCTTCATGGTTCATATGCGTTGGCATTGCTTGATCAAGAAGACGAAGACACAATCTACGTAGCGAAAAATAAATCGCCACTTCTAGTCGGTGTCGGGGAAGGCTTCAACGTGGTTGCTTCAGATGCTATGGCAATGCTGCAAGTAACAGACCAGTTTATCGAATTGCGTGATAAAGAAGTTGTTTTAGTACACCAAGATAAAGTAGAAATCTCCACTTTGGCAGGAACGCCTGTTGAGCGCAAACCATTCAAAGCAGAGCTGGATGCTAGCGACATCGAAAAAGGAACTTACCCTCACTATATGTTGAAAGAAATGGATGAGCAGCCAAGCGTGGTCCGTAAAATCATCCAAGAATACAGCAATGGCGATGATGAATTAACGATTGATGATAATATTCTAGAAGCTTTGAAACAAGCAGACCGCCTGTACATTATCGCAGCAGGAACGAGTTATCATGCTGGGCTCATCGGCAAACAATATTTTGAAAAAATGGCAGGCATTCCTGTAGAAGTGCATATTTCAAGTGAGTTTGGCTATAATATGCCTCTATTATCGGAAAAACCTTTATTTATCTTCATTTCCCAATCGGGAGAAACTGCGGATAGCCGCCAAGTGCTTGTGAAAGTTAAAGAAGAAATGGGCCACCCGGCATTAACGATTACAAACGTACCAGGCTCAACACTTTCCCGTGAAGCCGACTATACTTTATTGCTTCATGCAGGCCCTGAAATTGCCGTAGCATCTACAAAAGCATATGTGGCACAAGTAGCTGTTCTTTCGATCGCTGCGTATGTAGCAGGAAAATCATTAGGAAAAGAGTTTGACTTTGATTTAAAACAAGAGCTGGGAATTGCGGCAAATGGCATCCAGACGATGATTGATCGAAAAGATGAATTGGAACAAATCGCGGAAGACTATTTAAAAATCGCGCGCAACGCATTCTTTATCGGACGCAACCTGGATTTCTATGTAAGTCTAGAGGGAGCGTTAAAACTAAAAGAAATTTCTTATATCCAAGCGGAAGGGTTTGCCGGCGGAGAGCTAAAACACGGTACAATTGCATTAATTGAAGACGGGACTCCTGTTTTCGCTTTAGTGACGCAAGAGCACGTATCCTTGAATATCCGCGGAAACGTGAAAGAAGTAGTAGCGCGCGGAGCAGACGCATGCATTATCTCCATGCAAGGAATGGAAGAAGAGGGCGACCGCTTTGTGATTCCGACAACCCACCCACTGCTAACACCGCTTGTATCCGTTGTGCCATTACAATTAATCAGCTACTACGCGGCATTACACCGTCGCTGTGATGTGGATAAACCACGTAATCTAGCGAAGTCTGTAACGGTCGAGTAGGATGTAAATAACGATAACTTGTAAATGTTCAAAGACAAAAAAGTCGGGAACCAATATAGCTAAAAAAGCATGGCTTTTGCCATGCTTTTTTCTATACAACTTTTTGATTATTTCTAAAGGTATTTTACAAATAAAGGTAGAAATCAATATGAACTAGGGTTTCTATTAGGGGGATGAAATTTGTATATCGAGAATGTCAAAAACGCTATAAAACATATGACGGAAGAACAGTATAGTGATTTTATAGAGAAACTAAAGAGCCATGTTCTTTCCAATTTTGACGCTAATCCAAGACCTTCTATTATAGAAGAACAAGTAAGAAAATTTGCTAATGATCCGGAAAAAGTAATATCCTTAAGATATTTTGAAGCGTACCTTTTAATATTAGATCAGGTATCAGTAGATGGTGATATTCGTGGTGGCTTCGGATTAGAAATACAGCAATTAAAGAGTCGCATCCAAGAAGTTAAAGGTGGATATATCTATTAGTTAACTAGAAGTCCAGGACAGGCTAGTTATGATACCCACGGAAGGAAATTAGAAGAGCTGCTGGCTAATTTATTGGACGCTATTGAAAGAGATGATTCGTCTTCCGATTATATCTTTAAAAATTAAAAGCACTCTGATCGGAGTGCTTTTTTGGGGGACGGGGGGGTTCCTGTTGTGGAGAACAGGATGAAATTAGAAGGCAATTTCTCCCCTCACACCTATAGCATATGAGTTTTTTTCTAACCAACCTGGGTTTAATGGCGGAAATTCAGTGAAATAGGAAGGGGTTTCGTAGATCTGGCACAATAAATTTCTATATCGAACTTCCCTATATAAGGGGAATTTTACGGTTAGGGTCAAAGGGAGTAAAGACGGCAATATGCTCCAATGCAAAACTTAACGGCGTCGGAAATTTATAAAAAGGAGCGTTATGGAGTTTAATAATTACTGGATCTAACGTAATAAATCCGTTTGTGACTTCTATCACTTTTCCAGTGAAAATAGGACGAAAAACTTGACCTAAAATATTTAATTGTTTGCTTTGAGTCACAAGTAAAACATCTTTCCCCTTCATTTCTAGAAAGAGTTTATTTTCTGGATGAATCTGCTCCTCATTCATTTTTTACACCACCTTTCGTCATAAATCTACTCTATCTTATGCATTTTTTGGTAGATATTTATAAATATAGTAAAAAAACTTCAAAAAAGAAAAAGCACTCCGTTTGGAGTGCTTTTTCCGTTTCGGAGAAAGAAAGGAGAAAACGGTTAAGGAGGTAATGGGAAGTGAGGGGAAATCCTATGGTAAGGGGGATTTATAGGATTTTTCCTACCTCCCTCACATATATAATATGAGTTTTCCTCTAACCAACCTGGTATAATGCGGAATTTATTGAAAGAAAATTACTAATGATAAAACTAATTTTAAATCTTTTAGATTTGGAAGGGTATCTATAAGGGAAAACAAAAAATAGGTAAATTCTGATTATGAATAATGCCATCTGATATAAAATCATCGCCATCATTTATGGTGTTTTTTTTATTTGGGAAAACGGTCGCAACGTTGTCAAAGCAAATTCACTGAAAAAGCCTTGATGAATATACTGGAAAGTATGAGAAGCAAGAAGATGTTACCAGTTCTTCGGAACAAGCTGTTGAATTTCAAGACATTATTATCGGTGATGCATATGGAGTTTAATGGAATCCTAGTACCCGACTTTTTTGTAATGATGCTAAAATTGTCAGTACCCGACTTTTATTTCTGTGAATAACTTCACATAACGCAAGCATACGGGTTTTGAGCACCTCGTAGTACCCGACTTTTTTGTATATAAACAGTAAAAAAGATTGATAATACGATAAAAATGACTGATAAAAACCTCTTGCAATTAAATATTGGCGAGAGGTTTTTTAGTGTTTATGAACAGATTCTTCAAAAAATAAAAGTTTAATTTTTATGATAATAAAAGTGGTAGTTTTCTAACGTGTGGAGACATTTACATTGCATACAAAGATAGGACTTTACGCGGTGGCGGATAATGACTTGGATGCCGATGATACAACTGCTTCAGCCGTTTCAAAAGAAATCATACCCATAGAGTTTCCACGTCAAGTCCTTAATCTACAGACACAATGATAAAGGGAGTATTCTCTCAATCTTCCCACTAACCTATATGAAAATTAATGTAAATAATTATTCAGAAGACTATTGATTGAGTGATTTATCTCATTTATGTTAGGGTTAGGGTTTTCTACTTTCGTATCGTTAAGGCTATATTTTCTTTTTAGTTGGATAATTCTTTCTATACTTTCATTTATTCTTTGTTCGGAAATTTCCCCATTTTGAACAGCAGCTTTTAAAGAGGAGATAATCTTTACAACATTATTATTGTCATGCCCTACTAAAATAATATCGCTTCCTGCTTTAACTGATTCTACCGCTGCTTTACCAATATCAAAATGTTCTGTTATGGCTCCCATTGTCATATCGTCCGTTATGATTACTCCCGTAAAACCAAGTTGTTTTCTAAGAAGATCCGTCATGACCGCTTTTGACATGGTCCCTGGATTCGTTTTATCTAATTGAGGCAATAAGATATGAGCGATCATCACAACATCTGCACCTTGATTAATCGCACGTTCAAACGGTATTAACTCTAGTTCTTTAAGTTCCTTAAGGCTTTTATTTACAATTGGAAGGTCCAGATGGGAATCGACCGATGTATCTCCGTGACCTGGGAAATGCTTAATTGTCGTGATGACGTTTTGAGACTGTATCCCCCTCATCGTTTGAATTCCAAGTTTACTTACTATTTCCGCATTGTTCCCAAATGATCGATCTCCGATTACTGGGTTATTTGGATTGCTGTTAATATCGAGAACAGGGGCAAAGTTGAGATTCAAACCAAATTCCTTTAATTCTTTTCCTAAAAGTGTTCCGACTTCATAAGAAAAATCGGGATTATTTATCTGTCCTATCTGTTTATTTGGAGGAAAGTTTACAAGTCCACCCGGCAATCTAGTCACACGTCCACCCTCTTGGTCAACACCTAGTAAAAGCGGTAAACTCGAACTATTTCCAGATTTCATTTGATTCACAAGTTGAATCACTTGTGCAGGGGTTTCAAAATTATATTTGTAAAAAATAATTCCGCCGACATGTAATTGACCTATTAATTGTTTTGCGTTAGCATCCATTGTAGTCCCGGAAACCCCAGCAAGAATCATCTGGCCAATTTTATCATCTAAGCTTAGTTTAGAAACCACCTCTGAAATGGATTGATTTCCTTGTTGAATCGGTTTTTCAACTTGAGTTTGTTGATTTGGTTCCTTTTCAATCTGTGTAAAGAGTGAGATATGGTCAACTTTAGGATTTGGCTCCTGCTCTGTTGGTTTAGGTAAAATCCATAATAAATCAGTAGAAGCCGTTGCATGATAGACAAGTATCATTTGGTCAACAGTTGAATCTTTATAGTATCGAATGGCATCGGGTTGTCCACCAGTTTTCTCAATTTCATTTAACGAGATATTCTGCAGTTCAGAATCATACGATCTTATATCATTAACAGTCTGATCGGCATAGCCGATTGTAGCATGATGACTTGCGTATTCCTCATATCTGCCTTTAGCAGTTTCCGAAACATGTTCTGATTTTCCCCACACATGATTTACTTCCTTCCAATTTGTTTCACCGGAAATAAATGAAATGTTCGGAATCTTACCTTCCATGGATAAGGAAAAGGTTTCCTCAACTAAATTCTCAAGACTTGAAATCTTATCATTTCCCGAATCTACTGTTTTTTTACCGGATGGGTAGGTGATAACGGGATTCTCTTTAACTGGGGTCTTCTCGCTTCCGATTTCTTTGGTTGCATAGACGCCAATGATCAAGGCGAAAAGTAAAAGTGGAATCGTAAAAATTAGCAGCTTATAGCGGGGAGGCTTTCGTTTATTCATTTTCTAATTCCCCTTTCTTCCATTTATAGTATAAGAAAAGCGTATAATATCATCGTTCAAGGATATTATACGCCCGTTTGTCAAAGACTCCTAGAATCTTGATTGTCCAGAATAAGGTAGTAATTACAAATTTATAAATTATTTACTTTAAAACATTTAGAGCAATCTTGGCAGCCTGCGCAATTAGTGCATCATCAAATTTAGCATCCTCCGAATCATGGCGGGACATAATCGCAATGACGATGGGTTCTTTGTTTGGTGGCCAAACAACTGCGATATCATTTCTCGTTCCGTAATTTCCAGCTCCACTCTTATCACCGACCTCCCATCCCTCAGGTGCGCCTTTACGAATGAGAGTATCTCCGCTATTATCTATCACTAATTTTCTGTTAAATTGAAGATACGGAGTTTCGCTAAATAATGAGATTAGAGAAATATAAGAAGAAATTGGACATAGCCAGTGAGCTATTGCAACAATCCACGCTTTTTTGAAATAAGAAGTGTGTCTTTTTTATGAATAAGGTTATGTTGTTTAGTGAATACCGTTTTGTATTTCCAACTTTTTTAGCTATAGCTTTTTGTCGAGATTATAAAATTAGAATAAAATTTTTAATGAAATGAAGACTGGTACCTAAAAATTAAGTCATCATCATTTCATTTTTCACATATTTTATATATAATGATGTAGTACAGTTGAATGGTAAGGAATAGTTCCTGGCTCAAATTTCGAGTGGGAGCAACAACGGGGCGTTAGTTCAGCGGGAGAACGCTTCGCTGGCAGCGAAGAGGTCAGGGGTTCAATCCCCCTACGCTCCACTTAATATTATGCCGATATGGCGATATGGCGGAATTGGCAGACGCGCAAGACTCAAAATCGTATTTTTCTTCAATAAAAGACATAATATATCAGAAGTAGTTCGCTTTTATAAGAAGCGAACTTATTTTTTTAAAAAGAAACTGGAATATCTATGTTGAAGTGTTATTAATTGTATATTTATTCCTGAACTAACTAAGGGCCAGTTTAGTCATAAGGGGAAAATGATTAAAAGAAATAGGGGATGGTTGAATGACACAACTGCAAGTATTTAAAACAGCATTTATCGCACTTATAGTTATCTTTGTATTATGTATTGGCTATGCTTTCACTAAAGGAAGCGATACTAAAAGACTCGAAATCACAGAAGAACACATTTTAGAGGAAGATGGTAAACACTATCTGTTAATAGAGGATCGAAAGTTAAAAATAAGTGAAGCATCTTTTCAACGAATCGAATTAGATGAAAATAGAGAATATACTATATCGTATTCATATAATAAGTTGATTCCTAAAAAGGGAAGAGTTGAAAATATAAGTCTCTAAGAATGCTAGATACAAGTCTTTGTAGTACCGGACATAGTTGTAGTTAACCCTCCCACCGATCAATTCGATGAGAGGTTATTTTTTAATATGGAATAGACACTGCTCTCTTCCTTGATATATTTTAGGGGAATATTAATTCCTGGGATCTACATAATCCGGATAGTCGGAAATAATGGCATCAACGCCCATTTCGAATAGGAAGTCTGCTGTTTCTTGACTGCGTACTGTCCATGAACCCATTTTCATTCCCATTGAGTGGACTTGGCTCAATAATTCTTCTGTCACCATTCCATAATGGGGGTTGAACCAATCCGCATATGTCGAAATTTCTTGTAAAGATTCCAATGTTGCATCAGCTGGGTTAGAAGTTATTACACCAATTGGCACTTTAGGAAGAAGTTCGTCCATTTTTTTCATGGATTCAAAGTTAAATGATTGCACAAGGATTTTTTCATTTTGCGGTTTATCAAGATTTCGTTCTTTTAATGCTTCGGCTACTTCTTCTTCAATGCCAGGGTATAGTTCAGGAGACTTCATTTCTATAAAAATCCCAATTTTCCCTTGGTAGCGATCTAGAATCTCCTCAAAAGTCGGGATGGATTCTCCTGCGAATTGTTCACCTTTCCAGCTTCCAGCATCCAGGCTTCTAAGCTGTTCAAATGTTAAATCCCCAACTTTACCTGTGCCATCTGTTGTACGATCCACCGTTGTATCATGAATCAATACGAGCTTACCATCTTTACTTCTCTGCACATCGATTTCGATATAATCGGCTTTCATTTCTACTGCAAGGTCAAAGGCCGCAATCGTATTTTCAGGTGCATACGCTGTTGCGCCACGGTGTGCTACATTTTCTACTTGTTTTCTTTCTCCTGTTGTTGGTTCTTCCGCAAACGCTTGACTGAAGGGACTCAATAATAATGATAAGGCCATGCCTGTTCCGATTAATAAGTTTTTGCTCATCTTCTCCATCTCCTGTCTCAATTAGATTACAATTCTATTTTAGAAAAGGGATGTTAAAGGCATATGGAGAGATATTTATAGATTGGTGAATATTGTGTTAACAAAATTTTCCCTTTGTGCTTACGTATTTTTACAAAGCTACTACTTAATTGAGCGAATAGAAACAATAAAATCCCATGTTCTTCCTAACACTCTTGATTGATGCATTATTTAACAAAAAGAGTTGCAATGAATATATAAGTAAAATATTATATAAGTATTTAGTTATATATTAAACGGTCGGATGAAGATGATTGTGTAAGCTTTAGCTGATTTATTTAGGAGGAAGAATGAATTGATTACGGTTATTTTGGCGTCTGTTATTTTTTTAGCAACGCTTCTTCTCGTCATATGGCAGCCGAAAGGGTTGAATATCGGATGGACGGCCTGTGGCGGAGCACTGCTTGCCTTATTATTGGGAGTGGTGGATTTCAATGATGTGACAGAAGTGATTGGCATCACCTGGAATGCAACATTGTCGTTTGTAGCCATCATTTTGATTTCATTGATTCTCGATGAAATTGGATTGTTTGAATGGGCGGCGCTGCATATGGCCCGGGCAGCAAAAGGCAATGGGATTAAGATGTTTGTGTATGTCAGTATTTTGGGGGCCATCGTAGCGGCATTGTTTGCAAATGATGGGGCGGCTTTAATCTTGACGCCGATTGTCCTGGCTATGGTTCGCAACCTTCATTTTAAAGAAGCAATGATTTTTCCTTTTATTATTGCCAGTGGATTTATAGCGGATACAACCTCCCTGCCATTCGTTGTGAGCAACTTGGTGAACATCGTTTCAGCCGATTTCTTTGGCATTGGATTTGTTGAATATGCTTCGAGAATGATTATTCCCAATCTCTTTTCACTCGTTGCAACAGTAACGGTTCTGTTGATTTATTTTAGAAAAAGCATTCCAAAAGAATATGATGTAATCAAATTAAGAAAACCGCATGAAGCGATAAAAGATTTAAAAATGTTCCGTCTTTCCTGGTATGTTCTTGCCTTATTGCTGGTTGGTTACTTTGCGAGTGAATGGATCAACACGCCCGTATCCATTATTGCAGGGATTATCGCGATTTTCTTTTTAATAATGGCCCGAAGAAGTGCTGTCGTGGATACGAAAGCGGTTATTAAAGGGGCGCCCTGGAATATCGTCTTTTTCTCGATTGGGATGTACGTTGTTGTTTATGGGCTGGGAAATGCATGGTTAACGGAGGCATTGGCTGGTGTGATTGAAACATTTGCCCAGCAAGGGTTATTTTCGGCTACCATAGCAATGGGCTTTATTGCAGCCATTTTATCTTCTGTTATGAACAATATGCCGACTGTCATGATTGACGCCTTGGCCATTGCCGAAACGAACACGACAGGGATTGTAAGAGAGGCATTAATCTACGCCAATGTCATCGGGTCTGATTTAGGTCCGAAAATTACACCAATCGGTTCATTGGCGACATTGGTTTGGCTTCACGTTCTTTCCCAAAAAGGCGTCAAAATTTCTTGGGGAACTTATTTTAAAATTGGTATTGTGCTAACGGTACCTATTCTCTTCATTACTTTAATCGGCCTGTATATCACCCTTCTTATTTTTTAGGGACAGGCGGGAAATAGCAAACAAAGGAGAATCAACCATATGAAGAAAAAAATACTCTATTTCTTATGCACAGGAAACTCATGCCGAAGCCAAATGGCAGAAGGCTGGGCAAGAAAGGTTTTGCCTCACGATGAATGGGAGGTAAAAAGTGCGGGAATTGAAGCGCATGGATTAAACCCGAATGCCGTTAAAGCAATGAATGAAATTGGCATCGATATTTCGAATCAAACATCAGATCTGATTGATATGGGAACATTGCATAACGCGGATCTGGTTGTAACACTATGCGGTGATGCAGCGGATAAATGTCCCGTTACACCGCCGCACGTTAAACGTGAACATTGGGGCTTTGATGATCCAGCCAAGGCACAAGGAACGGAAGAAGAAAAATGGGCTGTTTTCCAACGTGTTCGTGACGAGGTTGGAGAGAGAATTAAACGTTATGCAGAGACTGGTGAATAAGGGAAATCATTCGATTAAGGAGGCGTAGAGCTGAAAATGGATTATTCATTAATGGAAAAGCAATTGAAGGCTGTTGCCGACTTAAATCGCATTAAGCTCCTTGCTTGTCTCAAGAATGGCGAAGTGTGTGTATGCGATTTTGTTGATATTCTCGGAATCTCGCAACCGGCAGTCAGTCAACAACTTCGTAAATTAAAAGAGGCCGGGATTATTACCGAGCGAAAAGTGGGAACTTGGAAGCATTATCGATTAGTGGAAGAACAAACTCCTCTAATGAGGGGGATTTTGGAAACGATTGAGCCCATGTCGCCATGCTGTTGTACCGGGGAGAAAAAGTGCTAGATTTACCAGGTATGCCAAATGACAAAAAAGCAGCTAAGAAAGATTTTTACCTTTCTTAGCTGCTTTTAGTATTCTTAGATACTATTTATTATATCCTTTATTTTCATCAATCCCGTTATTGCTTGGATTAGAGGCTGGACCTTGCTTCATATCACGCATCGATTCTTTTACGACTTGTTTTGTATCAACATCTTTATTAATGTTGGTTTCTTCAATTTTGCGATCAAGCTTTTGAAGATACTTGGCTGCAAACTCTTTTCCGCCAAGACCAAATGACAAGCCAAACGCAAGTGCCAGTGCGCCAAGCGTTAGAATAAACGCAGCATTGACAATGGAAGCGGCAAGGCCGAGCTGGTCTAATGCCATAAAGACTGAGATTGTGATAATGGCAGCCTGTGCGACATTGGCCAGGAATTTATAATGTGGTCCTTGAAGAACCGTGCTAAGCAGTTTTTTGATAAGAGTGCTGAGCCACAAGCCTACTCCAAGAATTACAAGAGCCGCAATTACATGAGGCAGATAGGCGATTACACCGGTTGCCAGAGTGACCATGAAGTCTAGCCCAAGAATATTAAGCGCCTGCACCACAAATAGTAGAACAATGATTACTTCCGCAATATAGCCAATCGCTTGAGAGAAGCTTAAACCATTGCCTGCTGCGGCAGACTTGTTTAATCCCATTCCGGAGAAATAAGAATTCAATCCGATTCGTTCCAATAAATTGGAGACAAATTTGCGAACCCATTTTCCGAGCCAAACACCAATCAGTACGAGGATAATAGCGACCGCTATATTTGGAATCATGGTCATGACATCATTAAGCATGGCAATTGCCGGCTCGGAAATGCCTTCAATATCCAGTCGCTCGAGCGCTGCAATGACCGTTGGAATAAGGATAAGAACAAATACGGCTGTACCAATGACGGATGCCAGGCTTGTCCCTGCCAATACTCGTGTCAGGCCAAGTTTTGCCGTTAATTTGTCACTCCCGATTGCCTCCAAGAAATTCGTTACTATATCACGAACGATTTTCGCAATAAACCATCCTACCAATAAGATAAGTGCTGCTGCAAGAAGCTTAGGCACAAATGCTACGATACTTTCCAGCATGCCGCTGAATGGACCAGCGATTCCAGTAAGGTTTAGTGCACCCAATACAGCTGGAAGGAATAGCAGCAGTGTCAGGTAGAAAACAATCTTAGCCACTTTATCAGCGATATTGGCGGGCTGCTCGTTATCATTAGTTAAATTCCACTTGCGCAGCTTTTCATGAACACTTAGTGTTCTTCCGCCTTTTTTGATTAGCATGCTTAGTCCGTTCGCAATAAGCCATGCAACTAATAGAATCAACGCTGCTTTTAAAATGCTTGGCACTGCCGCGGTAATGGATGAGAACATGTCAACTAGTGGTCTAGTAATAATATCAAGATCCAAGATGCTAAAGAACAGGGCAAATACGGCCACTAGCAACAGATAGTATATTATCTTACTGATTATTTTTTCAGAGGAATATTTAGGTTTTTCTTGACCGGGGAAAACCTTGTTATCGAGGCTGGTTTTTTGAAGTCCCTTTAAGACAGCCTTTTCGATTGCTTTTGCGATAATCCAACCAATTACTAATACGAGAATTGCTAATAAAAAATCAGGCAGTTTGGCCAACAGGTAGTCAAAGCCGCCCCAGTAGCGATTATTATCCAATCTATTCACTCCTTAAAAGAATTCTTGAGTTGCATACTTTATATACCCAACACTTTTGGGAGTAAACAATTAAAGAACAATAATCATTTTAAAAAAAGGATAGATAAACAGGGTATCCACTCCTGTTGATCTATCCTTTCTTCCTAAGATAAACTTCCTTTTTAAGACAAACTCTCATTATATTTGGTTTGGACATGCTCATTTGCTTCTTTCTTTTGCAGCATTCGCAAGAAAATATTGTTCGAAATTAATGAGATGATAATCAAGATAGTTCCGATTACATCAAATAAGGTTACCTTATTCCCTTGAAGAACGGCAATTGACAAGGTTGTCACGGGAACAAAGTTGATGAACAACAAGCCATTTAATGGCGATAAGATGCTGACCCCAATATTCCAGCCGAGCAAAGCAATTACCCCTGGGAAGATGATCATGAACAATAAATGAGGGCTTACGGCTTTTATGTCATCCATGGAAGGAGCAGATAAGTAGCCAAACAACGTTGCACCTATAGTAATGATAAACGCTGTAATGGTACCGAGCAGACAACTTAACGTCGAGTACCGTAAAGCGGACCAACCGCTAAACTCACTGCCTCCCATTGTATAGATAACCCATCCAATCACCGCAATAAAAATTAGCATGGACGGAATGAAGTCTTCCGTTGCACCAAGAAATGCCCCGATATCTCCTTTTGTAATGACCAGTACTGCTCCGATAAACGAGATTAGCACGCACATTAAAGTAAATGCATGTGGGCGGTGTCTATAAATCATCCATACAATCACGATTGAAATCATCGGCATAAGCGACTCCATAATAGAGGCCACCATAATTCCGGGTTGCCCGAGCAAATCTTCTCCCCAGAAAATCAATAGGTTATAGACGGTAAACGCCATTGTTCCAAAAAACCACAAATGTAAGCCTCTTCCTTCAAATCGAAAAGCCTGTTTTCCTTCTTTCCACCATAAAAAGGCCACCAAGATAATCGTCACGGCGCCATAGCGGAAAATTGTAAAATAGAAGGGATCCATATATTGAAAAGCTGCATGTGCTACAGGAAACATTGCCCCCCATGAAACGGCAGCGATAAAACATAAAAGAGCTCCTACAAATACACTATTTTTCAACTTTTTTCTACTCCTTTCACCATATTGCCATTATTTCTATTATAGTAATTTTAATTATCTCGTAAAGTGAATAAAAATAATGATTAACATCAATTTTATTGATATCATAAAAAGAGAAACATAGATTGGGGGGATATTGGTGGAATTTAAAGATTTGGAAATATTCCAATTGGTAGCGGAAAAAGGAACAGTTTCGGAAGTGGCGAAAGAGTTTAATTACGTTCAATCCAATATCACATCGAGAATTCAAAAGCTGGAAACACAGTTAAATACATCATTATTTAACCGGCATCGGCGTGGGATGAGCTTGACGCCCGAAGGAAAAACCTTGTTGGCATATAGCAAAGAAATATTAATCTTGGTTGAAGAAATGAAAAAAGCTGTTCAGAGCAATGAAGAGCCTTCCGGGAAACTGGAAGTTGGTACAGTGGAAACTGTCTACCAACTGCCTACTATATTATCATCCTTTATCAAGAAGTATAGAAAAATTGACTTGTCATTATTTACAGGGGTAACTGAAACGCTGGAAGAGGAAGTATTGAACCATAAATTGGATGGAGCCTTTGTTACGGAAGCGGACTTTCATCCGAACCTGGTATCGCAGGAAGTGTTCGATGAAGAGCTGGTATTGATTTCAGATATGCGCGACTTGACACTGGAAGAGCTGAAAAATGAGCCCTTTTTATGCTTCAGCAAGGGTTGCGGCTACCGGGCGCGTCTTGAAAATTGGTATAAAGACCAAAACATCAAACCACAAAAAGTGATGGAATTCGGTACACTGGAAACGATTTTGCGCAGTGTGGCCATGGGACTGGGCGTGTCATTTGTGCCAAGGTCTTCAGTTGCGCATTTGGTGGAAAGCGGACGAATTCAATGCCACATTCTGCCGAAAGAATATAGTAAAGTCAAAACGGTTTTTATTAGAAGGGCCGATTGCTACTTAACAGCCACAATTGAAAAATTCATCGAAACCATTGAAGCCAACAAAGAAGCCCAGAACGTATTCTAAAAGACCAGTTTTAATTCTAGTTTGCAGCAAAAAAGAGGTGAATATATATGAATCAATCATCCAGGGATTTTCAAATCTCCTTGAAGGAAATTGAATTTTTATCCCCCAGAGTGAATCAGGGATTGGAATTTGTTTTTGTCATTGATGGCGAAATAACAATCGAAATCGATAGCCGCTTTTATGTATTAAAAGAGCAGGACCTGCTGCTCATTAATCGCAATCAGCTTTATCAAGTAAAAGGAAATCCGGGAAATTGCGTATTAATGCTAAATATTTGTGATGCTTTTATGGAGCAATATTATGACGAATATCGGAATAGCCGATTTGAGTGCTTTTCGCAGGAAATTGACATAGGCAGGGAAAAATTGCTCAATCATATCAGAACACTGCTTGTTCGGTTAATGATTTCCTATTACAGAAAAGATGAAAGCTATAAAATCGAAGTTCAAAGTCATTTGAGCAAAATATTGCTGAACTTGATTCGAGGGTTTAAGAAAAAAGGGAGCGCCTTGGAAAAGGTAGACAATAATGATTTTCGCCTCACACAAATCATCGAGTATATGGAAAGAAATTATCATCAACCGATTACGCTGGAGGGCATGGCGAAAAAATCGTATCTTTCAACCGGATACTTATCGCGTTATTTCAAGAAAAAAACCGGAATGGGATTTAGCCGATTCTTGATGAATATCCGTTTAAGGCATAGTGTGAAGGATTTGCTTTATACAAATGATACTATTTCCCAAATTGCCATGAAAAATGGATTCGCCAACACAAAATCATTTACTACGGTGTTTAAGGAATCCTATGGCGTCACTCCGCACGTGTATCGGGAAAGTCATGAGAAGGAAAAAATCGATTCGTTCGAAAACTACCCGATTGAAGATGCCGAACAATTCGTCCATTCGCCAAACATTCTGGGCAAATTAGGACTCATATTAAACAATCTGGACCGCTCCTACCGAAATACCGAGTCGCGGTTTGAAGAATTATCGCTCGATGTCACGGAACCTAACCACAAGGAAATTTGCCGCCCTAAGCATACCGTCATCATTCGCGAATTGAAAGAACTGTTAAAAGAAGATGTAAGGTCTCAAATCCTGATGGTGAAAGAGGAAATGAGGCTTGATTATATAGGAATCAGCAATTTGCTAAGGGGAGAAACGATTACTGCAGATGTCGAAACTGATGAAGCGATTGCAACAAGTTCGCCTTATTTTAGATCGGATTCTGCGCTGGATTTTATATGGAAGAACAATCTTTCGCTGTTTGTCAGAATCGATTATCAAGAAATTTCGGCAAACGAAGAGAATTATTTTAAGAAACTCCAAGGTTTCCTGAAGCATTGTGTACAATTATACGGCTCTTCTTATTTAAGTACTTGGCATTTCCTTTTTTATGAGCCTTACTACACGGCAGTGGATGCGAGGGAATTGGAACGTGTGTATTCCAGAATGCACGATGTACTTAAAACCATTGTCCCTGGAATAAAGGTTGGTGTATTTTTGCCTTTTTCATTTAAGGATGAGGGCACAAGCAAGCCGCATACATGGATTTTGTCCGTTGGTGACGCAGTGGACTTTATCGGCTATCAATCCAATCAAAATGACATCGTGGATTTCCAGGAATTAAATGATCAGACCTTTTATATGGCAAAGGATTATTTAAGGGAAAAAACAGCGAAGATTAGAGCCTATCTGAAAAAGCATGGAATTGAAAAACCGTTACATCTTATTTCTTGGAATACGCTATCCGGCAATACCCGGTTTACGAACGGGCTCTTCTTCCGCGCGGCATTGGTATTGAAAAGTGTGCTGGATGTTGCGGACGAGGTGGAATCCATCGGTTTTTGGATCAATACTGCCCTGCATGAGAATGATGCCAAAGGACAGCGAATCCGAATGGAGGGATTGGAGCTATTCCATTATTTCAGCGGGAAACGGCCGGCCTTTTTTGCGATGATGTTTGCCAAGAAATTGACTGGGTCCATCATTAGCCAAGGCACTGATTATGTCCTGACGCAAAATGAACGTGGATATCAGTTGGTATTGATGAACTGCAATACGGTAAATCCGTATTATTCCATGGAAGAATCGTTTCTAAAAACGCTGAATAAAGAAATTTTGGTCAAAATCAAGGGACTGGAAGCAGGAGACTACCAAATTCGCAAATACATTTTTGACCGCGAGCATGGAGCGCTTTACACAAAGTGGCTGAGTTTAAATAGCAAGCATGGACTGGATATGGAGATTATAGATTATATCAATCGTTCAAGTCATCCGGAATTGGAATTGTTTGATGAAACGCTAACGGATGAATGGTCTTTTCATTCCTATTTAACAGTAAATGCCATTCATTTTTTTGAAATAAGAAAAGCAATTATATAAAATAGCATTTTTATAAAAATCCATGACGCAGTACAAGCGGCAATGGCTTTTTTCTTGTCTTGGAAGGTAAAAAAACGACCCTCTTTTTTTGATGTCAATAATTGTAAGTGGGAAATATAAAGTTTTATTTACCATAAACAAGCAAATAATGCCTCTCTTTTAGATGGATGTTTTTTTATAATGAATGTGTAAAAAAGAATAAGGAGGATATAACAAGTAAATTAGCAATAAACATGCATTATATTGTAATAATTTTCACATCTTAACAACGTATTTTGTCCCCAATTTAGGGAAAAGTACTAAATGCATCGTTTATTTATAATACATCAGGAGGTCCATCATATGGAAAACGGTTATAAAGGCACTAATAAGATGATTATAGGTATTGTGTTCGGGGTTATTACGTTCTGGCTGTTTGCACAGGCAATCGTGAATGTGGTACCCACGGTTCAAGAAGATTTAGGCGTCTCACTTGGAACTTTAAATATTGCCATTAGTTTAACGGCTTTGTTCTCCGGGATGTTTATTGTGGCAGCAGGCGGGCTGGCTGATAAAATTGGCCGTAAAAAAATTGCTGTTATCGGATTTATTTTAAGCATCATCGGTTCTTTCTGTCTTGTTATCGCACAAGGTGCAGTATTGTTGATTATTGGCCGTATTATTCAGGGGATTTCAGCAGCATTTATTATGCCATCAACAATCGCCTTAATGAAAGCGTACTTTGAAGGGGCAGAACGTCAGCGTGCATTAAGTTACTGGTCAATCGGTTCTTGGGGTGGTTCAGGGGTTGCATCTTTTGCCGGTGGTGCCATTGCTACATCGCTAGGCTGGAGATGGATTTTCATCTTCTCCATCATCTTCGCAATCGTAGGTTTATTCTTGTTGAGAGATACCCCGGAGAGTAAACAGCCGGCAACTGGAAAATTCCAATTTGACTACACAGGCTTAGCCATTTTTATTGTGACAATGATCGCACTGAACTTATTCATTACTTACGGTGCTGATTGGGGTTGGACAAGTGTAAAAACAATTGCGGCAATAATTGTTGCCATCATCGGATTAATTGTATTTATCAAAGTTGAAAACAACAAAGAAATCGTGTTGGTCGATTTTGGTGTATTTAAAAATAAAGCATATACAGGTGCAACCATTTCCAACTTCTTGCTGAATGCCATTGCAGGTACGCTTGTAGTAGCCAACACATATGTACAAGTTGGCCGTGGGTTTAACTCATTGCAATCGGGGATGTTATCCCTAGGGTACCTCGTTGTTGTATTGTCAATGATTCGTGTGGGTGAGAAAATCTTGCAAAAAGTTGGGGCAAAATCGCCGATGGTTTGGGGCGGTATTATTACAACAATTGGTGTAGCCATGATGGGTCTGACATTCTTGCCAGGTTTCGCTTATACAGTTGTTGTATTTGTAGGCTTTGCCTTGTTCGGATTAGGTTTGGGGCTTTATGCAACACCTTCTACAGATACATCTGTATCCAATGCCCCTTCCGACAAAGTAGGGGAAGCCGCTGGTGTTTATAAAATGGCCAGTTCCCTTGGCAGTGCGTTTGGTGTTGCGATTTCAGCAACTGCTTATGGTGCGGTAGCAGCGGGAGGAAATCTTGAAGCTGCAGCAACAGTCGGAATCATCGTCAATGTCATTTTCGGTATCCTGTCGATCATATCCGTCATGATTCTTGTTCCAAGAGATGCAGGCAAACCAGTTCCTGCTTCGTCAGACAAAAAGCTGCAAACAAACCCATAGATTTAATGCGTCTGGAAGAAATGCTTTATTTCTTTCAGACGTATTTTAAAAAAATTTCTACCATATAGAAAAGGAAGTGCATTCTCGTGAAAGCAAAGTTAATGGAAATGCTTGAATCCCGCAAAGATGAAATCATCGAAATCCGGAGACATTTACATGAATATCCGGAAGTTTCTTTCAAAGAGGAAAAAACGGCACAGTATATTAGCGACTTTTATAAAGATAAAGATGTAGAAATTCAAACGAATGTTGGAAATGGCTATGGAATTATTGTGACGATCAAAGGTGGAAAACCGGGGAAAACAATTGGATTGCGCGCGGATTTCGACGCACTTCCGATCACTGAAGAAACCGGGCTTCCATTTGCATCAAAAAACGAAGGTATCAGCCATATGTGCGGCCATGATGGACACACGGCTTATATGCTAGTGCTTGCTGATTGTTTAATTCAATTAAAAGATGAAATTCCCGGTACGATTAAAATTATTCACCAGCATGCGGAAGAAGTTCCGCCAGGTGGAGCAAAAAGTATCGTTGAGTCTGGACTGCTTGATGACTTAGATCATGCATTTGCCATTCATCTATTGCCAATGGGACCAGCTGGGCAAGTAGGCTATCGTTCAGGATATTGCTTCAACGGAAGAGCATATATGAAATTGAAAATTCAAGGCCGTGGTGGACATGGTTCCTCACCACACTTAGCAAATGATGCCATTGTCGCAGGTGCTCATTTTGTTACTGCAGTACAAACGATTGTTAGTAGACGTTTAAATCCTTTTGAAGTTGGAGTAATTACAATCGGTTCATTTGATGGAAAAGGAACTTTTAACGTTATTAAAGACAGTGTTGAGCTTGAAGCAGATATCCGTTATTTATCTGTTGAAACAAGAGAAACGATTGAAAGAGAAGTGCGTCGTATTTCAAAAGGTATCGAAGAAGAGTTTGGTGTGACTTGTGATTTAAATTACGAAAATGATTATCCACCAGTATACAACGATCCTGAATTAACCAACAAAGTCGTGGGATATTTAAAAAATGCAAATGATCCAGTCATTACAGAAGTGAAAGAATTCCCACCAATGTCACCATCTGAAGACTTTGCATACTATGCGGAAAAATTCCCATCTTGTTACTTCTTCATCTCATGTACACCAAAAGGGGTAGAAAAACCATACTTCAATCATAATCCTAAATTTGATATTGATGAAGATGCGCTCCTTGTAGCAGCAAAATCAGTCGGTCATGTTGTTTGCGGTTTTTATGAGCTAAATTAAAAATAGACAAAGCCATTAAAGCTTTGTCTATCATTATAGGACTCCGCGCTTCGGGGTCCTTTTTTAATTTTTTGCCAAGTCCAGTGCTATATCTGCTTTTTTCAAATCATGGGCCATTTGTTCATCCAAATCATACGCATGGTACATTTCGTTATCGATCATATATTGCGCAATCTTGTCATGTGTATCGATTGCAATATCCAGTTCGCGGCGCAACAACTTTTTCACGGAAGGCGTTGCTGTTTCCGTAATGGCTGTTGCCAGATTTTTTACCGCAGCCTTAGTGCTGACCAGAAAATCAGTTGCAATCGCCAAATCGTCAAGCATTGTCAGTTCGAGTTGTTCACTTTTTGTTTCTTCTGATTTATTTGCAGCCATTTGCTATTCCTCCCTGATCTTTTATTTACTTGCATCTGCAAGTACTTTACGTAAATCCTTAATCGCTTTTTTAGAAAGTTCCAGGTCCTCTTCCAGAATATCCTTTAGCTTTTCATCTTGAACCAGATTTACAAATAGTTTGTTTTTAGCAACACATGCTGTTTTGAAAATAAGTACTTCGTGAACCTCTAATTGTTCGTGCAATGCAAGTTCCTTCGTAGCCATCGAATAACCTCCCGGATCGTATTTTTTGCTCTTTTTTTGAGTACCCGAGACACTTCATTCTAAACTTCAATTTCAAAGAAACCAATGTCCTGTTTTGCAAGAAAAGCCGCCAAGAAAGGTGTTGGGAAAGCATCCTTTTAAAATATGGAATATTGCCGAAAAAATGAAAGCAAAAGTATTTGACTATTTACAAGTAAACTTGTAGGATTTACTTAACTGATGAGTCAGTCAAGGAGAGTGTTTGTGATGCAAACCGATGAACGAAGGCAAGAAAGAAAGCGGCAGTTGATTGAAATTACATTGGAACTTTTCGCGACGAAAGGTTATGAAAATACAAAAATATCGGAGATTGTTTCAAAAGCTGGTGTGTCTCAAGGGACATTCTATTGGTATTTTGAAAGCAAGGAATCGATTTGCCTGGAGGTATTGGAAGAAGGAAAACTGAAAATTCTCGAGGCAATCAGCCAAGGTTTCCGAACGACAAAAGTTGATGTAAAAGATTCCGAAAGGTCAACCATCAGTATTTTCACGCATATCTTTCAATTTGCTGAAAAAAATCCATTTTTAATGCAAATCATATTAAAAGGCATACATTCACAACGAGCCTTGCAAGAAAAAGTTGATGCAATAAAAACGGATATGGAAAAATCTTTTGCTAATAATATAAAGCAAGCACAAGATTTAAACATGATCGAGGAAAATATCGACCCTGCCATGCAATCCATCTTTATCATGAGTCTTCTTGAAGGAGTATTGTCACGCTGGTTATTTTCTTCAAATGAAACGTTGCAGCAAAAAACACTCAAACAAATTATTTCAGAAACGGTACACTTTGAATTCTTCGGGATATTCGGTGTCTAATACAGGAGGAAAACAACATGAAAAAATCAAACTGGCTAGTTTCGCTTATTGCCTTATCATCATTGGCTTTAGCCGCTTGCGGAGGCAACGATAATGCCAATCAAACAGAAGAACAGCCTTCGAATGCCCTGGAACAAATACAAGAAGAAGGAACAATGACAGTAGGGATTATGGGGACATATGCACCTTATAACTTTATGGATAAAAACAAGGAGTACGTAGGCTTTGATGTCGATATTGCAAAGGAATTGGCAGAACGTCTTGACGTGGAAGCAGAATTTGTTGCCCAAGATTTCTCAGGTTTAATCCCCGGGTTGCAAAAAGATAAATTTGATATTTTAGTGAGCCAAGTAACCATAACGGAAGATCGCCAAAAACAAATTGACTTCACGGAACCCTATATTACGAACGAAGTAAAAGTGATTGTCACTGAATCGAATAATGACATTCAATCCGTCGAGGACTTTAAAGGGCGCACAATTGGGGCTGTAATGGGAACGAACGACGAAGCATTTTTGCGCAATGTTTTAATGCCTGAAGTAGGAAAGTTTAAATTAAATACGTATGACGATGTAATTACCACATTAAAAGACTTGGATGCCGGACGTATCGACGCAACAATCAACAATGTCTATGCTTTAAAACCGATTGTTGAAGAGAATGGCTATAAAGTAAAAGCTGTTGGAGAACCTGTTAAGTCCGATCAGGCCGCGGTGGCTGTGAAAAAAGGAAATACGGAGCTTGTGGAAGCATTAAATGCAGCCCTGAATGAAATGAAGCAAGACGGCACATATGAAGAAATCTTTGTAAAGTGGTTTGATGAAGCACCACCAACAGAGTAAGAAAGTAGGACACTATAATGCAAATCGTTATTGAAAACCTTCCTTTCTTATTAAGAGGGGCTTACTATACTTTACTTATTACAGTGGTGTCTATGTTCTTCGGTTTGATCATCGGATTGCTTACAGCGATTGCCCGCATTAGGGGCAATCGCGTTCTGCGTAGCATTGCGCGGGGCTATGTATCCATCATTCGTGGAACTCCTCCACTTGTACAAATTGTCATTGTTTATTATGGGTTGGTGGATTACGGCATCGAGTTTGGTCCATTGACTGCCGCCTATATTGCCCTCAGCATCAATATAGGTGCTTATGTCTCGGAGGCCTTTCGCGGGGCAATTGAATCCGTTCCAAAAGGGCAAGTTGAAGCTGCACTGGCTACAGGAATGACAGAAAGACAGGCAATGCGCCGTATCATCGTCCCGCAGGCAGTTCGTTATGCAATCCCTCCGCTTGGGAATACATTTGTGGGCATGTTAAAAGAAACATCCCTTGTTTCGGTTATTGCGGTGACGGAGCTAATGCGTTCAGCTGAATTGTTAATCTCTCAATATTACGTGTATATGCCGTTTTATTTGGCGATTGCCGCTATGTATTGGATGATGAGTACAATGTTCACATTTGCTTTGCACAGAGTTGAAAAACGGTTGTCTGTATACTAAGGGAGGCAACAATGAGTATGATTGAAATGAAACAAGTTTATAAAAAATTTGGGGATAATGAAGTCTTGAAGGATATTTCACTCTCCATTCCGGCACATCAAGTCGTCGCGGTCATCGGTCCGAGTGGTTCGGGTAAAAGTACTTTTTTACGCTGCATTAATGGATTGGAGACGATTACGGAAGGATCCATTAGTGTAAATGGACATGAAATTCATGCAAACACATCCCCTAAAGCTCTTAAAAAAGAAATTCACGCCATTCGCCAGGAAACGGGCATGGTTTTTCAGCAATTTAACTTATATCCGCATAAAACGGTAGCAGAAAACGTGATGGAGGCTCTGCTGGTTGTAAAAAAAATGAGCAATGAGCCCGCTTACCAAATTGCCTCGAGCTTGCTTGCAAAAGTAGGGCTGGCGGAAAAAGAAAATGCCTATCCTTCCCAGCTGTCGGGAGGCCAGCAGCAGCGTGTGGCCATTGCAAGAGCACTGGCGATGGAACCTAAACTCATGCTATTCGATGAGCCGACTTCCGCATTGGATCCGGAACTGGTGGGAGAAGTATTGAAAGTCATGAAGAGCCTTGCGGAAGATGGCATGACCATGGTAATCGTGACGCATGAAATGAAGTTTGCCGAAGAAGTAGCGGACCGTATTTTGTTCATGGCGGACGGATTTATTGTGGAAGATGCAGAACCGCAGGCATTTTTCAAGAATCCACAAACAGAAAGAGCCCAAAAGTTCTTGCAGAAAGTATCCGAGTTTTAAGGTTACGAAGTAGTGAGTTTGGGACACTTCGTATGCGAAGAAAGGAAATGATAATATGCAAGTTAAAGCAAAATGGCAAGGTGGACGTGCCTTTGAAGCAGTAGGGCCTACAGGATATACAATGGCAATGGATGCAACAGCGAACTATGGAGGAGAAGGAAAAGCAGCGACACCAACCGAAATGCTTCTCGCTTCACTTGCAGGCTGTATCGGCATTGACATTACGATGATTTTAAAACCTCATTTAGATGTTATTGAAAATATTGAAATTACGGTCGATGGCGTGCGACGTGAAGAAATGCCAACAGCCTTTACAGCTGCTACTCTAACGTTTAAAGTAGACGGAGAGATCTCACCGAAAAAGGTGTGGCGCGCCATTAAGCTGGGCGAGGAAAAATATTGTGCAGTTTCAGCATCTCTAAAAGCGGAAATCACCCATAAATTAATTCTAAACGGCGAAGAAATCCAAGCCGAGGAATAACCAGTTAAAAACACTCCTGAGGGGGTGTTTTTATTTTGGTACCGATGATATGGTAAAAATAAGGGGGTTAGGAACATGGATTTTCGAGTAGCGACTGTGGATGATTTGGAAGTGTTGATTTCTTTGCGGGAACAGCTGTTAATTGATGAGGGACAAGATTCTTCAAACACGATAAAAGACGAGTTAAAAGGTTTTTTCACTAAGCAGCTGTCAGATGATTTGCTGGTTCAATGGCTAGTGGAAGACGGGGATACAGTAATGGCTACGGGAGGAGTTCAATTTATTTCATTTCCGCCAAGCTTCCAAAACCCTTCAGGACGAAGAGGATATATTTTAAACATGTATACGCATCCGAATTACAGAAAACAGGGGCTTGCCAAAAAATTATTGAACCTTTGCATAGAAGAAGCGCGCCAACGTAATGTATACCATCTTTTTTTAATCTCATCCGAAATGGGCAAACCCGTCTACAAAAAATATGGCTTTTCCGAAAATGATATTTATATGGAGTATTTTCTGAAATAGCATGAGCCTCAAGCTTTTTGGAGGACCTTCGCCCGAAAATAGGCATATGCACCAATACATTCGTCCAGAACACCGACTCTCCAACGCATATATTGTACTGAGTTGAAAATGAGGAGGTGTTCGGAATGGGTAAAAATGTTGGCGGGGAATACAGCGGCGGCTACGGCGGCAACAATTCTTGGTTCGCTTTATTGGTAGTTCTATTCATTCTTTTGATTATTGTTGGTGCTTACTACTTTAGCTGTGACGGTTACGGCTACTAATTTTAAAAAGAAAAATGGGGCCCTCTGCGATGGAGGGCTTTTTTAAATTTTTGGAACAGTGGCTAGGGGCTTGTGCGAAGAAGCGTACGAGAAGCGACTGAATGCCCGCAGAAAATCGGCTTGAAAGGAAATAGGAAATGGTCGTTTAGAGTGAATCTAAACGCCCGAATGGAGGCAACTCGAGTGAAAACAGTTGTTTAGAGTGTGTCTTAATGCCCGAAAGAAGCAAACTGTAGAGAAAACAGTCGAATAGATGGAAGTATACATCCGTTTACCGCACGCCCAAGCTAAAAATTTTCAATAAGAACAAGCCTCACCCCCTTCCTCACCAACGGACTATGCTCACTTTTTTTAATAGAAATTTGAGATGGCATATATTTAGTATCGAGAATGAGATTTTACTCATTTACATAATATTGGCGACATGCTACACTTGTTGAAGTAAACAAATCTATATGTTGTGTTTTTTTTAACAGGTACTACTATATGTAGTTTAAAAGGGAAGTTCGGTATGATGCCGGCGCTGTCCCCGCAACTGTGATGCTGACAAGGATTCGTAATCCACTGGGCTATTTATGGCCCGGGAAGGGAATCTAAGAAAGAAGCTAAGCCAGGAGACCTGCCTGTTAAAATAGTACATCATTTCTTCGGGGATTGAGAGATGGAAACGTCGCTGTTCCTTTCTTTTAAAGCGTTTCCATTTCGACTGTCTCTTTCGAAGAGATAGTCTTTTTTAATTTGTTTACACTCCTTTTGAAGTGGTATGGATTAAAAAAGCAAATAAGAGAGAAAGAGGGATTGCTATGAAATTATATACAAAAACCATTTGCCCAAAATGCATGTGGGTAAAATCAGAATTGCAAAGAGCGGGACTCCAAGTGGATGTTGTGAATATTGAACATGACGAACAAGCAAAGCAAAAGGTGCTGGACGCTGGCTTCCTTTCAGTTCCTGTATTTGAATTTGAAGGGCAGCTGATTGGAGATGTGAATGAAATCATCTCGAAAATCGAGCTGGTTGCTCAATGATTGCCTATGCAAGCCGAACTGGAAATGTACGATATATTGTTTCCAAAATTAAAGCAGAAGCCATTGAAATTCAAGATGGCCTGAAGTTGGACAAGCCCTATCTATTAATGACCTATACAGATGGTTTTGGTGATGTCCCTGAAAAAGTTGCCCGCTTTTTGGAGCAAAACGAACAGTGGTGCAAAGGGGTTGTCGTTAGCGGCAATAGCAACTTTGGGCACCATGTCTTTGGCGGAGCAGGTGAAAAAATTGCTAATGCCTATCGAATTCCGATGGTACGCAAACTCGATTTGCGCGGTATTCAAGCAGATTACGAAGCAATTCAACAGTTCTATGAAACGAGGGTATTGGATGAAAACGTATTTGAAATTAAATAACGATGTGTTGAATCGTTATAGTACAACGGGACAATTGGAGTTGGAAAAGGACCGCGAAGCAACACGCCGTTACTTTTTGGAAGATGTCAACGTACGTTTGCGCTACTTTATCGATATCGAAGAAAAGATACGCTATTTAGTGGAGGAAGGGTATTACGAGAAAGAATTTATCGAGCTCTACGATTTGGAATTTATCAAATCGTTATATAAAAAAGCGTATGATTATCATTTCCGTTTCCCTTCATTTATGAGTGCAAGTAAGTTTTATGATAGTTATGCGATGAAAAGCAGAGATGGAAAAGAGATTCTTGAAAAATATGAAGATCGCATCGTGATTATCGCGCTGTATTTGGCGCAAGGAGATGCGGCGCTTGCAGAACGTGCTGTTGAAGCGATGATGGAGGCTTACCAGCCAGCAACACCTACTGCTTTGAACAGCGGGAAAAAGGCACGCGGCGAGCTCGTCAGCTGCTTTAAATTAACAATGGATGATTCAATGAACAGTATCGCGGAAAATATCGGCTATTGTTTGGAACTTTCGCGTTTAGGCGGAGGAGTCGGTGTCAATCTTACGGATTTGCGTCCATTGGGAGATCCCATCAAAGAAATACTCAATCGTGCAAGTGGGGTCATTCCAGTTGCTAAATTGTTGGAAAATTCGTTCTCTTATTCGAATCAGTTAGGCCAGCGTAATGGTTCGGGAGTTGTCTATTTAAATATTTTCCACGCGGATATCGAAAACTTCATTTCCTCCAAAAAGCCGAACGCAGACGACAAAATCCGACTGGCTACGTTATCGACGGGCATTATCATCCCGAGCATCTTCTTTGAATTAATGAAACGCGATAAGGACATTGTGCTCTTCAGTCCGTATGATATTTATAAAGAATATGGGAAAAGAATGTCCGAAATCTCGATTACCGACATGTATTATGAGCTATTGGATAACCCGAACATTCGAAAAATCAAGCGATTAAATGCGCGCAAACTCTATACAGAAGTAAAGAAAGCGCAATTCGAATCAGGCTATCCATTTGAGATTTTCGATGATAATGTGAATGAAGTTCATCCGTTGAAAGATATTGGCCGAGTGAAAATGTCGAATCTCTGCACAGAAATACTGCAGATGCAGGAGACCAGTGTCATTACCGACCAAGATGAACCGAATGAATACGGGCTGGATGTTTCCTGTAATTTGGGGTCCATTGATATCCATGCTGTCAGCAAGGTAGAGGATTTTGGGAATTTGGTTGATACGGCAATGCGACTATTAACAAATGTCTCGCAGATGACCCATATCAAAAATGTGCCATCTGTTGCCAAGGCTAATAAATTGATGCATTCGGTAGGTCTTGGGGTCATGAACTTGCACGGCCATTTAGTGACACAAGGAATCCTATATGGCTCAAAAGAATCAATTGAATTTATCGATCATTTTATGGAAGCATTAAACTACTATTCGCTGAAAAGTTCCATGGAAATTGCAAAAGAACGTGGGGAGACTTTTTATCAATTTGAACAAAGCGAATATGCAAACGGGAATTACTTTGAGTCTTATATTAATAAAGAAGAAAAAGAGCTTCTTCCTGAAGTTTTACAAGCACTTGGAAATGTTCCCATCATAACGGCGGCGATGTGGAAAGAGTTGGCGGAGAATGTGAAAAAGTACGGTTTGTTCCATAGCTATAGATTGGCCGTTGCTCCAACGGGTAAAAACAATTGCCCCTTTATTTAGTGATAAATAAAGCAAACTTCTCGAATTGACGGGGAAGCCCTTAGAGCCTTATACACTAACTTATCATGGAGACATAGATAAGGGCGTTGCTAACTACAACGGTATAGTAAAAGAGATAAGGATTGGGCGATCCGCAGCCAAGTATCTTTAAAAGATAAAGGTTCAACGACTGACGTGGGAAGAAACTTACTAGCCAACTATGTCTAATAAGTTTATGATACAGTCTGCACTTTAGGGAAACTTAAAGAGATAGGCAGAACAGAAATGACCTATCCCTCCTAATTGGGAGAGTAACAAATTGGAGTATTTCTTACATTCGGAGCTGCACGGCTTCCATCGCACCATGCACGGAGCGCGTAGAAGTGCGCGACTATGCCGATAGCCGTACCATTTACCCAATGCCTCATTTAAATAATGACAACGCACACCTTTATGTCGAAGCATATGACGTCAATTCCTATGATTTGATCGATCTGTACGCTGCCGCCCAAAAACATGTCGATCAAGGGATATCGATGACACTTTATGTAACCGATGCCTGGACAACCGAACAACTTGCGAAAATCTACATCTACGCCTGGATGCGCGGCATTAAGTCGGTTTACTATGTGCGCCAACGTTTACAAACATTAGAGGAGTGTGTAGCATGTCAAATTTAACTTATGAGGCAGTCAACTGGAATAAACCGACGAGTGAGCTCGCGCAAATTTTTTGGGATCAGCAATGGAAACAGATCTGGTTTCCCGAAGAAATTGCAGTAAGTAAAGACGTAAAACAGTGGCAGGATTTTGAACATCAAGACACTTATAAAAAGGTATTTGCAGGCCTTACGCTGCTAGATACGGTCCAAACGAACATCGGGATGAATCAAATTGCAACGCATACACCAGATTTGCAGGAAAAAGCAGTGTTAACCGTGTTTGGCTCTTTTGAAGCCATTCACGCAAAATCCTATTCTTATATTTTTACAACGTTATGCACGAACACGGAAATCGATGAACTGTTTGAATGGGTAAAGAAAAATGAATTTCTTCAGTATAAAGCAAACAAAATTGCGGATATTTATAATGCGATTGAAGAAGGAAATAAAGAAAGCTTATGGAAGGCGATGTTTGCGTCTGTCATGCTGGAGTCGTTCTTATTTTACTCCGGCTTCTTCTATCCGCTATATCTAGGTGGACAAGGCATTTTGCGCAACTCCGCAGAAGTGATTTCGTTAATCTTGCGCGACGAGTCTATTCATGGCGTAGCAGTCGGCTTTTTTGCCCAAAATCTCTATAAGGAATTTTCACAGGAAAAGAAAGATGAGTTGAAACTATGGGGTTACGAGCTGCTGCTGGATTTATATCAAAATGAAATGAATTATACGGAAGATGTCTATGCAGAGACGGGACTCTCTCCTGAAGTAAAGTCATATGTACGCTATAACGCCAATAAAGCCCTGATGAACGTGGGATTTGATGTGATGTTCCCAGAGGAGGAAGTCAACCCGATTGTCATGAATGGCATTCGAAATGAAGGTTCGACCTATGACTTTTTTAGTCAAAAAGGCTCCAGCTATGCGAAAGCGAAAGTTGCACCTATTACAGACGATACATTCAACTTTGGAAATCGAATTTAATAATCAAAAATCTCGCAAAAGGAAATATTCTTTTGTGAGATTTTTTGTCTAGGAAGAGTGCTGCAAATAACTGTACTATATGGAGATTCGCAAATAGAAAAGCGTCTCGCAAATAGAATTCTAATTTTCGCCTATAGAGCGGCCAAACTCGCAAATAAACAACCGAAACCCGCAAATTAACCCGTACCTTGTCTATATTTGTAGAACGATTCTTAAAGGAATATAGTAATTTTCTGCGAATTATAAAGAATAGGGGGTGATTGTATGACTGAAATGACTTTAATAGCAGACTCGGAAGCAGAAGAGGAGCTGATTTACAATACAACGACGGTAAGCAAGTTGTTGGGTGTTCATGTAAAGACCCTTAGAAGTTACTGTACTTTAATGGAGAATCTGAACTATGAATTTCAAAAAAACATTCAAGGACACCGGCTCTTCTATAAAAAAGATATTGAACTTATTAAAAAGATAATCGATTTAAAAAGTTCTACTCCTCTTACTTTAAATGAAGCAGTTAAGACGGTTCTGCAAACAAATACAGATACAAAAAGCACAGCACCGGAAACGGAAGTGCAATCTCATCATCACGCTGACTTTGATAAACTTATGGATGAATTCTCGGCCTTTCGAAATGAACAGATGGAATTCAACAAAAAACTGATAGAACAGTTGATGAAACAAGAGAATTATATAAAAACGAGCATTGATGAGCGGGACAAAAAGCTTCTATTTGCAATGAAAGAATCGATGGAAACAAGAAGACAGCTTGCCGCGGCGGCCGAAATGGAAAGAGAAGAGGAAAGAAATAAGAAAGCATGGTGGCAGTTTTGGAAGTAGAATCATGTGAGCTTGGCCAATAAATAAAAGAGGACTTTGACCACTAACAGTCAAAATCCCCTAAAGAAATTATTGAGCAGTATATCCACCGTCAATGATCACGGCTTGTCCAGTAACACTTTTTGCTTTGTCGCTTGATAGATATAAAGCATAATCAGCAATTTCACTAACATTTAATAGTTTCTTTTGCGGCACTTGCGCTAAGATGACGTCTTCAAGAGCGCGCTCTTCAGGAATATTGCGGGTTTTTGCCAAGTCTGCAATTTGGCCGCGTACAAGTGGTGTATCTACATATCCTGGGCAAAGCGCGTTTACGGTAATTCCATGAAGCGCACCTTCCAAAGCAGCTACCTTTGTTAATCCAATAACACCGTGCTTGGCACTATTGTAGGCTGCTTTCCCGGCAAATCCGATAACCCCATTAATGGAGGCGATGTTAATGATACGTCCCCACCCTTGTTCTTTCATGATCGGGAATACTGTTTTCGTTAAAATGAATGGAGCCGTCAGCATGATTTTAATCATTAGCTCAAATTTTTGAGTCGGGAATTCTTCAATTGGAGAAACATGCTGCAACCCTGCATTGTTGATGACAATATCAACGCTGCCGAATTGTTCTTTCGCGGTATGCACCAAATTTTGAAGATCCGTTTCGCTTGTTACATCGGCTTTTGTGCCAATTACATTGTAGCCTTTGTTTTTTAAATTATTGACTGAACCCTGCAATTTTTCTTCATTAATATCGGAAAGGACAACTTTTGCTCCTTCTTTGGCGAAATGCTCCCCAATCTCCAATCCAATCCCACTTGCCGAACCTGTAATAATGACGACTTTATCTTTTACCATATCTTATTACCTCCCAAATTTTATATAAAAATATATTTACACGATTCCTAAACCACCCATAAGAATTCCAACAATCAAGGCGATGGTCGGAATCAATAATGCCACCATGAATACGTCTTTATAGGTTTCTTTATGACTTAGCCCAGTAACTGCAATCAAAGTGAGCAAAGCACCATTGTTTGGCAAAATTGAAGCTCCGGATGCTACTGCGGCAATTCGGTGGAAAACCTCGGGGCTGATTCCCGTTGATTGGGACATTTCATAGAACGTATCGCCCAAAGTTGTAAGGGCAATACCCATACCACCTGAAGCCGACCCTGTAACCATGGCCATTATTTGTACAGCTAACCCTTCTGCAATAAGCGGGTTGTCCGAGATGTTCAGCAGCCAGCCCGTAATATTATTGAAGGCTGGAACAACCGCAATCACCGCACCAAAACCTACTGCAGCACTAGTGTTCAAGATGGCCATAACAGAACCTGCCCCACCCTGGTTTAGAGATGGGATAAAACTTTTGTACTTTTTTATATTCAAAACCATAATACTTAAAACACCAATTAGTAAGGCATAGAGTGGTTCCAATTTAACGATGTTCAATAGAACGACAACAACCAATAATGGCAATAATGAAATAATCCAGTTTGGAGTATCTTCATCTTCATCCTCTGTATTTCCTTTTGCCTCTTCCGGCTCAGTAAACCCTTCACCTTTAGCGGAAAGTTGTTTCTGCCTATATGCCAGCCAAAAGTAACCGCCTACCGCCATGATCAATGTCGTTACAATCCCAATGATCGGACCAGCTGTTGGTGTGGTATTAAAATACTCCATCGGAATCAAGTTTTGGATTTGCGGAGTACCAGGCATGGATGTCATGGTAAATGTAAAAGCCCCAAGCGCAAATGTCGGAACAAGCAGTCTCCGCGATATATTGGCTTCGCGGAATAATTCCAATGCAATGGGATAAATCGCGAAAACTACAACAAATAAGCTGACACCACCGTATGTTAGTAATGCGGCAGCGATCAATACTCCGAGCAGTGCGCGTTTCTTGCCGATTAATTGGGTTACCTTTTGCGCTACCGATTTTGCCGCTCCTGTTTTCTCCATCAAGGTTCCAAAAATTGCCCCGAGCAAGAAGATAGGGAACCATTTTAATACGAATCCCACTAATCCTTCCATATAGGGTCCTGTATACGTGTCATATACATTCAAGCCGCTTAATAGGGCAACCACTCCCGCCGCTAAAGGGGCCACCCAGATAATGGACCACCCAAAATAGGCCAAAACCATTAGCAGCAATAAACCGATTATGATACTTAGCACACGTTTCACCTCATTTCATTTGGGTATTTGACTACAAGTTGAGTTACCAGTTTTTGATAATTATTATTACAAAATAATAACTATCTACAGGTTATATTAACAACCTGTGGAAACATTAAACATTTATGGGTGAAGAGAGGGAGGTTTGAATGGATATTTTTATTATTCTGCTAGCCTTGGGGCTCCTGATTTTTGCGGCATATCGAGGTTATTCCGTTATTTTATTTGCACCAATCAGTGCCTTGCTTGCAGTTCTATTGATTGATCCTTCCAATATCTTGCCGTTCTTTTCCGGTGTGTATATGGAAAAGATGGTTGGATTTATTAAGAGTTATTTCCCCGTGTTTTTGCTTGGTGCGATCTTTGGTGCGGTAATTGAAATGTCGGGTATTGCAGAATCCATTGCCAAAACAATTGTTCGCTTGATTGGAGCAAAGCAAGCCATGCTAACGGTTGTCTTGCTGGGAGCTATTTTAACTTATAGTGGCGTTAGTCTTTTTGTTGCGGTATTTGCCATTTACCCTTTTGCTGTTCAATTATTTAAACAAGCCGATATTCCTAAACGTTTAATGCCTGCAACCATTGCCCTGGGCGCCTTTACCTTTACGATGGATGCACTCCCGGGGTCTCCCCAAATTCAAAACGTCATACCGACAACTTTTTTTGGAACGACCATTTATGCTGCACCGATTCTTGGTGTGATCGGTGCCATTATTGTACTGGGTGCTGGACTCTCCTATCTGGAATGGAGAAAAAGGGTTGCCAAAAGAAGAGGAGAGGGGTATTACGGGTTAAACAATGAAATTGAAGAGGATGAAGTCGCGGAAGGAGTCAAAAATGATCCTGCAGCCAACTCAAATCAATCTGTGCTTATGCAGATATTGGCTTTCGTTCCACTCGCGCTGGTTGCCATCATGAATAATTTTTTAACGAAAGCGATTCCAACATGGTATCCGAACGGATTTAGCTTTGATGCGATTGGGTTGAAAGATTATCATGTAGACGTTGCTGCGAATGTTTCCATCTGGGCAGTAATGATTGCATTAGTTGTGGGCATCATTACGGCGCTTATTTATGGTTGGAGAAGAATAACGGAGACCTTCAAGGAAGGGCTGAACAAAAGTATCGGCGGCGCTTTATTGGCGGTCATGAACACAGGTTCCGAATATGGATTTGGTGGAATTATCTCCGTCCTGCCTGGTTTCGCTGTTATTCGTGAAGGAATCTCCAGTATCTTCACAAATCCGCTTGTCAATGGGGCAGTGACGACAAGCGTTTTAGCGGGAGTTACCGGTTCGGCTTCAGGAGGAATGAGTATTGCGTTAAGTGCTATGGCAGATGAATTTAACCGGGCAATAGCGGCTGCCAATATTCCCCCTGAAGTCATGCACCGTGTGGTTGCCATGGCATCCGGAGGGATGGATACGTTGCCGCATAATGGTGCCGTCATTACTCTGCTTGCCGTTACAGGTCTTACGCACAAACAATCTTATGGGGATATCCTTGTTATCACGATAATTAAAACATTGGCTGTTTTTGCCGTGATTGCATTGTACACCGTGTTTGGATTGTCTTAGTAAGAAATCTTTTAGTATTGAAGGATTTTTGGCGTGCCTAACCAAAATGTCCTTCAGGTTTTTTCTCCTTAAACTCCTTTCTTCAATTAAAATGAAAATAGGAGTATAGTAAGAGAGAGATTATATAGAGGGAAGGCCATTGCGAAATGTTAGCTACAGTAAATCAATATCTCCAAAAATTAATGCCGATTTTAACGCCGCTCAGTTTAATTATCGGCGTCTTTTTGGAGGATATTGGACGGCAATTGTTATTTCTGGTTCCATGGTTATTTGCGTTTATGACCTTTGCCGGAAGTTTAAGCATGAATTTTCAGGGGTTTCGTGAGGTTAAAAAATATCCTTGGGTCATTTTGATGACGATTGCCTTTTTACATATACTCATGCCGATTTGGGCATATTTTGTTTCAACCTTTTTATTTGACGATCATTTATTAACGATCGGATTTGTCTTATCCGTCGCAGTGCCGACAGGGGTGACGAGTTTTATATGGACAAGTATTTGCAGGGGGAATCTGCCGTTATGCTTATCGATCATCCTAATTGATACCTTTCTGTCGCCAATCGTTATGCCTGGACTCGTTCAGATTGTTATTGGTGAAAAAATCCAGATTGAAACTTTATCCATCATGATGGATTTACTGTGGATGATTGTTTTGCCATCCATCGTCGCTGTTTTGTTGAACGAATGGACGAAGGGTGAAATCAATAAAACGCTTGGAAAAACGCTCGCACCTTTTCAAAAAATAAGCTTGTTTTTAATTGTAATGCTAAATAGCAGCGCCATTGCTCCGTTCTTAAAAAATATAACGTGGGAAGTATTTTGGATTATCGTCGTGGTTTTGGTCCTTGCACTTTCGGGTTATGTGATGTGCTTGATTTTTGGACACTTTTTATTTAAGGATATGGCGATTATAACAACGGTTGTTTTTACGGGTGGTATGCGCAATATTGCAGTTGGAGTCGTTGTCGCCAGTACATATTTCCCTCCGAAAGTTGTCATGCCGGTTGTCTTTGGTATGCTCTTCCAGCAAATATTAGCTTCGCAGTTTAGTAGGATTTTAGGAAAATATGAGAGAAAGTTTCATCCGGAAATCTCTTAAACAATCATTTATTTGCAAAAACAACGTGAAAACAAGTTGAATGGCACTTATTTTCGCGTTGTTATTTTTTTACTGCAAGAAACGTTTGGACAGCATGTCGAGATACGTTATGATAACTATATTGAATAGGAGGTTATCGTAATGTTTAAAATATATCGTATCATACACATTATCTGGACAGCCATTTTTGCTTTTTATATTTCCATTCCAATCTTGGAAAGAGGCGGGTTAGAACAAGCTGTTTATGTTGATGCCTTTTTTGTAGCTTTATGGGTAATCGGCGTGATTTTTCTATTTATTAAGAAACTCACGAAAATCGGCTTTATCCTGACGGTGATGCCGTTATTGTATGCAATCTTTATTTTCATTTTTTAAAATTGACATAACACCTTTTGGTTTCATATAATAAACTTAACACCTATAGGTTATATTTGAATGAAAAAGGAGCATTTCTAATGACAAATCAGCAAAACAATTTACCGGATATTATTCAAACGGTGACGATAGAAGCGCCAGTACAGAAAGTATGGGATTATGTATCGACTGCGGAAGGCATTGCTGAATGGTTTATGCCAAGTGATTTTAAGTTGGAAGAGGGGCATGAGTTTCACATCCAATCCCCATTTGGACCCTCTCCGTGTAAAGTACTGGCGGTTGATGAACCTCATAAAATTTCCATCGAGTGGGATACGGATGGCTGGATTTTAACGTTCCTTCTTAAAGAAGTGGATCATGCGACGGAGTTTACCGTGATTCACGGAGGCTGGAAAGAGGCGGAGGCACTTGTTGCCAAGGCGAAAAGACCACAATCGGATATTCGCGACACCATGAATCTAGGATGGGCAGGTATTGTACAGAAATTAAAACAACTGGTGGAAGATTAATGCCTACAGAAGCGCAGAAAACAGATATCTTCCAAGCGCTAGCAGACCCTACGAGAAGAGGCGTCCTGCACTTGCTCTCCAAAAAGGATCAATCCATTGCTGAACTGTCATCCCATTTCGACATTAGTCGTACGGCTGTCGTAAAGCATCTCAATGTCCTAAACGAAGCCGGTCTTGTTCGAAGCGAAAAAAATGGGAGGGAGAAAATCTATTATCTTCAGCCTGAACCCCTAAAAGAACTAAAAGAGTGGGTATCCTACTATGAACAATTCTGGTATAACAAATTAACCAAACTAAAATATTCTGTTGAAAATGATACGTTAAATAAATAACATAATAGAAAAAGAATCTAGCTGGAAAGAGTCCAACTAGATTCTTTTTAGTTTGCAAAATAATCTACCACCAGTAAGGTCGAGCGAGTGCAAAACCGACGATTGCGCCAATGGCAATACCGATTCCTAACCCACCAAATCCCCAAAAGCCAATACCGTAACCGCCCATTCGGCGATCTGGCATAATCCAAACCATATTCCGATCTACCTTGGTAATCCTGCCGACATGCTTGCGGCCGTTCTTTTCCATAATGTAAGCTCTCTTCCCCATATTTCGGCAACACATATCATAAACCTGTTTTGGGTGCATTCTCTTCCCTCCTTTAGCTTGACTAATCATTAATATATGAATCTTTATTTTTTGCACACGTGTGAAGAGTCCAATAATAGATTTGAAAAGGAAATAAATTATAAAAGTAATATCTTTAAAAGGAGGAGAGCGGATGGCGGTGATCAATACTCTTGCGTATTTAAATAAAATCATAGATCTGTCTAAAGAAAAAACGGGAGAAGAGTTGCTAGAATTGCATCGGGAAATTTTATGTACCCCCGTAAAGGAGTATTTCCCCAACGCTTCACTGGAAGATTTGCATTTTGAGCTGTTGGTCCAGGGGTTATTCCATCCTTCTGAGAGCGAGGAAATCAGGGGAGTTGTCGAGAGTTTAAAAGCAATAGAAGTCTGGTTAACGATTCAAAAGGAGTTCGAGCGGCTCAAAAATCTATGGAAAGGACCGGATGTACCGGTTTATATATATCCATTAACAAAGGAACGACCTTATTTAGAGGGTTTTGAGGTAAAAAAGAATGGCGTTGCATTTAATAATGTAATCTTCCTCTTTGTGACGCCGGAATTAGAGGAGATAGAGCTTAAAGCTCTTTTCGCTCATGAATACCATCATGCGTGCAGACTTTCTTTTCTGAATAAAGCCCATCAAGAGATGGAGCTGCTGGATTCTTTATTGATTGAAGGCATGGCGGAAAGCGCTGTAGAAGAATTATACGGTGAGACTTGGTTATCTCCCTGGACAAAATGGTATTCACAAGAAGAAGGAGTTTCTTTGTGGAGAAAGTATTTTGTTAACCATTTACGCTTAGAGGGAGTGGATCGGCACCAAATTTTTTTATTTGGAAATGAAGAGGAAGGTTTGCCGAAATGGATTGGCTATTGTTTAGGCTACCAGATTGTGCAATCTTTCCTGAAACAGAATGGACTGATTCAGCAGCAGGCTTTATATAAAATTCCTTCCAAAGAAATACTGAAAAACACGGAATTTCATCTATGATAAGTTTTTTTGAAATAAAAGTGCTCCTGCGATGGTGATGATAATGTGGCATTGCAGGAGCAGAAATGTTGTTATGGATAGGGCGTCCTCCGCTTTCGTATTGTCCAGCTGCGAACGCCAGCCCCTCGAGCGTTTCGACTCCTCCTACGAAGGCATAAAGCGCCTTCTTGTCGGAGTCTCCAACGCTAGTCGGGGCTAAACGGGCGTCCTACGCTTTTCTTATTGTCCAGCTTCAGCGCCCAGCCCCTCGAGTCGCTTCAGTCCCTCGGTCGAAAGCTGAAAAGACGCTTTCGATTCGGGCCTTCCGCCGCACATGGATGTGCAAGTGCCGACAATGCTACACGACGTAGCGTTGTTGTCGGCCAGCGCTTGTCGGGGCTAGCGGGGCGCTTACGCTTTTCTGATGTCCAGCTGCGAACGCCAGCCCCTCGAGCGTTTCGACTCCTCCTACGAAGGCATAAAGCGCCTTCTTGTCGGAGTCTCCAACGCTAGTCGGGGCTAAACGGGCGTCCTACGCTTTTCTTATTGTCCAGCTTCAGCGCCCAGCCCCTCGAGTCGCTTCAGTCCCTCGGTCGAAAGCTGAAAAGACGCTTTCGATTCGGGCCTTCCGCCGCACATGGATGTGCAAGTGCCGACAATGCTACACGACGTAGCGTTGTTGTCGGCCAGCGCTTGTCGGGGCTAGCGGGGCGCTTACGCTTTTCTGATGTCCAGCTGCGAACGCCAGCCCCTCGAGCGTTTCGACTCCTCCTACGAAGGCAAAAAACGCCTTCTTGTCGGAGTCTCCAACGCTAGTCGGGGCTAAACGGGCGTTCTCCGCTTTTCTATCTAGAAGCGGCTTCTTTGGCGCCGTTTAGTCCAACGGTTTTGTTTTTATTCCAGATGGATGTCCATTGGCTTAAATTGACAGGTTGTTCGCCTTGGTATGTGGCGATTTCAATTGTTAAAGCAGGAATTCGTTTTTCTTTAATGATCCAAGCAGTGGAGTTGCCGGATCCGTATTTGTAATTATAGGTAGGACCTTTTGGTTTAATCGGCATGTAGCCTGTTAAGTTGGCAATTTTATTGACAAGCTTGCGATCCCGTGCAAGCTCGCTGCTTGTTTGAACCCCTCCCCAGTAGATGATGCTTCCCGAGGAATGGTAGGATAGATTCGTTTTAAATTGATGTTTGTTGACAAAGCTTATAAATGCCTTTGTCTCTGGTTCCGAAAAAGGAGATGGGCCTTTATAGTTGCGGTAGGCTTTTTTCGTTTTAATTTTCTCCCAGCTTTGGCCACCGAAGTTTTGGTTTAAATCCACCCCGCGGCCATTGGCTTTCCAGCTTTTAAATGAACCATTCTTTGCATACGTTTTGGCATACTTAATGTTAACTGGATTTTTTAGCGCACTGATCCCTTGCTGGACAAGCATGACGCCATCCGGATTCATCATCGGTAAAAACCAGATGGAAACCTGGTCCAATGTTTTCTTTACATTCCAGTTGCTGAACACGGCATTGCGATTGTATGAGTAACTATACGTATCAATCATTTCAAGTAATACATTCGTGGTCATATACTCACGCGCATGGAAAGAAGCATCCATTATAATTTCCTTCTTGCCGTTCCCTACGCGAAGGGCAGGAATCGCTCGTCCTTCCGCCGAATACCCAATGACTTCCCGTTCTGTAAACTCTGGATAAAGCAGCGAGAATACCTCCATATAATAGTTCATTTTGGCATGGGAAATAGTTGATTTTCCATTGACGATATCTTTATGGTAAAGCTCGTTGAATTTCACCTCGGCAAGCTGTCCCATGAAATTAATCTTTGCTTTATTGTCATTTTCCGAAATGCCCAGTAAATCAACAGCTTTGCCTTTGTAAAGAGCACCGATTTGATTTCCTTTCACATCATAAACAACAATATTTTTTTCCGGATATAACGTGATCGGATACACTGCCTTCTTCTTCGGTGTCAATGCAAGTGATTGATTCGTTGGTAAGCTATCGCTTTTTTTCACAGCATAGGTCACTTTATCTTTTGTGAATAAGTCGTATTTGGAATTGGATGAAGTCGGTTTGAATGTAAAGCCATTTTTCAATGTTCCTAGCGGATAATACGAGTCTTTTACTTTCTTGTATAAAACAGCGCTTCCACTAGTCGAAATTTCTTTGTTTAAGCCATAACTTTTTGCATATTTAGCAGGTAGATAGGCGACTGTTTCACCAAGGTGGACGATATAGTTTTGGCCTAATGTTCCTGCCACTTTCAGCTTTTGGTTGTCCGCACCATTTGTTATCAACGGTGTCCGGTTACTTGCTTCCCTGTATAATGTGAAGCCTTCTTTAGTTGTTACATGGTCGTTGCGTGTGTGATCCGCAGAAGCGATAGCATCTTCGGTAAATGTTAGATCTGCATACTCAACATAAACTTCCGTTGATCCAAAATCGATTATAAAGAACTGATGGTCACTGGCAACGCTTGAAACGGTGTAGACTGCTGAAGAATTGCTATTCACTGCCATCACTTTTGATTTACTCGTATTGTTATAGAGCTTTGCCTTCGGATTAAGCTTAACCGTAAATTTGCCGGTTGTTGATGAAATTGGTACATAGCCGATGGTTTGTCCAAGTTGAACGACATAATTGCTGCCGCTAATCTCCAAAATAGGCATTCGCGCAGCTTTTTCAATCTCTTCAGCAACTTCGGTTAAATCGCTGTTGGCATAAATTTTGCTGTTTTCTTTTAGTTGAATAATATCGTTTCGAGTGTCAATCGGTTGATCAATATTCGGACTTTGGCTTTCTTCCTGAATCATGGACTTCGGTAAGTAGGCTTTTAGATTTCCAACTTCCACGCCCCATACCTGCTGGCCTTTTTCCAGTACTTTGAATGTCTCAGCTGATGTACCGATGATGAATGGGACAGCTTGTTCAACATCTTTGAAAATAGTGAAGGTCTCTTTTGTTGCTGCATAATCAATGCCATTATTGATCGTTTGTTCGGCAGTATCGATGATTTCCACCAAATTTGCATCAATCGAAACCTTTCTTTGCCCAATAGCCACTTCCAGTGTATTTTCCGCTGTGGCGGTGCCAATCAGCTCAGCATTTTCCTCGATAGTAAGAGAACCTTCTATGTATGCCTTTATAAACTTAATTTTATAGCGCTGGCCTTTTATGAGGTTTTCAATCTTATTTTGTTCCAGGTTGCTGACGGATTGATTTAATGAGGCTTCGCTGCTTGATGGAAGCACTTGTGGTTTAGACGGATTTGCCGTAGGGACAGGAACATCCGCTGCCGCTTGTGCGTTTGCCGGGAATCCCATTAAAAGTGCTGAACAGCTTAAGAAAATAATAATCATCCAAGAGGACAACAATCGACCGACTTCCCTGTTTTTTAACATCCTTTCCTAATTCCTCCTTTTTACATATTAAGTTAATAGTATCCTAATTTTTGAGATTTTCATATAGGATTAAAATTTTTGAAAAGGGGTATAGGTTATCAAGCAAGCAAGTAACAAAGCAAGCGAATTTGCTATTTAATAGATAAATTTTCTATTAAAATGCAATTTAGTCTGTCAAGTCATTGAAGTTCAAATATTCAGATAATTTGTCTTTCCCTGATTTATTCTGGAATTTCCTGAACTCCCTCTAAATGTTTACGCAGAAGGGGATGGGCGGGAGTTTCTTGTGAAAATAAAGCAGGTTTTTGTCAGATAATTTAAATAAAAAATTCGATAAATAGACACAATTACATCTTGAAAAGTGGATTATCGTTTGATTCGCAATTGAACCCCTGTAACATTAAAGGTGGAAGGAGAGTTATATAGAATGCTTGAAATTGAAAATCTATCAAAAATTTATAGAGGCGGCAAAGTTGCTGTCGACAAATTAAACTTGGATATAAAAGAAGGGGAATTTATTGCATTTATTGGTACAAGTGGCAGCGGGAAAACAACCGCGCTGAGAATGATCAATCGGATGGTTGAACCTACCAGTGGGAAGATAACCCTAAACGGCAAGGATTTAACGAAGATGAATGCCGTTACGTTAAGAAGAAGCATTGGTTATGTGATTCAACAAATCGGATTAATGCCCCATATGACGATTCGCGACAATATTACGCTGGTCCCGCATTTGTTGAAATGGTCAAAAGAAAAGAAAGATGAAACGGCTCGTCGTTTGATTGAACTTGTCAATTTGCCGACTTCTTACTTGGATTATTATCCTGCGCAGCTATCAGGTGGCCAGCAGCAGCGAATTGGAGTATTGCGTGCGCTTGCTGCCAATCAAGACATTATTCTGATGGATGAACCATTTGGTGCACTGGACCCGATTACCCGGGATACGTTGCAAGATTTGATTAAGGACCTTCAGCAGCGTCTGAACAAGACGGTTATTTTTGTAACGCATGATATGGATGAAGCCATTAAGTTGGCAGACAGAATTGCGATTATGCATGAAGGCAAACTTGTTCAATTTGATACCCCTGATAACATATTAGCAGCCCCAGCTAATGACTTTGTAAAAGAATTTATTGGTTCACATCGACTCATACAACAAAAACCCAATGTTAAAACCGTAGACGAAGTAATGATTAAACCCATCTCCATCACGATTGAAAAAAGCTTGGACGAAGCTATTCGTTTAATGGTGGAAAAGCGGGTAGATACGCTATTTGTTACGGACGGCGATCATCGACTGCAAGGATATTTAGATGTAGAAAGCTTTACTGGTGCGCGAAAGACGAAAAAAAGTGTTTCTGAATGTTATGAAAAAGAAATCTTCTACGTGAAAACCGGTTCTAAATTACAAGATTCTGTACGCAGAATTTTAAAGCGTAACTTAAAAAATATCCCTGTTGTCGATGAAGATCATCGCTTGGTTGGTTTGATTACCCGCGCAAATATTGTGGACATTGTCTATGACACAATTTGGGGAGACGAAGAAGACGTGCAAGAGAAAAAGGAGTTGATCCTTGAATGATTGCCTTTTTCACTGAAAACAGCTCTGAAATTCTATTGAAAACTTGGGAGCATTTTTATATTTCCATGATTGCCTTGCTTTTAGGAGTAGTGATTGCCGTTCCTATCGGCATTCTTCTATCAAAAACAAAGTATCTTTCGAAAATCGTATTAAGTATTACTAGTGTTCTTCAAACGGTGCCTTCTTTAGCGCTGCTTGCCCTGATGATTCCCTTTTTCGGCGTTGGAAAGGTTCCGGCGATTATTGCCCTTTGTATCTATTCCTTGTTGCCAATATTGAACAATACGTTTATCGGAATGCGTTCCGTTAATGAAAATACAAAAGGAGCCGGAATCGCCATGGGAATGACGCCGCTGCAATCCATTCGCTTGGTGGAACTTCCCTTGGCCATTCCTGTGATTATGTCGGGAATCCGACTTTCGGCAGTGTATGTAATTGCTTGGGCAACACTTGCATCCTACATTGGTGCAGGCGGTCTTGGTGACTTTATATTTAACGGGTTGAATTTATATAAAGCCGAATTAATTATCGGTGGTGCCATCATTGTAACGGTATTGGCTTTGTTGGCGGACTTCCTGCTATCAAAACTTGAAAGATGGGTAACACCAAAAGGCTTGAGAATAGAAGGGGGTCGCTTATGATGAGAAAAAGACTCCTTTTGGCTTTGGCAGCAGTGGTGGCGCTGGTAATGGGCGGCTGCTCCATGCTTGGCAAAGAAGATGAAGAAACGATTAAAATCGCGTCGGTGGTGACAACAGAATCCCAAATTATTGCTCATATCATGAAAGGCATGATTGAGCATTATACAGATGAAGAGGTTGAAATTATCAACAACTTAGGTACGAGTACAGTTGTTCACCAAGCCATGATAAATGGAGATGCCAATATGGCGGCTACCCGTTATACCGGTACCGATTTAACAGGAGCTTTGCAGGCGGAACCAATAAAGGATCCAAAAAAAGCTATGGACTTTGTACAAAAAGAATTTGCAAAGCGCTATAACCAAACTTTCTTTGATTCCTATGGATTCGAAAATACGTATGCCTTTATGGTAACAAAGGAAACAGCAGAAAAGTATAATTTAAAAACAATCAGTGATTTAGCTTCCGTCGCAAGCGAGCTCGAAGCGGGTGTTGATACCTCTTGGATGAACCGTGAAGGAGATGGGTATAAAGCGTTCGTGGAAGAGTATGGATTCGACTTTTCACGTACGTACCCGATGCAAATTGGTTTGGTTTACGACGCGGTGAACTCCGGTGAACTGGATGTTGTTCTGGGGTATACGACAGATGGACGGATTGCTTCTTATGATTTAGTGATTCTTGAAGATAATTTACGCTTCTTCCCTCCATACGATGCAAGTCCGTTTGCCGATACAGAGTTGTTGGAAGAAAAGCCGGAAGTTCGGAAGGCGGTTGAGCGCTTGGTTGGCCAAATCTCAACGGAGACGATGCAAAAGTTGAATTACCAGGCGGATAATAACTTGATGGAACCCGCTGTGGTAGCGGAACAATTCTTGGTTGAAAATAATTACTTCGCTGGAGGTGATAAATAATGCAGGATCTATCTCAATTGTCTACAACGGAACAATTTTTTTACTATATGCAGGCAAACGGCTGGTATGTGTTTGGCCAGTTTATCGATCACTTTTTAATATCGATTTATGGTGTATTGCTGGCAGCAATTGTCGGAATTCCCCTAGGCATTCTAATTTCAAAATTTGGCAAGCTATCGGGGATTGTCATTACTCTTGCTAACATTATCCAGACGATTCCCGCTTTAGCATTGATGGCGATTTTAATGCTTGTCCTGGGACTAGGGAAAACAACGGTTGTTGTAACGGTATTTTTCTATTCCTTGCTGCCTATAATTAAAAACACGTATGTTGGCATTAAAACAATTAATAAAAGTATTACGGATGCCGGACGGGGTATGGGGATGACGAAGTGGCAAGTATTATATATGGTGGAGCTGCCTTTATCGCTTTCCGTCATCATTACAGGCATTCGCATTGCTCTTGTCATAGCCATCGGAATCACGGCAATTGGCGCCTTTATTGGTGCGGGAGGTTTAGGGGATATTATTATCCGCGGAACCAATGCAACCGATGGCACAGCCATTATTTTAGCCGGGGCGCTGCCGACAGCGTTCATGGCCATATTGGCGGATATCATATTGGGCTTCATTGAACGAAGATTGGACCCTGTAAAACGTCAGCAAAAGAAAACGATTTCTGCGATATAGCATTGATATAAAAAGCGCTGGTCCTTTTTTATAAAGGACCAGCGCTTTTTTAATTATTTAAATCCCATAATCCCGGACTATGTTCATTCGGCATTTCCGGCAGTTCGGGAACCGGGTGTGGTGCAGGAGGTTCCACGACACGCAGGTCTCCGCCATTTCGGCTTGGTGATGTACCGTTGAAGATTTCACCAGCTCGATGCCCGTCCAGCCTGAAGTTAAAGAAGGCATTATGGAAGCCCATATCAATATATTTTTGGCACTCGGGATATTTATTGATATCATAATTCGGAATAGGGAGCACTTTTCCCCAGTCAACGCCCAGTGTTTCAAGGGCTTTTGCAAAAGCGTTTTGATGGGCATTATCACGTACAATCAAGAATGCCAATGTTTCTCTAAACGTTTTATTGGAACTCATTTCATATATTCTGGTTTTTTGTAGAACACCCGTCGACTCTAGCACAAGGTTGTCGAGCAAATCAGCTACTAAATTACCGTGGCTGTAAACATAATTCCCCATCCACGGATTTCCTGCCGCATCGACAGGCAATGAACTTTGTGCGCCCATGATAAAGTGATGTGGATTTGCATGCTTGATGGCTTCATCCAATGGGGCCTGATCCTGGCCGGCATTTCCTGGATCTGATTCTCCTGCCCCATTTAATAATTGGTTGATTGTTGTTTGAACAAGTTCAACGTGACTGATTTCCTCCAGAAAGATGCCCCGAATCAAATCTCGATATTGCTTCGCTTTGCCGCGGAAATTTGCGCTCTGGAATGAGAATTGCATCATTGTCCGCATCTCGCCAAACCGTCCGCCAAGTGTTTCTTGCAGCACTTTGGCAGCTGCAGGGTCGGGCTTATCCGGAATGATGATATTGATTAAATCTTCTTTATAAAAGTACATGGATTTTCCTCCCTTAAAAGTGGCTCAAGGGACAGTATTGGTTTAATTTTGATTTCTATTCGGCAAAAATCAGGAAGGGAAACAAGGTAAGAGAATATTATTTATTCGATTAACATCAATTACACAGTACATACTACTAGTACCTATGTGAATTCAGAAAGAGGTGTTTCTCTTTGCCTTTCATCACGATAGACAAGATCAGGATGTTTTATGAAATAAAGGGAAAGGGGATTCCAATTGTATTCATTCATCCGCCCTTATTAACAAGTGCAAACTTTAGGTACCAAATGGAGCACCTATCCAAGAAATATCAAGTCATTACGTTTGATATTCGGGGGCACGGAGGAAGCAGTCCCTCTATGGAACCAATCACATTTCCGTTGATTGCACAAGATATCCTAGCTTTAATAGACCATTTAAAGATTAATAAGATTTTCTTGTGCGGATATTCAGCAGGAGGGAATATTGCACTGGATTTTTTGCAGCGTTATTCCGAAAGAGCATTTGGAGGCATTGTAATCAGTGCATTGTCCGAAGAAAAAGATTTCTACTTGAAGCTAAGATTAAAAGCGGCTAAAGCCCTTTCGAATCCAACAACCATGAATATTCTCAGTTCCATGGTTTCAAAAAGCAATTCGGAGTCCAAGTCTAGCTTTGATCAAATTCGTAAAACTTCTCGTCAGGGAACGGCACAAAATATAAAGCAATACTATGACTATACTTTGAATGGGAATTTTGGCAAGGAGCTTCGTTCAATAGAAGCGCCTGTACTGCTTCTATATGGGGCGAAAAATACAACATTCCACAAACATGCTTATGAGCTGCATGCGCATTTGGCGAATAGTGAACTTATTTTCCTGGAAAGTGCGAAACACCAAATCCCTACAAAGGAGCCGCAAAAATTGCATGATGCCATCCATAAGTTTATACAATCGTATAAAAGGGAAAATCCTTTTATGATCTGAATGTTGCTAATAATGAAAGGATTAAGTCCGATGATTTATTTTATAGGAATAACAAATGATAACCATTTAGAAAAAAACATTTCAATCCATAATGCAGTTTTGTCCGATTATAAATGGTTCTGGGTGGATTTTAGTGAGCCTACGGATGAAGAATTAAATCTTCTTTCGGATAAGTTTCATTTTCATCCGCTTGCAATTGAAGACTGTGTGCAAGAATTCCAGCGGCCGAAACTGGATTATTATAAAACGTATACTTTCTATGTTACCCACATTTTGCACGAAGAGAATGAAGCGATTTTTAAAGATGAGCTTGATTTTTTTGTTGGGGAATCGTGTATCGTCACTTTTCATAAAGTACCTTTGATGGAAGTTAACATCGTATGGGAACGGCTGGTGGCACAAGATTCACTCACAGACTGGGATCCCTATTATGTTTTTTATGAAATTTTGGATAAAATCGTCGATAACTATTTTCCCCTCATTTATACAATAGAAGACAAACTGGAAAAAATGATCGACAATACAAGGAAGAAAGCCATGAATCAACTAATGGATGAATTATTTGAAACAAGAAATCGTTTGTTGGCCCTATTGCATTCAGTAAATCCCATGCGTGATTTGCTTTATCGCATGCTGAATTCCCATCATCTCAATCTAAACCGAATCAGTGAAAGAAGAGAGTATTTTTCGGATATATATGATCACCTTTTAAAGCTTTCCGAGATGGTGATGAGCAACCGGGAAGTAACGGCTGATATCAGGGATAGTTACTTATCGCTAAATTCCCATCAAACCAATAATGTGATGAAACTATTAACCATCATTACATCCATCTTTGCTCCGTTAACGTTCATTGCTGGGATTTATGGAATGAACTTTGACAATATTCCCGAATTATCATGGAAATATGGCTATTTGTTTTCTCTGGTATTGATGGCAGCCATCGGTGGTTTTATGCTTCTATGGTTCAGGCGGAAAGGTTGGTTTAGATAGGGTGAGGTTGGTTCATTTCATTTTTAAACTCAATAATATTAAAATAATGCCGCCGAAAAGACAAAGCATCTTTGAATAGGAGATTTTGTCTCCGAGGCCCGCTATACCCAAACTTGTTGTGACAATCAGGATGGTTGGCCCCACTAAAGCCAGCATGGAATTGATGGCCAGCGCTTTTTCAAGGTCATGGGATTTGAACATCAATCCTGCAGCGGTAATCTCAATTGTTCCGGAAAGCAGCCGCAATAAAACCATATAAAGTAAAGCGGATTCCAAAGCATTCTCCCTCTCATTTCAGATATAGGAGTTTATGTTTGTCCCGCCTAAAATATAGCTGACATAAAAAGAGCCGCCCGATTTAATGGAGCGACTCTTTTATAACTATAATTTGTTGATAACACCGTGTAGAGTTTCTGTCAACTCTTCATCGTAATCAGCAAGCTCGATCAAGTTTGCTAAACGTTCACGTAAAATGTGGCGTTCGATTACTAATGCTTCATCTAGTACATTTACCAATAATTCGATAATCATGTTATTGCGAATAGCCAATGCTTCACTCTCACGCTCTGGAGCAATTTTGGCATTTGGTTTTAATACTGAACTACCCATAATATATTCCCCCCTAATGTTTATCCTGCAAAAGTTGCTGCTTGCAGGTTCACTTCATCCACTTGATTTTATCATATAATGTTTTAATTTTAAATGTTTTGGAAATCCGCGAAAGAGAAGGAAATCGAAAGATGTATTTAAAATATATATTTTAGAATGGAAAATAGAGCAAGAAAAAAGCCGGAGAAACATTCTCTGGCTTAAATCATTTTCAACAATGCATCAATTCCGATTGTTCCTTTTACTATTCCTAATTTTTCTGCTTCATATGTGACGGACTCAAGTGGCGCTTTTAATAATTCATCAATTGTTTTGACCCCAACGGCGCGGCCGGCAATAATTTTACGGTCTGATAATTTGGTGTTTAACAGCCCAACATCCAATGCACCGCACATAATGTAGCCATTTTCGTTCGAAACCGTTAGAAGCGTGGTTTTAGGTAACCGTACAGTAACAGCCGTAAACATATGTCCGCTCAATTCGATTGGCTCAATTGAAACCACATTGATCGCCCCTTTCCTTTATAAAATATGGAAATGGGCAAAAAGTGTTCCTTTACAGTTTGGGTTTATACCAGCAAATGATTGGTCCGTTTCTTGTAGGGAAAATAGGTGGGTATCGTCCGTGAATGATTAACAGCAATTGCGCATCCATTCAATAAATTGAGTTTGTATGATATGAAAAAAATGATTAATACTAAATAGGATTTCACAAAAGAAATCGACCATGATGAACAGGGGTGTGACGAATGGATAAGAAGGGATTGCTTAATCCTCATACTTCAAAGACTCACCATAACTGGGCAAAACCAAAGTTCCAAAAATCTCAAATGAATGGTCAAACAGAGGTCTCTCTCAATAACCAGATTTTGAGAATCAACGCAAAGGCGAGACATTGGTAAATCATCATCTAGATTTCAGTGAATCAAGGCCCGGGCAATCCGGGCTTTTTGTGATGTTCAAAGATTAAAATACAAATGACGTATATGAAAAAAACGAATCGCCATACTAAAGGAGATTTCACTTAACAATTCCGTGTATGTTCGAGGAGGGTGTTGCGTTCATGCAAAACGCGAAAGAAGACCCAAAGTCCGACCATCCGCCCAAACTTTCAAGGAAAAGCATACATTCTTTATTGAAAAATATTGAAGCTGCATGATCCTGAAGTTTAACATCATGTGGAGATAGTGAATATCAACCCGGAGAGCCTTTCTCCGGGCTTTTTTGTGTTGTAGAGAAACAGTTGATTTTTTTAGCTGAATTCCTTCCGATTTCATCATAATCAAAGATTCTCCGCATATATCCTAATGTAAATCAAAATATGAACCGTTGATTGAACTAGGTCTACAGACTGATTGCAGAATATTCCCCGAGCCGGTTAACAAGCCATGGTTGGGACTTTATGATAAATAGTAACAATAAATGAAGGAGTATGCGCCGAATGGAGCGGAAGAATGTTTATTTATTACTGACCGATACAGGCACAATGTTTACAAGGATGATTAAGCTTTATACAAAAAAGCCATATAATCATGCTTCTATTGTTTTTGATAAAAATTTTAATGAAGTATACAGTTTTGGACGCAAAAGACCCCGAAATCCTTTTATAGGCGGATTTGTGAATGAAGACGTAAGGCAAGGATTATTTAAAAATGCAAGATGTGCCATTTACCGGTTTGAAGCAACCGATGCCCAAATTGGAAAGATGAAAATGTTTGTTAGGGAAATTGAAACAGAAAAGCATCTTTACCGGTATAATCTGTTAGGTGTAATAACATTCATGATCAATAAACCATCCAACCGGAAACATGCCTTTTTTTGTTCGGAATTTGTCGCCCATGTATTAAATGAAGGGCAAATCATTCAATTTCAAAAACCGATTTCCTTAGTGGCGCCTTCTGACCTGCAAAACATGGAAAACCTTCATTTGGAATTTGAAGGGCAATTGGCTGATCTGCTGGAAAATAATCCGAAAACGATTTGTCCCGTGACCAATTGAGGGGAGATACACCAGATCGTTGTAAACGGTTTTGGTATTTTTATTTTGGGCAATAAGGAAGTTTAAGTATAAACAAATAAGGAATAGAAAGACTAATAGCAGCGAACGAAAACGAGGTGAACACAGTGGAAAATAGAATGCCGCGCGAGGAAGGGATCGACCATAGTATTAGCCTTTTGAAAGAAGGATATCAATTTATCCTTAATCGAAGTGAACAATTTGACTCCAATGTTTTCGAGACACGCATTTTGGGAAGAAAAGCAATTTGCATGATCGGGGAAGAGGCAGCGCAAATTTTTTACGACCCGTCAAAATTTAAAAGAAACGGTGCTGCGCCAAATCGAGTAAAAGAAACATTGTTCGGCGAGAACAGTGTACAGACGTTGGATGATGAAGAACACCGCAACCGCAAAGCCATGCTGATGTCGGTGATGACCCCGGAGAAACTGGAATCTATGATAGAGCTTACAAAGATGCAGTGGGAAAAGTCGCTCGATCAATGGAGCAAGATGAACAGCATCCTTTTTTACGAAGAGGTCAAAGAGCTCCTGTGCGAAGTGGCATTTAAATGGATTGGATATCCTTTAAATGAACAGCACGTCCCGAAAATGACAAAAGAGCTGTCCGCCATGTTCGAAACTGCTGCAGTAGTCGGTCCGAACCATTGGATGGGAAGAGCCTTGCGAAATAACGTTGAAAAAACAATCCATCAACTTATCATTGATATGCGGGAAGATAAATTGAAAATTTCAAAAGATACTGTGTTGCATCAATTTGCTTTCCATAAAGACGCAAACGGCCATTTATTGGATGAAAAAACGGTTACGGTTGAAATCATCAACATGCTAAGGCCGATTGTCGCAATCTCCATCTATATTAATTTTTCACTTTTGGCATTGCTTCAATTTCCTGAACAGAAGGAAAAACTAAAAACGTTTCCAGATTACTCAAAAATGTTCGTGCAGGAAGTAAGGAGATTTTATCCATTCTTCCCTTTTGTCGCAGCGAAGGTAAAACAAGATTTTACATGGAATGGGTATCAGTTTGCGGAAGGAACGCTAACATTGCTGGATCTTTACGGGACAAATCATGACCCGGTAAAATGGGAAGACCCCTATGTGTTTAACCCGGAACGATTTGCACATTGGAAAGGAACGCCTTTCAGTTTTATCCCTCAAGGGGGAGGAGACTACTATTTGGGACATCGTTGTGCAGGAGAGCAAATCACGATTGATGTAATGAAAGTCAGTCTGGATTTCCTTGTCAACCGAATGGAATACAATGTGCCGGAACAAGATTTGAATTTTAGTTTAGATGATATTCCGAGCATTCCCCAAAGCAAAATCATTCTCGATCAAGTAAAACGAAGCCGAAGTCATTCATGATTTCGGCTTTTTTTATGGTCTTCAAAAGGTCATCCCAATGCCATGGGTATTTACAAAGCATTAATATTCTAGTCATGTTAAATTAACAAAAAAAGCATATTATAGGTAATAATCCCCTTTTTCTAACAAGGAGCTAATATGAATTCAGTACCATACACAAGAGGCTATTCTCTTAATTTATTCTCGTATTTAAGATATTTATATAATAAAAGGCATGACGACATTTTGTATTATAAACGATATAAAGAATTAAAAAAGTTTATGAAAAATGAGTCGATTAATACGTTATTTCAACCGATTGTTAATCTTCAAACGGGAGATACATTTGGTTTTGAGGCATTGAACCGCCCTGGACAGTCACAATTGTTTTCAAGTGTAGATCATTTCTATGAGTTTGTCGGTCAAACCGATATGGTATTCGAGTTTGAAAAATTTTGCAGGAATTTATCATTGAAGCGTTACATTTCCCGGTTAAAGGATTATGCCCAAAAGAAAGATTTTATTCTTTTTCTCAATATCCATCCGCATATCCTGCTGGATAAAAACTATCATTCCGGAGATACTTTGCAGTTTATAAATGAGATTGGCATCCACCCGGAACAAGTGGTGTTTGAGTTGACAGAAAGAAGTGCCTTAACGGATTTTCATGAATTTAAACGCGTTCTATCGCATTATCGATCGCAAGGCTACCGAATTGCGGTGGACGATGTTGGTTCGGGCTATAATAGCTTAAAAACATTGATCTATCTGAAACCGGAATTTATTAAATTAGATCGATCGCTCATTCAATACATTGATGAAACGACGGCTAGCCAACAGCTTGTGTCATTAATTTACGAGTATGCCGAACAATCCAATACCAAGATTATTGCAGAAGGCCTTGAACGAAAAGAAGAAATCAAGTTTCTGAAAGAGATGGGCATTCATTACGCACAAGGCTATGCAATAGGAAGGCCCAATCACGATATATTGTTGGGTGAATTGCCGGATTTATCATAGAAGAGCAGAAAGGTTATGTTTTTTTAAAAGAGTGTCCAGTGCAAGCGTGTTTCGGGCTATCCCGGCGCTTGCGCTTTTCGTGGGACTGTATATAAAACCGAGTCAAATAGGTGAGAAAATGATGACGAAATCAGGTGAAAACGATGTCGAATATTGGACGGATTGCCAAAAAAGTCCCGTATATTTCTCCGTCTTTAAAAAATAAAGAAGTGGACAAATTATTTACCGAAAAACCGAATTTGCGAGGGATTGTAGTCGTACATCAAGAAAAGCCAGTTGCTCATATTACAAGAACACACTTTTATCAAAAAATCGGGACTTTATATGGTTATAATTTGTATATGGGCCGAGAAAGTAATTTGTTGGCAAAAACAAATCCATTGATTGTAGATTTCTACCAACGTATTACAGAGGTCAGTAAGCTTGCAATGGAAAGACAAGAAGAAGATTTATATGATGATGTGATTGTGACAAAGGATGGCAAGTTTTTTGGGGTAGTCAGCATTCGTGCGTTGTTAATGGAATTTGTGGATATCCAGGTACAATTTGCCAGCTTTTTGAATCCTTTAAGCAAATTGCCTGGCAATCACTTGATCGACCAAAAACTTGGCGAAATCTTGTATCTGGATCAGTACAGCATTATCTACTTTGATTTAGATTATTTTAAAACATACAATGACATATATGGATTCAATAAAGGCGATAAAGTCCTTCTGCACTTAAGTGAAATTCTAAAAAGGAATGTGGCGCAGGCCGGTTACTTTTTAGGGCATATCGGAGGAGATGATTTTATGGCTATCCTCCCGCACTACAACATCAACGCCATCTGTGAAAATATCATTCGCGACTTTGATGAAACCATTCCTCGCTTTTATGATACCAAGCATTTGAAAAACCCGGATTTCAAAGTAAAAGGAAGATCGGGAACCATGGAAAACTTTACGATTATGTCTTTATCCATTGCCGTATTGACCAATGCCAAACGAAAATTCAAAAAAGTAGAGGATTTATCCGATGCATTGGCTTCCGTGAAGCGAACCTGCAAAAAAGTGAAAGGCAGCTGTTACATGATTGATGAGGGCGATTGTGCCTCCTCTTTAACAAATGAATAACCTTTATAATCGAATGCAAAAAATGCTCTTTTTTGGTTCGATTTTTTTATTCTTCTGTATAATAAAGACATCATGATCTATTTTTTAAAGGATGTGACGAAATGGCTCAACCGAATGTGCCGCTTACTGGAAAATCCCATGCAAAGCCAATGAATAATGCGGCGATACTTTGTATGGGGTAATGGATTCCATCGCCTAAGGGTTCGTCATGTTATTCATTATCGCTTTGCCCTTCACTTTGAATCAGAAAAGTAAAGGAGCGTTTTTTATGCGTTATATGAATGCACATGATGTTTTGCCAGAGGAATTGTTAAAAGAAGTTCAGAAGTATGTTCAAGGAGATTTAGTCTATATACCAAAGCCGGAAAAGCAACGCCTTCAATGGGGGCTGTTGACCGGTGAACGGCAGCGGCTGCAAGAAAGAAATAAGAGAATCAAGCAACATTTTCTGCAGGGAACATCTCTTCGAGAATTAGCGGAACAATATCATTTATCGATAGAAACAATTAAAAAGATTGTTTACAAAAAGGAATGAGCTAGCCCCGGCTCGCTTTTTTTTATAGGTAAAAAATAATTATAATAATAAACCCCAATTGCTGGTTGCATCACTTTTGTGTATCTTATCCATAGAAGGAGTGGGGAACATGCAATTCATGACGGTAGAGCAGTATCAATTGGTAAAAAAGCAAGCCAAAAAAATATTGAATACGTATACGACAACGAAAGATCAAAAAGTGATACAAGCAATCCAAGCGCTCGTGCAGGAAAAGATAGATGAAAAACTGACTTTCACGGAAATAAGCCAGCAGCTGCAGCTGCAGCCGATCTTTAATATCGAAACAAAAGAACAACTGCATTATTTTTTGAATGACATTAAACCCTATGTGATTCCTTTCCAAGCACCAACTGCAAATGAGCTGAAAAAATTGTTTCCTAAGGAGAAGAAATTAAAGTTGCCAAACCTTGATTCTTACGATTGGAAAGAAACATCATATTTAAGCTGGTTTGATGCGGGAACAAATCGAAAATACATCGTGTACAGAGAAGAAGGAACCCTTAAAGGGGTGCGCGGCGTATTCAGCCATTCGGAGAAAGTGGGAATTTGTACAGTATGCAATCAGCACGCAAAGGTAGGCATGCTGCTCGTAGCGAAAAAAGGAACAGATCTAGGCACCTATACGAAAAAAGGGAACTATCTTTGCCAAGATAGTAAAGCATGCAATGAGGCATTATCCGACTTATCGAAGTTCGAGGATTTTGTTGAGAATTTAACGTAAAGATGAAAAGAATCGAGGTGCGGTTAAAGCGCAGCCTCGATTTTTTGTTTAGGAAAAATAATCATATGTATTTTTGGCAAGCAACAGAATCGTAACTACAATAAATAAAATGCGAACATAATTGCTTCCTCGTTTGATGGCAAATCGAGAACCGCAGATGGCTCCGATGATTTGTGCCACCCCCATAATAAGACCGTAAGCGAAATTGATTTGGCCCAAGAAAAGGAACATAACAAGCGCCCCGATATTGCTGGCGAAGTTTAGAAACTTGGCATTTCCCGCAGCTTTCAGGAAGTCATGGCCAATCATCAAAAAGGCGAAAATCAGGAATGAACCGGTACCGGGTCCTAGAAAGCCATCATAAAATCCAATGATTGAAACCAAAGCAATAAATCCTATGTACTTTTTGGGTGTGAGTTTTTTAAAGGTCGAAATGCTCCCCCAGTCTTTTTTAAATATAGTATAAACAGCTACGGCTGCCAACATGATCAACATTAAGGGCTTCAATAAGTTGGGATCCATTAAATGAACAGTCCAAGCTCCTGCCATTGCGAAGATGAAGACAATCGGGAAAATCTTGGCGATGCTCTTGAAATCAAGCTTGCCGGACCGGTAGAAAGTAATGGTACTTGTTAAAGAACCCATAGTTCCAGCGAGTTTGTTTGTTGCCACGGCAGCGGAAGGACTTAATCCAGTAAACATCAATGCTGGCAGAGAGATTAATCCCCCACCGCCAACCACGGAATCGATAAAGGCTGCCAAAAATCCAAAGACAAATAAGATGATAATCAGAGATGGGTCTAAGTCGAAAAACATATACTGTAACTACCTTTCAAGATGTGATTGAAAATCGATTAAGTAGATCGGCTGCAGATAAAGCTTGAACCTACTAAATGAGAGTCTTCCATATATTAACTTTGTTTTGGGGATTTATCAAGATGTACCGATTCCTGTTCTGATACACACGGCATCACAAAAAATTTACATAAAAGAATTTTTAGTAGCAAAATATTTTTAAAAGAGACTAATAAGTATTTTGAGTAAATGAAAAAGGGGACAAGGAATTATATCAATAGTCAGAAAACAGACGGAATACTTAAAGGGTCCTTTCGCACTAATGCTTTCAGTTGGATTGATTATTTAATTAACCAATTTAATTACTTTAATATTTTAATAAGTTAAAGTAGAAATATTTGTAAATGTTGATATATCAAGGATTATATTAAAATAATTAGTTACTGAAATTTTCGTAGGAAAGTGAATTTTTTGTTTATTTTGTAAATATTATTTGCTATGATGATGATGTTGCTCCTATTTTCAGAAAATAGGGAAAAATCGAAAAACAAGGGGGTCTTGCATTGAAAAAACGAAATCTATTTTTAATGCTTATGTTGCTAGCTTTAACTTTGATACTGGCGGCTTGTAACTTCGGCGCTGAAGAAAAGCCGGCATCTGAAGAGGAAACAACAGAAGGCACAGAAGGCACTGAAAGTCCTGAAGGTACAACAGAAGGCGGTCCAAAAGAACTTAATTTGGTTGTTACATCAGAGCCGCCTTCCATGCATCCGCAATTAGCAACGGATAACACGTCAAGTGCGGTTTTGAAACAAATTTATGAAGGATTAACAACTTATAAAGACGGCGAAGTAATCGCAGGTGCAGCAGAAAAGTGGGAAGTCAGTGAAGATGGCCTAGTATATACATTCACATTACGCGATGCAAAATGGTCAAATGGAGATGCTGTTACTGCTGAAGACTTTGAATATGCTTGGAAATTTGCATTAAACCCAGAAAATGCATCTGAGTATGCTTCAATCCTTTACCCAATTAAAGGGGCACAAGCTTACAATGAAGGTGGAGGTACTGAGGAAGATCTAGGAATTAAGGTTGTTGACGAAAAAACGTTGGAAGTTACGCTTGAAAATCCAACACCTTATTTCTTGGAATTAACAGCATTCAAGACATATTTCCCAATTCACAAAGCAACAGCTGAAGCAAACGAAACTTGGTATGCAGAAGCTGGTGACTTATTCATCACGAATGGACCATTCACTTTAACAGATTGGCAGCACAGTGGTTCCATGACTTTAGAGAAAAACGCAAATTACTGGGATGCAGAAAACGTAGCGTTGGATAAAGTAAATATTGGAATGGTTGAATCCGAGACAACTGCTGCAACAATGTTTGATGCGGGCGAAATCGATTTCGTAGGTTCGCCATTCCAGACTGTAGCACTGGATGTAATTGATCGCTACAAACAAGAGGGCATTTTAAAAATCGCTGATTATTCAGCTATTTACATGTATAAATTCAACACAACGGATAAAATTATGGGCAATGCCAACATCCGTAAAGCGTTGACTCTAGCCATCAACCGTCAAGGGTTGGTCGACAATATTACGAAAGGTGAACAAACGCCTGCTTTAGGTATGGTTCCTTTAGCGGTTAATGGGTTCAATGAAGATCGCGGGTATATTAAAGACAATGATATCGAAGAAGCAAAAAAAGCATTGGAAGCTGGATTGAAAGAACTTGGTTTAAGCGATCCAAGTGAATTGAACCTTAAATTATCCTTCAATACAAGTGAAGCACATGCTGCGATTGCTCAATTTATCCAAGAGGGATGGCGCACAAATCTAGGGATTGAAGTTACTCTTGATAACTCTGAGTGGCAAGTATACTTGGATAAGTTAACGAACCTGGATTACCAAATTGGCCGTTTAGGCTGGATTGCCGATTATAATGATGCTTATACATTCCTGGAACAATATGATTCAGCGAAGAACGGCAACAACGATACTGGATGGGAAAATGCGGAATACACGGCGTTATTGCATCAATCAAATGCTGAAACTGACCAAGAAAAACGGATTGAGTTACTAAAACAGGCAGAAGGAATTTTAATGTCCGAATTCCCTGTTGCACCAATCTACTACTATACAAACCTTTCTGTTAAGAAAGATTATGTAGAAAACATGGAATTGGATCAACTTGGCAACGTCTACCTTAAATATGTGGACATCAACAAATAATCTATACCCTTAGAAAAAGGTGCTATCTAGGCTGCTTATATCGAGTAATCGATTCGAGCAGCCTTTTTCTAATCAACATTCAAAAGAGGAGGGGCTTGAAGTGCTGAGGTATATATGTAAGCGTTTAATTTATATACTCATGGCTTTATTTATCATCGTCACTGCGACATTCTTTCTGATGAGGCTGGCGCCAGGAAGTCCATTTGCCAGCGAACGAGCTTTCCCGCCGAAAATTGAAGCGCAATTGAATGCAAAATATGGATTAGACAACCCTTGGTATATCCAATATAAGGATTATTTAGTGGATACAATTTCCTTTGATTTTGGTGAATCGATGAAATATAAAGGGCGTTCGACAAATGATATTATTTCTGAAAGTTTTCCGATCTCTTTAACGCTGGGAATCGAGGCCATGATTCTGGCCGTTGGAATAGGAATATTGCTCGGTGCCATTGCGGCTCTTTATCATAACAAGCTCCCTGATTATCTAGCGTCTACCATTGCAGTGCTTGGAATTTCCGTTCCCTCCTTTATATTGGCAGGGTTGATGCAGTATTTCCTGGCGTTTAAATTTGGCCATTTCCCTGTAAGTGGGTGGAAAGGGTTTAACTATAGCATTCTGCCTGCGTTGGCGATTGCCATCACGCATGCAGGATTTATTGCAAAGCTTACAAGAGCGAGTATGCTTGAGCAATCCAATAGTGACTATGTCAAGATGGCGCGCTCCAAGGGCCTTGGCAAGTGGACGATTGTGATTCGCCATACGTTGCGGAATGCCCTGATGCCGGTGATTACCTATTTAGGGCCGCTAACAGCCGGTGTAGTTACAGGAAGTTTTATCATTGAACAAATTTTTGCGATTCCGGGATTGGGCAAGCATTTTGTAACAAGTATTACCAATCGTGATTATACAGTCATTATGGGCACAACCGTCTTCTATTCAATTATTCTTTTATTTGCAGTATTGATTGTTGATATTTTATACAGTGTCATTGATCCTCGAATAAAACTGAAAGGAGCGAAAAAATAATGGCAAGGACAGATTGGCAACCACAAAAAATACCGTCCGAAAAGTTCGAGATTGTCGGAATCAAGCAAGAAGAAACCGAAAAACTGGCAGACCAATCCGTCTCTTTCTGGAAGGAAGTATTTCTTCGGTTTTCCCATAACAAGCTTGCGATTTTCGGAATCATTGCATTGGTCATAATTACTTTGCTTGCCATTTTCGTTCCTGTTTTTTCGCCATATAGCTACCGCGAACAATTGGGCATCTACAATGCAGCACCAACTGCCACCCATTGGTTTGGAACGGATGACCTGGGTCGTGATGTGTTCGTGCGTGTTTGGCAGGGAGCGCGCATTTCTCTCTTTATCGGGATTACCGCTGCGATTATTGATTTGATCATTGGTGTGTTATGGGGAAGCATTTCCGGGTTGGCTGGCGGACGAGTCGACAATGTGATGATGCGTATTGCCGACGTATTATCGGCCGTGCCTTATTTGCTTGTTGTAATTATCCTGCTGGTTGTGCTGGAACCGGGGCTGCTTCCGATGATTATTGCCTTATCCATCACGGGATGGATCAATATGGCCCGGATTGTTCGTGGGGAGGTGCTCTCCATAAAGAATCAAGAGTATGTGCTGGCAGCCCGTACACTGGGCGCAAGTACATGGCATTTGATCAAAAGGCATTTGGTTCCCAACGCACTGGGTGCAATCTTGGTCACAATGACTTTAACGATTCCGACGGCCATCTTCACTGAATCTTTTTTGAGTTATTTAGGCCTTGGCGTTCCTGCACCGACAGCGAGCTGGGGAACCATGGCAGCCGAGGGCAATAAAGCGTTGACTTCAGCACCATGGCGACTGTTTTTCCCGGCGTTCTTTATTTCGTTAACCATCTTCTCGTTTAATGCGGTTGGCGATGGATTGCGCGATGCATTGGATCCGAAATTACGAAAATAAAAGAAGGTGAAAACATGACAAGGAAACTGCTGGAAGTCAATGATTTGAAAATTCATTTCAAAACATATGCCGGTGTGGTTCAAGCAGTCCGGGGGGTTAGCTTTGATTTGTATGAAGGTGAAACATTGGCGATTGTAGGAGAGTCGGGATCAGGCAAAAGCGTAACAAGCAATGCCATCATGAAGCTTATCCCCCAGCCACCAGGCATATATGCCGGTGGGGAGATAAAACTCGAGGGCCGTAATCTGCTGCCTTTAAGCGAAAAGCAAATGTCCAAAATCCGGGGAAACGAAATTGCGATGATTTTCCAGGACCCCATGACCGCATTAAATCCTACAATGCGCATTGGCCGCCAAATTACGGAGGTGATATTAAAGCATCAAAAGATCCCGGCAGCAGAAGCAAGGGAAAGAGCGGTAAAATTATTGAATTTAGTTGGCATTCCTATGCCCGAGAAGCGCTTTAAGCAATACCCGTACGAATTTAGCGGAGGAATGCGGCAGCGTGTCGTCATTGCCATTGCCCTGGCGGCAGATCCAAAATTATTGATTGCGGATGAACCGACCACGGCGCTGGATGTGACAATACAGGCTCAAATTTTGGAATTGATGAAGGATATCCAAAAGAAAAGAAAAACTTCCATTATCTTCATTACACATGACTTGGGTGTTGTAGCAAATGTGGCGGATCGTGTAGCGGTAATGTATGCAGGCCAAATTGTTGAATATGGGACCGTGAATGACATTTTCTATAACCCAAAGCATCCGTACACATGGGGGTTGCTGGGTTCAATGCCTGACTTGAGAAATAATGTGAATGAAGAATTGCGCACGATTCCCGGCTCGCCACCCGATTTGATTCACCTGCCAAAAGGGGATGCTTTCGCACCTAGAAATGAATTTGCCATGGCCATTGATTATGAAGAAGAGCCTCCAATGTTTCAGGTTTCCGAAACGCATTTTGCAAAAACATGGCTGCTGCATCCCGATGCCCCGAAAATAGATATTCCGGAAGCAATCTCCCGAAGAATTGAGGGCTATCTGAAGGAGGCGCAGGTCAATGGCTGAAAAATTATTGCAAGTCACCAACCTAACACAGTATTTTGGCACCAAGAATAATCCCATTAAAGCGGTGGACGGAATCAGCTTTGATGTATATGAAGGAGAAACTTTGGGATTGGTGGGAGAGTCGGGTTGCGGAAAGTCAACAACCGGACGTTCCATTATTCGTTTATACGATATTACCGATGGCGAAGTTCTATATAAAGGAAAAAACATCCACGAGACTAAATCCAGAAAAGAAGTAAGGGAATTTAATCGGGAAATGCAAATGATTTTCCAAGATCCCTATGCTTCCTTGAATCCCCGCATGACAGCAGGGGAAGTCATTAGCGAAGGGTTTGATATTCATGGATTGTATAAAGATAAGAGGGAAAGAAAAGAACGAATCGCTGAGTTATTGGAATCGGTTGGCTTAAACCGTGAGCATGCTAACCGCTATGCCCATGAATTTTCCGGCGGTCAGCGCCAAAGGATCGGGATTGCGCGCGCTTTAAGCTTGAATCCCAGCTTTATTATAGCCGATGAACCCATATCGGCTTTGGATGTATCCATTCAAGCGCAGGTCGTAAATTTATTGAAGAAACTCCAAAAGGAACGCAATTTAACTTATCTATTTATTGCCCATGATTTATCAATGGTAAAGTATATCAGTGACCGAATTGCGGTCATGTACAGAGGAAAGATTGTCGAACTGGGGGAAGCGGAAGAAATTTACCATAATCCGATTCATCCTTATACAAAATCATTGCTGTCAGCCGTGCCTTTGCCGGATCCTTTGTCGGAAAGAATACGGCAAAGAATTCCGTATCGTCATGAGGAAACGGATCATACCGCTAAATTGCATGAAGTGTTGCCGGCCCATTTTGTCTACGGATCGGATAGTCAAATAAAATCATGGTTGTAAAATAGAAGGAAATTAGATGGTAATTTGCCCTGCAAGAGGGGAGATTATCATCTTTTTTGTTCCGAATATAGCTTTCTATACTTTAAAAACCAGACAATTCAATAAAATGGATATTGGATTCATTTATTATATTCATAAAATAAAATTAGCTATCTTGTTTGTTACATACAGTAAATAATTTACAATTAATTTAAAAAATGGAATAGTTATTAAGGCGTTTATGGACAAAATTTAAAATTTAGTGTCAAATATAAATTTTGTATTTATTTCGGGAAAACTTTTTGTTAATATAGTAAACGTTAGCTAAAATATTTTCAGAAAAATGAAAAATAGAAGCGAAGTTTTCTGAAAAATGGGAAATATATTACAAAATAATGTTAGGAGGATATTTATGAAGAAAAATAATTTTCTGCTTCTTTCATTGTTATTGGCTCTATCGGTAGTATTAGCAGCTTGTAACTTTGGAGGAGAAGAGGGTGGCTCTACATCAGAAGATGGTACAAGCGCTAAAGAACTAAACTTGGTCATTCCTTCTGAACCGCCATCATTGCACCCGCAATTAGCAACGGATAGTACTTCCAATGCGATTTTGCAAAACGTTTTTGAAGGTTTAACAACGATTAAAGATGGAGAACCAGTAAACGCTGCTGCAGAAAACGTGGAAGTTAGCGAAGATGGTTTAGTTTATACATTTACTTTACGTGATGCAACATGGTCAAATGGTGATCCAGTCACTGCCGAAGACTTTGCATATGCTTGGACATTCGCATTGAATCCGGAAAATGCATCAGAATATGCATCTATTCTTTACCCAATTAAAGGGGCAGAGGCTTTCAACTTAGGTGAAGGCACTGAAGAAGATCTAGGAATTAATGTAATTGACGAAAAAACATTGGAAGTTACGTTGGAAAATCCGACTCCTTACTTCCTGGAATTAACAGCATTCAAAACATATTTCCCAATTCACAAAGCAACTGCAGAAGCTAACGAAACTTGGTATTCAGAAGCTGGTGAAACTTACGTAACAAACGGTCCTTTCACATTAGCTGATTGGCAGCATTCAGGATCGATTACTTTGGAGAAAAACGATACTTACTGGGATGCTGAAAATGTAGCGTTGGACAAAGTTAATATCGCGATGGTAGAAAATGAAGCAACTGCTTCTACAATGTTTGATGCAGGGGAAATTGATTTCCTAGGAGCTCCATACCAAACTATAGGTTTAGATGTGATTGATCGCTACAAAGAAGAAGGCATTTTGAATGTTGAGGACTTTGCAGCAATTTATGTTTACAAGTTCAACACTACGGGTGAATTTACTTCAAACGCTAACATCCGTAAAGCATTAACGCTTGCAATTGATCGCCAAGGGTTAATCGACAATGTTGTAAAAGGTGAGCAAACGCCTGCTTTAGGTATGGTACCTCCCGCAATTAAAGGCTTTGAAGATGCTGAAGGTTATTTCAAAGATAATGATATCGAGGGAGCAAAGGCTGCTCTAGAAGCTGGTATGGCTGAACTTGGTATTACTGACCCAAGTGAAATCTCGATTGGACTTTCTATTAATACAAGCGAAGCGCATGCTGCGATTGCTCAATTTGTACAAGAAAGCTGGCACAAAAACTTGGGTATCGAAGTGACAATCGACAACTCTGAATGGCAAGTATACTTGGATAAAGTCAATTCTTTAGACTATGATGCTGCTCGTATGGGTTGGGTTGCTGATTACAACGATGCTTCTACATTCCTGGAACAATATGATTCTGCGGAAAATGGCAACAATGATACTGGTTGGGAAAATCCAGAATACGCAAAACTGATGGAACAAACAACTACAGAAACGGATGCAGATGCTCGTACCGATTTATTTAAACAAGCTGAAGCAATTGCAATGGAGGAATTCCCAATTGCACCGATTTACTATTACACAAATCTTTACGTTAAAAAAGACTACGTTGAAAACATGCAACCAGATGCATTAGGAAACGTACATCTTAAATATGTAGATATTAACAAATAATATACTAACATCAATTTAAACAAGTTGCTGTTTACCCGTAATAGTACATAGGCTGCCTCATTCGGATTTATACGATGACAAGCAGCTCTATGTACTGTTATTTTTTTCTATTAATCCAAAAGGAGGGAATGCAAATGGTTACATATATATTAAAAAGATTGGTCTATATCTTGATTGCGCTCTATTTCATTGTCACAGCTACATTTTTCTTGATGCAGATAGCACCAGGTAGTCCTTTCGCAAGTGAACGAGACTTTCCGCCGCAAATTGAAGCGCAGTTAAATGCAAAATATGGATTAGATAATCCTTGGTACATTCAATATAAGGATTATTTAATCGATACTGTGACGTTTGATTTCGGGGAATCGATGAAATACAAAGGTCGCTCAACGAATGATATGATTGCAGAAAGTTTCCCTATTTCATTGACGCTGGGAATCGAAGCGATGTTGTTGGCAGTGGGATTCGGTATTTTATTGGGAGTTATTGCCGCGCTTTACCACAATAAGTTCCCTGATTATCTATCTTCTACTATTGCGGTATTGGGGATTTCCGTCCCATCCTTCATCTTGGCTGGTTTGATGCAATATTTCTTGGCATTCAAACTGGGAATGTTCCCTGTAAGTGGTTGGAGAGGCTTCATCTACAGTATCCTGCCTGCTCTTGCCATTGCGATTTCGCATATGGGATTCATTGCAAAACTAACGCGTTCAAGCATGTTGGAACAAAGCAGCAGCGATTATGTAAAAATGGCTCGCGCCAAAGGCCTTGGAAAATGGACAACTGTTTTTAAGCACACATTAAGAAATGCTCTGCTTCCGGTCATTACATACTTAGGACCACTAACTGCAGGTGTTGTGACAGGTAGTTTCATTATTGAACAGATTTTTGCGATTCCGGGTCTCGGGAAGCACTTCGTAACAAGTATTACAAACCGTGACTATACGGTTATTATGGGGACCACTGTTTTCTATTCAATTATCTTGCTATTCGCAGTATTGATTGTTGATATTTTATACAGTGTGATTGACCCACGAATTAAATTGAAAGGAGCGAAAAAATAATGGCGCAAAACAAGTTGGATAAGATTTCGCCGGATCAGTTTAAATTTGTAGGCATCCGTCAGGGCGAAAGCGAAAAGTTGGCTGATAAATCTGTATCGTTTTGGAAAGAAGTTATTCTTCGCTTCTCTCAAAACAAGTTGGCTATTTTTGGGATCATCGCATTGATCATCGTTATTTTGGCAGCGATTTTTGTACCTATTTTTAGCCCATACAGTTATCGCGAACAACTGGGCATCTACAATGCAGCGCCATCAGCAGCGCATTGGTTCGGAACGGATGATTTGGGCCGTGATGTCTTCGTCCGTGTATGGCAAGGGGCACGAATTTCGTTATTTATCGGGATTACGGCTGCTATCATTGACTTGATCATCGGTGTTTTATGGGGCAGTATTTCAGGTCTGGCAGGCGGACGCTTGGATAATATCATGATGCGTATTGCAGATATTTTATCGGCTGTTCCATACCTGCTGGTCGTAATTATCTTGCTGGTAGTATTGGAACCGGGATTATTGCCGATGATTCTTGCGTTATCGATTACAGGCTGGGTGAACATGGCCCGTATCGTCCGCGGTGAAGTATTATCCATTAAAAATCAAGAATACGTATTGGCTGCAAGAACATTGGGGGCAAATACGTGGCATTTAATCATGAAACATATTGTGCCAAACGCACTCGGCGCTATTTTAGTGACAATGACCTTAACCATTCCGACGGCTATTTTTACAGAATCGTTTTTAAGTTATTTGGGACTGGGTGTGCCTGCTCCGACAGCAAGTTGGGGTACGATGGCTTCTGAAGGAAATAAAGCACTGACTTCGGCACCGTGGCGCCTATTCTTCCCGGCGTTCTTTATCTCGTTGACGATTTTTGCATTCAATGCTGTTGGCGACGGATTGCGAGATGCCCTGGATCCAAAACTACGTAAATAGAAGAAGGTGAGAAAAAATGAGAAAAAAATTGTTGGAGGTTAATGATTTAAAAATTAACTTTAAAACATATGCAGGAATCGTCCAAGCTGTTCGTGGAGTGAGCTTTGAACTGTATGAAGGCGAAACGTTGGCGATTGTTGGCGAATCGGGTTCGGGAAAAAGTGTAACGAGCAACTCGATTATGAAATTGATTCCTCAGCCACCCGGTATTTATGCCGGTGGGGAAATTCTATTTGAAGGCCGCGATTTGATTCCATTGACGGAAAAGGAAATGTCAAAGGTGCGAGGAAATGATATCGCGATGATCTTCCAGGATCCGATGACGGCCCTAAATCCGACAATGCGTGTTGGACGTCAAATTACGGAAGTAATCTTGAAGCATAATAAAAAAGTTTCAAAAGAGGAAGCAAAGCAGCGTGCCATTAAATTGCTGGATCTTGTTGGCATCCCAATGCCGGAAAAACGCTTCAAACAATATCCGCATGAATTCAGTGGCGGGATGCGACAACGTGTCGTTATAGCAATTGCTCTTGCGGCAGATCCAAAATTATTGATCGCCGATGAGCCGACAACAGCCTTGGACGTAACGATTCAAGCTCAAATTTTGGAGCTGATGAAAGATATTCAAAAGAAAAGCAATACGTCTATTATCTTTATTACTCATGATTTGGGAGTCGTTGCAAACGTTGCAGACCGAGTGGCGGTTATGTATGCCGGACAAATCGTAGAATACGGGACGGTCAATGATATCTTCTATAATCCAAGACATCCCTACACATGGGGATTGTTGGGATCCATGCCTGATTTGAAAAATGATGCCGAAGAAGAATTGCGCACGATTCCAGGTTCACCGCCGGATCTTATTCACCCGCCAATCGGGGATGCGTTTGCTGCGCGCAATGAATTCGCGATGGCAATTGATTATGAACAAGAGCCGCCAATGTTTAAAGTATCCGAAACGCATTATGCAAAAACGTGGCTGTTGCACCCGGATGCACCGGAAGTTCCGATTCCTGATGTGATTCAACAAAGAATTGAAGGTTATTTGAAGGAGGCTGGAGAAAATGCCTAATAAGTTGTTGGAAGTAAAAAACTTAAAACAATATTTCGGCTCTCCGTCCAATCCGATTAAGGCGGTTGATGGAATCAGCTTCGATGTTTATGAAGGAGAAACACTTGGTCTCGTAGGGGAGTCGGGTTGCGGTAAATCGACAACCGGCCGCTCGGTGATCCGCCTTTATGACATTACGGATGGGGAAGTCATTTTCAAAGGAAAAAATATTCACGCAAGCAAATCACGCAAAGAATTGAAAGAATTCAATCGTGAAATGCAAATGATATTCCAGGATCCCTATGCATCACTAAATCCACGTATGACAGCTGGCGAGATTATTAGTGAAGGCTTTGACATACATGGTTTGCATAAAGATAAAAAAGAACGACGCGAACACATCGGAAACTTATTGGAAGCAGTTGGCTTAAACCGCGAGCATGCCAACCGCTATGCGCATGAGTTCTCCGGCGGTCAGCGCCAGCGTATCGGAATTGCACGTGCTTTAAGCTTGGATCCAAGCTTTATCATTGCCGATGAACCGATTTCCGCATTGGACGTATCGATCCAGGCGCAAGTGGTTAACTTGTTGAAGAAACTTCAAAAAGAGCGCAACTTAACCTATTTGTTTATCGCCCATGATTTATCCATGGTAAAGTATATTAGTGATCGCATCGCTGTTATGTACCGAGGGAAAATTGTTGAACTTGGCGAAGCAAATGAGATCTACAACAATCCGATTCACCCGTATACAAAATCGTTGCTTTCAGCTGTACCGCTTCCAGATCCGCTTACGGAAAGAAAGCGCCAAAGAATACCTTATGTTCATGAAGAAACAACGGAACAAGCAAGTGTTCATGAGGTTGTGCCAAATCATTTTGTATATGGATCGGATAATCAAATTAAAAAATGGACAAAATAAGATTGTAAATATGCGAGTATAACAATGAAATACATCCATTTATAGGAGGGCCATTCTTTTTAGAAATGGTTCCTCCTAAATTTTTGCGAAAAATAGGCAGCAACAAATCCTTTGGAACCTAATTCGTTCAATAGCAGTCAAATGATAGTAAGTTATTTGCTTATATTGGGGCAACATTTTTATGCATGTGCAAAACATTATTTGAATAGGTTAAAATAATAGAGTAGCATTAGAATGAATAAAGCAAGTGATTGATTTTACGGATTTTATTTTTTTACATAAGGAGAATATGAATGGAAACCTGGATTACTAGCGTCATGGAGGATTTTGGATACATCGGTGTGTTTCTGCTGATTATGCTTGAAAATTTATTTCCTCCAATCCCTTCTGAAGTCATTTTAACTTTTGGCGGCTTTATGACAACTCATACCGATTTGACGGTGACAGGCGTTGTCATTGCTTCAACTTTAGGTTCGGTTGCTGGAGCAATCATTCTTTATGGCGTCGGGGCTGTTGTTGGCATACGCCGCATTGAACGGTTTGTGGACAAGTGGGGGAAATTCTTGCGTTTAACAAGCAACGACATTCATAAAGCCAATTCATGGTTCGAAAAATATGAAGTTTGGACAGTTTTCTTCTGCCGATTCATTCCCTTAATTCGAAGTTTAATTTCATTGCCGGCTGGACTAGCCAAAATGAATTTCTGGATATTCCTATTGCTTACAACCTTGGGTACATTAATCTGGAATATGGTGCTGGTCAATGTAGGAGCGGCCGTTGGAGAATCGTGGGAAACGATTGTCGGCTACATGGATGTATATTCTAATTTCGCCTATACAGCAATCGTCATTGTCTTTTTGATTATTGTCATTCGATTTTACCGTAAAAAGAAAAGAAGTTAATGGAAAAGGAGGGGTCTCATAAGTGTTGAGACCCCTCTCTTTCTTAAGGACAGCTTATTTTTTATGATGAACTCTTTTCAACATGATCTTTTGGCAGTAAAAATGCGACAATCAATAAGATTGGCAATAAGGAAACGATTTTGATGGTCGTATCTATACCAATAGAATCCAACAGGAAACCGATTACCACTGCCCCGATTGCCCCCATTCCAAAAGCAAATCCGGTAGTTAAGCCGGCCATCGTCCCAATTTTGCTTGGCACCAATTCCTGTGCATACACCACAGTTACGGAGAAACTAATCATGATTAACGTACCGATGATAATCAGGAAAACCAACACCAGCCAGATAGGCATGTAAGGCAAAAGCAAGCAAAATGGAAGCGGGCCTACTACTGATAGCAGGATCACATTTTTTCTTCCAATGCGATCCGATAGCGAACCCCCAAAGAAAGTACCTACCACACCAAAAGCCATAAAGAGAAATATAAATACTTGGCCCATCTTTAATGTTAAATCATAGTGATCCATTAGATAAAAAACATAGAAATTGGTAATGTTTGTTGTGTAAAACGATCTTGCGAAAATAATGATCAGCAATAGGGTTAACGCAATCCCAACCTGTTTTTTTGTTAACGGAGGCAATGAGGAAACGAGTATCTTCTTCTTTTTTTGCTCTGATTTTTCCTCACGCAGCTGCTCTGCATACCATCTTGAAATCTTCAACAATATTGCAATTCCAATTGAGGTTAATAGCAAGATGATTGCGGCACCATGCTGTCCATAAACATCCAGTATAAAGGCGCTGATTAAAGGGGCCAGCGCTTGGCCTGAATTTCCGCCCACTTGGTAAATGGATTGTGCAAGACCTCTTCTATTTCCCGAAGACATAAAGGAAACTCTTGAGCCTTCTGGGTGAAAGATGGCAGAGCCAAAGCCCAAAAATAGAACGGCGATTAAAATAAGCCAATAAGATTGAGCCAATACAAGCATCAGTATTCCAATAAAGGAACTCATCATTCCGATTGGCAATGCATACGGCATTGGTTTCTTATCGCTGACAAACCCTACGACTGGCTGCAGGGTAGAAGAGAACATATTTAATACAAAGGAAATCATCCCTAGTTCCGTAAAAGATAATCCCAGGTCGCGCTCCAAAAGAGGGAACATCGCCGGAACAACGGATTGCATGGTATCGTTGATTAAATGGGCTACACCAATCGCAATCATCACAGGGTAGATTGGATTGTTTAGCGCAGATTTTGCATCACTCATGTCGAAGTTTCCCTCCTTTATCCATAGCTTGTAGTTTCAATTATACCCTTTTATTTACAAAATCAAAGAGGGATTTAGCAAGGGGGCAATAAGGAGCAGAGCATGGAAGGGAAAACAAAAAAAGATTTCGGTGCTTGACCGAAATCTTTTTTTAAAATTAGTATGCTAATCCATATAATGCTTTGATGTGTGTTAAGTAACGGATATGGCTAGCTTCTTTCATTAATGATGCAGGAAGCCCTTTTAATGGAATGTTGTTGCCGCCAACCGTTGCTACACCGTCTTTGCGTCCAAGACTTGCAAGTGTTCCGGAGTTGATTGGGTTGAACTCTTCAAGTTTTTGGCCTTCGATTGTTGCGAATAAGTTGTATCCGCAAGTTTCTCCCATTTGCCAAGCGTTTTGAGCAGTTGGCGCATATAGAGGACGGCCTCCATCCGGTGGAAGAGCGACAGAAGCATCACCCACAACGAATACGTCAGAATGAGAAGTAGAACGCAAGTATTCATCAATGATTGCTTTTCCGCGGTCACATGCAAGACCTGATTCTTGTACCAATGGCAATGCCGCAACACCGCCAGTCCAGATGAATGTATTGGATTCGATTACAGAACCGTCTTTAAGCGAGATTTTGTTGCCTTCAACGCCTGTTACAGGAAGTCCTGTCAAGAATTCCACGCCGCGTTTAGACAAGCTTTCAGAAGCGCGGGAGATTAAATCATCAGGCAATACCGGCAAGATTTTTGGACCAGCTTCAACTAGTTTGATGTTCAGGTCTTTAAAGTCAACGCCATATTTTCTGGCAACTTCAGGGAAGTGGTCAACGATTTCGCCAACTAGTTCCACACCAGTTAAACCACCGCCGCCAATAACGATAGTGCCATCAGCCGGATCTTTTGTTTTAGCAAAAGCCGCGATTTTATTTTCGATATGCGTGTAAATGCGATTCGCATCTTCAACAGATTTCAGTACGAAACTATTTTCTTCAAGGCCTGGGATGCCGAAGAAACCAGTTTGGCTTCCAAGTGCAACTACCAAGTAGTCATACTCAAGTACAGAGCCATCATTTAAGTAAACTTCTTTATTATCGACCGAGAAAGATTTTACTTCATTGATGATCACATTTACGTCTTTGTTTTTAAACAGTTTTGTTAATGGGAAAGAAATTGCGCGTTCAGTAGTTGTCCCACCCGCAAGGCGGTGCAATTCTGTAATCAGTTGGTGAGTTGGGTATTTATTCACTACTGTAACATTTGCATCTTCTTTTTTTAGATATTTACGCAACGTTAGCGCAGTGAGCAAACCACCATACCCTGCGCCTAAGATGACGATTTTTTTTGACATGATAAATCCTCCGTCCATACTAATTATATAAAGGGATATTATTTTTGATTATTATGTTGTGCTTGTACTTCTAAATATGCGTTAGCAAAACGTAGAAGTTTTTGCGTTTCAGGATTTTTCAATATTTTCAGCATACCGAAAATGCCGATTGATTCATTTGAAGCTTCAGCGCGATCTTTTGCTTCAATTGCCGTTTGGGCGATTCCTTTAACAGAACCAACAACAGGGTCGGCCATTTCTTTAATGGCACTTACTGTATCGCCTTTCAATACATCATCCGTTGCCACTAATTGTGCCAAGTCATAAGTTTTTGTTAACAAATTTACCACTTCAGTTAACTTTGGCAATTGTTCCACTAAAGTAGTTAGTGATTCTTGAACTTCAGGCTTTAATAATTGATCAAGTAGATCTTGTCTTCCTGTGTCCACAGATTGTTGAGCTTGAGTCAATTCTTCTGACATATCCAATTCTCCTTTACTTGTGCATCTTGTGCATACTAATAGGTTTGATAAATAATTCACAAATAGCTACACTATAATAATGAAATTCAGTCGAACTTCTCATTGGTGTGAAGTTTATACACTTACCATGATAAACTATATACGCTTCTAATCCTATACTTCTTTATAAAAAGATATGGGAATAAAGAAGGTCCAAAAGTTTTTTAAATAAAAACGTTTTTAAAATTACCGAAAGTGAAAACGAAATGTATAACTTTAGATGCTATTAATAGAATTATACGCCTAACTCTTCATTATTTCTAATAAATCTATATAAGACGAAATTTAATAAATGTTCTGAATTTAGTCGTGTGTTTTTGTATAATTTACGGCCCTTATTCGACAATGTCGGAAGTTTTCCCTTTTTTAAATTGCATTCTGTAATTTGTGGCCTCCTCCAATGCTTTTTCTTCCGTTGGAATACGGACGGCAAGCATGGCAAAGTTCAGTATTGTAAAAACGATCGCCGTAAAATAAGCCTGGAACATCAACGGCAGGAGCAGTATTTCAGTGCAAACCACAAAGTAGTTTGGATGGCGAATGATTTTGTAAGGCCCTTTCTTAACTACGTTCGCTCCCGGCAAAATAATGATCTTTGTATTCCAGAATGGTCCCAGGGAAGCCAGGCACCAAACTCTTAATCCCTGGACTAGAAGAAATAACATAAAGAGCCATAAAAACCAGGGAGAAATGGGTCGCTCAAAAAGCATCACTTCCGCAATTAAACTAATAAAAAAAGCAACATGCAGAGCAATCATAACAGGATAATGGGAGGCTCCCGCCTCATAGGCACCGGCAGCCAACATTCTTTTTTCATTTTTCTTGGCAATGGCCACTTCTCTGATGCGTTGCAACATTACAATTGATACAAACAGCAAAAAGAACATTATTTATCCCTCCACTGCAGTAAAACTGCCTCACCGCTAAAGCCCGGGCCCAGTGCCAGCATTAGCCCGTAGACTTTAGGAGCGGATTTCCTTTTCATGAATTGTTCCAGTACATAATGGACTGTAGGCGAAGACATATTTCCGTGATCCTGGAGAACCTCTCTTGATATAGCTGTATGCTCTTTGGTCATCATTAATGTTTCTTCATAAGCGGATAGCACTTTTTTTCCTCCAGGATGGGCAATTAAATAATCGATTTTCTCCTTTGTTAGGCTTTCTTCCCCGAGAAAGTCATCTATAAACGGACCTAGCCACTTACCAATAATGGTCGGTATATCACGCGAAAAAATAACGTGAAGTCCATCATTTTTCACGTCCCATCCCATCACATCCTCGGAATCCGGCATCCATTTCGAAGCGGTATTCACGATATAGGGGACAGGCTTCACATTTTGAAGATCAACTTGATCACCGCATACCAATAGGCAAGAAACGCCATCGGCAAAGAGGGAGGCACCCACTAAATTGCTTTTCGAATAGTCGTTTTGCTGGAAGGTCAGACTGCAAAGTTCAACGCAAACAACCAATACTTTTTCCTGGGGGTGTGCTAGACAATAATCAAAAGCGCGACTCACACCAGAAGCCCCTCCTGCACATCCAAGGCCCCAAATCGGCATTCTTTTCAGACGATCCGAAAAAGGGAGCTTATTCATAATGCGAGCATCGAGGCTTGGGGTGGAAATTCCTGTACTTGATACAAAAATAATCGCATCTATCTCACCTGGAGCGATTGCGCGGTCCAGGAATTCTGTATTGGATAGGCAAGCCTCAATCGCTTTGACGCTATAATTAACGGCTAATTCAATATACAAATTATTACGTTCTTCAAAAGTATGCTCCTCGCGATGCCATTCTAACGGGACGCAAAAATGGCGCTGCTTGATTTCACCATTTTCAAAGACTTTTAGCAGGCGTTCTAATTGTGGGATTTTATTGTCAAAGAGTTCTTTTGTTAATTGTTCAATATTTGCTTGTTCTAGCGTGTACGGAGGATTGTAAGTACTGACGGAAGCGATTTTCGGCATGGCGAAACATCCTTTTTTTGAATTATATTCCCCGTTTGTTAGCAAAGTATGCAACATGAAAAAGAAGCAAAGAAATTAAAAAAACCCAACGCGATCTTTTGGCGTTGGGTCACTTTCTAGGATTGATTGACATATAGGTGAATGGCATCTCTTAGGAATTCCGCGCCGCCTTTAACTGCTTTTTCATAGTAGGCTTTAAAGCGTTCGTCATTCACATACATATCGGCAAGCCCTTTATGCGCTTCTTTTGAATAGGATGGCCAAGTAAAGGTTAGCCATTCTTTATGCTTGTTTGCCACTTCTTGTGCAAGAGGGGATGCAGGATCTCCTGTTTGCAAAGCCTGGGGCAGAAGTTCAAGAATTTCTTCTCCCAGCTGAGTCATCTTCTCGAACTGCTCTTTGGACATGTTTTTAAATTTGGCGTTAGATTCGTTAATCGTTTTTTCGCCGTATTTTTCTCGCGTTTCCTCTCCGTATTTTGCCTCATTCTCTGCAAGTAGATTATCCTTAAACGCTTCGAATTTTTCATCATTCTTCATTTGTATTTCCCCTTTCTCGTGGGCGATTGTTTTTTTCACCATTTCAATTAATCGATCCAGGCGGTCACGTTTTCGTACAAGTTCCTGATAATGATGGGATAGAGCTTCTATGTGATTGAAGTTTGTGTCATTTATAATGGAAGCGATCGTTTCCAAATCAACATCAAGCTCCCTGAAAAAAAGAATTTGCTGCAGCCGATCGATTTCTTTTTGTCCATATATTCGGTAACCTGCACTATTTACTCGTGAAGGCTTGAGTAAATTGATTTCATCGTAGTAGCGTAATGTACGTGTGCTCACACCGGCTATGTTGGCGAATCTGCTAATCGTGTACTCCATCGTCATCCCTCCCGATAAATTCATCATACAGATTGACGCAACGTCAATGTCAACCCTATATAAATTTTTTTGCAAAGCACAATACTGTTTATGTTAAAAGGCTACCGGCATTCTTGCTTCGGGGCTGGCTTGTCTTTTGCTGAAACAAAAGCATTAGCGTTATGTATGGACATGGTTTAAGATAATCATAATGAAGAAAGAATTAACTTCATTTAGTATAAGTTTTCCAACTCATCAAATGTATGAGACTATTTATGTTATTGAAAGGTAGTAATACTGTGGAAAATAAGCAAATGCAAGTAAAACAGCCGAAGTATCAAAAAATAGCGGCCGATATTGCAGCTAAAATTGTGGAGAAAAAATATTTGGTAGGGGAGAAAATCTACGCAAGGTCTTCCTTGGCAAGCCAGTACGGTGTATCCTCGGAAACGGCCAGAAGAGCCATTGCAGTACTTCAAGATCTTGAAATCGTAGAGACGACAAAAGGCAGCGGCGTTATGATTAAATCGTATGAAAAAGCCGCGCAGTTTGCACATCAATTTTTGGAAGTACAGTCCGTCTACCAAGTGCAGCTGGAAATGCTTGAAAGCATCAAAAGGCAAAAGGCGGAATTAAGTGTGTTGGAAGAAACAACGAAAAGGCTCGTGAATCGAACGGAAAGGTTTAAATCGGTGAATCCTTTTGTTCCCTTTCAAGTGGAAATTCGCCAAGAGTCGCCCTTTATTTCCCAATCCATTGGTTCCATAAACTTTTGGCAAAATACAATGGCCACAATTGTGGGCATAAGAAAAGGGGTAGAACTTATTATTTCCCCTGGTCCTTACGCTACTTTTGAGCAAAATGACATCGTTTACTTTATTGGAAATGATGAATGCCTGGAGCGCGTACAAAACTTTTTATATCCGAATCAGTAAAGGTTATAGATACCCTTAACAAGGTGTCTATAACCTTTTTTATTAGAAAAATAAGCATAAGTCTTTTACTGGAATCATAAAATTGAAAGTTGACACAAGTAACAACCCTTTGTTAACATTAAGTTGTTGCTTTGTTGTTATCTAATAAGAAACAGAAATGGGAATTAAAGGGAAGGGGAATGGTATGGAGAAAATAAAAGTAGAACATGTTACTAAAATATTCGGTAAGCATATTGGGAGTGCCCTGAAGCTTGTCGAAGAGAATAAAAGCAAAACGGAAATATTGGAGAAAACAGGTGCCACCATTGGTGTGTATGATGCAAGTTTTACTGTAAACGAAGGTGAAATTTTCGTCATCATGGGTTTATCAGGAAGTGGCAAGTCTACGCTAGTCCGCCTATTAAATCACCTCATTGAGCCTACAAATGGAAGTATCTACATTGATGGAGAGAACATCTCACAAATGAATAAGCAGCAGCTTAGAAAAATAAGACGTGAAAAAATGAGTATGGTGTTTCAAAACTTCGGTTTATTTCCCCAACGAACAGTTCTAGCAAATACTGAATACGGATTAGAAGTGCGCGGCATTTCAAAGGAAGAACGAAGATTGAAAGCAGAAAAGGCTTTAGAAAACGCGGGATTATTACCGTATAAAGACCAGTATCCAAGTCAGCTTTCGGGTGGGATGCAGCAGCGTGTCGGGTTGGCGCGTGCCCTAGCTAACGATCCGGATATTTTACTGATGGATGAAGCTTTTTCTGCCCTCGATCCATTAATCCGTAAAGATATGCAGGATGAACTGCTGGAATTACAACAAAAAGTAAGAAAAACAATCATCTTTATTACCCATGACTTAAACGAAGCATTACGTATCGGAGACCGAATTGCCTTAATGAAGGATGGCAAAATCATTCAAATTGGTACTGGTGAAGAAATTTTGACCAATCCAGCAAATGATTACGTTAAAACCTTCTTGGAAGACGTAGACCGCTCAAAAGTAATTACGGTGGAGAATGCCATGATTCGCCCAATTACGGTAAATATTGAATTGGATGGACCCAAAGTGGCGCTGCAGCGTATGCGGGAAGAAGAAGTTAGTGTATTGCTAGCTGTAGACAAAAAGAAAGAATTTAAAGGGTATATCACAGCTGATGACGCCCTGGAAGCTTCAAAGCGCGGAGAAAAAAATGTATTAAGTTCCATAAGAACAGATATGCCAACTGTACAGCCGGATATGCTCATTCAGGATGTATTGGGAATGATCTCGGAATCCCCAACACCGATTGCCGTTGTACAGGAAAACAGATTGTTGGGTGTATTAATTCGTGGAGTGGTAATCCAGTCGCTTACTACACAACCGGAAGGGGTGACTGCACATGAGTAAAATACTAGATAGCATCCCAAGTTTGCCCGTAGCAGAGTCAGTTGAAAAGTTGATGGATTGGGTAACGGGCAATTTCTCCGCTTTGTTTGACTTTATACAAACCGGCGGCAAAAATTCGATGGACTTTATCACGGATATGCTAATTGCCATTCCTCCGGTGATTTTTATTTTACTTGTAGCAATCGCTGCATTTTTTGCAACAAGAAAGAAGTTTGGTCTTGCCATTTTCTCACTTGTTGGATTGCTGTTTATCTATAATCAAGGTTTATGGGAAGAGTTCATGAATACAATAACGCTTGTCATTTTTGCAAGTATTATTGCCATAATCATTGGTATTCCATTGGGAATCTTGATGTCAAAAAGCCAGGTTGCGGAAAACATCATCAAACCGATATTGGACTTTATGCAAACAATGCCTGGGTTCGTTTATCTGATTCCAGCGGTTGCGTTCTTTGGTATAGGTGTTGTTCCGGGTGTATTTGCATCCGTCATCTTTGCTCTGCCTCCAACGGTGCGGTTTACAAACCTGGGAATTCGCCAAGTTCCTAGAGAGTTGGTAGAGGCAGCTGACTCGTATGGCAGTACAGGGAGACAAAAACTTTTTAAAGTTGAATTGCCTTTGGCGAAATCAACAATCATGGCAGGGATCAACCAAACGGTTCTGCTTTCCTTATCGATGGTTGTCATTGCATCGATGATTGGCGCGCCTGGATTAGGCCGTGAAGTATTGTCCGCATTGCAGCGCGCACAAGTAGGGAACGGTTTTGTTGCGGGGCTTAGCCTTGTTATCTTTGCCATTATCGTGGATCGTTTAACACAAAGTTTAAATAAAAAACAATAAGGGAATAGGAGAGATTCTGATGAATTTCAAAAAGTTAAAAATGACAGGCTTGGCCCTCGGAATGGGCGCAATATTGGCTGCGTGCGGCAGTTCAGACGAAGGTCAAACTTCCGGCGATTCCAATAATTCGGCAACAAATGAAGAATCCAAAGAAGTGAATCTGGCATATGTAGAGTGGGATACTGAAGTTGCTTCAACACATGTCGTCGGCAAGGTTCTGGAAGATCTGGGGTACGATGTAAATTTAACGCCATTGGATAACGCCATCATGTGGGAAGCTGTATCCACTGGTGAAGCAGATGCCATGGTGGCCGGCTGGTTGCCAAATACGCATGGTACTCAATATGAACAGTACAAAGATAGTTTAGTAGAATTGGGAGAAAACTTGACAGGCGCTAAAATTGGGTTGGTTGTCCCTGAATATATGGATGTTGATTCGATTGATGAGCTAGCGGAAGAAGCGGATATGACCATAACAGGCATCGAATCTGGAGCGGGAGTCATGGCTGCAACAGAACAAGCTCTAACGGATTATGAAAATCTGGAAGGGTGGGAATTGCTGCCTTCATCTTCAGGAGCGATGACGGTTGCATTAGGCCAAGCAATTGCCAATGAGGAAGAGATAGTAATCACAGGTTGGTCTCCACACTGGATGTTCTCATCTTATGATCTTAAGTACCTGGAAGATCCGAAAGGCGTTTATGGTGGGGAAGAGACGATTAATACATTTGCACGCCAAGGGTTAGACGAAGATATGCCGGAAGTATACAAAGTACTTGATGCATTCAATTGGACGGTCGAAGATATTGAAAGTGTGATGCTTGAAATTAACGCCGGTACAGATCCAGCTAAAGCTGCCGCAGACTGGGTTGATGCAAATCCGGAAAAAGTGGCTGAATGGACAGAGGGTATAGAATAATTTCTCGGAAGCTTAAATTGGATTTCAAATAAATTTTATTACAGCTATTTAGAATTACTATCAGCAAAAATAAAAAAGGGAGTTATCTAAACTATGGATAACTCCTTAAATTTTAAGGAGAGCAAAATGGTAAAACTAAAATCATTTGGAATTACTCTAGGCCTTGCTGGTTCATTAATATTAGCCGGGTGTGGAAATGAAGAAGGAAATCAAGATGCAGCAGCAGAGAATGTTAGTTTAGGTGAGCAATTGGATTATACGATTACAGGTATTGAACCAGGAGCGGGAATTACTGGTCTTTCACACAAAGCTTTAGAGGAATACGAAAACTTGGAAGGTTGGGAACTTCTAGAGAGTTCAACAGCAGGTATGATAGGTTCACTGGAAGAGGCAATAAATAATGAAGAACCTATTATCGTAACAGGCTGGACGCCGCATTGGAAATTCTCGGCATATGATTTGAAATTTCTAGAAGATCCCAAAGGCATATTAGGCGGAAGTGAAAACATCAATACAATAGCAAGAAAAGGCTTAGAAGAAGACATGCCTGGCGCATACCAAATTCTTGATCGTTTCTATTGGGAAACTGCAGATATGGAAGAGGTAATGTTAAATGCACAAAAGTCTTCTTATGAGGAAGCAGCCATGAATTGGATCGAAGATAACTCCGATAAAGTTAATGAATGGACTGACGGTGTAGAGAAAGTTGATGGAGAAGAAATAGAATTAGTATCGACCCAATGGGATACAGAACTTGCTTCAGGCTATGTAATGAAGGCAGTATTGGAACAGCTGGGGTATGTGGTAACATTGACGCCGGTTGATCCAGCAATTGTATTCCAAGCAATTGCTACCGGTGAAGCGGATGCATCATTAGCACCATGGCTGCCGACGACACACGCATCTTTTTATGAACAACACAAGGAAGATATTGTGGATTTAGGCGAGAATTTGGAAGGTACGCAAAATGGCTTTGTAGTACCAGCCTATATGGACATTGATTCAATTGAAGATCTGCAGCCAAAAGAATAAAATTGGTCATATTGAAAAGGAGAATCCCCTAGTGGGAGTTCTCCTTTTTAATTGAGTATTAGATTTTACAGTCGCATTCGATTTCGAGAAAAGGTGTTTAATCCGATTATTTTAGTTTTTTGACAAATCATGCGGTTCCTCTACTTGTGGATTGAAATCGTATTCTTTTGCCTGAACCGGGAAGATTATATTGTTATAGATGTCTGGCGATTCAAGCTCCATTTGCAGCTGGGTCGATTCGAGAAATGCCGGAATTGCATTTGCTTCAATAATGTCCACAGTAAAAACCTCCGTCTTTATTAGGGATTGTTAAGACATTACCGTTATTATTTACAAAAGATATTTTTTTACACGTATAAGAGAGATTAATTTTTTAAAAAACAAAGAGGACATCATTTTTCGTGATAAAACGTGTTTAATTATGAACACTGGTTAATATTAAAATTTCTCTATAAAATCCAATGGTTGTGGAATTGAAAATTTTATGTTGGATGGTGTCACAATATATTCAAATCGTCCAACTAAATTTCCCAGGAAATTGTACATCTCCCCAAAGTTCGTTTGGATTCGACCAGTTTTACTTTTTATAAAGGTTCAAGTTGGATTGAAATTACTTGAACCTTAGCGCCATTCATCAATTATTTGATAGGAATCCAAATTTCAGAGTAGTAATCGGGACTTGAAGGATTGCCGTTTGTGTAAACTTCCAACTCGGCAGTGCCAGCCGGTTTGTAGGGATTGGACGGAAACCATTCTGAATAGATTTTTTTCCAAGTTTGCTGCATGGCATCCGGCATCGCTCCGTGAACTTCAAAAACAACCCATTTTGATGCGGGGATTTCTCTAGTTTCCAGCCCCTCCGGCACCACACCTTCATAGGCGCACGCAATCCAATAATCCATCAGACCTTCACTTTTTTGATTTTCCTCGACAATGCATACGCCAAGAATACCAGCTGCTTCACTGTTATTTAGGCCAACTAAGCGATTATTGGTTCCGTCAAGATGCGCTTCTTCCCAAAACTTTGGAATACCGCTTAAATTCTCACCGATTTGGCAATTGTAAGTTCTTTTAACTCCCACCACTTGAAAAGCATCTTTTTCGATAATTTTATAATTTATCGGTATTGCTCCTTCCAATTTAATTTGAATAACGAGGCGATTATAGGATTGAAGCGGACCCCTTTTTTTGCGTGCATCCCGCGGGGCGATTTGATGTTGTTTGCGAAAGGCCTTTGTGAATGCTTCAGGTGTTTCATAACCGTATTTATAGGCAATATCAATGATTTTATGATCCGTATTCACTAATTCTTCTGCGGCCAAAGTTAAACGCCTTCTACGTATATAATCGCCAACAGTCATATCGGTTAAAATAGAAAACGTGCGTTGAAAGTGGAAAACGGAAGAATTGCAAGCTTTGGCAACATGTTCAACGGATAAATCCTGGTTCAATAAATTTCTTTCAATATAATCAATGGCTCTTTGAAGGGATTCCACCCAACTCATAATCATCACCTCTATCGTTATCATAATTGGTAGCAAAGCCGATTTCCTGTCATCGTGTGCTTTCATTGGACAGTTTTCATGTCCGAAAGAAGCTTTCTGGAATGTTCATCCTTTTTGAACTTTGGTAGAATAAAATTACGATTATGTAATTGGGAGGCAGCTTTGTGATGATGTTAATCCTTTTCTTCTTAGTGCTGATGGGAATACTTTTTGCCATCGCGCTTTATGTATATGAGAATAGTCCATTCAGCAGATTAACAGGAAATTCCTTTAGTACAATCTGGACAGATCAAGAAATTCGTTTTTTATATAGAGTGTCTCAAAAACTTAAAAAAATCAATGGACAATATGAGGTATTATTTAATATTGCGTTTCCGCATAGCGATCGAAAAATAGATGCACTGCTCATTCTTCGGTCCGGGCTGTATATCATTGAAGCCAAAAGAATGAGGGGATGGATTTATGGGAAAGAGACAGACGTTCAGTGGGCCGAGGCATTAGAGCGTGGGGGCATGACTAAGTTTCAAAATCCTGTTGTTGAAAGCAAGCTGGAAATCATGCGGCTAAAAGACCACCTTCCTGAGGTAAGCAAGGAACTCTTTCATTCGTTGATTGTTTTCAATGACCAATGTTCTTTTAAAAATATTGAAATCCATTCCAGCGATGTTGACGTCATCAAGCTGAATGAATTACCCGAGTATTTTAGTAATATAGGCCATATAAAGGATGATTTACTGACAACAGAAGAAATGAAAGGGATTGCGAATACGTTGAAGCCCTTTATGGAAAAGAATCCAAAAGAAAAAGCTTCCGTAAATAACGTCACTTCGCTTTGAATTGCCAAAGATTATCTCATAGAATCGAGGTAGTCTTTTTTTCTTTTTCCTGAGCAATGCAGTATGTGAAGGAAGAAAGGCGATGATAATCTTCTATGAATATTACAAGCTTCCTTGTACAATATAGAAAAAGAAGTTGGGGAAGAGAAATGCGGAAAATTCATTATAGCTGGGTTGTGCTGTCGGTTACTTTTATTGCCATCATAGTAGCCGGTATTATTCGTTCCTCTTCCGGGGTGTTTATAGCTCCCTTTGAAATGGAGTTTGGATGGGAGAGGCCAACGATTTCCTTTGCTTTTGCAGTATGTCTCTTGTTATATGGTCTTTCGGGGCCGTTTATGGCTGCTTTTGTAGAAGTGTTCGGATTAAAGCGAATGATGCTTTATTCGATGGGCATCATGACGGTAGGTCTCGGTTTAACGTTTGCCATGAAGGAAGAATGGCAGTTGGTCTTGATTTGGGGCGTAATGCTTGGCATTGGTTCCGGCCTTTTCCTGACCGTCCTAAGTACACAAGTAGCCAATCGGTGGTTTGTTAAAAGAAGGGGACTTGCGGTTGGAATATTGACTGCAGCCACGGCAACGGGCCAATTAATCTTGCTGCCGGTTTTAGCCGGGATTGTAGAAAATTATTCATGGCGAATGGCTATAGGCTTAATATTTCTCCTAAGCATAATAATGCTTGTCGTAATAGGAATCTTTATGAAAAGTTGGCCGAAAGATATTAACCTTGCACCGTACGGACAGGAAGAAATGGCTGCAGAAGAGAATTCTTTCGAGGGAAGCCGCAATCCTTTTAAAATAGCCATCTCCTCATTGGTTGAAGGGGTAAGAGTAAAGGAGTTTTGGCTGCTGGCAGGCAGCTTCTTCATCTGCGGATTATCTACAAGCGGCCTCATTGGTACGCACTTTATCTCCTATTGCATCAGTTTTGGAATTCCATTGGTAACAGCGGCATCCTTATTATCCTTTATGGGGATATTTGATTTGATCGGAACAACGGTCTCAGGGTGGCTTTCCGATCGATTTGACAATCGTTGGCTATTGTTCTGGTATTACCTGTTAAGGGGAATATCGCTTGTTTTTTTACCTTTTGCATTGGCGCAAGGTTCTTATACATGGCTGGTCATTTTTTCGATTTTTTACGGACTTGACTGGATTGCAACAGTCCCACCAACCATAGGATTGGCAAGGCAGAGATTCGGGCTCCAAAAAAGTGCCATGATGTATGGCTGGATTACGGCGGCTCACCAGGTTGGAGCAGGAGTAGCGGCCTATTCGGGCGGTGTCGTTTACAAAGTCTTTGATTCTTACATGTGGGCTTTCCTTTTCGCGGGAGGTTTTTGTTTATTGGCAAGTTTGTTCGTCATTCTGATAAAGAAACAAAACTGACAATATAAAAATTGTTCCGTTTCTCATTCCAGAAGATAGATGATATGATATTTTTAGCAAATATAAAGGAGCATCAGTGTGGGCAAACTATCCAAAAGAGCGGCAAGTATAATATACATGAAAGAATATGAATCGCTGTTTTCCTGTCCGCTTTGCAAAGAAAAGATGCATGTCAGCGAGGATGGCCAAATAACATGCGGCAATCTTCATACATTTAATATTGCCAAACAAGGGTACGTGAACTTCATGATTAAACCTTCTAATTCGATGTATAGCAAGAGTTTATTTGAATCACGTCAGGAAGTTATCAATAGTGGGTTGTATAACCCGCTTCAACAAAAAATTGCAAAATCGATCGGACCTCATGTAAAGACCGTATTGGATACAGGTTGTGGAGAAGGGTCCCATTTAGAGCGAATCGGCAATTTGCTGGAACACGAGGTAGTTGGTGTCGGAATTGACATCTCCAAGGAAGGCATTCAGGCTGCTGCAAAGTTTTATGAGCACAAAATCTGGTGTGTGGGTGATTTGGCAAACAGCCCTTACCAGGAACAATCGTTTGACTGCATTTTAAATATATTATCGCCGGCAAATTACGAGGAGTTCAGCAGGCTGCTTAAACCTGGCGGGATGGTCATTAAAGTGGTTCCTCAATCGGGCTATTTGAAGGAAATACGAAAACAGGCTTTTGCGAATTCCGAGAAAGAGAGTTATAGGAATGATGGGACAGTCAATCGTTTCAAAGAACATTTTGCGAATGTCAAACAAGAACGGATTACATACACGGTTCCACTAAACACAGATCTTGTACCCAAGCTGCTTGAAATGACGCCGCTTGGCTGGCATATAGAGAAAAACGTGTCTTTCAGCAATATTACGATAGATTTGGATGTTTTAATTGGAGAAAATACAAAATAATAATGCAGGGTAAATAAAATAGAACAATATAAAAGGTAGGAATGTAGCAGTGTTATATGATTTTGGTGCAAACTTAGTTAATGTTTTTTTAACACTAAATGGCTCAAAGGCAAAAGTATTCGGGAAAGAAAACTTGCCAAAAGAAGGCGGTTATGTTATCGCATGTACCCATAATGGATATGTGGATATCTTGAACCTCGGGGTATCCTTGCATCCACGGCCAATTCATTTTATGGCGAAGAAACAATTATTTGAAGGGAAGATTCTTGGACCGCTGCTTCCTGGGTTGAATGCATTTCCTGTAGACCGGGATAATCCAGGCCCAAGTGTCATCAAGATTCCCCGCCAGCTGATAAAGGAAGGAAAAGTGGTAGGAATTTTCCCGAGCGGTACACGTTCTACTGAAAATGCGGAGTTAAAGCAAGGGGCCATTACTATTGCCCAGCTTTCAAAGGCGCCAATCGTACCGGCAGCTTATGTGGGTCCGCGCAATGTAGGAGAAGTGCTAAAACGCCAAAAAGGATATCTGATCTACGGGGAGCCTTTCAATGTGGGCGCCGGAAAAGAAGCGCGCGATGAAGCGGCAATCTTCCTCGAAAAGGAATTGTCGCGCTTAACGGAAGAGCTGAAACAAAAAATAAAGTAATCGATTGACACTTTCCTGAAAATTGGAAAGTGTTTTTTCAAAGGGAGGAACACCTTGGAGATAATTGATGTAAAGAATTTGACAGGGCGATTTGATGAAGCGGTCGATCTTTTTTGGGGATATTGGGGAACAGAAAACAACCGTCCGTTTTATGAACAATGCATGAGAAATGCACACGGTCCTGATGGAATTCCAAGTTTTCATGTTGCCGTGATAGAGGGTGAGCTTGTTGGCACCTATGCATTATTAAGAAACGATATTAATAGTAGACATGATTTGTATCCGTGGTTTGCATGTCTTTATGTAAAAGAGGAATACCGAGGAAAAGGATTAGCCTCAAAACTTCTGGGGCATGGTGTAGAACAAGCAAAAAAGCTTGGTTTCAAGACCTTGTATTTAGAAAGTAATTTAAACGGATTTTACGAAAAACTGGGATGGGTGGAAGAGGGAGTGACCTACGATCCATTCGGGAAACACGCCAAAATCTATAAAATTGGTTTGGAGGAGTAAAGATGGTACAAGTACTTTTTGTTTGTCTCGGGAATATTTGCAGATCGCCAATGGCCGAAGCGGTCATGCGTGATTTAGTAGAGAAAAAGGGACTGGAAAGCAGGATTAAGGTAGACTCTGCAGCAACAAGTTCCTGGCATATAGGAGAGCCGCCGCATAAAGGTACGCTGGCAAAATTAAAAGAAGTTGGAATTGCAACAACTGGCATGAAAGGACGCCAGCTTGCCCGGGAAGATTTCGAGGAATTCGATTATATTGTTGGGATGGATAGCAGCAATGTGCAAAACATACGTCAAATGCTTGGACAGCCGGATCATCCTAAAATTTTCAGGTTCCTGGATTTAACTGATCATCGAAAAGATGTGCCGGATCCATATTATACTGGCGATTTCCAGGAAACATACGATTTGGTCATGGAAGGATGCGCTGCATTGCTCGATAAAATTCTTGGTGATTTAGAGGAAGTTTCTTTTAGGTAAACTTCTCTCTTCTCAGGTAAATCTTTCTGAAAAAAACGGGTAATAATGAAGAAACGGTATTTTTTCAGGAGGAGACTTATGCGCATAAATGGAAGAAGAAAGAGCAGCAATGTGGAAGACCGCCGAGGAATGAGCAAGGGAGCAATCGGCGGAGGCATCGGAGGAATTGGAATTATAATCGCCATTGTTTTTGCATTTTTAAGCGGCGGCAATATGGGGGATATATTCAACCAGGTCAGCCAATTGGAAATCCAGGATGGAAGTGGTGCTGAGTACGTGCCAACAGCCGAGGAAGAGGAGCTGGCAGAGTTCGTTTCGGTTGTGCTGGCGGATACCGAGGATGTCTGGCAGCAGCTATTTGAGGAAAACGGGCTAACCTACGAAAACCCGACACTTGTCCTATTCACGGACAGCGTGCAATCGGGCTGCGGTGTTGCCGGTTCGGCTGTAGGTCCATTTTATTGTCCTGCAGACCATAAATTATATATAGATCTAAGTTTTTATAATGAGCTAAGAGATCGGTTTGGTGCACCGGGAGATTTTGCAATGGCCTATGTTGTTGCCCATGAAGTGGGGCATCATGTCCAAACTTTGCTGGGCACCTCACAGAAGGTTCATGCATTAAACGGAAAGGTGAGTCCGGCGCAATATAACAAAGCGACCGTAAAGCATGAACTGCAAGCAGACTATTATGCCGGTGTTTGGGCCAACCATGTACAGGATTTGGGGTATCTGGAAGCCGGCGATATTGAAGAAGCATTGACGGCGGCGAACGCCATTGGGGATGATACGCTTCAGCTGAGGGCAAGAGGATATGTTGTTCCCGATACTTTTACCCATGGTACAAGTGAGCAGCGAATGAGATGGTTTAAAAAAGGATTTAACACCGGAACTATTGAAGGTGGAGACACCTTTAATGCGAAGCAGCTGTAATTTTTTTCAATTCGTTGCTTCTTGCATCTTTTTCTTTCGTGATAGAATGGTGTATAATATTACAGTCTTGTTTACTTTATAGGGTTATGGGAGCTCTAGCTTTCAGACCTTTATTTTAATATATGCATATTATCGAAAGAGAGTGGAACTAATGGGTCGTAAATGGAATAATATTAAAGATAAAAAAGCCGAAAAAGACAAAAATACCAGTCGTATTTATGCAAAATTCGGTACGGAAATCTATGTGGCAGCCAAAAAAGGCGAACCGGATCCAGAATCAAATACAGCATTGAAACAAGTATTGGAACGTGCGAAAACTTATAACGTCCCAAAACATATCATCGACAAAGCGATCGATAAAGCGAAGGGTGCAGGCGGGGAAGATTACGATGAGCTGCGCTATGAAGGATTTGGCGTAGGCGGAACGATGGTCATCGTGGATGCATTAACAAACAATGTAAACCGTACAGCATCGGATGTACGCGCGGCTTTCGGCAAAAATGGCGGAAATATGGGCGTAACAGGTTCTGTTTCATATATGTTCGACTCAACAGCGGTATTCGGGATTGAAGGGAAAACGGCTGACGAGGTATTGGAACTATTATTGGAAGCAGACGTGGATGCGCGCGATGTTTTTGAAGAAGAAGGTACAACGATTGTGTATGCTGAACCAGATCAGTTCCATGCGGCACAGGAAGCCTTTAAAACAGCTGGCATTACCGAATTTACGGTGGCGGAGTTAACGATGCTCCCACAAACGGAAGTATCTTTATCGGAAGAAGATAAAGCAAAATTCGAAAAAATGGTCGATGCGCTAGAAGACCTGGACGATGTTCAACGCGTCTACCACAATGCGGATCTTGGCGAGTAAACCCATAAAAACATTATTGCAGAAAACCCGGCAGTGTCTATCGCTGCCGGGTTTTTATGTGCTTAATTTCCATTTTTTAATTAGTTATACAATTTTGCTGTCCAACATGCTTTTCTCTATTGAAATGCGGAGTAATTTGCCGATATATGGAATTGGATAGAACATAACGGTAAAGGAGTCCTCGTAAGTGAATAAAGAAAAAAAGTTATCCAGACAGATTCTTTCAATTATTGCAGTCATTTTTATTCTTCTAATGGGTATATACGTTTTTTCGATGCATTATAATTCCAAAGAATCCGTTAAGGAAACGATTGGGGAAAGAACGGTTGAAATAGCCGAGAATATGATCAATTTCATCGATGTGGAACAATATAAAGAGTTGGCTGAAAATCCCGTGGAAGATGAGCTGTATTGGGAACTAAGAGATCAATTAAATGAACTGAGGGAGATCAATGGCGTTTTGTATGCCTATACCTATGCAGTTCCAAAAGAAGGAGAAGACGTTACGTTTTTAGTAGATGGGATGCCGGCAGATGACACCGAAAATGCCGCTGCTTTAGGTGAAACTTCGGGTTCCACAACTTATGAACATCTCCAAAATGTACTAAATGATGGTTTCTATTATTCGGATTTATTAAGCAGTGATTTCGGCGAATATATCTCGGGTACAATTCCAATGAAAGATGCCAATGGTGAAGTGGTTGCTTTTTTGGGAGTTGATATTGATGCTTCTTATGTCGATGAAGTTAGTTCAAACGTTGCAAGTAACATTGTTCCGAAAGTTAGCATTGGCTTCTTGATTATTGTAATCATCGGATTGTATTTGACATATCGCTATTTAAATAACTCGTTAAGACCGCTGCAGGTGTTAAAAATGGCTTCGGAGCAATTAGCCGATGGAGATTTAAAAGGAGTAAACGAATCCCTCTCTTCCCTGGAGTTGAAAAATCGAAATGAAATCGCATTATTCGTACAAACATTCTCCAAAGCGCTTCATAGTTTAACAAATTCCTTATCGAACTTACATACAAAATCTAAAAATTTAGAGCATGCTGTAACAGATATAGAGCGTGCTGCCGTTGGAGTAGGGGAATCCAACCAGATTATTGTTTCAAGTATTATCGATATTGCTTCGAGCAGTGAGGAACAGGAAGCGAGCAACAATGAAGTAACTCAAGCAATGACGGAAATGTCTGCAGGTATTCAGCGATTGGCTGATACAACATCGGGAATGGCAGAAGCTTCATCCGATATGAATAACTTGGTGGAAATTAGTGTGGATGATGCCAAAAACGTTGTCTCCCAAATTCAAAACGTTGAGAATTCCGTTTTGCATACAGAAGAATATGTGCGTGAAATGGGAGAAAAGTTCAAGTCTATTCGTGAGATGGTAATGGTTATTACAAACATTGCGGATCAAACAAACCTATTGGCTTTGAATGCGGCAATCGAAGCTGCACGTGCTGGGGAGGCCGGAAAAGGGTTTGCGGTTGTGGCGGATGAAGTTCGTAAACTTGCGGAAATGTCCAGAAGCTCTGCGAATGAAATACAAAGCTACCTGGATAACTTCTTGTTAATTAGCGATAAAGCGCTGGAGGAAATGCGGAAAAGTTCCGAAGAAGTAAAGGTAGGCACAAGAGCTGTTATGGACATTGGGGACAAGCTGCATCAAATTTTAACCGTAGTTGAGGATGTAAACGCTAAAATTCAAGATGATTCAGCGGTTATTGAGCAAATGTCTGCAAGTTCCGAGGAAATCCTGGCACAAACAGAAGCGATGAACAAGCTTGTAATGGACACAACAGGCCAAACAAATGAAGTAGCCAGTTCTTCGGATGTTCAAGTAGAGATGGTTCACCAATTGGAGGAAGTTGTGAAGCTGCTTGATGCCACATCCAAAGAGATGATTGAAGAAATAAATAAATTTAAATATTAGACATCATAAAATGCGCATTCATCATCTTGCATGGTGTATGCGCTTTTTTATTTCCTCCGCTTTAATAGAGTTGCCAAAAGGTAGGTTAAACACAGAAAGAGCGCTTTCAAGCAGAAAGTTATTTCAAAACTATTAAAAAGGTGCTATATAATTTGTAAAATGTGGTATAAAATTGTAGGAAAAGAGGCATCTAGAAGGGGTGGGGTTTATTGAAGAATTCAATAAGGGGAAAACTATTTTTGCATTCTTTTATACTATTGCTGGTACCAACCATTGTAATTGGGCTAGTTAGTTATTTTGAAGCTAAAAATAGTATGGATGATTTAGGGGAACAAGTTATAAAAAATAGTGTGGAATCAGCCATGCAATTGATTGATTCCGTTAACAATGAAGTGGAGAATGGGGCACTTTCACTTGAAGAAGCGCAAGAACAAGTGAAATCCACTTTAATTGGACCCAGAAATGAAGATGGTACACGTAAAATCTCTTATCCAGGCGACCTTGGGGAAAATGGATATATCTATATTTTAGGGCATGACGGAACCTTGCTTGGGCATCCCACTAGAGAAGGGGACAGCCTTTGGAATGACCAAGACAGCTCGGGGCAGTATTTTATTCGGGAAGTTAAAGATAGGGCATTGGAAGGTGGGGGATTTACCTACTATGAATTCGAACTTCCTGGACAGGATGTTGTTGCACCCAAGCTCATTTATTCCAAAGTTGATCCAAATTGGAACTGGATTGTCGCATCGGGTACATACACTCAAGACTTTAATGCACCGGCGAATGATTTATTAACCGTGATCATCATTACACTTGTGGCATCCATATTGATCGGTGCCTTGGTAACCATCGCATTTTCAAGGCATCTAGCATTTCCGTTAATAAGATTATCGAAGAGGGTTCGTGAAGTAGCAAAAGGCAATTTAACGGTGGAAATTGAGGAATTGCCGCGGAAAGATGAAGTCGGACATTTGAATAATGGGTTTAATGATATGGTTCAGCAGCTCAAAAATGTCATTACAGGGGTTGAATCTACCATTGTCGAAATTCAAACGACCTCTTCAAATCTTTCGGCCGTAGCGGAAGAAACAACCGCATATGGTGAAGACATCGTAAAAGCAGTTTCTGAGGTAGCAAATGGCGCGACACAGCAAGCATCAGATGCAGAAGAAACCAACCAAACCACCATCGAATTGGCAAGAGAAATTGAAATGCTTCATGAGCAGAACGAATCCATGCTGCAATCTTCCAAAGCCATGAAGTCCTCAAATGAACAAGGGCTTGAAAACCTTTCAATATTAAAAGAACGTTCAAATGACTCATATGAATTAATCATGAAAGTTCAAACGGTCATCGATAGTTTAATCTTAAAAGTGAGGGAAATAGAAGGAATCGTTGGAACCATTAATGAAATATCCAATCAGACGAACTTGCTTGCATTAAATGCTTCAATCGAGGCAGCCAGAGCCGGGGAACATGGGAAAGGATTTGCTGTGGTGGCTGAAGAAGTTCGAAAGTTGGCAGACCAAACGAATGCAGCAACGGAATTGGTTCGCAACACGTTGCGCGGGATCGTCAACGAAACAGATATTGTGACAAGTGAAATGTCACGGACAAATTCGATTGTTCAAGATCAAAATAAATCAGTTTCGGAAACGGAAAGCTCCTTTAAAGAAATCGACTCCGCTGTGGAACATATCATTCAAACAATCGAAGTGGTTACGGCGGGTGTCAACCAATTGAATCGTTCCAAGGATGCCATGACACTTGCCATCAAAAATATAGCGCAAATCAGCGAACGCAATGCTGCTGCGACAGAAGAAGTAACAGCTTCAGTCGAAGAACAGCAAAAAGCGATTGGGCTTGTTGCCGAGGCGTCCAGTGACTTATCGGAAGAAATTGCAGCACTTCAAGATTCAATCCAGCAATTTACGGTAAGGTAGGAATAGTGCTGGGGGACCCTAAAAGGCTTGTTTTTCTAGTCGATTCATTATCGGAATAGTTGTGCTATAGAGTATAATCATTAATAATGATAGTATCATTTCGATATCCGAAAAATTAGAGAGGTGTGCGAGAATGATTACATTTAAAGATTATGAATATAAAAGGCCAAATCTCGAGGAGCTGAAAGTGAAGGTCAGAGAGCTCATTAAACAGTTTAAAGAGTCAGATTCAGTTGAGAAACAAAGTGAATCAATTGAAAAGATTAATAGCTGCCGCAATGACTTTTCCACACAAGCCAATATTGTCTATATTCGCGCTTCGATTGATACAAATGATGAATTCTATCAAAAGGAAAGAGATTATTTGGATGAAGTAGAGCCGCAATTTGAAGAACTTCTCTTTGAATATTATCAAGAACTTGTAAAGTCGCCTTTCAGAACGCAATTGGAGGATAAATGGGGAACGCAGCTATTCGCATTAGCCGAAAATCAAATTAAAGCCTTTTCTCCTGAAGTAATAGAGTTAATGCAACAGGAAAACAAACTTGTTTCCGAATACAACAAGCTTGTCGCTTCCGCCCAAATTGAATTTGACGGCAAAACATTGACGCTTGCACAGCTTGCTCCATATGGAGAATCAACGGATCGCGAAGTCCGCAAAAACGCGATGATTGCACGCTTTGATTTCTTTAGTGAAAATGGCGGGAAGTTTGATGAAATTTTTGATAAGTTAGTAAAGCTCCGCCATAAGATCGCAACCACTTTAGGGTATAAAAACTATGTTGAATTGGGCTATGTCAATATGAATCGGATTGATTATAATGCCGAAATGGTTGCAAATTACCGCAACCAAGTACAAAAGCTAATTGTACCGATTGCGACGAAGCTATATGAACGACAAGCTAGACGCATTGGAATTAATGATTTTAAGTACTACGATGAAGGATTGAACTACCTGTCGGGAAATGCAAAGCCAAAAGGGGAGCCGGAATGGATTGTGGCAAACGGGTTAAAAATGTATGAAGAACTGTCTGCTGAAACAGGCGAATTTTTCAATTACATGATTGACCGTGAGCTAATGGACCTGGTCGCGAAAAAAGGAAAAGAAAGCGGCGGCTATTGTACATTTATCGAAAATTATGATTCACCATTTATTTTCTCCAACTTTAATGGAACTTCCGGTGATATCGATGTGCTGACACATGAAGCGGGCCACGCTTTCCAGGTCTACTCAAGCCGCAGCATCGGGATTCCGGAATATTTATGGCCAACCTATGAATCTGCCGAAATCCATTCCATGAGCATGGAATTTTTCACATGGCCTTGGATGGAGCTCTTCTTTAAAGAAGAAACAGACAAATATAAATTCTCCCACCTAAGCAACGCCTTGCAGTTCTTGCCATATGGTGTGGCCGTGGATGAGTTCCAGCATGTGGTATATGAAAAAACATCAATGACACCTGATGAGCGCAAACGAGCTTGGAAAGAAATTGAAAAGAAGTATTTGCCGCACCGTGATTATGATGGCTATGAATATTTAGAAGCGGGCGGTTTCTGGCAACGACAAGGCCATATTTATGCTAGTCCATTCTATTATATCGACTATACGCTGGCTCAAGTCTGTGCTTTCCAATTCTGGAAGCGTTCAAGAGAAGACTTTGAGGGAGCATGGAAAGACTATATTCATCTATGTCAGTTGGGTGGATCGTTATCCTTTACGAAGCTTGTAAAAGAGGCGGGGCTAATTTCTCCGTTCGAAGATGGCTGCCTTGCATCCGTCATCGATGCGATTGAAGATTATTTAAATTCTGTCGACGATGCAAAGTACTGAGTGCAAATCTCCCGGGATAAAAATTCCGGGAGGTTTTTTATATACGTATATGCTTGCAAACATGTAAAATGAAAATTAGTTATAGTTGAATAGGAAATAGTTAACAAAGGAATAATGTGGTAAGAGGTGAGCTCAGGAGTGACCAAGAAAGTATGGTTCCAGGCGGGAATCGGAACAATCATTGTACTATTAATAATTAAATATGCGATTGAAATACACTGGATTTTGAATCCAATCTTTATTATCATTACCACCATTTTCATCCCATTGCTGCTTGGTGGCGTGCTTTATTATATTTCCGAACCGCTGCAAAGATGGATGGAGAAAAAAGGCGTCCCCAGATGGGCAAGCATCTCGACCATTGTCCTATTGCTGGCAGGCATTGTGACAGGCATTTTGCTTTTAATCGGCAACCCGATCTTGAATCAGGTGAATAATTTAGTGGAAAATGCACCTTATATTGAGGATAAAATTATGGATGCCGCCGACTTCGTATTGGAAAACAAAGACAATTTACCGCCTCAAGTGGAGAATTTTATCGACTCCGTTTCTACATCCATTCAAGATGTAGCAATGAAAGGGAGCAAATTTATTGTAAGTTTTGTGAGCGGAACTGTGACGGCAACATTTACGTTAATCCTCGTTCCCTTTTTCTTTATCTACATGCTGAAAGATCATGAAAAGTTTGCACCGAACATATACAATATTTTTAGTGGTGAAAGACGCACTTGGGTAAAAAATACATTGGCGGATATCGATGAAGTTTTGCGAAACTATGTGCAAGGACAAGTGTTAATTAGTTTTATCTTGGCCAGCATGATGTATATTGGATATTTGATCATCGGTTTGGAATACTCGTTATTGCTTGCGATTTTTGCATTTTTCATGAACATGATTCCGTTTATAGGTCCGTGGATCTCTTTGGCTCCGGCACTTGTTGTTGCCATTATACAAGACCCGATTTTGGTTGTTTGGGTGGCTGTGATTACTTTAGTTGCCCAACAGCTTGAAAGCAACTTGATTACCCCGAATATTATGGGGAAATCACTGGACGTTCACCCATTAACGGTCATCACCATTGTATTGGCTGCAGGAAATATCGGCGGATTTCTCTTTATTATCATCGCCATTCCTACGTATGCAGTGATCAAAGTAATTGTGAAGAACATTTATGAAGAACGGAAAAAGATAAAAGAGGCTGCCACCAAAACAGTTTGACAGATTTGAAGCAAGCGCAGTATGCCATAGTGGTGTACTGTGCTTCGCTTTTGCGATAACCAGGCTATTATGAAGGTAAAAGGAGAATATAAATAACATGTTATCATTTGAAGAAAAACAAGCGATTATTGAATCGTTTCCACAACTAAGCAAAAAGGAAATCTCGTTGAATCGTGTGAACTATCATTTCGAAGATAGTTTATATGAAAAAACCATCGTGGTTGAAAAACTTCATCCAAATGGAAACGGCTTTGTGTATGTGGGGGATTTATTAAAGTACGATAGCCTCTCAAATGATAAAGGATTAGTAAATATCCGGGACTTCGATGAACGAGCTTTAAGAGAAATCGTACAAGATGCCATCGATTATTTATCCGAAGATTTGGAAACACCCATCGAGGAAACATGGATTGGCCAAGATGGTGTGATTATTGAATTAAGACACGATCAGCGTGATTGGAATATCTATTTTAATAACAATTTGGAAGAATCTTTTGGTACACGTGAAGCTGCGGTAAGTTACTTGAAAGAAGAAGGATTCAAGATTAAAAAGTAAAAAATGAAATGCCGGACGATATTGTTTGTCCGGCATTTCATTTTATTTAAAAGAACAAATCCAGGATAAAGAAGAAAATGCCCGCCATAACAGCCGAGATCGGCATTGTAATGAGCCATGTCAGGACGATCCTTCGAGCAACGCCCCATCTAACGCCTTTCACCCGTTGTGCAGAACCTACCCCCATAATGGCCGAAGAAATGACATGGGTTGTCGATACTGGCAGGTGAATGAGCGTTGCCCCGAAAATGATGGAGGCAGAAGCCAAGTCGGCAGCAGCGCCGTTTACTGGACGGATTTTCATGATTTTCCCGCCGACCGTTTTAATGATTTTATAACCGCCGATGGAAGTGCCAAGACCCATCGCAATGGCGCAGGCGACTCGCACCCAATCCTGTACCTCGTCATCGCCTTGCAACCCTGCGGCAATCAATGCCATTGTGATGATTCCCATTGCTTTTTGGGCATCGTTCGTTCCATGGGTAAAAGATTGAATCGCCGCCGTAAGAATTTGCAAAGTACGAAAACCTTTGTTCGTTCGATATAAGTTCATGTTTTTGAATAAGGCCTTAAAAATTGACATAAACAGAAAACCAACAGCAAGCGCCAAGAAAGGCGAAAGTATCAAACCCAAAATAATGCTGCTAAACCCGTTGTAATTCAGAATTCCAAAGCCTGCAGCGGCAATAGCAGCGCCGGCGATGGAGCCGATTAATGTATGGGAGGAACTTGATGGAATCCCAAAGTACCATGTCAGCAGGTTCCAAGTAATCGCAGATAATAACGCCGCCAAAATGACAACACTACCCGTCGTGTCGTCCGCCGTAACATTTAATGAAAAAGGATCGACAATATCTTTGGCGATTGCCTTTGCTACCCCTACAAAAGTAATCGCTCCTAAAAAGTTCATTACCGCAGCCATTAATACAGCAACGCGCGGCGGCAATGCACGGGTGGAAACGGATGTCGCAATGGCATTGGCTGTATCATGAAAACCATTGATAAAGTCGAATGCTAAAGCAAATATCACAACTAAAATAGTAAGTATTAATAGAATATCCATTTTAAAATCCCCGTTCTTACTCTTACGCGTTACGCATAATAATAGTTTCTAGTGTATTTGCTACATCTTGGCATGAATCGGCAATTTCCTCCAGTTGATCATAGATGTCGCGAAATTTAATTAGACGGATCGGGTCTTTTTCATGCAAGAAAAGTTGTTTTGTTGAGGAACGGGAAATTTCATCGCACTGACGCTCGTAATCTTTGATTAGAATAATATGTTTGCGCATGGCAATTAAATCTTTCCGGTTCAATAAATCCGTCGCAGCAACAATTTCATCTGCACTTTTTGAGATATAATCAAAGAATTTCCTCATCGATTCGTTAATTTCAGTGAAAGAGAACATTTCAAAACGTGCGACGCAATGTTCGGCACCGTCCAGAACATCATCCATTTTATTCGCCAATGCCAATATATCTTCACGTTCAATCGGTGTCATGAAGGATTTATTCAACATAACGATTAATTCATGAATTAAGTCATCGCCATCTGTTTCATACTTTTTCATTTTGACGCTTAGCTCTTTTAAGTCAGCAATGGTTTCGATCCGGAAATCTCTGGCGTAATGAACCGCTTCTTTCATATTTTCTGCAATCTTGTGCAAAGAAAGGAAAAACGGATCTGGTTTTCTTGAACTAAACATGAAATTGCCCCCTGATATACGTAATCTATAATTTAAACCTAAATTATCATAACAAAACATTTTACAAATCTATACAGAAAAATTAACTTTAATTCACATTATTTTTATTGTGGAAAAGGTCTGAAATTAGCTGAAATTGTAAAAAAAGCAAGTATAGTAGAATAAGTGTCGATTCTTATCGCATATACTTGCTTATGACTCCATTTTATGACTGATGCTTTCGTCGCCATTATAAATGCTTAATGAAGTTAAATGTATTCTTTTAGTTCATTTTCCAGGAACGGTTGGGCAGATAAAAAACGAGTAAATGCCGTGTAGCGATCGCGTTGAGCCGGTGTAGGTTTTTCACCTGTAAAGTAAGCTCTGATTAAAATGTTTTTGGGTGTATGCTCAATGTCGATGAATTCCAGAATTTGCGTTTCATACCCAACCAATGACAGGATTTCTGCTCGAATTGCGTCGGTAGCGAGCGAAGCAAAACGTTCTTTTATCAAGCCATGCTGCGTCATGATTTCAAGAGAGGGTGAATTCAGTTGTCGATTTAATTCATGCTGGCAGCAAGGAACACTTAAAATGACCTTGGCTCCCCATTTTACTGCCCTGGCCAATGCCATATCCGTTGCAACATCACATGCATGGAGCGTAACCACCATATCGACGGACTGTTCCTCGTTAAAGTCATTAATATCGCCTACCAAAAATTCCAGCTGATCGTAATTCAAATCTTGCGCAATCCGATTGCATTCCTCGATTACTTCCTTCTTTAAATCAAGCCCTGTTACCCGAATATCCAACCCTTTTTCGATTTTTAAATAATGGTAAAGGGCAAACGTAAGATAAGACTTCCCGGACCCAAAGTCGAGGATGCGAATTTGGCGATTTTTCGGCAAATGGCCGAGTGAGTCATCGATGAACTCAACGAAACGATTGATTTGGCGAAACTTATCGTATTTTTGCTTTTTTACTTTTCCTTCTTCTGTTTGGACGCCAAGACGTATTAAAAAAGGATAAGGTTTTTGATCATCCAATAAGTATTGTTTTTTTCGGTTGTGTGAAAGGATTATTTCTTTTGATTGTTTCGTTTGTTCCAGTTTCCATGTCACTTTGTTTTTTTTGGAAAGCTGAATCTGGATATTTTCATTTTTGAATTCGGAATAAATTTGGCGGAATTGCGTTAATAAGTTATTGAAGATCTCCTCAAAATGTTCAAGTTCTATATTTTCGTGTTTAAGAATTCGCTCGTATTGATATTCAAGATGTAAATGATAGACTCCTTTTAGCTCGATGGGTTTGATTTTGACGCGCTTTAAGTCGTTCGATTTCTGCCGCGGTTGGCTAATTGTTGCAGCAATTAAATCCTTATTATGAATACGATCTAAAAATTCAATTTTCATTCTTTCGAAATCCATTTTATCAACCTTTTCTATAACAATTATTTGGCATTAGTGTACCACAGCCATTTTATAAAGTGTTAAATTCCTGTTCTTGGTATAATCCAACTCAGAAACTATTATTATATTTTTCTAAATTATTAAACAACATCTCTTGAAAATATGATAAATTAAAGTCGAATATGGTATTATAGGAGTTTAATTTCAATAAATAATGGGAAGGGGAGTTTGGATGTCGGATCATGCTTTTCAATTGCTGGCAATTGTTATTTATATGCTGGCGATGATAGTTATAGGATGGTATGCATACAAAAGAACAACGAATTTAAATGATTATATGTTGGGTGGCCGTGATTTAGGTCCAGCTGTTACCGCCCTGAGTGCCGGGGCAGCCGATATGTCCGGTTGGCTGCTGATGGGATTGCCGGGTGCAATCTATGCTGCAGGGCTGGTCGAAGCTTGGATTGCAATTGGATTAACAGTAGGGGCATGGTTAAACTGGTTTTTAGTTGCACCTCGTTTGCGTGTCTATACGCAAGTGTCAAAAAACTCGATCACGATTCCAAGTTTCTTGGATAATCGTCTCCGAGATGATACCAAATTATTGCGTATCGTGTCAGGAATTGTTATTTTAGTGTTTTTCACTTTCTATGTCTCCTCCGGAATGGTTTCGGGAGGGAAATTTTTTGAAAGTTCTTTTGGCTTTGACTATCATACAGGATTACTCATTGTAGCAATCGTCACGGTAGGATATACATTGTTCGGCGGGTTCCTGGCTGTAAGTTATACGGACTTTTTGCAGGGCCTAATCATGTTTTTGGCGTTAATTCTCGTACCGATAGTGGGTATCTTTTTCACGGGGGGCCTTGGAGAAACGATGGAATCGATTCAAGCCGTGAACCCGGAACACTTTAGTTTATTTGCCTCAACTGCGACAGCTGCGGGTATTATTTCTTCTGTAGCTTGGGGTCTTGGTTATTTCGGGCAGCCTCATATAATTGTAAGGTTTATGGCGATTAAATCCGTCCAGGAAACGAAGCAAGCCCGCCGCATTGGAATAGGCTGGATGATTTTAAGTTTAGCTGGTGCGATTGGTACCGCGCTTATAGGAGTTGCGTACTTTCAACAACATGGAGCAACCATCGATGACCCGGAAACCATCTTCATCGTAATGGGGCAAACTTTATTCCATCCATTCATTGCAGGGATTATGTTGGCGGCAATTCTGGCAGCGGTCATGAGTACGATTTCTTCCCAATTAATTGTTACATCTTCCGCATTGGTCGAAGATATGTACAAGGCATTATTCAAAAAAGATGCAACTGACAAACATTATGTAATGGCAGGGCGTTTAGCGGTATTGGTTGTATCGGTTATTGCTGCGATTTTGGGATGGGATCCGGATAGCTCGATTTTGGATTTGGTCGGCTTTGCATGGGCTGGTTTTGGAGCGGCATTTGGACCAACCATTTTGCTGGCCTTGTATTGGAGAAAGCTAACAAATATTGGAGCGTTGACAGGCATGATTGCCGGGGCGGTTGTTGCCTATGTATGGGGACAGAGTGAAACCCTTTCCGGCATGTTGTACGAAATTGTTCCAGGCTTTATCATCAACTTGATTCTAGCTGTAATAGTAAGTTTAGTAACCTATAAACATAATCCAGAAATCGAAAAGGAATTTAATGAAACATTAGGGCTCCTAAAAGTTGAAAAAAAGGATGAATAATGCCATTTTTAAGACCTATGACGTTTTGTTGTAGGTCTTTTTTAAATGCATAAAGATTGACTTCGTTAAGCAGGAGGATTTTTGGGAAAAGAAAACTAGCGTAATTGAAATAGTCATTAAGCATATAATAAAGCAGTGAGATGAAATAATTTATAGTTTGCAAATAGAGGAACATGAATGCAGTAAAAATAACAATAATTTGTTAATAACTCTATATGTTATCTCTTTTAATAGGGAGGAATTTTTAGTGACCAATATGCAAGAGGTAGAAGTAATCATTGAAAAAGCCATTTTAGTGGGTGTAAATCTTCAAAATGACAAAAACTTCGACTATTCCATGGAAGAACTTGAGAACTTGGCCCAAGCCCTGGATGTAGAAGTAATTGGCAGTGTCATACAAAACCTGGAACGAGTTAACCCTTCCCATTATGTCGGGACAGGCAAAATAGAAGAAATTAAGCGTTTTCTGGATGAATCGCAAGCAAATCTTGTCATCTTCAATGATGAGCTCTCACCTTCCCAAATTAGAAATCTTGAGCGTGATCTGGAGTGCAAGGTAATCGACCGGACAATGCTGATACTTGATATTTTTGACCGTCGGGCGAAAACAAAAGAAGCGCAAATGCAGGTTGAACTGGCGCAGCTTCAATATATGCTGCCACGCTTGGTAGGTTTGCATGCGTCCCTATCAAGGCAAGGCGGCGGCACTGGCGGAGGATTCAGAAACCGTGGTGCCGGGGAGACGAAACTCGAGTTGGATCGAAGAAAAATCGAAGACCAAATTGCCAGACTTCGCAGAGAATTGGAAGGTGTGAAAGAGCAGCGGGAAACGCAAAGAAAAAAACGCCGCAAGAATGAAGTGCCTGTTGTTTCCCTCGTAGGTTATACCAATGCAGGGAAATCTACAATCATGAACAGACTTTTAACAAAACTGGGGCAGGAAGACAACAAACAGGTATTTGAAAAGGACATGCTATTTGCGACGCTGGATACTTCGGTTCGAAATATTAAATTGCCTGATAAAAAAACATTCCTGTTGACCGATACGGTAGGATTTGTCAGCAAACTTCCACATCACTTGGTAAAAGCGTTCCGATCCACATTGGAAGAAGCAAGAGACGCGGACCTTTTGCTTCATGTTGTGGATGTCTCGAACGAGGAACATCCCTTCATGATGGAAGTGACGAACAAGACTTTGGCAGAAGTGGATATCGAAGACATACCAACCATTTATATTTACAATAAGTCAGATTTGGCAGATGTGAACTATCCATTGGTAAGCGGTGATAACATTTGGATTTCAGCGCATGAAGGAAAAGGATTGGACGAGTTGATTGAATTAATACGCCAGCATATTTTCTCCGATTATGTAGAATGCGAGATGTTGGTGCCATTTGACCGGGGAGATATAGTTTCCTACCTAAATTCAAATGCGCAAATAAAGGAAACGGATTACGAAGAGCAAGGTACAAAGCTTGTGGTTGAACTGAAAGAATCGGAGTTAAAAAAATTTGAACAATATGTAATTAATTAATGGAAATGGGTAACGATGAATATGTCGTTATCCTTTTTTTATTCGCTTTATTATTTGAATATAGTAAAAGTGGAGGGTATTAAGGTCCTATTTATCATTAGTATTAAGAAAATACAAAAGAGAGTGAACTTTCTAACTTTTAATCAATATATTGAAAAAGCATTTATAATGCTTTAAGGTAATAAAATGTAGTTTTCAGACAGTTGAATTTCAAGCAATGTCTTGTCAGAAAATATAAAAAACTAACGGAAGAAGGTATATCTTTATGTATAGTAAAGAAGAAATCGTCAAATCCGTTCCTCAAAAAGGGTTTTTTGGCCACCCAAGGGGATTATTTACTTTATTCTTTACAGAGTTTTGGGAACGGTTTTCTTATTATGGAATGCGCGCGATCCTTATCCTTTATATGTACTATGAGCTGCATGAAGGTGGATTAGGATTAGATCGCGGAACTGCGAACTCCATTATGGCTATATACGGTTCATTAATATATATGTCCAGCATTATTGGTGGATGGTTCGCTGACCGAGTATGGGGTACACGCAGAACGGTATTCTATGGCGGAATCTTGATTATGATCGGCCACTTTGTGCTGGCATTGCCATTTGGTCTTACAGCATTGCTGATCTCAATGGCCTTTATCATTATTGGGACAGGCTTATTGAAATCAAATGTATCCACTATTGTGGGTGACATTTATGCAGAAGGAGATGTTCGACGCGATTCAGGGTTCAGTATCTTCTATATGGGAATCAATATGGGTGCCTTCATCGCACCATTCATTATCGGAACAGTTGGAGAAAAATACAATTTCCATTTAGGTTTCGGTTTGGCTGCAATAGGGATGTTAATAGGGTTAATTGTTTATTATGTTACCCAGAAGAAATATTTGGGACTGGCAGGTCTTGAAATACCCAATCCCCTAACGGAAGCCGATAAAAAGAAAGCGATTCGAAATTTTGTAATCGGAATAATTGCCATCCTTATTATTGGGGCAATTTTATATGCTACCGGCAATCTAACGATGGCTGTATTCAGTTTAATCATCACAACATTGGGTGTTTTGATTCCAACTGTTTTCTTCATTGTGATGTATCGCAGTCCGAAAACAACGAAAGATGAAAAATCGCGTGTATTGGCCTATATACCATTATTTATTGCGGCCGTTATGTTCTGGGCCATTCAAGAGCAAGGGGCAACCATTTTGGCAACGTATGCAGATACACGTACGGATTTAATGGTAGGAGACTTTAAAATTCCTGCTTCTTGGTTCCAATCCCTAAATCCATTGTTCATTATCATGCTTGCTCCTTTATTTGCCTGGATGTGGTTAAAACTAGGGAATCGCCAACCTTCAACGCCGAAGAAATTTGCCGTTTCTTTATTCTTTGCAGGGGCATCCTTCCTGGTCATGATTATTCCGGCGCAAATGTCTGGCGGTACAGAGCTTGTTAGTCCATGGTGGCTGGTATTATCGTTCTTCTTGGTAGTGATAGGGGAATTGCTGTTATCACCGGTCGGCTTATCGGCAACAACGAAACTGGCACCCGCGGCATTCGCTGCGCAAACCATGTCTTTATGGTTCCTGACAAGTGCGGCAGCTCAAGCCATTAACGCCCAACTTGTACGAATTTATGAAGCAGTTACAGAAATCACGTACTTTGGTACACTTGGCGCTATTTCCATTGTTTTAGGTATAATTCTATTAGTGTTTACGCCTATTATTTCAAAAGCAATGCGCGGTATTAACTAATATAAAGAACGGAGTATGATTATTCATGCTTCGTTTTTATTTTGTATGAATTTAAAAAATGACAAGTTCCCCTAGTCCATCCGGTTTGTAACGGAACCAGTTGTACGGATATAAATACGGAAACAAAGTTCAAAGCCAGGCTCTTAGAGGAGCTTGGCTTTTTAATTAAGATATGAAGTGATTCATTCCATAGAAGTCGGCGATTGCTTAATAAACAAGACCTATTGCCTAATGTTGGAACAAGTCATTTTATATTTAAATCACTGAATTAGTAGGACCTTCTCTTTATTTTTCGATATTTTTCCCAGAAATGTGTTTTATCTTTAGAAGCGGAGGGAATAAAGAAATGCATTGAGATTCGAAATGAAAAACATGGAGGAGAATGAGTTGTTTAAGAAAAGATTGCTGTTTTCATTGATGGCTGTTTTGCTCGTCCTTTCAGGCTGTGCCGGCTTCCAGACAGGTAAAGAAAATGAAGTCGCAGCTGAAGCGGATGCAGAAGGCAAAGTAGTCGTTGATTTTTGGACATTCTGGGGATCAGAAATTAGACGCCCCGTAATTGAGAAGATTGTTGAAGATTTCAATAAGTCACAGGACGAAATTGTGGTGAAACATACTTTTGTGCCGTGGGGAGATATTTGGACGAAAGAACTTGCCGCGATAGCAGCAGGGGATCCGCCTGACGTGGTCATCAACGATATAAACGCAACGGCTCTTCGCGGACAGAAAAAACAAGCGATGAATTTATCGGAGTTCTTGGAGAAAGATGATATTTCAGCCCGCTTCTATCCAGAGCTTTGGGAAGCAACGCTATACGAGGGAGATTCTTACGGGATTCCGTTCAACACGGATACGCGCATCCTTTACTACAATAAAGATGCTTTTGAAGAAGTAGGTTTAAATCCGGAACAACCGCCAAAAACCTGGGATGAACTGAAAGAATACGCAGCAAAACTGGACAAGAAGAATGGCGATACATATGAACGTTTAGGATTCTATCCATTGTTTGGCGTTAACTATGATGTCTGGATGTTAAATGGAAGTGGACATAACTTTGTGAGTCCGGAAGGGGAAGTCCAAATCGATACAGAGACGAACCTTGAAACATTAAATTGGTTACTGGAGTGGAAAAATCATTACGGGGAAAATGTCGTCAATTCGGTCAAGTCCCAGATTGACAGCCAACAGGCCAATCCGTTCTTTACTGGCAAGTTAGCAATGTTTGTCAACACACCTACGTTCTATACGCAAATCCGCGATTATGCACCAGATCTCAATTTCGGTGTAGCGATGCTTCCTGAAAAAGAGGAAGGCAGCGGCCATACGAGCTGGGGCGGCGGTTTCGTAGCGGAAATCCCTGAAGGATCCAGCCATCCGGAAGAGGCGTGGGAGTTCATCAAGCATTTGACGGATAAAGAAGCGCAGGAATACTGGGCTGTTAAAAACTATGACAATGTAGCGAATACTGAAGCGGCAGAAGCAGCTGCGAAGAGTCCAGATATGCCGGAAAAAGATCAGGTCGTATATCAGACGGCCGTAGACAATATGCAGAATACATTATTGACGCCATTCCCGCTTGCGGCACCTGATTTTCCGACTTTACTGAATCCGGAAATTGATAACGTCCTTCTAGGTAAAAAGACGCCTGAGCAGGCATTGAAGGATGCACAGGCTGCTGTTGAGCAGCTGGTAGAAGAAAACAAGTCTAAGTAAATGGAGAGCAGTGCTTCTCTGGTTCGGAGCCGGAGGAGCATGATGCTCTCTATTCTTATACTTTAAAATCAAAGTGTTGCCAATCTATTGATTGTTTAAAAGATAGCAAATAATTAGGGGAGTTTGAGAAATGAAAAGGAAAAAGTTCAATTATAAGCGACAGGAAGGGCTTGTCGGCTATGTGTTCATCCTTCCGTGGATCATTGGCTTCCTATTATTCACGGCAGGCCCGCTCTTATTTTCATTAGTCGCGAGTTTTACAAATTACAATATTACTTCTCAGATGGATTTTGTCGGATTCCGTAATTATGAAAAGTTGTTGTTCGATGACCAGCTATTTTGGACATCCCTCTGGAACACCCTTTATTACGTAGCTTTTTCAGTTCCTCTCACCACAATCGGAGCAATTTTCCTTTCCGTCCTCCTCAATCAGGACGTCCCAGGCCTCCGGTTTTTCCGAACGATCTATTATTTGCCGGCCGTTCTATCGGGGGTCGGAGTATATCTTCTTTGGATGCAACTTTTAGATCCGAGTACGGGGTTAGTCAATTTGGTACTGGGGTGGTTCGGCATTGATGGTCCGAATTGGCTTTTCGATCCGGAGTGGACGAAACCATCGCTCATTCTGATGAAGCTCTGGGGAGTGGGCGGGGGAATGCTCCTATACATGGCAAGCCTCCAAGGCGTTTCAAAGTCGCTCTATGAAGCGGCGCAAATCGATGGGGCGAGCAAGTGGCAGCAATTCCGCTATATTACGCTTCCGATGATTACGCCTGTTATCTTTTTTGACGTCGTCACAAGCCTGATTGGCGGCTTCCAGATATTCCAGGAAGCTTACGTCATGTCGAACGGCACAGGCGGACCCGTAAATTCACTGCTTTTCTATAACTACTATATGTGGAATAAAGCATTCAAAGTATTCGACATGGGCTATGCCATGGCTATGTCATGGATTTTATTCATCATCGTTTTCATTCTGACGATGATCAATCTCAAGCTCGCTCCTCGATGGGTGCATTACGAAGGGGAGGCGAAACGATGAAACAATCTTACTTTGATAGTATGAAGAATCGCGAAAAGGTATTAAAGGCTGTAAACTTCATCTTGCTTTGTTTTGGGAGCCTACTCTTTTTATCACCGCTTTGGTGGATGATTTCAACCTCATTGAAAACGATGAAGGAAGTCATGAGTTTTCCGCCGACCTTCTTCCCGAAAGAATGGAATTGGGACAACTATATAAAAACATGGGAAGCGGCCCCTTTTGATTTATATACGATCAACACGGTTACCATCACAATTTTGGTGGTGGTGGGCCAAGTGTTGGTAAATTCCTTTGTTGCCTATGGGTTTGCAAAAATTCCGTTTAAAGGGCGTGAAGTCTTGTTTGCCATCGTCCTTTCAACGATGATGATCCCGGGGTTCGTTACGCTGATTCCCCAATATGTGCTATTTGCCAATTTAGGTTGGCTGAATACCTATTATCCACTCGTTGTACCGGCATTTTTCGGCAGCGCCTTCAACATCTTTTTGTTAAGGCAGTTCTACATGACGGTTCCGAATGAAATGATTGAGGCGGCACGGATGGAAGGGGCAAGTCACTTTTATATTTGGCGCAAAATCGGCATTCCATTGACGAAGCCGGCCCTCGCAACGGTTGCGATTTTCTCTTTTAACGGGGCGTGGAATGATTTCCTTGGACCTCTACTCTACGTGAATGATGAGAATCTGTATACATTACAGCTCGGACTTCAAGTATTTAAAGGCGAAATGAGTACACAGTGGAATTACCTAATGGCAGGTTCCCTTATAGTCTTACTGCCGGTTATACTCTTGTTCTTCTTTTTCCAGAAATACTTCATTAAAGGAATCAATTTGCAGTCGGGTGGAAAATGATGATTGGAGGATGCAATATGGCAAAGTTAATCTTGAAAAATATCAACAAACAATATGATAAAGCAGTAAACACCAATGCAGTCACCGATTTTAACCTTCAAGTCAAGGACGGGGAATTCATCGTGCTTGTCGGACCTTCCGGCTGTGGGAAATCAACGATGCTCCGGATGATTGCAGGTTTAGAGGAAATTACTTCGGGCGAGTTCTATTTGGATGGCAAGCTGATGAATGACGTACCTCCATCCAATCGGAATATCTCGATGGTGTTCCAAAACTATGCACTCTATCCGCATATGACGGTTTATGACAACATGGCATTCGGCTTAAAAATCCGAAAGACGAACAAGAAAGAAATTGATCGTCGTGTTCGGGAAGCTGCGGAGATTTTGGGGCTGCAAGATTTATTGAACCGGAAACCGAAAGCGTTGTCTGGCGGACAGAAACAGCGTGTTGCGCTCGGTCGTGCAATAGTCAGGGAAGCTGAATTGTTCCTTATGGATGAGCCATTATCGAATTTAGACGCCAAATTACGTTTCCAAATGCGCGCTGAAATTGCCAAACTGCACCAACGATTGGGAACTACATCAATTTACGTCACACATGACCAGACAGAAGCAATGACGATGGCTAGCCGGATCGTCATTATGAAAGACGGTGTCATCCAGCAGGTCGGCACTCCCAAAGAAGTATATGATTTTCCTGAGAATGTATTTGTCGGCGGATTTATCGGATCGCCTTCCATGAATTTCTTCAATGGGGAGATTGTCGATGGCCGCTTCATTTCAGAAGGATTCGATATGAAGGTTCCCGATGAAAAGCTGGCAATGCTAAAGGCGATGGGGTACGTAAACAAAAAAGTGGTAATGGGAATCCGTCCGGAGCATATTGAATTGCAAAACGGGGAGGTTGGGGCCTGTTATGAGCTGCTCCGTGCTAAAATCATTGTATCGGAGTTGACGGGCTCAGATATGCTTCTTTACTCTTCCATCGGTCCACAAGAGTTCATCGCCCAAGTGGGATCGAGAACAATTGTCTCACCGGGTGAGGAAGTATTGCTCGGTTTTGAAATGGATCGTGCCCATTTCTTCGACTTTGAAAGCGGAAAGCGCATTAAAGCATACGATAGCAAGCAATTGGCAGACGCACCTGAAAAAGCTTATGCTGCGGAACCGGTTTTGCGCTACGTCTAATGGAGGAATTAGAACAAATGAAACATTACGAAGCAATTATTCCTGGGGAAGTAATTGATGGTGCGATGGAAGTTCAATATTTAATAGAAAGAGCCTGACACACTTTTGAAAGGGTTCATCTATCCTATGGCAATAAAATATTATATGCAGAAATTGATTGGAGTGAAGGGGCGACTCCTGCGGGAACAGCCCGAGCCTCGAGAGCCCGCAGGAGCAAAGCGACGAGGAGGCTCGATCCGGGCCCGCGGAAAGCGTCCCCGTAACGAAAATCAATTTCCTATATATCAGAAAAATGACGGTTTTTTTGTAACCAAAATCCCAATGTAGATTATCTATATACTAATATATTATAATTTTCGCAAATTTAAGTGAGAATATTCTCAATTGATTATTGGACTAGTAAAGTACCTGTGTTATAATTAGTTTGGTAGGAAATGATAATCATTTTCAATGACCATAACTATTCTAAATTATTGGGGATTTAAAATGAGACTTTGGATTTTAATAGTAGCGGCTATCGTATTGTCGGCTATTTCATTATTTCTTGGCGCAACCGATATTTCACCAAAGGACTTATTGGACTTTAACTCTGTTGAGGCCGAAATTTTTTACATAAGCCGAATTCCCCGGCTGGCTGCAATTATTTTAGCTGGAATCGGAATGAGTGTAGCAGGGCTGATCATGCAAAGCCTAAGCAGAAATAAATTTGTGTCCCCAACAACAGCAGGGACATTGGACGCTGCTAAATTAGGGATATTAATTTCAATGCTTTTATTTACGGGGGCAAGCTATACACAACAAATCATTTTTAGTTTTGTATTTGCATTGGCAGGTACATTTGTCTTTATGCAAATTTTGAATCGCATTAAGTTTAAGGATGCTATCTTTATTCCGTTAATCGGAATTATGTATGGAAATATTCTATCTTCTATCACGGTCTTCTTTGCATATGAAGCGGACTTGCTTCAAAATATCGATGCCTGGTTGATGGGGGACTTTTCACTAATCATCAAAGGACGTTATGAGCTTTTATATCTTAGCGTGCCCGTAATTATTATCGCGTATTTATACGCAAACCGGTTTACTGTTGCCGGTATGGGTGAAGACTTTGCCAAAAATCTGGGCGTTCATTACAAATTTGTTTTGAATCTGGGATTGGCGCTGGTAGCATTGATTTCAACCACTGTTCTTCTGACGGTAGGGGTTATTCCATTTTTAGGCTTGATTGTGCCGAATCTTGTTTCCATATTTAAAGGAGATAATTTAGCGAAGACGCTGCCTCATACAGCTGTTTTAGGGGTTGTATTTTTATTGGCATGCGACATTATTGGCCGTATCATTATTTATCCGTATGAAATTCCAATTAATTTAACAGTCGGGGTAATCGGAAGTGCGATCTTCTTAATGTTGTTGTTTAGGGGGAGAGCATATGCGAAATAGAACGAAATTAATCATCTTGGCTGTTATTTCCGTCATTTGCATGCTGCTGTATGCATTTTATGATATTAATGGCGGGTTTAGTTATGCATTCCCTAGAAGGCTGATCAAAATTTTGGCCATGACGATTACGGGAGTTGCGATTGCCTATTCGACTGTTGTATTCCAGACGATTACGCATAATCGAATTTTGACGCCTTCTGTTATGGGGCTTGATTCGATGTATATGGTTGTACAAACGTTTATTTACTTTTTCCTGGGCTCCACATCAATCCTGGTGATCAATAAATATTTAAACTTTAGTATTTCCATTATTGCGATGGTGGCATTTGCATTGCTTTTATACCGTTTCTTATTCAGAGCGGATAAATTCCCGATTTATCTCTTATTGCTTATTGGGATGATTTTAGGGACGCTTTTGGGCAGTGCGACAACATTTTTGCAAGTATTAATCGATCCAAATGAGTATTTAAATTTGCAAAGCAAGATGTTTGCAAGCTTTACAAAAGTAAATGCAGATCTGGTGTGGGTTGCGCTGGCCATCCTGGCGGCTGCATTCTTATACGGTTTTAAAATGATGAGCAAGCTGGATGTCATGTCCCTGGGACGTGAAAATGCCATTAATCTTGGAGTTAACTATGATAAGGTCGTCATGAATATGCTGGTGTTATCATCAATCCTGATTGCAACCTCAACGGCACTCGTTGGACCGATTACATTCTTTGGACTCATTGTCGCTAATTTGTCATACCAGTTCTTATCAACTTATAAACACTCAATTTTGATTACCGGCGCTAGTTTGATCAGTATTATTGCTTTAGTTGGCGGCCAGTTCATCATTGAACATTTATTCGAATTAAACACAACACTTAGTGTCATTATCAACTTTGTCGGTGGAATATACTTTATTTATTTATTATTAAGAGAAAGTAGGTCTGCAGGGTGATAAAAGTAAAAGGTTTGAGCAAATTCTTCGGAAAAAAAGCAGTGATTGACAATGTATCGGTAACAATCGAACCAGGCAAGATTACGTCGTTTATTGGTCCCAATGGGGCAGGAAAATCTACGCTGCTATCCATGGTAAGCCGTTTGTTAAATGCTGATACAGGAGAAGTCCTCCTTGAAACAAATGATATTCGCACCATTAAATCAGATGAATTTGCAAAACGCGTCTCCATCTTGAAACAGTCCAACTTCATGAATGTACGTTTAACGATTCGTGAACTCGTTTCATTTGGCAGATATCCTTATTCAAAAGGGCGTTTAACGAAAGAAGATCTAAAATTCGTGGACCAAGCACTTGAATATATGAACCTTACGGATATGCAGGACCGTTATTTGGATGAGTTATCAGGCGGTCAGCGCCAGCGTGCTTTTATCGCGATGGTCATTGCGCAAGATACAGAATACGTATTACTGGATGAACCGCTGAATAACCTGGATATGAAACATTCTGTCCAAATCATGAAAATTTTGCGAAAGCTTGTAGACGAGCTGGGAAAAACAGTGGTGATTGTACTTCATGATATTAATTTTGCGTCAGTTTATTCAGATCGCATCGTTGCCCTCAAAGATGGCCGTGTGATTAAAGAAGGCACTACAGATGAAATTATCAATTCTGCTGCACTAAAACAGATTTATGATATGGATATACCTGTTCAAGAGCAAAATGGATGCCGTATTTGTGTATATTTTAATTCCCATTCATAATGCAAGTGATTTAGGAGAGTATGAATTACTTTTCTAAATCATTTTTTTTAAAAAAGATTCACAGAATCATAAAAAATAGATTGACGAAAAATGTAGACATGATATAATTTCAATTAGTTGATAATGATTATCAGTATCGATATACAAGATGGGAGAGGTAATAATGAAGAATTTTAAATTGCTAACGATTGTTATGGCAATGTTACTTTTAGTTTTAACAGCTTGCAGCGCTAAGGAAGAAGAAACAACAGGGAGCACTTCTGAAACTTCAGAGGAAAATTCAGCTTTCCCAATGACAATTAAATCTACGGTTGAAGGCTATGCCGATGTTACATTTGAAAAAACGCCGGAAAAAATCGTCGTATTTGATTATGGTTTTTTAGATACACTAGATGCTTTGGGTGTTGATGTTATGGCAGTGGCAAAGGGGAAAACTTTCCCTGAGCATTTAGAAAAATATGCTGGAGAAGAATATTTAAATGCCGGTACATTAAAAGAGCCTTTACTTGAAGATATTGCTGCAATGGAGCCAGATGCAATTTTCATCTCTGCTCGTCAAGCAGATTTCTATGATCAATTAAGCGAAATTGCTCCGGTCGTATACACAGCACCGGATACAGCAAATTACTGGGATTCATTTAAAGAGTCAGTGAATATTGCTGCTCAACTATTCAATAAACAAGAAGAAGCCGATAAAAAGTTAGCTGAAATTGAAACTGCTCTAGAAGAAGTAAATGCAGTTGCTGCGGAAAGCGGAAGAGCTTTAGTAACACTTTACAATGAACAACTTTCTGCATTTGGTCCAAGTGAGGGGTCTCGTTATGGACATGTACACAGCGTCTACGGTTTTGAAGCAGCGGATGATTCACTTGAGAATTCTACACACGGTGCACAAGTTAGCTATGAACAAGTGCTTGAAATCAATCCGGATGTATTATTTGTAATCGATCGATTAGCAGCTACTGGTGTCGAATCCAATGTAAAAGAAGCAATTGAGAATGACATTATAAACAAAACAACAGCAGCTCAAAATGGAAACATCATCTACTTGAATGGTGCCCTTTGGTACTTATCAGGTGGGGGCTTAGAGTCTGAATTGCTAAAAATTCAAGAAATCATCGATGCTTTAAAATAATGAACAATAAGCTGTCCGCATAGGGCAGCTTTTTATGTATACGCCTCGTGGAAAAACCTGATATTTTGTCAGGTTTTTTTCTTTGTGTATGGTAAGATGGCATGGGGTTTAGAATAAACAATAAGGTGGAATCTGTATTGAAGGCATGGAACTATGTATTGGCTTGCGTTACTCTCTTGATTTTTCTAGTATGCTTATTTAGTTATGAAACTTCGCTTGGAAGAAAGATTGACGGATTTTTTGATGAATTACTTGGCGGCAATTCTTTTTTGATTGCTTTCCACTACATAGGGGATACAACAGTGATAATTGCCGTAGGGTTAATTTTATTGGTGATTTTATGGCTGGGACAACGGAATTATCGTGCCATGGTTTTGGTTTTATTAACATTGGCAATGGGAAGGGTATTGAATCAATTCCTAAAGAATTGGATCGATCGCCCAAGACCTGACATTGCCGAACAATTGGCTTCATTTAGTTTTCCGTCGGGCCATGCCATGTTGTCCTTGCTTTATTTATTTACAATTGCTTATTTGTTGTCCGAGGTATTGGAGAGTAACAAAAAAGCGTTGCTCATTTGGATTGTTGCCATTATATTAGCCCTCCTGACCGGGTTATCTCGCATCGCGGAAAGCCGCCACTTTGCAACTGATGTAATTGCCGGCTGGAGTATAGGGTACACATGGTTTATGATTTCTGTATTTTGGTATGAACAAAGAAAGCGGAAATTTAATAAGTTAAAGAATAACGCCTTAGATTAGGTGTTATTTTTTTGTTCATTCAGGCAAAGGTGCAAGTGCCTATTCAATGATTGGAAGAAGTTTTCCAAGTGCACAATATATAACTCTAGCTAAAAAAGTTGTACAAAGGAAACTTTCAGGTATATAATACTACTATTAAAATAAAAGAGGAGACTAAAACTAAATGGAAGGTAATGTACTTTTGGCTTTAGGTTTAACGCTGTTTGCGGGCTTGGCTACCGGAGTAGGGGCTTTGATTGCATTTTTTACTTCACGAACGAATAAAAAGTTTCTTTCTGTTGCATTGGGCTTTTCTGCAGGTGTTATGATTTATGTCTCTCTGGTTGAAATTTTTGTGAAGGCAAAAGCGTCCCTGATAGCGGCCACCGATGAAACGCAAGGATATTGGCTGACTGTCATTGGCTTTTTTGCAGGGATAATCTTTATTGCGCTAATTGACCGTTTTATACCCCAAAAAAATAATCCTCATGAAGTAAAGACAGTAGAGGATGTCCATGAAGCAGAATTAGGTGGGCATAAAATCGATGAAGATAAATTAATGAAAATGGGTATTTTCACGGCTCTCGCCATTGCGATTCATAATTTTCCGGAAGGGATTGCCACATTTATGTCTGCCATTCAAGATCCCAATGTCGGTATTGCGATTGCCATTGCGGTAGCCATACACAATATTCCGGAAGGCATTGCAGTCGCCATTCCCATCTTTTTTGCAACGGGCATTCGCAAAAAAGCCTTTAAGCTCTCATTCTTGTCTGGATTGGCTGAGCCAGTGGGAGCAGTGGTTGCTTATTTGATTTTGATGCCATTCTTGACGGATACAATGTTCGGTATGATATTTGCGGCTGTAGCAGGGATTATGGTATTTATCTCCTTGGATGAACTGTTGCCGGCCGCTCAAAAATACGATGAAACCCACCTGTCGATTTACGGATTGGTTGCCGGCATGGCCGTAATGGCATTAAGCTTGTTGTTACTGGCTTAAAGAAAAGCGCAAGCGCCCAGCTAGCCGCTAAAGCAATAACGCCACAACTTGTTTCTGCGATTACTCGAATAAAATGCCCTTAAAGCCATGAAAGCTCTAAGGGCATTTTTTATTGGTATTATGAACTGCTTGTTGCATTTTCGGAAGCAACCGTAAATCGTTCGTTTACATGTTTCGGGTTTTCAATTTCATCTAATACGGCTACCGCATAATCTGCGTAGCTAACATAACTAATTTCTTGGGAGTTTAATAATAGACGGTCTTTGCCGATAGAATAATGGCCAGTTCTTGGACCATCGGCATCGAACATGGCAGCTGGACTTAAAAACGTCCAGTTGATGGAGGAGTTTTGCAAATCCATTAAATTTTGAGATTGCTGGCTTGCCACTTCCTTGAATTGTTCCGGAAAGTCCGGGGTATCGATTAACTGAGTATCATCATTAATCCAAAGGCTTCCTGCTCCTCCGACTACAAATAACTTCGTTTGGCTTCCTTCCAATAGGGAAATCAGAAAACGGCCAAATTCCACGTGCAAATGTTCTTCTCCTGGGTGCGAGCCAAATGCATTCACCACAACATCAAATTGTTCTAAATCTTCACGTGTCAAATCAAAAACTTCTTTTTCAATTATATCAACATGGTTATGTGTAATTTTCTCACGGTTGCGTACGATGGCTGTGACATCATGATGTCTCAGTCTTGCTTCGACTAGAATGTTATTGCCGGCTTTTCCGGTTGCGCCAATAATCCCAATTTTCATTTACATACCCCTTTTCTGTCGACTTAATAAACCTTCCCCATGATGTTTATCCCCTGGAAAGTTTAGGATGAAACCAAAACCTTTCTAAAATTTTGGACAAAAAAAGATGTCCAATAGTTATGTATATGAACTATTGGACATCTATATTAATCGTTGATATTAAGTAAGGATATTTGGCACTGCCGTAACCGAAACTCCTTTATGGTCTGTTTTTGTCAAAAGAATCTCATGAGAAGGGAAGCGCACTTTCATCTTTGATACAAACGCTTCTCCCAAGTTATTCGGAATGATGGAAATAACGGTTGGACCTGCTCCGCTAAGGGCCGTACCATAGGCGCCTGCTTCTTTTGCAGCACAATGTATTTCATCAAACTGAGGAATGAGCTTGGAGCGAAACGGTTCATGAAATAAATCCGACTCCATGTAACGGCCGATTCGTTCATAATCTTTTAAAACGAATGAAGCCGCCAACATATTTGCGTTGGCACTTGCACGAACGGCATATCCCCGATCAAACTGTTCAGGCAAAACTTTGCGGGCTTCAGATGTTTTTAACTCAACATGCGGGATAAAAACAACAAAAGAAGCGTCTAAATCTTGTACATGAATGGTATCGACATTTCCCTCTTCGTCCATCTGGGAAATGGTTAGGCCGCCTAAAACGGAAGCAGTGGCATTGTCTGGATGCCCTTCAATTTGTGAAGAGAGATTCAACTTATCTTGTGTCGTTAAATTCAAATCACAAACAAGGTTTGCTAGCTCAATTGCAGCTACGATAGCTGCTGCACTGCTGCCCAAGCCCCGTGCAAATGGCAACTCGCTTCGCATTTCGATACGGCAGGGAGGCAAGCTTTTTTGATAGCGTTCCGCAGTTTCTTTGGCAATGGTGAAAATTAAGTGATCTTCAATTTTGAAATCTTGCGGAAGATGTTCTGAAACATGTATGATTTCCCATTGATCTGCTAATGTCACGGTTAGTTCTAAATATAAGGACAAACTAAGTCCAATGGAATCAAATCCAGGTCCTAAGTTAGCAGTGCTTCCAGGGACAGTGATTTGCCATTTTTTGCTCATAGAATTCCCTCGATGTATTTTCGAATTTCTTCTTCATCATTTTGAAGTGATACTAAGTCTACTTTTGATACATTCATGGCAGTATCCGGGTCTTTTAATCCGTTGCCCGTAAATACTGTTACAACACGGCTGCCTTTTTCAATTTTGCCGCTATTAACAGACTTAATAACACCGGCTAAAGAAGCGGCAGAACCTGGTTCAACGAAAACGCCTTCTGTGCGGGCGATTAGTTGGTAAGCTGCCAGGATCTCCTCATCCGTCACTGAATCAATGATACCGCCGGACTCATCACGAGCCGCTTCCGCCAATTTCCAGCTTGCAGGATTCCCGATTCGAATCGCTGTAGCCACTGTTTCAGGATTGGCAATCGGTTCACCTTTGACGATAGCTGCTGCACCTTCCGCTTCGAAACCATACATTTTTGGCAAGCCTGTATTTTTTGCTTCGTTATATTCTATAAACCCTTTCCAGTATGCTGTAATGTTCCCGGCATTTCCTACTGGAATACATAAATAATCAGGAGCTTGTCCTAAACTATCGACAATTTCGAAGGCAGCCGTTTTTTGGCCTTCGATTCGATATGGATTGACAGAGTTTACCAGTTTGACTGGAGTTGTTTCGCTAACTTGGCGAACGATGGCAAGGGCATCATCAAAATTCCCATCAATTTCGATAATTTTCGCACCATACATACATGCTTGCGCTAATTTGCCAAGTGCCACCTTTCCTTTTGGAATGACAACGATCGATTGAATTCCTGCACGTGCAGCATATGCAGAGGCTGCAGCGGAAGTATTTCCTGTAGATGCACAAATCACGCATTTTGCGCCATCTTCAATTGCTTTTGCGACAGCAAAAACCATTCCGCGATCTTTAAAAGAACCTGTTGGATTGGCACCTTCGATTTTTCCGTATAATTCAATGCCTAATTCTTTTGACAGGTTTACTAAATGAATCAAAGGGGTATTTCCTTCATTCAAAGTAAGAGCAGGTGTATTTTCATTAACAGGTAAAAATTCTTTATATTCTTCGATAAGACCTTTCCACATAACAGATTAGCTCCTTTTGTTCTCACGAGATGAACAGTTGTTTGTATATAAGAGACATTTTACGCAAATTTGTCTTATATTTCAATAGCATTTGCTAAATTAACAGAATATACATATAAATTTTGCCTTGTCAACAAACTAAATTAATAGTATTGTTAGTAGTGAAATTACAAGTGTAAAGACAGGAGTAGAGTTGATGAGTAAAAAACAAAAGACTTCAGATATATCGCGCAAAAAGCTCTTAGGTGTCGCTGGTGTTGGATGGATGTTCGATGCGATGGATGTGGGGATTTTATCTTTTGTAATCGCTGCACTAGCGGTAGATTGGAATTTAACGTCTTCCCAAATGGGGTGGATAGGAAGCGTCAACTCGATCGGAATGGCGGTTGGTGCATTGGTATTTGGTGTGCTGGCAGACAAAGTGGGAAGAAAGAAAATCTTTATGTGGACATTGATTTTATTCTCAATTGCGAGCGGCTTATCTGCCATTACAACGACATTGGCTGTATTTTTAATCTTGAGATTCTTTGTTGGAATGGGGCTCGGCGGAGAGCTGCCGGTCGCTTCAACTTTGGTATCCGAAAGTGTGGAAGCAAAGGAACGCGGAAGAGTGGTCGTTCTTCTGGAAAGTTTCTGGGCTGGGGGTTGGCTGATTGCAGCGCTTATCTCTTATTTTGTCATCCCATCTGATATCTGGCCGATTGAAGGTTGGCGTGTTGCGCTCATCTTGACGGCAATCCCGGCATTTTATGCAGTATATATAAGAATGCATTTGCCTGATTCACCGCAATTCTCAGCAAAACCGGAGGCGAAAAACAGGTCAATCATGAAAAATATAGCAGGGGTTTGGCAAAAGAAATACTCCCGGGCTACCTTGATGCTATGGATTCTTTGGTTTACGGTCGTATTTTCGTATTATGGGATGTTCCTTTGGCTGCCAAGTGTGATGGTCGGAAAGGGCTTTGATTTAATTACGAGCTTTAAGTATGTACTCATTATGACGCTTGCTCAGCTTCCGGGATACTTTACGGCAGCTTGGTTCATTGAAAAGTGGGGAAGAAAGTTTGTATTGATCACGTATTTAATCGGAACTGCAGTCAGTGCATTTGTTTTCGGGAATGCAGAGTCGGTTTCCGTATTGTTGGGGGCGGGCATTTTGCTTTCTTTCTTTAATTTAGGAGCATGGGGTGCGCTATATGCTTATACACCCGAACAATACCCAACAGTCATTAGAGGGACTGGTGCAGGAATGGCCGCGGCAGTTGGACGAATAGGGGGCATTCTTGGACCGCTTTTAGTTGGCTATTTATTAAAGGCTGAGTATGACATTGGCTATATTTTTGGCATCTTCTGCGTTTCTATAATCATCGGGGCTTTCTCCGTATTGCTCTTGGGAAAAGAGACGAAACAAATAGAATTGGAATAAAAACAAATACATGATTCAAGTTGGGATGGGACCCAGCTTGAGTCTTTTTTTACTTTGTCGAAAAGAAAATTATGAGCTTCTTATCTAATTTTGCATGTTTGTCGAAATTTCTAGCATTTTGACAAATTTTCGACTTTTTTGTTCTAACGTGTTGAAGTTTTTTCTGAAAACTCATTGTATTCAATTTATATTAGTGTTAATATCAATTATCAAATTATTTTGTATACATTTATTATAGAATTGGGGGAGCTAGGAATGAGCTATTGCGATCAGATAAAGAAGCGATTTATCCGTTTGTCGAGAGGACAGCGAAAAGTAGCACAATTTGTAATTGATAATCCAAATGTGATAGCGACTCATATTGCTTCTGACGTTGGAAAGCTAATAGGGGTTAGTGAATCGACCGTAATCCGATTTTGTTATGCGATGGAGTTATCAGGATTTTCTGAGCTTCAAGAAAAAATCAAGCAAGATTTGATGGGGGCCGGGGAAACGAAAAAAGACCGTCCACATCCATTAATCTCCAAGAAACAGGTGAACCTTCTCATTGATGTCATGAACCGAGATGTTACAAGTATTCTGAATACAATGAATATTATCGGTGAAGAGCAATTTGAACATGCAGTAAAATTGATGCATGAAAGCAGTTCTTTATTTGTTTTAGGGTTCAGACAATCATCTCCATCAGCAAGTTTTTTAACTTGCACATTAAGCAACTACCGAAAACATGTAAAGCAAATCCAGCACGATGTGGAAAGTATCGTTCAGCAAATCAGCCACATGGACGAAAATTCTTTACTATTTGTGATTGCACTGGAACATCTGCAAGAAGATACAATCACAATTTCAAAATTAGCGAAAGATAAAAATGTGAAAGTCATTGCAATTACACATTCAAGCATTTCACCGTTACGAGATTATGCAGATATACTGTTTACAGTAGGTACTCAAAAGACAGCGTCAGCGGAAACAATCACCGCCGCCCACTCCTTGATCCATGCTTTGGTAGAAGGCATGCTCGCTCAAAACAGAAAGCATTATATAAATTTCCAGAAAACCAATGCAAACATAGAAAGCAACTTCCCATACCTGGAAAAAGCCCAATATATCTAAATAATCCAACGAGAGCGTATTCGTAAATTGCGGGGGCATTTACGAATACGCTTTTTTGATATAAAAGCGGAGGCGGCTTGCCAGCTCCGACAAGCATTGGAGACTCTGACAAGAAGGCGCTCTTTGCCTTCGTCGGAAGAGTCGAAACGCTCGAGGAGCTAGCCGCCGGAGCTGGACAACAGGAAAGGTGGAGGCGGCTCGCAAGCTCCATTGCTCAATCGACTAGCGTTCGCAAACAGGAAAGCGGAGAAAAAGGAATTTACAGGATTATTAGATAAGTTCCTTTTTCTATTCGTTCGTTTGTATGATAAAATTAATGTCGAAATTATTGAATATTATAGGAGGCCCATTTTATGAGCAAAGTATTGGTTTTTGGACATAAAAGTCCAGATACAGACACAATTACTTCCGCAATTGTATATGCCTATTTAAAACAGCAATTAGGTGTAGATGCAGAAGCAGTCCGTTTAGGTGAAGTAAATAATGAAACACAATTCGCATTGGACAAGTTCGGCTTTGAAGCACCACGCTTAATTGGCAATGTAGCGGAGGAAGCGGCTGACGTTATTTTGGTAGACCACAACGAAAGACAGCAATCCGCAGACGGTATTGAATTAGTAAAAGTTACTGAAGTAATCGATCACCACCGTATTGCGAACTTCGAGACTTCTGATCCGCTTTACTACCGTGCAGAACCAGTTGGATGTACAGCTACGATTTTAAATAAAATTTTCAAAGAAAATAACGTTGAAATTCCTGCAAATATCGCAGGCTTAATGTTATCCGCAATTGTTTCGGATACATTGTTATTCAAATCTCCTACTTGCACGGAACAAGATGTAAAAGCAGGAAAAGAACTTGCTGAAATCGCGGGCGTTAATGCAGACGAATATGGACTGGCTATGTTGAAAGCCGGCGCGGATCTTTCAGACAAATCTTTGGAAGACTTGCTATCTCTAGATGCAAAAGAATTTACATTTGGCGAAGCAAAAGCGGTTATTGCTCAAGTGAATGCAGTAGATGTAAATGATGTATTGGGTCGCAAGGATGAGCTATTAAACTTAATTAATGAGTATGTAGCGGATAATGGCTTGAATTTATACTTCTTTGTGGTAACAGACATTTTAAATAATGACTCAACGGCAATTGTCGTAGGTAGCGTAGCAGAGGAAGCGGCGCGAAGCTTCGGCAAAGAATTAGCGGATCATGTAGTTGAGCTGCCAGGTGTCGTTTCACGCAAAAAACAAATTATCCCGGTATTGACTGAAGGATTGCAATAATACGAAATGGAAAAAAGTACAATTCGTTGTGAATTGTACTTTTTTCATTTATGCCAGCGGATGAATTGCCATGTTCTATAAACCCGTTTAACTGAGATTGGTGCCAAAACAGTCTAATAGAAACCGTCTAAAAGCCCGTTTAACGGCAAACAGCATCAAAACAGTCGAATAGAAGTCGTCTAAAAACCCGTTTAACGGCAAACAGCATCAAAACGGTCGAATAGCAGCTGTCTAAAAGCCCATTTAACGACAAACAGCACCAAAACAGTCGAATAGCAGCTGTCTAAAAGCCCGTTTAACACCAACCAGCACTAAAGTAGTCCAATAGAAATTCCCATACCATCCAATTCCACTGCCGCTATTCTCTCGTGGGAACCTGGCGCAAAAGTTCATCCTACTTTTTTAATTTTAGAGGATAGACTGCCGGCCCTTCGATGACATTTCCGTTTTTATCGTAACGGGAACCGTGACAAGGGCAATCCCATGTTTCATCTCCATCATTCCAGCGGGTCTTGCATCCCAAATGTGTACACTTTGGTGCCTCTGTTCGCGTTAAATAGCCTTCCGCTAAATTGGCAGTGACAAATCCAATCGTGCTTAGCCCCCTTAAAAGATTTTTTCCGAATTGATCGCGTGTAGGCGAGTATAGCTTGGCTGCTGGATGATTTTCATGTGTAATGCTGCATGAAATGATTTCACCTGCCACGAGCGAATTCGAAAGACCCCATTTACGATAGCCGGTAGCGATATAAAGATCTGGCGTATCATCCGAAATCACTCCGATGTATGGAATCTTATCGGGTGTATTTGGATCCTGGGCACTCCACATGAAGGATGGCTCCTCCAAATTGAATGTTGACATCATTTCTTCTTTAAGTTCTTCATAATACGTTTGTGTCTCTTCCACTTCCCCAGCTATGTGGCTGCCGCCGCCATAGATGAAATAAGGCGCATCCGATACAAGACCGGTACGGATTGTCCGGCTCGCGTTTTCAACCGAAAGATATTGCCCCTTCCATAATTCTTTCGTAGGGGATGCAAGAAGATAAGAGCGGTCAATTGATAGTTTGGTTGTAATTAGTCCTTTGATTGATTCAATGGGATAGTGCGTACATAAAACCAATTTTTTATAAGAGACTTTTACATCGTAATCCGTCAAAACAAATTTTTCATCAATTTCTACCTTTGTTACACGGGTATTCGTATAAAGAGCGGCGCCTTCTTTTAAGGCAAGATTTACGAAATGTGCCGCAAACTTTGGAGGGTGAATTTGAGCAGTGTCTTCCATTTTAAGAGCACCAGTTATATCAAAGGGAAGTTCGGTTTCTTTTGTTCCATAACCGGCAATATTCGCCTCTTTATAGGCATACAGTTCGTTTTCAATTGTTTGCAGTCCAGAAATTGTCGTTGCATACAAATAAGAATCCACTTTTTGGAAGGTATCTTTTGAGGCGACTTGTAAAGCGGATTCTATCGCCTTTTTATTTGCTTGATAATAAGTTGCCACTTCATCGATTGAAAAATTTTTGATTAGCTTTGAAAAAACTACTCCGTGCTGAGGAGTTAATTTACCTGTAGAGTGGCCGGTTGTGCCAATGGCAAAGGAAGGTTTCGCCTCAAGCAACACAACTTTCAATCCCTTTTTTGCAAGCAGGTAGGCGGTATAGATACCTGAAAGTCCTCCTCCAACAATACAAACATCACAATCTACAGAAGTATCTAAAGTAGGAAATGCCATCGCATTTTCCAGATCTTTTAACCATAATGAATTTTGCATAATTGCCCCCAGTTATACTCATTTTTTAAAAGTATTGCTAAAATAGAAAGACAATATTCAGTACGTGAGCACATTTATTGTAGGAAGATGCTTTCAGCCATACAATTGAAAAAAAGGAGGAGTGACAATGAAAGTAGAAGTATGGTCAGATTACGTCTGCCCGTTTTGTTATATCGGTAAACGCCAATTGGAAAAAGCAATCAGTGAGTCAGGTTACGAGGGTCAAATCGAGGTAGAATTAAAAAGCTTTTTGCTGGACCCAACAACCCCTGTAGATTCAGAACAATCGGTAATTGCTTCATTGGCTAAAAAGTATAATATGTCAGAAGAACAAGCAAAAGGCATGACGAATAACGTGGCAGAACGGGCAAAAGAAGTTGGGCTAAATTACAATTTCGATATCATGAAAGAAGCCAATACCTCAGCTGCACATCGATTGGCAAAATGGGCCGAGACGAAAGGAAAGGGAGCAGAGCTTAGTGAACGCTTGCTGCAATGCTACTTCCTGGAAGGCGGCGCCATCGGGAAAAAAGAGGTTTTATTGGATTTGGTAAAAGAAGTTGGACTGGATGCGAATGAAGCACAAGAAATTTTAGCGAGCGACCAATATGCCAAAGAGGTAGAAGAAGATATTGCCCAGGCACAAGCTTTGGGTGTAAGAGGCGTGCCATTCTTTGTCATCGACCAAAAGTATGGCATTTCGGGTGCGCAGCCGCAGCCGCTCTTTAACCAAACAATTGAGAAAGCTGCCAAAGAAGCCGGATTAAAGCCAGCATTAAAGATGGTTGGAGATGAAGGCTCAGTTTGTGCAGATGGGCAGTGCGACATATAAGAATTTCGGTCAAAAGTACGAGCCATCTACTCTTGAAATCATAGTCCAACTTCATTAAAATAGATTTATATCTCGATTTCAAGATATAAAATGTTAGAGTAAAAAGGGAGTTAAAATATATAATGACAAACGTATTAGTAATTAAAGCAAACAACAGACCAGATGGAGTTTCTACTAAAATGTATGAAACTTATGTAGAAGAGGCGAAAAAAGTAGAAGGCCTTAATATTACAACTTATGATGTATTCGAAGAAGATACTCCTTATTTCGGACAAGACGTATTCAATGCATTCGGTAAAACACAAAATGGTGAAGAGTTAACGGATCTTGAAGCGCGTCTTTTGGCTGCTAAACAAAAAGCAATGGATGCTATTGCAGCTGCGGAAGTAGTGGTGCTTGCATTCCCATTATGGAACTTGACAATCCCTGCTAAATTGCACACTTTCATTGATTATGTTTACTCTGCAGGATTCTTCTTTAAATACACTGAAGAAGGGCAACCAGTTCAATTAATGACAGACAAAAAGTTCGTTGTATTGAACGCTCGCGGCGGCAACTACTCATCGCCGGAAGCACAACCAATGGAAATGGCAGTTAACTACGTTAAAAACGTATTTGGCGGCGTAGCGGGTATGCAACTTTTAGATGAAGTAATCATCGAAGGACATAACGCAGAACCGAACCGTGCAGAAGAAATTATTGCAGAAGGGTTAGAGCGCGTTAAAGCTTCTGCTCAAAAATTAGCTACTGTAAAAGCATAAGAATAAGATAATGAAAATCCCAACACGAGAATGTTCGAGTTGGGGTTTTCTGCTTTCTCAAAGTGAATATAACCCAACGTTCATTCATAAAATAATACACTGTACGGCCCTTTCAGGTTTGAAGCGGAATTATGGAACAACCTTGCTAAAATAGGGCAATGTATCACTTGTCAAAAAGCTTAAAATTACCCATACTAATAAAGAGTATGACGTTAGAAAGGAAATGCTTTTATGACAATTCAGAAATGGGCGGAAGACTTAGCCCAAGTAGTGAACCCTAGCAATATTAAAATCAATGAATCATTAAAAATATATACAATGACAAAACTTGGGGGCAGTGCAGATGTGCTTGTCCTCCCCGAAACAGAAGAAGAGGCGGCAGCGGTTATTAAATATGCCCATGACCATCACGTACCTATGTTGATGTTGGGAAATGGATCGAATATGGTAGTGCGGGATGGAGGTGTTCGCGGAATAGTCATCTCCTTTGCAAAATTGGATGAAATCCGTCGTGAGGGAGATAAAATTTATGCACAAAGCGGTGCGCTTATTAAAGATGTATCCCGTTGTGCGCAGGCTTCCAGTTTAACGGGTTTTGAATTTGCATGCGGCATACCGGGGTCGGTAGGCGGTGCAATGGCCATGAATGCCGGAGCATATGGCGGGGAGATTAAAGACATTATTATCGATTGTACGGTGTTGACAAAAGAAGGGGAAAGAATTGTTCTGTCGAAAGAAGAACTTGAGTTAGGCTATCGCAAAAGCATTATCGCGCAAAAAGGCTATCTTGTTCTTTCTTCGAACTTCCAGCTGGCAAAAGGAAATCAGCAAGACATAGATGAAAAAGTAGCAGATTTAACCTACCAGCGCGAATCAAAACAGCCGTTGGAATATCCTTCTGCGGGAAGCGTGTTTAAACGTCCGCCAGGATATTTTGCAGGTAAATTAATTCAGGATAGCGGGCTGCAGGGGAAAGGTGTAGGCGGTGCCGAAGTTTCTACGAAGCATGCAGGCTTTATAGTGAACAAGGGAAATGCAACGGCAACAGACTATATCCAAACCATCGAAATGGTGCAGCGCGTGGTTAAAGAGAAATTTGATGTAGAACTTGAACTCGAAGTGAAAATTGTCGGTGAAGATGCAACAAATTAAAGGTTTGAAAAGCGCCTCTCAAATGAAGGGCGCTTTTCTTTATCATGACTAGCTCTAGCGCCCAGCCCGTTCTGAGTCGCGGTCTGTCCTCGGTCGAAAGCTGAAAAAGCTTCGCGATTCGGGCCTTCCAGCGCTTGAGGCTCACACGATGTGAGTCATGCCGACGATGCAACACGACGTTTCGTTTTCTTCGGCGCGGGGCTAACCAGGGCGCTTGCGCTTTTCTTTATACATAGAGAGGGTAAAAAATGAAATTTATATCATGGAATGTCAATGGAATACGTGCTTGCGTGAAAAAAGGATTTTTGGATTATTTCAAAGAAATGGATGCAGATTTTTTCTGTATTCAAGAAACAAAATGCCAAGCGGGCCAAATTGAATTGCTGCTTGAAGGTTATCATCAATACTGGAATTATGCGGAGAAAAAAGGGTATTCAGGAACGGCTATATTTACAAAGCATAAACCCCTAGCGGTAAAATATGGCATAGGGGAAGAAGAAAGTGAATCAGAAGGCCGAATCATTACACTCGAATATGATTCCTTTTATTTGGTAAATGTGTATGTTCCAAACGCCCAGCGGGATTTAGCGCGGTTGCCCAAACGATTGCTATGGGAAGATCAGCTGCTGCACTATTTAAAGGAGCTGGATGGGCTTAAACCGGTCATCTATTGCGGAGACCTAAATGTGGCCCATGAAACGATTGATTTAAAAAATCCAAAAACGAATATTGGAAATTCAGGCTTTACTTACGAAGAACGGGGCAAAATGACAAAGTTGCTTCATTCCGGCTTTACGGATACTTTCCGCCACTTTAACCCGGATAAAGTAGATGCTTTTACTTGGTGGAGTTATATGAATAAAGTCCGTGAACGGAATATTGGCTGGAGAATCGATTATTTTATCGTCTCCGACCGTTTGGTTGACTATGTTCGCGATACGGATATCCATGCCCATATATTAGGCAGCGACCATTGCCCGATTTTATTGGAAATCGATTTATAGACACCACTTATAAAGTCTCCAATCAACCTGCATAGCCAGTGGATAATGTAGTGCATCACTCCACTGAATTCCTAGTTTTTCGTAATATGGTTTTAAGTTACCTTTTTGGGAGTGTTGTAGTAAAATTAAAGTGATATTTGAAAGTGAGGAGACTTGTTATGCCAACACCTAGTATGGAGGATCATATCGAACAAATTTATTTATTAATCGAAACAAAAGGATATGCGAGGGTGTCTGACATAGCGGAAGCCTTATCTGTACTTCCTTCCTCCGTTACAAAAATGGTGCAAAAATTAGATAAAGACGGTTATTTGGTATATGAAAAATATAGAGGACTCACTTTAACATCGAAGGGCGAAAAACTAGGTAAGCGTCTTGTGAAAAGGCATGAATTGCTGGAGCAGTTTTTACGGCTTATCGGTGTTGATGAAGGGCGAATATATGAGGATGTTGAAGGGATTGAGCACCATTTAAGCTGGAATTCAATCGATCGTATAGCAGACTTGGTACAAGTTTTAGAAGAAGATAAAGAATTAGTGAAAAAACTTGCGGAAATGAAGGAACAATAAGCAAAAAGCAATGTTCAGGAAAGGAAAGACAAAATTTGAGCGAATTACAATCAGGTCAAGTTGTTGAATTAACGGTATTAGAGGAGCAAGGTTCAAAATGGGTATTGACGGATGGACGTTCAGAAATTCCTTTGAACCGTTCTGATGTTCAAACTGCATTGACGCCAGGAGATCGTATAAATGTTTTTCTTTATACAGATCGCCGCGGGAACCTGCAAGCAACTACTGCAATTCCTGCCATTCTGCAAGGCGAATACGGTTGGGCCCGCGTTCTAAAAGTTACAAATGAGGGCGCATTTGTCGATATCGGATCATCAAGGGAAGTTTTGGTGAAAGCGGAAGATCTGCCGCCGTTGAAAAGTGTATGGCCGGAAGTTGGGGACCATCTTTATATGACGCTCCGAACAGATCGCAATGGTGACCTGTTCGGTCGCTTGGCAACAGAAGAAAAAGTTAACGAACTTTATGAAGGTGCATTTGATGAAATGCACAATAAAAATCTAAAAGCCCGTCCATATCGCCTTTTGCCTGTAGGTTCCTTCTTGCTTGGCACGGAAATTCCTTACCGGATTTTTGTCCACAATACTGAGATGGCGGAAGAACCGAGACTCGGCCAGGAAGTCGAGGTACGAATTATTGCCGTTAAAGAAGATGGCACTTTAAATGGCTCGTTGCTTCCTCGAAAGCATGAACGGCTTGGACAAGATGCGGAGAAAGTTCTGGCTTATTTGCAGAGCGTTGGAGGGAAAATGCCGTTTGGCGATAAATCCACTCCGGAAGAAATTTCGGAGATGTTCCAAATGAGTAAAGGTTCGTTTAAAAGAGCGCTTGGTACGCTAATGAAAGAAAGAAAAGTAAAGCAAGTTGACGGTTGGACCGAATTGATATAAGCAACTAACAAACCCAGAGAGCTGTGACGATGAATTTTACTTGTCACAGCTTTGTTTATAAAGAAAAATGTTAGGACGTCGAAAATCACGGGAAGATACAAATGGAACCTTTTGTATGATTTTACGTACTAATTGGTGAACAACCAATTACAGGGATGTTTGAAAGGGGAAAAAAGCAATGAAACAAAAATGGTTATCCATAGTAGCGGTGCTGATGTTACTCGTTGCCGTAATGGTTCCGGTAAATGCATATGCCGCTACGAATGATTCAAGTGGCAGTACTCAGAATGCCATAAATGAAAAATTGGGTGTTCCAATCGTTGTTTACGGGGCAAACTTAACAGATGAAGAAAAAGCAACGGTCAAAGTAGCTCTTCAAGTAGATCAAGAACCGGAAGTGGATGAAATTACTGTATCCGGTCAAGACTTAGTAAAATATATTAGCGACAGCAACCCAAGTTCCAGAATGTATTCTTCAGCAAAAATTACGCGCGAAGAAGCAGGAGAAGGACTCATTATTAGTATTGTAACGCCGGAAAACATCACGCAAGTAACTTCGGAAATGTATGCCAATGCCATGCTGACTGCGGGGATTGAAGATGCAACGGTTGAAATCGCGGCACCTAAACCGGTAACTGGCCACTCTGCTCTTGTTGGAATTTATAAAGCATATGAAGCGAAAACGGGTGAAACTTTAGATACGGAGAGAACGGATGTAGCAAATGATGAACTTTCCGTTGCCACACAAATTGCCGAAAACGCGAATGTTAGCGATGAGCAAATCGCAGAATTATTGACGGGCATTAAGCAGCAAATTGCTGAATTAAATCCGGCAACAAAAGAAGAAGTGGAACAAATAGTACAAGATCAGCTCGCACAATTAAATATTCAGCTAAGCGAACAGGATCGCCAGATGTTGGTCGATTTGATGAATCGAATTAGCCAACTTGACATTGATTTTTCAAAGTTATCCGATCAGCTAAGTGATCTGACAACAAAGTTTCAAGAGGAATATGGCGATTTACTTCAGGATGAAGGTTTCTGGAATGGTGTAAAGAACTTCTTTAATAACTTGATTGATACGATTTCTTCTTGGTTTAAATAACGCAATATTGGAAAATAAGTAAGCAAACCAATTCCTTCAATTTTCCGAATTGTGATATTCTAGAGAAAGGAAAGGGAGGGATTAAGATGAATTTCACACTAGTAGAAAAAGGTCCAAAACATTTTGCTTTTGAATATAAAGAAGGGGAAACACTAGCAGAAATTGAATGGACACAGCAAGACCAAGTTATGGATATGACGCATACGTATGTATCAGGTGATTTGCGCGGTAAAGGGGTTGCAAAAAAATTGCTTGATCAGGCAGCGGACTACGCAAGACAAAATGGATTGAAAATGAATCCAATCTGCTCTTATGTTGTTGCAGCATTTGCAAGTGGAGAATATGACGATATAAAAGCATAAAAATAAAGGGTGTTCAAAGTAGTAAAATTTTGGACACCCTTTTCATGTAGAGCAAAAATGAGTACAGATTTTTAAAAAAGGAATGTAAAACCATAGACAATTAAAGTTACAACCGCTGATGCGATGATAATGGAGATAACTTCTTTTTTGTCAAATGTCGCTTCTTTTTCGTCTATCATTGTCTGTTCCTCCTCTTCAATTCGGGGTGTTTATTAATAAAAAGTGATAAAGTCGGGAATGATGGATTGAAAGTGAAATGATTTTAAGTAGATAGAAGTTTTTATCTAGTTACCAATTGCTGTTATATCTCTCTTCCACAATATGAAAAAAGATAAACAAAAAATGAAAAGTTTATTTAAATGAAAGTGGGGAAAAGTAAATACATACAAATTATTGGAGGGGATTAACAATGGCAAAATTAAAAGGTAAAGGCTTTGTAGTTTCGGCATTGGTAGCGGGAGCTGCATCGTACTTAAGCAAAAAAGAAAACCGCGATAAAACGATGAAGTTCATTAATGATATGAAGGATCAATATTTTGGTTCACAAAAGGAAAGAGCGGGTACCCAATCGTTGCAAGAGATTGCTGAAACGCCTGCTGGAACAACAGATACAAAAATTGGCGAAAATCATTTCATCTCTGAAGGTGGAGCGCAAACTGCTCTTGCCTACTACAACGAAGGTGACCAAAAAGAACAAATCAATTAATTGATCAAACTCAATGAAAAAAGGGAAGTTCCACAATCTGTGGAGCTTCCCTTTTTTTGAATCGAACCGAATTATCCAATTCTTAAGCGTTCGTTACTTCTTTTTTCATTGTTTTGTTTTTTGCAAGGTTTACATGCCAAGAAAGAGCTTCCTCCAAGATGTGAGGAGTTTGGCTGTTGCCAGTTGCTTCTACAGCACGGTTGTAGTAATCACGCAGTTGTTCTTTGAAGTCTGGGTGAGCACAGTTTTCGATAATTAGTGCAGCACGTTCTTTTGGAGCAAGACCACGTAAGTCTGCAATACCTTGCTCTGTTACGATCACGTCTACATCATGTTCTGTATGGTCTACGTGAGATACCATTGGCACGATTGACGAAATAGCGCCACCTTTAGCGTATGATTTCGTTACAAAGATACCAAGACGGGCGTTGCGGGCAAAGTCACCGGAACCACCGATCCCGTTCATCATTTTTGTACCGCTAACATGTGTAGAGTTTACATTTCCGTAAATATCCAACTCTAGAGCGGTATTAATGGAAATTAATCCGAGACGGCGAATCAACTCAGGATGGTTGGAAATCTCTTGAGGACGCAAACATAATTTGTCTGCATAACGCTCTAGGTTTCCATAAACCTTTTTCTGCAATTCTTCAGAAAGTGTAATGGATGTAGCAGCTGCAAAGCTTACTTTACCTGCATCAATCAAGTTGAATACTGCATCTTGCAGTACTTCTGAAGCGACAACCAAGTTTTCAAACTCAGAGTCCGCAAAACCATCCAATACAGCGTTAGCTACTGAACCAACACCGGATTGTAAAGGCATCAAGCTGTTTGTTAAACGACCGGCTTTAATTTCAGAACGGAAGAAATCAAGTAAAATGTTTGCCATATTTTGTGTTTCTTCGTCTGGCGGTACGATTAATGAAGGTGCATCCGGCTCTTCAGAAACAACAATTGCCTTGATTTTTTCCGGTGCAACGCGGATACCGATTTCACCTAGACGTTCTTTGACATTTGTCATTGGGATTGGTTCACGCTCACCTTGTTGGGCAGGTACATAAATATCATGAATTCCAATAAGGCTTTCAGGGTGAGAAAGGTTTAGCTCGATAATAATATTTTCTGCATATTGTGCAAAGATTGGAGAGTTGCCTACAGATGTTGTAGGGATGATCAATCCATCTTCAGTAATAGCGGCAGCTTCCATAATTAAATATTTAATAGGGCCAATGATTCCTTGGCGCACTAATTCAGCATTGTGTGAAAGGTGGGCATCTACATATGTAACCTCACCAGAGTTGATTAAGTTGCGAATGCCTGGGTCGCCAATGAAAGGCCCACGTTTGCGAATAGCACCAGCTTCAGCTAAATACTTGTCCACTTCCGGACCAAGTGATGCGCCAGTGTATATGTCAATTTTGAATTTTTCGTTTTTTGCGCGTTCTGCCAATGCCATCGGTACTACTTTCGCATCTCCGGCACGAGTAAATCCACTCATACCTACTACATCACCATCGCTGATCAGAGCAGCAGCTTCGTCGGCAGATACAACTTTATCTACTAATTGTTTTAAACCTAAGCGTTTCTCAATTCTTGGATCCATAAAAAAATCCTCCCCTATATTTAATATGTAGACTATTAATAGAAAAAAAGAAATTTTTTGTTTATTAGGTTGAAAAATAATCCAACTTGTATAGATATAATAGCACCGAAATGTCACAAAATCTTCAAAAAACGCATGAAAGTGCTTAAAAAACGTTTTTTCGAGAATAATAATGTGGTTTCGAATGAAAAATGATTTTAATAGAGAATAATAGGTGGATGTAACTTGCATAAAAATACAATCGGACTTTGCACAATGTACAAAGACCGATATAATAAAGGGTTAATAAATTTTAGAATTTGTTTTTTAGAATCCTAAAGAACGGCGGAAGTAGCTTGCGTATCTTTGGCTAACAGGGATTCTGGTTCCGTCTTTCATGATCAATAAGAAAGTCGAATGGGAATCTGGCTGGATTTCTTCGATAAAGTCAATATTCACTATATAAGAACGATGGCAGCGAATAAATGAATCAGGTGCCAGGAATAATTCCAGATCACTCAGATTCAAGCGATGATATCCTTCGCGATTCATGGTTTTTACAAATGTTTTACGCAGTTGAGTTTCAAGATATATAACTTGGTTGTGTTTGATTGGGTACCAGCAATCATCGATTTTAATCGTGATATAGTTTGTTAAAAACGGCGAAGGCTTTTGTGGGAAGATCGCTGTAACGGCACCTTTCGTTTCTCCTTCTTCAATTAAAGGAATGCTCATCCCATAGTAAGGAACCCCAAAAACATCCGATTCGATGTAAGTATTGATTTTTTGGCCATATGTAAGAGCTTTGTGCGCAGCTGAACCTTCTTTAACCGGGTCGCCTGGTTTAATTTTTAAATCAACTTTTTTGCTGGGTTGATAATATAAGTACTCATTTGTATCCGATATAGCGATTGACGTATTTTCAGGGAAGAAATCCTTGATTATATCCATAATTTCTTCGATTTGTTTTGGTTCCACTTATGACACCTCATTTATATACATTTATAAATATATAATATCATTTTACTACAGTTTTTAATAAATATAATAGAGAAGATTTTTGAATAAGTTAGGATTTTTCAGTTAATTTGAAAATTTTCTTCTTATTTTTGTCACTTTTTATTATTTTCGGCAAAAATAGTGTATAACAGGATACATCAAGGTTTGCATAGTATATGTAAAGCAAGAAGGAGTATTCTAAAACTGCGTTTGCCTTATAAAATACAGTTTGAAAAAAAACAAAATTATGGTAATATTCATTTTAGTTACAAATATTTAATTCTTTATTCTCATTTATTTTATATTTTCAGTTAATTTTTTAGCATTTTTTTATTAATAAATCATTTATATCATAAAAGAAAAGATGTACATACTTAAAAATATATTTCAAATGATGCAAAATTGTCTGGTTATAAACCCGTACAATTCGCAAACTAAGAAAGATGGGGTAATCTATGCAGCTACATCCACATTCAATATCAGAAACAATTTCAAAACGATACTTTCAGGAAATTGACAGTATAAATTTATATAACGGAATTGAAGATTTTTATAATATTGAATCCAAGCTGTTATTTGAAATCTTTCATTTGGAGTCGGCTAAAGCAAAGAAATCGTTGCATGAAATTATTGATATTTTGTCAATTCGTTTCGGCAAACAGGTCATTAAGGTAGTAAGGAACTATTTTGTTATTCTTTCGTCCATTATTGCGCGCAAACTTCTTGATAATCAAGTGCCGTCCAAGAAAGCATTTGCCTTTAATTTAGCATGTGCCGATATGGTCGAAAATAAGATGAAAGATGCCGAGTTTCTCCAATTTGCCGATGATTTAATCGATTTCTATGTTTATTTTATTGCAGATCGCAAGCAACCTACGTTTAGACATCAAACAGTCAATAAAGTAATCATGTACATAAACGATGAACTTGAAAGTGATTTAACAGTTGAAAGCATTGCTCAAAAATTTCACATAAGTACCAGCCATTTATCTAGAATTTTTAGAGAGCATGTTGGCATAACTTTAGTAGAATATTTAAATGTTAGAAGAGTGGAAGAGTCGCAATATTATTTGAGACATACCAATAAAAGCATTACCTCTATATCTAAACAATTTCATTTCTGCAACCAAAGTTACTTTACAAGAATCTTTAAAAAATATACAAGTGTCACACCGAAGCATTTCAGGGATGAGCTGCACCATGAATTTTATCGATTTGATGTACCGGAAGTTGAACTGGAAAACGTTTGACTTCATTCGGTAGAACTCTCCTAATTCTATAGGCGTTGTGATGAACTCGAAATGCAATTAATTCATCGGGGGTTAAACTCTAACTGTAAGGCGCATATGATTATATACAGTTGGCAAGAACGGCCAACTGTATTTGGCTTTTCTTTCTATCTGTCATTTGATATTCATAAAGTTTATACTGTATACTTCAACTAGCGAATCTAAATAGTAGGTGGAAAAATGAAAAAACTGAAACTATTTTCGATGTTGGGTTTGATGCTGCTTGTATTAACAGGGTGTCAAGCGGTCGAAAATCAAGAAGGATTCTTCTATGATACATTCGTCAAACCGATGAATTGGTTGCTGCATTTTTTGGGGAATGATATTTTTAATGGCAGTTATGGTTTGGCAATTATTGCGATTACTGTAGTTATTCGTTTAATCTTAATGCCATTTATGCTGAAAAATTACCGTCGACAATCTCAAATGAAATCAAAAATGGATGTTGTCAAACCAAAGATGGATGAGATTCAAGAGAGATTAAAAGCTGCTCAAACAAAAGAAGAGCAAATGGCGATTCAACAAGAAATGCTGGGTCTGTATCGAGAACATGGCATCAATCCATTGAATATGGGGTGCTTGCCGATTGTCATTCAAATGCCAGTCATCATGGGGTTATACTTTGCGATTCTTTATTCCCAAGATGTAAAGACGCATGAATTCCTTTGGTTCGACCTTGGAACACCGGATATAGTGATGACAATCATCGCAGGGATTGTGTATTTTGTTCAGGCGAAAGTTTCGCTTTGGACAGTGCCTGAAGCCCAACAAGCCCAAATGAAGTTAATGATTTATATTTCACCAATTATGATCGTATTCATTTCCTTCACTTCTATGGCTGCGTTGCCTCTATATTGGTCGGTGAGTGGATTATTGTTAATCATTCAAACGTATATAGGCAGAAAATATTATTCCGAACATCCGGAAGCGGCAGCAAAACCATAAAAACAAAGTCGAGGTTATTTTGTACCTCGGCTCTTTTTATTTGTAGGAAGAATAACGCGGATTATTACATCCTTAAAATATTAATTTTTTATACTAAATTACCCAGATTATTTTACAATAAAAAACGAATATATAGTGAAGTAAATTGGGAGAAACAGTGCTAAAATAAAAACATTGTATAAGAAAGAGGTAAATTTGATTATGAAAAGAACTACCTATTACGGCAGTGCCAAAAAAAGCAAAAAGAGCTTTATTTGGATTGGCGTGGGTATTGCCGTCGTTATAGCGATTATAATAGCGATGTTTTTCTATTGGAACCAAAAGAATCTGCACGATAACGATGCAGGTCAGACGCCGGTTGAAGAAAATAAAGGTGAGCAAGAAAATCAACCTGAAAACAACACTCAGGAACAGAAAACAACGGAGGAACCCAAGGAAAACGGTGAGGAACAAACCGAGCCGCAGGAGCCTCTCACAAATGGCGGCTATATTGAAGGGCAGCCATTGCCAAGTGAACCTGTCTATGTTGAAGGGGTTTTAATTGCCAATAAGAAATATCCTTTGCCAAGCGATTTTGCACCTGGAGAGAGCAAAGAAGCCAGATCTGCCTTTGAGAAAATGGCGGGAGATGCGAAAGTGGCGGGATTCGAACTTGTTGCTTTCAGTACATATCGTTCTTTTGAATATCAACAAACACTATACAATAATTATGTGGATCGGGATGGCCAGGAAAACGCAGACCGCTATAGCGCAAGACCTGGGTACTCGGAACACCAAACAGGGCTTGCCTTTGATATAGGAGAAAAGGGAAAAGAGGATCTATGGTTGACCGAAGAGTTCGGTGAAACGGAAGCGGGAAAATGGTTAGTTGAAAATGCACATAACTATGGATTTATCTTGCGCTACCCTCCAGGAAAAGAAAACATAACAGGGTATATGTACGAATCGTGGCATTTCCGTTATTTAGGTGTAGATTTAGCAACAAAGGTGAAAAACGCAAAGGTCACACTGGAAGAATATTTGGGGATAGAGTAGAAAAGATGGCGTTTTCGAACGCCATCTTTTAATTTTCTTATAAAATTGGGGTTAGCAGTCTGGAAATCGACTCTTTAAATTTAGTAAAGAAGGATCGATTATTATACTTCTCAAGCGTTAACTCCGTACAATCGAAGATATCTTTTTCGAATATTTCAGCAAGCTCATGGGAAATCGCGCGATCATAAATAAAGGCGTTTACCTCGAAATTTAAACTAAAGCTGCGCACATCAATATTCGCTGTTCCGACGGTGGAAGCTTCATCATCAATGACAATCGTTTTCGCATGAATAAATCCTTTTTCATAAATAAAGATTTTCACTCCCGCCTGCAGCAATCTGCCGACGTAAGAATAGGTAGCCCAATAAACAAACATATGATCCGGTTTATTTGGAATCATGATGCGGACATCAATGCCGGACAACGCGGCAATTTCAATGACATTTAGAAAACTGCTATCCGGAATTAAATAAGGCGTCTGTATATAAATATAGCGTTTAGCACTCATTAATAACTTTAAATACCCGTTTTTAATAGCCGGGAACTCAAGATCCGGGCCACTGGAAACGATTTGCATCGCAATTTCGCCCTTTTGGGGGATAGCCGGAAAATAACGTTCGGAATAGTTGACGTTATTATTGCTTGCCTGATTCCAATCCAGCAAGAAACGTGTTTGCAAAGGGTGTACTGAACTGCCCTCCACCCTAATATGGGTATCACGCCAATAGCCGAATTTTTTGCTTAACCCTAAATATTCATCCCCTACATTGAAGCCGCCGATATAACCGATGCGGCCATCGATCACTACAATTTTGCGGTGGTTTCTGAAGTTTAGGCGAGGATTTATAAGGGGCAAGATGGAAGGGAAAAAAACTTCTACTTCTCCGCCTGCTTCCAACAATTCTTTAAAGTGTCTCTTTTTTACCCCTCTTGAGCCCATTTCATCATAATGGAGGCGAACCGTGACACCTTGCTGCGCTTTCTTTTTTAAGACGGCCAAAATTCTCTTTCCCAGATTATCCAATTTGAAAATATAATATTGAATGTGAATATGGTCTTTTGCATTTTCAATATCCTCGATTAAAGCTTCAAATTTCTTTGTACCATCGTCGTATATGTCGATATGATTATCTTGGGTCAAAACAGAATCGCTCGTGATTAAGTTCATGTGGATCAAATTTTTGTATTTGCCTACTTCTTCAGAGCGAAATTCAAGAGAATTTTTTTCAAGCGCCTCGATTTGGTAACTAATCAGCTTGTCGATTCCGATATCCTTTTGCCCATCCCAACGGAAGAGGTGTTTTTTGCGCATGGGTCGACCAAGCAATAAATACATAATGAATCCTGCCAAAGGAAGGAAAAACAACACCAAGATCCAAGCCCAGGTTGAGCTTGGGTCTTTTCTTTCGAGGAAAATGACTGCAATGGCCAAAAGAATATTTATAACCATGATAATAAGGAAAATAGTATTAGAATCAACATTGATCAGCACATTCATAGGACAGCACCTACTTATCTTTGATTAACCCAATTATAGCTTAATTAGTTAGTTTGTAGCATTTAAACACATCTTATTTTATAAAGGCGGAAAACGTGCCATTTCAATTATAGAAAAAACAAGATAAGCAGATTTCCATGAAGCTCCCTTATATCTCTATGGTGAAAAAGAATCATACTGTTCCGCTATAAAGTATACAGAGGAGAAGTCACCTTCCCGCAAACTTTTTTTATTGATGAAAAATTTCAAGATTCCTGAGTCGCCATACATAATCCCTTGCTCATCATTCGATACAATTTGAAGCAATAAGGTATCAAATTTTTTTAGCAGGGCAGAATCTTTTCTGGTATCTTGTTCGATAAAATAAGGATAGCCGCCGAGTTTATGATCAGCTGCTAAAAAAGCTTCGTTGTAAATTTCCTCAAAAGTCCGACCGTCCTCACTGATGACATGATCCTTCGAAAAAGAAGGATGAAGTAAATATTTTCTTCTGTAATCCGAAGAGGAAACCGGTTCCAACCCACGTGTGAAATCAACCTTCATTTCTTTTTGAATCGGGAAAGTACAGCTTGTTTTTAAAAAAGAAAAATCATCGACGAGTTGGGACTCGGGTAAAATTGACGGGAAATATCGAACTTTAAAATCTTGCTGAAAAAGCCTTTCTTCTTTTTTCTCCCTTGAATAACTGAATTGTTCCGAAATAAAAAATTGCAGCAGCCCTTTAGCTGGGAAATCCGGCAGGGAGGGCATTTGTTCTAAATTAAATTGTGCCAATAACGGCATATATTGACCATCAGAATCTTTAGGATATAAGTGGGATTTTGGCAAATAAGGTTTCCCGGCAAATTTGCTATCGGTTAAACCAAGCTTTTGCTGAACGGGAGTAAGCCATAAAGCATCGCTTGCCGAGGACTCAATGCTTTTGCGGAAACCTTCTAGTGGGTTCGGTAAATGAAAAGAATAATCTGTTGGCATTAAAATTCCTCCTATTGCTTATTGCTTTATGCTTTTCTAATTCTCCAAATTTTAAAACATAAAACATTATTCTGCTCATATATGGAACCAATAGAAGCGTCTTGATGGTTTTTGAGGATAAAGTAAAAAAAACGGGATGCATTTAACTATACGTAGTCTCATCATTTTTCATGTCCTGAACCAACTTGTTTATTTAAAAGTGAACAATTTATGAATTTCCGTAAATGAAGTTTAATTTCATGAATGGTTGGCTATAATCCTTAAGTAATCATAATCAGCGGCATAATCGGAGTTTGGTTTTCAAAAATGGGTGTTAATTAGTTGACAAATTAAAATTGTAACAGAAATGAAAAATTATAATACAGCTTAACATGTTATGATAAAATGGAGAAGAATGGTCAGACATCTTATAAAAATGGAAACTTTTAGAGTGAGCGTACGTTAGACATATTAGGAAGGTTAGGTGGACAACATGGCGAAGGAAGTAGACTTAAAGAAAATCGTTTCGAATTTATCCAAATTAGGTGTAACCGCAACAGTTACAAAGTCGCGTCTTGAAATATTGAAAGTATTAACACCACCAACACAAACTCCACAAGTATAGACTGATGAAAAACTAAAAAATCCCGATCCTTAGTGGTCGGGATTTTTCGCGTTTTAATCATCGTCGTCGTTAGTGGAGAACATATAGGATTTATAATGGTATTTCATACTGAAAACCAAACCAATCGCCAAGGCATTACCCATAAGGGAACTTCCACCGTAGCTAATAAAAGGCAAGGGAATACCGGTAATCGGCAGCAGCTGGATTGTCATTCCGATATTTTCGAATACATGGAAAGTAATCATCGCAATAATTCCTGCACAAACATAGGTGCTGAAAGGATCTTTTAAAGTTAAAGTCAATTTTGTTAAATGATAGATTAACAGGAAGTATAAACAGATGACGAAGCTTGCACCAATGAACCCCCACTCTTCGCCTATAACGGTAAAGATAAAGTCGGTATGATTTTCGGCAACATAAACTTCTCTTCCCATATAGCCCTTTCCAAAAATTTCACCGGAACCAATCGCATTAAGCGATGTAATAAGATGATACCCGGAGTCCGAGGAATAGGAGTATGGATCAAGCCATGAGTAAATTCGAGCAAATTGATATGCGCTAAACCCGAATTTTTCTTCAAGGAAATCTTGCATATATAAAGCCATCCAAAGCAACGAGCCGCCAACTACAACAGATGCAGCAAAAACAGGCAAAATAATTTTCCATGAAATCCCTGCAACAATAATTAATGCAGCTGTAATTGCAAAGAACACTAATGCAGATCCCAAGTCGGGTTGCATCATGATAAATGCGAGTGGAACAGCCAAAGTTATTCCGATTTTGCCCAATAACAGAAAATCCGTTTTTATGTTTTTTAGCGGATTTTTTTCATGATGCTTGCTTATCAGCAATGCAGTGGCCAATATATAAAAAGTTTTCATAAATTCGGAAGGCTGCATACTGCCCAGGGGTGTTGAAAACCAACTTTTTGCCCCATTCCGTTCAATGACAAATCCGCCTTCCGATGCGGGAATGATTGCCAGAATAATCAGCAGCAACAATCCAAAACCATATAAATACCATGCCATTTTTTTATATTGATCGGGATCAAAATAAATAACAATTGCAATGATAACAGCAGCAACTACATAATTGATTAATTGCTTTAATACGAAATTTTCACCATATTGGCCGGTTGTCTGGGCAGAAGAAATGGCCAGCAGACTGACGACCAGGAATGTGAAAAGAATAAAAGCAAGCTTCCAATCGAATCGACTTGCAAAATTCGTGTTATTGTTCATTTATTTCACCTAATTAGAATTGAAGATTTATAGTATTTTCTTGCACTAGCACATTTTACTTTATCATAGAAAGGATTAAAAGGGGATAATCGTTTGTGACGGAAAAGATTATTTTTGCAACAAAGTGATAAAATCCCCATTTCAGATTCGAGCTGCAAAAGTGCAGGCAAATAATACGCAAACTTACGACGAAAACAAAGATGAAAATGTTTCAAATTTTAGAAATACATCATATAATAACTAATGTATTGAAATGTTGGAGAGTGATCGTATGGGGAAAAGACAAAAAACTGCGGATGATTTTATACATCATTTGTATGTTCATATGAATGATGTGGATCATTTCGTGATTTATAGTGGCTTGACATTTAAGCAGTTTGTTAGCTCGGTCGATCCAATACCCAACTTGCTGTTGCTTAAGCACAACTACGATGACGGATCATTTAATATGCATACACAATTTGATTTTGTATCGAACGATGAATTGGCGAATTTTGCGAAGAAAGCAGACGATGCTGGCGGTGATCTGTGTTGGATTGATTTTATTCATGAAAAAGATCTTAACCAGCTCATGCCGACAGAACAAGCGGAATTGCTTTATATTAGCCACAAAAGAGAACCGATTTATTCTCCATTCTTTTCAAAACTGCAAAATCGCTATATTTACTATTCATCGGAAAATGACAAGATGACTAAGATTTATTTTCGATATTTAAATGATTCGGAATACCTTGTTTCAAATTTATTTAATCGGTTCATTAAGGAAAAAGAAGGGAATGTCGGTTTTTGGCGCAGAAAATCAAAAGATGCGATTCCTGCCTTGGATCCGATTATCCTGAAGGCTTACCGCCCTTTTGCCAAAGAAGGTGTTCTTTTATCTTTATATAAGCTGGAAAAACAGAATAATTCCTATGGTGTTGAACTTCGAACTCTTTCCGATTATGATTATCCCGATGAAGTGTGGGATGATTTAAACGCTATATTAAAACAAAGTTACGATGAACTCATCAAAATCACTTAAACTTTCTGTCATAGCAATTTTTTGACAGGGAGTTTTTTATCTTTACGATGCAAAATCATGTTAAACTAAAAATACTCAATATTTTGGAGGTCTAAAAATGAAAAAGCGCGTTGGTTTATTATATGGGGGGAAATCTGCTGAGCATGAAGTATCTCTATCAACAGCGGCAGCAGTGACAAAAGCAATCAATTATGACAAGTATGAAGTATATCCAATTTTCATCACATTGGATGGTCAGTGGCTTAGAGGACCTCAAATAACAAAACCCGTCGAATCAATTGAAGAGCTGCAATTCAAACGAAATGGCAGCTCCCCGAATAATATTACAGAATTTATATTAGATCAAAACACTCAAGCTCAATTTGATGTTGTTTTCCCTTTGCTGCATGGTACAAATGGGGAGGATGGCACGGTCCAAGGTTTGCTGGAAGTGTTGAATTTCCCTTATGTAGGAAACGGCGTACTGGCATCGGCAGCCGGGATGGATAAAGTAACAATGAAACAATTGTTTAGTGTTGCCGGTTTAAACCAGGTTCCTTATGTTCACTTTATCCGAAAAGAGTGGAATCAAAATCAAACTGAGCTTGTAGAAAAATGCGAAAACGAATTAACATGGCCTATGTTCGTTAAACCTGCTAATTTAGGGTCGAGTGTTGGAATTAGCAAGGCGTCAAATCGTGAAGAACTAATTCAAGCGATTCAACTAGCCTTCCAATATGACCGTAAAGTGCTTGTGGAACAAGGGGTTAAAGCGCGGGAAATTGAAATGGCAGTATTGGGAAATGACGCCCCGAAAGTATCTGTTGCCGGAGAAATCAAACCGATGACCGAGTTTTATGACTATGACTCCAAATATAAAGATGGCTCTACAGCTTTGATCATTCCTGCTGAAATCACTTCAGAGGTGGAAAGTGCAATGAAAGATATGGCTGTTCGCGCTTTCAAAATATTGGATTGTTCAGGTCTTGTACGTTCGGATTTCTTTGTAACGGATAATAATGAAGTCTTGATTAATGAAGTCAACACGATGCCTGGTTTTACGCCTGTCAGCATGTATCCTTTGTTATGGCAGCATACCGGCATAGAATATCCTCAATTAATTGATGCATTAATTGAGTTGGCAATTGAACGCCACACAGAAAAACAACAACTACAATACAATCGAGATTAGAGTGAAGAATCATGAAAAGAACGATAAAAGAAATTGCCAATTGGCTTCATATTGAACATACGGATTTCCCTGATGTAGTGGTGGAAGGTGTTTCGATTGATACAAGAACCATCCGGAAAGGAGACTTATTTATTCCTTTCCGCGGGGAAGCGGTCAATGGCCACAAATATGTAGAACAGGCATTTGAAAAAGGTGCAGCTGCCGCACTTTGGCTAAAGGATGAACCCAATCCTCCAAAAGATCGGCCAATTTTATTGGTCGACGATGCAGAGCATGCTTTGCAACAATTGGCGCGTGCCTATCGACGCAGACATGGAGCGAAATTTATCGGTGTGACAGGATCAAACGGAAAAACATCCTCAAAAGATATAATGGCCAGTATGTTGTCTCCTTATTTTAAAGTGCAAAAAACAATCGGCAATTATAATAATCAGTTAGGGTTGCCGATCACCCTCCTGAATCTGGATGAAGATACGGAGATTGCAGTATTGGAAATGGGAATGAGCGGATTTGGCGAAATCGAGTTTTTAACGAAGCTTGCTGAACCTCATTTGGCAATCATTACGAATATCGGCGAAGCGCACATGCAGGACTTGGGTTCGCGTGAAGGAATCGCCCAAGCGAAATTTGAGATTATTCAAGGGTTAAACTCGGATGGCGTTCTATTTTATGATGGCGACGAACCGCTTCTGCTCAATTTAGTAGAAAAGCAATCCCAACTGAAGTCAAAATCCTTTGGGTTCCAGGAAGGAAACGATTTAACAGTAACTTCGATTGAAACAACTGAAAAGGGAAGCCGATTTACCGTTAATGGAGAGTTGGAAGGGGACTTCTTCATTCCTGTGTTAGGGAAGCATCAAGTGAAAAACGCGCTAAATGCCATGTTGGCCGGAAAAGCCCTTGGACTGGACGAAGAGCAAATTCGCCATGGGTTGTCTCAAGTTTTTTTAACGGATATGCGCATGCAATTAGTGCCTACGAAAAAAGGAATTCTCTTTATTAATGATGCTTATAACGCAGCACCAACCTCCATGACGGCCGCGATTCAGTTTGTCCAATCAACATCTCTGCGCGAAGATAAGTGGTTGGTGCTGGGCGATATGCTGGAATTGGGCGAAAACGAAAAGCCGTTTCATGAGCAGATTGCAACGGTCATCGATTCTGAAAACATTTCGAGGGTCTGTATGTTTGGACCGCGAATGAAATGGTTATATGAACAATTGAAGTACCAATTCTCCGAAGAGCGTTTGCTTTATACGGAGAACCATTACGATGAAATTGTTGCTTATATAAATGAACATGCAAAGGCGGATAAAACCTTGATTTTGCTTAAGGGTTCGCGTGGCATGAAACTGGAAACAATTTTAGAATCGTTTTTATAAGGAAAAAGGTACTTTTAAGACAATGTCAGTCTTATTAGTGCCTTTTTTTAGAGGGAAAAGAAGATGTGGAGTTTTTGAGTTTGAACAGTATCCAGCTGCGAACGCCAGCTCCTCGACAACTTCGGAACTGCCTAAAAGGGCAAAGAGCGCCCTTTTGTCAGCCCCTCCGACGCACATGGATGTGCTAGTGCCGACAATGCTGCTGTCGCTTCGCTTTCGCGCAAAAAACATCTGCCACACGACGTGGCGTTATTGTCGGCCAGTTGTTGGGGCGCTCGCGTTGTGAGTCATGTCGGCGATGCTGCTGTCGCTTTGCTTTCGCGCAAAAAAACATCTGCAACACGACGTTGCGTTTTCGCCGACGCGGAGCTAACGGGCGTTCTCCGCTTTTCTTTTGTCCAGCTCCGGCGGCTAGCTCCTCGAGCGTTTCGACTCCTCCTACGAAGGCAAAAAGCGCCTTCTTGTCGGAGTCTCCGAAGCACAGGATGTGCAAGTGCCGACAGTGCCACACGACGTGGCGTTGTTGTCGGCCAACGCTTGTCTGAGCTAATCGAGCCGCCTTCGCTTTTCTTATTAGGAGGGAAATCAATGAGCATTGGGGTTTTGATGATTCATGGATTTTCTGGCGGTCCGTATGAAATCGATCCACTGGCTTTTTACATACAAAAAAATACAGATTGGGTGATTGAAAAACCAACGCTTGCCGGTCATGGCGAGGTTGAAGCTCTCGCATTAAAAGGCTATAAAGCGGAACACTGGTTGATGGATGCTGAAATCGCCTACAGAAAATTATCAAAAAAAGCAGATGAAATTTATATTGTCGGCTTTTCAATGGGTGGAATCATCGCTATGTATTTAGCTATCCGCTATAAAGTAAAAAAGCTTGTTTTATTAAGTGCGGCAGCTAAATATATAGCACCGGCGCAAATTCTGGCAGACCTTAAAAAGGTGTCAAAAGATGCAATTCGTGGGCAATTGAGCGACAACGAATTATTTAAACGATACGAGAGCAAAATAAAAAATGTACCGGTGAGCAGCACCTTCCAATTTATGAATATCGTCCGTCAAGTGGAGCCTTATTTGAAGAAAATCACAGCACCAACTTTTTTAGTGCAAGGGCAATTGGATGGGATTGTCCCTTACACAACAGCTCAATATTTATATGACCAACTTGCTGCGCAGCAAAAGGAGTTATACATTTCGCCAATTGGTAAGCATCATATTTGCTATAGTAATGATTGTGACATATGGTTTCCGAAAGTTTTAAATTTCTTGAAAAGCTAGCACGAATATTAAAAATATTATAACAAGAGCAATATCGTTGCAATGTGGTCAAGAGCCGTGATAGACTAATTTTAGCAATGGATACATTTTGTGCGAAGGCTCTTCAAGAAAACAGATGAAGAGTGCTTTTTTTTGAATTTAAACGGTTTTATTCTATTTATTAGAAAACAAGAAATGTGTAGAATTGAACCGCTCGGCAAAGACCGGGCTTTCCTTTTCATATAAATCGCTCCCTGACAATAATCAGGGAATTATTAAGTATCGGAAACGTTCCAAACTTAGGCTCAAAGTTTGCCGACATTTCATCTGAAAATGTAACCATTTGTCAACTTTAAGGAAAAAAGGAGATTGAAGAGTTTGACAAATTTTTCAGAATTAAATATTAGCGAATCGACATTACGTTCATTAAAACGTATGGGATTTGAAGAAGCCACACCCATCCAGGAAGGTACGATTAAGTTTGCAATGGAAGGCCGCGACGTATTGGGCCAAGCTCAAACTGGTACAGGTAAAACAGCAGCATTCGGTATTCCACTAATTGAAAGAATTGACCCAAAAAACCCGGCGATTCAAGCATTGATCATCGCTCCTACTCGTGAATTAGCTATCCAGGTATCGGAAGAACTTTATAAAATCGGTTATGATAAACGTATAAAACTTTTATCTGTTTATGGTGGTCAAGATATTAGCCGTCAAATCCGTGCACTGAAAAACAAACCACAAATCATCGTTGGTACTCCAGGCCGTATCCAAGACCATATTAATCGCCGTACATTAAAGCTTGATCAAGTACAAACGCTTGTATTGGACGAAGCGGATGAAATGCTAAACATGGGCTTTATCGATGATATCAATGCGATCCTGGAAAATGTTCCAGAGAATCGTCAAACGTTATTATTCTCGGCAACAATGCCGCCTGCAATTCGTAAAATTGCATCAACATTCATGAAAAACCCTGAAGAGGTTAAAATTAAATCCAAAGAAATGACAGTTGAAAATATCGAGCAATTTTTCGTAAAAGCTCAAGAACGCGAAAAGTTCGATGTGTTAACTCGAATTTTAAATGTACACCAACCGGAGCTAGCGATTATCTTTGGCCGTACAAAACGCCGTGTTGATGAATTATCACAAGCGTTAAGCATCCGCGGTTACGTGGCAGAAGGAATCCACGGTGACTTAAGCCAAGCAAAACGTATGTCGGTGTTGCGTCAATTCAAAGAAAATAAAATCGACATTCTAGTTGCGACAGATGTTGCTGCTCGTGGTCTTGATATTTCTGGTGTTACGCACGTTTATAACTTTGATATTCCTCAAGATCCAGAGAGCTATGTTCACCGTATCGGCCGTACTGGTCGTGCCGGTAAATCGGGTCTTGCCGTTACTTTTGTAACACCACGCGAGATGGGTTACCTGCGCATCGTGGAAGAAACTACGAAAAAACGCATGACACCACTTCGCCCGCCATCAGAATCTGAAGCACTTGCTGGCCAACAAAAAGTAGCTATGGAGAAGTTGGTTGAAATCGTTCAAGCGAATGAGTTAAATGACTACCGTATTTTAGCGAATGAATTGCTTGAAGAACATAATGCGGTGGATTTAGTTGCAGCGGCAATTAAGTCCATGACAAAAGAGCCGGACGATACACCGGTGACAATTAGCGAAGAGCGCCCATTGCCTGCACGTAGAGAACGTTCTGGTGGTGGTGGCCGTGGTCGCGGTGGCGATTCCCGCGGTGGACGTCGTGACTTTGGTCGTGGCGGACGCAGCGGAGGAGGAGCTCGTCGTGATGGAGGACGTCGTGATGGTCGCCGAGAAGGCGGACGCAAAGACGGAGACCGTCGTCGCAGCAGTTCCCCACGCCGACGTGAAGACTAATTTAGTATATGAAAGTGCCCTATTTATTAGGGCGCTTTTTTTATATAATGATACATATAAAGACAATGGAATGGGGTGGAATGCGTGCGTAAACAATTGATGTTCCAAATTCCGAAAAAAGGATTGACGGTTTGGCGTCTATATGGATTTCTCAATACGATGATTATCGGCATTCTTGCGGCAGTCGTTTGCTTTGTTACTTATTTTTTTGAGTGGCCATCGTTTATTTATCTTATAGGGTTTGCACTTATTGTACTTGTCGGCCTCGCTTCAATTTGGTGGTTTCCGAATATTCGCTGGAACCATTGGAGATATGAAGTGCGGGAACATGAAATTGAAATACAAAATGGGTTGTTTATCATTAAACGTACATTAATTCCGATGGTGCGTGTTCAACATGTCGATACATCGCAAGGACCTATTTTAAAAAAGTATGACCTAGCAAATATCTCTATTTCTACAGCGGCCACAACACATGTTATTCCTATGTTGATAACAGAAGATGCAGATCAACTAAGGGGACGCATTTCAATACTGGCAAGGGTGGCTGAAGATGATGTCTGATCAACGTTATAAGCTGCATCCCATATCGGCAGTCATTAATTTTGTAAAAGGGTTGAAAGAGCTGATTCTTCCATTTGTTGTACTCTTTTTTGCTAATGGCTTTAACCTAAAGGAGAATTCCGGACAAAATGATTTTTGGCTAAGCCTTATTCCAGTGGGGATTTTTCTGCTCATTACGATAGGCCTTTTAATCAGCGGCATAATCAAATGGTGGACGTATGAATATTGGTTTGAAGAGGGAGAGCTTCGAGTGGAGTATGGGCTTTTCGTGAAGAAAAAACGATATATTCCCTTCGATCGAATTCAAAGTTTCAACTACAAAGAAGGTATTTTTCATCGGGTTTTTGGCCTGGTGCAAGTGATGGTGGAAACAGCCAGCAGTACAAGCGGAGAGGCTGAAGTCATTTTAACGGCTATCTCAAAAGAAGCCGCAAATAGAATTGAAATAGTGACCAGAAAACAAAAAGAAGAAATCCGGCATGCTGATTTGCAAGATTCTCCATTAATCGTTGAAGAAATCGCAGAACCTTTATCCCGGGTGATTCATAAAATGACAACCAAAGAATTGATTATTCTTGCAACAACATCCAGCAGTATGGGGGTAGTGATTGCCGGGACAGCTGCAGTTCTTTCTCAATTCGCGGAATTTATTCCATTTGAACGTATCTTTGAAGAACTGTCAGCTTTCATAAAATTTGGTTTTGTTATTGTGGCTTTATCAATCATGGCTGGATTGTTCATAACATGGCTGGCTGCTGTAGTTGTTACCTTTATAAACTATTATGATTTTACTGTATGGGAAGAAAACGATCGGCTTATCATAACAAGGGGGCTGCTCGAAAAGAAGCGGGTGACCATCCCTTTAAACCGGATACAAGCGGTGAAAATCGTCGAAAATCCATTAAGACAGCTATTTGGCTTTGCAACTGTGGCTGTTGAAAGTGCAAGTGGCGGGTTTGGGGGAGATGATAAAAAAATCACGCTATTTCCTCTTATTCGCAAAAAAGAGTTGTTGAGTCCATTGGAAGAGCTTTTTCCTCGGTTCAACTGGGAACCGTCGTTTACAAAGCCGCCCAAAAAAGCTAAACCATTCTTTTATCGAATCGATTTTATTTGGTTGGCTCCTGTGATTTTAGCTAGTTCGTATTGGTTGTTCCCTTATGGATTGCTTTCTTTCCTGGTGATTATTCCAGCCGTTTTGATTGGTTTGTGGCAATATAAAACAACCGGTTTTGCGATTAATGAGCAACAATTAACGATTGTCTACCGCGTATTCAGCCGGGTAACCTTTCATGTGGAGAAAAAGCGAATTCAAGCTTTGGAAAGCAGGCAAAGCTACTTCCAAAAAAGAAGGGAAATTGCAACTGTGCAAGTGAGGGTAATGTCCGGAATGACGGGAGCGTCCGCCAAAGCGGCAAACCTCGAAAATGAGAATATAGAAGAAATTATGAAATGGTTTGAAAAATCGAACCCGACCATTGAATAACATAAAAACGGCTGTCCAGAATCTTTCCGGACAGCCACTTTTCTCTTATAGCACTTTTATCGCTGTGGCGGACACATCAAAAGCCGCCTTCTTGGCCGCAAAGGAGTGCCGTAAAATAATTTTAGACGGCCTTGGTTGTATTATTTCTTTCTCCAGCGAAGGATATTCTTTGGCGAGAAATAGGACAAACCAAGCAGGAATCCGGTAATCAATCCACCTAAATGACCGGCAACATTAATGTTGGGCGTAACAAACGTTAGAATGACACTAATAATAATCAACGGCAAAATTACTTGCTTCAGTTGAGGCATGGTACGGCGAGTATAGTAGACAAGCGCTGCAAAGGCTCCAAAAATTCCGTAGATGGCACCACTTGCACCTACACTTGCATAGATCCCTTCTTGGCTTACATAAGTAGCGACATTGCCGAAAATGCCTGCTAGGAAATAGATCGTTAAAAACCTCGCCTTGCCGGCAATTTTCTCAAGCTCTGGCCCAAACAAGAATAACGAGAACATATTAAATAACACATGCATAAAGTTGGCGTGAAGAAATAAAGATGTAATCAGGCGCCACCATTCTCCATTACCGATTAAATAATTCACGCTCATCCCTGCATAAAACACTTTCTCGCCGATAGAAGGCATCATTGTTATGATATAGACAACGAGATTCATCGCGATAATCGTTGACACAACGGGATAAAGCTTTAGGAATTGCCGAAAATTCTCTCTACGAATAAACATATATCCACCTCAATAAGTTCAAATACGCCTTGGCGTATTTACGTCCAGATTATATCCAATTGCTCGATAAACTTCCTTAGAAAATCTGTGACATCCGCCGGGAGGCTTACTTCATTCATTCGGGATGAGACCCTATAAAAGCAATATACTTTTTTATTCATCTTAGCATGTATTGAATCAGAAGTTTTCTAATGAATGAAGTTAAGTTAATTATACATTGTATTTTATTAATAATAAAAGGAGAATACCCATATGATAAAAGGAATTGGACTAGATATAGCAGAAATCGCACGAATAAAGAAAGCCATGGAACGTTCGGAAAAATTTCAGCAACGAATATTATCTGAACGGGAATTGACGTTATTCACTCAATTATCAGAACAAAGAAAGCTTGAATTTCTGGCAGGGAGATTTGCGGCAAAGGAGGCATTTTCGAAGGCAAATGGTACAGGTATAGGAAAGGGCTGTGAGTTTCATCAAATTGAAGTGCTAAGAGATGCTGCGGGAAAACCAGTTTTATATTTTGATGGAGATCTAGTGAGTGGACATGTCAGCATAACGCATACAAAAGAATATGCAGCAGCTCAAGTGATTCTATTGAAAGAAGTCTAGAAAAAATTCTATGAGAAGAAATGTTCATTATTGGCGGTGACAGTGAAAGAGAAGCCAGTGTAGAGAATTATTTTGCGGGCTTGTCCAAAATCGATAGCATAAAGTTAGTTTTTCGCTCATATATTTTGACATCAGAGCTGAAAGTAGAAGAAAGGATGGAGTTTTGCGACAGAAATTAACCTTAGTATTTGTCTTGTTGTTAGGTGTGCTAATGCTTGCAGCTTGTGGGGAGGATTCACAGGAGGATGTTCTGCAAAATCTTAATGATAAGTGGAACGATGTAAAAGGATATGAACTAGATGCCACAATGGAAATCAAGACTGGTGCTGAACCAAGAATCTATGATGTAAACGTATGGCATACGAATCCGGAATTTTACCGAGTGAAAGTTACGCAGCAGGGTGAAGATGTCACTCAAATGATTATCCGCAATAAAGAAGGGGTATTTGTAGTAACACCTTCATTAAGAAAAACGTACAAGTTCCAAAGCGAATGGCCGAAACAAAATAGCCAAGCCTACCTCATTGGCGCTTTGGCAGAAGACTTATTGGCCGATAGTAATGTGACGATGGAAGAAGACGAGAAGAATTATGTCTTCACGGCAGCTACAAGAAATAATCACAAAAGCATTATGCCTACACAAAAAATCGTTGTGAATAAGAAAACGATGCTTCCAACTTCAGTATCTGTTTTAAATGAAGCGCAAGAAGAGCAAATGTTGATTTCATTCAAGAATATTGATCTTGGCATGCAGCATAAAGAGAGTGAATATGCAGTTGAGAACTTCTCGCCTTCCAATGGAGATGAAAAAGCCAGTGCAAGCGCAGAAGTAGCGACTACCGAGTTCCAGACATACTATCCTTCATTAAATTGGGATAATACAAAACTGGTAGACGAGGAAGCGGTCTTGAATGACGGAGTAGAACGGAGAATTCTGACGTTCGAAGGCGAGAAATCATTCACGCTTGTTCAACAGCCAATCGTTTATGAAGAAAACTCGACGCTTCCGGTTTATGCTCCGGGCGATCCAGCAGATTTAGGATTTACAATCGGCGCGATTACTGAAAACTCAATCAGCTGGGAAAAAGATGGTTTATCCTTCTTTATCGCCTCCGATAATTTAACGCAAGAAGAAATGATGGAAGTTGCTGCCTCAGTTACAACGGGTGGATTGAAATAAATTTGACAGTGTGCGACGAGTAATCGCAGGGGCAGGACGTTGCGTTTTCGTTGGCGCGAGGCTAACCAGGGCGCTTGCGCTTTTGATCAGATGGCTGGGAAGTGGACGAGTGGCACTTCCCAAGCCAACATCTTATCTAACGCTTTATAGGTTTATGATGGACAATCATAGAAATAAAAAATAAAATAAATATTATAAATGCCAATTAATTGAAGTTTAATATCAGTAAAAGAGGGAATACCTGAAATGCAAAACAATAACTACTTCCGTCCAACAAAAGCGATCATAGATTTAGAGGCAATTCGAAATAATGTAAGACGTTTAAAAGAATACTTAAAACCTGGTGTGCAAATTATTGCTGTTGTGAAGGCAAATGCTTATGGACATGGGGATGTGGAAGTTGCCGGAGCGGCTATCCAATCCGGAGCGACCATGTTGGCGGTGGCAACACCGGACGAAGCGCTTCATCTTCGCCAATATTTCCATGACATTGACATTCTGGTCTTGGGTTATGCTCCAGTTTCATTTGCACCATATGCAGCATCCGAAAATATTATTTTAACTGTCTATTCATCGGATTGGGTAGAACAAGTAAACACTTTGGCACTTTCGCAGCCTATAAAAGTGCACATAAAAATCGACACAGGTATGGGGAGAATTGGGGTTAAGAGGATAGGTGATTTTCATAACCTATATCAACAAATCAACTCTTCTTCGAATTTATTGGTCGATGGAGTGTTTACACACTTTGCAACTGCAGATGAGGAAGATAGTCAGTACTTTGATTATCAAGCTGCCAAGTTTGAAGAATTTATAAGTTCTTTGCCTGAAAAACCGCGACTGGTACATGCCGCCAATACGGCTGCCATGTTGATGAAAGATCCGTCGGTTTACTATGATGCAGTCCGGTTTGGAATTTCGATGTATGGTCTTGCACCCTCCACCTATGTAAAAACCAAATTACCGTTTCCTTTAGAGCCTGCATTTTCTTTGGAAACAGAGCTCATTGAAGTAAAGAAAATCCAGCCTGGTGAATCGGTTGGTTATGGAGCAGCTTTTACTGCCGAGGAACCGTCGTACATAGGAACAATTCCCATTGGCTATGCTGACGGAATCATTCGAAAGTATAGTGGCCAACAGGTTTTAATAGATGGAATACGTGTACCAATCATCGGAAGAATTTGTATGGACCAATGTATGATATTGTTACCGAGTGCATATAATATAGGTGAAAAAGTAATTTTAATCGGAAAACAAAAAAACGAAGAAATTACAATTGACGAATGGGCAACGAAAGCAGATACAATTAACTACGAAGTTCCTTGTATCATCACAGCTAGAGTTCCCCGAATCTACTAAATAATAATTTGCGACAAAATCTTCACCAAAAACCGAAAAAACTACATAGATAGCCATAATTTTTAATAATCATCTTTTCATCTACTCATTTCGGTGATAGAATTAGAAAAGAATTTGAATGGTACGGTTTTTGTGGAGGTGCTTGTTTTGTACGCGAAAAAAGTAGAAGAGGTAAAGGAAGTGTTAGAACTTCCTCAAGAAATGTTGAAAGCATTTAATACACTTGAGCAAAAATCTCGAGAAAATGAAAATTTTGTTTATATTTCATCTCGCAGATTATCTACGCACAAGCAACCAAATCAAATACGGGAAGCTTTAATGAAAGGCTATGTGGAAATGTCGCAAATCAACCTGACTATTTGTAGCGAATGTCTACATGCAGAGTATGAAGCGGAACATATGGTAGAGCGTCTCGTAAGCGGGGGATGACATTTTGATTGTGAAAAGAGGGGACGTCTTTTTTGCGGATCTGTCACCAGTGGTGGGATCCGAACAAGGCGGTACAAGGCCTGTATTAATCCTTCAGAACGATATCGGTAATCGTTTTAGCCCAACTGTAATCATCGCGGCGATTACTGCACAAATTCAAAAAGCAAAATTGCCAACTCACGTCGAAATCGATGCGAAAAAGTATGGATTCGAACGTAATTCGGTAATTTTGCTTGAACAAGTGCGTACGATAGATAAGTCAAGGCTGACGGACCGTATTACCCAATTAGACGATGAACTTATGGAAAAAGTTGATGTCGCATTGGAAATAAGCTTAGGTTTAATGAAATTTTAATACATAATTGATATGAAATGACCCAAGAGAATCTTTTGGGTCATTTCTTTTTTTTATACGCCAAAAGGCATAAGAAGTTTTGGTAAAAAATAGGATTATTGGTTGAAAAGTTTGAATATTTAACTCCGCCATTTGAAGTTAATGTATACAATCGGTATAGTAGTGTTATCTAGGTATATTCAGAATCGGTAAATTACAAGAAAACTTTTTATCATTGGGGGGGTGCAGTGATGAATAAGAAGACCATTGAGATTATAACAGAATTAGATATTATAACTGCACGTAAATTAGGTCGAAATGAAGCGAAAAGAATTGGGTTCGACAAAGTTGATCAAGCAAGGATTACAACAGCTATTGGCGAATTGGCTAAAAATATATTTTTCTATGCCCAGACAGGGAAGATTGTAATAGAAGAAACAATAAGGGAAGGGATAAAAGGCATTGCGATAACCTCAATTGATAAGGGGCAAGGAATCGGTGATGTCCAAAAGGTGCTGGAAGGAGAGCATTCGCCGACAAGTACCGGGGCTGGACTTCCTGCTGTAAAGAGATTGGTAGACTCCATTAACATAGAGTCGGAAATTGGAAAAGGGACAATCGTAAAGATTGTTAAATGGCTAAGTTAGGAAGTGTTTTGATTGCAACAATTAAAAAAGCTGTATAAACAAATTTTATCAGATTATATATGTAATCAAAATGAAAGCGATTTATATATCGGGCAAAACTTAATCAAGCAAATGATCCAGAAAAATGTTTCCCCGGAAGATGTAATAAGCATTCACAAGCAAGCGCTCGAAGAGTTTTATGGGGAATTGCCGGAGACCGTCATACATGCCTATGATTTTTTGATTGAAGTAATGGTGCACTATGGCTTGAAAGTGAAGGAGCATCAAAGTTTGCTGGTAAAACAAGAAGAAATGCGGATTGAGATGGATATTGCAGCGCAAATCCAAAATCAATTGCTGGAAAATGAAGTGCCGAAAACCAAATGTACAGATATCGGAATGATCTCCGTTCCCCTACGCAAAATGAATGGGGATTATGTGCACTTTAAGTATGATTCCGCGAATTACTTGGGCGTTGCCGTTACGGATGTGGTCGGAAAAGGAGTACCGGCCGCGCTTTGCATGTCGATGGTGAAATATGGCTTGGATACTTTGGAGTACGCAAACAGCAATCCTTCCTATGTACTGGAAGTATTAAATCAACTAATCGAAAAAAGTGTGGATGACAGTATGTTTGTCTCGCTTTTCTATGCGCGATATAATCTTCATTCAAATATTTTTACGTGGAGTTCTGCCGGCCATGAACCATCCTTATATTATAATGCTGCAGAACATACTTTTTATGACTTGGAAGCAAAAGGCTTACTTCTCGGCATTTTACCGGAAGTAAAATATTCACAGCAAGAACTCGAACTGAAGGAAAATGATTTTATCATCATCATGACAGATGGCGTAACGGACTTTCGTAAAAACGAAGGATTTGATGCGCGGGAAAAAATAAAAGAACTCGCTCTATCATTTCAACATTTAAATGCCCAGGAAATGTGCAATACTATATACCAAGAGCTGCTCAAACTGCAAGATTTTAAATTGTACGATGATTTTACGGTCGTTATAATAAAAAAAAATAAACTTTTTTAAAGAGATAGGTTTAAGCTTTTTAAAAAGGGGAATATATCGAATAGCAATTATGGAGGTGCCCTAAATGAACGTTAATATACAGTTTCGTGAAGATGGAGATTTATTGGTAGGGTTTATTGAAGGAGAGATCGATACTTACACAGCTCCGGTATTAAGGGAAGAACTGGAAGTGATTAATTTATCCGAGGGATTAACAATAGAGTTGGATTTATCAAACGTTAATTATATGGATAGTACTGGTCTGGGAGTATTTGTTGCCTTTTATAAGAAAGTTGTGAAAGAGAACGCTGCCTTGAAATTGGTCAACCTTTCTGGACGACTAACTAGATTGTTTGAAATTACAGGCCTGAGTGAATTAATGGAGATAGAAAAGGGTGGGGCAACAAATGCGAGCATTTGATTATATTGAGATTAGAGTTCCAGCGAAGCCGCAATACGTTAGCGTAATTAGATTAACGGTTTCTGGCTTGGCATCGCGAGTGGGCTTTTCATATGACGAAATTGAAGATTTAAAGATAGCTGTAAGTGAAGCTGTGACAAATGTGGTTCAACATGCTTATAAAGATCATGAGGAAGGAGAAATTGTAATTGGTAACGCATTATATCATGACAAAATCGAAGTAATGGTCTCCGATTATGGCACTAGTTTCGATTTTCAAGAAGTAAAATCGCAAATCGGACCTTACCAAGAAAATGAAAATGTTGCGTTATTACGTGAAGGCGGACTTGGCCTCTACTTAATGGAAACGTTAATGGACGAGGTAAGAGTGAACAACAATGAAGGTGGAGTCACTGTTTTCATGACAAAGTATGTCACGAGAGAGCAGGTGAATTCAAATGTCCAATCAATCACCACATAATCGAAGTTCAGCCGAAGATATTTTGAAGCTGATTGACGAATATCAGCAAAAGGAAGATTCTTCGGCTCTGGATCAATTAGTTCTTCATTATAAGAATTTGGTTGAATCCATAGCGAAAAAGTATTCTTACGGCAAGTCCAATCATGAAGATATTGTACAAGTAGGAATGCTTGGATTACTGGGAGCAGTTAGACGTTTTGATACATCCTTGGGGAAAAGTTTCGAGGCTTTTGCCGTTCCAACGATTGTCGGAGAAATCAAGCGGTTTTTGCGTGACAAAACTTGGGACGTTCATGTACCTAGACGCATCAAGGAACTAGGTCCAAAAATCAAATCCGCTGCTGAAGTTTTAACAACACAACTTCAATACTCACCTTCCATCGCGGAAATTGCCCAGTATTTAGAGGTGGAAGAAGAAGATGTGTTAGAGGCAATGGAAATGAGCAAAAGCTACCATGCCCTTTCAATGGACCATTCTATCGAGGCGGATGCAGATGGCGGTACGGTAACGTTGATGGATGTAATTGGTAAAGAAGATGAAGGCTATGAAAGAACCAATCGTCGAATTGTTGTTAGTGAAGCACTGGAAGTATTGGAAGAACGTGAAAAAGAAATTTTGAAATTGACATATTATGACCAGCTCAGCCAAAAAGAAGCTGGGGAAAGATTAGGGATTTCTCAAATGCATGTTTCTCGGATACAAAGAAAAGCAATTAAAAAGCTGCAAGAGGCCATTACAGCTGACAGTGTTTTGGAACAGCTTTGAAGATTCTATTACATAGAAATAAAATCATCAAACACTGTGTGTCAAAGTTCCATGGAATTTCCACTATTGCAAGCGTGAAAATATAAAGTACCCATTCTGAAAGGTCGATTTTCAGGATGGGTTCTTTTTGTTTAAGAAGAGTTGCTGAAAAGGATTGGCAGGGTCCGGAATAGAAGATAATAAGCAGGGAGTGTTAAAATATGAAATAGATGTAACTTGGAAAGGCAGTGGAATGATGGAAGCAAAAAAAATGCTGCAAATGATTGCAAGCGATACAAATGTGAAACCGCATCAGGCAGAAGCGGTCATTAAATTATTGGAAGATGGGAATACCGTACCCTTTATTGCCCGCTACCGAAAAGAAGCAACAGGTTCCTTGGATGAAGTGCAAATAAAATCAGTTGAAGACCGCTATCACTACATACAACAATTGGAACAAAGAAAAGAAGAAGTAACTCGGTTAATTGATGAGCAAGGAAAGTTGACTGAAGAGTTGCAAGCATCGATTCAAGCAGCCACTGTATTGCAACGAGTGGAAGATTTATATAGACCTTTCAAGCAAAAGCGCCGAACTAAAGCAACGATAGCAAAAGAGAAGGGGCTGGAGCCTTTAGCTGAGGCTTTAATGAGTTTTCCGCATGAAGACATTGAGAATATGGCTTCTTCTTATTTGGATAATGAAAAAGGCGTTGAAACGGTGGAGGAGGCTATCTCCGGTGCACAAGATATTCTGGCCGAAAGATTTGCCGATGACGCAGCGGTACGTGATCAACTTCGCAAGTTTTCATGGAGAGAGGGGAAAATCGCTACTTCGGTAAAAGATGAAGAAAAAGACGAGAAGAAAGTGTTTGAAATGTACTATGAATACGAAGAACCGGTCAAACACATTGTCCCACATCGTATATTGGCGATTAATCGCGGTGAAAAGGAAGACATTCTAAAAGTGTCCATTCAAGTACCTTTGGATAAAGTTCTGCAAATCATGGAAAAAACGTGGATTCCCATGAAATCCGATTCCCCTGCCATTCCATATGTCAGAGAAGCGATAGAGGATGGATATAAACGTTTAATTCAGCCTTCAATCGAACGGGAATTGCGGAATGAACTAACGGAAAAAGCAGAAGCGCAAGCCATTCATATTTTTGCCGAAAATTTAAAGAGCCTTCTATTGCAGCCGCCTATGCGCGGCAAAATGGTGCTGGGTGTAGACCCCGCCTACAGAACGGGTTGTAAATTGGCTGTAGTCGATGAAACCGGTAAAATGCTGGAAGTAACGGCCATTTACCCACATCCGCCAAAACCGGATGTTGCTAAATCCAAAGCAGCGGTAAAAGCTATATTAAATAAATATCCGATTTCAATCATTGCAATCGGCAACGGCACAGCATCACGCGAAACAGAACAGTTTATTGCCGATGTCCTAAAGGAAGTCGAGAATGATGTGGCCTATGTGATTGTGAACGAAGCGGGGGCATCCGTTTATTCGGCTTCAGAAGTGGCTCGTAATGAGTTTCCGGATTTGCAAGTAGAACAAAGAAGTGCAGTCTCGATTGCGCGTCGTTTGCAGGATCCATTATCTGAACTTGTTAAGATTGAGCCCAAAGCGGTAGGTGTTGGTCAATATCAACATGATGTTTCCCAAAAGAAATTGGCCGAGTCTTTGACATTTATCGTAGAAACAGCAGTTAACCAAGTTGGGGTAGATGTTAATACAGCTTCTTCTTCTTTATTGCAATATGTATCCGGTTTGTCGAAAACGGTAGCGGAAAACATCGTAAATGCCCGAAGCGAAGGGGGAAGATTTACTTCACGAGCACAATTGAAGAAAATTCCTCGACTAGGGGCAAAAACTTATGAACAAGCCATTGGATTCTTGCGGATTCCAGAAGCCAAAAATCCATTGGACGCAACAGGAATCCACCCGGAAAGCTACAAATTAGCTGAAGAAATCTTAACGTATGTTGGCTTATCCAAAAAGGATGTTGGGTCCAAGCAATGTGAAGAAGCCCTTGCTTCTGTCGATATCGCCGCTTTAAGCCAGCAGCTAAGTGTTGGAGACGTTACGGTAAAAGATATTGTAGATGCTTTGATAAAGCCAGGTCGAGATCCCCGTGACGCTTTCCCGCAGCCATTGTTAAAGACGGATATTTTAAAGATGGAAGACTTGCAGGTGGGAATGGAATTGCAGGGAACTGTTCGAAATGTCGTTGATTTTGGTGCCTTTGTAGACGTAGGAGTAAAACAAGATGGGCTTGTCCATATCTCAAAACTGCAAAAACGTCGTGTCAAGCACCCTCTAGAGGTAGTTTCATTGGGCGATATTGTAACTGTCTGGGTCGATAAAGTGGAAGTTAATAAAGGCCGTATTTCTCTCACGATGATTGCTCCGGAAAAACAAGTAGAACTGATACAATAAATTCTATAGTAGCGAAGAAACACTTTGGTCCATTGCCAAGGTGTTTTTTCTTCGCTATGAACTGTTTTGTATTATATGATAGATTATTGCTTGGGGGGATTTAAATGACGGATCAACAACTTCAGCTATTGGTGGAAGAACTCTCGCAGCAATATTTCGGACAGCCCTTTTTACATAAAGCTTATTTCAATAATCGATTGCGGACGACTGGTGGACGATATCTGCTAAGAAGCCATAATATTGAGTTTAATAAAAAGTCATACGAAATCTTTGGGATTGGTGAATTGCGCGGCATCATACTGCACGAACTATGCCACTATCACCTTCATATAAGAGGAATGGGATATAAACACCGTGATGCGGATTTCCGGGCACTTCTAAAAAAAGTTGGAGCCCCACGCTTTTGTTCAACAATCGAAGAAAACAAAAGGCAGACAAATGCTAAGCAATATATCTACGAGTGCAAGCAATGCAAACAAAGGTACCCAAGAAAGAGAAGGATGAACCTCCAGAAATATCGTTGCGGTAAATGCAGGGGACAACTAATTGAATGGAATGTAGAATTATGAAAAAAGGACGTATTTTTCTTAAAAAAATTGACCATTCTATTTTAGCTGCAACATTTTATCTGCTAGAAAGCCTTGATAAATAAGGATTTCTAAGCCTTTTAAGAAATGATGAAAAAACTTTTGTTAAAAGTGTTGACTTTATTTAAAACTATCTCTATAATAGTAAAAGTCGACAAGATAAGTCGCGAAACATTCCGAAGTAGCTCAGTGGTAGAGCAACCGGCTGTTAACCGGTTGGTCGTAGGTTCGAGTCCTACCTTCGGAGCCATGGCCCGTTGGTCAAGTGGTTAAGACACCGCCCTTTCACGGCGGTAACACGGGTTCGAATCCCGTACGGGTCACCACTTATTATTTTATTCTATAATAAAACAAGTAAATTGGTTTGCAATTTGGTCCCGTGGTGTAGCGGTTAACATGCCTGCCTGTCACGCAGGAGATCGCCGGTTCGATCCCGGTCGGGACCGCCATTGTTGGGGTATAGCCAAGCGGTAAGGCAGCGGATTTTGATTCCGTCATGCCCAGGTTCGAATCCTGGTACCCCAGCCATTTATTTGAGCCATTAGCTCAGTGGTAGAGCATCTGACTTTTAATCAGAGGGTCGAAGGTTCAAGTCCTTCATGGCTCACCAGTTTTTTATTGACAATAACTTAAAAAAGTTATATACTTATAAAAGTCTTCATTGAATGCGGTCGTGGCGGAATGGCAGACGCGCTAGGTTGAGGGCCTAGTGGGGGCAACCCCGTGGAGGTTCAAGTCCTCTCGGCCGCACCAAGCAGCACATTCGGATATGCGCCCGTAGCTCAATTGG
>NZ_QWEI01000006.1 GCF_003515775.1 Ureibacillus yapensis | reverse complement strand
ATACAATCCAGTCAGCCAACCACATTAAAGGGTCCGACTATTATTTTTGACTACTTGATACAGCAATATCAAGTAGTCCTTTTTAATTTATGTTGATTCATTATCTATTATACAAAATTTCCATTCTGATAACAAAGGAAGACTTCACTAATAGCCAATCTTCAAATATAAACCATTTCAATAAAAACACATCTATCGTAACTGTTTATGAGAATTCGGAATTGTTAAACTATTAATAACTTCCAGGAATACACTTGAAACTTAAATCTCTCAGGAGGGATACAAATGGAGCAAAAGTTACATTTAATTCCGTATCAAGTGAATGCCGTGTTCGAAGAGGTGTCTGAGGTTCCAAAGGGTATTGAGCTTATAGCAGCACCAAAAATTTGGGAGAATTCTAAAGGCAAAGGAATCACCGTTGCGATATTGGACACAGGATGCGACGTCACCCATCCTGATCTGAATGGACGTATTATCGGCGGACGAAATTTCACTGATGATGATCATGGAAAACCTGATGTATACACTGATTATAATGGCCATGGAACCCACGTGGCCGGCACAATCGCTGCCATCCATAACGGTACAGGAGTAGTTGGTGTCGCACCTGAAGCAAATTTATTAATCGTAAAGGTACTTAACAAAGCCGGATCAGGCCAATACGACTGGATCATCAATGGAATTAACTATGCAGTTGAACAGAGGGTGGATATCATCTCCATGAGCCTCGGCGGTTCTGTGGATGTACCTGAGTTGCGTCAAGCTATTCAAAATGCAATTGCAAATCAAATTCTAGTAGTTTGCGCTGCTGGAAACGAGGGCGATGGGCAGAGTTCTTCAGATGAATTAGGCTATCCTGGCTGCTACAATGAAGTCATCAGCGTCGGATCGGTTAATCTGCTGCGCCATTCTTCTAAATTTTCAAATTCGAATAATGAAGTCGACTTAGTAGCCCCTGGCGAAGAAATCCTTTCAACGTATTTAAATGGAACTTATGCAAAACTAAGCGGAACGTCAATGGCAACGCCACATGTTTCCGGTGCCCTTGCCCTCATAAAAGAAATTGCCAATAAAAAATTTGAGCGCAATCTGACAGAAGACGAACTATATGCACAATTAATCAAGAGAACGGTTTCTTTAGGGTTCTCCCCAAAATTTGAAGGCAACGGATTACTGTACTTAGCAGCAGAGGAATACTTGTCTGATGTGTTCAACCACAAATTAGCTGCACAGCTGTTGAAAATATAAATGGAAAAGCTTGAATTGCTATATGGTGAATGGGAATCGGCCAAGGCAGACTTTTTAAAATTCAAGGAAAATCGACCTTATTATGATGAAAAGAAAGATAAGGAAACCAGGCATCAATACTATCAGAACATTTCATTCACAGATGCCAATCTTTCAGACAGCCTTCACACATTGCTTGAAAAAACACATACGGATCACTTAACCTACACACCGCACCGATACGTGTACCCTTGGGTAGATTTGCAGGAAAACGGTTCATTAAAAAGCCTTTATTCCGGAAAAAAGATGGACCCTCTTTCTGTCATAGAGGAGGACATTCAGCTCCACGAAATGCAAGCAAAAGGATTAATCAGCATCTTTTCGGATCAACTTTTTAACTGTGAACATGTAGTGCCTCAATCATGGTTCGATAAAGAGGAACCGATGCGAGGCGACTTGCATCATCTATTTGCCTGTGAACCCACCTGCAATAGCAGTCGGAGCAACTATCCTTACTACGATTTCGGCGATTATAACCCTGAAGGATTGATTTTAGGGATTAAGGATGGCTGCGGGAAGGCTGAAGAACATAAATTCGAACCAGAATACGGCAAAGGAATCGTTGCCAGAGCAACACTCTATTTCCTCATTCGCTATCCAAATACAATAAAAAAAGAACAAGCGAATGTCTCCTTATTGCTAAAATGGCATCAAACATTTCCGGTATCCATCTATGAAAAGCACCGCAACCTTGCAATCCAAGAACTTCAAGGCAATCGGAACCCGTTTATTGATTTTCCGGAGATGGGAGAACGTATCATTACCTTAGTAAAATAAAGTGACTGATTGAAATCTCCTTTATCAAGTGGTCTTTCTAGTTTGAAAAATTGCATGGAGAGCACAGTCAATCCCTTTAAAGGGACCGACTTACTATTCGACTACTTGATGCACCAACATCAAGTAGTCCTTTTTAGTTTATGCTTATTTACCATTACAATCACTAGGAAGACCATACACAATCAGCCAATCTGCAACAAATAGCTGCCCTTTTATTCCTATTTAATTTTTTCACAACGTTCTGTTGTTGCGCGGTTACGGATTCGCTGTTCCAGCTGTCTTTTCGTTAAAGTGCGGCTTTCCTCCAATAACTGTGCAACCAATTCATACGTTCCATAGGTTGCTTCAATATCAACCGTTTCGTACTCGGTATGTTCATGTTGGTAGCCGACGGAAAGGTTAATGCTGTTGATTCCCTGTTCTGCCCAAATGCGGGTATCACTGCTGCCTCCTTTTACTGCATGCCAGCGGTTTCGGTGCACACGATGGCCGATCTGTTCAACTTTTCTTGCAAAGCTGTCTGAACAAAAAGGAATATACCCGCCGCAGGAAGTAACGATGTCCCCCGTCCCTCTCCGGTCTACAACAAAGGCCATATCTACATCCCATAGAAACGATTTTGCTACTCGCTTCGCTCCAACCAAGCCAATTTCCTCTTCCACGGTAAAGGCAAATTTCACTGTCCCCTGAAAAGCACTATTTTCCAGGCTTTTCGCGACCGCAAGCAACACACAAACCCCGGCACGATCATCTGCCCCCAATACACCTTCGCTCGAGGACCAAATCGACCCGTTTTTAAGGATTTTGCGCCCATCCATGAAATAATCCACCGTATCCAAATGCGCATTCAGCAAAACAGTCGGCCCATTCCCTTTTCGCACTTGCGCCAATACATTCCCATAATGGTCTACTTCCAGATAATCAACATGTTGCTTTAACTGACTGACCACAAACTCGCGAATCGTCTCTTCTTCCCCACTAACACCATAAATTGAAAGCAATTCTTCCAATAAAGAATAAAAGTCGGGCTTTTTCATGAGCGGGTTGGCTTTTTCCCATAATTCATCTACTTCTTCACTGGTGATGTTCGCTAATCGGCCTGCAAATAATGGAAGCTCCTCGCGATTCACCCGAAATACTAAACCAAGGTTGTTTCGGTGACTCGCCAAGCCCGCATGCTGCAAAACCGTTTGCGCTTCTTTGGCCCCCTCGATAGTGCTGAAGAAAATTTTCGCATTTCTTGCATCATGGCCATCACAACTAAACGTCGTTGCCAGTCCTAACCGATTGAGCTGCATCACCAACCCACGAACATAGAGATCCACCGTGTGAATGGCCAGTTCCTCGGGCGAGAAAAGCATTTCCCCTGTTGATTCAAATAAGCTTTCCAGTATTTCAATAAAATCTGACTCCAGCATCTCATCCACCAACGAGATGCCGCGCTCCGCCAACATGTTAACCACATCAGCATAATGCTTTTCGTTTTCCTCGTTGGAATTTTTCAAGCGGCAATTTCCCTCTTCCATTTCCAATACAAACCCATAACGTGTCATTAACTCCATTACTGAAACTGTTGCCATCCAAAACCCTCTCCTTTTCCTTGTTCCCTTGTGGAACTCTATAATCGAAGTATAAAGGAGAGCTGAGACAATCTTTGTCTCAGCTGGAAAGCCTGGTACGACAGCGTTTTGGAGAAGAACCTAAAAAAGCAGGCTCGAAGCGCTGCTTTGATTTTACTCCGCGAAATCGCTTTGGCGGAAGACGACGATATAGTTGGTTGCGGCAAGTTGTATCTTTTGTGGATAACGCTCTTGAAAAGTTCCTTCAGGTATTTCTAGAATTCGCAACCCACTTTCCCGTACTCTTTGATTAATCCTGGTCATCGTTTGATTAACCGCCCGCCAGTTTGCGTTAGGATACTCCATTCTAAAATCATCATAGGTAATGACACCATTCTTTAATATTTTCTCTAATATAAGACGCAGCTTTTCACCTAGACCGACGTTCAAAGCTTTTGGATTATGTGGCCCAACTTTTATAAACACTTCCGATTCGATAAAGCTGATTAAGATAACATCTCCATAGTCTCCAGCTTTAAATTTCAAATACTCTTCAAGACTTAAGGAACGCTTTTCTCCATTATGGAAAGCCAAATAATGTTCGGATTGATATTTCAGCATATCCAGCACTTCATCCAATGACTTTCCTTCAATCTCCCCAAAATCAAATTGAGCTTCTTCCACGTTCAGTTCATTCACTTTTGCCAAACTATGTTTCACAAGTTGACCTGCACAATAGCCGATAAACATATGCGCCTTGATTTCCTGGGCTTTTTCTAAAGGAAAAGTAACATTGCTACTATCATTTTTTCTGAGCGCTTTTTCAAAATTAGTTATGGCGTTCAGGTACTCGCCCTTTTCCATCCAAAAATACCCGTACCGATAATGAACTTCCGCATTTTTCTTATCATGCTGAATGATTTCCCTAAACTGATCACGCAAAGCCTTCTCTCTTTGTTTAATGGCCTGCCTGCCGATTCTATCCTCATCATGTTCATAGTCTGCTCTTAGTCGTTCATACTCGTATTTTGTCTGTCTTAACCGTTCCATTGGGTCACCTCGATTTTAAAAAAATTGAGCTAGCTTTAGAGTTTGGCTGCTAGCTCATTTAAAACTTTAAAGGAATTATGTTTTAACTCACTAATTGAAATCTCCTCAATATAATCTCTATATAAATGAAGCAGATTATTTTTAGTCCAAACAAACTCATGTTCACCAAGAAGGAAGGATCTAACTTTACTATTACGGTTCACCACTTTCGAATCTAGTTCTAGCATAACATCACTAGATTTCCCTTTTAGCATCAACCAAAGTTGGCGTTTTTCGTCAGATGAAATAAATAGTTCAGGAACATTATTAGAATCGTTATATACATGCTCTTCCACCAAAATCGGTTCTTTGAGTACATATCCATCCGATTGAATTATATCTATTTTCGAGGCCCAGGATTCTACCTGAAACAAAAGGTGTTTACCTTTCCGTTCCACCTTCACAATATTACCTTCTTCTCGAATCCCTTCAGAAGTAAATAAGGCAATTTTTTTCGCAGACTTCCATTGTTCAGGAAGAGAATCCTTCGGCACTTGGATTCTTCTTTCTAGAAGTACTTTTTCCAGATTGCCATTCATAGGAAGAATGAGCACATAATCAACTTTGGTTTCATATAGGAACTCTTTTGTTCCTATTGGCAGAATCCCCTCCTCCTGCAATTCATCCGCGCTTTTATTTAATAGATTATCGATAATAGCCTCCACCAAATCCGTTGCGTGAGGAAGGAATGGCAGCCCGCCAATATTTACTTTTTCGATACTTTTATATAAATCATGTTCTTGATAACGGTCCGTATCATTCCAAGGAAATAATACATACGCTCCAAAAGCAGTCCGCTCGAAAACACCATCGCTTTCAGCTACAATTGCATCCCGATAGCGGTGCATTGTATTGATGTCATCCTCCATAGGACCTGGACCATTCTTATTTTCATCGTTGAGGTTGATTCGATATTTTGCATCAAAGATATATTGGTAATGATAATCCCGTCCAAGCTTTTCGATACTTAACATTGTATCGGGTTTTTGATTCACGGTAATTTTCTTTTTGGTTGTATATTGATACTGAAGAAGGATGATTTCACCCGTTTCGTAATTCCGAAACACCCTTTTCGCTCCACTATTTTGATTCAAATTCACAACCAGCCCATCACTTGACACCTTAATGATATCTTGGGAAATTTGTTCGCACTTTGCATTCAGAATTTTACCTAGCTTAATAAATGTCCAATATTCATACAGCGTGGCAATATCCTTAATGGACATTTTATATAGCTCACCCTGCAAGATAATCCCTTTTGATAGGATTCCGAATATTTGGTAGACGTCCCGGTAGCCCGCTGCCATTTGCATGACCAAACTAATGACGGAACGATCCAATTTGCCGATGCTTCGCCAGAAAGGCATTTTAATTTTTTGTTCCAGCTGGCTTTTCATTCGTTGTAAAGTAGACAGTATTTCCGGATCTGGGACCTTTTCAAATCTTTTATTGGATATAGAATTTATGGCTTGATAAAGAGCTTCAATTCTTGCATAAAGACGCGTTAACGTCATTTTCACATAACGGTTTTCATGAGTATCGTTTGTATGAATCTTTTTGATTAACAGTCCTTTACCAGGCAGCATTTGGGTGCCATTGATAGGAATGCCTTTTTCCACTTCAACAAACAGATTGGCATTCTTTCTTAAGAAAGCACGCCCCCTGCTGTCTTGCTTTCTCAAGCGATCTCCTCGTACTTCTTCATGAATGGTGACTAAACGGCGATGCGGCCGCTGCTCAATTAGATGTATTGCTTTCATATATTCTTCGAAATGCTTCTCAAGCAATCGATAAAACTCTACACCAGTTGGTTCCTTATAAATCTCAACAGAACCATACAAATAAGTTCTTTTAATAAAAGCATAAGCCAGATTATAGACTTCCTCAGTTACTTCATCCAATAAAGCCCGATAATCCTTTTTGTAGTCCAGTTTTGTAGGGTAAACTTCGATTATTACTGATAATAGGGTTTTATCCTGCCCATCTCTGATTTCAAAATTGCTAAACCCCACTTCATTTTGAAAATGCAATGTTCCAGTCAGTGCTTTGGTATTAAGAAATGGATGGATGGCATTTCGAAACCCTTCGTATTCATGCCAGAATTTAATGGCTTCATCATCTTTGGGCTGTACTTGCAATTCATACTTGCCATTTTCAAAGAAGATAGGCAAAAATGGTTGCCCATTCGCTTCTACAAGTTGCTGTGTTCCAACATCAAATATTTGAACCATCGCTTCCTCTGAACAGCTAAAATACATAGCTTCTTTATCTTCAATAAAAGATTTATAGCTGTCCTCATTGTATCTTTGCAAGTCGAGATTCCCCGCTATAGCCAACTTTAAATCCACTGTCTCGATCGTTAGCAGTTGAATCCCTTTAAGAAATCCAGAATGACGTGAATCCATCGACATCCAACCTTCCCAACATTTCCTCAATTTTCTTTGTGCATCGAGGATATGAACTCAACTCTTCCTTTAAGTTATTCAATACAGGTCTTACAACAGCTTCCATCCCACCAATGCGCGGCAATATCTTCTGCATAATACAAAAATCCATCGCATCATCCGGCGAAAGCAATTGGCCGCCCTCTTCATTATGTGCCATATAGAAACAAATCTCATCGCGTACACGGTATCCGACTTGGGCATGGATGGGTATAAGGTATTCGTTTATTTTTTCAAGCTTCTCGGAGACGTCACGAATAAGCTTCTCATGAGAAGCAAAGGCATCTATTAAATGAATGAACGAAGATTCCAAGACTTCATTTGAAACAGGTACAGGCTCCACCGTCTCACTGTTTGTTATGGAACCAAAATTCATTAACTTGATTTCATTGAATTCAATTGTATTGGCACGGTCCAACACTTTCTTGCTAAACGGATGCGTTGTTTCGTCCATGTTCACTGTTCCGATTATGTATAAGTTCCCTGGAATTGTTAGTGACTCTTCTTCTACGGTAATAAGCGTTGAAGAAGTAATCTGCCCATCCACTCTTTTTCTGCTCTCCATCACACTCAACACATCACTAAAATAGTATTCAACCCGCGCCAGGTTCATCTCATCCAATAATACAAAATGCGGCTTTTTCGGGTTTTGGTGAGCATGTTCCAGCATTTCCGTTAAAGGACCTTTAACAAAATCCCCTTTGATGTCTGTATAACCAAGCAGTTCCGAACTATCGCTCCAGTCAGGACGCACCGGAATTAACTTGAACTGATTGTTCTCTTCCGTTGCACCGATTGCCTCAGCGAACAATTGAACAATTTTTGTTTTTCCTGTTCCTGAGATTCCTGAAATGATGACGAAGGGTTTGGTCCTCAAGGTAAGATACAAATTTTTAATGTTATCCTCATAATAGTAAAATCCCTTTGACTTCAAAAAAACGTTAATGTGATTTATCATCCGAGAGTTATCAATATCAATTAAGTCATACTTTTTAATGCAATTATTACCATCGTCTTCTGAAAAAGATTTAAAAGGCTTAATAGACCTTAGTAACTTTTCAACCTCTTTTTTTAAACTCCCTGCTTCAGAATATTTCATATTATATAAAAGATTTCTATTATTATGGTTGTATACAGTATAAAAATCCTGCATTACAAGGATATTAAATTTCCAGTGCTCTCCTCCAGTTGAAGTTGTTCTCATATCTTCTTTTTTCATCAATTGAACAGAGAAATCATTCAAATCAGCAATTAAGAAGTGCTTGTTATGACGAAGTAACAAAAGACCCTTTTTGCCGCTATAATAATATCTTTCAAGATTTGTTATCCTTAGGTCAAACCAATTTGAGCCATTTTGAATAGACGGAGAAATTATAAAAAGATCTTCGTTTTGAAAAACAACTTCAGCACCTTTTCTATCAACATTTAATTTCTCTTTTAAAATTTCCACATTTACATTACCTACTTCGGAGCTGTACGCCAAAAAACATCATCCTTTATCCTTACTGAACATTCGTTACCTAAAAAGCTCTTACCAATTTTTTCTCTTTTGTAGCAATATTGTATCACCCTCTTTCTATAAAAGTTTAATATTTAACTTAAAATATTACTATTATAATAGTATAATCTAGTATGTAATAACTAAGGAGGTAACCGAAAATGTTTGATATAAACTCTCCCGAATATATTGAATTCTGGGAAAATGAGTATTTAAAACAAATATATCATGTTTTAAGTATTGATCTTGATAAAATGTTGGATGGTTTTCAGACAAAAGAAGAGATAAGAGAAAATTGGGAGCAATATTTGGGGCAGGAAACATCAGATTTTGCTGTAGGATCTGAGCGAATTTTTTATTGGCTTTTTAATCAATTTGGACAGCCCAACTCATCTCCTATTGGATCTGATATGTTTTTTGAGACTTATAATGCATATGTACATATTGATATAAAAACAGTTACAACAGATAATATCGGGGACATAACTAAAAATATCTTCGTTGGCAATAACCAAAATAGCTACGAAGGTTTTATAAAAGTCAGAGGAAAGGAAGATAGACCGTATAAAGGCAATTTACCTAAAGTTTACAGAAAGTCTAACGGAACATTAAAGCCATGCTTTACTTACTTTATTTGTATTTTGTACGATAAATCCGGGAATATTCATATGATTCTCCTTACTTGCATGCCTAATGGAATTTTGAAGAATGTTTATCTAGACGAACCATTAGTAGCCGGAAAGAATCCAGGCAAAATACGATTTAATTATAAAGACTGCAATAAATTTAAATTATTAAATAACCAAAGCCGATTAAAAATTATCCTTTGGAACGAAAACATGCCTAGCGATATTTACAATCGCATTAAACATATCAAAGAATTAGTTGGCCCTGAAGATCTCTTGTACAGCAAAAAGGAATCTTTATAACAGCCTTCATTTACCTATGCGTTATATTTTCTTTATAAAAAGAGAAATCCTTTTATATTGAATATCTTTAAAAAGATAGCTATAATAGAACATAAGTTCCCGTGCATTCTATTTCTCTCTACTTCAAGGATGCCTAATTTGCATTTGCGGTCAATTTACGGTATTATAAAAAAGTAAATAGAAAAAGGATGAAATATATGACACAGAAAAAACTAATCGCTTTATTTTCAGGCGCCGGCGGAATGGATTTAGGCTTTAAAAATTCCGGTTATGATATTCTTTGGGCGTGTGATTTTAATAAGGATGCGGTAAACACATATAAAAAAAATATAGGGGATCATATTGACCTTGTTGATATAAAACAAGTTGATTCTAAAGATATTCCAGGCTCTCCTTATGAAATCGATGTAATTATTGGAGGTTTTCCCTGCCAGGGCTTCAGTATTGCAAACACTAGCCGAAGCATGGAAGACGAAAGAAACTTTCTATATCTAGAAATGCTAAGAATAATTAATGATAAAAAACCAAAGTTCTTCGTAGCAGAAAATGTAAAAGGATTAATCTCTATGCAAAATGGACAAGTAATCAACATGATAGTAGAAGATTTCAAGAAAATTGGCTATCAAGTAGATTACCGTGTATTAAATGCTGCAGATTATGGCGTTCCACAAGCTCGCGAGCGTGTAATTATAATTGGAAACCGAATTGGAGTCGAAAATATTTTCCCTGAACCAACACATGCCGATTTTTCAAAGAATAGCTTCGATTTATTTTCAATTGACAAAGCTTTACTACCCCATATTACAGTAGAAGAAGCAATAGGATTCTTAGCAGATGTTGAAATTCAAAATGGTAAAACTAAAGAATATACAGAAGTAAATGGACTAAAAATATATAATCATGTCGCTTCTACAACAGTTCACGATACATTCTTCGGCAGAAAATACGAGGTAGATCAAGCTGAGATCTGTGACTATTTAAAATATTGGCGAAGCAAGTCTGGTTGGAGTACTAAAAAAATAGATGAACATTTCGGCTATCGCCATACTGCTGGCCACTGGTTTAGAAAGGATAATAAATCCGGTAGTATACCTAAACCTTCTGATTGGTGGGAATTAAAAAAATTATTAGGTTTTGATGATAAATACGACGAACAAGTAACTACATTTATAGAGAAAGAAATTAAATTTGAGCAATCTCTTAGAATTACAAACTGGGATAGACCTAGTGATACAATAACAGCAACTTCTCCGGAAATACACGTTAATAAACAAAGAAGACTTTCTGCTCGCGAATGCGCGATTCTTCAATCATTCCCGAATGATTTTATTTTTACTGGCAGTCTTAATTCTATGTACCGACAAATCGGAAATGCTGTTCCAGTTTTATTAGCGCAACAAATTGCTACAAAAATAGCAGAGCAAATTGAAAGTTCAGAAACTATAACAGTATAGTGAAAATATAGTATATTTATGACCTTCCCCATAATTGTTTACGTGACTAAACAGTTATGGGGTTTTTTACTGCAAAATTTTAGCAAAAGGCAGGAAGCATAGTTTACTCAAAAACAACACAAACTTACCCCATACATGTTTTATGGTAAATTGTTCGAATTTGTTAAGTAACACAGATTTAATTACTTTAGAAAAAAAATATTTTGATATTCTAGAGAAACATATTAGTTGCAATTTAGGTTCTATATTAACTCAAATTAATAACCAAAAATTAATTAGTTCTAGTCCTACAGGAGCTAGGATTAACAGAATTGAACATGCTATTGAAAATATTATTGAAAGTTTAATAAGCAGGCATCTTCAATGGCATATATCTTCGATGACAATAAGCTCAGATTCCTGTTTTGAAGTTGGTGATGCAATTGTGCATATTGATTCTAAGACCATTTCTAATGATGATGGGGATGCAATCAATAATAAAGTGACAATTGAAAAAGCACAAACATCTTACGATTCCCAAAATCAATTATTTGTATCAGGAATGAACTGGTTGCCGTTATTAAATCATTATGAAAGTCATGATTATTTCGGTGAAGTCCCAAATTTTAACATATGTCGTTAAACTTGTTTATTCAAGCGATAATAATATCCAAAAAATCTCACTTATCTCTTTGCCAAACGGCCAACTCTCTGCAATATTCGGTGGAGTCCGCATTCTTGGTGCTGGTCGAGCAAATAATGATAATGGTGATAGAAAAAATATTCGTTTTTTAATAAACGAAATCACAAATACACCGAATCAAGACTGGAGAGAAAAGGTTCTTTATGAAAGAAAATAATTAAAAATAAGGCTATCTACACAAAATCTGTGTTTGATAGCCTTATTTTATTTGTGAAAAAGCAATATTAAAATAACGTTCTTCCTCATCTCAAAACCACTCCTGCCTTAATTTACCAATTAAGAACATTTTATACACCACTGTTATATATGCTTTGATTAAACCTCATGCTATTTACTATAATTTCCGTGCTCAAATGACTTTTTATCATTTAATCTTGTCGAAGTATCTGCCTTTTATTAGCAAAGTAATTTTTAATATTTACATTATGGGGTAGGGTAAAATAATAGCACTATAAAGGAGGGTTAACCGATGACAGATAATGTTTCTAAAGAACAAAGAAGCAAAATAATGAAATCCATTCGTTCTCAGTCCCAACTTGAAAACTCCATAACGAAGGAGCTTTGGAGAAGAGGATATAGATTCAGAAAAAACACAAAGTCCATGTTCGGAAAACCAGATATATCTATACAAAAGTATAAAATTGTTATATTTATCGACTCTTGTTTTTGGCATGTCTGTCCTCTTCACAGCAACAAACCTAAAAGCAATCTGGAATATTGGGAAAAGAAACTTCTACGGAACCAACAGCGAGATATTGAGGTAAATGAATATTATCTAAGTCGTGGTTGGTATGTAAAAAGAATATGGGAACACGAAATTAAAAAGGACTTTTACGAAGTGATAGAGGATATTTCCAATTTCATTGATAATGTAAAGAAATCAAAGAAAAAATGCCTTGGTAGTTAACTTATGTACCAAGGCTAATAAGCTCACACTAATTGAAACTGCTAATTTCCTCTAAGTTAATAGCATTTCCACTCTGTTTTCAATTGAACTTGCACAAGTTAACCTTACTTAATATGGATGAAAGTTTCGAAATTTCTAAATAATTATTTTGACTTTCCATCAAGTGCTGACTATTAATTCAACTTAATTACCGTCTCATCATAAATAATTTTAAGCTTTCTCAGAATTCCTTGCAATTCTTCTTTGTTATATAAAGCATCCAGAGAATTTATAATCCTCGTTATATCCATATCTTCAATATCTATCGTTTCAGAAAAAATACGACTGAATTTAGCTTCTATTTCAAGGCCTTTTTTGGTGAATTTAATACCCTTTTCCATCATGCTTTCCATTAACAACACACGTTTATCCGCTTCAATGGGCCCTACTTCTAATGTGAAGTAGAAGGAATCCGATTTAATATGGTACCAAAACAGAAACGGTCCATTGTCCCACCACCATTTTTCCCTTGTTTCACCTAGTTTCTCCTTAAACAAATCAAACAATGGAATTTTAAATGATATATATTTAGAAGATATACGATAGTCCGATTCAGGGATACTTTTCATTTCCATCCACTTTTTAAATGCTTCTTGAACATGTGCTGGATTGTTTTCCACTGCTACGGAAGTTGTCCCTTTCATGGGCTGTTCATTATTTAAAATGGCCGCCATTTATTGTCGCAACAAGGAAAATTCATGACCGTTATATAAATCAACCATTGCCTGGGTCAGTTCGTTTATATCATCCCACTTATTCACATCCATTTTTTGTGTGTAGAATCGAGTATACCGCGCTTTTTCCAACTTCGAACTCTCTTTAATCGATAATCCTGCCATTTCCAATTGCTCAAGTAAATTTAATCTCGAGATATATTCAAGCGGCCCAATTTCAGCATTCATACGCAATCGACTATCATTTGTTTGTTTAAACCAACGATAAGCCCTTTCCCCAACCAATAATTCGCTTCTTTTACAGGAAAACGGCTAATTTGCTCCCATTCAGGGGGCAAAAGGTTCGGTACCGTTGGATGCGCTTTATAATGAACTTGACCATCAAACTGTTGCTGTATGAACTGTTCAAAACTATAGGATAGGATATTTTGGCCATGTTTATTAACATATTGAATCGTGTCCCAATATTTCATTATAAATTCAAACTGATAACCTGATTCGAAATGTAATTGTTTAAGAGCTGGTGATTCTTCAATTAATCCTTCGATTGTTTGCTTATGATTTCGATAAATTTCAATCGCTTGCAGTATTTGAGTTTGGTTTGGATAAAACTTTTCTTTTAATACCTGGTTATAATCTTCGATAAACTTATAAACATTATCGCTAATTTGGTCTTTATATAGCATAAGGACTGCATGTAAGATTGATTCAATCCGTTCATAAGTCAGGATAAAATACTGCTTGTTGGTAGGCTCCTCCCCATCAAGCGTTAAATAGATAGGAATAATCGTAAAATCTTTAAATGTTTCATCTATAAAATTTAAGTAATCATCTAACTGATCTTTTGATTCGGTCGAATAAAATTTGTTTTCAATCAAGAGGACTGTTTTCGTTTGTTGATTAACGATGAGCAAATCGATAAAACGATTATTAGTAGTTTTTACTTCTCGATAAACATGGCTATCCATTAGGGATTGGTTGAGGATATCCCCTACTGTTTCATATTGCACGTTATTGCTGTTTTCTTCGGATAGTATGAGATGCTCAACCATTTTACGTAAAAAATAGTCACGTAAACCATGGTTTTCCCTTGGATTCAATAGCCACCCCAATATATTGGAATGGCGGATTTCGTGGTTCTCTAGTTTTAAAACTTTCAATGTATTAAATGAATTAACTTGTTGATTAAGCTGCTGAAAAGTTGCATCATTTTCTAGGTTGAATAAGTCTCTAATTTCCATGTGATACTACCCCATTTAAAGATAATTTGAATTTAATTTAAGACTTTTTTCTTCTCAAACCCAAATACCTTCCGCAACCGCTTCTCAATCATCTCTTTCACTTCATCTTCCTCTAATAAATCAAGTACCATTGCACCACCAGAGATATTCAGGTATTTATTTGCTTCTACGAAATGGGCACGTTTAATGTCTACCCCCTCATCTCGCAACTCTACTAATGCACGTAAGATGCCTTTTGTTATGGCAGTATTTGATGTGAAATTACTTGAGAAGAACACAACGCAACGAGCGGAGAAATCTGCTGAACAAAAGAATTCTGTAAGCCAGTATGGGTTTTCTCTATGGTTCTCATCATACGTCATGTAGCCCACCCACCAAAGACGGGCTAAAATATGAACAAACAAGGAGCGTTTTGCACCGTTTGTAAAGAAAACAGCCGATTGGATACGTTTATCATTTTTCTTTTCGATGTCTTTGGCAATTCTGTAATTAATATAGTCACGTAGTTGAACATGCGCAAGACCTGCCCATAATCGTTCCTGCGTAGCTTGGGATACTGTTAGATGCTTTAAAGAGTCGTAGATTGCCTTCACATTTTCATAGTCACTTACTAAGTAATCATCTCCAAAATTAAGTTCAGGCTTCTCAAACTCAATCTTCGACTCAATCAATCGGCCTTCTTCTTTAAAATATGCATCAAACCAGGCATCATCTTTCTGATAATAATGCGGCTTGTAAGTTTCAAAGTTTACACGAAGGTCTTGTAAGGTGTCTTCCGATAAAAATTTGATTTTCATCAATTTACTCAGCCTCCGCTTCGTTCAATTTCTGGATTTCGTTAAAAGCTTTTTCAAGCGGGTTTTGTAAAACCATTTGAGCCGCTTTTAACACCGGTAATGTGCCATCGACAATATGACTGAATGGTACATTGTTCTTTTTGAAAATTTGCTCCAACACTTGGTACCATTTATACTCGCTATAATCCGCGCTATCTTCCTTCAAGGCATAAAAGACATCTATTAAGCTAGGCAGAATTACCAACGAAAGAATCGTTTCTTTTAATCTTGAACCAGCATTTTGTGCATAAAGGTCGTACTCCTTCTTTGGCAGCTCGATGATAATTTGAGGCGAATTTAATGAAACCACCATGTCTTTTGCACTTTCCGAACGGCGAATCGTCACGATTGACGGTAGGTTTTGCGACTCTTCATCTTCTTCAAATAAAGTAATTTCGACCGCTTCCCCAAGTGCCAAAATATTCCCCTTTTCAAAAGTGATCGGGAAACCTTTATAAAAGTCATTTAGACTTGGATTATCGTAGTTCTCGATTCTTTGATTGGCCAATATAAACGGATGGACATCCACTTTTCCGCGCAAACGGTTGTCTGGAACGGTTGCCACGATATACGGATCTTCAGATTGAAAGATTTGACGGTAACTCGTTTGTGGACATTCAATATGCAATGCATATTTAGCTTTTCCCTCGGTTATCAATTGTGAAATCGTTGAATCCTGTAAAGCTGATTTAAGATTGACATATAGTTGGCCGAATGACTTTTGTGCTTCAATCGTTGTCTCAAACGTCGAATTTTTGTAGTTATCATTCTCGTTTGATAGGACCGGGTACGGGAAGGAATTATTAAATTTCAAATAAATCGACCTCCAGTACGCAATATTGCTCATAATCTACTTTTACCCGGATATCTTTCGGCTTTTTCCCCGAAACATTTTTAAAACGGACCGCATTTTTATGGATACTGATAATTTCAATATCCGTTGATTCTACTGAAACGACCGGGAGGATATAATCGCTTTGCTCTCCAACGACTTTAAATTCAAGCTTCCCTTTTTCAAACTTTTTGTCCGGTCTAAAGTTCACACGATACAGGCCTTCCTCTTTTTGCAAGCAAATATAGCGAGTGTCTACATCGATTGGTTTATTCTTTTCTTTTTCACCTTCGCCGTCTTTTGCGCCGCCTGTACCTTCGTCTGCTGCCCCTTGTTCTCCGTGTTGGTTGCCCGTACCGCCGCCTTTTCCTTCACCTTCATTCTTATCATCAAAAGAATTGCCGGCTGTTTCACCTTCAGGGGTAATACCTACATCTGCGAGTTCATCCTCAAAGTTTTCCTTCGGCTGTTTTTTCTTCAGTTTCTTTTTTGGCTTTTCTTTTTTCTTTTGAGCAATCGTCTTAATCTTCATCGTAAGGGATTCTTTCTTTTCTTCTCCCTCCCCGGCAACCGTTGTGGTATCCGGCAAGAAGTCGCTTAACCCGAAGGCATCCATCGTGTCAGTTGTTTCCGTTTGGAATTGCTGTTGTACTGTTTCACGTACGAATTTACGCAATTCACGAAAGGCTTTGTCCGCTTCTTTGGGTGCTTCTTCAATCCGGTTTGGCTCCCATTCCGTGTGTGCTGGGTTTTCCATTCGTTTAAACACTTGGTTCATGTGTTCGCCGTTGATAATCAGGATTCCTGTGAAAGAAATACTGCCGCTGATGCGGTTTTGCTCGAAAAGACGCATTCCCGCCTTACGGGTCATAAGTACGCGGCGATTCAGGTCTTCCCCTTTCATGATATAAAGAGTGGCTTCGCCTTCTTCAAAATTGCCCAGTTTTTTATACTCTTTGGCCGGGTAAGGAATTTGAATTCCCTCTTCGGAAGTAAGAAGCTTGAAATACGCTTTTACATGGCGGTTGTCTTCATTGGCATCATCCAGATTTGCAATGAGCCTTCCTATGTTTTCATGGGTGATGGTTTCATTGTCCACTTTGACAATGAGTTTTTTCTGCCAGATTGTGATAAAGAAGTTAAAGATGACCGAGTTTCGAATTACTTCAATCCAGTTTTCTTTCGGTTCAAAAGCAGCTACATAGATATCTGTCCCTGTTTCATTCCGTTCGAAGGCAGGATCCAGGTTCAACGGGCCCGGAATGGCAGTGGAATTCTCATGATTTGTAAAGTAACCAGTTCCCAATGTATTGAAGTTTGGTTCCTTTTCAAATGACATGATGTTGGCTACACCAATATGGGACTGGTAATTCGCCATATCATAAGAGGTATAAAACAAAGTTCGAAGTTTTGAGTTGGCAAACGGAGCCGATTTCCCGATTCCGAAGCTTCCCCCTGAGCTATCTCCCTTGTTGGATGAACCCGCTTCTCTGACCAAGGAACTCCAAGGTGTCCCCAGTTCGCCAGTTTGCGCGCCTTCTAATCCTTTTGTGTTGAAATCACTGATTCTTAAGAATGGAATTTCATCTTGTTCTAATATGTATTTTGCCTGATCTACGAACTGTTCGATTTTTGCATTTTTGCCTTTCCATGTAGCTTCACATTTATCAAAGGCCTGAATCAGTTCCTGACGCTCTGGAAAACGATGTTTTATTAGATTAAAGCTTTTAAACTCCACGATGACCGGTTGTGATTCATCCTTCACCGCATCGAGTGAGTTCTGGCAGATTTCACGAGTTAGCGAGTCTAATTCATTCCCGCGAAACGTCTCAATCCCCGCATTATTTATTGAATTGATGGTCCCCCCAGCGGCCGCCGGGAAATTCCAAAATGGCTGTTGCATGTCAATCTCCTTTTCTTACTATAATACTATGACTATTGTAATATTATAACAGAGTTAGATCTTGAGACAATTAGTGGTTATGTGGTACTGATGCATAAATTTGTTAAATTATTGACTTTTGGATAATAATTTCCTATAAAAAAAGTAAAAAGATTAATACGAAAATGAGGAGAATTGCCTCTCATTGATTTAAAGAAAGCCTTGAAGAACAAAAAAATCCTACTTTACTAAACAATAATTCACTAGTAAAGAAGGATTTAGTATATTAAAATTCAAAGAATTCTCTTGAAAAACTAGTTTGAATTCCCTTCTATCTTTTTATAACTCTTGATGTAATTAAAACCATTTCGAATATGAGTGCGAATGGCCGATTCTGCTTTCGCTACATCCTTTTCCGCAACGGCTTCAATAATATCTTTATGTTCTTGATAGATTTCTTGTTTACGAATTAAACTGTACGAAGAGAAATTCCGGTCATGTAAAACTATCTCACTTATTTGAGATAGTAGCTTTTCTAACATTTGATTGTTTGCGTACTTGAGCAATACGTTATGAATACTCGTATTGATTTCATAAAATTCTGTAGCATCAATCGTTTCAAGTGATTGGTCTACTAACTCTTCTAATTGCTGCAATCCTACTTCATCAATATTATCAATTGCTAGCTGAATGACTAAGACTTCTAATGATTCTCGGCAAGCATATACGTCTTCCATTTCCTTTTCATTGAAAGACTGAACAATTGCACCACGCCAAGGGATAATTTTGATTAAACCCTCTGATGCAAGTCGTCGAAATGCTTCACGGACTGGCGTTGCACTTACGTTTAACTGTTGCCCGATTTCATTTTCTTTCAATTGAGTGCCAGGCTCAATTTCTCCATTAATAATGGCTGTTTTTAAGTCTTCGTATACAATTGTACTTAGCGTTTTCCTCTTGATATCTTTTAAATTGTCAATACTCAATATTACTCGATTCCTCCATCACTGGTTGTTTTTTTCGTTTGGTTAATTTGCTAATATAAGGTGCGGTAATAATGATTAAAATGATTAATAAAAAGATTAGAGACACAGGTCGAGCAACGAAAATTCCTAATCCTTGTTCAGACATAATTAACGACTGCCTAAGTGTATTTTCAGCCGTTGGACCCAACACTAACGCAAGAACAAGGGCTGCCGGAGAGTAACCATATAATTTCATAAAGAAACCAATAATGCCAAAAATAATAAGAAGCCAAACATCTAAGATACTATGATTTAAACTATATGTTCCTACTAGACATAATACTACAATTATTGGAATTATTAATTTATACGGTACTTTCACAATATACAAGAAAAACGGAATGGCTATTATATTAATCGCAAGTAAAATGATATTTCCTAAATACATACTTGATACAATACCCCAAGTCATTTCAGGGTTTGTCGTCATTAATAGTGGACCTGGTTGTAAACCATACATTAAGAATGCACCAAGTAATATGGCCGTCGATGCAGAACCTGGAATTCCTAAAGTTAATAAAGGCACCATTGCACCAGAAGTCGCTGAATTATTCGCGGCTTCAGGACTAATTAGTCCAGGCATATAACCCGTTCCGAATTTTTCTGGAGTTTTCGACACCTTTTTCTCAATTGAATAAGAGAAGAATGATGCAACGGTTGCCCCTGCACCAGGAAGTACCCCAACTAAGAATCCAACGATTGAGCCTCTTAAAAAAGCAAATTTATTTGCCATCAGCTCAACCCAACTTGGCCAATTCTTTTTATTTCGAAGCGATAAATCAACATTTTTATTAACTTCGGCATCTCCATGTGCCCCTGCATATACTTGATATAATAATTCACCTATGCCAAATAAACCAATTGTAACCGTGATAAAACTAATACCACTAATTAATTCGGGCGATCCGAAAGTATACCGCTGATTGCCAGTAATAACGTCTACACCTACCGTTGCAATGGCAAGACCAATCAGTGCTGAAATAAAGCCTTTCAACTTACTATCATCTGTCATCCAAATTAATGTTAGTAACCCCAGAAGCATTAATAAGAAATATTCTGGTGGACCAAATTTCATCGCTAATTTTGCGAACATTGGTGCCAAAGCAAATATTAAGACAACACCAATAGTCCCTCCAACAAAAGATGCGATTGCTTGGGTGATTAACGCTTTCCCAGCTTGCCCTTGCTTCGCCATAGGATAGCCATCAAAAGTAGTGACGACAGCAGCTGAGTCACCGGGTGTATTAATTAGGATTGATGTAGTCGCTCCACCATACTGTGATCCATAGTAAATACCTGCTAACATAATAATTGCCCCTGTTGGATCAAACGATAAAGTAATTGGTAATAAAATAGCGATGGCCGCTGAAGGCCCGAAACCAGGGATGATTCCGATAATCATCCCGATAAATGCCCCCGCAAATAAGAGAAGGACATTTGTGAAGGTTAATGATGCAGAAAATCCAGTAATCATATTAGTAAAAAAATCAGCCATAGTTTATCTCACCTTCCTTTAACTCTCAAATATGCCCATTGGTAATCCTACATTCAATGCAATTTCAAATAATAGGAAAATAAAGGCTGAAAATATGATTGTTGTTATAATATTGCGCTTCCAAGTCTTTTTACTTAATAACGTCAGAACGATAAAAACAAATAAAGCTGTAGATACTAAAGATCCTAAAATATTAAATAAAAATGCATAGGCTAAACATGCTAAACTTAGCAAACTTAAATCTCTTAAATAGGTTAGGTTAAATGAATCCTCCTTATTTTTCTTATAATTACGAACCAAATCATAACCTGTTAATACAATTAATAATACACCGATCATCTTCGGTAAAAATCCACTTCCCGGGACTCCATCTTTCATAAATGGTAATGATATTGCTAGTGAAAAATATACAGCAGACGCAATAAAAACTAAGAGATTGAATATATTTTTCATCGTCATGATGTCCACCCCTTTTCCCCTTTATTTAAGTAAGACTCTGTCAAAACGACAGAGTCTTTTTCATTACTTATCTGTGTCTTCTAGTGAAGTTTTAAATGTTTCATTCGTTTTATTTAAAAATTCAGTGAATTCATCGCCGAATAACATGTATTCTGACATTCCATTATCGCTTAGGTACTTCTTCCATGCTTCAGTTTCGGAAACTTGTTTCATCGCATCAACCCACCATTTTTTTACTTCTTCGTCCACTTCACCGGGTAATAAAATACCACGTGGTTGAGATAAGTTTACTTCGTATCCTAATTCGATAAATGTAGGAACTTCAGGTGTATGTTCGATACGCTCTAAACCTGAAAATGCTAAAGGTTTCATAAGTCCACCTTCAATTTGTCCAAGTGAACGTGCAGGGTTCCCTACAATTGCATCTAGACTATCTGAAAGTAAAGCTGTTGCTAATTCACCTGCACTTTGGAATGGAACATAATCAAATTCGAAGCCAGCTTCTTTTGCAAATAAAGAAGGAATAATCATTTCATCACTTACTTGTCCAACTCCACCAATTTTCATTTTCTTTTCGCCTGCAGCTGCGATAAAGTCATCTAATGTTTCGTATTTCGAGTTAGCATTTACTAGGAAGTATAAATCGTCTGCACCCATTAAAGCGATTGGTGTGAAGGATTCATAAGAGAAATCAACTTCAGAAACTAAAGGTGTTGTAAATAAACTTGCACTTGTTGGTGAAACATAGTATGGGTTCCCTGTTTGATTTGTAAAGAAGCCCCAACCAGTTGCACCACTTCCACCTTCACGGTTCTCAATTTTAATGTTCTTTGTGTAGATGTCTTCCGACTCCATAATTTCCATAATCTTTCTGATATAAAGGTCCGTACCACCACCAGCTCCAAAAGGAATGATGACATTTAATGTTTCTGTAGGATATGAATCTGTGCTATCTGCATTAACACTTATCTTTTCACCATCCGAGCTTTCTGACCCCGAGCATGCAAACAAAATGACAGAGGTAATGAGTAATAAAAATGATAATAAAAGTTTTTTCATATATCAGACCCCCACTTTATTAACTAGTACTTCGCCATCTTTAATGATTGTGACGCCGTCAACAACTAAAGTGACTTCTGTCATAATAAGATCGTAATGGCAGGCAGCTTTCACTGTTCCACCTAACGTAATGCTTGATCCAATACCGATATGAACTGAGCCAAATACTCCTTCATCTTCTAACATCAAACCATTAAATTGGCATTCAGGATTTAGACCAACACCAATTTCAGCGATATTATAAACGTTCGGATCATTTTTAGAAGCTAGATTCTCACGAAGAACTTTTGCTTCATGACCTCCCTCAATGGAAGTAATTAACCCATTCTCAACTGTTACAATCACATTCTCTTTTACAATCCCAATACCGATATAAGGAATACTTGCGTTTACAACGATTTTACCGGAAGCACTTCCTTCAAGTGGCGAAACGTTTGCTTCGATTGTTGGAACTGGAGCAAATTCTCCACTTTCAACAATTCCGGTCATGGCATTACTTTTACGCCCCTTTGCTGACATCCTTAAATCTGTGCCGTGAGTAGTCGTTAAATGAATTTCATTTGCATTTTCTAAATACTGTGCAACTGATTTACAAACTGGTGCAGCTGCATGGAAATCAGCATGGACACCGCTCTTAATCAACATTTTATTTTCAAATTGTGTTAACATAATTCCTCTCGCACCATTGTTCACTGCATTTTTGACTGCGAATGTATGTGTGATTGATGTATAAACCGCACTAATAAATACATCACTAGACTTCATTGCTTCTGCAACATTTACTGGTGGTTCAGCACCATCAGTATGTCTAGGTGTAATTAAGAGAATAGTAGGTTCAGCACCAACTACTGTCACAGCAGCTGCAATACTTTCTGCAATTTCAATTGTTTTTGGTTCAGCAATAATGGAAACAATCTCTCCCGGTTTAACTTGTGCACATACTTCTACAACCTGTTTTGATCCTTTGGCCATCAATATCTTCTCCATAACGAACCCCCCTTGTTAAATTAAGTATATCTTAGAATAAATATACAAATTTAGTCAATACTATATTCTATAGAATTTAGAAAATTTAAAAAGTTTTTCCGAAAATTAATTCCCACTTATCACGTAGGCTTTTAAAGCCTAATTACTTTTCCTGTAAAAATAAAACTCCACCTATATTAGGCGGAGCCGTTTTGCTTCGATATTTCAAAAAATCTAAACTATATCAGGATGCGTTCATTTTTCATATTTAATTTTATGGACATTGTTATGCCGCTTCCTAATTCATTTATTAACGGTATGTGAATTCCTAATAAAGATCAGCAAGGATAATTTTATATTAATAAAGCGTTTTAAGCAGTTCACGTCAATTTCTTAAAATAACATACACTTTTCACTCAACGGCCTACACCACCATGAGTTTCAATTCTATAGTCGCAATTCTTTGTCAACTAAGTTTACAAAAAGCTATTCTCTCGTTTTCTTCAATTTTATCAACTAAGTTGACAAAAAAATTAAGTATACATGTTGATTTCACTTTGCTTATTCACCCTTCAATTGTCCGGTATGAGTAAAAAGTGGAGATTTTTAAGCAAGAAATAAAAATTCCTAGTTAACTTTAAAAAAAGACGTATTTTCTTTCGTAAAATAACTATCAGATTACGTTTACTAAACAGGAGGCTTACTTCCCACAACATTTCTTATGTTTTTTTCCACTGCCGCATGGGCATGGGTCGTTTCGGCCGACTTTCCCTCCACTAAGTACTTTTAGTTGAGTGGCTGGTAATGGATCCTTATATTGGTTACTCATTTTCGAAAGTTCCTCCGGCGTATGGCCGCGGTTTTCCCAAAGACGTGTGGTATTCGCAATCTTGGTGATGGCTTGAATATACTCGTTGGCTTGTTTTAAATCATTAAATTCAAAGCGTCCTAACAATTCGCGTAGAGTCTCGTTAAAGTTCACTCCAACCAGTTGGAATTGGCCAACTATTTCATCGATTTCTTCTTTGACCATCAGTGTACTCCCACCGAAAAAATCCTTCGCTAACATCTTCGCCAATTTTTCTTGATGGCTGGTCTTTTCATAATAAAAATCATCTGTATAGCGTAATAATTCCTCTTTTTCAGGAACATAGAATGGCTTGCCAATCACGCTTGCAATAAAAAGTTCGTAATCCTCTACCATATCGAATGCCTCATGGATAAATGCATTCTTCAGAACATAAGCATGTTGCCTTTCTAATTGTTTTGCATACAGAGGATTCGTAAACAATGCCCATAATTCCTTACTGGACAAGGAGGGTTCATTTTGGGCATTATAAATTTTCAAAAACGCCGGGAATTCAATGAGCCCATATAAATTTGTACAAGCCACGGCATATTGAATGATTCGTTCTTTATTTGGCAACCCTTCTAAATCCACATAATCCGAACCGCGGTATTGATCGTCTAGCACAAAATAATTGTCGTGATCAATGTGTTCCCACTCTGTTTTTTTATATTTAACTCGTTTTAGTTGGTCATTTACTTCATCCATATCAAGAGGCAAAAAATCCATTCTTTCCGCCCACGCATAAGTTGATAAATACTCAGGGTGCGTTGGATCTTGATAGACTTTTAAAAATTGTTCGTATCCACCTGGTCCACCCACGTCCTCCGGCGGCGCCATCCCTTCCCCATCTAGAAGCGTTGGATACCCAAAATAATAATCTTCTACAATATCTTCAAGCGCCACTTTAATGCGCCAGGCGTCGCCAAAATCATATTGATAAAAGATTTCTCTATGTTTTTCAAGATAGTTATCTATTTTTATTCTTGTAGGCTGTTTTACCTTTAAATCATCATATGGCTGATTCTTGTAATCCTCCAATAGCCTTTCATTGTTGGTTATGAACAGATTCTCTATATCTATTCCGAAATAATGATACGGCTCCAATTCACTCTGAAAATTCGTTGCGTATTGAATAGTTTCATGCAATCGATTAAAAGTAGCTCCTGCAGGCAAAACTATTCGCCGCCACACTTCGGGCTGAATCTCCTCGAATGTAAGTTTTAGAATATATGCTTTCAATGGTTCACCTAGTTTCATTTAAATTATCATTAGCTATCAATAGTATAGCTTATAATTTTTTGTATAAACATATGGTGGTTTAGAATGGTTTACACTTAAAATCTTATTTAACTCACCATTACTTACATCCTGTTAATCTAACCTTTTAAAATAACGATAGATCTTCTCCAGTTTTTTCATTTGTTTCCCCTTTGGACTTTCCATATTTCCAAATTCAAAGAACTTCACTTTCTTGATTCCCACAAAATGAAACAATGCTCTTTTCATTAACATTTTATGTGCATTGTTCAACCAAAGAAATGGATAGTGGGTTGGCCCTTTCATGGTTGAAATACATATAACGGACTTTCCTTTCAGCAGCCCTTCCGGAAAAAGCCCCTTTTTATCTTTGTAGGCAAAGCTCGATGCAAATAATTGGTCTATATATCCAAGAAGCATCGCAGGGGGTCTTCCCCACCAAATGGGATAAATAAAAACAATTTTGTCAGCCCATGAAATTTGTTGTCTGTATTTTTCAAGCTCAGGGTCAGTATGTATGTCGCGTCTCCGTTTGTGCTCGTTAAATACTAAGAGAGGATTAAATCCCTCATCATATAAATCCAATACCTTCAACTCTTTAACATTGGGATTTGTTTTACTGCCTCTGATGACGTTTTGTAAAAATGCATAATTTAAACTGCCATGGTTGGGATATGTGTAAACAATCAACATTTTCATAGGGCACCCCTTAATTATCATTTGATAACCAAATATTAGCATTTTCATTTTTATTTATCAATTGATAATTGTTTTTAGATAACTATTTTGCTATCGTGTCTTAAGAGGTGAGAGAATGGATAATAAAGAGCTCTTTTACAAAATGGTATCATTTACAGCTTCTGTCCACCGTGTAACAAATGAATTAACGAAAAATGCAAAACCGGATTCCATTTCGCAAGTTCAATATAAAATTCTTGAATTCATTGCCGTGAACAACTCTACGACTCCTAGTGAAATTAATGATTGCCTGAATATGGCCTTTTCAAATACCAGTCGTGAACTTAGCAAGTTAAGTGAAAAAAATTTAATTGAAAAGATAATGGATAGCAAAGATCGACGAAAACAATCCATTCGTCTTTCGGATGAAGGAAAGGCGGTAATGAGCGAAGCTTTTGCAATCATAGAAGCTCGTTTTATAGATCGAATACAGAATGCTTCGGAAGAAGATTTAAAGGATATTGAGTATGCATTGGATACGTTGCAGAATAAGCTGTTTTATCCTTAGGCTGAACATTAGCGGCTCCCGCCAGAAAGGGAGCTCATTTATATATTTATCCTTAAAATTACTAAAACTCCGCCTTTAGAAGACGGAGGAGGTTTACTGTTACAACTAAAATTAATCTCTCTTTTCATATACCTTATCGATGAATGGTTTTAAATCATTCAGATTATTAACCCAATCCAGCCTAATAAAAACTTCATGTGCTTTTTCTTCCATTTGATTTGCATTTCTTTCATATGCACGATTTAATATTCGATCCACATCTTCCTGCATTCGAAGGCCTTCTTTATCTGTTCTTTTGCCTATATGAAGTACTAATGCCGGAAAACCTCTAAGAATCATCAGGGTAGCAAATTTATTGGTAAAACTGCCGTCTGCTCTGACTTTCTTATATCCATATGTAAATTCTTCTTCTGCAACCTTCCTTACACCCGGTAACTGATTCGTCAGGTAAGCATCTAACGCCAAACCTTTCAATTCAACTTTTTCAAATGCCTTATTTATATTTTTACTGGATGGCATAATTTCAACACACTCCTATCATTCTTCAAAAAAGTCCAAATCTATCTTTTTAATAGTATAAACTTCTACATTGGATACTCCTACGTTGTACTTAAACATCAAATCAGTCAGTTCTTGTCCATCAATCAGAATGACTCTTTTATCGATTGAACTCGCATATAATCTAGCTTCTTTAGAAAATTTAGCTGTCGTGATGAAAATTCCTTTGGAGGCCTTCTTACCGACCAGACTTCCAACAAATGCTTGAATGTCGGGTCTTGAAACAGTCGAATCCACTTTCCATCGTTTCGCTTGTAAATAAATCATATCCAATCCCAATACGTCTTCCTTGATGATACCATCAATACCTTCATCTCCTGATTTACCAATGGCTCTTCCCGCATCATTGACAGACCCGCCATAGCCCATAGCTACAATTAAATCGACAATCAATCCTTCAAAAAAGATAGGTGAACATTCTAAAATTTTATCTAATAACAATTCTTGAAGTTCATTTTTCAAAACAGTATAGTTGTATCCAATGAGTTCACGAGGGGTTTGTTCCTCATCAACTGATGCTTTCGGTGTTTTCTTATCTTCGGATTGATTATTGATAAATTCATTAAAGTTTTCATATCTGGTTAAAAACTTCCGATCAATTCTAGTCACATCAGGATTATTTAGTACACTTAACCCTTCTTCAGTTATTTTAAAAACACCTCTACTTACCACCTGAATTAACCCTGCTTTATTTAGGTAAGTTCTGGCCCAGCCAATTCGATTATTCAATATGGTTTGCTTGCCGCTTGGGAGTTTCTCTGCAACTTCTTCATCCGTTAAATTAAAATGGTTTGCCAGCAAAACATATAGGTCCTGTAATTTATATACTTGACCGTCTTCCAATTGTTTTAGAAATGGGTACATAAAATCTTGATAACCTGGAACAGCCAAATTTATTCCCTCCATTCTATCTCCTATAAACACTATAACAAAGATGGGCCAGTAGATATGGGAAATGTTCTACCGAGAAAACACCGTTTTACGAAAAACAAAAACAAGTGGAGGAAAAGAAATCTTTTCCCCCACTTGCCTTCTTTCAAACAGTAAAACCATCTTCTAAACTTCTCATTATCTATCACCAATGACTGATTCTTTGTATTTCGTATATTTCGATTGCTTGGAAACTACACTTTTTCTTTTCTTTTGTTTTACATTATTCAGTGAGATGTTGACAGTTTCCTTTGTTTTTAGGAGAGAAAATAGGGCGATCAATGCTCCAGCCATTAAATAGAAAGCTGGTGCGAAATCGTTGCCGCTTGCCGCAACCAAGAAGGTCGCCACATAAGGCGCTGTTCCGCCGAAAACCGCATTCCCTGCATTAAAGGAAACACCGAATCCACTATATCTTACCTCTGTCGGGAACATTTCCGATAAAAATGTAGCTAACACACCATCATTACAAGCCAAAATGGCTCCTAGTAGGATCATTGAAATAATGGTGAATGCTCCACCCATACTCATTAACATGAAGATCGGATAAGTGAATAGGATAAATAGAATACATGCAGTCATCAATACCGGTTTTCTTCCAAAGCGGTCCGTTATTTTCCCCACAATCGGAAGCATGACGACATACGTGAATAATGTAAAAATCGTTATAAGTGTACTTTGCAAACTATCAAATTTTAATACCGTCGTTAAATAGGTCGGCATGTAGGATAAGATAATGTAGAAACCAACGGCATTTAAGCAAATAACGCCCAACGCAATCAGTATTTTTCCTTTATATTTCTTAATTCCTTCTAGCATGCCAAGTTGTTTCTCAGAAGATTCATCTTCGTTCATTTCATTAAATACCGGTGAGTCCTCCATCTTTAATCGAATAACCAATCCAATTGCACCTAGTGGCAAGGATAATAAAAATGGAATTCTCCAACCCCAGCTTGCCAGTGCTTCAGCCGTTAATGAAAATTGCAAGATTGACGTCACCACTGCCCCCAGCAGCATACCAGCAGCTGTACTGGCAGGAACCATACTGACCAATAAACCTCTCTTCTTCTTTGGTGCATGCTCCGCAATCATTAATGAAGCACCTGCGTATTCACCAGAAGCAGAAAATCCTTGTACAATACGACAAACCAATAATAAGATTGGCGCTAATATTCCAATGCTTTCATAACTCGGAATCAAACCAATGGCAAATGTGGATAGGGACATCATACACATTGTTAGAATGAGAATCTTTTTACGGCCAATTCGGTCGCCATAATGCCCCCAAACCATCCCGCCGATTGGCCTAATCAGAAAGGATAATGCAAAAACAGCAAAGGTATTCAGTAACGCTGCCGTTTCATTTCCTGGAGCAAAAAATACAGTGGCGATTATGGTGGCTAAATATCCGTATGAAGCATAATCAAACCATTCAATCATATTTCCGTATGCAGAACCCGCTAATACTTGTTTCATTCCATTATTATTTTCTTTCGTTTCCCTTATCGATGAAGTAATGTTCACCAACTCCTCATTATGTAAGGGGAAGATTCCCCTTTTTTTTTGTTAATTAATTATTACCCTATTTTAGAAAAGTAAACTTTTCAATTTTAAGATAAAAGTATTACGAACTATTACACATTCTAAATATAGGTAATACATGAAGTTGATAAGTGATAAGAAAATTTATTAAAATGACTTAGATTAAAAGTTCAATTTCACTTTAAAAAGGATATTTGATAGTGGATATGATTGCTGTTGTACCAAAAGCCCTCTTGACTTTTTGAATACCCAAACAAAACAGCACCACCCACAAGCGGAATGGTGCTGCTGCCTTTTTATCAAATTCTTTTATATCAGAATACAATCTTAATTCATTTTTTATTCACTTTCGGTTTACCTTCCAATATCCCTTTAAAACTTTCACGATAATACCATACCAAGAATCCTTCCAACACCGTAACGAATAACGCTAATACAAGCAAATCGGAATCTACAAACAGGTGAAAAGCCAATATGTTAACGACAATACTTGCTAACACAATTAAAACCAGTGGAACGAACCGACCAATTAACAGGAAGGTTCCGGCGATGATTTCCACACCTTTTTCCAATGCCAAGAAATGGCCATCCCCTAAAAACTCCATTGCTGCTGGACTGGTCGGAGCAAAAGCTTCAAATCCAAATAACACTACGTACCCATTTAAACCTGCTCCCAAAAAGATGATGCCCAAAAGCAATTCGGCAATCCGTATCCATACGTTCATGTATCTTCCCCCACTATATAAGGTAATACTTGCACGTAATCAATAAGCCTTTATCCAATCATTCTATTGTATTAGCAAAGCACTATAGGTATGCAGAGTCTCCTCCAAAATGGGATGAATGACCTTATTCATTTTGTGGAATTTTCGGCTTTCTTACCTAATATAATAAGAAAAAACCCAGCCCTCAATTAGATGAAGGCTGGGTTAATTTTAATATATGGACGTACAGCTGATTCAAGCGTTACTGCTCCGACTTGGAGCTGGATTTCTTAACAGACCCGCTTATTTTAATTCCGTCGGCCATCTTTAGCTCTTTTCCGTCAATTCCGTAGACATCATTTTCCACCACTTTGAGGTTCTGTCCTGCATCGATTCTGATGCCATTGGCTGCCTGTCGAATGACGTTGCTCTTAATCCTGATGTCAGAGGGGATTCCTTTGCCCCGTCCTTCAGTACCGCGGTCCTCTTTGAGCCGGATGGCCCAGAACTCGTCAGTCCCTCCAGTAATCTGGTTACCTTGCACCTTCGTGCCCGGTCCATTGCGCACCTCAATGCCAGTTTTTGAATCGTCCTTGGCAGTGATTCTGTTGTTCTCGATAAGTGTTTCAGGAGTTCCCAGGATGACCAGAATTCCTTCACGGTTCCCTATCAGGTTGTTTGAGTGCACCCAGTTTCCAGGTCCTGTGGCATCGTGCTTGTTCTTGGACCCGCCGGAATTGCCCAGCGCGATGCCCGCCTTTTGCCCGCCAATGACTGTGTTTTCCCGGACTTCATTCAGGTATTCACCCTCGCCGTGCAGGTCGATTGCGTCAAGGTGGCTGCCTACAATGGTATTGTTCGCCACTAGATTGTTGTGCGTGGGGAACTGCAGCAAGATAGCATGCCGAAGATGCTTGCCATCAAAGGTATTGCCGATGACGACATTGTGGCGGGAATCGTTGGAGGCATCCGGATCATGCTGATCCGCTGAACCTTCAATTGCAATTCCGTAGCCCTGTCCACCGGGACCGACGGCAGTTGCCTCACTGATATAGTTTCCAGAGAGGGTTACTTCACGGCTGTTCTTGACCGAGATGCCGTGGCGCTCGAACTTGCGGATGCTCACGTTCTCCACTAGGATTTCGGAGCTAGCCTGCCCTTTATGGGCACCCAGGTAAATTCCGTACATCGGACCACCACTCGCGTCGCCGTCGTCAGGGTCATCGCCGAGCGGGCCCTCATAACGGGAGGTGATGGTAAAATCAGCGACGATAACATCGTTGATGCCTGAGCCGCGGATTACCCGGCTGTCATCCTCGCCGTCAAAGGAGGTCAACAGCACAGTGTTCTCCTGGCCTTCACCGCGAAGGTCAACACCGCTTTTCAGCACGATGTTCGCCGATTCGTCGGCTGGATCAGTTGAGCGCAAGTCATACGTGCCCGCCGGCAGCAGGACTTCGTCACCGGGTTCAGCCGCATCCAAGGCAGCCCGGATAGCTGCTGCGTCATCGTTTGAGTCCGGCTCCGGATTTGCACCGAATTCCGTGACGTCAAGGGTTCTCCCCTTGGCCGGACCTGGCGCCGGTATCTCAATCGGCTTGCCGGATCGATCAACCAAACCAGGGGCCTGCCAGTCGCCGCTCTCGGATGGTGCCGGTTCTACGGCTTTATCACTCTCGGTTGGATTTTCGGGGTCCACAGTTTCATCGTTCTCCACTTGCCTGTCAGTTTCTACAGCTTCATCGTTCTCCACTTGCCTATCAGTTTCTACAGCTTCATCACTTTCGATTGGTCCATCGGATTTTTCGACGGTGCATGCGGTCAGGAATACCACCAGACCAAGCACCACCCACCACCAACGCACAGGACCTCGGCGGTTTTTCCGAACAGATTCTTTCATCAGACTTTTTCACGTCCTTTCTGGATTATTATCACCCTTACATCGCTCATTGAAGCGATAAGAAAAGCGGTGAGCGCACGCGCCCACCGCCTCCGGATGTTCGGACGACCCCATAATGGGCCGACGTTTCATCCCGTAGCCAAGGATCTACTTAGAGTTTCCTTTGCCATTGTTTCCTTTATTTCCATTATTGCCTTTACCGTTATCCTTGTTGTTTTTGAAGTTCAACGGGATATCTTTTTCCAACGGAGTATCTGCTGAAGAACCACCGACATGTACGCGGTATTTACCCTTAGCAGTAACCCACTCGCCATCAGCCCAGTTCGCCAAGTTATCCGGTTCTTCCGGAACGAAGTAAGAGAATGGGTGGTTGGAGTCATCATGGTTAATGCGAACAGTAACACGTTCGCTTTCACCTGGCTGAAGATCAACCTTCTCGAAGTTCACAAGACGTTTAGTTGGCTGACCAGCTTCATCTGGAAGTGTCATGTAGACCTGTGCCGCTTCTTTACCGGCAACATCGCCTGTGTTCGTGATTGTGAAGGACACGTCAATACCAGCTATAGAACCTTTATTGCCGTGGACTTTTTTCACTTTAAGATTATCATACTCGAAAGTTGTATAAGAAAGACCGTGTCCGAATGGGAAGACTGGCTTCACATCGTTTGCTTCATACCAGCGGTAGCCCATCTCTAGACCTTCAGTGTATTTAGCGATTAATTGGTCGGAACCGTCACCGTATGGTCCTGGTCCACCTGGCTTGCCAGTATCTTGACGCGTTCCAGGGAATTGTTCTTCTGTCGCGAAGGCAGCTTCACGCTCAGTCGCACCAAATGTCATAGGTAGCTTACCGGAAGGATTCACTTTACCGTAAAGCAAGTTAGCCACGGCATTTCCATCTTCCATGCCTGGGAACCAAGCTTCAAGTACTGCTGGTACCTCATCCAACCATGGCATAAGTACCGTACCTGAAGTTTTTAGAACTACAGCTGTGTTTTCTGCATTGGCTTCTAGAACCGCATCGATTAGTGGCTCTTGTTCTACAAAGTTTTCTCGTTCTTTGTGTTTATCAAGATCAATTGCAGGGAAACCTAAAGTATCGCGGTCAACAGTCTCATGCGGATTGTCACCAATCATTAGAAGGACGACATCTGACTCAGCAGCTAATTTAGCAGCAGCTTCAGGATCACGGCCATCGTTGTATGTTACTTCAGTATCGTAACCTAATTCTTCAATTACGTTTTCCAGTCCTTGTTGCGGAGTAACCGTGTAAGGAGCATTTACGTTCTCGTTATTGTCTCGAACAGAGCGTGGAGACATTTTTGCCTCACCTGCGAACCACTCAAGTCCGATTAATGCGATTGAATCCGGTTCACCGTCTAATGGCAAGAAGTTGTTATCGTTCTTTAATAGTACGGCACCTTCTTCAGCCATTTTCAATGCACTTTTACCATTAGCAATCGGATCGACGATTTCAGGCATGAACTTGTCGTAAGGCTCATCCATGTGGCCAAACTCGATCATCTTGATGTAGCGTGGACGAAGTAAATTGTCGATATCGTCCTCAGTTACAGCACCTGAGTCAAGTGCATCCTGAATTTTTTCCTCAGTGTAGTACTGTGGTGCCCAGTCTAACTCAACATTCGTACCCGCCTTGATGGCAGCTACCGTGTCGTGAATCGCACGACGGTCACTCATTACATAACCATCGAAGCCCCAGTTTCTGCGTAGGGCATCTTGAAGCAATTCAGAGCTATCACAAGCATATGTTCCGTTAACATCCGGGAATGAACACATTACAGAAGCTGGGTTAGCATCTTTAACGGTCATTTCGAAAGGCAACATGTATAACTCATTCATAGCCTTTGATGGTACCTGAACGCCCATTGTCCATCGTTCAGTCTCTTGCTCGTTTCCAGCCAAGTGCTTAAGCTGTGCCTGTACACCTTGGTCCTGGATACCTTTTGTTTGTTCAGTCGCCAGGATACCTGTCAAGTATGGGTCTTCACTGAAGTACTCATAGTTACGTCCACCGTATGGGTGACGGATTAGGTTCATACCTGGTCCAAGCAACACGTGATGCGCAAAGGCACGAGTTTCTTCACCAAGAATTCGGCCTGCTTCATAGTTAAGCTCTTTGTTGAAAGTTGCTGCTAATGCAGGAGTAGATGGTAGTCCCGTTGCTTCTGGGTCATTACCGCAAGATCCACCCTTTACGCCCGTACCACCGTTAGTCATACGGATTGTTGGAATTCCCAACTCTTCAATTCCTTTAATCTGACGGCCAGTGTCCTGCCATTCACATCCAGGCAGAGTACCTTCTGGCGCAAATTCGCCGCTTTGGTACGCATTCTCACCTTTTTTGTTAATGGTAACTGTCTCGCCTTTGTCGTTCTCATTGAATCGCGAAATAGCGATTTGCTGGATTTTTTGTTCCATCGTCATCTCGTCAAGAAGCAGCTCCGTGCGCTCCTCAGCTGACAACTGGGTGTTCATCCAGGGTCCGATTTCCTTTGTTCCAGTAGTCGCCGCATTTGCAGGAACTAACGAAGACAAAGTAATCGTTGCTGTCAATAAAATTGAACCAACCTTTTTTATCACTCTTGCACTCTCCTTTGATTTCTATTGCGTGTTTCATTATTGCAGAAAACTATTACAACAATATGAATGTTATATTACAATTCAGTAATAAAACAACAGGATAATACTACCTCCATATTGCAAATAGGCACAAAACCCTGTTCTAACAATGTTTTTCTAACAAACTAGCTAAACGAAAAATTTGATTGGCAATTATAAATTATTATTCTATTAATATTAATTTATAGAATGCTTTCATATATTTAACTTTGATAGTCGAATGTTCCAATGGAGAGAGTTTGGAATATGAAGTATTCATTCTGCTTAAACGCGTTTAACATGCCAGCCTAGGTCCCCTATTACTTTGACTAATCCTCATAACTCATCCGTTCTCTAAGAGAAGCAGTATTTTCTTCCGTGAACTTCTTAATTATTTGGTTCCTTACAGCCTAACCGATTATTTAGCCAGACCTTTCTCATATGCAATCACCCAACCTGGCCATTTCACATAAATTAAGGAGACAGTTTGAACAGGATTTTTCCAAGGATGCATGTCTTTTTTGGAGAACGGACATCATGAGGGAAAGGGATGGATATGGTAAATTTTATTGCTTTTCGAGGCATTGTTACGCAGATTAATGATTTTATGATTGGGCAAAACGGTGAAAGCGAAGGTTGTTATAAATTGATGACGGTCGAAAATATGCAAGGCGGCATCGTGAATTTCGTCATATCCCCTACTACGTACTTTGTTTACGCCGAAACGGTGAATGTTGGTGATAGGATTACAGGCTACTATGATGGCAACGCGCCGGCTCCGTTGATTTATCCGCCTCAATACCAAGCACTGATTGTTGTGAAAGAAAATAATTTCGAAAATGTGAAAGTAGACTTTTTCAATAGCGAACTCGTTAGCAGGGATGGCCAATTAAAATTGAATCTTTCCCCAAATACACCTGTTTTGTTAAGAAACTGGCAGCCTTTCACGAAGAATCCTGCCAACCATAACCTCATTGTCATCTATGGACCCACTACCAGAAGCATCCCCTCGCAAACTACACCTATCGAAATCATTGTATGGTGCTAAAAAATTTGCACGAAATGCTTGCATCGTTTCGTGCAATCTCCTCAGGGTATAGGCAAAATATCTCCGGTGATCGCTGCAAGTTACTAGGTTAACTAAAAGATTAATACTTGCATCCAAGTATTAATTGTTTCAGGAGAATAGTCATTAGGACAAAGTATCTTTACATATACATGAAAGTGTTAAGAAAGGAGGGGCATTAATGGCTAATCCGATTGTTGCACGTTCATTGGATGAAATACAATTTTGGTCGAGGATTATGAAAGAGCATGCTTTATTTTTAAGCTTGGGTTTTACGTACGAGCAAAAACAGTTAATCGAGGAAGCGAACTATTTTATTGGTCTTTTTGAAAGAATAGAGGAAAAGTTAAGTAAGCTCACGATAAACTCTGATTTACGGTTCGTGCAAGCATTCAATAACGAAGTTTACCAAGCCGCAGTTGCCATTTGGGCATATAAGAGAAAAGTGTTGGGGTTAACATTACGTTGTGAAATAAGATCAAATAACTACCCTTTGTTGATTGATCATATCAGCAGAGAGGCCGCGTATTTTGCAAACCGTCTGCAGGAACTTAATCAAGGAATACTCGCTCCAAAAGCAGATGATATTATTAAAGAGAATGTATTTTTCCTGAAAATCATGGCCGACCATGCGAAGTTTATTGGACATCTATTGGATCCTTCAGAAAGGAAATTAGTAGAACAAGCCAGAGAGTTCAGTCATGATTTTGATCAGCTGCTCTTCCAGGCGATTGATTTGGACTATATGCGCCCACAATCTGAAACGCAACCTATCCTAAGTCAATTTTTGGACCAAAACCGCGTTTCAGTGACTTCATTAAGAGACTTTAAGAAGACGGCACGAGATCTAATAGAAGCTTGTCGAATCAAAAGCAATATTCACCCTCTTCTGGCGGACCATACCTTTAGGGAAGCAGAAAGGTTTTTGGAAATTATCGATATGTACGAAAGAAGTTTGACTGGTGATTATTAAGTATTTTTAAATGGTAAGCGACACTTTTAGATGTTAATAGTTATGGGCCTTAACCTTTTATTCGATAGGGCTAAGGCCTTTTATCAAATAATCCTGCGCATCAAAAAAAAGATTTTCAGCAAATCCCATCCATCAAATCGACGCCGAAGAAGCAGCAGCCTGGTCCGCCTTCACGCAGTCAATGGCAATTACGAGTGCAAACACGATGGTTTCCATCTCTTCGTTCAGTATTTGCACTTTGTAGCTATCCCCCCAAGTAAACCACTCCTTGCTCACTTTACCGACGACTTGGCCCTGTTGGATAATTTGAAAATCCATATCCCACCAATTCCCTTGTACTTCTATGCCTGCCGCGTCAATCGTGTAGCGGGCTTTAAAGAAAGAAAACTCCTTCTTGATCGTTATCACTTCCCTGCCGCCCGCCTCTACAAAGAACTTCGGCAAAAAGCTGAATGTTTTTTTCGTGATCAGCGCCACTTCATGTCGTGTATCATTTAGTATAGAGAACGTTTTCGGGATTCTCATAAAACTGCCTTCCACATAATACACATCCCGCTCCTGCTCATCCTTTACTGTAAATTTCCCGCTTATACTGAAAACCTTTTGCTTGATGTAAAGGTGTTTCATTCTCTTACCTCCTTCGATATAGCTTGCTACTAAAATATTTGTATTCTTACTCAAATTACGGTTCTGGAACCTTCAAAGTTTCAAATTTTTCCTAGAGTTCTTTTACAATGAAGAAGTTTGAACAATGCCCACCAAAGGTACGGACCTATAGAACAGTTTTTAGGAGGGTCCTTATGTTCTTCTCGTCATGGCAATCTATTGCCAGTACAATTATAGTCGGTATCTTGGCTTATATATCTTTAATTATTTTGCTACGTATTTCCGGAAAACGTACTTTATCCGAATTTAGCGCCTTTGATTTGGTCGTTTCCGTAGCAATTGGTTCTGTGCTGTCCACCATCATGCTTGATAAACAAGTAAAACTTGCTGACGGGATAACAGCCATGGCCGTGCTGATTGCAATGCAATATATGGGAGCCTGGCTTGCAGTCCGTTCAAAATTTTTTGAAGGACTTATTAAAGCAACGCCTGAATTGCTTTATTATAATGGAGAATATTTTTCCTCAACGATGAAAAAAGCAAGGATTCAAGAGGAAGAGATTCTGCAGGCCGCCCGCTCCTCCGGGATTGCTTCAATGATGGAGGTAGAGGCGGTGGTTCTTGAATCAAACGGCAACCTTTCAGTTATTCAAAAGACAGATTCAGAAGAAATGCCGACAATCCGCAATGTGGAAAAGGAGGACTGACCCGGTCAGCCTCTTTTAATTTCCAACACTCCCACCCTCCCACATTCCCTCATAATTAAAAATCTATTACTCATATTCCAATTATTTATTTCTGAGAATTATGAATTATTAGTAATTTAAGAGAAAAAATCAGTAATTTTTTATTTGAAAACGCTTGCAAAATAATAAAAAAAGAGCATAATAGAGTCATAGGGGAATTTGTCGAAATTGTGACAGAGAATCTTATGAGCTTACTAAAATAGACTAAATACACTGGAGGTTTAGTTAGATGATATATGCAAATCCGAATTCACAAGGCGCTATTGTTAACTTTAAGGAACAATATGAAAACTTTATCGGCGGCGAGTGGGTTGCACCGGTAAACGGTCAATACCTGGACGTCATTTCACCGGTAACTGGACAAGTTTTCACGAAAGTACCTCGCTCTTCTGAGGAAGACGTGGAATTGGCGCTTGATGCAGCGCATGCGGCAAAAGATGCTTGGGGGAGTACTTCTGTTGCCTACCGCGCTCAAATTTTAAATAAAATTGCAGATCGCATTGAAGATAACCTTGAAATGCTTGCTGTTGCCGAAACTTGGGACAACGGGAAAGCAGTTCGTGAAACATTGAATGCGGATATGCCTTTGGTCGTGGATCACTTCCGTTACTTCGCAGGCGCTATTCGTGCACAAGAAGGCGGCATCAGTGAAATCAATGGCGATACAGTCGCTTATCACTTCAACGAACCGCTTGGCGTGGTTGGACAAATCATTCCTTGGAACTTCCCGCTGTTAATGGCAACGTGGAAAATCGCACCAGCGTTGGCTGCAGGTAACTGTATCGTGATGAAACCAGCCGAGCAAACACCTGCTTCCATCAGTGTATTGCTTGAATTAATTCAGGACCTTCTGCCAAAAGGTGTACTTAACATCGTTCAAGGGACAGGCCTGGAAGTTGGGAAACCACTTGCAACGAACCCGCGCATCGCGAAAATCGCGTTCACTGGTTCAACTGCAGTAGGTCGTTCCATCATGCAATATGCAACTGAAAACATCATTCCGGTAACATTGGAACTTGGCGGTAAATCACCGAACATCTTCTTCCCGGACGTAATGGATGCAGATGATGAGTTCTTGGATAAAACAATTGAAGGGTTCGTATTATTCGCGCTAAACTCAGGCGAAATTTGTACTGCTCCTTCACGTGCGTTGGTACATGAATCCATCTACGACAAATTCATAGAAAAAGTCATGGAACGCATTAAAGCAATCAAAATCGGCAACCCATTAGACACGGAAACAATGATGGGTGCACAAGCTTCCAAACAACAATTGGATAAAATCCTTTCTTATATCGAAATCGGTAAACAAGAAGGCGCTGAACTTTTAATCGGCGGTTACCAAAACAAATTGGAAGGCGACTTGGCAGAAGGCTACTATGTGGCGCCAACTGTATTCAAAGGCAACAACAAAATGCGCATCTTCCAAGAAGAAATCTTTGGTCCGGTACTTTCTGTTACAACATTCAAAGATTTTGACGAAGCTATCGAAATCGCCAACGATACTTTATACGGCTTAGGTGCCGGCGTATGGTCACGCAATGGCGAAATCGCCTACCGTGCAGGACGTGCAGTCCAAGCAGGCCGTGTGTGGACAAACACATATCACCAATACCCTGCTCATGCTGCGTTCGGCGGCTACAAACAATCCGGTATCGGCCGTGAAAACCACCAAATGATGCTGAGCCACTATCAACAAACGAAATGTATTTTAGTTGGCTACAACAAAGGATCCATGGGCTTCTTCTAAGATGGAAAAAGTCATCGCGACCGATGCTGCCCAAAACGTCATAGAGCAATTGCAGCAACAACATGGCGAGCTCATCTTTATTCATTCGGAAGGCTGCTGCGATGGAACGTCCCCCATTTGCATGACTGCGGGCGACTTTTATCTCGGCAGCCGGGATGAGCAAATCGGAACGGTTTCAGGTGTGCCATATTATATGCATACGTCAAACTTTCCTTACTGGCAGCATTTGCAAATTGTTATTGATGTGGTTGATGGGATTGGCAATTCGTTTTCATTGGAAAGTAAAATGGATCAGTCTTTCGTTATCCGTGCCGCAAAGATAGAATAATATTTTAAATACAACACCCTTCGCTTCTTTATAGAGCGAAGGGTGTTTTCGTTTATAGACAGAGGAAAACTAATGTGGCGATACACTTACCGGTGGGTGGTTTCTTCATACACTAAAACTTAGCTTTGATTGTTTTAAAGATTCCCAATCCTGTAAGTTTTAACGTCATTTTTTCATTTGAAGAAAGATGTTTTTCAACGAAAATTGATAAATTGTCTACTTTGATTTCATGATAGTTATGCAAATCTTTTGGTTTTCCTAGATGCGTTATAAAATCCTGAATGGGAGGTGCACAGCAAGCATTGACCCCAATGGTTTTTACGGAAAGTTGGTTCCCTTTTGACTGCAGCCAACTTCTCACTTTTTCATCCAACTCGACATGCATCAAAAATCACTCACTTTCATCTAATCTTGAAAAAAGGAGCGTCTTCAAATGACTTTTGTCAGACGCTCCCTCAGGATCAAATACGCCTTGGCGTATTTGCGTCCAGATTTTATCGAGCTCGCTCGATAAACTTCCTTTAAAATCTGTGACATCCGCCGGAGGCTTTAATTTCATTCAGCTGAGGTTTGAACCCCCACTGAATTGAAATAACTTTTGCATTCATCTTACCACTTATAAAAGCTGGAGACTTCCGCTGAATGATATTAAACTGTTTGTTTCATCGTGGCCGGTTGATTGAAGCGCGGATGCTTCCATAACTCAATCCACTTTTTAATCGCAAAAATTACTACGATTAAACCTAATACCAGCATGATGACGGATAGAATACCATTCAACATACTAAATCCTTTTGCTTCTGTATTCCAGTATACGTTTTTGATCATCCAAAATGCACCGGCGTTCACTGTTGCGTATAAGTAAACAAGCGGTACTAAACAAGTTAAAGCATACCACCGTTTATCGGCAATTTTTAGGACAACGGTTGTCCCGATCACCAAGCCAATGGTAGCCATTAATTGGTTCGATACACCAAACAATACCCAAATGGAGCCGATATCGCCCGAGAATAGCAAGTAACCCCAAGCAAAACATGCAAGTGCACTGGCAAAAATCGACCCCGGCAGCCAGTCTACTTTTTTCAACGGTTTATAGAAATTACCGAAGAAATCTTGAATTAAGTATCGCGCAACCCGCGTACCTGCATCAATTGCAGTAAGTATGAACACCGCTTCAAACATGATAACGAATTGATAGAAGTAGGATGCCAAATTATAGAACCACGGAATTTTCGCGAAAATATAGCTCATCCCGACAGCCAACGTTACGGCACCACCCGTACGCCCTTCAAGATCCATACCGATTTCTTCTTCTAATTGCGGTAAGTTCACAACTTCCATTCCAAGCGTACTAAATACTTCCGGTGTCGAGTTAATCGCAAAATAGTCACCTGGATGCAAAGCAGTGGCAGCAATTAACGCCATTACCCCTACTAAACTTTCAACAAGCATCGCACCAAAACCGATTGGGCGAATATCCGACCATTTATTCAGCATTTTCGGTGTTGTCCCTGATCCAACAAATGCGTGGAAACCAGAAATCGCACCACAGGCAATGGTAATCGAAATGAAAGGCCATACCGGACCTGCAATAACAGGACCACCGCCATTAACAAATTCTGTTACAGCTGGGAACTCAATAACCGGGTTTACAAAGAATACCCCAATGATTAACGCAATAAATACACCGATTTTCATAAATGAACTTAAATAATCGCGCGGCGCTAGCAACAGCCATACCGGTAAAGCAGCTGCAAAAAATGCATAGACCGGCAAAATAATCGATAATTGTGTTGCATTTAATGTAAGCAGATCTCCAAGTGCCGTACCTTGAATAGAAGGTCCAATAAATACCCCTACCATTAACAAGATAAAACCAACAGTAGACGTCAGCTTTAAATTACCTGTGAATTTGTAAGCAATGCCGACTAAGATGGCAATTGGAATTGTAATCCCTACTGCGAACGTTCCCCAAGAGTTATCGACTAATGCGTTAATCACGACCATCGATAAACCTGCCATCGTAATGGTAATGATAAATAACATCGCCAATCCTGTACAGAAACCAGCAACAGGACCCAGTTCATCTCTTGCTACTTCTGATAAAGACTTCCCTTTTTTCTTCATCGATGCAAATAAGACAACGGCGTCATGAACCGCTCCACCAATAACTGCCCCGATCAATAGCCAAAGCAATCCAGGCAAATACCCAAATTGAGCTGCTAATATCGGACCAACCAACGGACCGGCTGCAGCGATGGCAGCAAAATGGTGCCCAAAAGCTACCCATTTATTCGTAGGCACATAATCTTTTCCATCATTTAATTCATGAGCTGGTGTTGGTTCAGAATCATTAATTTTTAAAACTTTATTTGTAAAGAAAATACCATAAAATCGATAAGCAATGACCAGTACACAAATCGATCCTATTACGATTGTTATTGCATTCATAATGTGCCTCCTTCTTAGAAATATAGAATATATGATACTAGAATTCTTTTTGTATTTTTTGAAAAAATCAAAAAACAATGAATTTCGCTTATATCTTGTTATAGTACAGACATGAAGCAGAAAATTTTATTATGAGCGAAAGAAAATTCAAGTATAAAAAGCATAATGTTATATAAAACAACCGGAAATTTGATATATCGATATACGTAGTCTGTTATATCACAATAATAACATCTTCATATTCCTCTGCCTACCCGAAAAATTAAAAAATCTGTACAAGTAAAAAAGGCCCTGCAGATTTCTCCACAGAACCTTCAAATTATTCTATTTTACCGTAATCTCTTTCCCATTTGAATGGTAGAAGTTGATGTTCTTTAACTTCACGCCATTCGGAATATTCCATTGCTGAACATTTTCCGCGCCTCGGATTTCTTTGATTTTGTTTGTTTGAAGGCGCACTTCTTTTACTTCTTCGCCGTTGAAGTCAATTACGGCATTGTGTTCAGACGGGCTGATTGTCACCTTTTTATTGGCTAAACCTGCTCCTTTTAATGTTACAGATGCTTGTACAAAAATCTCTTCTTGTTCAACTGCTTCATCGATATTTACAACTGAATAGGGTTTAGTGATTTTTAATTTTTTCGACGTTGCATCCTTTAGATTATCCGTTTTTCTTTCTTCTTTGATAATTCCAAATGCATCAATCACAAATGGTTCGCCATTGTTGATGTTTTGATCGATTTCGTACGTGATGCCCGTCAACTTGTTGCCGTCGATGTTAAACTCCACAAAGTTTTGAACCTGGCTTCGAACTGGGCGAGAATCATTCGTAGGATCTGCTCCGTATTTCGCAGCGCTGTTTTCATCCGCTACTTCAAATAAATCATAGTATGCAGGATCAATCTCTTTATTTTTGTAGTAAACCTTTGGACCTGCAGTTGCAGGGATTACGTAAATTGTTCCATCCGGATTTACGGAATATTCTACTTCGATTCCTTCAAACTCTTCCGTTGCTTTGTCCGCTTCTACCGCATTGCCTTCTTGAATCGGCTTCGTGCGGGCATAGATATGGTCATGACCTTGCAATACCAAGTCGACACCTAGCTCATACAGCATCGGCGGCAGTTTTTCTCGAACGCCATTTTCGCCCATGATATCGTCATCTGTTGCATGGTTTGAAGTCGTATATGGACCCTTGTGGATATTGGCAATAATCCAGTCAATGTTTTCATTTGCTTTGGCAGCTTTGATGTCTTCTTGCAGCCATTCAATTTGCTCAGGCGAGAAGTTTTGGTATTCTTCCGAATCTTCATTTGTATTCAAGATAACGAAATGTGCATTTTCATAGTCGTATGAATAATAAGCGCCTGTTTCTGTTGAAGAACCTTCCGGCGTCTTCACATTAAAATGTTCATAGAAAGAGTTTTTGTCTTCATCATGATTTCCTGCAGAAGATGCAAATGTTGTGTTCATCAAAGTTTCTTTGGAATGGTCAAGAACCCATCCCCATTGCTCTTCTTTAGATCCAGTATCCACAATATCGCCATTTCCAAGGATAAACTCTGAATCTTCTACAGTTTGACTCGCTTTTGCAAATGTTTCAGATGACAGAATCGCTTCTTCTTCTGTTTTGGCTTGCGTATCCGTCAGGTTGATAAATGTAAATTCATCGTCCCCTTCTGCTGTGACAAACGAACCAACGTCACTCCAAAGATCTAAGGACGCATCCCCAACGCGGTACTGATATTCCGTTCCTGGTTTTAAATCTGTCGCTACTGCTTTATGAACAATAAATTCCGGCGCATTCGTCGATCTTTGATAACCGCCAGTAAATGTTACGGCATTTTCAAAGTTTGGTTCGCCCGAAGTTTTTTCAACGACTTGTACATCACTATTAATAGATGCTTGTGATGTATACCAAGTAAATCCTTTCGTTGTCTCCGTGTCCCCATAGAAAGACACGACTACACGGGAAACTTCCCCAACTGCAACATTCGGGTTTGGAAGCGGTGTAGTTGTCCAATCGATTATTTCCGGAATTTCCGTTACAGCCTTGATGGACATTTCAAACCAAAGGTCGGAGCTGTCTCCCCCATCTTGATGCACTTCAGCAGAGATGATATTCTTTCCTTTTTTCAGCGCATCCGTTGGGATATAGAATGTTTCTTCTTTAGCCTTGAACTTCCCTGGTGTATCATAAGCAAGGTCTACACCTTCTTCAATTCCTTTTCTGAATGCTTCTTCTCCGTTAATGTAAACGACTGCCCCGTCATCCACATGAATGTACATTTCCAGTCCTTCATACCCCTCAAGGGAAGGAACGTCTACTTCCGTTTTAAAGTAAGTTGTCATATGTTTGTTATTTTCATCATTACCGAAACTTACTTCCGTACCTAACGGAATATTCGGGTTTGTTTCGGAAACAGCATCCCCAAAACCTAGTGGGGCTTTGCCTGTTTTCCAGCTTGAAGTATCATAGTCATTGTTGCGCCATTCCGTTCCAAGGTCTGTTCCTTCATCGGAATAGCTCCATACTGCATCGTATGGCAATAGAACACTCTCTTCTGATGCTTGCTCTTCAGCCTCCACGGCATTTGCAAAGTGCGTAAAATTCGGGAACACCAATGCAAATACTAGGAAAAATGAAAGCAGCATTTTGCATGATTTGTTGCTTTTCAATCCTGGATTCACTTTCGTAACACTCCATTCTTCTATTTTTAAACTATGTATATATCTTAGAGGTTACTTATCAGTTTATTAAATCAGTTTTATGAATGTTTTAAAAAAATGGTAAGAATTTATTAAGTTTTGTAAAAATAAAATACTTTTTGTTAACATTGACCCTCAAAAAAAGATTGATCTTTGCTTTTAAAGATCAATCCTCCTTGGAAATTCTTATTTTCCATCATTCTTAAGTTGTTTTTCCGCTTTAATCGCTTTTGCCAAATAAATGATCAACAGCACGATGCCTGCACCCGAAACCACAAGACTGAATAAGAAGCCAATCAGCCATGCCGTAAAAGATAGCTCTAAGCCTGTAAGCGTAAAAATCGCAATTAATACGATGCCGATAAACATCAACAATAAACCCCAATTTTTCAATGATGTACCTCCTCTTGCTGCCCCTGGACAAAAAAATACTCTTTTCCTTATCTTAACGAATTCTTCCGCTGCCCCGCAAATTAAACAACCTTTTCAGATGGGTGTTTCAATCTTTCATCATACCAAAAGTAGTGTTTGGCAAAAAAGAGAAAAAGTTTACTTATTACGATGGATTCTAAGGCTTTTTTTTCGGTAGTTCGGAGGAAGTGGCCATGATACGATATAAGTTATATAAGCGCTTATATGATAAGAGATTCACTTTTCAGCCTCATAGATTAACTATAGAAAATTTCCAAGATAATGAAGGAGGTTTTTTTGAGTTGAAAAAAAGTACTTTTGTCAGCACATTGCTTATCATTCTTTTCGCTATTACTGCGTCCTTTGCGGGCGCTAAAGCGTTGTACGAAACAAAACCGGTCCCTAAAGGAGAAAGACATTCGATAACTGAAATCATTTCTCCGGATAGTAAGTGGGAAAAAATCACAACAGGCAGCGGATTTATGGAAGGCATCAATTTTGACCGCAAAGGCGATATTTGGATGGTGAGCCCGCCTACTGGGGAAATTTTAAAGGTGAAAGACGAGAAAGCCGTTCGCGTTGGAGAAACATATAAAATGCCGATTGGCGCGAAGTTTCATCAGGATGGCCGTTTGTTTGTGACGGATGGGATGGGCGAGCTTTACGCTTACAATCCTGCAACCGGCAAACGCAAAATCATTGTTAATTCTTATAATGGAAAGCCTTTTAACGGGTTAAATGATCTGGTCTTTGATGATAAAGGCGGCTTATATTTTACTGAGCCAATGGGATCAAGCGCTACCCACCCAACCGGACGCGTCTTCTACTTGCCTCCGAACAGCTCGGAAGCAGTCCTGTTCTCGGAAAACATCGCCTATCCAAATGGAATCGCCATTTCTGCAGATGGCCAGCGGGTTTATATTTCCGAATTTGATAAAAACCAAATTCTTTCCGTTCCTTCGATGACTGCGGAGAAATCACCGGAAACCCCGTTTGTGTTTGCGCGTTTTGAAGGAGGAATTGGTCCAGATGGGTTAACCGTAGATTCGGAGGGCAACCTCTATGTCGCTCATTTCCAAGCGGGCGAAGTGGTCGTGGTGGATAAAAGCGGCTTTAAAGTGGGCAACATCCGATTGCCTGAAGATGCAGGGACATTTGTAACAAATCTCGCATTCCACGATGGCCATCTTTACGTAACCGAATCTTCCAAGAATACAGTTTGGCGTATTAAAGTGAATAAAACAGGCCTTCAACCATATGGCTTGAAATAAACGTTTGGCTTTATTGCTAGGTGTCTGTGGTGGCCAAGCTTAGATTTCAAAATTACGCAGGAATGTTATCGGCATTCTTGCGTTTTTGTTTGTGGAATTATCATGAAAACAACCATTTCCCCTTCTTCTCCTGTATGAAGGAGACATTATTTGAAAAATCTACTTTTAGAGGATTTCATTTTCCGCATTTTAGCCCTGCTTATTGAGAATATTGCTTTAGAGCGTTTATAATTGAGTATTTCTCACGTCGCTTTTTGAAAATACTGCTTTAGAGCACTTCTAATTGAGTATTTTCAGCCCTGCTCATTGAAAATACTGCTTTAGTGCACTTCTAATTGAGTATTTTTCGCGTTGCTCATTGGAAATACTGCTTTAGAGTACCTCTAATTGAGTATTTTCAGCCTTGCTTATTGAAATTACCGCATTAGAGCACTTCTAATTGTGGATTTTCAGCTCTGCTCATCGAAAATGCAGCTTTAGACACTTCTTTATTTTTAGCAGCGCTCACCGATTCAATCAAATTTTTTTGAAAGACCGCTTTGCTCAAAACAATCTGCAGCCTTTTAAATTTCACACATAAAAATGTCCGGAATGGAAAAATTAATGAAGGTTACCATAATCCATTGAAGGAGATGAAGAGGGATGTCAGAAGTTTTATACACTTCCAGTGCAACCGCTTTTGGGGGCATAGAAGGCAAAGTACAATCCGAAGACCACACTATTGACATGGAAACCGTTCTACCAGGAAGTCAAAAGGATGAGGACTCGTACGAAGCTACAAACCCAGAACAATTATTTGCTGCAGCGTATGCGTCTTGCTTTGATAGCGCTTTGCAAATTGCAGCCGATCAAGCGCAAGTCGAGTTTGAATCCGAGGTTACTGTTAATGTCAGTTTATTGAAAGATGAAGAAGATGGCTATCAACTGGCAGTTGACTTGCAGGTGAAAGGTTATAATATTGACCAAGAGCAGCTACAACAACTTGTGGAGAAAGCAAATCGCATCTGGCCGTACTCGGATGATAAAAGAACGAATATGGATTTTAGCATAGATGTTCATTCAGTAGGCTCTTAATTGGCAAAACCCTGATTGACTAAGTCAATCAGGGTTGTCGTGTTCTAAATGTTTATCCCCGAGGCCACTCTCAAATTACTCTTTTTCTTTTTCTTTCTTCTCTTTTTCTTTTTCTTTCTTCTCTTTTTCTTTTTCTTTCTTTTCCTTTTCTTTCTCTTTCTTCTCTTTCTCTTTCTCTTTCTCTTTCTCTTTCTCTTTTTCTTTCTCTTTTTCTTTCTTCTCCTTCTCTTTCTCTTTCTCTTTCTTCTCTTTATCTTTATCTTTATCCTTCTTCTCTTTCTCTGCTTCCTTCTTCTCTACTTCTTGTCTTGCTTTCTGTACTTTCTCTTTCTCCCCCTGTTCTTTTAGCTGTTTGCTTAGTAATGATAAGTCGAATTCCTTTTGGGAAAACTCTGTCATAGACTGGGAGAAAATTTCTTTAAATATATTTGTGACGGTAGTGTTGTTGGGTTCCAATATATAATGATTTTCATCCGTTTTATCGTATCCCATCCAAACTGCCCCAACAATCTGGGGCGTATATCCGACAAACCAATGATCCTTTGCTCCTCCTGTATTCGCAAAGGGAAGCTGTGTTGTTCCCGTTTTACCGGCCACTTCCCAGCCCCCCACTCTAGCATTCATTCCCGAACCTTCTTCAACAACCCCTTTGAGCATATAAGTTATCTTCTGGGCCACTAAGGGATCCGTGACTCTTGTAGCATTATGATGCCATTTTGCAATAATCTCGCCATCTGCATCTTCTATTTTTTGAATCGAGTGTGCCTCTACCATTTCACCATTATTGGGGAATGTGGAGAACGCTTGAGCCATCAACAAAGGCGATACCCCTTCATTCAACCCACCAAGTGCCAAACCTAGATTATAATCCTCTTCCTTTAATTTAATGCCGAAACGCTCCACTGCATTCGTGCCATATTTTAATCCCATTCTTTGCAGCAACCATACCGCAGGGACGTTATAGGAATGGATCAACGCTTCATACATGGTCACTTCTCCACGGAATTGTTTGTCATAGTTCATTGGCTGATATCCGTCAAAATTAATAGGTGAATCTTGTAACCGATCGTAAACTTCGTACCCCTGCTCCAAAGCAGGAGTATATACCGCCAATGGTTTCATTGTAGACGCAGGCTGTCGTTTCAGTTGAGTGGCACGATTGAATCCTCTATACGTATGTTCCCCTCTCCCTCCAACAAGTGCGTTGATTCCGCCGGTTGAAGGGTTGATAAAGATTGCACTGCTTTGAATCAGCTGGTCAGGTTGCCCTTCAGGAAACATCTCTGCATCCCTATACACCTGTTCAACAGTGTTTTGTATGGCAGGATTCAATTCTGTATAAATATGAAGCCCACCCGAAAGAACCTCATTCTCTGTCAAACCATATTTATTTATAGCCTCCTCAATAATATGGTCAACATAATAAGGATATTTGCCTTTATAATCATCAATCTTCTTGCCCTCCAAGACGATTGGCTGCTCTTTTGCCTTTTCGGCATCACTTTGACTAATGTAACCTTCCTTTTCCATTAATGATAGAACCAGATCTCTCCGTTCAACCGATTTATTCATATCTTTAAATGGCGACAAGTTGGATGGTGCCTTAATCAATCCCGCCAGCATAGCAGACTCCCCTAAAGTCAGTTCACTAACATCCTTGCCAAAGTATGTTTGTGACGCACGTTGGATGCCCCATGCTCCTTCTCCAAAATAAATCTGGTTTAAGTACCGTTCCATAATTTCTTCTTTGGAGTAGGTTTGTTCAATTTTTTTCGTCAAAATGAGTTCTTTAAACTTTCTCGTATATGTACGTTCTTGTGTTAAAAAAACATTTTTAGCCAACTGCTGTGTGATTGTGCTTCCTCCTGCCACAATTTCCCCGCTTATCATGTTTTGAGTCAATGCCCGAACGATTGCAATAAAATTAATTCCCTCGTGCTTGTAAAACCTCTGATCTTCTGTTGCAATTACAGCATGAATAAAATGTTCGGGAATTTGCTTTATGCTAACTCCTTCAATATTGGAAGCCTCTATCTTACTGGCTACATCTCCATTTTGATCATAAATAATCGTCGGCAGCGGAGTCGGTTCTTCCAATTTACTAACATCGCTTGTCCAAACTAAAATATTAAATATGAGTAAGCAGCATAAAACAAATACTGAACCTGCCGCTAAAATTTTTATCATCATTTTTTTATCTTTGAACTTACTCCATATTCGCCCGTTTGATTTTCGGTGCTGCCTTCTTTCCATTCTTCTCACGTTTGTTCCACCTTCTAGTATGACAATCTTTATAACTTAGCTTCTGCATAAATGTTATTGTTAGTTATCAAATATACATAGTCAATAGGGAATTTGTAATCTGCTACTTTCTTCTCTTTTCGTATTTTTAGCTATTTTTTTCTGTATTTTCTCATTTGTTTCAAGCATCCATTATTATTATCAAATGTTTCAATCTTGTTATAAAAATTAAAAAAGGGCGCATATGGTTTCTTTTTCGCAGAATTAACTTTATAATGCGCACAAGATGATTTTTTAAGAGAAAATTATACTTCTAGCTTAAGGAAGGAAGTCGAGTTTATGAAAAAATTGATGTATACATTATTAACCGGTCTAATGGCCGTTGTTTTAGCAGCATGCGGAGGAAATGAGGAAAGTAAGGAAACTAAAACTGATGATCAAGCAGAAACAGCAGTAAACGATCAAAAGGAACAGCAAAAGCAAATGGAAGAAATGCAAAAGAAATTGGAAGAACAGCAAGTTGATGAAGAGAAAACTGTTGCCGTCGTGAATGATGAGGAAATTTTAGGAAAAGACTATAATATCGTTTTAGCATCTACACAGGGGCTAATACAGCAAATGGGACAAGATCCGACTTCCAAGGAAGGTGCGGAGCAAGTGAAAAACCAAACGATCGACAGCTTAGTCGGTCAAACCCTTCTTCTTCAAGAGGCAGATAAAAAAAGCTATAAAGCTTCGGAGGAAGAAATTAACAAGCAGCTGGACCAAATAAAAAAACAGTTTAAAACAGAAAAAGAGTTCGAAGACTTTCTTAAAACTACCGGATTGGATATGAAAACACTTGAAACGCAAATAGCTGACGGCATTAAGCTTCAACAGTACGTGGAAAAAGAAGTGCCGGGTGGCAAAGTAACAGATGAAGAAATTCAAAAAACATATGACCAATTCGCGGAACAAGGAAAGAGTGCTGGACAAGAAGTTCCAAAGCTAGAAGATATGAAACCGCAAATCGAACAAAGTCTTCAGCAGCAAAAACAGCAAGAAGTTCTCGCTCAGCAGGTTGAAGAGCTAAAGAAAAATGCGAAGATTGAGATTAAGATCTAAAAGTACTACACAAAAAACAAGGGCTGTTGGCAAATGCCCTTTCAAACGGAAAGAAGATGACTCTCATGGAGGGTTCATCTTCTTTTTTATGTACATAGAAATCGAGTGTTAAAATAATTATCCAGTGATCCTATTCTTGCAGAACAGTGCCTTGTTATTCTAGAATTACGCTGGATTCTGGAAGCTATCAAATTTTTATACTCTTTATCTGTACAGTTGTTGGATATCCAAAAGGCCTCGGATAATTAAAATCCGAGGCCAATACAAATTTAATACTTTAAATAGCTTATCCTTAGCCATTGTTACGGCTGCTTGCATCTTTGTTTACGGTAATGAGTCCAGTCTGCCTCTGCAGCCTGGATCTTCTTGCTTCGTAAATCATTGTTTATCCTAGGAACGTAGTTTTTTGGGCAAATTGAGCAGGAAATTGCGTAGGGCAGTACCGATCTCATGGGGAGAGTCTTCCTGAAGAAAGTGGCTGCCTCGCACAGTTACTTCCTGTTGATTCGGCCAACTGCGCGCGAATTCAAGAGCGTCACCACGCAGCACCACTCCAGGATCTCCGACTACTAGAAGCTTCGGTATAGAACTTTGTGCAAGCCATGCTCCGAAAGACTCTACGACCTCCACCACATCTGCTGGATAACCGTCAATCGGTAATTCGCGAGGCCATTCCAAGGTAGGCTTCCGAGAGTCTGGCGTTGGGTAAGGGGCCCGGTAAGCGTTCATTTCCTCTTCGGTTAGGTTACGCATCACACTCATTGGCAGGACCTTCTCGATGAAGAGGTTCCCTTCCAGTACAAGCTTTTCCCCCTCCGTAGAGCGTATGGCAGCGAAAACTTCAGGGAAGTCGCCAAGTGTCATCGGCTGGACATGCGTTTCCATGTAGACGATTGCTTTCACCTTTTCTGGATGTCGTTTTGCCCAATGGTGGCCAAGATCTCCACCCCAGTCATGGACTACTAAAGTTACATTCCTATTCAGGTCCAACGCATCAAACCATGCGTCAAGGTAGCGCACGTGGTCAGCGAAACGGTAGCCACCGTCAGGGGCAGGGCCCGATGCCCCCATGCCAACCAAGTCCGGGGCAAGGCAACGGCCAATATCCGAAACATGGGGAATAACATTTCTCCAAAGATAAGACGAGGTAGGGTTGCCATGCAGGAAAACAATCGGGTCTCCCTCACTGGTATCAACGTAGCTGATTTCTGTTCCGAGAACCGAGACACGCTTTCGCGGATGAGGGTCAACAGCTGAGATTTCATACTTACTCATGGGACTTGTCCCCCTCCATTTTAGTAATTTCGCCTATTAGAACTTGATCATCATTATAAGTATGTTTCACATTGATGTCTTTTGAAACTGCTGAAATTTTACAAACCTTTTTATCCATTTTTATCATTCTCCCTTCAATAATCGTTAGTATTTATATAGGTGCAATATTGTACCTACCATTCGGTACAATTTATAGTCTAGCATTCAAAAAAGTTATGTTCAAAAAATAGCTTCTACTAAGCAAGTTTGTATTGATTGCGAATCACATCGATAACATTGATTAAAAAATGAATGTTTTGTTGGTTTTTCATTAGCAAAATACCGCCTTCAATCATAGCGATCATTGCTTGAGCACTTTTTTTAGTATCAACAGTGGCGTCAAGTTGGCCTCGACTAATCATTTCATCTAAAGTTGCTTCTACAGCTTCAATCCAACGTTCGAAAATATATTGAATTTTAATACGAAAAGTTTCATCGTGTTCGCTCATTTCAATGGCTAAATTACCAATTGGACAGCCTGATTTCTTTTCAATTTCAGTATGAAAATTTAGTATTTTATCAAGCATCTTACTTAACTTAGAGGCAGGTTCAATTGTTGATTGAAAAATATCAATAATCAACTGTTTTTCCCATTCCTGAATTATATCTTCTACAACCGTTAGTCCTAGATCATATTTAGAGGAAAAATAATGATAAAATTGCCCTTTTCCAATGTTTGCAGCATGTAGAATATCGCTTATAGACGTTGCTTGATATCCCTTTGAATAAATAACCCCTCGGGCAATTGAAAGAATCTCTTGTTTTCTAGACATATTTACACACCTTCATCGTTGAATTTATACTTTATTATAGTATTAATAAGAAGCAACCTCAAAAAAATATAATTCAGACTAAATCAAAAGGAATATAGAGATATTGTGTTCTAAATTACAAATGCATCCTAATAGAAAATGACCATCAATGTTAGCTCGTACATAAGCCCACTGATGGCCATAAAGTACACTCAAATAAAAGAGATTAAAAAGGAGAAATTGAAATGGCAATACCATTCGATAAATACACGATTTACATTACTCTTGACGATGATAAAATTTATGAATTAAAGGAAGATTTCTCGAAAGAATTAGTAAATGAAATAAAAGTGTCAACTCCGAAGAAACCAACATTGCTGTTACATAAACAGCAGTTGGATTATGCAAAAACACATTACATGGAAAATTCTATTAAACTTGATAAAGAAACATGGACCAACTATTATAAAATGGGTTTTATCACTTTAATGGAATTAGATGAATTCACATCAAAATAACTGTCTTTATTTTAAATGGAACAACTTTATTGTAAAATCTAAGGCTGCATCCCAATAGATGCAGCCTTAGATTTTATTTTCATTTCTAAAAAAAGAAGGACATTACTCCATATCTCGATTTGTTGAAGAAGCTTAGTTTTCCCTGTTTTTACCCATTCATCTGGAGTCTTGCCTGAAATAACTGTATTACTATGTTTGTTATTTTATTTCTCACTTGCGGCATCTGCTTTTGTAGGGTGAACCGTTCCAAATGGGTGATTAGGCGGGGCGTAGATTGAATACAGCCTTAGCGGAACATTGCCTGTATTTGTTAAGTTATGCCATGTTCCGGCAGGTATGAAGATTGCATAGTCATCAGATACGTTTCTTCTAAAGTTTAAATTCTCTTTTGTATTGCCCATTTGAGTGACTCCTTGGCCCTGTTCAATACGTAAGAATTGATCCACATCGGGATGCATTTCCAGCCCGATATCCTCTCCTGGATTCAGACTCATCAAGGTAAGCTGCAAATGGTTTCCAGTCCATAAAGCCGTACGAAACGTATCATTTTGTTTTGTTGCTTCATTAATATTTATAGCAAATGGATTTGGCCCATAATCCCTTAATGCCATTCTATTATCGTTGGAAGCATGATAAAGATTAAATTGATTTTCATAAAGTAATTGATTAAGATCAGTCCAGTAAAACGGGTTTCCATTATAACTATTTACTGGCACATATCCATAATATGGACTTTGAAATGGGTACCCATAAGAATTATAATACACTTTTTTCATTCCCTTCCCAGTTTCATCGTATTATCATATGCGATTGTTCCTGGAACGTCTTTTGGAAAAATTCATAAATACTCGTGCGAATAAAATTAAGTCTTCCATATAATAGCTCAATCATGGAATAAAAAATCCTGCGTTTGCACACAGGATTTTAATCAAAATTTTTAAAAGCTTTTGCAAGATCTATCTAGTAAAGCCAGGTGTATTGTCTTCCCCAACTTTCCCTTGCCAGTGTTTCAATTCGCTGGATGACTTCCTCCTCCAGTTCGAAACCGTCACCCTTCTCGTATGGGTTGTAGTGGAAGGCATAGAGCCGCGCAGCAAACTGGTCAAACGGCAACGAGGCTTCTCCCTCTTCTTCTCCATGCCCTTTCAAACTAGGCTCGATTCCCTGTCCCCAGTTCTGGCCGCTGTCGTTATTCGGATTGTAAAAATAAACCCGGTATACTCCGCCTTCATCCATGGCAACACGTTGGATGGAGATGGCATGCAGCCCCAATAAGTTTCCATGCACATCCGTTACATAAATCCCCACCGGGTTCGGATAGATGAGTTCATAGCCATCATTAAAGGCTGGATGATGGGTAGCATAAAACATGCGCACAAACCCTGAATAATTGACTACCGAACCTGTCACTGGATCAATGATGTTGGCAAAGCCTCTTTGAACGCGCTCCCCGTAAAATTCGGGATTTACCCATTTATGTCCGTCTTCATTGCGAAGCGCCGTTCTTTTCATCATTTCATTATAGATTTTATCAAGATGCGGCACTAAAATTTTCGACACCGGGTCGAGTTCCTGGTGAATTTCCGAAGCAACCCCCTCGGTTAATAAAGAAGAATGAATACTATCGCCTTCAAAGGTCATATCCACATCATTATCCCTTGCCGCACGGATGATCAACTCGAGCAGTCTGCTAGCGTCATGCTGTGCCCACAGGCTGATGGCACGTGCGGATTGGCATGTCGGATTCAGTCCCTGCCCCACGCCCAGTGGTTGCCCCAGTACGCTGATTGCCCCCGCTACAAGAATAGCGTTTGCGGTTAATCCTTCTTCTTTCATTTCCGACGGCAACAATAGTTCCTCTACTTCCGGATGAATTTCAATCTCGAGCAACCGGCGAATCTCCATGGAGAGGGGCTCTTGCGAAAGCAGTCCCTTATTCAGTATTTTGGCAAGCCCGTAAATCGATTGGGCCGTTTGCGGGTGTATCGCCATTGTGATTAAATCTTGAACAAGTTCCAGCTGGTCATTTAAAAGAGCCTGCCCTAATTCAGAGAGATTGAGTGCAGTTGGGAGGATTTCGGAATGAGTATTTGCCAGGCATCGAATTAAAACAGCATGGTATGGAGAAACAAGCCCTGTTTCTTGCATAGACTGCGCAAACGCGATAGCTTCCTTTTCCACTTCATCTGCTAGAGCCTCTGTTAAGGCCAATTTATATTCCTTTAAATTTCCCGTTTTTTTGCTAAGTTGAGTTGGTGTACTAATGGCATCAATATACTTTTGGAGCGTTTCTTTTACTTGCTCATCCATGTCCGTTTCACAAATCTGCTTTGACATCGCAATCATGTTGATAATGCGATGTACCATAATCGGACGCTGGATGGTCAAACGGTCAATTTCTGCTGCGAGCCTCTTTGCGATGGACTGGAATGACAATTCATTGCCCAAGAAGTGAAAGAGCCTCTTTGCCCGCTCCATCTGCTCGCCAGCGTTTATTCTTGCTTCTTCTGTTTCTGGAGGAAATAAAATATCCAGGTTTAAAGCCAATACGCTTTCTAAAAACGATTTTGCTTCCTCAGCCGTGATTTCATCATGCTGGTAGATTCCTTTTGCAATGGCCAACATGCGCAGCTCGCTTAACAATTCCACAATCGAATTTACACCTTGCAATTTCAATGTCCCGCCCACTAGAGGTGCCTGCAGTTTTGAAGCATCTTCCCACGGACCGCCCTTGAAAACGCCGGCTTGGTCAAAACGGGCTGCATATTGGAACAATTCCTTTAATCCTTCTTCCGTCTGTGCCAGTTCGATTGCTCTTTGGAAAACTTCCGCTTGATGCGTATTTTTTGCAACAGGGGCTGCCTGTTCAAGTTGATTTAACGTTTGTTCAAAACTTACTTTTACAGTGTTCACTTGAGCCTCCATATCCAAATCCCTCCTTAAATAGTGTTGAAATTAAAAAAAGTCCCAGTAATATCCAAAAATTGTCACCTTTCATTTACCCTTTCTCGTTTTTTTTAAACGGCCGCTAACTCGTCTGTTTAATGAGAGAACCAAAAGTGTCTGTATGACAATAAAGCGAGAAAACCATACTGAAAGAGAATGAAAAGGTTTACTTTCTGTTTTTTAAGGTATATACACATTACACCTAATTATAGAAAGGAAGGATATTAATGAGCTTACGCGACTATTGCGGGAAAACAGATTTTTCAATTCTTCAATTTATCTTTAAAATGACAGAGGATATTACTGAAAAGGTGAAGGATAAAAAGTTGCATCATAAAGAGGATATCGCACAATATATCCATGAGCATATGGATCATTTCTTCCAAAAGTTCCAATTAAAACAAGCATTATTGCAAACATACAAGAATGAAGTTTTCAACAGCATCATGTTCAAGCTAAAACCAAATTTATCTCTATAGGAGTGGTATCATGAAAAAAGATGACTTTTTAGATACAGAAGCAACTGAAGCAAATATTGAATTAAATGAACGATTCAATGATGGGAAAGAAATTCCCCACAAGCAGGAAGTAAATTCTGCAACCGAGGCAAACATGGCCATCCAGGAAGAATTCTACGGCAAAAATAAAAAAGACGATGTACTGCCAACTTATCTTTACAACAACACGCCTGCAATTAAAATTAATCCGGATAATGAGTAACATGACATGAATGAAGGGACATTCACATAACCGTACCCAAAAAGTCAGCGGCAGACGATCCGGCTTTTGGGTACAGTAGTACATTAAAATGTCCCTTTTGCTTACATGTTTAGAGATGATCGGGTCTATATTTTGCGGTTGTTACTGGCGAGATTGATGGATAAATCAATTTCTTCCACAAAAATCCCATCTTTATTAATGTCCAATAACTCTTCTTTTAAATGGCTTTCAAACAAAAGCGCATTTTCACCCAAAAACCGCTTGGCTCCATATGAAGTTGAATAGAGATTGCCAATTATCGAATCCACTGTCCAAACATGCTTAAGAGTTGGCAGTTGGTACATTTCTAATTCGAAATTTGAATTCGATATGATCTCCTGATAGCTAACCGTTGGATTCGAATAGGTTGTTTTCCCTGCTCTTCTTATATCTCCATACCATTGCCTAACGACTTCACTCACTTTTGATTGCCACGGTAAAGGTTCTTTATTCGGTGAGTAATGATCTATAATGGCAACACCTCCACCATCTGAAATCATTTCGTATAAGGTATCAAGAACCCTTTCGCGATCCATCCAATGAAATGCCTTGGCAATAATGACTAACTTGAATTTCTTGTCCGTGATTTTCCGATATGCATGGAGTTCACCATTAAACCACTCTATATTTTCCACCCTAAACTCTCTTCTAAGCCGATCTGCTTCTTGAAGCATTTCAAGTTCCGTATCAATTCCAACGATTTCTTCAAACCAATCAGCAAAACGAAAAGCCAACTGTCCGGCTCCGCACCCTAAATCAAGCAGTCGACCTGTTCCATCGAGAGAAAATCGATTGATTAAAAACCTTACCAAGGAAGCTGGATAGAGGGGGCGATAACGCGAATAGTACCACGCAGTACCCTTGAATAATTCTTTCCCGTAATCTCCCATACTCGATCCCCCCATCTTTTTATCTTGATTGTTTTACTGTTTTAATTAATTCTTTAAAATAAACTGCAGCCTCAATCATTTTGGCTCCATACCAGAACATTTCACCATCCACCAGCAGAATTTTCGTGTCGGGGAGAAAAGCCTGAAATTCGGTCAGGTGTTTTTCGCTAAACGGAAATGGCTCAGACGCAAGGAAGAGGAAATCTAAATTGGCCGCGCTCAATTGTTCTTTTGAAACGGCAGGATACCTCTCTTCGGCTTGATTGTATGCGTTTTGAAAGCCAAGCCTTTTTAAAACATCGTTAATATACGTTGTGTCGCCCACCACCATATATGGTTTGCGCCAAATAGCATAAGCTGCTCTGCCCAATTGTTCATGCGGGAGTGCGTCAAATTCGTCCTTGATTTTTTGAATCATAGTGGCTGCTTTTTCTTCCGAGCTTGTTAATTGGCCCAATGTTTCAATTAACCGGAGCCCGTCTTGAATGCTTTGGACTTCGGATACAAAAACCGGGGCGATTTGCTCAAGCTGCTGGACGATTTCAGCAGTGTTTTCTTCCTTTTCCGCTAAAATCAGATCAGGCTCAAGCTGCTTGATTTTCTCTATATTTACTTCCTTTGTTCCACCGACAACTTCGATGTTCTCGACTTTCCCTTTTGGAAAAGTACAATATCTCGTGCGTCCAATCAACTTATTTCCAGCTTTTAAACTAAATATCGTTTCTGTAATGGCTGGGCAAATGGAGATGATTCTTTTCGGTTGGTCTGGAATTTTTACAGTTCTACTAAGATGGTCAACTATGGTTTGCATGAATATGCCCCCTTCTTGTTGTGGGTTTTGTTTAACTTTAATGTAGCATAAACTTTCGGTTGGTTGTTTGATGAATATGGGGATTTTGGTTAGTTTAAGAGTTAGTGTTGGTGGGTTTGAAAAGCTGGGTGAGGTTTTTAGGAGGAGTAGACGGGATGAACGGCTTTGCGGAAGATGATTCCGCTCCAAAAGCGCTTCATCGGTGGGTTGAAGAGCTTTTCGTCTGAAGAGCCTTCTCGCGGCCACATGCGCGCTAATTTCATACCCTCGAGTCTTTGAGAGCTCTTCTCGCGGACTCATTCGTGCTAATTTCATGCCTTCGAGTCTTTGAGAGCCCTTCTCGTGGACTCATTCGCGCTAATTTCATGTCTCCCAGTCTTTGAGAGCCCCTCTCGCGGACTCATACCTGCTAATTTCATACCCTCGAGTCTTTGAGAGCCCTTCTCGCGGACTCATTCGTGCTAATCTTATGCTTTTCAGTCTTTGAGAATCCGTCAAAAAAGCACTTCATCGGAAAAATGAAGTGCTTTTGGTTAGTCTGGAGCTGCAATTCATATCAAAATCATATGATTGCAACTATTCCGAAACAAGCTCCGTATTCTTGAACCCTTTTATCTGACTCAAAATCAGTGCGCCAATCAGCTGAATCACGGTTTTCACGATAATCTGGCCTACAATGGCAGCCGGCACTGCTTCCCAAGGCAAGAACCCTGCGCCAAGCGGGCTTAATCCAATAATAACAAAAACCGCAGAATCGAATATTCCGCCTACAACACCGCTATAAAAAACGCGCCAAGCCATTGGCAGTTTTAAGCGTGTATAAATCTCCGTATCAGCTGTTTCCGAAATCAAAAATGAAATGGCTGATGCCGCCACGATCATTAATGTATCTCCTAGCATCAAGGAAACGATGGCTGATAATACCAATGCCATCAATATTAACAAATATGTGTTTTTGCGACCGTATTTATTTTGCACCAGGTCGCGGAAAATGAACGTCATCCCTACCATAAGCGTCCCCATCGGCACAATAAACATGCCGAATTGCAAAGGTGCCATGGCCGCGGTCACTACGTTGGCAATGACGATTGATAATAAATAAAATAAAATTCTCATAATGTTTCTCCTTCAGTCAATTTCAACTGCGCTAAACCCCTCGCTTATTTCCCCAGATGAGGGTATGGAGCTGCGGCAGTACTTTCACGTCTTTTAACTCTTCATCCGCTATCACCAGATTAATCAACGCTTCGTACTTCGTCAGCAAATGTTGTACCAGCTTCCCATCATCCGTAGTGTGGATGTCATCATTTCCGACTTGCAGATATAACGGGATGGAAGGATAACGGAAGTGCATTTGTTTTGCATAGTCGTAATCCTCTTGATTAAATACGACAATCTTGAGGGAAATCTGCTGGTTGGGGTTTCGTGTTTTTAGTTTCTCAATGATTTCCGAAAGCATGTTATAGTCGGTTGTCATTCCGGAACTTGGCGGCTTTGGCGAAATCGTCAGTTCATCGATTTCATAGAGCCACTCTTGCCATTTGCTTCCCTGTGTTTCTACTCCGATTTTCACATTGTTTTCTTTCAATATCGCAACAAGTTCACCGAGATGGCGAAGCAGTACCGGGTTCCCCCCTGACAAGGTGACAAATGAAAATCCATTGCCACCAAGCCGCTTTAACTCCGCCCAAATTTCGTCGGCCGTCATTTGGGTAATGAGGTGCTTTCCACTGCCATCCCAAGTAAATGCCGAGTCGCACCAGGAACAAGAATAATCACAACCGGCTGTTCTGACAAACATCGTTTTCTGTCCAACGACCATGCCTTCACCTTGAATCGTTGGTCCGAAGATTTCCATAACAGGGATTTTACTCAATTTCCATCCACTCCCGTTTCACTTCCGCATAGCTCGTTGGCGTTTCATAAAGCCGGACAAATTCAACGCGTACCCCACGAGACCGTTGTTCGTCCGTTAAGCTTTCGGACAATTTTTCGTAAATCCACACAACCATGTTCTCAGCGGTTGTATTCATTAGCGGAAGCGTTTCATTTAAATAGCGGTGATCAAGATAAATTTCAATCTGCTGCTTCCAGATTTCCTTTATCTCCCCAAAATCAATCACCAACCCAAGTTCATCTGTATAGCCGCTGATTCCCAGTACGGCACGATACGTATGCCCGTGAAGGTTTTTGCATTTTCCCTCATAGGCGTGAAGATGATGGGCTGCATCAAAAGTAAATTCCTTACTCACCAGCACGCGTTTTGAATGGTACTTTAGCTGCTCGCGCTCGATATCTTTACCAAATTTTTGGAGCTTCTCGACAATTGAAAATTCAAACATGCCTTAACCCTCCTTTTTGGAATTCAGGTATTCATCAAGTCCTCGGTTACGTAACTGACATGCTGGACATTCCCCGCAGCCATCCGCTTTAATGCCGTTATAGCAAGTGAGGGTTTTTTCCCGAACAAATTCTAGGGCGTCAAGTTCATCCGCCAGTCCCCACGCTTGTGCTTTGTTCATCCACATAAGAGGGGTATGAATCACAAACGTGTCATCCATCGATAAATTCAAGGTCACGTTCAATGATTTGATGAAAATGTCCCGGCAATCCGGATAGCCGCTAAAATCCGTTTCGCAAACGCCCGTGACCAAATGTTTTGCCCCGACCTGACTTGCCAGCACCCCGGCAAAAGAAAGGAACAACAAATTACGTCCCGGTACAAAAGTCGATGGCAATTCGCCGTCTTCCCCTTCTTCCACTTCAATGTCCTGGCGCGTTAATGCATTCGGTGCCAGCTGATTAAGAAGCGACATATCAAGGATATGATGCTTCACACCAAGCTCCTGCGCAATTTCCTTCGCGCACTCGATTTCTAGGGCATGCCGCTGTCCGTAATCAAACGTCACGGCCTCCACTTCGCCAAATTGTTCTTTAGCCCAAAACAGACAAGTCGTGCTGTCCTGTCCTCCACTAAACACCACTACTGCTTTTTCTTGTTTCAACATTGGAAAACTCCTTTTCGAAAAGCGTAAGCGCCCTGCTTAGCCCCGACAAGCGCTGGAAGGTCCGAATCGAAAGCATCCTTTCGCTTTCGACCGAGGACCTGAAGCGACCTCGAGGGGCTGGGCGCTGAAGCTAGACACTATGAAAATAGAAAAACAGCACTAAGAAAATGCTGTTTTTCCTTAGTTTTTTAGAGAGGGTCGCTAATAACCTCTTGTGTATTGAGTTCTATGATTTTGCTTAGCGGTTATCGATTTTTTCAGGATTTAAATCATGATTCATTAAGCGATAATCGGCCATTTCTTCATACTTCGTTCCCGGTTTTCCATAGTTGCACCAAGGGTCGATCGAGATGCCTCCGCGAGGCGTGAATTTTCCCCACACTTCAATATAGCGAGGGTCGAGCAGCTTGATTAAATCGTTCATGATGATATTGACGCAGTCTTCGTGGAAATCCCCGTGGTTTCTGAAACTGAATAAGTACAATTTCAATGACTTGCTTTCCACGATTTTTTTATCTGGGATATATGAAATGTACATTGTCGCAAAATCCGGTTGGTTTGTAAGCGGGCACAAACTTGTGAATTCCGGGCAATTAAACTTTACGAAATAATCACGGTTGCTATGCAGGTTATCTACCGCCTCCAGCACTTCAGGCGCATACTCAAACGCATATTTTGTCCCTTGGTTCCCTAATAACGTTAAATCTTTTAATCCTTCTTCATGACTTCTTCCAGACATAAAAAAACCTCCTTGCAAATGTTTCCCAACACTTGTCAAAGAGAGGCCAGATGATGTCTATAAAAGCATATAAAAACATAAAAGCCATATCCCGTTATGGACATGGCTGAATTCGTCATGTTTCCATAGTTTTTTATAGAGGGTATCAGCTATGAACCTCTCCCGCTTCTAGTCGGGCATTTAATTCATCCATATGATAGCGGATATTTGGAAAAGAGTCAAACTAATTTTTTCCTTTGGTAGAACTCTTTTATTATAAAGTGAGGCAAGGAGGCTTTGATGGACTGAGTATAAAGAGCCACTGGAATTCAAGTGCTTTCCAGCTACCAGCTGTTATGTTTCGACATATAAATCTTATAGGGGTACCACGATATATCCATCAAGCTAACGGTGTAAATTACCGGGTGCGAAATCATTCTTGTTTCAAAACGAGCGAGTAATAGAAAAGTAGGTATGTCAAAGAAGCTTACTAAAATACATTTTTTTCACTAGGCAGCTTGTTTATATTTTACGATCCCTCCATACGTATTGAATGGAAGGAAGACCTATTTAGATGAAAATTATTCACTGCTTAATCTGATGGCTATGGGGACCTAAGTAGTTACAAAAAATATGTATCTAAACGAATTTTCTATAAGTGCATGGCATAAAAGTAGGTTGTAGGAAAAAATTGGCAACATACAACATTGCATTATTCTTAGAAATTTTAAAGTGAGGAGCGTTTGTGAATGCTTTTAAAGAGAAAATCCGAGCAAGCCAAAGGAAATGTTTTACTTAAGCGTCTATTTCTTGTATCGTTCACTCTTACTATCACCGTTAGTAGTTGGATTCCCTGGGATAATGCTGAAGCCGAAGTAATTGAATCTGGGCCTAAATTGACAGAAGTAGGGCCAACCCGGGATGACAATGGCTTCCCGTTCTGGTATAAAGATTCGAATGGCGTAAAATTGGAGCTTTGTTTAGATCCGGCAGATCCTTATTGTGGATTAATAGAGGAAGAGGAAGAGGCTGATCCAGCCACTTTAGGTTTCGATCCAAACTTGCCAATTCAATTCCCTGACAATTACCCTGGTGAGGCATTTTATCAAATGGCCGAAGCTGAAATTGAATCTGGCAATGTGAGTGCGAGAGGAACTTTCGCTCTTGAAGCCTCATTTAATAGTGAGGTGCCAGCAGTCGGTGATCAAACTGTATTTGGACGTGTCCGTATTAGAGTGGATGGGCTAACTCCTAATTCCAATTACACGATCACACATCCATATGGAAAAGATATTATTAAAACTGATGCTGAAGGTGAAATTAACTACACAGAGGATATCGGAGCCGGCGGTGGTTTCAATGCAGCACTTAACAGCCGAATCGGTACGTTTTTAAAATGGGATCCATCTGTAGCACCAGCGGCACCAGAGGGCTATATTGGTGATCCTAATGTGCTTCATAGAGTTACTGGAGGATATCAAAATCAAAATTACTTCCGTATTGAAGGACCAGGGCTTGGAAGATTGGGAAGAATTCAGACAAACCTGTTTTCACTGATGGGGAAAATATCCACTACTAATGGATTAGATATCCAACAAGCAACTTATAGTCAAACCGCTGATAGCGGATTTATTGATGTATTTGTTTTATCAGAAGTTGACCAAAACATTACAGTTTCAGGAACTGGTATTGAGACAACACCACTAGCCGGAAGGGATAACCAATATTTTGCTCATGTTCCTTATACAGGAGCCGAACCACCTGTGGAAATCACCGTAACGAATTTGGAAAATAACATCGATGATCCTGCAGATGATACGATAAAAACAATTAAACCTGTAGATCGAATAATAGCCTCTGCTAATTACGATACCGCTGCTAAAACACTGACTATTAGGGCAAAATCAAGTGATGAGGTGAATCCACCAGCACTAACTGTTACCGGATATGATGGAATTATTGATCCTTCAACCGGCCAGCTAGCCGTTCCCGATTTAACCGTTATATCCCCAACGATTACCATCACTTCAGAAGCTAATGGAACCGTAACGATTCCTGTTGACATTAACAATGTTTCAGCAGCGCCTGCCGGAATGAATTAATCTATCGTGATTGGATTATAACCACAGTTACATTAAATAGATAAAGGTTAATTCTATGTAAAAAGGACCCTTAATTAGAAAGGTTTTGATTTTTAGTTTCCTTTCTAATTGAGGGTTTTTTATTTAAAGATTTTACTTTTATACATTTGGGTATTTAAATATATTAATAGATGGCCATCATTATTTTATACAAACCATCTATTGCCTTGTCGGCACAGCTTGTTCCAGTGCAAGAGGATGAATTTGAACACGAGGACGAATTTGAAGAGGATATAGAGATACCGCATAAAGTCCATTAATGAAAATTAACTATTAAAGGCTCCTAGTAGAGAATACGCTTAAATTTAACCTCATTCAGCAAATGCTTTTTGTACCGAAAGCTTGCGTAAGATGGATACTCATGAGCAACTAAAACAGCTCCCGCCTTCCCCGATATCCTCTCTCGTGGACTTAGTTCATTTAAATCAACTCCCGTCAGTCCGCGACAACCTCTCTAGTGTACTCAAAACAATCAAAACAACCGCTACCGGTCCACGAAAGAAGCTTCGGCTCTCCCAAATCTACAAACTATTCTTTTTCATTCCGTAGAACACATAACTATAATCCTGTGAATGTTTATGATAAAGATTAATTTCCTGTTTAATCATATTCACAACATCCAAAGCAACCGGAGTATCATTATATTGGCGTTCCATCGCTTCAAGATTTCGTTCAAGCGGATGGTAATATTCATTGATCCAATCTTTCTTTGGCAAAACAAATGAAAAGCGATAAGCATATCCTGAATCGGTTAGTTGATTCACTTTGTTGGAAATGGTATCGATTTCGGGATATGCTTGCGTCCAAAATTCCTTGCTTTCCTTGGAAGGATTCGCATGCAACCATGAAATTTCACTGCAAACCAGTTCGCCATCTTGCTTTAAAAATTGTTTCCACTGATGGAGACCTTCCTGAAAGCCTGCAATGTAAATGGACCCTTCCGCCCAAATGAGGTCGAACGTTTCCGGAGGGAAATCCATCTCCAACATGGAAGTATTCCGAACCTCGACTCTTTCTTCCAATCCCTTTTTGCGTAGTTGTTGTTGCAGTGTTTCCAGGTATTGCGGATTGGTATCAATTGCTGTGATTTGGGCATTTGGAAACCAATTCGCCAATATCATTGTATGAATCCCGGTTCCGCAACCTATATCCAGTATTTTTAATTCCTTTTCTTTTGCTGCATTTACCAATGAAATTGCTTTCATCGTTGATTGTTCGCTGCCTGGAGCCAGACGTGCCAGCCCTTCAAAAGCTTCGTAAAAATATTTTTTCATTTGTAGACACTCTCCTTTAGTTAATTGTTCAAGAGAAAGTATCCACCAGCTCTAAACATAAGTCAGACAAACAAAAACCTCCAAATTAAGATACTCTCATTTTTAACTATTCTTGCCCAATTTTCAACTTTACCCTTACTTTTAAACCAAATAAAAAACACATCAACGTTCACCATTGATGTGTGTGTGCAATCCAGTTTCATCCTCTGAACGTATTGAAAAACGCACCAATTTGTCTCATGATATTAATACCTTCTGATACCTTGCCTGCATGGTCCATTAACTGATTGATGTCTCCCGGAAATCTCCGTCTTGGCATTTGCTGCGGATGCATTTGTTGCGGTGGCATCTGATGAGGCGGCATTTGGGGATGTTGATTTTCGTAAAGGAATTGATGCCCTGGATGCCCTTGTTGTCTTGCTTGGTACTGAGGTCCATATTCAGCTCCATACGCCTGTCTGTGCATCGGCGGCATTGGTTGTCTTTGCTGCCTTGGAGGCATCGGTCCCCTTCTCGGATCTTGCGGGAAAGATCTGCTTCTTGGATTTCCTCTATCATTCGGCGGATAATATACCAACTTTCTCTTCACCCCCTATGGAGTTAACACCTTTTTTCTCTAATATATGAGTGAAGTTTTCACGTACCTGGACGCATAGAACGATGTCTAAAAATATATTTTGCATTTTACATTTAATCAAACAATCAAAAAACCCCCAATGGCTAAACCACTGGAGGTGCAGTCAAACATGATTAACGTGATGAGATTCGATCTGAAACGATCCGTACAGCTTTTATAAATTCCCCGACAAAAACTTCACGGTTTACGGAATGCAGCACATGGACATTTGGCGTTTTGCCTGTTTTATTTTGATAGTCCACCACGGTTGCTCCGCTTGCCGGACCATCCAGCACGGCTTCCACATAACAGTCCTGCCCTTCAAAGATGTCCGGTCTTAGTAAATACATCACCGCGCATACATCGTGAAAACGCAGTACTTGATCATAATTTTCCTCGTCGAAAGGCGTTTTCTTCATAACATTCAAATAATATGTAAGTAACCGATACGATTTTTTGGCAAATTCGGTACCGTAACTTAAAATCACTTTTGCTTCTTCTGGAGTAACAAACGCTTTGTGCGTAACATCCAGCCCACTCATAATCACAGGAATTCCGGAACGAAAAACAAGATCGACGGCATGTGGGTCAACATATGCATTAAATTCGGCCACTGCAGACATATTGCCGCCGACTGCTGCGCCGCCCATCCATGAAATGCGTTCAATTTTCGGCTTTACTTCGGGATGAGCGAATAATAAGGCAGCCACGTTTGTTAGGGGTCCTGTTGCCACGATTGTTACTTTCTCTTCGCTCGCCAGGATGGTTTCAAGCATGGCCGTTACGGCAGGCCGTTCACTTACCGGCAACGTTGGCGCTGGAAATTCCACATCGCCAAAGCCGCTTTCACCATGAATGTCTTCCGCTACTTCGAGTTCACGGAATATGGGTTGTTCTAGCCCTCGCGCGATTTCAACATTCGCTCCAATATAGCTTAAAAGCGTGCGTGCATTATAATTGGTCTTCTCTTGCGGAATATTCCCAGCACATGTAGTAACCAATCGAATATCAAATGCCTCTTCATTTGCAAACGCAAACGTCAGCATCATTGCATCATCGATTCCAGGGTCTGTATCAATAATTAACGGTATTTTATTCATATAATAAAAGCCACCTTACTTTTCAAAATCACTCTTTCAACCACCATTATAAATTATTATTCGAAAAGTATCTAAGAAAGCCACCCGGCAAGTTAGCAACTTTCTATCAAAAACGCCTTGGCGTAAATGTACCTGCCGCTTCGCTGTCGGTACAGCCAAAACATATGGACCTGACGCTTCGCTTTCGGGACAGCATGTGCGCCCAGATTTTATCGAGATACTCGATAAACTTCCTTTNGTCGGTACAGCCAAAACATATGGACCTGACGCTTCGCTTTCGGGACAGCATGTGCGCCCAGATTTTATCGAGATACTCGATAAACTTCCTTTTAAAATCTGTGGCATCCGCCGCAAGCCTAACTTCATGTACCATGAGTTATATTTCTTTTAATAATGCTTTCATGTTGATTGGATGATCCGCCGTTTTGTGTTCATCCACTTCCGCTTTGACCTCTACCGGGGTATTATCTCCGTTATCCATGCATGCCGAAGTGATGAAAGTTAATCCAAGAAACACGCCAATCAATACTCTTTTCCGCATTTTCCCCTCTCCCAGTCCAAAGTTTTTCTTATTATTGACTTTAGGAAGGAAAATATGCGGAACTATTTGGTCGGAATTTTAACGGTCGCAATCGTGAAGCCGTCCTCTTTGGAATGAATCTCAATATCGCCATAGTATTTATTGACGACCTCTTTTACAATAAACAGCCCTTGTCCCCGCACCTTGCTTTCATGTTCTGGTTTTGTAGTAAATCCTTGCTTGAAAATCTCCTTGTCATCAACAATTTTATATCCTGTATTCTTCACTTCGAACAGATAGCAATCTTCCATTTTATCGCATAGTATCGAAACATTTCGCTGACTTTCCGGCAATTCCATTGTTGCTTCCATCGCATTATCGATTAGATTGGAAAGAATTTTAATCAAATCGGTTGAAGTAATATGGTGGAATGAATCGTTGGCAACATCCGTTTTCATTTGTATCTGTTGATTTTGGGCAGCCACCTTTTTCGATTTCAGTAAGATGGCAAGGCCGGGATGTTCAATTTCCGGATTGATGGACTCGATTAAAAGCACTTCGTTGGACAAAGAATCTATGTATTCCTTGGCTTTGTCTATATTGCCAATAGCCAGCAATCCTTGGATCACTTGAATATGGTTCAAATAATCATGCCTTAACGAAGAAACAGAGCTGATCAGCGTTCGAATTTCCCCCTGATAGGTATCTTCCGTGCTCGCCAATTCTTTTGCTACTTCCTTCTGATACCATCTTTGCAAGAGGTGGAAAGAAATAATGATGATAAGAGTGAAAAGGGCATTCATTAAAAAGATCAGCAAATTATTTTCTTGTACCTTTTCTTTGACGGCATTGATTTTACTCGTACTAATATCGATGGCTAGATAGCCAATAATTTGATCTTCTTGATCAAAAATAGGGGTTCCTACCGTTAAATAGGTGCCGTATCTCGGATCATCAATCACTCCGGTGGTAAAAGGCATTCCCCGATAGCCTATTACTACTTGTTCGGGCGGGATTGTGGTTGGTTTACCAATCTCAAAGAAATCTTGTTTATCACGAGGCAATCCAGCAATCATCGTTTGTGAAACAGTCGGATTATCAATCTTTATCGTGTAGACAAACAAGGCACCCAAATCTACCCTAAAGTGATTTAATTCATCGTTAATGGCCCAATAATATTCATTTTTTTCTGGATTCATCAAGAATTTTTTGTACGTATCGACATCTAAAGTTTCTGCAATACGCTTAGCCGATTCAAGGCTTTGATTTGCGATTGATTCTTCCACCGCAGTATTCATATTTTGGTTGGTAACATAAAAACTGAGCACGGTAAAGAAAATCAACAAACAAATCGATAATATTAATATCATTTTTACCCTATAACTTTTCATTACCAAGTACTTCCTCATTATATTTTCCTTACCAACTATAATGGTACTATAGTAATGACCATTTTAAAACCTATAAATTAAATAAGTTTTCTATACTTTACGATTCAATCTTATCGGCCTACTATTTGGTGGAAATTAACTCGTAATTTCAGAATGACTTTCAGGCTTGGATAAACAAATTAAAAAGAGGAATTACAGAGATTCCTCTCCATAACCCCTCTCCATCAATGTAGATAAGCCATCCGAAAACAAATTTAATTCCAGGCAGTTCGTTCACTTTCCACCTGTGAATCCTGTTCGTTCGTTTGGTTGCCAGAATTGGTTTTAGACTTTACCTGCTTGATATGATCTTGCGGGTAAATCTCTGAAGCAATTTCCTGTTTGTTCCGTGCTGCTTGGGCGTGGCCTTGCTGATTAACATTGCACTGACAATTTGTCTGGTTTGCTTCTACCTTTGGCATTTTGCTATCCCCCATTGAATGGTTTAAACATCCAGAAAAATTCCTGGATGTTCATTCAATAGTTTGTCCCACAAATGTATATTTATTTTAACTTCATTCAGTAAAATTATTCTTCTTCTATAAAGTAGGGAGATGAATAGAACAGGTAATTGAATTCGGTGAGAGTTCACCCTGACTGAAACCAAGGAACTTAGACTAAGAACGCCACGTCCTGTGGCAGATGTTTTTTGTGCGAAAGCGAAGCGACAGCAACAACGTCTAAGTAACCAACATCCTGCTCCTGCGGTTACTCGTCGCAAAAGAATTTTGTTGGCCTAAAGCCTCCGGCGGATGTCACAGATTTTTAAAAGAAGTATATAAAGGAAGATAGCCTAAGAACGTCGCATCCTGCGACGACGGCTACCTGACCTGCATCGTGCAGGCCTAAGCTCGATATAATCTCGACGCATATGTTTTGACTGTGACGAAAGCGAAGCGGCAGTCACATATGTTTTGGCTGTACCGAAAGCGTTAGCGACAGGTACAAATACGCCAAGGCGAATTTGATTGAATCGAATTTACCCTTCGTATTTTTTGATCAGCTGTTTTGCCAAACCGGAAAATGCCTCATATTGCCCTTGCTCATCCCACTTTTCCTTAAAAGAGTCATACATTTTGCTATAATCCGCCGCTTCGGCCAAACGATTATTTTGTTTAAAAACTTCCTGGAATACATGAAGTTGTTTTTTCTTTTTCAGTTTTTCCAGAGTGGTTTTATGTACGTTGGAACTTTCATCATATTTTGTCACAACGATGCCGAGCGCTTCGATTTGCATATCCATATTCTTCGAAAATTCTTTTATGCGATTCACAACATAGGAAATGCCGTATGTAGATAGGAAATCGGGAATGGTCGGGATGATATAGCCGGTGGCGATGCGCAAACCGTTCAATGTAATGATTCCCATATTCGGAGGGCAGTCGACCAAGATGTAGTCGTAATTATACTTGATCGAACGAATTCCTTTTTTCAAAATTTCAATGGGGTTATCCGAATAAAATGGACCGGTCGGAATTTTCGCAAGCATGTCCTGAATATTGATGAGGTCTAAACTTGAAGGAAGCAAATCCAGATGTTTTGTGGATAGAATGTTCGAAACATTTTCTTGCAATGTTTCTTCAAGAATAAATTTGGTCTCATCCGGATCCAGAGCTTCTTCGAACAATGTTGCCAATGTGTATCCTTGCTTGTTTAATTTCTTCCACTGCTGATCGCCGATTAACATATTGGTTGCATTTGTTTGAGGATCCAGATCAATGAGCAATACTCTTTTGTTGAATTCGGACGTTAAAATTTCAGCTAAACCAACGGCCGTTGTTGTCTTTCCTACTCCACCTTTTAAGTTAATGAATGGTATAACAACTGCCATTTAACATCTCCTTTCCTCAGGCACTGTTCCTGCAAAATTTGGAAACCCCCTTTAAATAGCGTATGAAAGAGTCTCTCCTTTCATTAATCATTTTAGAATTTCCGATGCTTCGTATATTTCGCACAATCAGACATTTCTCGGGAAATAATTACACAATATATCAAAACCCATTGGCGTATTTGTGACTGTCGCTTTGCTTTCGTCACAGTTAAAACATTTGTGACTGTCGCTTTGCTTTCGTCACAGTCAAAACATATGTACTTGTCGCTTCGCTTTCGTCACAGCCAAAACATATGTGAATGTCGCTAACGCGTTCGTCACTGCCAAAACCGTGTGACTGTGGCTTCGCTTTCGTACAATAAAACATCTGTGGTCGTATTTTTGATAGCTTAAATGCTATTTTATTAAAAGCACATGAATTTTAGAAAAAAAACCGCACAAATGTTAATTAGCCACATTCATGCGCAATTATTTATATCGATTAAAAGCTTTATTCACCAACCTTTACAATTTGTAGAGAGGCTGCTGTATAGCTCATTCCTTCAGGTAATTCAGCGATTAATTTCACCACATCTTTTTCTCTTAAGGAATATAATTGGGAGGAAGTAAGCTGTTGGGAAACAGCGGACTCTGTATAGGAAGTTGGGATATGAATTAAATCATTTACCCCTACATGGATTCGAGCAGCTGTTTCCTCTATGCTATTTCCACGTCTTAGGGTAATGGAATAACCTATTTGATAAACACCTGCTACGCCCACTTCCAATCCTTCTGGAACCATTGTTACCTCATCATGTAAAGGACCCGAAACATCAAAATGCACTACGCCACTATTGGCGCCTTCGAATGCTCTATACACAAACCCATAAGCCAACCCTGCTATAGTTGGGGGTCCAGGCGGCCCTTCTGCTCCGGGTAATCCCGGTGGTCCCTCTGGTCCTGGTGGTCCTGGTGGTCCTGGTTTACACCATGGGAAATCAATGGCAGTTTCGCAACAAATTCCACTATGGCCGTCGTGCTCACAATCCTTCCTTGAATTAAATATCTCTTGTAATTCTTCTAACTTTTCATTTAATACAGATGATCTCTTTTTCATAGTCATCATTAACCGCTTTTCTCTTTTTGTCCACTGGTCACTTTCTAAATGTAAAAGCTGCGTTATATTTCTATTTAAACGTGAAATTTCTTTATTAATTTCGTACATTAATCGGAACATTGACGAGTGTACCTCCCGAACTAGATTGAATGGATATTGCACGTGTACCATCCGGTTGTACAGTAGATGGCCCAACTCGATATTGCCACTCACCAAGAGCATCAGTAGACACTTCCGCTAAGATGTTTCCACTTAGAGAATTTCCAATATGAATTGTCATTTTTGCACCTAGTACAGTGGATGTACCTGAAATTCGCCATTCGGTATCACGTGTTCTAAATTCCGCTCTCGTTACAGTTAAACTATCTGGTCTTGTCGATATTTGCACTTCATCTGATGAACTTCCACCTGGTCCACTAACAGTAAATCTAAATGTTAAAGTCGAAAATTCCCTCGGGAAAGTAAAAGATGCAGTTGGCGTGTTTGGGTTGGTTAGTTGAACTGGCGGCCCACCAACTTGTTCCCATAGGTAGGAGGTTACTTCGCCCGTTGCACTGCCAGCTAAAGCAACTACAGCTCCTTGTTGAACAATTTGATTTCCTCCACCGTTTGCAATTGGTTGCTGAGCGGAATTGAGTACTCTTACGACCACTATATCTGTTGAAGGTCCGCCGTCTCCTTCAACGGTCAAGCTGAATGTCAGCGTTGTTTCCACATCCGGCGCAACGAAAGCAGCTATAACCTCGTTTGCATTTAACAAATTGACAGGTTCCCCTTCTGTTTGAGTCCATTGGTAAGAGGTAATTGGACCTGTTGAACCACTTCCATCAAGCTCAACAGTAGTGTTGATCAATACTGTTTGATCTGCCCCTGCATTCGCTCTAACTCCCACAGGTGGATTATTTGACCCTGAAACTGTAATGGGAATGGTTTGTGTTCCTCCAGCAGTGGATTGGATTGTGATGCTTGCTGGAACCATGATTGTTGAAAGCTCCAAGACTCCACCTGCTGGAATTTCTATTTCTCCCATACCAAAGTCCAGTACAGTTAAGGTCACTGGGTTTATTTCATCGCTGGATGAAGCGGTAACTGTGAGTATTTTCGTTTCATTGTTATAGTTTGCAATTGCTGTAATGAAATCTGTAGGAATCGACTCTTTAACACTTGGCGGGTTATCACTTACATTCGTTACAGTCACGGTAGCTGGAGGTGTATCCCCTACATAATTCACACGGGCAAAGTAAAGTCCATTTTCCCCTTGCAAGATCGTTGGATTGATCCCCTCTCCCGTTACTTCAATTGTCTGGGGTCCTACATCGGATTCAGCAAATACATCAAGTGTATGCTCAGTCGTGCTTTGTGTATAAGTGGTTCTAGGTACATCCACCCCCGAGATGGTGGAAATTTTTCCAGCTAAGCTAAACAATCTTGTTTCGATTGTGTTGTCAGGATTATATCCAGGAGTTGTCGATTGAAATGGCGAACCGATGCCAATTCCCGGTCCTTCTATTCGAAATATATTCAGCGGCTGATTGGTTACTGGATCAATCATTAAACTCCCAGCAACTTCATGTAGTTCATTTGGGTCCCCAATATATCCTGCTGGAGCAGCCGGTGGAATATTGGAATCCCAGCTTATAAACGGAAATACCCGACTATTTAAGGCCAGTTCAAAGTTTCCTCCATCCATCCCTCCGATATCTTCAGTAAAGTTAATTTCTCCATCTTGATCTGCAACAAATTCGTCTATACCATATGGATGCATAACAGTATAAGTTGCACCTGGCTGGAGTCCTTCTACACGAATTCGAACTCGCCCAAATACAATTTGCTCTCCATCTACCGGCACTTCATTTACAAATGCTCCTTCCAAGGCTAATACTAATCGCGCCTCTACATTGCCAAATTCCATTTCCGCATCGGCAATGAAATAAAAAGCCTCACTTGGAAAATTACCGGGGAATGCAACTGGCTGACCTGGATTCGGCAAGTCGGCAGGTGTAATGAGTGAGAACGGATCGTTGGGGTCTGTATTTAGCATTAATCTTAATCCATTCTGGTCTTTGTACCAAACTGGAAAGCCATTAAGCGGATTAATAGGACCAACTGTCATCATATCTTCCCTTCATAAATTTAGTAGAATATCAAATTCCATAAAATTGGATATTTGAGATTCAAATTATATTATGAGACTTATATTTATGGCATTAAACGAATGACTAACAGCATACAAATTTTATTTTATGATTGAAAGTGTCCTTTGAACTTAGAAAATAGATTAAGGATTTTTTGTGGAAAAGTATGTGGTTGGAAAGGAGAAAATTTAAATTAATAGATTTTCTCTTGTGGATAATTCGTTTTTTTGTCCACTTTGTGGATAAGGTTGTAGGTATCTGTGGATTAAAAAATATTTTTTTCACAAGGCACTGTTAAATAAGTTGCTGATTTCCATTCAAAAAAGGACTCCCTATTGAAGTCCACTTGTTTCTATTCCACTGGAACTCACATCTGCAATAACAACAAATATCAACTTATCACTTTACATTCTTTTGGTAAATTACCTTCTTGTATCCATGCTTCTACCATATGATTAAAGAAGTCAGGCATGGCTAAAGATATTCCATGACCAATTCCAGGTATCATGATGCCTATACAATTGGAATTCCCTTCTACAATATCTTTTGCAGATTTTTTCATTACAGCTTTTTCTTTTTCTCCTACCGTAACCAATATCTTTCCATTTGCTTCTCCAAAGTCTTTAGGTATTTCAAACGACATGTTTTCTTCCAATACTCTAACAAGAGTGTCGGATTTCATTTGACAACTTTCTTCATAATATTTTTCAAAGTAATCTTCGCTTACATACAATGTTTTTGCTTGTAGTTTTGAAAAAAACCTATTTCCAATTAAAGGGAATGATAATTTAATAGTAGGTTTTATTATATTGTAGGCGTATGATATTGGTCTGACTAAAGCGCTATTTATTATTGCAAAATCTATTAAATCTGGTTTCATACTTAATATTTGAATAATTACTTGAGAACCCAAAGAAAAACCAATCAGGATGACTTTCTTTCCTCCGGCTTTTTCTTCGATTAATTTAATTAATTCTTCTGCACTGCCTTTTATAGAAAAATTAATTTCATTATTGTTTAATCCATGTTCAGGCAAGTCTGGAACAATGCAATGATAATGGTTAAAGTATTGAATCTGTTTATCCCACATCCATCCGCTTACCCCGCCGCCATGCAAAAATAGCATTAAAGGCGCACTTCGATCACCGTATTCTTGATATCGCAATGTCACAAAGTTCACCTCTAATTCATCAGTTAATTAAATTTTCAAAAATCCTGTTATATTAATAGCCGCTTCTTATGATGTGAAGCGGCTTCTTGTTTCTATGCTTTTTCCATAACCGCAAAATACTGCCCTTCGTCATCGGCAAAATTGAAAACCTTTCCACCCGGGATTTGGACGATTTCACCGACCGTTACATTTTTCTCTTTTAAATTCCCGTACAAATTTTCGAGATTTTCGACATAAAACATAATTGACGGCGTTCCCAGGTTTAGTTCCGGTGACATTTTGGCAACGAATTCTTTGTTGTGCAAAACAAAGGTTGTTTGGGCATCTTCGTTTGGTGCAATCTCAAACCATTGCATACCGTCTCCATTATGCTCCGAGCGTAACTGAAACCCGACTTTCTCTGTCCAGAACTTTACCGCTTTTTCTTGATCATCAACATATAGCATCACTTGTCCAATACGTTCAATCATTTCATCGCCCTCATTTCAAATTTTTTGTCCCTTATAAGCTTTTGAATAAATTAATAATCTATACTTTTCTTTATAAAAAGAACCCACCTACTAAAAGGCCTCCCAGAATCACAAACGCAGGGTGGATTTTCAACCGCTCGAGCGCGATATACGCAGCCGCCATTAAAATGACGGTCGCCAAAATGCCGATTGCTTCATAGGACGTATCAAAAAAGTCGAATGTCATTTCTGCCAATAAAACTGCAATCGCGGGCAATACGAAACTGGATAGCCGTTTCACTCTTTGCGAATGGCGATAGCGAAACAGTATATTCAGCAAAATTAACATCAAGATTAACGAAGGACCCACTGTTGCAAACAAAGCAACCAGTGCACCGGGGATTCCAGCCACTTCATAGCCGATATAACCGGCCATTTTCGTAGCAATCGGGCCGGGCAGCGCATTCCCAAAAGCGAGCACTTCACTGAACTCGCTTGTTGTCATCCAGCCATATTTCTCTACTACTTCATGCTCGATTAACGGAATGGATGATGGCCCGCCTCCATATCCGAGGATGCCTGGATAGAAAAAAGCCAGGAAAATTTGTAGATAAATCATTATTTATTTGCCTCCTCCCTTTCTGGCTTTTTCACAGGAAGAGACAGTGCAAGCACTAATAAAAACGTAATGACGATTCCCGGATGAATACCGAAAACGACGATGGCTAAAAATGAGAAGACTAATATTATTGCTCCCTTATTCCAGCCGAGGTTTTTTTTCGACTTCACCAGGAATTCCCACGTCAGCACCCCGAGCATCACGGCTACAATCGGCACCACGCCGTTTGTCATGCCTTGTACAAAGTCAAACTCTTTGAATTCGCTCAAAGAAGTCAGCAGGACAATCATTAAAATAACAGTTGGCAATACCGTTGCCAGTAAAGCATTGACCATCCCCGAAACGCCCCCAACACGGTAACCGATATAGCCGGCCATTTTGGTGGCAATTGGGCCCGGAAGCGTATTAGCGATGGAAAGTACATCCGAAAATTGCTCATCACTCATCATCTTGAATAGATCGACCACTTCTTTTTTTACAAGCGGTATGGTGGAAGGCCCTCCGCCAAAGCCCAAAATGCCCGACCGAAAGAAGGCAATAAAAATATCTTTTTGTTTTGGCCAAAATCCTTTTTCTTCAAAAGGGGCTGTTATTTTTTTCGTAATCAATGATCACTCCATCTCTCTAGCTTTTCATTTAATTTTCTATAAACCACCTGCATGTCCGGTTCTGTACTTTCTTCAATCGCTTGATTCAGTTCAAACCATCCAACCGCGCTATTTTCATCTTCTTTTATAGAAGTAGGAGCATCTTCGCTCGCTTCCAGTAAAAACGTAACATTGAGATGAACATGGGTTGCCACATGTTTGCCCTTTTTCACGTGAGCTGGAACGCCCAAAATTTCGATTGAATACATTTCTTCCGATAATGGCTTCACATTCGTCAGTCCTGTTTCTTCCTTTGCCTCTTTTAGAGCGACATGCAATAAATCCACGTCTCCATCCGCATGTCCGCCAACCCAAGACCACGAATTATAAATATTATGGTAAGCCATCAGCACTTTTGTCTTCGCTTCATTTACAATCCATGCAGACGCAGTAAAATGGGCAAATTCATTTTCCCTCGTCAATAAATTATCAAAAGTGTCCATATATCGTAAAATGATTTCTTGATCTTTTTCTTCCTGGGCATTGAATGGTGTATACCGTTCGAGTTGCTGCCTTAAATAATGCATAGATATCCCCTTACCCTTTTATATTATCGAATTTTTAGAATTGTTGGTGTATAGTGCGTCTGTTGTTTTTCAATCTGTGCTATTATCCTCTTGATCCGTCTTGCTTGAGGTTTGGTCATATACGGTTCTCGTTGGCTAATCGCCTCGAGGAATTCTACACGATTCTTTTCCGTAACGGCAAGCATTGTGCTTTCTGCATGCTGGGGTACTTCCCTCGTTCGGCAAGTTCTAAGGTGTTCAAGCAAATAAGGAAAAATAAGATTATTCGTTTCTTCACTGATGGATGCAAGCTTTGCTAACGTTAAGATGCCTTTATCTACCGTAATGACAGAACCTCTTTTAATGGCCGATTGAAGAACAGGGAGGTTTTTTAAAAGCGTTTGGGAACTTACCAGCGCAAGCGTCGATAAAACCTGCATGGCTCCCCAGACCATCCGGTTGTTCGAACTTTTCAGCAAATCGATAAATATTTGGGCATAATCACTAATCAGCTCCGGCTTTAACCTTCCAATTTCATAGGCCACCTTCAGGCAATCACTACTGACCTTTTTATCTTTATTTCTTAGATTTTCTATGATTTCTTGGATGCCTTCGATATTTGTATTTTCCACCAACTCTCGTGCCAATATCATATTGGGACGGGAATCTTTTCGATGGAGTGTCGTGGATAATTTGTTTAGTACGCTCATTTCTCTTCCCCCTAGGCGAACACTTATTGTTAAATATTTCTATCCTCTTATACTACCTTTACTTTTTCGATTTTTATAGACCTTACGCTACATTTACCATGATTTTGGCAAATCGAATCCTTCTGCTTTTCTTTAGAAATACTCAATTGTAATAATATTGTAATATTTCATACCCCCACAAACCAATAAAAGCTTACGAATAAATGAATGTCCGAATAAAAGTCGAGGCAAAAATCCAACCATGAGGTGAATTTAAATGAAATTCAAAAAAACGAGCGCTGCTTTATTGGTAGCCACATTGACAGTAGCAGGATCAAGCTATGTATGGGCAGATGAAAAATTGTTCAATCAACCTGAAGAAGAAACAGAAGGCGTAGAAACTGCGGAAAATACAGTTGATCTTGTGAACGCATCTGAAGAAGAAACTGCTTCAACAGACGAGAAAGCGACAGAAGAAACTTCGGCTGCTGAGGAAGAAACTACTGATGAAACAACAACTGGAGAAGAAGCAGCTGAAGAAGAAACAACTGAAAACTCAGAAGACACTACTGAGCCTGCAAACGAAGAAGAAATAGCAGCGACTGAAAATGATTTCCCTGCAATCCCGGAAGGTTACACAGCTGGAAATTTAGCCGCTTTAAAACAAGCATACGAAAATGCCGGCAATGATACAGCAAAAGCTGCAATTTTACGCAATGCCGAAAGAGCAATTGCTAAATTTGAAGCAAAGCAACAAGCTGCTAAAGAAGAAGCAGTTGTCATTGAATCAAATGAAGATGTTGTTGAAGAAACACAAGCAGAAGAACAAGCAAGCACTGAACAAACAACAACTGCACCAGCTCCTGCTCCTAAAGCTCCTGTAGCGGAAAAACCAGCTGCAAAACCTGCAAAAGCCGAAACTAAAGAAGTTAAAGCTGAGCAAAAGGCTGAGCGCAAAGCACTTCAAGAAGAGCAAAAGGTGGAACGCAAAACACTTCAAGATGAACATAAAACTGAAAAACAAGCATTAAAAGATCAACAAAAAGCACAAAACAAACAATCAAACGAGTAACATTTCATTTTTCGCTTATTTCCTGTCTATCTAAAATAGGGCCAACCCTATAATTTATGAATGTAGCTTTATCCATGGAAGATTGAAATATTATTAAAATTTTATTTCATTCTTTCATAACCGCTTTTCATTTTCCAAAAAGCCCTATACAATCATTAGGCATTCGGCTTTATGGGAACGGAGGGTATTTATGCTTTTGTCCATTATTCACGGACTATTCGAAAAACAAAATATGAACCAGCTAGTTCTAAAGGCAAAAGCGGGCAATGAGGAGGTTTTAAACGACCTCCTTTTTGCCGGTACTCCCTTTATTAAACGAACTGCGTCTTTTGTCTGTAAACGCCCGATCGATGAACACGACGAAGAATTTAGCGTCGCGATGAGCGGGTTCTATGAAGCGGTAATCGCTTTTAATGTGAAAGAAGCCGCCTCTTTCCAGACATTTGCCCACTTGATTATCAAAAGAAGACTCATCGATTATTTACGCAGGGAAACAACGCTTAAAGAAAGACACATGCTTTTGGAACCAGCCAACGATGAATCATCTGACCAGCATTTTATTTTTGATAAGCAATCGATCCATACATATAACGAAAAACAGCGTGCAACTTCCAGAAAAGATGAATTGATTCACTATAAAAACTTGCTGGCCGAGTTCAACTTGACATTCGAACAATTGACAAAATCTTCTCCAAAGCATGCGGATAGCCGAAAAACGGCGTTTCAAATCGCTCAACTCATTGCAGATACAGAAGAACTCTATACATATTTAATAAAAAACAAAAAATTGCCATCCAAGGATATCGAGGCATTGGTTGAGGTATCAAGAAAAACAGTGGAACGTCATCGAAAGTACATTATCTCAGTTGTTTTGCTTTTAAAGAGTGACTTTCATTACATAAAAGATTATGTTAAAGGAGTAATGCAATGATGCGCTCATTTAAAGGCATAGTGTGCGAAAAAAATAAAAAACATATGATTTTCCTAACAGAAAACGGTGAATTCCTTCGGGGCATTCCGCTTGATTCGAATGCCGATATTGGGGATGAGGTCGAATTTACTGTTGTGGCTGCTCCCCCACTTCTTAAGAAAAAAGGATTTCTGCCCGCAATTGCAGCAGCCATCCTTGTCATTTTTCTGGCAGCTTCCATTCTTCCAACCGGGAAAAGCACTTATGCCTATATCCACATAAACGGCGAGAATGCAATTGAATTAGCGATAGATGAACATGGGAATATTCTCTCCGTTCAATCCAAAGAGAAGAAAACAACCATGGAAGATTGGACTGGCCTTCCAATCGAGGAAGTGCTCGAAAAAGCAATTCAACAAGCTGTTCCCAACAATGGGAAACTTGAGATTTCCGCAAAGTTTGGAGAAAAAGCGGATGGCGAGATGAAAGAGCAGATTGAAATGATGGTCAAGGATGTTCGCAATGAACATGCTCAACCTTCCTCATCAACGAAGGAAGAGGGTTCTCTCGGATCCGTTCGTGCGGAAGAGGAGATGAAAGAAAAACAACCCTCCCCTATTATCGAGGAGGAAATAGAAGGAACGGAACCTCACTCTTCTACTCCTGAGAAAAGAACAGAGAAGACCCAACAGCACGTACCAATCTCGGAAAATAAAATGAAGGATACTCAACCATCCCCGACATTGCCCGAGATAAAAACGAATGAAATCAAAGCGGAACAATCGAAAAGCAACTCGCAGGCACAACCAACTGCAGAACCAAAGACAGCAAATGAAGAGCAGAAAGACTTGCCAAGCAGTAAAGTTGAAAAACCCGCTTCAGCGAGTGAAAATGCGAAGAAGCATATTCTTAAAGAAGAAGATAAAAAAGATGGAAATACAAAAGCATCTCAAAATAAAAATCAAACTAGCCATCCTGCAAAAGAAAAGAACATGGACAAAAGTGAAGAGAAGTAATTTCTAATCACATTTTTGCTTTTAGTACCTAAAAAAACGCTGATCCAAAGAAGTTGTCGCGGATCAGCGCTTTTTATGTTAATCTTGCTTCTTAAATAGTTTTCCTGGCCAAAATGCATAGCGGCCCAACACAACCGTGATGGCCGGAACAAGCAACGGACGTACAATAAATGTGTCAATCAAGATACCCAGCGCCGTAATGACACCAAATTGAACCAATAGTTGAATTGGCAATGTGGCAAGCACAGCGAATGTTCCCGCCAAAATCAGGCCTGCTGATGTAATGACCGAACCAGTTTGGATGACTCCATTTTTCACCGATTCTTTTAAACTCTGTTTTTTTCGGTTATTCCAAACTTCCGAAATCATGAAGATATTATAGTCTTCTCCCAGGGCAATCAAGAATACAAAGGAATACAACGGAATCGCACTGGCAATCGATTCTGCGCCAAAGAACGTTGTTAATACCAGCCATCCCAGCCCCAACGCAGCGAAGAATGAAATCAGCACGGTCCCGACCAGGTAAATCGTTGCCGGCACAGAACGCAAATACAGCAGTAACAAAACGGCAATAATAGCGACCATCACCGGCTGGATGATTGACTCATCCCTTTCCTGCACCATTTTTGTATCTGCCTGGGCGCTTGTTTCGCCGCCGATCCAGTAGCTGTTTCCAGCCTCCTCTATCCCCGCGTCTGCAAGAATCGTTTCCATATCTTCTTTCAAGACCGGAATTAAATCCATCGCCTTGTTGGAATATGGATTTTGATTCAAATCCGCTTCATAGAGTTGAAAAGAAGCGTCGCTTTCTCCCACTCTCGGCTCACTGACAATATCCATGTAGGGAAGCGCGGCAATTTGTTTGGTAAGATTGAGGTCTTCCCCTTTTGTATCCACGATGATTTTTACAGGTGCCAATTCTCCGGGCGAGAAATTTTCGGCAATGATTGTAAAGCCTTCACGCGAACCCATATCTTTCGGGAATGATGATAATAAATCATAATTGTACTTAATTTGAGTTGATGTGAATGCCAACCCACCCAGGATAACAAGTGTACCCACGATGACAAGCCAAGGTTTATTTGTTACAAATTCACCAATTTTCGTCATGATGGGGTGTCTTGGTTTCGGCGCTTTATAAGGTTTATTTTTTTCTTTGGCTACCTTTTTCGCCATCTCATCCGTACGGGGGATGAACGGCCAAAAGGCACCCCGGCCTAAAATAGCCAAAATAGCGGGCAAGATGGTCAGGGCCGCAATTCCCATCACAAGAATCGCGAAGCTGAAAGGAACAGCAAATCGTTGGAAGGCGCCATAATCCGCCAATCCCAATGTTGCCAACCCGATAAATACCGTAAGTGCACTCATCATAATGGCGCCACCGGATTCTTTCAGGGCGCTCGAAAGGGCTTCGAATTTATTTTCTGCTTCCAGTAATTTTTCACGGAAACGCGTAATCAAGAATAAACAATAATCGGTTCCTGCCCCAAACAGCAGGACCAGCATGATCGACACCGCTTGTGCATCTTTGTCAATCCAGCCATTTTCGGCAAACCAGCCGAGCAACGGGCTAATGGCGCCATAGGCTATACCCACTACAATGATAGGTGTGATGGCTAAAATAGGTGAACGATAAATGACAACAAGCAATACCAAAATCAGGATGACCGTTGTAATCATAAGTTTCACGTCGGCCTGCATAAATAAATTGGTCGCATCTACGGAAATGCCGACTGGACCGTAAAAACGGGCATGCAAACCATCTTCTTCGATGTTGGTTTCATATGGGTTTTCCCCAATTTGCTCTTCCGTCAGGCTGCTGATTTTTTCAAGATTTTCTTTGAGTGTATCCGTGTTGGCACTTTCATCGAAAAATATAGGCGTAACGATACTCGTTCCATTTTCGGATACACTACCTAACAGGGTTTCTGTTGGCAAATTACCTAAAGGCGGGAGAGTTGTCTGGCCGTTTAATGGGCTTTCGTCCAGTTTTTTATAAAGAGCCTGGATTGATTGGAGGTCCTCACTCTCCAAGCCCGCTTCTTTATACCAAACAATTAATAATGGAATGCCTGAATCCGAAGAAAATTGTTCTTCCATGATTTTATTGGCCTGTTCACTCATCACCTCTTCAGGCAAATCACTTCCAGCATAGTTTTCCATACTATTGATTTGAGGCAAGGTCATGGATAAAATTGCGACAAGGACTAACCACAACAAAAGCGTTACCCAGCGCGATCGTTTATCTCCTACAACTTTTCCCCACTTTTCGAGCGGGTTTTTTGGCATTGTTTCATCCCCTCTTTATTATTTCGAAATCATTTTCAATAAAATCGAGCGTATACCCTAGCGGTAAATGAACTTTTAAAAACTTTAGGGTGGCCGGTTAATCAACGCCCCCACTTTCCAGTTCAACAAAAAAAAACGCTAAGGTATTGCTACCTAGCGTTTATTGTACTCTATTATTCTAATATTTTCCTCTTTTACAGCAATGGCATACATCCGTAAAAAGCAATGAAAACAAAAATGTTTTTGGGGGAAAATAACAGATAAACTATTTACAAAACTACGTTTTAACAGTATACAAACATTGTACAGAACAAAAATTTCATTATATCAGTATATTAATGCAGCTGATTTTCATAAAAATTTAATCATTATTTTTTTGATTTCGCCCAAAAAATGTCACAATTTCGTCACTCTTTTTTCGTTCCATCGCTTTTGGCAGTTCATCAAAATATCCTAATTGGAGCATCGATATGATTCTTTCACCCGGTTTGACACCCAACGCTTCACGGAATTCGGGTTTATCCAAAAAGTCAGGCGTCTTCCAGCACGACCCGATTCCCATATCCCATGCTAGCAGTTGAAAGTTTTGAATGAATGTACTAGCTGCTGCAAAATCCTCCAACCGTTGTTTTTGGCGCACATCCTCCGGTACAATTACAAACGCATATGCACCTGGCAGCGTGAATTTTTGCATTTGCTTTTCCAGGGATTCTTCGGAAAGGTCTTTCCATCTTGGAATGGCTGTATCGCGCAACAGCTTATGAAGCTCAAGAATTTCCTCTCCGCACGCTGCAACCAAACGCCATGGTTGTCTATTTTGATGATTAGGTGCCCAAACGGCATCGTCGATAATTTTCATTAGCACTTCCCGATCTACAGGCTGCCCATTAAATTTTTTGATTGAACGTCTTCCAATAATTGCTTCTCGTACTGATAGTGTTTGCGGGTTCATCCTTTTCTCTCCTTCAAAAATGCTAATATCAAATAAACCTTACCATAGTTTCTATAAATTCGATTTAGACAAAGTCTTATTTTAGTAAAAAACATCGTCAATTTTATAAAAATAATAGCGAATGTTTGGTGTCCAGGCGTGCGAGTTGGAATAATCATAGTGCCGATCTGCGCTATCTGCGGTATGCGCATGAATATACGGAACGCCATCAACCATGCTCGTCACGATGGTTGTATGATCGACAACGCCGTTTCCTTGGAAGTCATAGCAAATGACATCTCCAATTTGAAGTTCCGATGGTGCCTCTGCACGTTCGGCGGTAAGACCTTTTTTTGCATTTTCCAAATACCATCTGAAGCTATGTGCGACTGACCAGCTATAACTCCAGGATTCCCTCGAATAATGACCGGCTGTCCCTCTTCCGCTCTTCCATGCATCGGTAATCCACCAGCCGCTTGCACGATTGGGCGCACCGGTCATCGGCGCACCTCCTGCCCTTAGACATTGGGAGATAAAATTTGTACAATCAACCAAAAACGCCGGATAATTTGGATTTTTCCCATTCCACCAAGTTCTGGCATATTGCACCGCTGCTTCACGATTGTAATAAGTTGGAATTTGAATAACCTCCCTTTATCCATTCTATGCATCGCTTTTGAATGTTCATTCTTCAAAAGAATACAAGGAACTCTTGGGAAATTTATTTCCAACTGCTTGATTTAAAGCAAAGTTTTATAAATTTTGCTACAATTGGGTTAATTCTACTTTCTGAAGTAAATTATCTACAATTGTCTAAACTGGGCATATTTTGCAGTTTATCAACATATTTTACTTCCAATAGAACAGGTGCGGATACTATTATTTAAGTGAGGGGATGTTGGAATTGACGCAGCACGCAGAAAAAGAAATTACCAAACTTACAAGGCTTTGTGATCAAAAGGGCAACCTGAACCCTGAAGCTATTGGATTTGCTCGTAAACCCATCATCGAATGCAATTTATCTGGCCACTATTTACGGAAGAAAAAATGGAATCATTGGAGCATTTTTGGAGAAGAAATCTTTTTTTCCGTGACAATCAGCCATTTCGACTATGCCGCGGTTTGTACGCTTTATTTTTTAGAATATGAAACACAGCGTTTTTTCGAAAAAACTATAATGATTCCCCTTGGTCTAGGGACGAAATTAAAAATGCCGCCGAGGGTGTTCGAGCCTATCCAATTTTCAAATAATGAAGTGGAGATTAGCATCACCTATTTTCAACAACAAACATTTTTAAAAGTAACTTCCGAGAACTTCGACAATGAACTGCTTCTTGCAGAGTTAACGATTCTCCATCCACAAGAGGATGATACATTAAATGTGGTTGTTCCGTGGAATCGCCAAACCTTCCAATTCACTTCAAAACATCACACCTTACCGACCATGGGGTTTGTGAAACTTGGAAATCGCCATTATCGATTCCATGAAGAAGACTGTTTCAGCATTCTTGATTTTGGCCGTGGCGTCTGGCCGCGCAACGCCTCCTTGAATTGGGCAATGGCTTCCCAGAAAATACGCAATGACCGAATCGGGCTAAACTTCGGAGGAAAATGGACAGACGGAACAGGAATGACGGAAAATGCCGTATTCGTTAACGGCAAGATGACCAAAATCCACGAAGACGTCGTATTTACCTGCGATGACACCAATTACATGAAACCTTGGTATATCACAACAAAATTCTCGGACCATGTCATGCTAACCTTTCACCCTTTCTTCGAATATACCAACAAAACAAATGGAAAGTTAGTAAAATCCGAAACCCGCCACTTCCTCGGTTATTATCATGGCCACATCAAACTTTACGACGGCAGCTTGCTAACCATCCAACAAATGTTGGGCGGCATCGAAAAATACTCCGCGAAATGGTGAAGTAAAAAAACTCTTCAGTCCCCGGGCTTAATGCCTTGGGGCTTTTTTGATGAAAACGCGTGCTACTGGTATTACTGTTCCCCGATGGCTCTTGCGTCGGGGGTTTTTTTTCCGATACGAAGATGGTTTGGGACGAGAATGCAAGAGCACGGCTGTATGTTGTCCATTACTATGGGGTATGGGACAGTTTCATATGTGCAAGATAGTTAGATGTCCATATATGAAGAATTTTTTTAAGCTTCCGGTCGTTGTGGACTTCTAATGACACTCTTATGGCTTTAAGTGCATTCTTCGAGTCTTCTAGAGCCTGCTCAAAAGACTTGTTTGACGGTAATCACCTGTTGCCAGGCATGAGTACCCGAATCATGGACACGTTTCATCAAAATTACATGATGCCTGTCCATGAGAGCCCGGATCACGGACTCGTTTCACCGAAATTACATGATGCCTGTCCATGAGATTTCCGCTCGCGGACTCGTTTCATTGAAATCCAATGCTCCCAGTCCACGAGAACCCCACTCGTGGACTCACTTCACTAAAATTCCATGCTACCAGTCCATGAGAACTCCACTCGTGGCCTCTTTTCATCAAAACCGCATACATCCAGTCCACGAGAGGCTCTGCTCGGAAGCTCATCCCTTTCCCTTATCCCTAGAATTCTTTTTAGACGCTAACCAAACTCCTTAGATATGCTCACGCTTCCTAATCTGCTCCAAACTAAAATGTTTTTCCAAAAACGCCAGCATTTTTTCAACTTCATCCGTAAAGATGGCCTCTACTCCCGTATTAAGCAGGTGTGCAGCATGCTCTTCTTCATTTACAGTATAGACGCGAACGGTTGAACCCAGTTCAATTGCCTTGGCGATCGGTCGTCGAAAAGCGGATGGCAACGAAACATGTAATGCCTTGGCCGGAATTTTCTTTTGATATTCTTCGATTTCCAAAATCGCATTAGCAAACAACGCGGCATTTTCCACGTTTGGTGCAAACGTCGCAATCCTTGCCACCGCCTCGTGATCAAAAGATGAAATCACCACTTGATCCGTCATTTGGAATGCCTCGACTTCTTGCAGAACCAATTCTTCCAATCCAGGATAACGAAAAATATCCGACTTGATTTCAATGTTCACGCGAATTTTCGTCCCACGAAAAATTTCGAGCACTTCACTTAATGTCGGAATCTTCTCGCCTTCAAACTCCTTGCCAAACCAAGCACCGTAATCAAAGGCCCGGAGCTCTTGAAGCGTAAAGTCTTTTACAACCCCTTCCCCATTTGATGTACGGTTAATGGATTCATCATGAATCACCACAACGTGTTGGTCCTTCGTCAGGTGAACATCAAATTCCACTCCATCAATCGGCAGGTTTGCGCAAGCTTTAAACGCAGCAAGCGTATTTTCAGGGTATTTTGCTGAATACCCTCTGTGTGCATAAACTTTCATTATTGTACCGTCCTTTAGCTTACAAAATAGTAGATCTACCCCTATAGTATCAACGCGCCATTAATCTTTCACCCGTAGATACTTTAAAATTATGTAAAATCTCCATTCCAATCTGCAGGACCCAAAAAGTAATTAAAAAATGTACCATTCACTTCAGTTGAATGGTACATTTTGGTCTTCCGCTATTCAATTATTGATTTTCAATTTCCTTAATAGCCGTTTGGGCTAATTTGGAGATGGTCATATCGTCCATTGGCGGGTTGTGAAGGCCAGCTCTTACATCGCGATAATATCTTTGCAATGGATTCGATAATTGGAGACTTTTTGCCCCAACCAATCTCATGGCTTTATCTACAATCGTGATGGCGGAATTAGTGACAATATGTTTTGCCGCGCCTAGTTCGTTCGTGATCAATTCACGTCGCGCCTCATCATCGTAAGCTTCCGCGACGCTATATAGGAAATGTCTCGCTTTCATTAATTCCAATTCAATATCGCCAATTAATTTCTGCACATTCGGCAATTGGCTAATTGGGCCATTTAAGCTATTTGGCGAATGTTGTGTGGCAAATAGAACAGCATAGTCACGGGCAGCCTGCGCAATACCCAGGTAACAAGCAGGAATATGAAGAATCCAGCCATTTAAACTGTTTCCTCGTGGTGCCTCCTGAATTTGCACTAAATTTTCCTCGGGTACTTCCACATTGTCCAAGATCAGGTCATGGCTGGCAGTTCCTCTCATGGACATCACTTCCCAGTTTTCTCGAACCGACACGCCATCCGACTTTTTATCAATTAAGAATACGCAAATTTTCTCTTTTTCTTCTACCCATGCCGTAACAAGAATATGAGTCATTGCCGGAATCATCGTTGCATAACTTTTCGTTCCGGAAATCAGCCATTTGCCATCTTTTCTAACGGCTGTTGTGCCAGGGCGGCCACCCCGCGTTGGACTGCCGGTTTGAATTTCACTAGCTACCCTGTTTACCAAAGCACCGTTCAACACGTCTTCCGCAAAAGAAGATAACATTTTTTCTTCCCATAACTTTTTCTCGTACAGCTCACCGACAACACCTTGATGCCAGCCAATCGCCAATCCTGTGGCACCATCAAAACTGGCAATGGTTTCTTGAAGGAAAACCATTTCCGATACGCTGATTCCCTCGCCGCCATACTCTTTGGGCAATGTTAGTTTTGTATAGCCTAGGTCGACAAGAGCTTGAATATTTTCGCCGGGAAACTTGGACTGTTCATCGATTTCTCTAGAATGGCTGCGAAACTCCTCTTTAAGCGGCAACAGTTTTTCCAGCCATTCACTTTGAATTTTTGTTTTAATAAATAATTTTTGGGACACAAGTTACACTTCCTTAAAAGTTTTAGCTATGTACTATTTCAACTACCGAATAACCTTGTACATTAATGGAAACCTCGTCTTAGTTTCAACTCAAATCTGTTGGCTACAAAAGTAAGGATGATGCCAATCATCCAATAGATGAGTGCGGCTCCTATGAACGCTTCCAGGTATCTGTAAGTGAGGGCGCCCACCATTTTGGCTTGGGCCAGAATATCTACAACAGTAATCAAATAAGCAAGCGAAAGTGCTTTGATGATGACCATCAACGAGTTGATAATATCCGGGAAAGCTTCTACCAACGCTTGAGGTACGATGACTCTCCTAAACGTCTGCCAAGAACTGAACCCCAGTGATTGGGCCGCTTCGATTTGCCCTTTATCGATCGATAGAATGGAACCTCTGATAATTTCTGATTGAAACACGGAATAACTAATTGTGAAAGTAACAATTACCGTAATAACCGGGTTCAAGTTGTTTGGATCAAATTCAATTCCCAGAATTCCCGCAAAGAAGCTTAAAATTTCCGGAAGCGCGTAATACATCAAAAGCAATAAAACCACATTCGGTGTTCCTCTTAAAAAAGATTGCAGCACTTTAATGATTTGAGAGAACACAGGTACCTTAAACTGTTGAATCAAAGCGATTACAGTACCCACCACTAAGGATAAGAGAAGGATAACAATTGCCAAAACGAGCGTTCTTGGAACAGCGGCAGCTATATCTATGGTGCTTTCCAGCAATACCTTAAAATCAAACAAAATTTCTCCCCCTCCTTCAATCCGAATGCGATTGAATATTCCCTTTTCCAAACTTGGAACCAAACATTCTTCTTTTTTGGATTTTGCTTATATACGTGTGATTTTCAAAGAATTTAACCAATCGATCAGACAATAAGCAAAGCCCCCAATAAATTAGGGCTATTGTTAAGTAAACTTCTACTTTATTTTCTCCATACGAGCTTGCCAAAATTAAATTGGCTTTTCCCAGAATATCCACTACACCAATCGTAAACACCAAGGAGGTATCATGGATCAGATAGATAACGGCATTTCCCAGTCCAGGTAAAGCGATTGGCGCCATCTGCGGAACCACAATCTTCCGGAACTTGGCAAAGGGTGTATATCCCAAGCTGTTGGCGGCTTCATGCTGCCCCTTGTCTATCGCTAAATAAGCGGGTCTTAAAATTTCGGATAGATAGGCACCGTTAAAGATAATGAGTGTAATCATGGCTGCAACGATACCGCTCAGATCATTGATATCCAAATTTAAAAGAGAAAAGAATACCGGCAACCCGTAATAAACAATAAACAGCAGCAATAGTATTGGCACACTTCGCATGAAAGAGATATACGCTTCCAGAATAGGCGACAAAAACTTTATTTTTTTAATTCGCAGAGCCGTAACGCCAATACTGAGCAATAAACCCAGTATGGCGGAAGTTATGATAATTGATAAAGTTATGGGCAATGTGGCAATCAATTTCGGGAAAATTTCTACCATATATCCGATATCCATTTGACCACCTCCTGATGAAAAACTACATGTTTCTATTCATATTGGAAAACATCTTCACCGTAATATTCCAACGATAATTCAGATAGTGTTCCTTCGTCTTTTAATTCTTTTAAAGCGGCGCTAACATCTTCCGTCAAAGCTTTGTTTTCCTCGGAATTGTGAATCAAGAAATACGTAGGGAATACTTTAAGCGGTTCCGACACCGTGATTTCCAGGTTTTGCGCGTCAATAATCTCTTGTTGGCCTAAGTTGGAAGGCAATACAAGTGCATCATATTTTCCGGATTCCACTGCTTGCAATCGTTCGGCAACCGTGAACCCATGGTCGGATGTTTGGAATTCAATTGGATTATCCGGATTTTCGTTATTATATTCCGTCAATAAGTTAAACACTCCACCACTTGGTGATGGAGGAGAAATCTTTTTGCCGATCAGGTCCTCGAAAGAATCAATCGTTCCTACGCTTGTATTGCTGTAAACACGCATTAAACTTGCACCGTTGCTCTCTTCCGGAATCAAGTACTTCTCCTCGCGAGCTTCACTTCTGAACAAACCTTGCGCAATCATGTCATATTTCCCTGTATCCAGGCCAATTTCCGCTGCACTATCTGCAACACCTACAATGTCAAATGTGTAATCTTCCAATTTTTCATCAACCAACTTTAGGATTTCTACTTCGTATCCTGTTAGTTCTCCGTTTTCATCTGTATAGCTTAGCGGTTTCGATGAAGGCGGTACCGCTACCGTAATTTCTCTTCCCGCAGCTTCGTCAGCTCCATCAGAAGAGGCATTCTCTTCTTCGCTTCCACCGCATCCCGCTAAAATTAATGCCGCCAATGAAACCGGGTATAATAAATTTCTTTTCTTGAACATAAAAAAATCTCCCTTCTTTTGTGAAACTGAATTGTTTAAACAAATTCGCCTGGGGTTGGCCCCTGCTGTATAAAGTTTAAGCTTCTACTGTTTGATTCGAGTTAAAGTGATTTAAAAAAGCCTTTGTGCGCGCATTCTCTGATTCTTCAAAAATATATTTCGGCGTTCCCTCTTCCACAATCACGCCTTTATCCATAAAGACCACTTTGGTGGAAATTCTCTTGGCAAACGACATTTCGTGCGTTACCAACACAATTGTCACTCCTGAGCGCGCGACATCTTCGATTACTTTCAATACTTCACCCACCAACTCCGGGTCCAGTGCGGAGGTAGGTTCATCAAATAAAATCACTTCCGGTTCAACAGCCAATGCACGCGCAATGCTGACTCGCTGCTGTTGCCCTCCAGACAGCTCGGAAGGATAGGATTGAAGCTTATCGAGCAGTCCCACTTTCTCCAGCTCTTCTATGCTTTTTTCGTAAGCATCTTTCTTCTTCTTTCCCTGTACCACCATTTGAGCTTCCATAACATTTTCCAGAACCGTTTTATTTTTGAAAAGATTGAATTGCTGGAACACCATTGCCGTTCTTCTTCTAAGCTGCAGAATGTCTTTTTTGCTGATTGTTTCATAATTAAAGTGCAAATCAGAAAGGGTTATTTCCCCTTTGGACGGTTTTTCAAGACAATTCATGCAGCGCAGCAATGTTGTTTTCCCTGTTCCACTTGGACCAATCAATGTCACCACGTCGCCTTTATTGACCGTTAAATCAATGCCTTTAAGAATTTCATTTTGATTGAACGACACATGCAAGTCTCTGACTGATAACACGATTACACCTCCCACCTAAGTTGAAATGGAATTTTTGAGATGATAAAAATACTATTCTTTTTAAAAAAGCTTACCATTTCGAATATTCATATAATGATAAATATAACTAACCTTATAGGTATTGTAAATAATAATTTTATTTTAATTTTACAATTAAAAAGATTCATTCTTTTTTTGGAAAACAGTGATATTACGTTTGATTAACACTAATATATGGTAAATATAACTAGGGTTGGATTGTTTTTCTACGATAATATTTACAATCCCTATAAAAATAGTATATATTATATTGAAATATGTTTAAAGGGGAGATTTAGTATGACTAAGATAAAAAATGATCATTTGAAGTTTGGCAACCCGGATGCACCTTTGAAAATAGAAGCATTTATCAATGTGGCGTGCCCAGGCACTGCGAGAATCTACCGATTGGCAAAAGAAGTATTGCCTCCCTATATCGAAAATAACCAAGTTGAAGTGATCGTGAAACTTTACGATAAACCACGCGAAGAACTTATCCACGGTGCATTGATTCACTGGACATTGGACAATTCGAATCCAAAAGAGTCTTTACATGTCATTGCACAACTGCTCGAAACACAATCCGAATGGCACGAATACTCCGATAAAGAGCTGAAACGATTGCTGGTCGATCAATACAACCTGCAAGAAGAAGAACGACTTGAAAATGTTGATGTTAGCCTGGCGATTACAGCTGAGGCGATTGAACGCGAAGTGAAAATTGTGCCAACGATATTCTTCAATGGCGAGAAATTATTAGGGTTTACGTATGAACTCGAGCCATCCGATTTAAAACAAGCAGTTGAAACAGCCCTTTCAAAAATTTCATAAGATACTCCTCTATACAAAGCCGTTTTCAAATATGGAAACGGCTTTTCCTTTTTCCCACCCCATCCCCGCCTCAAAACTTCACTTCATTAGGGAAATTTAGTAAAATTAACTTCTAACCTAGAGCATGGGAGGATTGATGACCGTGGCGGAAAACAATGAACAAAGCATCCTGCAGCATCCCGATTTTCCCAAAGAGGTTGAACGCTTAACTTATACGAAAGAGTATATGGACGAACTTCTGGAAGCTTCGCAAAGGGATTTAAGGGCTGTTCAGGAGAAAATCAAGGAATCCATGGCCAACCTGGAATATATCGATTCCAGTGACAGCTATATCAATATTCTCACCAACTCCCGCTTTTTCGAACTGGCGTTAAACCAAAAAGAAAGTTTGGAAGCAGTCAGAAAAAAGCCCTATTTTGCCCGCATTCACTTCCAACGAACCGGTGAAAATCAAGAACTTTTATATATCGGGAAAACCTCTCTTTTCCATAACGAGACTTTTGAACCCATTATTGTGGATTGGCGTTCACCCGTTGCTAACGTCTATTATGACGGCCGCCTCGGCGATATTACATATCCTGTGCGCGACGAAGTTTTTACAGGCCACCTGTTTTCCAAGCGCCAATATAAAATAGAAGATGGAGAACTTCTCAGTTTTCAAGATGTGGATTTAACAACGAATGATGACCTGTTGCAAGAAGCGCTCACAGGCAAGGCCGATGTGCGATTGACCGAAATCGTGGCCACCATTCAAAAAGAACAAAATGAAATTATCCGCGCCCATTTAAAACAGCCCATTTTGGTGCAAGGTGCTGCCGGAAGCGGTAAAACAACCATTGCCCTGCACCGCATTTCTTACTTTTTATATACAATGGGCGAACATTTCAATCCCGAACAATTAATGATCCTTGCCCCGAACAAACTTTTTATCGACTATATCGGAGACGTTTTGCCGGAGTTGGGTGTGGAGCGAATTTGCCAAACGACTTATGCGGAATACGTCCAAAATGCAACGGGACTAAAACTAAAATTGCAAAATTCCAATGACCAGCTTGAAACCATTGTGGAGGAAGGAATTGATGTACTTCCTGCTTTTAACATTCCGCAAATAAAAGGTTCCCTCTTTTTTAAAGAATTATTGGACCGCTACATTAAAAGGGTTGAACAAGAGTTGGCAGAGCTTTTTGATGAAGATGTATTCATTGAAAAATACCGCATTATGCGAGGCAGCCACTTGAAGAGGCTGTTTTTGGAAGAGTTTGCTTATATGCCGATCGAGAAGCGGATCGAGCGCATTAAGAAGGTTGTGCAAACGGAGGTCAAACGAAAAGCAAAAAGTGTTCTTTCTTCCTTGAATGCCCGCTATGAAGAGATGATTGGGAAAGCATTAAGCGGGCTTAGAGATCCCGACAAACGACGGGCAACCGTTGTGAAGTTCATCGATGAACGGGATGAACGTATTCCCAAAATACAAGCGGAATCTAAATCAGCGGCAAGCCTATATATGAAACGATTTGAAAAAGTGAAAATCAAGCAACTATACCGCAAGCTGCTAACGGATCGCTTCCTCCTTCAGGAACTTTCTCCTGAATGGACGTTGGAGCAGCAGGAACGATTTTTGCAGGCACATCTTAAGGAAAAATGGGTGCTGGAAGATTTAGCGGCGCTTTACTACTTGCATGCCAAGATTAAAGGCATCTCGGATCAATGGAAAATGCGCGTGGTCTTTATCGACGAAGTACAGGACTATAGTTTATTCCAGCTGGCTGCATTGCAGGAAGGACTTGAAACCGACATGTTTACCATGGTTGGGGACTTGGCGCAAGGAATTCATGGTTATCGTTCGTTAACAGAATGGGAGTCTGTTTTGAAGCTTTTCCCGCGCGCCAACTATTTTACGCTGCAAAAAAGCTATCGAACAACGATCGAGATTATGAATGTGGCCAATAAAATCCTTTCCAAAATGGATGAAAATCTGCCGCTGGTCGAGCCGGTTGTGCGGCATGGCCAGGAACCTACTTTTGTGCAAAGCGAAAAATTCGATACAGCGGCGATCAGCACGTTATATGAATCCATTAAGCAGCATGGCCATCAATCGATTGCGCTTATTTGCAAAACAACTTCCGAAGCGGAGCACTATACGAAATTGCTCGTGGAAGCCGAGGTTCCTGCTGAAATGCTTAGCGAAGAATCGGCACTTGGCCGTTCAAAGCTTCTTGTTGTACCGAGCCATCTCGCAAAAGGACTTGAATTTGATGCAGTCATTCTTGCTGCCTTTGACCTTCCCTATTTTGATACAACGATTGACCGGAAGCTGTTGTACGTGGCACTAACCCGCGCGATGCATGAGTTGTATTTAGTTGGACCCAGTCTGGAAACATTTCTGCTTGAAGGTAAATAGATAAAAAAATAGGCAAAGAGAAATAACTTTCTCTGCCTATTTTTTAGAAACCCCTTGCAGGATCGATTATTCTACTTTTCCTTCCCATGCAAGCATGCCACCGCTCATATTGGTTACATCAAAACCTTGGCTTTCCAAGAATTCCGTTGCTTTTCCGCTTCGACCTCCCGAGCGGCAAACCATAATATAGGGCGTTTCTTTTGAAAGCTCGTCCACACGCGATTCAATCGAACCTAATGGAATATGCACAATGCCGGGGATATGCCCTGCTTCTACTTCATCCACTTCACGTACATCGATTAAATGCAATGTTTCCCCATTTTCCAAACGCTCTTGAACTTCTTGAGGCGAAATTTCTTTCATTTAATTTCCTCCTTAATTTCAGTGGTGTTAGCCTCTCACTGATAAAACTAAAATTTCCAGTGGCTTAGTCCCCCACTAACATTCGTGATATTCTTGTGACCAAGCCGCTTTAATTTTTTGCAGGCTTGATTGCTTCTGATGCCCGTTTGGCAAATGACCACGATTTCTTTATCTTTCGGCAGGTCTTTGAAGTTCGATTTTAGCGGAACATTTTTGAACTGCTTAATGTGTTGCCCTTTATATTCTATAGGTGATCGAACATCGATAAATACTTTGTTCGGGTCATTCAATACGTTTCTCAATTCTTCCGTTGAGATATTGTTGATTCCTTTTGCCGGCGTTAGCCGGTACACTAAAAACGCTGCAAGGATGATGATTAAAATTGGTTCTACCACGGATGCCTTCACTCCTATTTCGCTTAGTATATCGAATTTCCATCCTATTTTTCTACTATTATACACCAGAGCGGATTTTAACCTTTAAGTTTAAAGCAGGAGAAAGAATAATCGTCAACAGCGATTGAAGATACAAAAGGATAGTAATGGAAAGCATTTTAAATGTAACCTGTTTGTTCAGCGCGAATGCGGTAATCGAGCTTCCAACTACCGCATGTCATTTTCCTTTTCACAAATTCCAAAGACTTTTAGGGTTGTTCTACTTCATCTATTTCATTCACTTTATAATCATGGCCGTTTTGTCCGCTTTCCTGCATTTGTATCTTCATTAAATCAGTAATCGTTACAAACTGATAACCCTGGTTTTGAAGTTCCGGCAGGATTTTTTCCAATGCTCTCACGGTTTGCGTTCTATTTCCGCCTCCATCGTGAAACAGAACCACATCCCCTTCTCTTATTCCATTTAACACTCGATTCACGATACGATTTACACCAGGGTTTCTCCAGTCCTCTGTATCTTGGTGCCAAGACCACATAACGACTTTGTATCCGCCTTTTGAGATTTCGTCAATCATGGGATCGGTATATTGTCCTTCCACCGGTCGAAAAAGGGTTGGCGTTTGACCTGTAATGCTGAAAATAGCGTCATTTGTTTGCTTGATTTCCTTCATTATTTTGGAAACATTCCTGCTGTAGGGATGTGTATACGTATGATTCGCTAATTCATGCCCATCTTCGTACATTCGCATAACTACGTCCGGATTTTTTTCAGCTTGTTGGCCAACAATAAAAAAAGTCCCTTTTGCATCGTATTGGTCCAGCAAATCCAGGATTTCAGAGGTATACTTTTTATGCGGACCATCGTCAAATGTCAAGGCAACTACTTTTCGCTCTGTTTTAATATCCCAAATAATTTGACCTGCTTCTTCATAAAACTTACGGCCACGATCTGCCGAAACGCTGCCGTTTTTGCTGTCAGTCACAAAAAAAATGGCAACGCCTATAAGGAACAAGCCAAGTAAAGAAAGTATTGCTTTTCGCACAAAAACACTCCCTTAAATTTTTATTTAGATATAACTAATTATTTGTTAAATGTGCAAAATAAATGTGCTGTTCTTGATAATTTCTAATTGCCTGTTTTTGTTCATAGTTGTACAAAAATTGCGCGGTTGGAATTAAGGGCGGGAAACAAAAAAAACCGAGATTTCAAAATCCCGGTTTTCCATTCTGGTATTATTTTATGACTAATGCTGGACAGTTCACGCGCTTTATTACTTTATGGCTGACGCTTCCCAACACCATTTCCTGCAATGCGTTAAGCCCACGACTGCCGATCACAACAAGATCGACATTTTGATCATTTGCATATTTGATAATTTCTGGTCCCGGCTTGCCATGAAGGATTGTTGTCTTATAGTTCACCTTGGCTTCGTTCAGGTATTGGAGTACTTTTGAATTCTTTTTGCGGCGTTCAATGTCTAAAGTCTCACTGGAACCGGCGTGCAGGACATCTGTTTTTGACTGATCGAAATCGACCACATACACCACATCTATTATCGATTCTTCATTGCAAAAAGCAATTTTAACCGCTTCTTTTGCTGCACGTACGGCGTTCTCTGAACCGTCCGAAGCAAGCAAAATGTGTTTATACATGAGAGCCCTCCTTTAATGTGACGATAAAATTCCGTCTAACTTATCCATTATCTTCTTGCTGGAAGCATCTATTTCGATAAGGTTGACGTGAATTCCTTTTTCCCTCAATAGCTCTACCACTTTCATGACGGCACCTGCACCGGATTCATCCCAAATACGGGTATTCGAAAAATCGAGTGTTAAATTTTCCTCTTGAATATCTGCTTTTTTGAAATACTCCACAAAGCCGTCTGTAGAAGCGAAGAACAATTGGCCGTCAACAGTAAATCGATTTCCTTCTTTCATGATTTTGACCGTCGAAATTTTGACAACAAAGAAAATGGCGCTTAACACTACACCTGCGAACACGCCTTTTGATAGGTCATGGGTATAAACTACAATGACAACAGTCGCCAGCATAACGAGGGCGTCCGTACGTGGGGCTTTCATAATGTATTTAAACGAACTCCAATCGAATGTTCCGATACTTACCATAATCATGATTCCTACCAAAACAGGCATTGGAATCTGAACAACCAATTCCCCAAGAACGATAATCAGAAAAATTAAGAAAATGCCGGCCACGAGTGTCGATAATCTTCCTCGACCACCGGATTTCACATTGATCATGGATTGTCCGATCATGGCACAACCAGCCATTCCCCCAAAGAAGCCTGTAATGACATTGGCAATTCCTTGCCCTCGTGCTTCCTGGTTTTTACTACTTTCCGTTCCCGTCATATCATCCACGATCTGTGCTGTTAACAGCGATTCCAACAGCCCTACGATTGCCAGCGAGATGGAATATGGGAGGATGATTTTCAGCGTTTCGAAATTCAACGGAACATCTGGTATAAAGAAAGTTGGCAGTGTTTGCGTAATTGTCCCAAGATCCCCCACTGTTCTTAAATCAACTCCACTGAAGATTGCTATGGATGTTAAGGCAACAATCGCAATTAACGGTACAGGAATAACTTTAATGAAGCGTGGTAACGTGTATAATAGGATTAATGTCACTGCGACAAACACATAAGTCATGGTTGATATGCCGATGAAATGTTCCAATTGAGCCATAAAAATCAAGATGGCCAATGCATTCACAAAACCAATCATCACGGCGTTAGGGATAAATTTCATGATTCTTGCTACTTTCAATACCCCCAACAAGATTTGAATAACCCCCGTCAAGATGGTTGCTGCCAATAAATAATTCAAACCATAATCCCGCACTAATGGGGCCATTACCAACGCCATTGCTCCCGTGGCAGCTGAAATCATGCCAGGCCGTCCACCGGCAAATGCAATGACGGTCGCTATGATAAATGATGCATACAAACCAACCATTGGGTCAACCCCGGCGATAATTGAAAAGGCAAGCGCTTCAGGAATCAAGGCAAGCGCCACGACAATCCCTGATAAAATATCGCCGCGAACATTCCCGAACCATTGTTGTTTTAAAGTTTGCATGATAATCTCCTTTTCTAAAATTCTTTCACATTGTACCATCGCCATTACCAAAAAGGAACCCTTTTGGGAAAAAGATAGGGGCGCTCAATTGATGATATACGGTTACGTAAGACCTTTATATAATGACATCTACTCAGAAAACCAATTAAATAAGTTACAAGGCAAATGCGATCGAATTTTTCATGAAACCCATGGGACCCCCAAAAAGCGAAGCGAACTTGAATCGCTGCTCATGGAAATGCAATCCGGGGACTCCATCCTCGTCGAAAGCATGATCGCTTTGGCTGATACTTCCCGGCATCTGGTTGAAATATTAAAAGTATGTGAAAAAGATCATGTGAACATTCACTTTTTAAATGAAGGATTAAAAAGCGATGAGCTTTTGGAAAAGACCCTTCAAGATGTTATGAGCCATATCGTTAAATTTCAATCAGATATCATCAAACAATCTACAACAAATGGAATACATCAAGCAAAAAAGCAAGGCAAATCCATTGGACGCCCCAAAAAGTCGGATGAAAATATAAAAAAGGCGATTTCAATGTATCATGCCGGCATTAAATTGATCGACATCAAAAATGAAACCGGCATCAGCAAATCCACCCTGTACCGTTATCTTGAAAGCAAGGATATTGAGTAACGCGCTATAACCAAAAAAAGAGCAAGGCTTTGGAATTCCAAAACCTTGCTCTTCTCTAATTTACATTAACGTTCTAAAGGCTTGAAGCTTTCTGGTGTATAAAAACGAAGCAAATCTCCATTGACTACTCGATCCGACAGTTCCAGTTCAAGCTGTACCCTTTCATGGTATTTCTTCGCTTCTTCCAAACGTTCCTCTGCCAATGGCAAGCCTGTTTTTGAATCGTAGAATTTTCCATCCACAAATGTAATCGTCGGGCTTACAAAGTCACCATTACGGAATGGCACAATTTCATCATGCTTTTCGGACAATATGTCTGTTCCGAAATGGACATTTTCTTTTGTTTCCACGCCCAGCAAGTGTAGAAGCGTCGGCAGAATATCCACTTGTCCACCATATTTATGGTTGATGCCGCCTTCCATGCCCGGTACACGAATGAACAATGGTACTCGCTGCAGCTCCGCCTTGCTCACAAACGGCGTTACTTCCTTGCCAAGAACTTGTTCCATCGCCGCATTATGGTTTTGGGAAATTCCATAATGATCGCCGTACATGAGGATAATTGAATTATCATATAATCCCGATTCCTTCAAGTAAGCAAAGAACTGTTCCAATGCTTCATCTGCATAACGAGCCGTCTGGAAGTAATTGTCTACCGATTGATCCCCAGTAGTATGGGGCGCAATCGTAGCCTCTTCCTGATTCATCTTGTATGGATAATGGTGCGACACAGTAATGAATTTCGTATAGAATGGTTGCGGCAAAGATTCCAGCTTCGGTATGGACTGCTCAAAGAATGGTTTATCCATTAGCCCATAATCCGCTAATTGCCCCGGAATCATATCATAGTAGCTAGAATCAAAGAAATAATCATAGCCAAATGATTTATAGATTTCATTGCGGTTCCAGAATGTCCCTGTGTTGGGATGGAACACTGCCGATGTATACCCATGCTGCCCTAAAATTGCCGGTGCTGCTTGGTATGTGTTTCGTCCTTTCAATGTAAAGGCCGACCCTGTCGGCAACCCATATAATGAGTTATTCAAAAGAAACTCGGCATCAGACGTTTTTCCCTGTGCTGTCTGATGGAAAAAGTTATCAAAATATAGAGTGTTTTCATCCCGAGTCAAGGAATTTAAAAATGGCGTCACTTCTTCACCATGCAATTTATAATCGATTAGAAATTCCTGAATCGACTCAAGATGCAGCAAAATGACATTCATTCCCTTGCCTGCTCCAAAATATTCCAGATTCGGCTCGGCATAGTTGGAATGCGTAAAGTTAATCACTTCGGTAATGTCGTCGCTGTCTGCCATAACTCTTTGTGTAGAAGCTTTGGTACTTTGTACGGCATCATAAATCGTATAATTGTACATCCCAAGATACTTCACAATATAACTGCGATCAAAACCTCTTGTTAATAATTGAGGGCGATCCGATTCCGCCAAAACCAAATTCAGCCCTGAAATGCTCAAGCCGGCTAACAAGGTAGCCGCCACATACCGGCGCTTCACATTTGTTGATTGGACTTTAACAAACTTAAAAGCAAGCAAGCCGATTAGCACCAAAATATCGATGAAAAATAAAAAATCATACGGTTTTATAAGAGATGGAATACTTGTGCTCACATCTCCAAAATTTTGCGTCTGAAATAAGGTCGGCAATGTAAGGAAATCGTTGAAAAAGCGGTAGTATAGCACATTGGCATATAAAAGGAAGGATAAAAGGAAATCAATAACAATTAACCAGATGTATTTTTTTCTTCCTCTAAAAAAGCACGCTAATCCTAAAAATAGAATAGAAGAGCCCAATGGGTTTAAAAATAATAGAAACTCTTGAATTGAATTGTTTACCCCTAAATCAAACTGCGTCAATTGAACGATATATGTCTTGATCCATAGAAAAATAACTGCCAAAAGGAAAAAGACAGCAAATTTACTGAACAAATTCCGGCTTTTTTGTAAAACGACTTTCATAAATACCCCCACTCTACTAAATTGTAATACTTTTCATTTTTTATAAAATTTATTGTTTAAATCATATATTAATAAGCATCCGCTGCTTATTACGTGAGAAATTATCAAAACACTCTCTTAAAAAGAGTCTTATCTATTAAACGACCCTTCGCTGTTCTACCTTTTGTTTCCTATTGTCCCTCAGTGATTACCGATTGACTTTTGAACCTTTTCAATCTCATAAAAAATGAGTCCGAAAAACGCAATAGAAAGAGTTTAACATGTTTAGTCCCAAATTTGAACGATTTCGACCACCTTTTTAATTGCATATGCAGGCATCAACATGAAATGCAGGATGAATTTGGGTAAAATGCATCAGTAGAAGATTAGTTGCAGCCAGAAAAGCTGTATATAAAAAGACAGGAGAATCTCCTGTCCAAAAGCAAGCAAACGCTGCAATTATTAAATTAGCTTGCCCACAAATGCGGTTGCTGCACCATGCTACAACCATTATGTAAAATAATTATTTACTCCAAGGTTTAGGAATAAATAATAAGGGTATCTACCTAATGTAAAATCACTGACCATTAATATCAACTGTTGCGCTCGAACCATAGCACCCTATACGAAAGGCGCTTTCCTTATGAAAAGCGCCCTAAGAAGAGGTTGAAAAAATTATTTTATTATCTCCGCAGAATTTCGCGGTTCTTTTCTATAGTTTCTTTATTTTTAGCGATGGTTTCATTAATATTTTGATGCTGATCATTGCCGTTAGGTTCATGTTTATTTTTTTGGTTTTCATTTAAGTGAGGTACTGATTGGTTATTCTTTTCAATATCCATTTAAATTCCCCCTCCTCATATGACTTTAATCTTAGTATAAACGATTTAATAGAACTTTTATATTAAGTTTTGGTAACATTTGAAAAATCGACACTCTATCTCAAAGGAAATACCGCATATTCCACGTATTTGGGTGTCTGATCCAAATGAGTTTCGTAAAGAACAACTTCATTGACCGTAAAAGCAAGTTGACCACCAATTTCCGTTAACTTTTCGGGATTGAAATCCTGATCGCCGTTCCATTTCCTTGCCAATGTTATGTGCGGGCGAAATGGCTTTTTATCCAGCTCAAATCCTATGTCGATACATTGGCGGTATACCTTTTGTTGAATGCGATTCAAATCGTCGGAGTGCTCGGTATCTGCCCAAAAAATTCTTGGTTTCTTAACGGCTCCAAATGTCCCGATTTTATTGAGCTTTAATGTAAATGTCGGCTCCTGCCCCAAAATTCCAGGCAATGACCGTACGAGTTTTTGTTTCATCTCTTCTTCCGCAAATCCCAAAAAAGCGAGGGTTATATGGAAATCTTCGGGATGTACCCACCTTCCAAACGGAAACTCCTCTTGATGATCTTTCACCCAATTCTGTAAAAAAGCTTTCACTTCGGCCGGAAGCTTTACCGCAACGAAATAATGATGTTTACCCACCTGTACCATCCTCTCCACGTTTAAAAAAGCAGATTCTCTTTAAGGATACCTGAATTTACATAATTCATGCGCAATGAAAAGGAACAGTCGACAGTCCGGCTCTATGATGGTAAGCCTATTGGTTGGGGTGAAATGCAAAACTGGCGTGCTGAATCCATGGAATGCGCTTCATTCGGTCGATGTAAGGAAAACTGGCGCATCGCTTCCCTGGAATGCATCTCATCTCCCAATAACATACTCAATTTTTTGTAACTTTTATTTATTCTCCATTCTTTCTGTTGAACGATCTTTCATTCTTGCGGTTTTCTCGAATCCTGCTAATGAAAAGAAACAGGCTGCCAGCAAATAGGAGTAATGGAATTCCCTGAACAAATAGAAAAGCCAATATCATTTCTTTCATACCACTATCAGGAGAATCTGTAGCCATGACTCCTATGAAAAAAGCCAATGGAAGGGTAAGCATGTTTATAAGTATTGAGATAAATAAAAATATACTTTCTCCCGCGGTTGATGGTTTGTTTGGTTTTGACATGAATAGATACATAACTCCATATCCTATACTCTAACATCGTTTCTTTTTTAAAAGCTTTTTCGAATCCGCTCCTTTTATGAAAAAAAGACGCACTCGCCTTTAATTGAAGAAAAATGCATCTTCTACTCCTTGCTTGTAACCATCATTAACCTAAGAGGATGAAGAATTTTATTTTTTATGTAGAATTTCGTGATTCTTCTCTATTAACTTTTTATTTCTTTCAATTGTTTCCTTTATGTTTTGATGCAGCTCATTATCGTTAGTTTCATGATTGCTTTTTGGGTCTTCATCCAAGTGAGGTGCTGATGGCTTATTCTTTTCAGTATCCATTTAATTCCCCCTCTGGTTTTGCTTTACTTTTAGTATAAACGATTGAAATTGATATTTATGTTAATTTTGAGTAATATTTTACCGGAAATACGAAAAATGTTCATCCCATTGAGATGGTGCTCTTTATTAAACAGTAATAAATACAATAAGCCTGGGATACTTAAAAGCATTCCAGGCCCTTACAATTTAATTGAATTTGTCATTTCTAACAGTTGTTACGATTGAAATCTGCTTCAGCTGCGAATTCTTCATGATTTGGGTTAAAGCTACGATTAACATTTGCTTCGTTAGCAAACTCTTTTCGGCTGTTGCGGTTACTACGATCATTAGCCATTTCTATCCCTCCTTCGCAGATATGTTGGAGAAATATCATGGTTATACTTCAAAAATGCTTTCCTAAATAAACGAGACTATTTAAAACTAGCTTGCATTAGTCGCTCTTTGCATTTCAATATCCATTAATTCGCTAAGACCTGTAATTTTAAACATTCTCAAAATTCGTTGAGATAAGTTTACCAATTTTAAATAAACATTTTCTTTAATTACTCTTTTATAGAGTGCAACAATTACTCCAAGACCACTGCTATCCATATAAATTACCTTGGACAAATCCAGTTCTAGAATCATGCCGTCTGACAAAACAATCGATTCTAGTTCATCTTTTAATATTGGCGCTGTATGAATATCGATTTCACCTTCAATAAACCCTATTAATATATTTTCATTTTTATGAAATTGAATACTTGACCTCATTTAGTTCGCCTCCATAATGCTGATTTACCTATTCCCCAATCCTAAAATAATAAACCATTTCAACTTATTTTTATTAGCACTTCTATACCTAAATACCCATAAACCCTGTTTTATTTCCCGATTTTAACATAAAAATTCAGCTAAGGGGTTTAGCCTTCCTTAATTAAAAAAAGACCACATGACGAAACATGCAGCCCTTTTAAAACATATATACACTTTTAAAATTCCTATGTTACTTTATTGGAATAGATTCAATCAGATCGGCAGTATCATCACCTGCATTCATTAAATCACTACCTGTTAAATAACGATCGTCCAATAATCAGGCTTTCTAAGATACCATTTTCAGTCCAACGCTTGAGCAAAGAATGATGGTAATGAACAAAATCCTTTTCCAGCTCCTGGACTCGCCATAAAAAAGCATTCCGACAACGGTTCCTCCTACCACGCCAAAACCGGTCCAGATGGCGTAGGCGGTTCCCATGGGGATGGTGTTCATCGAATATTCCAGCAAGAATAAACTTGCACAAAAACCCAGGATTAATAGCACAAGGGGCTTCCAATTTTTGCTGACGCTGTATTGGTTCATCATGGCGACTCCAAAGGTTTCAAAAAGTCCGGCTATTATTAAAGCGAACCATGCCATTCTTCATCAGCCTCCTTTTTTTCTTGATCATCCGTCACAAGCTTTAAGCCAATCACGCCGACTAACAATAGGACAATCAGTAAAATCTTGATGATGTTAAATGGTTCTCCAAAAAACAAGATTTCCGATACGACCGCGCCCGCTGTTCCCAAGCCAACAAAAACGGCATATGCTGTTCCTGTTGGAAGTACAGAAGTCGCTTGAATTAATAAAACATTACAAATCACAATGGCAATAACTGTCGCAATCCACTCCCACGCTTCATCGGCATGGGCAAGCCCAATTACCCAGAATACTTCTAGGAATGATGCGGTAATAACCTTTAGCCATCCATTCATAACTCAACTACCTCCTATCTAAAAGAAAAGTGTAGAATGCCCGCCTTAGCTGCGTTCGAAATTAGAGATTATTAAACAAAAAAAGCCTCAAGAGATATAGTGATATCTCCCAGGCTTTTGTCCTTCCGTGTCACGCTTCGCGCAGTTTTCTCTCGGACCAGACTAAGCAGCAACTTACGGAACCCTAGAAAACTTTTCTCTTCATTTAATTGTTTTATATTATGTCACAACCAACAATCCGTTTCAAGTATAAGGGGAACGATGCTTTTCAAACCCTTGCGCTTTTCGTTAAGATGAATGAAAGGACATTTCAAGGAGTGGCGAAATGGATAAAAAGAAGAACGAGGATTTTGAACCGATCAGCGAAGAGGAATTAATCGAGTTGGTTCTCGAGGAACAGAAAAAGGCACTTGAGAAAGCACGGGAAGAACGGCTATCCGGTGTAAAAGAACCAAAGAAAAGGCCAAAACGCATTCGTCTTTTTGCTTGGATGATGGCTGCGATGCTCGCCTTTAGTACGTTTGCTGTGATTTTTGAAATTTATTCGATTCCTGCAATTGAGTTTCTTAAAGCCTCTTCCCAGCTCTCCAGCCAGGAAAATATCCAGCAGTACAAGCAAGCGGTCGTTGAAATCAAGACAAATGATGGCAAGGGAACCGGTTTTTCGATTTCGCAAGACGGCTATATCGTCACGAACCACCATGTCATAGAAGATGCACTTACCTTGACTGTTATCTTCCCGGATGCTGAAAGTTTATTTAAGGGGAAAGTCGTTGAAACTTATCCTGAAATCGATTTGGCGATCGTCAAAATTGATGCCGAGCATCTTCCTTACTTACCTTTGGCTGAATCATACACTCCGACGGAAAATGAAGAAATCTATTTCATCGGCAATCCTTTATACTTTACGGGAATTGCCAATAAAGGAAATGTGATTGATTATACTCTGCTTGAAGATTGGGACGAGGAAGTGCTGATGATCAAGGCACCTGTTTATCGCGGAAACAGTGGAAGTCCCGTAATTAATAAAAACGGCAGCGTCATCGGGGTGGTGTTTGCTACATTGGAACATGAAACTCATGGGCGGGTGGGGCTTTTTGTTCCTGTCGACTTGCTACAAGAAAAATTGAAGAAATAATTTAATTTCTTTAGCAAGATAACGAAGATAGAAAGCATCGTTTCAAATCAACTTTACCAGGCACTTAGATGCTAAAGTTACATAGTCAATTTTTCATCAACCTTGTTGACGGTTCAGCTATTCCTCTATAATATGCATTCTATACTGTGTAGAGTGAGTTAAATTCAGGCATATGTTTTATCTAAAAATCATTTATTTACATCCTAATTTAACAACCTCTCTACCGACATTGATTTAGTTGGTGAAGGGCAGTACTTTTTAGTCAACCTAATTGACGAAAAGATTTTTTGCTATACTTTATGGGAGCTATCTGAAGAGAATTCTTTCCGGACAGCTCCCTCCCTTTCTATTTTTTTATCATCAATATGATTGTCCACATCACAATCGAGTATAAAAGTGTTTCCCAAAAAGAAGCGTTATTTATAAAAAAATGGGAAATCCCAAAAATGCAAAAAAACAACATGATCAATCTCAGGCAACCCAGCTTCTTCATCCCCTCAATTTATATAAGAATTCTTTCATCAGCATGATTTATGCCACTATTCTATTCTCGCAAACTCCATATTATGAAGTTTCCATTTCTATTGTGGACATTGTTCTTCAACGTAAAAAGAGGCACCCTAATTGGCACCTCTCATTCAATATCACATGCGCCTGAGGCTTTAACTTCATTCAGTGGAGAGTTGAACTCCCATGAATGAAGTTAAATCAATTCCTTCGCCAGCAACCGGTAAACATTCAATCTCGCTTCCTGTGAATGCGGGATGGTACAAATCATCGCTTCATCAAATCCAAACTTTCCCTGCTCCTGATGCAGCTGATCCGCAACCTCTCGTGCCGTACCCACAAAGTGCTGGTATCGATTGTCTTGAATCCATATTCGATCCATTTCCGATAGCGGATAATCTTTTGCTTCCTCCGGGGTCATGCGCAACGGATCGGCCTGGCCTTTATGGAATAATAGTCGGGCAATGTCAGCTGGTTTCGCTTGATATTCAGCTTCTTCTCTTGTTTCCGCAACAGTTGCAAAATAGGAAACAATAATCTCCGGTTTCTCCATAAAGACTGATGGAATAAAGTTTGCTTTATACGCATCAAACACCCGCTTATTCATATAGCCATTAAAAAATTGCGCATAAGAATAACCGAGGCCCATTTTCCCAGCTTCCACCGCACTATTGCCGCTTGATCCGAGCAGCCAGCTTTGCGGCAATTCTATGTTATAAGGCGACGCGGTTACCTTTTGGTAATATGGATTTTTCGGTGCTTCATCATTGAGGAATTCCAGAGTCCATTTTATCTTCTCATATAAGTTGTTTACTTGCGGTTGCCGTCCTTCGGATAGAGCATACATGGCATAATGGTCGCCACCCGGAGCCCGGCCCGCTCCGAAATCAATTCGCCCGGGAGCCAACGCACTTAACGTTTTAAAAACTTCCGCTATTTTGTAAGGAGAATAATGCATCACCATCGTGCCCCCTGTCCCAACACGAATCCGATTCGTTTTTGCTGCAATATAGGAGGCTATAACTTCAGGAGCCGAGCTGGCGAATCCTTTTGTATTGTGATGTTCAGCCATCCAAATACGCTCATACCCCAGCTCTTCCGCAACGGTTGCCAATTCTACCGCTTTAGTTACCGCGTCCGCAGCTGTATTCCCTTTCGTAATAGGTGCTTGATCCAATACACTTAATTTCATTTTAAAGCCTCCTTATGTGAACACGTCATCTATCAACGAATGAGTTCATTGTAATGAATTCAAAAGCATAAAATCCATTTTTATGACTTACCTTGGTTGTGTCGAATCCTTTAGCTACTCGGGATTTTCCCCAAACACTCCCAAAAAATATCCCTTAAAACGACAAATCGTTGTCTCTCCTATACTTTTTCCGTTAACCAGGTTGACAAAAAATATTATCATCACTCTCATTAAGTGTAGCTTTCAAAGCAGGGTTTTAAATTTCCCCTTTTATCTTTAATATACTAATAAAGAATTGGGATTTCCTTCTTTATTCGACAGTTTGATTTTCCGCTATACCCCTTTAGTCAACAAGGTTGACAAAAAAAATCGAAAGCTCCCCCAATTTACCCCTTCCATTCAAACCATTCCCTAAGATGGGCCTTGTTAGATCATTATATTGAAAGCTTTTCTTGTTCAACTTCCTATATCGACAGCACTATTTTTCCTGCATACTAAATTCGTCAACCGGGTTTACAAAAATTCAAGCTCCTCCTATGATGGGAATGCACCTTCATTTAGTTTTTTCAAATAGTAGCGTAAGCCTGCTTATTTTCTAAGAAAACTATCGATTTTTTTGTGATTTATCGACAAATCAACTTAGTCCTATGTCCTGAATCGTAAACTTAGTTGACAAAAATTTCACTACCCACTCTTATTAACCCAATCCTTCAAGACATCGAAAAAGGAACTCTCCCCTCTTTTCCCCTCCAAAATGATCACTTTCATTCATGCGGGATATCTCCGTTAAAATCGACAAAAACCAACTCTTCACTTCCACTCAAACGTAATGACCCTATCGGGAATTTCATCCTGGATAGGGTCATTTTTACAATCCTAGAGGGTTACTGCCCCTGGGAAAAATAGGAATATCAATACGACTGCCACAAAAATCAGGAAGCCGACAACCGCTACGAAAATTCCAAGCAATTTCAGCCAAATTCTTTTTGTATATTTACCTACTGCAAACATCACTAATCCCAATGTCATTAACGCAATCGCAAGAAGCAGCAAAAGCACCTTTATCCACCTCCTTTACGCTTACTTTATGTAAGGGTACAAGGTTGGTGTAATGGAATGGACTAGAAAATAATATTTAAATGATTCATTCGATATTAGAGAAAACTAATAGAAAAAGCGCCTCTGCTTCTGCAGAGACGCCCAGCTTTAAATAATATAACTGATGAATAACCCAATCGCTAAAACAAAGGAAAATAATGTATTCGTAATTGCTGTTGATTTCATTGCCACCCGCATATATTGCGGCTTGGTTGCACCCTCTTTGAAGCCTTGAATGGCGGAAATCGGTTTTTTCACGGTCAACAATACGATTAACGCCCAAGGACTGACCATCCCGGCAATAACAAGGGCAATGATCCAAATATACGAAATCACAAAGGCAAACGCTAATGTCATCACCGCTTTTTCGCGACCCAGTAGAATCGCAAGCGTTTTTCTGCCACCCTTTGTATCTTCCTCAATATCCCGAATATTATTGGACATATTGATTGCGCCAACCAGAATACCGGGCGGGATTGAAATCAGCACAGACGTTAATGTAAGTTCACCCGTTTGGATGAAATATGCGATTAACACGAAGCCTGTCCCCATCAATGCACCAGCGAACAATTCACCAAATGGTGTATAGGCAATAGGAAGCGGCCCGCCTGTATATAAATAGCCGATTGCCATCCCAAACAAGCCGATCACCACTAACCACCAACTGCTGTTCATACAAATGTAAACACCGATGATGGCAGCAACCACATATAAAAGAATGGCTACCGTCAGAACATTTTTGGGCTTTAAGCCGTGGCGTACAATTCCGCCGCCGATTCCAACTGATTCTGCCGTATCCAGCCCGCGCCTAAAATCGTAATATTCATTAAATAAATTTGTGGCGATTTGCAAAGCCAAACAAGCAACCATCATGGCAATAAATAGAAGATAATCAATTTCGGTATCGTATAAAGCCATTACGCTTCCCAATATCACCGGCGCAAAGGTTGCTGTCAATGTATGGGGGCGAGTCATTTTCCACATTAATTTTGCGGAACTCATTTGTTTTTCATTCTCCATCTATTTCAACTTCCCTTTTATAATTTTTCACATTCATACATTATAACAAATTAGCACCAATAGTTCTCGCTCATCTTTCGAGAAATATTGGTGCTAGTAGGCGTTAAAAAACTAGCTTTTCCGTCTTTTACTCACCAGTATATTCATAATAATCCACTTGCATCGTTTTTAGGAAGCCAGCCTTTTCATAGACTGCCAGCGCTCGTTCATTCTCCACTTCCACCTCAAGCATGACAACCGACTCTCCACTGCGCATAGTGAAATCCTTTGCCCATATCAACAATTTGGTACCAATGCCCATTCCTTGCTTATCGGGATGCACGGCCAAGGCTGTCACCCATTGCGCACTTCCTTCCTTGGAAGTGGTTACCGTCCCCACAATTTCCCCGTTCAATTCAGCGACCCACAAAATTCTTCCTTCTGTCGTTGTATTAAAATCGATTAACTCTATTGATTCTTCCCGTAAATCTCCAAAAGCTTCACTAAAAATCCGAATAAGTGCTTCTGAATCGTTTGCTCGACAATATGGTCGAATATCAATCGATTCATCCGGTTCCATCGCTTCCGGTTTTGCTTCAAAAGTTGCTTCGGAAAAACTCTGAGAGTACCCGTACTTCTCCACAAATTCACGTCTTCGTTTGTCATTTTCAATGACCAAGGCGAGTTCACCTTGTGCCCCGCGTTGATGCAATCCATCTCCAATTACCTTCAATATAGCCTCATCCAATCCAATTTCCCGGTACATCGGCGCTATTAGAATGGCCCATTCATATGTATTCAACCCCATTTGGTCCACTGCACTTGCTACGCCAACAAGTTCATTTTGTTCGTCATCATATGCAAGAACAAAAAACCCTTTGACCTGGTAGTTTTGCGACTCCTGTAGATTGAGAACAGGGCAATAATTATATTTATCAATCTCACTTGCGGATGCGCACAGGGTTTTGATTTCATTATATGTTTCATGATCGATGGGAAACGATGCGGTAATAATTGATAGATTCATTCTTCCAACTCTCCGATTCTTGTCAATGATGTTTTTCATTTTAGATGAACATCCAAGCCCCCGCAAGGTCATATCGCAAATTAACGGTAATTACCTCATTGATGCTTTTATGGCAGTTTTTTTAAGCATACTAGCACAGTTCCTGGCTTTCGATGCCTTCCATAAAAGAATATGGAAAATTTTAATATAGTCCTTTTAACCCATCTTCTCATTATTTTTATTTTATTTCCAAACAATCACAACTTTTGTCCCGCGAAAAATTAAACTGAAAATTTTTGTCAGATTATTAATGACTATTTGCTATTAAAACTTTATAATAAACAGTATGAATTTGTGACTATTTAGGAGTGAAAAACGAATGAGCCAAGAGATGATGAACAGAGTAATCGATGGAAAAATGGTAAATTTGTCTCCTTTCCCAACTTTTGTACTAAATAAGAATGATAAAGTGCTTTTTTGGAACGATTTAAGCAAAAAGTTATTTGGTTATGAGCTTCAGGATTTTTCAAAAGGCTCCATTCAAGATCGTTTGCTGGCAACTATGTCCAAAGAATCCTATCACACTATTTTAGCTGGAAAAGAGCCATTACGCTTTGAAAATATAAAACTTTTAACAAAAGAAGATGTGATCGTAAATGCAACACTGTTGACAACTTCTGTGCTAGTGAATGATGAACCTTGCATTTTGGTTACATGCTTGCTAGATGAAGCCTTTACACGCATGAATGATGATACGCAGGCTTTGAGAGATTTAATCGAAGGGCTTTATGCTTCTTATATGGTTGTTACCTTTGATGCGGAAGGGCTTATTACGAATTGCAACCAGAACTTCCTGACTGCAAGCCACTGGACACCAAAACGCGTCTTGGGCAAAACATTCTGGCAGCTTTTCCCGAATGATGAACACAGCTTGAAGGTGGCGAATTCCATTTGGCGAACAATGAATGCCGGCCAAATCTGGCAAGGCGAGGTAGAAAAAGCAACGAAAGATAATATCCCCTATTGGGTGTTCTTGACGGCGATTCCCACGACTTCCGCGGACAAGCAAAACGATGAATTTGTGCTGGTTGAAAAAGATATTACAAACGAAAAAAAGCTAAAGCAGCAGCTTGAAAAAATCGCCTATGTTGACACGGAAACCGGATTAATGAATGCACATCGGCTAGAACAAATCGTCAATGAAATGATTGATGAAAAACGCCATTTTTCATTCGTTTATTTAAGCATTGATAAATTTTATACCATTAAAGAGCTTCATTATAAAATGGAAACTAATCTGATCATGGAATTCACGAAGCGCATGAAAATCTATTTCCAAGATAGTGAAATGGCAAGAATCAACGAAAATGAATTTGTCGTCATTACACCGCTTGGCGAATGGTTTATCCAGGGATTCCTGACTTATCTGCAGCAAAATCCCATTTATAATGAAAATATCGCCGTTCCATTGTCCATTAGCGGTGGAATCACTCGTTCACCACAGGATCAGACAAGCTTTCCGCATCTAATGAAAGCTTCTCTTGCAACCATCGCAAATGTTCGTGAAGCAGGCGGGGATCATATTGTTTCACTATCCAATGCAACGCATAAAGCCATTAACCGCAAATCTATTATTGAAAAACGGCTGTTGCTTGCGCTGAATCAACAGAATCTTAAAGTTTTCTACCAGCCCCAGGTTGATATTCATACTGGCAAAGTATTGGCCGTGGAAGCACTGGTCCGCTGGGAAGATGAAGAAATCGGCGTCGTTTCTCCCGACGAGTTGATACCCATCGCAGAGGAAACGGGTTTAATTAATAATATCGGCTCATTTGTGATTGAAGAAGCTTGTCAACAGGCAGCAAATTGGCATAAAGAAGGATTGGACATAAAAGTGACCATTAACTTATCTGTCCGCGAATTCCGCGACAAAAATATGGCCAAATTCATTCTTTCCACTTTGGATAAGACCAACTGTCCTGCCAACTTGATTCAAATTGAATTTACGGAAAAGTTCGCGCTCCAAGCAGAAGCGGAAACATCTATTATCAAACAAATGCGGAAACTGAACGACAAGGGCATTGTTTTTATTCTCGATGATTTCGGGACGGGCTATGCTTCGTTCCGTTATATGCAGCTCCTGCCAATCGAAGTGCTGAAAATTGACCAAACGTTTATTCACTCTCTTCTGCAGTCCGAGAAAACACAGCGGTTGATCCATGGAATGGTGCAGTTCGGCAAGTCAATGAACTTGACCGTACTGGCTGAAGGTGTAGAAACGAAGGAGCAGCAGCAATTACTGGCAGAATACGGCTGCGATGCCATCCAAGGTTACCTAATCAGCAAGCCGGTACCCGGTGCCGCGATTTCCGAGCTGATTGAAGAATCAATGAATATCTAGTTTAAAAGGCTACTCCGCTATAGAGTAGCCTCCTTTTCTTTGTATTCATTTTCGTTTTGCACGGGCGAAGGATTGCATGGAGGTACGCCCTGTTTTAAACATCCTTAACACCAGCTGGACCATCACTTCCGCAAAAACCAATCCCATGGCAATGGCGCCCGAGATCATGAGGACGCGCATTCCGTTTTGCATGCCCATGTTATAATCCAGTTCTACAATATTGCGCATCGTATTATAGGCAATGCCCCCAGGAACCAATGCAATAATGCCGGATACGTTAAAAATAATCATCGGCATTTTAAACCTTCGGGCAAAAATCTGCGCCAACAATGCCACGGCAAATGCACCCAAAAAAGATGCCTGAACTTCCGTTATATTGATACTCATCAGCATATAGTAAATTATCCAACCCACAGCCCCAACAAAACCACAGTAAGGAATGGCTTTAATCGGAGCATTAAAAATAACACCAAAGCATGCTGTAAATAAAAAGCTAAAAAGTACTTGTAAGATTAACTCCATCATCATTCTCCTTAAAACGACACACTCAGTGCAATGCCCGAACCAATCGCAAATGCCGTTAAGAATGCTTCAGCTCCTTTGGCAATGCCTGCGGTAAAATGCCCCGCCATTAAATCCCGTACGGCATTGGTGATCAATAACCCGGGAACAAGCGGCATTACTCCCCCGACAATGATCTTATCCATTTCAGTTCCCAAGCCTAAATGCACGGCCATGGAAGCGACCAAGCCAATCACCAAAGCAGCTAAAAATTCAGAGAAGAATTTCACCTTTGTCATCTCCTGAATAAGAGTCGCAACTAAATAGCCAATCCCTCCAGCCACAAAGGCAGCGGGCATATCCGACCCATATCCTTTAGATAAAACCAAAAAAGAACTGCTGGCAATTGAAGCCGCCAATATTTGGATATGCAGAGGTAAAAAAGAATTAGTTTTTTCTATCTTTTTTAACTCCTCATAAGCCTCATCAAGTGTTATTATTTGAACTGTAAGCTTGCGGGAAACATTGTTAACTTTTGCAATTTTATGTAAATCAGTAATCCGCGATGTAATGGAACTGATTTTCATCTGGTTTTTTCCCACGGACAGAATAATCCCTGTTGGAGTGACATAACTTTGCGCTTCAATGTTTTGCGAGCGGGCCATGCGAAGCATCGTGTCTTCCACTCGGTAGGTTTCCGCTCCACTTTCCATCATGATTTTGCCGGCCAATAAAAAACAATCAAGTGCCTTTTCAACATTTTGTTCATTGTTCATAATTTCGAGTCATTCTCCTTCTTTCTCCATGCTATATTATCGAACAGTTTAGGATAACTCAATACATATTTTTTATAAGGGAGGTTAATTTTGTAAATTTAATAAAGGAATTTTTAACCTGATCATCCCTTTTGATTATGGAACAACAACACACCAAAGGAGAGAACCTACCATTGAAACGTTATAAATGGATAGAGGTACTATTGATTAGCGTGATTTTTATGTTATCGGCAATTGTTGGAGGATTTATGGTCTTGAATGGAGATTCCAAGTTTCAGAATGCCACTGCTTTGGCCAGCAACTCAAACCCTGGCAATGGAATAAAAGAAGTGAAAGCAGCGGAGCAAGCGGTAATCGAGGTGGAGTCGGACTTTGAAGGAATTCGCCTTTTTAAAGATAATTCTATCGATCCTGCCAATCCATATAAAATCATCTATCCATCAACAAAATTCAAACCTGTAAATCAAAAAATTACAGATTACATAAAAGCAACGAAGCAACAATACATAACAAAAATTCAAGATTCCAAGAACGAAATGAAAAATAATCTTTCCATTGCCGTAAAAATAACGCCTTATAAGGAAAATTATTATTCGATTTTAATGACAAAAAAAGAAACAGTTAATGGGAAAAATGTTGGGGATGCTTATTATACTCTCTTCTTTAACCGAAAAACCGGAGAGCTCATTGATTCAAAAAAGATTTTTAATCAAAATGTTGAACACTTGAAAAAGCTTTCAAAATACGTGAATCAAAAAATGCTGGAGCAAAAAAGTTACAAGAATCATATAAACATTAAAAAATGGAATATCCTTTCGTATCCTTATTGGAAAAACTACAACCGCTTTGTAATCGAAAATGATGCTTTTGTTCTTTATTACGATCAAGGAGCTTTTACGGATGAGAGCGTGGGTACACCAAAGCTATCCATCCCGATGTCATTTTTGAATCCCATATTGGGAAGTGCTTTTCAAACGAGTGTAAAGAGCGACATTACGATTTTGCAGCCCGTTCCGAAAAAAAGTTTGGGCAAGAAAGTGGCGTTGACTTTCGATGATGGCCCCCATCACAAGATTACTAGACAAGTTTTGGATCTGTTGGCTCAATACGATGCAAAAGCAACTTTTTTTATCGTGGGAAATCAGGTAGCCGGCAACGAATCAATCGTTAAAGCGATTTTGGCGGAAGGCCATGAAATCGGCAACCATTCATGGAGCCATCCAAATTTAACCAAACTCTCACCTAGCAATGTCTCGGCACAAGTGGATAAAACGAACAATACGATTTTTAAAATTACCGGACACTATCCAACCGTTTTCAGGCCGCCCTATGGAGAAAAAAATAAAACCGTGGAAGATTCCGTTTCCACTCCTCTCGTAATGTGGACGATTGATACGCTCGACTGGAAATACCGCGATTCAAGCAAGCTGCTGCCGAAGATTCAAAAGACATTGAAAAATAATGATGTTATATTGATGCATGATATCCATCAATCCACCGCAGACGGCTTGGAAAAAGTCCTCATCTATCTGCAAAAAGAAGGATACGAGTGTGTAACGGTTAGTGAATTAAAGGGTTATGGGAAATAGTGTGAGTTAGAATCAGCAAGGATTATTCCTTGCTGATTTTTTGTTGGCGGTAGACGGGGGTTTTAGCTTGCTCTCTTCTACCGTTTCTTGTCACGCTTGACTCAGATGGGCGTTTTGGGCGTTCTATTCGACCGTTTTTCGCCGCGCTTTACTCAGACGGGCGTTTTGGCGCGTTCTATTCGACCGTTTCTCGCCGTGCTTGACTCAGACGGGGGTTTTGGTGCGACAAATGAAGTTTGAATTGATGATATGGTGTCCCATAAACTGGGTTATGGGGTCCAGCCGGTTTCTTTGGAATCTATTTGGTTGTAATAGACGCAGCCATTTCCCTGCAATTTTGACGTCCACTAGTCAATTAGATTCCTTCTGAAAGCTCATCATTATTATTCATTATTCACTTGAAAAAGCTCATAATAATGTTCTTTATCAAGTTCTTCCATTTCCAGATCAAAAACAAACATCTCGAATGTTTCTGGACTCATTTCTCCAACTATAAAAGGTATATCATTTTTCATCGCTATCTTTTTGATATCCATCGTTTGTTCTAAATTGGACTCCGACATCATTCTATATTGGTAAGCTACTGCTTTTTCTTGATTTTTGGGTTGAAAAGTCACTCGCCAAACAAACCTTGTCTCATCGGAGGAATTGGATAAACTTCCATGATGCACATAAGGCTCCACAAAGACACTTTCAATCTCTTCAAAAGAAATAATATCTTTTTCACCTTTCCAATTGCTTGATACTAATCCATCTTCTTTATGTATTCCTCTATAATCAGAGAACGTAAGAACATTAAATCCAATTAACAAAAGAATCGTTCCAAAAATAATAACATCCCATAACCTTTTTCGTTTTAATTCGGAATTAAGAAATCGAAAAGCCAAAAGAAAAACAAGAACTAAAAACAGAAAGATCGACAACTCTCCTAGAAGAGTACCTGATGCAGGTTCATAGACAATATAATGTTCATCTACAAATGTATTTTCTTTAAACTCAGAATAATTTCCAAATAAATAGATTGCTAGCGGAAGAATAAAAAAAACAAAGATATAGTTTTTTATCAAACGCTTTCCTTCTTGTTTAAATTCATACTTTGTAGTTCTGATCTTTTGACCCCATATATAAAGCGGGAAACTAATAATCCAAAAAACTATCGCAGCAACGATAAACTCCTGGAAAAGACCTATCGCACAGAACAGGCCCAATAGCGAACTAAGTATTATGATTACGATTCCAGTAAATTTTTTCAACTTGCCACCTCTTGTTTAACTCTAACCAATTTATAATTTACTCTCGTCTTTAATAGTATCATATCCCTTAATCCCCTCTATAATTTGGTCCTCATCATATGGAAAGAAAGTATTCCACCCCGCAGATTGCGCAAATAAACAGAAATCCTGTACTTCAATATTTTCTTCAAAAACACCTCATAGTCGAGCTTTAGAACTTTTCAAATCAAGTGTTCTTCCTTAAATAGAAAAAAGCTTGTTTTGAAAATACATCTCAAAACAAGCTCCTACTATTTTATTTAATCTCCACTTGGTCAACCAACTCGAAACTTTCCAAGTCATAGCCTTTGATTTCTTTCCTGGACACAGTATAAAGCGTGTCATCAATATAGATAAGCCTTGAAATTAAAGCTCCCCAGTCTTCGTACTGTTCTCCTTTTTGAGCTGGAGCCACCAAGTTGGCTTTTATTTTTATGCCATTTTCAGGCGTAATTTGGTATACAACCGCTCCAGTCCCTTTGTAGGCGACATCGTATTTTTCTTTCGCTTCATAAACCGTTACCGGAAAACCATAATACCCATAGGCATCATGCCTGAATAACGCTTTGTGATTGTACTCGATTTCCGAATATGTTCCGCGTCCGCCGATGACCACCGAATCCTGCTCCTTGGGATTGGCAAAGTCCGTAATGTCAAACAGCGAGACCTTCATGCCCGCTCTTGTGACAAAGGGCTGCTTCATTGATTCATCCACTCTCGTTTCGGTATCATATCCAATGCCAATTAAATGATTTTCGCCTAACGGATGAAGGTAATTGCTAAAGCCCGGGATTTTCAATTCTCCCAATACTCTTGGCTTTTCCGGGTTTGCAAGATCAATTACAAACAGCGGATCTACCTGTTTAAAAGTCACAATATATGCTTTATCTCCCATAAACCTAGCCGAATAAATCTTCTCACCACGTGCCAAGTCAGTCACTTCTCCGATTTTCATTAAATTCTCGTCATAGACGAACAGATGATTTTTTGAAGCATTGTCGGCACTTCCCCAGAAATCCCCTTCCGTTGTTGCCACCCTGAAATACCCGTTATGCTCATCCATCGAAAACTGATTCAAGATGCTGCCTTTTATGAACGTTGATGCAGTAAAGTCTACACGTTGACCTTCAATTTTAAATTTAAATATTTCGGTATTTGTTGCTCCTGCAGGCAAAATGGCCATATCCGTTGTTGCCTCTTCCACACTGTCTCCCATAAAAGCCCTATAATTGACCGCTGTTAAATACAAGGCATGTTCGGACATGTATAAAGCGGAGCTTCCGCCCAAATAACCTTTTGTTTCAACCTTGCTGCTGCCAAAGTTCTTTAAATCAACTGCCGATATAATCGTATAATTCGGTTCATTCGCGCCAGGCAAAATGGTTAATTGGTCAATGTTCATCGGTTTGATGCTTTCCGCTTGTTTACTATCATACGTATACGGACGAAGCTCAACCTCTTTTTCTTTCGTTAGCAGCCAATAATCCGGCATTTTATTCGTTACGATATAAAGTGTATTGCCATATTTCCGAATGCCGTTCATGTAGCCATCTTGGCCGACTTCCCTTATTAACTTTGGATTTTCGGCGTCTTTTATATTATAAAAAGCCGCTTTAGTCATGCTGATGCCGTTTGAATAGCCATCCTTTTTCATCTCGATATATTCATCCGCAATGACAATCAGCATCCCATCATGCAACATTAATTGCATCGGGTTACGATTGCCCTCCAATTTTATCTTGTTTGCCACTTTTAGGTTCTTGGGATTTCTTGCATCTATGATGACAATTTGTTGGTCAACAATGGAATAAATATAGCGGCCATCTGTTACCACCACATCCCCTTCTTCAATTCCCTCTACCTGGTTATTGGTAGAAGAATGGGAAGAACTTGCTTCGGTGCTGGCAGTATCTGCTGCGGCGTTGGAAGTTTTCATATCTGCACTCTCTTCCACTACTACCCGACCTCTACCGCGATTTTTTCTCTCCTCATCTAATATGGTTTGAAAGAAATCCTCCAGCTCTTCAACGGACGTTAATTCTTTCAATTCTTGAACCACTTTGAATTGTATTTCTTGCCCCTCGGCTTTTCGCTTTTTTTCAAATGCGGCCGCTTCAATATGAAGCTTATAGTCCCCAGGCGGCAAGTGCTCGATTGATAAGGAATGGTGGGCATCCTGAAGAGTGATTGCAGCTTCAACCCGCTCGCCATCCCCATTTGTCACATAAATCAATTTCTCATTAATGCTATTAAGAGGTTGCGAAAAATAAACCTGATACGGGTGATCAACCAAAACGGTTGTGGAAGCATGTACTTCTACCTTTTTTCCAAAATAAAATATTGCTGTACTTGCCAATAAGGCAATAATTGCGAAAACGAGGCTGCTTGCTATTAACCTTCCTTTCATGTAACTCACTCCTTTGGATTGTCTGCTTATTTCATTAGACCTTCAAGGCAGATTTTCGTTACACAAAATATGTAAATCTTTCTAAAATAAAAATGCGTGAAGAACATAACTCTTCACGCATTTTTATCTTTACCATTTAATAATTGTTGAACGATGGGAAGTTTCTTTAATGATGACACCGCGTTTTGCCATTTTTTCTATATATTCATATCCCGGAACAATGGATTCCGGCGGATAAACTCCTCGCTTTGTAATGACGCCGCTTCCCAGCATAATGGCTGCAGAGGCGATTGTACAAGCAGTTGCCCGGGCCATTGCGGTCATGCTTGTTGCTGCGTCGCGCTTCACATTCAATTCATATTCATACGTTACTTGTTCATCGGATTTTTCGCCCGAAACAATAACGCGCAGCAGTACGGCATCCTCTTGATCGCCTAAATCAAGCTTCTTCTTTAACGCTTCACGCACCACATCGCGAACCCGCACTTCTTGACCGTCGACTTCCACCTTGTTTTCCTTGCTAAGGAATCCTAATTCACTCAATAACTTAAATTTTTCTGCGTGCCCTTTATAGCGGATTGTTTTATACTCGAGCGTTTTGACATTTGGGAATGTTTTAATCAGCGTAGACGTTCCGCCTGAGGTATAGAAGGCTTCCAGTACACCATATTCGTTAAAGTAAATGGGCTCGATACCCGATAAGGAAGGGACTTCTTTTAATTTGCCTTGTTGAATCACTTTTGCGGGCTCCGTGTAATGGTCAAAGACCCCTTCCAGCGAGAATACTTGCGTATAATTCAGGGGCGGCTGCGGCTTTGTGGGGATGCCGCCAACATACAATTTGATGGATTCGACCGAGTCCAATTTTGAGACCCCATAGCCTGCCAGAATATTGATCATCCCGGGGGCCACTCCCAGATCAGGGATAATCGTCACGTTCTTTTGTTTTGCTTCCTCATTCAACGCTAAAATGCGTTCGGTAATTTCTCCGATATGCCCGCCCAAATCAACGGCATGGACGCCGACTTCAATTGCCGTCTTTGCCACTGCCTCGTTGAAATCATAAAAAAGTGCATTTACGCAAACATCGCCTTTTGCCATGACAGTCCGCAATTCTTCTCTATTTCCCGCGTTACATGCCACTACTTCAATTTTATCTGTTTGAAGCGATTCCACAAATGCTTTGGCCGCTTTCGTATTGATATCCGCCAAAAACACCTTTTCTACTTTATCGCTTGCATTTAAATCCCGTGCAGCTTCTTTTCCCATCAAGCCAGCGCCTAAAACAACAACTTTCATCACACACATCCCCTTTTCGTTGTTTTATTTTTACGTATCAATTTGCGCCCGTTGCAGCTTCCCACTATAATCGACATAAATACTTTTCCATTCTGTATACACATCCAACGCCGCTTGACCTGAGTCACGATGGCCATTTCCAGTCCCTTTTGTCCCGCCAAAAGGCAAATGAATTTCTGCACCGGTTGTTCCAGCATTGACATACACAATTCCCGTGTCCAAATCTCTTTGCGCTTGGAATATTTTATTAATGTCTTGCGAGAAGATAGAACTCGACAAGCCAAATTTCACGCTGTTATTTACTTCAATGGCTTCTTCCAGGCTTTCAACTTCGATGATGCTTAAAACAGGACCAAAGATTTCTTCCTGTGCAATGGCCATCTCTTTCGTGACATTCGTGAACACGGTCGGTTCAAAATAAAACCCTTCATCGTACGGAGGCGTCGTTAACGAGTTTCCTCCCACAAGCAAAGTGGCACCTTCCTGCTTTCCAATCTCGACATACTGCGCAATTTTCTCCAAAGCTGCTCCATTAATGACTGGACCGATTTTATTCGCCGAATCCAGTCCGTCTCCAATGGTTAATTTACTAATTGCCTCCACTAACAGACTCTCAAGCTTTCTTTTTACATCCTTGTGCACAATGACGCGGCTACATGCGGTGCAGCGTTGACCCGCTGTTCCAAAAGCGCTCCAGATGATACCCTCCACGGCTAATAGCAGATCGGCATCTTCCATAACAATGACCGCATTTTTCCCGCCCATTTCCAGGGACACCTTTTTTAAATGACGTCCGCCCAGTTCTGCAACCTTTCTTCCAGTTTCCGTTGAACCGGTAAATGAAATCACTTTCACATCAGGATGCTCAATCATGGCCGTTCCGACAGTTGAACCGGCTCCAAAAACAACATTAGCCACACCTTTTGGCAAGCCGACTTCCTCAAAGATTTTTGCCATTTCATAGGCCATCAACGGTGTTTCGGTCGCCGGTTTCCAAACCACCGTATTGCCCGTCACAATTGCGGGGAAAGACTTCCATGTGGCAATGGCAATCGGGAAATTCCATGGCGTAATCAGCCCCACTACCCCGATTGGCGCACGAACGCTCATGGCAAACTTATCTGCCAGTTCAGAAGGAGTGGTTTCCCCAAACAAGCGTCTTCCTTCACCTGCCATATAAAATGCCATATCAATGGCTTCTTGCACTTCCCCACGCGCTTCCTCGATGACCTTGCCCATTTCTTTCGTTAAAATTTGAGCAAGAGATTCTTTCTTTTCTTTTAGCTTATAACCAATTTCATATAGAAATTCCGCACGTTTTGGCGCCGGTGTTTGCGCCCAGAATCTTTGCGCTTTTTTTGCCGCATTCACTGCTTCACGGACTTGAACATCCGTTGAAAGCGGAACGGTGGCAAGCTGTTCACTATTCGCTGGGTTGATGACAGGGATTGATTGAAGCGAATCATTCGGTCTCCATTTTCCATCTATATAATTGCGAATCTCCATTAACGCCCTCCTCCTTTAGCTTCTGAACAAAATTGTCCTTCACCCATCCGTCCTGTCCAAAAACTCTCTTTTATATAGGTTATTAATCGTGTGTAAAAATTATTTCTATGAAACTTTTAGGAAGGGAAAACGTATCCCTAAATGGTATATATTTATTAATGACTTTAGGAGGTTATGAATTTGAACAATCATGAAATTGATTACAAGTTGTATGGAGATGATATGCAATTTGTAGAAGTGGAACTGGATCCGAACGAAACGGCCATTGCCGAGGCAGGAAGCTTAATGATGATGGACGAAGCCATTAAAATGGAAACAGTTTTTGGCGACGGTTCCCGAAGCGGCGGTGGCGGACTGATGGGGAAATTAATGGGTGCCGGAAAACGTTTGCTAACGGGCGAGAGTTTATTTATGACTACGTTCACAAACGTTGGCCATGGAAAACAGCATGTTTCCTTTGCAGCTCCTTACCCAGGGAAAATTATTCCAATGGACTTAAGCATTTATAATGGAAAAATTATTTGCCAAAAAGATGCATTTTTAGCGGCAGCAAAAGGCGTATCGGTCGGTATTGAATTCCAACGTAAAATCGGTACTGGATTCTTTGGCGGTGAAGGCTTTATTATGCAAAAACTTGAAGGTGATGGATTGGCCTTTATCCATGCCGGAGGTACCATTAAAAAAGTCGACCTTCAACCGGGTCAAAAATTATTGGTGGATACAGGCTGCTTGGTGGCAATGACGTCTAATGTAGATTATGACATCCAAGCTGTAAGCGGCATTAAAACAGCTCTTTTTGGTGGGGAAGGCATCTTCCTTGCATCCTTGCGCGGACCGGGAACGGTTTGGATTCAATCATTGCCATTCAGCCGTTTGGCAAGCCGCGTATTTGCAGCTGCCCCTGTTACCCAAGGCGGAGGCGGCCAAAACGCAGGCGAAGGCGGAATTGGCGGATTGTTCAATATGTTTAATGATTAAGCCCAAATCTAAAGCAAAAAAGTGACTCGGCAGTTATACTGAGTCACTTTTAATATTTTTGAAACGAGTTCAAAACCCATCAATCGTCTCCTTTAAAGTGGCGGAAGCTCCCTCCAGTTGCTTTGTGTAATTGCCTATTTTCTCCACAACGGAAGATAATTCGCCTACTTGCTTGCCTACTTTTTCAAAATCGAGAATGGTCGCATCCACGGAGGAAGAAATTTTTTCAAAAGAAAAAAGAGATTTTTCATTTTCCTCTATGCCTTCTTTTACTAGGTCCTGTATTTGATGGATTGAATCGATTACTTGTGCCGTTACTTCACTCGACATTCCGATTAAAGAGGCAATCTTCTCCACGGATTGCTTCGTTTGTTCCGCCAACTTGCGCACTTCGGATGCCACCACGGCAAATCCTTTGCCATGCACCCCGGCTCGCGCTGCTTCGATGGCTGAATTTAATGCCAATAGATTGGTCTGTCCCGCAATATTTTTCACCATTTCGACCACTGCCTGAATTTCGGAAGATGACTGGTTCAAGTTTTCAATCATTCCTGACATATCAATGGTTTTCTGGTTAATTTCCTTTGTTTTTTCCGTTAACGTTACTAGCTGATGCAACCCTTCAGCAGACGCCTGTTTTGTTCCTTGCGCATCCTGAATGCTACTGCGCGATAATTCTCTTATATTGCAAGTGTTGGCCATTAGTTCTGAAACGAGTTCAGTCGTCGTTAAGGATTGCTCCTCAAGCGTAACGGCAATGCCGCCAATGATTTCTTTGACTTCCGCTCTTACGCTGTGTTGCTGCTTCATTGAAAGTTGTGCAGCAACCCGGTCATATTCATCCAAAACGATCTGCTCCTCCAAGCTGAATACCTTTCTTAGTGATTGGATTGCTTTTTGCGTTTCGAAATGATTTAGATTTAAGCCAAAAATGATTTCCTGAATTTTGGATTCCAATTGATAAAAAGAGGCCAAATACCATTTTGTCGTTAATCCAATCAACACATGCTTATTGGCTACTCTTCTTCTCATCTCTATGTATTGTTCATCAATCCGGCCATCAAACATCTCGCCCACATGGCAGCGCAACGTATGGCGGAGTCTTTCGGAACTGCTGTGAGTGGAAATCATCTCGTCAAATTCCGAAACACTTTCAATGACCGAATAAAAGGTTTCGACCAATTCCTCGATTTGCAACTCAATGGAAGGCTTTAAAGCCCGTATTATATGCAAGTCTCTTTCCGTTAGGTCAATGATGGAAAGCTGTTCTAATAAATCATGGTCTTGCACATAAATACCGACATTCGAAAAACGCTCGTCCAAAATCAAAGATCTACTCTCTTTTTTTAGCAGGAACACCAAACCACTCCATTTTCCAGTTAAAATTTACTGCTAATATCAGTTTAAATGACAGCTTCCACTAGATAGTATGACTTTTCTCACACTTCCTGCTTTTCTATTGCCCATTTGTGAACATCCTCTTCACTTCGATGTGAAAGATAAAAAAACGCCTCGAAAGAAATCTTTCGAGACGAGTTTGGATTATAAATATAATACTACAATTAAAATCGCAGCCAATACGAGACGATAAATCGCAAATGGCACCAATTTTACTCTTGAAATTAATTTTAAGAAGAATTTAATGGCGATTAACGCAAATACAAAGGCACTAACAAACCCAAGTATATAAAACCCTGTATGGCTTGGCTCTAAATCGCTCCAGTTTTTTAATAAAGAGATTCCACTCGCACCGGCCATTATCGGCACTGCCATAATGAAAGTAAAGTCTGCGGCCGTTTTATGATCGAGCCCCAGCATGACCCCTCCGGAAATTGTTGCCCCCGAGCGCGAGAATCCTGGCCATAAAGATAAGCATTGAATTATGCCAATTTTGAATGCCTTGCTATAGGAAATTTCATCCAACGACGTAATAGACGGTTTTTTAGGTCCGAATTTGTCTGCAATAATCATCCAGATCGCCCCTATAATCAGACCGATAATTACCGTAGAAGTAAAGAACAGATTTTCATCGATAAAATCCTCGAATAATATGCCTAAAACTCCAGCTGGTATAATCCCCATAATAACATGTCCCAAATTGAATCTGCGGGTTGCGGTTTGTCCTTCAATTTTATACAAACCTACTAAACTCAGCAAACGTTTCCACATGACGACCACTACCGCCAAAATCGACCCGAGCTGAATCACGATTTTGAATGTGTTTGCAGACCCTGACCCTAAAAACTCTTTTGTATTCAACCACAAATCATCCACAATAATCATATGACCTGTCGAAGAAACCGGCGCGAACTCCGTCATCCCTTCTACAAAACCGAGGATAATCGCTTTAATTAAATCGAATAATTCCATAGATCAATATTATCTCCTCTTTTTTCTATCAATTACATCAACCGTAATTGTTCTTCCTTTAAATACGTAATTACAATACAGGAAACGCGTTTTAATGTCCATATCTCCCGACGGATTCCTCATTAAAAGAAATGTCTACAACCCACAGTTCCGAGCGGCTGCCGATTCTCATTGGCGGACCCCAGAAACCAAATCCCGATGACACAAGAAAGTGGCTGGCGTCTTTTTGAAGGTGCCCATAATCCACTTCGAAAATTTGGTTTGTGATGAAGTTATTCGGCCATAGCTGTCCGAGATGGGTATGTCCCGATACGTGAAAATCGACGCCCGCTTTTTCCGCCTCTTGCAGATCCTGAGGAGTATGGTTCATGACAATCCATGGGTGCTCTCCACTTTCCGGTTTTAATGCTTCAAGCTCTTTTCGTTCCGCGTTCGTTAAATCTTCCCGTCCCGTTAAATAAAAACGATTTCCAACCAAAATTGTTTCATCCAGTAAGATTTGGACATTCGATTCTTTCATTTCATCAATGAACTCCGGAATTTTCCCTCCATAGTATTCATGGTTGCCCAGCACCCCATAAACACCATATGTCGAGGTCAGCTGCTTCATCACTTCGTTCATGCCTTCATCGACGAACCAAATCGGATCATCATCAACAATGTCCCCCACCAGCAAAACTGCATCTGGCTTCGCTTCATTTGAAAGCTCGACAAATCGCTGAAGATGGTCTTTATGCGACAGGACACCTAAATGGAAATCGGACGCCACCACCAATCTCAGTGGTTCACCAGGTCGGTCAATGCTAATTTCCAAATTACGGACAACAGGAGAATATGCATTATATGAGCCCCAAGCAAACAATATCACGAGAAGCCCCATGACAATCGAACCCATGATGGGTACATTTTTATACGGTGTGATATATATAACTAGATTGGCCAAAATGCATAGCAGAAGCCCATACTCCAAGAAGAACATCCAATAATTCCCGAGAATTATGAGGGGTTTTAAAGAATCACGAAGTCTTCCTATGATAAAACTAAATGAAACGAGAAAAAGAAGAAGCCAATAAAAAACGGGCCAGCGAAAGAGGTTGATTGACTCAAGCCACTTTTTTAAATTGAGCCCCAAATAGACAGTTAGTATACTATATAAACCAAGGGCAAGCGTTATGCCAAGAATCCTTCCCATATGCAAATCCTCCATTAACGACTACAAAAAGTATATCACGTTAAGGAGGTTTGTTCATAACAAGAAATGGCTGCCCTTCATATTGAAGGACAGCTGAGCGTCAAGCTTTTTCAGTTGGAATAAAGACGGTTACTTTGAACAAATCACCATCCACCTCAATCGTCATTCGTCCATGATGCAAATCAACAATAGATTGGGCAATGGCCAGGCCTAATCCCGATCCATCCGTATGACGGGAAGCATCCGCACGCTTGAATCGTTCCGTCAATTCTTCTACATTATCATTCAGCTCATATTGGGAGACATTTTTGACTGTAAACTCAGCCATGGAATTGTGCTGTTTCAACGCAACATACACTCTTGTCCCTTCCATCGAGTACTTTAATGCATTGACAATTAAATTATCAATTACGCGCCATATCTTCTGCCCGTCCACCACTGCATACAGCGGCTGTTCCAGCATGGATACACGCAAATCGAGGTTGGCGTTTGCAAAGGCTTCCTTATGTTCCCCGATAGCTTGCTGCATCAATTGCGTTAGATCGATATATTGTTTGGTTAGTTCAATATTTCCGCTTGCCATTTTTGATACTTCAAACAAATCTTCAATCAACGTTTTCAGTCGAGCCGATTTTTTATCCAGAACATCAATATATTGTGCCCGCTCAGCCTCTGTTAGGTTTGGATTTTTCAGCAATTCAGTATAGGTGATAATAGAAGTTAACGGTGTTCGCAAGTCATGGCTCACATTCGTAATCAGTTCCGTTTTCAGCCGCTCACTTTTTGCCTGCTCCGTCATTGAAGTCCGTACCCCTTCACGCAACGCATTCAAATTGCGCGCATGATTGGCAAAAATCGATTTCCCCTTCACCTTAATCTCCGAAGTTAGACGCCCTTCCGCCATTTCTTGCGTCTGCTTCATGATTCGGTTCCAATAGCCCGTATAACGAAGGAAAATAAAGAATACAGGCAATGCGATAAAGAAAAATAACACGATATATATTAAGACTAATTCACCACCGCTAATTGCAGCGCCAACAAAGCCGATACCTGCAAGGAACGCGACAATGATCACCGCTACTGCCTGGATTCCAAAAAAGCGGTTCAAGAAAACATCCTGCATTACACCCGCCACACGATGAAGCATGGCATTTTTCAGTTCTTTTTTAAACTTCTCTTCATTCGATATAGAATCCCAAGTCCAAGTTAAACCCAAAATAACTATCGTAACAGCAATAAACATTACAATCATGCTGACCACTATCTCAAACCATCTTATATTTGGAGTATACTGATAGAAATTTTGAATTGTATTCCCTACGGTATCCATCATGGCAATAGAAATCATTCCTGCAACAAGGATTATCAGCAAACGAACATCTATCGGTATACGAGCGAATACCTCTTTCATTCTTCCTGGACCCTGCATTAATGCTTTTGATGGTTTTGCAGCCGTGCATAAGCCCACGATGGCTAAAATACCGGTAATCCAAAGAATATAGAAAATCGTTTGGGCTCTTGTAAAGCTATGATATTCACTTGCAAAATTTGAGTTATTCATCATTGACTTCGGAATGCTTATGGAACCTTCAAATTTGGAGACCCCGCCATCGATTCGCAGCACAGCATCAGGTGCATATGCAGAATCAGCTGCATTTATATATTCCGTATTATCAACTGTTAACAGTGCCGTTTTCGATTCATTGAAACTTTCTTGATACACCTCATTCTTTGGCTGCATTTCAGAAGAAAAGTTTTCACCTGTTTCAGTATTAACAAAGTGATAAGCATAGTGTTTATATTCATTCAAGAATTCTTGGCGTTGCCTAGCTTGTTCCATTGCATAACGATCGATATCACTTTCTTTTTGCTTCAAGATTTTCTTTTCAACATACTCGTCGCTTTCAAAGTTTTTGGTAACATCTTTCATCTTTCCATCGCGTTCGTCGATCAAAAACTTCTTAAGTGCTGCATCCTCGGATTCTTCTGCCTGCAGAATTTGTTCGCTGTATTGCTCGCGGATATTTTGAAGCTGTTCCGGCAACGTTCCATAATAGTGGCGATAATAATCGATTTCTTGCTGCGTTACGCTAATTTTCTCCTTTGCCTCTTCCGGGTCAAACGGCGTGAGTACATAGTTACCTAACTGATCAACAAAACTGGTCTTGTTTGATTGAAAATAATCTGAATCGAAATAGGATTTGAATAAATAGTTTTGCGAATTATTCAAGAATGACACAACAGCAAACGCCGTCCAAGTTATAAGAAAAAGAGTGAGGATTAATTTGCCTTTCGGTTTCATATTCGTTTCCTCCTCTAAAATAATTTCACAAGCAACTGGATCATTTCACCAAGATGCTCACGCATAAATTGCCAAGTTTTCATGATAATCACGAACATCCCTGCCACACTTGCAATCACACTGATGGTCGTAATGCCTGCTTCAATTTTATTTTTCAATTTTGTATCCAATGCCCCACACAACCTTTAAAAACCTCGGATTTTTAGGATCCGCCTCAATTTTTTCGCGTATTTTCCGTATGTGGACAGCCACCACATTTTCCGCATTATAAGCTTCTTCATTCCAAACGAGCTCATAGATTTCGTTGATGGAATAAACACGTCCCGCATTTTTGAGGAGAAGCTCGGTAATTTTGTACTCAATCGGTGTGAGCTTGATCAATTCCCCATCCAATCGAACTTCTTTTGCTTCTGCATCAAGCGAAAGCCCATTGACTTCCACTTTGGCTTGCGATTGTCCGTTATAAGTTCCAAGATGGACGTACCTTCTAAGCTGGGACTTTACCCGCGCAAGCAGCTCCAGAGGATGAAACGGCTTGGTAATATAGTCGTCCGCGCCTACTGAAAGTCCATGAATCTTGTCCGTATCTTCCGCTTTTGCGCTTAACATGATAATGGGAATATTGCGCTCTGTACGGATTTTAAAGGTAGCGGTAATGCCATCCATATTCGGCATCATAATATCCAGGATGATGAGATGCACTTCATTTTTCTCCAATAGATTCAATGCTTCCATCCCATCGGCTGCCTTCAAAACGTTATAGCCTTCATTCTTTAAATAAATCTCAATCCCATCACGAATGTCCTTGTCATCATCTGTGACGAGCACCGTCAGTTTCTCCACTGCCCTCACCTCATCTTTTTCTTATGCCTTTATCTTACAAATCGAATCTTAATAAATGGTCTGTATAAATCTGAAGAAATTCTTAAGATTTTGGGGAAATTTATGTATTAAGCGATTTAGGATATTTGTCTCCTAGTTTACTTTATTTGAAAATTGATATAAACCTTTTCAAGAGGAACATCCTGGGTCTCTAGTTTTTTGGAAGGTACTAGGTAGGGTTCTTACATGAAAAGACATCAAATACAAGAGAACAATTCTCTTAATTGATGTCTTTTTTAAAATATAAAATGATAATCAAATTTATTTAGCAAATCGGCTAGTCCCAACCGTCAACACAACAATGCCCGCCAGCAGCAATGCAACCCCAATCCAGGAGGTAGCGCTTAAATATTCTCCAACCCAAAAGACGCCAAGCATTGAAGCGGTTAAAGGTTCTGCCAAAGAAAGCGTGACTGCCGAGGATGAGCTGATTTTTTCTAAACCTGCCAAAAACAAAACATAGGCCAAACTTGTTGCGGCTAACCCCATAAATAGAATGGGCAGGAAGTTTTGGCTATGAAAGACCCATGCTACGCCATCTCCTGAAAACGGCAGCAGCATAAGCGCACATAGGGTAAAAGTCATCGCCACTGCCGGCAGAGTTTCTTCTGTTTCTGTCAATTGCTTGCTGCAGTTCGTGTAGAGGGCAAACATAAGACCCGCGCTTAACGCCAATAAAATGCCGATAGGGCTAATGGTTGCTTGTCCTCGATTAACAAACAATAAAACGCATCCAACAATCGCTAGCAGCGTGGCAATGGCCCAAATGCGATTCGGCCTTCTTTTCCAGATCACCCATTCCACAAGACCGGAAAATACCGGCGAGCTTCCAATCGTGACCACCGTTCCAATCGCTACTCCTGTAAAACGGACCGAAGTGAAAAATAAAGATTGGAATAAAGCAATCGTTAACGCTGCTAAAATCGTCCATTTCCAAGACCACGTTTTAAAATGGATTTTCTTCATAGCCAGCGCTGCAATCAGAAGCGCCCCTCCTCCGATCGCTGAACGCACAGCTGCCACTGTAATGGACGAGACATCTTCCTGCAAAAAAGTTTGGATGGTCCCCACTGTGCCCCAAAGGACCGCGGCTAGTAAGACAAATATGTATGGTAAACTATTCAATGTCCTGCCTCCCTGTTAAATCGCTCTCATTACTATTATGCTACCATATTCTAGGAAGTCTTTAATCCTTATTTTCGCTTTGTGTTATTCGTGCTTTTTGAGATAATTATTTATAATAAGAAAGAAAAGGAGGCCATCATCTATGTTTAAAACCGTTGCCGAAACCGCAAAGGATATTTCCATGCCCGAAGATCAAGTCCTGCGCTACATTTATGCTGGCCGAATCAAAGCGGTGCATGATGGGGAACAATTTTTAATCAACAGTGCTCAGTTCGATACGTATCATGAGCAACTGGAACGCATAAAAGAAGAGATTGAAATCTGGCGCAACACCCCCATACCCGAAGATCCTGATATTAAGGATGAAGATTGATAAAATAAGAAAGCCAGGAATGCCTTTTCACATTCCTGGCGATTTATGAGGTATTTGGTTTTTTGGGCGCTTTGGCGTTTTCTATTCGACCGTTTTCACCCGGCCTTTCTTCAAACGGGTGTTTACACACACTCTATTCGACCAGTTTTCCCCCAGCTTTCTTCAAACGGGCATTTTGACACTCTCTATTCGACTGTTTTCACCCGGCCTTTCTTCAAACGGGCGTTTTGACACGCTCTATTTGACCATTTTCACCGCGCTTTCTTCAAAGGGGCGTTTTGATACACTCTATTTGACCGTTTTCACCGGCTCTTCCTTCAAACGGGTGTTTTGATACACTCTATTCGACCGTTTTGACACGCTCTATTCGACCGACTTCACCGGCTCTTCCTTCTGCTTTTTCACCAATGCCATTCTGAACCGCTAGTGCTCGCATAACAAGCGCTCCGACAACTTTTATTGCAAAATAAAAAACACCCCGAAGCGCAAATTCACTTTTCACGCCTCAGGATGTTTTAAATTGTGACAACGAAGCCTGCTCGTTTGCCGATGATTTCTGCGTAATCTTCCACCATCACACTTGCTGTTGGATACATGCCTGCTCCCGGTCCAACCAGTGTTAATGTACCGATATAGTTCGTTTCCATCGTGACGGCATTAAATACCTCGTCTACCGGGTACAAAGGATGTTCTTTATCCACCAGCATCGGCGCCACCCTCGCATAGATTGTGCCATCCGAATACTTCTCCACTTCCGCAACATGTCGATAACGAAGTCCCTTTTCCGTAGCATCGGCCACTTGCTCCGCGGATATTGTATCGATTCCGATTACTTCCACGTCTGCCCAGTTCGGCTGCTCATCAAAGGCAAGAGAAGAAAGAATCATGAGCTTTTTGAAAGCGTCTTGGCCGGAAATATCATTGAACGGATCGGCCTCAGCATACCCAAGTGCTTGCGCTTCTTTTAAAGCCTCTTCAAACGTCCAGCCTTCCGCACGCATTTTTGTTAAAATATAGTTAGTGGTACCATTTAAAATTCCCTGGATTCTCGAAACATCATTCACCAACAGGATGTTCTTCATCGTTTTAATAACGGGAACGCCACCTGCTGTTGTTGCTTCAAAACCAACAAACACGCCATGTTGTTTGGCTAATTGCTCCAATTCCGGCCCGCGCTTCGCATACATCACTTTATTGGCTGTGATTACATGGCATTTATGTTCAACAGCCTTTTTTAAATATGTAAACGCAGGTTCTTCATTGACGATGGCTTCGAAAACAACTTGGATGCCTTTTACTGACAGGCAGTCATCTATATTGTCCGTTAATAAATGAGCCGTACCTGGAATACGTTCCTTTGTTGTATCACGCACAAGGATTTTTGCAACTTCGATTTCCAATCCCAATTTATCGCGGAGCTCTTCACGTTTTTCGTTTAAAATATGATATATTCCTTGACCAACTGTGCCAAAACCTAAGATGGCCGCCTTGATTGTTGCCATTCTCTTCTCGCCTCCATCTTTCCTTTACGTCTGCAAATGAGGACGCCTTCGATTCTTTCTATATAGTGACGGGCGCCCATTGATAAATGCTATTCTATATTTTTATTAGCATAAAAACAAATAATTCGAAAAATTTTACATAAGAAGATTTTATCTTATATTTTAAAGGAACTCAAGGGAATTCTTCCTTAGGTGGACAATTGTTTTTTTAAGAAGGGCAGAATTGTGAAGCTTCTCGCGGATTTTAGCATAAAACCTGCAACGGGTTGTTGCAGGTTTCTTGAGGATCCTTACTATTCGATTTGTTGATGATTAACACCACAGAAGTTAGCTGTTCTTCTGTTGGTTCAGAAACGTTCTGGTTATCTGTTTGCAAGGATTTTTTAATACACGGGTTTGCGTAGGTCTGTTAAAGCCCACCCAAAACCGTACCGACGAAAGGAGTGCAAGCAATTAGGAGGCCTTACTCAGAAAGACTTCTAAGTATTCATTTACAATTCGATTAATTAGATCTTGCTCTTGATTTGTAAATGCGGGTACACTATACGTTTTATATTGGAGCTGGAATTGACCGAACTGCAAAAACCAATCCTTGGCAGGCAAAAAGAGATGGTGAATTCCAGATTCTTCATACGTGTCAGCTACTTCTTTTACAATATAACCATGAATATCAAAATTCCATACTTTTTCACGAAATGCACTATGCCCAAACTGTTCACGCCAGACTTCTTCTACTTTCGTTAACAAATATTGCAAAGATGCCGCATTAATAAAAGTTCTTTGTTCATTTAATTCATAGATGAAGTAAGCTGCCACATTTTGCGCACTATATATATTCCCCATTTAGCAACACTCCTTTACTGTAATCGCCGAAATCCTCTGCTAAAATGTTTACCACATAAATACCAACAGAATTACTATGTATTCATAGTATAAATTTAAAATTTTAAAAAGTCAATAAAACAAATATGAATACTTGGTTTTATAAAGAGACTTTGGCTGTACCATAGAACGGTAATCAGCCAAGTCAAAGAAAAGATGCCGAATGAGTGGCGGTTTTAGAAGAAAGCGCCCTTTTCACAAATGAAATGAATAGACGTTTTCCTCTATTATATAAGGGTTAAGCTTTCGCCTGTGCTACGTTCCCAACAGCTTTCGTTAAAGCTTGGTCCAAGTCTTCAATAATATCCTCCACTGCTTCCAATCCAACAGATAAGCGAATGAGCTCCTCGGATACACCTGCGACTTTTAATTCTTCAGGTGATAATTGTTGATGTGTGGTAGAAGCCGGGTGAATAATCAAGGATTTTGCATCTCCGACATTTGCAACGTGGGAGAACAATTGAACGTGATCGATTACTTTGCTTCCTACTTCACGGCCGCCTTTGATGCCAAATGTAAGCATGGAGCCAAAGCCATTTTTCAAATATTTCTTCGCTAATGAATGCGATGGGAAGTTTTCTCTTCCTGGGTAGTTGACATATTCCACGGATGGGTGGTTTTCAAGATAGTCAGCAACTCTCAATGCATTTTCGCCATGTTTTGTATAACGCAAATGAAGCGTTTCTAAACCTTGCAGGAAGTTGAATGCACTATCCGCACTCAAAGTCGGTCCAAAATCACGCAATAGCTGTACGCGCAGCTTTGTGGCAAATGCAGCCGCCGCTGTATCAATGCCATATCGCAAGCCATGATAAGATGCGTCCGGTTCTGTGAAGCCCGGGAACCTTCCTTGCGTCCAGTCGAATTTGCCGGCATCTACTACAATACCGCCGATTGTTGTACCATGGCCGCCAATCCACTTTGTTGCGGAATGGACAACAACATCCGCTCCAAATTCAATCGGGTTGCATCCGTATGGGGATGGGAATGTGTTGTCAATAATCAGCGGAAGTCCATGCGCATGAGCAATTTCCGCCACTCTTTCAATGTCTAGAATATTTAAGCTTGGGTTGCCGATTGTTTCAGCAAAAATAGCTTTCGTTTTGTCAGTAATGGCCGCTTCAAAATTCTCGGGATTTGCCTCATCCACAAAAGTTGTTGTAATGCCATAACGCGGCAATGTATTGGCAAACAGGTTATACGTTCCGCCGTATAATGAACCGGCAGCAACGATTTCATCCCCGGCGCCTGCGATGTTTAAAATGGAAAATGCGATGGCAGCCGCCCCTGAAGATAACCCCACTGCCGCTGTACCTCCTTCAAGTAGAGCTACGCGCTGTTCAAAAACATCGACGGTTGGATTCATGATACGGGAATAAATGTTGCCTGGTTGTTCCAAGGCGAAAAGTTTTCGTGCGTGTTCTGTAGACTCAAAAGCATAAGCCGTTGTTCTGTAAATCGGTACTGCAATCGCGCCTGTAACGGGGTCTGGTTTTTGCCCCCCATGAAGTAATAGCGTTTCCGGACGTTGTTGTGACATGTTTCTTCCTCCTAATTATAGTATCGATGGGACGACCAGGTTTTGAGGAGGACTTTTTGGAAAAACGAAAAGCCCTCTTACAAGAAGAGGGCTGCAAAGCTGCAATTTTTCCTCCCCTTATCTGCCAGATCTAATCAAAATCTGTAGGAATTAGCACCTTTGCGTTTTCACGCCGGTTGCCGGGCATCATAGGGCCTAGTCCCTCCGCCTCTCTGGATAAAGGTATTTGATTCATGTTCCATCGTTGAATCTACTATAAGTCATAGTAAACTACTATGTCAACTATTCTTTTAAAAATTTTTATAATTTTCGAAACTTCTTAAATAATCATAGAGTATACTATAAGATAAAAACAACTGCTACATTTCGAATCATGCAAAATTATGGCTTCTGCCATTAGAAAGGAGTGTTCTCTTTGCTCTGGATAATTATTTTGACACTACTCACCGGCTATTTGATTGGGTGTATCCATGGCTCAAATGCTGCAAAACTATTATCGGGCGTCAACTTAAAGGAAGCTGGCCATGGAAATGCGGGCGCTTCAAATGCTACCTTAACGCTGGGATGGAAATATGGCGCATTGGTAGCATTCATAGATATCGGAAAAGGAATTTTGGCTATTGTGCTGCTTCGTTTAATCCTGGCTAACTTTACCTCCTATAATGCAGGGGAAGTTTCCATTTTGCTTTATATGATGGGAGCTGCCGTTATTATCGGGCATAACTTTCCAATTCATATGAAGTTTCAGGGCGGAAAAGGAACAGCCTCTTTAATCGGTATTTTTATCGCGCTTAATTGGAAATTTGGACTGATTGCATTGCTTGTTTTTGTTCTTGCATCACTCATAACAAATTACCTGATCATCGGTGTTTTTATGTTATACATCCTATTTGGTGCTGCAGCCCTGTTAATCGAACCAACCCTCGGGCCTTTTCTAATTGCGATTACCTTATTTTCAATTGCTTTTATTCTCCATGTTGAGAATATTAACCGGTTGCGTCTCGGAACAGAACCGAAAGTTACTTCCGCTTTTAAGAAGAAAAAGTAATTTTTTATTTAAAAAAGTTTTTTGCGCCTGTCGTTTCACTTTCGGCGCAGAAAAAGGAGTTTCCTCAGTTTGAGGAAACTCCTTTTTTCTTTGAAACTTTTGTTAAATAATTCAACAAATTGCGACAGTATTTCACATTGTTTTAACATTATGGAAATTTTTCCTTGTTATAATTTAGGTAATAAAGGTTTCCGGAAATAATATTCAACCTTTAAGACTAGCTAGTTAAACTATTGTTCTTATCTGTTCCATTCTAACAGCGAAAGGATTTGGTTTTATGGCAACGCACTCATCAGTAAATGAAAAAAAGACCGAAAACAAGAAAAAAAGAAACTTTAAATCGCTTTGGATAATTCTTGCATTTGCCGTTTTAATTATCATTACCATGTTACCGAATGATGGTTCAGTGTTACCTGTAGCAGGTCAACGCGCACTTGCCATTTTAGCTTTTGCGGTCATTATGTGGGTTACCGAAGCAGTTTCCTATCCAATCAGTTCCGCCATGATTATTGCATTGATTGCCGTATTATTAGGTTTGGCGCCTTCATTGGAGGATCCTGGTGCAACAATGGGTACAAATGCTGCTTTGAAACTTGCACTTGGCGGATTTAGCAGTTCTTCCGTTGCTCTTGTTGCGGCTGCATTATTCTTGGCAGCTGCCATGCAAGTAACCAATTTACACAAACGATTGGCCCTCTGGATTTTATCGATGGTGGGAACGAAAACAAAATCCATCGTTTTCGGTGCCATCCTTGTATCGATCGTTTTAGCCTTTTTTGTACCAAGTGCAACAGCTCGTGCCGGTGCCGTCATCCCAATTTTAATCGGGATTGTAGCGGCATTCGGTCTAACTAATGAAAGTAAACTCGCTGCACTCCTGGTAATTACCGCCACTCAGGCTGTTTCCATCTGGAATATCGGAATTAAAACAGCCGCTGCGCAAAACCTGGTTGCGCTTGGATTTATCAATAGTGAATTCGGCATTGATGTTACTTGGCTTCAATGGTTTATCTATGCTGCACCTGTTTCCATTATCATGTCGATTGCTTTATTTTTTATTATGATTAAACTGATCAAGCCTGAAACAAATAATATTGAAGGCGGAAAAGAAATTATTAAACAGCAATTGCATGAGCTCGGACCTTTAAAGAGAAGAGAAATTACTTTAATCACGACTTCCGTTATTCTACTATTCCTTTGGGCGACAGAAGGCATACTTCACCCATTTGACACGACAACAGTTACAATTGTAGCGATTGCCTTTTTACTCACACCGAAAATAGGCGTATTTTCATGGAAAGAGGCTTCAGGCCGTATTGACTGGGGTACAATCATCGTATTTGCCGTCGGGATCTCACTGGGTACGGTTTTGCTCGATACAGACGGAGCTTCCTGGCTGTCCGATACTGTCTTTGGATCCTTAGGTTTAGATTCCATGCCTATTTTGGCTACCATCGCATTAGTGACAATCTTTAATATCCTGATCCATCTTGGCTTTGCTAGTGCAACGAGCCTTGCATCCGCTTTAATTCCGGTATTTATTGCACTATCCGCTACTTTGGATGTGAATCAGATTGGATTTGTGTTAATTCAGCAATTTGTTATTTGTTTTGGTTTCTTGCTACCAATCAGCGCCCCTCAAAACATGCTTGCATATGGGACAGGTGCCTTTACAACAAAGGATTTCCTGAAATCCGGCATTCCGTTGACAATATTGGGATACCTGCTCATATTGCTGTTCAGTGCAACCTACTGGAAATGGATTGGATTGCTGTAAGCTGATTGTTTACCCTTGGCGACTCCTGTATAGGTTGCCAAGGGTTCTATCGCCTTTATAGTTATAACGCTAGCCTTCATTGGATGTTTTTGATTTATTATTTGGCGACTTCTTCTGATTCCCATTTTCCTTATTATCTCCCTGTTTCCAAGGTGGATCTAATTTCAAATGGATTTTTTGATTGATTTTATAAATCGTAAAAGGAATCATATAGGCTAGGAGTGTACAAATGACTGTAAACATTCCGGGGAACCGTTCCATTATCATATTCATTAAACTACTTAGTCCCTCCCCCTAGAGCTGTTCGGTTAATAGTGCCTGGTGTTTCAATCGTGACATCTGTATTTATGTCAATCGTGCTTTGAGAAAAGTAATTTTCTCCATAATCCCAATTACCTTTAACCGACTCCCATAACTTTGGATGAAATTTTTTTAAATGTACTCCTAGTCCCAATGCGTCTGTCTGAAAGTCCTTTTGTAACGTATCCACCGATTTCCTCATAATTTCCTCTACCTTCTCTCGAGTAGCGTTTTCAAACTCTCTAAGCACATCTTCGTTCATCACATTTTCTGTTCCAAATTGTTCCGCTATTAACCCATTTACATCAACATTTACTAAAAATTTAAGATTATTCATCTCTTTGTTTTTGAGTGTTACTTTCGTTTTTATTTTTAAAATCTCGACCGCTGCCGGTTTACGATATACTTCAATGTTAATCGTTCCGGTATGCCTCTTGCCTCTGAAAAAACTTAGCCCTTTTGCTTCCTCATCTTTTAAGGTCCCAACAACTTTTTCTTGATGCCCGTTATAGACAGCTATGCCTTCATAAATAATCTCTTTTGGATTCTTCATTTTGAGCTGCGCTATCGGAAAACTTTCCCTCGCAAGTAATTTCTCTTGAATATCACCTACTCTTACTATATCCAAAATCGCTAAATTTCCAGTCTCCTCCAACATCTTGTTAATGTATTCAGCTGGTATTTTTTCATGCTCCGGTTCTACTGTTAATAGTTCTTCTGCTTTTCCGCTTGCAATGACCAGTTTAATGCCCCGACGCGCATCCCTTTCACGGAGAAAGACATCGACTAACTGTTCAAACATTTTTGGTTCTTTCACAACATCTTCTGAAAAAAGGGCTACATTTAAGTGGGTAACATCTATCCTGCGACTAGTTAGCTTGATCGTTTCCCTACTAATATCTATTAATGTTTTTCCAGTTTTGGAGAGATTTTGAAAAGCAGGTCCACTGCCTCCTCCACCGCCACCCATATTCGTTAAGTTTTCGGGCACAATGAGCTGTTGCGTTAATTTTATTTCCGGATTTGAAGTAGAACTATCTTCCGAGAGGTCTATTGCCACTCCGTAAACAAATGCCCTCTGTTCAATTTCTTGCTTATCCCAACAACCACTTACAAAAACGGTACAAACAATTAAAATGAAGACTACAGCAACCCTACGCATTTTGATTTCCACCTTTAATTTTATAAGCTACCCCCAACAAAATTGTCACGATTACTAAATAAATTACAATAAAGGAACTCATAACACTGGAGACCTTGGTCAACTCTAAGTAGTCCTTTGGCAGCATACTGATAAAAAAGAGAATCGGCGAGAGCGTAAAAATCACTTTTATTTTTTTCAGTTTTTCAAATACCATCATGAGCGTCATTACCGCAATATCAAACGCCATTAAAGCTGTAGTGAATATAATCATCGTCCAAACTACAAATAAAATGGAATCAAACCGTTGAAAAAAGCCTCCAGGTATGTCTACTGTTCTAGACAAATCAAATGAAGGAAAGAATAAATTTTCCGTGGTTAAATTCCCTAAAACCCCAATACATACGATATAAAGAAGCAGATTAAGAAACGTAATTACCAATACTCCCCTGACAGCCATTTTTGGGGTATTTTCAGGGCTTTTAACAAGGGCAATATAAAAAAGAACAATTCCAAAACCCATAAAACTTGTAATACTTGAATAAGTTGCTTTCAAATACCCCTTTATATCCGTTTGAAAAACAGGCAATAAATTTTCCGTCCTTATGAAACCTAAAGGTAATAGAATCAGTATTAGCAAGCCGCCGATTATAATTGGAAGAAATAAAACATTCAAACGGAAAATCGCGGCATGCGAACCAGAAACAGCGTAGATAACAACTAGCAAAAAAGCCAGGGCGATTACTTCCCGCGGAGTTTGATCGAATAAATACTGATGAGCCAGTACCGATATTTCACGCACTTGAAAAGAAGCGATTGCCAAATATTGCAGCGTAAACATAAGCGTAAAAAAAACAGCAAGCGGCTTCGAGACGAGATAGGAAGCATAGGAAAAAAAGGATTGATTCGGAAATGACGAGGCAATTTTTGAGACAATATAAGCAAAAAAACTTACAATACCTCCTCCCAGCACAATTGCCAGCCATCCATCCGATGAATTTGTATTTGCCGCAAGCAACCTTGGGAGTGTTAATGTTAATAATCCGATAATATTTGAAATCACCGCAATCATGATGTCTCTATCACTGATAAATCCCTCTTCCGATTGTAGTTTCATTATTTATCCTGACCTCCATTATTGACTTTTTGGGTATCCTCAGTTTCCAAATACGGCGGGCGTTTCGTTAGTGTCATAATGGGTGCGCGGATAAACAGGTTTTTTAAGTCTCCCAAAAAATAAGGCGCAAATGGGCCCGTGTAAGGTACACCCATGCTCTTTAAATTAACGACATGGACAACCATCATAATGAAAACAAGAATAATGCCATAAAGCCCCAAAATGGCTGCAGCAAAAATCAATGCAAATCTCATGACGCGCAAACCGACTGCTGTACTATAATTAGGAATTGTAAAGGAGGCAATGGCCGTAAGGGATGTGACAATTACCATTGCCGGACTAACGATTCCTGCACTTACGGCAACATCGCCAATTACAATCCCTCCAACAATTCCTATCGTCTGTCCAATCCCTTTAGGAAGCCGAATTCCTGCTTCTTCCAGTATCTCAAATGTTACCGCCATTAAGAGCGCTTCTAAAATAGATGGAAAAGGTACGCCTTCCCTGGTGGCTGCAATTGAAAATGCAAGCTGCGTCGGAATCAACCCCGGATGATAAGAGATTAATGCAACATAGACTGCCGGCAAAAAAATAGTAATAAACGTTGCTACAAACCGCAGCAATCTCAGTAGACTACCAATAATCCACCGTTGGCTATAATCATCTATCGATTGCAGAGCATACCCAAGTGTAACAGGTGTGATTAGCGCAAACGGAGATCCATGAACCAGAATGCCTATCTTCCCTTGAAGAATGGAATAAATGACACGTTCTGGTCTTTCTGTATCAAGAATTTGCGGAAAAGGCGACAGAAAGCTATCTTCTATCCATTGTTCCACTAAGCTTGAATCCGGGGCAAAATCGATATCAATGGATTTCAGCCTGCGATTTACCTCATCCAGAATATCTTTATTGGTAATCCCTTCTACATAACAAACGGCAAGTTTTTGTTTAGAACGCTCACCTACCTCATGCATCTCAAACCGAAGATTCGGATCTTTCAGTTCCCGTCGTATGAGTGCAATATTGGTATCTATGCTTTCAACAAAACCCGATCTCGGCCCGCGAATTACCGGCTCAGACTGTGGTTCATCAATAGAACGCTTGTCGCCTCCAGCCGTATTCATAACCCAAACGGTCTTTGCCCCATCCACCATTAAAACCATGTTTCCGGACAAAACAGCATCAGCTATTTCATTTACTGTATCAACATTCTTCATCTCCGATATTGCCATAATTTCCTGTGCATTTTTTGCTTCAACAATTTTAGATATATTGGTATTGACCAGGTTCTGGTCCACCAACACACTTAAATAAACAATGGAGCATTTTTTTTGTGAAGAACCGACCGTTATTTCTCGGATGATTAAATCCTCAGATTGACCCAGCATCATTTTTAGATTCTCTATATTGCCATTCAAGCCGGTACCAATTGGAATCTTTACTTCGTTTGTATTGCTTTGGTTATTGCTTTGGTTATTGCTTTGGTTATTTTGTTGAAATTGAGTTTGATAATTGTTTTGATAGTTTGTTTGATATTGGTTCTGGTAGTTTGTTTGATATTGATTTTGGCTGGTGGTTTGATTATTGTTTGCGTTATTGTTTTGAGAGTTATCCTGATTGCTGTTGCCGTTATTATTTTGATAGTTGCCCTGACTGCTGTTGCCGTTATTGTTTTGGTAGGTGTTCTGACTGCTGCNAATCCTCAGATTGACCCAGCATCATTTTTAGATTCTCTATATTGCCATTCAAGCCGGTACCAATTGGAATCTTTACTTCGTTTGTATTGCTTTGGTTATTGCTTTGGTTATTGCTTTGGTTATTTTGTTGAAATTGAGTTTGATAATTGTTTTGATAGTTTGTTTGATATTGGTTCTGGTAGTTTGTTTGATATTGATTTTGGCTGGTGGTTTGATTATTGTTTGCGTTATTGTTTTGAGAGTTATCCTGATTGCTGTTGCCGTTATTATTTTGATAGTTGCCCTGACTGCTGTTGCCGTTATTGTTTTGGTAGGTGTTCTGACTGCTGCTATTGTTTTGAGAGTTATCCTGATTGCTGTTGCCTGTATTGTTTTTATAGTTGCCCTCATTGCTGCTGCCGTTATTGTTTTGATAGTTGCCCTGATTGCTGTTGCCGTTATTATTTTGATAGTTGCCCTGACTGCTGTTGCTATTATTTTGAGAGTTATCCTGATTGCTGTTGCCATTATTATTTTGGTAATTAATTCGATTGTTCCCGTCGCTATTTTGGTAGTTGGTTTGATTATTGTTTCCGTTGTTGCTAAGGGAATTGCCTTGATTACTATTTTGATTATTGTTTAGATAATCATTTAGGTTACTGTTGCCGTTATTGTTTTGATAATTGCCCTGGTTTTTGTTCTGGTTTTGAAAATCGCCCTGATGATTACTATTCTGATTAATGTTTTGATTATTGCCCGAACTTCCATTCTCGTTGTTATTTTGAAAATTGCTTTGATTCCCGTTCCCGGCACTATTTTGGTAATTGCCCTGATTTCCGTTTCCGACATTATTTTGATAATTGCCCTGATTTCCGTTCTGGCTATTGTTTTGGTAGTGGCTCTGATTTCCGTTCCCAGCATTATTTTGATAATTGCCCTGATTTCCATTCTGGCTATTGTTTTGGTGATAGTCCTGATTGCTGTTCTGGTTGTTTTGATAATCGCTTTGACTGCTGTTCCAGTTATTGTTTTGATCACTTCTCTGATTGCCGTTCCCGTTATCGTTTTGATACTCGCTTTGACTATTATTCTTTTGATTATTGTTTTGAAAATTGCCCTGATTATTATTTTGATTATTTTTTGTATTATTGTTTTCTTGCCCCGCACTCTCTTTTCGGGAACTTCTAAAAAAATAACGTCTCATTTTAAGCTCCTATAATAAAAAAGCATTTATACTTAATCTGTATTTTTTTAAAATTTCCTATACAACTATTTCAACTTTTGATTAAATTTTGGTTAATTAACATCATTGGCCTTGAAACTGCTCCTTTAATAAGAAGGAAATCTTCGGTGGAGGAGGCTCCTTTTGAAAGTCCAACCAAAATATACTAAGATGTAAATAGATCGTTTTATAGAGCTGATTACTCTAAAAGGCTTTTTTTATGATTACTAGTATGGGGAGGAATAGAAATGTCAGGAGTAAAGGATTTATTGCGTAGCCACACGTCCGTTCGGAAGTATACGGGAGAAGCGATTCCTAAAGAAACAGTTGTAGATTTAATTCAAACGGCTCAAATGGCTGCCAGCTCACACTTCGTACAGGCATACAGTGTGATTTGGGTAACCGATGAAGAGAAAAAACAAAAACTCGGAGAACTTTCAAATAATGAATTCCAGTTTAAAACAGCCGGTGCTTCTTTCCTTTTCTGCGTTGATTTTAAACGCCTTCAAGCTGCCGGCCAAAAACATGGCGTGGACATTGCCGCAGATAGCGCCGAAAACCTTTTAGTCGGTGTGGCGGATGTTGGTATTTTTGCTCAGAATTTCGTGGTTGCTGCAGAAGATGCCGGGTACGGCATTTGCTATATTGGCGGTGCGCGAAACAATCCAAAGGAGATCAGCGAACTATTCAATCTACCAGACTATGTTTTCCCGCTCTTTGCGATGACAATTGGAACACCAACGAAGCGCAATGAAACGAAGCCTCGTTTGCCGGTAGAAGCAGTTCTCCATGAAAACAATTATGATGCAGAGAAGTATGAAACATTGCTTGATGCATACGATGCAACCATGGAAGACTATTACGCAAGCCGCAGTTCCAATCAAAAGATGGCCAACTGGACAAAACAAATGGCCGACTACCTTGTCGACCAAAACAGACCTCACATAAAAGAATTCCTGGCTTCCAAAGGATTTAACTGGAAATAAAATAAATGGTGACACTAAGGCCTTTTACTAAACGACCTTTTGGTGTCACCATTTTTAATTATGATTAAATAGGCTTCTTATTCTTGTCCCGCAATTCCCTCAATGGCGATTTCCTTAACAGGAAGGAATAATTCTCCTGTCACAAAATACGTAACCGCTACACGATCCCCTTCTTGCAAGTAAATTGCCAACGGCGCATTTTGTGAACTGACAGTGAAGTTTTGTCCGGTATTAAGCAGGAACGATACAACGGTATTATCCCCCACACGTTCTTTGTAGACACGTACAACATCCCCGGATACGGTTGCTATTTCCGCGCGGGAAGTTCCATCTACCGTCCCGCCTCCACGGTTCAATGCTGTATTATACTGTTTTAGCGCTTCATTTGGAGTTGTGCCAAAGGCCGAAATTTCCGGGTTGGCTGCCGAAACAATGAAATAATTTTGCAAGAAACCATTTGAATCAAGAACCGGCGCGAGCCAGCTTGCTTCTCCGTAGAAATTATAAAGAATCGGCATTTCACCCTGCCATTCTTTTTCGATGAATTTCTTTTCAATTATTGCTAGGGCTCCCTGGGAATCCATATATGACTCTTCAAGATTTCCAGTATAGTAAGTAGCTTCCCCCGAGCGGGCGTTTGTTAGGGAATAACCCAACATGGAGTCGACTCCTTCTTTTGGACTTGTAAAGTCTGTAAAATAGTACATTTCTCCGTTCTCATTGAAAACAGGGCTGACATTGGCTTCCGTCCCTTCATCTGACGGGAGCTTAACATCTTTCTTTCCAAATACGCTATTCCAAAAACCGTGAACATACTTGCCGAAATAACTATTTTGCAAGCTGACGGACTCCGGTGAAACCGCCCCATCAATAAACGCGGGCACTTCATCCAACGTTAACACGTCCGTATTCCCATTCTCTGGATCCACCATGACAATCCCTTTTGCATCAAAGCCATTTCGCGCGGATATAAACTTTCCATAAGAACGAATGTAATAAGGCTTTCCATCTTCGTCAATTTCAAGCTGCGGCTCTCCATAGAAAATCAACGTTGGATTTTGCAAGCGCATATGCCGCTCCAAATTTTCATTTAAAAAAGCAGAAGGTACATAAGCCATTTCGGATTTAACAAACTTCGGGTTGTCTGTCGAATCAGTCGCACTCATCGTGAAGTACCCAGGTGTAGTTTTTCCATTGAACCATTTGAAAAACCCAGAAAACTCTACCGGTGCAATGTACACATACTCATTATTTACTTTTTGGATTTGCAGATTTCCAAGTTCATAGTAACTTGTATTTGGAACCTGCCCAAAAGCTTTCTTCATCTTGTTTTCCGCAAATCGAGGAGGTACACTTGCAGGCGTCTTTGTTTCATCAAATGGTTCGATTTCCACCTTTTCCTCCATTTTTGCCGATTCATATTTCTCATCTGCGTTGAACAAGGGAGCAGATATCATATAAGCCAAAAATAGTAAACTCGCCAATAAAACAAATCCCTTAAACGTTTGCTCCACGCCTTTGGAAATCAATGTTCCAAGCAATGCGAAAACAGGCAATGCAAAGGCCAAAACAGTCCAATGCAAATCAACTTTCGTAATATAAATCATGGCAAAAATAAGGATAAAACCTGCTGCCAATACAAAAATGACGGATTTTATTAACTGTTGATTCGTCATCTCCCCATCAGATGTCTTTTTTGATAAAGGAACAATGAAGATCGTTGCAATTACCGCGGCAATCAACGCCATTATTAAACTCTCAGTCAATTGAATCATCCTTTCTCTACTACCTTTTCTACGGAATCATTATGTAAATAGTTTCATATAAATTCACAACTTTTCCAAACGACATCCACCAGCAATAGAATCCATGTTTTTTACCCTCCAAGCCCTCTCAACTAATTCCGGAATTCTAAGCAAAATGTTACAATTAGTACACCAAGTCGCAAGGAGGATTATAAATGAAAGAAAAAGTAATCGAGCGCTTAATACGCTACGCTAAAATTGATACGCAATCCAATCCGGAAAGCTCCACTACTCCATCCACAGAGAAACAATTTGATTTGTTGCATGTATTAAAAGATGAGCTTGAAGAAATTGGATTAACGAACATTTCATTAGATGAAAACGGCTATTTATTCGCTACTTTACCTGCCAACACTGAAAAATCGATCCCAACAATCGGCTTTTTGGCCCACGTTGATACATCACCCGATTTCTCAGGAGCAAATGTAAATCCTCAACGAATCGACCAATATGACGGCGGAGAAATCCAGTTAAAAAATGGACTTGTCATGTCCCCGGATTATTTCCCCAATCTTAAAAGTTATGTCGGGCAAACACTCATTACAACAGACGGAACAACTTTATTAGGCGCTGATGATAAAGCCGGTATTGCCGAAATCATGACCGCGATGGAATATTTGGTACAGCACCCTGAAATCAAGCATGGCAAATTGCGTGTTGCCTTCACACCCGATGAGGAAATTGGCCGCGGCCCTCACAAATTTGATGTGAAAGCATTTGGCGCGGATTATGCTTATACAATGGATGGCGGACCACTTGGCGAGCTTCAATATGAAAGTTTTAATGCTGCTGGCGTTAAAGTAACCACTCGCGGCACAAGCGTACACCCAGGTTCAGCAAAAAATAAAATGGTGAACGCAATCACGTTGGCTATTAAATTTCAGAATTCCATGCCGGCTGATGCGGTACCGGAAAAAACGGAAGGCTATGAAGGCTTTATTCATTTAATGAATTTCAACGGCCATATTGAAGAGGCCCAGCTTTCTTACATCATCCGAGATCATGACCGTGAAAAATTTGAAGCCAAAAAAGCGCATTTCCTGGAAGTCGAAAAAATGATGAAGGAAAAATACGGGGAAAACAATATTACTGTTGAAATTGAAGATCAGTACTACAACATGCGCGAGAAAATTGAACCTGTGAAAGAAATTGTTGACATCGCTTATCAGGCTATGGAAAATTTAGGTATAACACCGAACGTTGATCCAATCCGTGGCGGTACTGATGGCTCCCAATTATCCTATATGGGATTGCCGACTCCAAATATATTTGCTGGCGGCGAAAACATGCATGGCAAGTATGAATTCGTATCTGGAGAGACAATGGAAAAAGCGGCAAAAGTTATTGTTGAAATTGTTCAATTATTTGAAACGCAGGCTAAATAATCAGAGTGAATTGCGAAGTAAGCCCCTATTCTTACTTCGCATTTTTTAAAATTTATTATATCTGAATATTAAGATAAATATTTATGGAAGGAGGTTTGCAGAATGAAAGAAATAGCTTTAGGCATACTTGCCGCGTTATTTTTTGCCTTCACCTTTATTTTGAATCACGCCATGGAGTTGGAAGGCGGAAGCTGGTTATGGAGCTCCTCCTTGCGTTACTTTTTCATGCTGCCCTTCTTGCTTGTCATCGTCGCCATACGGGGAGGGTGGAAACCCCTTTCTGCTGAAATGAAGTCTCAACCAAGGCAGTGGCTGCTTTGGAGTTTTGTAGGGTTTGTTTTATTCTACGCACCCCTAACCTATGCAGCATCGTTTGGTCCGGGGTGGCTCGTGTCCGGAACTTGGCAGTTTACCATCGTGGCCGGAATTTTATTGGCCCCATTTTTTGTAACCATTGTGAACAGCGCAAAAGTGCGGCAAAAGATTCCCGTTGTTTCGCTATTCATTTCATCCATTATTTTAATTGGCATCTTGCTGATCCAGGTTCCCCAAGCACAGTCCGCTTCTTTTAAAACGCTGTTGCTGGGCATCCTGCCTGTTGTCATTGCGGCTTTCGCGTATCCGTTGGGCAACCGCAAAATGATGGAAGTGTGCGATGGAAGACTTGATGCTTATCAACGTGTTCTTGGCATGACAATTGCTTCATTGCCATGCTGGATTTTGCTGGCGGGATATGCCCTGTTCACGGTCGGCCTTCCCAGTATGAACCAGGTACTGCAGTCTTTCTATGTGGGGATTAGTTCCGGCGTCATCGCAACGGTCCTATTTTTCATCGCAACCGACCGTGTTCGAGAGGACCAAGGGAAATTGGCGGCAGTAGAAGCAACACAATCGACCGAGGTGTTGTTCGTTATTATCGGAGAAATGTTGTTGCTTGGATTGCCTATTCCTCAAACAATTGCTTTAATCGGAACTGGAATTATTATCATCGGAATGCTGCTGCATAGCTATCACACTATGTTAGTAAACCGGGAACAAAAATCATTAGAAATTCGGGAACATCAATAGTTAGGTTACATTAACTACAAATGTAGCTTTCCATAAAAGCAGATATTAAATTATGTACTTATAAAGGCTATGCAGGTTGGGCATTAAATTAACTTCATACTTGAGGATGACTTGAAAATCTACCGGAGTTCCTATGTATAATCGATAACAAATAAAAAAGGCCAGGACCACAATTAAGTGATGCCTGGATTTTTCTGTTATCAAAATTTTACCCCATATCAATAACAGTGCAACTAAATCAATTGAGCATCAATAGCCGAATTTATTTCAGCATCTTGGTTACCTAAAACCTCCTTTAGCTTAAAGAGAAATGTGATTGCATGCAGCACTCACTTTCCAACACCAACCAAGAGTACGATAGGATTTACTAAACTTACAAATAATAAAAAGGCAACACGAGCATTCTACCTTGCTCATGTCGCCATTTATAACGATTTAAAAGTATTTTTTAGCGAATTGTTTTTAAAGCTGTTGCCCAAGGAATTACTTGGTCTAACATTTGGTTTACTGAATCTGCTTGTACTTCTTTTGGTTTAAAATCTGTACCATTTTCGAAGTCAGTGAATAATGATAGTGCTGGGTGTACACGTACGTCAGCCACTGATAATTCCCCTAATATTCCACGTAAGTGTTCTGCTGCACGAGCACCACCTACTGAACCGTAAGAAACGATACCAGCTGATTTGTTGTTCCATTCTTCGCGCAAGAAGTCCAACGCATTTTTAAGAGCGCCTGTTATGGAATGGTTGTATTCTTGTACGATGAATACGAAACCGTCTTGTGCGCCTACTGCTTGTGACCAAGCTGCGACGCCTGATGCGTCACCGCCTGTTTCACCTAATAATGGTAATTTGTAATCTGCGATATCAATGATTGTATAGTTTGCATCTCCGCGTTTGTCAGCCAATTCTTTTACCCAAGCACCTACTTGAGGGCTTACGCGTCCTTCACGAGTTGAACCTAAAATAATACCGATGTTTAATTGTGCCATTTGCTGTTCCTCCTGTCTTGTTCCATAAATAGTTATCTAGAAATCCTACTCTAAAACCTATCTTCATGAATTTCTTGACCACTGACAATTCTACTCTTTTTTTATTAATCTAATACAGACTAATTGTAAAAGGTTTTATAATTTACCAAATAGGTGTTAAATTTATTCTATTATTAGGTAGAACTTAATAAGTTCATTTCCCCTAACAAATCCGAATGTTAAAAGTAACAAATAGTGGTTACCTTTTTTCAACTCTACCATCTGCATGGCGTGCGAATCTTCCAGAATCGCGGTTATTTACAGGATCTTGACGGTCCCACGGCCAACCACCATATTGAGTATTTTGGCTGAATGCTTCGCGAATTTCCTGCTCAGTATTCATTACAAACGGTCCATAGGATACAACCGGTTCTCCAATCGGCTCCCCCTCCAGGAGTAGCATATAACTCTCAGATGATCCATTGGTAATCGTAATTTCCTGATCACCGGCAAGCCTTACACGGTGATCAGTTTCTATCGCAGTTTCTTCTATAATTAGTTGATCTCCCTGATAAAAGTATAAATTTCTCGTCATTGACTCTGAAACTGAGGGTAGGTTGAAGACTGCTTTCGGCTCCATATGAATGACGTAGATCCCCACATGGTGATTCTTATCCTTTGCCCAAGAAGCCCGGAACTGTTGTGCCATGATACATTCTAAAACCATCACGCAAAGTAAAATCCTCGCCAAGATTTCTGCCTTCCAATGAAACGTTTGGACCCTGCTGGTCATTACCTGAAGGATACGCGTCTTTAGTAAAGGCTCAAACAGCGCGAGGTCAACAGAGCAATTCGACTATGATAAGATGACAGTTGGTCAATGGCAAAATCTGTGGTACGGAATGAATGCATAAGAAGCGGAAAGAAAGTACGTGTACTTTTCTAACAAATCGTTCTTTGAAATTTAAAGAAACATAGCCAAAAATGACTCCGGGACACTACCGAAGTCATCCGATCGCCACTGCTTAAATTAAACAGTGGCCTTTTTTATTTTCATCTTGATTGACGCACAATATGATCCGCAAGTCTAATGGCCAAAGCAGTATTTGAAAGGACCGGACCGGCAGCCGTCAGTGTTGGAAGAACACTATTATCCGCTACATAAAGACCTCGCACTCCATGTATCTGCCCATTTCGGTTTGTTGCGGACGTATTCGGGTTATTCCCCATTCTGCAAGTACAAGATTCGTGCATATCCGAACCAGGCGGCCTCAATACCAATGTTGACTCATCAAGTGTTACCCCCATTGCATCTGCAGATTCCCTAATGCCTTGTTCAACTTGCTCGGCAACCTGAAGATCACGCTCGCTTAGCGAATATTGAACCTGTTGCAATGGAACTCCGTAGTCATCTGTTTGGGAAGGATCAATATATACTCTGTTTTCAGGTCTTGGCTGTACTCTTCCAAATGCAGCGTAAGCAACCACCAGTTCATTTTTCAGCTCTTTGTCTTCGAATTGCTGGTAAGACCAATATTGATCTGGCCCCAGAATCTGGATTTGATAAGGAGAATCCTCTGTCTCGAATTTCAGGATAGATAGATTGCCAAGCCTATCGGAGAATTGTTCTCGGCTTATTGTACCGATACTAATCATTGATACATGGCCTGTTAAATAGCGCCCGATATTCGGCCCTTGAATACCGGAGTTAAGGAGAATACGCGGCGTTTCTAAAGTACTTGCAGATATGACGATATTCTTTGCCTCAATAATGTGGACACTTTTATCTGCAGAATAGACTTCTACAGCACCCGCTCCGCCATTTTCAGTGAAAACACGCGATACATATGCATCTGTCGCAAGATCATATGGTCGATCAAATAATCCAGCGGCTAAAGCGTTGATGGAACTATACCAGGGATTGGAATGCACTTGCCCTTGATGAGAAGGAGTCATATCGAATGCAACAGGCATATCTCTTGCCTCAAGAATACCTTCCCCATGAAGCCTTTTTAACATGATGTCCTGCATCGACGAACCTTTCGCATAATCCATTGTCGTGTGCAGCAACTTTTCCGCCATTCCATAATAGACATCTAATTCACGCCGGTTGATTGGCCATCCACGCAATTCTGCTTCAATTGGCCTTGGCGTGGCGGCATTCCAAAACAATGATCTGCCGCCAAGGGCATATACCATTGTGGCACCTGGAAATTGGGGCAGTCGTTCACCGAGAGGCGTAGAATTAAATGGTAATAGTTCATCGCGTGAAGTATTGACGTTTTGAGTGGGTATGTTTTGGGCATGGGAATGAAATAACTTGTCGCCTCTTTCCAGGATACCAATTTTTTTGGCCCCTTGATTTTTCCATAGCTCACAAAGCCGATAAAGTACCGCTCCGCCGCCAGGTCCGCTTCCAACAATCAGAACATCATATTCAGTTTGTGCCATTTCCTCAACACTTTTTGTCGGAATCCAGTTGTTTTGGTATCGTATTACCAAATCCCATACCCACCTTTATCATTAGTTTAAAACAGTTAAGTGTATGGGAAATTCAGATAAAAAAGAACCCTTTCCTCTGAATTTGGAAACGGTTCCTACCTATTTATATGTATACTTTTTCACCCGGAGAAGCAAAGTGATCAGGAGTGCTTTGTTGAGTGGCGATACTGAAATTGCTTGATTTGATAAAAGAGAAAACATCCAATGCAAAAGCCTATAATTGCGATCAATGAGGCAAGTGCAACCAGGATTGTAAACGTATAACCTGCAACTGTCCAACCTGCAAGAAAACTTATTAGCCCGCCTGCCAAACAAAAACTTGCAATGCATGCGTTAAATTTTTGCTGTGTTATATCTTCAGGAACATACTTCTTTTCTTGTTTTATTAAAAACAGTCGCGCAATTTTCATGATGGGATTAAAGTTAAATAATATCCCCATTAGATTGGCAACAAGCGGGATTGCCAATATCCAAACTGTCCCTGTAATCCACGTAAATACAACCGAAAGCAAAGTGGTCCACTGGTTTGTTCTTACTAATGGACGCGGGATTGAAGGTACTTGTTCCATCGTAAAACCAACCTTTCTTATTAGTTTAATACATTTTAATACTATAAGTACTCTTTGTATAGTAAAATCTTCATCATTATTTATCAAAGTGATATATTTAAATAAGAAAGAAGGTGTATTCAATGCCTGCCCTAACCTATGATCAATCTAGATTTTTAAATTCATACGGCATTTTTACGGAAGATCCGGAACGTCCTTTGTTTACTTTGGAAAACCTGCACAAGGATTTTTATTTAAAGGATTTTCGAAATTTAATGATGGGCATCACGCAGGCAGCAACGGAAACGGCTGCAATTTCTCACTTCAGCAGACGTTACGGGATGTTTATTGCCTCGCAATTTTATATGCTCGCGATGTATGATGAAATTTGGGATGGAAAAAAAGAGGATGTGCGCTATAGCTTAATCAATGAATATGGCGTCAATACGCTCGGTACATTTATCACGCCCAATGACTACCGCTATGTAGAGGACCAGGAACGGGAATATGTTATTCGCAAAATTTTATATCAGTGCCATGAAGTGTTTCAGCAACTGCGAAAAACAACATCGATTTCCCCGCTCACTTTATGGGAAAACCTCTTTGGCTACATGCTGTGGAATTACTATGAACAGCTTGAAAACCCAATGCTTGCCGACCGCGCATTCGAAGATTTGGAAATACTGGAAGATACAAAAGTATGGCAATCTTTTTCAAATAAATCATGGTTTTATGAATATACAGGCGGAAAAAATCCCGCCCAGCTAGTGAATCAACCCTTAAGAAAAAGCTGCTGCTTTTCAAAAGACATTCCCGGCTTACAGCGTTGTACGTTTTGCCCAATAAAGTAAGACAAGGTTCAACCCCCTAAAAGAGGGGGTTGAAATTGGTACTCTCATTTTCTTCTAAATAATCCTCCAGGTTCTGAAAATCTGACATTATTTAAAGTCTTGATCATCAGTTCATAGAGATGCTGCCTTAAATCTTCTCTATTTCTTGGATGTGTTTGCAATAACGCGTGTTCAATAATTGGCGTCATCTTTTCCAACAACTCATTTTTCTCTTCGGTTTGAAATTGATATTTTGTATGATCGTTTTGCATACTGTACAACACCTGCCTCATTGTGCCTACTTGCTTTGATTCAAATCATCAGAAAGGGCATCAATAGATTCGCGTAATTTGTCTAATTTTCTTTCATAACGGACCAGCAGATACACCGCAATGGCTGCCGGAAAACCAACGTCCCCTAGTATTTGAACAAAATCAAGGCCCTCGATCACCGCTTCATCACCTCCCTTAATCGCTTCAGAGCGGTTCGATGCACTTTAGATACCGCTTGCTGAGTTAGCTTTAAGTTATTGGCAATTTCTTTTTCGCTTAATTCCCATAGGTAGATTTGCGAGAGAATGTTCTTCTGCTTAATCGTCAGCTTCGCAACTGCTTTAGATAGCTTGCGATCTTCGAAAATCTCTTCCAGATTTGAATCCAATACTCTTTCATAAATGTGGCAGCTTTTTTCGTCTACCAAGACGCCTTCCAATGTACTTCCATCTTCAATCGTTGCATGAAGGGATATATTTTTCTTTTCTTTTGCTCTTATTTTCGCGTCAAATTTCCTGGCTTCAAAGGCAATGACCTTCCTTAAATAAGATCTTGCAATCAGCTGTCTCTCAAACTTTTTGTATGCCTCATCCAATTTCATGGCATTTTCTTCATTCGGCATTAAACGGTAATTTAAGTAAAGCAGCTTATTTTTTTCACCTTCCAAAAACTTCTCAAACTTTTTGCTATTTAGTATTTTTTCATCCATATTCATAAAAACACCACTCTTCGTACGAATTTAGGGAACATATGTTCTGTTTTGGGTCAAAAAAAATATCTCTCTCTATATATAAAAGGTTTAATTACACCAAATTTTACAACCCTTAGGCAAATAATAAATCCCAAGTCCCACTTCCTCAAACTTTCAACATATATTACTACAATGAAAATAGTTGCATTGCAGTAATATAGAATGAAGTTTAAAACTTATTGTATCATACGGAGTTTTGTTCTCTAAATATGTAAACAATACTATACATCCTATTCTTGCTACCACCAATACAATGGATACTTCCGGCGCGGGTGCAAATTATTGATGATTAGACCAAATGCAACGATGACGATGGTTCCCATCAATACGGGCTCTACTAAAAAACTCCAGCTATAGGCATTTATCATAATAATGATCGTATCTCCGCAAGCAGGAGGATGGAAAGTTCTTGTCATAAGCATACAAAAAATTGTGATACATAGCGCCAGACTCATTGTTAAGGGACTTGAGCCAAATAATTGCAAGATTCCGACACTTATGAAGGAAGCGATCAGATGGCTGCCAATCACATTTCGTGGTTGTCCAACTGGTGCATTCCATGCAGTCATAACCAGCATGCTGCTTGCTCCAAATGAGGCGATAAACCATAAGGAATGAGTATATTCGGTTAATTGGACGATTGTTAACATACAGATAAACGCGCCAATCGAGGCAATTAATGCATCTGAAAGCGTAGAACGATTGTTGGTTTGCGGATAACCCCTTATTTTTTTGAAAAAAGCCCTTATTCTCTGGTTATAAGTTCTTAACTCTTGTTCTGTTGTCTGTGTTTTATAATTCAATGTCCTCGCCTCCTATTCTATACTTCCTTTTTATTCCCAATAACTATTTCACAAAAAAAGCTGCCTTAAACATCTATCGCGACGCTTAAGGCAGCTAAATCGTTCATACAATGATTAAGGGTGCATTTTGCTATACTCTACAACCCAATCATCCGCACTTTGCTTCATTGCGATTCCAACATAGCCTTCCTGTATTAGTCTTTGCTGTAACTCAATATCACCCATTGAAACCGTAATCGTATCCTGTTCAAACAATGGCTGTTGACGTAAATCCAGAGCAAAAACATAGCGTAACTTGCCGCCATAGGCATATTTTAAATTAACAATATAAAAACCTTGGGAAAACTTATCCTTTAGACTCGCAATATTGTATGGCATGACGGTGGCAGCCAGATAATCAAAGTCTTTCGTATCAATCTGTTGCATAATCACTTTAGCCAATGCTTTTTGCAAGCCATGTCCCCGATAATCTGGATGGACATTTGATATTTCTTGGTAAAGTACCCGTTTTAATTCCGATTCATCGACTAGCCCAATGGCATATCCTAAATGGTCATCATCAATTTCGGGAACCAATACCGCGCGAAACGCAATTAATTGTTCCTCAACAAATGCTCCTATTAACAGACCATGCTCTTCCAAGATAAATAGAAATTCTTCTTCTGATAAGGGCTGCAATATATCCTTATTGGACAATGCATCAAAAACAGTCTTTTGCAAGTCCAGTATTTGGGGCAAATGGCTTTGTTCAAGGACCTTCACATGATAAGGTTGTGTGCCCAATACGCCTTCATAAATTGATTCCATTCATTCACCTACTCTATACTGTCCGAGTACTGAGTAAGTTCTGTTAATACTGTTTCGTCTATACTCACACCTAAACCAGGACGTTCATTTAATTGAATATGCGGGATGATATAACTGTCTTTTAAATCCCCAATATCTTTCGAGAATTTAACAGGACCCGTCAACTCTACACTTTTAATTATTTTTTTCGAAAATGCCACATGGAAACCTGCAGCAGAACCGATGGAAGACTCCACCATCGAGCCGATTTGGCATTCAATTCCAGCCATTTCCGCCATTGTCGCAAGCTTCACGGCCGGATAGATTCCTCCGCACTTCATAAGCTTGATATTCACCTTATCAGCAGCGCGTTTTGCGATAATTTCCCGCATATTATTCATGTCGCGAATTCCTTCATCGATCATGAGTGGAACCGTTGATTTCGATTTAATCTCCACCATTGCATCGATATCATCTTGTGCGACAGGCTGCTCCAGCCAATCGATGCCCAGCTTCTCCAAGTGACGCAGGGCTTGCAAGGTATTCGCGCTATTGCCCCAGCCTTGGTTTACATCCACACGGATTGCAATGTCCTCTCCCACTCGTTCACGTACCGCTCGAATGCGTTTTACATCACCCATTACATCCCTGCCGACTTTCATCTTGAAAGAGGTATAGCCTTCTTTCACTTTTTCCTCCGCTTCGTTCGCCATTTTCTCTGGCTCCTCAATGCTTAGTACATGGGTTACAGGGAATTTCTCATGGTAGCGGCCGCCCAGTAGCTGATAAACAGGAACATTCAGTTTTTTCCCTGTCACATCAAAGCAGGCCATATCAATTGCTGCTTTGGCTGCCGGTGCTCTGTGGACGCTTTGATCCATTAGTTCATGAATTTTCTCAAATTCCATTGGGTTTTGTCCAATCATTAATGGCGCCAATGTATTCTTTAACATGGCATAAGCGGAATGGGGCGTTTCACCGGTAATATGTTCATCAGGGACGCTTTCCCCCCATCCTACCAACCCGCATTCCGTTGTCATTTTTACAATAATGGACTGAATGTTTGGGTAGGTTGCATAGCTGATAATGAAAGGTTGTATTAATGGTAAATTTACCGCAAATAGTTCGATTTTCTTGATTTTCATGACTGGTACTTCCTTTTATCTTTTAGTTTAAACTTGCTGCATTTCGTAAAGTGTTTGTTAGTACTTTTGCTCCTGCCATTAACGCGTCTTTATGGAACGTCATATGGGGATGATGGAGGCCCGGTGCCAAATCTGCGCCAACGCCGATCATTGCAGCCTTTAAGTGAGGGCGAAGTACTGTGTAGTGATGGAAATCATCACTGCCGGGTGTGGAAATTGGCTGTGCTAAATGTTCGATTCCCAATGCTTCGATAATGGATGTTTCTGCTATTTTCGCTGCTTCCTCAGAAACTTCTGCGCCTGGCGTTTTATCTACCCAATGCCATTTCACTTCCACGCCAAACATAGAACCAATTGCCTCAAAACCTTCATCAATACGAGTTTGAAGTTCTTCCAATACGGCGTTCTTCTGTGCTCGGACATCGATTGAAAATGTTGCGTTTCCAGGGATTATATTCACGCTTCCCCCATCTGCCACAATTTTCGTCAACTTGACACTATATACATCAAACGGATTAATATAAATATTTTTTAACATTTGCTGAATCGCAAAAACCACGTCAATTGCATTTTTCCCTTGATGAGGCCTTGCGCCATGCGCATCGATGCCATGAATGGACCCATTTAAAAAGAGTGCTGCTCCATGATGGATGGCAGGGGCTACTTTCCCTAATGGCAGTTCCTCGATTGGGCGAAGATGGACCCCGAATAAATAAGAAACATCATCGATTGCCCCTCTTTTCACCATTTCAATGGCACCGCCGCCCGTTTCCTCTGCCGGCTGGAAGATAAAGCGTATCCGTTTTTTTAATGGAGCATCTTTTAGCTGCAATAATGCACCCAATACCATTGAAATATTTGCATCATGTCCACAAGAGTGATTCGCGCGCATCACTCCATCTACTTCTTGCCATAACGCATCAATATCCGCCCTTACCGCAATCACTTCTTCACCTTGTCCTATTTCAGCAACAAGGCCGGTAATAGCGTCAAAAAATTTATATTTAACCTTCATTTCATCTAAAATAGATGCAATTTTTTTAGTTGTTTCGACTTCTTTCCAACTAACTTCCGGATGATCATGAAAATGATCAAACCATCCATAGATGACTTCTTCGTATGTCTTTACTTGGCCCATTTTTTTGCACCTCGAATTTTTCGTTTTCCCTTTTATCTATTATACATAACAAAAGATTATTTATTAACCGCTATCGCCTATAAAGTCAATTAATAGTATTGCATTTCCCTCAATGCAAAAAACGACAATCCCCTTCAGGATTTGCCGTTTCGCAAATTTATAAACTTGAAAAAAATCCAGGTGGATATTCATAAAAATTTTCAGGCTCTTCATACGCTGCTTCAATGTGATCTTGCTGATTATTAGCATCTAGCTCCTCATCCAACAAATACGTTTCAAACTTGGATAATAATAAATTAATCATTTTTTAAGCGCCCCTTAGTTTGAATTTTCAGATATCTTATATCATACACATCTCCTTTTGTGAAAACAACATGTTTTTGTAAAATATGCAAAAAATTAAGCTCATTGAAGGATGCCAGAAATTTCATTGTTCCAAAGAAAAAAGCCCCATCTAAGCTAGAGGGACTTGAGCAGACTACCTACTGCCAATCAGTCTATTTTTTATCCAAATAGAGATGAACTCCAAAATTAGTGCAATTGCTAAAGCAAAGTACGTAATCATCCCTACCTCATGTAAATCATAATAGAAGCTCGATGCCATAAATAATTCGAATCCGATCCCACCTGCCGCAGCAGCTGCTCCCATAGCAATCGCTACTCCGTAATTCGTTTCGAAGCGAAGGAATGTCCAAGAAACCATATAAGAAGAGGTTTGAGGCAAAACGACATGCACGATAATATGCCACCATTTCGCACCCGTTGCTCTTAATGCCTCAATCATGCCATTATCAATATCCTCAATTGATTCAGAATACGCTTTTGTTAAGTAAGCGATCGTATGCAACGTCATTCCTAAAACGGCAGCTACACTTCCTAAACCAGCAACAATTGCGAAAATCAATACCCATAAAACAGTAGGTACTGCTCGTATAAATGAGTTAAAAGCAATGATAATATTTGAGATATACGAAGGCATTAAATTTTTTGCACTTGCTATGCTTAAGAAAAATGAAATTACTGCACCAATCAATGTCGATAAAAACGCCAGGGATAAAGTAATCAAAATTTGATAGAGTGCAGCCCCCAAAGTAACTTGGTTTAAAGCTGGTTGTAAAAACATCATTTTTAAATTATCGAGCGTATAAAAAATAGCTGTTTGAATATCAATTGCACTATAGTCTAGAAAAAACGGTGCAATAATTGTAAACAACAAGATAAAACTTAATGTTAATTGAAGTACAAAAGTCGATCTATTAAAAGTTCTGATTTTAATTTTTCCGTGCCGCACCTTTAATCGTTGCACGGATGAAGCTGCTTCCATTATAAAATGAGCCTCCTTACTTTATTGGAGATAAATTCAATGGCAATCACCACAACAATTATACAAATGGTAATCAAACCAACCGTTTCATAATCCAGCCGTTTATAATGTATATCAAATAAATAGCCGATTCCTGTTCCTGTCAATAATCCCACGAGTGTAGCACTTCTTATATTGGTATCAATCATGAAAAATAACCAGCTGACCATTTGCGGCAAACTTTCAGGAATAACACCACGAAAGACCATCTGGAAGTATGTAGCGCCAGTCGCATTTAATGCTTCAACCGATTCTATGCTTGCTTCATCGATTGTTTCAATAAAAGCACGAACCAGAAATCCGAATGTTGTAAAGAACAGTGCGAAATAGCCTGTCACAACGTTATGTCCAAAAGAGATTACAAGTACTAATGCCCATGCCACAACCGGAATATTCCGAAACACGGATGCAATAAAACGTGACATAATAGCCATTGGTTGATTAACTTTTGTTGTCTTGGAACCTAATAAGGCAAAGAACAGCGCAGCAATAGCTGCTGTTGTTGTAGATAAAACGGATAAAACGATGGTTTCCCATAGTTTAGCGAGTACCTTTGGAAGGTTCTCCATGCTTTCTGCTCCAGGAATTAAATTCGTTGCCATCCATACAATTGTTCCTGGTATTGAAGCAATCCCTTGCGCAAAACTAAACTCTGTAAGCATTGAGGTACCCACAGTAATCAGTAACATAATGAGTAATACAAGCGTCATTTGAATTTTCTTTTTCTTAACAACATCAAGATTACCGTTCAATACTTGCACCACCTTATTCCAAAATCAAATCTTCTATTTCTGAGCCATAGATATCACGGATTGCCATATTAGAAAGGTTTTCAGGAATACCTTCATAAACAATGCTTCCTTTATTCAAACCAATTATTCGGTCGGAATATTTCAATGCAACATCCACTTGATGAAGATTTACTAATACTGTAATTCCCATCGTTTCACTGATATCCTTTAAATGATCCATGATTACTTTGGAAGAATTCGGATCGAGAGATGCAATCGGTTCATCACAAAGCAGCAGTTTCGGCTGTTGCACCAATGCTCGTGCAATTCCAACACGTTGCTTTTGCCCACCGCTTAATTGGTCACATCTTTTATATGCAAACTCTTTCATGCCAAGCTTATCTAATATCTCGAGGGCTAGTTTCTTTTCTTCTTCCGTGAATAAGCTTAATACCCCTTGTAAAGTAGATTTATAGCCAAAGCGACCATGCAATACATTCTCAAAAACACTTAAACGGGACACTAAATTATAATGTTGAAATACCATCCCGATTTTTGCACGCTGCGATCTTAAATCGGCCTTATTTAAAGTCGTCATTTCTACTCCATCAAATAAAATACTGCCGGATGTTGGATCGATCATTCGATTGATACAGCGTAAAAGTGTGGATTTACCTGCGCCCGATGGACCGATTATGGAAACAAACTCTCCTTGTTTTAAAGCCATTTGAACATTTTGAAGAACTAGGGTATTGCGATTATAGCTCTTATATAAATTTTCAACTTTAAGAAGTGTTTCGCCCTGTTGACCTTTGTTTTCAGAAGTCTTGTACTCTGTCATGTCTTTTCTTTCCATTGTCAAAACTTGCGGCATTTTTGCAACTCCTCTAAATTTTTTCACACTATTTCCTTTAAGACTTTACTTCACTCGCGAAACAGCTATTTTAAAAAAGAGAACTTATACGTATTTTATAAGCTCTCTTTTTCGTTTACCTTATTTTGAAAGTTCACGAATTGGATTGAACCAATCATCTTCTACACTTACGAATCTTTCATTGCCGCCTTCAGATTTTTCAAATAATCCAGCAGCATCTGAACCTTCCGGAACGAAGATTTCTTCATTGTTTGCTGTTTCATCTGAAGTCATCGCTTCTTCCAACGCTGTGATTTCCTCTGGAGAAAGTACAGATTCATTCACTACGAATGGTGCATTTAATACTGGTGTCACAGAGATTAATACGAATTCTTTTCCTGTTAAGTTGTTGAATGGAGCAGCTGCATCATCTTTTACTCGGTATACAGCACCTGGTGTGTTTGCTTCCCCTTCTGCCAATTCTACATAGTTCGCAACACAAGTATCACAGAATGCTGATACATCTGAGCGTTCCATTAACATATTTACAGCTGAACCCTGGTGGGAATCGCCAAATAATACTTCCGGGAATAAAGCATTTGATTCTGCTAGATCCTCTGCAGTTAAATCTTTATATTCATCTTGATCACCAAAGTGGCTAATGATGGCTTCTGATGGAACTTTATATCCTGATGTTGATGAAGCTGATACGAATGAAAAACGTTTTCCAGCGATTTTATCAATATCAAATTCACCATTTGTTTTATATTCTTCAGCCTTTTCTTTAGGTACTGCCAACCAACTGTAATATACCGCATCCTCCAATGTACCTGATTCACCAGATGAAACAACTAAAGGCTGTACATCTGCACTTTTTTCATTAGCTTCGATATAACCTTGAGCTCCCATAAATGCTAAGTGAGCATTTCCATTTGCAATGGTTTCGATCGCAATGGCATAATCTGTTGTTAATTTATGTTCAACTTCGCGTCCAGTAGCTTCCGTGATTAATGCGCCTATAGTGTCGCGGGATGCTTTTAATTCATTGCCTGATTCATTTGGATACCATACAACTACCAACGGCTCATCGTTTTGTGTTCCTTTACCTGCTGCATTTGCATCTTTTGTCCCTGAAGTTTCAGAGTTACATCCAACTAAGGCTAGTACTGATAAAATGCTCATGAAAATAATAGCAACTAATTTTTTCATCATCCTAATCTCCCTTTTTATGTACTATTTTTCTATAGATTTATCCTACTAAATTATTAAATCACAACTTTCTGACGAAAAAAGCAATCTTAAAAACACTTAACAATGATTAACATCTATTTAATAAACGGTATATTGTATATATTTTCCAAAACATATTTTTTACCATTAGAACTCGCACCATACCTGCCATGGTCATCTGAACCGCCTGTTTGAAACAAATTATACTCACTGGAAATTTTTTTAATTCTATCTGCATCTTCTTGGGAGTGGTCAGGGTGAATCACTTCGATGCCACTTAAGCCAAAGGTTACCAACTCTTTTGCAAGATCAAACGAGTCAAGCTGGCCAGGATGCGCTAAAACCGCATACCCACCATCGGCACAAATGGCGCGAACTGCATCAAAGGCATCTATATATTCGATATCTCCTGAGGCTATTCCCTCTCCTTTAAATAAGGAACGGTATAACTTTTGATAACTCTCAGACGTAAAATCTGCCTCTGTAAGAGCATTCATAATATGTTGCTTATACAGAATTTCTCCCTCTTTTACGTAGCTCATTGCACGCTCTTTTGATAGTGCAAAACCTGAATCTTGAATTTTCTTTAATTGCCAAAGAGAATGTTGATGTCTTCTTTGCAAAAGAGGGTCACACAAAGCTTTGATATGTGTATCATTAGTAAAATCATAGCCAAGAATATGAACTTTTCGGTTTCTTGCAAAATCAAAGGCTGAAATCTCAATGCCGGGTATAAATTGGACGCCATACTGTTCAGCTAATTGAAGGGCAGGTTCAATATGTGCTGTTGTATCATGATCCACCACACTAATATGGGTTAATTTTCTCTCCAATGCTTTTTGGAATAACACATCAAGCGAATCCGCACCATCTGAATAAGTGCTATGCATATGAAGATCGGCTTTCAACTGTTCACCACCCCTTTTTGCATTGTAAATACTTCATCACATAAGCCTTCCATAAACTCCAAATCATGAAAAATCCCAATTAAGGTCGTTCCTTGAAGTTTTAGTTTTTCGATTGCTTCACGTACTTTCAGCTTAGAAGCATCGTCAAGGCTCGCTGTCGGTTCATCCAAAAGCAATAAACGGGGCTTTTTTACAACCGCTCTTGCAATATTCAGCCGTAACTTTTCACCGCCCGAAAAATAGTTCGGATAGTTATTCCAGAGTGATTCATCTATATCAAAATCGCTTAATGTTTCCTTTGCTTCTGTAATGGCTTCTTCAGGACTTTTTCCTGTTTCCAAGGCGGATTGCTCTACTAATTCAAAGGCGCTGGTTCTTGGCATCACAGATAAAAACTGCGAGACATAGCCAATTTCATATTTTCGCAAGTGAATGATCTCTTGATCAGTTGCTTCTGCTAGATTGATATTGCCAAAGCTTTCAGATTCATAATAAATGGCGCCTGATTGTGGTCGATAAGTGCCATAGATACTTTTGAGAATCGTGGATTTACCGCTCCCGCTTTTACCGACAATGCCTAAAAATTGCCCCTTTTCTACTGAAAATGAGATACCTTGAATAGCTCTTAAGGTTTTATCTAAATGGTGGATTGTAAAATGCTTTTGTAAATTCTCTACTTGAATCATTGACCTAACCCCTTCGTTACCGATAATTTGTTTGCAGTATGACTTTGCCATCAACCATCGTTGTTGTAATCATTGGGAAGCCGTCATCCATTTGTTCAATAATTAGTAAATCCGCTTTTTTATTTTCTTTAATGGATCCAATCAAATGGCCCATATTCACAGCTCTGGCTGGATTGATGGTTACTAATTGGAATAGATAATGTAAACTTTCATCAAATTTTTTGTTCATTTCAAAAATGCCATGCAGCATTGCAGGCGGATAGTAATCACTGCAAATAATATCGATTACTCTTGCTTGTATGGCTTCGGCCGCACTTAAGTTCCCTGTATGAGAACCCCCAATCAAAATATTTGGAGCCCCTGCTATTGTTTTCAAGCCAAGCTTTTTCGCGGCCTTTGCAACATCCAATGTAATCGGGAATTCACTGATAGTTGTACCGTAGGATTTCACGAGCTCTAGTTTTTCAATTTCATCATCATCGTGGGAAGCAACGGCAATATTTTTTTCGATTGCAAGCTTTGAAATTTCTTCAATTTGATCTAATGTGATTTTTTCTTTTTCAATTTGACTTGCAATTAATGTATCCGCTTCAAGATCGGTCATATCTTTATAACCACGCATAATCTGTTTATAGATTTCAAAATTGCGATATTGTCCCTGTCCTGGTGTATGGTCCATAAATGACAACAGATGTACTTTATCATCTTGAATATTCTCGATTAGGGTAGGCAATTGATTTACGCAATCAATTTCAAAGCGAGCATGCAAACGATGGCGAATTAAATGCCGAGAATTATGGGAGTCATTAATCGCATTGACACATTTTTGGACATTTTCAGGATTACGAATAGCTTTGTGGGAATATTTATCGTCTCCATAATAAGAAAGAGAATGAAAAATGGTCGTAATCCCATGGGTCATTAAAATCCGTTCGCTTTCCCTTAAACCAAGATGCATATCCATCATCGAATTTGGGCGCGGCGATACAATTGTTTCAATATAATCAGAATGAATATCCACAAAACCCGGAGAAATATAACCACCATTCGCATTGATTATTATTGCATCGATATATTGTTCTACTTCATCTTCATGAATTATTTTAACAATCGTATCCCCTTCTACGACGATTGCGTGATTACTTAACATTTCTTCTTCCGTTACGATCGTTCCATTCGTTAATATGAACATAACTTGCCTCCTATAGTAATGAGTACACGAGTTGTTGCGTATAAGGGTGATTAGGATCTTCCAAAATTTGATCCGTTAGCCCCTCTTCAATGATTTGTCCATTTAACATAACAACTGTCCGATCTGCCAGCATGCGTATTACGGCTAAATCATGAGATACAACAATCATGGAAATCTGCATCTCTCGTTGAATGGTTTTAATTAAATCCAGTACTGCCGCTTGAACGGATAAATCCAACCCGGTTGTCACTTCATCCAGTAAAAGGATAGGAGGATTGCTCGAGAGGGCTTTTGCTATTTGCACTCGTTGCTGCATACCACCGGAAAAATTTTTAGGAGGCTCTTTACTGCGGTCAACAGGAATATTTACTTTATCCAACAGTTCATAACTTCGGCTTACCATGTTATCTACATTTCGATTACCGGCAGCGATTTGTTTTTCTGCGATATTGCTAATCGATGAAAAATCCATTTTCAGTCCAAGCATTGGATTTTGATAAACCATTCCAAGAAGGGTATTCCGAATCCATCTTAGTTGCTGGCCAGATTGGGAAAATATATTTTCTTTGCCTTCATGATAATCAATTAAATAGCCTTCTCCTGATGTCACTTCTTCATCAAAGTAGAGACTTTTCATAAGAGTCGACTTGCCGCTGCCACTCTCGCCAACAATGCCTAAAATTTCTCCTCGATGAAGATCGAATGAAATGTCTTTGCAGGCATACACCGTTTTGCACACAGGACAGAAATTACGCTCCAGCTGTGCGCCATCATTTTGGCAATGCAGACACCCCTTGCCATATTGCTTCGATAAATTCTTAATCTGTAGAATTGGTTTATCGAACATTAACTGTCCCTCTCTTTTCTAAATATTCCTGCATGAAGCTCGTATCATTGCATACATAATACGTTTCACCCGTCACTTCATCGGTCATCTCATCTAAGAAGACATTGGTTAACCCTGTTACTTTACATGCCTTCCCTTCAAACTTCTCGATTTCAAATGGATAATCATCAAATGCTAACGACTCCACTTTTGTATAGGGAGGCACAGCGTAAATTTTTTTCTCACGACCAGCCCCAAACAGAATCAATGCATCACTGTCATTGATTTTCGGATTGTCAAAGCGTGGAATCGGACTTGGATTCATCACATAGCGCTCATGGACCAGTACTGGATAATCTGCCCCTTGAGTTGTTTGGTTATAGCGCATAATCTGTTCGAATAGCCACAGCCATGCCCCGCTATACTCTTTTTCTGCATGCAGCTGTTTTGTTTTAAATTCACTTCTTTCAACACGACGAAGCGGCTCCGGCTCTGGTACTTGCAAAACCAAAATTTGATCGCTGCGTAATGGAACCTCCGGGATACGGTGCCGAGACTGAATTAACGTGGCTTCACTAGTATGAATAGTTGTTTGAACACCTGTTGTATTTTGTACAAGCTTCTTTATATTCACTGCGTTAACAGATTCGTCGGAGCCCTGATCAATCACTTTCAGCACATCTTCTTTCCCAACTAAAGCCAGGGTAATTTGCAGTCCACCCGTTCCCCATCCACGGCCAATGGGCATTTCTCTTGAGGCAAAAGGGACTTGGTAGCCAGGAATGGCAACTCCTTTTAAAATCGCTCTTCGAATTTCCTTTTTGGATTGCTCATCTAAAAATGCGAACGGAAATTTATTCATTTGGCACACCTTCCCTTTTGATTTTTCGTACTTGCTCAAGTTTAGATTGGAAAGTGACGTAATGCGGTAATTTTAAATGTGAGATAAACCCAGTGGATTCAACTGTATCGACTTGAAGGAGAACAAACTCTTCATCATGGATTGGTGTGTTTTCCGGATTTTCCAAGGCATGGTCCAAGATAGACATCGCAATTGCTTTCGTTTCGTTTTGTCCAAAACAAGCACCATACCCGATATCAAACTCCAATACTTCTTTGCCATTTTCACTTACATTAACAGGAATAAATGATTCTACTTCCGTTAATTTAATTGAACCGATATAGTATTCATCTTCATCATCATCTAAAGCAATATGAATTGGTTGATAGCCTACTCGCACTTCTCCCACATTTGGATGCGATGAGCCATAACCGCGCAACCCTGCATAACCAAGAGAATTAATTGCACCCGTTTGACCACGAGTTAAAATTTGAAGACGTTCACTTCTGCTGCTTGGAAAAGTTAAGCTCTCCTTTGTCACATCATCCGGTTCCTCATCATTTAAAGGAAATTCATTGATGAGTCCTTCATTTCTCAAATAATCCATCACTTTTGGTAAATGATCTAAAGGTAAGGAGCTTTTTTCAGGCACTTCCATTTGTTCAAACTCGGATTTTTTCGCTAAGACATCTGCTTCTGTTTCCTCCATGAGTGAAAAATCCAGTAAGCGATGGAGATAATCATGGGATGCACCTAAAATTTGCCCTCCCGGAATATCTTTGAAACTCGCTGATATTCGGCGTTGAACAAACATCTCTCGAGCATCTGTTACTGTTGAATAGTAAAGCCTTGGCAACGTTGAGCGGTGCGCACGCAGTAAAAAGACTGCTTCTTCAACATTTCCTTCACTTTGCTTCATTGCCAATGCTGCAAGATTCTCACTATAAAGACTGCTTTCAGACATTACTTGATCTAAGAAGCCCCGCATTGTTGCCTTAAGTGCCTGAACATCGATAAACTTCCCGTCCTTTAAACGCTCATAGGATAAATGCTGCAGAGAAGCTTCAATGGCTTCTTGACCGCCCGTAACTGCTACATAGCCCATCTTTACTTCACCTCCATCACTTTTGTCGTTCTTGGCAACCCCAGTATCAGTCCATCCCGATCAATGAATAGCGTGTCTATTCCTAATGGATATTCACCATTTAATAGTGCTCGAGTTTCGATAAATTCTTTCGATAAATTGGAATGAATGACCGTCTTATCTTTAATGCCAGGTCCGCTTAATTCAAATGCTGTTCCTTCTGTTAAACTATCCACCTCAATAAATAAAGTAGCTGATTTTTGTGGATCCCTTAAATCGCCGGTTTTCACCGACTTTAACTGAATCAATGCTTCATTCGAAACCATTTGGGGGATTACAATAAAGTCCGCCTCTTCCAATTTTGTTTCATGACTGCCTGTATAAGCATGAATCGATTGGCTGACTTGTTGGTTCTGCAACACGGCAAATGTCACTTCACTATCTAAAAGGGTTTGGCATACTAGTAGGGTTTGGGAATATAAAGGTGGCACTTCTGTTGAACTTTTTTCCAATGGAATCGTTTTTCCCGGAAATGTCATAGCCTCTAATATTTTTCGGAATGAGCCTTGTGTTAGATGTTCATCCATTTGGTTTCCTCCTAAATCTTCATCGTCTCAAAATTCACTTTTGTCCGTTCAACAGAGCATTTCATCTGTTCTTGCTTTTGGTGGTATTTCACTTCTAGTTCTTCTAGCTCTTTATCTAAAATTGCCGCTTCGGGTAAGTTTTCTTTATAAACCGCATCAATAATTGCCAATGCACGGGACAAGTCTTCATCTTCTTCAATGACAATACCGATTCCAAAGCTAGCTTGAATTTTCACTTTTGTTTCTGTAATTAACACTTCGCCTATGTAAAATAATGATTGCTTTGCAGATTCCCGTATTTTAATCATAGTAAGTCCAAGTTTAGGTGGCTGTATTTCTTCCACTTGATAGGTGTTCAATATTTGTTTTGCAAATTGAATCGCTTCATGTCTTCCTATTTCGATTAATAGTTTAGTTCGTAAATTACGTTTCATGATTCGCACCCCTTCCATTTGCAAATGTATCTTGTCGCCAAGCAGAACACCATTAAGCCACTGTAAAGACTTTGTAAAAAGCAAAATGAATACTAAAAAAAGAATGACTCTTTTTACAGAGCCATCCTTGTTCAAGACTTTTCATTTTTTAATTGGAACGAGAAGCGGTCGCTTCGATATAAAATTTCAGTATATTCTAATTGGATATTGTGATCCTTATCCCAATTGTCGGATTCCACTAAAATAAGCGGAACGAGGTTTTCACAGTGAAGCATCATACGTTCATACTTACCTGGAAATATCGTTGAAAGTCTGGTGAATTTACTTTCAAAGTTTTCGATACCATGGTTTTTATAAAATTGATAGATCGAGGTTAACTGACTACGTTCTTTTTTGATTTCCGGGAAAAGTTCCCCATTTACATAAGACCGGTGTAATGCAGCAGGTTCATCATCAATATAACGAAGCCTTTCGATAATATAAACAACTTTACTACCTTCAAATTCGATTTGCCGGGAATCATGATCGGTTAATACAACTTGCTCAAGTCTTGTTAAAACAGATTTATAGTTATCGGTTTGCTGCTTCATTTTTTCACTAAAGCTAACGTCCCCTGTCAACACAATGTTCAATAGCTTTCGTTTCGGTAAAATAAAATGTCCAATTCCTTGCTTAGACTCGATCATACCCATTTCTTCTAAATTGATGATCACGTCACGAATGCGTTTCCTAGGGACATTAAATTTTGCAGCTAATTTATTTTCACTCGGCAGTTTTCCGTTTTCTCCGCCGTTAAAACTTTGTATCTTTTCGATTAAATAATCGCGAACTTCAATATTCTCCATATTTCCACCTCAAAAAAGCTACTTATTAGTATGTTATTGTGCATGCTGGTGAATAATCTACTCTATTGCTTAACTTGCATTTAATTTCCGCCGATTATGTATTCTTATAAAATTAGTGAAAGGCTCATTATGGTTGAAAATATAAATCCATTCCCCGCTAATTGAGTTAAGTTGTTTGATATTGCCATCAATTAAGAATTGGTCTTTGACGACCTTTTTATCTCCACAGAAAAAGTACAGGAGTTAAATAAGAGATGTCCGTATAGCATTTGAAAGCACTTTGCTACACTTAGTTTAAGTCTAAAAAAGCGTTGGCCGAAAAACAATTAAAAATAAATCTATTTACAGAAAAATAACTAACTTTACATTTAAGGAAACAATACGGCAATCGAGTGGAGAGTAGCCATTAGTTTATCAGTCAACTTCCTTCAGATTCCACGTCACCATCCATGGACCAAATATTTAGTGGATTTTCACCGCCAAGTTTGCTCATCCGGCCCACTAAAAGAAGCTGTCATTGAAAGTTTGCACTCAAGACAGCTTCTAACATTACTATGGGATTATTTGCTTTTTACCAATAAGGAATCTTGGTCGCTTCCTATAAATAAATTCCTGATTTCCTGCCAGTTGTGAACGCGTTTAAACTCGTCGCAATGCAGATTATAAGGCTGGGAATATAGAATTCCTTCTCCGGTAAAGGATCGAAGCTGCTTAATGTTATCATCGATTAAGTAATCTGCTTTTACTACTTTCTTATCCCCGCAATAGATAAAGTACTGAGGATCCAGAAATGGGAAATGTTCCATCAGCCATTCATACTTCGCAGTAAAGCTTCCAGGTACATCCATTGCTGCAGTCGCTATATAAATTTCATAATGCTCATTCAATTCCTTCAAAACAGGCACTGCATACGGATCTTCCAATTCAAAGTCACGGAAGAAATCAGGTTCATTTATCATTAAAAAGAATTCCTTTGCCAGTTCGGGATATTGCGCTTCCAGCTTCATGACATTGAATTCCTCTCTCGGAATGGAAATATTATAACGCTCTTTAAATGCCTTCGATGCCTTCCCAAGAAAATCCGCCAAAACTTGATCCATGTCTACCGCAATACTTTTCATGGTTACCTCCATTAGAATAATTTAGTTTAAGTCTAAAAAACCATGGCGCGAAAAACAATTGCATAAATCATCAATTAACAGAAACTTAAATAAGTTTACACAAAAGCGCTCTTTATGTATGGCCAAAAAAAGCTGTGAGGAAACCGAGAATCCAGCTTCTCTCCACAGCCATTTTATCATTATTGGGATGAAATTACACCACAGGCGATACGTGCTCCAGAGTTTCCTGCTGGATCTGTTTTATAATCATCCACTTTTTCATGAATAACGAGTGAACTGCCATCTGCATCCATGATGGAATTTTCCATACCAGGTTCCAATGTTATGTTTTTCGCTACAAACTCTACTTGAACAGAACCATCTGTTTCCGGCGAGATGTTTGGCAAATCGCCAAGGTGCGGTCCTTTTGGATTATTCGTTCCATGTTGCTTGTGCAATGGATTGAAGTGGGCACCAGCTGATTCAAATGTTGGCGGTTCACATTTCCCCACTTCATGGATATGAATGCCGTGCTCCCCTTCCGGTATATTTGTTAATCCCAATGAAATCAGGACACCGTCAGAACCTTCCGTGAACTCCGCATGGCCAATCTCTTCGCCTTTTGCATCAATTACTTTCGCCGATGCTTGTAAACTTTCAGGCGCGTTTACCGGAACGAGTTTTTCTTCATTGGACATGCCAAATAATCCACATCCACTTAATAGTAACGCTGTACTCATTAAAAATATTAAAGTTTTCCACATATTTTATCCCTCCTCGATGGCAGTATCGCCATCAGGAAAAGGGAATATTCCGTTACTAGCCAAATTAAACAATCCCTTTAAGGAATTAACATAAACATTTATCTCTGGCAGGCAAGTACTCAATTAAGAAGAATGACTATTCCATTTTTGGCTTTTAGCATATCTTATAAATTAAAACCGTCTTGTTTTTATTATTTGTAAATAATTTATAAATATTTGTTAAATGATTATTTTCGGCAACTATTGGGGAATGAATATATATATGATAAACAGAAAAGCAGCTTTAAGTTGCTTACAAAAAATTTGAGGAGTGATTTTTATCGGTATCCATAAATTTTTCACAAGTTTAAATGATTTAGAACGTATTTTCCGTGCCCCAGGTCGTTTTAAATTTGAAGAACATAATGTTGCTGCTCACTCATGGAAAGTATCCCAATATGCAATGTTTTTTGCCACACTTGAGGAAATGAATGGCGCTACTGTAAACTGGAAGTCCCTTTATGAGAAAACCATCAATCATGACTTTGCGGAAGTATTTATTGGGGACATCAAGACACCAGTAAAACATGCCAGCGTGGAGCTAAAACAAATGTTGGCACACGTAGAAGAAAAAATGATGGAAAAATTCATACGGGAAGAAATACCTCCCGATTTCCAGGATGTGTTCATGGATCGCATGAAAGAAGGCAAGGACGAAACCCTGGAAGGACGGCTCTTGGAGTTTGCAGATAAGCTCGATCAATTTTATGAGTCCTTTGCAGAGTTGAAACGCGGGAATACAGATAAAGAATTCGTCATCATGTATCAGCAGGCACTTAAAAAGTTATTAAAAATGCCGCTTGAAAAAAGTGTTCGCTACTTCCGCAATGAAATTCTGAATGATGTCATTCATGAAGAAACCCAAATTAACATCGCAGCATTGACGAACGAAGTGTTGAGTAAAGATGAATAAAAGTCAAAAGTTTTCCATATATGGAAGGCTTTTTATTTTGCCTAAAATTCCAATTAATCCCCCTTTAACTTTCCTCAAAAGAAAGCGAGCCGCAATTATCCAGTGAGTTTGTATGATAAAAAGTTGATGTTTTTATTTAGACGTCATACTTGCATAACGATTTTCAATCGTTTAATATAACATTAAAGCTGCGTTGTCCGTACACATATTAAGTTTTAACCTTTGATCTGTAAAAGGGAGTTTTATATCAAGGATGGAATGGCGAGCGTCACACTGCGGTGAATGACGATATACAGGAAATCTTTTGCGAACACCCACTTTGAGGAGTGGTGGTTTAAAACTTTCTATAATAACTACGGCAAGGCGGCTTTGCCATACATAATGTATCGCAAGGCTTTTTTGTTGAAGAGGGTGATTCCAGATTATTGGAATCACCCTTTTTATTGCGTCTTTTTACTCTCCTACCACTTAATAGCTAATACAACGCAAAAAAAGTCTGTCTTGAAAGTTTGATTTCAAGACAGACTCTTCATTATGACCCGTACGGGATTCGAA
>NZ_QWEI01000005.1 GCF_003515775.1 Ureibacillus yapensis | reverse complement strand
AATTTTTAGCTGGCATCAATTTTGATGTCCAAATTTTTGTTCTTCTTATTAAAATAGAAGAAACTTTATTCATTAACGTTTTGTTGTTCAGTTTTCAAGGTTCATTTCTTAATTCACCGCATTCTCTCGCGGCGACTTTTCTATAATACAACGATTTATTCATGAAAGTCAACACTATTTCATAAGTTTTTTATAAGGCACTATTTTCATGTTTAAAATCCATTAGCAAAAAGGGGAAGATGCATGGCTCGTAAATTCGTGGTAACAGTGGCTTTGGCGGTGATATTAACAGTATTCGCTTACCCGCAAAGAGATTCAATCCTTTCTGTTTTTCGTATGACTGAAGAACCCCTAATAATCTCAAAAGGAAATTATGGACAATCTATAATCGTTGAAATTTCTTTTTCGCATGAGGGATTAGAAGAATGGTTACAAACATTGAAACAACCATATCCATTATTAATGTTAGATGCAAAATGGATTGAGCGTTCACCTAAGATTGTTGAACAAATTAAAAATCAAAATATCCCCACTGGACTGCTTGGGGGTAAAGGTGCAGAAGAATCATACACCCTTGATGACTTCAACAGAGATATACAAATCTATGAGAAACATTTCGACCAAAAACCGCTTTGGTTCATGACCTCCGACTATGAATTTAGCCCAACTCTTCAACAAACTGCTTTTAATGAAGAGGTCAACTTAATATCCCCATCCTCAATTTATTCGAAAGACACGTTTCAAAAGATGGATGGTGCAATTGTTTCATTGAGGTTACATGAAAAAACCAAACCCGACTTTGAGGAATATAATAAACTAATTGCAACAGAAAAATTTATTTCTGTAGAAGAAAATGTATTCGGCTATACCATTAAGACGAAAAGAATGCCGCAATAGTGCCTAAGAGGTTCCTTGCCTCATCCACATAACAACAAAAAGGCTAAAACCATCTAAAACGGTTTTAGCCTTTTTTTGCATTTTATATTAGATGGTTTTGCTTTTGGCAAGTTTACGTTCTTTTCTGCGTTCTTCCAACTTTTTACGGTCTTCGTCCGACTTTGCATTATATTTTGGCAACATTAATAACTGGTATGCATTCACCGCAATTAAAGGGAATAATAATAATGCAACATATGTATCGATATTTCCTTGGCGTCCCATTAACGCGATAATCCATTCTAAAGATGTGATAACAATCATGAAAAACATGGATGAAATCAATACATGTTTTTTACCTGTTAGTTTAACTTTTTTTATTGAAGTGGCAATTGCACCAAAAATCAATACAATTAATAGACCTATGTAAAATAACCAGTCTTTTGCACTTTCAGCGGCAGGAACAAATCTGAATAGAATCAAGTCTACAAGCAAAATTATAATTAAAAGCATTTGCACCCAATTCCACAAAGTTAAAGTCTTGAAAATTCCCACGCCTACTTGATGCAGTGTCAGATACGCAAAAAATCCTGCTTGGGCGATAACACTCATAGTACAACCCAATAAAATCATCCAACCGAAAGCAGCGATGAATTCACCAAACTCACCTGCAGCCAAATAAGGCTGGAAGAAGTTCCAACGAATAATGATTCCCGCAATCCCCGTTACAACACCGCCTATTAGCATGCACATTAAGAAAAATTTTACCCAATTTCGTATTGTCACGACTTGATGTCCCCCATTTTTATCTATGTCTCGGCGTATAGCATCTCTCAACTAAAACAAGGAGAGATACCGATGCACTCTACAGAATTCCCCAGCACAAGAAAATGGCTCTAAAAATTCATCAAAAGCATCAAACTATATTTTACCAATGCAAACATAAAAAAGCTATCGCAGTCGGATACATATTATGTCCAAGATTGTGAACAATAATCTAAAGAGAGCCTTTAAGAAAGGACTGAGATTAATGTTTAATCGTATACTTTCCATAATGTTCGTCGTTCTTATACTCGCCAGCTGTTCCGAGCCAGCCAATACAACACTTTCCTATGAAGAAGTAAAAAAGATAATGATGGATTCCATACAAACCGAGGAAGGGAAAGCGGCAGTTCGCCAGCTATTGCAGGATCCGAGTTTCCGCGATCTTTTAGTTCTTGAAAATGACGAAGTAAAAACGGCTATTAACGATACCATGCTCTCCGACAAAGCCAAAGATTTTTGGAAGAAGCAGTTTGAAGATCCAACATTTCAAGAAAAGATGGCAAAAAGCATGAGTGCGGAACAAACCAAGATTATGAAAGAACTCATAAAAGACTCTACCTACCAGGAAGATTTAATTTCCTTTTTTGGACAAGCTGAGATGCAAAAAGAACTTGAAACCATCCTAAAGAGTGCAGCGATGCGCAAGCAAATGGAACAGGTGGTAATGGAGACAATCGAGAGTCCTCTTCTGCAAACAAAATGGCAGGAACTAATCAAGAAAAGTGGAGAAACACAGGAATCCGGCGGCGGTGGTGGAAAATCAGGCGGTGAATCCGGCGGTGGTGGCGGCGGTTCTGACAAATCAGGCGGCGGCTCATAGTGTGAACTGATAAAAGGAGTGATCTCGAAAAGCAAAACTTTCGAGACCACTCCTTTTTTGTTCTAATTATTTTGAAAGCTTATCTATGATGTTTTGCGCTGCTTCCAAGTAGATTTTACCGGTTGGGTGATCCTCTTCATAAACAGAAGGGGCAAAATCTTCATTTGTCCAATCCGGTTGACCGAGTGGGATTTGCCCTAATAAATCTGTACGCAACTCTTCCGCAAGTTTGGGTCCGCCACCCTTACCAAATACATATTCACGCTCACCAGATTTCGATTCGTACCATGCCATGTTTTCAATAACGCCCAAAATATCATGGTTTGTTTGCAACGCCATAGCACCCGCGCGAGCTGCAACAAAGGCTGCTGTTGGGTGTGGAGTTGTCACAATCACTTCTTTTGAAGACGGCAGCATTTGGTGAATATCCAGTGCCACGTCTCCAGTTCCTGGCGGCAGGTCAAGCAGCAAGTAATCGATATCTCCCCATTCTACATCACGGAAGAATTGATCCAATACTTTCCCAAGCATAGGGCCGCGCCAAACAATAGGTGCATTGTTCTCAACAAAGAATCCCATGGAAATAACTTTTACGCCTTTTCGTTCTACCGGGTAGATTCGATCATCTTTCACCACAGGCATTTCCTGGATGCCCATCATATCCGGAACGCTAAAACCATAAATGTCCGCATCAATCAAACCTACTTTTTTCCCCAAGCGAGCTAGTGCCACAGCAAGGTTTACAGACACGGTCGATTTTCCGACGCCTCCTTTTCCTGAGGCAATCGCGATAAATTGAACGGATGATAATGGTGATAATAGATCATGTACTTCAGCCTCTGTAGCAGTTCCGCGGAATTGCTCCAACATTTCCGCAGATAACTCTTCAAAGCGGATACCGACAGTTGACGCTCCCGCTTCTTTTAACACCTCTACAATTTTCATTTGCAGCTGCATTTGCTCCGGTGTATTCGTTTTCGCAATAGCCACTTTCACGCTCACATGATTTTTTTCTTCTTTAATGGATACGTTTATGATGCCATTTGTTTCAGCAAACGTTCTATGTAAAAAAGGATCTTCCAACTTCCCTAACACTTCACGGACTTGTTGTTCGTTAATCACCTGAAACACTCCCCTATTTTGTTTCTTATGCTAGTATAACATGGTGTTATTGTACTACTTATTTGACTTGCACTCCACTATTACCGCTTAATGAAATCGAATCAGGCTACTGCTTAATGGAGTTCAATAATTGCTTCGTATAGGAAATGTCATCCGTAAAATAACCATCGACATTTAATTCTTTCATTTTCGCCTGTTGCTCTTTCATCTTTTCAGCATGGTTGAAAAAAACATGAACTTCCTTTCCCTTACTATGTAGCGCATTCACTGTTTTTACCGTCGCATCGCTAGACTCAAGGCCAATAACAGGAAAATCAACCGCTAATGCTTTATCCAAATTAAAATGTCCTCTTTTAAACAACAGCGTTAAACGTAATTGTGGTGCCAGTTGCCCCATTTTCTTCAGACTTTCTTCAGAAAAAGATTGAATGGCCACCTTCTTTTTATGCAGCAAATTATACTTTGCCAGCAATTGCACCAACTCTTCTTCCATGAGTGTTTTACCATCTACTAATCGAGTTTCAATATAATAATTCTGTGAGCTTCCAAAGGTTTGGAAAACTTCTTCTAAAGTGGGGACTTTCTCCTTGGTTGCCCGGTTGTTATATTCACCGACTGTTTCGTAGGACTTAACTTCTTTTAGGGTTATTTCACTCACTTTTCCGCTTCCATTGGTTGTACGGTCAATCGTTTCATCATGCATGACAATCAATTTCCCGTCTTTCGTCATTCGTAAATCCAATTCAAGAGCATCGACTTTTTCTCCACTCGCAATTTTATAGGACGTAATTGTACTTTCATTAAAACGATCCACTGCCCCACGATGCGCAAAAATTTTAGGTATTTCAACTATACCGGGTTCCGCTTCTATATTCTCCACCTCGACAAACCAGAATACCGCAACGATTAGAAATAGCATGATGATTGAAATCGTGATTTGTTTTTTGTGCATATAGAGTCCACCCCTTTTCAGTCATTCTATGTATATCATGAACTTTTTTATAAATTAGAAAGAGAATAAAACGAGTGCTGACTCGCTTTATTCCCTTAACCCTTTACTTATTCATCTATTTTCTATTCACCGCGTGCAGCATTTGCCTGTTCGATCGCTGCATTGAATTGTTCAACAGCCGTGTTGTAAGCTTCATCTACTTCTCCGCCATTATATACCTTTTCAAGTGCAGTCTCCATGATTTTACGGCCTTCTGGCAGCATATCCATCAAAGCACCTTGAGTTGCATAAGAAGCTTTTGTATCTTGTAATTGATTAACTGTTACTTGTAATTGCGGTTTTTCTGCATATGCATCTTTTACTGTTTGTTCTTCATAAGCAGCTGGATTAATGGCAAAGTATCCTGTACCAACATGCCACTCGGCTTGTACTTCCGGAGTTTGCAAGTATTTCATGAATTCCCATGCCGCTTTTTGCTCTTCTTCCGGCTTGCCATCAATCATCCAAAGACTTGCTCCGCCAATAACAACACCTTGGCGTTCTTTATCTTCAGGGTGTGGTAAATAAGCGATTCCCACTTCAAATGGCGCATTATCGATAACATCTCTTGAGCTTGCAGAAGATTGCAGGAACATCGCTACATCGCCAGCCAAGAAACCAGCCATCATGTTATCTCCGTTTGTTCCATAGTTTGCGAATGTTCCATCATCCACCATTTGTTTTACCCAATTAAAGATCGACTTTCCTTCTTCTTCCGTCCAGCCAATTTCAGTTGGCGTTCCTGTACGGCCATTGTCGTTGTTTAACAATAAAGCACCTTGGTTCGCTAGAAGTTGCTCCCATAACCAGCCATAAGCTTGAAGAGCAAAGCCTTTCATATCCGGATTAGATTCGACAATTGCCTTATTTGCTTCGATAATTTCTTCAAATGTTGCAGGGGGAGCTTCCGGATCAAGACCTGCTGCTTCAAAAGCCTCTTTATTGTAATACATTACTGGTGTTGAAGAGTTGAATGGCATTGAATAGAACGTACCATCCAATGAATAATAATTAACGATATTTTCTTCCAAGCCGCTCATATCATACCCATCTGCATCGATAAACTCTTGGATTGGCGTAATTTGGCCACTGTTAATCATCGATTTTGTACCAATTTCAAACGTTTGGATCATTGATGGAGCACTATCGGTACCAGCTACTGCATTGAATTTAGTTAAGGATTCATCATATTCCCCTTGGTATTCTGCATTAACCTGAATTTCATCTTGCGAACTGTTAAAAGATTCAACAATTGAATTTAATGCCTCTTGTCCAGCGCCACCCATTGAGTGCCAGAACGTGACAACTTGTTTTTCTTTTGTATCTGAAGATTCAGCTTCTACTTCTGTTTCTCCGCTTGAACTTTCATTTGAGCTGCATGCTGCTAAAAATACCACTAGCAACAACATCATAAAAGATGTTAAAAAATGTTTTCTCATTTTCCATACTCCTTTTTCTGTCTCATTTATCTATTTATCCTTTCTTTTACAAAAGGTATAAACCTTATTTAATAGCTCCTTCTGTTAAGCCTTTTTGTAATTGTTTCTGTCCCAGGAACAACAGAATCATCGTTGGAATGATGACGATAATCGCACCCGACATAATGACTCCCCAGTCGTTCAACTGCTCTTGTGTTTGAAGCTGTTTCAACCCGATCTGAACCGTTCTTACTGTGTCATTCGTCGTTGATAGCAATGGCCATAAATACATATTCCATGAAGTTAGGAACCCATAAGCCCCTAAAGTGACCAGGCTGGTTTTAGCAACGGGCAAAACGACCTTTAAATAGAATTTGAAATCGCCCATTCCGGCAATTTGACTTGCTTCCCTTAACTCTTTCGGAATTTGTTTAAAGTTTTGTCTAAGCAGGAACGTACCGAAAGCAGTTGCGAAAAACGGTACAGTTAAACCGGGATATTGATCGATCCAACCTAAATCCCGGATAATGTGGAAATTCGGGATAATGGATGCTTCAAATGGAACCATCATCGTAGCGATAAACAAGAAAAACAAGAGGTCCCTGCCTTTAAACTCCAGGAATACAAAGGCATAGGCAGCCAAACTCGATAAAATCAGCTGTCCAATTGTAATCGCAATGGCCACAATGAAACTATTGAGCAAATATTTCAATAACGGAAACTGCTCAAAAGCTTTAATATAATTATCAAAAGATAATGATTGGGGAAGGCTTCCCGTCATAATGTCCTTGTTATCCATAAAACTCATGACAAAGGCCAATAACGCCGGGGCGAAGACGACAAGTGCCGAAATGGAAAGCAAGAAATAAAATAGTATTTTTTTGCTGATTGGCATGGTCATTGATAATGAACCTTCCTTTCACCAAGTTTAAATTGAATGATCGTCATAATCAGGATGATGACGAAAAGGACGATTGCCTGCGCACTGGCTGTACCAAACTGGTAGTTGGTAAAGGCTTCGCGGTAAATCGAATAAACGATCAGGTTCGTAGTATTTTGAGGACCACCCTGCGTCAAAATATCGATTTGTCCAAATGTTTGAAAAGCATTAATAATGGTTACTGTAATAACAAAGAATAAAGTTGGCGATAACATCGGAATCGTAATTCTTCTTAATTTATAAAAATAGCTTGCACCATCGATATCTGCGCTTTCATATAAGTAGGAATCAATCGACTGAAGACCACCAAGCAAAACGAGGAAGGTAAACCCGAGATTCATCCAAATGGTTGTTACGGCAACAGCGATCAATGCCCATTTCGGATCCGTCAGCCATCCAATGGATTCCATTCCAATCATTTCGAGAATTCCATTGATAAAACCGATTGATGGATGGAACAGGTATAACCAAAATACCGATGCAGCCGCTACCGAAATTCCCATCGTGGATGTGAAAATGGTTCTGAAAAAACCAATTCCTTTTAGTTTCTCATTTGCCAAAACCGCTAAAAACAAGGCAATGATAATTGTCGTGGGTACGGTGTAAAGGACAAATAAAAATGTTGATTTCATGCTTTGATGAAATATAGGGGAAGCAAACATCCCCAAATAGTTCTGCAGTCCAACAAATACCGTTGTTTCACCACGCGCATTCGTTAAAAAGAAACTCAAATATAGCGTTTTAAACAAAGGATAAAATAAGAACACGCCAAATAATAGGAGGGAAGGCAATAAAAACAGCATCCCTTTTGCAAAAGTTCTTATTCGTTGTTTTCTTTTTACACTTTCATAGTTAATCTCCGGGATTTCCGTCGATTCAATCATCGGATTGCTCATATTCATATTGCTACAACCTCCCGTTTAAGAGAGGATGTTGCCGCTTGAATCAAGTTCCCCGTGTCCTCGTCAAAGAAGCACATATTCTCTACTGAAATTTGTACTGGCACTCGATCGCCCACACCAACGAGCCATTGCCCTAGCCATTTTGCTGTCCAGAGTTTTGACCCCACTTCAAAAGAAATCAATGTTTCATTTCCCAGCTGTTCCACATTAACAATTTCAACCGTTTGGACTCCATCCTTTTCAGCTCCATGAGGGATATGTTCCGCTCGGATCCCAACCACCAATTGGCGATTTTGAAACTTTGCCAGTATTTGCTCATGGTTAAATGGAATAGTAAAGACATCTTCTATAACAAGGTTTGATTCCTTTAACTTGGCCTTCCCTAAATTCATCTTCGGCGACCCTATAAACGTCGCAACAAATAAGTTGGACGGTTTATTGTAAAGTGCAATCGGTTCGCCTACTTGCTGAATGATCCCATCGTTTAATACCATGATGCGATCTCCCATTGTCATGGCTTCAACTTGGTCATGCGTTACATAAATCATCGTTAGGCCCAGTTTCTTTTGCAAACGGCGAATTTCAATTCTCATATTTGCCCGTAACTTTGCATCCAGGTTCGATAGAGGCTCGTCCATCAAACAAAGGGGGGCATCACTAACCACTGCGCGCGCCAAGGCAACTCGCTGCCTTTGACCTCCGGATAGCTCACGCGGCTTTCGCTTTAGCAAGTCACTTAACCCCATCATCTCCGCAGTTTCTAAAAGTCTTTTCTTTTGAGTTGCTTTATCGATTTTTTTGGCGTTAAGCCCGAATAGTATATTTTGTTCAACTGTTAAGTGTGGATAGAGTGCGTAGTTTTGAAATACCATTGAAAGATTGCGGTCCTTTGGTGGAAGATGGTTCACAATATTTCCGTTAATTTTCAGCGTGCCTCCAGAAATATCTTCAAGCCCTGCAATCATGCGAAGCAATGTACTTTTCCCCGAACCCGAGGGACCGACCAGAACAAAAAATTCACCTTTTTCTATCTGTAAGTCGATACCATTCAATACATCGCTTTGCTTGTTGTAAGACTTTGAAATATCCATCAGTTCGATGTAGCCCATACATAGACCTCCTTCATATAACTACATCTATTCAACCATATTAATTTGGTGAAAACAGCGTATCGGGGGACTTTTTACAACTATTATCAATGGGTCCATATTCTTTACAGTAGCGTGAAAACTTGTTAACAAAATTAAAAAACCATTCACAATCACTGTGAATGGTTTAGAGCAACTTATCATTATGTACTGTTTTGCAGATTGGCTAAGGCAATAAGCAACTATTTCATACATAACAATAATTCGATCTTATTCAAACTCCAAACTTACATATCCTTCAACGCCATCTACAATAGCTGTCGCCATCTTTTCTTGATAATCCTTGCTGGACAACAATTGGCGTTCTTCGTTATTGCTCAAGAAACCTGTTTCAATTAATACGGAAGGCACTTCCGTCTTCTTTAATAGATAGATTTGTTTAATGGCCAATGCTTCACGATCGGTATTTTGAAGCGATTCTTTAATCGTCGATTGTATGGATTTTGCAAGCAATTCACTGTTGGGATGTCCATCTTTATGGTAAAACACTTGTGCACCCCGCCATTTTTCCTCAGGTATTGCATTTGCATGAATAGTCAAGAAAATATCAGGTTTATTTGATTTCACAAGATCCGCACGCAAGAAGATATCCTGCTTTTTTCTTTCGCGCAGCGTTCCAAATTCCTCGCTTGGCGCATGTTCCTCTATGACATCTCCATCTGTTGTACGCGTCATCACTACTTCAGCACCTAAACGCTTCAATTGCTTTTGAACCTTTTCAGCAATCGCAAGTGTGATATCTTTTTCAACCACTTCCCCGGATGATGCACCACCATCAATTCCGCCATGCCCTGCATCGATTACAATTTTAACGCCGCCTAATGGTTCAGGCAAAAAGAAACTTCGATCGGAGGCGCTTGTCTCATAAAAAACCAGTCCCAAACAGGCCAATAAAATGACACCTAGTGCAATCCATCTTTTCAAACATTTACACCGCCTTTGCAACCTTTTGCACTACTATACGCAAAAAAATGGACGAGTATGCGTAAAGTACTTTAATTCATTGTTCATCAAAATAATAAAGAACACGCTAAATCATCGTATGTTTAGCGTGTCCCAATTATTTCTGCCATTCAAATTTCACTGTACTTGCAATTCGTGCTGCAAAGAAGAATAGAAACCGTTTCTCGCCATTAAGGAATCATGATTGCCCTGCTCCAGAATACACCCATCTTTAATCACCAAGATTTGATCAGCATTTTCAATCGTTTTCAACCGATGGGCAATGACAAAGCTAGTCCTTCCTTTCATTAAGTTATGCAGGCCTTTTTGGATTTGTACCTCTGTCATCGTATCAACGCTGGATGTCGCTTCATCCAAAATCAGAATGTCCGGGTCTTCCAGAATGGCCCGCGCAATGGCGATTAACTGGCGTTGCCCCTGGCTTAAGTTCATGCCTCCCGACACAAGGATTGTGTCATAGCCTTGTGGCAAGTATTTAATAAAATTGTGTGCATAAGCAATTTTTGCAGCGTGTTCCACCTCTTCATCGGTTGCCTGCAGCTTGCCATAACGGATATTTTCCCGGATTGTTCCCGAAAATAAATACGTATCCTGCAAAACGACGCCAATATGGCCGCGCAGATTTTCAATTTTATATTTCGCAATATTTTGGCCATCTATTTTTATTTCTCCATGCTGCACATCGTAAAAACGGTTGATGAGCTGAATAATCGATGTTTTCCCAGACCCAGTCGGTCCAACAAGCGCAATGGTTTCTCCGGCTTTTGCATGAAACGTGAGATCATGCAGTACGGGTTTGCTTTTCTGGTAATAAAAGCGAACGTTCTGGAACTCAACTTCCCCGTCATAGTGATCTTTTGAAATAGCGTTCGGAACATCCGCCGCCTCTCGTTGCTCATCCAGTATTTCAAACACCCGTTCCGCCCCGGCAACCGCGGATTGGAAAGTATTCAATAAATTCGACAATTGGTTGATCGGACGGAAAAATTGTCTTGTATATGTAACAAAAGAAGCAATGACTCCAACCGTGACGCCATAGCCGCCAATTGCCATGAATGCACCAACGCCAATGACCAAACCAATCCCCAGGTTATTGATAAAGTTATTGATGGGACCAAGAAAGCCGGATGCAATATCTGCCTTTAACGCTGAAGCGCGAAGTTTTTCATTGGCTTCTTTAAATTGCTCGATTGTCTTTTGTTCTTTTCCAAATAGTGTTGTAATATTGGCATTTGAAACGGTCTCTTCAATAAAGCCATTTAAATTGCCCAAATCCCTCTGACGTGCTACAAAGTTCTTGCTGCTCCGCTTAATAATCTGTTTTGTGGACCAAATAATAATGGGAATCACTAGCAATGTCACAACGGCCAATACCCCGTTTAAAGCAAACATTGCAATTCCCGTTCCCACTACTGTTAAAACGGTTGAAACGATTTGAATAACGCTTTGCGATAAAGCAGCATTCAAATTTTCAATATCATTGGTCATGCGACTCATCAAATCGCCCTGTTGCCGTTTATCGAAAAATGAGATTGGCAAGGATTGAAACTGTTCAAACAAATGCTGACGCAATTGGTTAATCGTGTTTTGAGCTACCCGAATCATGACAAAAGTCTGCAGCCAGGCAAATGCCGCGGCCACAATATAGATTCCCGCCAAAACCAAAGTCATACGGATGGCACCTTCAACATCCCCTGTTAAAATATGCTCATCAATAATGATTCCAATCATCAAGGGACCCAGCAAACTTAAAGTCGACGACAGAATGACGAAAACGACGGAACTAATCAAGCCGAAACGCTGGTTTTTTAAATAGGTCCAAATTCGGTCCAGCGTGGCTTTTTGATTTTTTGCTTTCTCGGCAGGACCATTGAATCTTGGTCCTGGATGCCTTCCAACTGGTCGAGGTCCTGCAGGGCGTGCACCAGGTTTATTCATTTAAAGTCCCCCCTCTTACCAACTGGGTTGAAACAATTTCCTGATATGCAGGATTCGCTTCCAACAGTTCATCATGCGTTCCCTGTCCAACAATCTCGCCATCATCCAACACCAAAATTTTATCTGCATGACGAATCGATGAAACCTTGGATGATATAATGAATTTCGTACTATCCTTGAAGTTTTCCTTGATCGCATTTTGAATTTTGCTCTCCGAGATGCTATCAACTGCCGAAGTGGTATCATCCAGTATTAAAATAGCAGGTTTTCGAATAAAAGCACGCGCCATTGCCAACCGCTGCTTTTGGCCTCCGGATAAGTTGGCCGCGCCTTGTGCCACCGTGTACTGCGCTTTGTCCTCAAACTTTTCTACAAATTCCAGGGCACACGAAGATTCCAATGCTTCGATTAACTCCTCCAAGCTGGCACTTTCATCCCCATACTTAACATTTTCCTCGATTGTTCTTGAAAATAACGTCGCCTTTTGAGGTGCATAGCCAATTGCCGCGCGCAACGCTTGTAAGTCATATTGCTCAATTGGGCGGTCATCTATTTTAATAACCCCTTGGTCGGCATCATAGAGTCTGGGAATCAATTGCACGATGGTTGTTTTTCCGCTTCCCGTCATCCCTATGATTCCGATGGTTTCCCCGGCATTGGCCTTGAAAGAGATATTCTTCAACACGGGTTCACTGTTTTTATTGTACGCAAAGCTTACATTTTCGAATGTCACCGCTCCTTTAATGGAACCGGTGAATGGTTGTTCATTATTGTGTATTTCCGATTTTTCCTTTAACACGGCATCGATTCGATTTGCACTCGGAACAGCCCGTGCAATTAGCATTAGTACGTGCGTAGAGCTCATTAAACCGCCCATAATCATCATTAAATAGTTGATAAAGGCTAAAATCATCCCTACTTCAATTGTATCGTTTTCTACTTTAATGGCACCCAGCCATAACGCAGCTATAATTCCCATATTAACAACAAATACTGTTAAAGGCATTAAAATGCCGATGATTTGCTCTGCATGAATGTTGCGTCTCATTAGCGCCCCATTCACCGCTGTGAACTGTTCAATTTGATGCTGTTTGCGGTTGTAGGCTTTAATGACGCGTATTCCCGCCAAATTTTCTTGAACGCGAGTGTTGACCGCATCCACTGCCTCCTGGACCTTTAAAAACATTTTCCCGGAGATTTTTGAAAAATAGATGATGGCGATTGCCAAGATTGGCACAACAACCAATAATATTGGAAATAACTCTCGTGCTGTCAGAAAAACAATCAAGATGGCCCCCATAAATGTTAACGGGCCACGCACAAAAACCTTCAGCAGCATTGTCAACGCCCGCTGCAGCATTTCTACATCGCTTGTTATGTTGGTTATGAGTTTTCCAAGTGTAAAATGATCTTTATTTTTATTCGAAAAATATGTAATGGTTTCATATAATTCCTGCCGAATGTCCGCCGCAAAATTGATGGCGGTCTTGGATGCATAAATCGAACATCCCGCACCCCCTATTAAACCGATGATTGCACAAAGAATCATTAATCCAAACATTTTCACCACATAGGATGTATCCCCTGCGGCAATGCCTCGATCGATAATATGCTGCATGATGGTAGGCTGAACCAAATCCATGCTCACTTCCAGCACCATCAATAATGGTGCAATCAATGCAAACGCCACATAGGGCTTTAAATATTTTTTCAAAGATAAAACGGCTTGCATGGTGTCCCTCTCTTCTATTAATTCAAATACGCCTCGGCGTATATTTTATACAGTAGGATACCAAATTACAACCGGCTTTTCTGGCAATGCCATACATTTCTCTTCTTCCACACGCCCAATAAATACCATATAATAGCCATATCTCAATAAGTGGGGGAATGACTTATGAAACTACGAGTTTCCGCTGTGCAATATCATTTACATACAATCGAGTCATTTGAGGATTTTGCTCATCAAAGCGAACACTATATTAAAGCAGCATTGGAATTTGATACGGAGTTTATCTTATTTCCTGAGTTTTTTACCACTCAATTGCTTTCAATCAAAGGGAAAAACGGACATGTTTTAACCATTGATGATTTACCTTCTTTTACGAATCAGTACCGCACTTTATTTTCTAAGTTGGCCAAACAATATAACCTCCATATTATTGCGGGAACACATGTGGTCGAAGTGAATGGAAAACTTCGAAATTCCGCGCACTTATTTTATCCCGATGGACGAATAGGCACCCAGGAGAAGCTTCATATTACCCCGACCGAAGTGCATGAGTGGAATATGTCGAAAGGCGACGGTCTAGAGGTGTTCGAAACGGATAAGGGAACGATCGCTCTGTTGACTTGTTATGACATTGAATTTCCGGAGATTGTTCGAATGGCTAGGGCAAAAGGGGCGGATGTCATTTTTTGCCCTTCTTGTACGGATGATCGTCATGGCTTCCATCGTGTACGTTATACAAGTCACGCCCGCGCAATCGAGAATCAGGTGTATGTCGTGTTGACTGGGACAGTAGGTGCACTGCCAACAGTTGATTTTATGCGCGCCAACTTCGGGCAAGCCGCCATTATTACACCAAATGATATCCCGTTTCCTCCAAAAGGTTTGTTGGCGGAAGGTGAAATTAATCAAGACATGCTTATTACAGCCGACCTGGATTTAAATCTTCTCTACCAAGTACGCGAAAAAGGTTCTGTTACAACTTGGCGCGATCGGCGAATCGATCTTTACCCTGATTTTGAAATACCTTTTAAATAGGGGGCATCTAGTATGTATCGAAACGAGCAGTGGTTATTTTATAATGGAACGCCCATGAAAATTGTTGTTCGCAATTATACAGAAAACGATTTTGATGAATTAATCGCGATTCAAGCCGAATGTTTTCCTCCGCCTTTTCCTTCTGAATTGTGGTGGAACAAAGAACAATTAACAAATCATGTTGCCTTATTCCCGGAAGGTGCTTTATGTGTTGAGATGAATAGTCAGATTGTCAGCTCAATCACTGGCGTATGCATTTCATTCGATTCTTCCCGTCCGTCCCATACTTGGTCTGAAGCAACAGATGATGGATATATCCGGAATCATGATTGTAACGGGGATACACTTTATATAGTGGATATTAGTGTTCGCCCCGCATTTCGGTCTTTAAGCCTTGGGAAAATCATGATGCAAGCCATGTATCATGTAGTGGTGAATAGTGGACTAGAGCGTCTTCTGGGCGGCGGCAGGATGCCTGGATATCATAAACACGCAGGCGATTTGTCCGCTCAAGAATACGTCGATAAAGTTGTCAGCCATGAAATACACGACCCAGTCATTTCGTTTCTATTAAAGTGTGGACGGCTGCCGATCACGGTAGTGGAGAATTATTTGGAGGATAAAGAATCCCATAATTACGGTGTGCTGATGGAGTGGAAAAATCCCTTTAAATAGTTGTACCATACTAAAAGCTTCTTTCACATTGAAGAAAGAAGCTTTTTTCATCTTTTTATTGGTTGTTGCGAAGGTTTTCCTGCGCCATCTTGACAAGTTCCTTCACCATGCTTCCCCCAAGGCGGCCGCCTACTTTTCCGGCTTGCTCGGACGTCAGCTTTCCATTATATCCTTCTTTTAAGGGAACGCCAACTTCCTCCGCAATTTCAAACTTAGCTCGCTCGGGATCGGTCGTACCGGCAACCTTTGCCTTTAATTCATCAAGGCCTTGTCTTGCTTCCGGTACGAGAATTTTATTTCGGTTCCTTCTTGCCATGTTCTCGCCTCCTTTTCATTAGCATGTCCGAAACCGCGCGGAACATGTTGAAATGGAAAAGAAATTACTGCAGCCCTGCCTCTGTTTTGCGTTAGTATACCCTTGAATTGTGTACTTTTTATACTCCAGCCATTCCTTATTCCAACCAACAATATATCTTCAACATAATTACCAATTTTATTTACAATTTAATATAAAATACTATTTTTTAGGTTAAAAAGTTATAGATATTTATAAAAAAATGGGTGTAAAGTTTTATCTCTAATGATATATTTGTTTTTAGCAGAGAAGGTGGAAAGCGTTTCCTTTCCTCTGCATAGACCGCAATATATTAGAGGAGATTATGATGAAAAGTATTAAGGGGAAGATTCTAGCAGGTTTTGCTGTTGTTTTAATCATTTTATTGGTAATGGCCATTAACAGCTACAGAACGATTTATTCTTTTTCTAATGATTTTAAAGATATAAGCTCAAACGATATAGCCTTTTTGGAATCTTCCAATTCCATGAAATTTAGTGTAGTCAATCGGGCAAAAATTGCACGTGATTATGTTCTTTTTAATAGAGAAGAATTTAAAGTGAAATTTTTGGAAGAGACGGACAAGGCGATTGAAACGGATAAGGCTCTTCAAGAAGCCATCTCAACCGGCCGCTTCACAAGCGAAGTGAAAAGTGCTTTTAAGGATGCACAAGAAAAGACAGTCCGATGGAGAGTGCTTGTAACGGAAGAGATTATTCCTCTTTATGATCGTGGCGATCGGGATGGAGCCATTCGTTTGATGGAGGAAAGATGTCTTCTTTATAGTCAGGAAGCAATCGATGCATGGGTCAATGTAGTTGAACTTCAAAATAGCCAGATGAAAGACAAAACACTTGAATTGCAGTCATCTGCTTTACAGGCTGAAGTTGTCATTTTGGTCACTTCAGTTTTAGCCATTGTCGCTGCAATTGCCGTAGCTCTATATAATGCCAATAATATTTCCAAAGCGATTTCGTTGGTAGTGGAACGTTTGGAAGCAATCGCAAAAGGTGATCTGCGCGGCAATATGCCTGAAACAGTATCCAAGGATGAAATGGGCCGACTGATACGGTCTACCAATACTATGACAACAAATTTAAAAGCTCTGATGACCAAAGTTTCGGAGACCACAAACCAATTAGCAGCATCTTCCGAACAGTTTGCTTCTTCTGCTGAGCACTCTTCCGCTTCCACAGAACAAGTAACTATGTCTATTCAAGAAATCGCTGCGGGTGCTGAAACGGCTTCTCAAAGCGCTAGGGAATCTCTCCGTGCGATGAATGATGTTTCCATTGGCATGCAGGAAATTGCCGAAACATCTGCTGGAGCAGCGAATGAATCACAAAACACAACAAAACAGGCTATAGAAGGGCATACAAGCATTCAGAAAGCCGTAAATCAGATGGAGGCGATCAAGAACTCCGTTGGCACCACTTCCAAACTGGTCACAAACCTTGAAGTACGCTCCAAAGAAATTGGACAAATCGTTGAAGTCATTACAAGCATTGCAGACCAAACCAATTTATTGGCGTTGAATGCAGCGATTGAAGCTGCACGAGCCGGAGAACATGGGAAGGGGTTTGCGGTAGTTGCTGAGGAAGTTCGCAAGCTGGCTGAGCAATCAAAACTTTCCGCGGACAGTATCACGCAGCTGATTCTTCAAATTCAAAATGATACGATGATAGCTGTTGAATCAATGGATCAAGGGACAAAAGAAGTAGAAAACGGAACAGATGTCATTGCAGAGGCGGGAGAAACATTTGAGAGCATTCTGGAATCCATTCGACTAGTTTCTGAGAAAATTGAAGAAGTCTTCACTTCTGCTGGACAAATGGCCGCTTCCTCCCAACAAGTCAATACAACCATCCATTCTTTAACAGAGATTGCCCAAAACACTTCTTCAAACTCCCAAAATGTGGCCTCAGCATCCGAAGAACAGCTGGCCACGACACAAGAGATTACTGCATCCGCTACATCTTTGAGTGTTCTTGCGGAAGAGCTAAGAGAAGAAATTAGCAAATTTAAATTCTAGACAGAAAAGACCGGATCATTTCGGTCTTTTTCTTTATTCCCACTTATCTCTATACTTATATATATCTTTCGGAAGCTTTTGCATTTCTTTATCTTCAGCTAGCAGGGTTTTAGTGCAATAAAGGAGCTTTTAAGTTAAAGAATTGAAGGATTTTAAGACTAGTATCTTTCGAAGGCATTATTATTCAAAAGGGTATTGATTTGATGTTGATGAATTCTCAACATAAAAAACCCTCTCCCAAAAACTTGAGAAAGGGTTTGAAAACGTTGATATAACGCTTGATTAACGTTTTGAGAACTGAGGTGCACGACGCGCGCCTTTAAGACCGTATTTTTTACGTTCTTTCATACGTGGGTCACGAGTTAGTAAACCTGCAGTTTTAAGTGCTGGACGGAAATCTGGGTCAACTTGAAGTAACGCACGAGCGATACCGTGACGGATTGCTCCAGCTTGACCTGTGAAGCCACCACCGTTTACGTTTACAAATACATCATAGCTACCTTTAGTTTGAGTTGCTTCTAATGGTTGGTTGATGATTAAGTGCAACGTTTCGAATGGTAAGTACTCTTCGATGCTGCGGTTGTTGATAACAATTTTACCTTCGCCTGGTACTAAACGTACGCGAGCTACTGAGCTTTTACGGCGACCTGTGCCGATATATTGAACTTGTGCCAAGGGTATATCCTCCTCTTAATAATTATCCGCGAAGCGTATAGCTTTCCGGTTTTTGTGCTGCATGTGGGTGTTCTGCTCCAGCGTAAACGTTAAGTTTACCGAACATTTTGCGTCCTAAAGAGTTTTTAGGAAGCATCCCTTTTACTGCTAATTCGATCATTTGTGTTGGGTATTTTTCTTTCATTTCGCCAGCAGTACGTGTTTTTAAACCACCAGAGAATTGAGTGTGACGGTAATAAATTTTACCTTCTAATTTGTTGCCTGTTAAATGAATTTTGTCTGCATTGATTACGATTACGTAGTCACCTGTGTCTACGTTTGGTGTGAATGTTGGTTTATGTTTACCGCGTAAGATAGCAGCTACTTCAGAAGCTAAACGTCCAAGAGTTTGGCCTTCTGCGTCTACTACTAACCATTTGCGATCTACTTCGTGACCTTTAGCCATGAATGTTGTACGCATTTATATATCCTCCTAATCGATTCGATTACCGTTATTTTTCATTATATACACTTCATAAGTTTCGGGGCTTATTTGTGGTGGTAATGAAAATACCATATGTCATCTTATAACATTTTTACGTTTTCGTCAAGAAAAAAAACAAAACACCTGGAGATGTTGTATTTCCTTTAATAAAACACCTTTTCCAGGTATAAACCGTGTGCTGGCGCTGTTTTGCCCGCCTTTCCACGGTCCATTGATGCAATAATTAACTGCAATTCATTCGAATCTTTTTTTCCAATACCGACTTCCCACAACGTTCCGGCAATAATGCGGACCATATTATATAAAAATCCATTGCCCTCGATTGTCATATGAAGTTCTTCATCATGCCACGAGAAGTTGAGAGCATTTACTGTACGCACTTTATCCACTACACTTGTATTGGCCGCGCAAAAGCATGAAAAGTCATGCGTCCCGATGATAAATTGCGCTGCAGTCTGCATTTTTTCTAGATCCGGCTTTATTCCATTCGTTTCAACTGTATAGTGTCTACGGAAAGGGCTTTGTTGCTCCTCACAGTTCCAAATATAGCGATAACGCTTGCCTGATACACTATATCTCGCATGGAACTCAGAGTCTGCCTCCTCTACTTCCAGCACACGAATATCCCGAGGCAACTGGACGTTTAGCGCCTTTTTATAGCGTTCAACCGGTATTTCCAACGAAGTATCGAAATGGATGACCTGGCCAGTAGCATGGACTTTCGCATCCGTACGACCGCTCGCAGTGATTTTCACTTGATTCCCTTTATGCATTTTCGTTAATACATTTTCGATTTCAAGCTGAACCGTGCGTTCTCCCGGCTGAACTTGATAGCCTGCAAAAAGGGTGCCATCATAACTTATGGTTGCTTTTAAACGCCGCAATGGACCTCACCTCGCTTACTAATTACGATAAAATACCAACAATGCCGTCATTGCCGCCAGCACGACAAGGCTTAGTGTATCGCGCCAATCCCATTTTAGTTGACGGTAGCGGGTACGCCCTTCTCCCCCTCGGTAACCACGTACTTCCATGGCTGTTGCCAAATCTTCGGCACGTTTAAACGCACTGACAAACAGCGGGACAAGAAGGGGCACAACGGCTTTTAAACGTTCTTTTAAAGAACCTGCGCTAAGGTCGGAACCCCGGGCCATCTGTGCCTTCATGATTTTGTCGGTCTCGTCCATTAGCGTTGGAATAAAACGAAGGGCGATGGACATCATTAAAGCCAACTCGTGGACAGGCAGTTTCACCTTTTTTAACGGGTTCAGCAATACTTCAATTCCATCTGTTATCGAAATTGGTGAAGTGGTCAACGTCAAAATGGACGTCATGAACACAAGCACCAAAAAGCGGATGGAAATGAAGATCCCTTGCCTTAGTCCCTCTTCATACACTTTCAGAAAACCAAGGTCTAAAACAACATCCCCTTCTCTCGTAAAGAGAATGTGGATTAAGAACGTAAAGACCAATAGAATCATGATCGGTTTCAGGCCATTAATTAAAAAGTATAAACGGATTCTGGACGTTAAAATGACAAGCAATGTAAAAGCCAATAATAAACCATATGTAATGGCATTGTTCGCCAAAAATACAACTACTATAAAAGCAAATACGAAAATAAGCTTGGAGCGTGGGTCAAGTAGATGAACGAATGAGTCCCCGGGAATGTATCGGCCAAAAATCATTTTATCCATCATTGTCCATCACGCTCCTCTCGCAAAGAACGTGCCACTTCTTCTGCCAGCTCTTCCTCTGTTAAACAAATTTTCGACAATGGTTTACTCATGCGTTCCTCAATCTTTGATTGGAATCGAACAATATGGGGCAATTCCAATCGATACTTCTCGAGCGTTTTGGCATCCGAGAAAATTTCGCGGGGCGTTCCGGTCAAAACACATTTCCCTTCATGCATAATGGCAATCCGATCAGCATATTTCGCTGCATCTTCCATGCTGTGCGTAACGAGAATCGTTGTGAGTCCACGCTCTTTATGAAGAGTATAGAACATGTCCATAATCTCTTTTTGTCCCCTTGGATCAAGCCCTGCGGTTGGTTCATCCAGGACAATCACTTCCGGATCCATAGCAAGCACCCCAGCAATCGCTACACGGCGCATTTGTCCGCCTGATAAGTCAAAGGGTGATTTGTTCAAAATATCGTCTGGAAGACCTACAAGCTGGATTAATTCGCGTGCCCGCTGCTCAGCCACCTGTTCAGAAACGCCAAAATTCATCGGCCCGAACATAATGTCTTTTAAAACTGTTTCTTCAAACAGTTGATGCTCCGGAAACTGAAACACAATGCCCACTTTTTGGCGGATTGGCTTTAGTTCTTTTGCCTTTTTACCTGCAACAATTACACGCTCTCCAATATGTACTTCGCCTTTAGATGGCTTCAGAAGGCCATTAAAGTGCTGCAGAATTGTTGACTTCCCTGAACCTGTATGCCCTATGATTGCTTGATATGTTCCATGAGGAATCGTTAAATCTACATCAAATAAAGCAAACTTTTCAAAGGGTGTGCCCATTGAATAAGCATAGCTTACTTGCTGAAGCTTGATGTCCATAAATCATTCACCAACTCATCTTCTGTCATATGTTGTCCTGCAAGAGGTACGCCTTTTTCCTGGAACAGCTTAGTCATTCGCATAGCAAAAGGCAGTTCCAATCCAAACTCCTCCAGTTTATCGCCCAGGGCAAAAATTTCGGATGGAGTTCCTTCCGCATACTTTTTCCCATCATTCATGAATAGTATCCGATCTGCAAAAAGCGCTTCTTCAACATCATGCGTGATTGAAAGCACGGTTAACCCGATTTCTTCTCTTAAGGCACGAACGGTTCTTAATACTTCATCCCGCCCTTGTGGGTCAAGCATTGAAGTCGCCTCATCCAATATCAGTAATTTCGGCCGCATAGCAAGTGCTCCTGCAATAGCCACCCGTTGCTTTTGTCCACCTGATAGATGATGTGGTTCATGATTCAGAAACTTGTCCATTTTTACTTGAACAAGGGACGAATGAACCCGTTCCACCATTTCTTTATATGGCACGCCGCTATTTTCCAATGAAAACGCGACATCGTCTTGTACAGTGGCCCCAACAAACTGGTTATCAGGGTTTTGGAATACCATTCCGATATTTGAACGAATGTCCCATAAATTCTCTTCTGTTAAAACATCTCTCATCACACGGACTTCGCCTTCTTGAGGGAAAAGCAGTCCGCTTACTAACTTGACCATCGTGGATTTACCAGAACCGTTATGGCCGACCATCGCAATCCATTCTCCTTCATTGATTGAAAAGGATACATCTTGGACGGCTTTGCGCGCATCAGGCTGATCTGGTGTATATGAAAAACTAACGTTTTGAAACGATAAAATCTCGGTCACTAATCTTGGCTCCTCTCCTTGCTCTACTAACTAAATTACACTGTTTTATGCATCATTTCTACCCTTTGGTGCAAAGTGACATATATAAAAATAAGGCACGTTTACAAATCCGAAAAATAGCAGATTGAAACGTACTTTATTTTTGTATATGTATATAAGAAAAGCGCAGGCGCCTTGCTTTCATAAGGTTATTAAATAAAAAAGCGCGCACCTCATTCAAGAGAAATGCGCTTTAATTCTACATTTGTACAAGAAACACGGCTGCTCAATTCCATGTTTCGTTGAATGAGGTGCGGAGAGCTAGACGAGACGCCGTCAACAAGTGACCCGCTCATTATAACGCTCAAGCCATTTTATTGTCGTATAAATCATTGATCGACACATCACTGTGCCTTATAAAGATTAGAAAAACACGATTTGCCGCCATGAAGGCGAAAACCGATGCTTTAAATACACTGCTTTCAAAAGGCAACCCTTTCTTAACAGTGTAAAAATAGAGGGGCCCGGGTTCAACCGGTGAACCGGACACCCTCTTGCCCAAGTAAGAATTAATTAGTAATTAAACTAATTCAATTACTACTACAGGCGCACCGTCACCACGGCGAGGTCCTACTTTAAGGATGCGAGTGTAACCGCCTTGACGGTCAGTGTAACGCGGTGCAACATCATTAAATAACTTTTGAAGTGCAAATGAAGTTGTTTCGTTACCTTCCTCATCAGTAGTTGTTACTACTTCGCGACGGATAAATGCAGCCGCTTGACGACGAGCATGTAAATCTCCACGCTTACCTAAAGTAATCATTTTTTCAACTACAGAACGTAATTCTTTCGCACGTGCTTCAGTTGTTTCGATGCGTTCGTTGATGATTAAGTCAGTAGCCAAATCACGCAATAACGCTTTACGTTGAGAACTTGTACGACCAAGTTTTCTGTAACCCATGGATGTTCCCTCCTTTATATCTAAACTGCTTTAGAAAAGTATTGTTTAGTCTTCTTTACGCAATCCTAAACCAAGCTCTTCTAATTTCGCTTTAACTTCTTCTAGTGACTTACGACCAAGATTGCGCACTTTCATCATGTCGTCTTCTGATTTATTCGCAAGTTCAAGTACCGTGTTGATACCAGCGCGTTTTAAACAGTTGTAAGAACGAACAGAAAGATCGAGTTCCTCAATCGTCATCTCTAAAACTTTTTCTTTTTGATCCTCTTCTTTTTCGACCATGATTTCAGCAGTTTGTGCTTCATTCGTTAAGCCTACAAAGATATTAAGGTGCTCAGTTAAAATTTTCGCGCCAAGCGAAATCGCTTCTTTTGGACCGATGCTGCCATCTGTCCACACATCAAGTGACAATTTATCGAAATCAGAATTTTGTCCAACACGAGTGTTTTCCACTTGAAAATTAACGCGTGAAACTGGAGTGTAAATAGAGTCGATCGGGATCACGCCGATAGGAAGATCCTCACGTTTGTTTTGATCAGCAGGAGTATATCCACGGCCACGGCGAGCGTACATACGCATGCGTAAATGACCATTTTTAGCGATTGTTGCAATATACAAATCAGGATTTAATATTTCAACGTCACTGTCATGAGTGATATCAGCAGCTGTAACCGTTCCATCACCTTTCACGTCAATCTCGATGACTTTCTCTTCGTCAGAGTAGATTTTCAGTGCCAGCTTTTTGATGTTCAAAATAATGGAAGCAACATCTTCTTCAACGCCTTCTACAGTCGAGAATTCGTGTAGCACTCCATCAATTTGAATAGATGTAACAGCAGCTCCTGGTAATGAAGACAGAAGGATACGACGCAAAGAATTGCCCAAAGTGTTTCCATACCCGCGTTCAAGCGGTTCTACAACAAACTTGCCATATTTGGAATTTTCGCTGATCTCAACAGTTTCAATCTTTGGTTTTTCAATTTCGATCATTCAATTTACCCTCCTTCAAAACATCGAATGTATAGGTTCATAACATCATAATAGTCAAAAAAGGTTGACTTTATAAGATTTGCACAAGATTTAGTTTTGTACAAGCAATGATGAACTCAAATTACTTTGAGATGCACCCATTACACACGACGACGTTTTGGCGGACGGCAACCGTTATGTGGAACTGGAGTAACATCCTTGATTGCAGTTACTTCTAAACCAGCAGCTTGAAGTGCACGAATAGCAGCTTCACGACCAGCACCAGGACCTTTAACAGTTACTTCCAACGTCTTCAGACCATGTTCAACGGACGCTTTTGCAGCAGCTTCAGCAGCCATTTGAGCAGCATAAGGAGTAGATTTACGTGAACCTTTAAATCCAAGCGCACCAGCACTAGACCAAGATACTGCGTTACCTTGCATATCCGTAATCGTTACGATTGTATTGTTGAATGTAGAACGAATGTGTGCAATACCAGCTTCGATATTCTTTTTCACACGACGTTTACGAGTTTGTTGTTTACGAGCCATGTTAAGAAGGAACCCCCTTTACTTATTATTTTTTCTTGTTCGCTACAGTTTTACGAGGACCTTTACGCGTACGCGCATTGTTTTTCGTATTTTGACCACGAACAGGTAAACCACGACGGTGACGGATACCACGGTTAGAACCGATTTCCATCAAGCGTTTAATGTTAAGTGAAATTTCACGGCGAAGGTCACCTTCCACTTTATATTGATCTAATTGTTCACGGATTTTGTTTAACTCATCTTCAGTAAGATCGCGCACGCGAGTGTTTTCGTTAACACCAGCAGCAGCCAATACTTTTTGAGAAGAAGTTTTACCAATTCCGTAAATGTAAGTTAATGAAATTACCACGCGTTTGTCGCGAGGAATATCAACTCCAGCAATACGTGCCATTTACTTGTGCACCTCCTTATTAATTATCCTTGTTTTTGTTTGTGTTTAGGATTTTCACAGATTACCATTACTTTACCGCGTCGGCGAATTACTTTACATTTTTCGCAGATCGGTTTCACAGATGGTCTCACTTTCATCTAACCCAACCTCCTTAATAGTCCGGAGTGCAAAAGATTATTTAAAACGGTATGTGATACGACCGCGAGTTAAATCGTATGGAGATAACTCAATAGTAACCTTATCTCCAGGTAAAATACGGATAAAGTGCATGCGAATCTTACCAGATACGTGTGCAAGCACCGTGTGCCCATTTTCTAATTCTACCTTAAACATCGCGTTTGGCAAAGTCTCAACAACTGTTCCTTCGACTTCAATTACATCGTCTTTCGCCATCAACCCTGTCTCCCTTCTATATGCGTTTTCGATTCTCTAACATACATGATAAAGAGAATCTATGCAACTGATTTTGTTTACTAGAAGCAACTCCACCAACATATGCTTGGATTGTATGAGAGATGTTCGAAAGACGCTCGTCTGGTTTCGCTTCACACAATCCAGGGAATGACTAGTCTTCGCTTAGGAATGTATTTCATTCGTTTTCACGTTTTCCCGGAATGTCTTGGATGAGAGATTCATACCCGTTACACAGATGCTTCCACGAAACCCATTACACTTACCACAAAATAGATTTTATCATATTTGTGTCTCATGTGTACCGGGCACAATATGCTTTTGCAACTCTCAATAAAATTTTATTATTTTGTTGCACCCGCAGGCCTCCAGCGAAAAGCAGTATGCCTTCTATTCAATACCCAGGTATTAACTGCGGCTGCTCTGCAGTAATAGAGCGTCAAGATCAGCAAATACTTTGTCGATATCTTGCTGTCCATCGATATTCGTTAAAACACCTTTAGCTTCATAAAAATCAAGTAAAGGTTGTGCTTGATTCATATTTACTTCCAGACGGTTTGCTACCGTTTCAGGATTATCGTCCGCACGTGTATATAATTCGCCGCCATCTTTATCACATTTTCCTTCCACTGCAGGAGGGTTGAAAATCACGTGATAGGATGTACCGCAAACTTTACAGATACGACGACCACTAAGACGTGCAATTAGTTCATCTTTTTCTACTTGGATATTGATCGTATGGTCAATTTTTTTCCCAAGTTCATCTAGGATGCCATCTAAAGCTTCTGCTTGTGGAACTGTACGTGGGAACCCGTCTAATAAGAAACCTTTTTCACAATCTTTTTGTGCAAGTCGTTCACGAACGATGCCAATCGTTACTTCATCCGGTACTAGAGCACCTTGGTCCATATACGATTTAGCTTCCAAACCTAATTCCGTTCCGGCGCTAATCGCCGCACGGAACATGTCGCCTGTAGAAATATGAGGGATTTCGTACTTATCAACAATTTTGTCTGCTTGAGTACCTTTACCGGCACCAGGCAGCCCCATTAAAACGATATTCATACGTTTTCGCTCCCCCTAAGCTTGCTGGCTTAGGAAACATGTTTGTTTCCTAAAACCTGCATTTATTTCATAAAGCCTCTATAGTGACGTTTTACAAGTTGCGCTTCCAGCTGTTTCATAGTTTCCAATGCAACCCCGACAACGATGATAACACTAGTACCGCCAATTTGAGCCGAAGCAGGCAGGTTCATGAAATTAATGAAGAGGATCGGCAATACAGAAATCACAACTAGGAATAATGCACCAACCAATGTTAAACGATATAAAACTCTTGTTAAGTAACTTTGCGTATCATTGCCCGGGCGAATACCTGGGATGTACGCACCTTGTTTTTTCAAGTTGTCGGCCAAGTTTTCCGGATTCACTTGAATGAAAGCATAGAAGTACGTAAACGCGACAATCAATGCAACATAGATGATCATCCCAACCGGTTTTGTATAATCAAACGTGTTGGTGATGAACGTTGTGACCTGGTTTTGACCGAAGAACGTAGCCAACGTTTGAGGAGTGACAATAAACGCGACAGCGAAGATTACCGGAATAACCCCAGCTGCATTCACTTTTAACGGTAAATGAGTTTGTTGTCCACCAGCTTGCGGCGTACGGCCTCCTGCAACTCGTTTTGCATATTGAATAGGAATTTTACGCAACGCTTGTTGAATGTAAATAACCCCTACAACAATCGCAAGCATAACTAAAACAAGCAATACTAGAATGGCAATTTGAATGAATAATTGATCTCCAGCATCCTCGATTTGTTGTGCATAGATTTGGTTCACAGTTGTCGGAATTGCAGCCACAATCCCTGCGAAGATAATGATTGAAACACCATTACCAACACCGTGAGCCGTAATTTGTTCACCTAGCCACAATAGGAACATGGTACCGGCCGTTAAAACAATTGCAATGGTTAAGTAGGATAATACACTTGTATCAGTAATTAACGTACCACCGTACATTTGGTTGAACCCAAATGACATTGCAAATGCTTGAATGAAAGCAAGAACAACTGTTAAATAACGAGTGAATTGCGCCAATTTGCGTCGGCCGACATCACCTTGTTTTGCCCATTCAGCAAACTTCGGAACAACATCCATTTGCAATAGTTGAACAATAATTGAGGCAGTAATGTAAGGCATAATCCCCAATGCAAAGATCGAGAAGTTAGACAATGCACCACCGCCGAAAGTATTAAGGAAACCAATCAAATTAAATTCGTCGGCAACCTTCAATACTTGCGAGTCGACGTTCGGTACCGGAATGAAAGTTCCGATACGGAAAACGATCAACATCAATAGTGTAAAGATGATTTTATTTCGAATATCTCGCACGCGCATAAAGTTTGAGATTGTTTGAAACATTAAATCACCTCAGTAGTTCCGCCAGCATTCTCAATTGCTTCTTTAGCAGAGCCTGAGAATTTGTGAGCTTTCACAGTAAGCTTTTTATTAAGAGTTCCGTTACCCAGAACTTTAATGCCAGCTTTTTCATTGCTCACGATACCAGTTTCTAGCAATAATGCAGGTGTTACTTCTGCACCATCTTCGAAACGGTTTAATACGTCAAGGTTAACGATCGCATATTCTTTACGGTTGATGTTCGTAAAGCCGCGTTTTGGTAAACGACGGAATAGTGGGTTTTGACCCCCCTCAAATCCAGGACGAACGCCGCCGCCAGAACGAGCGTTTTGACCTTTATGACCTTTACCTGCAGTTTTACCGTTACCAGAACCGATACCACGACCAACACGGTTACGTTCTTTACGTGATCCTTCTGCTGGTTTTAACTCATGAAGTTTCATATGGGTGGCACCTCCTTGTTCAATGTTTGAAAATTAGTTTTCTTTAATAGTAACTAAGTGAGCTACTTTATCTAACATACCGCGAATAGCTGCGTTGTCAGCTTGTTCTACAGTTTGGTTCATTTTACGTAAACCTAGAGCTTCCGCAATTTTACGTTGCTGAGGCTTTGCACCGATTAAAGATTTAGTAAGGGTAATTTCTAATTTGTTAGCCATGATAATTTCCCCCCTTAACCTAATAGTTCTTCTACTGATTTACCGCGAAGTTTTGCAACGTCCTCTACGCGTTTTAGTTCAGTTAATCCAGAAACAGTAGCGCGAACCATGTTAATTGGTGTGTTAGAACCTAGAGATTTTGAAAGAATATCAGTAATACCAGCAAGTTCAAGTACGGCACGTACAGGACCACCAGCGATAACTCCAGTACCAGGAGCTGCAGGTTTGATTAAGATTTGACCTGCTCCGAAGCGACCAATAACATCGTGTGGAGTAGTTCCACCAACACGTGGTACTTCGATTAAGTTTTTCTTCGCGTCTTCAACAGCTTTGCGGATTGCGTCTGGAACCTCTTGAGCTTTACCAGTACCGAATCCAACATGGCCATTTTTATCACCTACAACAACAAGTGCTGTAAAGCGGAAGCGACGACCACCTTTAACAACTTTAGCAACGCGGTTGATTGTAACTACGCGTTCTTCAAGTTCAAGTTTGTTTGCGTCAATGCGACTCATGAAGTATGTCCCTCCTTCTTATTAAAATTCTAAGCCGTTTTCACGTGCAGCTTCAGCTAAAGCTTTTACACGTCCATGATATAAGTAACCACCACGGTCAAATACAACAGCAGTAATATTTTTTTCCGCAGCGCGTTTAGCGATTGCTTCACCGATTTTTGCTGCAGCTTCTACATTGCTACCTGCACCCTCAAAACCATTATCTTGAGTAGATGCGCTAACAAGTGTTACGCCTGCAACATCGTCAATAAGTTGCGCATAGATGTGTTTGTTTGAACGGAATACATTTAAACGTGGACGTTCAGCAGTACCCGCGATTTTCGTACGAACACGCGCATGACGTTTTTTACGAACTTGATTTTTATCTTGTTTCGTAATCACGAGAGGTCACTCCTTTCTAATGCGAAAAGCATTATTTACCTGTTTTACCTTCTTTGCGACGTACATATTCACCTTCATAACGAATACCTTTGCCTTTGTATGGCTCTGGTGGGCGAACAGCACGAATGTTAGATGCTAATGCACCAACGCGTTCTTTGTTAATACCTTTAACGATCACTTTTGTGTTAGAAGGAACTTCGACTTCTAGACCTTCTTCTGGTGTGAATTCTACTGGATGAGAGTACCCAACGTTAAGTACAAGTTTTTTGCCTTGTAATTGCGCACGGTAACCTACACCGATAAGTTCTAGAGAACGAGAGAAACCTTCAGAAACACCAGTTACCATGTTTGCTAATAAAGCACGAGTTGTACCGTGGATCGTACGGTGTTCTTTGGATTCAGAAGGGCGAACGATCGTAATGATGTTTCCTTCTTGTTCGATTTTCAAGTCATTGTTGAATTGATTAGTTAATTCGCCTTTTGGTCCTTTAACTGTAACAAAGTTAGTTTCATCAACAGTAACTGTTACGTTAGCAGGAACCTCGATTGGCTTTTTACCTACACGAGACATTTAGTTGCACCTCCATTCTTTTATTGCTTATTACCAAATGTAAGCTAAGATTTCTCCGCCAACTTTTTTAGCACGTGCTTCTTTATCAGTTAATAAACCTTGAGAAGTTGATACTAAAGCGATACCTAAACCGTTAAGTACACGAGGCACTTCATCAGTTTTAGCATATACGCGTAGACCAGGTTTTGAAATACGTTTCAAACCAGTGATAACGCGTTCGTTTTCTTTTCCATATTTCAAGAAGATACGGATGATACCTTGTTTGTTATCTTCAACATACTCAACATCACGAACGAAACCTTCACGCTTTAGAATTTCAGCGATATCTTTCTTTAAGTTTGAAGCAGGTACTTCTAACTTCTCGTGACGAACCATGTTAGCATTACGAATGCGTGTTAGCATATCTGCAATCGGATCTGTCATTGTCATAAATTTTACCTCCTTCCCAATTTAGGGGATTACCAGCTAGCTTTTTTAACGCCAGGAATTTGTCCCTTATATGCAAGTTCACGGAAACAAATACGGCAAAGTTTAAATTTACGATATACAGAGTGTGGACGACCACAGCGTTCACAACGTGTATATTCTTGGACTTTAAACTTTTGCTTACGTTGTTGTTTAACGACCATTGATTTTTTAGCCACGTTTTCGCCCTCCTTATTTTATTACTTTTGGAACGGCATACCGAATTGTGTCAATAACTCGCGAGCTTCTTCGTCAGAATTCGCAGTTGTTACGATCACGATGTCCATACCGCGTACTTTTGAAACTTTATCGTAATCGATTTCCGGGAAAATCAATTGTTCTTTAACACCTAAAGTGTAGTTACCGCGACCATCGAATGATTTTTTTGAAACCCCATGGAAGTCGCGTACACGTGGAAGTGCGATAGAGATTAATTTATCCAAGAATTCATACATACGTTCACCACGTAATGTAACTTTTGCACCGATTGGCATTCCTTCACGTAGACGGAAACCAGCGATTGACTTCTTAGCTTTAGTTACAACTGGTTTTTGACCAGTGATGATTGTTAATTCTTCTACAGCAGCGTCTAATGCTTTAGAGTTTTGAACAGCGTCACCAACACCCATGTTGATAACGATTTTCTCAACTTTAGGCACCTGCATTACTGATTTATATTCAAACTTGCTCATAAGAGCAGGAGAAACTTCACTTAAATATTTTTCTTTTAGGCGGCTCATGTTCGTACCTCCCTTCTCAAATTTCTTATTAGTCGATTACTACACCTGATTTTTTTGCAACACGAACTTTTTTGCCATCTTCGATTTTGTAACCTACACGAGTCGGCTCGCCAGATTTCGGATCGATTAGCATAACGTTCGATACGTGGATTGCTGCTTCTTGGCTTACAATACCACCTTGTGGGTTTAACTGGTTAGGTTTTACGTGTTTTTTCACGATGTTTACACCTTCAACAAGAACACGGTCTTGTTTAGGGAAAGCAGCTAATACTACGCCTTCTTTACCTTTGTCTTTACCAGTAATAACTTTTACTTTGTCGCCCTTTTTAACATGCATTATGTGTCGCACCTCCTTGATTGGTACTATCATGAAATTAAAGAACTTCTGGAGCTAATGAAACGATTTTCATGAAGTTGCTATCACGTAATTCACGTGCAACAGGTCCGAAAATACGAGTTCCGCGTGGTGACTTATCGTCTTTGATGATTACGCAAGCATTTTCGTCAAATTTAATATAAGTACCATCTTTACGGCGAACACCGGATTTAGTGCGAACGACAACAGCCTTAACAACGTCGCCTTTCTTGACAACGCCACCTGGTGTTGCTTTCTTAACCGTTACAACAACGATATCACCGATATTAGCAGTTTTGCGGCCAGAACCACCAAGTACTTTAATAGTTAAAACTTCACGTGCACCTGAGTTGTCAGCAACTTTCATACGACTTTCTTGTTGGATCACTTAGGTTACCTCCCTTCGGAACTATAAATTTTTCCGAAATGATATTAGATAATAACAGCTTTTTCTACGACTTCCACTAGACGGAAACGTTTTGTAGCTGATAATGGGCGAGTTTCCATGATACGGACGATATCACCGATTTTCGCTTCGTTCAACTCATCATGAGCCTTGAATTTTTTAGAGTATTTTACACGCTTGCCATATAATTTATGTTTCTTATAAGTTTCAACAAGAACAGTTACTGTTTTGTCCATTTTATCAGAAACGACACGGCCAGTGTAAACTTTGCGTTGGTTACGCTCAGTCATTCTTCCGAACCTCCTTATCAGTTATTTGCACTGATTAGTTATTTGAACTGATTTCTCTTTCACGAATCACAGTTTTCATGCGCGCAATCGCTTTACGAACTTCGCGAATACGAGCTGTGTTTTCTAATTGACCAGTCGCCAATTGGAAGCGAAGGTTGAAAAGCTCTTCTTTCAGTGATTTCACTTTTAATTCAATTTCAGAAGTGGCAAGGTCACGGATTTCATTAGCTTTCATTAGATTCACCACCAGTTTCTTGACGTTTAACGATCTTACATTTAACAGGAAGTTTGTGTGCTGCTAAACGAAGTGCTTCACGTGCTACCTCTTCGGAGACACCTGCAACTTCAAACATAATTTTTCCTGGTTTTACTACTGCTACCCAACCTTCCGGAGAACCTTTACCGGAACCCATACGTACCTCTAGAGGCTTTTTCGTATATGGTTTATGTGGGAAAATTTTAATCCAAACTTTACCGCCACGTTTCATGTAACGTGTCATAGCAATACGGGCAGACTCGATTTGACGGTTTGTAATCCAGCTAGCAGTTGTTGCTTGTAAGCCCCACTCACCGAAAGCTACTTCTTTGCCGCCTTTCGCTTCACCACGCATGTTACCACGGTGTTCACGACGATATTTTACGCGTTTTGGTAATAACATAATTATTTGCCTCCTTCCACAGAGTTCTTCTTCGTTGGAAGGACCTCACCACGGTAAATCCATACTTTAACACCTAGTTTACCATAAGTAGTGTCTGCTTCTGCGTGAGCATAATCGATGTCAGCACGAAGAGTATGAAGTGGAACAGTTCCTTCACTGTAATGTTCAGCACGCGCAATGTCAGCGCCGCCTAAACGACCAGATACTTGTGTTTTAATTCCTTTTGCACCAGCACGGATTGTGCGTTGGATTGCTTGTTTTTGAGCACGGCGGAATGATACGCGGTTCTCAAGTTGACGAGCGATGTTTTCAGCTACTAGACGAGCGTCAAGATCTGCTCTTTTAATTTCTACGATATTGATGTGTACACGTTTACCAGTTAAATCGTTAAGGTATTTACGTAAGTTTTCAACTTCCGCACCGCCTTTACCGATTACCATACCTGGTTTCGCAGTGTGAATTGTAATATTAACGCGGTTTGCAGCGCGTTCGATTTCTACTTTAGAAACAGAAGCGTCTTTTAAAGCAGATTCGATATATTTACGAACTTTGATATCTTCGTGTAAAAGAGTAGCATAGTCTTTCTCAGCGTACCATTTTGACTCCCAGTCACGAATAATACCAACTCGTAGTCCTATAGGATGTACTTTTTGACCCACGGATTAACCCTCCTTCTTCTCAGATACCACTAATGTAATGTGGCTTGTGCGTTTGTTAATTGCGCTTGCACGTCCTTGTGCACGTGGACGGAAACGTTTTAATGTTGGACCTTCGTCAACATAAACTTCAGAAACAACTAAGTTGTTTACATCTAATTCATAATTATGCTCAGCGTTAGCAACTGCAGATTTCAATACTTTCTCAACGACTGGAGACGCCGCTTTTGGAGTATGACGTAAAATTGCAACTGCTTCACCAACTTGCTTGCCTCGGATCAAATCTACTACTAAGCGTACTTTACGAGGAGCAATTCGCACTGTGCGAGCGATAGCTTTAGCTTGTGTCATCAGGATTTACCTCCTCTCAAAATTAGCGTCTTGTTTTCTTGTCATCTGCACCGTGACCTTTGTAAGTACGTGTTGGTGCGAATTCGCCTAATTTGTGACCTACCATATCTTCTGTCACGTATACTGGAACGTGTTTGCGTCCATCATATACAGCGATTGTTAAACCGATGAAGTTCGGGAAGATAGTAGAACGGCGAGACCAAGTTTTGATAACTTGTTTTTTCTCAGAAGCCTCTTGCGCCTCCACTTTTTTCATTAAGTGGTCATCGACAAAAGGTCCTTTTTTCAAGCTGCGACCCATTTAGGAACCTCCCTTTCGTGACTCACCACGGCTCTATTGTTGAACCGCAGTACAATCACATTATTTTTTGCGAGAACGAATAATAAATTTAGAAGATTTGTTTTTCTTTTTACGTGTTTTGAAACCAAGAGCTGGTTTGCCCCATGGTGTCATTGGAGATTTACGTCCGATTGGAGAACGTCCTTCACCACCACCGTGTGGGTGATCATTAGGGTTCATTACAGATCCACGTACAGTTGGGCGTTTACCTAACCAACGAGAGCGACCTGCTTTACCAATGTGGATAAGTTCATGTTGTTCGTTGCCCACTTGACCGATTGTAGCACGGCAAGTTGCAAGTACTAAACGAACTTCACCAGATTGTAAACGAACAATTACGTATTTCCCTTCACGGCCAAGTACTTGCGCCGAAGTACCAGCAGAACGTACCAATTGTCCACCTTTACCAGGTTTTAACTCGATGTTATGGATAGTAGTACCCATTGGGATGTTAGCTAACGGTAATGCGTTACCTACTTTAATGTCTGCTTCTGGACCAGAATAGATTGTTTGACCAACTTCCAATCCTTTTGGAGCTAAGATGTAACGTTTTTCACCATCAGCATAGTTGATTAATGCGATATTCGCAGAGCGGTTTGGATCATATTCGATTGTAGCAACGCGTCCTGGAATTCCGTCTTTAGTACGTTTGAAGTCGATTACGCGATATTGCTTCTTATGACCGCCACCATGATGACGAACAGTAATTTTACCTTGGTTATTACGACCAGCTTTGCGTTTTGTTGGTTCTAATAAAGACTTTTCAGGCTTATTAGTTGTGATTTCCGCAAAGTCAGATGACGTCATGTTACGACGACCATTTGAGGTTGGTTTATACTTTTTAATCGCCATGTGTATTCCCTCCTTCTTAAATGTTCATATCTGAATTAGATATCGAAAATTTCGATTTCTTTGCTGTCTGCAGCTAATTTAACGATTGCTTTACGACGTTTGTTTGTGTATCCGCCGAATTTACCAACGCGTTTGAATTTGCCTTTGTAGTTCATGATGTTAACTTTATCAACTTTTACATCAAAGATTGCTTCTACAGCATCTTTAACTTGAGTTTTGTTTGCGCGAACATCAACTTCAAAAGTGTATTTTTTCTCAGCCATAAGCTCAGAAGAACGCTCAGTAATGACCGGACGTTTTAAGATATCACGTGCTTCCATTATCCAAGCACCTCCTCAACTTTTTCTACTGCAGCTTTCGTGAATACAACTTTATCATGACCCAATAGATCAAGAACGTTGATTCCAGAAGCCGTTAAAACTGTTACACCAGGGATGTTGCGAGCTGATAATGCTACGTTCTCATCTAGTTCAGCTGTAACAAACAAAGCTTTTTTATCGATGTTTAGGTTACCTAGAATCGCTTTGAAATCTTTAGTTTTTGGTGCGTTTAATTGTAATGCATCCAATACTAATAGGTTTTGTTCTACTACTTTAGAAGATAAAGCAGATTTAAGAGCTAAGCGACGAACTTTCTTAGGTAATTTGTAGCTGTAGCTACGTGGAGTCGGTCCGAATACAGTACCACCGCCACGCCATTGTGGAGAGCGGATAGAACCTTGACGAGCACGGCCAGTTCCTTTTTGACGCCATGGTTTACGTCCACCACCAGCAACTTCGGAACGAGTTTTTACTTTATGGTTACCTTGACGAAGAGAAGCGCGTTGTGCAACTACTGCGTCGAATAATACTGCTTCGTTTGGTTCAATGCCGAATACTGCGTCGTTTAATTCGATTTCACCAACAGAAGCGCCTGTTTGACTAAGTACAGATACCTTTGCCATTCCTGTTTCCTCCTTTCTTCGGGAAATTATTTAGATTTTACAGCTGTTTTAACTGTAACTAAAGCTTTTTTAGAACCAGGAACATTACCTTTAACTAATAGCAAGTTACGATCAGCATCAACTCGAACGATTTCTAAGTTTTGGATTGTAACTACAGTTCCACCAGTTTGACCAGGTAATTTCTTTTGTTTGAATACGCGGTTCGGAGCAACTGGACCCATTGAACCAGGACGACGGTGGTAACGTGAACCGTGGGCCATAGGACCACGAGATTGTCCGTGGCGTTTAATAACACCTTGGAAACCTTTACCTTTCGTAATACCCGTTACATCTACTACATCGCCTTCTGCGAAAATTTCTACTTTGACTTCTTGACCAACCTCGTACTCTTCCACGTTTACGTTGCGGAATTCACGAATGAAGCGCTTAGGAGCAGTATTCGCTTTTGCTACGTGACCTTGTTCTGGTTTGTTAGAAAGCTTTGCACGCTTATCTTCGAAACCAACTTGAACTGCTTCGTAACCGTCTGTTTCAACAGTTTTCTTTTGAAGAACTACGTTTGGAGCAGCTTCAATTACTGTTACAGGGATTAAGTCGCCGTTCTCAGCGAAAACTTGTGTCATACCAACTTTTCTACCTAAGATTCCTTTAGCCATTTGTCACACCTCCTGTGATTATTAAAAAGTTTCTATTTGTTTTTACCATTAAAGTTTGATTTCGATATCAACGCCAGATGGTAAATCAAGTTTCATTAACGCATCAACAGTTTGTGGTGTTGGGTTAATGATGTCGATTAAACGTTTATGCGTACGCATTTCGAATTGTTCACGAGAATCTTTGTACTTGTGAACCGCACGAAGAATTGTGTACACAGACTTTTCAGTTGGTAACGGAATCGGACCTGATACACTTGCACCTGAACGTTTAGCAGTTTCCACAATTTTCTCAGCAGATTGATCTAAAACACGGTGATCATACGCTTTTAAACGGATACGAATCTTTTGTTTTGCCATTATTTTCCCTCCTTTTTTTCGCCTAATTACTAGACATTCTCCACGGAAATTTCCCACACACTCGCCATGGCAAAGCGGCCGGGTGTGTCGGCAACCTCCCGCTTCATCGCAGTCAAAGACCAACGTTATTCAGTATACACAATAAAAAAAGAATAAGCAAGTGTTATTTGCTAAATTCTTTTAAACTGTTGTCTTTATATACAAATCGCTTTTCAACATCTGTTTTAAAGCCTTTATTAGTATATAAGAAATCGTGTCCTATATCAAATAATTTCTTCATAAGATTCATAGGTAAATTTTCACGTTGCTTCCTGAAATACGTTAAATCGCTCCCCCATAAATCGAGGAGCGATTTTGAATATGATTAAGACTTTCTTCTATTATAAAGAATTGTTCACCACTCTTTTATAATATTGGATGGAAAGAACCGCAAATACCGTATACAGAACAATATAGAGCACCATTATGATGAGTAGCGGCGCCACCAGTTCAGAGCCAAACAGCCACCATCCTGATTTTACTGCAAAATAGCTATGAAGCAGCCCAATCACCAACGGGACGCCAAAATTAAAAACTTGCTTTGCATAAATTCCTTTTAATATATCCGCCTTGGAAAATCCAATCTTGCGCAGGATGTTGTATGACTCTCTTTCTTCTTCGGCTTCTGCCATTTGTTTAAAGTAAAGGATGCTCCCCGTCGTCAGCAAGAAGGCCAACCCTAAAAAGGCTGTTACAAAGATGGTTAACCCAAATACCGCTACATTCTGTTTTCGTACTTCTTCATAGGAACTTTGTACAAAAGTATCCGTATACTTATCATTTAACTCGACGGTTCTTTGATCAGCGAGGCTCGAATAGATTTCCTCCGCCTTTTCTTTATCTCCCTCGTGAACCAGGTTAATACCGATTTGCGAACTTATGCGCTCTGGTTCCGTGTTGTTCTCCTGAATTTCCTCGAACAGCGCATCTTGGACCACAACAAGTGGACTACCATAGGACACGATGTTGGATAGTAAATAATCTTCTCGGATTTCAGTAATATAGATAGGAATTTCGGTTTCTCCTGCTTTCACCACAATTTCTCTTCCTGCATGGATAGGCAGCACTTCCGCTATTATATCCGCGTAACTTGTAATAAACGCTTCTTCATTTTGAAGTTGCACTTCATGCACTCGTTGTTGAAAATTACTTAGAGAAATAACAGGTGTAGTAGAATCCCCTTCAAACAAGGGACTATCTTGTAGGGTATCTGAAACCAAATCTTTGATGTTCAAATTTACCGTCGCAATTTCATACGTATCAATATTGTATTCAACCCCCTCTTGGTCAAGCTGTTGTATAAATTCATTCCCTTGGTTGTTTAATAGAATGTAGTCATACGGGGAAACTTGTCTTGCTTTCGTTTCAGCAGAATAATATGAAATATACGACAAGGTCATAATGCCTACAGCCAATCCTGTTAATAGTGTAATCAGCGTTAAGGACTTTGCATTGCTCTTCATTCTGTGCATTATTGGCGTGACGGCAAGCACATCCGTTACTTTTAAATGCCCTTTCTTATTGGCACGAACCGTATTCATAATAAGCGATACAGAATAGCGGAAGAATAAAAACGTCCCCAACACCGTGGAACCCAAAATGACCAGCATGTGTAAATATAAATTTTCAAACATAGCAGATTTTTCGACATCAAATAACATGGTCGATTGGTAATAGCCAAAGGCGATCAAGAGCAATCCAATCAGCCCCATTACGGAATGGAAGATGCTAAAACGCTTCACACGCTCATCCGCCTGCTTCGTTGCACTAAACAGGGATAATAAGGAAACTCTTCGAATCATCCACACCAGCTGCAATATAATAACCACTAATAAAATGCTAAAGATAATAATAGATTGCTTAAGCGCTTCCTGGGAGAAAGCCAGGTTGATGACCATATCAATTTCCAATAGCTGCAGGAGGGCCATGGCAAATAAGCGCGAGCTAAAGTAGCCGATCACCATTCCGGCACAAACGGCCACAACAAACAAAACAATATTTTCCAATGCAATCAAACGGACTACCAAACCTTTTGTCATACCGATCAACTGGTAGAGTCCGATTTCTTTGCTGCGTCTCTTCATAAACAGCTGATTCGCATACAGTACAAACAAGGTAATAATAAAATACAAAATATAACTGGCCGCTTTAAACCCTGCCGATGCAGTTCTGCTCAGCTCAAGCGCTTCTACTACACTCGGATTATATTGGAGCGTTGTAAACGAAAAACATAATGTCACGCTAAAGATCAGCGCAAAGAAATATAGATAATATTGTTTTACGTTTTTTCTCATGCTTCTGAAGACTAATCGACTAAGCGTCATAGCCGTCACCACCCAGTACACTTTGCGTACTCAAGATTTGCTGGAAAAACTGTTGTCTTGTTTTATCCCCTCTATACAATTCAGTATAAATTGCTCCATCCTTTAAAAACAAAACTCTCGAGCAAAAGCTGGCCGCCACTGCATCATGCGTCACCATCATGATTGTGGCAGTCTTTTGCTGATTGATCTTTTCCAAATTCGTCAATAGCGCATTTGCCGATTTGGAATCAAGGGCACCAGTAGGTTCATCGGCAAATACAAGCGTTGGACTTGTAATCAGTGCACGAGCAGCAGAAGTTCTTTGTTTCTGCCCTCCCGAAATCTCATTCGGATATTTATTCAAAATATCTTCAATATCCAATAATCCCACCAGTTCTTTTAAACGGCTCTCTGCAACGGCTTTCGGAAGCTTGCTTATGGAAAACGGCAGCAAGATATTTTCTTTCACCGTTAACGTATCCAGCAAATTATAGTCCTGAAAGATGAATCCGAGCTGTTCACGTCTAAATTTGGCTAGTGCCTTTTCCTTGAATCCACTTAAACTTTGGCCATTAATCTCCACGACTCCTTCTGTCGGATAATCGATGGAACATAATACATTTAGCAAGGTGGTTTTCCCTGAACCCGATGGCCCCATGATTCCGACAAACTCACCTTTATTTACTTCCAAATCTATACCTTTCAACACTTCCTGTGCTGTAGACTTTTTTCCATAGACTTTTCTTATCTTTCTGCCCACTAGAACTGCCATTGTTTTCGCCCCTTTCGTTCATTATCTTAATTGTAGCTTTTATTGTTGCTGTCTACCTTCGTTTAACATGACAAAATAAAATGGTAGGTGACAATTCTGTCATCTACCAAAGACGTTTTGATATTCATTTTGCAAAGGAAACTGTAAAGTAAATGTGGACCCTTTGTTTAGGTGGGATTCTACAGTAATGCGAATTCCAAGCTTTTCGCAAGCATTCTGTGCCAGAAATAGACCCATTCCTGTGGACTGGACAGACTCTCTTCCGATTGTGCCTGTATAGGATTTATGGAAAATACGCGGCAAGTCTTCCGACGAGATTCCAATGCCGTCATCTTCTATATGAAGAAGCAAATGACCTAATTTGTCTTCTTCCGTATAGATTTTAATCTCCTCGTTTTCATGGCTATATTTAATCGCATTAGATAATAACTGGCGCACGATAAAAGCAAGCCATTTTTTATCGGAAACCACTTCTCCGTTAAGCTCTTCCACTTGAAAGCCAATACCCTTTTCCATGCACCAAGGCTGGAATTCCTTAATTTCCTTGAAGATAACCGACTTCAAAGGGAATTTCTCCAAGCGATTATCCTTTTCGATTGAAGCCAATCTTGTATTATGTAGTTGCTGGTCCAATAACAAATGGGTTCTCATCCATTCATTTTCGAGCCGGGAGCGCACTTTTAAATCATCTACCTGTTCAATCATTAATTTCATTGCAGTAAGGGGTGTTTTCATTTCATGAACCCATGCGAGCAAATCCTCCGTATCTTCCATCAATTTATTTTTAGTTCGATTCAACAGCTGTTCCTTTTCACCAAGTATTGCATGAAGTTGCTCTAGGTACTTACGTTGAAACGGAGAAAGGCTCATACTTTCGAAATCAATAACCACTTCTTCTCTCGACAAATTTCCCAGGAAATCCCTCAATTCGCCAACTTCCTTAATATACCGCCATATTAAAAACACGGTGAAGATTGAAAATACGACAATATTAAAGTAGCCGACTGATATTCCTGATAACCCCGTGTCTAAATAGAAAAGTAAATTAATAAATAAAAGAAGCGAAATCATAAAAGCAATCCATATCCACCGCTCTTTAAGAAATAATAGAAACATTGCTCACCTCTAAAGTGTAATCGCCATATACCCTAACCCTTTTTTTGTCACAATGACCTCTTCCAACCCGATTTCTTCAAGCTTCATACGTAACCGGTTAACATTCACCGTTAAAGTATTATCATTGACGAACCGTTCATCATCCCAAAGTTTGCGCATTAATTCATCCCGGGAGACGATTTTATCAATCTGCTGCAAAAGAATTCGCAAAATATACAGCTCATTTTTCGTCAGCTCACATGACTTTTCTTTTAGAAAAACCATCCCTCTTGCATAGTCAACGGTTGCTTTATTCCACCGGACAAGATCTGTATTTTTATCAGTATAGTCATATGCACGTCGCAACAGTGCCTGTACTTTCGCTAATAAGACTTCCATGTGAAATGGCTTTTGTACGAAATCATCTGCTCCCATCTGCATGGCCATAACCATATCCATAGGGTGATCACGGGATGATAAAAAGATAATCGGGACCTTAGATATCATTCGGATTTCTCGACACCAGTGAAATCCATCAAAAGCAGGCAATTGGATATCAATAATTACCAATTGCGGTTTCTCTACAATAAAATAATCCATCACTTTTTGAAAGTCAGGCGGACCGATTACCTCCAATTGCCAGCCGCAAAAGCGTTCCTGAATCATTTCAAATATTGATCGATCATCTTCAATCAGTAAAATTTTTGTCTCCATATCATCCCTCCTTCCTTTCATTGTACCATTGAAGGCAGGGAAAACTTTACAAAATAGAGTTTTAAAACAAAAAAAACCAATTCGCAGGCGTCCCCACGAATTGGTTGGAAAGTTTTAGCTAGGCTAAAATTATTTTTGGATAGAAGCTACTACTCCAGCTCCTACAGTACGGCCACCCTCACGGATAGAGAATTTAGTACCTTCTTCAAGAGCGATTGGAGAGATTAATTCAACGTTCATTTCGATGTTGTCACCAGGCATTACCATTTCAACGCCTTCTGGTAAGTTGATAACACCAGTTACGTCAGTTGTACGGAAGTAGAACTGAGGACGGTAGTTAGAGAAGAAAGGAGTGTGACGTCCACCTTCTTCTTTTGATAAAACGTAAACTTCTGCTTTGAAAGTTGTGTGTGGAGTGATTGAGCCTGGTTTAGCCAATACTTGTCCACGTTGGATATCTTCACGAGCTACACCACGAAGTAAAGCACCGATGTTGTCTCCAGCTTCAGCATAGTCTAATAATTTACGGAACATTTCAACACCAGTTACAGTAGTTGATTTTGCTTCTTCAGCTAGACCAACGATTTCAACAACGTCACCAACTTTAACTTGACCACGGTCTACACGACCAGTTGCAACTGTACCACGACCAGTGATAGAGAATACGTCCTCTACTGGCATCATGAATGGTTTGTCAGTTTGACGTTCTGGAGTTGGGATGTAGCTGTCTACAGCGTCCATTAATTCAACGATTTTTTCTTCCCATTCTGGTTCACCTTCAAGAGCTTTAAGAGCAGAACCTTTGATTACAGGAATATCGTCGCCTGGGAAGTCATATTCAGATAGTAGGTCACGGATTTCCATTTCTACTAATTCTAATAATTCTTCGTCGTCAACCATATCACATTTGTTCATGAATACTACTAGGTAAGGTACACCTACTTGACGAGATAAAAGGATGTGCTCACGAGTTTGTGGCATTGGGCCGTCAGCAGCAGATACTACTAGGATACCGCCGTCCATTTGAGCAGCACCAGTGATCATGTTTTTAACATAGTCAGCGTGTCCTGGGCAGTCAACGTGCGCATAGTGACGAGTTTCAGTTTCGTACTCAACGTGAGAAGTGTTGATTGTGATACCGCGTTCTTTTTCTTCTGGAGCGTTATCGATATCAGCGTATGATTTAGCTGTACCACCCATTTTTTTAGAAAGAACTGTAGCGATAGCAGCAGTTAATGTAGTTTTACCATGGTCAACGTGTCCAATTGTACCAATGTTAGCATGCGTTTTTGAACGGTCAAATTTTTCTTTAGCCATTAGAGTTAGCCTCCTAGTTATATGTTTATTATTTTTTTATGTTACAACTGCTGGCTGATAAGGGCCCATGTCAGCCAGTCAATCATAGCTTACAAATTATTTATACTTGATACAAGATGAAATTTCAATTATTCACCTTTATTTTTTTTGATGATCTCTTCTGAAATTGATTTTGGTACTTCTTCGTAGTGATCGAATACCATTGAGAATACACCACGACCTTGCGTTGCAGAACGTAAAGTAGTCGCATATCCAAACATTTCAGCAAGTGGAACCATTGCACGAACAACTTGAGCGTTACCACGAGCTTCCATACCTTCTACACGTCCGCGGCGAGAAGTGATGTTACCCATAATATCACCAAGATATTCTTCTGGAATTACTACTTCTACTTTCATCACAGGTTCTAAAAGAACTGGGTTACATTTAGAAGCAGCAGCTTTTAATGCCATAGAAGCGGCGATTTTAAACGCCATTTCGTTTGAATCGACATCATGGTAAGAACCATCGTATAATTTCGCTTTAATGTCGATTAATGGGTAGCCAGCAATTACACCGCGGTCAAGCGAGTCACGAAGACCTGCTTCAACAGCTGGAATGTATTCACGAGGTACAACCCCACCGACAACAGCGTTTTCAAATTCAAAGCCTTTACCCTCTTCGTTTGGTGAGAACTCGATCCATACGTCACCGTATTGACCACGACCACCAGATTGACGAGTGAATTTACCTTGAACTTGAGCAGAGCTGCGGAATGTTTCACGGTAAGATACCTGTGGAGCACCCACGTTAGCTTCTACTTTAAATTCACGTTTCATACGGTCAACCAGGATATCAAGGTGAAGTTCACCCATACCCGAGATGATAACTTGACCAGTTTCTTGGTCCGTATGCGCACGGAATGTTGGATCTTCTTCTTGAAGTTTTTGTAAAGCTTGTCCCATTTTATCTTGGTCCGCTTTTGATTTAGGTTCTACAGATAAAGAGATAACTGGTTCCGGGAATTCCATAGATTCTAGAATCACATGGTCTTTCTCGTCACAAAGCGTGTCACCAGTTGTAGTATCTTTAAGACCTACAGCAGCAGCAATATCTCCAGAGAATACTTGTGAAATTTCTTCACGGGAGTTTGCGTGCATTTGAAGGATACGACCTACACGTTCACGTTTACCTTTTGTAGAGTTTTGTACGTATGATCCTGATTCTAAAACACCAGAATACACACGGAAGAATGTTAATTTACCAACATAAGGGTCAGTCATAACTTTGAAGGCAAGTGCAGCGAATGGTTCATCATCGCTAGCATGCTTTTCAACTTCTTCACCATCATCATTAACGCCTTTAATTGCTTCTACGTCTGTTGGAGCTGGCAGATAGTCAATTACAGCATCAAGCATTAATTGAACACCTTTGTTTTTGAATGCTGTACCACAGATAACTGGGTAGAACTGTACTGATAATGTAGCTTTACGGATAGCAGCTTTAAGCTCTTCGATTGTGATTTCTTCACCAGCGAAGTATTTCTCCATAAGTTCTTCATCAAGTTCTGCAACAGCTTCAACTAGTTTTTCGCGATATTCTTCAGCTTGCGCTTTGTATTCTTCAGGAATTTCACCTTCAGTAACATCAGTACCAAGGTCGTTACCATAGAAGATTGCTTTCATTTCAACTAAATCGATAATTGCTTCGAACTGATCTTCAGCACCGATTGGCAATTGAATTGGATGAGCGTTTGCTTGTAAACGGTCATGAAGAGTACCTACTGAATACAGGAAGTCTGCACCAATTTTATCCATTTTGTTAACGAATACGATACGTGGAACTCCATAAGTTGTAGCTTGACGCCATACAGTTTCAGTTTGCGGCTCAACACCTGATTGAGCATCAAGTACTGTTACTGCACCATCAAGTACACGTAAAGAACGTTCAACCTCAACAGTGAAGTCTACGTGTCCTGGTGTGTCGATGATGTTAACGCGGTTGCCTTTCCATTGAGCTGTTGTCGCAGCAGACGTGATTGTAATACCACGTTCTTGCTCTTGCTCCATCCAGTCCATTTGAGAAGCACCTTCGTGAGTTTCACCGATTTTGTGAATCTTACCAGTGTAATAAAGGATACGCTCAGTTGTTGTTGTTTTACCAGCATCAATGTGAGCCATGATCCCAATATTACGAGTATTCTCTAGTGAGAATTCGCGTTTCATAGGAAATTTCTCCTTCCATATTGGGTATAACGTTTGTCTAAAAATATATTTAAACCTACGTACTAGCCAGTCGCCAGCACGTAGTCTAAATAATTACCAACGATAATGTGCAAATGCTTTGTTAGCGTCAGCCATTTTGTGCATATCTTCGCGTTTCTTAACTGAAGCACCTGTGTTGTTAGATGCATCAAGGATTTCGTTAGCTAAACGCTCTTCCATCGTTTTTTCACCACGAAGACGAGAATAGTTAACTAAGTAACGAAGACCTAAAGTAATACGGCGTTCTGGACGAACTTCAACTGGTACTTGGTAGTTAGAACCACCAACACGGCGAGCACGTACTTCAAGAACTGGCATTACGTTGTTTAATGCAGCTTCGAATACTTCTAAAGCTTCTTTACCCGAACGTTCTTGAACTAAATCGAACGCACCGTATAAAATCTTTTGAGAAGTACCTCTTTTACCATCAATCATCATTTTGTTGATTAAACGAGTTACTAGTTTAGAATTGTAAATTGGATCTGGTAACACGTCACGTTTGGAAACAGGACCTTTACGAGGCATGTGTTTTCCTCCTTTCAAAAATTTCTCAGATTTATTTAATGAAATTGATCATTGAGAGCTGAGCTTAAATTCTAAATCGTGGCCACAATTCATATGAATTTAAAATCTTGCATATACTAACAATGATCTCTTGCTACTTCGAAAAGAAAATTATTTTTTCTCTTTTGGACGTTTTGTACCGTATAGAGAACGTGATTGCATACGGCCGTTAACACCAGCTGTATCAAGAGCACCACGTACGATATGGTAACGTACCCCTGGTAAGTCTTTTACACGTCCACCGCGGATTAATACTACGCTGTGTTCTTGTAGGTTATGTCCTTCACCAGGAATGTAAGCTGTAACCTCGATTTGGTTAGTTAAGCGTACACGAGCGTATTTACGTAACGCTGAGTTTGGTTTTTTCGGTGTCATCGTACCAACACGAGTACATACACCACGTTTTTGAGGAGAACTAACATTCGTTAAAGATTTTTTGAAACTGTTATATCCCTTGTTCAACGCTGGTGAATCTGATTTCGTTACTTTGGATTTACGAGGCTTACGTACTAATTGGTTAATTGTAGGCATCGGTTTTTCCTCCCTTCATTTATTCCTCTTTAATACCACACATCCAGGTGGTTCATTTTTAGGGTAAAAACAAAGTCTTTGTGTTTCTACACAAAAACTAACTTGCAGCGATTGCAACAACCGCAGCTCCAACGTGAATACCACAAGCTTTGCCAAGTTCTTTTTTTGACTCGACGAGACTCACTGGTACGCCGACTTCTTTTGCAAGAACAACAACGGGATCGGTTACCCAACTGTCTGCATCAAGTGCAACAAAAAGCTCTGTCACTTGACCCGCCCGTATTGCTTTCACTGCCTGCTTTGTACCTATGATTGTTTTACTGGCCTGTTTTACTCTTTCATAAGACATTTTCATATCCTCCAAAGTACGGACAGTTAACTATCAACCTTAAGTATATTAACATTATCAATTTAAACTGTCAAATATTTTATTGAAAATCTCTCAGGGGAATGTTATTTCCCCTGAGGATTTTTTTCTTTCTTAAAAAATTGTCTAGCTCCAGCGCCCAGCCCCTCGAGGTCGATTCGGGTCCTCCGCCGCACATGGATGTGCAAGTGCCGATAATGCCACACGACGTGGCGTTCTTATCGGCCAGCGCTTGAGGCTCACACGATGTGAGTCATGTCGGCGTTGCCACAGGATGTGGCGTTTTCGCCGACGCGGGGCTAAGCAGGGCGCTTGCGCTTTTAATTATTCAGCCGAAGTAAGTTCTTCAACTGCTTCAGGTTCTTCAATTTGAATTTGGCGATAACGCTGCATACCAGTTCCGGCTGGTACAAGTTTACCGATAATTACATTTTCCTTCAGACCCAGAAGTTCATCGCGCTTACCTTTAATCGCAGCATCCGTTAACACGCGAGTTGTTTCTTGGAATGATGCAGCAGATAAGAATGATTCAGTTTCTAAAGAAGCTTTCGTAATACCCAGGATTACAGGTCGGCAAGTAGCCGGTACTTTTCCGCCCAGGATAGCCGTTTTATTTGCTTCAGTGAATTGGTGGATATCTAATAATGAACCTGGCAACAGCTCAGTATCGCCCGCTTCGATTACGCGAACTTTACGCAGCATTTGGCGAACCATTACTTCGATATGTTTGTCTCCAATTTCTACCCCTTGCATACGGTATACTTTTTGAACTTCTTTTAATAAATATTCTTGTACAGTGGCAACGTCCTTAACTTTCAATAATTGTTTTGGATCAATTGAACCTTCTGTCAGAATTTGACCAGGTTTAATCTCATCATCAAGCTGTACTTTTAAGCGTGCATTATATGGCGCTTGGTACTTGCGAGTTTCAATGTCGCCCTGGATTGTGATTTCTTTCAAGCCTTCGCGGATTTCCTCGATTTCGACAACTTTACCAGTGATTTCAGAAATCACCGCTTGCCCTTTAGGGTTACGTGATTCGAAAATCTCTTGGATACGCGGAAGACCTTGTGTAATATCGTTACCGGCAACCCCGCCTGTGTGGAATGTACGCATTGTTAACTGTGTACCAGGTTCCCCGATTGATTGAGCCGCAATGATACCCACTGCTTCCCCAACTTCAACCTCTTCACCTGTTGCCAAGTTGATGCCATAACATTTTTTACATACGCCATGTTTTGTATTACATGTGAATGCAGAACGGATTGTTACTTGATCAATACCCGCTTCTTCAATAACACGAGCAATATCCTGTGTAATTAATTGGTCGCGTTCTAAAATGACCGCTCCTGTTTCAGGATGGTGGATTGTTTTCTTCGTATGACGGCCGATAATACGTTCATCCAACGTTTCAATCACTTCATTGCCTTCCATTAAGGCGCCGATTGTCAATCCACGGTCAGTGCCACAGTCATCTTCACGTACGATTACATCCTGCGCTACGTCAACCAGACGACGAGTCAAATAACCTGAGTCGGCTGTTTTTAGGGCTGTATCGGCTAGACCTTTACGAGCACCGTGAGTAGAGATGAAGTATTCCAATACCGTTAAACCTTCACGGAATGAAGATTTGATTGGAAGTTCGATAATACGGCCGGCCGGGTTGGCCATCAGACCACGCATACCTGCGAGCTGAGTAAAGTTCGATGCGTTACCACGGGCACCAGAGTCACTCATCATGAAGATCGGGTTCGTATCTGGCAACGAGTTCATCAGTTTGGACTGAATTTCGTCTTTCGCCGCAGACCAGCTCGAAATGACACGGTCGTAGCGTTCTTCTTCCGTGATTAAACCACGGCGGAATTGAACCAATACTTTATCCACTTTTTTCTGTGCTTCTTCTAAGATCTCATTCTTTTCCGGTAATACCACGATGTCTGAAATCGCAACTGTAATACCGGCTTTAGTTGAATATTTAAATCCTAGGTCTTTCATGCGGTCAAGCATTTTGGACGTTTCCGTGATATGGAATCGTTTGAATATTTCCGCGATGATGTTTCCTAAGAACTTTTTACGGAACGGACTGATCGGTTTTACGGAAGCAAAGTGTTTTACTAACACCGCTCTACGCTCAGCCTCAATCTTTTCGCTGTCTGAAAGATCATTATATCCTTCAGATGCTTTTAGTTGTTCCAATGTCTCTTCATCAATCGTTAATGAAGCGAAGTAGCGCTCTGGTGTTCTTTGTTCTAAGTTCTCAGATGTTGGTTCATTAATGTAAGGGAATGATTCAGGAAGAATTTCGTTGAATATTACCTTACCTACCGTTGTAAGGATGAACTGTTTATTTTGTTCTTCCGTAAACGTTGGATTGTTTAATGAACTTGCTTTCACGGCAATACGAGTGTGCAAGTGTACATTGCCCGTTTGGTATGCAATCAGCACTTCATCTGGACCATAGAAAACAGAACCTTCTCCACGGGCACCTTCACGCTCAAGTGTTAAGTAGTAGTTTCCTAATACCATATCTTGAGACGGTGTTACAACCGGTTTACCATCTTTCGGGTTTAAGATGTTTTGGGCAGCAAGCATCAGTAAACGAGCTTCTGCTTGTGCTTCAGCTGATAATGGAACGTGCACAGCCATTTGGTCACCATCGAAGTCAGCGTTGTATGCTGTACAAACCAATGGGTGAAGGCGAATTGCACGACCTTCTACCAATGTAGGCTCAAATGCCTGAATACCAAGTCTGTGAAGCGTTGGTGCACGGTTAAGCAATACCGGATGTTCGCGGATTACTTCTTCTAAAACGTCCCAAACTTCATTGTGCAAGCGTTCGATTTTACGTTTTGCACTCTTGATGTTATGAGCCAGGCCACGTTCAACAAGTTCTTTCATTACGAAAGGCTTGAATAATTCGATAGCCATTTCTTTAGGAAGACCACATTGGTACATCTTCAGGTTTGGACCTACTACGATAACCGAACGACCTGAATAGTCAACACGTTTCCCTAGCAAGTTTTGACGGAAACGACCTTGTTTCCCTTTCAGCATATGTGATAGAGATTTTAATGGACGGTTACCAGGACCTGTTACAGGACGGCCACGACGGCCATTGTCGATTAATGCATCCACCGCTTCTTGCAGCATACGCTTTTCGTTCTGAACAATAATGCTTGGAGCACCAAGATCCAATAGACGTTTTAAACGGTTATTACGGTTGATTACGCGACGATATAAATCATTTAAATCGGAAGTTGCGAAACGGCCGCCATCCAATTGCACCATCGGACGAAGCTCTGGCGGAATTACCGGCAGGACATCCAAAATCATCCACTCTGGTTTGTTGCCGGAGTTACGGAACGATTCGATTACTTCAAGGCGTTTAATCGCACGAGTACGGCGTTGGCCTTGAGCAGTTTTCAACTCTTCTTTTAATGTGTTTGTTTCTTCTTCTAGATCGATTTGCTCCAGAAGTTTTTTAATCGCTTCAGCACCCATTGCGGCTTCAAAGCTGTTGCCGAATTTTTCACGGTATGCACGATATTCTTTTTCAGATAAAAGTTGCTTTTTATCTAAACTTGTATCTCCTGATTCGATGACAACGTATGAAGCAAAATAGATTACTTCTTCCAAAGAACGAGGCGACATATCAAGGAGCAGCCCCATGCGGCTTGGAATTCCTTTGAAGTACCAGATATGCGATACAGGTGCCGCCAGTTCAATGTGACCCATACGTTCACGACGAACTTTTGCACGTGTAACTTCAACGCCACAGCGGTCACAAACTACACCTTTATAGCGTACACGTTTATATTTACCGCAGTGACATTCCCAGTCTTTTGTAGGTCCGAAAATACGTTCACAGAACAGACCGTCTTTTTCTGGTTTTAACGTACGGTAGTTAATTGTTTCAGGTTTTTTAACTTCCCCATAAGACCAAGAACGAATCTTGTCGGGTGAAGCCAAACCAATTTTCATATATTCAAATTCATTAACGTCTATCAAGGAGCCTACCTCCCTTTTAGTATAAGTCCTCTATCGACTTTATTCAGAAGCTCAACGATTATTTAAAAACCATCAAAATAAAATATAAAAATCGGGCAGGCAGAATAAACTTCTTCCTGCCCGAAACATCAAGACTATTCCAGAGATTCTACAGCATCTTCTTTTTCGTTTGCTGGCAAGATCAATGCATCAGTCGGTTGAATTTCATCTTCGTCATCTAAATCACGAAGTTCTACTTCTTCATCATTAACCGTTAGCATCTTAACATCCAACCCTAGTGATTGAAGTTCTTTAATCAATACTTTGAACGACTCCGGAACACCTGGTTCTGGTACACTTTCACCTTTAACAATCGCTTCATACGTTTTTACGCGTCCAACAACGTCGTCGGATTTGATTGTTAAAATTTCTTGAAGTGTATAAGCAGCACCATATGCCTCAAGCGCCCAAACCTCCATCTCACCGAAACGCTGCCCACCAAATTGAGCTTTACCACCAAGTGGCTGTTGCGTAACAAGTGAGTAAGGGCCTGTCGAACGAGCGTGAAGTTTATCATCAACCATGTGCGCCAATTTGATCATGTACATGATACCCACAGAAACGCGGTTGTCGAATGGTTCACCTGAGCGGCCATCATAAAGAATTGTTTTACCATCGCGGTTCATCCCCGCTTCTTCCATCGTTTCCCAGACATCTTCCTCGTTGGCGCCATCAAATACTGGTGTTGCCATATGAACTCCCAGGTATCGAGCAGCCATACCTAAATGAAGCTCCAATACTTGTCCGATATTCATACGAGAAGGTACCCCAAGTGGGTTTAACATGATGTCAACAGGCGTTCCATCCGGCATGAACGGCATATCTTCTTCAGGCAAGATACGAGAAATTACCCCTTTGTTACCATGGCGTCCGGCCATTTTATCCCCTACGCGGATTTTACGTTTTTGAACAATATAAACACGAACTAATTGGTTCACACCTGGCGGCAACTCGTCGCCATCTTCACGGTTAAACACTTTAACATCCAGAACGATACCACCCGCACCATGCGGTACACGCAGGGAAGTATCACGAACTTCACGAGCTTTCTCACCGAAAATCGCGTGCAATAAACGTTCTTCTGCCGTTAACTCGGTTACCCCTTTAGGCGTTACTTTACCTACCAAGATATCGCCATCGCGAACTTCCGCACCAATACGGATAATTCCACGGTCATCCAGGTTGCGAAGCGCGTCTTCACCAACGTTTGGAATATCGCGAGTAATCTCTTCAGGTCCGAGTTTTGTATCACGAGACTCTGATTCATATTCTTCAATATGAACAGAAGTGTAAACATCATCTTTCACAAGACGTTCATTCATGATTACAGCATCTTCATAGTTGAACCCTTCCCAAGTCATGAAGGCAACCAGGACGTTGCGTCCAAGCGCAAGTTCTCCTTGCTCCATTGAAGGGCCATCAGCCAAAATGTCTTTTGGTTTAACGCGATCGCCAACTTTAACGATTGGGCGTTGGTTAATTGAAGTACCATGGTTGGAACGAGTGAATTTTTGAAGTTTATACTTCACTAATTCACCTTTTACTTCTTTGCCATCGATTTCTTCAATACGACGGACGTGAATTGAGCGAGCTTCTACATGTTCAACAATACCGTGGTATTTGTTGACTACAGCCGCTCCTGAATCACGGGCATCCACGTGCTCCATACCCGTACCAACGAATGGAGCTTCCGGGTTCAATAATGGCACCGCTTGACGTTGCATGTTCGCTCCCATTAATGCACGGTTTGAATCGTCATTTTCAAGGAATGGAATACAAGCTGTCGCTGCAGATACTACTTGTTTTGGCGATACATCCATGTAGTCAACGCGATCTCTTTTGAAGACCGTGTTATCTCCACGGAATCGGCCTAAAACTTCTTCGTTTGCAAATGACCCATCAGGATTCAATGGGGAGTTCGCTTGTGCCACGATATAGTTATCTTCTTCGTCTGCTGTTAAGTAATCAATGTGCTCCGTTACTCGGCCGGTTTCAGGATTCACGCGGCGGTAAGGTGTTTCAATGAAACCAAATTTGTTTACTTTTGCATAGGAAGATAATGAGTTAATTAATCCAATGTTCGGACCCTCTGGAGTCTCGATTGGACACATGCGTCCATAGTGGGAATAGTGAACGTCGCGCACTTCCATACCCGCACGCTCACGCGTTAAACCACCAGGTCCCAATGCAGATAAACGACGTTTGTGCGTCAACTCTGCAAGTGGGTTTGTTTGGTCCATGAATTGCGATAATTGAGAGCTTCCAAAGAACTCTTTAATCGATGCAATTACAGGACGGATATTAATCAATTGCTGCGGCACGATCGACGCAGTATCGTTAATCGACATACGTTCGCGCACAACACGTTCCATACGGGATAAACCGATACGGAATTGGTTTTGCAGCAATTCGCCTACTGAACGTAAGCGACGGTTGCCTAAATGGTCGATATCATCGGTATTGCCCACACCGTACAATAAGTTAAAGAAGTACGACATAGAAGCAATGATATCGGCAGGCGTAATATTTTTAACTTCTTCATCAATATAAGCGTTAGAAATAATATTGATTTCTTTTTGCGCTTCATCATTCGGTGCATAAATTTTAATGGACTGGATTGTTACATCCTCTTCCAATACACCGCCAACTTGCGATAACGTACGGAAGCCGATCCCATTTTCCAAATAAGGAATGATGCGGTCTAAATTACGTCGATCAAGTGTTGTACCTTTTTCTACGATAATTTCTCCCGTTTCAGGATCAACAAGCGTTTCTGCAATTGTTTGGTTGAATAAACGATTTTTGATGTGAAGCTTTTTGTTCATTTTATAACGTCCCACGTTTGCTAAATCATAGCGTTTAGCATCGAAGAAACGAGAATATAATAAGCTTTTAGCACTTTCTACTGTAGGTGGTTCACCTGGGCGAAGGCGCTCATAGATTTCTAACAGCGCTTTTTCAGTACTATCCGTATTATCTTTTTCCAATGTGTTGCGCAGATACTCGTTATCGCCAAGAATATCGATAATCTCTTGGTCTGAACCGAAACCTAACGCACGCAATAATACTGTTACCGGAAGTTTACGTGTACGGTCAATACGTACATACACAACATCCTTGGCATCTGTTTCGTACTCTAACCAGGCACCACGGTTTGGAATGACAGTAGCTCCAAAGCCTCTTTTACCATTTTTATCAGTTTTGTCATGGAAATAAACACTTGGAGAACGAACTAATTGCGAAACAATTACACGTTCGGCACCATTGATGACAAATGTACCTGTTTCGGTCATCAACGGGAAGTCTCCCATGAAAACATCTTGCTCTTTCACTTCATCTGTTTCTTTGTTATGCAGACGAACTTTCACACGCAATGGAGCTGCATAAGTTACGTCGCGTTCTTTACATTCATCGACATCGTATTTAGGCTCGCCTAAGTTATAATCGATGAAGTCAAGCGAAAGATTACCTGTAAAATCTTCGATCGGAGAGATGTCACGGAACATCTCACGCAACCCTTCTTCAAGGAACCACTCGTAAGATGCTGTTTGAATTTCAATTAAATTCGGAAGCTCCAGCACCTCTTTAATACGCGCAAAGCTTCTACGCTGGCGGTGTTGTCCGTACTGAACTAGTTGACCCGTCAACTCATTCACCCCTCATTAAAGCGATAATAGGTCTTTGCAAAATCATTTAAATAGTGTATGATTTCGAAAGATTAGAAAACTTGCTAATGACCAAGCGATTAGCTTGGTCGCACTTTTGCAAAGGAAAATGTTTAAAAATTCCTTTTGCACAAAAAGAAAACGAGTCTTTCCCAAGACATCATTTTCGGTTAAACTAAACTTATTCATGGTAAGTATAGCCACTTATAACGCATTGCATACAAAAGGGCAAACTCCCACAAAATAATATTTTTGCATTTTATTATGTTATCATAGCCATTTTGTCAAGTCAATGTTTTCTGCAATTTGCCAAATTTTATTTCCATCTTCTGTTTTGCTGGATGGTGAAATTATTTTTTGGCTCTTATAATCCAATAACCTTTTTTCTTTTCGACAATCTCTACTTCCGCAAAGTTTTCCTCTAAGTGAGTAATTGTAGATGGAGCACCCTGCTTTTTCTGTATAACAATCCACAATTCTCCACCAACTGCCAACTTTTCAAAAGCACCGTCGTAAAATTTGAAAATTGTTTGCTTCCCGGCACGAATTGGCGGGTTTGTCAGGATCGCGGCAATTTGCAAACCGTCTTGAATTGCGTCGAGACCATCACTTTGAACTATTTGTACATTTTGAACTCCGTTAATTTGCGCATTCTTCTTCGACAACGCTACTGCTCTTTCATTAATGTCCATCATATAAATGGTACGTTCCGGGTTCTGTTTGGCGATCGACAGTCCGATAGGGCCATATCCGCAGCCAACATCCAGAATTGCCCCTTCTATATCAGGAAGTTGAAAAGTATCGATTAAAACACGGGATCCAAAATCTACTTCGCTTTTACTAAATACACCCGAATCCGTTTCAAAAGTAAAAGAATGTCCGAGTAACGTAAATTTCCATTGGCGTGGTTTACTTTCAGTTTGAGGTTGTTTTGAATAATAGTGTTCAGACATCAACCGTCCTCCTTCAGAAAAGCGCAAGCGCCCTGGTTAGCCCCCGTCGTTGATACGCCATGTCCGCATGTCCAGCCGACATGATGCACTACGTATGAGCCTTAAGCGCTGGAGCTAGACAACTTTTGCTTTATGCTTTCATATTCCTAGGAAAGCATAGTTTGTCGCCACCATGCAACAAATCCGTTTTTTCTCATATGGATATCAACGAGGGTTTCCCCTTTTCATCCGCTAAAGAAAAATGAAGAAAGCTCGTCAAATAGACGAGCTTTCTTTTTATTGGTAATAAGGGAAGCGAGAAATTATTTAACTTCGATTGAAGCGCCAACTTCTTCAAGTTTAGCTTTGATTTCTTCAGCTTCTTCTTTAGATACGCCTTCTTTTAATGCTTTTGGAGCGTTATCTACTACTTCTTTAGCTTCTTTCAAGCCAAGACCAGTGATTTCACGTACCACTTTGATTACTTTAATTTTTTGGTCACCAGCAGATGCTAGTACTACGTCAAATTCAGTTTTTTCTTCAGCAGCAGCTGCACCAGCGCCACCTACTACTGCTACAGGAGCAGCAGCTGTTACACCGAATTCTTCTTCGATTGCTTTTACTAAATCGTTTAATTCAAGAACTGTCATAGCTTTGATAGCTTCTAAGATTTGATCTTTGTTCATTATATTTTCCTCCTATATGGATATTATGTTTTGTTAGGCTATTTGCCTTAAGTTTGTTGTTACGAAGTTCAGGCTACTCTTACGCGCCTTGTTCTTCTTTTTGTTCTGCAACAGCTTTTGTTGCAAGTGCGAAGTTGCGCACTGGAGCTTGAAGTACAGATAAAAGCATAGAAAGTAAACCTTCGCGTGATGGAAGTTCAGCAAGAGCTTTCACATCATCAGCTGAAGAAACGCTACCTTCGATGATCCCTGCTTTGATTTCAAGCGCTTCGTTCTTTTTAGCGAATTCATTAATGATTTTCGCTGGTGCTACTACGTCTTCGTTAGAGAACGCAACAGCGTTTGGACCAGTTAAGAATTCGTTAATCGCATCAACACCAACGATTTCAGTTGCACGACGAGTTAAAGTATTTTTGTATACTTTGAACTCAACACCTGCTTCGCGAAGTTGTTTACGAAGTTCTGTAACTTGAGCAACAGTTAATCCACGGTAATCCACTACAACTACTGAAGCAGCCGCTTGGAATTTATCAGCGATTTCTTGTACTTGAACCTTTTTTGTTTCAATTGCATTGCCCATGATTGACACCTCCTATTAGAATGGGTCATTTATACCGACAAAAGAAAAGCCTCTAGCCACAAAAGTAGACTAGAGGCGAAAATTCATCATCTTAAATAGAATCCGATTTCGATGTCCTCGGCAGGGAAAAATTAAGTGCTAGGCACCCCTACTGTCTACGGTACAAATGGATATTCACAACGCCTTCCATCTTACTGAAAAAGAGGGATGTTGTCAAGAATATTCTTTTGATTTTTTTAAAAATAATATATATTATTTTACAACTACGCCAGTTGGATCAATTTTCACTGATGGCCCCATTGTTGTTGTAACATTTACAGATTTCATGTAAGTACCTTTAGCTGCTGCTGGTTTCGCTTTTTGAACAACGTCAAATACAGCTACAAAGTTTTCTACTAATTTTTCTGTATCGAATGAAACTTTACCGATAGGAGCGTGGATGATACCAGCTTTGTCAGCGCGGTATTCTACTTTACCAGCTTTGATTTCATTGATTGCTTTTGTTACGTCAAACGTAACTGTACCTGTTTTAGGGTTTGGCATTAAGCCTTTAGGTCCTAATACACGACCAAGTTTACCAACTTCACCCATCATGTCAGGAGTTGCAACGATTACGTCAAACTCGAACCAACCTTGTTGGATTTTGTTGATATACTCTGCATCGCCTACATAGTCAGCACCTGCAGCTTCTGCTTCTTTGATTTTATCGCCTTTAGCGAAAACCAATACACGTTGAGTTTTACCAGTACCGTTCGGAAGCACTACTGCTCCACGGATTTGTTGGTCGTTTTTACGAGTATCGATTCCAAGTCTGAAAGCAACTTCTACTGTTGCATCAAATTTCACTGTGCTTGTTTGTTTTGCTAAAGCAATTGCTTCTTCAGCTGTATATAAAGTTGAACGGTCAACTAATTTAGCTGCGTCTTGCAGTCTTTTACCTTTTTTTGCCATTATAATTTCCTCCTTGATTGTGGTTATAGCGGAATTTCCTCCCACGAATAGAGGTTGCGCTTGTTCCCTTAGAACTTACCGCAACCTCCAAAAACAAAAGCCTTCATCATCAAGTAAACAGGAATTGCTACGAATTAGTCTTCGATAGTAATACCCATGCTTCGTGCTGTACCTTCAACCATCGCCATAGCCGCTTCAACAGATGCAGCGTTTAGGTCTGGCATTTTTTGTTCAGCGATTTCGCGAACTTTATCGCGTTTAACCGTTGCAACTTTTTTACGGTTTGGTTCACCTGATCCAGATTGGATACCTGCTGCTACTTTAAGCAACACTGCTGCAGGTGGAGTTTTTGTAATGAAAGTGAAAGAACGGTCTTCGAAAACAGTGATTTCAACTGGAATGATTAAACCAGCTTGATCAGCTGTACGAGCGTTGAACTCCTTACAGAATCCCATGATGTTAACACCTGCTTGACCTAATGCAGGACCAACCGGTGGAGCTGGATTCGCTTTACCAGCAGGGATTTGAAGTTTTACAATTTTAATAACTTTTTTAGCCACGAGACACACCTCCTTAAGTCCGTGATGTGGTAATTGGGTCGCCCCTCCCACTCAAATATCTGTCTGTCAGCTAATTGCCGATAACATTAAAAAATTAGATTTGTTGACAAACTGTACTTGGACAGTCTGACCTATGAAATGATAACACTTTTACTTTGTATAAGCAAGTAAAATCTTATCCAAATTATTCAGCGTCTGGAAGAACTAGATTTTTTGGATTTGTTCGAAGTCCAGCTCCATTTTTGTTTCACGGCCGAACATATCGATGCTCACTTTTACTTTGCCTTTGTCCATATCGATTTCTTCCACTTTTCCTTGGAAGTGGGCAAATGGACCTTCGAGCACTTCTACTACTTCTCCAACCGTTACATCCATTTCGCCGATTGCCTTTTTCGAAATACCCATCTGGCGCAATAGACGTTCTACCTCTTCAGGCAATAACGGAGTAGGTTTTGCCCCTCCGCCCGATGAACCAATGAAACCTGTAACCCCCGGTGTATTACGTACAACATACCAGGACTCGTCCGTTAAAATCATTTCAACCAATACATAACCAGGGAAAACCTTGCGCATTACAGTGCGTTTTTTTCCATCTTTTAAATCTGTCTCTTCGTGCTCAGGTACAACCACGCGGAAAATATTATCTTGCATCCCCATCGTCTCAACCCGTTTTTCCAGGTTTGCTTTTACGCGATTTTCATACCCTGAATACGTATGCACTACATACCATCTTTTCTCCATAATGTTGCCGGACTAACCGTCCGTCCCTCCTTCACTTATCACATGCACTTGACGAAGCTTTTAAACCGCTTGAAACAACAGTATAAAAAATTTCTTTAACCTTCGCTATTGTTACACTAAAAACCTTTTCATTTTGTCGTTTATTTTAACGCAAATGAAAAAAACCCGTTAACATTTAAAGACGGGCCATTTTCATAATATTAACATGCATTTTATAGATCAATGTACCAACGGAACAATTCTGAAATGCCTAAATCCACTAACACAAAAAAGAGCGCCATGATCACTACTGTTGTAACTACCACAACTGTATATTTTGTAAGCTCTTTACTTTTTGGCCAGCTTGTCTTTCTCATTTCAGACATAACATCTGAAAGAAACTTCTTAATCTTGCCCATTCTAGCTTAACCTCCGAACAAATCATCTATTCTATGTTTCAATCTAAATTTACTAATTCAAATACCTGAAGCAGCATAATACTTTTCTCGATTTTAACGAGTTTGTCTATGAACTGTATGTTCGTTGCAATGCGAGCAAAACTTTTTTAATTCGAGACGTTCAGTTTGATTTGGTCTTTCCGGAACTGAATAATTTCTCGATCCGCATTTTTCGCAACATAACACGATTTTTTTAGCCATAATAAACATTCACCTATTTCGGCATTTTTACTTCTAAAGACTAACACCTAAACCTTTTGCTGTCAATAAGGGAGGGGTTTTTGCAACAAATGAGCCTTGCATTTCGAAAGTGCAGACTTCGTTGAAGCTAAGTAATTTCACCAATCTCCAGATGGCGTTCCAATTTTCTTTTTACACGCTGCAGCGCATTGTCAATTGATTTTACATGGCGGTTTAACTCCTCCGAAATTTCGTTATACGATTGCCCATCCAAGTACAGGGCAAGAACCTGCTGTTCAAGTTCGCTTAATATTTCGCCAATTTTTTCTTCCAAATGGGAGTATTCCTCACGGTTGATCATTAAATGTTCCGGGTCTTCCGATTCGGAACTTGTGATCACATCCATTAGCGTTCTATCTGATTCTTCATCATAGATTGGTTTATCGAGAGAAACATAGGAATTGAGCGGAATATGTTTTTGACGTGTTGCCGTTTTGATTGCCGTGATGATTTGCCGCGTAATGCAAAGCTCGGCAAATGCCCTAAAAGAGGAAAGCTTGTCTCCCTTAAAATCCCGAATCGCTTTATATAGACCGATCATTCCTTCTTGGACAATATCTTCTTTATCTGCGCCAATTAAAAAATAAGAGCGCGCCTTCGCCTTGACGAACAATCGGTACTTCGTGATTAAATAATCTAACGCTTCGGTATTACCGTGATGCACTTCTTCGATCAGTTGTTCATCTGAAAGGTCTTCAAATCGTTGTAACACTTGAGTTGTATAACTATTTAGCATCGGCCTCACCCCAGAACGTTCGTATTGTGTTAGAAACAGTATAACGGAGTTGGAAAATATAGGTCAATTAGTTATTTTAACCCTCTCCTCCATTTTTCGAAAGCTAATTCAACTTCTTTGGATAATTGTATTCTGGATTTGGGTTTTTCTTTACGGGTTGATTTTACTTCTTGAGAGATATTGGACTGGATGATCGACATTTCTATTTCTAATTCACGAGCAGATTTTCGAAGGGCCCCGTTCCCGAAAATAACATTTTGCTCTGTCATATCGGAAGTAGCTACATAGATTTGTATTTTGCGTCCCTTTAATTCATTTGTTAATTTTTCGATTCGTTCATCTGCTGTTTCATTTTTTCTAGTATAAATGATTTCAACCGCATTTTGTATATAGGTTTGTTGTATTCCCGGCACTTGGTGGGCATCAAAAACCACAATCACTCGCCCGCCCATGGCAGCTTTATATTCTGCCATCAGTTCAAGCAAGCGATTGCGTGCCTCCTCAAAATTCGTATCGCGAAGAGGGCGTAATTCCTTCCAAGCGCCAATCATATTATAGCCATCGACGATTAAAATGGTTTGCATAACCCATCCTATCCGTTCTTCTCTTGGCGTTTGCGGTATACTTCATACATTAAAAGCGCTGCGGCTACCGAAGCGTTTAAGGAATTGACATGGCCAATCATCGGCAAATGGTAAAGAAAATCGCATTTTTCTTTCAGCAATCGACTCATTCCATGGCCTTCACTGCCGATAATAACCGCCAATGGCAAAGTCGCATCCATCTTGCGGTAATCAACCGACCCCTTCGCGTCTGTGCCGGCAATCCACACACCGCGATCCTTTAGTTCATCCACTGTTTGCGCAAGGTTTGTTACGCGGACAACAGGCACATGTTCAATGGCCCCGGTGGATGCCTTTGCGACAACTGCCGTTAATCCAACTGCCCGTCTTTTTGGAATAATAATGCCGTGAACACCAATTGCATCCGCTGTTCTCATAATCGAGCCCAAGTTATGCGGATCTTCCAGTTCATCAAGAATCAAGAAAAATGGATCTTCGTTTTTTGCTTTTGCGGCATCGAATAGATCATCGAGTTCCGCATATTTATAGGCGGCTACGGAAGCAACGATTCCCTGATGGTTTTCGCTGGAAAGCTGGTCCACTTTTTTCTTAGGTACAAATTGAACAAGGACCCCGCGCTCACGGGCCAAATCCAGCAATTCGTTCAACCCCGTTTTTTTGACCCCTTCGGCAACCCATAATTTATTGATTTCCCGGCCTGAGCGAAGTGCTTCCAGCACAGGATTCTTCCCGGCAATCATTTCATTGTTATGTTCACTCATTTAAGAAGCCCCTTTCGACTCTTCAACAATTTTTATGGCATATTCGATCATTTCATCTACCCGGTCATATTGCTTCGTTAAATACAGACTTCCTAAAATCGCTTCAAACCCGGAGCTATTGCGATAGGTTTGAACGTCTGTATTTTTCGGGACCGACCCCGATTTGGCATTGCGCCCTCTTTTAAAGACAGCCAGTTCTTCATCTGTTAGATAATTTTCATCGATCAATCGGTGTATGATCATCGACTGCGCTTTGGCAGAGACATATTTCGTTGCTTCATTATGCAGTCGGTTCGGCTTCGCTCTGCCCATCAAGAGGAGATGCTCCCGAACTTTTTGTTCAAGAACGGCATCTCCCATATAAGCCAAAGCTAATGCATTTAATTGCTTTACATCTTGAATACGGAGTTGGGACATCTTATAAACCCCGTTTCCAGCGTGTACCTTGTCGAGTATCTTCCAAGATGATATTCATACTTAATAATTGGTCGCGAATTTCATCAGACCGGGCAAAATCGCGATTTTTACGAGCCGCATTTCGTTCCTCGATCAACGCTTCAATTTCTTCATCCAATATTTCATCTTCATCAGCCAGTTTAATGCCCAATACATCGCCAAGTACATCGAACGTTTCCAGGAATGTTTTCAAAACATGCTCTTCTGTATTATTTTCGTTTAAATACGTGTTCGCAATCCGTGCTAGTTCGAATAAAGCGGAAATGGCATTCGCCGTATTAAAATCATCATCCATCGCATTTTCGAATTGTTTTTTCACTTCCTGGATTTGCGTTAAATACTCTTCCCCATTATTCGATAAATTAGCCGATGCCGTTAAGCGGTGTTGAAGGTTGGAGTAAGCAGAGCGCAGTCTTTCAAGCCCGCTTTTGGCAGCTTCCACTAAATCTTGCGCGAAGTTAATCGGATGGCGGTAATGCACCGATAACATAAAGAAACGCAATACTTGCGGGTCAATTTGCTGGCGAATATCATGGACCAGAACAAAGTTCCCAAGGGATTTTGACATTTTCTCGTTATCAATATTAATATACCCATTATGCATCCAGTAGCGAGCAAAGGTCTTTCCGGTATAGGCTTCCGACTGGGCAATTTCATTTTCATGGTGAGGGAACGTTAAATCCTGTCCTCCTGCATGGATGTCGATTGTGTCCCCCAAGTGTTCACGCGCCATAACAGAGCACTCAATATGCCATCCTGGACGCCCTTCTCCCCATGGGCTTTCCCATTTGATTTCTCCGGGTTTCGCCGCTTTCCATAAAGCAAAATCAAGCGGATCTTCCTTTTTCTCGCCCGCTTCGATGCGTGCGCCAACTTTCAAATCATCAATTGGTTGGTGCGACAGTTTTCCGTACTCTTCAAATTTGCGTGTGCGATAATACACATCACCCTGCGATTCATAGGCAAATCCTTTGTCGATCAAAACACCGATAAAGGCAATAATGTCGTCCATGTGGTTGGTTACGCGGGGATGGACATCCGCTTTTTGGCAGCCAAGCGCTGTAATGTCTTCAAAATAGGCATCGATAAAGCGGTTCGTTAAGTCGGAAACATCCTCACCCAGTTCATTTGCCGCCTTAATGATTTTGTCATCGACATCCGTAAAGTTGGATACGAATTTTACATCAAACCCTTTATATTGAAGGTAGCGGCGAACCGTGTCATACACAATAACAGGCCGTGCATTGCCGATATGAATAAAGTTATAGACCGTTGGACCACAAACATACATTTTCACTTTTCCTTCTTCCAGCGGGACAAAAGGTTCTTTTTGTCTGGATAAGGAATTAAATATTTGAATTGCCATATTACACTCTCCTTTTTAAAATTAAAAGCGCAAGCGCCCTGCTAGCCCCGACAAGCGCTGGAAGGCCGGAATCGAAAGCATCTTTTCAGCTTTCGACCGAGGGACAGACCGCGCCTCGAGGGGCTGGGCGCTGGAGCTGGACACTAGTAAAAGCGCAAGCGCCCCGCAAAAGAAATAAAAAAAACGCCTCTATCTCTTCATACGAAAAGACAGAGACGCATTTTGCGCGGTTCCACTCTGATTGGAAGCAGTCCGATCGCTTCCCTCTCAAATCGTCCATGTAACGGGGACAAACCGACTCAGCCTACTCCTTTTTCGGCCAAGTACTCAAAGGGGCATTTCCGTAAAACAGCGGTCCAGGTCACTTTCAGCCGATGATGACCTTCTCTAAAAGAACATGTTCTACGTACTTCTCCTTCTCAACGTTTTCAAACCTTTATTTTAAGTATATTCATTTTACAACAGGGGGATGAAAAGTCAATTATTCTCCCCTTACTTTACGTATTTTTCAATGCGCGCAATCGCTTTTTCTTTGCCGATCAAAGCAATGGAATCCGCCAGTTCCGGACCATGCGTTTGCCCCGTTGTTACTACGCGGATTGGCATGAATAAGTTTTTCCCTTTATGGCCCGTTTCTTTTTGCACCGCTTTAATGGCCGCTTTAATAGACGGCGCATCAAAGCTTTCCAATGATTCAAGCTGTGCTTTGAAGGAACTCATCACTTCCGGAATTTGCTCTCCGGCCAATACTTCCTCCGCAGCTTCATCGTAATGGATTTCATCTGTAAAGAATAAACTTGAAAGCTCAACAATTTCCGCACCATAACTCATTTGTGTATGGTACAGGCTGATTAAAGCAGTTGCCCATTCTTGCTGCTCTTCATTTAATTCTTCCGGAAGCAGCCCGGCTTTTTGCAGGTGCGGCAGCGCTAACTCCACAACCTTCTCCAGCGGCTGCATCTTAATATATTGATTGTTCATCCATGTTAGTTTATTTTTATCGAACATGGATGGTGACTTGGAAAGACGTTTTTCATCAAAAATTTCAATGAGTTGTTCTTTTGAGAAGATTTCTTCTTCCCCTTCCGGTGACCAGCCTAAAAGTGCAAAGAAATTAAACATGGCTTCCGGCAAGAATCCAAGGTCTTTATATTGTGTAACGAATTGAATAATGGATTCATCACGTTTTGATAATTTTTTGTGGTCTTCATTTACGATTAAAGTCATATGGCCGTATTGTGGATATTCCCAATCGAATGCATCAAAAATCATCATTTGTTTTGGTGTGTTGGATAAATGCTCTTCCCCACGGAACACATGCGTAATATCCATGAAATGATCGTCAAGAACAACGGCATAGTTATATGTCGGAATTCCATTTGCTTTTACGAGTACCCAATCACCGATGTCTTTTGATTCGAATGTTACCTCACCACGTACTAAATCCGTGAAACGGTATGTTGTATCAGCAGGAACGCGCATACGAATTGTGTGCGGAATTCCTTCTGCTTCTTTTGCCGCTACCTCTTCTTTTGTTAAATGGCGGCATTTCCCATCATAAGTTGGTGCAGCAACCCCTCTTGCTCTTTGTGCTTCACGGGAAGCTTCCAGTTCTTCGGAAGTACAGAAACATTTATAGGCAATTTCGCGCTCAAGCAATTCCTCAGCGTGTTTTTTATATACATCTAAACGTTCCATTTGGCGGTATGGTGCGTACGGTCCACCGATATCGATTGATTCATCGGGAATAATGCCCAACCAACGCAAGTTATCAAGCTGGGACGCTTCCCCGCCCTCTACATTACGTTCGATATCCGTATCCTCAATACGTACGATAAATTTCCCGTTGTGGTGTTTAGCAAATAAGTAGTTAAATAACGCTGTCCGTGCTCCGCCAATGTGTAAAAATCCAGTCGGACTCGGCGCATAACGAACGCGAACTTCCTTCGTCATATCTAAATGCCTCCTATAGTGATTCAGTTATTTTAGTTCTTTTAGTGAATTCTTTCCTTAACCTTGTACATTTTACCACCCGCTCGCAAAAATAGAAAGCAGCGTTAGCCAGAGTGATACTCGCGTTTCCTAGTTGCTGTTATTGCTTTTTAATCAGCAAAATCGTGGCCATGGCCGCAATGCCTTCTTCGCGCCCTGTAAAACCTAACTTCTCGGTAGTAGTCGCTTTCACATTTACCTGCGACGGCTCTGCTTTTAAAAGCTCGGCAATTCGGTTGCGCATCGGTTCGATATAAGGAGCCATTTTTGGTCGCTGTGCCATGATGGTACAATCTACATTCCCCAGTACGTATCCTTTTTCCTCGACGATTTTCCAAATATACTCCAGCAACTTTGCACTATCCGCATCTTTAAATTCCGGATCTGTATCAGGGAAATGACGGCCAATGTCTCCTTCCCCAATTGCACCAAGTGCCGCATCGGTTACTGTATGTAATAATACATCTGCATCTGAATGCCCTAAAAGCCCACGTTCATGAGGAATTTCAATCCCGCCTATAATTAACGGACGTCCCTCTGCAAATGCGTGAACGTCAAATCCTTGCCCTACTCGAAACATAGTCCTGCTGCTTTCCTCGATTGAGTTACCGATTTTGCAGCATTCACCTTCCTTTACAATATAATGTTTATCTACCATAACCACTTCATATCTTAACATATTCCCCAATAACGTTGGATTGCAAGCAGGGGCATTCCGCTTTCTCCAAGAGATGAAAAGCCCGCCAACCTAAAGTTAACGGGATATTTTCAACACTTGCATTATAAGGCGCGCTTCCTTAAAATCGCTTCGCCCAGCACCAAATCTTCTTTTGTTGTCATTTTTAAGTTATCATAGCTGGCTTCAACAATATGAACAGCATGCCCAAGGCGTTCAACCAGCATCGCTTCATCCGTGCCCAGGAATCCAACCTTTTCTGCAACGTCTTCAGCCTCAGCCAATAAATTAAATTGGAAGGCCTGGGGTGTCTGGATCATCCACAAGCTATCACGATCGATTGTTTCAACGATGACTCCATCACGCACTTTTTTCATGGTATCCTTTGCTCTTACCCCTGCAATGGCTGCACCTTTTTCAGAGGCTGCCTCAACCAATCGGGCAATGATAGGTTTTGTAATGAACGGTCTGGCAGCATCATGGACAAGTACAATTTCCACTTGCTGCATCTCTTTCAGGCACGAATGCACGGAATGCTGCCGTTCCTCGCCGCCATTTGGCAACCCTTTCACTTTTGTTATATGAAATTTCTTCAGCAACTGCTGGATAAAGCCTCGTTCTTCCGGTTTGACTGCAAGCCAAATGCCGGTGCAATTTTCGTCATCCTGAAAGACTTCCAATGTATGAATCAAAATCGGTTTATCTTCAAGCAAGAGAAATAACTTGTTTTGGCCGGCACCCATCCGCTTTCCGCTTCCTGCTGCGGGGAGCACTACTTCATATTGCATATTCTCCACTTCCTAATCCTTATGCCACATTAAGCTACTTGATCTTTTGGTTTAGCAAATATCATGCGTCCTGCCGATGTTTGGAGTACACTTGTTACGGTTACAGCAATCGATTGCCCGATAAAGCTTCGGCCGCCTTCCACAACAATCATCGTTCCATCATCCAAATACGCAACGCCTTGATTTTGTTCTTTTCCATCTTTGATCACGACCACCTGCATATCTTCTCCCGGAATAACCACCGGCTTCACGGCGTTTGCAAGATCATTGATGTTCAGCACTTGAACATGGTGCAAGTCGCACACTTTGTTTAAGTTGAAATCGTTTGTCAAAATTTGTGCGCCCATTTTTTTGGCAAGCCGCACCAGCTTTAAATCCACCTCTTGCACATCTTCAAAGTCTTCCTCTGAAATTTGGACCGTGGTTGCCCGTTCGTCTTGCAGCTTCTTCAGCATATCCAACCCTCTACGGCCTCTTGTACGCTTTAATGTGTCCGATGAGTCGGCAATATGCTGCAGTTCCGTTAATACAAACTGAGGCACAATCAATGTCCCTTCGATAAAGCCCGTGGAAGAAATATCAGCAATGCGGCCATCAATGATGACGCTTGTATCAAGCAGTTTATAAAGCTGCTTTGTTTCTGCTAATGCGCCGCTCGATTCGGATGATTTTTTCTTTTGTGATGGATTCGATTTTGAAAACATCTGGCTGAGTTCATCGCGTTTTGCAAAGCCAAATCGGAACCCTAAATACCCCAGCAAAATGGATAAAAGAATAGGCAATACCTCTGTGACAATTGGGATTTGGATTCGTTGAACAGCAAAGCCGATTAAGTAAGCGACAATCAAACCAACAATTAACCCCAACGTTCCGAACAATAAATCGGCTGCCGGAATTTTAAATAAAATACCTTCCATCCAAACAATGAGCTTTACGAAATAATCCGATAATGCAAATGATAAAACGAACAATAAAAGTGCTCCTAATGCTACCGATACATATGGATTGTTAAGCCATGGATTAGATGATAAATTAATGAATTCGTATAATGGCGGTAAGAAAACAAAACCTAACGCTCCCCCGATCAATAAAAAAGCAACTTGAATCACTCTTTTTAACATGCCAACACCTCCTTTTCTTATTAATTATACATAGTTCACAATAGCTTTGCGTTATGTTAGGCTCCAAAATTTTCGCATTCAAGAGAAAAACATTTTTGAAGCAAAAATTTAGTGTGTAAATTAGAGTATGTTCTATTTTTACCCAAAATTAAAAGGAAAAATGCCCATATATAGCAAAATTGAATATACAGGCATTATTTTTCTTTAGGCTGCTTCTATACTATAAATCCGAAAAACACGCTCTCAATGCTTCGTTGATCGTTTCCACACCAACCACTTGAATCCCTTGAGGATAATCCCATCCTCCCTGGTTGGAAGCTGGGATAAAAACACGTTGGAATCCTAGTCTTGCCGCTTCTTGCACCCGCTGTTCAATCCTTGATACACGGCGAACTTCTCCAGTTAATCCGACTTCGCCAATAAAACAGTCCGTGGCCTTTACAGCCTGATCTTTAAAGCTTGATACAATCGATGTTAACACTGCCAGGTCTATTGCCGGTTCATCGAGTTTAACGCCACCCGCCACTTTAATATAAGCATCCTGCGCTTGCAATAGCATGCCCATGCGTTTTTCCAGCACAGCCATTAACAATTGTACGCGGTTCTGGTCAACTCCTGTCGCCATCCGTTTCGGATAATTAAAGCTTGTCGGTGTTACGAGCGATTGAATTTCAACCAAGATTGGTCTAGTTCCTTCCATGGAGGCAACAATCGTTGAACCTGCCGACTCATATGTTCGTTCTTCCAGGAACAATTCGGAAGGGTTCAAAACTTCTTTCAGTCCAGCTTGGACCATTTCAAAAATGGCAATTTCATTCGTTGAACCGAAACGGTTTTTTACGCTTCGCAAAATTCGGTACGTATGATGGCGTTCCCCTTCGAAATAAAGAACCGTATCAACCATATGCTCCAATAAACGAGGGCCTGCAATTTGCCCCTCTTTCGTCACATGTCCTACCAAGAAGACGGCAATTCCTTGTGTTTTGGCAATGCGCATCAACTCAGCCGTACATTCACGCACTTGAGAAACACTTCCTGGAGCGCTCGTTACTTCTGGATGGTAAATTGTTTGAATCGAATCGATAATCACGAACTTTGGCCGCACTTCTTCAATCGTTTGATTGATCGATTCCAGATTCGTTTCAGAATAGATGTAAAGCTCCGGCGATTGAACGCCTAAACGCGATGCACGAAGCTTTGTCTGGCGCATTGATTCCTCTCCCGATATGTACAAAACGCGGTGCCCTTTATTTGAAAGAAGGGCAGATACTTGCATTAACAGGGTGGACTTCCCAATACCCGGATCCCCGCCGATCAGTACGAGCGAACCCGGCACAATTCCTCCACCCAACACACGGTTTAACTCTTCCATTTCCGTTGTCACGCGCGGTTCTTCCGAAGTTTCTATATCAATGATAGGCGTCGCTTTTTGAGAAACCGCCTTGGAATGCTGAAAAGCCCCTCTTGGCCCCTTGGTTACTACTTCCACTTCCTCAACAAACGTATTCCAGCCCCCACAGCCCGGGCAGCGCCCCATCCATTTTGGAGATTCATAGCCACAGGAATTACAACAAAATTTCGTTTTCTTTTTTGCCATCGTGTCTCTCCTTTTAAGTTAGTTCCTAGATTAATTGTACATGACAACACTTCAAACTGCCTAACGATACACAAATTCCGGCCCCATTATTTTAACAGCAGCAAAAGCAACCTTTAATTTACACACTCGACTCCAAAACGAAATACAGAAAAAACAAAAAACCGCCCGTTATAACGAGCGGCCAAATTTATTAAATAAATAGATCTAATATCAATACAACACATAAACCAACGATTGAACTTGTGAACAATAACAAGCCCCATGTTTTAAATGTTTCTTTTATCGATAAATTGAAATACTCTTTAAACAGCCAGAAAGAGGCATCATTTACGTGAGTAATCGTGTTGCTGCCCGCTGCGGTTGCTAGTACCATCAATACCGGGTTCACATCAAACATCGGAATCAACGGACCTACAATGCCCGCTGCCGTTACAGCCGAAACTACTCCTGTACCTGTTGCAATACGGATCATCGCGGTGATTAGCCAGGCCATGATTAATGGCGACATACTTGAATTCTCCATTAAATGTGCAATCGTGTCGCCTACCCCTGAATCCAGGATCACTTGTTTAAAAGCGCCGCCCGAACCAACGATAAACACAACCATCGCAATCCCTTCGATTGCTTTGGAAAATGATTCCATAACACTCTTCATTGGTCGGCCACGGCGAATGCCAAGTACATAAATGGCAATTAATACCGCCAGGATCATACTAATCTCTGCACTACCAAAGAAACTAATCAGTTCATATGTATTGGAACCTTCTTCGATAAACATTTTCCATATCGTGCCGATCGTAATAATGATTGCCGGCAATAGAGGGATAAATAAACTTGTAAAGAAACTCGGCAGTTCTGATTCCGCTAGTTCCTTTTCTTTTTTTATAAGCGGCGGAACCGGCTTATCCAGATTTTTCAGTAATCTTGGCAGAATGATTCCCCCAACGATTACAGCAGGAATGAATACCACAATTCCCAAAATATAAACCATTCCCATGTCCGCTCCATATGCTTCTACCAAAGCAACGGGGCCGGGCTGAGGCGGGAAAAGACTATGAGCCAATGTAGCAGCTGCTACCATCGTCATTCCCAGACGCATATACGGGATTTTCGCCTCTATTGCAATACTGATTACTAAAGGCGCCAGAATGATGAAGGCTACTTCGTAGAATACCGAAATCCCAAAAATCATCCCAACAATAACAATTGCCCACTCGACATTGCGAACACCAAATTTTCGCAGCAATGTCGATGCAACCTGCTGGGCAGCACCTGAGTCAACCATTAGCTTCCCTAATACGGCTCCCATCGCGATAATGATCGCTAAACTGCCCAGCGTACTTCCAAATCCAGTTTTAACCGTTGCAACAACATCCATTAAAGACATGCCGTTCAACAGCCCAACAAGAATTGCTACAATTAATAAAGCCAGCATACTATTAAGCTTGACTTTCATATTCAGAAACAATAATAACGCTACACCAAGTGCAACCCAAATAATCGGTAAGTACTGTGAAATCGCTTCCATGTTGTCACCATTTTCCTCTTTGTTTAGTAAGATTGTCGTTCATTTAATAGTGGATCGAATCTATAAATAGACTGTGAGTTTGATTCATATTGATTTGATATCTGTTTAACTAGTATGGTTGAAGCTTGTAATGCAATTTGATCTGCAGGCTGTTCAATCGTGCTGATCGGCGGCTCAAAAAAGGAGGCATATGGAACCTCATCTATTCCAATCACACCTAGATCTTGTGGGATTTTTAACCCCTTTTTCCTTACATAGCGCAGCAGCTCGATTAACACACGGTCATTTGCAGCCAAAATGGCATCAGGTTTTATATCCTTCATTAACATCTCGATTGTTTCTTGCACCTCATCCACAGGAACCGCCTTAATATGCTGTTCCGTTATTGGAAGGCCCTGTTTTTCCAAGGCTTCCTTAAACCCGGCAAGGCGTTCAATCCTCGGTGTAATTGGCTGATCGATCGAGTTTGTAATAATGGCAATTTGTTTGTATCCCTTCTTTACAAAGGCATCAACCGCCATGGAGCTTGCCAGCAGGTTATCAAGCAAGACGCTTGGAATCGGAAGACTATCAATTTTGCGGTCTATGAATACAATCGGAAACCTGGATTCATAAAGCCGTTTATATAAGTCAATATTGCCCCCGGTAGGAAATGCTATTATTCCATCGACTTGTTTTGCAATCAGCATCTCTATATGTTCCCGTTCCCGTTTCGGTTCGTCACCGGCATTGCAAACCATGATATTAAATCCCTGTTCATGGAAATGCATTTCAAGCTGGTTGATAATATGCGTCGAGAATGTGTGGACGATATTGGCAACAATGACGCCAATCGTTTTGGTAGACTTTTGTTTTAAACTTCTCGCCACAATATTGGGCTGGTAGTTTAATTTTTCGATTGCTTTTGCAATCTTCCCCCTTGTTTCTTCACTCATATATTCGTAACGGTTATTGAGAAACTGGGAAACGGTACTTTTGGATACACTTGCTTCTTTTGCTACATCATTGATCGTTATTCTTCCCATTGTTTACACTCCAGAATAAGCGTTGAATCCACCATCCACTGGAATTGTTGTTCCTGTCACAAAAGAAGAGTACGATTCATCCGCAAGGAACAATAATGCACCTAATAAATGTTGCGGCTCACCGAATTTTTTCATAGGTGTGGCAGCTAGGATTTTCTTGGAGCGGCTTGTATACTCTCCATTGGCTTCAACAAGCAAATCCTTGTTTTGTGTGGTCACAAAGAAACCTGGAGCAATGGCATTCACGCGAAGTCCTTCCTGGGCAAAGTGAACAGCCAGCCATTCCGTAAAGTTGTTGATGGAAGCTTTTGCCGCGCTGTAAGCAGGGATCTTCGTTAACGGCGTATAACCGCTCATGGACGAAATATTGATAATTGTCGGTGCTTCCGCTTTCAATAGCGCTTGCCCAAAAACCTGGCAAGCAAGGAAGGTTCCTGTGAAATTTAAAGAGAAAACATCTGAAAATCCTTTTTCATCCAGGTCAAAGAACGTTTTTCCCTCTATTTCCTGGACAGACTCTTCCGGAGCGGTAATGGCATCCGGATGATTGCCTCCAGCTCCATTGATCAATAAGTCCACGCGGCCAAATTGCTTTAAAATTTCTTCGCGTGCATTGATCAGCGATTGTTTATTCAAAACGTTTGTGCTGATGGAAATGGCTTCCCCACCAGATTGCTTAATGCTTTCCACTACTTTTTGCCCTTTTTCGGCATTTAAATTTAAAATGGCAATCTTCATTCCCTGACGCGCAAGTTCACGTGCCATCTCGGAGCAAAGCACACCGCTTCCTCCCGTTATGACCGCTACACGCTCTTTTAAATTTTCATGAATCGGAATCATTCAAATCACCCTTTCGCATTATTGTAAGCATCCCAAAGACCAAGCAAATACATAATGCCAAGCGCACGGTCATATAAACCATAGCCAGGCCGGCAAACTTCGCCCCATAGATGGCGACCGTGATCCGGACGAACATAACCTTCGTAATTTTGGTCATGGAGCGCCTTTACGACCCCTTTAATATCAATCGAACCATCCGTTGTATAATGGGATGTTTCCGTAAAGCTGCCATTATCGAAAATTTTCACATTTCGAATATGGGCAAATGGCGACCGGTAAGCATATTTCTCTGCAATTTCCACCATATTATTTTCCGGACTCGCCCCCATTGAACCTGTGCAAAGGGTAAAGCCATTTGCCTCTAAATCCGAAATTCGGATTAAGCGCTCATAGCTGGCTGCACCAGTAATAATGCGCGGCAATCCAAAGATGGAATATGGCGGGTCATCCGGGTGAATGGCCATCTGAATACCAGCCTCTTCAGCAACCGGCAAGATGGCTTCCAGGAAGTATTGAAGATTGGACCAAAGCTGTTCTTCATCTACTCCCTTGTATTCTTCAAACAACTCCGATAGACGAGCCAGGCGTTCAGGTTCCCATCCCGGCAATGAGAGGTCTGATGCTTCACTAACCGTTTTAACCAATTCTTGCGGATCAAGGTTGATCACTTTTTCCTTATCAAAATAAAGTGCAGTCGAACCATCCGGAAGTGGGTGGAAAAGATCGGTGCGCGTCCAATCGAAAATCGGCATGAAATTGTAGCAAATCACCTTAACGCCGGCTTCCCCCAAATTTCGAATGGTCTGTTTGTAATTTTCGATATATTGATCACGCGTCTGTTTCCCCAGCTTTATATCTTCGTGTACATTCACGCTTTCGACAACATCCGTATGGAAGCCATGGCTTTGAATGTATTCCACTTCTTCTTTAATCTCTTCTTTTGTCCAAAGTTCGCCTGCTTGCTTGTTATGCAAAGCCCAAACGATTCCTTTAGTTCCCGGGATTTGTTTGATATGTTCCAATGTCACCGTATCGTTTCCGCGACCATACCAACGAAAGGTCATGTTCATAAGATTTCCTCCCTTATTTTGAAAGTTGTGCACGATAATTTTTGCTTGTCGCTACTACCGCTTCATAACCGCCTTCTTTGTAGGCGCGATTTAAATCACTGCCAATTCCAACAGCTACTGCCCCCGCTTCCAACCATTCCTTCATATTGGATGCATTAATGCCGCCTGTTGGCATAATGTTTACATTCGGCAGAGGCCCTTTGACAGATTTTATAAACCCTGGCGTGAAGTTGTTGGCAGGGAATAATTTTAGTACGTCACAGCCCGCTTCCAATGCTTTTACCATTTCACGAATCGTCATGCAGCCCGGCAAGTAAGGAATGCTGTACCGATTGCAAACTTGTGCGATTGATTCGTTAAAAGAAGGGCTTACCACGAACTGGGCACCATGCAAGATGGCGTGGCGCGCAGTTTCGGCATCAAGAACGGTGCCAGCTCCGATTAAAGCGCCGCTATCCTTTAACGCCGTGAATACTTCATGTACAAAAGGCGTTGTATACGTTAACTCAATGGATGTAATACCGCCCTCAATGGCACCTTTTGTTAAAGCAACCGCTTCTTCGGGGCTATTTCCCCGGATAACCGCAACCAGTTTTTCGGTAATTAATGTTTGCAATATCTCAAATTTTTTCATTGTATCTTGCCCCCGTTTTTATCGTTCAACGATTTTTCGCTTTCCAATAAACGCTTCCACATCTTCCAATTCCGGCAAACCTTCGTTATCGCCCGACACGGTTGTAACCAATCCCCCGACAGCATTGGCGAAAGTCAGCCGTTCTTCAACGTTCATATCGTTTAAATAGCCATAAATATAACCTGCGTCAAACCCATCGCCTGCACCGACTGTATCAATTGGTTTCACTTTAAATGCATCTTTTTTGTACCATTCGCCATCAATCAGCGCTTTAACGCCATTTCCGCCATCCTTAATAATCAAGTGGTTAATGGCGCATTCTTTCGCGAATTGCTCCAGTGCTTTCTCTGAAGCATCTCCCAAAATCATTTCGATTTCATCAAGGCCTGTTAATAAAATATCTACATACGGGAAAATTTTCGTATAGGCACGCTTGGCTTCTTCGATTGTCCAAAGTTTCAGACGAATATTCGGATCAAAGGAAACCGTGATGTTTCTTTTCTTTGCTATTTCCAGCACACGCATTGTGATAGCCAAATTTTGCGGAGCAATCGCCAAAAAAACACCCGATAGGTGAATCACATCCACTCCATCAAACATTTCTTCCGTTATATCTTCATTTGATAACGTTAAAATGGGAGATTGATAACGATAGTAAAATGTTTTGCCTGATCCGTCTTCCCGAATTTCTTTAAAATTCAATGAGGTAGGATAACCTTCAACCAATTTTACCTGCGAAGTATCGATCCCTTCTCCACGAGCAAATTTATAGATGACTTTTCCAAACTCGTCATCTCCCAATCTACTCATCCACTTTACTTGAAGTCCTAATCTGGCACATCCAATTGCAAAGTTTAGCTCTGCTCCACCCACTTTTCGTTCGAAACTTGAAACATAACGCATGGGACCAGTACTTGTTGGGTTGAATGTAATCAGGGCGTCTCCCAAAGTCCATACCATCTTTGCAGCCAAATGACTCCCCTCCTCATTTTTTATTGATTATCTATCCATAAAACGGTTTACTAAACCGTTTTAGTATTAATGCTGTATTAAAACTATACAATGTAACGGCTTACATTTTCAACTTCTTTTTTAACATTTCCATTAAAATAATCGGTTTGAAAAAGTATATTTATGATTTTTCGAGGGTTTTATTAAATGAATCAATTGTTTTATAACAGAAATTATATTTATAATTCACAATTGGCTATGAAGTCTGACAACTGTCGGTCCGAGGATAGTACTCCTCCCTTTTGCAATAAAAAAACGGTTGATTCATTTCTGAATCAACCGCTATGTTCAATCTTATTTTGTTACTGCTTCACTTTTCGGCAGAACCACAAAATCATTGTCAGCATAATCAATTGTTACACTTTGACCAGTACTGATTGTACCTTTTAGTAATTCTTCAGAAAGGCGATCTTCCACATGTTTTTGCAATGCACGACGCAATGGACGTGCTCCATATTGTGGATCGTATCCTTCCTCCGCAATTTTTTCAAGCGCAGCATCTGTTAGTTCCAGCTCGATATTTTGCTCTTTTAAGCGTTTTGTTAAAGAGCCTGCCATTAGTGAGATAATTTGTTTCAATTCATCTTTTTCTAATGAGTGGAAGACAATCACTTCGTCGATACGGTTAAGGAATTCTGGGCGGAATGCTTTTTTCAATTCTTCGAGCATTGTGCCTTTCATATCTTTATATTTCGAAGAAGCAGCATCACCAGTGCCGAATCCTAAAGATTTGCGATATTTAAGCGCATCAGCGCCCACGTTGGATGTCATTATTACCACAGTATTGCGGAAATCAACCGTACGTCCTTTAGAATCTGTTAAACGGCCGTCATCCAATACTTGAAGTAAAATGTTGAATACATCTGGGTGTGCTTTTTCTATTTCATCAAGCAATATTACGGAATAAGGTTTGCGGCGTACTTTTTCAGTTAATTGACCGCCTTCCTCAAATCCAACATAACCTGGAGGTGAACCAACTAGACGTGAAGTTGAATGTTTCTCCATATATTCGGACATGTCGACACGGATCATCGCATCTTCATCACCGAACATGACTTCTGCAAGGGCACGGGCAACTTCTGTTTTACCAACCCCTGTAGGTCCTAGGAAGATAAATGAACCAATTGGACGTTTTGGATCTTTCAGGCCGGCACGAGCACGGCGGATTGCACGGGAAATGGCTTCTACCGCTTCACCTTGGCCAACTACGCGCTTGTGCAATTCTTCTTCCAGGTTAAGAAGTTTCGCTGATTCTTCTTGAGCGATTTTTGAAACCGGGATTCCAGTCCACATTGAAACAACTTGCGCAATATCTTCTACCGTTACTTCAGACTCTTCTTTCCCTTGTTTTTCTTTCCATGTTTTCTTTGTTGAATCTAACTCATCTTTGATTTTTTGTTCTGTATCGCGAAGTGCTGCCGCTTTTTCAAACTCTTGGCTCGAAACCGCTGCGTTCTTTTCGTTTCGAACATTGTCCAGTTTTTCTTCCAAAGCTTTTAAGTTTGGTGGAACAGTGTATGAACGCAAGCGTACTTTTGAGCCTGCTTCATCGATTAAATCGATTGCTTTATCCGGCAAGAATCGGTCGGAAATATAGCGGTCGGATAATTTTGCTGCCGCTTCAATTGCTTCATCCGTGATTTTCACGCGGTGATGCGCTTCATAGCGATCACGCAGGCCGTTGATAATCAGGATTGTTTCTTCTACAGATGGCTCATCAACTTGGATTGGTTGGAAACGACGCTCCAATGCAGCATCTTTCTCAATGTATTTGCGATATTCATCAAGCGTTGTAGCCCCGATACATTGAAGTTCTCCACGTGCCAGCGAAGGTTTTAAAATGTTTGATGCATCGATTGCACCTTCAGCTCCACCTGCACCGATCAATGTATGCAACTCGTCAATGAAAAGAATGACGTTTCCGGCTTGGCGGATTTCATCCATTACTTTTTTCAGGCGATCTTCAAATTCACCACGATATTTTGTTCCTGCTACAACCGTTCCCATATCTAAAGTCATGACTCGTTTATCTCGCAGGATTTCAGGAACTTCATTATTGACAATTTGTTGTGCAAGCCCTTCAGCAATGGCTGTTTTACCTACACCAGGTTCCCCAATTAACACAGGATTGTTTTTTGTTCGGCGGGACAGCACTTCAATCACGCGAGTAATCTCTTTACTGCGGCCAATGACAGGGTCTAAAGTGCCTTCACGTGCAATGGCCGTTAAATCGCGTGCCAATCCATCCAAAGTAGGTGTATTCACGGATTGTGTCGGGTTGCTTGCATTTTGAGTGGAATCATTATTCCCCAATAATAATAGAACTTGTTGACGTGCTTTATTTAAACTTACTCCGGCATTTGCAAGTACGCGAGCTGCCACTCCTTCACCTTCACGAATTAACGCAAGCAAGATATGCTCCGTACCGATATAAGCATGGCCAAGTTTTCTTGATTCATCTACCGACAATTCAATCACTTTTTTCGCTCTTGGTGTATAGTGAACGATCGGTCCAACGTCTTTCGCGCCTTTGCCCACCAGTTCTTCAATTCCTGATTCAATGATTTGCGGGCTAACATCGATCGCTTCCAAAGCCTTGGCTGCAATGCCCCCACCTTCACGAATAAGGCCAAGTAAAATATGTTCCGTACCAATGGATTCGTGTTTCCAACGGATGGCTTCTTCTTGCGCCAATTGCAATACTTTTTGTGCACGTTGAGTGAAACGGTTAAACATCATGTCTTTCCTCTCCTTTTTCCATTAGCTTTTGATTTTTTAAATTCAATTTCTCGCGCAGTAATTTTGCTCTATAGATATCTCGTTCGTTTGCTTGCAGTGTAGTGCCTGCATATTGCTGTACAAATCCTGGCTGCAGTAGAATCATGCACTCATTCAAGATATGCAATGGGACTCCTTGAATAATCCCCATATCTACTCCCAGACGAACATTCGATAAACAAGCAGCGGCTTCTTCAGTCGTTAAAATGCGAGCATATTTTAACGTTCCCAATGAACGATTGAAGCGGTCTTCTAATACTATTCGGGAATTTTTCAGCAATGCCTCCCGGGCACCGCGTTCATTTTTGATAATCTGAATTGTTACTTCCTGCAAGTCTTGCAAAATTTCTTCTTCTGATTTTCCGAGAGTCATTTGGTTCGAGATTTGATAAATATTCCCCAAATTTTCACTGCCTTCTCCATATATACCCCGTACAACCATACCTAACCGCGCCAACATTTGTGTAACAACTTTGATTTGTTTTGACATGGTTAGCGCCGGCAAATGCATCATCACGGAAGCACGGAGCCCAGTTCCGACATTTGTCGGACAGCTTGTTAAATAGCCAAACTGTTCATTGAAGGCATAAGGCAGTTGTTTTTCCAGTTGACTATCCAACTTTTCAGCTTTGGAATATGCCTCCGAAATCTGTAGACCCGGCAGCAAACATTGAATTCTTAGGTGATCTTCTTCGTTTACCATTAAGCTGACAGTTTCGTCATTTGATATTAGAACAGATGCGGATTTCTCCTTCTTGGCTAGAAGGGGGCTGATCAAATGTTTTTCCACCAAAACTTGCCGTTGCAATGCCGGCATTTCACTAATTGTGAAGTTGGAAAAATTCAGCTCTTCATTATTTAAAGAAATGGCTGCCTTTGTTATCATGTCATTCACTTGCTGTGCTTCTTGCTCTGTAAAACTTAGCGGGAAACGAGATCCCTCTAAATTTCTAGCCAGGCGGACACGTGTACTCAGGACAATATCTGCATCAATTCCTTTATCATCCATCCAGCCGGGCGCCTTGCTTTTCAAAAAGTATTCTAGATTCATGGTGTATCCACACCCCCACCTTCTAGTTTACGTTCCATATCCCGGATTTCATCACGCAAAGTAGCAGCATCTTCAAAACGTTCTTCTACAATAGCTTTTTGCAATTTTTCACGAGCAGCAGCAATTTCTTTTCTGATTGTCTCATCCGGCCGTTGCGGTTTGCCTGGCGCTTTACCAACATGGCTCGTTCCAGCTTGGATTTTGGTCAACACTTGCGGAAGTTGTTTTCCAAAGGTTTCATAACATTGCGCACATCCAAACTTTCCTTCGTTCAAAAACCTGCGGAAGGTAAACCCGCATGTCGGACATTGAGCCGATTTTTGGATAACGGGTTGCGCTTTTTCCTGTGTGCCGCTATTCCATACAGGCAATCCAAATAAATTGGATACCAGTTGGTGAATCGGGATTTGTTCTTCTTTATGAAAATCCAAATTAAAAGGATGGAAGTTTTGCGCACAAATCTCGCAATAGTGTTTTTCGCTTTTTTGGCCATTGACAACTTGTGTAACCGTTACTGTTGCCTGCCGCTCTTGACAGTGTTCACAAATCATGACCTCGCCCCTTTTTGACTAACTATTTTTGTTTAATTAAAGTTTTTTGATAGTGGTTAGCTGCGAACGCCAGCCCCCGAGCGTTGGATGGGCTAAGGAGGCGTTCTCCGCTCTTCTACCTATCATATTTTAATGTTGTTAACATAGACTTCAGAATATAGGACCTTAATTGGTCTCTAGTCGGCAATTGTAATTGCAGTGTGGACCGATCGACTGCGGCGAGCATTAGCTTTGCTTCGCGTTTTGAAATTACTTCTTCGTCGATCAAACGATAAATAATATCCTCTGCCATTGCTTGTGTCGCTCCGTTTTGGATTTGCTTCATGATTTCCTCCAGCAGTTCCATTTTGGAGTGCACTTTCACGCGCAAGATCCGGATATAGCCTCCGCCCCCGCGTTTACTTTCAACAAGATATCCTCTTTCGGCTGTAAAACGTGTATTAATGACATAATTGATTTGGGATGGGACGCATTGGAATTTATCCGCCAGCTCACTCCGTTTAATCTCAATATGTCCTTGTCCACCTAATTCGATAACTTGTTTCAAATAACCTTCAATGATGTCAGATATATTTCTCATTTTTTAATTCCTCACCTCACTCACTTACTGACTTTGACTATCTTTGACTTTATTATATAAACATCAATTTAAAAATGCAAATCAAAACGCCTATACTTTTTTCTATTTCCATTAAATGTTTTTTTAAAACAAGAAGAGGCAATCCCATTTTTAATGGAGACCACCTCTTTAAAAGACTATGATGAATGAACGAAAGTTTAAGAAATAGCCTCAAAGTTTTGGTATTTCTTAGTATGACGCTTCATCCTTTAGATTAAACTCTCAATTTTGGAATTGTTTTACTTCCTATACCCAGCGTCCTACGATTGGGTAATCCCATGATTGATCACCCAAGGCTTTCACTATTCCGATAAGCGGAACCACAATCGTCATGATTCCAAAAACAATCAATAACGGAATACCGATTATAAAAATAACCAGCAGACTTGAAATAAAGATCAAGATCCACATGACCCCTTGGAATAGTAATGCCTGAATGGAAACTCGTTTGATTTCTTCATCCGAGCTTAGCAGCCAAAATAAAATCGGAACTAATACAGGTGCAAAAAAGGCACTAGCGTGAATGATGACCTTGGCCCATTTATTGTCCATCTTTCATCAACCTTTCATCTTTAAAATTCATATAGCTTATATTTCTTTTACGGATAACCTATCATAATAGTTTCAGTTTTAAAATAAAAAGAACCCACGAGTAAGTGACTCACAGGTTCATTGCTTTAGTTTTTCTTTCGGGAATTGGTTGATTTTGAATCAGGTGCTTTTTCTTCATCACGGGGAAATAACATATACGCGATATACCCGGAGAACAGCGTGGCAAATAAAGTAATCAACACACCATCTCTCATTGACACTTCCGGATAGTTATTCCGCAACATGAAAATTGCTCCAATCGCTACAACCACCATTGAGGGAATCACAAATTTTAATCGGTGTTTCTCCATGTCATACTTCCTTTTCTATATTATGAATGTCTTTAACGTACTTTTTTAGTTAATTCGTATTTTACATGGAATAAATGAAAACTTCAATGAACGTGCGGTTAAACAAATAATCTCAACCACTATTTAATAAATTGTTCAAAAAAATGTATGGTAAAAAAATCATATGAATATAGAAATTTCCTATAGACTTAAGGTATCATAGAAAGAAAACATTTTTTATAAAATATCAATAATTTAAGAACGGAGAAAAGGATGTCTATTTTCAGAAAAAATTCAAATAAACAGAATTCCTATTATTTCGATATAAATCAGTACATAAACGACGTTCAACTGGATTTAGCAAAATACCCTGCTTTATTGAAACAAATTGAACTGATCCAGCTTACTAAAGAAGACTTAGCCATATTAAAACAATTAAAACCTCTATCCGAGGAATTTATTCCTGAAATGGTCAACCAATTTTATGAAGCGCTCATGAAAAGTGAGCATTTGATGGGCATTATTAACCAACATTCAAAAATTGAGCGGCTAAAAGTAACATTGAAACGGCATTTATCCGAAATTTTCGACAGCAAGATTAACGAGAACTATGTCAAACAAAGAAATACCATTGCCGCAACACATGTGCGAATCGGGTTAGAGTCGCAATGGTATTTAAGCTCGTTCCAATCTTTAATGACGACGTTCATTCGTTTTATAAATAACTTGGATATCTCCAAAAATGATGCAGCTAAAGCGATTAATGCCTTTTCCAAAATCATCAATCTAGAACAGCAGCTGGTAATCCAAGCTTATGACGAAGAGCAGCAAAGAATCCGCCTGGAATATAATGCAATCAAAAATTCATTGATTTCGACAGTACAAAATACAGCTGAAGAATTGAATGCAATTAGTGAAGAAACGGCCGGTTCTTTATATGTGATTTCTTCCCAGTCAGGGAATATTGCCGATGCCACAAATCAAGGATTAAGTTTTGTAGCTGATACAGAGGAGAAATCCAATCTGGGCAAAAACCAATTGCAAATGCAAACGCAACTAATGCAAGTGATTTTAGAAAGTGTGGAAATGCTGGATCAATCCATGAAAAATCTGCGCATTTCCTCCCAAAAAATTTCCGAGATTGTCTCGTTAGTCACTGGAATTGCAGATCAAACAAACTTGCTCTCATTAAACGCATCCATTGAGGCAGCAAGAGCTGGAGAGCATGGAAAGGGCTTCGCTGTAGTAGCGGAGGAAGTTCGAAAACTGGCGGAAGAAACGAAATCAGCCGTTCAAAACGTCTCGCACTTAATTCTAGAAACAGAGAATAACATTGAACATATGACCACTTCCGTTAACAATGTCGATGACCAAGTACAAAGAAGCGTACAAACGCAGAAAATGCTCGAAGAATCATTTAACTCCATCGCTGAAGCGGTCTCAGGCATTAAACAACAATATACAAGCACAACCAAGGATGTTAACGAAATTTCAAGACTGATCAGCGAGCTGACAGAAAGTGCCTCCCAGGTATCTTCATCGTCCGACTCACTACTGAATGTCGTTCACGAACTTTCGGATTAAAAGAAAAGCGGAGAATGCCCGGTTAGCCATGCAAGCGCGCGTTCGCAGCTAGACATAAGAAAAACACACAAGAATAAAACCTTCTCCTCTCGGACAAAAATCCGAAATGGAGAAGGTTTTTTTAATCGTATTGATCCAAAAGCAAACGGCGGATTTTTGTGTTTTCACGCTTGGCTTGCCTTAGCTCCCTGCGTGCATCGCCAGTATCGAACAGCTGTCTTTCTCGTTCTGTTTCAGGATAGACACGCGGAACTTGTATCGGTTTTCCTTCTTTGTCAACCGCCACCATGGTGACAAAGGATTCTGTTGTAAGCTTCGTTTCGTTTGTTCGAATATCGCGTGACATGACTCGCACATACACTTCCATCGAAGAGCGCCCTGTCGATGTCACGACTGCTTCAAGTTCCAGAATGTTCCCTTCGTAAGCCGGTGAAACAAAGTCAACAGAGTCAAACGAAGCGGTAACCACTTCAGACTTTGCATGTTTCATTGCTGTAACGGCTGCAATTTCATCGATATAAGCCAACACTCTTCCACCAAAAATGGAACCATGGTGATTTGTATCGGGCGGTAAAATAAGATGCGTTTGATGAGAACGTGAAAAACTCATCGACACTTCATTGATCATAGGGGTCCTCCACCAGTTGTTCACTTTGTTAAAAACTTGATTTTATTAGATTGTTGTCTTTATGGTAATGAATTTCAATTCCGTCATTTCATTGATGGCATATTTTATGCCTTCTCTTCCATACCCACTATTTTTCACGCCGCCATACGGCATGTTGTCCACGCGGAAGGTTGGAATATCATTGATCACCACTGTGCCCGCTTCGATTTTGTCTGCAGCTTTCATGGCATCCGTTAATACATTTGTATAGATACCTGCATTCAATCCCAAATCTGAAGCATTTACCAACGAAATGGCTTCATCCAGAGTTTTGTACGGCACCAGAGAAACAATTGGAGCAAAGGTTTCCTGGCAGACCACTTTCATGTCCGGCTTAACGTTCACCATCACTGTCGGGCTCATTGTTCTTTCAGTAAACTCCCCGCCTATTGCCACTTCGGCACCTTGCGATTTTGCTTCTTCAATCCAATTTTTGATTCGGTCAACTTCTTTTGGATGAATCATGGCACTAACATCTGTTGCAGCATCAAAAGGGTCGCCTAATTTCAGCTTTTTCGTTTCTTGCACAAATGCGTTCGAAAACTCTTCGTAAATAGATTCGTGAATATACACCCGCTGCAGCGAAATGCAAACTTGGCCGGCAAAGCCGAATGCGCCTCCTACACAGCGTGAGATCACTTGATCGATAGGGGTGCTTGGCTCAACAATCAATGCAGAATTGGAACCCAGCTCCAACGTAATTTTTCTTAACCCAACTTTTTCTTTAATCTTCAATCCTACGGCGCCACTGCCTGTAAATGTTACCTTTTTAACAAGCGGATGCGTGACGAGTGAATCGCTTAATTCGCTGCCGGAGCCCGTGACGATTTGCAAGGCGCCATCCGGCAATCCCGCTTCCTTGAAAACTTCAGCCATGGCCAGGGAACTTAATGGCGTCTGTGTTGCAGGTTTCAATACTACCGTATTACCCACGGCAAACGCTGGCCCTAATTTATGAGCGACTAAGTTAAATGGAAAATTAAATGGTGTGATCGCCGACACGACCCCAATTGGAATTCTCTTTGTATAACCAATACGGTCTTTTGTGCCCGGCGCTGCATCCAACGGCACCGTTTCACCTGTAGATTGTTTTGCTGCCTCAGCCGAAAATTGGTAAGTTGCAATGGTGCGATCGATTTCCGTCAGCCCTGCTGATATAGGCTTTCCTGCTTCTGCAGCCAATATTCTGGCAAACTCTTCTTTTCGGCCGCGCATAATCTCTACCACTCTATAAAGAATTTCCGCACGTTCATATGCAGTCGTTTCACGAAAACTTTGGAACGCTTGATGCGCCCCTGCTATTGCCCGTTGCACATCTTTCATGGAAGCTTTTGCTACTTTTGCGATCACCTCTCCAGTGTAAGGTGCCGTTAAAGAATAGCGATTGGACGTTTCTTCCCATTGGCCATTGATCCATAGCTTTGTTTCTTCCATTTCTACCTTCCTCCCCTTTTTATCTTATTGTATCACTGTACCCCATTTTTTTCTGATGCACAGATTTCTTCAAGAATTGGCAAGCACCAGTGACCGCTCCTTCTTCTCTAATTAAAAAAATCTGTGAAATCCGAGGTCCCGGAAGGAAAGAACATGCCAATATCCAAATTAAAATCAATTAGTTGGTATAAGTCCGTAAAGTCTTTGAAGTGTTGAAAATACGGGAGCTCTAAAAGTTTTTGCATTTCCAATTCATCTGAAGCCACCTTTTGTATGGCCGCCGCAAGAGCATACTCTTTGGCCCCTTTAAATATCTTTTGTTCTATTAATTGATTATACAAAAAGGAGATTTCACTTATCTTGGAGTTTTTTCCGGACGCCAATGCTAGGATGGCTATGTAAGGATAGTGAAATTTTTTTACTTTGATTTCGCATCTCCTTAGTTCCTCTTTTATGTTAATAACAGATTGCACTAAAATTTGGTCATACTCGGGACGCGGCATGGTTAGAATTTGGGCTAATGCTTGAAGAGGATTTCCTATTGAGAATTGGGATCTTTTTAGTTCGCGATAATATTGGACAATTGCCCTCGCTTGTTCTCTTGGTTGGACATGGGGATTTTTCGTCAAGCAAACCACATACGGAATATCAGCTTTCGACGTTAATAAGCGTTGGGTTTTATTCATTTCCTCATATAAATGCTTCGCTCTTTTTGCATGCTCCAGATCACCAGGCTGCAAAAATAAAGCTGCCAGTAAACGATGCTGCGACCCTCTGAATTTCGCTTGTTCCAACAGGCGATCGTTTTCGATCAAACGACTCATCGCCATGTCCACATCCCCCTGCTGCAGAAGGTGAAAAGCCAGTTTATATTCATTTTTATAATCCAGCCGAAAAGGAAGGGGATGGCGACGGTCTTCGGTAAATTGCTCAATGATTTTATGCAGCACCACTCCACTGAACTGTTTGTTGGCTATTGTATATTTACAGGCAAGCGAGTGCATAAGTTGCAGATCCTGACCGCCCGTGTAATTGAAAATTCGATTATAATTGTCCAAAAAAACTTTGATAAACTGTTCATTATCCATTTTTTCCACTCTCCCATAATTTTCTACGAACCTCCAGGAAAATAGTTTCAGAAAAATTCCAAACTGCAAAAAAGGCTTTTTGCCGAATAATTTTGGCAAAAAACCTTTTTTATAAATTACTATTCCGTTTCGATATAGATGGCCATAGGTAAATTACTGCCCCCGGCATGCATCACTTCTATTGTAATTACTTCGTTCGTTCCATTGATTGTATAGCTAGGAAGCTCGATATACTCTTTCCCTGGTTTTAGGGTAGGAATCAAATGCACTTGGCCATTGACCTTAATAGCACCACTATATAATCCGCCCCGGCCCGATAGTTTCAATCTTACCTTTTGTGGTTGGCCGGATGGATTGGCTACAGGAATATTGACGATATAATTAATGCCAAAATGCCCCGAGTTTCCAAGAGCGCCATTACGTTGTTCAAGGGAACTTTCCGCCGTTAAGAAATGATCCGTTTTCCCATTGGAGATACTATAACCTGCCTCTGCATCACCGATTGTATACGTCGGGAACTCCGAAACAATTGTGGAGCTTGGCCAAACTCCTCTTGGATGGGCCGCATATGGGTTAATCGGTACCACTTCCGAATGAATGGTTGACAGGTCTTCGTTATTTTTTGCCAAAACCGTGCGGATTGTGTAGCTGCTCTCTCCACCATTTACCGCCTGAATATCCAAGTCATGCAAGAAGCCGATGATATAGGAATTCGATAAAGTATACATTTGGATCACTTTCGTTTCACCCGGTGCAATCGTGATTCCTTCACTTTCCGCTTGCTGTAACTTGTCATTCAAAACGTGGTCCGCGATCGGCAAACCAATATCATAATTAATCCAGCTATGGCCGCTTCGTTTAAAGACGCCTTGTGATTTTGCCACTTGCAGGCTTGTTGTTTGAGATGTATTTTCAACCGTTATTCCTAATGCAATATTTTTTCCAAGTGTATTGTAATGCCAGCCGAATACACGGTGCTCGTTTACACTTTCGCTGGATTTTACGATTTGCTCCGAAAGGGTTGCCGTAGAATTCGGTATTACCTTCGCTGTTAACGTTTCAGGATTATCGCTCACCAACAAAGTACGATTTCCCGATAACTCAGCGTTTGGCGTATTTTGCGGCACTTTCGTTGAACCATAGGATTTTTCCAGGAACTTGCTTGTAAACATATATTGATATAAATAGATATACATCTCTTTTTGCTTGCTTAAATAACGTAAGTTTCCGCCATCACCCACTGCATTGACAATGAATTTGACGGGTACGTACATTTTTCCTGATCGTGTAAATGGCTGTTCATCCGTTGCGACGGATTCATCATTTACTTTGATCGTTGAACTTCCATTTGTAAAAACAAAGATTAAACCTGAAATTTGCAATTCAAATTGATCCTTTGTTAGCCATTTACCGGAAGAGTTTTCAAGATTTTCATAGAAATACTCTGCAGGGATATACGATCTTCCCCCTTTGGTAATGATTGGATCTGCCATAGCAATTCGCTTATCATTGATATGTAAATAATACGGATCTTTGATTGGCGTTGGCACGGGTTCAGGTGAAGGTGAAGGAACTTCATTACCTACTGTAATATCAACTCTCTGGGCTTGCTGATTCCATTTTACGGTGCCGCCCAATTTTTCACTTAAGAAACGGATTGGTACGTAAGTTTTATACTTATAAAGGAATGGCGGTACATTAACCGTAACCGTCTCTCCATTTAATTTGGCAGTTCTTGAATTAAGGGTAACATCTACTCGATTGCCGTTTCTCTCGGCACTAGCAGTTTTTGTTTTTTGGTTCCAATAAACAGTGGCACCGATTATTTCATAAAAATCGCGCATTGGTAAAAATAACTGTCCATTTTTATTTAAAATGGGGTCGTTAAAAGTAACTCTCTCTCCATTGACCATTACGGTAACATTATTTTTTATGTATAATCCATTGCCGATGCGTTGAGCTGCGAACGTTTTGTCCTGATTCAATAATAATAGCGAACTTGCTATTAAAATCGAAACAATCAAAAGTTTATTAAATTTACTTAACATTGTTATCTTTTTAACACCCTTTCATTATTTTTTACAATTTCCATACTATCACAATTCCACATACCTATTCCTAAAATAATTAAATTATGTCAAAAGATTTGTAAAAATTAATCAATTAGACACCCTGCACATAAGCCTTTTGAATCACCCATAATTCTCCGTAAAATAAATAAAGCAATCCAAAAAATTGTGGTTAACAATTTTCCGGATTGCCCTGTTTAATTTTGCAGCGCCGTTATTTCTTCCGCGGAAAAAGCTCTGGAACGTGTTAAGAACCGTTTTCCTTCCACGCCTTCCAACGAAAACATGCCACCCCGACCATCTACAACGTCAATGATGAGTTGTGTATGCTTCCAATAGTCGAATTGGTTTTTATGCATATAGAATTTTGCCCCACCAATTTCACCCAGAAGAATATCCGCGTTTCCAAGGATTAATTCCCCTTCTGGATAGCACATTGGGGAAGAACCATCACAGCACCCACCCGATTGATGGAACATGATTGGGCCATGTTTTTGCTGCAGTTTTTCGATTAACTCAAGTGCGCTATCGGTAGCAATCACACGATCAACCACATGAGCCCTCCTTTTCCAAAAGATGTCCAGCTGCGAACGCCAGCCCCTCGAGGTCGCTTCAGTCCCTCGGTCGAAAGCTGAAAAGAAGCTTTCGATTCGGGCCTTCCAGCGCTTGAGGCTCACACGATGTGAGTCATGTCGACGATGCAACAGGACGTTGCGCTTTCGTCGACGCGGGGCTAAGCCGGGTGCTTGCGCTTTTCGTATTAAAAGAATCCTAGTTTGTTAGGGCTGTAGCTGACCAGCAAGTTTTTCGTTTGTTGATAGTGTTCCAGCATCATGCGGTGATTTTCACGACCGACACCCGACATCTTGTAGCCGCCAAAAGCAGCATGCGCAGGATATTGGTGGTAGCAGTTCGTCCAAACACGCCCCGCTTCAATAGCACGGCCGAAACGATAAGCTGTATTCATATCGCGCGTCCAAACGCCCGCCCCTAGACCATATAAAGTATCATTGGCGATTTCCAGCGCTTCTTCTTTCGTACGGAAAGTTGTAACGGCTACAACCGGACCAAAAATTTCTTCCTGGAAGATGCGCATGCTGTTATCGCCTTTAAAGACAGTTGGTTGAATATAATAACCATCCGCAAGATCGCCTTCCAATTGGTTTCGATCCCCTCCAGCCAGAACTTCAGCCCCTTCTTGTTTGCCAATATCCAAATAAGATAGGATTTTTTCCATTTGCTCAGAAGAAGCTTGTGCCCCCATCATCGTATTTGGATCCAATGGATTGCCTGTTTTAATCGCTTCCACGCGTTTTAGCGCACGTTCCATAAATCGGTCATAAATGGATTCCTGGATTAAAGCACGGGATGGACATGTACATACTTCCCCTTGATTTAGAGCAAACAATACAAACCCTTCAATCGCTTTATCCAAAAATTCATCATCCGCATCCATAATATCTTCAAAGAAGATATTCGGTGATTTTCCGCCCAATTCCAGGGTCACAGGGATAATATTTTGTGATGCATATTGCATAATCAAACGGCCCGTTGTAGTTTCACCTGTGAAGGCAATTTTACCGATTCTTGGGTTGGAGGCAAGCGGTTTTCCTGCTTCCAAACCGAATCCATTTACAATATTTAAAACGCCCGGCGGCAATAAGTCTTCAATTAACTCCATTAATACCATAATGGAAGTTGGCGTTTGCTCTGCGGGTTTCAACACAACACAGTTGCCGGCAGCAAGCGCTGGTGCCAGCTTCCAAACCGCCATCAATAACGGGAAGTTCCAAGGGATAATTTGCCCTACCACTCCAATTGGTTCATGGAAATGGTACGCAATTGTATCTTCATCGATTTGGCTCAATCCGCCCTCTTGTGCACGGATGGCTCCTGCAAAGTAACGGAAATGGTCAATGGCCAATGGCAAATCTGCATTTAATGTTTCGCGTACTGGCTTGCCATTTTCCCAAGTTTCAGCAACAGCCAGCAACTCTAAATTTTGTTGAATTCGGTCTGCAATGTTATTTAAAATGTTTGCACGCTCGGCAACAGATGTTTTTCCCCATGCTTCTTTAGCCGCGTGTGCCGCATCCAGGGCCAATTCAATATCTTCTTCCGTGGAACGAGCTACCTCGGTAAACGCTTTCCCCGTTACGGGCGTTATATTTTCAAAGTACTGTCCTCTAACAGGCGGCGTCCACTTGCCTCCAATATAGTTATCATACTTCTCTTTGAAATTGACTACCGCGCCTTTTGTGTTTGGAAATGCATAAGCCATTGTTAATACCGACATATTGATTGTCTCCCCTTTTCAACTATAAATCGTCCATACCTTTAGCGTCCGAATTCTCCCACACTACAAAAAAGGTATTTATTAATCTATATTTCGTAAAGCGCGAAAATATATCTAAAAAAACTCCTTTTTAATAGAAAACTTTTCGACAATTGGAAAAGGATGATAGATTTTGCTCTCTGATCATTTAAAAATGCTAGTACTCAACAGAATATTTCAACTTACATTTGACCAAATAGTGGAGCGAACAAAAATGTTTATTGTATACTTGAATCAAAAACCCCCGCTGAATGAAGTTAAAAATACAGCTTATAGGAGAATTTATGAGAATCAATAAATTTCTAAGTGAAACCGGCATTGTTTCCCGTCGCGGAGCGGATAAATGGATTGAAGAAGGACGCATTACCATCAATGGCGAACTTGCATCCATCGGCAGCCAAGTGAATGAGGGAGATGTTGTTTGTGTAGATGGAAAGCCCGTCAAAAAGGAAGAAGAACTGGTTTATATTGCGTTAAACAAACCTGTTGGAATTACCAGTACCACTGAAAAGCATATAAAGGGCAATGTTGTGGAATTTGTTGGCCATTCCAAACGGATTTTCCATATCGGGCGATTGGACAAAGAATCGGAGGGCCTGCTTCTTCTTACGAATGATGGAGATGTTGTCAATGAAATCTTGCGCGCCGAAAATCATCACGAAAAGGAATATGTAGTACAAGTAGATAAACCGATTAGCGATCAATTTTTGAAGCGCATGGCTTCCGGGGTCGAAATCTTGGATACAAAGACGCTGCCATGCAGGGTGGAGAAAATCTCCTCGCATGTATTCAAAATCATTCTGGAGCAAGGCTTAAACCGCCAAATTCGCCGTATGTGTTCTGCTCTTGGCTATTCAGTTAAAAGGCTGCAGCGCATACGCATTATGAACATTCACCTAGGCAATTTAAATGTAGGGCAGTGGCGGGATTTAACTGAAAAAGAGAAAACTGAATTGTTTTCATTGCTGAATTACCAGCCTAAAAACTAAACAACATAAAAAAGCAAGGAGCGAGAATTCTGCACCTTGCTTTTTTAGTCCTATAACCCTCCAAGGTAGGCGGCTTTTACTTCTTCACTTTCTTGAAGTTCTTTGGCCGTTCCTGAAAGAACAATTTTGCCTGTCTCAATAACGTATGCGCGGTCTGCAACGGAAAGCGCCATATTGGCATTTTGCTCTACCAGCAAGACGGTTGTGCCTTGCTGGTTGACCATTTGGATGATTTCAAAAATCTGTTTTACGATTAATGGTGCCAACCCCATGGACGGTTCATCCAATAATAAGAGTTTCGGTTTTGCCATCAAAGCGCGCCCCATTGCCAGCATTTGCTGCTCCCCACCCGATAAAGTACCGGATAGTTGCTTCCTTCTTTCATCCAGTCTTGGAAACAATTCATACACCTGCTGGATATCTTTTTTTATCTGCTCGCGGTCATTGCGCAAATAGGCCCCCAATTCCAGATTTTCCTCTACCGACATATTGGAAAACACGCGACGCCCTTCCGGCACATGGGAAATTCCGCTTTTCACGATTCCTTGCGCGGGCTTCCCGGCAATTTGCTGCGTTAAATATAAAATATGGCCGTGCTTTGGTTTCAACAAGCCGGAAATAGTTTTCAGCAGTGTGGATTTCCCTGCGCCGTTTGCCCCGATCAACGTAACGATTTCGCCTTCATTTACTTCCAGGGAGATATCTTTTAATGCATGGATGTTGCCATAAAATACATCGATGTTATTTACCTGCAGCATTATTCAACAACCTCCTCGCCAAGATACGCTTCAATTACTTTAGGATTGCTTCGAATTTCCTGCGGCGTTCCATCCGCAATCAATTGACCATGATCCAGTACATAAATGCGTTCACAAACGCCCATGACCAAATGCATATCATGTTCAATCAAGAGAATCGTTAAATCAAACTCTTTTCGAATAAATGCAATCAGCTCCATTAGGTCATGCGTTTCTTGTGGATTCATCCCTGCGGCCGGTTCATCAAGCAATAACAGCTTCGGTTTTGCAGCCAGTGCCCGGGCGATTTCCAATCGTCTTTGCATGCCGTATGGAAGATTTTTTGCCATCTCATCTTTATATATATCCAAGCCAAAGATCTTTAAAAATTCGATCGACTCTTCTTCCATTTTTGCTTCTCCAGCAAAATGGCTGGGCAAGCGTAAAATTGAAGCAAAAATGCCATGTTTCGCTTTATTATGATTTGCCACTTTTACATTATCGAGAACAGATAAATCCTTAAACAGCCGAATGTTCTGGAAGGTACGGCTGATACCAAGTTTTGTAACCTGATAAGGCTTTAATCCATTTATTTTTTTCCCATCAAAAGTAATGATTCCTTCTGTTGGTTCATAAACGCCTGTCAGCATGTTGAACGTTGTCGTCTTCCCCGCCCCATTTGGGCCGATCAATCCGATTAGTTCTCCTTTATTTAAATGCATGTTCACACTTTGTACGGCTTTCAATCCACCAAACTGGATTCCTACATTTTCTGCTTCAAGAAGAAGGTTGGCTGTCATACTTTTGAACCTCCTCTTTTACCAAACTTAAATAGTGAAGTAATTTCTTTAGTTCCCAATAATCCTGTTGGACGATATAACATGACAATGATCAAAACTAATGAATAGATGATCATACGCTCTTCCGGATATCCTGATAAATACGCCGAAACGACTGTTAAGAAGATGGCGGCAATTACCGAGCCAGAAAGACTTCCCAGCCCACCTAAAACAACGTATATCAAAATATCGAATGATTTTAAGAATCCAAATGTTGTTGGTTGAATGATGAAAAAATTATGTGCATAAATCGCACCTGCAACCCCTGCAAAAAAGGAACCGATCGTAAAAGCAACCACTTTATAGTAAGTAGTATTGATTCCCATTGCATCTGCTGCGATTTCATCTTCACGTATCGAAATACAACCGCGTCCATGACGGGAATTGGTAAAGTTGGCAATAACCAAGATAGTGACAAATACACCCATGAAAGCGTATGTCCAATTCGACAGGTTCGTGATTACCATCCCGGCTGCTCCGCCAACATAATCTACGTTCAAGAAAATGATGCGAATGATTTCGGCAAACCCCAGAGTAGCAATTGCCAGATAATCTCCTTTAAGTCGAAGCGAAGGAATCCCTACAAGCAACCCTGCCAATGCCGCAACTATTGCCCCAATCAAAATGGCAACTGGAAACGGCAATCCAAGCTTCATTGTTGCAATAGCACTAAAATAGGCTCCAACCGCCATAAATCCGGCATGCCCGATTGAAAACTGGCCTGTAATTCCAATAATGATATGCAAACTAACAGCCAGCATGATATTAATGCACATTTGAATCAAGATGCTTTGATAATACATATCCAATATACCGCCTGAGATCATGACTTGGACGACGGCATAGAATATAATGGCCAATAAACATAAGCCCCAAAAGACTTTAGACTTTTTCATATACCAGTCACCTACACTTTCTCTCGGGTGTTTTTACCGAAAATACCCGACGGTTTCAAGATTAAAATCAAGATTAAAATAACGAATGCCGCGGCATCACGCCATAAAGAATAACCTAGCGCACTTACAACGGTCTCCACCACGCCCAGCACCAAGCCGCCAACCATGGCTCCCGGAATGCTGCCAATCCCGCCCAATACCGCAGCGACAAATGCCTTCAATCCAGGCAATACACCCATTAATGGATCTATTCTCGTGTAGTACACACCAAAGATGACACCCGCTGCACCGGCAAGGGCAGAACCGATCGCAAAGGTTGCGGAAATCGTATTATCCACATTAATTCCCATTAAACGGGCAGCATCCGGATCATGAGATACCGCACGCATTGCTTTCCCAATCTTTGTTTTGTGAACGATAAATTGCAAAAGAATCATCAGTACAATGGTTACACCCAAAATCATGATGGATTGTGAACTAATGTTTGCCCCGAAAATGGAGATTGACTTGTTCGACAGTACCTCCGGATAGGCTTCAGGCGAAGCGCCTCTAAAGTAAATAACCGTATTTTCGATTAGCAGCGAAACCCCAATCGCTGTTATTAATGCCGCTATTCGCGTTGCATTGCGCAACCGTTTATAAGCGACGCGCTCAATTATCACCCCAATTATTGCACAAAGCAGCATGGCAATAATCAATGCTGGAAAGAAGCCTAAATCCCACCGGGCAATCGCATAAAATCCAATAAAGGCTCCCAGCATAAAGACGTCGCCATGGGCAAAGTTAATTAATTTTATAATTCCGTAAACCATTGTATATCCAAGCGCGATTAATGCGTAAATGCTTCCAAGCGATATACCATTCACCAACTGTTGCAACCATTCCATGAGTTCTCACTCCCTTTTTTCAAGATGTTACATTCTATGAATTTGCCAAACTTCTATTATGTAAATTAGCAACATAAAATTTGAAAAACCAAAATTTCAAGTCTCAATGCTCTTTTGATTGATACTATCGTTTTTAAATCATAAAAAGGGAGGCGGCTCGCCCCCCTTTTACTTATCATACGTAAAAATCGTATTTTTAAGGATTTACCTTGGAGTTGAATTCTTGGTTGCCGTCTACATATTCTAGAACTGTTGCCGATTTAACTGGGTTGTGTTTTTCATCCACCGAGAATGTACCTGTAATTAAACTTAAATCTTTTGTTTCAGCCAATGCTTTTTGAATCGCTTCGCCATCCGTTGAACCTGCTCTTTCGATTGCATCTTTCAAGTAATACACCGTATCATATCCAAGTGCGTGGAATGCATTTGGCGCTTCACTGAATTTTGCTTCGAATGCATCAACGAACCCTTGAATTGTTTCATCTGGATCTTGAGATGAATAGTGATTTGTGATGAATGTATTATTTAATGCCTCAGCACCTGCAAGCTCTACCAATGTTGGGGAATCCCAGCCATCAGCCCCCATTAACGGCGCTTCAATACCCAATTCACGGGCTTGTTTAACAATTAACCCCACTTCTTCATAATAGCCAGGGATAAACACGAAATCTGGATTCGCTGATTTGATGCGCGTCAATGTTGATTTAAAGTCTGTATCATCGGCAACATAAGCTTCCTCAGCCACTACTGTTCCGCCATTTGCTTCGATTTGTTCTTTAAATGAAGCAGCCAATCCTTTTGCATAATCAGATGCATTATCTGCATAGATTGCCACATTTTTAGCACCTAGTTCACTTGTTGCAAAGTTCGCTGCCACTACGCCTTGGAATGGATCGATGAAGCATGTGCGGAAGACATAATCATTGATTGTCCCATCTGCATTTTCTGTTACGTTCGGTGCTGTACCGGAAGCGGTAACCGTCGGAATTTTGTTTTGGTTTGCAATTTGCGCTGTTGCAATTACGTTCCCGGAAGTAGCAGGAGCGATCATTGCGGTTACTTTATCTTGTGTTGCCAACTTGATTGCTGCATTTGTTGCTTCTGCATTGTCTGATTTATTATCAACTTTTACTAACTCTACTTGTTTGCCATCAATACCGCCCGCTGCATTAATTTCTTCCACAGCTAGCTCTGCGCCGTCTCCGATTGATGAACCATACGAAGCCACAGGTCCTGAAAGTTCCAAGTTCGCTCCAATTTTGATTACATCGCTGCTTTCGCTGGATGAAGAACCGCCGCTTTCTTTCGTTGTTCCCTCATTCGAACATGCTGCCAATGCTCCCGCAATTAAAGTTGATGCTAAAAACAATGATGCAAATCTCTTTAACGTTTTCTTTTCTGCCACTCTTTTTTCCCCCTAAAGATATTATTTTTATCTATCTATTTTTCAATAATTATAATATTCAGATATATTTAAACGCAACTGTTATTCTAAATTTTCTGAATAAATAGAGCAAAAGACTATCTAACTATAATTACTAGACCTTTTTGATTGTAAAACATTCTTTATATTTCGTCTAGTGTGATTTTTTAGTAAATTTAGATTTTTTATATTAAAATCATTTTTAGTTCTTAAGAACCAAAAAACTGACTTAAGTTCATTAAGTCAGTTCCAGTTATTTCTTGAGAAGATAAGCATCCCGGCTTTTATAGCCCTCATTTAATATTTTTTTCATTTCATTGCGCCGTTTTTCTTTCGTAGCTTCCTGTTTTGCACTATATACGTAACGAGCCCAATCTTTTTGATAACCCGGTGTTAATGATTGGTAAAATGCCAGTATCTCTGGTATATCCTCTAAATCCTTTTCAATCTGAGGAATCATATCAACATAATCGCTGACAGACTGGCTCGGTTTGCCAGGTTTCCTATTTTTCATTTTGGCCTCTTCTTTCAAACCCACTACGGTAAATACTTCATCCAATGCAACCATCCGCGCAAATTTAATGGTGCTCTCACCAATATAGCCATCCTCATTCGCCCCTAAGCCTTGGAGCAAATCATCTCGATGCACATATGTGGTATATACTTTATTGCCTTTTTTGGGATACGCCAAATAAAGATATCCTTTTGTATTTAAGTAGTTATGATCAATAACGATCTTTACGATTGACTGTAAAGAAGCCATATCCAACGCAAATGCAAAAATTAAATCATATTTTTGTGCTTGACCAAGCTCAGTATCATAGTCTGTTAATTCATCAAAATACTTCGATTGTTCCGGTACATTAAGCAATGCGATGTTTTTGTACTTTTGCAATTTTAATTTTTCAACAATACTTGCCATTTGTTAGCCCCCTAAGAGCAACTATTCGCCCTTGTTGTCTTGCTCGCCTTTAGCTGCTTGTTCTAATTGCTCAATGTTAATTTTCTTCATTTGAAGCAGAGTCTTCATCACACGATTATATTGTGAACTATCGGCATCTGCCAATAAGTCATTCAGCATGGCCGGTACGATTTGCCAAGAAACACCATATCGATCTTTCAGCCAGCCGCATACTTGCGCCGACTCATCTCCGCCTTCTGATAGGTTCTCCCAATAATAATCGAGTTCCTCTTGTGTATCGCAATGCACAATGAAAGAAATGGCTTCCGTAAATTGATATTGTGGTCCACCATTTAAAGCAACATAAGTGTTTCCTTCTAATTCAAATTCCACTGTCATTGCATCCCCCTCGGAAAGGCCATCTATAGGATGACGGACTTCCCCATAGCGAATCACTCTCCCAACGGAAGATTGTTTAAAGATGCTTGTATAAAAATAAGCTGCTTCCTCCGCTTGATTATTGAACCATAAGTTCGTTGAAATTTTCCGAATCGCCATTATGATGAACACCTTCTTTCACGTTTCGTTTAGACTCTAAACTTTAGTGATTCAATATTATTTACTAACCGGGAAACTTATCGTTACTTTTGTTCCTTGCCCCTTAACGCTCTTATATGTAATTGATCCGTTGTATTTTTTTACAATATTATGGCAAATCATGACGCCTAGTCCAGTTCCTTTATTTTTTAGAGAATAAAATGGAGTTCCCATGAATTCTACTTCTTCCTGCGTCATTCCAATCCCTTGATCGCTAACCTGTATTTGAACCATCCCTCCCATAGTCCCTGCATTCACAGAGATAGTACCGCCTGCAGGGGATGCTTCAATTGCATTTTTGACTATATTGACTAACACTTGGTGCAATTCTATTCGATTTATTTTAATCGAACAATTTTCTTCGACAAATACTTCAATTGTGCTTTTATTAAGCAACCCATAGGAATGGAGCAAGTCGGTTACACCATAAACAGCTTTTTTCACATCCACTCTTTCAGTTAATTCTTTGCTGGGTTTTGATAAAGATAATAAATGGGAAATAACTTGTTCCGCACTTTCCAGTTCTCCTATTAACAGTGGCAGGTTTTGCTTCAACTTACTCTCTTCTATTGAATCTTGTTCATAAAGCTGCAAATATCCTTTTACGACAGTCAATGGATTGCGGATCTCATGTGCAACTGCCGCTGCTAATTGTCCAGTAGTTTTTAATCGCTCCGCATGTTTAACTTGTTCATAGTAAAGCTGCATTTTATTGATTCTCCACGCCGTCATATAAAAAATGAAAAAAAGCACCACCTGGCTGCTTAAGAAATTTAGAAAATTGCCTACAGGTTCATCAGTAATAATTGGATATCGGGCTGCATCCCCGCTTATAACGATATACAGAACAGTTCCAGTCATTACAATAATATTGACGATTACCGAACTATAAAAAAGTGGTTTATCAAAAAACACGATAGGTAGTGCCGGGATAAAATAGATTAATATAATCGTTGACCCTGTTTCCGGATAAATAATAAACATTGTATAAATATAAATAATTGAAATTAATACAATTAGCCAACGAACCTGGCTTTTGGGATATCTTGGATACAATAACAACGTAATAGATAACATAGTTACAAATATTATATGGAGAGTATATCCAAAGTTCCTGGAACCTATTAGCGGGTTATCCAAAAATAAACCGGCAGCCATAATCAAGATTAATAGAATTGCCGTAATATAGTAATAACTTTTCAACTTTGGATTTGTTATGATTGTTTTCATGTAATTCTCCATCCACTTTCATTTTACTTCATTTGTAGAAGTCTCCCACTTCCATATTGGCGAGAAGAGGTTTTGTCGACGGCTAAAGCATTGGGAGCAGTGTAAATAGTCCAAAACCTATTGATTGCTTTATTAAACATTGTATATCTTGCCATTATTTTCTACAATCCATTTCACTATTTGACCAATCTCCGCGTTAGTTCCTTATGTTTCCCCCTATTCCCAAATTTTCAACCCATGCATACACTAAGAAAAAAAACGGAGGATTTTTTGACTTATGTATAATGGCTATCCCTATTATTATGTGCCATATATTCCGGTGAATCAAAATCAGGTGAATAACAACGGTTTTATGGAACCACCTCTTCAATATGTACAACGAAATGCTCAACAAACAAATCGACCGAGTGTACAGCAAATCCTGCAACGAATTCGTACACAACATAGCAATTTATATACCCAACTTGAAGGCGTTGGCATGAATCGACAATTAATTGAAGCATTCTTTTTCTATCTTGTAAACTTCACAAGAAATGAAGCAAACATTACGATGACACCAAGTCAAGTCTATAATCAGTTTCAAAATGAAACACCTTGGTTTAATCAGTTCATTCGTATCTTGAACGTACCTATTGATATCGTGGATCGAATATTTACTACCGTAATTGAAATTACTTTAAATATTTTGCGGGGCAGTCAACCTGGCCCTACTCCCTCTCCAGGTCCAGGCCAAAGATGGTCGGATTGGGAAAGTCTTGGCGGGACAATTATCGGGGCTCCGGCTGTTTCTTCATGGCAGCCGAATCGTTTGGACGTCTTTGCAAGAGGAACAGATAACGCTTTGTATCACAAATGGTGGGACGGCAGTCGATGGAGCGATTGGGAAAGCCTTGGCGGCGTGTTAACTTCGCCTCCTGGTGCTGTTTCTTGGGGACCGAACCGCATTGATGTATTCGTCAGGGGAACAGATAACGCTTTGTACCATAAATGGTGGGATGGCAGTCGATGGAGTGACTGGGAAAGCCTTGGCGGTGTATTAACAAGCGGTCCTGCTGCTTCATCACGCCGTGCAAACCAATTGGATGTATTTGTGAGAGGAACAAACAACCGTCTTTACAAGAGAACGTGGAATGGATCTCGCTGGGAGGATTGGGAAGACCTTGGCGGCAACTTAAATTCAGAACCAGCGGCGGTTTCTTGGGGACCAAATCGGATTGATGTCTTTGCCAGAGGACAAAACAATGATTTAATTCATAAGTGGTGGAGCGGGAACAATTGGAGTGACTGGGAGAGCCTTGGCGGAACGTTGACAAGCGCGCCGGCCGTTTCTTCCCGACGCGCAAACCGGCTTGATGTTTTTGTAAGAGGTACCGGCAACCGTCTATATAAACGTTCATGGAACGGATCACGTTGGGATAGCTGGGAATCCATCGGCGGCAATCTTACAAGCGCACCGGCTGCCGTTTCTTGGGGGCCGAATCGAACAGATGTTTTTGCCAGAGGCCAGAATAACGATGTCATCCATATCTATCAAGGACAATAATCATGAAGAGAAGGGAGATGCCTTAAAGGTATCTCCTTTCTCTCATCCATCAAACCCGGCTTTTTACAGTTTTTACTATTTCCATTACGTTTAAATAAATAACATGATATATTCATATATAGTACTGAAGGGTTGTTCATTTGGGCATCATATTGTTAAGGAGGCAAGATGATGGAACAAGCGAATTTAAAGTTAGTAACTCAGTTAAGGCATGAGCTGCATGCACAGCCTGAATTATCCTACGAAGAAACTTGGACAAAACACCATCTCATTCACTTTCTGAAAACCCATACAAAGAATATAGAAATTATGGATCAGGGGAAATATTTCTACGCTGTTTACCGTGCCGGTGAAAATCGAAAAAATATTGCATTTCGCGCCGATATTGATGCACTCCCAATCCCGGAAACAATCGATTTACCTTATGCTTCCCAAAACCCCGGCGTAGCCCATAAATGCGGGCATGATGGCCATTCCGCATCTTTAGCCGGATTTGCACTTGAAGTAGATCAAAAAGGGGCACAGCATAATATCTTTTTTCTATTCCAACATGCCGAAGAAACAGCTCAAGGCGCAATTGAAGCAGTTGAGATGATCAGCAAGGAGAAGATCGACGAAATATACGGCTATCACAATATGCCAGGGCTTCCATTAAAATCAGTCAATGTAATCGATGGCACAGCACACTTTGCTTCCAAAGGCATGTCAATTGAAATGGAAGGCTACCCGGCACATGCAAGCGAACCGGAAAACGGCATCAATCCAGCCTATGCCATTGCCAAAATTATTGAAGCGATTCCACAATATACAGCAAAAGAAAAAAACGAAGGTCTTGTGCTTTGTACCATTATCCAAATAGACGTTGGCTCGGAAAATTACGGCATTTCCGCACATGAAGGTAAATTACGCATGACGATTCGAGCAGAAAAAGAAGTTGAATTGGAACGCCTTCAAAAAAATATAGAAAGTTTAGCAGCCCGCCTTGCTGAAGAACAAGGGATGAAAGTGACTTTCACGTATCATGATATATTTCCTGAAACTGCAAATCATAAAGAATGCTCGGATATTGTACGGCAGGTTTGCAGGGAAAAAGAGCTTTCCCTTTTGGAGCTTCCAAAACCTTATCGCGCTTCCGAAGATTTTGGGCATTATTTGAAACTTGCCAAAGGTTCTTTCTTTTTTGTAGGAATGGGAGAGGATGCACCAACCCTGCATACTCTGCATTACGATTTCCGCGATGAAATTATCGAAACCGTTGTAGAAGTTTATAAAGGGATATCAGGTACACTGTAAATAGAAGAGAGACTACACTGTAAGATTAAGCGCAAGTAATTTTACATCAAATCTTATTAAATAATATTCTATAAAATGCACATTACTAAAAGTTTAAAATTTAGTAGTGTGTTTTTTTTGCTCGGTTTTTTTGTGAATTCTTTGGTGGACAATCAGATTACGTTTTTCTACCAACAATGCAATGCTTGGGTTGTGAAGCTGAATTTCCAAACCCAGATCAAGAGGATGAATTATGAAGCCATTCAATGCAAAAACGATTTAAACAAATTGGATTAGAGTCGAATTCGTAAAGCTAAACAAACAAGCAAAGCAAGAGTGGTAAAGTGAACCATTCCCGCAAAAACTGAAATCCCCAATGAATTCGATGAAAGCTCATTACGAAGGATGTCGACAATAGAGACCTGAACGTAGCAAAAAAAATTATTTTAAAACTCCACAATTGCACCAGATCGGTTAGAAAAAATCTCATAAATTATATAGTGTTAAGGGGGTGAAAAATATGGGATACAAAGAGGATTATGTTGCTGGTTCTTATGACCGAAAACACAACAATGAATTTGCTTTGATCGTTGTACTATTCATCCTATTGATTATTGTTGGTACTCACTTTATGAAGAAAGATAACTACTACTACTAATTAAATCTTGTCCGCCACCGCAAGATTTCTCATCAAAGCATCTCCCCATACCGAACAAAAGCGCTCCAATCGAGCGCTTTTTTTATTTACCGTCAAATAATTGCACCCTCAATGACGGTTTTTGGACAGCTGTTTTGTTTAATCGTTTATGTTTAATTTAGGCAAACGCCTAGATCCTCAATCAACACATTGCATAACTTATACTGAGTTCTGAAAGGAGGAATAGTTATGCAGAATTATGAACAATATGACAGAGATGATAGGTACGATGATGGCTATGAATACGATTATGACAGTTATGGAAGACGTCATAGAAGAAGACGGCGTCCACGTTACCGATATCCATTTTTCCCATTCTTCCCAATCTACCCAATCTACCCGCCATATTACCCCTACCCTTATTACCAATATCCATACTACAACCGTCCATACGGCTACTAGTTGCCATTGATGCAAATAAAAAACAGGATCATAAATATAGATCTTGCTATTATTTTTGAATTTTAAGTTTAGCATGTCCTCTACTAACATAAAACGACATAATATACTGTAAGTTTAAGAAAACTTCCATTTCTTTTGAAATATTCATCATTTAAAGCCAAATTCATATAATTTGGCTTTTATTTTTTTGTGCTTCTCTAACTAATCTGACCCGTCAGTTTAAGCCTGTTTATTCACAAGCAAAGTAATTCAGAGTTTGCAAGTTATAAAATGATATTACTTTAATTCTTGTTTTTCAATAACATCCATTTCGAGCAATTTTTATAAAAAAGATAACAATATTCCCCCAATTACCCCGGTAGCCACAACAATCCACGGAGCTATTTTCCAATAGCTCAGCATCCCAAAAAGAATGACAGCGAAAACAAAGTCCACCGGTTCGAGAATAGCGGAAGTGAAAATAGGATCATACAAAGCGGCAAATAAAATCCCTACTACCGCCGCATTCATCCCCATGAACGCTCCTTTCATTTTGCCATTTTTCCGTACAATATCCCAAAATGGCAGAGTACCGAAGACCAGCAAGAATGCCGGTAAAAAGATGGCAATCATTGCAACAATTCCGCCTAGCCAGCCGTCCATTACAGCTCCAATATACGAAGCAAATGTAAACATCGGACCAGGAACAGCCTGTGTTGCACCATAACCCGCCAAAAAGGCCTCTTCGCTGATCATGCCTGTTGGCACAAACTCCCGTTCCAATAACGGCAACACTACATGCCCCCCGCCAAATACAAGAGAGCCTGCCCGGTAAAAACTATCGAACATGGCAATTAGCGTTGAGGTCGTTATCTCTCTTATAATCGGCAAAATCACTAAAAGAGCAAAAAATAATGTGAGGCAAAAAGCTCCTGTTTTTTTAGAAATAGGAAATTGGAAATTTGCCTTGTCGGTTTCATTATCTTGCTTGTAAGCAAAATATCCTATCAAACCAGTGACCAAGATGACCCCTACCTGAGCATATGCCGTTTGCCACAACAGAACGACGGATAAAGCAAAAATGGCGATTGCTTTACGCGATAAATCCGGCGTTAGGTTTTTCGCCATTCCCAACACGGCATGCGCAACGACGGCTACAGCGACGATTTTCAATCCATGAATCCAGCCCGCATCACTTACATCAAACCCTTGCACTAATAAAGCGAAGATGATTAACGCCACAACAGAAGGTAATGTGAACCCCAGGAACGAGATCAAGCCGCCTAAAATACCGCCTCGCATCACCCCGACTCCGATTCCCACCTGGCTGCTTGCCGGCCCAGGCAAGAACTGGCAGAGTGCAACTAATTCTGCATATGTTTTTTCATCCATCCATTTTCTTCTGCGGATATATTCTTCATGAAAATAGCCTAAGTGTGCTGTTGGCCCGCCAAAGGAGGTCAACCCCAATTTAGTAGAAACTTTCAGAATCTCCAATAATGAGCCCGATTTATTATTCCTTAACTTCATGATTCCTTTTTCCTCATTTACATTTTTCTTTCATCATAACAAGGGATTCTTCTATATTTCAGCGGGAAAATCTAAATTTTACATAAGCTTAATATACTTTAGAAAAGAAAATTTCAATAAATTATTAGAAAATACTTATTTTTTCGAGTTAATTCGTCAAATGTTATAATAAGTATTTGACCAACGACCATTTACGTAGTAATATTTTTTTCATAATTCAAATAGAATAGGTGTTAATTTTGTCGAATTTATTTAGAAAAAAACAAATAGGTGAATTGTTAAATAAAAAAGGGGACACACAACTTAAGCAAACATTAAGTGCGTTCGACTTAATCATGCTTGGCGTTGGAGCAATCGTCGGAACAGGAATCTTTATCCTTCCCGGGACTGTAGCGGCTACCCATTCCGGACCGGCCATTATTATTTCCTTCGTTCTTGCTGCTTTCGTTTGTGCTTTAGCCGGAATGTGTTATTCCGAGTTTTCTTCCGCTATACCGGTAACCGGCAGTGCCTATACTTATGGCTACATCATATTTGGCGAAATCATTGCATGGTTTGTAGGATGGGCATTGGTACTGGAATATGGCTTGGCCTCCGCCTCAGTTGCAACCGGTTGGTCGGCATATTTGGTTTCTTTATTGGAAGGGTTGAATATTACAATTCCCGCTGCATTATCCGGACCCTTTGATCCGGCAAACGGAACCTATGTTAATCTGCCCGCTGTCTTGATTGTTTTCGCTCTTTCATTCTTATTAACTAGAGGCATTCAAGAATCAGCGAAAATTAACCGGATTATGGTCTTTGTTAAAGTCGGCGTCATACTTCTGTTTATCGCGGTAGGTGTATTTTACGTTAAACCTGATAATTGGCAGCCATTCATGCCATTTGGCTTTGAAGGTGTTTTAGCTGGAGCAGCGCTTGTATTCTTTGCTTTCTTAGGCTTTGATGCCGTCGCTTCGGCAGCAGAAGAAGTAAAAAATCCACAGAGAAACTTGCCAATCGGCATCATTGGTTCATTGGTTGTTTGCTCTGCACTTTACATCTCGGTTTCTTTAGTCATAACCGGCATTGCTCCTTATACACAATTAAACGTCAGCAACCCGGTAAGCTATGTTATTCAACTTGTTGGACAAGATTGGATTGCGGGCATCATTTCGCTAGGTGCCGTTACAGGGATGATGACTGTTATTCTTGTGATGCTTTACGGCAGCTCCCGCTTGATTTATGCGATTGCTCGTGATGGCCTTCTTCCAAAGGTGCTATTCAAGGTCAATCCGAAGCATAATACACCAGTCGTGACAACTTGGATTGTGGGATTGGTTGTAGCCTTTTGTGCAGGGTTTATTCCTTTGGACAAGCTTACTGAGCTAGTAAATATGGGAACACTAATTGCCTTTATGGTCGTATCCATCGGCGTTATTTTCCTAAGAAGAAATAAAACCATCCCTAGCGGCGGATTTAAAGTACCGCTTTTCCCTGTACTTCCAATCCTGTCATTCCTGGCTTGTTTATTTTTAATAAGCCGGTTATCGATTGATACATGGATTGCATGTGGCATTTGGTTTATTGCCGGCATGATTTTCTATTTCATCTATGGGAAAAGACACAGTAAATTGAATCAATAAAAAATGAGTCCCCTTCAAAGCGGGACTCATTTTTTATTTTTCATTTTCTAAATAGGATTGGTATAGATAAGCCACCCACACACATCTGCTCTCTACTTTAATATTTTTCAATAACCCTTGGATTAAAGCCCCACTTAACTTCGGTTCTTGTAAATTTTCGTTTAACATTTGTAAAGATTCCCAAATAATTGAATTGATTTCCGTTTCCTGTTGTATACTTTCAAGGAGTTCCATTAGCTGTTCTTTTGAATAGCTTGTCTTGATATTTACACTAGATAGATACTCTGGTGCAATCGCCTGGATCTTTGCGTGCTCGGCAATAATGCCGACCTTTTCAACAATGGAACTGCATAGAACATGCAAGTCAACTTTATAATGTTCGATTAAAAATAATTCTGCATGACTTTTCATTAAACCACTGGTTGCAAAAACAATATCCAAGTACATGCTTGGGTGCAGCTGATCAAACTGCCGCTGAACAATGGATAACAAAATTTTATTTAAAATCGTGATATAGCCTTGCATTTTATTTAAAAGCTCTTCGTTAAAGGCATGAATTTGTTCTTTCAGAAAAACTTTGGCGAAATTTGCTTGTTGCCCAAACTCGCTGAACGATACGTTGAGATAGTTATATAATAATTCTTCTTTTGGTTGCCCCTCACTGACCGACCGTTCAATTTTCGCTACAAACTTTGTCATAAAATCGTCAATTAAACTATCAATCAGTTCATCTTTTGACTTAAAATGCAGATAAAATGCTCCTTTTGATATTCCGCAACGTTCGGTTATTTGCTGGATCGATGTAGCTTCAAAGCCGTTTTCAGCAAACAACTCCAGTGATTTCTCCATAATGATCTGTTTTTTTACCACTCAAGACACTCCCAATCTTCATTTGACAACTGACCGATTAGTCATTAGTATAAATAAAGGTAAAACAAGAGTCAATTTTTTTAAGGGCAGGTGTAAAGGTGAAAGGTTTAGTGAATTTTGTATTGAAAAATAAACTGGCTGTTTGGTTATTAACGATCATCATTACAGTATCAGGTATTTATTCAGCTACGAAAATGAAAATGGAATCCATTCCGGACATTTCCATTCCTTATTTAATTGTGATGGGAGTCTACCCGGGCGCTACTCCGGAACAAGTAATGGATGAATTGTCCATTCCAATGGAAAAAGCCGTGGAAGGCCTGGAAGATGTTAAAGCCGTCTACTCAAGTTCTTCATCAAGCGTATCCCAACTTCAAGTTGAGTATGAATATGGCGTTGATATGGATGAGAAGAAACGCCAGCTTGAATCGGCAATAGATAACGTAACATTGCCGGAAGAAGTAGAACAACCAACAATTATGGCCATTAGCATGAACATGATGCCTGTTGTTGCTCTTTCGGTAAGCAGTACGGAAGAGGATATCGTTGATTTAACATCCACTGTCGAAGATATCTTGCTTCCAAAAATCGAAAAAATTGATGGTGTTGCTTCTGCTACAATCACCGGTCAACATATTGAAGAAGTAGAATTTACATTCACTGAAGAAAGAATGGCTTCATTGGGATTAACGGAAGATAAAGTAAAAGAAATGGTGAAAGCCAGCGACATGGCATTATCCCTGGGGCTTTATGAGTTCGTTGAAGGCGAAGAAGCCGTAGCAATTGATGGCGACTTTAAAACAGTTGATCAGCTAGAAGAGATGCTGATTCCCGTTACGCCAACCGCTGCAAACCCATCTCCATTTGTTCGTCTTGGTGATATTGCGACAATCGAAACAGTCGGTAAAGTTCAATCCGTTTCGCGCACAAACGGTGAAGATGCGATTGCAATCCAGATTGTTAAAGGCCAAGAAACAAATACTGTTACTGTCGTAAATGCAGTCAAAGATTTAATCAAGGAAGAGCAAGGAAAGTTGGATGGTTTAGTAATCGATATATCCCTTGACCAAGGTGAACCAATTGAAGAATCTGTTTTCTCGATGGTTGAAAAAGCGGTATTCGGCGGGTTAATTGCTGTATTGATTATTCTCTTATTCTTGCGTGATTTCAAATCTACCATTATTTCCATTATCTCGATTCCAGTTTCTATTTTCATGGCATTGTTGCTTTTGCACTGGCTGGATATCACATTAAATATTATGACATTGGGTGCCATTACGGTGGCAATCGGCCGTGTAATTGATGACTCGATTGTCGTTGTGGAGAACATCTACCGCCGCATGCACTTGAAAGAAGAAAAACTTCGTGGCCGCGCGTTAATCCGTGAAGCAACGATTGAGATGTTCAAGCCAATCCTATCGTCTACATTAGTTACCGTTGCGGTATTTGCACCGCTTCTATTTGTAGGTGGAATGGTTGGGGAATTGTTCATGCCGTTTGCATTAACCATGTCCTTTGCATTGGGTGCTTCCTTGCTTGTAGCCATTACAATCGTACCCGCACTCTCGCACTTCTTGTTCCGCAAAAAACTTTATGGCGAGAAAACCGAAAAAAGCCACAAAGAAGTTGGCAAACTGGCCTTATGGTATAAGGGCATACTGGAAAAAGCATTGAACCATAAGATCATTACTTCGTTAATTGCGATTGTATTATTGGTTGGTTCGCTTGCTCTTACGCCATTAATCGGCTTCAGCTTTATGGGTTCTGCCGAAGAAAAAGTAATGTACTTGACTTACACGCCAAAAGCTGGAGAGTTAATGGAAGAAACAGAAGCAAATATTGAGGAAGTCGAACAAAAATTATTAAAACGCGATGATATTGATATTGTGCAAATATCGATCAATGATCCTGAAAATATAGACCCTACTGCCATGATGATGGGCAGCGGCGGCGGTGCATTAATGTACCTGATCTTTGATGACGAAATGGATAACTTCCCTGAAGTGAGGGAAGAAATCGAAGAATATGTATTCAACATTAACCAATCCGGTGAATGGACATCACAAAACTTCGCTGCAGCATCCATGTCTTCCAATGAAGTAAGCTATACACTGTATAGCGAAGATTTAAATGACTTAATGTCAGCCGTTAAACAAGTTGAAGATGCACTAAATGAAGTTGAAAGTCTCGAAGATATCACATCCGATGCGGAAGATCCATATGTGGAAAATGTCCTGAAAGTTTCCCAGGAAAACATCCTTCAATATGGCCTTACTACAGCACAAATCGTGATGGCTTTATCAAATTCAGGCTCCAAGGAAGTATTGACAACCGTTGAAAATGACGGAGATGAAATCGAAGTCATCATTCAGCGCGAAGCAAAAGCAACGCCTGAAACAATGGAAGATTTATTGGAAACTGAAATCCCGACTGCTCTCGGCACAACGATGCCATTATCCGAGTTGGTTGAGCTGGAAGAAGGAACAACGTTGAATACGTTATCCCGTTCTGCAGGAGAGTACTATGCAACCGTTTCAGGTACAATAGTCGGGGATGATATTTCGGTCGCTTCAAAAGAAGCACAAGAGAAAATTGATGAACTCGATTTACCTAAAGGCGTAACAACTGGCGTTGCGGGTGTAACAGCGGATATGGCCGAGACATTTACACAATTGGGCATTGCCATGATTGCGGCCATTCTCATTGTATACTTCATCCTTGTTGTTACATTCGGAGAAGGTTTGGCGCCATTTGCCATCCTCTTCTCGCTGCCATTTACAGTCATCGGGTCGTTTGTAGGTCTGTTTATTACAAATCATACGATTTCGGTTCAAGTAATGATGGGTCTATTAATGTTGATCGGTATTGTTGTCACAAACGCGATTGTCCTGGTAGACCGCATTATTCATATGGAGCACGATGGACTGGTCATGCGTGATGCCATCCTTGAAGCCGGTGCAACTCGTTTGCGTCCAATCTTGATGACGGCTATTGCAACAATGGGTGCCATGCTGCCAATGGCTCTTGGTGTTGGCGGAGGCGGAGGCCTAATGTCCGCTGACCTGGCGATTACCGTCATCGGAGGCCTTTTAAGTTCTACATTATTAACGCTCGTCGTGGTGCCAATTGTTTACGAGATTCTTTCCAAACTATTAAAGAAAAAAAGATATTACAGAAGACTAATTAGTTAAGAGGTGTCCCAGTTATGGGGCACCTTTTTTATATCAAACGGACAAAAGCCGAGAACGCATTGTCCTCGGCTGAATTCCCGCTTATTTTTGGATGAACATTTGTGTCCAGTAATGACCGTTTTGGACATACCCTACACCCATGTGAGTATAGCTTTTATTTAAAATATTGGCTCTGTGGCCTGAGCTATTCATCCATGCATTTACTACCTGCTGGGCTGATGTTTGCCCCATTGCAATATTTTCGCCCGCAGCTTTATATTGAATGCCGTAATTTTTCATCATCGTAAACGGTGAGCCATATGTAGGGCTTGTATGGCTGAAATAGTTTTTGGCTGCCATATCTTGCGATTTATGTTCTGCTACTCTAGCAAGCTCCCAGTCCATCTTTAAAGCTGGAAGACCAGCATTCGCTCTTTCCTTGTTTACCAAGTTCAAAACTTCTTGCTCGGCCGTGGCATTTTCTAGATCGGGCACAGTTATTTTTTGTCCAGGATAAATTAAGTCGATATTTTTCAATTGTGGGTTTGCGTTAATTAACTCATGGATGCCTGTTTGGGTTTTTACTGCTACTTTCCAAAGGGTATCACCTTTTACTACAGTATATGTATCAGCTGCCAATGCTGTCGCCGGCAATAATAATGAAGCCCCTATTACAGTAGCCGTTGCCGCTTTTTTAAATTTCTTGAACATCGAATCGTTCCTCTCCTGTATGTTATAACCATATCCTACAGGAGATTCCTGGTTTGATTCATTATTAAAATATTGGCAGCAATTTTACAAAACCATGACAAGGTGGTTTTCCCCTCCCTATCCCCCTTATTCCATGCGCCTTTATCAATCCATTTATGTGTAATTTTTGTAATATTATTGTAATAGGTATTTTTTTCTGATGGAAAATAATATCCAAATTCAATCTTATCTATTTTGATAAAATAATAGATTGATGAAGAGCCTTTTCTTTAAGCACTCTTTCTAACCATTTTTTACAGTGAAATAACAATCTAATTAATGGTTCCACATGAAACAATTTATTAAAATAGCATTTACCTTTTCTTTGAAGAAAAGGGTTGTTATAGTCTATCATGAAGTTGAGGTGATGGTGTGAAAACGAAAATTTATATTGATAATGATCAGTACATTGCAGGCATTACGTTGAAAGATCCACTGCAACCAGAACTGAATAATATGGCACTGCATGTTTGCGAACAGCCACTTGACGTGATTGAAAACCGAATTAAGCTTGCTGCTTCTTTAAATTGCGTTATTCAAGATTTTGTTTGCGCAAATCAAACGCATAGTGCAAATGTTCATCATGTGACGCTTGAGGATAGAGGGCGAGGCGCCCAAAGCACCGAAAATGCAATTCCCGACACGGATGCGCTCTATACTTTTGAACCCAATACATTGTTATGCGCCTTTACTGCGGATTGCGTTCCGGTTATTTTCTATGAAGAAAAATCGAGTCTGACAGGCGTGATTCATTCCGGTTGGCAAGGAACAGTAAAAGAAATTACCCTTAAGGTTTTTCAGCATCTCATCCAAGATAAACAAATCAATCCAAAAGCGATTAAAGTAATGCTTGGTCCAGCGCTTAGCCAAGAGAAATTCGAGGTGGATGAAGATGTATACCAAAAATTCGTTTCACTGGGCTATGCGGATGACTTTATGTATTATAACGAAGCTACAAATAAATATCACATTGACAATCAACAAACAGTTAAAAAACAATGTGAACTTGCAGGCATTCCTTCAGAAAATATAACAATCGATCCTACTTGCACTTTTGAGAGTTCCGAAGGCTTCTCTTACCGACAAGATAAAAAAAGCGGCAGACATTTAAGCTTTATTTTAAGAAAAGCATAAACACCTCAGGCTACTCGTTTATTGAGTAGCTTTTTTTGCTGAAAAAAACCCCAATTCAACGTTTGCTGGTAGAGTTGTATTTTCTAAGCATGCATACAACGTTATCTTTCATATAGTTTATATGGAACATATAATGAGGAGGATCAAAATTTGATCATTCATGTTGTCAGTCAAGGCGAATCACTTTGGCAAATTGCAAATCGATATAACGTATCGGTAAATGCCATCCAGCAAATAAATCAATTGCCCAACCTGAATCAGCTGTTAATCGGCCAAGCGATAGTGATTCCGGTGGCAGGTTCACTGCACAGGGTTCAAACTGGTGAAAATCTATGGTCCATCGCACAACGTTTTGGTGTTTCGGTAAACGCAATTATAAATGAGAATCGACTTGCGAATCCAAACCTTTTATATCCAGGTGCTACCCTTTATATCCCTCCCAGAATCCATATTGTTCAACCAGGCCAAAATCTATGGCAGATAGCAAATAATTATGGCACAACGATTGAAGCGATTATGAATGAAAACCAACTCCAGAACCCTAATATTCTTTACATTGGCACGCCACTCATTATTCCGCGCAGAAAACCATTTATTGAAGTGAATGCATATTCCTATCAACCAGATGAGGAAGCAGCCCAAACAGTGAATGAAATTGGCCATCTTCTAACGTACCTTAGTCCTTTTGCTTATATAATCCAAGAAGATGGTTCCCTACAGCCATTTGCTGATGAATTAATGATTGCAGCCGCCAACTCAAAAAATGTGGTTCCTATGATGACCATCACGAATTTATCGGTCACATCGGCAGGAACCAACCTTGCGCATACTGTCTTATCCAATAAAGAGCTAACGGAAAAACTGCTATCAAATATTATCGAAATAATGAATACAAAAGGCTATAAAGCGTTAAATATCGATCTTGAATATGTGCCGCCTGAAGACCGGGAAAATTATAATCAGTTTATTCAATCAGCAGTTGATCGTTTGCATCCGCTGGGTTATCTTGTTTCGACCGCGGTTGCGCCAAAAACAAGCGGAGAACAAACAGGATTATTGTATACAGCGCATGATTATGAGGCCCATGGAAGAATTGCCGATTTCGTCGTTCTGATGACCTATGAATGGGGCTGGAGAGGAGGGCCTCCTCAAGCGATTTCACCAATCAATCAAATGCGTCGTGTTGTGGAATATGCTAGGTCCGTCATGCCGGCCAATAAAATTTACCTAGGATTTCAAATTTATGCGCGGGACTGGACCCTCCCTCATGCCCAAGGAGATATAGCCGAAACATTTAGCGCACAGGAAGCGATTCGTCGTGCAACCAAGTACGGAGTTGAAATTCAATACGACGAAACAGCTCAGTCACCTTATTTCCAGTATGTAGATGAACAAGGCACAAGGCATGAAGTGTGGTTTGAGGATGCCCGTAGTGCACAAGCCAAGTTTGACTTAGCAAAGCAATATAACTTGCGAGGAATCAGTTATTGGGTATTAGGCTATCCTTTCCCGCAAAACTGGGCGCTGTTGAATGATAACTTTGCAATTATTAAAAAGTAAGGAGGAACGATTTGGACGTTTATGTGTTGCCCGGAACATCCTTTTGGTCTTTAAGCCCGCTGTTTTCGATTCCGATGCAACTGATCATTGATTCAAATCGAGATCTAGGCACTCCATATCTTTCTATTGGGCAAAGAATTAGAATACCCGGCTATGTATCTGTTGAGGAACAAATTCGACAAGGAGATTCTTTTTGGAGAGTAGCGGGAAGAAATAACATACCGGTTGAAAGCCTCTTGCTGACGAATCCAAATGTGAATCCAAACTTTCTGCAAGCTGGTCAAACCATCCGCGTTCCCAGAAGAGTTACTTGGCGTTATGTCATTGGACGACAAAATTATGATTACAGTATCATGATGAATGACCTATCAATACTTATGGCTGTATATCCATTTATGCAAATGACCATTCCCGGAACTTCTGTGCTTGGACTGAATATTCCGGAAGTGCTGATTGGCAATGGTGCAAAACGTGTGCACTATAACGCCTCTTTCCATGCGAATGAGTGGATTACCACACCCGTTCTGATGACATTCCTAAATGACTACTTATTGTCGCTTACGAATCAAAGTACGATTCGAGGACTATCCACTGCTCCTTTATATATGCAGACACTACTTTCCGTTGTGCCGATGGTGAATCCTGACGGGGTAAATTTAGTCATCAATGGTGCCCCGGAAGATGCCCCTTGGCGAAATAGAGTAATTGAATGGAATAACGGCAGTTCTGATTTTTCGAATTGGAAAGCAAACATTAATGGGGTTGATTTGAATGATCAGTTCCCTGCAAATTGGGAAGCCGAAAGAGAGCGCAATCCCCAAAGTCCCGGCCCACGAAATTATGGCGGGGAGGCACCCCTAACCGAGCCGGAAGCAATTGCTATGGCCGATTTAACTAGACGAAGAGACTTTGCTCGTGTCCTTGCTTTCCATACGCAAGGGGAAGTCATTTATTGGGGATTCGAGAACTTGGAACCACCCGAATCAGAAATTCTCGTCAACGAATTCAGCAGAGTAAGCGGCTACGAACCGATCAAAACCATTGAAAGCTACGCAGGCTACAAAGATTGGTTTATACAAGACTGGCGCAGGCCTGGATTTACGGTTGAACAAGGAATCGGCGTTAATCCACTTCCTATTAGTCAATTCGATGAAATTTACGAAAAATCGTTTGGCATTTACCTGGCAGCGCTGTATATGTAAGAAAAGCGCAAGCGCGCGGCTAGTCCCGACAAGCAAAGATTTGGAGCCGGAGAGTTGTTTCTGCTCCGGCTTCTTAAGTAAAGTATTCCAGCTTAGCACGTGAAAAGAATTTTTCCATATAACGATAAAGATGTTCCTTAATCTCTTCTTCTTCATCTTTCTGATAAATATACTTTCCGATTCCGTACTTGCCCCATTTATAGCGCCTTGCCGATTCATCAAGTTCGAGCTTGGTCATGGGGTAATTTTTTTCGATCACTCTTTTTGCGGGCTTCGTAAAACGATGCTGGATGAATTCGAAGGTGATGTCGTCTCTGGCATCTTGGGGAAGTTCCGCGTCAAGACGTTCAAACATATGATAATAGCCTTCTTTCCACCCTTCATGAAGGTAAATCGGGGCTACGATGAATCCCAGAGGATAACCGGCTCTGGCAACTTTTCCGGCAGCCTCGATTCTTAAATTCAGCGGAGAAGTGCCCGGTTCAAAATGCTTAATCACATAATCGGCGTTAACGCTGAAACGAAACCTCGTTCTTCCGTTATGATTTGCATCCAACAAATGATCAACATGATGAAACTTCGTAACAAATCGCAGCCGGCCAAATTCACTTTGTCCAAAATGTTCAATGGCTCTCTTTAATGTATGGGTTAAATGGTCGATTCCCACGATATCCGACGTACATGATGCTTCGAAACGAGTGATATCCGGGGCTCGCTCTGCCATATATTGATCCGCCGTTTCCAATATCTCCTCTACATTCACATAGGTGCGAATATACGGTTTACTGCCCATTGTCGTTTGCAGGTAACAATAATGGCAATGCCCCATACAGCCTGTTGCAAAAGGAATGGCATATTCAGCGGATGGCTTGGAAGTATCAAATTTCAACGTTTTCCGTATCCCCACCACTAATGTTGATTTGGCAATTCGGTATTTCTGAAAATCATTGTCTCCTGGCAGGTTCCGCACTTGGTTATGGGAAGTGGTTTCCCTTATTTCCACTCCCAGATTTTCAAATTTCTCTTTAAGCTCCATTCCTAGCGGATAATCCAGCGCTTTCGGCTCAAAATACACTAACTGAGGCATAAACGGCTTTCTCATGCTGTGCTCTCTTCCTCAAAAAAATCACGATACGCACTTTCTGCTTCTTCCAGACTCGTATAAATCGCTAAATCATCCGTTAATGGATAGTATGTTTCATAAACGAACACGGCCAATTCAGCCGGATTTTCAGGGTTTTTTACAACAGCCGCTTCTTGTACATTGGCAACATCCTGCGTATGGGGATTTCGAATAAATAGATAAACAACATCTCCTGCCTCGAACTTCATGGTCCTCACATCCTTTTCTGGTTTCCTCATTAGCTTGTCTCATAAAAGGTAAAATAACGATGTTAAAAGATGGGGAAATACGCAAAATTTTTGTAGAAATTGTCACCTTTTGAGGGGCTGTTGAATAGAATATAAAGATTTGATTTTTAGTAAGACCATTGCCCATTTTCTTTTGCACTTTAATAAAATTACAAGTCCAATGGGTTTCCCTGTTGGAGGATAGGAGAAGCATGAAAAAACGATTATTTCTTTCCCTTTTGCCTTTTGTTTTTTTAGTTGGTTGCACCAATTCTCCAAAAGAAGAAGAGGAACCAAAAACAGTAGTGAAAGAAGAATCAAAAGAGACTCAATCCGTTTCTGGAGAAAATAAAACTTCAACCGAAACGGAAACAGCCAGCTCCATTCCCGAAGAAAACTTGGCGGATAGTTTTTCGGCATATTTGGATGACATTAGTGTTCTTGCTCCTGAAGAGGCGCGGATTATCGAGCTTTACGATGGCGTCACAGGGGTAAACTATACAAACGACGATGTGCTGTATACTGCGCTTTTAGATGAAATCATTCCGGCATACCGTGACTTTGTTGCTGAACTGGAGTCGATCATGCCTCAAAATCCTCAGATAAGAGAGCTGCATGAAGTATATATTGAAGCGGCCAATATTCAATACAATTCCTTTATCGTCATGGTTTCTGCCTTGGAAGAGCAGGACAGTGATAAAATCACCGAAGCCAATCAAGGGTTGGACCAAGCAAGAAAACTCCTTAGAGATTGGTTATATGAAGTGGAATCTATCGCCTCGGAAACAGGCGTTGCCTTGCAATAATTGAAAATTGTTGCTCTAAGTCGAATACTGTCGTCTCCATGTTTGGTGGGGCGGCAGTTTTGCGTTTTTAAAATACATAATTATTTTAGATAAATGTGTATTTTTCATGATAAAAAAATTATTAACAACTCATATTAAGAGTGAAGAATGAAAGGAGATGAGTCTGTTGGGAAGAGACGATAGCAAAAGCAAAGGAACTAATAAGCAATCCCTGCCTCAAACACCAAAAAACGAGAAAATTGCACCCAATAAAATGCGCGAAGAAGCTGCCCATGAGCTCAATGAGCTGCATGAATTAGTCGAAAAAGCAAAAAATCATTCGTCACAAAATCAATCATAAAGGAAGGGATAACAAATGGATTATAATCGAGCACAAGAAATTTTTGCTTCCCCAAATGAATACGAGGTCAGCTATAATGGCGTTTCCATCTGGATTGACAAGCTTCACGAAGATGGCAAAACAGCAACTGTCCATTTAAGAAGGGCTCATGAAGAACGTTCGGAAGTAGCCATTTCCGAACTAAAGGAAGAATATCAAGTTCACTAAAATCATCCCGCTGGATTGCCTCCAGTGGGATTTTCAGCATCCATATCCGCGCACTTCTATACTCCCCCTTCACAACACGATTAAAAATACACGATTTCGTTCATAATGCCATCAGTAAGTTTAATCCAGGAAAGGAAGAAATCATGAGAAAGTCTGTACTGTTATTAGGCATCTCGATTGCCTTTTTGAACTTATTTGACGGCATTGCAACAAATTATGGATTGTCGAGAAAATTGATTGAGGAGATCAACCCATTGATGGATCAGATGATTTCCGTAAGTCCCTTTTTATTTTTAGGCGTAAAAGCAGCCCTCTCCCTCCTCATTTTATTCGTTTCTTATTCTGTCTACGCAAAAAGCGAGGCGCCTTTTCAAAAACTTTACTTGGTTTCATTAGGTATTGTGTTTTTTATTTATTGCGGAATTTGCAGTATTCACCTTTACTGGTTAACTCTCATTTAAAAAAGCCCTCTAAGCGCACAGCATGAGGGCAGATGATAAGCAATTATTTTATGATTCGCGCTAATTTGGAACCATTCTTTGTTTTGTCCAGTCGATATAATCCTTCGCTTTCAACGGTTTTGAGAAATAGTAGCCCTGGATGAGCGGCGCTTCCTTCATGGCAGATAAAAAATTATATTGTTCCTCCGTTTCAACACCTTCAATAACAATTTTCAAATTGAGGGAGGAAGATAGCGCAACAATTGATCTCAAAACAGCCGAATCCTTTTCCGAACATGGAATTCCGTCTACAAAGGACTTATCAATCTTAATGGTAGAGATGGGCATTTTCTTTAAATGCGACAAAGAGGATAAGCCCGTGCCAAAATCGTCCAGTGCAACAGATAGACCAATTTCCCGGAATCGATTAATGGCTGTTATTGCATTTTTGATATCATAAACAACACTTGTTTCGGTAATTTCCAGCTCAATATGCCTTGTGGGAATATTATAATGCACTAAATTTGCCGTAATCACATCAAATAAACGGCAGGACGTAATATACGACCCCGGGATATTAATGGCAACCTGTTCGAATTCAATTCCTTCTTTAATCCAGCCTGCAATTTGCTGGCAAACCTTTTTAATGATCCAATCTGTGACATCGAAAATTTTCCCGCCGGCAGATTCAATCACCGGAATAAAAACTCCAGGGGGGATCATTCCGTTTACAGGGTGATGCCAACGCACCAACGCCTCCAAACCGGATACCTTTTCGGAATGGGTCTGAATTTTCGGTTGATACACCAAAAACAATTCATCATTCTTCATGGCACGATCTATATCTTCGATTAATTGCCTTTCTACATTGTATGTATGGACTTTCGGGTCAAATTCTATAACAGTCGATTCAAATTCATTCCTGCTATGTTGAAGAACTGCCAGATTATTCATTAACAACTCCCGAACAGTTAGCTTCTCCGATGTGGAAATGGCACAAATGGTCTCCATGGCAATTGAATACGGTTCAATCTCTATCGGCTGTTTTAATCCTTCTGTTACCCTTTCCACAAGAGCCTTTAAAGCACCATAATCTTTGTGATTGGAGCTAAATATAGCCAGTCGGTTTCCCTCGACTCGGTAAACCTTGAAATGATTCATTTTTTTTCGAATAATCCGTTCACTGACCGCTTTTACTACTTTATCGCCAAATAAATAGCCATATTGGTTGGTCAAATTTTCAAGGTTTTGTATTTGGAAAATGGCGAGACTGCCTGTCGTTTCCAAATAATTCGTATCTTTTTCAAATTGGCGTTGATTTGGAAACAGCGTTAAAGCATCATAATGATTTAATCGGTAATCCACATAGCGGTCCAGCAAACTCATTAATCCTGCGATGATAAATAAGTTGAATATCCCTGCTGCAACCAAGATGATAAAAGCTGAATCCATATGATGGATGGACATCCCATGAGCTTCAGGCTGTGTCCCCTGTACGTAGAACTTTACCGAAACCATTCCGGTATAATGCATGCTTGATATGGCAAGGCCCATTAAAATAGCGGTTACGATTTTAATCCAAGAATTGCTCTTATTCTTTTTGAAGAATAAAAAGATATACATGGCAATATTGGAGACTACAATGGCAATGGCAATGGATAAAACAAATGACCATGGTTCATAGTAATAGCGGGCTTCGGTTTCCATCGCCTTCATGCCCAGATAATGCATGGCCGCTATACCCAACCCCATCACAACTCCGACAAGCAAAAAGGAAAACCTTCTCTGGTTGGATGAATTGGCAAAGTAAAGAGCGATATAGGATGCAATGACGGCGACAATGATGGATAGAATAGTGAGGAAATTGTTATATTTCATGGCCACGGGCAGCTCGAGAGCACTCATCCCGATAAAATGCATCGACCATATTCCCAATCCCATAGCGAGGGATGAGAGGAATAACCAAAATATTTTTGGAAAAAAACCATTTTCCTCAATTCTTTGATTCAAAAACAAAGCTGTATAAGATGCGCAACAGGCAATAACAATCGATAAAATAACCAAAGCAACAGAATAATTTTCTTGTAATATTGTAATTTCTTGAGAATTAGGTATCGAAAACATAATACTCCTCTTGGCTTCATAAATTTATCTTTAAATTATAGCGCTTGAGGAAAAAATTTCAAACACTTAAATTACTCGTCAATAAAATTTAAATATTCAGTGTAATTCCAGTGTTTTAAGGGGCAAAAGAACCTTTTTGCCCCAACAATCTTCTTCGATGAACAGCAAGTGCCTTAATGTTTATTCGTGTGTTGACTTAGATCGAAACGTCTTACAGCATGTATCCCGCGAGTTGCTGGCTTCTTCCGTAAGAGATTTAAAATCAAGATCTGTTGCAAACTCCGTATCTTTGTTCCGCGAATGGTAATCCATATCAATCTGGATTTTTTCCGCCCCACAGACATTTCCTTTTGCATGGAAAATACAGTTCGACACCGCACAGCTTACTTCTACATTTGGCATAGCCATCCTCCTCCAAGATTGTCATGAAAAGCGAAAATGAGCCCAAGATCACTCACTTTAGCCGTTCATCCCCTATTTTGTCCAATTAGAAGTCGGCTATTCTGGCCACTATCATTTTCCTGTTCAAAATAAAAGAGAAGAGAGCATCCCACGTGCTCTCTCCTATAAATTTTAGTTCACTTTTCTTAATGCTTTTCTTAACTGAAGAACTTCATCTTCAGTCTGAGGCTTTACGCCATATAATTCTTCCGTTTTATAAGCATGGACATTCGTATAGATTTTCTTCATTTTTTCCAGTACCCATGCCTCTGTACGCTCAACAGGAGTCCAGCAGAAAATGTCCATTTTATTCAATTCTTTCGATATATTGTGAACCCTCTCATACCGGATATTCGCCATTCTCAAGAAGCTGTGGCGCTCGTAAAAACGAATTCTCTTCTCGGAATCGGGATCTTCCATGGAAACAGGTTCAACTTCCAGAATAATCGCCTTCCCCTTTTCCTTGAGAACTTTCAGAAGCTCACCACCTACCCCTTTTCCGCGCGTATTTCCGGAAACTAGGATATAATCTATAAAAATAAAGTCAAGTTGTTCATAGTAAACAACAACATAATCGGTCCCTTCCATGATCTGATACATCTCGGGTTTGTCTTGCAGAAGAGCATCAAAATGATTTTTGGATTTCATTTCTCTTTCCGGGAAGTATTCTTTCAATCTCTCATACCAATTTGTTTCTCCAAATACTTCTTCAACTAATTTTTCTCTTCTCTGAATTAGCAATTTTAATTTCTCCCTTAAGTTAATTTTTTATCTATTCACAGAAGTCTGAAATTTGAGCCACTCACATTTTAACATTACTCTACTACCCAAATACATAGGAGAAAATGTAAAAAAAGTTAAAGTTTAATAAAAATTTAGAATACTTTGTCGAAAGCATTTTATTTCATTTTTTTTTTAGTACAATAGGATTCGCAAAGAGCTTTTGCTAGAAAAGCGCAAACGCCCGTTTAGCCCCGCGTCGGCGAAAACGCAACGTCCTGCTCCTGCGATTACTCGTCGCAAAATGCTTTTGTTGCAAATGTTTTTTTGCGCGAAAGCGAAGCGACAGCAGAAGATTTTTTTTGCGCGAAAGCGAAGCGACAGCAGTATCGCCGACATGACTCACGACGCGAGCGCCTTAAGCGCTGAGGTCCGAATCGCGAAGCTTTTTCAGCTTTCGACCGAGGAACTGAAGTGACTCAGAACGGGCTGGGCGATGGAGCTGGACACTTAAAAATATATTTCAAGAGACGGGAGATTTTTGGAGAATGAATGTAAATCACAACCAAACAACTGCACTACTTGGATGGAGTCTACAAGCAATTGAAGCAATTGATAAGATGAACCGCCCTTTTGTCGTGGTGGGACCACCTGAATTTGAATCGTTTGCTGAGAAAAATGGCATTTTATTTGTACCATGGCAGTTCAATGTTCCTATTGAACAATCATTTGAATTATATGAGAAGCTTAAAGCATTCAATGTCAAAATCACGGTCCCTATTTATGAAGAAACAGTTGAATGGGCCGGTATGATGAACTCATTAATCTTTGAAAATCCTAAAATCTACAATAAATCCTTATTATTAAGAGACAAAGGCTTGATGAAGCGCCGTGCCCACTTGGCAGGACTTCGCGTGGGCGTTTTTGAAGAAGCCTACAATAAAGACGATATTGCTCGTTTCTTCAATCGAATCAATCAAGCACTGGTTAAAATCGACGATGAGCAGCTTGAACCGATCCATGTAAAACCGTTCGATAAAGCCGGTACGGTTGGACATCGAATGATCAAAGAATTGAAGGACATCGAGGAAATCGAGGATGAAGAATTCCCGCTACTGATGGAAAGCCATCTGGAAGGACAGGAATTTTCATGCGAAGCATTTATCCATAATGGAAAAATCAAATTTTTGAATATTACGGAATATGTAAAGCTGGGCCACTCCAACTTTGTTCCAGCATCTCCTACACTTGAACAATGGAGACCGCAAATCAAGGAAATTATCGAAAAACTGGTCGATTCTTTTGATGTGAAGTATGGAATTATCCATCCTGAATTTTTTGTGACGCCCGAGGGTGAGATCTACTTTGGGGAAGTAGCCAATCGTATACCGGGAGGGCATATTTTCGAACATATCGAAAGAGCTTATGGCTTTAGTCCATACCAAGGCCAAATCCTTTGCTGCGACCCAACGACAACGGAGGAAGAATTGGAAGCCTTTTTCCCGGAAGAAGTGGTTTCGGCTAAGGGCCATTCCGGCAATTTGATGGTTTATCCAAAAGTAAAAACCGTTTCAAAACTAAATGTCCCAACTGAATTAAAGGACCACCCTTATTTTGTAAAACATAATATGTTTATTCCGACTTCCTCGAAAGTGGCAGAACGCGTTGGATTTGGAAACCATTATGGTTCGATTACCTTTTTCGGTAAGGACCCTTACGAAATGAGAAAGCTTTTAGAAGAATATGAAAAACATAATTTCTACTTATAAGGAGTGTTCCATACGATGAGTACGACGATAACGAAGGAAAAGAAAACGAGCACGACGAGAAAAAAAGCTGTAGCAACTGCAACAAAAAGAAAAAAGGCAACGAACCCAATCGACCTTTTGGAAACTAAATTTGTCGCGGCACTTAACACGCTCGACCAAGCGAAGCCTTTTGCCAAAAGCCTTTATCAAACAGACGTTTTTCAATTGGCAAATGAGTTAGCTTGCATGGAGAACGGCATCACGATTCTTGACAAGTATGCCCACCTATTTGACAACGCCGGTGTATTCCTGGGTGGGGATTGGGAGGATCCAACAAAATTGCAGCCGCCTTTCGTAGGAAACTCCCTGAGACTAAGAGGCATCTACTCTATTATTGAAATGCTGAGCGAAATGAGAATGCTGGCCATTGCAAAAGGGACATACAAGCATGCGCAGATTACGAAAGAAGAAGCAAATGCATTTTTGAATGAAGTAGTCGCTTTAAATCTCGACCTTTTATCCAACAAGTTGCCAGAAGATTCATCGTTCCTGGAAGAACACATCGTTCGCGCACAATATCTATTCAATTTCTTGGTGCAGGAACTTTCTTTTAAAGAAGTAGCTGAACAGATGATTAAAGAAATCGACCGACTTACGGTTCAACGCCCGATTATTACGAGAAGAATTGTCGAATTGATCGAGCTGTCGGAGCAGTTATTAAACAGCACGCTTGATCAAGAGACATTCGACGCGCTTGAAAAGTATTGCCGGGCGATTGACACACCAACGCCATTAAGCAAGAATTTCTCAAATGCTAGAGAATACCGTCTTAAATTGGAAGAAGCTACAGAACAAGAGCTGATTGCGGAGGCTAAACTTTTTGCGCAATCCATGATAGATACAGGGCTTGTGTCACCATATCATGTCGTATTGCTTCGTTTCCTTAACCGAAAAGACAGTGAAATCATCCCGGTTGCACTTGGTTTGGCAGAAGCCGGAATCTCAAGCTTTAATGATCATAAAAAGTTGATCCATGACATTATCCAGATTGCGATTTATCCTCAAACCAAACAAGCTGTTTATGGTCTTTCCAACATGTTAAATCGTGGCGTGCTAAAAATCGATTCACTTGTTCCTGCTTTCGGACAGTTATTTGAATTGCCTATTCATGCCGAGGTTCAAAAGCAGCTTTCCGCTTTTGCAACCGACCAAAGCGGCATCAGCATGAACGGCCTTCTGATTGCTGGCGTGGTAAGCGTATTGGGGCAACCTTTAGGGATTGGTCAAGGTCAAAATCCAACCTGCCAATCTGCACGTGCAATCTCCCTTTGGGCACAATTTGAACCGAATTTGCTTATGGCATATATTGCTTCTGCGGCGCGTGATTATAATATTGAAATGACGTTTGAAGGGGAACCGATCCATTCCAACCTGCTGACTGAAGGAATTGCAGGAGACATACAGCAAGACCTGGATACTATCTCCATCTTGCTTGTCCCTCATCTTGATAAAATCTATAACGCCATGATCAAGCGTACTCTGCTTCGAGGTGAAGATGGCCATAAATGGGTAAACCGCGAATTCTATGGCGAGTGGATTCCAAGCGGATTTATGAATGCCATTGATCAACTTACCTTGAAAGTGAAAAATTATTCGGCATTCGTAAAATTGTTTTATGCGACGCATCACCCAATGTACAACGAAGGTTCCAAGCTGATTTATCCGAACCCTGTAGGCATTTTCCTGACAAATATTCACGGAGAGCTGCTTGGCCTTCATGCAGTATCGATTCAAAGAATTGAGAACGACCAACACGGGGACTGCAGAGTGTACTTCTACAATCCGAATAATGATAGTACCCAAAATTGGGGTCAAGGAATTAAAGTGAGTGTAGCAGGATTTGGCGAATTGGAAGGCGAGTCTTCCCTTCCATTCCATGAGTTTGTAGCCCGTATGTATGCGTACCATTATAATCCTTATGAACAAGGCGATACGTATATGGTGGAAGAGCGCCTTGTGAAGAATGTAGAAGAACTGGCAAAGGACAGCTGGGGCAAAACCTACATTTGGGAATAATGAGTTGCTTGAAAGAAAAAAAGAATAATTGAAACATGATAAAAGACCCGAATTCTTTCGAGGTCTTTTATTATGTTATGGAGCTCTAGAACAATAGATATAGGATAAGGCGTTTCTGTCGCTTCTTTGCTCCTGCTCCTCGACAAAACAGGCCGCCAGAAGCATTTTCTCCAATGTGAAGCTAAGCGGGACTTTCTCCCGGCTATTTATGCCAATCTTTCATATTAATAATTTTAAAATAATGGTACATTTATCAAATTTTTTAAATACTCTAATAGTAAGACATCAACAATCTTTTTTCACGATAAATGATTAAAATAAACAGTTTATGTTAATTGTAATTTATAGGAAATATGTGAAAAGGAGGATGGATGATGGGACTTTACCTGTTCTCATCGGAGAATGCTTTTCAAAAGGCTTTTCAGCAGCTCTTGCAGGCGCCCTTATTTAGCAAGAAACTTTTCCAGGAAGCCGTTCTTAATGAGGCATATGAGCTTTTAAAAGAGCCGAATGGATTGGAAAAACTTTATGGATATGCACACCTTTTTGATGAAGCCGGGTTATTTATCGGAAAACCTTGGGAAAACCTCGACAAACTCGATGCCACATTGGTCAGAGGGACACTTCATGCGGGCGGTACTACAGCTGCCGCAGAATCATTAAGCGATTTGCGAATTCTGGCGATTGCCAGAGGCGACTATCTGCATCCCCTTATGACTTCTTTTGCCGCCACGGAATTTTTAACGAAAGTTCTGGCTTTAAATATCGACTTACTCATCATGAAAGAAACAGAAGAAAATCGGGTGACGCAACTATACAAAGATGAACACGCTTCCGAACTTTTGCATTTTATTTCCGAGCATTGCTTTTCATCCCGCGTCTTCGAAAACCTTTACCAGGAAGTTGATAACCTTGCCGTGCAAAGGCCCATAGTCATCAATAAAATTTTGAAGCTGATTGCCAGTGCAAAAAAGTTAACTGAAGGCCGCGAAGAAAAAAGCTCCAAATTGATGATTTATGAGAAAGCGGTTTATTTCCCGACAGAACTGGCAACAGGTTCTTTGGAAAAGTACGAAAGGCAATTGAAAAATTGCGAGGATGCTGATTTAGCAAAAGAAGCCAATCAACTTCGTCAAACAATGGAGCAAACTGGATTGGTTTCCCCCTATCATGTGGTATTTTTGCATTATATCAATAAAGAAAAACCCTATTTGCTCAAAGAAATGCTTGCCGTTGATGAAATGGCAGCAACGAATCTTCAAACCCATTCAGTTTTGATTTCTTCACTCATTTCTTTATCTGTAACAGTTGAGACTCGCCGAAGCATTTATGGCTATTTGCGCTTGCTGCAGAGAGATATTTTCACACCTGAACTAGTGAAAGCGCTTGAAGATTTAATGGAAGCACCCCTTCCGGAACAGCTTGAAAATTGCTTAACAGCCGTTCACAGATCAACCGATAAAGCGGATTTACAAAAACTTTTAATATCCGAAATGATTAATATTCTGGGAACACCCTTGGGAGTGGGGCAAGGCTTTAACCCTACGTGCCAGTCGACAAGAGCCATTAGTTATTGGTCCCAGAAAAAACCCGTCTTGTTAGTCCATATGTTGAATGACTTTTTAAGGACAGGATCGATTACCTTTACTTTTGAGGGCCGAGAAATTTCCACAAAAACCCTCCTCCCTGTTCCATTGGAAGATACGGCCAATATAGATGCCATTTCATTGCTGCTGGTTCCCCATCTTGATGCTATCTATTTCGAGTTATTGAAAACTGCCGATGGACGTGGACAGGATGCCCATAAGTGGATAAATCCCGCTTTCAATTTAACGGGTGTGTGGGCCGGATTCTCAGATGTATACAGCGATGTCGAGTTTAGGGAAAATTTTTACCGTTATTATTATCCATTAAACAATCCTGCGGTGAACGAACAGCTTCCACAGCCGGCGGGTATTACGATATACAATCGCTCAGGCCAGGTGCTTGGGGCCCATGCCATTCTCATTCAAAGAGTCGCTCCGGATCCGACTGGCAATATTCGCGTTTATTTTTATAATCCAAATAACGATAGCCTACAGATTTGGGGGCAATCAAGCCAAACGAGCGTAACCGGTAATGGAGAACTTGAAGGAGAATCTTCTCTTCCATTTGAAGAGTTTCTAACCTTTGTCTATGCTTTCCATTATCCTGCTTAGAAAAAACATTAATTCAAAAACAAAGGAGATTTACTTGACGCTCGAAACTATTCGAATACCTCATTTAAATGCGTTCAGAGGGTAAAAGGCATTTAAATGAGGTATATTCTTGTTTTCTGAAAGTTTTTCAATAAAGCCCCGATTCTTTTCCCATACAAAAAAATAAAACTCCCGCCAACATTTTCGGGAGCTCCGTTCATATTTTATTGTTCTTCCACGATTTCTTTAACTTCGTTTAGCTTTTCTTTCAAATCATCCAGATGTTCTTTGTTTTGCTCGACAGTGTCCATATGTTCGTTGTGTTGCTGAGCATTTTGCAGTGCGTTTTCTGCATGGTCAATCGAATTGAAAGCATGCTCTACCGCTATTTCTTCCGGGTGTGACATTGCCTGCTTTACAGCACGGTCAGCCTTTTGTACAGAATTGCTGAATAGCGTGCTAGGATGGTCTTGTTTCCAACTTGTATCCGAGTGTTTAGCCACTTTTCGCCTCTTCCCTTCATCCCATTTTCAACAATAATTCGTTGATCTAGCTTTAGTATTGTAAGATCTCGCGGAAATATGCATCGACAGAAAATTGAAGGTTAAAGGAAATATTGTTATAACATTCTGTCTATTTAACGTTATAATGTTAACTAAGCAGAAAATAACAGAGAAGAATTAATGAAGTAATGAATTTATTGAAGTTGCGGGTAGATGAAGTTAAACAAATCGTGGATTTAACCGCTACATTTTCAAGCCAGCAATATAACTCTATTCATGAGATTTCGACTGCCATGAACAACTTGATCGAAGTAGCGGAAAAAATAGAAGACTTGGCGAAAAAACTATGACAAGCTATAACACAGCTTGTTCATGGTTTTTTCTTTATTTTTAAAGAAGGTGCCAGTTCATTACCTTCTCAGGCGGGATTATTTTATCTTTTCTATAAAATACTTTAAAATTCGAGCGGTTAGGCCCCAGATGGTATAGCCTTCATAATCGTAAAACCATTCTTCCATGGAGCGCACCCGCCATTGGTATTTGTCCCCATTCATGATTTTATGGAATGGAAAATCATCGGCGGGCTTCGGTTCCACCGATACAAGGTGTCGATAAGGTTGATGGTTCAGCAACCAGTTAAGCGGTACGGTGAAAACATCTTCCACCTCATGCCTGTTATAGTCATGCATCTGATGATTCTCGATAATTCCTGCAAAAGGGTAGACTACAAAGGATGGGGATGCAATATAGGGGCTTAGCTCCCCTATTATTTCGATTGATTCGGGAGGAACACCCAATTCTTCATAAGTTTCTCTCAAGGCAGCATCCAATGGTGTTTGATCGGTCGCATCGATCTTGCCGCCCGGAAAACTGATATCGCCAGGCTGTTTTCTCATCTTTAATGCACGCACCTCAAAAAGAACATGCCATTCTTCATTCACGCGTACCAATGGAATTAAAACCGCCGAACGAAAAGCCGTCTCTTCTCCTATGAATAGCGGCTGATTTTGGTTGAACTTATCCTTAAATTGCTCTTTCACCATAAATACCTCCGCTTGCTTTTACCATTTATCGTATCATTTTAGGCTGTTCTATAAAAGTGATTCCCCTAAACAAATTACAGTAATCTTTTCCCCACAAACAAACTAAAAGGCCTTTCAATTACAAAATCCTCTTTCTTTGTACATTTTTATTATTTCTTCGTTTTTCCATTCAACAATAAAAAATTATTATTAATTTCACCTACAAAATTGAAACCCATTTTTTTCCTAAACGTCTAATTGGTGTAAGAAAAAATGAGAACTTAGGAGGATGCTTCATGTCTTTGCCATTGTCGATTCCAAAATGGATTGTAATGGGAGCAACAGTATTGGTTTTACTGGCAACATTCATCTTTGGGGGAACGTCCGCTTCAGCCACGATTAATTATGGAGAAGAAGTCTCTGAGGTCGCAAAGCGTTATGTCAATACTCCTTTTAAATGGGGAGGAACAACACCGAAGGGTTTCGATGCAAGTGGTTTTACACAATATGTCTATAAAAATGCAGCGACTAAAATGACAATCCCACGCACTAGCGATTCTCAATATAAAACAGGCGAACCAGTCAAACAAGATCAATTACAAAAAGGCGATTTAGTGTTTTATGCAACGGGGGAAAAAGGAAAAGTGTCATTTGTCGCCATTTACAATGGCGATGGTACATTTACTGGCGCGACATCAAAAGGAGTAAAAATTGTTAAGATGAGTGATTCTTATTGGAAAGAACGGTATATCGGGGCAAAACGTGTAATTAAATAATGTAAAATGGGGGCTGACTCTAGTTCAAAATTACAAGTCAGCCCTCTACCTTAAACCGTATTTTTTATTTAAACAAATTAAAAAGGATTCGTTGCGATGAAGCTAGCTGTTTTCACATAAATGCGCGGATTTAGTTTCAATTGGTTGACGATAAATTCTGCAATGTCCTCGGGCTGCATAATTTTTGAATCGTCGTTTTCCTTAATTAAATTCAAGTCAAACGCTAAATCAGTCGCTACTGTACTAGGCGTCAATGCCGATACACGGATGTTATTTCGGCGAACTTCCTGCGCAAGCGATTCGGTAAACCCGATCACCGCAAATTTGGATGCACTATAAGCACTGGAAGTGGCAGCACCATTTAAACCGCTAGTCGATGAAATATTAATAATATCTCCGCCGTTTTTCTCAATTAACTGCGGCAAAACGGCATGTGTAACATAATATGTCCCCATCAGGTTGACATCAATTATCTTTTTCCATTCTTCCGGATCCATCTCCAATACCGTTCCGAATGAAGCAATTCCTGCATTATTAATTAAAATATCGGGAGCTCCCAAACTGTCTGATAGTGATTTAATGGCTGTTTCTGCTTGTTCTTTAGATGAAACGTCGCCTGTTGCAAAAGCAACTTTGACTCCCAGGTCCTCAATTTCTGTTGCTGCCTTTTTCAAATCGGACTCTGTTCTTGCAATCAGGCCAATATTGACCCCTTCTTTAGCTAACTGAAGCGCCGTTGCCTTGCCAATTCCTCTTGCTGCACCAGTGATAAATGCTACTTTACCCTTTAGAGATTGTGCCATTATGACCACTCCTTCCATTTTGTCAGAACTTTCGCCCTCATTATACAATTTTCGATTCGCTATTACATGAATTAGGCTTAAAAACATCGAAAGGCACTCTTTATTAAAAAGATTCTTTTTTCATCTTTAGCCGCTTTTTGTCGATTTTGCGAACATCAAATACTTATTCTCATTTCAACGCAATAAGGCTATGTTCAATAAAGATAACCTATTCAAAGGCTCTATCCAACCTTTCCTCCCTCCAAGTTTATTAAAACGAACAGCTTCCATTTAATAATTAGTATACTTTTTTGCATTATGCCAAAAATATAAGAGTGTTTTTGTTGACAAATTTCGCGGCTTAAATAACAATTAGTGTTAGATAGTAATTAATCTAAATAAATTATTGGAGGTATTTTTCATGTCATTAATCGGAAAAGAAGTACTACCATTTACAGCACAAGCTTACAAAAACGGTGAATTTGTAGAAGTTACGGAACAAGATCTAAAAGGAAAATGGAGCGTAGTATGCTTCTACCCAGCAGACTTCACTTTTGTTTGCCCAACAGAACTTGAAGATCTACAAGGCCAATACCCAGAATTACAAAAACTTGGCGTTGAAGTATACTCTGTTTCAACTGATTCTCATTTTGTTCACAAAGCATGGCACGATTCATCAGAAGCAATCGGTAAAATTACGTATACAATGATCGGGGATCCTTCACATGTGATTTCACGCAACTTCGACGTTTTAATTGAAGAAGATGGTGTTGCAGATCGCGGTACTTTCATCATCGATCCAGATGGCGTAATCCAAGCGCTTGAAATCAATGCAGGCGGAATTGGCCGTGATGCAAGCATTCTTATTAACAAAATCAAAGCAGCACAATATGTACGCAACAATCCAGGTGAAGTTTGCCCTGCAAAATGGGAAGAAGGCGGCGAAACACTTAAACCAAGCCTTGACCTTGTAGGTAAAATCTAAGGAGAGCGATATAAATGGCACTCGATGCAGAAATCAAATCTCAATTAAATCAGTACCTGCAACTGCTTGAGAATGATATTGTCCTGAAAGTAAGTACAGGCTCTGACAAAGTATCCGAGGAGGTGCTGGCTCTAGTTAATGAGCTAGCTTCTCTTTCATCAAAAATTACGGTAGAAAAAGCGGAACTGGTAAGAACGCCAAGCTTCAGCGTCAACCGTGTTGGCGAAGAAACAGGCGTTACGTTTGCCGGTGTTCCACTAGGCCATGAATTCACTTCATTGGTACTTGCTTTGCTTCAAGTAAGCGGGCGTGCACCAAAAATCGATCAAAGTGTCATCGATCAAATCAAGGACATTGATGGTGAATATCACTTTGAAACTTATGTCAGCTTAACTTGCCACAATTGTCCTGATGTGGTTCAAGCCTTGAACATCATGAGTGTATTGAACCCTAACATTACACACACAATGATCGAGGGCACTGCATTCAAAGAAGAAGTGGAAAGCAAAGATATCTTGGCTGTACCAGCAGTTTATTTAAATGGCGAATCATTCGGCAACGGCCGTATGACACTCGATGAAATTCTGGCCAAATTGGGGTCAGGTCCAAAAGCGGATGAACTTTCCAATAAAGAACCTTACGATATCCTTGTGGTTGGCGGAGGTCCTGCTGGAGCAAGTGCTGCGATCTACTCAGCGCGTAAAGGCATTCGTACTGGTATCGTAGCAGAACGTTTTGGCGGCCAAATTTTGGACACCTTAACGATTGAAAACTTTATCAGTGTAAAAGAAACAGAAGGACCAAAACTTGCACAGGCTCTTGAGGAGCATGTCCAAGAATATAACATTGACGTGATGAAACTTCAGCGTGCGACACGCCTTGAAAAGAAAGACTTAGTTGAAGTTGAATTAGAAAACGGCGCTGTACTTAAGAGTAAAGCTGTAATCATTTCAACAGGTGCCCGTTGGCGCAATGTAAATGTTCCTGGTGAGCAAGAATTCAAAAACAAGGGTGTGGCTTATTGTCCGCATTGTGATGGTCCATTATTTGCAGGTAAAGACGTTGCTGTCATTGGTGGAGGAAACTCCGGTATTGAAGCAGCGATTGACCTTGCAGGAATCGTCAATCATGTAACAGTGCTTGAATTCGGCTCGGAACTAAGAGCGGATGAAGTCTTGCAAAACCGTTTACGCAGCCTACCGAATGTTACGGTATATACAAATGCCCAAACAACTGAAATTACAGGTACGGATAAAGTAAATGGCCTCACTTATGTTGACCGTGAATCTGGTGAAGAAAAACACATTGAATTAGCTGGTGTGTTCGTCCAAATCGGATTGGTGCCAAACACTGAGTGGCTGGCAGGTACGCTAGAACGCAACCAAATTGGTGAAATCATTGTTGATAAGCGCGGTGCTACGACGATTCCTGGTGTATTTGCTGCCGGCGACTGTACAGACAGCGCCTTCAACCAAATCATCATCTCGATGGGATCCGGTGCTACTGCAGCATTAGGAGCATTTGATTATTTAATTCGCAATTAAACTCTATTAACCTCTAACAAGATGTTTTGTTAGAGGTTTTTTTATTTTGTTTTAAATAGAACCAATAGGGTAGAAAAAGATGAGTGAAGCTTTGGGAGTGAATAATACCAGATGTTTGGTCTAGCTGATCTCGTGTCACTAATTATTTCTGCCTTTATTATTTTGCCTGTTGTCGTTTTTCTTCGTGAATTGGGTTATTTAATTTTCAGCGGGTTATTTGGGGTAGTACAACCAAGGATAACCATTGGCACTGGTCCGCGGCTTATTAAATTTGGAATGCTTGATATCCGAAAATATTACCATTTTTACAGCTGGTTTTCGTATGATGATTTAAAATATAAAAATAAATTTGCGTACGTTTGTATCTATTCCGCTCCGATATTAATGAACTTATCTGTTGCCTTTCTGCTCAACTTTTTAATCGCCAACGGTTGGGCGCAAGAATACAAAACGTTTTGGGACCGCTTTATTTTTTATGCATTTTATTATGCATTATTTGATATTGTACCGATGTTTACACTGAATGGAAAACCGAACAACGGTATGATTATCTATCAGATGATCCGTTATGGGAGACGAGTCGACTATAATACAGATCCCTTTCTCCCGTCAACTTCAGAAGTGGAGACACAATATCTGGAACATATGAAAAAAATTGAAGAAATAAAAAAAGAACGAGAAAAAGAAAACAGCAAATAAATATTCCATAGAAAAAGAGAGACCCCTCACGACTTTTTGAGGGATCTTTCGTTAAAACTTTCTTCTAAAACATTCTACTCTTTCGGTAAATCGAATGTAACGGATTTTTCTTTAAATAACACTTCCGCATCGCCATCTTTAAGCGGTCCTACATGAAGTTGAAGTTTTTTAAAGATATCGAATTCATCTTTTCTGAAAAGGAAAACCGTAATGAACTCATCTTTGTCCCCAGGATTTGACGTACCGCTGTAATTTGGTTCAAGCATCCCCTGATTGAACATCGTCCCGCGATTTTCGTCGATGACCAATTTGCGATCAACGAAAAATTTGTCAAATGGCGTATCGCTTCCATTTTCAACAACCAGGTTCAAGGTTAAAGCCACAACTCCACTGTCGCCAAAGTCGGTAAAGCTTTCTTTATAGGCAGCGGTTGGCGTTACGTTCGCATATTGCACACCTTCCAGCGTGATTTTCACGCCATCAATTTCTTTTGTTTCATTAATGTTGGCTTTTTCGAAAAACACTTCTTTGTCCGCAATATTTTCCGTTACCATTTTATCTTGGTATAGCTGCGCTGAAACTGCGGCTTTTTCAACTCCTTCATCATTGAAAGGAATTTTGAATACCGCATCTTCCCCTAACTTTTGAGAAACATCATCATTCAGGAATAAAGAATCAATTGTCAGCGTTGGAGAATTTAGCTTTTCAAACTGCGCCTTTGTCATCGAATGTGCATTCATTCCAGTAAAGCTTTGCCCTTTGCTGAATTGGGAAGGGTTTTCCGTACTTTTATCCTTTAGCCATTGCTCCCGGTCAACAAGATGCTGTCTTGGGATAATATGGTCCATTCCATCATCCGACAATAAAGAGACTCCTCCAGCAAAGTAGACATCTTCGTCGGATTGATTATCCAATGTCATTTTATACGTAAGTACATAACCCTCATCTTCCCCATCAAAATTTGTCTTACTCGATTCATTCATATTGGAAACATGAACAATTTGATATTCATCGATTTTAATGGTTACCTTATCACTGTAGGCATGTTCCAATTGTGGGTTTTTATTCGTATAAACCACTTCCACATCCGCGTTCAAATCCTCCGCGATATATGGATTTAATATTGTTCCGTTGTCTTGTGGCTGTTCGGTGCTTGCCTCAACTGTTTCTTCATTATTTTCTTCTACTACTTCTTCTTCAGCTGCCGGTGTAGCTTCTACTTTCTCAGCTTCTTCCTCGCTGCCACATGCTCCTAATAAAAGAACGGATGAGACAGCTCCTAAGAATAGTGACCTTCTTAAAAACACCATTTTTACCCACCCCTTCTATTTGATTACATTTTTATCATATCATTTACAAAATTTTGCGTGGTTAATTCTGGTAAAAACTGAACCAAAGAACCAACAACTTTTCTAAAAAAAAGGAGTTTATTCTTATAAATGAGAATGATTAAATAGGAATATGGAGGCGTTTAACGGTAAATAAAATAAGATGGTCCAATTTCTAAATTGTGGTGGGGGAAATATGAAAATTTCAATTGAACAAATAAGCAAGGATCTAATGGAAGAAATCTTGATAAAATGCCATGAAGTAAATGATGAAATCTACGAAATGATCAACAAGCTAAAAACCGAAAACTTCGTGATACATGGCTATCAAAATGGAAAAGTTCACCGCATTAAACTTGGTGATATTTATTATTTTGAGGCGGTTGACGGGAAAGTGTTTATTTATTGCAAGAATAGCGTTTTCGAATCAAAACAAAAGCTTTATGAGCTGGAGGAATTATTCAAAGGGAAAGACTGTTTTCGCGCATCCAAGTCAACAATTTTGAATATCACCAAGATTTCATCCATCTATCCGTCCATTAGCGGCCGGTTTGAAGCCGTTCTTGATAATGGGGAGCGGGCTGTGGTATCGAGACAGTATGTTCCTGTCCTAAAAAGCATGCTGGGACTGTAAGGGAGGATGGAAAAATGAAGATTACCGGGTTTTTACAGAAAATCATAAAAAATTTCTTGCTCATCTTTGCAGCCATCATGATCATGATGACAGTTTTGCGGCAGCTATACGAACCAACTGTGCCCTTTGATATTAAGGAAATTTATATCGTCATGGCCTTTTCATTTTTAAGTGCATTATTGGGATTCATTTTATACACGCCTTCTAATCCAAGCGAGAAGAAAATGCGTTTCAGAGTGGTCCTGCATTTTATTGTTTTGGAAACACTATTGATCGCCCTTTGCATCGTGTTCAGGATTGTAGGCAACTTGCTGGAGGCAATCATTTTGGCACTGCAGGTTGCAGCTGTTTATATTCTCGTTCGTCTGCTTTCATGGAAAAATGATAAAAAAGAAGCCGAGAAAATTAATGAAAAATTAAAAGCTTTCAAGAAAGATGCTTATGAGTAGGCTTTTTGCGCCTGTCGCTTTACTTTCGGCGCGCAGAAAAAGGAGATGTCTTGGGGACATTTCCTTTTAGCAACTTATTGGTCTATGAATGCAACTTACTGAATTTCTATATACTTCCTTTGGGGGATTTTTTATGATGAGCTCATGGAAATTTATTCAAAGGGAATGAGTGACAATTATGGGGATGTTTCTTTTATTGGTTGTATTGATTTACGAAATTGGATTTGCAATCTACTGTTTGGCAACAAAGCAACAACATGCAAAAGTGAAAAATTGGATTCGAATTGGATTATTTATCGTCTTTTTAATACTGACGTTTGCATCGGTCATTGAATGGAGTCTCAGATGGGGATTGATTGCACTCCTGCTCTTCATTTTGGCTGTCAAAGCAACCGTTTCACTTATTCGCGGCAGAACCCATAACAGGAAGTATAGTGCTTCCCGTATTGTATGGAAATCGATTTTAGTGATATTGGTTACTATCATTGCATTCTCACCTGCCATTGTTTTTCCGCAGCATGATCCGCCGAAGGTAACCGGTGAATATAAAGTGGATACTGCTACTTACACCTATATTGACGAAAGCCGGATTGAAGAATTCAGCGACAAGGGAGACAACCGATTTGTCAATGTAGAGTTTTGGTATCCCAAAAACGCAGAGGGCAAGTTTCCTTTGCTGGTGTTCTCTCATGGAGCTTACGGCGTTAAGGCAAGCAACACTTCGACTTATAACGAACTGGCAAGCCATGGGTATATAGTGGCTTCAATCGATCATCCTTATCATTCTTTCTATACTCGTTCAGAGAATGGAGAGATGGTTATGCTCAACACAGCTTACAACAAGGAAATCGATAACATGAATAAAGGTGTCTATTCAAAAGAAGAACTGTACGAACTCATACAAAAGTGGATGAAACTGCGCAGGGACGATATGAACTTTGTCATTGATACAATCATCGCAAAAGCCAAAAGCGGCGAGAATTCCCTGTACCAACAGATCGATTTCGAAACTATAGGGGTTTTCGGGCATTCAATGGGCGGTGCAGCCGGTGCTTGGGTAGGCCGGGAACGGGATGATATTAGTGCTGTTGTAAATATTGACGCCCCTTTCTTCAGCGAACTGATTTACGATGACAACACCAAGGAGTATGTTGCAAGCAACGAAGCTTATACAACACCCATTTTTAATATTTATTCGGACGATGTATGGGGGCAGCTTGAAAGCAACTCTCTTTATGCAGCGAACAAACTTGATAACGAACAATTCAAACAGGCATATACCGTTCATTTTGAAGGTGCCAAACATTTAAGTTTGACCGATTTGCCGCTCGTCTCTCCGATTCTTGCAAACCTTCTGCAAGGCGGAAAAGCTGAAATTGATCAAACTTATTGTATTGAAACGGAGAATGAATTAATACTTGAATTTTTTGATGAAAAATTAAAGGGAATTGGGCATTTCAATCCAGAGGAAACTTATTAAAATTCCCTATCAATGGTTGTGTGACTGCTTGTTTATTGGATGCCAACTTAAACAATGGAGGTCTTTTATGAAGAAAACTAGATTAGGCGGGATTTCTGCCATCCTTGTTGGAATCTGTTATTTGCTTACTGTCATTGTGGTCTTGCTTTCACCGCCAGGAGAAAATGCTGTCATTGACCATGTAACCTATATGAACCAACTGATGTTGGTTCATTATATATTGGGGGCCTTGGGGATCCTGGGAATTATGGTGGTATTGACGATTTCCCGAACATTAGAAAACCAAACGAAAAATAGTGAATGGTACCCCTATTCCCAAGTGATGGCAATCATCGGTTTCGCTTTGCTTGCCATTAACAATTTTCGACAAACTGGATTGGATCATGAACTAAGCCACGATGCCGTACATGCTGGCGGAGCTGTTCTGGATGCAGTCGTAATTGGTTGGGTCGGATTGGTAGAATTAAGTCCTCAAGGCTGGATTGATTTTGGCTTCGTCGGTATCTGGATGATTACGGTAAGTGTTTATTATTTTAAAATAAGCAAAAACTTATCGGTTTTAGGCTTCATTGGCGGTAGCTGTTTTATCCTAACCGTTCTGGGAAATATAACTGGCTTTTCTCCCCTAGTGATGATTGGAATGGGGGTGGGCGGATTGGTGATTGTGCCTGCATGGTTTATGTATAATGGTGTTCTTTTATTAAAAAAGCCTCCATTGTCTATAAGTCCTTCAATTCATGGCGATATTGAATAAAATGAATGGGGTGCATCACTATGGAACTCGATAAATTTCCCGGCCTCCAAAAGGAAAAGCTGGCAAAAAGGGATGAAGAAAAAAGGCAATTTTACGAAACGCTTTTTATGATGTCAGTTCTAGTGGCAACGGTATTTCTCTTTCCTAAGTTTCTGGGTATTGTTTCGATTCTTCCTTTCCTTTACTTTTTTATTGAAAATAGAGTCAGGAAGCATTCCAATCTATTAGTAATCTTTAAATTTAAGGGATTATTACAGGACCTTCAATCTACCTGGGTGGCATTTTTGACAGTCGCTTTTCTGCTGCAGGCATTTTACTTTTATGTCTTTAAAAATTTCTCTCCTGAATTATTATCACATGTTAAGGAAAGAACTTCTTTTATTGCCTCCTTTAATATCGGGCTTGTTTTAACTTTGCTGGTCCTTGCTCTGGTAGAAGAAGTCGTCTTTAGAGGATTGTTTCAAAAAAGAATCAATTTAAAACTGAGCCCTCTCTACTCGATTTTGATTACTTCTATTGTGTTTGCAGCATTGCACATTTCCGACGGGACACCATTTGTTGTAATGATTGATTTAGCAACGGTTTTTATTGATAGTGTTTTTTATGGCTATCTTTTTTATAAAACGAACAGCGTGTATGTTGCATGGCTGGCCCATGCATTGGCCAACATAACGGCTGCATTTCTTTTGATTCATTTTATCTAATTGGCTTTCCATCTCTCATTTTATTGAAAGTATAATGTGATTGATTAAACGCAAGTAATCTCTTCATTTAAAAAGAGAAAGAAAGACCTCTAATCTGCTACTTTATGCTATTATAATATAGTAAATTATAATTATTTTAGGAGGTCTAATAAGGTGAAATTAAATAAAGGAATTTTATTTATTTTATTAGGGGCATCATGTTTTGGCTTTACACCCATCTTTGCCAAATTAGGCTTCAAGTACGGTTACTCGCTTGGCCAAATTATTATCGTTCAGATGGTAATTTCCTCGTTGCTATTATGGACTTTAACTTTAATAAAACGCTCCAGCTTTAAAGGGCTCACTAGGAAAAATATTTTTCAAATCATGGGGACCGGTTGTTTTATTGGTTTGACGAGTATTTTTTATTATGCCTCGATGCAATACTTGCCAGCTTCCTTATCCATTATTTTAATGTTTCAATTTGTTTGGATAGGGATTATTTTGGAATGGGCTTTCAGCAAAATAAAACCGGCACCTGTTACGGTCTTGTCGATTTTCCTCATTTTGATCGGGGTCTATTTTGCTTCAAATATTGTCAACGGGGACATACAGGGATTGCCTGTGAAAGGAATTGTGTATGGACTTCTGTCTGCATTTACTTATGCAGGTTTTATTTTTTTCAGCGGGAAAGTAGCGGTCAATGTGGATGCATGGACAAGAAGTTCTATCATGTCCACAGGGTCAGCCATCTTGGTACTGGTTCTTTTCATGCGTGACATTCCAACCGTCCTTCCATTGGAATACAACTTATTAATGACTGCAGTTGGCGTTTCATTCTTTGGATCGGTTCTTCCGCCATTATTTTACGCGGTAGGTGCTCCTTTAGTTTCAGGAGGAATCGCCAATATATTAACATCCGTTGAATTGCCTATTGCAATTCTATCAGCCAGCCTTATTTTGTCGGAAACCGTCACCCCACTTCAATGGTTGGGTACAGCCATTATTCTGGCGGCAATCGTATTAAATGAACTGGGTGCTAACCTTTTCCCGATTAAAATGCATTCTAGAAAAGCAAGTGCCTCTTCCACAATTCAAGAATTAAATCAATCGGACTATAATCAAAATCGATGAAATTCGAGCTTGATTATGTCCATTGGCACAAAATTCAAGGCAAAACCAAACAAAGCCCTGTTCCGCATTTTTAGTGGAACAGGGCTTTGCTATTATTGCCTGCGTTCTAAATCTTGATAATCCTGCATGTATCGGCCATTATCCGCTACTGCAGAATGGTATAATGCCTTAATCGCCAAGTTTTTTTCCAAGCCCATTTCAGCTTTTATTCTCTTCAATTCATCATGCAATTCACGATGTTCATTGATTAATTTTGTCATGACTGTTTTATTATATTTCATCTTGTCACTTCCCAGGTTTCATTACTTTGATAAATACTACTTTTAAATAGTTAAACTCAGGAAAATTATGCGGAACAGCAAAATCCTCCGGGAGCTGATGCTCTTCCAAAATTTTATAGCGCGTATTCGTTTCTTTAAAGGCTTTATCAATAAATGTTTTGAATTTTTTCATGTTAAAACTTGCATTGTTGGTTGAGGCAATAATAATGCCATCATCATTCGTAATTTTCAGCGCATCTTTTACTAGTTTCGGGTAATCTTTCGCTGTACTGAATGTCATTTTTTTCGTACGGGCAAAGCTTGGCGGATCCAGGACAACAACATCAAATTTCAAATCATGGCGTGCCGCATAGCTAAAGTAATCAAAAACATTCATTACCTTGATGTCCTGTGATTCATAATCGATCCCATTGACTGCAAATTGTTCAATCGTTTTTGGAAGGCTGCGCTTTGCCAAATCGACACTCGTTGTTCCGATAGAACCTCCTAGTGCGGCTGCGACAGAAAATGCACCTGTATAAGAGAAAGTATTCAGGACCGTTTTTCCTTCCGAATATTTATCCCGCAATGCCTTACGAACATTTCGCTGATCCAGGAAGATTCCTGTCATGGCTCCATCATTTAAGTCCACTGCATAATTCATGCCGTTTTCCTTCACGATTAATGGGAACTCGCCTTTCTCGCCTGATACGTAATCATCCTGCTCTACATATTGGCCGTTCCTATTAAAACGCAATTTTTCATAAATTCCGCGCGTATTCACTACTTCGTTCAGCGCGGTATATACGTCTTTGCGGAATGAATAGATTCCTTCACTATACCAGCTTGCCATATAAAAGCCATTGAAGAAGTCGATTGTTAATCCACCGATTCCATCCCCTTCACCGTTAAATACACGGAAAGCAGTTGTATCTTCAGATTCATTATAATTGGCACGTTTCCGGATCGCTTCACCAAGTTTTTTTACAAAGAATTTTAAGTCGATTGTTTCCTTTTCCTTACGAGTTAAAACCCAACCAATCCCCTTGTTTTGAATTCCATAATATCCCGTTGCAACGTAGCCATTATTTTTATCAACCAAGCGCAATAAACTTCCTTCTTCAATCGTAAGGTCAGAATTTTCAATTGCTTCTTTTAAGATTAACGGGTAGCCATTTGTAATATCTTTAATGGATGTTGATTTTAATTGGAGTTCTACTAACTGTCTCATTTAGTCATCCTTACTTACTATTAGTATTTAGTCTATTCATTATGCCACTTTTTCACGGAATAAGCGAAACATGAAGAAAAATATATGCATTTTATCTTTTTCATTTTTCCTTTCATGCTGAATGGCAAATTTCCCATGAAATATATAAAAAAAATGATAACTTATGAGATTTAATTGAATGAATGCTTGTAATCTATTCTAAATTTTCAGATAATGGTAAGATTCCCTGTAAGCGTTATCAATGCAAAGGGGGAAATAAAATGTTTGCTGCGTTTAAGTTTAAAAAATGGGGTAGCTTTTTGGCAGGCGGTGCACTAGTTCTAAGTTTGGCTGCTTGCGGAGGAAGTTCTGGTTCAGATTCTTCTTCTTCGGGAGAAGCCGAAACCAACAATGGAGAAGTTGCATATCCTGAAAAGGCATTTATAATTAATGCCCCTTCTGGCGCGGGTGGAGGACTTGATACGACTGCTCGAGCATTAACCAAAACATTGGCCGATACAGGATTGGTCAAAGAAACAATGACCGTAGAAAATAAACCTGGAGGCGGGCAAACTGTCGGTCTCGCTGATTTTATCAACCAAGATCCCACAGACCCATATCGTCTATATTTGCCTTCTGTTCCACTCATCATCAACAATTTAAAGAAAGAAGGAAATAGTCCTTATTCCTATAGAGATTTAACGCCATTGGCACAGCTGACAAAGGATTATGGGGCGATTGCGGTAAGATCTGATTCTAAGTATCAGGATTTACAATCATTGTTCGAAGATTTAAAGAAAAATCCTGAAAGCCTTTCTTTGGCTGGAGGTTCTGCTCCCGGTTCACAAGATCACTTGGTAGCAATGCTTCCTGCCGTAAAAGCAGGAGTGGATCCAACGAAAATCAAGTTTATCTCTTATGATGGAGGCGGAGAGGCCATGACGGCTTTGCTTGGAGGTACTGTTGATATTCTTGCTACCGACATTTCCGGCACAGGCGAATTTTTGAAGGCAGGGAAAATAAGAGTGCTAGGGATATCCTCTCCTGAAAGATTGCAAGGCACTTATGCGGATATTCCAACATATAAGGAAGCCGGCATTGATGCTGAATTCACCATCTGGCGCGGTTTGTTCGGACCAAAGGAAATGCCGGACTATGCTGTTGAATTCTGGGATCAAACATTATCCGAAATGGCGCAGACTCCTGAATGGCAATCTACTCTCGAGAAACAAGGTTGGGAAGACGGTTATAAGAATTCGGAGGAATTCGTGAAGTTTTTGGAGGAGCAGGAAGTTTTGATCCAAGAAATTCTGGAATCGTTAAATATGCAAAAGTAGGTTTTAGCATTCAAGAATCTTAGCCAAAAAAAGGAGAAGCAAATAATGAGTGAACAAGCGGAACAAATCAAGCAAAAAGTTCAGCAGCAATTTGGACAACATGCCCAAAAATATGTCACAAGCAGTACGCATGCCACGGGCTCAGATTTGGCACTATTAAAAGAATGGCTGGAAGTAACTTCGGATTCTGTCGCACTCGATATTGCAACAGGAGGGGGCCATGTCGTAAAAACCCTGGCTCCTCATGTAGGGCAAGTTTTTGCAACAGACTTAACTTATGGAATGCTTGAAACAGCAAAAAAACATTTGGATCCATATGCATCGAATATTTTTTATGTGATTGCGGATGCAGAATCACTGCCTTTTTTGGAAAATACTTTTGATGCAGTCACTTGCCGAATTGCCCCTCACCATTTTCCGAACCCGCAACTTTTTGTGAAGGAAGTTGCCCGTGTCCTAAAGCCGGGTGGCAAGTTCGTGCTCATTGATAATATTGCTCCTGATGACCCGGTTTTGGATGACTTTGTGAATACATTGGAAAAACTGCGTGATGATAGCCATGTTCGCAGCTACTCTGTATCGGAATGGACAAAATGGTTTGAACATGCCGGCTTAAGCTTGCTGAAAGCAAATCATCGCAAAAAAACATTTCCTTATCCTGAGTGGGTTAGAAGAACAACCACTTCCGAGGAACAAGTCAAAGTGGTAGATGCCCATCTTCTTTCCGCCAGCAAGACGATTCAAGAATATTTTTCAATTGAATCCGTGGATGGAAATATCCAATCCATCATTATTGATGAATGGATGGCATTAGCCGAAAAGAAATAATATAAAAATTGGATGTTTTGTCGACCAAGCGAGTCGCAAACATCCAATTTATTATTTTACCCGATATCTTCGCTCCGGCCTTCCAATGGTTCCAAACAAAATTTCCACTTCCATCTCGCCTTGCGCGACTAGATACTCAAGATAACGCCTGACGGTAGAGTGGCTGGCTCCCAATAATTTTGACAATTCTTCCGCATTTATGCTATTTTCCATGCCTTTCACACTGTTCCTTACTTTCTTTAGCGTATGTTTATCGATTCCTTTTGGCAAGCTTCCCCCTTTTCCGAGCTCTCCACCTTGTTCCTCACGGTTATTTATCCTAAAAAAGTGGTTAACATGATCTTGCTCAACGGTTGTTAATGTTAATAATGCCAATCTTGTTTCTTTATAATTTTCCAACGTCCCCAAAAACTTATCGATCATAATCGGCTTCATCAGATAACCAAAGGCTCCGCCTCTAATCGCTTCGCTGACAGTTTCCGCATCATTGGCCGCTGTTATCAATATTACATCTACACTGCGTAGCTGTTTTCTGATTTCCCATAATAAATCCGTCCCTTTCATATCGGGAAGGAATACGTCCAGCAGTATCAAATCCGGCGTAAAGATATTGATCAGTTCCAGTGCCTGTTTTCCTGTACTTGTCGTCGCTACAACCTGGTAACCTTCAACTTTATGCGTGAATTTTTCATAAATCTTGATGGCTGTTTCATCATCTTCAATAATCATGACTTGAATAGGGCGATTCGCCATGAAATTCCCCCCTTATGCCTATTTTTTCGGTAGTACGATTGTAAATTGCGCTCCACCCGAAGAACTGGTAGATAAATAGATTTCCCCGTGCAGTAAATCCAATGTATTTTTCACAATCGCAAGTCCTAATCCGTGGTTCTCCCCACCCTTTGTCGTAAAGCCCTCTGTATATATTTTTTCATGCCACTCCATCGGTACACCATTGCCGTTATCTTCAATATCGAAAATAATCTCGCTCCCAATGTCGGTAAAGGAGATCTTGACATGGGCCTGTACTCCTTTAGCCACGATTGCTGCTTCCATCGCATTATCGATAATATTGCCTAGAACCCCAACAAACAGCTTTGAATTAAACGATTCCGGAATATGCGCTAAATTGCTTTCCTCATCAATTTCCAGATTTACCTTCAACTCTTTTGAACGATTGATTTTCCCCAGCAGGCAAGCCGCAATATAGGGGTCTTTCACAGAAGAAGTCAAGAAAACAACAATATCCTGACGTTCCTTTACTTCATCGGAAATCAGCGCTTTTGCTTCATCATATTGTTCCAATACAATCAAACCATAGATTGTATTCAATCGATTTAAATACTCATGATTTTGTGCGCGGATACTATCGGAAATACTCTTAATCTCCAAGACCTCTTTAGTAAACCGTTCAATTTCCGATGTCGGCCGAATCGTCAAAACTGCCCCGATTGTCTGTTGTTTTTGAATAATGGGTGCAGCATCTACCATATAAAGTTGATGACCAAACAGAAATTTCTGATTGATTAGATTCTGCTTTGTTAGGATAACGGATTCTATCAATGTAATTAATCGGCTATCAACTACTTGATCCTCCCTCACATGATGGTCTGTCAGCAACTCCCTGGCTCTTTTATTAATTGAGGTAATATTATAATTTTTATTCACTGCTACAGTTGCATCCCTGATGGATTCTATAGTTGCCTCTTTTTCTTTAAATAAAAAGGAAATCTCCTCCGGTTCCAGGTTGAATATTAATTTTTTCACTCTTCTTGCTAATAAAATGGCTCCGATTATTCCAATCAATATAATGATAACGGAAAATTCAAATAATTTCGAATGGTATTCTTTCATTCTTACTTTTACCTCATCCGTCAAAAAGCCCACGGATGATACACCGACAATTACTCCATCTTTATAAATAGGTGTTTTCGCTTTGATGGCTTCCCCGGAAATTCCGCTGCCTTCATAAATAACGGAAGCGCCCTCTTCTATTGCACTTTTGCTGCTTGTCCCCATTTTCTTACCGATATATTGGGGCATATGGTGGGAATACCGAATACTTTCCTTATTGCCAATCACAACATATCCCGCACCGGTTGATTTCCGAATCTCCTCGGCGATCGGCTGTATTGTTGCCGAAGGGTCGGGGTCATCCATGGCCTCGATGATTTCTTCATGCCGGGCTGCCATCTTTGCAACCGTCATCGCTTGATTCCCAAGCGATTTTTTCGCTATATCATCGATCATCGAAGAAAAAATGATGCTAACGGAAAGGACTGTCAATAAAACAATGATGGATATTAAGAAGATTAATTGGCTCAATAACGTTGGGTGTTTAAATTTATTCCTCATCAACCAGCCCTGCTTTCATATCTTCAGAGAAACGCCGCCTGTACATTATTAAATAGTTTTGGAAACAGGATTTCCTCCCTTGCTCTTCTATACAATATTACAATAAAATGCCATAATCTTTAACAAAAAATTCCGGGCGTACCTTATAATGAAGTAAAACAATTGGAGGAAATAAATGAAAAAAATATACTTGTCCATTATCATATTGGCACTCTTCGGTTTCTCTTTCCTAACCGAGGAAGTAAAGGCAAACTCATGGGTGGATTACAATAAGGGGATCCAGTTGCTTGAAAAAAGGAACTATGCCAAAGCAATTCCTTATTTAAAAAGGGCTGCAACAGAGAGCAATAATGCGTCCTACTATCGAAAACTGGCCCAGGCCTACGAAGCAAACAAACAATATCAAAAAGCATCCGACACTTTGTACACGGAAGCGAAACTTCATTATAAAATCGGCATGAAAACGGGAGACATGAATACCTATCATGCAGTCATTGCCATGGCTGAACGCTTAAACAGCGAACTCGAACTATATGCGGAAGAACAGGTGCGACCGAAGAACACAAAATCGCTTGCGAAATATGAACCAGCGGCGGGAATGTACATAGGTGCTTTTATAGACGGCGATGAGCTCCTAGATAAATACAAAAGAGAAGAAAAATACAAAGAGTTCAATAAACAAACAGGAAAAAACCATGCTACATACTTCCGCTATTTGAAATATGGCGATGATTTTCCAACGGATGATTGGGCCATGAATGTTAAAAAGAACGGTGCTGCCATCCATCTTGCACTGGAGCCTAAAAATGGGCTTGGGGAAGTAAAGGATAATCAATATCTCCGCGAATTTGCACGTGCGGCTGCAGCAATGGAAATGCCCATTTTTCTTCGCTTTGCAGGAGAAATGAATGGAAACTGGGTACCGTGGCATGGCAATCCTTCCAAATATAAAGAGGCCTTCCGCACAGTTTCACGCGTAATGAAACAAGAAGCCGAGAATGTGGCGATGGTCTGGTCACCTGGATCTGAACCAAGAGACACCATTAATGAATATTATCCTGGTGATGCGTATGTAGATTGGGTAGGCACAAGCATTTATAATGTTCGTTTTTTCAACAATGACGTGAAGAAATCTGCTGAACATGATAATCCATTGGAATCGCTTGATTTCCTCTACAAAGAATATGCCAACCGCAAGCCGATCATGGTGAGTGAATATGGCGCTACAACATACAGTAAAGCCGGCAACATGGACACAACGAACTTTGCCATCAATAAGATGAAAATGCTTTATCATGGGGCAATGCTGAAATACCCAAGAGTGAAATCGGTTCAATGGTTTAGCGTCAATGCAATCAAAAATGCTCGGCCTGGCCGGAAGCTGAACAACTATAGTCTAATGGAGAACAAAAAACTGTTCTCGGCCTATTCTGCTTTAATTAAGCATGATTATTATTTAACGGATGTGGTGAATGGGCCGTTTGCAAAAGCTCAAAAACCGGCAACACCAACTGTTGTAGCTCTTGAGAAGAAAGTCATCCGCCAACCGACTACAATCTATGCGTGGACCAAAATCTATGATCCAAACATCTCAAAAGTCGTGTTTAAATTAAACGGGAAATCTTTTGGCGAAAGCCGCAGCTATCCATTTTCAGTTAAAATCAATCCCAATAATTTAAAAAGCGGAAAGCAGAAACTTCAAGCCTTGGTTTATGATTCTAAGGGCAAAGTGGCCATTAAAAAAAGCGTCACATTCCAGACGGGCAAGGAACAAAAGCCTGCAAAAGACTAGAAACATTAGCATCAATATTAAATAATCCCATCCAAACCACTAAATAGGCAAAATCTTAGCTGAAAAATTCATCTACATAAGGAATTTTTCAGCTTTGTTTTTTAAGATCTAACCACCTAATTTATTTAAGTCCCCCAAAGACAATCGCTTAATAACATCGTAACCTTTGCCCTCTCCTTTAGGCTTGATCAGTACTGTCCCCATATAAGGAATGTCGCCTAAACCGAGACCTTTCGGAAAAGTGTGAGCAACAATCACTTTATTTTTGCCCTTCTTTGGAACGATTTCCATAACCGAATTAAAGGTAGTCAAAATTCTCTGTTGTTCATCGCTAAGTAAATTTCCACTCAATCGATAGACCTCAAACCAAAAAGGATTGACTTGAACGCTGCTCTTTCCAAATGCCATCTGAGCTGTTTCTATGTTTCTGCAAAAAGGGCTTGCAGAAACAGGAGCTTGAATCGGTATTTGCAACTGCCTCAGAACTTCACCATAAGAAATAGCCTGCTGTCGTCCCTTTTCAGAAAGGTTTCTTTGGGTGAAGCAGTCTTGAAAATTTAAAAAGGGCAAATCATTTCCGACAGTTGCTTCCCCGTGCCTTGCATAGAATATATATCCTCCTTTTCTGAGGGAGTTAAGCAAGGATTGCTCCAAAACCACCTTCTCCTTTCAAGGTTCGTGCTATTTTACCTAATGTATGTTAATTGGCAAGGTTTGTTAAAAACAGGGACTGAATTGGAGAACCAACAGTTTCTTTTTAAAAGCTATGGCCCTCTGTCTTATCTGCTACGAATAAAAGCGGAAAGCCCCCTACGCAAGACCCTTTATAGATACTTCTCCTCCAAAACAAATAAACAAAACTATAGTTGTTTTGTAAATTCATGTAAAATTTTTCGTGATTATGTAGATAGAAAACAGTACTTTTATCCTATCTATTGTTATATAATATTCCGTGGAAGAATATTCCTTATAGTGAAGTAGCAAAGATTAGTAACGGCCTGGTTTAACTTTTGGTTGGTCTGTTTTAAATAAAAATATACTTTTCAAGGAAAAATCATTGAAGAAAGCAGGGGAAAAAATGTTACTGGGATTAGTAGTATTAATGGGATTACTCTTACTAGGATTAATTTACGAACAAATTTCACGGGCCAAAGATGCGAAAAGGCTTCCTGCCGGTAAAATGATTGATATGGGCGGCTATCGTCTCCATGTTATGGATGATGGCCAAGGAGGACCCACGGTTATCATAATTCATGGAGCCGGTGATTGCTCATATTCATGGATGCATATTCGTAAAGAAATATCTAAGTTTACTAGAGTGATTACATATGACCGTGCAGGTATGGGCTCGAGTGATCCCGGTCCCCTGCCAACTCCCGAGCATACCATCAAAGAACTTAAAAACCTGCTAGACAAAACCGGCGGCCCCGGACCATTTGTACTTGTGGGCCATTCCTTGGGGGGACTGATCGCCCGGCTCTATGCTTTGAAATATCCCAATCAGGTGGCTGGCATAGTATTTTTGGATTCAACGCATGAGTTTCTAAAGGATGATGCCAAGTTCAAGCAAGGCTTTGCTATCATCGGCTTTATGCTGAAGATACTAAGACTGATGTCTCCATTTGGCATTCCGCGCTTCCTTGGCAATACTCTAGGCATTATTCCGATGTATGGCAATGAACGCTCCTATTACAAACAGCAGCTTAGTGCCGATGAGTATAAGCAATGGAAAGGGATGGTTTACAGTATTTTTGCCGGTAAGACAGCTGGTGCAGAATTCAAATGTGCCTGGGCACACCTGAAAGAAGCATCGAATCAATTAAATAACAGTACTGAAAAATCCCAATTTGGCAACCTTCCAATCGCTGTACTAAACAACCCGGGATTCGGTGACCAATGGACCGAGATGCAAAGAGAATTGGCCTCCCGTTCCACCAACAGTATCCATAGGATTAGTGATCACAAAGGACACAGTCTGCAAATGCCACGACCCGAATATGTTATTGAAGCAATCCATCACGTAGTCGAACAGGTACAGGAACGTAACGGTCAAATTCTTGCTGAATCCTATCGGGAACATAAACAGCTATCCTAAGGACGCAACAAATTCTCAAAATGAGGGGTGATAGATTGATAACAGTTAGAGAAGTTAGCAAAAGCTTTTCAAATCAGCGGGTGTTAAACAAAACCAGCCTTACTTGTCAAAAAGGGGAGATTTTAGGGCTATTAGGACCCAATGGTGCGGGAAAAACAACTTTGATTCGAGTATTGAACGGGGTCATCTTACCTGATAGCGGGGAGATTTCAATTAATGGATATGACCCTGTAATAGATGGCCATGAAATAAGAAAAGTTACAGGAATTGTTACGGAAAGTGCCGGGCTCTACCACCAAATGAATGCAGTTGAAAATCTCGCATTTTTTGCTGATATTTATGGAGTTAAAAACAAATCACGCATCTATGATTTATTAAGACAATTCGGACTTGATGATCATAAATCTAAACCCATAGGTACATATAGTACAGGTATGAAAAAAAGACTGGCACTGGCAAAGGCACTCTTGCATGAACCGAGCATCCTGTATTTAGATGAGCCGACGAATGGGTTGGATCCGGACGGGATATCCATGGTTTTGTCCTATTTAAAAGAATATAACTATCAAAATGGAACTACTGTGCTTATTTGCTCTCATGTTCTACACCAATTAGAAAATGTTTGCAGTTCCTTTGCCTTTTTGGATAACGGACATATCATCGATAGCGGTTCACTTTTACAATTGCAAGAAAAGTATTCTACTCATATTAAACTCAACATCCATACCAATATGAAAATAGAGAATGGAAATGTATCTGGATTTCCATGTGAGCAATTAGAAAATAATCATATCCGAGTGACAGTAAATCACAAAGACGAGATTTCACCGCTTTTAAAAAATATTCTCCTTGAACATTGGATTCATTCCGTCGCAATAGAAGAACAGGATTTAGAATCCATCTATTTTATGATAAGGAGTCGGAACAATGAATAGGACTGTTTTGAAGGCTATTACCAAAAAAGATATAAAGGATATTTTCAGAAGTAAAACACTTTTGCTTACGATAATCTTAATCCCTGTTATCTTTTCTCTTATTATTCCTGCAGGTGTTGTGTCTACAATCCTGTACTTTGATTTTGAGTTGGATACAGGTACCCAAAAAATGTTGGATAAATTTCTATTGAAAGTTGGAAACGAGGAAATTCTCGCATTTTCTTTAAAAGAACAGTTAGTATACCTGTTTGTTAACTATATGATGGTATCGTTATTTCTTTTAATCCCTGTTATCACAGCATCAACCATAGCAGCGAACAGTCTCGTTGGAGAAAAAGAACGAAAAACATTGGAGAGTTTATTATTTGCTCCGATTACTGTTAAGGAATTATTTATTTCTAAAATCTTATCATCTTTTATTCCTGCTTTTAGTGTTTCCTTGATCAGTTTTATACTAAGCGGCATTATCATCAATGGGTTATCCTACTCTACCTTCAAGGAACTTATTTTTCCTTCTATGAACTGGATTGTATTAGTACTTCTTCTTTTGCCAATGGTTCTGATTTTGACGATTCTATTGAACGTTCTCATATCCTCAAGGGTAAAAACATATCAAGAAGCGACAAACTTAGGAGGAATTATCGTTCTGCCTGTTTTAGGGATACTCATTGGCCAAGTAAGCGGCTTATTTTTTCTCGGGCTAGGCTTGATGGTCATCCTAAGTACTATTATTTTGATTATTAATCTAGTCCTGCTGAGACAGATTGCGAAATATAACGATCGTCATCTGCTGTTTGAGAAGCAGATTTAGTTTTCTAAAAAATAATTGAAGGAATTAAATAAGTTGCTTTCAGCCTGAACCCCAGTCTTTCTTTCAACCTGCTTATTTGAATCCCCAAAAAATAAATGGAGATTTTCTATGATTCTTTGAATCAACTAAAAAGAGAAGAGGTTGGCCTTATGAGAAAGTTTTTTAAAATTGCCCTAATTTTCGTTTTAACACTCGGAGTCTTAGGTGGTGCTTCTTTGTTAGCGTTCGGTCGTGACAATCATGGAAATTTATCCGGAAGCATTCCCGAACAAATCGATCAGTATTTGTCAAATCAAGAATTCCAGGGAGCAGTCTTAATTGCTAAGGATGGAGAATTATTATTTAAAAAAGGATACGGAATGGCTGCCCCTAATGTGCAAAATGGCACGGATACTTTATATCAAATCGCTTCGTTGTCAAAATCGTTTACGGCTGTTGCTATCATGCAACTTGCAGAGAAGCAAATGCTTACTGTGGATGACCCCCTCGCGAAGTATTTTCCCAACTTTCCAAATGCCGATACCATCACACTCGGACATCTGTTAAGTCATAGCTCGGGAATTCCGGATTACCTAAACCCAGACTATCAATTTGATTACAGTCAAGTCTGGGAACCTAATGATATTATCGAGGTTGTACGCAACGAACAGTTGGAATTTACTCCAGGAGAGAGCTTCAGTTACAGCAATACAGGTTACGTACTCCTTGGACTCATTATCGAACAAGTAAGCGGGCAACCATATTCTGACTATATAGAAGAACATATATTCATTCCAAGTGGTATGCATCATTCCATGTTCACTATTCCGGAAGGATCTCCGGCAGCAGAGGGACATGTGGAAGGGGAATCTGGCCCACGTATGGATAATTCCGCAGCATTTGCAGCAGGGGATATTATTTCTACCGCCGAAGATTTGGCACTCTTTGATGAGGCATTACGCCAAAACCTGCTAGTATCTGAGGAAACGACAAAACAGATGGGAACGACTCATGCTTCAAAGTTTCCATACCAATATGGGTATGGCTGGTATACGCAGGATGTTTTGGGGCATAAAGCAGTAGGCCATTCCGGCGGATACCCAAGCGGCTTCCGTCACTATGTTGTTCGACTCCAGGATGAGGATCTTACGGTTATTGTGCTTAGCAACGAAATGACCGTGAATTCAAAGACAATTAACCGTAACCTGACTTCTATTGTTTTACAAGAACCTATTTGGATTTGGCAAGAGCTTCTTTGAGTAGATTTTATAACTTATCATCCTTCAAGTTAAAATTGGATAAGAGAGTGACACTATCACCAAAAATTGGGTTTGCCAGAGGATTTAACCGGCAACTGGAGAGGGAATTTATCGTAGTGGATTTGGAAAGCAAAAACTTTACTTGGTGGCCATTCATGGGGGAGTGTTCTTGGCTCCCTCCTGGCTCAGGAATATCATGATTATATTGGCGTCGGTCAGATTGTTAGTACGGTAGAAGGCGAAAAAATTTCCTTTGGCACCAGTAAAGCAACTAGTGTGGTTTGAACACTCCGGGCATTGTCTTCCGTTTGAAGAGCATGAAGAATTTAATGAATTGTTGTGCCAAGTTGAAAAATCTGTCGGATGAGACAGATTTTTTTATAGCCATTTTACTCTTTATCGCACTGGATGTTATCTGCTTATCTAAAACGCTAAATTGGGAAGTTATTTTATTCAATCAAAGATTGCTAAAATGAATGTCGATCGACGACACAGCGAAATCCAGTATTTCCAGTTGAACTGTCTGGTGTATTGGATGACCTTGCCGCGACCCGGTAGCGACTACAGTAGGATTCATGACAAAGATATGAACCTCCGCGAATAACCCTGCTCATTCCAAGTTTCGGACCTGTAGGATTATCATTCCCGCCCTTTTGGTCAGGCTGGTCAGTAAACCAGTCCATACACCACTCCCAAACGTTTCCAGACATATTATAAAGTCCGTACCCATTAGGAGGAAATGACTTTGCAGGAGCTGTACCGAGATAGCCGTCCTCTTCCGTATTCATACTTGGAAAGTCACCTTGCCAGATATTGCAGGCATGTTTTCCTTCGGGCATTAATTCATCTCCCCAAGGATAGCGCTTTTGCACCAAACCACCACGGGCTGCATATTCCCATTCCGCTTCAGTAGGAAGCCGTTTGCCTGCCCATTTGCAGTAAGCAACTGCATCGTTCCATGACACATGAACAACCGGATGATCCATAATGTCCTTAATCGAAGAGTGGGGGCCTTCCGGGTGATTCCATGCTGCCCCTTCCACAACCAGCCACCATGGTGTGCCCGCTACAGCCTGGTTTACATACGGCAGCATTTTCTCTGATAAAAGTAAATGAAAAACAAATGACCAGCCAAACTTCTCAGCGTCTGTGACGTAGCCTGTATCCTTTATAAAATCCCTGAATTCTGCATTTGTCACTGCATAGGCATCCATATAGAAGGGATCAACAGTTACATCACGAATTGGTCCTTCGCCATCTGCCGGAAAACCGTCCTGATCTTCAGTCCCCATTTTAAACATTCCGCCCGGTATGAAGACTAGTTTATCTCTCCCTAGTTTTTTCGCTGCTTGAGTAACTTTTATAACCTGTGATTCTCTTGGTTTATTTCTCTGCAGTCCGGCACTGCAGCATGAATTCTCTCTCATTTATCGCTACCCCCTCCCATTCTTTATCCTTCTGTTTTCCCTTATAAACCAAACGACTTGAAAGTTAGTTTATATGACATGGGAATGTAAGTTAAGAGCTACACTGTTTTTTAAAAAAGACAATGGGTAGACAAGTAATAAGTATATTCATATTAAAGGAGTCAAAAAAATGTCAAACACAAAACCGAACATCGTATTAGTTTTTGCCGATGACTTAGGATATGGAGATGTTTCCTGTTTCAATCCTGAGTCAAAAATCAAAACAAAGAACATAGATGCATTAGCTGAAGCAGGAATGCGTTTTACGGATACACATGCCACCTCAGCCCTGTGTACCCCGTCCCGTTATGGTTTGTTAACCGGTCGCTATAATTGGCGCTCCAGCTTGAAGAGCTTTGTAATACCAGGGGATTCCATGCCATTAATTGAAGAAGACCGCAAGACGATTGCCCATCTACTTAAAGAAAATGGCTATAATACAGCAGCTATCGGAAAATGGCACTTAGGCTTAAAATGGCAGTTGAAGGGGTACTTTGATTATGAAAAATTCGGGTTAAATCCTGAAGATTTCCACGAGAAAGAAACCCGGTTTGGCCGCGATGGCATTTTTGACATCTCAGCAGGAAGATTGGACTTTGAAGGATTGGATATTGATTATTCAAAACCAATCACATTTGGCCCAAATCAGTTGGGATTCGATTATTTTTATGGAACACCTGCCTCTCTTGACCAGCCACCGTATGTTTATATTGAAAATGACCGGGTTATTGAGGAACCCACAGACGTAACAGGCATACACATGATGGACCGGGCTGGACCCAACCATCAGAAGGAATGGCAAAATGGAGTAATCGCACCAAACTTTGTTCACAGGGAAGTTGCGGATAAAATGCAGAAAAAAGCATTGGAAATGATCGATCGGTTTGCAGAAGAAGACATGCCATTTTTCTTATACTATCCAAGCCATTTGGTGCATGGTCCACTTTTGCCTAATGAAAAATTCGAAGGAAAATCAGGTATCGGACCGTATGGCGACTTCGTACTTCAACTTGATCATTACATTGGTGAAATAATAGCTAAACTGAAAGAAAATGATTTATTTGATAACACAATTTTCATTTTTACAAGTGACAACGGGGCATCCGCTCTAGCTGATTTTGTTGCATTAAAGGAACATGGACATAATCCGAGCTATATTTTCAGAGGACTCAAAGGAGACATTTGGGAAGGTGGGCACCGCGAGCCAACGATCATTTCTTACCCGGCCATGATTCAAGGGGGTACTGTCTGCAACCATATGATCAGTCTATCTGACATCTATCGAAGTATTGCGGAAATCATTGGCACTGAAATTCCAGATGATGCAGCGGAGGACTCCATCTCCAATGTTCCATTATGGAAAGGAAAGAATGAGCCGGTACGTGAGGATATTGTCCATTCTTCTGCAAATGGAGGACTTTCAATTCGCCGTGGAGACTGGAAGCTGGAATGCGTGTACAATGGGGGCGGAATGATAAACTTCCGTGAAGGACTAGAAAATCAAGTTTATAAGCCTGTCGAATTATATAATTTGAAAGAAGACATATGTGAAACAAATAATGTCATCAATGAGCATCCAGAGCTTGTTGAAAGCCTCAAAAAGTCATTGGAAGAATATATTATCAATGGCCGCTCTACTCCAGGACGTCCGCAGGAAAATAACCGCAACAACCCCACAGGAGAATGGCCTCAAATCGGGTGGATGGACGGATATAAAGAGTATATTTCAAGGTTTAAATTCGATTGATCCAAGCGAGGGCTGGTCAGCAGGCGCCTTGATTGTTTAGTAAATGTTTGGCTCACTAATATAAATTCAGTAAAGCGAGACTTCGATTCGGCTATTTACACCCCTGGCTATACTATCTTTATCCTTCAAAATTAGATTTTCTTTCTATAATAAAAACGCACGCAGGGAATATGGCACCAATAATAGATTGGCATCACCATGTAACCCAGCGTGTTTCGCTTTCATATTATATCTCGTTTTTGATTGGGTTAAAACCGCCCCTTTTAATGCGGATCACCGAAACTAATCTAAATGAGATTTTATCTATTTAATAGATTCCTAGTCTTTTAGCAATAGCCAAGCAGCCTCCATTATAACTAGAAAATGGATGGATGGAATACTATAGATAGGCAAATCATCTCCTTTTTTAAAGTTTAAGGATAAACCTTCTAAACGTTGAATAGATAAAAGTATATTTTATTTTTTCAAAGGAGGAGAGTTTAAATGAAGAAAAAACTAGCAATTCTATCTATCTGTTCGGCTCTATCATTTTCTGCATTCGTTGGGTTTCCAACAAATGAAACGAAGGCTGCACCTGAAGAGGAGCATTATGTATTAGCGTATAAAGGGAATTTGCCGGGTAATTACTCAGAAACAATCTCTAAGGCAGGAGGAGCTGTTGAAAGAGTTATACCAGAAATCGGGATTGTTGAAGCAGCATCAGCAAATCCCGATTTTCTTTCAAAAGTGAAGGAAGATAAAAGTATTCAATCAGCTGGAAGAGAACTTGAAGCATACTTGGAAACTGATCCTGATGAGGCAGTGAATTTTACTCCTGGTACCCCAAACGGGCAGAAAGTGACTTTGGATTCAAACGCAGAAAGCTATTGGGATAAACAATGGGACATGCACCGTATTACCCATGAAGGGAAATCATATAAGTTAAATACAGGTAATCATGATACGGTTATCGCGGTTATCGATACAGGAATTGATTTTAGTCATCCGGATTTGAAGGAAAATGCAGATTTAGCGGGTTCAAAAACCTTCGTACCCGGCACTACAGATCCCTGGGACAAAAATGGCCACGGCACGCATGTTGCTGGATCCATTGCAGCTAACGGAAAGGTAAAAGGTGTTGGACCGGATTTAACGGTGAGAGCATACCGAGTTTTTGGAGCAACTGGGGGAGCACAGCAATCATGGATTACCGATGCAATTGTAGAGGCGGCAAATGATGGAGTAGAAGTGATTAATATGTCAATCGGAGGCTGGCGTTGGATGGCTCAAAACTTGGAGGAGAAGGGCGATTCTGCTTCAATGGTAGCCTACCACCGTTCCATTCAGTATGCCATCCAAAAAGGTGTTACTGTTGTGGTGTCGGCCGGAAATGACTCAAAAAATCTCGGTGATTTCCACGATATGCAGGCATATTGGAAGGATACTTACGGTATAGACATTAAAGGTCCATCCCGTGTCGTTCCAGCCCAAATTCCAGGGGTAATTACGGTATCTTCCTCAAATGAATGGTCCAATAATAGCATTGCCTTCTACTCAAATTACGGAAATGGCATCGACGTAGCCGGTCCAGGCGGAGATAACGGCCCATTATATGATAGTTTGTATCGTCAGAACCCAGCTGGGAACTATTTAAATAAACGTGACTTCACTTATCGAACATTGTCTACCTACCCTACCTATCCAGTCGCAGGTGGGAACGCAACTACGGAGTTTAGTGACGGCCAATGGCATGGCTATTCCTATTTGCATGGAACTTCCATGGCTGCACCGAAAGTCGCTGGAGTTGCTGGAGTCATTAAAGCCGCTCACCCTGAGTATACTCCTTCCCAAGTGGCAGCGGCTATCAGACAAAGCGCCATTGATTTCGGGAAAGTGGGGAATGATCCACTATACGGGGCAGGCGAAGCCAATATTTATAACTTCTTATCAAAGTAGGAATCGATAAATAATAGTTAGACCGCTGAGTATAAACTCAGCGGTTTTATTAATGAGTTAGGCTATAAATAATTCTTATTGATAGTCATGTTCATTATGAAGGCAATTCTCATAAATATACACAGTTCACCTAATCAACTGATAATAAAGATATACATATACAACTTTACATTAAATTACCACCACATAAAATTAATAAATTATAAAAAAATATATTAAAAATCATTGAATTGCATTTGAATATATATTAATATAAACTGCATAAATATTCACCAAAACTTAAATTAAACATAAAGGAGTTTATATTCATGCATCACGAACAGACAAAAGGAATAATTAAGAGCAAAAGAGCTCTCAACATAAACGCATTTGTTTTACTATTTTGCATTATTGTTATCGGGGCAATCCTCACCTATTTTTTACCGGCAGGTGAGTATGAGCGAATTGAAGAAAATGGCCGAACTTTAGTCGTACCAGATTCATTTCAATATACAGAATCATCACCTGTAGGTTTTTTAGATATTTTTAATAATATTCATATTGGGATGGTTAATGGAGCTGGCATAATATTCTTCGTTTTAATTGTCGGGGGAGCGTTTGGAATTTTAAAAGCTACCGGTGCCCTCGATGCTTTCATCATTTCAATCACAAAGAAATTGGGAAATAGAGAATTACTGCTAATTCCTGTACTTATGTTCTTTTTTGCCGTAGCCGGTGCCTTAATGGGATTGGCTGAAGAAACGATTGTCTATATTGCCATCATTGCGCCATTGGCTGTATCTTTAAAGTTGGATGCTATCGTTGGATATGCAATTGTTTCATTGGGTGCCGGGGTAGGATTTATGGCTGCAGTTCTCAACCCCTTTAATATAGGAGTTGCGCAAAGTATTGCAGAATTGCCTACGTTCTCTGGCATTGGCTTAAGAATCGCGCTCTTTTTTGTGTTGTATTTTGCTGCGGTACTATATGTATATCGATACGCGAAAAAAGTTAAGGCCAATCCAAACCTTAGATTTTTAGGTCATTTTACAAATGAAGACCAAGTTAAAATAAAGGCAGATGCCATTTTAACTTTCCGTCATAAAATAATATTAACTTTATTCTTGCTAAACTTTGTTGTTTTAATTTTTGGTGTGATCAAATATGGTTGGTATATTACTGAAATAGCAGGATTGTTTTTATTATTCGGGATTATATTTGGGATTGTAGGAAACTTATCCGCAAGCCAGATTGCAGATAGTTTTATTGATGGAGCAAAAGAATTAATTGGAGGAGCTTTAATCATTGGATTTGCTCAAGCAATTCTTGTCGTTATACAAGATGGAAAATTAATCGATACAATCCTGTACTCTGCTTCTACTTTACTTAGTCAGCTATCCCCTTTTTTCAATGTCATCGGAATGTTCTTTTTGCAACTTTTCCTAAATTTCCTAGTGCCGTCCGGAAGTGGGCAAGCTGCACTCACAATGCCAATCATGGCACCATTAGCTGATCTTGTTGGCATAACAAGACAAACGGCTGTACTTGCTTACCAACTTGGAGATGGTATTTCGAATTCCCTATTTCCTACTTCAGGTGTCCTGCTTGCAGGACTAGCTGTTGCTGGAATTCCTTTTACAAAATGGATTAAGTGGGTTTTGCCATTTATCTTTATCCAAATCATAATTAGTATTATTTTCTTGATTATTGCACAAGCCATTCAATATGGCCCATTTTAGTGAACTAATGGAGGTACTTCATGTTTCAATTACACTACGTTGATCAACAGCTAATTGACTGGTCGATTAAACAACGCAGACATTTTCATATGTACCCTGAATTATCGGGACAAGAATATCAAACGGCAGCTTACGTAAGAGAAAAATTAGGCGAATTCGGGATTCCGATAATGGAAAAATTTTCAAAGCCCAGCGTCATCGCTCATTTTAAAGGAACAGATGGTGAAAAAACGATCGCTTTGCGAGCAGATATGGATGCTCTCCCCATTATTGAAGAAGGAGACAAGCCCTATTCTTCAAAAGTTTCTGGCGTCATGCATGCATGCGCACACGATGGTCATACTGCTACTTTACTTGCAGCTGCCAAGTGGATGAGTGAAAATGCACATTTGGTAAAAAACAACATTGTCCTCATTTTCCAAAGCTCTGAAGAAATGTCGCCAAGCGGGGCACAACAACTTGTAAAAGAAGGAGTATTGGATAATGTTGATGCCATTTACGGTATTCATTATATGTCGAATATCCCTTTAGGCCAAATTGGATTTCCAGTAGGTCCCTTCATGGCATCAAGTGATGACTTTGATATCGTTATTGAAGGGAAAGGCGGCCATGCTGGGAACCCTCATGAAACGGTGGATCCCATTTTTATTGCAAGTCACCTTATACAAGCATTTCAGTCGATTGTCAGCCGTAATTTAAATCCTATACACGGCGGCGTGATGTCGATTACCGGAATTCAAACGGGTATGTCCTACAATGTAATTCCCGATAAAGTGATACTTTCAGGAACAATTAGAGCCTTAACGCAAGAAGGTGCCGAATTAATGCTCCGGAAAACGGCAAAGTTAACGGAGTACATTTGCGAAAGCTTTGATGCAAAGGGTCATTTAAAATTAATCGAGGGGACTCCTCCACTATACAATCACCAAGAAGCGTGTGACGTTGCCAGAGGAATTATAGAGAAAACCTTTGGCAATGAAGTCTTCTCATCAATTGAACCTGTATTCGGAGCAGAAGATTTTGCCTTCTACGTGAAGGAAAAAGTCGGGGCCTTCATTCATGTCGGCATGAAAAGTGAAAACAGCTCGTACCCTCACCATCACCCAAAATTCGATTTAGATGAAGCAGCGATTCCAGCGGGGATTGAACTGATGATCCAACTTGCAGTGAACGCGTAATGGGAGAACAATCGATAATGAACAAAAAGCCTTTGGTGTATACCAGAGGCTTTTTCATTGTTTACTTTTCTCTTATTCCTTTTTTAAGTTAGAAAATAACAGCCACCCGCTGATTATAAAAGCATGAGTTCAACCTTCTGCTTACCATTTAAAGAGATAAGCCGAATTTATAATTTATTTCACAAATGAAAAATCCATATAAGGGCATATTATGGTAGTCAAAATTATCGATAATAGAGTGAATTATATGCAAGGAAAGACAGCGATTATTACAGGCCGGGGCAGTGGATTCGGAAGAGAAACCTACTGACATGAATATCCCTCATTTACCAAATTAATTTTATACATAAATATTTCTGCATTTACTCTTCTACCTTTTAAATTCTTCTCTAATCATTTTGGTATACCCTTCTAAAGGTAAAAAAACACCTGAAACACGTTTATACCAGTATTCCTAGAAACATTTTTCTATTATCTATGATAAAGTTCTGCCTCCAAATTTAACTTTCAATTTACTGTGGCAAAACGGTAAACAAGTGCATAGTGCGGCTATTGCAGAATTTTTTGCGAGAGGACCGCAGCAAACCTAAAGTACAGAAAATCCTTGATATTATTAGACTTTACATTGCAAAAACTAGCTAAAGAATAAATAATTTAAACTAACCATTGTTTTACCAAATTTTTTTTGATACATTAATACCAAGTAAACAAATAAGAAAAGTTAAGGGGATGTATTATGACAACTATTCCATTGGTTGTAGATAGCGCTTGGTTACATGAGCGTTTAGATGACCCAAACTTAAGACTGCTTGATGCTACGACATTTTTAAGTATTCCAAACAAGGATGGTGAAACACCTGGCTTATGGTCTGGTCAGGATGCCTTTGATGAAGAGCATATTCCTAATGCTGTATTTGCAGATATTTTGAAAAATTTCTCAGATCGTAACGCAGCATTACCGATGACAATTCCAAGTCGTGAACAATTTGTAGAGGAAATCGAAAAACTTGGTGTTGGTGAAGACACGTACGTTGTAATCTATGATCGCGGTGCACTTGCCAATGCAGATGTAATTGCTTCTTACTGGGCATCTCGTCTTCGCTGGCAGCTAAAATATGAAGGCTTTGACAATGTCGCAATTTTAGATGGTGGACTTGTAAAATGGAAACTTGACGGTTATCCAACAACAACAGATAAGACAAGTTATCCAAAAGGCACATTCAACTTTACACGCCGCCCTGAGCTAGTCGTTAATAAAGATCAAGTACGTAAAGCGATTGATGATGATTCTGTTGTATTAATTAATAGCCTTTCTCCAGCGGATTTTTACGGTGAAACAAACACTTACCCACGTAAGGGCCATATCCCTACAAGTTTTAACGTCTTTTTTGGAAGCCACTCAAATCCTGAAACACATCTACTTTGGGACGACGAAAAGCTAAGTAAAGTTTTTTCTGAAATTGGCGCTCTAGATACAGAAAAAACAGTTATTACTTATTGTGGCGGTGGAATTGCTGCTACGTGGAATGCATTACTTTTAAACAAGCTTGGGCAAGAAAATGTGGCAATCTATGATGGCTCTATGAACGAATGGGCAGCTGATCCTAGTTGTCCGCTTGTAACTGGTAGAGAATAAAAAAACACCAAATAACAATCATAAAAATATGTGTTTTAAAATAAAAAAGCATGAGAATTTTTGTTCTCATGCTTTTTCTATTACTTATGGTACGGTTCTCCCTTAATAATCCGAAAACTCCGATAGACCTGCTCAACTAGCACAAGCTTCATCAACTGATGAGGAAGGGTCATTTTGCCGAAGCTCAGTTTTTCATCCGCGCGCTTGAGTACTTCGTCGTGCAGGCCGAGTGAGCCGCCGATGACGAAGGCGATTTTACTGGTGCCGTAGGTCATGAGGGATTCCAGGTCGGCTGCCATTTCTTCGGAGGATTTCATTTTTCCGTTGATTGCCAAGGCAATGACATGCGTACTGTCATTGATTTTTGCCAGGATCCGCTCACCTTCTTTCCGTTTCACCATGTCCATTTCCGCTTCGCTTAATTGTTCGGGTGCTTTTTCGTCCGGAACCTCTATTAATTCGATTTTGGCATAGGCGCTCAATCGTTTGACGTATTCCTCAATTCCCATCTTTAAATATTTTTCTTTTAGCTTTCCGACTGAGAGTATCGTTATATTCACAGCTTATCCACCTTTACTTTACCTTCACAATTTTATTTCCCAATCGTTCGCTTAAATTTCAATTTTCAATCTCTAATGCATCTGCACTGCATTCTTAGTGCCTTTCTTTTTTCATTTTAATTTGAAAATTTAAATACAAACAATTTATCCACCTTAATATTTCATTTACAAACAACTTATCCACAAAAGTTATCCACATATCCACACAAACAATCTATATATGGTGTAAAGTTATTTACTTGATACTATATATGTTGCATGCTCTTCACAGTAGGAACACTTTGTGGATAACTTTTCTTCTTCCGATACTTTATCCAGGATTGGGAACTCTTCCGTTTCTGCCACAAACATATCTAAAGCTTGATTTATATGGGTTTCACAGCTATAACTAATCAAATTTTTCTGCCTCCTTCTTTGCAAAAATTTTCACAAAATTATTCACAATTTGTTATAAGTTATCCACAAACTATTGTATCAGACAAAAAAAGAGTAGGAAAGAAGAGGTTTTTCTTTCACTACTCAGTGTGTATAAATTTCTATAAGTTATCCACAATTGAAAAATGTTCTATAAAGTCGTTCCTTCAGTTAACGTCATAGTTAACTCCACTAGCTTTCCTTGTCGGTACACTTTTATTGGTAATGAATCGCCAATATCCGTTTCGTTGTACAAGTAATGGCGAAGATCAATGGAGTTTTCGATTTTCTGTCCGCCCATTTCAACAATAACATCATACTGTTCCATACCTGCTTTATGGGCTGGTGACCCTTGAGCAACCTGTGTAACGACAACTCCTGTTGTTACTTCCTCAGGCAAACGCAATGTTTGTTGTTGATAGAAAATCGGAACGTCCGTTAAGTCCAATAGGCCAATTCCCATGGTTGGACGTTTCACTTCACCCGTTTTTTCCAGTTCCTCAATAATTGGGATTACACTATTAATCGGAATGGAGAAGCCCAATCCTTCAATTGTATCTTGTGCAATTTTCATGGAGTTAATGCCGATTAATTCTCCTGCAATATTAATAAGCGCTCCTCCACTATTCCCTGGGTTGATGGCTGCATCCGTTTGAAGTACTTCTACTTCCCAGTCCACCGATCCATTCCCATCTAAGTCAACCGGTACGGAACGCTCCGTTCCTGAAATAACTCCAGTAGTAACAGAACCGTAGAATTCCAGCCCTAATGGGTTCCCAATGGCGATTACTGTTTCTCCTTGCTTCAATAGGTCGGAGTTTCCAAACTCTGCAACTGTATCTACTTTTTCGCTGCTGATAGAAATAACAGCAAGGTCCGTCCAAATATCGCTCCCTACCAATTGGGCTTCTTCTTTAGAGCCGTCTTCCAGAGTTACTTCAAGCTGTTCCGCTCCTTCTACTACATGGTGATTTGTCACGATGTAAGCAGTGTCCCCATCTACTTTATAAATAACCCCGGAACCGCTGCCGACTTCAGAAGTTTGTGACTCTTGGTTCCAAAAATCCGTTACTTTCTGAATATTGGTGATTCCCACGACCGCACCCGAAACTTCCTCTACTGCAGTAGTAATATCCGTTGTGACTTCGGTTGCTGATTGTGTGATAGCCGTTTCTCCTCCATTTTGGTTAGTGGTTGAGTTACCAGGAAGTTGATTCGATAGTGAAGGAACCAGCAGCCAAATGAGGAGGGCACCGATGATTACACCTGCAAGTCCGCTTATAAAGTACCCTGCCTTGCTTCCCCCTTTTTTATTGGCACGCCGTTTGTTTTCTTCTTCCTGTTCCCGCTTCAATCGTTCCTGCAGAGGCGAATAAGAACTTGGGGATTGCTGTTCTTCTTGTTTATTTTCGTCATCATTGAAATAACTCATTTACGTTCATCCTTTCGTTTTCCTTGTTGTCATTATGATACAATCCGAACATTAAAATTACATGAAAATGAAATAAAACAAAAATAAAGGTATAACAAAAAAATGTTATACCTTTCTTTAACCTATCCAGTTGGTGTTTAAACTGTTGCAAGCGCTGTTGGTTCTTCTGCATCCGTATCATGAATATTTACATATTCGCCGGGAATGATTCCACAGGATTGCAAGGTTTGCGTGACGCTCATTCGCGCTAGGTCCTTCATATTATTGTCTTTGCTTAAGTGGGATAAATAAATTTGTGTCGGCTTTTCAAACACTACTTCACTCATCGCTACCGCTGCATCTTCATTGCACACATGCCCTACATCACTTAAAATTCTCCGCTTCACAGACCAAGGATAACGCCCCATTTGAAGCATCCCGATATCATGATTGCTTTCAAAGACAAAGGAATCTGCCCCACGGATGATTCCTTTCATGCGGTCACTGACATAGCCTGTGTCGGTAATCAAGACAAGCTTTCGGCCATTTTCATGAAATACATAAAACATCGGATCTGCTGCATCATGGGAAACGGCAAAAGATTCTACACTTAAGCTTCCAAAGGATTGAACGGCTTCCATGTTAAAAACAAATCGTTGATCCAAAGGAATTTTGCCGATCTGTCCATCCATTGCTTGCCAAGTTTTTTCATTTGCATAGATGGGAACATTATATTTTCGGGCAACCACTCCCAATCCCTTTATGTGATCGCTATGTTCGTGTGTAACGAAAATACCGGATAATTTTTTCATATCGCGATCAATTTTAGCAAAAAGCTGCTCCATTTTTTTCCCGCTCAAGCCAACGTCGACTAAAAATGCATGTTCATCATTTTCAACATAGATGGCATTTCCAGTACTTCCACTTGCCAAAACACTAAATCGCATACAATTACTCCTTACTTTTTTCTAACTCTGTGTCGTTTATTCATCTTCTTCTGTGATGGCCTCTTCTACTAATTCTTCAACTTCTTGGATTTCTGAAGCATTCAGTTTCACATCAATCACTCCGCCCTCAACTGCATTGACGAAGTATTCTTCTTCTGTATCGTTTGCCGTCTTCACACGGATTTCCCATGTTGGAACAAAAACTTGGTTTTTTGTTCCTTGCACGAGTGTCGAATAACCTAAATTCATTTCCTGAATCGTTGAATTTGACTGTAACAGACCTTTATTATAAAGAGTTTGAATCGTTCTTAAAGGGGGTGTCAACACTTCCTGTTCCTCTTTAGCAGTGATATCTTCCAAAAAAGTTTGCTGATACTTGATAATCTCTTCATCATCATTCCAGTAAACGATCACAAGGCTGTTAATATTATGGTAGATTATATTTTTATTGATGGTTTGATAAAATGTCGCTTGTTTCTTTTCGGCATCCACTTCCCATAAAGTATAGGAAGCTCCTTCATAGACATTTGATTTCACGAAATCATTTAAGGAGGATGGATCCTCGATGTTCACGGCCACCGGTTTTTCCAACGTCACCAGAAGCTTATTTTTATTTTCAATGACAACTGTTTGCTCATTTGGAAGGTCAATTTCCGCTTCTGCAAAGTTTTTTACTGTACCCGAAATATAAGGGGCTTTTTCAATATTTATCGGTAAATGTTCGTAAGAAATGTTATCATTTTTTAGCCAAACCTCAAAATTTTGGTCTTCTCCCAATAATGTAGTTTCCATTTTCTGAGCTTCTGTATGCCGGTTTAAGTATAGGGAGTATAAAAAGACATCCAGGATCAGAAATACGACGATAAATATAGATTTCGACTTACTCCAATCCATCTGCTGTCCCTCCCAATGTTTCCGTCGGTATAGGTATTCCAACGCCATCTTTAATGACAAACCAACTTGGTTTAAGTATATAAATGCGTTTCTCGGGATGTTTCTCTAAAGAATAACCCACCAAGATTTCATCTACGTTTTCCAAACTAGAAAGGTTGTCCACAATCTCGCTGCCTGCCGGCAATTGGCGCTGAAATGTCTCAACAGAAACGCCAAATTTAAAATAAGGTCTTTCATATCGGAAAATCTGATATTCTCCCCATTCCATGGATATTCTTGTAGATGTAATGCCGCTGAATACAGGAAGATCTTGAAAGAATAATTGGTATTTTATGATACGCCCTTCAGGGTTACTATAGGCATATCTGTAATCGCCCGTCAGCCCCCCATGATTATTAAGAAAATCCAGGCTATCCTGTATCAGATCAGACCGGTTAATTGCATGAATCCCTTCAGCATCCGGATAGGCATACTTAATTGTTTTTCTTTTCGTATCAACTTCCATAATGGCACTTTCATCATTATAATTAGTAGAAGTTTCATTTTCGATATTTTTCTGTACGATATTTGGATTTTTAAACAATGCCTCTTCAAAAGATTCGAGAGGAATTTCGTCCATATAGTAATGATATTCCCACAATTCAACCGGGTTTTCCGGAAGGTAAAGCGAAAATTCCCCTTCCCTTTGAACTTCGATATAACGTACAGTATTTTGAATAACCTCCGAAAAGCTTTGGGCAAATAGTCTAGCTCCCATCGCTGCATTCATTGTATAAAGCGTCCGATTCTTTTCACTGAGGAAATATAATTTCAATTTTCCTGTTTGGCTATAATCAATGATTAGATGACTAAATGATACGTTGTTCAGCTGTACATTTTCTGGAAAATTCAAAATGGAACGGAATGTATTGATGGGAACTTCATCAGGATAAAATAAAGTCATACGATTTCCGGAATTAATCATTTTATTGAAGTAATCTTCCGATATATTTCTTCTGCTGGACGTAGGTTCCGTAGCATTTAACTGGCTAAGAGCACTGATCACTTTGTCAATTTGGGCTGATTCAACCGTGCCTGAAAGATTTTGATTTTCATGAACCAGCATTCTGTATGGGTTAATTACCTGATCTAACTCTTTTTCTTTATCGGTGCTGATTTTTTTATTTTCGCCTTGGGCTTCTTCGATCGTTTGATAATCCGGTGTATAGGTCCATATCAAGAAAGTGAGGACTAAGCTTAATAAAACCAGGAAGAGGAGGACAAATGCCTTAATTTGCTCTACATGTTTCACTCCCAATCACCCGCCTCGTCCAATTCAAATGGCAATGTGAAGAAAATGGTTGTTCCTATTCCTTCCTCACTCTCAGCCCAAATCTTGCCGTCATGTGCTTCAATCATTTCTTTGGCAATCGCAAGTCCCAGACCGGTACCGCCCATTGCACGGGATCTTGCCCTGTCCACACGATAAAAACGATCAAATATTTTCGTTACGTTTTCCTTTGGAATTCCCATGCCATCATCTGAAACCATTACTTTCAGCATATTTTCATGCACGGTCACTCCAAACCGGATATTCCCGCCATCCGGAGAATATTTCAATGCATTGGAGATAATATTATCAATGACTTGCGTTAATTTATCTGTATCAATTTCAACAAAGTACGAAAGGTCCGGTATATATCGGATGAACTTTACATTTTGGGATTTTGACATTTCAAAACGGTCAATAATGCGATTAAAGAATTTGTTAAACTCCACGACTTCCCTATTTAGTTTATAATCACGGCTATCCATTTTCGATAAGTTCAATAAATCATTCACAAGGCGAATCATTCGTTCAGTTTCTGTTTGTGTAACATTTAAAAAGGTAGGTGCAATCTGTTCATCTTTCCATGCACCATCTGCAAGGGCCTCTAAATAGCTTCTCATCGTAGTTAGCGGCGTACGCAATTCATGCGATACGTTCGCCACGAATTCCCGTCGTTCCATATCGATTTTTTCTTGTTCCGTAATATCATGAAGAACTGTTATTAAACCATTAACAAAGCCGGTTTCTTTTTGAATTACAGAGAAATTTGCTCTTAAAATAAAAGGGTTTTCTTGCGTACTATAATTTAAATTGATCGATTCCTGCATATGAATCAAATCTTCGAAACTATATTCTTGGTCCAATTCCAAAACGGAAGCAATTGGCCTTCCCAACGTAGTTTCACGTGTAACTTCCAAAAAGCTCATTGCAGGATCATTGATTAAGATCACCTTTCCTTTACGGTCGGTTGCAATCACCCCATCCGTCATGTTGCTTAATACAGAGGCAAGTTTTCTTCTCTCCGCTTCAGTTGTAGACTGTGCTTCTTGCAGTCGATTTGTTAGATGGTTAAATGCAATGGCAAGTTGGCCGATTTCATCATCCCCATAAACCCGGACTTTCCTTGAGTAATTTCCTCGCGACATGGCTTGAGCTTGTCTACGCATATCCATAATGGGCTTTGTAATGGTCTTGGCAAATAAAATCCCCAGAATAATGGTGATGGCCAGCGAGATGGAAGTACCAACAGCAAAGATCTGGTTAATATCTTCCATTTGCTCAAAAACACTTTCAATATCGGATTCGATATAAATGACACCAATTACCTCGCCATTTGGGCCGACTCTGTCCATGATTGGAGTTGCCAGCACCCAAACGCGATTTCGCGTTTCTTCGTCCAATTTGATGCTGTCCGCGTAAGTTTCAGAATGGATTGCCTTTGCCACGAGATCATTTTTAAACTGCTGTCCTACACTGGACTGGTTATCTGCCCCTGAAGCAGCCAGTACTTTATTTTTTTTATCAAGAACCAAGATTTTATTAATATCACGAGTCGAAAACTCCCGGACAATCGTGTTTAAGCTTTGTAACGTCTCATCGCTTTCTTTCGACAGCTCTTCACGTATACTATATTGAACCAAGTCAATTCTTTGGGTAATTGATTCTTGAAAATTATCCTTTAAATTATCTTCCAGTTCGGACGAAAAGTAGATGCCAATAATCTGTAATGCGATAATAATCAATAATACATAGATTAAAACAATCTTTACGTGAATTGACTTAATAAAACTCACTTTATGCATTCCTGTTACTCCTGTTCAGGATTTCGTAAGTAGTAGCCTACCCCTCGGCGTGTCACAATCCAGTTTGGATGGCTAGGATTGTCCTCAATTTTTTCGCGCAAGCGGCGAATCGTAACGTCAACGGTTCTTACGTCTCCGAAATAGTCATATCCCCAAACTGTTTGAAGCAAATGTTCACGCGTCATAACTTGGCCGATATGTTTTGCGAGATAATGCAATAATTCAAATTCACGATGCGTCAATTCGATCGCTTCTCCACGTTTTAAAACCAAATACGCATCAGGCTGAATAATTAATGCACCCACCGTAATATCGTTCGATTCTTCTTTTGCTTCATCTACTTGGTTTGATACTTTTAGGCGTCGCATATTTGCTTTCACGCGGGCAATGAGTTCACGGGTACTGAATGGCTTCGTTACATAATCATCCGCTCCCATTTCAAGGCCCAGAACTTTATCAATTTCAGAACCTTTCGCTGTTAGCATGATAATTGGAAAGTCATATTTCTTGCGGATTTCGCGACACACTTCCATTCCATCTCTCTTTGGAAGCATAATGTCCAATAACATTAAATCCGGTTGTGACTCTTCTACTTTTTCCAAAGCTTCGTCCCCATCGTAAGCACAGACTACCTGATATCCTTCTTTTACTAAATTAAATTGCAGTATATCTGCAATTGGCTTCTCATCATCTACAACTAATATTGTTTTCGTCATTGTTTTTTTCTCCTTTTTATTTAATCTATCTATCAAACTTGGTCAAGATAAATTAAGTCCACTATTCGACTATCTATAGAAATGCCATTTATGTAAATTTAAATGGTCATCTAATATTTAACCTCTATTTAAATGAAGTATAGTTTCATTATATCAAATAAACGAACCGAACGAGAATTAGAAACCGTCAATCCATTAAATCAAACAGTTCTACCCACAAAAAATATTTATTTTCCAGGAAATATTTCGACAAAAAAGGCAAATTTTCTTCTTTTGTTTTTCCTCCGCCGCCAATGAAAAAGACAGCCCCTTACCAGGACTGTCTAAATGATGTTATTTTAAATAAGATAATGGGTTAACCAATGAACCATTCTTAAGTATTTCGAAATGCAAATGCGTACCTGTGGATCGACCTGTAGAACCCATGATTCCCATTACGGAACCTTGAGGTACGACTTGTCCAACATTTACTTTGATTTCAGAAAGATGCCCATAAACTGTTTGATACCCATTATTATGATTGACGGTGATTTTCTGGCCATATGTTCCATCCCAACCAGCAAACGTAACAACCCCGTTATCAGCTGCCAGAATATTATAGTTCGACGGGCGTGCAATATCTATGCCCCGGTGGTAGCTTCCCCAGCGTTCACCCATTTGACTGGATATATAACCGCCAACTGTTGGCCATGCAAAGTCGCCCGTACCCCGTGATGAAACCACTTTCGTACCGACAATTGTCACCTGGTCAACCGGCTTGGATAGCACGTTCTCTTCGGTAACCTCTTTTTCAACGACTTTACCATTTACTTCAGATATTACATAAGATACTTCTTTCTTTCCATTAGAGCCTTCTTGTTTTACAACTTTTTCGCCTTTATACTTCTTCTTGTCTTTTTTAACGATTTTTTCAAATGGCATTTTATTGATTGTTTTTTTCTCTTTGACGATTTCTACGTTCACTAATGGTTTTTCAACTGTCACATTGATTTCTTGTCCAATTTGCAGTAAAGCGTCCTCTGCCAACCCTGGATTCAACTCGATCAATTCAGCTGTAGCCAAGTCATGGTCAGACGCAATGGAACCCAGCACATCTCCTTGCTGAACTTCATATTTTTCTTTTTGGAGCGAACCTGTTTTTAAAAATTCCACTGCTTTCTTCGGCGTAACAATTTCTGCCGGATTGACCTTCGCTTCTTCTCCTGAAATCGATTCAGTCAAATTAATTTCTTTAATACGTGTTTCATCTTCTTTTAAAGCGGGTAATGTTTCAACTGAAGCATTCGCTTCATATTGTTTTAATTCACTTTCAGATACGTATTGTAGTTTAAATAAACGGAGTGTTTTATTATAGGCAGCTTTATCCTTTAAATAAATCACAGGTTGCCCATCGATTTGCAAAGCATAGCTTTCTGCTTCCACAATCAACTCTTCGTTTAATTTTTCTAAAGTTGCTAGATCATCCGTTTCATATGTAAATACTTGTTCCGGAATCAAAGTAATATTTGAATTACCATCTAGGTTGTAATTTTTGTAAGTTGCTTTTGCTTGTTTTTCTTTTTCCTCAATCACTTCCGCAACTGCTTCTTTATTTGAAACGGCGCCAATATATGTATCTTTTACATATACATGAAATACCTTTTCAATTGAATCGTTTGCATTTGCTGTTCCATGATTTAAAAAAGTAAAGCCGTAACCAATCACCGTGAATAATACAGCAATCAGTGCAGCTCTCACTAACTGATTTCTTTTGCTATTTATAAGACTTGTAGTTTGTTTCTTTGTAAAGTCTTCGTTGATGTTCCACTTCGAACTCATGATAGGCCCCTTCCAAAGACAGTCCAATTCCTCGGACCAATTTTTCATGTGCAAATTCACACTGTTTAACAGTATCATAATCTTTTTTTCTATTAAGTCTTTTGAAGCTTTTGTAATATAATTGTATTATTTGATTGTTTTTTGTCACAAACTAGGTATAAATATCTAAAATAAGTTTTTTATTCACCTTATGTTATTATTTATTTGTTAGCTTTCTAGTTATTTGATAGAATGGTGCATTTTTCTATGATGCTTTTTGTCTTTTAAGCACCATCCCTTTGATGATTTTTACATACCTTTTCGCGTGTTCACGCTTAGATTCGACAAAACCCACTGGATATTATTTCGTAAAAGAAATAAAAAACAACCGGGAGCCATTCCTTACTAGGATTGTTCCCGGTTGCGCAGTTACAGCCACAACAAATTCGTTATTCTTGCGTTTTTTCTTCATCTTTATATTCCAAAATATCCCCTGGCTGGCACTCCAAAGCCTTGCAAATTGCTTCCAATGTTGTAAATCGAATGGCTTTTGCCTTGCCATTTTTCAGGATTGAAAGGTTGGCCATTGTAATTCCTACCTTCTCTGATAGTTCAGTTACGCTCATTTTTCTCTTCGCCAGCATTACATCTAGATTAATGATAATCCCCATATTCCCACCTCAGACCGTTAAATCGTTTTCTGATTTTATAAGAATCGCTTCTTGCAAAAGTCTTTGGAGAACGGCGGCAAAGACAGCAATAACCAATGGAGCGAAAACAAAAACCATCCCAATGATTACAAGGCCTGGTGCATCGTCCACCTCGGCGATTATATAGATGAATGGCAAAGCTGCCACATAAAAAGCCGCAATAATAATTGCACAGTTTTTTATTTTTTTAAGCGCCTTGACCGAAAAAGCGGAGAAAGCCAGGTTATTGTCTATATAGCTTAACAGGTTAAAAGACTGATACAACGCAAAGTAGAACGGGATTACCGATATATACATGATCATCAATAACCCATATACCATAAATGCCAAGTCGGACCCTTTTTTTACTGCCTCATTTGCCTCCATTGCAATCTGGGGCAGCAAAAATAAGCATGCTGCCAAAACCGGTATCCCTATAAAAATAAGCGCTATCTTTAAAAAGAGCGTTGAACTTCGTTTCATAAAAACACCTCACATAGTATTATGTATATGATTATAGATAATTATTTATCGTTTTTCAATAAATTTTTATTGATTTACTCATTCTTTCATAAAAATAAGCACCATTTCTATTTTGAAATGGTGCTCCTACATTTACATCGGAATTCTAAATATTAAATTCCGCAATAAGGGAACGCAAATCTTCTGCCATATTGGAAAGTGATTGAGCAGAAGCCGTAATTTCTTCGGAAAAAGCAAGTTGTTCTTCACTTGATGTTGTAATATTTTTCGTGCCCGCGCTTGTTTCAAAGGCAACATTCTTCACTTTCAGCATCGTCGTTTCAAGTTGTTGGGAGCCTTCATTGATTGTATGGATGGAAAGTAAGATATCTTGGATTTGTTCGACGGTTTTCTTCATGTAATTTTCAATTTCCTTAAATCTTTCTTGCGATTCGGAAACCACATTTAGCCCTTCCATAACTTCTACTTTTACCTTGTCGATATGCTTCACTGAATTTTTGGTATCGATTTGAACCTCCTTTATGATCTCAGTGATTTGCTTCGCAGATAAACTGGATTCTTCAGCTAGTACTCTTACCTCATTGGCTACCACTGCAAAGCCTTTCCCTTGTTCTCCCGCACGTGCCGCTTCAATGGCTGCATTTAGCGCAAGAAGATTGGTTTGGTTCGCTATGCCTGTAATCACATCGAGAATTTTAACAATTTCATTTGATCGTTGAGATAAGGATTGGATATTGTCATCCGTATTTGTTACCGACTTGGAAATGGAAGTCATCTGCTGCAATGTTCTTTCAACAGATTTTCCTCCTAATTCTGCTTGACTTGTTGCTTCAGCCGATACACCGGAAATAATCGAAGCCTTTTCATTTAACTCCTGAATACAGCCTGTCATATCCAATAAAGATTGTGTACTCGATTCAAGAATAGCATTTTGCGTTTCTGCGCCCGCCGCTACTTGCTGTATAGCAGATACGACCTGTTCGGAGGCAACGCCTGTTTGTTCAGCGCTGGCGCTTAGCTGTTCGGAAGCTGCAGCCAGTATTTCCGACTTTTGATTGACATCCAGTAAAACAGAATGCAGGGATTCCTTCATTTGATTAAAGGTGCTTCCCAATTGTCCCAGCTCATCTTTGCTATTCTGAGGGATGTTGCTCACTTTTAAATCCCCTTGGCTAATTAGATGGGAAGCTTCGACTAAAAGCTGGAGGCGGTTCGTAATGGAACGAATAATGAATGTTATAATCGCCAATCCAAGAACTAGGGAAATGAGAATGACGATCATCGTTTTATATAAAATCGGCATGGTCTCGCTTTTAATTTCAGAACCTAAAATTGTGCCCGTAAGCTTCCAACCCGTTAATGGATTTGTTTCGAAAAGCATGATTCTTGAGTCTTCATCTGTTTGATAAGAGAAAGAACCAGCATCTTTTTCATAAACATTTTTTATATAGGATTCCTTTATCGTTGAACCGGGTTCTTGATTTGGATGAACAATAATTTTTCCATCTTGATCCAAAATGGAGACAAATCCGTTCTCCCCAATTTTAATATTGCCTGCCATTAAAGCGATATTATCTAAATTTAAATCAAATCCCACTACTCCGGATGAATCTTTCAGAGATTTGGCAACGGTCACAACAACTTTTCCTGTAAAGGCATCGATATAAGGACTGGTCACATAGGCTTTATCCTTATTTGCCATCGCCCCCTTGTACCATTCTCGTTCTCTTGGGTCATACCCATTCGGCAGCTCTTGCTCGGGTTTCAATAAGGTAACGCCAGTATCTGTACCAACATAGGCCGCTAATAATTCAGGGTGATTTTTTTGGTACTCTTCCAACAGCTTACCTGTTGAGCTGTTCGCACCTTCCAGAATGGAGGAACGATCGAAGAAACTGGCAAGGTAGGTGGCATCATTGATTTTCATCTGAATGCTTTCTGTAATAATGGAACTTAAAGTTTTCGTATTCTCTGCTGCTGAATTCTCCATTTCCATTTCAATTTTATTCTTCATGGTGAAATAGGAAATCGACCCAATAATCAGAGTAGGCAATAATAAAACAACAAAAAATGATAGATATAATTTCTTTTTTAACGAATAGCCTTTAAACATTTTTTCAACCCTTTCCAATTCGGTGAAGAACATCTGATTTTACAAAAAATAGCATTTTTAGAGACCTCCTCTATTATTTCGGTTTAATGGTTTATTTTATTTACATTATTTTTACTTAAAATTTAATATTTTTTAAATTTTCTAATATTAATTCAAAAGAATAGAAACAGAAAAAGCCCAATTTCTCGAGTTTGCTGAGAAATTGGGCTTCTTTATTAGTTTTTGGGTTTGGGAGTTTTTACTTCCAAACTCGGATTTTTTATTTGTTTGCGCCTGTCGCTTTGCTGTCGGTGCAGGACTAACATTGTTAATCCCAAATAGGATTCTTTATCCTGTTTGCGCCTGTCGCTTTGCTTTCGGTGCAGAACCAACATTGTTAATCCAAAATAGGATTCTTTATCCTGTTTGCGCCTGTGGCTTTGCTTTCGGTGCAGGACTAACATATTAATCCCAAATAGGATTTGTTATCTGTCTGCACCTGTCGCTTCGCTTTCGGTGCAGAACAAAATAGTTAATCCCAGATAGGATTCTTTATCCTGTTTGCGCCTGTCGCTTTGCTTTCGGCGCAGGACTAACATAGTTAATCCCAGATAGGATTAACTATGTTAGTCTGCTCGCGTGCTGGTCCTACTGAGAAGGTCATTAGGTTGATACCTGTTAGTTCCACAACACGTTCTACGTATTTGCGTGCGTTTTCCGGCAGTTCTTCTAATGTACGGACACCTGTAATATCTTCCGGCCAGCCTGGAAGTTCTTCATAGACCGGTTCACAAGCTTCTAGTACCTTCAAGCTTGCTGGGTACTCCGTAATGATGTCGCCATTGTATTTATAAGCTGTACAGATTTTTACTGTCTCCAGTCCTGATAATACATCAATGGAATTTAAGGCTAGATCTGTAATTCCGCTTACACGGCGGGAATGGCGAACCACAACCGAGTCAAACCAGCCTACACGGCGAGGGCGGCCTGTTGTTGTGCCATATTCACGGCCGACTTCACGGATTTGTTGACCCACTTCATCAAATAATTCCGTTGGGAATGGACCATCGCCTACGCGGGATGTGTATGCTTTACATACGCCCACTACTCGGGAAACTTGTGAAGGGCCAATTCCTGTACCTGTCGTTACACCGCCCGCAACAGGGTTTGAAGAAGTAACGAAAGGATATGTCCCATGGTCTACATCAAGCATAACACCCTGAGCACCTTCAAATAGGACACGGCCGCCTTCATCCAATACGTCATTCAATACTTTTGAAGTATCAGTTACATATTTTGCGATTTCTTGGCCATACCCGTAATATTCTTCAAAGATATCTTCGAATTTTAAACCTTCCACTTCATAGAACTTTTCAAATAGACGGTTTTTTTGCTCTAGATTTTCACGTAATTTTTGTTCGAAAATCTCGCGATCAAGCAAGTCCGCGATGCGAATTCCGATCCGTGCAATTTTATCTTGATAGCATGGGCCAATTCCCTTGCAAGTTGTCCCGATTTTATTATCCCCACGCGCTTCTTCATCTACTTTATCTTGATAGATGTGGTAAGGAAGGATGACTTGTGCACGGTTGGAAATAAGCAAGTTCGATGTATCAATTCCGCGCTCTTCCAATCCCTTTAATTCCGTTACCAATGACTTGGGGTTAATGACCATTCCATTCCCCATCACGGATGATTTCTCTTTATAAAAAATACCCGATGGAATTAAATGCAATTTATATGTTTCATCGCCAATTTTGATGGTATGGCCTGCATTATCGCCGCCTGAAAAACGAGCGATTATATCTGCTTTTTTTGATAGGAAGTCCGTAATTTTCCCTTTACCTTCGTCTCCCCATTGTGTCCCAACAACTACAACTGATGTCATATCAGCACCTCCGCTAAATTCGCATACGCTATTAACAAATTTGATTTATATTTTACTAAAACACTAAATTTTATAATTCATAATTGCTTTATCAAACCGAATTAATTGTAACAGTGAACATTCATGAAGTCAATGAACAAACAGAAAAAACACGAACAAACGGTTATAAACCAACAACCATTGTTCGTGTTCTAAAAACCTAACCAGCACTTACAGGCATTGGGTGCTGGGACCAATCGATATTAATGAATTTGTTAAACTCTTTCTTAAAGGCGAGCGTTACCGTCCCGGTTGGACCATTACGCTGTTTGGCAATGATGATTTCAATCATGTTTTTATTTTCACTTTCTTTGTCGTAATAATCATCACGATACAAGAAAGCCACGATGTCCGCATCTTGCTCAATACTTCCGGATTCACGGATATCACTCATCATCGGGCGCTTATCTTGGCGTTGCTCAACGCCACGCGATAACTGTGATAAGGCAATAACCGGAACCTTTAATTCACGCGCAAGCGCTTTTAATGAACGGGAAATTTCGGATACTTCCTGTTGACGGTTTTCACCGCTTCGCCCGCTCCCTTGGATTAACTGCAAATAATCGATCAGGATCATGCCCAATCCATGTTCCTGTGCAAGTCGACGGCATTTGGCACGAATTTCATTGATACGCAAGCCTGGTGTATCATCAATATAAATGCCCGAGTTCGATAGACTTCCCATCGCCATCGTTAACTTGCTCCAGTCCTCTGCCGTTAAGGCACCTGTACGCAACACTTGCGCATCGATATTTCCTTCCGCACACAATAGACGCATGACAAGCTGCTCTGCTCCCATCTCGAGGGAGAAGATTGCCACATTTTCACGCGCCTTTATGGCAACATTCTGGGCAATGTTCAAGGCAAAGGCTGTTTTCCCTACAGAAGGTCGAGCGGCTACAATAATCAAGTCATTGCGTTGGAACCCGGCAGTCATTCGGTCCAAATCATTAAAGCCTGTCGGTATTCCCGTCACATCGCCTTCGCGGAATTGGAGCTGTTCAATATTATCATAGGTGTGAACAAGTACGTCTTTTACATGTTTGAAGTCGCCAGCATTTTTGCGGTTGGCGACTTCCATCACTTTCTTCTCGGCTTCAGACAAAAGGACTTCCACTTCGTCTTCGCGTGTGTATCCATCTTCAACAATCTTTGTTGCTACACGAATCAAACGTCGCAAAAGCGCTTTTTCTTCTACAATTTTCGCATAGTATGCGATATTCGCAGCAGTTGGTACAGCATTCGCAAGTTCTGTTAAGTAGGAGAGGCCGCCAACATCTTCAAGTTCTTTTTTAACCGAAAGCTCTTCCGTCACGGTAACAACATCGATTGCTTTCCCTTGATCACTTAAATCAAGCATTGTCTGGAAGATTTTTTGATGGGCAATCCGGTAAAAATCAGCGGCAAGCAAAATTTCGGATGCTGTAATTAAACTTTGCGGTTCAAGAAAGATGGCGCCAAGCACGGACTGCTCTGCATCATGGTTATGCGGTGGAACACGGTCCATAACGGAATCGTTCATAGACATCTCGCTTAAGCCTCTTCTACCACATGGACTTTTAACGTTGCTTTTACTTCATGATGCAGCTTAACTGGAACGTTTGTATAACCTAAAGAACGTATGCCTTCGCTCTCCATTTTGCGTTTATCAAGTTTGATGCCGTGCTCTTTTTGCAGGCTTTCAGCTATTTGTTTTGTAGAGATTGAACCAAATAGTCTTCCGCCTTCTCCTGATTTTGCTTTGATTTTGACTTCCAGCTTTTCAAGCTGTTCTTTTAAGTCTTTTGCTGCTTGCAACTCTGCTGCTGCATTCTTTTCTTCAAGCTTCTTTTGGCCTTGCAATTGGCTTAGCGCTTGGTTTGACGCTTCCACTGCATAGCCATTTTTAATAAGGAAGTTTTGTGCATACCCATCTGCTACATTTTTAACTTCACCTTTTTTTCCTTTTCCTTTTACATCTTTAAGAAAAACTACTTTCATTCTTCATTACTCCCTTCAACTGTTTCAGAAATTGCATTTTGCAATAATTCAATTGCATCTTCGATTGTATCTGTTTCCAGTTGGCACGCGGCGTTTGTTAAATGGCCGCCTCCACCGAGTTTTTCCATAATGATTTGCACATTGACATTTCCAAGCGATCGGGCGCTAATCCCGATTAAACCATCTGGACGATGGGCAACAACAAAGGATGCCGATACATCTTTCATGGTCAATAAAATATCCGCGGTTTGTGCAATCAAGACAGAGTCATATGCTTTTTCATTTTCCCCTTTGGCAATCGCTATGCCTGAAGAAACAAATTCGACTGTTTGAATTATTTTGGAACGCTCAATATACGTATCAATGTCCTCTTTCAATAGTTGCTGGACAAGAATTGTATCGGCGCCGTATGTTCTTAAATAAGAAGCTGCTTCGAATGTACGGGCGCCTGTTCGTAAAGTAAAGCTCTTCGTGTCTACAATAATACCCGATAATAATGACGTAGCTTCCAGCTTTGTTAACTTTTCCTCTTCGGGTTGATATTCCAGCAATTCGGTTACTAATTCTGCTGTAGAAGAGGCATATGGTTCCATATAAACAAGCGTGGGATTTTGCAGGAACTCTTCTCCCCGGCGATGATGGTCTATGACAATGACTTTGTCGGATCGTTTTAGTAATCGTTCATCCATGACAAGACTAGGTTTATGTGTATCTACAACAATAACCAAAGATTTTTCCGTCATCATGGCAATCGCTTCTTCTGCTGTAATGAAGTATCGATAAAGGTCCGTATTTTCCTCAATTTCATTCATTAAGCGGCTTACACTGCCATTCAACTCATCAAAATTGACCACAACATACCCATTCACTTTATTCTTCTGAGCCATTTTTCGTACGCCGATTGCAGCTCCGATGGCATCCATATCCGGGTGCTTGTGCCCCATAATAAATACTTGATCACTTTCTATGATTAAGTCCTGCAAAGCATGGGAAATGACACGCGCTCTTACACGCGTTCGTTTTTCTACCGGGTTGGTTTTTCCTCCATAGAATCTTAATTTTCCGCTAGGCTGCTTAATGGCTACTTGGTCACCGCCGCGCCCCAATACCAAATCTAGACTGGATTGAGCTAGTTCCCCTAATTTAATAAGGGAGGAGGAGCCGGCGCCCACCCCTATACTAAGCGTAAGCGAAAGGTTTTTTTGAGCGGTTTTCTCACGAATATCATCCAGAATGGAGAACTTTTTCTTTTCAAGTTCACTTAAGATCGATTCATTTAAAACAGCTAAAAAGCGGTCGGAGTTAATCCGTTTTGCAAAGATTCCATGTTCAAAAGCCCAATCATTGATAATTGATGTAATGACTGTATTGGTTAAACTGCGGGTTTGATCGTCCATTCCTTGAGTTAGTTCATCATAATTATCGATAAACAAAATAGCCACAACGGTTCGGTCCGCATAAAATTGAGATTCAATTTTCACTTGTTCTGTTACATCAAAGAAATAAAGAAGTTTTTCTTCCTGTTTATAAACCACTTTATATTTGCGCTCATTGATTGAAACGATCAACTCACGTTTTTCTTCCGATTTCGTTAAACTTTGCAGTTCTTCCGAGAGGATAAACAGTTCTTCGCCAATTAAGGAGTCCCCCTCGAAAAGGTCCGTCATATAGGGGTTCGCCCACTCGATCTCAAACTTATCATTGATAAGCAAAATCCCTATAGGCATCTCCAGGAGGGCTTCTGAACCGACTTTTTTCATTCGAAAAGATAGTGTCTCTATATGTTTTTCTGTTTGGGAGAAGGTGATTTTTTCAGTTCTCCATGCATATATTAACCCGATGGCTGTGACAACTGTGTAGGCTATTCCACTCCAAATATTATAGTAGAACAAAAGAATTGCACCCACTAAGCCGACCATCGTTAGGTAGATCAAAGGATGTCGAATCTGTCGCTTCCTGTAAGTATCCATTTTATCAGCTCCCTACTTCTGAATCTTGCCCTTGATGAGTGAACGAATATCAAACCCTAAATCAAATATTCCGAGTAATACAAAGAAGGAATACAACGGGATTGCCATGATTGTTGCAAGCACCTTTAGAAATGGAGGTGCTGTATAGGCATCAAGGACATAATGAACAAATGAAATCCCTTGTAAAGTCAGCAGCAACCATAAGACTAATGAAAAATTTAAACAAATCACATAAAGTGCTGTACCAGTTTCAGGGCTAATAAATAAGTTAATGGACAAGACGATCAAGTAGTACCATAACACTGCTTTTGGCATTCGCATATTTTTAAATGCTCTAAATTTCGGCACATTGATACCGAGACGTTTCAACATTGGCAAATTCGTTGAAATAAGTATAAATGCAAAGAAAAAGGCGCCCATCGTAATCGTTGCTGGAATAGCCGCTTCCATTGTGTCGAACATCACATTTAACATTTGTTGATTGGCAGCGGTTTGACCGGTTAGATTTTCTGAAAGCTCCATCGTCTTTGTATAACTCTCTCGCATCAATTGCATAAATTCTTGAATAAAGTCCGTCTCGAATAATTTCAGGGAAATGACATATTGAATGGCAAAAGTCATTAATACGGCAATTCCTGTGGACATAAATAAATATATTTTGCTTTTCTTTAATCGAAGGCCATCGCCTATGACCACACCTACCGCCGCATATATAAGCGAAAACGGAAGGATTAGGAGTCCTCCGAAAAAGAAAGTAACAATACACGCTATTATTGCAACAAAGATAGAAGAACTTCGATCGTATTTTGCACTGTACCAAGCAAGCGGCAATGGGGCAAATAAAGTTGCAATTAGACTAATGATTGGCACATAAAAGGCTATGGCGATAAAAATCGTAAATAGTGCAATCATCATCGCACCATGAGCGAGCCTTCTGGTCTGATTATTCGGCATTTATAACCTTCCTTCTACTAAATAAGAAATGCGCAAGCGCCCTGTTTAGCCCCGACAAGCGCTGGAAGGCCCGAATCGAAAGCATCTTTCTAGCTTTCGACCGAGGGACTGAAGCGACCTCGAGGGGCTGGGCGCTGGAGCTAGACATTGCCCAAACTCACAAATTTTAAGCTTTCTTAGTTTAAATAAGAAAATCCTTTCATTCGTATATTGTACCACCTTTTTATACATTGGACAAAAAAGCGGAGGTGCACAAAGATTTCTATTTTATAAAAAACTCGACAAACCTGATAAGATTTTGTCGAGTTTTCATTATTATATTCAACCTTTTTAGAAGAAGTTTTAAAATAGTCCATAAAATTCATAAATAGTCACTTTCAACTACTTGTTTTAAATCGTTAGGATATTGAAAATTTCTAATGAATTGCTGCGTGATCAGCTTGTACTTCATCATGTTCTTCAGGAGCTACCAGGTGTCCATATTTTTCTTGGACAAGTAAAATGGCCAATCCGGCGATTAAACAAGGAATTGCGAAGGCCAAGAAGTTAAAGTGGATTGGTAAATTAGAAGATAATAAGAATCCGCCAATAACCGGTCCAAGCATTCCACCTATTCGTCCGATACCCAATTCCCAGCCAACCCCTGTTGAGCGGATACCAGAGGGATAATATTGTGATACATAAGCATTCGTATTAATCTGAGTTCCGGTTGTTGTAGCCCCTGCGATAAAGATCATGATATACAGGAGCACCTGGCTCGGACTAAAGCTCAGTGCAGTCAGTGAAACGAATCCCAATGCAAAGAATACAAGCAATATCCGACGTGAACCAAATTTATCGCAAAGCTTTCCTGCAAAGATGGCACCCGTTACACCGCCCAGGTTTAAAACAATTAGGAAGATGAGACTGGAGCCTATTGGATATCCGGCACTTTGCATGATTTTTGGCAACCATGTACTCAAACCATACATGACCAATAAACACATGAATGCTGCAACCCAGAACATGACTGTGCTAAAACCACGTTTCTCTGTAAACAATTTTCGCAGCGAGGAATCAGTATCGTCCGACTCGTGCATAACCAGCTGATCCGATTTTTCAAATTGGAAGTCCGGATTGATTCGGTTCAATGTACGAACCAACTGCTCTTGTTTATTTACTTTAATATAATAGCTGTATGATTCAGGCATTACTTTATAAAGAAGCGGCAATAGTAAAAGCGGAAGACATGCCAAAAACACAACACCACGCCAACCAAAGCTTGGCAGGATTGCCAAAGCGCCCAACGAAGCAACAATCCCACCAAATGCATGTCCACTAAACATTATTGCAACGAGGGTGCTGCGCAATTTTGCCGGTGCATATTCCGTCACGAGCGCAATCAAATTCGGCATTACTCCACCAAGGCCAACACCGGCGATAAATCGTTGTATCCCGAATGAATTTGGTCCGTTGGCAAATCCTGAAGTAAAAGTAAAAAGGGAAAATAAAATGGTGCAAATCAATATGACATTTTTACGTCCAAACCGGTCGGCAACTGGCCCGAAGACAAGCGCGCCAATCATCATTCCGAATAAAGCATAACTTCCCAATTGACCTCCTGCGACAGCATCCATTTTCCATTCTTCCATTAATGTCGGCATAATGGCACCAAGCATGAACATATCATAACCATCAACAATAATAATGAAAATACATGAAATCAATAATGCGAAATGAAATCGACTAAATTTCTGATTGTCAACAAACTCACTGACAATTACCTTTCTCATTCTTTTTCCTCCCCATAAATAATAAATAAGAATTATTGTCTATAAATACCTTTCATAACACTTGAATAGTGAAATCAGTCTTTAACTTCAGAACAATTCCCCTATTAGAGAACAAAGAACCTTATTTCACGGTGTTATATAACACATTTTAAAACTTAATAAAATATGTTGCAATAATTTTTAGAAAATTGGATGTTATCCGACAATAATGAGTTGATTTGGAACAGAAGATAGAATTTAAAGCGGAACAAATGGAATAGTTCCAAGGGAAATTTGAAGAGGGAATCGTACTCTGATATAGAGTTATCATTCCAGGTAAATTATTTGGGGTGTTTTTATCGATGTGATAAGGAGTAGTATTTATTAATTTGGCAACCATTTGCATCCAAATCAAAAAAGCACAACAAGACCAGTTCGGCCTTGTTGTGCTTTATTCAAGCAATCAATCTTATTTGTCTTCCGCTACGAATGGAAGAAGTGCCATAATGCGAGCACGTTTGATAGCTGATGTTAGTTTACGTTGGTATTTTGCACTTGTACCAGTTACACGGCGTGGAAGAATTTTTCCGCGCTCTGAAATGAACTTTTTAAGTAAATCTACATCTTTATAGTCGATGTGTGTAATATGGTTAGAAGTGAAGTAACAAACTTTACGGCGTTTGCGGCCTCCGCGACGTTGTGCCATTTCGATATTCCTCCTTTATAGTTTTTGGGTTTCAAAAACGCTTGTGCATTTCTATTGTCTAGCTACAGCGGCTAGGCTCTCGCGTCGCTTCGACTCCTCCTACGAAGGCAAAAAGCGCCTTCTTGTCGGAGTCTCCATCGCGTGTCGAGCCTGAGCAAGCCGCTTCCGCTTTTCTATTAGAACGGTAAGTCGTCTTCGGAAACTTCGATTGGTCCTTTGCTTGATGCAAATGGATCCTCATCTACACGTGTATAATTTTGCTGATTGCCAGAAGGCTGAGATTGCGGGAAGGATGCAAATGGGTCTTGACCCATGTTATTGCCGCCGCCAAATTGTTGAGTCTGTTGGCTTGTACCATATGAAGGTTGGTTGCCCCCATATTGTTGCCCTCCATACTGTTGATTTGGCATTCCTGCTCCACTGCCAGAGTTGCGCGGTTCCAAGAATTGAACTGAATCCGCTACAACATCTGTTGTATAAACACGTTTTCCATCTTGACCTTCAAAACTTCCTGTTTGAATACGGCCTTCCACTCCGATCAAACTTCCTTTTTTCATGAAGTTTGCCAAGTTTTCAGCTTGTTTTCTCCAGGCAACACAACCGATAAAGTCTGCTTCACGCTCACCTTGCTGGTTCGAGAAAGTTCGATTTACAGCGACTGTAAAACGGGTCATCGGAACGCCACTCGGTGTATAGCGAAGCTCTGGATCTTTCGTCAGTCTTCCAACTAATACGACACGGTTTATCACAATTTCAACCTCCTTTACCAGCGATTTTAATTAATTTCAATGGTTATTAAGCTTCTTCACGAATAGACATGTGACGAATGATGTCTTCGCTGATGTTAGCTAAACGAGTGAACTCGTTGATTGCTTCTGTGCCAGCGTTCGCTTTTACGATTTGGTAGTAACCTTCACGGAAGTCGTTGATTTCATAAGCTAAGCGGCGTTTGCCCCACTCTTTAGACTCGATGATTTCAGCGCCGTTTGAAGTTAGAACTTCGTTGAAGCGTTCTACTAATGCTTTTTTCGCGTCGTCTTCAATGTTCGGACGAACGATGTACATTAATTCATACTTTTTCATCTATTTTGCACCTCCTTATGGACTTGGGCTCTCCGACGTTGCGGGAGCAAGGAGTAAGTAACATATACTCACATCAAAGAATTGTATCACATTAAAAGTCTTTACGCAATTAGAAAATGCAGCTCGACCAAAATAAGTGCAGTTGCAATCTTTTCCATTCATGAAACCTTCTGCTTCCTACCCCCAATAAAGGTTGATTCAAAAAACAGATCATAACCTATATAATGATAGTTAAGAGGGAAGTGAAAAAATGTCTCCTGACGCAACACCAACCATTATTAAACTCGATATGCGACAAATTGCCAAAATGAACATCCTGTTAACAATTGGTTTATGCTTGTTGTTTTTGATTGTGAATGGCTTGATTCATCAAAATTTTGCCGGGTCCATTACCGTCTGGGATTTCTTGCTTTTTTTCATGTTTTATTTCATATTAATAGTTCTCCATGAGGTTTTCCACTTAATCGGTTTTATGGTTTTTGGAAAGGTAGCGTATAAACAATTGGATTACGGAATCAATTTAAAGTTGGGAGTAGCCTATGCTACCACAACACAACCTCTATCAAATAAAGCGATGAAAAGGTCTTTGTTATTGCCCTTTTGGACAACCGGCGCACTACCTTCCATAATTGGCTTGGCGGCGAATTCCAACCTGCTCGTAATTTTGGGTGCTTTTTTGATTGCAGGAGCAGTAGGCGATTTTTATATGTATAAAGAATTGCGGAAATTCCCGAACGACGCTCTTGTAAAGGATGACCCGGAGCTGCCTCAGCTGTATGTATTTAAAGAAAGGATTTAAGAATGTCTAAACAAGTACAAGTAATTTCAATCAACGAACAAAAGGTGATCAAACAAACGATCATGCTCACAATCATATTAAGCGTTTTATTTGTAGCCATCAATTATATGATTCAACCCCAGTTTTCTTTTAGTATTTTGCGATTCCTATTGGGAGCAGCGATTTACTTGATCATTTCTTTGGTTTTAGTAGTGCTTAACGAAATATTGAACCTTATTGGGTATCGATTGCGAGCTAAAGTAGCTCCTGAATCGCTATCTCTTTCGATTTATCCCGAAAAAGGGCTCATCTTTTCAAAAACGACAGAGAAAATCAAAAATGTACACTATCAATCTATTTTCCTAACGTCCTTTTCCTTTTCGGGAGTCATCCCGTTAGCGATTGGCTTTGCTACGGGAAGCTACCCTTTACTGCTTGCGAGCGCCTCTTTTATTGCTGGTGGCCTGGCAAACTTTATCGGCATCTTCAAGCTTAGGAAATACCCGGATGATTGTTTGGTCCAGGACCTTCCGGAGCAATTCAGTGTGCATGTTTATTTAGATGAAAAGCAAGCCTCCCATAAGTAAATAAAGAGCAAATCCTCGTACACAAAGTATGGAGTGATTTGCTCTTTTTTATATCAAGTTTGAAATTGCAGGCTATTTTTATAGGATAAAAGTTATAGATTTTTATTTTAATAAGATGATAAATTTTTTCTAAACAAATATAAAAAAGTGGTAAGTGCTGACGATAAATTACAATGTACTCGGAAAAAACCGAGAAAATTACAATGATTAAATGATAATAGTCGTTGTGCAAAAAATAAGGGAGGCATTACTTTTGAAGAAAAACATAGCAATTTTGCTTGTATTCATACTCGCGTTTTCACTTCTTTCCGGCAGTGTATCCGCTGCGAACCTTGCAGGAAAAGAAAATGCAAAAAACAGCAATGGCAAAGAGAGGGTTATTGTCTTATTCAAAGAAAAAACCGATAAAACTTTGGTGTCCAATGCAAAAGGCCAAGTGAACCGTGAATATAAACACGTTCCAGCTTTAGCGATTTCAGTGCCGGCAACAGCAATTAAAGGTTTGCAAAACAACCCAAATGTTGCAGCGGTGGAAAAAGATGAGGTTGTAAAAGTTACGGCTCAAACACAAGACTGGGGAATTCAACGAATCAATGCACCAAAAACATGGTCAGGCGGCGTAACAGGAAAAGGTGCCAATGTCGCTGTTATTGATACAGGGGTCGCTTCTCATGAAGATTTAGTCATTGCCGGTGGCGTTTCCTTCACCGACTATACTTCTTCTTACCAAGATGATAACGGACATGGTACACATGTAGCAGGAATTATCGGTGCCGAAAACAACATAATTGGAACTGTAGGCGTTGCTCCGGATGCAAATGTCTATGCAGTAAAAGCATTGGATGCAGATGGCAGCGGATATGTTTCCGATATTATTGCGGGGATTGATTGGTCCATTACCAATAAGATGGACATCATCAATTTAAGTTTAGGGTTATCAGGTGAATCATTGGCTTTAAAAGATGTGGTGAATAAAGCATACAATGCAGGGATTTTAGTAGTGGCAGCTGCCGGGAATAGTGGCACTGCTGACGGCTCCGGGGATACTGTCAATTATCCGGCTCGCTATGATTCGACTATTGCTGTCGGTGCAACCAATAATTTAGATGCAAGAGCTTTCTTCTCATCAACTGGCACTGCAGTGGATGTAGCGGCACCTGGGGAAAGCATTTTAAGTACATACATAGGAAACCAATATGTTTATATGAGCGGTACATCAATGGCTGCACCATATGTTGCGGGTAATCTAGCATTATTAAAACAAACATATCCTACGCTATCTGCTTCGGACTTGCGCAAAAAATTAGAAAGCAGTGCAGTGGACTTAGGCTTGGCAGGCAAAGATACATTCTTTGGGTATGGTCTGATTCAAGCACCAGTCGTTTCAGCTAACACACCAGCACCTGCAGCATTAACAACAAATACGACGGTATCTACCAATAAAACATCCTACCTTGGTGGAGAAAGAGTAACAATTACCACAAAAGTAGTGGATGCCAATGGAGCGGCTCTTTCCAATGCGAATGTTACGCTTACGATTACTTCTCCAAGCGGTAGAGCAACAATTTTAAAATCTGCAACAAATTCAAACGGTGTGCTAACTTGCTATATGTCAACATCAATCTTTACAACAAAAGGTACATATAAAGCAAAGAGTGACACAACGAAATTAAATTATACAAGCAGTTCAGCGACAACTTCTTTCCAAATTCGTTAAACTGGACAAAAAAACATGAACCGTGATCAATCCCGGTTCATGTTTTTTGATATAAGATATAATCAACTCGGCCTTCTTTGGGTCGAGTATTTTTTATAAAGCAATTTTTCTATACATTGAAGCGGAATAGCATAACGTCGCCATCTTGAACAACATATTCTTTTCCTTCCAGACGTACCTTCCCGGCTTCTTTTGCCGCAGCCATCGATCCAGCTTCCACTAAATCATCGTAAGATACTGTTTCGGCACGGATAAAACCGCGTTCAAAGTCCGAGTGGATGACTCCGGCACACTGAGGAGCTTTCATGCCTTTTCGGAATGTCCAGGCACGCACTTCCTGTACCCCTGCAGTAAAATATGTGGCCAAGCCCAGCAAATCATATGAAGCACGAATCAATTGGTCAAGTCCCGACTCTTCGATTCCCAATTCTTCAAGGAACATTGCTTTTTCTTCGTCATCCAGTTCCGAAATCTCTTCTTCAATCTTCGCACAGATGGTAATGACTTGGGCACCTTCCGCACTTGCAAATTCGCGAACTTGTTGAACGTATGGATTGTTGTCAGCATCTGCCACTTCATCTTCCGAAACATTTGCTACATACAACATTGGTTTAATTGTCAACAGGTGAAGCCCTTTTACCACTTTTAGTTCATCATCTGATAATTCAACCGAACGTGCGGGCTTTTCCATTTCCAAAGCTTCTTTGATTTTAGTTAAAATTGGTTCCTCAATTAAAGCTTCTTTGTCTTTTTGTTTCGCCATTTTACTTACACGCTGCAGACGTTTCTCAACAGATTCCATATCCGCCAAGATAAGCTCCAAATTTATGACTTCGATGTCATCTATCGGGTTTACCGATCCGGAAACGTGTGTAATATTTTCATCTTCAAAACAGCGGACAACTTGGCAAATTGCATCCACTTCACGAATATGGGATAAGAACTTATTTCCAAGCCCTTCTCCTTTTGATGCCCCTTTTACGATTCCGGCAATATCCGTAAACTCAAAAGCGGTTGGAACAGTTTTCTTCGGTTCAACAAGCTCCGTTAGCTTGTCTAAACGTGCATCGGGAACTTCTACGACTCCCACGTTAGGATCAATCGTTGCGAATGGATAGTTTGCAGCCAATGCGCCTGCTTTTGTAATTGCATTAAATAATGTAGATTTCCCAACGTTCGGCAAACCTACGATACCAGCTGTTAAAGACATATAACTGACACGACCTTTCTATTTCTCTGCCATTTTGATTTGGTTCGTATATGTTGATTGTATTTTCCAAAAGTTTAAGTCTTCCAAAAAATCGTTTTTATAAAGCCATTGTTAATTATATGGATAAGTGATGAAAAAGTCTATTTATGTTCTGAATTTATCGGTATAACTACTACCGAAGAGTAGAATCAAGACTGCTCGTTTGCCTTCTGGATAACCTTTTTCATTTTTTTGCCGAATTCACGGCGAGGAATCATGACGCTATGCCCGCAACCTTGGCATTTGATGCGGATATCTGCACCCATGCGGATAATTTTCCATGCATTGGTTCCACATGGATGCTGCTTTTTCATTTCTACCACATCATTTAATTCAAATACTTTTGGTTCCATTATGCCTCTTCTCCCCCTGATTCTTTGCTACCTCGATCATAAAGCATCATCTTAGGATATGCCATTGGAATTCCATTTCTCTCTAAGATTTCTTTCACATCGCGCCGAATCGTCCGCGCCACTCCCCAATGCTGCAACGGCTGCGTTTCGGCAATAATTCGGATTGTTACTTCTGTTCCCACTACATTTTGTACACCCAAGAATGTTGGGACATCGACCAATTCTTCAAATTTCGAAGGCAATGTCTTTAAATATGCTTTTACCAAGTTTTCCACTTTTTCCAGATCCGCATCAATCGCAACTTGCATATCAATGATTGCTTTGGAATTGTTAACGGAGAAATTGACCACATCCAAAATTTGTCCATTTGGAATGATAAATTGCTCTCCAGTTCCTCCAACCAGCTTGGTCGTTCGCAGCCCGATTTCTGTCACTGTACCTTCAGCCTGATCCAACCGAATATAATCCCCTACACCGAATTGGTCCTCCAGGATAATGAAAAACCCGGTAATGATATCTTTTACTAAACTTTGTGCCCCAAAACCGATCGCCAACCCGGCAATCCCTGCTCCTGCCAGCAATCCGCCAATATTAATTTCGACTGCAGACAAAATGGCAATCATGGCAGAGAAATAAACCAAATAAGATAAAGTACTATGCAATAGCTTGATGATGGTCTGCTGCCTGCGTTCATTTTGATTGATCGGTGTTTTAACTTTCAACGTAAGAATACGGGTAATGATTTTTTTCCCGATAAACGTGACAATATAAGATATCAGAAGAATTGCCGTAATTTTGATGGAAGCAGTGATGATAAAACTCCAAAATTCCTGCCCCGTAAAATAGTTCCATACTTTTTCCGATAGTTTGGTAATCTCTTCTGTTTGAGTTTCTAAAACTTCTACAGCCATTTTTCCACTCCTTGTATAACTAACCAAAAATTTGAATATACTTGATTACAATATCATTCATTTTTTACCATAATTCATCAACTTTAAAGAAAGTGAGGTTGCCTATGAAAAATATTATTAAGGTTCCTTTAAATGCATTTGTTCACCACGAACAAACCGGTGCCTTGTGGCAGTTAAGCGACTTATTCTTAAACCATATACCCTTTGACCATGAAGAGTTGATCTTTTGCTGCATTGGAACCGATCGTTCTACAGGGGATTCGCTCGGTCCTTTAACAGGCAGTTTTTTATCGAGTTATCACTCGTTCCCTTTCCAGATCATTGGGACACTTGAAAAACCATTGCATGCTATAAATTTAGCATCAACAATCGAAGAAATAAATCAAAAATCCCCAGCTCCTTATATTGTAGCCATTGATGCGTGTCTAGGAAGTGAACGAAACATCGGACATATTGTTCTGCAAGACGGCCCTTTATTTCCAGGAAAGGCTGTAAAAAAAGAATTACCCCCAATCGGTGACATTTCCATTAAAGGAATTGTCAATGTTGGAGGATTTATGGAGATGCTTGTCCTGCAAAATACTCGTTTAAATGTGACCTATTCAATGGGCCATAAGATTGCTCGTGCCCTGTTGCTTGCTTGGCAACGCCATTTATTGAAAAAGAAAAACGAAAGCCACGATGACGCCAACTATAACGATGCCGGGCAACAGATTCGCTACCCGAATTTTCGTTAATCCAGCGATATTCAGCCCAATGGCCATGATCATCACACCGCCGGTTGCTGTCATTTCTTGAATAAATAATTCTAATGCAGCATCGGGGATATATTTACTAATCACACCCGCAAAAAGGGTAATCGCCCCTTGATAGAGGAAAACGGGGATTGCAGACAACATCACACCCACCCCTAGTGTCGATGATAAAACAATCGAGGTAAATCCATCAATAATCCCCTTTGTAATCAAAATAGAATGATCATTTCGAATCCCGCTATCCAATGCCCCCAAAATAGCCATAGAACCAATAACAAAGAATAATGTGGCATTTATAAATCCTTCAGCTATACTGTTTTCAGACGATTGATTCCCTATTTTGGATTCAATCCACTTTCCAACCCGAAATAATTGGTGATCTAAATCAAGCCATTCTCCAATCACTGCCCCCACTACAAGACTAATAATAACAAAAACAAAATTTGTCGTTTCCATTCCCATTCCAATGCCCAGCACGGCAACAGCGAGCCCTATAATCGACAATACCGTTGATTTCATTTTTTCGGGAATGCCTTTCAGCAAACGACCAAGTGATGCTCCTAAAATAATTAAAAGGGCATTTATAATTGACCCTAACAAAATCATATACTTTCTCCAATCCGATACTAGAGAAGTGGAGAACGCCATTTAGCTCCCCGTCGACGAAAGCATAGTCTACATGACCGCTTTGCACAAACCCTAACAACCGGCCGGGAAAAATGTCGATTGTATCTCTTGTCTGCACCAGCAATATTAAGTGTAGGGTTTCGAAGTTGTCGAGGAGCTGGCGTTCGCAGCTAGACAAATCTTTGTGCTGTCTAGAAAAAAAAAGCGCCTATTATTGGCGCCACCACTTTCTATTCTTGTTCTAGTTGTAGTATTTCCAGGATACGCTCTAAATCATCCTCGGAATAAAACTCAATTTCAATCTTACCTTTATTTTTGGATTTTTTTATTTGTACATTCGTTCCAAAGCGTTCTCTTAACTGAGTTTCTGTAGCTTGTACAAAAATATCCTTTTTTACGGCTTTTTCAGTTTCACGTGAAACTTCTTCATTCAATTGTTTAATAAGAGCTTCCAATTGACGGACATTTAAAGATTGCTTCAATACTTTGTCTGCAACTTCCGGAATTCTTCTTTTATTTTTCAGCCCCAAAAGTGTACGTCCATGTCCCATTGAAAGTTCGCCGTTGTTAATCAATTGTATGACAGAATCGGGCAATTGCAATAAGCGAAGGTGGTTTGTTATATAAGGGCGGCTTTTTCCCAAACGTTTTGCAAGCTCTTCTTGAGTAAAATTCAGTTTTTCGATTAAACTCTGATAGGCTTCAGCTTCTTCAATAGGTGTTAAATCTTCCCGCTGGAGGTTTTCTAAAATGGCTAGCTCCATCATTTGATTTTCTGTCAAATCTCTTATAATTGCAGGGATTTCAGTTAGATTCGCTAGTTTTGCAGCACGGAAACGTCTTTCTCCAACAACAATTTCATATTTTTTTCCTTTTTTTCTTACAACGATTGGTTGGATAATTCCATGTTCCTTTATGGATTGAGCCAATTCCTCGATGGCTTCATCCTCAAATTTTTTTCGTGGTTGAAAAGGATTGACGATCAGTTTTTGTAAATCTATTTTCTCGATTTGATCTTCATTAGGCTGTAAATTTTCTAACGTTTCTGTTGGAAACAACGCTCCAATTCCTTTACCTAGCCCTCTAGCCATTTTTAATCACTTCCCTTGCTAACTCTAAATAGACTTCAGCACCTCTGGACTTTGGATCATAAATAATGATTGGTTCACCATGGCTTGGCGCTTCGCTTAAACGGACATTGCGGGGGATAATGGTTTTGTAAACTTTATCTTGAAAGTACTTTTTCACTTCTTCAATGACCTGTATACCAAGATTTGTGCGTGCATCCAGCATCGTTAAAAGGACACCATCTATATATAATTTTTGATTCAGGTGTTTTTGAACCAGCCGAACCGTTGATAGCAACTGACTTAACCCTTCAAGGGCATAATATTCGCATTGTACCGGTATAATCACGGCATCCGAAGCAGTTAGTGCGTTGATTGTTAGCAAGCCTAAAGAAGGAGGACAGTCTATAATAATATAATCATATTGATTTTTTACTTCCTGAAGCGCATGTTTTAATCGTACTTCCCGGGAAATGGTGGAAACCAGTTCAATTTCTGCTCCCGCGAGTGAGATGGTTGCGGGTACGACATCCAAATTTTCAACTTTGGACTGGCGGATCACATTTGATACTTCTTCATCATCGATTAAAACATCATAGATACAACTTTGAATTTCACCTTTATTTATACCAACACCACTTGTAGCATTACCTTGTGGATCAGTGTCTATTAAAAGAACTTTTTTCCCTAAATAAGCAAGACAAGCGCTCAAATTTACAGATGAAGTCGTTTTTCCTACTCCACCTTTTTGGTTTGTAACGGCAATAATTCTTCCCAAGCCTTTTGCACCTGCTTTCATCTGTCGGTTTTATCACTTGCAAGTTTCAATATTTAGTCTATTTTATCAAAATTTTTAACGATATGGTGTGAAGTTTATAGATAATTAGCATTAGAAAACTAGGCTTATCGCCAAAATCCTACGATAAGCCCTCATAATCTTATGCAGCCGGAAGAGAGTGTTTTCGTAATTGGCCCCGGGATTTTAACAGTCTATTTTTTCTTTGGAATGCGCACCGTAATTTGATAATAATCCTCATTGTCTTCTTCCTCGGTTTTCACATTAATCCCGCTCTTTGTAACCATCGAAAGAGACTGCTTAATCGTATTTAATGCAATACGAATATCTTTACTGATCGCTTTGCGCTTTGGCTTTTCCTTTTTGGCTTCCTCTTCTTTTGGGGCATTGAGCTGCTGGATATGCTCTTCGAGTTGACGAACATTCCAGTCGTATTCTTTTATTAGAGAGATTAATTGGGCTTGTACTTCTTCATCTTTAACCGAAATCATTGCCCGCGCATGGCGTTCCGTAATCTCTCTTCTCAAGATTGCTTCCTGTACAAACTGTGGAAGCTTTAACAAACGTAACTTATTTGCAACAGTTGATTGACCTTTACCTAAACGCTGAGCAAGTGCTTCTTGTGTTAATGAATGAAGTTCTAATAATTGCTGATAAGCTAATGCTTCTTCAATGGCTGTTAATTCTTCTCTTTGAAGATTTTCAATCAAGGCAATCGAAGCTGTTTCCTTATCCGTTAAATCACGAACGATGGCCGGAACTTCTGTCCAGTCAAGTTTCTTCATTGCTCTGTAGCGACGTTCCCCGGCAATGATTTCAAAGCGATCCTCATCAAAACGACGTATCACAATCGGTTGAATTACACCGTGCGTATGAATGGTTCTTGATAATTCTTCTATTTTTTCTTCATCAAAAACTGTACGAGGTTGGAACCGATTTGGAATAATTTTATCGATTGGAATTTTTACTACTTCTTCTGCAGCTTTTGTTTTTTCAACTTGTGCGACTTGTTCTACTTCACCTTTTCCTTCAGAACTTGCTTTATCTCCGCCTCCGAAAAAACGTGAAAAAGGACTTTTCATTCAATAGGCACCACCTTTGGAAACTATCTTGCTCAGATACTTTATATATTATTACTTATTATAATCTATAATTGTACAGAGTTCGATAGATTTAAAATCTATTAAATAACATAAATATAGAATATGTATGCTCAAAGAGACAAATTTATATCTAAAAAATTGTGACAAATACATTTTTTCACATTTATTTTCGATGTTTCATGTGGAACGTTTACAATAGACCATTAGGATTAAACATAGAAAGAGGTAGTGCCCTTTGAAGAACACTACTCATCACTTATTTATATTATAGGAGATTTGTTTGGCACACCAGGTTTGCGTGGGTATTTTTTTGGCGTTGGTTTTACTTTCTCAAATACATATAATGTACGGTCACTTTCTTCAACGGGTAAAAGATAAGAGAATTCTTCCTTCAATGAAGCGCCAAAAGTTGCAATTGCCTTTTTTGCATCTACCAACTCTTCCGGACCGGCTGCCGCTTTCAAAGCTACAAAATGGCCTCCTTGTTTTACCAAAGGAATACAAAGTTCCGAAAGGACAGATAGTCTCGCTACCGCGCGGGCGGTTACAACATCAAATTTTTCCCGATACACCGGATTCTGGCCAAATTCTTCGGCACGAGCGTGAACAAAATTCACATTGTCCAATTGCAATTCACTGCTTAAATGGTTTAGGAAAGTAATTCGTTTATTTAATGAATCAACAATCGTTACATGCAAATGAGGGAAGCATATTTTTATTGGCAGACTCGGGAACCCGGCTCCTGCCCCTACATCGCAAACGGATTCAACTTTTGTGAAGTCAAAGTAAAAGCTTGCACTAATGCTATCGTAGAAATGTTTCAAATAGACGCTTTCCATATCTGTTATGGCTGTTAAGTTCATTTTTTCATTCCACTCAACCAAAAGCTCGAAGTATTTTTTGAACTGCTTTATTTGTGTGTCAGTTAAAGCAATCCCCTTCTCTTTTAATGCTTCTATAAATTGTTGTTCGTTCATGGGAATCTCCTTTATGTTTCGATTCGTTTATAATAGAACAAGCGTCCGAGAATCTTTGTACTCGAACGCCCGTTTAATTGATGATTCGTTATTCGTTGCTTACTCGTGCAATTTTTCCTTGTTCAATATATACAGCCAAAATGGATATATCGGCAGGATTTACCCCTGAAATACGAGAGGCTTGTGCAATCGATAATGGACGTACTTCTTTTAGTTTTTCCCGTGCTTCTGTTGCCAGACTCGAAATAGCATCATAATCAATATCTTCAGGAATTTTCTTGCTCTCCATTTTATGGAGCTTTTCTACTTGCTGTAAAGCTTTTTGAATATAGCCTTCATATTTTAATTGAACTTCAATTTGTTCTTTTACTTCTTCGCTAAATTCCATATCCGGCGGCGTCAATGAAGAAACCAACTCGTAGTTCATTTCCGTTCGCTTTACCAGATCTGCAGCCCGAATGCCGTCTTTCAACTCCGCCCCACCAACGGAACGAATCACTTCCTGCGTTGTTTCATTCGGTTTAATAATTACTTCACGAAGGCGTGCAATCTCTGCTTCGATTTGCTCTTTTTTCACAATGAATTTTTCATAACGTTCTTTTGAAATCAACCCTAAGTTAAAGCCCATTTCCGTTAAACGTAAATCAGCGTTATCATGTCGAAGCAATAATCGGTATTCTGCCCGGGAAGTTAATAAACGATATGGCTCGTTAGTTCCTTTTGTTACCAAATCATCGATTAATACACCGATATAAGCATCGGAACGTTTTAAAATCACTTCTTCTTTACCCAATACTTTAGCGGCGGCATTGATCCCTGCCATTAAGCCTTGCCCCGCGGCTTCTTCATAGCCGCTTGTTCCGTTAATTTGACCTGCCGTATAGAGACCTTTAATCCGTTTTGTTTCCAATGTTGGCCATAGTTGCGTTGGTACGATTGAATCATATTCAATTGCATAGCCGGCACGCATCATTTCGGCTTTTTCCAAGCCAGGAATGGTTTTCAGCATTTGGCGCTGAATATGTTCCGGCATGCTTGTTGAAAGACCTTGCACATACACTTCTTGCGTATCGCGCCCTTCCGGCTCAAGGAAAAGTTGGTGGCGCGGTTTGTCATTGAAGCGTACGATTTTCGTTTCGATTGATGGGCAATAACGCGGCCCTTCTGAAGTAATCAACCCTGTATACATCGGTGCTTTATCCAAATTATCATTAATAATTTGGTGTGTTTCCGGACTTGTATACGTCAACCAGCATGGAATTTGATCCATGATGAATTCAGTTGTTTCAAAACTGAAGGCACGAGGCACATCATCACCTGGCTGGATTTCGGTTTTGCTATAATCAATCGTTTTGCTGTCTACACGTGGTGGTGTACCTGTTTTAAAGCGAACCATGTCAAAACCAAGTTCACGCAAATTGTCTGCCAATTTAATGGATGGCTGTTGATTATTCGGTCCACTTGAGTATTTTAAGTCTCCGATAATAATTTCACCGCGCAAGTACGTACCTGTTGTCACAATAACAGATTTCGCACGGTAAATTCCGCCTGTCTGTGTAATGACACCGCGTACTTCATCATCTTCCACGATTAATTCATCTACGATCGCTTGGTGTATCGTTAAATTTTCTTCTTCCTCTAATAAGCGTTTCATTTCACGTTGGTAAAGGACTTTATCTGCTTGTGCTCGTAATGCACGTACTGCTGGTCCTTTCCCTGTATTTAACATGCGCATTTGGATATGTGTTTTATCGATGACTTTCCCCATCACACCGCCAAGTGCGTCAATTTCACGGACAACGATTCCTTTTGCCGGTCCACCCACTGATGGATTACATGGCATAAAGGCGATCATATCGAGATTGATTGTCACCATGAGTGTTTTTGCACCCATTTTGGCTGCGGCATATGCAGATTCTACACCCGCATGGCCTGCACCGATGACAATCACATCATATTGGCCTGCTTCATATGTTGTCATGCCGTTTCTTCCTTCCTTTAATAATGAATGATAATCATTTATTTTCCTAAACAGAATTGAGAGAAAAGCTGGTTGATCAAGCTTTCCTGTACTGTATCACCGACAATTTCACCTAACAGTTCCCACGTTTTTGTTACATCTATTTGAATCATATCCACTGGAACACCGGCATGCGCTGCATCAATAGCATCTTCCATTGTTGATTTTGCTTGGTGCAATAGTGCAATATGGCGAGCATTTGAAACATAAGTTAAATCATTTGCTTCTACTTGCCCTTCAAAGAACGTCTTGGCGATGGCTTCTTCCAACTCGATAATTCCCTCTTCCTGCAAAATCGACGTTGTGACGACAGGTCGGCCATTCGCTAATTCTTTTACTTTTTCCAAATCAATTTTCTGTGGCAGATCTGTTTTGTTCACAACAACGATGAAGTCCATATTTTGAATCGTTTCAAATAGACGTTCATCTTCTTCCGAAAGAGTTTCCGCCGAGTTTAACACCAATAGAATCAAATCAGCTTCTTTTAATACTTGGCGTGATCTTTCTACACCTATGCGTTCAACGATATCTTCTGTCTCGCGAATACCGGCTGTATCGACCAGACGTAAAGGCACCCCACGCACATTCACATACTCTTCTATAATATCACGAGTAGTACCTGCAACATCAGTAACAATTGCCTTATTCTCATGAACCAGACTATTTAATAGTGACGATTTTCCGACATTCGGTCTTCCTAAGATGACCGTGGATAATCCTTCACGCAATATTTTCCCTTGCGATGATGTTTGCAGAAGCTTGGTGATTTCATCTCGAACCCAAGTACACTTTTCCAAAAGTACCGGAATGGTCATTTCTTCTACATCATCATACTCAGGATAATCTATATTAACCTCTACATGCGCCAATGTCTCGATTAATGCTTGGCGCAATTGGCCGATCAAACGTGAAAGTTTTCCATCCATCTGGCCCAGTGCAACATTCATTGCGCGATCGGTTTTGGCGCGGATTAAATCCATTACTGCCTCAGCCTGCGATAAATCAATACGGCCATTCAAGAAAGCACGTTTTGTAAATTCCCCTGGCTCGGCCAACCGTGCGCCATTCTGCAAGACAAGCTGCAAGACGCGATTAACTGAAACAATGCCTCCATGGCAGTTGATTTCAACTACATCTTCGCGAGTGAAAGTCTTCGGAGCACGCATTAGCGATAACATAACCTCTTCGACTACTTCCTCTGTGCGCGGCTCGATTAAATGCCCATAATGGATGGTATGTGACTTTTCATCCATCAGCTGTTTTCCACTTGGCGATTTAAATATTTTATTTGCTATATGAACTGCTTCATCTCCACTTAAACGGACGATGGCAATGGCACCTTCACCCATTGGCGTGGAAATGGCAGCAATCGTATCATAATTCATTTTAATCCTCCTAATAGAATCCGCCTTGGCGAATTTGCTTGTGTCGACTGAAGTTCAATCCTTTGTATATTGATTTCTCTCCTCTTGCAACAAGCAATACTATCTTTTTTATCTTGTGAAAATTAAATAAAGTTATCCACATGTGAATAACTCCGACGACAGCATTTACTAACAATTTAGAATAACATATTTTAGCCAGATGCGAAAGCAAAGCAGTTTTTCCACATGTGGATAAAATCTTGCGATAAAAAAACCACATGATTCCCTTTAAACGGATCTTTTGGCCAAAAGAAAACGGCCTTGAAAAACAAGGCCGTTTGGAAGTCTGTATGTGTTTTTTTATCTAACTGGTTCAATGACTAAATGTCGATGAGGCTCTGTGCCTTCCGAGTAAGTTTCAATATCTACCCGATTGGATAATGCGTTATGAATAATCTTTCTTTCATAAGAAGGCATTGGTTCAAGCGCTACTTTTCTTCCTGTATAAACCGCCTTTTCAGCCATTCGTTCCGCGAGTAGTTCCAATGCTGCTTGGCGGCGTTCGCGGTAATCTTCGACATCCAGCTTTACCATCAAAAATGATTTTGCATTTTTGTTTACGATTAGTTGTGTTAACTGTTGCAGGGAATTCAATGTAGCTCCGCGCTTTCCGATTAAAAGTGCTGCTTTTTCGCTTTGCATTTTAAATAAAAGGTTTTTCCCCTGTTTTTCTGTCTCGATAGTTAAATCATCAATGCCCATTTCCTTTGCAATACTATTTAAGTAGTCCCTTGCAGATTCGATGGGATCTTCTTTTTCAACTGCTGTCCCTGCTTCCTCATCAGGATTTTGCATTGTTGTTTCTATTATTGCTTCCTCTTTTGGCAGAACAGGCACTTCTTGTACCGGGATTGACACATCCGGCTGTTCGTCTTCGATTTCATTCGAAAGTTTTTCTTCTTCCTCTTTTACCGCAACACGAACTTTGGCTTGACGTGCTCCAAAACCTAAAAATCCTTTTTTCGCTTCTTGTAAAACTTCAACTTCTACTTGCTCACGAGTAGTATTAAGCTGTTGTAACGCTATTGAGATCGCTTCTTCTACTGTCGCGCCTAATTGCGTAATTTGTTTCACTTTTTCGCTCCTCCTGTAATAGCAGGTTCTGATTTTTTTCTATTCCAAGGTTTATAAATAACAAGGTTTTGTATAACGGAAATTATATTTCCGACCACCCAATATAATGATAATGCTGCTGGCAATACTACACCAAAACCAATGATCATTAATGGCATAATGTACATCATGACTTTCATTTGAGGGTTGTCCATTGCAGGTCCGGTCATTAACACACCATATTGAATCAAACCAGCCAAGATAGCCAGGAAAATGCTTGGTTCTGTTAATGGGAATACAAGGAATGTACCTAAATCAAAGGCAGGTGTCGCATTCATCCGACTGATTGCATGGTAGAAACCAATAAGAATAGGCATTTGAATAAATACCGGCAAACATCCAGCCGCGGGATTTACACCCGAATTTTGCATAAGTGCCATCACTTCTTGTTGGTACTTTTGCTGAGTTACGGCATCTTTTGACGCATATTTTTGCTGCAACTCTTTCATTTTGGGTTGGATTTCTTGCATTTTTTTCGAGCTTTTAACTTGTTTAATAGTCAGCGGAAGTAAAACTAGGCGGATAATAATTGTTACCGCAATAATCCCCCAGGCATACGTTCCCAATAAATCAGCGAAATAACTAATAGCTGATACTAATGGCCAAACGATAAACTCATTCCAAAAACCTTGGCTTTCAGATGAGATGGGTTGATCAAATTCTGTACATCCAGATAGCAATAATGCTACTGAAACAATCGCCAGAATCATCCAATGTCTTTTCTTCAACCTTCATCCTCCTACAGTACTTATCACTTTTTTCTGCTATTTTACCACGTGTAGACGCTTACACTCTACTACTTGTTTCATTCAAAGCAATCCTTATGATGAAGAATCATCAATCTATGTCATTTTTATATCAGTTAAATGGCAACTCAAACTAACTTTTCTTTTTAAGCACTTTCGCAATTTTCAGCACATGCTCAATGCTTTTTTTCGTTTCATGAAAATTTAATGTGGCCGCCTGGTTTCGGGCGATAATAACATAATCCATATCCTGCTTCAGATCTTCTTTCAACTCCAGAAAAACTTGGCGAATATAGCGTTTTATTTGAACTCTTGTCACGGCTTTCCCAATTTTTTTACTGACGGAAAGCCCAATGCGAAATTCTGCCTGATCCTCTTTTGGCAGGCAATACACAACAAATTGGCGATTTGCGAAGGATTTCCCCTTTTTGAACACCTTCTGAAAATCTTCATTTTTCTTAATGCGTTGGCGTTTCTTCATTCCTTCACCTGCTACTCCTTTATCTTTGCATCACCTTTTATCAGAAAAAAAAAGCCACTGAAGAGGTTCAGTGGACTTATGCTGATAATACTTTTCTTCCTTTACGACGGCGAGCTGCTAAAACTTTACGTCCGTTTTTTGAACTCATGCGTGCACGGAAACCATGTACTTTACTGTGTTTACGTTTTTTCGGTTGATATGTGCGTTTCATTATATATGACACCTCCATTTATGAAAGTAATACTATCCTACATACAGACCATAACATTATATAAAAAAGGGAAACTCCTTGTCAATGAATTATTTTATTTAAGTATATACCCTCCAAAACCACTCTCTGGATCCATGTAAGTTTCAATTAAAAATTTATCCACAAAGTTTACTGTTCATTGCAAACAGCCATTGTGGATAATTTTTTTAAGCTATTTTTTATCCACAGGAGTTATTTACAAGTTTTGCACAAATCCCATCCCTGTGGACAACTTGACGGTGAATAAAATGCTGTAGTGTGGATAAAGTGTATCAGCTATTGAAATGACAATCTTTTTTTGTTACGATAATTGTGTTTTCCTTTGTGGAAATGTTGTCTGGGAAATATATTATCCACAGAATGTTAATAACTTGTGGACAAACTTTAACACAGCTTATGGATAATTGTTATCCACAAGCTGTGAATATGTTTTTAACTACATTCACAGTTTTGTATCAAGCTTATAAAAGCATCTTTTTATAAATTGTTCGAAATGCTTGTCTCAAACAGATTTGCTTCATTTTTTGATATCAATCATATATAGATGTAGTTTATTTTTTTGTAATGGAAAATATACATGAAAAGGAGTTTAAAGCTTGGAACATTTAGAAGAATTATGGAAAAATGTCCTGGCACAAGTAGAACAAAAAATTTCAAAACCAAGCTTTGAGACGTGGCTTAAATCAACGAAACTACTCTCTTATAGAGGGTCGAATGTTACGATTGCCGCGCCTAACTCATTTGCTCGTGATTGGCTTGAAAATCATTATGTTCATCTAATCGCGGGCATTTTATCTGAACTTACAGGTGAAGACTTGCTGATTAAATTTGTTGTTCAAAAAGATCAGGACGATAGCCTTGATTTACCCGCTCCGGTAATTCAGGCAAAACATGATGACGAGCATGCGGAAGTCACTCCAGGCATGCTAAATCCCAAATATACCTTCGATACATTCGTCATCGGGGCAGGAAATCGCTTTGCCCACGCTGCATCACTTGCAGTGGCTGAAGCACCCGCAAAAGCGTATAATCCTTTCTTTATCTATGGGGGAGTAGGATTAGGGAAAACACACTTAATGCATGCCATTGGACATTATGTCCTTGAACATAATCCAAATGCGAAAGTTGTTTATTTATCATCAGAGAAATTTACAAATGAATTCATTAATTCAATCCGTGATAACAAAGCTGTAGATTTCCGCAATAAATACCGCAATGTCGATGTTTTATTAATTGACGATATTCAATTTTTAGCAGGAAAAGAATCTACACAAGAAGAGTTTTTCCATACATTCAACACGCTGCATACAGAATCAAAACAAATCGTTATCTCAAGTGACCGGCCCCCAAAAGAGATTCCAACATTGGAAGATCGGCTGCGATCCCGCTTTGAATGGGGATTGATTACGGATATTACACCACCAGACCTGGAAACGCGTATTGCCATCTTGCGCAAAAAAGCAAAAGCGGATGGATTGGATATCCCGAACGAAGTCATGCACTATATTGCCAATCAAATCGATACCAATATCCGTGAGTTGGAGGGTGCTTTAATTCGCGTTGTTGCATTTTCCTCTTTAGTAAACCAAGATATCTCGACGGAGCTTGCTCAACAAGCTTTAAAAGATATCATTCCAAATGCAAAACCACGCATGATTACCATATTGGATATCCAGACTGCTGTTGGAGAGCATTTTAATATTAGGCTGGAAGACTTCTCTGCGAAGAGACGCACGAAATCCATTGCCTTTCCTAGACAAGTTGCGATGTATCTGTCCCGCGAGTTAACCGACTTCTCACTTCCAAAAATCGGGGAAGAATTTGGAGGACGCGACCATACGACAGTCATCCATGCACACGAAAAAATTGCAAAGCTGCTAAAGGAAGATCAAATCCTGCAGCAAGATATTAAACAAATTCGTAGTGTTTTGGGCAAATAATCTTGTGGATAACTAAATGAGTTTCCAACATTTTTATTCACAACTTATCAACATGTGGATAGCTTGGTCTTAAGCATGTTTCAATAAGTTATACACAAATCCACAGGCCCTATTACTATATCTATTAATATCTTTTAAAAAAATAATAATATTTATAAGTGAGGTATAACGATGAAATTTGATATTATGCGAGATCGTTTACTAGACGGATTAAACAATGTCATGAAAGCGGTAAGTTCCAAAACAACGATTCCAATTTTAACGGGAATCAAAATTGATGTAACAGAAGAGGGAATCACGCTAACTGGATCGGATGCAGATATTACAATTCAAACATTTATCCCAGTTGAAGAAGATGGAGACCAATTAATCAATATCTCCGAAACAGGTTCCATTGTGCTGCAAGCGCGCATGTTCAACGAAATTGTCCGCAAGTTGCCGACGAATGATGTGGAAATTGAAGTTTCAAATGGTTTGCAAACACATATTCGCTCAGGAAAATCCGAATTCCACCTGATCGGATCGGATGCTTCCGAATATCCACTATTGCCCGAAGTATCGACAGATCAGCAATTTGCAATGCCAGCTGATTTATTAAAATCGATTATTCGCGAAACAGTATTTGCTGTTTCAACTTCTGAAAGCCGTCCTGTATTAACAGGTGTCAATTGGCAAATCAATAATGACGAATTAGTATGTGTAGCGACAGACAGCCACCGACTGGCAAGAAGAAAAACAACAGTTGAACAATTGCCGTCGGATATTGCTTCGGTTGTCATTCCGGGGAAAAGCTTGAATGAGTTAAATAAAATCCTGGGGGATACTACAAATCCGGTTGAAATCGTGATTACAAACCAACAAGTTTTATTTAAAGCTGATAATGTATTGTTCTTCTCTCGTTTGCTTGAAGGGAATTATCCAGAAACTTCACGTTTAATCCCTGAAGAATTTAAAACAAATATCACGATCAACGGGAAAGCACTATTACAGGCAATTGACCGTGCTTCTTTATTGGCACGTGAAGATCGCAACAACGTGGTCCGTTTTGAAACGTTTGATGGCAACATTGTCGAAATTTCCTCCAATTCACCTGAAATCGGGAAAGTTGAGGAACAAATTCAAGTGGAAACATTGGAAGGGGAAAACCTGAAAATTTCCTTTAGTGCAAAATACATGATGGAAGCGTTAAAAGCGATTGATGGGCAAGATGTAGTCATCCAATTCACTGGTGCAATGCGTCCATTTATTCTTCGTTCAGTACATGATGATGCTATTTTGCAATTAATCCTTCCGGTCAGAACGTATTAATCGATCGTTCCGGAGCGTCTCTCTTTAGAGGCGCTCTTTTAAATTTCCCCCTTTATGGCCATTAATTAACGGGCCCATTTCTTGGATTCTGCTTTCCTTGGATTTTTTTATAATTTTTCGGTATGATAGAAGGATAGATGTACGTGTAACGGAGGATGAATTGATTTGGATGAAATTGTAATCGATACGGAGTTTATAACACTGGCTCAAGCTTTAAAAATAACGGACGCCATTAGTTCAGGTGGCATGTCTAAATGGTTTCTTCAAGAAAATGATGTCTACGTGAACGGTGAAGTCGATTCGCGCCGTGGACGCAAATTACGTCATGGCGATGTTGTAAATATTCCCGGTTGCGGCAGATTTGTCATCGTGAACAAGAATGAGGAAAATTAAATGTTCATTGAGCATTTAAAATTAACAAATTATCGCAACTACGAAACATTGGATTTACAATTCTCTCCTAAAATTAATGTATTCATTGGTGAAAATGCACAGGGCAAAACAAATGTCATGGAATCCATTTTTGTTTTGGCAATGGCCAAATCGCATCGAACAAGCAATGATAAAGAATTGATACGTTGGGATGCAGACTATGGTAAAATAGATGGTGTTGTAAAAAACCGTTATGGCAGCATACCCATGGAGCTTTCGATTAGCAAAAAGGGTAAAAAAGGAAAAATTAACCATTTGGAACAAACAAAATTAAGTAATTATATCGGACAAATGAACGTCGTAATGTTTGCACCGGAGGATCTGAATGTTGTAAAAGGGAGCCCGCAAATAAGACGCCGTTTTATTGACATGGAAATTGGCCAGATTTCCCCTGTTTATTTGCATGAACTTTTAACATTCCAGAAACTTTTGAAACAGCGCAATCATTTACTGAAAATAAATCAAGGGAAACAGCACATTGATGATGTTTTATTTGCTATTTATACTGAGCAATATATTCAATCGGCTGTCCAAATTATTCGCAAAAGATTGCAGTTTATTGACCTTTTACAAGAGTGGGCCGAAAAAATCCATTCCGGCATATCGCGCGGTCTCGAGAAATTGACCATCAAGTATCGAGCGCCTTCCGGTTTGAATCCCGATTGGTCACAAGAAGAAATGGCTACATATCTTGAACAAAAATTGGCAGAGGTCAAAAAGAGGGAGCTTGAAAGGGGCGTAACATTAGTCGGTCCGCACCGAGACGATTTGCAGTTCTTTGTCAACGACTATGATGTTCAAACATATGGCTCGCAAGGTCAGCAACGCACAACAGCACTTTCTTTAAAACTTGCCGAAATAGAGTTGATTAAACAAGAAACCAAAGAAGCACCCATTCTTCTCTTGGATGATGTATTGTCAGAGCTGGATGATTATCGCCAATCACATTTATTAAATACCATTCAAGGTGAAGTGCAAACGTTTGTCACAACAACAAGTGTTGATGGGATTCACCATGAAACAATACAACATGCCAAGATGTTTCACGTGAAACAGGGTGCAGTAGAGAGCGAATAAAGTAATTCAGTGCAGCAAGTCCAAAAGCAGGCTTTAGGTGCATTAGAAATTATGTCCTTATAAGTTGAAAAAGATGTATAGAAAGTTTAAAGCTTTTTATATTTGACACATACTGAGGTAATGAAAGAGTAGGTGAATATGGTGGCTTTAGAAGAGAAACAAGTACAACAAGCATATGATGCCGATCAGATTCAGGTTTTAGAAGGTCTAGAAGCTGTTCGTAAACGTCCAGGGATGTATATCGGCTCCACAAGCTCCAAAGGGCTTCACCATTTAGTTTGGGAAATCGTGGATAATAGTATTGATGAGGCCTTGGCTGGTTTCTGCGATCATATTACTGTTGCAATCGAAAAAGATAATTGGATTCGTGTTGAAGATAATGGCCGAGGAATTCCGGTTAATACTCAAGAAAAAATGGGCATGCCGGCTGTGGAAGTTATTATGACTGTCTTGCACGCCGGAGGTAAATTTGGCGGCGGCGGTTATAAGGTTTCAGGTGGATTGCATGGTGTAGGGGCATCCGTAGTAAATGCCTTGTCTGTCACTACAGAGGTATTTGTAAAACGTGATGGGCATATTCACTCCATTGTATTTGAACGAGGCAAAACGGTGCAGCCATTAAAAGTGGTTGGAGATACTGATGAAACAGGAACAACTACACGTTTTAAGGCAGACCCGGAAATTTTCAAAGAAACAACGGTCTATGAGTATGATATTTTAGCGACGCGTATCCGGGAATTAGCTTATTTAAATCGTGGAATCCGCATCACGATTCAAGACGAAAGAGAAGAAGAAATCCGTTCGGATAGCTTCCATTTCGAAGGCGGTATTCGTGAATACGTTGAACATTTAAATAAATCAAAAGAACCAATTCATGAACCGATTGATATTATGAATGAAAAAGACGGGATCAGCGTTGAGATTGCCATGCAGTACAACGAAGGATTCTCATCAAATATTTATTCATTTGCCAATAATATCAATACCTATGAAGGTGGTACACATGAATCAGGTTTTAAAACGGCCCTTACTCGCGTCATAAATGATTATGCGCGTAAAAACGGATTGTTAAAAGATTCTGATGCCAACCTTTCAGGGGAAGATGTACGTGAAGGGTTAACAGCCATTGTGTCGATTAAACACCCTGAGCCGCAATTTGAAGGGCAAACAAAAACAAAATTAGGAAACTCCGAAGTAAGTTCCATCACGAACTCCCTATTTTCTGAAGGCTTCGAACGTTTTATGCTAGAAAACCCTGCTATTGCACGTAAAATTGTGGATAAAGGTTTGATGGCAGCACGTGCTCGAGTTGCAGCAAAAAAAGCGCGTGAATTCACACGACGCAAATCTGCTTTGGAAATATCCAGCTTGCCTGGTAAATTGGCAGATTGTACGTCAACAAACCCTGCCGAATCAGAAATCTATATCGTTGAGGGTGACTCTGCGGGTGGATCGGCAAAATCAGGCCGCGATCGTTACTTCCAAGCCATTTTGCCACTGCGCGGAAAGATTTTGAACGTTGAGAAAGCCAACTTGAACCGTATATTATCCAATGCTGAAATTCGTGCCATGATCACTGCCTTTGGTACAGGAATTGGCGACGAATTCGACTTGGAAAAAGCGCGTTATCATAAAATCGTTATTATGACAGATGCGGACGTAGATGGCGCACATATCCGTATTTTGCTGCTTACATTTTTCTTCCGTTTCATGCGCCCATTAATCGAAGCGGGCTATATTTATGCTGCTCAACCACCTCTTTATCAAGTTAAACAAGGTAAACATGTGGAGTACTGCTATTCAGACGAAGAACTGCAAGAAATATTGAACCGCCTTTCCAGCATGCCAAAACCAGTCGTACAACGTTATAAAGGTTTAGGTGAAATGAATGCTGAACAATTATGGGATACAACAATGGACCCAGAACACCGTACACTTTTGAAAGTGGAACTGGATGATGCGATGCGAGCAGATCAGATATTCCAGGAGTTAATGGGTGACGAGGTTGAACCTCGTAGACGTTTTATCGAAGAAAACGCTGTTTATGTACAAAACTTGGATATTTAACTATATGCTGCACTTTTTTTAGTGTGCGAAAGCGAAGCGACAGCAACAAATGGTTTATTCTGTGCGAAAGCGAAGCGACAGCAACAACAACAACAACAACAACAACAGCCATATAAATATATACCAAGGCGAATCTGATATGACCGTTTTGAAAGGAGGTCTTCCTTGTGTCTGAAAGTCAACACGAAGGTGTAAAAGGAATAAAAATTAGTGAAGAAGTCCAAACATCGTTTTTAAATTATGCGATGAGCGTAATCGTTTCACGTGCATTACCGGATGTTCGTGACGGTCTAAAACCTGTACATCGCCGTATTTTATATGGGATGCAGGAATTGGGAAATACATCTGATAAGCCTTACAAAAAGAGCGCCCGTATTGTTGGGGACGTAATGGGGAAATATCACCCGCATGGTGACTCGTCCATTTATGATGCCATGGTTCGTATGGCGCAAGATTTCAGTTATCGCTACATGTTAGTCGATGGGCATGGAAACTTCGGTTCAATCGATGGCGATGGGGCTGCAGCCATGCGTTATACAGAATCCCGGATGTCCAAAATTACAATGGAAATGCTCCGGGATATCAATAAAGATACAATCGATTACCAAGATAACTATGATGGAAACGAAAAGGAACCAGTTGTGTTGCCTGCACGTATTCCAAACTTGTTGTTAAATGGGACATCCGGTATTGCCGTTGGAATGGCAACAAATATTCCACCGCATCAACTAGGTGAAACAATCGATGCGGTAATTGCATTATCGGAAAATCCGGCAATTACCACAGAAGAGTTGATGGAAATCATCCCTGGCCCTGACTTTCCAACAGGCGGAATCATTTTAGGACGCAGCGGAATCCGTCGTGCGTATGAAACAGGCCGTGGTTCAATTACGGTTCGTGCCAATGCGGAGATTGAAACGAAAGCGAACGGAAAAGAAACAATTCTTGTTCACGAGCTTCCTTATCAAGTAAATAAAGCGCGATTAATCGAAAAAATTGCGGAATTGGTACGAGACAAAAAAATAGATGGCATTACCAATTTACGAGATGAATCCGACCGCCGAGGTATGCGGATTGTAATGGAAATTCGCAAAGATGCGAATGCAAATGTCATTCTAAATAATTTATATAAACAAACGGCAATGCAATCTAATTTTGGTGTGAATATGCTTGCTTTGGTTAATGGCCAACCAAGAGTTTTAAGCTTAAAGGAAGTATTGCATTACTACTTGGAGCACCAAAAAGAAGTAATTACACGCCGTACTCAATTTGAGCTTAGAAAAGCAGAAGATCGGGCTCATATTTTAGAAGGTTTAAGAATTGCTCTTGATCATATTGACGAGATCATCTCAATTATTCGTTCATCCCGTTCCGGTGATGAAGCAAAACCGGTTTTAATGGAACGGTTTACTTTAAGTGACCGTCAAGCGCAGGCAATTTTGGATATGCGTCTTGTCCGTTTAAGCGGATTGGAACGTGAAAAAATTGAAAATGAATATCAAGAGCTTCAAGCGTTAATCGCCAAACTGAAAGCAATCCTAGCAGATGAAGGCAAAATCATCGAAATCATTCAGACGGAATTAACGGAAATTAAAGAACGCTATAATGATACACGCCGCACAGAAATTGCTTCTGGCGGAATCGAAATGATTGAAGATGAGGATTTAATTCCACGTGAGGATTCCGTCCTTACTTTAACGCACAATGGCTACATAAAAAGACTTGCCTCAAACACCTATCGCAGCCAAAAACGCGGCGGTCGGGGCGTTCAAGGTATGGGTACGAATGATGATGATTTCGTAGAACATTTATTATTCTCATCCACGCATGATACAATTTTATTCTTTACAACAAAAGGGAAAGTATACCGTGCAAAAGGATACGAAATTCCTGAATTTGGCCGCACAGCAAAAGGCCTTCCAATCGTAAACCTGCTAAACCTTGAAAAAGAAGAAAAAGTAACAGCAATGATTCGCGTAGACGAATTTAAAGAAGATGCTTACTTAATCTTTACCACTAAAACAGGGATTACTAAACGTACGCAGCTTTCACAGTTTGCCCATATTCGTACAAACGGTTTAATTGCGATTAACCTACATGAAGATGATGATTTGATTTCAGTTCGTTTAACAGACGGAACAAAAGATATCATTATCGGTACGCATAATGGGATGTTGATCCGTTTCAAGGAAGAAGAAATTCGTTCAATGGGACGTACTGCTTCAGGTGTACGAGGCATTAAATTACGTGAAGACGATTACGTAGTTGGCATGGAAATTGTGGAACCAGGGCATGAGATTTTGGTTGTTACAGAAAAAGGGTATGGAAAACGAACGCCTGAATCTGAATACCGTCTTCAAAGCCGTGGAGGAATAGGTTTAAAAACCATTCATATTACGGATAAAAATGGCCCAATGTGTGCAGTGAAAACAGTGGATGGAACTGAAGACATCATGCTTATTACAATCCATGGCATTTTGATTCGCATGGATGTAAATGATATCTCGGTGATTGGCAGAAGTACGCAAGGTGTCCGGTTAATCCGTCTTTCCGATGAAGAACTTGTAGCCACAGTGGCACGCGTCAAAAAAGTTGAAGAAGAAGAAATGTTAGAGAGCTCAGAACATGGGAATGTAAACGAGGAATCGGATACGATCGAAATAGTGGAAGAACCTCCAGCACCAGATTCTGAAAATGAATAAGCAACAAACATTAGTAACCAGTAGCTTTTATAAGCCTACTGGTTATTTTTGTTTATGCTTAATGAAGAAATTCATAAGAGAAGAGAAGAAATTACCAAAATTTTATTATTTTATGAGTAAAAAATGGAAAAAGTATTGTATAATTCGATTAAGTCAAAAATGATTGATTATAAAAAAGTGTATTTAACATTTAAAGAAGAGAGGTTTTTAGGTTGGAAACCGCTTATATAAATCTTAATGACCTTCGAATTGGAAGAATAGTGGCAGAAGATATCTTCGCGAATACGAAATATCCGATTATACATAAAAATACGTTAATTACTCCCAATCATTTAAATGTTCTTAAAGCATTCCATGTTTTGAAAGTTCCGATTGAATTAGATGGAAATGAAAAGCATCAAGACTTTATGAACGATGATATAGAGCAAGAGATGGAAGAATTAGAAATACGGCCATCAGCTGCAACATTTGAGAAAAGATACAACGATGCAGTTGAAGAATTTGAGAAAGTATTTTTCTCTTGGGAATCGGGAGCCAAAATCGAAATTACAAAAATCAGGGAAATTATTCTGCCATTAGTTGATGAAATATTAAACGATCGTGCCATCCTTTTTAAATTAAATAATTATTCAATTCCTAAAAATTACTTGTATCACCACTGCATTGCCACAGGACTAATCAGTGCTAGTATTGCAAATAAACTTGGTTATGAGCGCGGGTTTGTCCTGCAAATTGCCATTGCAGGTGTATTGGCAGACTGTGGGATGGCGAAAGTTCCTCAATCGATTCGCGAAAAGCAAGGTACTTTAACAGAACACGAATTTCTTTTAATCCGAAAGCATCCCTTATTCAGTTTTAAAATGATAGCAAATTTGCCTGCTATGAAAGATGAAATGAAACTTGCGATTTATCAGCATCATGAACGTTTGGATGGAAGCGGATATGTGGAAGGTATAAAGTTAGGCAAGATTTCCACATTCGCCCAAATCATTGCCGTAGCGGATACTTTCCATGCCATGACCAGTGAACGTTTTTATCGCTCTAAAGAATCGCCATTTAAAGTAATTGAAATGTTCAAAGGAACAGAGTTTGGCAAGTTCGATATTAAAGTTGTGGAAGCTCTTGTTCAGTTAATTGCTACTCTGCCAATCGGAACGTTGATAGAATTATCAAATCTAGAGCATGCAAAAATTATGTATATTAATAGTTTTTCTCCTACACGTCCATTAGTAAAACTATTAAATACTGGGGAAATTATCGATCTTTCCAAACAAAGAAGCTTATACATTTCAAAAGTGATTCCGGACTAAGAAAAACTTATCCAGTTTAAATGCAAGAAGGGGTTTGGTTTTTTGCCAAACCCCTTCTTGCATTTAGTTATTGAAAAAAGATAAAGTAATAGATAGTCTTTGTTGAAATTTTATTTATTTGAAAATTTATTTCTACAAGAAGATATGATATACTATCAAAACAACATTCACAGTTTTATAGTAAATAGAGGAATTTTTAAGTTAAATTAATCTTTTTCAATAAAAGTGTTGACTTAATGTTATAAACTTGTTATTATAAGTAAGTCGCCAAGAGGTGACGGTAAAATGAACCTTGAAAACTGA
>NZ_QWEI01000040.1 GCF_003515775.1 Ureibacillus yapensis | reverse complement strand
GTCCATACGGCTACTAGTTGCAATTGATCAAATAAAAAAACAGAAGCATAAATATAGATTTTGTTATTGTTTAAGAATATTGAGTTTAGTATGTCCTATACGGAGATAAACTTACAGAATATAATACAACTTTAAGATAATTTCTTACCTTTTCATTTTCTTAAAACATACATCATTTAAAGCCAAACTTATTAAAAATTTGGCTTCTTTTTTTTATATTTTCTTCTCTAACCTACCCGTGTATTTAGAAGGGCGACCACCAATATTAAAGTTGATATAATGAAAAATAAAATTTAGATTTTATTAT
>NZ_QWEI01000004.1 GCF_003515775.1 Ureibacillus yapensis | reverse complement strand
TTCAGTTTTCAAGGTTCATTTATACCGCTTTTTAAAAGTGACTTTTACACCTTATCACATTTCATGATTTAGGTCAAGAAAAACAACCACTTCATTTAAACAGCGACTTTAATAGTATAACTCATCCTCACTAAGCAGTCAATAACTTTTTTCGAAACACTCTTCTAAAAAAGGTTGTCTTGTTGAGGACAAGTAATACTATATAACATATCAATTTATTAATCAAGCTTTTTTTCTAAATAAATTCTTGATATTTTTCAGATCAATAATAAAAAACATTAATCCCAACATAACAATAATACCGCCTGCTACTTGGGTTGCAATTAATTTCTCCGAGAATACAAAGTAAGCTAGAATCGCAGCCCCTATTGGTTCGAATAAGATCGCTACAGAAATAACATTTGTACTAACGTATTTCACAGCCCAATTAAATAAGGTGTGACCCAATAGGTTCGGAATAATTGCAAGCAATAAAAACCACATCCAGGTAGAAGCAGGATAAGGGCCAAATGACTCCCCTTTTAAAAGCATATAAAAAAACAAACAAATTGTGCTAACCAAATACACTACCATCGTATACGTAATTAATGAGATACGCTTTCGAACATCTTGACCGAAAAGCAAGTAGGCAGTAATAAGAGCACATGAGATCAAGGCGAGCATGTCACCGTATAATGCACTTCCACTAACCTTAAAGTCACCCCAGCTTATTAAAAAGCTACCCAAAATTGCAATCACACCAGAAGCAATTGTTTTAATCGAAATCTTCTCTTTAAAGAAAAAATATGTTCCGATAAACGCAAACAGCGGCTGTAAAGTAACAAGAACAGTCGAACTCGCTACAGATGTGTAATTAAGCGATTCAAACCATAAAATAAAATGAAACGCCAAAAAAATACCGGCGATTGAAGAAAAAACCCAATCCTTTTTCGATAATGCTTTTAATTCATGAAAATATTTATAAAAAAATAGCGGACTCATGATTATGATGGAGAAAAACATTCGATAAAATGCGATTACTCCTGACTCTGCTTCTGCCAACTTTACCATGATGGCAGATAATGATACTGAAATTACCCCAATTATAATTGGAATATAGGGGTGTACTTTAGGTGTTTCCATTTTTATAAAACCTCGTATTTATATTTTTGATATAGTAATTAGCAAGAACTTCGTATTACATTCTTTCATTTTTAAACAACATTATCAACAAGAAAAAAGGGGGAGGAAAAATTGGATATTGTTTTCTTGAACGAAGCTTTATCTATAGAAATTATCATTAAATTGATTATCGCAGCCACATTAAGTTTAATAATCGGCATTGAGAGGGAATTAAAAAAGAAACCGGTAGGACTGAAAACCAGTTTAGTCATTGCTACCTTTAGTTGTTTGCTGACCATTATCTCTATAGAAACTGCCTATACCACACCAGCACGTGATGATATTAATATTACGATGGACCCCCTTCGCCTTGCAGCACAAATCGTGAGCGGCATTGGATTTTTAGGGGCCGGTGTTATTTTGAGAAAAGGCAATGATAGTATAACAGGTTTAACAACAGCAGCAATGATTTGGGGTGCTGCGGGAATTGGTATAGCTGTGGGTGCAGGATTTTATTTGGAAGCCTTCGTCACGGTTGTCATAGTAGTTTTGGGAATCGAACTGATTGCTCCCTTCTTATTAAAAATTGGTCCCAGAAGACTGCGAATGAAAGAACTGGTTCTTAAAGCGAGGCTAACGGAAGAAGAGAACGTTCAAAACCTTCTTACATTCATGAAGGAAAATGAAATGTATATAGAAAACATCCGCATAAAAGACATTCCGATTTCATCCGACCAAATATTATTTGAAGTGGATATTCGATTTTCTACATTATTTCGCAAAGATACTATATCAATTTACCGAATATTGCACACACTACCGTATGTACAAAAAATCGAGCTTGAAAGCTTGGGTTAATGGAGGTACCAATGGGCGATTTTTTCAAATTATTAAAGAGCGGTAATAAACCCTCACTCGTTGCAGCATTCGTTAATTTATTTTTAGGCATCATTAAGGGTGCAGCCTATTTCTTTACAGGAAATGTTGCGATGTTCGCAGAGATGATGCACTCGCTTGGAGACGCTGCGAACCAATTTTTCGTCTTTATCGGATCGGCCCTTTCAAAAAAGGCACCGACGAAACGATTTCCAAATGGGTTTGGTCGTGTCGTAAACTTAGTTTGTTTAGGTGCCGTATTAATCGTGGCTATCCTTTCTTATGAAACCGTTAAAGAGGGTTGGCATCATTTTATGCATCCTGCCGAACAATCAGGCGGTATACTAATTGCATTAGGCGTTTTATTCCTCGGGTTTGTTTTAGAAGGATTCGTCCTTCATAAAGCAGCAAAAGAAGTACTGCACGAAGCAGGTCAAACTAAAACCGGTCTTGCTGCCATTCCAAAATCCGTTGCATATCTTAATCGGGCAAAACCTGCCACGAAGCTTGTATGGATGGAAGACTTAGTCGCTACGAGCGGTAATATTCTTGCTTTTCTTGCAATCATTATTGCTTATTTTACCGGCTTTCATGCACTTGAAGGTCTCGTATCGATGATTATTGGTCTCATGATGTTCTATGTAGTAGGGCGTGTATTCCTGGATAATGCGCGCGGGGCTATTGGAGAGAATGATGAGGAAATGCAAGTGCATATCGGAAATATGGTTATGGAAGATCCGCACATTACTGATATCAGAAGTCTGGAAGTTATAAAAGAAGGCGAATTTTTGCATGTAGATCTGGTTGCCGAAACAGATCCAAATCAGTCCCTTGCCTATTTGGATGATGTACGCGATCATTTAATCAAATTGATCATGAGCCAAAAGGGCGTAACCAAAGTTACCTTATCCTTTGACGAAGAGGATGGAATAACCGAATGGAAGCATCCAGTCAAGGAAAAGAAAATATTAATAGACGAAACGAATAAGAGGTAAATTTAAAACCCTTGTGCATCCATATTGCACAAGGGTTATTATATATTGAATGCGCCTAGCGTATTGTGTCCAGATTATTATCANATTGAATGCGCCTAGCGTATTGTGTCCAGATTATTATCAAGCTTAGGCCTGCACGATGCAGGTCAGTTAGCCGTTGTCGTAGGACGCGACGACCTTAGGCTAACTTCCTCTTAACATTCCATTAAAAATCTGTGACATCCGCCTGGGGCATTAACTTCATTCACTCAGTATTCAACCCTACTGAAATCATTTACACTTTCCATTGATTACACTTCTTATAGAAGCAGGAAACTTCTACTGACTGAAATTAAAGCGACATTTCAAGAATCGTTCGAACGTCTTCTGCTTGCAGCTTTTTAAATCTCCCGAATGGTCCGTTTACCATCGATTTTTCAACCAGTACTTCCAGTTGAGAGCCATCAATTTCATAATCAGCTAGACGGCTTGGAGCACCTATGGAATTCCAAAATTCTCTTAAACGGTCAATCCCTTCTAGGGCTACTTGTTCAGCCGATTTTCCATCCGGATTTACATGGAATACTCGTACAGCAAGTTGTGCAAATCGCTCAGGGTTGACGGAAACGTTGTGTTTCATCCAATTCGGGAAAATGATTGCAAGGCCGCCGCCGTGTGGAATATCATATACTGCCGAAACGGAATGCTCGATATTATGCGTTGCCCAGTCTCCTCTCGACCCGATTGAAAGAAAGCCGTTTAAACCGACTGTACCCGCCAATAAAATGGTTTCGCGCAACTCATAGTTTTCAAGGTCCTCCAGTAATTTCGGAGCTGTATTAATTACCGTGCGCAGTACCCCTTCACACATTTCATCGGTAACCGGTGTATTCGTTGCATCATGGAAATATTGTTCAAATACATGGGACATAATATCCACCATGCCATAAACCGTGTGATTTTTAGGAACAGTGAATGTATAAGTTGGATCAAGAATTGAAAATGTCGGGAAAACATAAGGACTGCCCCAACCGTATTTTTCCTTTGTCTGCTCATTCGAAATAACTGACGCAGAATTCATCTCTGAACCTGTAGCGGCAAGTGTTAAAATAGTTCCAAACGGAAGGGCATCAGTCACTTGCACTTTTTTAATTACAATATTCCAAGCATCTTCATCAATTTTGGCGCCGGCCGCAATTAACTTTGTACAATCTATGACCGAACCGCCGCCGACAGCCAGTATCAAATCAATCGATTCCTTCTTGCATATTTCAATCCCTTTTCGAGCTGTCTCAACCCTTGGATTAGGCTCAACCCCGCCAATTTCAAACACGTTCATTTTTAATTCCTCTAAAATTGCCATTACTTCATCATAGAGGCCACTCTTTTTAATGCTTCCGCCGCCATATACAACTAAAATATTTCGTCCAAATTTCGGCAGCTCTTGTTTTAATTGCTCAATTTGCCCTTTTCCAAAATGCAGACGCACTGGATTGTAAAATGAAAAGTTATTCAATCCTGACTCCCCTTTTCAAAAAAATAAAAGCTATGCAAAGAAGTTTCTTTACATAGCTAATTTTAACAAAGTTGAAAATATAAATCTTTTGAAATGCATAAGGCGATGTGGATTATACCCAACCGCGGAAACGGGATGCCTCCGCTGTGCGGCGTACACCGACCATATATGCTGCTAATCGCATATTGATATTGCGTGTAGTGGCTGTTGTATACACATTCTCAAATGCATCGACCATTTTTTTGTAAAGTTTTTCACGTACTTCTTCGGCTGTCCAGTAGTACCCCTGGTTGTTCTGCACCCATTCGAAGTAAGATACTGTTACCCCACCGGCAGATGCCAATACGTCCGGAACCAATAGAATTCCTCGGTCAGTTAAAATCTTCGTTGCTTCAGAAGTAGTAGGGCCGTTTGCCGCTTCTACTACAATGTTCGCTTTTATATTATGTGCATTTTCAGCCGTAATCTGGTTTTCAATCGCAGCCGGAACCAAAATATCACAATCAAGCTCAAGCAATTCTTGGTTCGTAATCGTATTTTCAAAAAGAGTCGTAACGGTACCGAAACTATCACGGCGATCAAGCAAGTAATCAATGTCCAGGCCGTTTGGATCATGCAAGGCTCCATGTGCATCAGAAATGCCAATAACTTTCGCGCCTAGATCACTCATAAACTTAGCCAAAAAGCTTCCGGCATTACCGAATCCCTGAATAACCACGCGTGCACCTTTAATATCAATACCGCGTTTCTTTGCAGCTTCTTCAATTACAATCGTAACGCCTTCTGCCGTGGCGCGATCACGTCCTTGAGATCCACCCAGCACAATCGGTTTCCCTGTAATGAATCCTGGAGAGTTAAATTCGTCCATGCGGCTATATTCATCCATCATCCATGCCATTATCTGAGCGTTTGTAAATACGTCCGGAGCCGGAATATCTTTTGTCGGCCCAACGATTTGCGAAATCGCGCGCACATAGCCACGGCTCAAACGTTCAAGTTCACGCATTGACATTTGGCGCGGATCACAAATAATACCGCCTTTACCTCCGCCATAAGGCAAATCAACGATTCCGCATTTTAATGTCATCCACATAGAAAGCGCTTTTACTTCATCTTCGTTCACCATTGGATGGAAACGAACTCCACCCTTTGTCGGGCCTACCGCATCATTATGTTGTGCCCGGTATGCAGTAAAGACCTGTGTTGTACCATCGTCCATTTTTACGGGGATGCGAACGTGCAGCATCCGAAGAGGTTCTTTCAACAATTCATACATCGCTTCATCGTAGCCAAGCTTATTCAATGCTTCTTTAATGACATCCTGGGTTGATGTAAAAAGATTTAAATTTTCAGCCATTTTATTCGCCTCTTTAAAATAGTTATATTTGTTTAATCGCAAACATTGTAACATACTTTAAATCTTATTTGGTTATTATTCTCTTCACATTTTTGAATCAATTCAAATTAATTAGAAAGATAAATATGAATGATTAAATTATTAACATTCTACATAAAAATATGCGCCTTTTCCATTAATTGCTTTTAAAAAAAGCAGACGCCTAAACGCCTGCTATTATACTCTTTTTCTGCTGTTGTAAATTATAGAGATTCAGAGACAGTTTTTGCTTGCATATGAAGTGTTAAATAGTCCGGTCCGCCTGCCTTGGAATCTGTACCCGACATGTTGAATCCGCCAAACGGTTGGTAGCCAACAGTTGCCGCCGTACATCCACGATTGAAGTACAAGTTGCCAACATGGAAATCTTCACGAGCTTTTTCCAAGTGGAAACGGTTATTTGAAAGCACCGCGCCAGTTAAACCATATTCAGTATTGTTGGCAATATCAATTGCCTCATCGAAGTCCTTTGCTTTCGTTACGGCAAGAACAGGACCGAAGATTTCCTCCTGCATGATACGAGCTTGAGGGTCCACTTCCGCAAATACGGTCGGGTGGATAAAATAGCCTTTGGAATCATCTGCATTGCCGCCTGCCACCAAACGCCCTTCCCCTTTGCCAATCTCAATATAATCCGTAATTTTCTTGAATGCCCCCGCATCATTTACCGGCCCGACGAATGTTTCTCCGTTCGCAGGGTCGCCAACGATTAATTCATTTGTTAATTCAACCACACGATTCAGTACGGTTTCATATGCTTGATCACCCACGATTACCGCACGTGAACATGCGGAACATTTCTGGCCCGAGAAACCAAAAGCACTTGTTACGATGGACTGGGCAGCTAGTTCAAAATCGGCATGGTCATCCACTACAATTGTGTCTTTGCCGCCCATTTCAGCAATGACTCGCTTAATCCAGATTTGACCTTCATTTAAAACCGAAGCCCGCTCGTTAATGCGCAAACCTACATCACGGGAACCCGTGAAACTAATGAAGCGCGTGCGAGGGTGATCCACCAGGTAGTCCCCAACTTCTGCTCCCGAACCCGGAATATAGTTGATGACACCTGCCGGAAGCCCTGCTTCCTCCATAATTTCCACAAATTTATATGCAATGACAGGAGTTGTTGATGCCGGCTTAAGCAGCACCGTATTTCCTGTTACTACCCCAGCTACAGTCGTTCCTGCCATAATGGCGAACGGGAAGTTCCATGGTGAGATGACTACCCCTACCCCTAGTGGAATATAAGTATATTTATTAATTTGATTTTGATTTTCAGCCAAAGGTTTCCCTTTTGCAAGCTCCAGCATTTGACGTCCATAATATTCCAGGAAGTCGATTCCTTCCGCAATATCACCATCTGCCTGTGCCCATGGCTTGCCTGCTTCCTTTGTCAACCATGCACAAAGTTCAAATTTACGGCGACGAGCAATAGCTGCCGCTTTGAACAACACCTCTGCACGAACTTCGGGATTTACTTTTTTCCATGTATTGAAGGTTGAATCGGCAATTTGCATCGCCTTTTCGGCTAATTCTTGGTTGGCTTTTGACACAAACCCTACTACTTGCGATTTATCGGATGGATTATAAGAAGTGATTTTCTGTTCAGTTGTAATACGCTCTCCGCCAATAATCAATGGATATTCTTGACCAAGTTCACTTTCAACCGTTTTCAATGCTTCTAAATAAGCTTGACGATTTTCTTCAATTGAAAAATCTGTTAATGGCTCACTTTTATACGGAATCATTCAAAAACCCTCCTTAAAATAATACTAATAGTATGTGTAGCATGAACAATTGATTAGTGCAAAAAATATTTGCACTATTTTTAACTTTCTATATATAATAATGCAAAAGATTGTTGCGTTTTTCAAGCGCTAATTATCAAAATTGTCAAATTTCTCGAGGTGCACAACATGGGAGTACAAATAAAAGAGATGATAAAGTTTTATGAATCTGCAGTTGAACATGTTTCTGTGGGCATTCATGCTATTGATCGCAATGGGCAGACGATACTATATAACAACAAAATGAAAGAAATCGAAGGCTTTAATATTGAAGATATCTCAGACCGCTCCATCCTGGAACTGTTTGCTTTCAGGCAAAATGACAGCACCCTGCTTCGGGTCCTGCAGACAGGAAAAAAGGAACTGAATGTGAAGCAGACTTATTGGAACAAAGATGGCCATGAAATTACTACCATCAACGATACTTATCCATTGTATGATCAAGGTGAAATCATTGGAGCAATTGAATTTGCGCGCGATATAACGTCCTTGGAGAAACTTGTTTATCAACCGTTAAGACGTTACGGCGAGCCATTAACCTTTGACATCATCACCGCAGTATCCGACCAAATGAAATCGGTCATCGAAAGCGCAAAAAAGGCTTCTCAAGCTAAATTACCCGTTTTGTTGGTAGGTGAATCCGGAACTGGAAAAGATATGATTGCAGAAAGCATACATCATGAATTAAAGCCTGCCAATAACGAGTTTGTACCTTTATTTAGCAGAAGGAAGAACCACTCCATTCTGGAGAAACTGGAAGAATATTTAGGGAATGATAAAGCGTATACTTTTTTCTTTGAACGCATCGAATTTTTATCCATTCCCATGCAGCAAATGTTATTGAAGAAACTGAATGAGATCCATCATGAAAGCCACATGGTGATCGGAAGCATTGGCGACGATCCGGTTGAATTAATCGGCAATGGCCAGCTTTTAAAAGAGTTATATTATCATTTTGCATCGCTTACTATTTATATTCCGCCGCTCGCGGAGAGAAAAGAAGATATTAAGCCATTTGTGAATGATTATTTTAGTCGGCACCGCGAGCGTTTTGCTTCCCACATTGAAGGCGTGGCTGAGGATGTGATGGATTTATTCCATCAATATGATTGGCCAGGAAATCTAAAGGAACTGGAGTTATTGTTGGATGAAATTTCTTCGATGATTACGAATGAAAAAGTTGTCACTTACGAAATGCTTCCGTTGCACTTCCGTTTTAAAGTACTTCAATTAGCCGAAGCAACACGAGAACCCCACTTCTTTATCGTTCAATCAAATAAAGAACTTCTGCCTTTGGATGAATATCTAAGAGAAGCAGAAAATTATTATGTGCAAAATGTGCTTCATATGTACGAGGGCAATATTACGAAAACCGCGCAAGCCCTGGGAATGAGCAGGCAAAACCTTCAATATCGGCTGCGAAAACTGAAAAAATAAGGGGCTGTCTTTGAGACAGTCCCTTTTGTTTTTTATTGTCTAGCAACTACCGCCAGCCTGGTCTTAGGTCGCGGTCTGTCCACGGCTGAAAACCGGAAAGACCGGGGCTAAATAAGGCGCTTGCGCTTTCATTATTGTCCGGATTGGTCGATCCATTGTTGCAGTTTGTCTTTTAAAGATTTAAAACCATTCGCATCACTTTCATCAACTCGGTCTTGCAATGATTTTCTTGTTTGCTCTTTTTTCTTTTGAGGCGGTGCTTCTTGCAGTGCACGAGTAGATAAGCTGATTTTTTCAGATTGATCATCAATATCCAGGATTTTGACTTCGATCTCATCACCAACCTTTAAAAAATCGGCAACATCTTTTACATACCCATACGTAATTTCCGAAATATGAACGAGTCCTTGTGTATGTTCATCCAAAGCAACAAACGCTCCATAAGGCTGTATGCCAGTTACCTTACCGGTTACAACTTCACCTACTTCGTATTTTTTTGTCATAAAATGGTTCCTACTTTCTGTATCTACGTAAATGTCATGTTAAATTATAACATATGTGCACTACGCGAACAAAGATTCACCTTATTACAATCACATTTATTTAGAGGGGCGGTTTCACACCAAACACTGCAATAAAAAAAGGCTTCCCATTATTAATGAGAGCTCCCGATAGATGCTTCATCCCATTAATAAAAAGAAAACCCTTTTCGTCTTGGCTGCTATAAGTGCAGTTTACATTAGACGATACATTTGGCTTCGAATTTAATCGCAATCAATTTATATGAAATTTCAACACACTTTTCAAAAGGAATCCATTGTTCGAAAGAATGTTCATAGACTTGCTGAATGACCTTGGCAAGCTGGCTTGGATCATCGATTTCTTGAAGTGCCGCTACCACATCCGCCGTTTCGGTGTCATAGCCATTCTCCCCAATGTGGAAAGGATCCCATTGTTCCAAAAGTGCAACCGCTGTTTTATTCATTATTATATTATCCAAAGTTTTCACCCTATTTTTACTTTATCGTATGCTATTATATTATAAACAAGAATAAAAAGAAATGAGTGATAGATTTTGTTTAATTTTGATGAGTTGCATAATCGTAAAAATACCAATAGTTTAAAGTGGGATCAATTCAAAGAACGCTTAAAACTAAAATATAATGTAGAAGATGCTTCGGAGATTCTGCCGATGTGGGTAGCGGATATGGATTTTGCGATTCCGCAAGTGATTGTGGACGCAATCACAGAACGCCTGAATCACCCGATTTTCGGCTATTCCTATGTAAGCGATGAATGCAAAAATGCCATTCAAGGCTGGTTTGAACGCCGCCATAATTGGCACATCGAGACAAACACATTGATGTTCCATCAAGGGGTGGTTCCTGCACTGGCAACCATTCTTGAAACATTTACAAAACCAGGAGACAAAATTTGCATCTCTACACCGGTTTACCCTGCATTTTTCGGCATTCCTTCAGCTCAACAGCGCGAAGTAATCGAATGTCAATTAGTGGCCGCAGAGGGTTCATATAAATTTGACTTTTCAGCCCTTGAAGAGCAATTCAAAGCAGGTGTGAAAGTTTATATTCTTTGCAGTCCCCATAATCCCGGCGGAGTAGTGTGGTCACGAGAAGATTTGGAGAAACTGGTTGATCTATGCATCCAATATGATGTATTGCTGATTTCGGATGAAATCCACGCCGATATCGTCTTCGAAGGGTATAAGCACATTCCAACGATGACGGTAAAAAATGCCGACAAAGCAAAAATCATCACTTGTATCGCTCCAACAAAAACATTTAATATCGCTGGAGTTCATGCAGCCATCATGGTAGTTCCCGACAACGAACTTCGTGCGCAATTAAACAAAGATAAACAAGCCCATGGCCGTGACGATTTAAACGTGCTCGCTGCTGCAGCTGTAAGAGCAGCATATGAAAAAGGAGAAGATTGGGTGGACGCCATGACGGCTTATGTCTCCAGCAATATGGATTATGTAGTAGAACACTTAAACATATTGGATGGCATTAAAGTTGTTAAACCGCAATCCACTTATTTAATCTGGATTGATTACCGTGAAACGGGCCTTTCAGAAAGTGAAATAATGCACCGTATGCTTGAAAAAGGAAAACTGGCAATCGAACCAGGTACGAAATACAGCGAAGCAGGAAGAGGCTTCTTGCGCATGAATGTTGCCTGCCCTCTTGAAACAGTAAAAGATGGCGTGGAGCGATTTAAGAGAGCATTAGTGTAATAGTTTTCCTTTCAATATCCACAATTATAATCAAAAAAGGTTGTCCCCAACGTCCTAAAAACTATTGGAGGCAACCTTTTTTCTTCTAAGAATGTGATTGATGATTTGACATCTGCTGCTGTCTTTCCCGCAAAACGCGTTCTTCCAGTGCTTTTGTTTTCATCTCTTGCTTTTTGGATAGGTGTTTAAATAGCATAAATGCACCGATGCATAATAGCAAAATTATCAGAAATTCAATCGCGGCAGGAATATAAGCTGTCTTGTCCTCCGGGAAATAAAGAAATCCTGAATAAAGGATACTCATGGCTCACACTTCTTTCCAAGTTTAATCAATTATAGTAATTGATTCTATTTTAACATCTTCCACCGGTTTGTCGCGCATATCTTTTTCAACGTTCGCAATTTTGTCAACAATGTCCATTCCTTCAACAACCTGGCCAAAAACAGTATGTTTGAAGTCCAGCCATGGCGTACCGCCATTCTTTGCATATTCTTCAATAATTTCTTTTGGGTAACCCGCTTGTTCCATTTGTGCAATCATATTGCTTGGCGTGTGTGCCATTTGCACGATGAAAAATTGAGAACCATTTGTATTCGGGCCTGCATTCGCCATGGAAAGAGCGCCGCGCAGGTTAAATAGGTTTTCATTAAATTCATCCTCAAAAGAGTTGCCCCAGATGGATTGTCCACCCATGCCCGTACCAGTTGGATCTCCACCTTGAATCATGAAATCCGTGATAACGCGGTGGAAAACAATGCCGTTGTAGTAGCCTGATTTTGCATGTCCTAAAAAGTTCTCAACTGTTTTGGGTGCATGCTCCGGGAATAACTTAATTTTAATGCTCCCCAGCGTTGTATTCATTTCTACTAATACTTCCCCTGGATTTAATTCTTTCGTTAATTGTGGAAACATAAAAGTCTCTCCTTTTAAAAAGTTTGATTTTGGGTATTTCTTTATAGAGAAGGCCATCATTGATACCTCGTACAAGTTTACCATAGAACTTTTAATTTTTCTGCTAATTCACTTTGTTGATTTTCTTCGGATTTCGAAGTAAGTTATAAGGAATGACTATTAAAATGGATGATTCTGAATATAAGCTAGAAAGTATGTGAAAGTATGATTAATAAGCGTAATTTCATTATAATTCTCATATCAAATTTTATCGTTTCCAGTTCCCTGACCATGATTATGCCCTTTTTATCCCTTTATATCGAAACATTCGGTGATTTCCCCGAAAGCTATGTGCAAACTTGGGCAGGTTTAATATTCGGGGCTACATTTGTCACGGCCTTAATCATGTCTCCGGTTTGGGGCAGAATTGCCGATAAATATGGCTATAAACCGATCATGATCATTAACTGTTTTGGCATCGCCATTAGTATCTTTTTAATGGGGTATGTACAAAACGTTGTCCAATTTTTCATTTTGCGTCTCGCGATGGGATTGGTGACCGGGTTTATTCCAACGTCCATGGCCTTTATCAGCAAACATACACCAAAAAAGATCGCCGGAAAAACATTGGGCACACTTCAAATCGGCAGTGTCGGAGGTACTTTATTTGGTCCGGTTATTGGCGGTTCATTGGCTGACGCCATTGGTTTTAGTTTTACGTTTATTTATACATCCATTGCCATTTCGATAGCAGCAATCATCATTATTGTGGGGATTCATGAGCCGGAAATCATTCGGAAGGAAAAAAACACAATTTATTCACGCCGAAATATTTTATGGGCTATATTCCATCACCCCCTTATCTTAAGTACCATGATTGTTGCTTCCTTGATTCAGATTGGCAATTTTAGTATTCAGCCGTTACTGTCGCTGTATGTTTCCCATTTAACAACAACAGAGCAGGTAGCCATGTGGGCCGGCATCACTTTTAGCGCTACAGGCGTCGGCAATCTATTGATTGGACGATATTTTGGCAAGCTGGCAGATTCGATAGGCTATGAAAAAGTTTTGATGAGATTGTTGTTTATAAGTGTATTCTTTATTGTTCCTCAAAGCTTTGTTACTTCACTATGGCAGCTGATTGTTCTCAGGTTTTTGTATGGCATCTTTTCAGGAGGGCTGATCCCGATTATAACGGCGCTTATTCGACGGGAGGCGCCAATTGAAGTGCAAGGTGAAATTATGGGATACAATCAAAGCTTCCGCTTCTTGGGAAATATAATCGGCCCCGTGCTCGGCGGCGTGGTCAGCGGGTTTGCAACGATATCCGGCGTGTTTTATTTAACCGGGCTATTATTTTTAATAGCTGCCACTATAATATTCATTATTCGAAAACGTCCAAAAAAATATTTGGAGGATGTTTTAAAAAATCACCAATAAATTCGATATTATAAGAGGGAGTGTATTTTCAACTCTCTCTTCTTTTATTCTATAACATAGTTTTGGAGGAAATAGTATGAAGCAAATCGCCGGGTTCCTGCTAACCCTCTGTTGTTTTCCTCTTCTTTTTCTTTTTGGCAACAATATTTTAAATGAATTATCCATCGCTCAGGCTCATCAAGAAACACTGCAAAATGAAATGAAATTGCCAAAAGCCGATCAACAGTTGCCCGTAATCATGCTGGACCGAAATGGAAAGGTATTTAGCGAAGAATATGTGGAGTGGAGACAACCAACTCCATTGGAAGATATACCCGAAATCATCAAACAAATCTATTTAATAAGCGAGGATCAAGAATTTTATTCGCATATGGGGTTTAACGTGAGTGCCATTGCCCGTGCAGTTGTGGCCAATTCCCAGGGCTCCATCGAACAAGGCGGAAGTACGATTACGCAACAGCTTGTGCGTATGCGCTATTTGACAACAGACCAGACGTACGAACGAAAAGTAACCGAACTTTTTTATGCTTATGAGCTTGAAAAGTTATATGGAAAAGAAGAAATTCTGGAAATGTATTTAAATGAAATTTATTTCAGCAATGGCGTATATGGAATTGGCGCCGCGGCAAACTTTTATTTTCAAAAACCGTTGGCCGAACTGACCATTGCCCAGATGGCATTTATCGCCGCCATTCCAAACAACCCAACGTTGTATGATCCTTTTGTGCGTTTTGAAAATACAAAATCCCGCCAAGAACGGTTGCTGGATTTATTGGCAGAAGGCAGCGTCATTACCCCTGAAGAGGCTGCAGCTTACAAGCAGGAAAAAATCCAGCTGAACCTAAAAGAAAAGATACAGCGATTCCCTGCATATAGTACATACGTCTTGCAAGAATTAAGGCAGCTCATTGCCTATAGTGAAGGTTATGGAGAACAACTAAAAAAAGCAGGAAACGAAGAAGAAAAGGCTGCTGTGGAATCTAAAATAGATTCAAAGCTAGAAAGCATACTTCAAACGGGCATCACCATTGAAACAGCACTGGATCCCGTTAAACAAGCACACGATGAAAAAGCCATTGATGCTATTTTGGGTTCCGGCAGTCTGCAAAGCAGTTCGGTTGCCATTGATAATGCGACTAGGGAAATTGTTAGTTTATATGCCGGAAAACATTATAAAAAATATGACTTTCACCGCGCTTTCCAAGCAGTACGCCAGCCTGGCTCGGCCTTTAAGCCGTTAGTGGTCTACGCGCCTTTATTCGAAACAACCGATTATTCACCGAGCTCCATTGTTAGTGGAGGCCCATATTGCATCGGTAATTTTTGTCCTCAAAATTATGCGGGTGGAGTTTACGGAAATGTTTCCATTTCAACTGCTTTCAAACATAGCTATAATACATCTGCTGTCCGCTTATTGAATGAGGTCGGACTTGATACAGCTTTTGGCTATCTAGACAAGTTCAACTTTTCTTCCCTCGTCCCGGAAGATCGAACATTTGCTGCAGCGCTGGGCGGGCTTTCTTATGGGGTAACAACGCTGGAAATGGCTGATGCTTTCACTAGTTTCATAGATGGATCTTACACAAAAGCCAGGAGTATCCGGAAAGTAACGGACGCCAGTGGAAATCTCCTCTATAGTTGGCCGACTGAAAGAGAAATCATTTGGTCGCAGCAAACAGTTGGTTATATGCGCACTATGATGAGGGACGTGGTGGCGAGCGGTACGGGACAAGGCCTTGCCACAACGTCTTCCTATTTAGGAGCAAAAACGGGAACAACGAATGACTATAAAGACTATTGGTTGGCCGGATTAACCGATGAACTGACGACCGCTGTCTGGATCGGCTATGACAACCCACAGTCGATGCAATCTCTTCAAAAAGACCAGATTCATTTCAAAATATTTAATACCATTATGAATTAACTAAAAAAGAGGGGTGTGACTCTGATTAGTCACGCCCTTCTTTTATTGAGTAAACGGCAGGCTTGCCAAAAGTCCGTTATAAAGCTTCAAGACAACATATACAATCAACGTGACAAAAATTGCCCAGAAAAGAATCTCAAAAAATATAAGTCCTATTAATCCAGTAAAAGTTAAATAGTGGCTTAATTTGTACATGTTATAAATGAAGCAAACAAAAATCGTTCCAACAAATAGGATTAATAAAACCACGATTGATTGTATGCCGAATACCGAAAGCAATGCTCCAAAAAAGAAAATAAGATAGCTTCCTCTCGTTGCTCCGATCATTTGTCCATGCTGGTCCTTCGAAAAGAACAACATGGCCACTTCATGAATGGTCTCGCCGATTAGCTTCAAAGCAGAAAACAGCATAAAAAAACATAGCGAAAATACAATCAATAACAGCAATCGCAATTCAACGTCCGTCAAGAACTCCCGCATCCCGGCATATACGCCGATGGAAGTCAAGAAAGACAATGATTCTCCTACAAGGAAAATCCCAAAAGTTAAACTATATAAAATGATAGAAAACAACGGTAAATAACCATATAAATATGGATTTTTCATGACAATTTCCTCGGGTTTAATTTTTTCTACCTATTTATAATAACTGCAAATAACTTGGCATAGCAAGTTTCTGCCTCTTAACAGTGAGTGAAAACGCAGTTAATTAGTGTTATACTTTTTGAGTAGTCAAGTGAATATTGTTTATAGTTTTTAAAGTTTTGAAGGGGGGATTTTTTTGTTTCAAGTCTTATGTATCTTTATACCTTTAATCGCGGCGCTTTTTATGCCTTTCTTTTTTAAGAAAGTCCGCTCGATACATACAGGTTGGTTTGTTTTAGTTGTACCGATATTCCTGGCAAGCTATTATGCAACCTTTATTCCAATAACCTCCAAGGGCGATTCCGTGATTGCGCAGCTCCATTGGATACCTTCACTTGGAATTTCGTTTGTGTCCTATCTAGATGGATTAAGTTTATTGTTCTCGATTCTCATAACAGGAATCGGTGCACTTGTTGTCCTCTATTCGATTTTCTATTTGAATCGAACAAAAGAGCAATTGCATAACTTCTATATTTATTTATTAATGTTTATGTCGGCAATGCTCGGTGTAGTTCAATCGGATAATATGATGACACTTTATTTATTCTGGGAGTTAACATCGATTTCGTCCTTCTTGCTGATCGGCTATTGGTTTAACCGGGACAAGTCACGTTTCGGTGCATTGAAATCGATGATGATTACGGTCGCCGGCGGAATGCTGATGCTTGGAGGTTTTGTTCTCCTTGCCTTGATGGGAGACACCTTCTCCATTCGGGAATTAATCGCACAAGCACCTGAACTTGCAGCAAATGATTTATTTGTTTTGGCACTAATTTTGATTTTGCTTGGGGCATTTACGAAATCTGCCCAATTCCCTTTTTACATCTGGCTGCCGGATGCCATGGAAGCGCCGACTCCTGTCAGCGCCTATCTTCACTCGGCAACTATGGTAAAGGCGGGAATTTATTTGGTTGCTCGTTTTACGCCGATTTTTGCCCAATCTGAAGTTTGGATTTGGCTCGTTGCCGGAATTGGTTTATTAACGTTATTCTGGGGGTCTTTCTTTGCCGTAAAACAGACGGACTTAAAAGGAATTCTTGCTTTTTCAACAGTGAGTCAGCTTGGTCTGATCATGTCATTACTTGGTGTTGGAGCCATTGCGTTTCACGTTGAAGGCGCCGCAGATTCCGCATTTAAATATGCAACCTTTGCAGCGATTTTCCACTTAATCAACCATGCAACATTTAAAGGAAGCTTATTCATGATTGCGGGGATTGTTGACCATGAAACCGGAACCCGTGATATTCGAAAACTTGGCGGCTTGATGAGCATCATGCCCGTAAGCTTTACGGTTGCCCTGATTGGCAGCTTCTCGATGGCGGGAATACCTCCATTCAATGGTTTCTTGAGTAAAGAAATGTTCCTGACGGCCATGTTATCCATAGCTGAATTTGATTTGTTCAATTTCGCGACTTGGGGCATTTTGTTCCCGATTATTGCCTGGATTGCCAGCGTTTTCACATTTATATACAGCCTTTACTTTGTCTTTAGGACTTTTACCGGCAAAGGCAATATTGCACAATTGCCGCACAAACCGCATGAAGCACCGATGGGTATGCTGATTTCTCCGGTAATTTTAGCAGTTCTAGTTGTCGGAATATTCTTTATTCCAAATATCGTGGCTGATCTTTTTATAAAGCCTGCTGTGATAGCAATTCAGCCGTTTTTATACACTCATCCCGAGCAAGTTGATATCCACATATCCGCTTGGCATGGCGTCAATACGGAATTACTGATGACTTTGGGAATTTTTGCGATTGGGTTCGTACTATTCCTGACTCTATCGAAATGGCAGAAAATATATAATGCATTCCCTGCAAAGTTAACACTCAATAACTTATATGATTTTATCATTTACGAATTGAGCGGCAACTGGATGTACCGCTTATCTTCATCTTATATGACAGGCTCTAACCGCCGTTATCTTGGCTTGATGTTCGGTGCTTTTTCATTGATTGTCATCGGAACTTTATTTAGTAAAGATGCATTTTATGTAACGTTTGAAGGGGCATCTCCGGTTCATTTGCATCAAGTTATTTTAATAATTGTTTTAGTGATCGGCACCATTACAACTGTTTTTGCGAAATCAAGAATCACATCCATTGTCGCATTGGGGGCAGTCGGATATACCGTTTCCCTATTCTTTGTATTGTTTAAAGCACCTGATTTAGCGCTAACTCAGTTGGTTATTGAAACGATTTCGGTGGCTCTGTTTTTACTTGCTTTCTATCATTTGCCGAAATTCAAAAAAGAACAAGAACGCAATCGTTTTAAATTCGGACGGGCTCTTGTTTCATTCGCAGTGGGAGCAATGGTTACACTCGTTGCGTTGTCGGCCCATTCACAGAAGTTGGTTCCATCCATTGCGGAATACTATAAAGAAACCGTCTATAGTCTTGCGGGCGGCGGAAATATCGTCAATGTGATCTTGGTCGATTATCGTGGGTTTGATACATTATTTGAAATTACGGTACTTGCGATTGCCGGTATGGCCATCTACGGTATGATCAAGCTTCGTTTGAGCAGAAAAGGGGGGAAATTATGAAAATAAATAATGTCATCTTGCAATTTACCGCCAAAATCGTATTTTTCATGATTTTCTTCTATGCTGTTCATATTTTCTTTGCCGGTCATTACACACCTGGCGGAGGATTTGTAGGAGGCCTGGTAACGGCAAGTGCGATTGTGCTGCTGATTATAGCATTCGACTTGAAAACGGTTCAGTCCATTTTACCGATTAACTATATCTACTTAATTGCAAGTGGACTTCTTCTTGCTTTAGGTACTGCTGGGATTGCGATGTTCACTGGCAAGCCATTTTTTACGCATTTCTTTGATTATTTCAACTTGCCGATTTTGGGCAAAACTTCGCTGCACACGGCAGCATTATTTGATTTAGGTGTTTATTTGGTTGTTGTTGGTGTCACGATGACCATTATTCAAACAATCGGGGAGGATGAATAATGGAAATAATTATGGCATTCGTATGCGGCTTCCTGTTCATGGCCGCGATTTACTTAATATTATCACGCAGTCTTCTTCGAATTATCATTGGAACAGGCTTATTGAGCCATGGTGCCCACTTGCTCATCTTGACGATGGGGAGTTTCAAGGGCAGTGCTCCCCCTGTTTTAACGGAAGGCGTGACAGACTTTGTTGATCCTCTGCCACAAGCTTTAATCTTAACGGCGATTGTTATCAGCTTTGGCGTAACAGCATTCTTTTTAGTTCTTGCATATCGGGCGTACCAAGAATTAAAAACAGATGATATGACAGAATTGAAAGGAAGTGACGATATTGAATAACTTTCTTTTGCTGCCGATTCTCATTCCATTTTTCTTCGGCATGATCTTGATGTTTGGCCAAAAAAAGATATCCTATCAGCGCATCACCACACTTTTGGGATTATTTCTATCCATTTTATGTGCCGCGGCACTTGTGATGAATGTCCATGAAAATGGACCGCAAACGGTCACTTTGGGCAGTTGGCCAGCACCTTTCGGGATTACCATGGTATCGGATATGGTTTCTGCCATTCTGGTTTTAACAACTTTGGTTCTTACTTTCTTTATCGTCTGGTACGGATTCGAGTCCATTGGAAAAGAACGCGAACAGTTCTTCTACTATCCCGGTGTATTGTTTATAATTACGGGGGTAAACGGAGCCTTTACAACGGGCGATATTTTCAACCTTTTCGTATTCTTTGAAGTATTATTGATGGCGTCATACTTACTGATTGTGCTGGGCGGAGAAAAAGTGCAATTGCGGGAGCCCATCAAATATATATTAATCAATGTACTCTCTTCTGCCTTCTTTGTTATAACGGTTGCTTTTCTTTATTCCGTTGTTGGAACGTTAAGCATGGCAGACATTTCGTTGAAAATTGCGGAGGTAAACCAACCGGGAATTCTAACGGTCATTGCCGTCTTATTCCTGCTGGTCTTTGGAATGAAAGCAGCCATCTTCCCGCTTTATTTCTGGTTGCCAAGCGCTTATTCGGCTCCGCCGATTCCCGTGCTCGCGCTGTTTGGGGCATTGTTGACTAAAGTTGGTGTTTATGCAATTACTCGTACATATACACTCTTCTTTACACACGACATAAGCTTTACGCATAATCTGCTGCTGGTTTTATCCATTCTTACGATCATTGCTGGAAGTATCGGCGCATTAGCGTATTTTGATGTAAAACAAATCATCATCTATAATATCGTCATTGCTGTAGGTGTCATTTTATTTGGTGTGGCACAGATGAACGAAGTTGCTTTAAAAGGAGCCATGCTCTACTTAGTACATGACATGATCATCAAGGCGGCTCTTTTCATGTTAATCGGGATTATAATTTACGTGACAGGAACAACGAATTTACGAAAAATGGGCGGGCTCATGAAAACCTATCCCGCACTTGGCTGGTTTTATCTCATCGCAGCCCTCGGTTTAGCTGGCGTTCCTCCACTAAGCGGGTTCATTGGAAAGCTTCTCATTGTACAAGGGGGCTTTGAAGCAGGCAACATATGGTCAAGCATCTTTATATTGGCTTCCAGCATTGTGGTGTTATTGTCCGTTATTCGTATATTTATTTATGCCTTTTGGGGACAACAAGGCGTACTTAATGAAGCTGTACAAAAAGCAAAATATAACCGGCTCTTTGTTCCAACGATGATTTTAGTAGTAGTATCCATCTTCTATGGCGTGGGTACGGAATGGTTTATGCCATTCATGGACGATGCAGCAAAGATTTTAAATGATCCATCCATCTACACAGATGAAGTCATGAAAGGAGGAGAATAAATGTCCTTTCAAATTTTATTAAATCTATTTCTGGCATTTTTATGGATGTTTTTATCTTCCAACTATTCAGTTTCCCGTTTTATCATCGGCTACTTATTGGGAATATTGGTGATTCTCGCCCTGCGAAAATTTTTCAAATCGCGATTATATATTGATCAGCTATGGGCAGTAGTTAAATTAACGATTTTGTTTATTAAAGAACTGATTCTGGCGAACATTTCCGTCTTAAAGCTTGTTATTCAGCCCAAGCTTCAATTGCAGCCAGCCTTTTTTAAATATGACACGGTGTTAAAAGAAGAATGGGAAATTACCTTGCTATCGAGTTTAATTACTCTTACGCCCGGTACGGTAGTCGTGCATGTTTCGGATGATTCCAAATCTTTGTTTATACACGTAATCGACAGCAATGATATTGATGAAACCATTGATTCGATAAAAAATTCTTTTGAAAAAGCAATCTTGGAGGTGAGCCGTTCATGACGTATTTTCTTTGGGCAGCCATTGTCATTGTAGTTCTAACCATGGTTGCACTGCTCTATCGGATTGTGAAAGGCCCAACTCCTTCCGACCGAGTTGTGGCATTGGACACAATTGGGGTTGCACTGATCTGTTTGGTTGGACTATTATCCGTGGTAGTTGATTCCAGCTTCTTCTTGGAAATTATTTTATTGCTGGCGATTTTGTCTTTCGTTGGAACGATTGCCTTCTCTAAATTCATAGAGAAAGGAGATATCATTACTCGTGACGATTCTCGCTAACATACTTGTTGTTTTCTTTATTGCCGCCGGATTGGTTTTTATTGTCGTCTCGGCCATTGGATTATTAAGATTGCCTGATTTATATACACGTGCACATGCCGCGTCAAAAAGTTCCACTTTGGGTGTGATGTGTATATTGCTTGGCGTCTTCTTGCACTTTTGGTTAATAAGGGACCATTTTAATCCAACGATTCTTTTAGGCATACTTTTCTTGTTCATCACGAGTCCCGTGGGCGGCCATATTATGAGCCGTTCCTCTTATATTGCAGGTGTCAAACCTTGGTCAGGCACTGTCCGTGATGATTTAAAACCAGAAATTGAACGCATGAAAAAAGAGCAGAAGATAAAGTAAAAAAGCGCGAACTTTTCGTTCGCGCTTCATTTCGTCCATTAATAATATCTTCTATGATGGTGATGATGGTGGTGTCTATGTGGGTAATATGGATAGTATGGATATGGGTATGGTCTGCCGTAATAGCGGTCAGGATAAATTACGTTACCGAGTAGGCCACCTAAAAAGCCCCCGAGGAATGGATAGCCGAATCCCGAAAACCCACCGCCATAGCCAGGATAACCACCATAATAATTTACCAATAACATCTACCTCCTTTTCTTTTGTAACATATGTTAGAAAAGAAAAGATAGCTATGCAATATGCCCACTAGATTTATAGTTACTTAAGAAGGATTTTAACTGTCTTGTTCACCTAGCCTCTCGACAAAAGTTGCGAGAGTTCTGACCATGACGCCTGTTCCTCCTTTTGGACCTAAATCATAGGCATTTGCAGCATCCGAAGTTCCCGCGATATCTAAGTGAATCCAAGGTGTATTTTCTACAAATTCGCCGACAAATCCACCGCCAAAGATCATGTGGCCATCACTGCCCGGAGAGTTATTTAAATCGGCCACATCCGATTTGCGGATTCGTTTTTTATCTTTTTCGGTAAGAGGCATTCCCCAAACAAATTCACCGGTTTCGATACTTGCTTCTATAAAGGCATCAAAGAGAGCTTCGTTATTTGTCAATGCCCCCGTTTTATCATAACCCAGCGCTGTAATGACGCCACCAGTTAATGTAGCCACATCAATTAGCGTAGTTGCTCCCTGCTGTTTTGCATAGGTCACCGCATCTGCCAGAACTAGACGCCCTTCTGCATCGGTATTTAACACTTCCACCGTCTTGCCGCTATACATGGTAATCACATCATCCGGTTTTAAGGCATCTCCTGAAATCATATTATCCGTTGACCCAATGACTGCCACGACATTTTTATCGGGACGCACTTCCCCAATAATTTGCATAGCACCGAGAACCGCTGCTGCACCGCCCATATCGCCTTTCATGCCAACCATGCCTGTTTTCGGTTTGATAGAGTACCCGCCAGTATCATAGGTAACACCTTTTCCTACTAATCCAATGGCATCTTCCCACTTTTCAGTTGCCTGATACTTGATGGTAATTAACCGCGGTTCCTCAACCGAACCTTTATTGACGCTTAAAATACCGCCCATTCCCAGTTCCTCAAGCTCTTGCTTTGTTAAAATTTCCACTTCAAAATTATATTTTTTCGCTAACTGTTGCGCGTAATGGCCAAGTTCCGTTGCCGTTAATAAGTTCGGGGGCAAATTCACCAACGTACGTGCTTCGTTTACTGCATCGGCATAAACTGATCCTACTTTATAACTTGCCGCAATTTCATCGATATCTGCATTCGTTACAAAATGCACGGCATCCAGATAAGCATCTACTTCATTGGAAGACGTTTTATAATTTGGCACCTGATAGAACCCCATACCTGTTCCTTCCGCAAATAAAAAGGCAATATCGTTTTCATCGATTGGACTAGCCGTAAAGGATTCCAGCCAAATGGTAAATTCGTTCGCTTTTAAAGCCCGCAACTGGTTCCCGACCAATCCAAATGTTTCTCTTAACTCATTCTCCGTTAATGTTTTCGTATCTCCCAGCCCAACGAATAATACACGTTTTAGTTGGCCATTGTCCCCTGTATAGGGAATCCTTGTCATCTTTTTTCGTTCTGTATCAATATCGCCCGAACGAATCCATTCTTCAATAGATTCACCGTAAAATGAAACAAAATCATTCCATCCTTGAATGTGGTCGCAATTTTTTTGAACACCCACGATTAATAATTCCGTATTCACTTGTTGAAAAGTTTTGGCTTCTTTTACTATCTTCATCTTGAAAATCCCTCCATTTATCTAGTTATTATAATAAAGATGCACCTATTTATCGAATAGTTCGAATAACGAATGCATCATCATTGAATTCAATCCGTGCAGTTATGCTATACTTTAAACAAAGCTTAAGAAAGGTAGGGATTTTTTGTTTTGGCACTCCTTCAAAATACACCCATACTTTTATCCATTTTTTCCATTCTTTTTGCGCAATTCGTGAAAGTTCCCATTCATTTAATTGCTACCAAAAAATTGGATTGGTCATTAATGACTTCCACTGGTGGAATGCCAAGTTCCCACTCAGCAGCTGTAACAAGCCTGGCGACCGCGGTGGGCTTTGAAACAGGGCTCGATTCACCTACCTTTGCAGTTGCGGCCATGTTTGCAAGCATCGTCATGTATGATGCGACCGGTGTACGATGGCAAGCCGGCCAGCATGCCATGATCATTAACAACATTCGCAATGAGCTAACGATTTTTTTCCGTGAAGTCAAACATTGGCCGGAAAAAGATGAAAAGGAAAAAATCAAGGAGTTAAAAACATTGCTTGGGCATAAACCCAGTGAAGTCTTTATGGGAGCATTAACCGGAATACTCATCGCCATTATCTTCTATACGCTTATTCTGTAAATAAAAAAACTGACTCATGAGCAGAGTCAGTTTTTTTATTTTAATGCCCTTACTTTGAAATACTTAAATATCATGTGCCGAATGAAGTTAAAACATTCGATATCCAGCTTTGCGAAGATAAATCATTACAATCCCGGCAACAATGGCACCCGCAAAGCCGCCCAGCAGGATAGAGATATCAACGGCGTGCAATGCCAGTATTTTATCCACTAAGGCTGGGAAAGCTGTACCCGGTTTAAAAATATAATCTAGGAAACTTACTTCATCAATAATAAAAATAACGACAACAGGATAAACAACGGCCATTAACCAAGTCATGCGCAATAACATGTTTAAGAGGAAACCAATTCCAAAAAACATGACGAAGAACAGAACGATCGAGATGATTAATTGGACCAACGAAACTGAACCACTCATATTATGTATAACCTCCGTTTTCCTCTCATTAGTTTACATGAAATGACAATCCCTTTCAATCGGAATTGCGAAGACCGCTTGTCTTGATGCTCTTCAAAGAAAACGCTATGGATTGTAGTATTTTATAGAACTATAGCGAGCGGCTAAAAGCCTGTTTTAAGCTATCTTCAGGTTAAACGGGGATTTAGCAGCTGCCTTAATTACCGTTTCAAGCAAACCTCAGCTCAAACGGGCATTTAGCGGCCTCCTTAATGACCTTTTTAAGCAAGCCTCAGCTCAAACGGGCGTTTAGCAACTTCCTTAATGACAGTTTCAAGCAATCTTTAGGTCAAACGGGCGTTTAGAGACCGTCTTAATGACCTTTTTAAGCAAGCCTCAGCTCAATCGGGCGTTTAGTAACCTTCTTAATCACCATTTCAAGCAATCTTTAGGTCAAACGGGCGTTTAGAGACCGTCTTAATGACCATTTCAAGCAAACCTCAGCTCAAACGGGCATTTAGCAACCTTCTTAATGACCATTTCAAGCAAGCCCCATCTCAAATGGGCGTTTAGCAGCGGCTAAACTTCGATGTTATTAGTTTTATACTTCTCTATTAATAGAAAAAAACAACCCGACCAAACCTAGTCGGGTTGTTAAAACTTTTTCCTGCATATCTACTAGCTTAAGGACATTCTATTATCAAGCACCCTAAACCCGAATCGCTTTGCCATTTACGAAACGGGGACTATTCCACAGGTAAATCCATTTTTTCACTGCCGTTACAACAATAATGAGACCCAATATTAGCATAATAATCGACAGCACGCCATTCAGAACGGAGTATCCCGCTGCTAAACTATTCCAGTAAACATTTTTCACCATCCAAATCCCTGCCACATTGACAGTGATATACAAGTAAATGAGCGGAATTAAGCAAGTGAGCACATAAATTCTCTTCGAAGCCATCTTTAAAATGACGGTTGCCCCCACAACTAAGCCAATGGATGCCATGAGTTGATTGGATACGCCAAATAATGCCCAAATTGGTCCGATTTCTCCAGAGTATAATAAATACCCCCACAAGAAACATGCCAATGCACTTGCAAAGATTGTACCCGGCAGCCAGTCTGTTCGCTTTAATGGCTTTACCACATCACCCAAAAAGTCTTGAATTAAATAACGAGCGACCCGCGTGCCTGCGTCGATTGCCGTTAAAATAAACACCGCTTCAAACATAATGACAAATTGATAGAAATAAGAAGATAATCCGCTAAACCAAGGAATGCCGGTAAAGATTTGCGTCATTCCCACTGCCAAGGATACGCCCCCTCCAGTACGCCCTTCAAGATCCATCCCGATGCTTTGTGATAGCGACGCCAGATTCACTGTATCCATCCCTAAAGTGGCAAAAACCGCGGGATTTGCATTGATTGCAAAATAATCTCCCGGATGCAGAGAAGTCGCTGCGATTAAGGCCATGACTCCTACTAAACTCTCCACAAGCATGGCCCCAAATCCAACCACTCTTATATCTTCCCAGCGATTTAACATCTTGGGCGTCGTACCGGAACCGATAAATGCATGGAATCCGGAAATGGCGCCGCAAGCAATAGTAATGGAAACAAAAGGCCATACCGGACCCGCTACTATTGGTCCCCCACCGTGAATGAATTCCGTTACTGCCGGAAATTGAATGACCGGGTTAACGAAGAAAACACCAACAATCAGTGCGATGAATACCCCAATTTTCATAAAACTGCTTAAATAATCGCGCGGTGCCAGCAAAAACCAAACAGGCAGCGCGGCAGCAAAGAATGCGTAAACCGGCAAGATAATGGCTAATGTTTGGCGATCAAATGTTAAAAAATCACCCAGAGCCGTTCCTTGAATATAAGGTCCTACAAAAACGCCAATCATTAGAAGAATAAAGCCGAATGCACTCGTAATGAGCAAATTTCCCGTCTTTTTATAAGCGATGCCTACCAACATGGCGATAGGAATTGTAATCGCCACGGCAAATGTTCCCCAAGGATTGCGCTCCAACGCTCCCAAAACAACCATCGATAACCCTGCCATCGTAATCGTAATAATGAATAACATGGCTAGACCCGTACAAAAACCAGCGACCGGACCGAGTTCTTCCTTCATTACTTCCGATAGCGATTTGCCGCCGCGCTTCATGGATGCAAACAACACAACCGCATCATGCACAGCCCCGCCAATGACCGCACCAATCAACAGCCATAACAGTCCCGGAAGGTAACCAAATTGGGCAGCCAACACCGGCCCGACAAGCGGCCCTGCTGCAGCGATTGCCGCAAAGTGATGACCAAAGGCAACCCATTTATTCGTCGGTACATAATCTTTCCCGTCATTCAGTGCGTGAGCAGGAGTTGGGCTGTTATCATTAATCATTAATACCTTTTTCGTAAAAAAATAGCCATATAAGCGATAGCCTATAATAAGAACACAAATTGCACCGATTACAATTGATAACGCATTCATAATATCCCCCATTTGTCTTGAATAGTAAATGAAAATCCAATAACCGGGCTTATGAATTACACTATTTTATTAAATCAAGTGGCTCGAGCACTCTACCAAAAGATATGAATCCATTCGTTAAATCATGAATTCCATAAACATTTTTATCACTCATGATTTATTTGTTGAAGAATAGCTTGTAGGACGAATATTCAAACACATCGCCTGGGTTGATTCCTTCTTTTTTGAATAGTTGATGCTGGATCAGCTCATGGCCAGCCATTTCTTCCAGCATGACCGACGCTTCTCCGCTATGCACAATCTCTTCAACCGACAACCAGCGAACGTCCGATAATTCGAGTTCCTGGATGGCAATTGCTTGCCGATCATCGTGCGGCGTGCAACAAAAAATGGCCATATTATCACTAATATCCTGCCGTATAACCCCTGTACGGAAACCAATCAACCCCGAGACTTCACAATCAATGCCCGTCTCTTCTTTCACTTCCCTTACAATTGCATGATCGGCCGTTTCTCCCGGCTGAACAAATCCGGCTGGCAATGACCAAACTCCTTTTAAGCCGCTATATTTCTTTTTTACTACAAGCCACTTCCCTTCTTTGTTTATGACCACTCCTGCAACCCCAAGCCAAACTTTTCCCAGCTCTTTTTTCATCCATATCACCTAATTTTGATTTTTTTAACATTATAGGCTTACCATCGTTCATGTATAAATAAAAAACCTTCTTAAAGATTTTATTCCTTAAGAAGGTTTATGATGGCGAATTTTACAGAATATCAATTCTTACGATTAGCGCAATTAATACTTGTAATAATAATTGAATATTTACGACTAAATCATTATCAGTTGTTGTAACAGTGACACCTCTTGAATTCTCAATAATCGTCTGTTGTCTGTTGACTTGTTGAGTTCTAATTCTAGCCAATAAATCCTGTGTTATTCTTTCCGCCTGTTGGCTATCCGCAATTGAAATGCTGATCACTAAGGCAATTGCTGCTTGAAGTGCAACTTGAAGGGAAACCGCAGCCTGATTATCAGTTGTCGTCACTGTAACATCTGCAGAATCAATGACAATAATTTGTTCAAATGATTGTTGGATGTTTTCAATTACACCTTCCAAATCATTTGAAATATCACCGTCTCTATCTAATGGATGTGAAGATTTAGGGTCCAATGCACTCCATCTTCTGAATTCCTCTCTTCCCTCTACTCCATGTGAATATGAGGGAGATCCTTTCCAAACTGAACTGTCCATTTTTAATATTCCTCCTATAATATAATTTTGTATTCATTTATTCTTTTGTACTTTTGGTTAGTTTTTCAACTCTATCTTGTAAATTCATTAAAAGTTTTCTTAGGTCCCTTTTCTCTTGTGTGCTTAATGTAGGTTTTCTCATCTTAACGCCTTGTCTTCGGAAAATATTATCTACGAGTAGGTTTATGCTTTGATTTGTTAGCGAAGTCACTGAGTCTAATGAATTCAATGATTCTAGTGAAGGCACCAATTCTTGATTTCTTTTATTGCTATGTTTTCTCCGTTTATGATCCTTTCGAGGATGTCTTGCCAATTAGATCCCTCCTTTTTTCTCAACCTGATATAGAATATGTCTACTTGATCAATGCGTTTGGGTGAATGTTATAATTCTTTGATTTTTATTAATAGAAATAGGACTACAAATAGAGAGGAATAAATTTAGAGAGAGGTAGATTGAACAAAAAGGAAGATCTTAAAATAAAAAAGCCTCCTCAATTTGTCATGTTCTGCAACATCACAAATCAAAGAGACTTATTTTTATAACCCCAATAATGGTAGGGTTTATTTATACATAAACTGCCTTCATAAAATTTAGTTGACTCTATTTATTCACAAACTTCCGGCGTACCTTCAACCTTGGCCGTTCTGAATGAAGTACCGCAGCCACAAGCAGCGATAGCATTTGGATTGTCGATGGTGAATCCGCCGCCCATTAAAGATTGTTTATAGTCAATTTTCGTTCCCGTTAAAATTGGTGCATCTTCGCGGGAAACAAGAATTTTCAAACCGTGCTGTTCATCCACTAAATCATCTTCGTTTTGATTTCGATCAAAATTCATTCCATAGGAAAGACCGCTGCAACCGCCGCCATGCACCGCTACACGTAAAAAAGAACCTTCTTCCTCATTGTGCTTTTGCATTTCTTTCACACGAATCGAAGCCGCTTCCGTTAACTCAATTACCTTCTTTTCACTTGTCATTCCCATTCACCTTCCTTCTTATTTCTTTATCATATCAAGTTGCAAATTAAAAATAAAGAGTTGTGCACCTGACCGCTATCTTTATCTTATCCATACAGTTTCATACTAATTGTATTTTTACTTTTGTTTATCAAAAAAAAGCACGGGTACTGTTACACTGTCCTAAAAAATTCAGAGGAGGTTATGTAATATGTTTTTCAACAAAAAAGAACTAGCATACAATGCGATTCCGGATAAGCCGGATCCAATAATGGCAAAGCACCTTCAAGAAATTATCGGCGGTCAGTTTGGCGAAATGAGTGTTGCCATGCAGTATTTGTTCCAGGGCTGGAATACTCGCGGAAACGAGAAATACAAAGACCTATTGATGGACACCGGCACCGAAGAACTTGGGCATATCGAAATGATTGCTACCATGGTCGCTCGATTATTGGAAGACGCTCCCGTCACTGAACAAGAAAAAGGCGCATCACATCCTGTAATTGGTGCCATTATGGGTGGTCAAGATCCAAAAGACGTATTGGTACAAGGGTTAAATCCACAACATGCTATTGTCTCCGGGCTTGGCGCAATGCCTGTAAGTTCGGTAGGTGTTCCATGGAATGCGGGCTACATCGTGGCCAGCGGAAATCTGCTCGCTGATATGCGTGCCAATCTAAATGCAGAATCCCAAGGAAGATTGCAAGTTGCCCGCCTTTATAGCATGACCGAGGATAAAGGAGTAAAAGACATGTTATCCTTCTTATTGGCGCGAGACACCATGCATCAAAATCAATGGATTGCTGCAATTAAAGATCTGGAAGAAAAAGAAGGCGGCGTAGTCTGCCCTACCACTGTTCCACCTGAATGGGAAGCAACTGAACATTCCCATACTTTATATAACCACTCTGAAGGTGAGGACAGTGCTGCCCTTGATTGGGTGAAAGGCATTGCTCCTGATGGACATCCTTTCAATTATGCTCAAGGAAAAGCTTTTGGTGAAAAACCAATACTAAGCCCAGCTCCTCCATCATTGCATAATACCCTTCCTGGCCAGGATATGAAATAATTTGAATTTAAACGCCTCCCCCTCGGAGGTGTTTTTTTATTGGGCATTTTCACGCTTCTTGTTCATAATTATTTCAATAATAAATAGTAATAATTAACCCCACATAACACACTCTAAGTGATATAATAGTCTTAAAATTCCCGATACTCGAAGGGGGCTAATCAGATGGAATTATCACCTTACTATGAGAAAAAAGTTGAATGCCTCTGTTGCAAAAAAACGTTTAATACCCTGAAAATCCGGTCGAAATTAGTGAAAGTGGGTAGTACCGATACGGACTTTTGCCCAATATATGCAGAAGAATCTGTGCCTGCTCTGTATTACAACGTCTTTGTTTGTGAGCACTGCGGTTTTTCATTTACTGAAGATTTTTCAAAGTATTTTGCTCCCGGTATAAAAGAACTAATAACGGAGCAAATTTCAAATAAATGGTTTCCTAGAAGCTACAGCCACGAACGCAGCTTAGCGGAAGCCCTCGAAGCTTTCAAGCTGGCATATGTCAGCGGGACATTGAAAAAAGAAAAATACGTAACTTTAGCGGGCATTACCTTGCGAATTGCATGGCTTTACCGGAAATTGCAAAATAGCGGCCAAGAACATCGATTCTTGACAATTGCCCGTGATCTTTACATAAACTCCTTTTCTACGGAGGACTATGCTGGTACTCAAATGTCCGGTACCCGAGTCATCTATATGATTGCAGAACTGTCGAGACGAATTGGCGATTTGGACAATGCCACACGCTACTTCTCCAAAGTCATTGAAAGCCAGCGAAATGGCGGGGAAGCAAAACTACTGGAATTGGCAAAAGATCAATGGCAGCTTGTACGAGAGGAAAAAGAAAAAATCCGATCAGCAGGATAAAAGGAGATGTCCCAGCAGTCCCGGGACATCTCCTTTTTTGCGCCGAAAGTGAAACGGCAGGCGCATTAAGCCTTATAATAGAATAACTGTCCAAAAAGTTAATCCCAAACTTTTTGGACAGTATCCTTTTTGCAATATCATTTAGAAAACTTGTTCTACTTCAACGATTCCTGGTACTTCCTCTAAAAGAGCACGTTCAATACCTGCTTTTAAAGTAATCGTGGAACTTGGGCAGCTTCCGCATGCACCCAATAGGCGTAAACGGACAACGCCGTCCTCTACATCGACTAATTCACAATCTCCACCATCGCGCAGTAAAAATGGACGTAATTTATCTAAAACTTCTTGTACTTGTTCTTTTTGTTCTAATTCTGTCATTTCTCTCGACTCCTTTCCCTAAAATCATTATAATGTGAAGAAGCGAAAAAATCCATAAATTGAGTTATGAAAGGGTGGCAACAATGAAAGAAAATAATCCGATCATTGAAGTGTTCGGTGCTGATGTGATTTGTGCAAGCTGTGTCAATGCACCATCGTCCAAGGATACATATGAATGGCTTGAAGCGGCAATTGGCCGAAAATATCCCAATAATCCATTTACCATTCGTTATGTCGATATTGAGGGAGCTTTAGAGAATGAACGTGACCAAGAATGGGCAGAACGCATCCACAACGACGAATATTTCTACCCGCTCGTACTTATTAATAATGAGGTCATCGGCGAAGGCTATATTCAGATAAAACCAGTTTTTGCGGCACTGGAAAACTTGGGATTTGTAGCGACTTCCTAATCAAGAACGTACAATCAGCTTAGATAACATAGAAAGAGCCGTCGTAAATGACAGCTCTTTTTTAACTTAACCATTATTTTGACGTTTATACATCCAAAGCAATCCTGATTTCATCAAACGTGCAATACGGCCGGTTACGGTTGTATCTGCCAGATGAACAAACCCTTGCTTCTTGCCTAAAGAGCCCATAAATCCTTTTAATTTGATTTCCGGCATTTTTTCAGGCAGCGGTTCGTTTTTGAAGCGGTGCTTAAGCACTTTTACGATTCGTTCCGCTTGTTCCTCTGCAAGTTGGGCACTCGCCGGTAAATCGGATGAAGCGCAGTCCCCTACAACCGAAACATTCTCATCATCCACCAATTGAAAATATTGATTGACCAAAGGACGTCCTTTTCGATCTTTTTGTACATCCATATCGCGTACAATTTTTACAGGCTGAACGCCGGCAGTCCAAACAACTGCATCAACATTGATGACATCTTCATGATTATATAATTTATTCGGTTCAACTTTAGTTATATTGGAATTGGCTATAACATCCACGTCATTTTTAACAAACCATTCTTTCACATAATTACTTAACTTTTCAGGGAAATCCCGTAAAATACGAGGAGAACGGTCAAACAGTTTAATTTTCAAATCGGAACGGCTTTCGCGTAATTCGCTTGCCAGCTCAATCCCGCTTAAACCTGCTCCTACAATTCCTACAACAGATCCGGGAGATAGACCAAGCAGCTCTTCAAATGTAGAGCGCGATTTCGCGATTGTTTGAATACTGAGCGTGTTTTCTTCAGCACCTGGTACATTGTGATAATTATCTTCACAGCCTAAACCAATTACTAAGTCATCATAAGCAATTGTTTGGCCATCCTCCAAATACACGGCTTTTTCGTCTCGGTCGATTTTTGTGATTTCTCCATAAACCAGTTGTAGACGCTCATGTTCAGGAAAGTCAACTCGAACATCTTTATCAGTCGTTGTGCCTGCTGCCAAAGCATAAAATTCTGTTTTCAAGCTATGATGCGGTGTACGATCCACTAAAGTGATGGTTGTATCCTCCGGAAAGTTGTTCGGCAATAAGCGCAGTAGAATACGCATATTCCCATAACCTCCGCCCAGTAATACTAGTTTTCTCATAAAATACTCCCCTATACCTATTAAACTTGAATTGTCACAATTTATTCATAAATAGTATAACTGATTGTGAGAAGCTTCACAATATCTTTTGCCAAATTTATGTGAAAAGTTTCACATAAGACTGATTTCATTGACGAAAAAACAAAAACAGAGTAGCATGTTTTTGTGAGGTGACAACTCGTGAATCCATTAGTAGAATTTTGCATAAGCAACCTGGCAAAAGGTGCACAAGAAACATATGATATATTGGAAAACGATCCGGAAATTGACGTTCTCGAATATGGATGCCTAAGCTATTGCAGTATATGTGATCAAACGTTTTATGCTTTGGTGAATGGCGATATCGTGGAAGCCGAAACACCAGAAGAGCTAACGAAGAAAATTTATCAACATATCGAAGAAAATCCTCTTTTCTAAAGAGGCGGAATATAACGAAAGCGCAAGCGCCCTGGTTAGCCCCGTCAAGCGCTGGCCGACAAGAACGCCACGTCGTGTGGCATTGCCGGCACTTGCACATCCTTGTGCGGCGGAAGGCCCGAATCGCGAAGCTTTTTCAGCTTTCGACCGAGGACAGATTTTTTTTGCGCGAAAGCGTAGCGACAGCAGCAGACCGCGCCTCGAGGGGCTGGGCGCTGGAGCTGGATGTAGAATGTACTAATTGAAATTTTTTTAGTAAACTTTATAAGTTCCTTTATAGAAGAAAAAATTCCGTGCACTAATAGTTGCACGGAATTTTATTTTTTAAAAAACGCTTAGATCTTCAACACAAAAAGTCGGCTTTTGTTCTTTTTGCAGCACAAGCTCTGTACTAACAACGCCTGTATTGACATGGATGGTATCGCAGCCGAATCGAATGCCGCATAATATGTCTGTATCATAATTGTCTCCAATCATGACCATCTCTTCTTTTTGGAATCCATATTCCTGCTGGATGACTTCGAGCATGACTGGCGATGGCTTTCCTATAAATGTTGGTTTTGCCTGTGCGACGTTTCCAACAAGGTGCACAAAGGAACCATTTCCCGGGATAAACCCAAGTTCGGCAGGAAAACGGATATCTTCGTTTGTCCCGATCAACTCGGCACCGCTTTGTACAGCAAGTGAAGCTTTTACCAATTTCATGTAATCAATTGTTCGGTCAATTCCCATGACAACTACATCCGGCCTTGCTTCATCGGTATCGATGATATTTAAACCGTGGGCTTCCAGCGCCGAACGAATGCCATCGGAACCAATCATGAAAATATTCGCATCTTTGTAATGGAGATCAACGTATTTTGCCGTTGTTAAAGCGCTCGAATAGATCCGGGAAGTTGGCGTTTCAATATTAATATCCGCCAATACTTTTTGTAATTGTTCCGGTGTTTTCGACGAATTATTCGTTACAAAGAAATATTCCAGTTTTTCCATTTGCAATTTATGAATAAAACGAACGGCTGACTCAATCGCATTTTTCCCCCGATACACCGTCCCATCTAGATCAAAACAATAGGCTTTATATGATTTCATTTCTCATTCTCCGGTAAAAATGCGGAAACGGGTCCAAGCTCGTTTTCCAAATAGTTTGCCACCAATGGAACAAACTCTTTGATTGCTCCAAGGCTTCCTGTAAGCACTTTTAATACCTCTTCGTTGTCTACTTGAACAAATTCCCTTACCAGCATTTTTCGGAGGCCTACAACGTCTTTTAAAGGCATTTCCATATCTTTTGTAATGACCTTTTCATCAAGTAAAATATCGATAATATCATCGTAGCTTCCCGGATCACGCATAATGAAACCATCAATGATTAAATTCCCGACATCCATCATGGCTTCCATGGCATTATGTCCGATACGTTGCATAGCAAGTTTTGTTATATCGTTTTGCAGCCAATTCTTTTCGTTTTCAAAAATAGAAATTAGCTCTTCTAAATGTTTTAAAGTGACAGTTATTTTATTGCGATCTACAAAATACATACATGTGCCCCCATAAAAAAGTTGATAGTTATTTCTCTTCTATAGTAACATATTCTTTAGATTTGGAAGGAGTCCTATACAAGATGGAGCGTTTTTTCTTATATGATGATACGGAAGATACAAAAACAAGATTTGTCAGTTTCACTGGCAAAACATTGCGTTATGATTTAGCGATTATGCAATCCTCTCGTTTTTTTGGAAAAGTGCTAGTTTTGGATATGCAGATGAATCGTTTTGCCATTATCGGAACGGATGACTTGGAGGAACCAGGCTACCTGGAGCATGCTTTTCATAAATCCGAAGAAGAAGCGCAGGATTTGCGCGAATATTTAACTGAATTATTGGCATAAAAAAGCGGGGGCTCATTTTCTGAACCCCCTAATCTTGTGCCGCTGGTTTTAGCGGCAGGTACAGAAAAACCGGGCAAAAAACCCGGTTTTTCTTTATGAACTAATTTTCGTTTTTTTCGATTGTCGGCGGGATGGTTTCAGCTTCAAGCACCGGGGCAGACTCCAATTGCTTTGGCGATACTTTCCCGGTTTTCCGGACTATAAAATAAGCACAGCCAAAATTACAATATTCAAACAAATAATCTTCCACCGTACTGATTTTTGTATCAAACGTGGCTTTTTGGTTTCTGTCTTCAAAGAAGCCTTTTAAGCGAAGTTGGCCGTATCCCCAATCGCCGACGATATAATCATACTTCGTCAAGATATCTGAATATCTGGCCAAAAAAGCGTCTTCTTTAAATCCATCACGCACATTTTCGACCATTTCGTATGTGTATCCTTCTGCAATGATCATTCGCATCCTCCTATTCTAATAAACTTAGAAAGAAGTTCTTATACCTCTTCTGCTTGCAATTGTCTCGTTTTTGTCGCTTCATTTACTTGCTCATCCGCATGATAACTGCTACGAACCAATGGGCCAGCTTCACAGTGCTTGAAGCCTTTATCCATCGCAATTTTACGCAGTTTTCCGAATTCTATAGGCGAGTAATATTTTTTTACCGGCAAATGTTTTTTCGTTGGCTGCAGATATTGACCGATTGTCATGATATCCACATTGTTTGCACGCAAATCATCCATGACTTCCAGGATTTCATCCCATTCTTCTCCTAATCCAATCATTAAGGAAGATTTTGTAGGAATATCCGGCTGCATTTCTTTTGCTTTTCTTAAAAATTCCAGAGAGCGGTCGTATTTTGCACGTGCACGAACTCTTGGCGTTAAGCGGCGCACCGTTTCAATATTATGGTTTAAAATATCCGGTTTTGCATCCATTAGCATTTGTAGATTTTCTTCTACCCCGCCTAAATCAGATGGCAAAACTTCCACCGATGTTTGAGGTGATTTGCGGCGAATGGCTCGAACAGTCTCGGCAAGAACCCCTGCCCCGCCATCTTTCAAATCATCGCGGGCAACCATCGTGATCACGACATGCTTTAAATCCATGATTTCCACAGACTCTGCAACGCGTTCCGGCTCGGCTAAATCCAGCTCGTTTGGCAAGCCTGTTTTAACTGCGCAAAAACGGCACGCACGAGTACAAACCGCACCAAGGATCATCATCGTTGCCGTTCTTCTTTCGCCCCAGCATTCATGAATGTTTGGACAGCGCGCTTCTTCGCAAACTGTATGCAAGTTTTTCTCGCGCATCAATTTTTTTAACCCTTTATATTCATCGTTTGTATTTAATTTAATTTTTAACCAATCCGGTTTACGCAAAACTTCCTTTTCGCCGGTAGCTTTAGTAGTCATCTCTATTCATCCCCTATCAAATAACCAAAATAATTCACTCTGATGTCAATGTAACATATTATGACAAGCGAAAACAACTAACTTTCGATAAGAAACTTCCATTGATCGTTAATGAAAAGGAAAATAGTATCTATTAATCAAATGGAATGGGTACTTCGACAGAAGGCTGTGCGCCTTCTCCCCCCTGCGTGTAAATGTGGGGTACCTGTCCGCGTACCAATCCGATAGCGACAGGAATTGTTTGTTTTATTGTCGCCTGTTGACTGGCAAAGGGAATAATAATTTGAACCTTTACTTCCAAGTCGACATTTACTTCTACCAGCGCATTGTTAATGCCAAATTCCTTAAAGGAAGAATTAACGCTGCTGCTCACACTTCCTATAATATGAAAACGAATCGGAACCCTGGGACCTAAATTACCCAGCAGGGGCAAATTCAATGCTTGCGCAATCGGCACATAGAAGACAATCCCATCACCCTTTTGTATTTCATTCACATCGTACTCTACATTCTCCAAATCGGGATATTGGGACAAATCCCCTTGTTCTGCCAATTCCAAATGTTCTTTTACCAAGGTAACCGTTTCTGACCGTATTTGGTTGATGATTTCCGTATTGAATTTGGTTGTCAGCATATAATCGGATTCAGAAGGCAAATCTTCAATAATTTCGTTGATGTCCAGTACACTGGAAGTACGTGAATTAATGGCCTTGCTTACAACATGTGAAGCTATTTTGGTCGTTTGCACCTCTGCATATTGAACATACGTAGGCATTAAACGAGCATTCAATATGTATAAAAACAGAACAACCGCACAGAAAAAACTAACGATAAACAAGGCGAAACGATTGGATAACTTCTTCCTGTATTTTGGACGTTTTGAAAACATCATTCTATTCGGTTGACGAGAAAACAAAAAATCTCCTCCTGCTCCAATTTTATGAACAGGAAGAGCATTCTATTCGGTTTCTGCTATGTAATCCGTCTCCACTTTCTCTATAGAGACATTTGCTTCTTCAGCTAAGTTAAACAAATAGGTAGATTTTAATAGTTGTCCATTCTCTTCAAAAATCCGCAGACTTGGCAATGCTGCGTTTCGCATGTTTTGTTTTACAACGATGCCACGGCGCCCATCCGACAATAAAAGGATTGTGCCATTTGGATAATGAACCACACTTTTCAGAAATGCATCGACGACTTTTTCATCAAAAATCTTCCCTCTTCCGGCTTGAATAATGTCTATGCCTTGGGAAGGAAGCATTTTATTGCGGTACACGCGGTTGGATGTGACTGCATCAAACACATCAGCCACCGCAATAATTTTGGCATATGGGTGGATTTCGCCACCTACGAGACCCCGTGGATACCCACTGCCATCCATTCGTTCATGATGTTGAAATGCACAGTGCGCGATGATCAATGAAACGGTATGTAAATTTCTTAAAATTTCAAACCCATCCCGGCTATGTTGTTTCATGATTTCGAACTCTTCATCCGTAAGACGACCTGGTTTAAACAGTATTTCGCAAGGCACCTGCATTTTGCCTACATCGTGCAATAACGCACCCAGTCCAAGCATTTTCAAATCATCTCGGGAGTATTCCAACTCTTTTGCAATGGCAAGCGAATAAAGCGTTACTTGGAAGGAGTGCTGATAAATATATTCATCGTATAATAGTGTATCCGTTAAAACCATTAACATTTCGTCACTATTCAACAGACAATCAAGTAAATCGTCTACCATTTTTCCGATTTCCTTCGTTTTCTTATCGATAACAAGGGCAGCTGTTTTGCCCCTCAATCCTTTTATTTCATGAAATGAACCGGTAATTTGTTTTACTGCCTTTTTGCGGACTTCAATTGGAACGGTTTCTTCAATTGCAATTCCATCTGAAATGCCATCCTCAATATAAACATATTGAATTTTCAATTGTTTCAGGCGATCAATCAGCCGATCTGACAGTACGACATCCCTTTGAATTAAAGGAAGCCCTGCCTCGTTCCAGATTGTCTTTCCGTTTACCATGCCTGGTTTCACAACATTTATTGATATTAAACGCATCCCACTTTACCTCAATCCTAATCCTATGTGTCAACAGTCTTAATAATGGCTATAATCAAATTCGCCTTGGCGTATTTGGGTCTAGATTTTTATCGAGCTTAGGCCTGCACGATGCAGGTCAGTTAGCCGTAGTCGCAGGACGCGACGATTTTAGGCTAACGTCCTCTTTAATTTTCCTTTAAAAATCTATGACATCCGCCGGAGGCTTTAGACTAACATGATGTTAGTCACTTAGACGTTGTTGCTGTCGCTTCGCTTTCGCACAAAAAACATCTGCCACAGGACGTGGCGTTATTAGTCTAAGTTCATTTATTTCAGTTGCTTTGAACCTGCACAAAATGCATTAACATTCTGCATTCATCTCACTATAAATAAAAGTAGAATATTTTACTGATTGAAGTTAAAAAGTCTTTTTACAATACTCGGCTAAAATATCACGCAAAAACAACGGTAGAACATAATGCTTTTGAGCATATTTAAAGGTCGGGAAAAAGTAGCCAAATGTAAACATATCCAAAGTAGCCAGTTTATATTGCCGGTCCAACTCCACTATTTCGCCTTTTATGAGAAGGTCCCTCTTTTTATTCATTGAAAAATCATAAGTCAGCATTTTTCCGAAAATCGATCCTCTAAAGCCAAGCCCTTTTAACTCAAGCAAAGGCCACTCTTCGTTTTGAGCTTGCAAATAGACTTCCTTCAGCTCTTTCCCGCTCAAATCTATTACACATATATTTATCGGATGAGGTAAAATTTTATGAATATCATATGAAGTAATATTCCCTTTTTTTAAACCATGAAGGAAAATTCCGGCGTTGAACATTGCGCAATCTGCACCTGTAAAGTCCAGTACCGCTTCGGCAAAAAGATTCGACAGCCGTGAATAGTGGAACCATTCTTTGTTATAGTGTTTCGCTGTTTGAAAAATAGGGGTTTGCAATAGCTGCATTCCTTCTTTTGAAAGATCCGCCAAAAACAGTGCTTCGCCATCCATTTCAGGCAAAATGGCATTTTCAATGACTTCTTCTTTCTTCTTTACTAGAGTATGGGATGAATGGTCAAACTCCAGGTTAAGATGGCCTGTATAGGCGCCAAACTTGCCGCAACCCGTCAATAAGACACCGTTAACGACTTTTCCTTGCTCCAATAGATGATGCGTATGGGAACCAAAGATAACATCAAGATCCGGGCACTCCTTAGCCAATAATTCATCCTCTGTAATGCCAAGATGCGAAAGACACACTAAAATATCGACTTCATTTCTTAATTTTTTTGCCATTTGCATAAGCACTTTTCTGGGTTCGGAGATATGCCAATTCAATTCCTTGTAAAACAATTCATAATTGGCCGTAGCGCCGATTACCCCAATTTTCGTGCCATATTTGGTGTGCAGGATAGTGTACGGTTTTAGCCAATTTGGTTGCGGCCCCTCTATCGGCGCAATGTTGCTTACCACAACGTCAAATTCGGCCGCTTCGTAAAGTGAATATAACTCTTCGAAAGAAAGGGTAATCCCTTCATTATTGCCCATTGTCACAACATCGTATTGCGCCTCATTTAAGAGTTTTACATTTCCTTTCCCCAAAGTTCCTTCTGTATAAATATTGGAACGGTCGAGATGGTCTCCTATATCAAATAAAAAACTAGGTTCTCCCAACTTGGCGAACTCCAAGCGTTGATTTCGAATATAGTCATGCATTCGCTGCCAATATTCGAAATGGCTATGTACATCATTTGTATGGAAAATATGAATGGTTTCAAGCAATCGGATCACCCCCTATAAATTTGTGCTTATTGCGTTAGGATAGTCCTTCCATTATAGACCGAATCCCGATTAACAACATAACGATTTGCAATGCAAGGATGACTGTTCTTGATTGCATTCTTTTATTCAGGGCGGCACCGCCTTTTGCACCTATATAAGCACCGACGATAACAGGCACAGTATACATCCATGGCACATTGCCCAAATAGATATGGCTGGTGGAGTTCACAAGGGACGATAAAAACACCATAAACATGGAAGTTGCCACTGCCACATGCGGCGGGAACAAAAATAATAAAACCATTGCCGGAACGAGTAAAGAACCTCCACCAATTCCGAATACTCCTGAAATGATTCCTACAAAGAAACAAAAAGCAAGTGCAAACCAAATAGGATAGCCATAGACGAATTGCTGGCCGTTTTTATCTGTAAATTCCCTTTTTGTTCCATGATTGACAAACCAGTGAATGGGTTTTAATTTATCGCGGACTACCAGCAAAATCGAGATAAAAACCAAAAATAATCCGAAGTACAAATTAAATGAGGGTAAATTCAGGAATTTATTCAACCAGGCACCCAAAATCGTTCCTGGTATGCTGCCGATAAAAAAGATAAATCCACTTTTAAAATCGACTTGTTTATTTTTCATATAGGACAGAGTGGAAGACAGTCCCGTAAAGATCATCATAACTACGGACAAGCCAACAACGGTTTGTGGAGTGATTTCAGGAAACATTCCAAGATTTACTCCAATAAACAAAGTAGCGGGGATTAATACAACGCCCCCGCCCAAACCTACAAGTGAGCCAACGATTCCGGCTGCTGCGGCAATCAAGGCAAGCAATAAATATTCCATCAAAATTCTCCTTCAAAAAAATCCAGCTGCTTCGGGGCAAGTCCTTCAAAGTCGAGATGCAGCATTTGCTGCAAAGTCTTTGCGTTATCCGCCGCATGATGCCCTGAATTATTGTTGAACAGTACATAAACTTCATCACATTGCTGTTCCAACTTCTTAATTTTATTTGCTAAATCAGACAATTCTTCCTCATTGTAATCATAAAGAAAACGAACTTCCCGCCAATTTTCCGTTGACCCGGAATTTCGCCACCCAAACACATTTCGTCCATGAATTCTTACCAACGCTTTTTGGTGTGTCGCTTCCGCAACAAACGGAACAGATCCAATGCCCGCTTGTGGTTCGTCGCAAACGGTATGAATGAATTGGTGCTCTTTTAAAAAGCTGATCGTCTCCTCTTTCCTTTCCGCGCTGTACCAAGTTCGGTTGCGGAATTCAATGGCAACCTGAAAACCGTCAAGCTGCTGTTTTACATAGCGAATATAATTGACATTTTTTACTGTACAATCAAACCAAGGAGGAAACTGTACAAGCACCATTGCCAACTTATTTGCCTCCTGGAAAATGGAAGCACTTTGGCGGAAGGCTTCAAACATGTCATTGCGGGTTTCATAGGGATTGTCTTCTCTTAGATGACCCGTTATCCCCTGATAGGCCTTCATGACAAATTGAAAGTTTTGCGGCGTTTCATTTAGCCATTTTTCGATATTTTGAGCTGAGGGAATCGCATAAAAAGAAGTATCCAATTCTACAATCGGAAAATGACCGCTATAATCAAAAAGCTTATCTCGTTTTGTTGAATTTGTACGATAAATCGAAGGATGATCTCCCCACCCGGTTAATCCAATTTTTATCATTATTCTCTTCCTTTATTTTAGCTTAATATCATTTCTAATATGTATAAATTCCTTTTCTCCTTGAGTATAAACCATTCCATTCAAAAAAGGGAAGAAGGCCCGCCCGACTCGGGAAGATAAAAAAAGTTCGTTCACGCAAGTCGCGCAAATCGAACTTTTTAAAGTACATTTACTTTAGCCTGATCTTTTCGTTTTTTTCTATTTGAACCACAGAATCATCATGAACAACCAGTGTAATCGAACCATAATTCATTGAAGATAACATCTTCTCAATATTCTTTAATACTAATTGAATGTTCTCTTGCTTTTTACTCATAGCCCTCTTCCTCTCTTAAAAGTAATCGTAAATTTCCGGTATAACCCTATTATATTGATGTAATCAGATTAGATTACTTAGTTTTAAGATAAAAAATAAATTAACTTACGAATTGGCGAATAGGCAACTTTTGGAGTTCATTGTTTAATCGCTCTAATGCTGAATCTTGAATTTTATATTCACCTTTATCCAGTTTTTCAACGTGCTGATCCAGGATGAAGACTGCATTTAAAATTTGAGTAGCGCCCAAAACCGATAGCACAGGTTTTAATGTATATTCGATTGCCAATAAGTGGCCAATCGAACCACCGATTGCTATAGGAACGATGGTTTTGTTTTCAAGACCTTTTTGGGGAATAACATCCAGAAATGTTTTTAAAACGCCCGAATACGAGGCTTTAAAGATCGGTGTTAGTACAACTATAATTTCCGATTCAGCAACAATTTTATTTGCTTCTGCAATTTCTTTTTTTGAGAAATTCCCTGTAATTAAATCTTCTGCTGGCAGTTCATACACAAAAATAGATTGAGTTGCAACTTTGACATTTTCCAAGTATTTCTCAATATATTGATGGATTCCCGTTAACCTGGAGTCTTTCTTAACATTCCCATTTATAATGACTGCTTGAACCATACCGACAACTCCTTTTTAAATAGTTAACTTTGGCCAAAATAAGGCTACATCTCTCCTAAAAAAAGATGCAGCCTTTAGTTTGTCTAATCAGCTAAATGTTTTTAATTATAATAATTCACCAATAAATCAAATTAAAACCAACCATTCTTATAAGAATACTTTATCATTTTCTGTAAAATTGTCAATAATTTTTCTTAACATTGCCTAACCATTCTATCTAGTGTATATATTTTTTACTTTAAACGCATAATTTCTAAAACTTTATATCGAAAAATCTTCCGGTATAAACACCCTTAACTGCTTTGGACGAACGTAGACTGTTTCTCCTTTTTGAATGTTTAAATCAAGATATTGTTCTTTTGTCAGTTCCGCTTCAAGGTATTCTTCACTATCTTCACGTTTTAGCTCGACTTGCACAATCGGACCAATAATATGAATATAAGTAATTTTTGCAGCAACCGTTTCGTTATTAACCTTTTCCTTTTCAATTTGTATATCATGAGGGCGCACATATCCCACGGCTTCTTCATGCGAATCTAAATAAGTCGGTACATGAATCTCGAATTCCCCTTGCGTTAACTTTCCTTTGTGCAAACGTCCTCTAAATAAATTCACATTGCCCAAAAAATCATAAACAAAGGGACTGTTCGGCCGATCATATACTTCTTCCGGTGTTCCAACTTGTTCGATTTTTCCGTTGTTCATGACGATAATCCGATTGGCCACATCCAGCGCTTCTTCCTGGTCATGCGTTACAAAGATGCTTGTCACATTGAATTCATTATGAAGCTTGCGCAGCCAGCGGCGTAATTCTTTTCGCACCTTCGCATCCAGCGCCCCAAAAGGTTCATCCAACAAAAGAACTTTAGGCTCTACAGCTAGAGCGCGCGCCAATGCTACCCGTTGACGCTGACCGCCAGAAAGCTGCGTTGGATATCGATCTGCAAAATTCTCGAGTTTGACTAAAGTTAATAATTCCTTCACTTTTTTGGCAATCTCTTCTTTGGACGGCCTTGTTTTGCGCGGTCGTACTTTCAAGCCGTAAGCTACATTATCAAACACCGTCATATGGCGAAATAATGCATAATGCTGGAAGACGAATCCGACTTCCCGCTCTTTCGGACTGACATTTGTGATATTTTGGCCATCGAATAAGATTGCCCCTTCATCCAACCCTTCCAGACCAGCCAATATGCGCAACAGAGTCGTTTTCCCGGAACCCGATGGCCCAAGAAGCGCAATCAGTTCACCGGATTCAATATCGATCGAAATATCACTTAACGCCTGAAATGAACCGAAGGATTTTGAAACATTTTCGATTTTAATACTCATCGTTTGGCCTCCCTATACATTCTTTGCTTTCCATTCAATAATGTTTTTAATGATAATTGTAATAATGCCAAGTATGGACATTAATGAAGCTACTGCAAAAGCGGCTGTAAATTGGTATTCGTTATAAAGAATTTCGATGTGCAGCGGCATGGTATTAGTCATTCCGCGAATATGGCCCGATACAACCGACACGGCACCAAATTCGCCCATTGCACGGGCATTACATAAAATCAATCCGTATAGTAATCCCCATTTAATATTGGGCAACGTGACACGGAAGAATGTTTTCAACCCGCTGGCGCCCAAGGAAATCGACGCTTCTTCCTCTGTGATTCCTTGCATTTGCATAAGCGGGATAAGTTCTCTTGCGACAAAAGGGAATGTAACGAACAAGGTAGCAAGCACCATGCCCGGCAAAGCAAAAACAATTTTTATATCATGTTCAAATAGCCAATTTCCAAACAAACCTTGCGCACCAAACAACAAAATAAATACCAACCCTGCGATAACCGGGGAAATCGCAAATGGCAAGTCAATTAATGTAATTAAAAAATTCTTTCCTTTAAATGAAAACTTCGTAATGGCCCATGCTGCCGCTATTCCAAAAATCGCATTTAACGGTACAACAATCAGCGCTACAATTAGGGTAAGTTTGATTGCCGATAAAGCATCAGGTTCTGTAATCGAGGCAACATAAGTATTCCACCCTTGGCTAAGTGCAGTGGCAAAAATGGAGACAAGCGGCAAAAATAAAAATAGCGTTAAAAATAATAAAGAAATTGTAATAAGTGTCCATTTAATCCAAGCTGCTTCTTGCAAAACATACGGCTTCGTAGAGGTTGTGCTAATGGAAGCTGAAGCTTCTTGATTGATGTCGATTAACTTTGCCATCGTTTCTTCCCTCCTTATTGCTGGTTAAATTTTCGATTCGTAACCCATTGAATCATGTTGATGACAAACAGCAAGACAAAGGAAGCGACCAGCATGACCGTTGCAATTGCTGTAGCGCCTGCATAATCGTATTGTTCAAGTTTTGTCATTATAATAAGTGGCGTGATTTCCGTTTTCATCGGCATATTTCCTGCTATAAAGACGACTGATCCATACTCTCCCAGTGCACGGGCAAATGCTAATGAAAAACCGGTAAGGATTGCAGGCAAAAGTTCCGGAAAAATAACTTTTGTAAATGTTTGAAAACGGTTGGCCCCCAAACTCGCAGAAGCTTCTTCCACTTCACTGCTCAAGTTTTGAAGCACAGGCTGAACTGTCCGAACAATAAAAGGCAATCCGATAAAGGTAAGAGCAATGATTATCCCTAAGGGCGTAAAGGAAATCTTGAAGTCAAAAAATTGCCCAATCCATCCATTCGGTGCATACAGTGAGGTTAAGGCAATTCCGGCTACCGCTGTGGGCAAAGCAAACGGCAAATCCACAAGACCGTCGATAATTTTTTTGCCCGGAAATTCATAGCGAATTAAAACCCAGGCAATAATCGTTCCAAATACTACATTTATAAGACCAGCGGCAAATGCGGCGCCAAAAGTTAATTTGTAGGAGGCAACCGCCCGTGGATGCGTGATCGTTTCATAAAATTCATTCCAACTCATCGAGATGGTATTAAAAAAAACCATTGATAGTGGCAGCAGCACAATAAGGCTCAAATAAATCATGGTGTAGCCAAGGGTTAAAGAAAAACCGGGTATAATGGTATTCTTTTTTCGTTTCTTCCAAGTTAGTTCCATATGTATCCCCCTTTAGAATCTTGTACGACAAGTCTTCTTATCAAGAAAAGTTCAGGCTGGCTGCTTTCCTTTCACAGCTAAATAATGCCATGAATTTAAATCTTTTAAATAAAGAGGTGTCTCCGTTCGAGACGCCTCTTGTAAGACCTTAGAATTTCCGATTACGATTCTCTTTTATTATTGATAGATTTCGTCGAAAGTGCCGCCGTCAGCAAAATGAGTTTTTTGCGCTTCTTGCCACCCACCGAAATCATCAATTGTGATTAAATCCAATGTTTGGAATTGGTCTTTATACTTTTCAAGAATTTCTTCATTGCGTGGACGATAGTAATTTTTGGCAGCTATTTCTTGCCCTTCATCGGAATATAAATATTCCAGATAGCTCTGAGCTACTTCACGCGTCCCTTTTTTATCCACGATTTTGTCTACAACCGCTACAGGTGGTTCCGCTAAAATACTTAATGAAGGCGTCACAATCTCAAATTCATCTTTGCCTAATTCATTTAATGAAAGGTAGGCTTCATTTTCCCAGGCGATTAATACATCACCGATCCCACGTTCAACAAAAGTTGTCGTGGAACCACGGGCACCAGAATCCAGCACTTCCACATTTACAAACAAATCTTTCATAAATTGTTTAATTTTCTCTTCATCCCCATTGAACTTTTTGGCTGCATAGCCCCATGCGGCTAAATAGTTCCAGCGGGCCCCGCCGCTCGTTTTAGGGTTTGGCGTAATCACGGACACATCGTCTCTTACTAAGTCTTCCCAGTCTTTAATGTTTTTTGGATTTCCTTTGCGAACCAAAAAGACCATTGTTGATGTGTAAGGTGATGAATTATGCTCAAATTCAGTTTGCCAGTCTTCATTTAATAACTGACGTGTTTGTGCAATTTCATCAATATCGTATGCCAATGCCAATGTCACGACATCCGCTTCCAAACCATCTATCACAGCGCGTCCTTGTTTACCCGAGCCACCATGCGATTGCTGGAAGGTTACATCTTGACCTGTCTCTTCTTTCCAATGTGCAGCAAATGCTTCATTGAACTCTGTATACAATTCACGTGTTGGATCATACGAAACGTTTAAAATTTCCACCGGCTCTTTCGCGGCTGTTGTTTCATTCGTTGGCGTTTCCTTCGACTCACCTGTTTGTTCCGCAGCTTTCTCTGTGTCCTCACCGCATCCTACAAGCAGTACTGCAACTAAAAATAATAGCGGTAAAAGCAATTTTTTGATTTTCCCCATGTTCTTCTCCCCTTTTTTTGAAAAAAAATAGGTTGCATACTTATCCCTTTGAAGTAAGGGATAGATGCAACCTTCAGTGTGTCTGATCGGTACATATTCAATTATTTTTTAAGATGAATATGAACAAATCATCTTGTTAACACAATAATCTAACTTTTCCGATAAGTCAACAAGGAATTAAAAAATTTTAAAATTATAAAGATTGGAATTAAAAAACAATTTAAAATTGACTATTTCTACTAATATAGTATACTTTAAATCATAGAAAGCTTTTTTGCATTGAGGCAACAGATGCCAGATGTTAAAAAAGATCGCTTTATTTTTAATTTTAAAGACGTTTTTATAAAGCAGCAAAACGCTTTAACTATTTAATAAGGGGAGGAACCATCCATGCTTACTTATGATACATGGGAGGATACAGATACAGTCGTTCAATTTGAAGTGGACGATGAATATAAAGGTGCCCTGAATGTTTTAAAATGGGCTTACGAACATTATGGCGAAGAAATTGTTTATGCATGCAGCTTCGGGATTGAAGGAATTGTTTTAATCGATTTAATTGCCAAAGTAAAACCGGATGCCAAGATCGTTTTCCTGGATACGGATGTTCACTTTAAAGAAACTTATGAAACGATTGATAAAGTGAAAGAGCGTTACCCGCAATTACGTATTGAAATGAAGAAACCGGCACTTACTTTGGAAGAACAAGCTGAGCAATACGGCGATGAATTATGGAAAACTAACCCGAACCAATGTTGCGCCATCCGTAAATTAACGCCTTTGCGAGAAACATTGACTGGGGCAAAAGCATGGATTTCCGGATTGCGCCGAGACCAATCCGAGACAAGAAAAAATACGGAATTTATTAATCTTGACAACAAATTCAACTCTGTTAAAGTATGCCCTCTTATCCACTGGACTTGGAAAGATGTATGGCGCTATGTCAGCAAGCATGAATTAACATACAACCCGCTTCACGATACAGGCTATCCAAGTATCGGCTGCCTACATTGTACAAAACCAGCTTTCACAATGGACGATTTGCGCTCCGGAAGATGGTCAGGACAAAACAAAACAGAATGCGGATTGCATGACTAATTGAAATGCGAAGGCGGCTCTACACGAAGGGCTGGCATTCGCAGCTGGACAGTATTCAAAATATTAGTACTTTTTAATCTTTCAACAATAGGAGGAAATGTAAATGAGTCTTCAACCACACGGAGGAGTATTAGTTCAAACTTACAAACCAAATGAATCACTGGAAAATATCGAAAAGGAAATCCAATTGGATGCCATTGCCCTAAGTGACCTTGAGTTAATAGGAATTGGTGCATATAGTCCACTTGACGGTTTCCTGGCTCGAGAAGATTATGAAAATGTGGTTCAAAATATGCGTCTTTCTTCTGGAACAGTCTGGAGTATTCCTATCACATTGCCAGTAGCAGATGAAACTGTTGCAAATTTAACAATTGGTGAAAAAGCAAAGTTAACATTTAACGGTGAAGTGTATGGAATAATCGAAATTAATGACATCTATACACCAGACAAAAATGTTGAAGCTCGTTTAGTGTATGGCACGGACGATTTAAATCATCCAGGCGTCAAAAAATTGCACGATCGCCCCAACACATATGTAGGTGGAAAAACGGTTTTAGTCAAAAAATCCGAAAAACAATTCCCTGCTTATACATTTGAACCAAAAGAAACAAGAGCGATTTTTGAGGAGAATGGGTGGAAAACAATCGTTGGTTTCCAAACAAGAAACCCTGTCCACCGCGCACATGAATACATTCAAAAAGTAGCGTTGGAAACAGTGGATGGTCTTTTCCTGAATCCACTTGTGGGCGAAACGAAATCCGACGATATTCCGGCCAACATCCGTATGGAAAGCTATGAAGTTTTACTAGATCAATATTATCCAAAAGAGCGAGTTCAATTAGGCGTTTTCCTTGCTGCAATGCGCTACGCTGGTCCAAGAGAAGCGATTTTCCATGCGCTGGTTCGCAAAAACTACGGATGCACGCATTTCATCGTTGGCCGCGACCACGCAGGTGTAGGCGATTATTACGGTACGTATGACGCTCAAAAAATCTTTGAAAACTTTACACCTGAAGAAATCGGCATCACTCCTATGAAATTTGAGCATAGTTTTTATTGCACGGCTTGCGAAGGCATGGCAACAACGAAAACTTGCCCGCATGATGCATCTTCACGCATTATCTTATCAGGTACAAAAGTTCGTGAAATGCTAAGAAACGGTGAAATTCCACCAAGCACATTCAGCAGAAAAGAAGTTATTGAAGTATTAATTCGCGGTTTACGCCAAAAAACGCATTCATAAAAGAAAAGCGGAGGCGGCTCGTTCAGCTCCGACAAAAACTGGCCGACAAAAAACGCCACGTCGTGTGGCATTGTCGGCACTAACACCTCCATGTGTGTCGGAGGTGCATCCTGAAAGGGCGCTCTTTGCCCTTTCAGGATGCACTGAAAGTTTTCGAGGAGCTAGCCGCCGCAGCTGGACACTACCAAAGTCCAGAAAATAATTATTCCCATTACATAATAAAGAGGTGTCCATTTTGAGTTCCAATATTGTATGGCATGAAGCATCGATCGGTAAAGAAGAAAGAAGAGAAAAAAACAATCATCAAAGTTTCATACTTTGGTTTACAGGTCTTTCTGCTTCTGGAAAATCATCCATTGCTAATTCATTAGCACGAGCATTATTCGAAAGAGGAAATCAAAGCTTCGTCCTGGATGGCGATAATATCCGCCACGGGCTAAATAAAGATTTAGGTTTCGATGAAGATTCACGTAAAGAAAATATTCGTCGAATCGGTGAAGTTTCCAAGCTGTTTGTAGAAAGTGGCCAAATTGTGTTAACTGCCTTCATTTCTCCATATCAAGAAGATCGGGATGTTGTCAGATCACTTGTAGCTGAAGGTGAATTTATCGAAGTCTATGTAAAATGCTCTGTTGAAGAATGCGAGCGTCGTGATCCAAAAGGGCTTTACAAGAAAGCAAGAAATGAAGAAATTAAAAACTTCACGGGAATCAGTGCTCCTTATGAAGCACCAGTAAATCCTGAAATTGTTGTGGATAGTGAGCAATTTACGATTGAAGAATGTACAGAACAACTTATTGAATTTTTAACTTCGAAAAACTATATTAAATAATAATTAAAATAGCTGTTATATGAGTTGTTACTGGAACTTGTTTAACAGCTATTTCTTTTCATCATTTTCTTCTACCTTTCCATGTCCGGGTCAAATAGCATATTGGTCTTTATTTTTAATAACTATTGTAGACATTTAACTTATTCTGTTAGTTGAAGCCTGAACCCTAATGCATGGGAATCTTTGCAATTATTTTATCCCAAAAATCCTCTAGTTTTTTTGATAATCCCCCAGGCCCGAATTTAGCGCTAGTTTCATCCTGCGTATGAATCGACATGAACTGTAAAATCATCTGCCTCCTATCTAAAATATTGATGACCCCATTATGATAAAACCAACTATCAATTGTATTGTAGATGCCTTTATTGATTGAAAATTGTTGTTGGCATAGTTGAGAAAATTGCAAGTCAGGTAAATGTAATACTTGACCAAATCTATCCACTCCAATTCCTCCTTACTTTGTTATTTTCCTAAACTTTTTACGAGCATAAAAGGCGTCTGCTTTTAATTGGGCTATTAAATCTTGCAAATGACTAAATTTCATTTCATTTCGAATAAAGAACTTTACTTCAATTGTTAAATATTCATCGTAGATCAACTGATTAAATTCAAGAATGTGAACTTCCACTGTTTGATGATTTCCATCATTAAACGTAGGTCTTTTTCCAACATTTAATATTCCTATATAATTACTGGAATTATGATAAATAGATACGCCATACACACCTATTTCTAATGAAAACCCGGCTAGTAAATGCAGATTGGCGGTTGGAAATCCGATTGTTCTCCCTAGCTGTTTCCCTTTCACAACCCTCCCTACTACAAGAGGATTTTTCAATTGGCTTATTGCATTCATACTAACCCTCCTTCTTAAATAAAGTCATTAGGTTCAAAGACTTTAAAAAGCTTCCATTGATCTAGTTGCCAATTTGTATATACATATTTAAGGGTTAATAACACTTCTTCAAACTAGACCAAATAATAAAATCGAGCATGATGCAATTATTTAGTATAATAATCTGTTACAAAAATTTCCCCCAAGTTTTTGTAACAAATTGAAATAAGGAAAATGAAACCTTTTATTTCCTGTAATTTCGATTGCATCATGCTCGATTTCAACTTGATTTGATTTGATTTGTCTCTCTACTAGCTCATTTTCTCGCCGCTTTTCCATTGAGAAAAAAGAAAGAGGCCCTTACCAAGATAAGGAACCTCTAGTCATCTAGTGGGTTTACACTATTAATATAAAAGGATTATTTCACTAGTATCGCATAAGTGAAAAACGATAATCTTTCTAGAAGTGCTAATAAACTAGCTATTGTTTATTATTACCTACACTTTAAGATTTAACTAAATCGGATGGACGGTGTTCGGTACCAATTATTTCACCCAATGAAACTTTACTATCTAATTCCACTTGTTGATTGTAATTAATTAATGGGAAAACAAGTTCCGCAAAGCGATATGATTCTTCCAAGTGTGGATAGCCTGATAACACGAATGATTCTATTCCAATTTCTTGGTATTCACGAATACGTTTTGCTACCGTTTCTGCACTGCCAACAAGAGCTGTTCCTGCACCACGACGAACTAAACCAACACCTGCCCATAGATTCGGACTAATTTCCAGTTTATTTCGATCTCCTTTATGAAGTGATGCCATATTTTTTTGACCCACGGAATCGAAACGACTAAACACTTCCTGTGCTTTTTTTATTGCCTCATCATCAACATACTTGATTAACTCTTCCGCTGCCTTCCAAGCTTCTTCATCGGTTTCGCGCACAATAACGTGTAAACGGATCCCAAATTTCACCTCTCGCCCTTCTTTGGCAGCAGCGTCACGAACCTTTTTAATTTTTTGTTTTACGTCTTCTATCGGTTCACCCCATGTTAAATATACGTCTGAATGTTTTCCTGCTACTGCGATTCCGGCATCGGAAGAGCCGCCAAAGTAAATTGGGGGATGAGGTTTTTGCACTCCAGGATAGAGAAGTTCTCCACCTTTCACCGCTAAATATTTACCTTCATAATCTACTTTTTCACCAGCTAATAATTTGCGCCAAATATTTAAAAATTCGTCGGTTTCTTCATAGCGTTCATCATGTGAAGCAAATATGCCCTCTCCTTCAAGTTCTACTGGGTCTCCACCTGCAACAACATTGATTAAAAGTCTTCCTTGGGATATTTCATCGAGTGTTGCAGCCATCCGTGCAGCAACTGTTGGTTTTGTAATTCCTGGACGCACAGCAATTAAAAATTTCAATTTCGATGTATGGGTTGCAAGGGCTGAAGCAGCCACCCAGGGATCTATGCAAGATTTCCCTGTTGGTATTAAGACTCCTTCATAACCCAATTGATCGGCAGCTTGTGCAACTTGTTTTAAATAAGCAAAATTTGTTTCGCGACCACCCTTTGCAGTTCCTAAATATCGACCATCACCATGCGTTGGAATAAACCATAAAATTTCCATTCAACTCACTCCTGTATATTAAGATTAATTAACTCCATCAAAACTGTTTCGCCATTTTAATAATCGTTTTTCTAATATTTTCACAAACGAATCTGTCAACTTACCAACAATTCCGAAAATTATAATCCCAACAAACACTTTTTCAGTTTGCGAGAATTGACGGGCATCCATGATCATGTATCCTACTCCAGAGCTAGAACCCATTAACTCTGCAACTACTAAACTTAGCCAAGCCGCACCCAATGATAAACGAATACCCAATAAAATAGAACTCAAGGATGCAGGGAAAATAAGCCGAGTTAATTGCTTTCCTTTACTAAACTCCAATACTCTTGCTACATCAAATAATTTTGCATCTACTGACCGTATACCGTTAAATGTGTTCACATATATCGGGAAGAAGGAAGCAAATGCGATGAGTAATATCTTTGATAATTCATCAAATCCAAACCATAAAATGAAGAGCGGCGTTACAGCTAAATTTGGTATAGTCCGCAATATTTGCATCGTCGGATCAATATAACCTTCCGACCTCTTTGAAAACCCTACAATTAAGCCAAGTGTTAAACCAATTCCGGCACCAAGCAGAAACCCACAAAGTGCACGAAGGATACTGATTTTCAAGTGTCCAAATATTTCACCACTTAGCGTTAGAGAGATAAATGATTGAACAATTAGCAGGGGGCTCGGCAACACGGTTTCTGATACGAAGCCTAATCCTGCAATCAGCTGCCATACTGCAATCACAACAGCTGGCAGTACAAATCCCTTTAGCCAAAGTGGAGGCTTTCTTTTACGTTTTTCTATAATAGGGTCAACATTTGAATAAGCTATTTGTTGCGCATCCACTTTCATCGGCTATTCTCCTTTCTGTAATTTTTCGGCAAACTCATTGTCATACGCTTTTGAAGTATCAATTGATTTCTCAATCGCACCAAGTTCGAATAATAAATCTGCAACTTTTTGCTGGCCTGCATTAAATTCATCCGTTATGGGGGAAACAAAGTAATTTGTATTATTAAGCACACTTTCCACAACTTCCGGCTCTAGTTCACGAGCTTTCGAGAAAAATTCAATTGCTTCTTCTTTATTGTCTGTCCGCCATTCTGCCGCACGAGCATATACCTCCAAGAATGTACTTACAAATTCAGGATGTTCATCTATAATTCCTTGGCGGGCAACAGCAAAAGAAGGTGAGGAAAGATTCATCTCTTTACCGTTGATCAGTATTTCCGCATCATTGCGAATCGTTTGAATCGAGATAAACGGTTCCCAAATACTCCACGCATCAACTGAACCATTTTCAAAGGCCGGTGTTGCTTCATCAGGCTGTAATTGAATGATTTCCACTTCACTTGGATCAATATTGTATTTTTTCAATACTTGATATAAGAAACCAAATGCGCTGCTTCCTTTTGCAACTGCAATTTTCTTTCCTTTTAAATCTTCGACCGTCTTAATGCCACTGTCCCCATTAACAAGAATTGCATTGGCTAACATGCCATCCGCAGTTACGGCAATTTCTTTAAATGGTACATCTGCTGCCTGACCGCCAATTACCGGGGTATTCCCCACATCTGTGAAATCGAGTTTGCCTGCTGCAATTCCTTCAAACTGCGGGGGACCACTTTGGAACTCCACCCACTCCACTTCTACACCTAATTCCTTGAATGCTTCTTCAAACCAACCGTTTTCCTTTGCAATCCATAGTGGACTCAATGATTGTTGAATACCAATTCTTACAGTACTCTGAGAACCTTCATTTCCCTCGGCATTGCTTGAACATCCTGCTAATACAACTAGCAATCCAAGCAAAACCAAAGCACTAAATAATCGAAATCGTAATTTCATAACGTTTCCTCCTCTAATCAAATGCCTTCTCCGTCCTTATAGCTTTCTGTATCCGTTTTTTCGAATTCCTTCAAAACTTTTTGTCTAATAGCTTGGAAGGATGGGTCTGTTCGGCTTCTTGGATAAGAAAGCCCAACATGCACCAATTTTTGCAGCTCCCCTGGATTTGCTCTTAGAATGGCAATATCAGTTCCCAAATAAATAGATTCATCAATATCATGCGTCACTAGCACCATCGTAATTTTTTTCTTCTGCCAAATATCGATAAGTACATCTTGTAGATGCTGCCTAGTAAATGCATCCAGGGCACCGAATGGCTCATCTAGCAATAACACTTCAGGATCACGAATGAGCGCTCTTGCAATCGCTACCCTTTGAGACATCCCACCTGAAATTTCACTTGGAAATGCCTTCTCATAGCCTTTCAATCGAACAATTTCAATCATGTCATCCACTTTTTGTCTGACGGCTGGGTCCTTTAAATTCAGATCAGCCGCTATATTTTGTTCCACTGTCAACCAGGGAAACAGTCGATGTTCCTGAAAGATGAATCCTTGGGCAATGGCTGGCTTTTCTACTATTCTGCCATTGATATCTATTACTCCTTTGTATTCTGTATCAAGCCCTGCCATTATTTTTAATAAAGTGCTTTTTCCACATCCACTTGGACCAATAATTGTAAGAAAATCTCCTTCTTCTATCCTCAAATCAATACCATTCAATACAATATTTTTTGTTGTTTCCATATGGAATGACTTTTCGACAATTTGAATATCTACAGCCAAGTTCATACCTCCCTAACGTATTTTTATTTTTACTATTCCAACTGAAATAGTGGGTTTAAATTATAAAAAATTTTTACTGTAATTTCTAATCGACTTTAAAAGTCTTGAGAAAACAGAAAGAGGTCCCTTATGATGATAAGGAACCTCTAGTCGTCTAGTCGGTTAACATGTTATTGATTTGGTTTGTTTATTTATATTCATTATATTAGTTCATTGAATTTTTAATGTCAACTAATTTTATAAGAATTATAAGAATTTTCTAATTTACTTTTAAATAACCCCATAAAATAATGCATTTTATTTTAGTTGTTGTCATTTTCCACATTTATAACCACATTACCCTTCTTGTGTCCTTTCTCGACATATTTATGAGCTTCCACAATCTCATCAAATGAATAATACTTATCAATGACCACCTTTAACTTCCCCATCTCAACAAGTTCTTTAAGGAAGTTTAATGCTTCTGGAGTTTCAGGTGGATTTCGGCTCAATAACAGCTTCTTGCTACTCGTCAATTTTGTCCATAGCATTTGAACACTTGGTAGTGGTTCAGTAACATTTATATAGGTACCGTTGTTCTTCAGCAATTTCATACAAGCTAAAAAGGAACTCTTGTTTACCGCTTCAAAGATGACATCATAGAGTTGATCGGTATTAGAAAAATCCTCTGCTGTATAATCAATTACTTTGTCAGCTCCCAAAGACTTTACTAATGCCAAATTTGTGGTACTGCAGACCCCTGTAACGTTTGCTCCAAAATATTTAGCAATTTGAACTGCATAACTTCCTACACTTCCTGAAGCCCCATAGACTAAAACCGATTGACCGCTCTTTATGCCAGCTTTTCTAAGAAAATATAATGCTGTACGAGCTCCAATTGGTATGGCGGCAGCTTCTCCATAAGTTAGATTTGAAGGCTTAATAGCTACAGGTCCATCTTCCTCCAAGCACTTATATTCAGCATAAGCACCAAATCCAGTCAAGGACGCTGCGAAAACTTGATCTCCTTTCTTAAACCTTGTTACATTTTTTCCAACTAACTCTACTTCTCCAGCTAACTCCATCCCTAAAATCCCTTTTTTTGGTTGTCTCAAACCAAGTGTTATACGTGCAGGTAGCCAAAAAGCCGGTGGAACAGAAAACTTTCGTGCCCGAATATCAGCTACTGTTACTGTCGTGGCTTTTACTTTAACTAAGATTTCATTTTCTTTTGGAATGGGTTTCTCTACATGTTTCACTTTAAGAACATCCGGGGGACCATATCTTGTGTACACAATGGCTTTCAATTATACACCTCAAATTCATTTTACTCCTTTATATTATTCGAGAAATACGAATCAATAGACCTATCGTTCAAATCTGTACAACAATCATGATGTTTTGCTTCAGTTTAAAAACTTCTTGTATTTAAATTATTAAAAAAAGAAGAAGATGAACTTAAAAAGTTCATCTCCTTCTCTAAATTAAACATAGATATATTAAGGCTTATAACGATTTTAACCGATACTGCCTTCCATCTCAAACTTGATCAGACGGTTCATTTCTACTGCATATTCCATTGGCAATTCTTTCGTGAATGGCTCGATGAAGCCCATTACGATCATTTCTGTTGCTTCTTGTTCAGAAACACCACGGCTCATTAGGTAGAATAGTTGTTCTTCGGATACTTTTGATACTTTTGCTTCGTGTTCCAGTGATACGTTATCGTTTAAGATTTCGTTGTATGGAATTGTATCTGAAGTAGATTGGTTATCCATAATCAATGTATCACATTCGATGTTTGAACGAGCACCTGTTGCTTTTTTACCGAAACGAACAATTCCGCGGTAAGTTACTTTCCCGCCTTGTTTCGAAATCGATTTCGAAACGATTGTCGAAGATGTATTTGGTGCCAAGTGAATCATTTTTGCACCCGCATCTTGGTGTTGCCCTTTACCTGCAATGGCAATGGAAAGTGTCAAACCACGCGCACCTTCACCTTTTAAGATACATGCAGGGTATTTCATCGTTAATTTGGAACCGATGTTGCCATCAATCCATTCCATTGTACCGTTTTCTTCAACAACTGTACGTTTTGTAACCAAGTTATAAACGTTGTTTGCCCAGTTTTGAATCGTTGTGTAACGGCAATAAGCATCTTTTTTAACGATAATCTCAACGACAGCAGAGTGTAGTGAGTTTGTTGTATAAACAGGAGCTGTACATCCTTCGACATAGTGGACACTTGCGCCTTCATCCACGATGATCAGCGTACGCTCGAATTGACCCATGTTTTCAGAGTTGATACGGAAATACGCTTGAAGCGGTGTCTCCAATTTTACGCCAGGCGGTACGTAGATGAATGATCCACCAGACCAAACTGCCGAGTTAAGAGCAGCAAATTTGTTGTCTGAAGATGGAATAACGGTACCCCAATATTGTTTGAAAATATCTTCATTTTCACGTAAAGCAGAATCTGTATCCTTGAACACGATTCCTAGATCTTCAAGATCTTTTTTCATATTGTGGTATACTACTTCAGATTCGTATTGGGCAGATACACCTGCCAAGTATTTTTGTTCCGCTTCAGGGATTCCCAATTTATCGAAAGTTGCTTTGATTTCATCAGGCACTTCATCCCATGATTTTTGAGTTGCTTCAGATGGTTTTACATAATAAGTAATTTCATCGAAGTTTAAAGCGGAAAGGTCGCCACCCCATTGCGGCATTGGCTTTGAGTAGAAAATTTCCAACGCTTTTAAGCGATAGTCCAACATCCACTCGGGTTCGTTTTTCATAGTTGAAATTTCACGGACAATATCTTCAGTTAATCCACGTTTTGAACGGAAAACTGATACGTCCTTGTCATGGAAGCCGTATTTGTAATCGCCGATATCTGGCATTTGTTTAGCCATTGTTTCTCCTCCGTTCAAACAATTATTTTTGTTCGTTTACGCCTTTTTCCATTGCTTTCCAAGCCAATGTTGCGCATTTAATACGTGCCGGGAACTTCGAAACACCTTGCAGTGCCTCAACATCTCCCAAATCATATTTATCGCCATAGTCTTCACCCAGCATCATTTTCGAGAAAATTTCTGCCAGCTCGAGTGCTTCTTCTGCTTTCTTTCCTTTAATGACTTCTGTCATCATCGATGCAGAAGACATGGAAATCGAGCAGCCTTCACCATCAAATTTAGCATCTTCGACTACACCATCGTTAATTTTCAATGTTAAATGAATTCGGTCGCCGCATGTTGGGTTATTCATATCGATTGTAACACTGTCACCCTCAAGCGAACCTTTGTTGCGCGGTTTTTTATAATGATCCATAATGACTGAGCGGTAGAGTTGATCTAAATTATTAAAAGACATCGTTAAAATACTCCTTCGCTTGGCGCAATCCTGCAACAAGAACATCAATATCTTCTTTTGTATTATAGATATAGAAGCTTGCTCTTGCCGTTGCAGTACATGTTAACCATTTCATTAGTGGCTGAGCACAGTGATGGCCTGCACGGACAGCAATTCCGTTCATATCCAGAACTGTTGCCAAATCATGTGGATGCACTCCATCAATATTGAACGTAATCAATCCGCAGCGTTTTTCCGGATCACGTGGTCCATAAATAGAAAGACCCTCGATTTTTTCCATTTCATTTAGAGCATATTCTACTAGACTATGCTCATGTTCCGCAATTTTATCCATGCCGATTTCGGTAAGGAAATCAATTGCGGCGCCCAAGCCGATCGCCCCTGCAATATTTGGTGTACCGCCCTCGAACTTCCAAGGCAATTCCTTCCAGGTAGATTCGTATAAATCTACAAAGTCGATCATTTCTCCACCAAATTCAATGGGTTCCATGTTCTCTAAAAGCGCCTGTTTACCATATAGTACCCCAATACCTGTTGGTCCGCACATTTTATGACCCGAGAATGCCAGGAAATCGCAATCCAAATCTTGTACATCAATCTTCATGTGAGGTGCCGCTTGTGCAGCATCCACCACAATCACTGCTCCTGCCTCATGTGCAATTTCAGCAATTTCTTTAATTGGATTAATCGTCCCAAGTACATTGGATGCCATCGTAATAGCAACAATTTTCGTTTTATCCGTAATTGTATTACGAACTGTTTCCAACGTAATAGTACCATCTTGTTCAAGATCGAAATACTTTAAGACTGCACCTTTTTCTTTCGCAAGCTGTTGCCATGGAATCAAGTTTGAATGGTGTTCCATGTAGGAGATGACAATTTCATCCCCTTCATTTATATTCATCCGGCCATAGCCTGTAGCAATTGTGTTTAGAGAAGTTGTTGTACCGCGAGTGTAAATAATTTCTTTCGTGGACTTCGCATTGATGAACTTGCGGATTTTTTCGCGCGCTCCTTCATACGAGTCCGTTGCACGATTGCCAAGTGTATGCACACCGCGGTGCACGTTGGAATTATCCAATTCATAATAGCTTTTGATTGCTTCCAAAACTGAGATTGGTTTTTGGGATGTAGCTGCACTATCAAGATAAACGAGCGGATGCCCGTTTACTTCTTGATTTAGTACAGGAAATTGTTTACGAATTTCATTCATTAGCGAACTTTCCCTTCAATGACTTTCGTCAATTGATTTTTTACGCTTTCAATTGGAAGATTTTGTACAACAGGAGCAAGGAAACCATGAATGACAAGACGCTCTGCTTCTGCTTTTGAAATACCACGGCTCATTAAATAATAAAGTTGAAGTGGATCCACGCGTCCTACAGAGGCTGCGTGTCCTGCCATTACATCATCTTCGTCAATTAAAAGCATCGGATTTGCATCTCCGCGTGCTTGTTCAGAAAGCATCAATACACGGGATTCTTGTTGTGCATTTGACTTAGTTGCACCATGTTCGATTTTGCCGATGCCGTTGAAAATCGTTTGGGCAGCATCTTTCATAACACCGTGTTTTAAGATATAACCTTCCGAGTTTTTGCCCCAGTGGCGAACTTCAGTTGTAAAGTTTTGCTTTTGTTCCCCGCGTCCAACTACAACTGTCTTCGTATTTGCCAAAGAACCATCACCAATCAGGTGCGTAATGTTTTCGGAAATTGTATCAGAATCATTCATTAACCCTAATGCCCAGTCGATTTTCCCATCGCGTTTAATAGAACCGCGGCGGTTTACGTAAGTTGTAAATCCTTTTGCAAGAACATCAACCGCTCCGAACGTTACTTTTGCGTTGTCCAATACAATAACTTCTTCGATTAAGTTAGCTTGTCCTTTTGCTTCCTCAACAGTTGAAACATACGTTTCTACATATGTTACATCAGAGTTGCGGTCAGCAACCACTAATACATGGTTGAATAATGAAGCATCTGGATTGTCGTTCAAGAAGACAACTTGCAATGGTTTTTCAACCACGACATTTTGTGGCACGTATACAAAAACACCGCCGTTAACCAATGCTGCATGGTAAGCAGTCAATTTGTGCTCATCCACTTTCACGGCATCTGTCATAAAGTATTTTTGCACCAATTCACCGTGTTCACGTACCGCAGTTAAAATGTCCGTGAAAATAACACCCTGTGCTTTCAAATCTTCAGAAATTTTAAGGAAAGCAGGTGTGTTGTTGCGTTGAATATAAAGGTTTTCTTGGCCTTCAATATCGATAATTTCTTTTACTTCTGCAGAAAGATCTTCCAAAGAGTTGAATGGAGCACTTTCCACTGTATGTTGCGGGAACTCCGTAAAGTTCCACTTTGTAATGTTTGTTTTATCAGGCGTTGGCATAGGAAGCTCGGCTGCCTTTGCAATTGCAGCTGCACGCAATGAAGCAAACCATGCTGGTTCGTTGTTGCTTTCCGAGAACGAGTTCACTTCTGTAGCTGATAACGCCAATTTTGTTTCAACTGTCATGCTGATTCGTCCCCCTCTTTATGCTTCTTCTGTTACCGCGTCTGTATCTTCGATTCCCAATTCTTTTTTGATCCAGTCATAACCTTCTGCTTCCAGGCGTTGAGCCAATTCCGGACCACCAGATTTTACAACGCGGCCTTGCATCATCACGTGGACATGATCAGGCGTAATGTAGTTCAGCAAACGTTGGTAGTGAGTGATTGCGATACATCCGAATCCTTCCCCGCGCATTTCGTTGATTCCTTTTGCAACAACTTTCAATGCATCGATATCTAGACCTGAGTCAATTTCATCCAAAATCGCAAATTTAGGCTTAATCATCATTAATTGAAGAATTTCGTTGCGTTTCTTCTCACCGCCAGAGAACCCTTCGTTCAAGTAGCGTTGAGCCATATCTTGGTCCATTTCCAGGAAGTCCATTGTTTTATCCAATTCGCGGATGAATTTCATTAATGAAATTTCATCGCCTTCTTCACGGCGTGCATTAATTGCCGAACGGATAAAATCAGCGTTTGTTACGCCGGAAATTTCGGAAGGATATTGCATAGCCAGGAAAAGACCCGCTTTAGCACGCTCATCAACTTCCATTTCAAGCACATTCTCACCATCTATTTCAATTGTACCTTGAGTAACTTCATATTTAGGGTGACCCATAATTGCAGATGCCAATGTCGATTTACCTGTACCGTTTGGACCCATGATTGCGTGTACTTCGTTTGTATTGATTGTAAGGTTTAGACCTTTTAAAATCTCCTTATCTTCAATGGATACGTGAAGATCTTTAATTACTAAAGTTGACATTCCATTACCTCCGTCGTTTGTGCGTTGAATGGTAAACCCATTTCTAATTTATTATCATTCTAATCTTAACCCAAATGTTCATGCCTTGCAAAAGATTTATTTTACAAACACTTTATTTGGTCTAAAACCATTAAAATATTGGAGTTTTTGATGCTTCATTCGTTTTGCAGGAAAGTAAGATAGCGAAAAATTGGAAAACCAACATTTTCAATGAATGCATTTTAATTGAGAATTCATTTCACTATTGTGATAGGGGAAATAATTTCAACTATGCAGCGGATTCTTCAAATTAGTTTGCGAATCCTCATCAGCTTCTTATACATTCACAGAAACAATTATATTAGAAAAATTTCCTCTTCTCATAAATAAAAGAGTGATTTTCGAGTGCTGACCATATACTCGAAAATTACATTACGTTTTTACAATCACATCGGGAGCCAAAAAATTGGACGATGTTGCAACATTCTTTAATTGCCAAACAACCAAGCTTTGACCTCTACTTGCATGAAAATGATGAAAAGTCATAAATATACTCCCCTGACTATCTCATTAATAACTTATTTACATTTTAGGGCTTATAAAATAATATTAATGATATATAGTTTTTGGTGGAATTTATCTAATAATTCGATGAATGGAGTGAAAAGTTTGGAACTACGTCAATTGCGATATTTTGTGGAAGTAGCGGAAAGAGAACATATTTCAGAGGCAGCCGAACATCTTCATGTCGCCCAGTCCGCGGTCAGCCGACAAATTTCAAACCTGGAAGAAGAACTTGGTACAGCGCTTTTCGAACGAGTGGGCCGAAATGTAAAGCTAACGCAAATCGGTAAAACCTTTTTGGAACACAGTGTTGCTGCATTGAAGGCAATTGATTTTGCCGTCAAACAAGTGGAAGAATATTTGGATCCCGCCAAAGGAACCATCAAGATCGGCTTTCCCACAAGTCTTGCTAGCTACGTTTTGCCAACGGTTATTTCCGCTTTTAAAAAACAGTACCCGAATGTACAATTTCACCTTAGACAAGGTTCGTATCGTTATTTAATAGAGGCGGTCAAAAATCGAGAGTTAAACCTGGCTTTTTTAGGTCCAGTTCCACCAAATGACGAAAGTATACATACCAGCATATTGTTTAGCGAAAAAGTCCATGCTTTGCTTCCTGCCAACCATCCCTTGGCAAATCTTGAAAGAATTAACTTGAGTGATTTACGTAAAGAGAATTTCGTTCTTTTCCCGGAAGGATATATTTTAAATAAAGTGGCGGTTGACGCGTGCAAAGCTGCGGGCTTTGTTCCGAATGTCACAACGGTTGGGGAAGATATGGATGCACTGAAGGGGTTAGTGGCCGCTGGAATCGGCGTTACCTTGCTTCCTGAAAGTTCCCTCTATGACTCTACACCTCGGTTGACAGTGAAAATGGCGGTCGAAAATCCGGCAATTACGAGAACCGTTGGCGTCATTTATCCAACCAACAGGGAACTCGGCCCATCGGAACAAGTCTTTTTGAAATTTATTGATTCGTTCTTTTCACGGTTGAACCAGTTTTTATAGAATGCGGAAATCCCAGTCGTACGGTACGGCTGGGCGTTTTTTTCTCTATGTATTTTTTTAAGCGCTTTTGCGACGCAATCCTTCTCTCAAAAGCCTTTCATCCCACTTGTGAAGCGCTTTTCCCTCATACTCTTTCTCCCAAAAGCCCTTCATCTCACATTCAAATTAAGAACCAGTATCTCTAATTAGAAAAATCCACAAAAAAACGGCAAGGAAAAAATCCTCACCGTTTTTGAAAATTATTCGTTTACAGGTACGACTGCGCCGCCCCACTCATCTATGATGAATTGTTGGATTTCATCAGAGTGCAGTACTTCTACTAGGCGTTTGATCGCAGGGTTGTCTTTATCTTCAGCACGAACTGCGATTACGTTCACATATGGAGATTCTGAACCTTCAATTGCAATTGAATCTTCAATTGGATTGATACCGGCATCGATTGCGAAGTTGGAGTTGATTACAACTGCATCGCCTTCGCCTTCTTCATAGTAAGTTACCAGCATTTCCGGAGCTGAGCTATCATCGATTACCAAGTTTTTAGAGTTTTCTACGATATCTTTTACTGTTGCAGCTGTTTTATCAATTCCGTCTGCTAATTTGATTAAACCTTGTGTTTCAAGAAACGCTAAAATACGGCCTTGGTCAGTTACTGAGTTCGAGATGATGATTGTTGCGCCATCTGGAAGTTCGTCTAGAGATTTATAATCTTGTGAATAGACGCCAATTGGTTCAATGTGAATTCCGCCAGCATTTACGAAATCGTATCCTTTTTCAGCGATTTCGTTTTCAAGATACGGAATGTGCTGGAAATAGTTAGCATCAAGATCACCAGAATCCAAGTCTTGGTTAGGCATTACATAATCTTGATAAGGAACGACTTCTAATTCGATTCCTTCTTCAGCCAAAATCGGTTTTGCTTGTTCAAGGATTAAATCATGCAATCCGTTAGATGCACCAACTTTTAATGCAGTTTGTTCTGTAGTAGCCTCTTCGTTGGCAGCATTATCGTTTGTTGCGGTATTTGTTTCTTCCTCAGCTTTGCCGCATGCCGCCAAAGCAAGAACAACCACTGATAAAAGCAAGAATGATAATAATTTCTTCATGTTCTTGTTCCCCTTTTCTCCTGTTTCGTTTATATGTGAACGGATAGACCGTAGCCACCTTTTGAAAAATCGTTAGCGTTTATCTGTTCTAGCTGTAATGAAATCTCCGATAAACTGAATAATAAATACAATGATCAAAATAATAATTGTAGCCATTAACGTAACATCTTCACGGCTGCGCTGGAATCCATCGATAAACGCCAAGTTTCCTAAACCACCAGCACCGATAATTCCCGCCATTGCCGTATAGCCCACTAAAGTAACAGCCGTTACAGTAATACCCGAAAGCAGTGCCGGCATGGATTCCGGAATTAACACCTTCCAAATAATCGTGGACGTTTTGGCTCCCATCGAGCGCGCTGCTTCAATTACACCTTTATCAATTTCTCTTAATGCAATTAATACCATTCGCGCATAGAATGGTGCAGCACCAATGATTAATGCCGGCAAAGCTGCATCAACACCACGGATTGTTCCAAGCAAGAACTTTGTAAACGGTATTAATAGAATAATCAATACGATAAAAGGAATCGAGCGGAAGATATTGACCACCGAACTCGTAATAAAATTCGCTATCTTATTTGCCCAAATTTGATGAGGGCTTGTCAAAAACAAGATGATTCCTATCAATAAACCTAAAACAAATGTTGCAACGGTAGAGATGGCCGTCATGTACAATGTATCGTAAGTAGCTTGCCACATGTCCTGCCAATCTACATTCGGAAATAATTGATTAAGCATGTTCAATCACCTCCGTTTGAATATCTAAAGATGTTAATAGATTCAGTGCTTGTTGGACATTTTCTTGTTCTCCATCAATTTGAACAATTAATGTTCCATAAGGACCGCTTGTCGTTTGCGAAATATTGCCGTGCACAATATTGACATCAACATTAAATTGCTTAATTAATTGCGACATAATCGGTTGTTCTGTATTATTCCCTACAAAGGTCACTTTAACAATTTTCCCTGTTGGATAATTCACCAAAATCTGCTCGATGGACTCCTTCGATTCCTTTGCGCCGGAAACTTGCATCACGAAATTCTTTGTGATGGCCGCTTGCGGATTCTGGAACACTTGCAATACCTCGCCTGACTCCACAACTTGTCCAGCCTCCATTACTGCAACGCGATGGCAGATTTTGCGGATTACGTGCATTTCATGGGTAATTAAGACAATTGTCAGACCAAGCCGTTTGTTGATATCCAGCAATAACTCGAGAATGGAATCTGTTGTTTCCGGATCGAGCGCACTTGTTGCTTCATCGCAAAGCAGTACTTCCGGATTGTTTGCCAATGCTCTTGCGATTCCGACACGTTGTTTTTGGCCACCCGAAAGTTGGGATGGATAAGCCAGGTCGCGACCGCTTAACCCAACCAGATCAATCAACTCTTTTACCCGTTGCTCACGTTCACTTTTTGGAACGCCTGCAATTTCCAATGGAAACGCAATATTGTCCGCTACTGTTCGTGACCATAGTAGATTGAAATGCTGGAAAATCATGCTGATTTTTTGCCGAGCTTGACGGAGCTTGTTGCCGGAAATCGAGGATATTTCCTGCCCATTTACATTTACTGTTCCTGTTGTCGGTTTCTCTAACCCATTTAACAGGCGAATCATGGTACTTTTTCCGGCACCGCTATATCCAATAATTCCGAAAATTTCCCCTTGATGTATGGAGAGATTGACGTCTTTAACTGCCGTTATTTCACCGTTTTTTGTTTTATATATTTTTGATATATTCTTTAATTCAATCATATGAACTCCTTTACTATTTGCTTTTTGCGAGTCTCGTGATGTAGTTTATAGTACAATACGGCTGTCAATCGAAGCTTATCGCCACTTTCATGCAAATAAAGAAACCCTTCTACAAGACAAGTAGAAGGGAACGTAATCATTGTTTATGGTATACGCAACCGCTCTCTTATCTTTCAAAGCATCCACTTCGAGTGATTTGGCACCTTTTCACATGTTGTGATGGTTGCCGGGTTTCATAGGGCACTTCCCTCCACCGCTCTTTATAAGAGTTACGATATTCAGTTAACATTATGTGAGTAACTTTAACATGTTAGCAAAAGACAGTCAACTACTTTTTTTCAACTTATCGTATAGGAATGGTACAGATTGGAAAGCATAGATTTTTTCGACTTCTCCCTTGTTGCTAATCAGCAAACACGGAACACTTTCCACTTTATATTCCATAGCGAGGTTTTCCAAGTAATTGATATTCGCTTTTCCCAACGGAAGCTCCGGAAGCATCGTTTCAACAACTTCCAACATTTTCGTTGCCACCGCACAAGTGCCGCACATCGGTGTATATAAATAAAAAGCGGCGATTGAGTTTTCATTTTGCTGGTGTTCCCAGTCTTCCTTAGTCCATTCTTTCATGGCAATCCATCCTATATAGTATAATCTTAGAACAAGCGAGTCAAAACGACTCGCTTGCCGAAGTTAAATATTGTTTATGAACAGAGAATCTTGCGTCGCTAAATAAATTAGCCAACACTTTTTTGGGCGCATTGGCGACCTCTATATATGTTCTCGGAATAAAAAGATGAACAGCTTCCGAATAAATTCTTTTCGTCAGCCTTCTCAGCTTTTCCCCTGATTTGTCTGCATCAAACAAGGTGTAAAATGTGCACTCTTCAAATGGCTCCAGCAGGTCCAGTAAAGCATCCTCACTGATTGTACCATTTGTGCAAATAATTTTAACATCCTCGGCAAAGATTGGTGCAATGTTCAACTTATCTGATCGTCCCTCAACAATTATACACTTTTCAACAGTCATTTGCTTCACCCCACGAATTGTAGTTACACAGCTAAATAATGTCTGCAATTATGCATAAGGATCAATTGTGCCTGGTGACTCTAACTTGATTGACTTACCTTGCCACCTTTCTTACTTCATCTTATGATATATTGTCCCCTTATTTCAACATATGCTGCATGAACATAAAAAGATGGTTACTTATTAGAGTATATTGCGAAAAAAACGAAGTATTTTTACAAATGCGCAGAAAATGCATTACTGGTTTATTTGGTTTGACTGGATTTGGTTTCGTTCGAATCCCTTAAATGTAAAAAAACGCCAGCTATATTCTGGCGTTTTTACTAAATTATTAAGCTTCAATTAATTCGTCATATTGCTCAGGAGTTAATAAGGCTTCCACTTCTGAATCATCGCTTAGCTCGACAACAATCATCCAAGCATTTTCATATGGTGATTCATTTACAAATTCAGGGCTGTCTTCCAATTCGCTGTTTACTTCGACAACTTTCCCTGAAAGTGGTGCGTATAATTCAGAAACTGTTTTAACAGATTCTACACTGCCGAATGGTTCGTTAAGGTTGATTTCGTCCCCAACTTGTGGAAGTTCCACGAAAACGATATCACCTAATTCCGATTGCGCAAAGTGAGTAATTCCAATACGCGCTTTTCCATCTTCTACTTTTACCCATTCATGTTCCTTAGAATAACGTAAATCTTTCGGTGTGCTCATTAAAAAACTCCTCCAAATGTATGTAATAAATGATTTATTTTAGTTTGACACATTCCACAGCTAAAAACAAGATGAATCAGCGGTTTATTTCCAACATTCTGTGAACTCTTCTTCCTTGAATCCAAGCGTCACTTTTTCACCATTTGCAACAATCGGCCTTTTGATTAGCATTCCATCCGATGCCAGCAATTCCAGCTGTTCTTCTTCGCTCATCGAAGCTAATTTATCCTTCAACCCCAGTTCTTTATACTTCTTGCCGGATGTATTGAAAAATTTCTTTAGTGGAAGGCCGCTAGCTTGCCAATAGTTTCTTAATTCTTCTTTCGATGGCGTTTGTTCTACAATATGAATCGCTTCATAGTCGACTCCATTTTCGTCCAGCCATTTTTGTGCCTTTCTGCATGTTGTGCAACGAGGATATTGAATCAGTTTTACGCCCATTATCTAAGTCTCCTTCCATTGGATTATTTCAAGTATAGCAGAGGCAAATGCGCATTTGCATTAATAAAAAGGACATCCTGTATGTATAGGATGCCCTCTAGCTTAAAGTTTATTAAACAATGTATTTTTCCGCTTCAATCAGCTTTCTGGAAGCTTCACGTTTTTTGGCAATAAGGTTGTAAGGGTTATGGCGCGTTAATTTGCGGAGCGCTGATAATGTCATTCTGCCTGCATCTCCATCGGTTGAAGCAAGAATCGTTTCTTTTGCTTCTTTTTCGATTTCTGCAAAAGCTTCTTGGCAGTAAATTTCAGTGTAAAGAATTTTTTGTTTCGACTTCTCCATTCCATCCCGTTCGATCGCTTTTGCAGTTCGAATAACGGCCGATTCCATTGCGTATAGCTGGTTTGCAATGTTGGCGATATTGACCAGCACTTCCTGCTCAGCTTCCAGCTTTGTGCCAAATGCCTGTGCTGCAGCGCCGGCTGCCAGTAGCCCAATTTTCTTCGCATTTTTTACTAAATACTTTTCTTGCGCCAATGCCTCATCGCCAATCTCTTCAGGCATTAGCATCAATAACTCTTCCTGCAGTTTTTGCGCCACCTGAAGCAATGGCAATTCACCTTTTAACGCTTTTTTCATAAAAGTTCCCGGTACAATTAAACGATTAATTTCGTTTGTTCCTTCAAAAATACGATTAATGCGGGAGTCACGGTAAATTCGCTCCACTTCATATTCCGCCATAAATCCGTAGCCACCATGAAGTTGAACCGCTTCATCTGCAATATAATCCAATGTTTCGGAACCGAAAACTTTCGCTATCGAGCATTCAATGGCATATTCAGCAATCGCCGCTGCAATGGCTTTCCCATCTTTTTGCTCTTCTTCCGTCAATTGATTTAAACGGTCTTCGAAGTAGCCTACCGTCCGATAATTCAAGGATTCGGAAGCATATAACCGCGCAGCCATTGTAGCAAGCTTTCCTTTTGTTAGAGGGAAGCTTGAAATTGGCGTTTTAAATTGTTGGCGTTGGTTTGAATAGGCAATCGCCAATTCCAGGGCACGCTTGGATGCACCAACCGTTCCAACCCCCAATTTATAGCGGCCGATGTTTAGAATATTGAAAGCAATCACATGGCCGCGTCCAACTTCACCGAGCAAGTTTTTAACCGGCACTCGAGCGTCCTGCAAAATTAATGTTCGTGTAGAAGATGATTTGAGGCCCATCTTCTTCTCTTCTGCCCCTACCGAGACACCAGGGAAATTCCGTTCAACGATAAAGGCAGAGAATTTGTCGCCATCAATTTTTGCGTATACCACAAAAACATCGGCAAACCCTGCGTTTGTAATCCATTGTTTTTCACCGTTTAAAATATAATGCGTTCCCTCGGCATTCAATTTTGCAACTGTTTTGGCACCGAGCGCATCGGAACCTGAGCCAGGTTCAGTCAGTGCATAAGCTGCAATCAATGTACCTGAAGCAAGCTTCGGTAAATAGTTCGATTTCTGTTCCTCATTCCCGAAGAGGACAATTGGCAATGAACCGATTCCTACATGTGCTCCATGTGTGATGGAGAATCCCCCTGCAGGCGAGATTTTTTCTGCAATGAGGGCAGAAGAAATTTTATCCAAACCTAAGCCCTCGTATTCTTCCGGTACATCGGCGGCTAATAGGCCAAGTTCCCCCGCTTTCTTTAATAGACGCACTGAATGTTCAAATTCGTGGTTTTCCAAGTTTTCCAATACAGGAAGAACTTCATTCTCCACATATTCCGCCGTTGTTTGGGCAATCATTTTTTGCTCATCCGTAAAATCCTCAGGGGTAGTCACTCGGCTTAGTTCTACATCTTCAATTAAAAAGCTCCCGCCTTTGATAATTTTTGTTGTTTGAACCATTTAATTTCCTCCCTTTTTAAATAGGCTTTTTTATAAGAATTTTAGTATTGCAGAAAAAAGCAATAAATTCGGGTGCAGCCTAACTCTCATTACAAAATTTCAATAACCCCTGCAGCACCCATTCCGCCGCCAATGCACATTGTGACAACCCCGTATTTTTTTCCTTGGCGTTTTAATTCATGAATAAGCTTCAGCGTTAAGATTGCCCCTGTTGCGCCTAGTGGATGACCTAGGGCAATGGCTCCACCATTGACATTTACTTTATCGAGATTAATGCCCAAATGGCGAACGACTTGTATGGATTGGGAAGCAAAAGCTTCATTTAATTCCCAAAGATCGATATCTTCGATTGTGAGACCGGCAATCTTTAAAGCTTTCGGTACCGCTTCAATGGGCCCAATTCCCATTACCTCCGGTGGCACGCCCCCTACAGCAAAGCCTAGAAATTTGGCCATAGGTGTTAATCCTTGCTTTTCCGCTTCCTCACGATCCATCACCAGTACCGCTGCTGCTCCATCCGATGTTTGGGAAGAGTTTCCTGCAGTGACCGACCCTTTCACATGAAACGCCGGACGCAGTTTTGCAAGCCCTTCCAGGGAAGTACCCGGGCGAACGCCTTCATCTGTATCGAATAGTAATGTTCTGGATTGTAGTTTGTTATTGTCATCGACATAATGCTGTTCCACTTCCACCGGGACAATTTCATCCTTGAATTTACCTTCTTGAATGGCCTTGGCTGCCAATTCATGCGAACGTACAGCGAAAGCATCCTGGTCTTCTCTGCTAACCTCATAGCGATTGGCCACTTCTTCGGCGGTATGGCCCATACTCATATAATATTGCGGCGCTTCCTCAGCAAGCTTTGGATTGAGCCGAACTGTATTTCCTGTCATTGGAATCATGCTCATGGATTCTACTCCTCCAGCAAGAACCGCCTTGGAATGCCCCAACATGATACGTTCCGCTGCATAAGCAATCGCTTGAAGACCGGATGAACAAAACCGGTTAATCGTAATGGCCGGCGTTGAATCCGGCAGCCCTGCAAGTGCCCCAATATTGCGGGCAACATTCATCCCCTGTTCTGCTTCTGGCATCGCACATCCCATAATCAAATCATCAATGGGTCCACTATATCCAGCCCTTTTTAATGTTTCTTTTACGACAACTGCCCCAAAGTCATCCGGTCGAACAGTTGCAAGCGACCCCTTTTTCGCCTTGCCAATCGGTGTTCTTGCACCTGCAACAATGACGGCTTCACGCATCTTCATATCCCCCTTTTGTATTGCATGGTTTTATCAGTTTCAGTGTCATTCAAGCTAATTGCGCAGCGGCTTCCCTTTTACCAGCATGTGCTGCATTCTTGCCTGTGATTTAGGATCTGCTACAAGCTGAAGGAATGCTTCCCGTTCCAGATTCAATAAATAGTCTTCCGTAACTTCTGTCCCGTATGGCACAAGCCCGCCTGCAATGACATACGCAAGTTTTTTCGCAATCTTCAAATCATGTTCACTGATGTAGCCCGATTGCAGCATTCCTTGAGCACCAATCAAAAGCGTTGCATAACCCGGAGCGCCCACAACCTTCACCTTCTGCGGAACAGGTGCTGTATAACCCGCATCTGCAAGTGCAAGAACTGCTTGTTTTGCATCATAAATCAAGTGATCCGGATTAACGGAAATGCCATCAGCAAAATCAAGGAAATTGTTTTCACGGGCTTCTTCCCCGGAAGTCGACACTTTCGCCAACGCGATTGTTTCGAACACCTTATTCGCAATCCCTTGATAGTCAATCTCCACTCCATGGGGGAGCCCCTTCAGGAATTTTTCATATAGCGCCAAATTGCCGCCGCCACCAGGGATCAAGCCTACACCAACTTCCACCAATCCCATATATGTTTCGCCAGAAGCCTGGATATGGGCAGCCGGCAAGCATACTTCCGCACCTCCGCCGAGCGCCATGTTAAATGGTGCTGCAACGATCGGTTTCTTGCTGTATTTCACACGGCGCATCACTTTTTGGAAAGAACGAATAACAAAGTCCAGCTCGAAGAAGTTATCATCTTGCGCTTCCATTAAAATCATGCCAAGGTTTGCGCCAACACAGAAGTTTTTGCCTTGATTTCCGATTACAAGGCCTTTAAACTTCGCTTCCACTTCATCAATTGCGAAATTCAGCATTTGCACAATATCCAAACCAATGGCATTCGACTTCGAATGAAATTCCAGCAGCGCCACACCGTCTCCTAAATCTATTAAGCTGGCACCTGCGTTTGATTTTAGTACCCCGTGTTTTTTCTTATATTGTTTTAGATTTATTTCTTTACTGTTGACTGGAACTTTTGTATAGCCCGTGCCATCATAGAAAGTTAAATCTCCATCTTGTTCTTGATAGAAAGAGTCATAGCCTTGCGATAATAACTCTTTCACGAAGCCTGGGATTGTTCGGCCTTCTGATTCCATTTTTTCTACCGATTGTTTGACTCCAATCGCATCCCACATTTCAAAGGGTCCCTGAGACCAACCGAAGCCCCATTTCATTGCACGATCGATTTCTACGATGTTATCGGCAATAATGCCCGTCATTTCGGCAGAATAAATGAGGGTTGGTGCAAACACGTTCCATAAAAGTTCCCCGGCTCGATCATTTGCATAAACCAATGTCTTGACCTTATTTGATAGTCCTTTTGTTTGTTTGGCCATTTCCACGGAAGGGGCCTGGAGCTTTTTCATTGGGCCGTACTGTAGTGTTGCAGGATCGATTTCAAAGATTTCTTTTCCTTTTTTCACGAAGAAACCTTGCCCTGATTTAGCGCCCAGCCAGCCATTGTCCACCATTTTCTTCATCAACTCTGGTGTATCGAATATTTTCTGTTCGTCGCCAGCTGTTTGATCATAAGCGGTTTTAGCAACATGAAGGAAGGTATCCAACCCCACAACGTCCAAGGTCCGGAATGTAGCGGACTTTGGCCGGCCAATGAGTGTCCCTGTAACCGAATCCACTTCACCTACCGAATAGCCGCGCCCCAGCATCTCCCTTAATGTAACGAGCAACCCATATGTTCCGATGCGGTTAGCAACAAAATTTGGCGTATCTTTGCCGACCACAACACCTTTGCCTAAGTTATCTTCTGCAAAGTTCTTCATAAAAGTAACAACTTCCGGCAATGTTTTTTCGGTCGGAATCAATTCCAATAATTTTAAGTATCTTGGCGGATTAAAGAAGTGCGTCCCCAAAAAGTGTTGCTGAAAGTCTTCCGAACGACCTTCAACCATCGAATTGACACTAATGCCCGAAGTATTGGAACTGATGATCGTTCCCGGTTTTCGAAACGAATCAACACGTGAGAACAGTTCTTTTTTTATATTCAGGTTTTCAACAACAACCTCGATGATCCAGTCCACTTCTTTCAATTTCTCTAGATCATCCTCCAAATTTCCGGCAGTAAGGAGCGCCAAGCTTTTCTTTGAAGTGAGCGGTGCCGGTTTGTGCTTTACCAGTTTTTGAATCGCATTCGAAGCAAAACGATTTCTTACTATTGGATGTTCCAGCGAAAGCCCTTTCGCTTGCTCTTCTTTCGTTAGTTCACTTGGTACAATGTCCAATAATAACGTGGGTATTCCAATGTTTGCCAAATGTGCTGCGATTCCTGACCCCATCACCCCTGAACCCAATACAGCCGCTTTTTGAATTTTATAAGACATACAACATCCCCCTTGCCATTTTGAATGAATGGTCATTCATTTTTTGCTGAAAAAAAATAAAAATTTAAGTTGGATTCTTTAAATGAAAATTTCTGTCTTTAGTGTATTTGATTTTCTAAATTTAGGCAATATCTTTTAACTTATTTTTCTGATAATTTATCTTTCTCTGTTTTTTTATAAGTTATTTTGAAGTCGAATTACTTTTCAAAATGGTGAAAACGTGTACACTATTTATAAGGAGAGTGATTTTTAATGCAACCAATTACTACTAATGAGCAATTCCAAGAAATAATCGCTTCAGAGCAACCTATTATTGTTAAATTCTATGCTGGATGGTGCCCTGATTGTACACGCATGAATATGTTTATTGATCCAATCATCGAAGAATACAAACAATACGCATGGTATGAAATCAATCGCGACGATTTCCCGGAATTAGCCGAGAAATATCAGGTATTAGGAATTCCAAGTTTATTAATCTTCAAAAATGGTGAAAAATTAGCTCACTTACATAGTGCCAATGCTAAATCACCACAAGATGTAACAGAATTCTTGAACGCTCAAGCTTAAACACGGGAAAGGCTATGAATGAAAAAACTCATTCATAGCCTTTTTTAACTCCATTCAGTCGGTATACAAACTCCGACTGAAAATAAGGAACTTAGACTAGAACGCCACGTCTTGTGGCAACGTCTAAGTGACCAACATCCTGTTGGCCCAAAGCCTCCGGCGGATGTCACAGATTTTTAATGGAAGTTTATCGAGAATGCTCGATAAAATCTGGATCCAAATACGCCAAGGCGTATTTGAAGCTTTGTAAAATTCTACCGCAATTCTTTCTATTCGATTAAACTATAGTTATCAATCAATGAAAGGATGTAAGAGATGCCTTACGTAAATATTAAAATTACAAATGAAGACGTCACACCGGAAAAAAAAGAGGCCTTAATCAAGGGAGCTACACAATTATTGGTGGATGTACTCGGCAAAAACCCAGCTACAACAGTTGTCGTAATCGATGAAGTAAATACCGATAATTGGGGCATTGCTGGAGAAACCGTTACAAATAGAAGAAAAGAAGGCAAGTAAGAAAAGCGCAAGCGCCCTGTCTAGCCCCGACAAGCGCTGGAAGGCCCGAATCGAAAGCATCTTTTCAGCTTTCGACCGAGGGACTGAAGCGACCTCGAGGGTCTGGGCGCTGGAGCTAGACACCAGGTCTATACTACTTCTTTATTTAGAATAAATCGAGGTGAAAACGTTGCGTGTCCAATTAAATGCAGAAGGAACTTCCCAATACAGCAGCGACGTTTCTCCGCGATTCCAAAACTCCGCCTGTGGCCCAACAACCGTCTATGTGATTTTGAACTATTTATTTAAAGATCGGCAAAATTATAAAACAATCAATGAGCTGTATAAACTTCTAGGTGGAACAAAGATTGGTTTGTTCAAATGGCGGTTGATCAGAAACTTGCGGAGATTACTGGGTTCGAATTGGGTTGTGGCAGGCTGTACCCTTGCAGAAGCTTTAAAAGAACTAGAAGCAGGTCGACCAGTGGCCATGAAATTTGATAAATATTTTACGTTTCAATGGTTCTCCAAACCTGCCTTTAAATATCATTGGGTACCGCTAATCGGCTATGAAAGAATAGATGACGATTTACATTTAATCGTTCATGATAATGGCGGGAGACAAAGGAAGAGCAGAATCCGAAAAGTAAAGTACGCGGAAAATCGTAAAGTATTAAGTTATGTAAAAATAAGCCCGAAGTGATCAATGGGTCACTTCGGGCTTTTGATTAGACGAATGAATAAAGAGAACGGGCATGTTTTGCAATAACACTGAATCCCTTGCTTTCAAGGAATTCAAAAGTTCCGTACTCATAATCCGTCAATTGAAGCTGATCCAGCTCCGTATCGATTGCCATGTTTCGATGAATTTTGGCTAACTGATGAGAAAGCTGCAGCATTTCAAGATGCTCGGAAATTTTATTTCGCTGCGCTGGTTTTAATGCTTGTAAATTTTCCAGAACCCCTTCGACGGAGCCATACGTTTGAATCAATTGCAAAGCAGTTTTTGGACCAATTCCCTTCACTCCGGGATAGCCATCACTAGTATCTCCCATAAATGCTTTCACATCCGCAAACTTATAAGGCTCAATTAAATATTCCTCTTTAAAGCGCTGCTCAGTATACACATCGTATTCTGAATACCCTTTTTTCGTAAATGCGATTCTCGTCGAAGGATTCAATAATTGAAGCAAGTCTTTATCACCACTAATTACCGTAATGGCAGCTTCGTCTTTCCATTTTTCAATCATGGAGCCAATCATATCATCCGCTTCCATTCCCACTTCACCAAAGTTTTGCCAGCCAATCATCTCGGACACTCTTTTTGCCATATCAAATTGAGGAAGCATTTCTTCAGGCGGAGCCGGACGATTTGCTTTATACCCATCAAAAATTTCATTGCGGAAAGTTTGGGCACCCATATCCCAGCAAACAGCTAAGTGAGTTGGCTTCATAAGGGACTGTGCTGTTAAGACATGGCGGGCAAAGCCTTGCACTCCATTCGTTGGTGTTCCATCTTGCAAACGAATATAATGACCCATTGCACTTGAAGCAAAAAAGGAACGGAACAGAAGGGCCATACCATCAACCAATAAAAGATGCGGTTTATTTGTCATTCATAAAATCCTCTCTAAATCTACTGCATTTATTATAACAAATTTATAGCTTAATGATATGGCAATAAAATGAAAGCACTTAGTCCATCGTTAACTGAAGTAGCATCTGAACATTAATAATTTCTTACAGCCCACGTCTATTTAAATGCAGCATGAGGTTTCCGAACAGTGATTTAGTGACATAGCCAGAAAAAACAGTGACGGTTTTTCCACCGAAGTTTTCCTTGATTTCCTCTAATTCGTTCGAGTTCTTTATGTCGCCAAAGTCATATATTTGATAGCCCAATGTTCTAAAATACCTGATATTTTCCCAGCATAAAAAATAATTGGCACCTTTATTCATTTGCTCACTCATGATTTCCTGACCGCTATGATACAAAACCATTACCACTTCATCGCTCACTGCATATATTCGTGTACAAATGGTTTCAGCTTCTTCATTTTCCAGCTTCGTAATGACTAAACCGCCTTGTTCTTGCAGAAGTTGCAATGTTTGAATATCGGATTTAGTTAGTTTTCTGTCATTTTCACCTTTTGCAAATCGATTATAAATTTGCTGGAATTCTAGTAATTCCTCTCTTTTTGGATGATGCAGTCTCGTAATTTTCCAAGAAGAGATTCTATTTTGATCCAGCAAGTTTATTACCTGTTTGGACATGCCATGCAACAAGGTATTCTCATCTTGTTTCAAATTTATATGAACGGTTTTTTGCCCTTTCAATTGACGGCTCGGTTTTAATATGTGCGTATATTGAACAATTTTGGGCTCAAAGCGACTATCAGATTTTAATGGTTTAAAATAAACGATATTAACCGGCAATGCAAATAATTTTCTATTAATCTGCAGCATGGGACACTCTCCTCGACTCTATATAATCCGTTTAAATAATTTCTAGTATTTATATATTAATTTGAAAATAGAAATATACATATTCAATTTAGATTTGATAAACTATGGAGAATTTATTTTATTAAAATAATAATTAACGACTTTCCTTTAAAAAAGATATTTCCTGGGGAATACAATTTGATTCTTCTAATTACGATTTAAGCAGGCTATAAAGGTGGAAATAATCCGATAAATAATATTACTAATAAGTAATTTCATTCTTTTATTATTATCTTTCTACTATTACCTCCCTTTAAATAAGTCTACTTTAGGTAAATGGTTTAGATAGATTCCATTTATTAAAATAAATGGTTGGTGATGAAATTATTAACAAATATCCCATTTTCTATTCAGAAACTAATTTTTCTGAACTTTTTATTTAACTATTCTTTTTGAGGGCGGCAACATAAAAAAGCCTCCTTCACTTTTTTAAATGAAAGAGGCTTTTAGATAGTTTATTCATTTCGCTTCATATCCCGGATCGCTTGGATGGATAATCTCACGAGGAGGATGGCGCATAAAAACAAGCCAAAATAGGCAGCCGTGTTTAAATAGATCGCATACGCCGTATTGATGAATTGAGAAATGGCCAACAGTGCCACTGAAATAATGCCAAAGGTAATCCCGACAAAGAGCAGGACAAATTTAGAAAATAATTGGGTCACAAATTTTGCATTGTTTTTATCCGAAAAGATGTCATGATGCAAGATGAGTTTTCCATCTTCTACTTTTTTGAATAACTGGTCTACTCTTCGAGGAATTTTTCTTAAATTCGGCAGTATCAGTGCCAGTTCTTCTTCGATTCGATCTTTCGTTTCTTTCGGTTCATACAACGGTCTCTTTAATGTGTTTTTTAAATAACTCTTTGAAAAACGTTTCGCTTCCTCAAAGAGATTGAAATTGCGATCGATAATCCGCAATGTCCCATCCAACGTAACAATGACCCGTAAGGCCACGCTTACCGAAGGATAAAATTGCAAACCAAAATCACGAATAACCGCAAAAATGGAATAAACAATTTCATCCGTTCGAATTCGTTCGACATATGAAATTTTCAAAATAATTTGGCTCACAGCATGTTCCAGTTCCGCACGGTCAACATCGCTGCGGTTCTTGACCAACAAGGAAATTCCATCATATAAAATGGTTGTATCGTTTTGTTGAATGCCCATGAAAAACAGCTTTAAGCCTTCTTGCTGCGAGGAAGAAAGTCGGCAAACTGCTCCAAAATCCAGCAAGGCGACTTCATTCGTTGCTGCATCATAGTGAATGTTGCCTGGATGAGGGTCCGCATGAAAAATACCGGAAATAAGTGCTTGCTCTAAATAAGAGAAAAGAATCGTTTCGGCAACCTCATGGCAGTTCAACAGATCTTCCTGCGCAAGATTGGCAACAGAGACGCCTTTTGCATAGTCCATCACCAGGATATTTTCGTTGCTATATTCTTCATAAACTTTTGGAATGGATACATTCAGCTTGCTTTGTTTCAATATATTGCGTATTTGGATCATGTTGCGGGCTTCTATATTAAAATCGATTTCTTCCCTGAGTGAACTTGCAAACCCTTGTGCCAGATCACGGAATCCTATACTTTCAGCCCAATGGGATTTGTCGGAAATCCAGTTGGCAAATTCGATTAAGATACTTAAATCCTCACGCATAATCTCTTTTACTTCGGGGCGCAGTAACTTCACAACCACTTTTTCATTTGTTTTGCGCAAAACTGCTTTATGTACTTGGCCAATCGAAGCAGCTGCAATCGGGTTGGTATCGAAATAGGAAAAAACTTCATCCAGTTCCCCTCGTAGATTTTGCTTTAAAATGGTTTGAACTTGCTTCTCCGACAACTCACTTACGTTTTTTTGAAGCTTTTCCAGCTCTTTTATAAAGACAGGTGAAAATAATTCTTTTCGAGTAGAAAGCACTTGGCCAAATTTGATAAAAATGCCTCCGCATTGCTCTAAAGTTTCCCTCAGGGCTATGGCCAGCTCGCGGTCACTGTCCCGATTTCTGGCATATTTAACGGTACGCGTGATTCCATTTTTAACAGCAATACTGACTACATTGCGCAATCTTTTTTGATGTCTCCAGTAGCCTAGCAATCTTTTAAAAAAAGACTTTCTTCCAGAATGGCGGCCATTGTTTTCATCAAGCGCAATAGGGTCAAATAATTCAAAAAACAAGTAAATTAGCATTGAAATAAGCAGCATGCTGCCAACCCATAATAAGTTTGAAGTATTGACGACACTGCCCATTGTATCAAAATTATAGTCGGTCCCTTTTAAGTAGGTATACCAGAAGATGAATGTTGTGAAGGATACACTTATGATAACGGACAAGATTTTTTTGAAAATATTTACGTTTGCTCCAATTAGTCGACCACTAATAAAAAAGATAAAAACGGCAACGAGCAATATTAGGAGGATTGGCTTGATAAAGGTCATTACCCTCACTCTCTTTCCGATCTCTAAATTTCTGAACTGATTTTACAATCCACTATAACCTTTACATTCCCTTTTAGTGCTCTGCTAATCATGCAACTCTCTTCTGCCTTGGCAGCTAAACGTTTGGCAATGCGTTCCTTGGAATCGCTTGCTTCGTTGAGGATAATTTCAATGTGATGCGTAATTTGTTTATAAGTAAGAATGTTGTTCTCCTCTTCCACTATTCCTTCTGAATGGAGGGAAAGAGAAGCTTGAATGGATGAACGTTCCAGCATGGCAGCAAGCGAGATAATATAGCAACCCGCAGCAGCACTTAGCAGCAATTCATCTGGATTGGTTCCGATTCCGGGACCATCCATTACACGTGGAATGGAAAACAATGTTTGTAAATTTCCGCACTCAAATTCACTCGAATCATTTCTTCCGCCATTCCAGCTCGTTTGCAGTTTAAAAATATGTTCCACTTTATTCGTCATTTCTTTTCACCTCATTACACGAAATGCCTTTATCTCTTTTCATTTATAATCGGATGTGTTTGGTAGTGATACCGAAATTTAAGCCAACTGAATGATCCGTAATTTCTTTTGATCCTTTTTCGAAAACCACTCCGTGCAGTTGTCCTTTTTCATAAATGGCTCCTCCTCCATCAATGCCGATTTTTCTTTGGCAAGGAGAAATCCAAATATCGCTGGATTTATCTTCATTCAATAAAACCGTTGGCGTATGTCCAAAAACGACGATTTCCTTCGCCTTATGTGGAACGGCATAAAACTCTTCCCGGATCCAGAAAAAGTCATCTCGCTTCGTTTCCCGGAAATTTTCAACAGTGCAAGATATTCCTGCATGAACAAAAAGGAAAGGATCAAAAAGATAGAAGCGGCGCAAACTTTTCATAAACTCTACGACTGAATGATGTTCTTCTTGAATTTTTGCGGCAATTTCATGAATGGAAAAATTGTCCGCAATCAAATGAAAGTCTGGCGTGGAATAAAAACTTTGAATCGCGGCTTCTCCCCCTACCTTCGGATTGAAATAAAATTCCGAAAGTTCTTCCGGCTTCTCAAGCCACCCTAAAAAAAGCTGCTCATGATTTCCGCTTAATGCCACGGCATCGTAATCATGGGATAACTGCATTACTTTTTTCAACACTTTCAAGCTGTCCGGCCCACGATCAATATAGTCCCCCAGGAAAACCAACTGCTCTTCCTGTGGATTCCATTTCGTCAGTAGAGCTTCCAATAAATCATAACAACCATGAATATCGCCGATTGCAAAAACTTTATTCATTTATACACCCCATTTAAATCAAATGCGCCTTGGCAGAAATGTGACCGTCGCTAAAGCTTTCAGTAACAATCACCGAGACTGGACTTCATTTAATTAGGTCATCCCCATTAAATGAAGCAAAAAAATATCTAATAGTAAAAAACTTGCTTAATTCTACTATATCATATTCACTTGGAAAATTTTTATATCATAAATAAAAAGCGGAGAACGCCCGTTAGCTCCGAAAGGCATTGCAGACTCCGACGTGAAGGCGCTTTTTGCCTTCGGAGGAGGAGTCGAAACGCTAGAGGGGCTGGCGTTCGTATCTGGACAATGGAAAAGAGGGGAAACGCCTGTTAATTCCCTTAAAATTCAACTTCCCAACGCGACAATTTAATTTAATATCAACTTTTACAACAAAACAGTGGACTTTTATTTCAACCCCATGTATACTTTAAGAAGAATAATTATATTGCTTCTTATCTAATGAATTCACATGTTACAAAAAGTAATCGTGAACGTTCGGTACTTTTTGTAATGTGTGAATTTTTTTCTAGTATTATGAAGTAATTGGTTATTCAGTAAATTTTTTGGAGGTCTATTAATATGACACAAGGTACAGTAAAATGGTTTAACTCAGAAAAAGGTTTTGGATTTATCGAAGTTGAAGGTGGAAACGATGTATTCGTACACTTCTCTGCAATCCAAGGCGACGGTTTCAAAACTTTAGAAGAAGGTCAAAAAGTTGAATTCTCAGTTGAAGAAGGAAACCGCGGACCACAAGCTTCTAACGTAGTAAAACTTTAATTTGAAGCTTATAAAGGGCAATCCCAATTTTGGGATTGCCCTTTTTTTATGCAAAAAGAAAAAAGGAACTGAGTCAGCTCCTTTTCTAATCTGTATTAAATAGTTGTTTGATATAGCCATAATACTCGGATTGCGTTTTATAACAAAGACTATTTACTTTGTTTTTGCAATTATGCAGTACTTTTTCAAACGAGCTTGGTTTACTGATCAAATACCCTTGGATGGCATCACATTCACGATTCAATAAATAATTGAACTGTTCAATCGTTTCTACGCCTTCTGCAACCACATTCAGCTTTAAATGCTTTGCCATGGAAATAATTAAATCCACTAACGGCTCGTGTTCGTCGTCTTTCATATTTTTCACAAAATCCCGATCAATTTTCAAACAGTCAATTGGCAGGTCTTTTAAATAAGCCAAAGAAGAATAACCCTTTCCGAAATCATCCAGAGCAATCGTTACACCCAATTTTTTCAGGTCTTGCAAAATCGGCATTAAGAACTGAGTGTCCATTGTCATACTTTCGGTTATTTCCAATTGCAGACTCTCCGGAGAAAGATCCGTCTCTTTTAAAATGGACCGAACCACTTCAACGAAATTTTCATGGAATAACTGGCCAAGAGATAAATTTACCGCTACTCTCACTGGCTGTCCCAGAGCATCTTGAAGTTCTTTCGTATGTCTGCAGGCTGTTTCCAATACCCATTTACCAATAGGCACTATTAATCCGGACTCTTCCGCGATTGGTATAAAATCCGAAGGCGGAATCAATCCCTTTTCCGGATGCTTCCAGCGAACCAATGCTTCCATTGAAATCAGATCCGTATTATTTAGTTTCAGCTGAGGCTGATATTGCAAAAATAACTCATTATTCTCGAGTGCTTTGTATAATTCATTTTCCAAAACCAATTGCACTTCTCTACCGTTCGCCATTGACGGCTCATAAAAAGTAACTTGTTCGGGCAGCTTTTTTGCTTCAAATATGGCAAATCGGGCAAATTTAATGAGGTTTTCTTCATTTTGAGTATCTTCAGGATAATAAGCTATGCCAATATGAACCGATATGTTTAATGAGAAATGTTGAATATGATATGGATTTTCTAGCATTTGGATTAGTTGCCTGCATTGCGTACGAAGCACTTCCCGCCCATTATCTTGTTCAATCAAGATTAAAAATTGCTCTTCCCTCAATTTGCCGATCGTACTGCCGGGGAACTGTACTTTCAATCTTTCAGCAATTAACTCAAGCATTTTATTCGTATAAAAAGAGCCTAAAGAAGTTTTAATGGTATTCAGCCGATCGATTTCCAGTACAAGAACGGCTTTACTGGATGTATCAAGTGAAAGGTTTTCTTTAATTTTTTCCAATAAATATCGTTCATTTGGCAATTTTGTAATGTCGTCATAATAAGAAAGAAAATGTTTGTCTTTTTCTGAATGATATAAGCGTTGTTCTGTGTCGTGCAAGGACTTGATGGATCCATCATAAATTTTTTTCACGCAAATTCCCAGGTATAATTGAATGACGAAGACAATGGTCAAGCTAACCGCATTTGGTCCATACCCTTTAGCAATAAGCATAAAAAATAATAAGGTTAATAAAATCAATGCCGTAATAATATATACTAAATTCCTCTTATGTAGGGAAAAATACTCATTTTTTATATTCACCTTTTCACCTCTTTATTAAATCAATGTAACTACTTCTGCAATAAACGTATTTAGGAAATTTGCACCATCAGAATATTGTAAGTAGCTATTTTTAATTTAATCGTACTTTAAGAGGGATTTTATTTTTTGTGCATTATTTTATACATTCTCACCAGATGAGTTTTTATGAACCACTTTATTCAATAAATCATCCAAATCTGCTTTGTATTTTTTATAAAGTTGTTCATGACCCAATGTTTGGAAAATGGTAAATGCGCGATTGCATTCTTCAACACCTTCGGCAATCGAACCTTCTACAATTTTCAGCATTCCTTCATAATAAATGACAAAAGTTTGTTCGAAGAAATCACTTGTTTTGGTATAGTAGCGCTTCGTCGCATCTAATACAATCTTCGAATATTGATAACCTTCATGTTTAAAGCTGGATTCTAATAGATTAAAGAAAATATAGCTCAACATGTTTTTATCTAGATTCAAGTTTTTATATTTATCTGCACGGTTGAATAAGTTTTTAGTCATCATAAATGCTGTTTCAGGCGGAAATATATAAATAAAATTATTCAAAAGCGCCAACTCATGATAACACCATTCTTCCATACTCAATAAATATTCGGCAATTTCATTAATATATTCTTCTTTAATTTTGCTGGTGTCTAGATTATTCTCCATACAATGGCAGAGAATATATAGATGTCTTAAAAAATTATCTCCAGTTTCTTTATATTTCTGATCTACGCTTTCTTTAATCTTTGATATTTCATCTATTTTGTTCTCATAGTACAAGCCAATGACTTTATTAAACTCGTTCATTTTCGAGGACTTTTTATAATCATTTTTTATGTAGAAAAACTCGTTATATGTTACATTGCAATACTCAAGAATCTCAGTCAACTTATCGGAAGAAATACTATTCTTACCCGATTCAATGCGTGCAATATAGGGTCGCGTCATTCCGAGAGCATTTGCCAGTTCTTGCTGCGTAATCTTTTTATTTGTACGAATATATCGAATAACTTGTCCTATTTCCATTTGGTTCTCCCTTTCTTTAAATATGTATAAAATAGTTTACATTTTGTTTTATTTAAATTTTAACTAGTACAATATGATTATAGTAAATTTTTAACGAAAGGAATGGAGCACTTTGAAAAAAATTACTTCTTTTATTAAATTTGCAGTTGTTGCTGCCGCTGCTTATGCTGTTGCAACTGAACCAACAGTTCAACCTCTTGTATGGTTTATCGGATATTAATTTTCAATAAATATCTTGCTTATGAAAACCATTCTGTAATTGTTCGTCCTCTCATGATATGGGAGGTTTTTTTTATTTTCTTTTGCATTATAGAACAAATCCTAACACAATCCCCTATATTATCATAAACTTCCTCTTTTTACATAAGTTTATTATTTCAGATATTTTTATTATTTTCCATATTTTAACTATACAAATAGGAAAAAAGGATATCAAAAAGAGTTTTCTCCTTTTGATATCCCCTATTTCCTAATGATCTACAATTTCAGATATATTGTTTTCTTTATATTTTTGTTTCGAATTACTGCTTGCATTATAAATGTATGATCGCTTTTCTGGAACCAGAGATAATGCAATTGCTGCTATTAGACCTGGAATCGCAAAAGCCAGGAAATTCAGCTCCATGGATAACCCTGCACCAAGCAAGAATCCGCCCAATATTGGTCCCATCATTCCGCCAAACCGTCCAATGCCCGACGCCATTCCAAGGGCTGTAGATCGGATAAACGGCGGATAATACTGGGAAACATAGGCTTGTACGATATTTTGCGCACCAATTGTAGCCGCGCCTGCAATCGCTACTAAAATATAAATATAAAATGTACTTCCACCGAATCCTAACAATGTTAACGCAATTGCCCCTGAAGCATACATCGGGACAAGCATTTTCTTGGAACCGAATTTATCGCATAGGCGCGCAATAATCAATGTACCTACAATGGCCCCGCCTTGCAGTGTTACCAAGAAACTTAAACTTGAAGTTAAACCATAGCCCGCTTCGATCATTAACTTTGGCAACCAAGTATTCAATCCGTAAACCATTAACAAACAACTAAAGAATGCAACCCAGAACATGACCGTGCTCAAGCCGCGTTTTTCTTTAAATAAATCAATAACAGGTACCTTCGATTCTCCTGTCGGTAGATGCATGATTTCATCGTTTTCGCTATACGTAAAGTTCGGGTCAACTTTCTTTAAAATTTTAAATAACTCTTCTTTTCTATTTTTCTTTGCTAAGTAAACAGCAGATTCAGGCAGCTGCTTATAAATAACAGGAAGTAAAAGCAATGGAATGGCTGCAACATAAAAAATAGCTTCCCAGCCAAAGTCAGGCATCAACACTATTCCCAAAATCGGCGCCAACATGCCCCCTACCGAATATCCGCATAATACAATGGAAACAACCATACTCCGTATTTTCTTTGGCGAATAGTCTGTCAGCAAAGCAATGACATTTGGCATGATTCCTCCAAGTCCTATTCCTGCCAAAAATCGAAAAATCGAAAATGTCGTTGGGTCATTGGCAAACCCACACAAAAAAGTAAATAAACTAAAAAGCACAAGTGCAATGGCTGTTACATTTTTGCGTCCCAAGCGATCGGCTAAAATCCCAAGAACGATAGCTCCAAACGTCATTCCAAAAAGACCATAACTTCCAATTAAACCTGCTTGAACAGAATCAATGCCCCAATCATTCATTAATCCAGAAACAACCGTCCCGTATACGACTAAATCATAGCCATCAAATAAAATTATTAAAAAACACCAGGCAATCAACATAAAATGAAAGCGGTTAAATTTACTATTGCTTATAACTTCTGCTACATTTATTTTCAATAAAATTCCTCCTAAATACAAAATATACGTTTAAAAAAAGAAATTTGCTCTTTTTAGTAGTATAAAAGTTAATGTAAAGGTTTTCAAGAATAATTTCAAAAATTAAGAATAATAGTATTATTATCATAATTAATAATAGTTTCAACTTATTATTTAGTCCTTTTAAGAATTTTTCTCTTATATTTAGAACGTAAAATAGTCATAGTTTTCTTTCATATTTATTTTGACCTATTCATCTATTTTTCTAAAATAGGGTTTTATCACATCCAAATTATGTAAATATTATATTTCGTTGTGTACATCAATAAAAAAAGTTATCCCATACCTAAACGGAATAACTCTTCTACCGCATATTAATTTAAAGCTCTCTCTATTTAAGACAATCGTAAAAAATTAGATTTGTACAGTTGCTTTTGCTTCTTCTGTCTCTTCCTCCAAAGAAGTTTCCAATGCAGCAGTTCCCACTTTTGAAGGTGCCGTTTCTTTAAACAGGAACGTGAAGATCAGCGCAACCACCGCTGCACCTGCTGCAACGAGCAACGGTGTTTGGATGCCAAATGCATCCGCCAAAGCACCGTTTACCATGGGATTCAAGAAACCGCCAAACAACTCTCCAATCCCGATCGTTAAACCAATGGCAAGACCCGAATATTGCAATGGCACAGACTCGACCGGTATAACCGACATCGACATCCCGATGACCCCTGAACCCGCTGATCCGATAAATAAAAGCAGCATCATTAACGGAATCGAATCGACAAAAACTATTGAAAGCGGTACAAGAATTAATAGCAGCCCCGACACCACTGAAGCCGATTTACGTCCTGTGCGTTCTGAAATCGCCGGAATTAAAAAGCCGAAAATCGCATATCCAACACCAAATGATGCCATCACAAAACTCATCGTTGTATCCGATAACCCTTTAGCCTGCACCAAGTATGTTGGACCAAAAATCTGGAATGCCATCAGCGTTGTCATCACTAAGCTGAAAACAACAATGGATAACCAAATATTGCGGTGTTTCAATATATCTTTTACTTTTATTTTTTCAATTGATTTTGTTAAATGCATATTATGGAATTTTGCTGGATCTGGATTTTTCACTGACTTTAAAATAATGAAACTTAAAAGCAGCCCTGGAATGATCGTTAAATAAAATGCCGTATGCCAGTCAAATGCGCTTGCCAACGCAACAATCACTATAGGAGCCAAGATGCTGCCAAACAGTGCGTTGCTTGTATTCATCGTGAAGCCCAAGTTGAAACCTTTACGGCGCTCGGAAGATTCCATCGCCAAAATCGATTGTGTTTGTGGAATTAGCGGACCTTCTACAATCCCCATTAACAGGCGCAAAACAAATAACATCCCAAAAGATTGCGCCAATCCATGCATTAATGAAATGACGGAAAATAAAAGAACCAAGATTGCCAACATCTTTTTCTTGCTTTTTACCTTATCCGAAATAAATCCCCCTAAAGGACCCGACACGGACCAAGTTAATGCAAGAGCTGCTCCCAACAGTCCAAGTTGTGTATAGTTTAATCCTAAATCTGCAGAAATCATTGGGAATAAATAGTTGATCGCTAAACGATCAAAAAATACAAATCCGACAGTAAAGAAGAAAATCAAGACTAATTTATTTTCATAAGACCAAAATTTCCATTTTCCCATAATAGAACGTCCTTCCTATGTGTTATTTTCTCAAAAAAATTTTGAATTTTCCGAAATATATTTGCAGATGAATTCTCCTTGCTATTTCTCTTTCTTCCCATTCTCTCCTTGCTGCTTGGCCATTGCTTATGTTTAACCCCTTCCCCTGTCTCCATCACCACCTTTAAGACTGATTATTTGGCTGGCAATAATTTTTACTTGTTTATATTATTATACCAAAGACAGGTTCAATATAGAATTAAATTTTATGTATATTCAAATATTTAATTGCTAAGACTTTTAATTTCTCGCATAAACTCTTTTTCGCTAAATCCCAAAAGATCCTCCACTTCTCTGTTTACAGGAAAGCAGAAGATTATAACACTACTTAAAATAAGACTTAAGTAGTAGTTTCCCGCAACCATTAGTAAGGAATAGAAGAATTGGTGAATGATTTTTTGGAAAGAGGAGGAATTTTCATGACGAATAAAAAACTGCAGCAGCTTGAACAGTATAAAGCAGACGATCGCAATAAAGCTTTGACAACCAATCAAGGCCTGAAAGTTTCCGAAGATGAACACTCATTAAAGGTTGGTTCTCGTGGTCCAACCATCATGGAGGACTTTCACTTCCGTGAAAAGATGACTCATTTTGACCATGAACGAATTCCGGAACGCGTTGTTCATGCTCGCGGAACAGCCGCCCATGGGATTTTTGAATGTTATGAAGACGCGAGTGACATAACAAAAGCAAAATTCCTCTCGGAAAAAGGGAAACAAACACCGGTATTTGTTCGCTTCTCCACTGTAGCGGGGTCTAGAGGTTCTTCGGATACTGTTCGTGACGTACGTGGATTTGCCACAAAGTTTTATACTGAGGAAGGCAATTATGATTTAGTAGGGAATAATATTCCTGTTTTCTTCATGCAAGATGCCATTAAATTCCCGGACTTTATCCATGCAGTAAAACCTGAACCCCACAATGAAATCCCACAAGCACAGAGCGCCCATGACACATTCTGGGATTATATTGCGAATAACCAGGAATCAGCTCACATGATTATGTGGCATCTATCTGACCGTGCGATTCCGCGCAGTTATCGAATGATGGAAGGGTTTGGCGTCAATACTTTCCGTTTTGTCAATGCAGCGGGCAAAGCCCACTTTGTTAAGTTCCACTGGAAGCCAAAACTGGGTGTACATTCATTCGTTTGGGATGAAGCACAAAAAGTGGCCGGTAAAGATCCGGACTTCCATCGCCGTGACTTATATGAAAATATCGAGCAAGGAAATTTCCCGGAATTTGAGTTAGGAGTTCAACTGATTCCACAAGAAGACGAGTTCAAGTTTGATTTCGATATTTTGGACCCAACGAAAATTTGGCCTGAAGAAGAAGTGCCGGTTCGTATTCTAGGGAAAATGACATTGAATCGCAATGTCGATAATTTCTTTGCAGAAACGGAACAAGTCGCTTTCCATGTAGGACATGTTGTGCCTGGCATCGATTTTTCAAATGACCCTTTATTGCAAGGGCGCTTATTCTCATACACTGATACACAATTGATTCGCTTGGGTGGTCCGAACTTCCACGAGCTGCCGATCAACCGTCCAGTTTGCCCTTTCCATAATAATCAGCGTGATGGATATGGCCGCCAAACAATCAATGTCGGACCAGTAAGCTATCACAAAAACTCAATCCATCAAAATACTCCTGCCCCTGTACCGGCGAGTGAGGGCGGATACGAACACTACCAAGAAAAAGTGGATGGCATGAAGGTGCGTGAACGAAGCAAGTCCTTTGAAGATCATTTCTCTCAAGCTCGTATGTTCTGGTTGAGTTTGACGGATATTGAAAAAGAACATCTGATTAAAGCAGCCAGCTTCGAAGTGGGGAAAGTAATGCGTCTTGAAGTTCGTCAGCAAGTCGTGGAAATGTTCTCGCATATTGATGGGAACCTGGCTACACAATTGGCGATGAATGTGGGAGTACAACCACCAACAAATAAACAGCATGTAGAAACCGACAAAGTTTCTCCAGCAGTTAGTATGTATATCAACCCTGTGCTATCTACAGAAACCAAAAAAGTAGCGATTGTTGTGAATGAGACCACGGAAGATCTGGCAAAGATAATAGAGCCGTTAAAAGCCGAAAAAATTACGGTTGAATTAGTAAGCGACCGCCAACAAACAATCCAGGGGTTAGTAGTTGACCATACCATGGATACGACTCACCCAGTGCTTTATGATGGATTGATTGTAGCAGCAAAATTCGATGATCAAAAGATGAAAAATAAACTAAATGAGTTTATCACAGAAACTTTCAATCACTATAAACCGATTTCTCTATTGGTTGCCCCTACAACTAATCCAACTGTAAAGGTTGGGGACGAAGGGGTTGTCCAAACAATCGAATCATTTATCGAAGCACTGCGCATCGGTCGTCACTGGAATCGCCCAACAGCTATCGGCTAAGTCAACCGAACCTATTTAAATAGGCTATGGGAGCATGTTTTCTCTTTTGAATTACATGCTCTTCTTCTTTATTGGTTTAGTAGCATCTGCGTACAACAATTAGGAGGATTGAAGCAACCATGACAAATGAACAAGAATATCCAAAAAATCCAAATTACAAAAAAATTACGCAAGAACAAGAGGTAACGCTTACAGTTCCTGAGCAAACGCAACCGCAGCAACCGGGAATTGAGGGGTTAATGGAGCCAAAGCCGATTATTGAAAATCCTCAATATGTAGGCAGCGGCAAGCTAAAACATAAAGTCGCTCTTATAACAGGCGGAGACAGCGGGATTGGCGCAGCGACAGCCATTGCATTTGCCAAAGAAGGCGCAAATGTAGCCATCTCCTACTACGGTGAGCAGGAAGAAGAAGATGCCAATCGGACAAAAACAAGAATCGAAGAACTGGGCCAAAAATGCTTACTGTTGCCAGGTGATTTAAGAGACAAACAACAATGCAGCGACATTGTTACAAAGACGGTTGAAACATTTGGCCAACTGGATATTTTGGTAAACCATGTGGGTGTTCAATATGAACAAACAGACTTTACCAAAATACCGGATGAACAATTTGATGAAACATTCAAAGTCAATGTTTACTCTCATTTCTATACAACACGCGAAGCGTTGAAACACATGAAATCCGGCAGTGCCATCGTCAATACGGCGTCTGTCGTCGCATTTGACGGAAATGACAAATTGATGGATTATTCCATGACAAAAGCCGCAACCGTGGGAATGACACGCTCGCTGGCAAAAAGTTTGGTAAGCAAAGGAATTCGCGTGAATGCGGTCGCACCAGGAAGAGTATGGACACCATTGATTCCTGCCAGCTTTTCACCGGAGCAAGTAGCGCAAGCAGGAAATCCAATGGATCGCCAAGGTCAGCCATTCGAGCTGGCACCGGCTTATGTCTATTTAGCATCGAATGACTCCGCCTTTGTGACGGGGCAAATCATCCATGTCAACGGTGGACAAATCTTTGCATAAATTATATGGAAACCGAGCAGCTTCACTTGGAGGTTGCTCGGTTATTGATATTTTAGATAAACGTTCTTATCCCAATTGGTATTTCATCACTATATGACGTTTGAGTATGTTATTTACTTTATAAGGGCATATAGAACCCCTCTAGGCAACCTTTAAACATAACTTTTACTATATAAGGGAATTTACAGCTCCTCTATGTAACCTTTGAATATCACTTTCACTGTAAAAGGGAATTTACAGCTATTCTATGTAACCTTCGAACATAACTTTCACTGCAAAAGGGAATTTACAGCTCCTCTATGTGACCTTCGAACATCACTTTCACTGCAAAAGGGAATTTACAGCTCCTCTATGTGACCTTTGAATATAACTTTCACTGCAAAAGGGAATTTACGGCTGTTCTATGTGACCTTTGAACATAACTTTCACTGCAAAAGGGAATTTACAGCTCCTCTATATTACCTTTAAACATGGATTTTCCTACAAAAGGACATTTACACACTCTTTACTTGTGCCTACCCTAGCACACTCTTCCTATCAAACTTTCACACTTTCTATTGTCCCAAAAGCTTCACCCCATGTTTCAAAATCCACCAAAAAAGCAGGGTTCACAAAAGAAACCCTGCTTCTTCGAACTAATATATGTTTTTTAAGGGAGGAAAAAACTTTTATTAGCTAAAACATTAAAATTCTATTGGAATTAAATAGCGCCCGAAACTTTCGTGTACGCTTCATGGAAACGATCGTAATTTTCAAGGCTTTCGTAAGCTGCTTTGCGCGCTTTCTCTCGAAGGGCATTGTCCGTGAATTTATCGTCTGTCGAGTTATTGTCTGTCGCATGGCCGATATGTTCATAGCCGCCTTTCAACGATAAAACGCAAACGAATGTTTTTTCACCGACTTTCACCACTTCTTCATGATCTACATATTTTTCTCTTAATTGTTCTTCATAGGTTGATAAATTAGCCATAATTACATTACCCTCCTATTAAAACGGTTTGTTTGTCTATTGCTGTTCTGTTTCAGTTTCTGGAGTAGTTTCAGTGCTGTCATCCGGAGTCTCTACAGAATCTTCCGCTTCATCTTCAGTACTTCCTTCTGAGTCAGTACTTGGCGCCAATTCCGTATTCGTTTCTGTATTTGTTTCTGTATTGCTCTCGCCTTCACCATCTTCTTCAATGATGTTCACGTCATCTTCTCCATCAGTTGTTGCCGGCTCTTCTTCTTGCACATCTACATTCACGTCTTCTTCATCTTCTGCACATCCTGCCAACATTAAAAGAAGTGCCGATACAGGAACTACCGATTTCATCAATTTTTTCATCGTGATTCCTCCTACAGTTTTTTCATGCATCCTGCATACTTGTTCACTACCCTCAAGTTCATCAGGTTCAAACATGTTTTAGTCAATTTCTAGGCTAATTAGATAAAAAACGTCAAAACCTCCGACGAAAAGAGGGTCTGACGTTTCCAAGTTCTTGATGAATAGGGAATCATTCTTTCAGATGTTCTTTTTCCTTTTTTGACTTATCGCTCATTTTTTGCAAGAACATGCCTAATAATGTAATGAAGATTAAATAAGGAGGAATGAGCATTCCATAGCCAGTGCCGTATTCCGTCACATCCGACGTACTGTGCAGAACCATTCCCCATAATGCATATAAAATATACCCTGCAATGACTGTAGCGAGCCAAGTCCATTTTTTTGCCATGATTTGGAGCAGCAGCGGCCCCCCAATAAAAATAAACACAATGAAAATCTGCGAAAAGGAAATCGACATAAGTACCCTACTTTTCATTTATTTTGGTATGCATATTATATAACCTCGCTAAGCCTTGTTCTACATTTTTTGTAAAAAATACCATCTATCTATTCTTAATCAATCAACCTAGCGCTGTTTAACTTTCCGCCATGACGGGAAAAAATTTAGAAAGAAGCAATCCCATCGGAGGTTTTTCAATGAAAAAAGTCCAAAAGAAAATAGATAGCTGGAGTAGAAGAAAGAAAATTATAGTAGCCTCTTTACTGCTGCTCTTTACACTTTATATAGCAGTGATTTTATGGCACACATATAAACCTCTGCCAAAAGGTATTTCTTATGAAGGGGAGCTTCATGAAACAGATCATATTGAGTTGATCACTGATTTAACATTCGCACAGGACAAAAAAGGGACAGGCCGTCAACATGAAAATCATATATTTAAGGAAGTTTATGGATTGATTGAGGAAGCGGAAGAATTTGTTGTGGTAGACTTCTTTTTAATGGATGGATATTACGATGAAAAGGAAGATTTCCCGCCAATTGCGGATACCATGTCTTCCAAACTTGCAAATAAAAAGAGAGAAAATCCGGATATGCCGGTTATTTTCATTACGGACCCATTAAACAAAGGCTATGGTTCCTATGAAACGAAATGGTTTAAAAAAATGCGTGAAGCAGGTGTAGAAATTGTTTATACGGATCTAAAAAAGCTGCGTGATTCAACACCGGCTTATTCGGGAATTTACCGCATATTTCTCCAATGGTTTGACCATGAAGGGGAAGGATGGATTAGCAATGCGATGTCCAGTAAAGCACCAAAAATGAACCTTTCCTCTTATCTCGAACTATTAAACGTCAAAGCCAATCATCGAAAAGCTGCCGTATCGGAAAAGGAAGCCATTATCACCTCATCAAACCCACACGACGGAAGCGGCTTCCATGGTAACCTGGCATTAAAAGTCCAAGGATCTGTCATCAATGATATTTTGGAATCCGAGGAAGCAGTATCCATCATGTCGGGCGGTCCAAAATTACCGAGAGCAACGCAGCCCAAGGAAAGCGGCGGTCAGTATAAAGTACAGTATTTAACTGAAAGAAAAATTTTGGACGCTTTACTCAGTGACATAGCCGCTACGAAAAAAGGAGATAAAATTTGGCTGGGGATGTTTTTCATTGCAGAGCGCAAGATTGTGGACGCCTTGACAGATGCAGCTAATCGAGGCGTAGAGATAAAGATGATTTTAGATCCGAATGAAAACTCTTTTGGCAGGGAAAAAACGGGCCTTCCGAACAGGCCTGTTGTCAATGAACTGCTGGAAGATGCGGATCAGAATTATCTAGCTATCCGCTGGTACAATACCGTTGTCGGCCAGTATCACACCAAGGCAATCTGGATTCAAACCGAAGAACAAACGATTATTTCCAGCGGCTCCGCCAATTATACAGAGCGAACATTGTATAATTACAATTTGGAAAATAACCTGCGCATCATGGCTCCAAATAAAAGTGATTTAGTCGTGAGCATGGAAAATTATTTTGAGCGTCTTTGGGAAAATGAGGACGCTATGTATACACTCGATGCAGAAGAATTCCAGGATACTCTTTCCTGGTGGCAACGCTGGATTTATACCCTCCAACAAACCTTGAAAGTAACAACCTATTAGGAAAACTAAAAAGCATAAAATTCCACAGCAGAAATTTTATGCTTTCGTTTTCCCATACTGGCTTTCCTAGAACACACTTAAATCATATTGTTCAGATAAACTTTCCAAAAAATGCATTCCTGCTACACTATTTCCTACCTCGTCAATAGCCGCGCTGAATACAGCAATACCCATGCGCCCTTTGAGATGTTCGACTTGCCCGGTCTGGATGGTTCCCAAAATTCCTCCGGATACACCGCTTTTCATAGGAAAACCAACTGTTGCAGCATATTTTCCCGAAGCATTATAGAGACCGCACGTCATCATGAGCGCCTTTGTAAACTGGGCTGTTTTTTGGGAGATTAGGCGTTTATCCTGACTTGTGTCCAACCCATCATAGGCTAAAAACAGCCCAAACTTCGCCAAATCTTCTGTTGAAACTTCAATTGAGCACAGCTGGAGATATGTTTCAACTGCTTCTTCCACCGTTCCCTCCAGGTAATTATTCGCTTTTAAATAATTGGCAATGGCGCGGTTGCGATAAGCCGTTTCAAGTTCGGACTGATACACTTCCTGATTTACTGCATGTGCGTGCCCTGTTACCTCCGCTAGAAAATCTGTAACCGACTGGACACGCGCATCAACGCTTTTTCCCGGCAGAAGTGATGCAACCGTGATGGCTCCGGCATTGATCATGGGGTTAAATGGCTTCCCTTTCTCGGCGACTTCCAACCGAACAATCGAATTAAAAGGATCCCCTGTTGGCTCTACATCCACTTTATCGAGGACATTATCAAGACCCAAAGATTCCGCAGCCACAATAAAGTTCATGACCTTCGAGATGCTTTGCAGCGTAAATTTAAAATCAATATCTCCAAATTTTAAGACTTCTCCGTTTTCATCAATCAGATATGCAGCAAATAAATCCTTAGGCTGATTGGCCAACGCCGGAATATAGGACGCCAATTGCCCTTTCTGCGATTCTGCTTTCGCTTTTTCAATAATAGATTCAATCATCTCATCACCTCGCTGTTAAAGTCTTAAAAAGGAGATGCCCAATAAAACGGAACATCTCCTCTTTGATGCTAATTCTCCGGGATTAGCGATTTATATTGTTCACCATTTAAACGCGTTTTTAGTTCCTGCTTTGCCTGGTCGATCACTTCGGGATTTTCCATACAGTGTATGGCCGTTCTCGACATAATTTCTGCTGCATAAAGCATCCCTTTATGGCCGATCGACGTTTTCCCCACTGAAACAACCTGCCATGTATGAAGTGGAGTGCCCCATACCAAGCTTGTTGCGAAGCATTGTACGGTTGGCGTTACCCAGCTCACATCGCCCACATCCGTTGAGCCATATAACATGGCTTCAGGAGCAAGGGGCATTATAAGGTTCGATAATCGGTGATCACCTAAGGCTTTTTTCTGATCCGGCGACAGGGCCATATCTGCACCCGATTTCACTTCCGGATCCAACGTTTCATAGATTTTTGCTGCAAATGCTAGCTCCTGCTCATCAAAATGAAGAGGTGCTGCTTTTTCGAATTGCATCTGCATGACTTCTGCAAGTGTTTGATTAGGTATCAAATCAGATGCCGTTCCTTCGAATGCTTCCTTAACTGTGGTCTCGGTCATCAATGCTGCACCTTGCGCAATCTTTTGTATGCGCTTATGGATCTCCATGACCTGCTGTTTCTTTGGTGCACGGATCAAATACATTACTTCCGCATACGGCTGCACAACATTCGGCGATGTACCGCCTGTATGCAGCACAGCATAATGCACGCGTGCCTCTTGAATTATATGTTCACGTAAATAATTCACGCCCACATTCATTAGTTCCACCGCGTCAAGCGCACTACGGCCAAGATGCGGCGCCGCTGAAGCATGTGCACTTTTCCCTGTAAATTTGAAGACAGCGGAATAATTTGCAAGCGTTCTCATATTCATGGTGCTATTCATATAGTTCGGGTGCCATGAAATGGCCAGATCGACATCATCAAAAACGCCATGTGTTGTCATATGGGCTTTTCCCGAACCATTTTCCTCAGCCGGGCAGCCATAAAAGCGAATGGTAAACGGTGCGTTTGTTTTTTCTACATAAGCTTTTGCCGCTACTGCCGCAGCAAAAGCACCTACACCTAATAGATTATGCCCGCATCCGTGTCCGTTGCCGCCTTCTTCTACCGGGCAAAACTCGGTCTGGCCGCCTTCCTGGCTTAAGAATGGCAGTGCATCATATTCGCCCAAAAAGGCTATAACTGTTGGGCCATTGCCAAAGCTGCCCATAATCGCCGTTTCTAGATTGGCTACATTCTTTTGAACTTGGAAACCCTCTGCCGACAGTGCTTCTTCCATTAGCGATACGGCATATTTTTCCTTGAAATGCAATTCGGGATGTTCCCAGATTTTATCACTCAATGAAGTAAACATCTCTTTTTTTGCATTAATTACTTCCGAGACATTGAATTCTTTGTTTGATAAAGTCATGCTGTACCTCCCACATTTTGTTTTCTTTGTGTAATCGATAAAATACTGATTACGCAAATAATCGAGATGATGACAAGCATCCAAACCGCTGCATTATAAGATCCATCAAATGCATCTACCATCATACCAATCAAAGTTGGCGTGACAAATCCTGCCAGCTGTCCGCCGGTATTTGCCATTCCCATTGCCGTTCCCGCATATTCAGCCGGAATTTTCTTTAAGATGAATGAAGGAAGCAGCAAAATCACGAATGTCATTAAGAACATGACGATACATTGGTACGTGATAAACAAACCGATGCTAGTCGCATTGAACATAAGCAATAAGAATACCGCCAGTAATAACGCAAAAACAGCACCAATCACTTTGGATACTTTTAAATCCAATTTATCAATGAAGTACCCACTCAAAAACATGGCAATCAGCATAATGACGCCAGGTATTACTTGCCATCCGCCGATGGACAATAAATCAAGATTGCGCACATTCGATAAATACGTCGGAATCCACGAATTCAATCCCCAGTTTACAGCGTAGATCGTGAAGTAAGAAACTACAAGACTCCACATAAATGGCATCTTCACTAATTTCCCTACAATTTCCTTTACTCTAGGAGCTTCATCCGTCTCCTGAGCCACTTTATCACTTGGTACAACTTTCCAATATAAAACAACAATGATGACACCAATGATGGCAGCGATTACAAAGATTGCACGCCAACCAATTGTTACGAGCAGTACTGCAGAAATAATCGGTACCAACATCGACATAATCGAACTAGAGGAAAGCATGATGGACATTACCTTGCTTCGCTCGTTTTCCGGATAATACGTGGTAATGATTTTGGATGCAGCAGGTTGAAATCCACCTTCTCCAATACCGAATAAAAATCGGATAACAAGCATAATCCCCAATGTCCATGCAACCGCTGTCAATCCAGTGAAGATTGACCATATGATTACTGCAAACAATAAGATTCGCTTAGCACCGAAGCGGTCTGCCAAAATTCCACCTGGCATTTGCATTAAAGCGTATCCAAGGAAAAATGAACTCAATACCATGCCTGTCTCGGTATTTGTCAATGATAAATCATCGCCGATATACACAATCGCATAGTTCATTAAATAGCGGTCGAGATTACCGACTGCCCACCCTAAAAACAATAAAACAACCAACATATTTCTCATCTTTTTTTCCAAAACTACTTCTGTCATAAAAAGCCCCCTTTTAACGAATATTTCGTTAATTATTCACAAATTATATTTCTATTTTAATTGAAATACAAGATGTTAAGCAATAAAATAATTTGGAAATAGTTTTATCCCCACTTAAATTGCCCAATTTCCGGCGTTTTAATAATTAAAAAAGCTTGCTGTACAAAATGAATTTCACTTTGTACAACAAGCTAAAGAGGGCTTTACTAGTCATATATTTCCTTGCTGAGCTCATATAATTTTGCCGATCGTCCCCGTGTACTTCGATTTTCGGTTCCGCAATACGAAACAAGGCCAACAGATAATAACTCCGAGAGAATGCGTTGGGCATTGCGATCTGACATATCCATTTCCTTTGCCAACGTTTTGGCGCTAAAACTGTTCAACTTTAATTCGGTTAATTTTGCCTCTATTTTACTGAACATCTTGGGACTTATGGAGGTATCCTGCAATTTTTCAATCACTTCCATATTTTCAATTCTGCTCGCGTAGGTGAGTTTTGATGAATTTTGAAGATATTCAGTGATGGTACCATCTTCCCCCATAATGACAATGCCTTTAATCTCTTTCTCCACTGCCTGCTGCAAGGCACTATCTGCAAAGCTCTCTGCATAGTAAACCGTCGTGGCATGTCCAATCCCGGCGAGTGTCGGCTGCCCTGCTTCCACTTCCAAAATAGAAATCATTTCATAGATGGAATCTATATTGCGTTCGACAATCCCACGGGAACTAAACAGTATAAATCGCCCATTTCCTTCGTCGATAAAATAACCATCTATTTTTTCGCAAATTTGCAGGACAATTTTCGTTAAATTTAACTTCCTGAAGTGAAGCCCATAGCCATGCGCATACTCCTTCTTAATTTTGTCAAAGTTTTTCACTTGTACAATCAGCGCGGTTGTTTGCGTTTCTTTATAATAAAAGGTCTGAATTTTTTCCCTGAATAGCTGCAATGTATAATAGATATCCTGTTCCATAGGCCCGATCCAATAGACGGGGATGTTTTTGTCCTTTAACTTTTGCTGAACGGCTGGATAGGCGGTCATCACGATGTCGATTTCATTATTCTTCCAAAGAGCCAAATGATGTTCTGCAATTTCGTCGATGGTTGTCTGTGAATTGAAACGCTTAATAAAAAGATGATCCAATAGACCTTTTAGTTCTTCAATTCTTGTTTGATAGTCTTGTTCCAAAATATCCAATGTATCGACGCTGACGTTTTTGGCGAGCCTGCCAATCTCATGGCTTAGTTCCAAGATGCCGCGATAGAAGGAATTAATCGATATATTTATGAACTGCATCCGTTCTTTCGAATAATGTTTTGACTGCTGGGCAATTGTATAGGGAATGTTACCCGAGAACAACCAAAAGTCCACTTCATTATGATGGTTATCCAGGATTTCGACCGTTTCGCTGGCAGTATGATAAGAATATCCAATAAACGTCAAGTCATTCTGGATTTTCTCGGCATAGTAGATAATTCTTTCAACCGAACGTTCCGGACCGACAATTCCGACTTTATACATCTCTTCACCTTCTTTTAATCATTCACCCCATTTTCTCACAATCTGTTAAACAATTCACTTTTTTCACAATTAGGAATTGAAAAGAGTACAAAAGCTTTGAGGTATTTATAACAGTATTCCGCTTATACTATCCAAAAGGACTGTGAGATGATCATATGCGAACGAAATTATCCATCCTGTTGTTATTTTGTTTAGTAGTTCTCGCTATTCCATTCACGGCCAATGCACAAGTCATTCACAAGGTGAACGCCGGTGATAGCTTAACAAAAATCTCAAAGCAATATGGAATATCGATTGATGACATTGCCAAATTAAATGGATTAACTGTGAATTCCCATCTTGTTTTGGGACAGGCATTGTTGATTCCGACCGACAATTATGTGGTGCAGCCAATGGATTCGATTTGGAAAATCGCCAGACATCATGCCATCAGTGAAGAAACATTGATGAACAAGAATAACATAACCAGCTCCCAAATTATTCCCGGGCAAAAATTAGTCATCCCAAGGCTGCCGAAAGCACCTCTTTGGATTGGCTCTTACTTAATTCCGAAAGATAAAGAAAAAAATAATTGGATGTTGGATAATTATAAAAATACACTGTCCGGCGTTTTCGTATTTGAATATCGTCCAGATGCAAATGGAAATATTATTTTGGTTGAGGAAAATGAAGCACATCTACTGGCGTGGAGAAAACAACTGGTTCCTTATGCGACGTTAACCAACATTACCGAAAAAGGGTTCGACCCTGATTTGACGCACGAAATACTAAATAACGCCTCCATTCGGAAAAAACTGATTTCCAACATTTACGCTCTTTTGGATAGCCATGATTATAAAGGGATTGTCGTTGATTTTGAAAGCATCAAAAATGAAGATCGAGATAGCCTGAATCTGTTTGCAAAAGAACTGGCGGCAAAGCTTCATCCGGTCGGCATGGAACTGATGATGGCCGTTCCTCCAAAAGAAGGCGACAGAATTCCGGATTATTCCGCTGCCTACGATTATGAAACACTCGGCAAATACGTGGACCGGCTATTTTTAATGACTTATAACTGGCACTGGCCGGGTGGTCCATCCGGTCCGATTGCCCCCATCAACAAAATTAGAGACACATTGGATTATGCGGTTTCGGTTGTTCCCCGTTCAAAATTGATGCTTGGCATTCCCCAGTATGCCTATGATTGGACAATCAATGGGGAGGATAAAGATGCAAAATCTTATTCCATACAACATGCAATTAAGCTCTATACAAAAACAGAAAGCGAAATTCATTTTGATGAAAAAGCGGCGACACCTTGGTTTCGTTATGTAGATGAACAAGGTGACCCCCATGAAGTATGGTTTGAAGATTCACGAAGCCTTCTTGCAAAAATGCGGCTTATTCATGAATACGAATTAGCCGGAATGGGCTGTTGGCATTTGGGAATCACCATGCCACAAACAGAGGAATTGATCTTGGCGGAGTTCAATATTTTAAAATAAAATGCAAAAAAGGAAGAGCAGCAATAAAAATGTGCTCTTCCTTTTGAATTGAATCTTAAAAAGGGATAATTCCTAATAGGACACATACGATAATCATGACAATCGTTGAACCGAATGCCCATGGCAGAACAAGACGCTGCAATTTCCCGAAGTCTTCCCCTACCATCCCTACCAACAAGAAAGTGGATGGAACAAGCGGACTTAATAAGTGGACCGGCTGCCCCAAAAGTGCCGCACGCCCGAGTACTGCAGGATCAATCCCGTATACTGCTCCTGCCTTGGCAAGCAGCGGAAGTACTCCATAGTAAAAGGCGTCATTGGACATAAAGAACGTAAAAGGTGCACTTAGGATAGCTGTTATAATGGCAAACCGGGCACCCAATGCATCCGGGATATAATCAATAACGGAGTTTGCCATTGCATCCACCATTCCAGTGCCCGATAAAATTCCCGTGAAAATTCCTGCTGCAAAGACCATGGATACAACAGATAACGCATTATCCGCATAATTGGCCACACGTTCTTTCTGGTCTCTCATTTTTGGATAATTCACAGTAATCGCGATGGCAAAACCAAGCATGAACAATGCAACCGGCGGCATTAACTCAGAGATTAATGCTACTAAAAGGATAATTGTTAAAGCATAGTTGAAAATTATCAATTTAGGACGCTTAAGATGGTCGTCTTCCACTGTCGCTGCCGTTTGAAGCATTGCTGAGTAGTCAATTTGCGCTACACCAATTCTCTTTCTTTCTTGTCTTCCTAACCAGAAAGCCATAAACAGAACAAAAATGGCTCCTCCAACCATAGCAGGTATAACTGGTGTGAACACTTCGGACATTTCAAGATTCAAAGATGTCATTACCCTAGCAGTTGGTCCTCCCCAAGGCAGCAGGTTCATTACCCCTGAAGCCGAAATGGCGATACCTGCCAAGATAATCGGTTTCATGCCAATTCTCTTGTAAAGCGGAAGCATGGCCGAAATGGTAATCATGTAAGTTGTCGTACCATCACCATCTAAAGAAATTAGAAGAGCTAAAATTGCCGTACCAATGGCAATTTTTACAGGATCGCCTTTTACCACCTTAAGAATCGTATTAATAATGGGATCAAAAACTCCCGCATCAATCAAAACACCAAAAAACAGAATGGCGAATAAAATCATGATTCCTGTTGGAGCAACGCCTTTAATCCCTTCCAACATCATGGGGCCCATTTCTGCGCCGAACCCACCGATAACAGCGAATATGATCGGAATTGCAATCAACGCAACCATTGCCGAAAGCCGCCCTGTCATAATCAAAATCATGAACACTATTATCATTAGAAATCCTAATAAAGCTAACATATTATACATCCTCCCTTGTTTAAATTCTGTAGAGCGATTTACCTCATCTTCCTTTCTGAAAATTATAAATTATCATTCTACTCCTGTAAGCGATTGCAAAATATTGTGTTTTAAAACCATTGTGAATGTTTTGTTCATTGTGTTCACGAGGAAGGGATGTAGATAAAATTTCGTGTAACGAAAAAAGTGGACACTCTCCATTGAAGTGTCCACTTTGATTCAAATTTTATGGTATCTGCGCTCCGGTCTGCCGACAACACCGTAAACCACTTCCGCCTTGCATTCTTTGACGGTAATCAGATATTCCAGATATCGTCTCGCAGTGGTTCTTGAAGCCCCGATTCTCTCACTGACTTGTTCCGCCGATAAGCTGGTTTCACATGATTTTAAAACACTTTTTACTTTAACCAGGGTAATCTCGTCAATTCCCTTCGGCAAAGAAGAGTCTTTCGAATTACTCGATGAAGAATCGATTTTTCGAAAAAGTCGGTTGACTAAATCCTGATCCACTTCTTGTTTGGATTCAAGAAGCTGCGATTTCGTTAGATACTCTTCGATAATTTGGTGAAAGAGTTCCATTTTTACCGGCTTGATCAAAAAATGCTCGATTCCGTATTGTAGTGCTTTGACCAGAATTTCTTTATCGGTAGCCGCTGTAATCATTATAATATCCACAGCTGGAAATTCTTTGCGAATAATTGGAAGCAAATCAGTCCCTAGTTGATCCGGCATATATACATCAAGCAAAAGCAAATCGGGATTCGTTTGCTTTAACAGGTCAAGTGTCTCTTTTCCGTTTAAAGCTTTTCCGACCACTTCAATTTCCTTATAATTGACTAAAAACTTTTCATGAATCGTGGCTACACGAAAGTCATCTTCCGCAATGACGGCTTTAATAATTTTCACGGTTCTTTCCCCCTACACTTTCTTAGGAAGATACACCGTAAATACAGTGTTTTCTTTCCCATTATGAACTTCTATAATTCCACCCAGTTCTTTTACTGCTTTGTTTGCATTAGAAAGCCCATATCCTCTTGTATTTTCACCATCTTTAGATGTAAAGCCCCGTTGGAATAGGACAGGCAGGTCTTCATCAGAAATGCCGGTACCATTATCACTGATTTCAAAGATGATATCTTCTCCTAAATCCGTCGCAAAAAAGTTTACGATGGGGTCATTGCTGCCGTAAACTGCCTCGAATGCATTGTCAATGATATTCCCAAGTATCAGCGTTAACTGGGAAAGATTGATATGCTCCGGAAGCTTCTCGATGTAGCTTTCGGAATCGATTTCAAATAATATCTTCTTCTCCGAAGCCTTCCCCAACTTTCCTAGCAAAATCACCTGGACTTTCGTATCTTTGATCTGCTGGAATACAATTTGATTCTGGAACTGCAGTTCAGATGTTTCACCTTGAATCATGATGATTGCTTCCTCATATTCTCCCAGCTGCAATAATCCCGACAGTGCATATAATTTGTTGGTAAATTCATGAGTCTGTGCCCGCAGCTCTTCAGAATAAGTTTTCATTTCCGATAAGGCATTGATCATCTGTTCAATTTCCGTCTTTTCCCGGAACAAGGCAACGACCCCTCTAACACTTTTTTCGTCGAAAATCGGTGTGTAGCTGACAATAATCGTTTTTTCTTTCCATGTTATTTCTTTATCGAACTTGGGCTCTCCGGTTTTTAACACTTCATATAAATGATGGGATGGAAATAAATCATCTACCTTCGAATGGCGAACAGCCCCTCTGATGCCCAGCAAACTTTTTGCCCGCTGGTTCATCGACGTAATCATCCCTTGCTGATCGACCGACAAAATTCCTTCTTGTACAGAATGAAGGACGGCATTTTTTTCTTTATATAAATTGGCGATTTCATAAGGCTCCAACCCTAAGGTATCTTTCCGTATACTTTTCGAAAGCAGATTACTTCCGACTATGGAAGCAATGAGCACCAATAGCGAAATAACCACTTCTTTCGAAAGCACTTTCGCTACCTGGTTCTCAATGTCTTCCACCAGGAACCCGACTGAAACCACACCGATAATGTCGCCATCTTCATTAAATATGGGAGACTTTCCTCTCATAGATAACCCAAGGGATCCGCGAGCCTGAGAGACATAATATTCCCCTTTTTCAAGGGCTCTTTGGCTATCCCCGCCCATCATTTTCTTTCCAATTTCGGTTTCGTTCGGGTGGGAATAGCGGATGCCATCCTTATTTCCGACCACGATAAATTCTGCCCCTGTTTTTTGTCGTATTTGTTCCACAACCGGTTGGATTGTTCCGGAAGGGTTGTCCGTTTCAAAGGCCTCAATAATCGTCGGCATGAGCGAAACGGTTTTCGATAATTCCAAAGCCAAGCGCCCTCGATCTTCCACGATTTGCTTCCCGTTCATATAAGTAAAGTAAATTGTTAATAGAAGAATGATGAAAAAACTTAGGGATAAAGTGAGTCCCACAATCTTTGTATGTAGTGATCGTTTTGCCATTAAACAGCAACCTCTTTATTGTTCGTTTACCTTTATTGTAAAGATAGGGCCAAATTCTATCAAATTAATTTTAAAGAAAATTCATCCTATTCATTTATGGTGCAGGATTTGGGTCATCCATGACTTTGGGCATAAACGGGCGTTTAGAACGTTTCTATTATCCCGTTTGACATGGCTTTGAGCATAAACGGGCGTTTAGAATGTTTCTATAACCACATTTGACTCACCCTCATGCTAGAACACTCAATTAGAACGCTTCTATAACCACATTTGACTCACCCTCATGCTAAAACACTCAATTAGAACGCTTCTATAACCACATTTGACTCACCCTCATGCTAAAACACTCAATTAGAACGCTTCTATAACCACATTTGACTCACCCTCATGCTAAAACACTCAATTAGAACGCTTCTATAACCACATTTGACTCACCCTCATGCTAAAACACTCAATTAGAACGCTTCTATAACCACATTTGACTCACCCTCATGCTAAAACACTCAATTAGAACGCTTCTATAACCACATTTGACTCACCCTCATGCTAAAACACTCAATTAGAACGCTTCTATAACCACATTTGACTCACCCTCATGCTAAAACACTCAATTAGAACGCTTCTATAACCACATTTGACTCACCCTCATGCTAAAACACTCAATTAGAACGCTTCTATAACCACATTTGACTCACCCTCATGCTAAAACACTCAATTAGAACGCTTCTATAACCACATTTGACTCACCCTCATGCTAAAACACTCAATTAGAACGCTTCTATAACCACATTTGACTCACCCTCATGCTAAAACACTCGATTAGAACATTTGTAAAACTACAGTTGACTGGAACTCAGTGAGAAACAGTAGATTAGAAACTTCCTATAACTCGCTAAATTCAACAACGATCGCATACAAATATCACCCAATTCAATCACATATCAAAAACCCGAACAGTTCAGCTTCGCTCTATCTCACCAAGAAATAATTCCCATAAATTAACACAACAATTATTTAACTTTTCAAATTATTTATATATACTAAACTTGTAAACAGTGTTTTATTTAGCTAATAGCTAACATGTTTACAGTTTTTTAGACGAAAGCAAAGGGGAGAAAAAAATGTCACACGTCAAACTCACAAATGAGGGAGCAAAAAATTCAGCCTTTTTATCAATGACCAAAAGTTTTATTAATGGGCAATGGGTAGAAGGCAATTCGGGGCGCACCTATGATGACTTGAATCCATTTGATGCTTCACCAATTGCTTCCATCCGCATTGCATCCAAGGCACAACTTCAAGACGCTTTCAAAGCGGCAAAAGAAGCGAAAGCGGAATGGGCAGCAAACACGAAATTGCGTGAAGATGTTCTGAAAAACTTTATTCAATATTTACAAGATCATAAAGAAGCGATTGTCCAGACATTAGTTTTGGAAACAGGCAGCAGTGTCTTAAAGAGCAATATTGAATTACACTTAACACTTGGATTGTTGGAAGAAACATTGAAAATTGTTGATTCACTGGGAAAAGTAAAAACGGCCGATCCCACAATGCCCGATAAAGCGAACCATGTCTACCGATTGCCTTTAGGGGTTGTCTCAACAATTGCTCCTTTCAACTTTCCGCTATACTTATCTATCCGTTCCATTGCACCTGCGTTGGCTTTAGGAAACACTGTTGTTCACAAGCCGGATATCCAAGCAGGTCTATCATCAGGCTCCGTGATTGCAAAGGCACTTGAAGTATCCGGCATTCCAGCGGGGGTCTTCAACTCTTTGTTAACAGATATTGAAGAGATAGGCGATGCCATGCTGGATCACCCAGATGTAAAATTAATAAGCTTTACAGGCTCTACAGCAGTTGGTCGCCATATTGGACGAGTAGCTGGCGGATTATTCAAGCGGGTGGCACTTGAACTCGGCGGAAATAGTCCATTCATCGTTTTAAAAGACGCGGATGTTGACCAAGCCGTAAAAGCTGCGATATTCGGTAAATTCCTGCATGCAGGACAAATTTGTATGGCTATAAATCGCTTTATCATACATGAAGATTTATATGAAGAGTTTGCGGAAAAATTTGTAGAACATGCACGTTCATTGCCGTATGGAAATCCACAAGATCCAACGACAATTATAGGCCCGCTGATTAACCAAGTACAATTACAGAAAGCTTTGAAAAACGTTGAAAGGCTGAAGGCTGCGGGAGCCGACCTATTACTGGAAGGTCAACTGGACGGCAATGTCTTGACGCCATATGTATTCGGAAATGTGGATAATACAAGTGAAGCAGCACAAAATGAACTATTTGCGCCGATTGCTTTACTCATTAAAGCTACATCTGATGACCACGCAATTGAATTGGCAAATGACACGGAATACGGCTTAAGCTCCGCCATCTTTACAAAAGATATTATTCGCGGAGAGGAACTGGCATTACGCGTGGAAGCCGGCATGACACATGTGAACGACCAAACTGTCAACGATTTACCGAATGTGCCGTTTGGCGGCGTTAAAGCAAGTGGAGTTGGCCGCTATGGCAATCCTTGGATTGTTGATGAATTCACCGAAACAAAATGGGTGTCGGTACAAGAACAGGAACGGCAATTCCCATTTTAGATTAAATAGTAGTGAGATAAAAACCATTCACTCAGAGTGGTTTTTATCTTTTCAACAGCAGGAGATTGCTCCAACTAAAAAAAGAACCCTCCCTAAGCGGGAAAGTTCTCTGTTCATAAAACTAATGGACATTTTCCAAAAAGCGATCCGTCACATTTTTCCAGTTATCCAGAAATGAATCCCTGTTTAAACTGTCCAGCTCAAGAAAAAGATCTCTCGCATCCGAATCAACCGTAAGGAAGTAGTCCCTATAATCGCGATCGAATTCCAAAAAGACGTCGCCACTTAAAATCTCCTTTTGATGCAAATAGTTCGTTGCAGCCTGTAAATTTTTATGTTCAAGATTAATAAGGGCCTGTTGCTGTTTGTGCCAATCATTCAATTGTGTTTGAATTGTTTGGAACAACTGGTTTAAGGTTTCTTTCGTATCACTATCCCAATCCGACCAAATTTTGGCCATATCAACCGTCTGTTTAAATTCGGCATTTAATTGTTCTTGATTGACGGCGTTAACATATTTTCCATTCGAAACCTCTGCCATTTCCTTCAACTGTTCCAATCCTTCGTTATCCACATGATAACCAATAATATTCACAACTGGCTGGATTGCGGAATCTGCAAGTGATTCGATTGCGCCGACCGGATCCGTATCACATGTTTCCACTCCGTCGCTGACAATATACAGGATATTCGTATTTTGCTCACCGCTATATTGCTTAAAATCCTCTTCCACTTGTTTTATCGCTAATCCTGTTGGCGTCCACCCGGCAGGATCAAACTTGTTCAATGACTCGGAAAATTTACTGCTTTCATATGTACTGCGCGGATACACTTCTTCAACTGTGGAGCAAGACTTTGCTTTATCTTCCTCACTGCCAGTTCCAACATGTCCGTAAACGCGTAATGAAACGGTTGCCTCTTTCGGAAGGCTTTCAACAAACGCTTGTATGGACTCTTTCGCCAATTGCATGCGTGTTTTATCATTTTCATAGTTCGCCATACTCCCGCTGGAATCCAGCAAGATGACGACATTGTAATTTTCTTTTAATGCAAGCGAATCACTTTCGCCATCGGGGTCCTTAAATTGCATGGATTCCCATTGATCGATCGGAACGTCAACCATGCTCAAGTCTTCTTTAAATAAAGACAATAAATATTGCTTCGCCTCTTTTTTCTCTTGTTCGGAGGAGTTTTCAGTCAATACGGGGAAGTTGTCCAGGACCTCCATTATCTCTTGCTGATCTGTAAAAGTCTCTCCTGCAAACTTTCCTCTCTGTGGATAGGCTGTCGATTCGGAAAACGATTGCGGTATAGGCGCGCTATCTTTTAAATCCTCAACCTTTTCATCTTCTTGTTCTGATACAGCAGGTCCTTCCACACTCATCTCCTCTTGCTGTTTCTCATTTTCAGCTACAGGTTCTTCCTCGCTGCATGCGGCCAGCAAGCAGATTAGCATTATGAAAATCCCCAGCCACCTTTGCTTTTTCAACAAGATTCACCTCACAGTTTTTTTACTATAAGATTAATGGTAACCGAGTTAGTTATCATTGTATATCGCACAAAATTCTCCCTTTTTCCTGCGCCAATTGTCCCATCCCATCTTAAATTTCCCCTGAATCAGGAAAGCGTCTTGCTCATAATAAAATCCGTTTGCTCTACATCCAATTGATTAGAATTAACGCTTTTCCCAAGTTTTCATATTTTCAGGTGAGTTCTGCTCTTTAAATGTATCATGGAAAGTTTCGATACTTACTTCTTGAAGTGTTTGCAAATCATCATGATTGCACTTTTTTATCGTCATGTTTCCATTCAGCTCCTTAGTAATCCCGCTTGTTTCCTTTTTTCACAGATTCCCAGTCCCCTTCGATGTTTTTCCTGACTCTTTGAAGAAGATGAAAGATGGTTTCTGCTTCTTGTTCGGAAAACCCGTCTAACGCCACCTTGTTGGAATGCTCTCCTTCTCTCTTTAAAAAGGGATAGACCTGCATTCCTTTCTGAGTTGGATAAAGCTTTTTAATTTTCTTATTGTCTTCGTCATCTCTCTTTTCAATAAACCCCTGAATCTCCAGCTTTTTTATGGCCCGTGCTGCTGTTGTCCGGTCAACCTTGATTATTCCGGCCAATTTCTCCTGTATGATTCCGGGATGTTCACAAATTCGAACAAGGTACAAATACTGTCCTTTGGTAAGGTCAAACTCTTTGAATTCAATGTTACTGATCGAGTCCAATGCCCTTGCAATCATCCCGATTTCACGAAGAATGTCCTTCATCGAAAAAACTCCCAACATTTTTGTTGTATTTACAACAAAATTACTTTCGTATATACTGTACAAAGATTATGATGATTTGTCTACATATATAAATTCCCGAAAGGACCGAAGACGATGAATGCAAAAAGAATAACGAATGAAAATGATTTGGAAAAAGCGTTTGGTATCCGAAAAGAAGTATTTGTAAAGGAACAAGGCGTACCATTGGAAGATGAATTTGATGAATTTGACACGCTGGATGGACGCTGCAAGCACATTTTGATTTCCTACGAAGAAAAAGTGGTCGGAACGGGAAGATTAAGAATTGTGGATGAGTTCGGTAAATTGGAGAGAATTTGCATCTTGGAGCCTTACCGTAAATTCGGCCTAGGAAAGGCAATCATTCACACACTGGAAGAAATCGCACAAGAAAAAGGGATGGAACGTGTTAAGCTGCATGGTCAAACACAAGCAGAAGGTTTCTATCAAAAGCTTGGCTATCAAACTACTTCGGATGTGTTTATGGAAGACGGCATTCCGCATGTCCTGATGACGAAAGAATTAGTGGCGAAATAGTGATGAACGGTTTACATAGAACAAGATATTTCCTTTATTTTATCGGTAATTTTCTATTAACTTTTGGGATTGTGCTGACGATTCTATCCGACTTGGGGACATCACCTTTTGATGCTCTGTTGGTTGGGCTTTCGAAAAAAGTGGGTCTTACGGTAGGAAGTTGGGAAATCCTGATTGCCTTTTGCATCATTGTTATTAATTCGCTCTTGGCCAGACAAAGACCTGAATTCTCGGGTCTGCTCACTGCTTTTCTAACAGGGGTAGGTATTGATCTATGGCTTTTCTTATTGCAGGACTCCCTACAGCCGGAACTATTTGCTACAAAACTTCTTTGTCTGGCAATCGGGTTGATCGTGATCGGTCTGGGAAGCGCTATCTACTTGCACGCAAATTTGGCACCCATCCCCGTCGATCGTTTGATGTTGATCATTCGGGATTTAAGTGGAAAAAGCTTGTTCTTTGCGAAGACCATCATCTATATTGTTTTCTTGGCAATGGCCGCGCTATTCAATGGACCAATCGGGATTGGCACGATATTGACCGTTTGCCTGGGAGGTCCCATTCTGCAATTCTTTATGTCAGTCATCAATGGGATGGCTTCTAAGGGGACAATAAAAACGATTGTCCCACCAACTAATAAAGATCACACAATCTAATAAATTAAATATACTAGAATTCAATCGTGTGTATAACACAATGTGATTGTTTTCTTTGGTTCTGCAGCACCGCGTTTTGCCTGCTCCGAGAGAAAATTCTCGCTTAGACGTGCCATGGAAAGATAAAAGCCGGGAGAGACTGTTTTTACAGTTTTCCGGGGCTTTTTTTATTTTGGCAAGGTTAAATTTGGAGGGCTATATAGATAAATAAAGGCAGCATTCTCATGCAAAAAAATTCAAATGCATTATTTGTAAAGTGTTGTTAAACGCCTTGCTCGTAAATGGTTATTGGTTGCGACACTTCTAAAATCCTTGTCCAAACATAAAATGAAACAACTATTAATCTGCTGGAGGTTACTAATGAGCTCGCTCGCACTAACCAGTATTCTGATTTCTTCTTTATGTACAAGCATAGGCGCTATGGCTGTGCTCATGATCAAGGACGTTTCCCATAGAGGAAAAGATATTTTATTGGCCTATACTGCTGGAATTATGGTTTCGGCCTCGGCCTATGGGTTAATACCCTCCGCTCTCAAACTCTCGAATCTTACAGTTTTGGTCGTCGGTATTTTAATAGGTACTTTAGTGCTTACCATCATAGAAAGCCTTATACCACATACTGATTTAAACCATTCGGCGAAAAGTTCACACAGTCCGAACCTATTATTATTTTTAATCGCCATGTCAATACATAACATACCGGAGGGGTTATCTGTCGGTACGAGCATCATCAGCCCTGCGCAAGAATTAGGACCTATGGTTTCTTTCGCGATCGGTTTGCAGAATATACCCGACGGCTTTTTAATTGCCTTATTCTTATTCACTCAGGGCATCAATCCATTCAAGGCCATTCTCTTTTCTACGATAACGGGATTGATTGAACTCTTTGCGGGAATCGTTGGATTATTATTTGGCCAGTCATTTGAAGGCATTGTCCCCTATGCTCTTGCGTTCGCAGCGGGATCTATGCTGTTTGTTGTTTATAAAGAGCTCATACCTGAAAGCCATGGGGATGGCAATGAAAGAGCAGCGACTTTTGCTTTTATCCTCGGATTTATTACCATGGTTTGTTTAACGGATTGGTTTAGGTAGCGAAAAAGGCGTTCAATGATTAGTTTGAGATAAAGGGTGCTTTTTGTATATACTTCGGTTTTTCAATTTCGTTAATCATAAAAGCCGCTATATCCCGATTCGTTATTTTTGTACCCGGCATATTTACAAGATTTTCTTTGATCAACCCCATCTCTTTGCCTTCAACGATAAAAGGAAGTCTGATAAGAGTCCACTTAATATTTTTGTTTCGGTTGAGAATATGCCACTCTTTTTTCTTATCGATCATCATTTCAGAGTAGAGGAGTTCAAACATCCTGGCCCCAATTTTATTTAAAATGCTTTTTCTATCTCCGGCAATAGTTAGAGAGCCGCCCGTAACACCAAGATAACGATCAATTTGTATATCGGCCATAACCTCAAGTATTTTTTCAGTTACACTGCTGTAAATCGGTTTTTCTTTGGTTGGCTGGCCAAAAGCATTAATAACTATTTGACAGCCTTTTAGTAAATTTCGGATATCCTCCACATTCTCTACATTTCCTTTTACTATCTCAATCCTATCATCCTTTAAAGCTAACTTTTCCGGATTTCTGACAAGCATACGAACTTGATACCCATTCTCCAGCGCTGCAAAAGCAATATGACGCCCCGCCTTACCTGTTCCACCGATAATCGCTATCTTATATGACTGATCCATATTACGCCTCCGAAAGAAACTGTTTATTATGTATACGGTCAATTTTCTTATTGGATTCAATTAAATTTACAAAATTAAACAGCGGGAAGCATTACGGTTCCCACTGCTATTTATAGGAAAATTCCTTACTTCTCTTCTTTCACGGAAATCAATTCCATCGTAGTGTTTCCGTTTTTATCTGTCCCCTTGATAATTCCGATATCTTTTGCAAGGTATGCCCTTGAGCCATCGGGGTAACGGAATACAACTACATTCTTGAATGTTCCGGCTTTGACTTTTAAGGTCTTGGCTGTGCTTTCTATTAATAGTTTATTTTCACTCCAAGGATCCTTTGTGTGCTTCCCTTGTTTTAATGGATACGATGCCGATAAGAAGAGTACATCCGAATTGGCTACGCCCACGAGAAGTCTTTTTTTGTCTTCAATGTACGTATAGTTTGGCATGTGGGGATAATGAGGACTCTTCGGATTGTAGAGATAAGTAGACTCGCCATCTTTTTCTACATAAAAAGTCTCTTTTTGATCGTCCAAGAATGACGGACTATACGTAAGGACCAACCCCTCTTTTGGAGTAAGGCCACCCGTAATGGTTGTCGGTGCAGCTTTTGGCTTTTTCTTCGATATAGCAGTTGCAGCATCTACTTTAGGTTGTGCACGAAGGTTGGCTGCATTGTTCGCATCTTTATTTATCTTTGTGGACTCTGTTGCAATGGTAGTATCATTAAATATTGAAAACCCAAGCCCAAACACAAGTAACATAACTATTAAGGATAATATTTTTCTCACGGTTCTACCTCCTTTTTATGTACGGTTACTATATATGCCAACTTGTAGTAGAATTATGTACAAAATGGCAGCTTTCTCATTGCAAATTTTCATAAATGTGCCTATATAATTTAAGTGACCGTAATAAATTCTATTTAATATATCCCCTCTTCATCGAATTTTAACCAAAAGTATCAAATTTTTAATAGAATCTATTGATTTTTAGAAATAGAGCAAGTGTTGTCCCGATATGAGACAGTGTGGGGGCCGGTTGCGGGAATTACTGCGTAGCTGTCGAATAAATAGCTGGTTTTAGACTGGAATGCACCACTTACTGCCGGAGTTGTCCAATAGTGCAGAATATTTGAATACAAGATTAAAAAAGGCTTAATCCTTTAAAGAGGATTAAGCCATTTTCACAATTACATGGACAGTCCAGTCTAAGAATGCGGTATGAGAATCGATTTAATTGAATCGTTTTCCGTGCTCTGCCGCAAATCTTTCCATAAGAAATAATCTAATCGAGTGTTTTTCCTTCCTCAGCCACAAATCGTTACATATCTGCAAAAGCGCCCAGTCATTGGCTCTAAATTTTTCCAGCATTAAATCATCTGTTCTCCACAACGAAAAAAACCTCCTTAACATACCGTTAAGAAGGCCAAATTTTCAACTCATCTATTCTGCTATTAATCAACAAGAGGCTTCATAATCCTTTGTCTCTTTTCGAAGGTCGCAATCTCTGTCACGCCTCTTTTCACTAGCATTTCCTTAATTTCATTCGAATAAATTCCAAGATCGTTTGGAAAATGCGAATCGGAGGACATGGTGAATTTAACGCCTTCCGCAAGCAGCACATCCAAAAACTGCGCACTTGGACACATTTCTTTCACCGGATAACGATAGTATAAGCCCGGATTGATTTCCGTCGCAATATCCTGTTCAACCAACACGCGGGCAACCTCTTTGTACATTTCTATTAAAGAGGCTTCATCGGGGCGATAGTTAAAGACTTTCATATTATCCAGATGGGCAATAAAATCAAACAAATTGCTTTCCGCTGCTTTTTTTACCGTTTCAAAGTGATCCTTATAAAGCGCATGCAAATCATGCTCCTGGAATTTGTGCTGAAGTTCGGGATTATCGAATCCCCACCCATTATTAAAGTGGACAGATCCAATAATATAATCAAAGTCGTATCCTTCCAAAAGTGACTCGAGCTCTGCTTCACCGCCGACAAAATAGTCTGCTTCCATTCCAAGTTTCAGCTGCACCCCTTTGGATGCCCAGCGTTCTTTTTGCGATTGGATGAATTCCACAAAATCAGGCAGGCTTCTGACCATTACTTGATCCAGCCACTTTGCCTGTTTTGTCCCCACTTCAGTTGATTCGACGTCCATATATTTTGTGAAATAGTCCTTTGTTTCCTTGAATCGATAGAGATGATCGACGATTCCTACTTCCTTGATTCCTTTAGTAATCGCTTCTTTCAGGTAAAAATCCAACCACCATTGAGAGTATTCCCCCTCAGCTAACCGTTTGCTCATTATGGCAATGCTTTTTTCAAGCCATTTCTTGGAATGATGCATTTCTTCATTCGGTTCGTACCACGCCATTGCCTTCAAAGTTTTTTCCACAAGAGAAAGCGAGTAAGGTCCTTCTTCCAGATGGATATGGTAATCTACTTTCATGTTTTACGACCTTTCCTATTTAGTGTCCGCACAGATCCATTCAACGCCATTTCCATGATAGCCCTCTGGTTGCTCGTCATCACAGATGATTTTGGATAGGCTTGAAATGGGGCCTATTTCAAAGACGGATTTTTTATTTAGTTTTGAAGAGTCTGTAAGGAGAATCGCTTCCTTGCTGCACGCAATCATTGTTTCCGATACGAGGCATTCATCCATATCAAAATCATAGATTTCTTCCTTCGTAATTCCGCCGCAGGAAATAAACACTCTATCAAAATGGAATCTCTTTAAAAATTCGACAGTGTAGGTACCCCTTACAGATGCTTGGTAAGGGTTGGTTACACCCGGCAACATAATCACCTGTCCAGTCATCCGCCGTTCCTCAATTGCCAAATTAAAGCGGTAGGCTGCACTTAACGAATTAGTCACGATGGTCAATCCGCGGACATCTTGGATCATATCTGCAATATGAACGGTTGTCGTCCCTACATCCACGGCAATGGTATCCCCATCGTTAATCATTTCTGCGGCACGTTTTGCAATTGTCCTCTTTTTCTCGAGATGCAAAGACAGCTTTTTATCATAAAGCATTTCTGTTTCCGAAGAGTTGTATGGAACAGCGCCACCATGAACACGCGTTAATTTCCGTTGCTGCTCAAGCTCCGCCAAATCACGCCTGATTGTCTCCGGAGTTACCTCTTTCATCCGAGCTAAATCAGTCACGAACACTTTACCGTCAATCTCCAATTGTTCCAAAATAAAATAATGCCGTTCTTCTTTATTCATACAGCTTCTCCTCTATCACACCATTATTTCTTATCCATCAATTGCGACAACCTGCTCTGGATGAATATACAAATCTGTTAAATCATGCAGGTCTTTACTATTAATCTCACTATTTAATAAGTCGACTGTCAACTTATATGGACCTGCTTGATAATAGCAGCGAATGGTGCTTCCAAGAATGATGCTATGCTCAAATTTCCCTTTAAAGCGCAATGCTTGTTCACCAGCAATCGGTTCGAGTTGGATCGCTTCAGAGCGGATGGCATACTTGCTTTTTTCATTCTTGGGAGAGAAGGCTGGATCCAATTGCATTAGGTCGTCCCTTGAAAGAATATTATAATTGCCGATAAAGCTTGCAACAAATTGGCTTTTCGGTTGAGAGTAAAGCTCAGCAGGTGTTGCTTGCTGCTCGATGACTCCCCCGTTCATCACAAAAATGCGGTCCGATAAAATCATCGCTTCTTCTTGATCATGCGTAACAAATATCATCGTGATGCCCAGCTTTTTCTGAAGCATGAGAATGTCCATTTGCAGCTGCTTTCGAATTTTTGCGTCCAAAGCACTCAATGGCTCATCCAATAAAAGTACTTTCGGTTCCGTCACCAACGAACGAGCCAAAGAGATTCGCTGCTGTTGCCCACCTGACAGTTGGTCCGGATAATAATCCGCCTTATCTTCCAAATTCACCAAAGCCAAAGCATCCATTACCTTTTCTTTAATCTCTTTCTTCGGCAGTTTTTTGATCGATAAACCGAAAGCAATGTTTTCATAAACCGTCATATTCGGGAAAAGCGCGTAAGATTGAAACACCATTCCAACATTACGGTCCTTTGGAGCCACCTCGCTGATTTCCTCGCCGTCCAGATACACTTCGCCTTCCTGGAACGTTTCAAGTCCGGCCAACACTCGGAGCAATGTGGACTTGCCGCATCCACTTGGGCCCAATAATGTGATCAATTCACCTTTCTCGATCGTTAAAGAGATATCTTTTAATACTTTATTTTGCCCAAAGCTAAGGGATAAGTTATCAATCTCGATATAGCTCATAGTTTCTGCCTCTCTTCTTTGTTGACTTGTGCGTTGGATATTGATACGGTTTCCAATTTTGGAGTAAGCGGCATCGTGCCGGCATTTCGAACTGGTTTTAGTTTATTTTTTCTTGCTCCTCTTTTTGAAGAAGTTAAATACGTAATCACCAAGCTGATAATCATTAATAACATAAAGTACGCGACCATAACGGCACTTGCCAAATGGCCGTTTTCGTTCATTCTTCTCAGCATATAAATGCGGATGGTTTCATATCTGCCGCCAATCAATAAATTCGTCAACACAAATTCTCCGAAAAAACTGGAGAAGATTAATAACGTCGTAACCAACAAGCCTAACCGAATATTGGGCAAGATGATTTTCATAAAAGAAGTAAACTTGTTTGCACCCAAAATTTCGGCTGCTTCCATTAATTTTTTCGTTTGAAGACTTTCTAAACTATTTCGAACCCCCTGGTACATAAACGGCAGTGAACCGATAAATAATCCCCCAACCAATACGGCATACATTGGGATGGCCGCACCAGAATACATTCTCAGCAAACCGGTTGCCAAAATTACACCCGGGATTGCATACGGCATCAATACAAGCCCTTTCATAAACTGATCCACTCTAGGAAAGTACATATATACTAGAAATACCGTAGGGACCATCACAATCAGAACAACCGCCAATGCTGTAAGCGTCAGGGTGATTGATCTCAGGACAGCGGAAATAAAATTTGGATCCTGCATCAGTCCAATAAACCATTGGAGCGTAAAGTCTTCAGGAAAAATCGTATTGGACCACTTAGTAGATGTTGCATAAAAGAATGTGGAGACAAACGGAAAAATCATATATAATCCAAAAATCGCGAGTATCAAATAGCTGCCAAAATGTCGTTTCTTCGTTCTCATGCTAAATCTTTCCTCACCTTCTTCAGAAGCATTTGCGATACAAAGAGGATCGCAATCATGATGATGGCAAAAATCACGGCCAGCGTACTACCGATAATCGGGCGTGCATAGATGTCACCGGATACAAGCGCAGCAATCTGGATTGTCACCAAGTTCACGTTGCTGCCGGTCAAGGCATACGCTGTTTCATAAGTCCCCATCCCATTCGCAAACATGATCACGAACGTTCCGGCAATGCTTGGCATAATACTTGGCAAACCGACTTTTCTCCAATACGTCCAGTGGGAAGCACCCAGCATGAATGCCGCTTCCTTCCATTCTTTTCTGATTTTTTTCAAAGATGGATAGATAAAAAGAATGCCTAAAGGGATTTGGAAATAAAGGTAGGTAATCGCCAACCCTTGCCAAGAATAAAGATTAAAGTCACTCAGAAATGGCAGGTTTAAGTTTTCAATAAAGAGGGTAAAGACCCCTGAATTCCCTAGTAAGATGATAAAAGCAAAAGCCAATGGTACCCCGGCAAAATTTGCTGCCAGATTAATATATACTGTCAATTTATCCTGGATTTTTTCAGGAAGATTCGTCATGGCATAAGAAACAAAGATTGCCAAAACAATACCTGCGACAGCGGAAAAGAGAGAAATCATTCCGCTATTGACAAAGGATTGCGAATAAAATGGATTCGTCAGCACTTCTACATAATTATCGAAAGTAAAAGTTCCCGTGGATTCACTTGTAAAACTGGACGTTACCATTAAAACCATCGGGACAACCAAAAACAAAATCGCAATCAGGAAAAATGGAACCAGCAAAAATACGCTTTTAATTGATTTTCTGCTCTTCAAGCACAATCACCCCATCTGTTAGGTCTTCCCAATCAATTTCCTGCATCTTTTGCCCTTTCTCGATGCCAAGCATATGGCAAACCAGCGGAGCCAACTGCAGCTGCTCAATTACTTTTGTTCCAATATGCGGAGGGATGCAATCGGAAAGAATAAACAATGGTACTTCCCGATGCTCAGGCAGCGTACCCCCATGGTTCCCGAAATCATCCATCCCGTGGTCGGAGGTAACTACTATTTGATAGCCCATTTCCAGCCAAAGCGGGAGATATACGCCTAAAATCGTATCGATCTTATTGACCGCACGGCGGTATTCAATCGAATTTCCGGTAAATTTATGGCCTGTATCATCGATGTTCATGGAATGGATATACATAAAATCAGGTTGATGATTGTTGATTAAGTGATGTGCATCCTGAAATAAATGAGAATCAGGATACGTGTCATCCGAATAAAAAATCCCATGCTGGATATTTTTTGTTTCGTCATGCTGGATACGGTCTTCAAACATGGAAAACGGCGCCCGGTTGTAAAGCTCGCTCACCCAATGATAAGCGGCGGCTGCAGTCGTTTTTCCAGCTTCTTTTGCCAACGAAAAAATACTTTGTTCCTTGGAGCGTTGTACCGAATAGTTTGTATAAATCCCGTTTTCATACGTAGGCACACCCGTTAATAGAACCTCATATAAAGGTCTGGAGTTGCTTGGTGTTTCGGATAGCACTTTAAAACGGCTTGCCAATTTTTTCTCGACAAAATGATTTAAAATTCCTAGTGTCTGGATGGCGATGTCATAGCGACAGCCATCCAGTGTGATCATGATTACTTTTTTATTGAGCATTGACTAGCACCTCTTGTTGCCATAATTGCGGTAATTGAACAGCCGTTTGATCCCAAGCTTTATGGTCTTCTACTTGGCTGACATTGCTGTAAGCTTCGTCCGGCAATAATTTTGCTTGCACTTCTTCAGGCAGCTCAACATCACGGATTGGACGAGCATAGCCTTTTGCTAAATTGATTTGCCCTTCATCAGATAAGATATATTCTCTTGCCAGTTTCGCAGCATTCGGGTGCGGAGCGTTTTTGTTAATAACCGTTGTATAACCGCTCATGACCGTACCATCTGTCGGGATTGTCACGTCAAAACGTTCTGCGTCAATTTGATCACGATAGTTCAAGCCATTGAAGTCCCAAACGATCGCAACATCAATTTCACCTTTTTCCAGGTTGGCGATATTGGCTTCCGCTGAAGTCAAACGGCCGTCCGTTGCAAGTTCTTTGAAATAATCGATTCCCGGCTGGATATTTCCTTCATCTCCGCCGTTTGCAATGGCAGCAGCCAAGACGCCGAATTGCGCTTGCGTTGCTTTCATTACGTCCCCGACAGAAACGTTATAGTCGCCGTTTGCCAGCTCTTCCCATGAAGTTGGCGCTTGATCTACATTTTGCTTGTCCGTAATAAAAGCAATTGTTCCTGTATAACTTAATAACCAATCACCGTTATCGTCTTTCGCCCATTCCGGAATTTCATCCCAATAAGTTGTTTTGTATGGAAGCGTTAAGCCTTTTTGTTCGGCTAACGGACCGAAGTTAATGCCAACATCCCCAATATCCGCCGTCCCGTTTTCGCCTTCGGATTCAAATTTCGCCAATTCTTCCGCGCTGGACATATCTGTATCGGACTGTGTAATGCCATATTCCGTTTCGATTTCATCCCAAGTTTCTTCCCAGTTCGCCCATGTATCAGGCATTCCCACACTTGCAATTTCACCTTCAGTTTTTGCTTTTTCCGTAATCGTCTCCAACGAATCATTTTCATTTACAGTGGATGCAGCGTTGTTTTCTGAATCTGTTCCACATCCAGCTAAAGCCAATGAGATCATACCTAAACCAGCTATCGTTTTTAATTTTGTTAGTTTCATAATTTGTTTTCTCCCTACATTTAAAGTTTTATTTTAATCGGATTAATTTCCTGAATTGATCGATCAACACCGCATATCATTCTTAACTAGTGATCTTGCACCCCCGTAGTAGATCTTTGATGAAAACAGTATCGCTATTTCTTAATCAAACACTTGGTAAATTTTTGTTTTGTTTTTGGTTCGTTTTGTTTTGTGTTTGATTACATTTAATAATCTAACAAGCAAATGTAAACCAGACGTTTTCAAATGGTTAAGGTTTGTAAACTAAATATTAATTTCGAGTAATATTCCTTAATAATTAATATGCCAGGATAACAAAATAGGCGTTAATCCCTGTTGGATCAACGCCTGTTCATAAAAAAGCAACAAAAACAAAAAGCCATCCAAATAAATTGGTATGGCTCGCTTGGCACGTCTCGATTTATAAGTACTTTTCATATAATAGTAACGATTTAATTATTGTCTCAATTTCTCTATAAAGGTATAACGATCCTCTGTCACAAAACTACAGTCAGGCAGTACAGGGTCCTTGCGAAGTTCTGAAGCAAGTTTGTCCAATATCGGCGTTATCTCGGCGCGTTCATTTTCATCAATGGCATATTCCAATCCATATTGATAGATATCCGGTTTGATTTCCTCCATCCATATAATGGAGCCTAGTAGTTTAATGGTCTCACCGAATAAAACTATCTCGAAACTATAAATAATATTGGGATTTACCGTCAGTCTTAAATCCGTTAAAAAGCGAAGACCCCCGATACCTAGGCTCTCGATTAATACGACCGTTTTTCCTACCTCTACTTTACGTCCATTAATCCGTGAAAGAGTCATTGAGCTACTCAACGGATAATCAAGAGGTACTCTGAAATCTTTTCTTCTTTCCTCTACCATTTGTTGCTCCAATTCATGATCATGGGGGATATTAATGGTCCCCTTCTTTAGTACTTCTTCAAATTCGCTGGCCGGCAGTGGCTTTGAAAACAAATATCCCTGCACAATCTTGCATCCCATCTCCTTTAAGAGATAGAATTGCTCATACGTTTCGACCCCTTCTGCCACAAAGCTCATCTTCATTCTTTCTGCCACCTTAATGATGGTTTGAGTGATAAAGTTCGATTCATTCTCTTCATCGGAGCTTAAATGGGTAATAAAAGAACGGTCCAATTTTAAGGTATCAATATAATTTTTAAACTTGGTTAAATAAGAAAGCGATGAGTATCCTGTGCCAAAGTCATCCAAAGAGATCGTTATTCCCGTTTTAATGAGATTCGTTAAGGTTTCCAAAACAATTTCCTCGTTTTCCAGCATGGATGTTTCGGTAATTTCAATTTCCAAAAACTGCGGGTCCAGTCCGGTGTCAGCCAAAATCTCCTGGAAGTTCGGTACCAGGTTTTGATCCAGAAATCGTTTGGCTGATAAATTCACGGAAATGGGTATTTTCGGAAGCCCCATCTCATGCCAGACTTTAATTTGCTTCGCTACCTTCCAGTTCATTTTTTTGCCCACTTCAGCTGTTAATCCCTGTTCTTCAATAATGGAAATGAACTCATTTGGAGATAACACTCCCCACTCCGGATGATTCCATCTGATGAGGGCTTCTGCCCCTATGATTTTATAATCCTCCGTGCTTACCTTTGGCTGAAAGTAGTACTCCAATTGATTGTTCTCAAGCGCTGAACGGATGTCGGCCCCTAACTTAAAGGTTCTAAATGTCCGAATATCCATGGTGGAAGAATAGACTCTAAAATTATTTTTCCCTTCGCTTTTGGCGATATGCAGCGCGGCATCCGCATTTTTCATGAGGGAGATGGTATCTTCCCCATCAGCGGGGAAAAGACTGATGCCAATGCTTGTTGTCATAAAAAGTCTAAGTGAACCCACCAAGAATTGTTCTTTCATGGAACTAATCAATTGGTTTGCCATCTCTATTACCTTGTTGATTGTTTTACAGTCAGGTGAAATAATGGCAAACTCATCTCCACTGATTCGGAAGAGTCGGTGCCCATCGCCCAGTACTTCTTGAAGACGCTTAGAAATCGCAATTAGCAGCTCATCCCCGACACGATGTCCGAATGTGTCATTTATCGATTTAAATCGATCCAAATCAAGATACATGATGGCAAGCCTTTGATCTAATGTTTTAGCAATGACGACTTCCTTTTCCAGGCTCTCTTCGAAGGACTTTCGATTTGGCAGCTCTGTCAATTGATCATAGTAAGCGAGAAAATTGATTTTTTTCCAGTTCTCTTCCCTTTCCGTAATATCAATGATTGTTCCCATAATGATTGGTTCTTTGTCTATCAGGAGTAATTTGGAATGTGCTTCCACCTTAATCTCATTTCCATCTTCCCGAATGACCCGGGCATAATGCGTTAATCCTTTTTCGCCTTCTTTTAAAGACGCAAAGGCGGATAAAACTTCATTTCGATCCTCTGGATGAACATAATCGAGTATGTTCAAATAGCTGGCTGAACTTTTTCCAAGAAGTTGAAAATAGTGCGGGTTGGCATATAAGAGATGGGTATCCTTTAAAATATAAACCCCTACCAAAGCTTCCTCCACAATTCCTTTAAATTTCAACTCGGATTCAAGTAAACTGCTTTCAATACTTTGCAGTTCCGATTGATCTTTTATGATAACGAAAACACCCGTAACTTGTCCTTCAACAATTGCCGGAATCAGTACCATATTAATTGGGATGTGCTTCCCGTCGGAATGTATAAAGAGAGTTTCCATACTTTTTGGATCCCCATTCAGAACGTCCAAGAAGTTTTTTCGGTATCTATCCTGTTCGTGCATCGGTAAATAATTAATCAGAGGGACAACAGAAACGTCCTCAACTGAATATCCCATTATCCTGGACAGATTTTGATGAGCTTTTGCAATAACTCCTTCCCTATCTAAATAAAGGACGATATCCGGATTATGTTCAAACAATGAACGATAAAAAGTATCCTCAACATTATGCTTCGTCATATAGTAAACTCCTTAGTATTTAAATTAAAGTCCCCTAGCAATTAATTAAGCTACCTATTATATTACCAAAATTAACAGGAAAGAATCATTTTTGACAGAATAATATTTAATATCGACAGAATAAATGACTAAAGACCCTCTTAGTTTTAAAATCGTAAACACGCATTTTTTACTAATCGACAGGTGATTCAAGCGACTTCTTTCATACAAAATAAAAAACCCTTGAATCAAGGGCTTTTCTAAAATCAATTTTTTCACGTAACAATCTAGTTAAATACACTTCTACATTTACATAACAAAGATTCCCCGTACTTCCATTCCATAAACTATATAACCCCGTCCCGAAAGGAACGAGGTTATCCATTTTTTAATCTTTCCGTCATTCATTCGGCTCTTTAGCGACCTTCTCATGAATCTCTGCTTCAATCGCTTCCACATGATGATCGTGCAGGTCTTGCTGCGGATGAGGATGGAACCATCTGATTTCTCCTTCGTGAACCAATCCTTTGAACTCGCGACCTGCTACTTTAAGCGTTACTTGGCGACGCTCGTGAAGACGATCTTCGAAAGCCTGCGTCATTTCAATGTCTCTAAGCTGATTCGAGATTCCCCGCTGAATCATTATGTCATGGATTGTGTTTTCGATTTTAGCTACTTTTTCCTCACTATACTTTTGTTGTGGGTGTGGATTCATCCATACAATTTCACCTTCGTGAAAATGCCCTTTAAACTCATTTCCATCCACACTGAAAGAGAATGCATGTCTTTTATGTTTAGGGTGTTCGGAAAGCATGTCTTCTAGTTCGAAATTCTTTACCTCTGCTTGTTCTCCATTTTGATTCGTCATCATTTTTCCTCCTTAGTGCTATACATTTATAGGATGTCCAAACATTCTCGAAAAATGATGAACAAATTATTTCTTACGGCTTGCTCATGTAAATAAATATGACCTCTTTTTTGGCAATATAAAAGCCCAATCCCTTTCTGCAGGGAATTGAGCTCATCCAATTTTAGTTTCACATCCAAAGTCTAAACAAGCCTTCATTAAATCCTAAATTATACATATAATAAACGCCAAATAGCACACTGATCATCGCTGTGGCCATGATCAGGTTTCGGCTTAATGTAAGCCGTTTCTTGCTAAGTACAAACGGGAGCCCGAGAATCGTTGTAAATACAAGCATCCCGATGGTTGTCCCAACGCCAAATATCAAAATATATAAACTGCCTTGCCAAACCGTGTTAACTGTACTCATGGTCAGCAGAACCATTGCCGCGCTTCCTGCCAGTCCATGGACAAATCCAATGAATAATGATTTTAGATAGGATTGCTCCTTCTTGTTTACTGGCTTATTCTCCAAATAGTCAATCTCTGGCTGTTCATTCTCTGGATGTTCCTCTTCAAGATGAGCTTGCTGTTTATTCTTTTTGGAGGAGAGCAGGCTGGTAATACCTAGATAGACAAGCATAATCCCGACAAGAAATTCCAATGTCATGGACCATTTATCGGATAAATCACCTTTCATGAGAATTAATATGATGCCAAGGGTGAAAAGTGTTGCTGTATGTCCAATCCCCCAAAACACTCCTGCTAGAGAAGCATCCCATAATTTTTTGCTTTTGCTGGCAATCGTGGATACGGCAATCACATGATCCGGCTCAATCGCATGCTTGATCCCCAATAGAAAACCGAGTGCCAACACAGAAAGTAACGTTATCTCCATCTAGAACCCCCGTCAATTTAGTCGTGGTTCGACTCCAAGCTTGACCCTAATATTTCCTTAGGAAACTTGGCGTTGTATCGAACCACTCTTGACTAATCATATGATGGAGATTCGTAAATATGCTTTCAATCATTTGTGTTGAATTCGCTAAAATCCGTACAGTGAAGCCTTTAACAGCTAGTTGGGACAAACCCACTTTATAGTCATTTGTCAGCGGCTTGATTGCTTGATATAACCGATCCAGAAGCTCGGGAGTAGTTTGCTCCCCGATGACGATCAAGGATCCCAAGTGCGAAAATCCTTCCATGGATCCGATTGTTTCCACATTGCGAAGCGAAGGGCTTAACTTGATATGATCAAAGGCCACAAGTTCCTGATCCAAATAAATTTCATTGATTAATTGAACCCAGTCATAGCTAAACCTCTTCCCCTCCGGAGACCATCCCGGTGTAATAATATCCGAATAGAGCAACGTAGCTCCTTTTTCCATATGGATGATATTTTTCTGCTTATATCTCGCCTGCTGATAAGCAATCAAGGGATCCGGGATATATTCCAGGATGCTTCCTTTCTTAAGAAAAATCTCCGTTTCCTGATAAACATGTCCTTCCGGGGTTCTATACACTTTCGTAGCGGATTGTGTCGTTAAGGTTAGTCTGGCCTGTTCCTCCACTTTAATATTCATCCGGTATCGATCTCCGTCCAAATAACCTCCGCCGGGATTTAATATATAGTAGCAGACTTCTCCCGTATTGTTATGATAAATAGGGCGCATTACTTTTAATGCCCCCTGAAAGTAAACCCTTTTCGCTACCGTCTTTCCTCGTCGGTTTTCAACATCTAAATGCAATTCTCCTGTCCATCCAGCCATATTAAGCCATTCCCTTTAAAAGGGTCTCCTGTTTAATCCAATTCACCACTTCGTCAAGCCCGTTGTTATTTTTTAAATTCGTAAAAATGAACGGCTTGTTTCCGCGGAATACTTTTGTATCGGATTCCATGACTTCTAAGCTTGCGCCTACATATGGTGCTAAATCTGTTTTATTGATAATGAATAGATCAGATTTAATCATCCCTTGTCCGCCTTTTCTGGGGATTTTTTCACCTTGCGCCACATCAATGATGTAAATTGAGAAATCAACTAATTCCGGACTGAAAGTAGCTGCCAGATTATCTCCGCCGCTTTCCACGAAAATCAGTTCGACATCCGGATGTTTTTCTTTTAATTCATCAATGGCAGCGAAATTCATGGATGCATCTTCACGGATGGCCGTATGGGGACATCCGCCAGTTTCAACACCAATAATACGATCTGAAGGCAATACGCCGTTCTGCATAAGAAACTTCGCATCTTCTTTTGTATAAATATCATTTGTTACAACTGCCATGCTAATTTCTCCATCCATATTTCGCGTCAGTTTCTCGATCAGCAAGGTTTTTCCCGCACCTACAGGACCGCCTACTCCAATTTTAATCGGTTCCATTCAAAAACACGTCCTTTCTTAAGACATAAAAATACGAATATTTACACGCTCATGCATCATTTGGGCCAACTCCAAGCCCGGTGACACAATTCCGAAATCTTCTTCATTCAACATTTGAATTTTTTGTGTTGCTTTTGCTAAGTCACCTTGAAATTCTTGAATAATTTTTTGGCCTGCAGTTTGGCCAAGCGGAATGGCCCGTACTGCATTCTGCACAAGGTTTACCACGGTAGAATATAAATAGTAGAGTGTCGTGTTCTCTTGTGAAACACCTAGATGATAACCAACCATGGTGAATACAATGGCCGGATGCCCAAAGGATTGCTTATGCCGGATTCGTTCCCTGTATTGGGAGAGCACTGGATTTTGATATAAGGATTCCACCAGATTCAACATCCGTTCCCCCATTCTCTGGGTGCCATCCCGTGTTTCCCGAGGCAAATTCTGAACCATGAGCATCCGGTCCATTTTCCATATTTTATCCATATCGCCTTTCTCCAATGCTTCATAGATCAGGCGGGTTGCCAGCCCATCTGAATAGATGAGCTGCTCATTTAAATACACGCGAAGCCATTCTGAAAATGTTTCCTGGTTATACACAATCTCTTCTTGAATATAACTTTCCAGACCATAGGAATGACTAAAGGCACCTGTTGGAAAATTAGAATCGCAAAGCTGGAACAGCGACAATGTTCGATCAAGCATGACTGTGACCGATATGTCGAAACGCTTGTTTCACTTTCCGCGCTTCACGTTGATAAGGTATTTGCAACTCCTGCAGCAAATCCTCTACAAGGTAATCATATTGAACGAGCATTTCGTCATTTTCAAATTGTGCGGGCAGATGGCGATTTCCAAGCTGGTGGGCAATCGTTCCCATTTCATGCAGGGAACGAGGACGAATAACAAGCAAATCATCCGATAAAACATCCACGATAATCATGTTCTTGTCATCCATAAACAACACATCACCGGCTTTAAGATCACGTGGATTTTTTAATCGAATCCCGATTTCTTTGCCATGGTCTGTTGTGACTTTCTGAATACGTTTCACCAAATCCGAACTTTCCAGCAGCACTTTTTCTTTATGCCGTTTTGAAAGTTCTTCCATGGGCATCTCTTCTATATTCGTTACAATACTTTCAATAATCATTGTTTTCACCTCAAAATAAGAAATAACGCTGTCCCATTGGCACTTTATCTACAGGATCGCAGTAAATATGTTCCCCGTTTACCCTTACTTCGTAAGTTTGGGGGTCGACCGTAATTTCGGGCGTTTCAAAATTAAGTTTCATATCTTTTTTTGTTAATGTTCGAATTCCGCGAACAGGAAGGATAATCTTTTGCAATCCCAATTTTTCGTGTACTCGATCATCGAAAGCCGCCTGTGAAATAAACGTAATGTTACTTTTTGATAAGCCTTTTCCTAATGTGGCATACATTGGGCGATGAATAACTGGCTGCGGTGTTGGAATCGATGCATTGGCATCCCCCATTAACCCATACACAACAAAACCATTTTTTAAAATCATTTCAGGTTTCACACCGAAGAATGCCGGATTCCAAAGGACAAGGTCTGCAATTTTCCCAACTTCAATGGAACCTATATATTCAGAAACCCCATGCGTAATAGCCGGATTGATGGTGTATTTCGCAACATAACGCTTGACGCGGTTATTATCCGAATACTCGCTATCTCCTTGCATGATGCCTCTTTGTTTTTTCATTTTATCCGCGGTTTGCCAAGTACGTAATACCACTTCTCCCACGCGGCCCATTGCTTGAGCATCCGAGCTGACCATACTGAATACACCCATATCTTGAAGGATATCTTCCGCTGCAATCGTTTCCCTTCGGATTCGAGAATCGGCAAATGCGATATCCTCTGGTACAGCAGGGTTCAAATGGTGGCAAACCATCAGCATGTCCAGATGTTCATCGACCGTATTCACGGTATAGGGCAATGTTGGATTGGTAGATGAGGGCAGTACATTCAAATAACCAGCCGATTTGATCAAATCGGGAGCATGGCCGCCTCCCGCACCTTCCGTGTGATACATATGAATGACACGGTCCTTGATCGCGGCCATCGTGTCTTCCATAAACCCGCTTTCATTCAAAGTATCCGCATGAAGAGCGACTTGAACATCAAATTCCTCGGCCACTTGCAATGCATGATCCAGAGCAGAAGGCGTAGCCCCCCAGTCTTCATGGACTTTCAACCCAATAACCCCGGCACGTACTTGTTCTGCAAGCGGTTCTTTTGTTGCCGCTTGTCCCTTCCCCGTAAAACCTACGTTGATTGGGAGACCTTCCGCAGCTTCGAGCATTCGATGAATATTCCATTCGCCTGGAGTAACGGTTGTCGCTTTCGACCCGGCAGCCGGACCCGTCCCCCCGCCGATTAAAGTTGTAGTACCGGAAGTAAGTGCTACATCTACTTGTGCAGGATTAATAAAATGAACATGCGTATCAATGGCGCCAGCGGTCAAAATCATCCCCTCACCGGCAATGATTTCCGTGGAAGCCCCAATAATGATATCGACACCATCCATCACCAACGGATTTCCCGCTTTTCCAATTGCCGCGATTTTCCCGTCGCGAATGGCAACATCCGCTTTAAAAATGCCAGTATAGTCCAATACAACGACATTGGTTATGACCACATCAGGAATTCCATCACCGCGAGTTACAAGGGGGTGCATCCCCATTCCATCACGTATGACTTTACCGCCGCCAAAAACTACTTCTTCACCATAAGTTGTATAGTCTTTTTCAACTTTTATAAATAAATCAGTGTCCGCCAATCGAATGGAATCCCCCGTGGTTGGGCCATACATTTCAGCGTACTGCTTTCTCGTCATTCTAAAACTCATTCATTAGCCCCTCTTTCTATGGGTCCATCTATTTTATTGTTAAATCCATACACTCTACGTTCCCCGCCATATGGAACCAATTCCACTTCTTTTTCATCGCCGGGTTCAAAACGAACCGCCGCACCGGAAGGGATGTTCAAACGTCTTCCAAGTCCTTCTTCCCGATTGAATTGGAGCGCTTCATTTACTTCATAAAAGTGATAATGCGACCCGACTTGAACGGGACGGTCTCCGGTATTAATGACGGTAACCTTAAAAAGGCCCCTTCCATCATTGCAAATAATATCTTCTTCTTTTAAAATCAGTTGCCCTGGCTCCATTTCAATTCGTTCCATGGTTTGCCCTCCTGTTCTGTCTTATCGAATTGGATCGTGCACCGTTACCAGCTTGGTGCCATCAGGAAATGTCGCTTCTACTTGAATATCATCAACAATCTCGGGAATTCCCTCCATGACATCATCACGGGATAAAATTGTTGTGCCGTATTCCATCAGTTCAGCAACCGTTTTTCCGTCCCGGGCACCTTCCAATATCTCGTAAGTAATAAGTCCAACAGCCTCCGGGTAGTTCAGCTTCAAGCCTCTTTCTTTTCTTCTTCTAGCAAGATCGGCTACAACCACAATCATGAGCTTGTCTATCTCGCGAGGTACCAATTGCATGACAATCCTCCCCTTTTCTTGTAATTTCCATATTGAATTCTCCATTGTTTGCACATACTAAGTTATTAGTTAGGAGAACCAAACATCTACATTTTGACCACAAAATACAATTTTAAATCGGTTGTGAAATAATTTTCATGGGGGATGCTTATGTCGGCAGAAAAAAAGGATCATTTATCAGAAAAAGGAGCTGCTTCAGTTTTTCTGGCTTCGCTCAGGGGAATTTCTCAAGTCCTGTTTATTGAAAATGCAGTCTCCGGAGTCGTTATTTTAATCGCCATCATGGTTTCTTCCTGGTCATTGGGAGTCATTGCACTTTTGTCTTCCATCATCGGTACACTTATCGGAAAAATCGGTGGTGCACCGGCAACTAGCATCAACAATGGTCTGTATGGCTATAATTCAGTGCTGGCCGGGATGGCGATGACCTTATTTTTAACCGGATCTTCCAAGTGGATTATTGCTTTAATTGCAGCAGCCATTACGGCGATTTTTGCTGCAACCATTGTGCAATTCATGAAAAACGTGGAACTTCCCATTCTCACCATTCCATTTATCTTGCTGACGTGGTTTATGCTTTTGGTTTCTTACCGTCTGAAAGCATTTCATTTAAGCGAGTCCTTAGTGCCGCAAAGTCTAGCGTACTGGGAATTGGAAATTGCAGGGAAGGTAAATTGGGTAGAAGGTTTTTTTGCTGGCATTGGGCAAATCTTTTTCCTGGATCATCCCTTATCCGGAGCAATTCTATTTATCGCCGTTTTCTTGGGCAATTGGAGATGGGGGATTGTTGCCGTAATCGGGAATACGATAGGATTACTTCTTGCTTACGGACTTGGCGGAGAACATTCTTTAATCTTTCGCGGTCTCTATGGCTACAACACCATTTTATCTTGTATGGCAGTCGCAGTGGTGTTCGGTACTGCAGCGAACCGCTTCCGATTTATTTCGGGGATTGTGGCCGCCTGTGTTAGCGTTTTGCTGACTGCAAGTGTCTTTACCTGGATCTTGCCTTATGGACTCCCTGTTTTGACGTTGCCTTTTGTGCTGACTACTTGGCTCTTCTTGGGCGCACGGAAGATCTTAACCAATTTATAACCGATATGCATATCAGTGTTGGTGCAACTATTGATATGTAAAGGATAGAAAATCTTATCATTACATTTATTTCGAGACAGATATACAAGGTTAATTCTTATTTTATTCTGATGAGAATTTCAAAATGAGGAGACTTGTCAGTGAAGAAAATACTTAGACTACGGACCACCTGGTTTCCGATTTGGTTAATTTCCGTTCTTATGCTAATCATGATTTGTATCTATTTGCCGGCTTTCGGTGGAGGTACGAATAATCTAACAAATGCTCCCCTAATCGTGGTGAACGAAGACAAGGGACCTGCTGGGGATGATATACTATTATATTTAGTTGATAAATACAATGGACATTCTTTCAAGTGGAGTGTAGTTGGGAATCAGGAACAAGCCATGCAGGACATAAGGGATAATGAAGCTTATGGTGCGTTGGTAATCCCCTCTGATTTTTCCAATCAACTTGATGAATTACATGAAGTGATTGTGAATGATACTGGAAAGACAGAAGCGGCTACACTCAAAATATTATTAAATGAAGGTGTTGGACCAACTGCAACGATGATTGCAGATAATACCTTACAGCAAGTCGTAACTGCTGCTTCGGCAGAATTTAGCAGAAACTTAAAACAAGAACTAAAACAAAAAGGGCTATCTGTATCTGCCGACAAGGTTGGGTTAGCAGAAAACCCCGTTAAAGCCGCAACGGTGAATGCACTGGGGATTTCCAAGAATCTTAATAATGGAATGACCCCATTTGTCTTGGTTCTTATCTCTTCAATTGCAGGAATCATGGGTGCAAATATGATCTATGGCTATCTGCAACGAGGAAATGGTACGTTAAAAAATACAGGTATACCTTTAAGTAATTCTCAATTGTTAAAAATGGAACTACTATTCGGTGCCATGTTGGCATTTGGTGTTGCCGCTGCATCCCAATTAGCTGTTTTTGGCTTTTTCGGAAGTACACACGCCTCTAGTATTTGGATTATTTTCATATTCTGCTTTTTCTGTTGTTACACTATGTACTTAGTATTCAAAACCCTTGCTTTGCTTTTCGGAGGTTGGGGTATGCTGGTCATGTTCCCTGTCAATATTATGGGCATTTTTTCAAGCGGTGGAGCACTTCCCTTATCAACGCTTCCTGAAGTACACCGAGTCTTTAGCGCCATTTTACCCACACGATATATGGTTGATGGAATGAGAGCTTTGCTTTATTATGGCGGAAGAATGCAGGCTGGTTTAGGTTCGGCTTTACTGGCAATATCCATCTACTTTGTTGCTGCAATCATCATTATCATGGTCTTTGTGGATATTAAGAAAAGAAAAGAAAATGCATCATCAACTAATCTTAGTTAGTCATTATTAGGACCATTTAGAGCACATCTCATGATGGAGCCAGAATCAACTGAAGAACCTAATGAGCAACAAGAAGCCCAAAACCAATAATCTCAACAGTTAATAAAAAGGATTGGAATCGGCATAAAACCGAATTCAATCCTTTAGTTATTCGCAAATATAATTATGGAATCAATAAAATCTTCCCTGCACTTTTTCTGCTTTCCAATAACTGATGTGCTTTGGCACCTTCCTCCAAGGAAAAGGTTGTAGGTTCCTTTATTATCAATTTCCCTTGGATAATCCAGTTAAATAATTGTTTTGATCGTTCTTTTCTCTCTTCTAATGAAGTAAGTACATTCCAAAGGTCTCCTCCAGTAAGGGTTTTTGAGGTATCCATTAACATACGCGGATCAACTGGGCTAGGATCTCCACCGGACATGCCGTAAAATACAACCGTCCCGCCAATCCTTGTTGCTTCAAAACTATCCGGCAACGTGGACCCTACTGATTCGTACACAACATCGACTCCCGCACCGTTTGTTGTTTCCTTTACTTGTTCAACCCATTTGTCATTATATAAGTAAACTGCATCGGCACCTGCTTCAAAGGCAACTTTTGCTTTTTCCTTGCTCGATGTAAGACCGATTACACGCGCTCCAAGAAGTTTTCCAATTTGGACAAGATTCTGGCCGACGCCACCTGCAGCCGCATGGACAAGCATTGAAACGCCTGGTTGTATAGCATAACTATCTTGCGTCAAATAATGGGCAGTCAATCCCTGCAATAAAACAGCTGATGCTGTTTCAAAGGAAATTCCATCGGGCAGAGGGATGACTTTATCCATCGGTACTGATACCAGCTCAGCATTTGCAAACGGTACATCCGCAAAAGCCACGCGGTCCCCAACCTTTATGCCCATCGCCTCTCCATTAACTTGCTCCACAATTCCCGACCCTTCATAACCCAAGATGTAAGGCGGTTCACCTGCTAGATGATAGTTTCCTTTTCTTCTGTAAACATCGGCAAAATTAAGCCCGATTGCTTTCATTCTCACTAATAGTTCATTTTCCTTAATAATGGGATTCGGAACTTCTTTATATTGTAAAACGTCAGGTCCCCCAAACGTTTCAAACGTGAGTGCTTTCATTGTACTGCTCCATTCTTCCGTTGAATTTTCCATTGGATTTCTTGCCAATTGAAATCATGTTAATATCGTCATACTATCATAAAATTTTGCTTTGCTCATAAAACTTATCCTCTTAACTCAAGTGTGCAAGTCCACAACACATAATATATTCATTTTTTCACCAAGGTCCGAGATTATCTTAATCACTATTGAGCAGATTATTCCTTTCTAAAAACTCTTTAGCGACACTGCTGGCCTTTTCCTTCTCTACCGCTACTTTGTAATTCATTTCCCTCATCTCATCGTCGGTAACTTTTCCGGAAAGTTTATTCAGAATGCCTTCTAATTCCGGATATTCTTCGAGCGTCTCTTTCTTTAACAAAGGCGCTCCTTGATAGGGAGGAAATAAATGCAAATCATCTTCCAATACAGTTAAGTTATATCTTTGAATTGCACTATCCGTTGAATAAGCATCCACTAAATTGATATCCCCTGAATTTACAGCGGCATACCGCAGTTCTGGCTGCATCGTTTTTATGTTTGGGAATTGAAGGCCATAAAGCTTTTGTATTCCGAGGTAGCCGTCTTCACGTTCCGGAAATTCCGGTGTAAAGCCTGCCTTAATCTCTCCTTCAATCTCTTTCAAGTCAGAAATCGCCTTTAGGTTATATTTAATTGCAAGGGAGTCAGGTACCGCCAATGCGTAGGTATTATTAAATTTCATTGGCTCCAGCAATACTAAATCAAATTGATTGAATATCCCCTCTTTTGCCTGTTCATAGACTTCTTCGCTTTTTGTGCTGGCTGGTTGCTCTTTTAATAAATCAACGATAATTGTCCCCGTGAATTCCGGATAAATATCTATACTCCCCGAAGTTAAGGCATTATAGACAAATGTTGTGCCGCCCATATTCGGTTTTAGCGCGACTTTAAGGGAAGAATTCTCTTCGATTAGAAGTTTATACATATTCATCAAAATCTCCGGTTCTGCACCCAATTTTCCGCCAATAACTAAATCAGGTTCCTTCGACTCGGAAAATGAAGAGACGGTTATAACCAATAAAAAAGCTGCTATAACAGTAACAATCGAAATTAGTGATTTTTTAAATGATAGTTTTTCAAGTTGTTTGAGGAGAAAATCAAAAAATAAAGCCAAAAGCGCCGCAGGAATGGCTCCTAATAAGATGAGGTCCATATCATTCCTGCTGATCCCCACAGTAATTAAATCACCTAATCCTCCTGCTCCAATAAGGGAAGCAATGGTCGCAGTCCCGATAATAAGAACCATGGCCGTTCTTATCCCAGCCATAATCACGGGCATGGCAAGAGGAAGCTCTACCTTGATCAGCAATCTTCTATTATTCATGCCCAAGCCTTTTGCAGCTTCTAGCAAATTTGGGTCAACTTCTTTAATTCCCGTATAAATATTTCTTAAAATAGGAAGCATCGCATAAATAACGAGTGCAATGATCGCCGGTAATGTCCCGATTCCAACAAGCGGTATCAGCAGTCCCAGCAACGCCAATGAAGGGATTGTTTGGAAGACGGCTGCTATTCCAATGACAATCTCCGCAGCTTTTTTCTTTCTGGTTAGATAAATCCCAAGAGGAATGGCGATTAATAAAGCAATGATGAGGGCAATAAACGATAGTTGTATATGCTGGATGAGCCCACTCAACAAATCCTCACGTCTGTCCATGAACGTTTCGTATAATTTATTCACTTTTTTTGCCCTCTTTCACATTGTTTAACAGATGCTGGATGACTGATTGTCTCGTTAATAGACCAACCATTTCGCCATCTTTTTCAACACCTACCAAGTCTCGTTGGGTTAGGGCTTCCAATATTTCCTCCAAGGAGCTATTAACGGGGATTACATGCCCATTAAATTGAAGATTGGTGTGAGGCGACAAAGCTTCTTCCAGATGAATTTGAAAATCTCCATGTTCCGTTCTTCCAAGAAATTTTTTTACAAAGTCGTTAACAGGATGATGAACCAAATCATTGGGAGTCCCGACTTGGACAATTTCCCCATCTTTCATGATACAAATTCTGTCGCCTAACTTAAGCGCCTCTTGCATATCGTGTGTAACAAAAACAATCGTCTTCTTTATCGATTTTTGCAGTTTTAACAAATCATCTTGCAACTTCTCCCTGCTAATTGGGTCCAGCGCACTAAAAGGTTCATCCATCAAAAGAATTTCAGGATCGGCAGCCAAGGCTCTAACCACGCCAATTCTTTGTTGCTGTCCGCCCGATAACTCACTGGGTTTCCTATGTTTATAGGTTTTTGGGTCCAACCTTACCATTTCAAGCAACCCGTCTACTCTGCTTGCGATTTTTTCTTTATTCCACTTTTTCATTTCCGGAACAATGGCAATATTTTCTTGAATGGTCATATGAGGAAAGAGGGCGATTTGCTGAAGAACATAGCCAATATTCCACCTTAGTTCATGAATATCATAATCGCTTATTTTTTTATCGTTGATCAAGATTGTGCCGTCGGAGATGCCAATCAATCGATTAATCATTTTCAGGGTTGTGGTTTTACCGCTGCCGCTAGGACCAACCAAGACAAAAAATTCTCCTTTATGGATGTTGAGGTTAAGCGACTTAACCGCAACAGTTCCATCATCAAACTGCTTGGATACATTTTCAAAACGAATCATATTTATACTCCTCATTATTTGAGATTTACGACAATCTTTCCCTCTGCATTGTTGCCTTCCTAAAATGGCGAACCTGATCGTAAAGAATAGGGTGAATTAAAATCTGAGCTCAATGCATTGCTCTTCTATATAAGCCAAAATTCTACTATCTCTTGAAAATAATTGTAACAAACCTCTTTAAAGATATGTGTTTCAGCACTTATTTACTTACCTTTAAACTTAAAAGAGAAAACATGATAGTCATCGCTAGCTAAATCTCAACAAAAAAAGCAGACATCCAAACTTGATGGATACCCACTTTTAAAAGTACTTTTTATTTAAATTTTATCGAAATTATGTCTACAATTTTTCTAAACGAGGTTTGCCTTTTTACCCATTTTCTTATCGGAAGACCCTTTTTTGTCTATAAACGCATGTTTCTTTAATAGAGGCAATAGGAAAAAGTCGATTCCGAATTTACCTGCATTGGCACCCGCCACAAAGATTAAAAAGCCTAATAGAATATCGATTGGATTGTGTGAAATCGCGCCTGCCATTAGGAACGAAAAATTCATAATTATTCCAAAGAACGCTGCCGCCGATGTTAAGCAGCCAAGAATCAAACCTAATCCTACCAAGAATTCTCCCCAAGGCACCATAACATTAAAGATGTGAACATTCGGCATTGCGAATGTTTCCAGGAAGGATGTATAAAAACCAAAGACATTGCCGCCATCTGGCCCTGTTACCGGATTATTGATGGCATTTGCAATAAAACCGCTCGCATCGAATTGACCGCTAGTTATTTTTCCCCAGCCTGCAGTAAGGAAAACATACCCCAAATAAATTCTTAATATAGCAAGAATTCCAGCAGCTATATTACTATTTCTCCACCAATTGTTTAACATAACATAACTTCCTTTCAATTTGTTTTCGTTGTTTACACTCATAGAATAGCACCCTAGCAAGATTTTGCATCATTTTTTTGATAGCCTTCATTATTCTGTAATAATGTTATGACACAATTTTGAATACAATTTATTGCCAATAGAGAGAAAGCGTTTCCTTTACTGAACGGCGTTGAAAATTGGAGAAAATTATACAAATGCAGGAAAAAAGATATGTTAAAGTAATTTATTTCCGTATAAGTATTGTCATATTGTCGAATCTTGTTTTATAATATCGCTATTACTATAGTTTTACTATAGAGGAAGACTTAGGACACAAATCTGCGGAATTCAAACTATTTTTGGTATGTAAACCAAGCCTCCAAAGAATTAGAAAAAAAGTGAACCTAGTTTCTTTAGGTTCACTTTTCCTATGCAAAAAAACCCTAAAATCCAAGAAGGAGAACGGAATCATGATACAAATGGATTAGAAAGTGCTGTCACTAATTGATTAGATTATCTATTTAGGAAATAATAAAAAACTAGTTTATTAGATAATTTTGAAGAACTGTAGATGCAACAATAACAAATTGAGGTGCAAAAAGAATTGAAGAAACAATTTAATTTTAAAAGTATAAAAACGAAAATACTATTTGGGTTTTCATTGGTTATTTTACTTGTCGTATTATTTGGCATTTATAATTATTCATCTATTAAGAAGAGTAATGAGGAAGCAAAAAATATTGTAGAGAGAGAGCTTCCAATGTTAATCGCCAATGAACAAATGTCTAGAACGTTGGCTAATCGCATAGCAACGGCCCGTGGGTACGTGTTGTATGGCGGCGACTTTAAAGAACGTTTTGACGCTTATACAGAAGAAGGTAAAGGACACGAAGCAATTGTCAGAGAGATTGGGGCTTCCGAGGAATTTGACCAACTCATCCAAAGGACCGTTGAGTGGAGAAAATACGTTTCAGAAGAAGTTTTTGAAGAGTATGATCGTGGAAATAAAGAATTGGCTCGACAAAAGCTAGCTGAAAGAAATCAGGATGTAAGAGAAATCATGACTGGTTATGAAGAGCTGGCAAGTAAAAGTCGGGATATTATTAATGAAAAACAGGGCCAAATTGTAGCAAATGGCCAAAAGACTATACAAGTAGTCATGATTGTAACAATTTTGGTTATGTTGGTCAGTATCGCGGCAGCACTTATTACTTCAAATATTATAGCTAAACCAATCATACAAGTGATGGAACGAATGAAGCTGATGGCAAGCGGTGATTTAAGCAATGAACCATTAGCAGTGAATTCGCAAGACGAGGTAGGTCATCTGATTCTGGCGACAAACGAAATGAGCAATAATATTCGTGAATTGCTAAATGAAATAAACGTGGCCTCTGGATCAATAACAAACCAAAGCAAAGATTTGACTGAATCTGCAAATGAAGTAAACGCCGGTTCCCAGCAAATTGCTACTACAATGCAGGAATTAGCGGCGGGTACCGAAACAGAAGCCAAAACGGCAAGCGACCTGGCGAGCATTATGGGAGCATTTTCAACTTCTGTGCTCGAAGCTAACTCAAATGGCGAGAGCATTCAAAAAGCTTCGAATGAAGTGTTCGAAATGACGATTGAGGGAAGCCAGTTGATGGAATCCTCAAACAAACAGATGGCGAAAATCGACCAAATCGTACAGGATGCAGTACAAAAAGTGAAAGGTTTGGATGTTAAGTCACAAGAAATATCAAAATTGGTTTCAGTGATTCAGGAAATTGCCGCCCAAACCAATCTTCTTGCCTTAAATGCAGCAATTGAAGCAGCCAGAGCAGGCGAACACGGCAGAGGGTTTGCTGTAGTTGCGGATGAAGTCAGAAAGCTAGCCGAACAAGTCTCAACTTCTGTAGCCGATATTACGGGCATTGTTGCAGGCATCCAATCTGAATCCAGTGTAGTGGCGGAATCCTTGCAAGACGGATATAACGAAGTGAAGCAAGGAACAACCCAAATCAATACGACTCAGGAAACCTTTGCTGCAATCAGCTCAGCAGTAACGAATATGGTAAACAATATTAAAATGGTCTCCGAGAATTTATCAACCATTGCATCCAATACCGAAAAAATGAATGCCTCCGTATCGGAAATTGCCGCAATTTCCGAAGAGTCAGCTGCAGGCGTAGAACAAACTTCTGCCTCTTCCCAACAAATCAGCAGCTCGATGGAAGAAGTGGCGAGCAGTTCTGAAGACCTTGCGCGTTTAGCTGAAAATCTGAATGAATTAGTTCGTCGTTTTAAACTTTAAATCGGGAAAGGCATATAAAATCACCCTACCTCTATGTATTGCTTTTGAGGTAAGGTGATTTTTTTAGCTTTGAATGCATTATATTAAGTTTGCCTTTTTTTCAATTTTATTATTGATTGACCGGTTTTTCCTTTTGAACGCTAGTTCTTTCAATAAAGGCAAAATATAAAAGTCCAAACCGAACTTCCCTGCATTTGCGCCGGCTGTTAAGATTAAAAATCCTGCTAAAATATAAATGGGATTCTGTGAAATCGCTCCAGCCATTAAATAAGAGAAATTCATCAACATTCCAAAAAACGCCGCTGCAGACGTTAAGCAACCCAACAGCAATCCTAAACCTACCAATACTTCTCCCCAAGGCACGAGGACATTAATAATGTGTACATTGGGCAATGCGATTGTTTCCAGGAATGTAGTATAGATGCCATAAACTCGGTTTCCGTCTGATCCCGTTACAGGATTCTTAATGGCATTTGCTATAAACCCGCGGGCATCAAATTGACCGCTTGTCAGTTTCCCCCACCCGGCAACCAGGAAACCAAACCCCAGGTAAATTCTTAATATCACTAAGATGGAAGCAGCAATTCTATGATTTCTCCACCAGTTCAATAACATAACATTTCTCCTTTCAAATTTTATATTTATAAAAACAATATCATTTTGATAGAGAAGGAATGGTATATTTTTGTTAATCTTAATAATATTTTAATAATTGTTATAACTTATTTGCGAATGAAACATATTTCTAACAAAAATGAAAGAGACCAACCCCAAAAGGTTGATCTCCTCCCTAATTATTTATTTAAATATGCCCATGCATATTGCGCATATAATTCAGCGCCTGTTGCCAGCGCATCTTCATCGACGTTGAATTTGCCGTGGTGGTGGGCCCATTGCGTATCTTTTTCCGGATTGCCTGATCCAACTAAAGTAAAGCTTCCTGGGACTTCATCTAAATAAAAACTGAAGTCTTCCCCGCCCATTGTTGGTTTTTCATCGTAAACAGCGTCTTCACCAAAGGCAGCTGCAGTCACTTTTTGTACCAACTTCGCACTTTCTTCTCCGTTGATGACAGCTTGCGTTCCGCGGAAATAGTCCACTTTCGCCGTTCCGCCGTAGATGCTTGCTACATTTTCCGCATACACTTGCAGCTGTTTTTCGATATGGTCGCGCGTTTCGGCATCAAAACAGCGAACTGTCCCTTCAATGACCGCATTTTCCGCAATCACATTAAAGCGCGTTCCTACGTCCATTTTTCCGATTGTGACCACTGCAGGCTGCTGCGGATCAATCGTTCTGGATACAACGGATTGTACATTCATAACGAATGATGACGCAATGATGCTAGCATCGATACAATCTTGCGGCATCGCGCCGTGTCCCCCTCGCCCTTTAAACGTTACCGTAAAAATATCGGCAGATGCAAAGCTTGGTCCAGGGCTGCAGGAAACTTTTTTTGATGGCATTTGCGACCAAATATGAATACCGAATACATTGTCGACACCTGATACGGCACCTTGCTCCACCATCGCTTTTGCACCCATCGCCGTTTCTTCTGCAGGCTGGAAAATAAGACGTACATTTCCCCGCAGCTCTTCTTTTATTTCATTTAATGTTTTTGCCGCAATAAGGAGCATCGCCGTATGTGCATCATGACCGCATGCATGCATTTTCCCCAATTCCTTTGAAGCGTAAGGAAGGTCGACATTTAATTCTTCAACCGGCAAAGCATCCATATCCGCACGCAACGCTACCGTCTCTCCCGGTTTGCCGCCTTTAATTTCAGCGATGACACCAGTCGGTTCAGTTTTGCGATGTTCGATACCCAGCGCAGTTAAATAGTCTGAAACAAAAGCAGTTGTTTCGTACTCTTCCCATGATAACTCCGGTTCGCTATGCAGTTTGCGGCGAATTGCAGTTAATTCCTCGCTATATTGTTCAATGGCTTCTTTTATTTTCTGATTAATCATTTTCCTGCTCCCCTTTACATTTTGAAATCCATGGGCCTCATAATTCATTATAAGAATCCAACAAAAATTCCTGCCAGAATCACCGATACGATGGTTACGGAGATAAATCCGCCAACCAGCATAGGCGGCAACATATGATTTGTTAACGCTTCTTGTTCTTTTTCATCATTTGTTAAAGATTTAATTACTTCGTTCGTGATAATATAGTCCGCCGGGAAACCGTACAGCGCTGTCAGCGAGACAGCAAAGGCAAGGTTTTTGCTCACTTTCAGTATTTTGCCTGCAATAAAGGAGAAAATGTACATACCAATGACGGCCAAGATGATACAAACAATCAGTGGCGTTAGAATCTCCAGCATCATGTTCGGTGTGGCAGATTTTAATCCATCAAAGATAAACAGCATTAATCCCATAATGGCAAATCCAAATCCATTGGCCTTATATAGAGCATGTTGTTCCAAGAAACCAATACTTTTCGCAATCACACCGAACACCAAACAAAGGACAAGTCCATTAATTTCAACAACCGGTGCCAGAAATACAGAAGTAAGATACGCTAAACAACCAACCACTGCAAGTTTAAGAAACTTAAAGTAGTCTGTATTATACTTTTCGGGTACTTGGAAGAGTTTGAAGCCATTTTTCGCTTGTGTTGGATCTTCCTCTACCTTAGTAGTTGTTTTAAGTGCCAATTCGCCATTTCGGTATTTTTGCAACAGCTGCTTTCCTTCTCTTTTTAATACAATGGAAGTTAACGGGTAACCAGCGAACCCTTGCATAACATAAATGACGATGGCAAATACCGATAAAGAAGTTAACCCAGCCTGCGCTGCGCCTTCTGACATAATCAAGGCCGATACGAGTCCTCCAACTAAAGGTGGAATCGCGACAATAACCGTATTCATATCAAAAATTAGTGACCCAATTGCAAACAGAATGACAATGATCCCTAAAATTCCGGATAAAGAAATAACAATCGTCTTCCATTGTGCCATTAGCTCCTTCACGGAAAGGAGCGTTCCCATATTCACGACCAACAGATACATCACCATTGTGGCTACTGTACTGGGAATCCCAGCAATCTCAACAATATTTTGCGGAAAGAATGTCCAAAATCCAATCAGGAATAACATTGCGCTGATGAATACTGACGGAATCCAGGCTTTAGTACGAACCGATACAAAATCTCCGATATATAAAATTAAAAGCACCAAGACTAGTGCAACCATTTGTGACATAGAATAAAACCCTCTCTCTTTCTGAATTGTTAGAATATTATTTTAATAACGCTCGTAAATTATATCCCTATATCATTAGTAGAGTAAAGGTTATTTAATAATTTTCAAAATTCTATCATAATATTAGAAATATATGCCTTTATAACAGAATTACATCTTGACATTGGTTGTTTGATTTCATTTAAAAACTATTTTAAATATAATAAAATATTATTTAAATATAATTATTTTCCTTTTATAGAATCTCTCTCCAATAGCATTGAGACTTTGGGATTTTCTAATTGAGTGTCTGCGGGTCTATTCTTTGGAAACAGTGCTTTAGAGCAGTTTTAATCGAGTGTTTTCGGCAAAACTTATCCAAAACACTTCATTAGACGGGGGCTAATTGAATATTTTTGGCCGAAATCATTCTAAACATCACTTTAGAGCAGCTCTAATCTATTGTTTTCAACCAATCTTGTCCAAATTACTTCATTAGCTGGAGTTTAATCGAGCATTTTTGATTGAAATTATTCGAAACACTGCTTTAGCGCAGCTCTAATCATTTATTATTAGCCGATCTTCTAACACTAAGAATTGCATAAAAAAAGACCTCCCTAGGATGAGGTCAATTTTAATTTTCTATCTATATCAAATTAATAAATTCTAAAAACTCATTAAAAATAGACTTAGAAGCATCCACACTGAAATAGCAAGCGGAATGATTGCTAGGAGTTTTAACCATTTTGTTTTAGTTATAAATCCAGCAATAAATACTGCTACACCAACTACGAATATCGTAATGATTGTTAAGAATGGCATTCTTCCACCTTCCTTAATTTTAATCCAGCTACATTTCCAATATTCTTTATGCTAACTTATTTTCGGGAGCCAATCTCTATCCCGGACATTAAATAAGGAATGGCTGACTTGATAAATTCTTCCGGCGGCACCTTCATATCAAATCTTTTCCATTCAACAGAAGCACCGTAGATTCCCCAGCTTAGGATGACGGCAATGGTTCTAAGCGCCTCCTCTTCTTTCACAGATTCTGTTTTTTCCAGCATTTTGTAAAAAATAATTTCGAGTTGTTCCCTGATGATCCGTGCAATGGTGTCTTCATATCCCCTATGGCAACGGTTGGACAATGACTTTTGAAAATTGGTGATGGCCGTGAAAATACTGACGAAAACTTCTTCATTTAACTCGTCATTTTGGTAGGAACTGCAATTCAGATTCACCAGCAATACTTCCGATAATACCTTTTCCAACAAATCATAGATATCTTCAAAATGATAATAAAAGGTTGCTCGATTAATCATGGCCTCTGTGGTGATGTCTTTTATGGTAATATCCTTAAATTCCTTCTTCGCTGAAAGTTCAATGAAAGAATCCATGATTAATTTGCGCGTACGGAGAACACGAGGATCCGTTTTGGATTGAGTCATTCGATTTCACTCCCACTTTTTCAACAATTCCATCGATGTGTTGGATATCCGACATATCGAACGAACTATTGGTTTTGCTTTGTTTCGTTATCTTCTAAGATACCATTATAAGGAAAAATAACAAGGCTTCCCTAACAAGAAGCCACCAATTAGGAGGAATGCAAAATGGTTAAAATCGCAATTCTTACAGGAAGCACTCGGGATGCTCGAGTCAATATTCAAGTAGCGGAATGGGTAAAATCCATCGCCGACATACGTAGTGATGCAGAATACGAATTAGTGGACATCAAAGATTTTAATTTACCAAAGTTCAACGAGCCTATCCCTGCCATTATGTCCCAAGAGTACAAGGCACCAGAAGCACATGTATGGTCCAAGAAAATCAGCGAATTCGATGGGTTCATCTTTGTAACTCCTGAATACAACAAAGGGATTACGTCTGGTTTAAAAGATGCCATCGATTATTTATATGTTGAGTGGAATAACAAGGCTGCCGGCGTCGTAAGTTACGGTTCAACTTTAGGGGTGACAGCAACAAACGACTTGCGCTTAATTCTTAGCGTTCCAAAAGTAGCAGTCGTTGGGCCGAGTGTTGCCATGAGTTTGTTTACCGACTTCAAAGATATGCACATCTTTGATCCCGCGCCATACCACGAAGATTCTTTAAACAAAGTATTGGACGATGTAGTGGCATGGTCAACTGCATTACAAACTGTTCGAAATAAATAGAAAAGAGGGAATGAAAATGACAAACCATAATATGATATGCGATCTTGAAACAGGAATTTGTGGAGCAGCTGGTGAGGACGAAATGGAGATGATTGATTTCAACCAATCTCAAAAATCTATTGATGTTTATTATGTAACTGACCCAATCTGTTCGCACTGCTGGGCAATCGAGCCTGTTCTTCGTCGATTCAAAGAGCAGTATGGACATTACTTTAACTTTCACACGGTAATGGGTGGATTGCTGGAAAAATGGGGCGGGGGCCCGGTCGATCCCGGGAACGGCATTTTTGGACCTGCAGATGTGTCTGGCCACTGGCGGGAAGTGGGGGAATATTCACGCATGCCGATTGATGGCTCGCTCATGATTGACAATCCCGTTCAATCATCCTATCCGCCATCCCGTGTGTTTAAGGTGATTCAAAGACAACATAATGATGAATTGGCCTATGCATCTTTGCGCCGTGCAAGAGAAGCGCTTTTCGCCTTCAATCAAAATATTTCGGACCCATCTGTTATGAAGGAAATCGTAAACCACCTTGGCCTTGACGGAGAAGAAATTATCAAAGAATCCGAACAACCGATTGGACAACAATTACTGAACGAAGATTTTGCCCTTGTAAGAAAACTTGGCGTGAGAGGCTTTCCAACCATCATTATCATGAATAAAGAAAACCAAGGCGTCAAAATCGTTGGCGGACGTTCGTTTGACTATTATGTTGATGGCCTAATGCAAGTGCTGAATGTGGATGAACTGCAGCCAAAACAGCAGCCAACGCTTTCTGACTTGCTCCAAAGAGAAAAACTTCTGTTTTCTAAAGAAATTGAAGTCATGTATGATATTGAAAAATCAGAGGTTCAAGCTTTTATTGAGAAGGAACTTTCAGCTGAGAATTATGAAGCAAAGGAAATTTTGGGTGAATGGTTTTTTACGGCTGCGAAACATTCTTAAAATAAAATAGCACCCCAATTGTTAGCACAATCCAACAATTGAGGTGCCGTTTTTTTAACAACAAACACTGCAACAAACAAGCACATTTCAGCTATAGAAAAGTCCAGGAATCGACTCAATATCGAACCCATGCCCATGATTGACTTCAACAAAAACCTACATCAAAACACACCATTCTCATTGGGGGAATTCTCCGGTATCGGCTGCCCCACGTCCCACAATTCGACGATAAGGTCGTTATGAAAGCGAAAGATATGAACCACAGCTACCCCAAGTTCTTCTGGCTTTTGCTTTACATGAGAGTGAACCATAACCATATCACTCTCTCCGATAACACGTTTTACCTCAAGAACTTTGTGAGGATTCTTGGTGGCGTTTTCTTCCATTGCGATCATGAGTGAGTCAGCATCTCCACTGAAAAAAGGATTATGATGAAGGAAATCCGGACCGATGTACCTTTGGTATGCTTCCCGTACTTTCCCCGATGAAACTAGCTGCAAAAACGACGCAGCCTTCTCTTTAATAGAATTATTCATTGCAAAATCATCCTTTCTAAATTATTCAACCAAAAGCTAAGAAAGGACAATTCTTAACTTTTTATGTGAGCGTCAGGAAACCGATCCGAAACAAGGTTCAAGACGATGTTATGTTCAAGAAGTGCTTTTAAACCACATAGCACAATTGTAAATCCTCCTGTTGAATCTATCACTTGATTGACTATTTCATTTGGATTCCCTTTAAATCCTTCATTAATAATTGTAACTAAGGTTCCTTCTGTCCGAGGTGTAAAAATCCACTCCACGGTAGTGTCATCGTCAAATTTGATGAGAATTCTCTTGTTTTGTTCTAATTGTTCAACCGTTAGTTCAGCAGAAACTCCGTACATCTCCCAATCCCAACGAATACGCTTTCCCTCTTCCAATCTTCCGCTGCTTTTGGTAAACCAGAATTTTGTAGTAAGGGTAGGATCTATAAAAGCCTCAAATACTTCTTCAACCGGTTTTCTGATCAACATTTCTATTTTGGCAGTTGATGCATCTTTCAAGTATGTATCCTCCTTTTTTTCAGTTCTGCACTACTAATATTACCAATAGTATACCTTTTTCAACAAAACTGCCTTAAAAATTCCCCAAGCAAATAAAAGAATCTTTCTTCAACTGGTTTAATATAATTGATTTTGTTTTAAAGTTTGAACAATAGATGGGACCACGCTTCTTGGATAGTAGTAGGTTCTCGTGATAGTGAAGTTACTACTTACTATCAATCTTTTTTATTCAATCAACAGAATAAATCCCCTTAATATACTTGTAATATCAAGGGGAATAAAAAATTTTTATAGGTTTTCAAAGCGAGATTTCTACTTTTTGCAAAAAAGTCTATTTTAACTTCAGTTCAATACAGATGTTTTTTATCCTCTGTAAAGAATGTGAGACTGTGATGCCCATTTTCTTAGCGTTAGAAATTGCTCACTCAAAATCGTTTATTTTTTCCAGGAAACTCGAATCTAAATAATTATTCAAATCTAAGTCATTTTTTACAACCGGATTATCGCCTACGCTAAACTGGTCAACTAGTATTTTCCAAGAATCTTCGTAGATATAGCCATATCCTTTTTCAGGTTCAATAGGAGTGGAAAGATTAATGAAGGTATCCAGGAATAGTCTGCCTAGCTCTTCATCCATATATTGTTCAGGAACAGCTTTTTTCATCACTTCGAACGCCTCGTCCGGATTTTTGATAGAAAAATCTGTTGCCTTTGCTACGGCACGTGAAATTTTTTCAACCATTTCAGGGTTTTCTTTTAATGTTTTACCATTTGCAACAATTCCTGTTGAAGGAAGAGATTTATATTCTTCAGGAATCAAGGATTTGGATTCAAAACCTTTCGCATAAACGGAAATTAAATCATGAGCTCCTCCACTATAAGCATCTACCGAACCTTTTTCAAACCCTGCCAAAATCGAAGTAGCTTCCGTTCCAATGGCACGGATCGTCACATCCTGATCAGGATTTAGTCCCGCACTTGTAAGGATTGATCTTACCATTGGCACTTCCCCTCCACCGAGGTCGCTGACACCAATAACTTTTCCTTTCAACTCACTAATATCATTCACCGCCGAGTCTTTTGGAACAATGAAATCAAATAAGTTGGTTACATTGACTTGATAGACTACCTTTATATCAATCCCCTTATCCCAAGCAGGCAAAAGTGATGATACAGCCGTAATTCCAACATCCACCGTTTCAGCTCCAACTTGTTGGATTACATAGGTGCCGCCTTTTCCAGCCACTAGCTCGACATCCAATCCTTCCTCTTCAAAATAACCATTCTCTTTAGCAATATACGCATAATACATTGCGTTCCCTTCTGCGGCCAATAATAGCTGCACCTTTTCCAAATCGCCTTTAGTAGACGAGCTGCTGTCTCCGCTTGTTGGAACCGTCTGGGATGAACTTGAGGACGAACTTGAAGACGAACTTGAACATGCACCAAGAATTAATACCAAAACCAAAACTACCAGCAACTGAATTCTTCTCATTTCCATACCCCCGTTTATTTAATTGTTATTATCCCGATCTGCCCAGAAAATCAGCTTTTTATCTAACCATTCAATTAGTAAATATAGAAGCAATGCGATGATTGACAGTATGACGATTAATGCATATACCTTCCCCATCTCAAGTTGGAAGTTGAAAGTATCCAGTAGCATTCCGATCCCTTCGTTCGCCCCGACAAATTCTCCAACAATCGCTCCAATTAAAGCAAAGGTTAATGAAGACTTTAAACCTGCAAAAATAAATGGAAGGGCTGTCGGTAATGAAAGCTTAAAGAAAGTATCCTTTTTCTTTGCTACCAGCGACTGAAATAACAGTCTGCTCTCTTCATCTACAGACTTCAATCCCACAACTGTATTAACGAATGTTGGGAAGAAACAAATTGTAATCGCCATTACAATCTTGGCAGTGGGACCAAAACCAAACCATGTTACAAAAATTGGCGCAAGTGCAATTTTGGGAATTGCTTGAAATACAACAATAAAAGGATTCAGGACTTTATATAAGGTAGGATTTGATGAGACCACGATGCCTAAAATAATTGCCAGGAAAGATCCTATAAAGAATCCTGCAATCGTTTCGTAAAGCGTGACGCCAAGATGCAAATATAAAAAGGAAGATGCCAGCAACTCAAGGGTTGCACTAAAAACTACGGTTGGTGCTGGAAGAATCAGAGGATGCAAAACGCCAATTCTGCTCAAAATTTCCCAAGCAGCCAGCAATAATACTAACAAAGCAATAGAAAGCAAGGCTTCTTTTTTAAATATTTTCCTTATAAAACCGCTTTTACTTTGCACTGGATCTGCTTTCTCCAAAGTCGCTTTCATTTTCTGCCCACCCCCAACAGATCCCGAATATGAAGCACATATTCAGAGTATTGTTTTGTGGCCATGACTTGGTCCGTTCTTGGCTTTGGTATATTGATATCAATTGTTTCGAGCACATGGCCTGGATTGATTCCCAAAACAACTACTTTATCCGACATAAGAACAGCTTCACTGATATTATGAGTAACAAGTATGACTGTTTTCCCGCTTTGTTCGGCAATATCCATTAGTGAAAAGTTAAGTGTTTCACGAGTGAATTCATCCAATGCCCCAAACGGTTCATCCAACAGCAAAATATCCGGATCTGTCATTAAAGTTCGTGCAAGTGAAATTCTTTGCTGCATCCCTCCGGAAAGTTCTTTGGGATAATAGTGCTCATAGCCTTTTAAACCAACCAGCTCCAATAGTTGTCCTATCCGCGCATTCGCTTCTTCAACGTTCCCTTTCGAAAGCTCTATAGGGAGAAGCAAATTTTGCTGGACGGTCCTCCAAGGAAGCAACACAGCTTTTTGAAACATAAATCCCACTTTCTTGCTTGGTCCAGTAATTGCATGTCCATCAATCTCTAAACGACCACTCGACTGGTCAAGCAATCCGCCAATAAGTTTTAATAGCGTAGACTTACCGCAGCCACTTGGACCCAACAGTGATATAAACTCTCCAGCTCTAACATTTAAATTGATATTCTCTAGAACAGTAACTGCTGAATCCCTTTTATCAAATGACTTATAGATATTATGAATTTCAATTTGATAGTTTGTTTCAAGATTTCGATCTAAGGCATCATTTACTAGTATCGACACTTAAACCCCTCCCCATGAGATGAACAGTATTTCGCTATTATCATTGAGCACCCATCAATCGTTTCCCATTAATTGTTTACTAAGTTGATGTAAACCCTTCCAAAAATATTCTTTTTAATGATAATTCCGCCCCCTCTTTAACTATCTTTACAGGTTTAAGGAAATATTTGTATAATCAATATAATTTCACTGCATCCCAAATACAAGAACCGTGTCCCTATATCGGGGACACTTGGCTACTTTTTTAGAAAATTCAAAAAAAGGAGTGAACCAATGGATAATTCTCAAGCAAATTTACTTTCATCTGTCAAAAATACATTGAAAATCTTGAAAGCATTCAGCATGGATACACCACAAAAAGGCGTAAGAGAATTAGCAAATGAACTAGATCTTGGAAAAAGCAGTGTGCAAAGAATATTAGCAACACTAGCATCAGAAGGATTTGTAAAGAAAAATAATGAGAGCAATAAATATGAACTTGGGGTCTCTGTTTTAGAATTAAGCTCTATTGTACTAGGTCACCTTGATTTGCATAAAGAAGCGTTGCCGATCATCAAAAGGTTAGTGGAAAATTGGAAGGAAACTGCACACTTGGCAATTTTGGAAGAGATGCAAGTTGTTTATCTTTGCAAAATCGAAAGCACTAACTCGATTAAAGTAATAACTCATTCCGGTCTGCAAAATCCTCCCCATTGCACAAGTTCAGGAAAACTACTGCTAGCTCACAGTAATCCTACCGTGATAGAACATGTGATAAAAAATGGGTTAAAAAAGTTTACCCAAAATACTATTACCGATCCAGAAATCTTTCGAAAAGAATTGGCATTCATCTATGCGAGAGGATATTCGGTTAGCAATGAAGAATTGAATCCAGGAGTGATTACTATATCTGCCCCAGTAAGAAATTATAATGGAAATGTCATAGCTGCCATAAATTTTGCAGGACCAAAACATCGCTTTACAAAGCAGCGCATCGAACTTTTAGCAAAAGAATTGATCCATGCGGGGAATATGATTTCTGAGAGATTGGGGTATTAGCAGCATTTCAATTGCGACTCGAGCACTTGTACATGCCCTGCCCTTTTAATGAAAGACTTAAGATAAAGCCCTCTTCCAATCCGGAGAGGGCTTAAATATTATAGTTCACCATCATACAGCTTCAAAAAACCAAGCGAGGAAGATGTATACACTGCTGCTGCATAAAGAGCAAGCATAATCACGAGAAATAGCCAATCTTTCTTAGTGATTGTGAATTGCCTCAAAAAGGTTCGATTCCTTTCGCCTGTAAAGCCTTTTGATTCCATCGCAGTGGCGGTTCTTTCAGCTTTTCTTATGGCGCTTGCAAGAAGTGGAATGGCATAACGCTTATACTGACTCCACTTCCCTCTGATGGTAGTTGCCTGATGCACACCTCGAATTCGATACGCTTCCCGGATGATCTTCAGTTCGTCTTTCATCATGGGCAGAAACCGATACCCAGCCAGTACTCCATAAGCAATCCTTGGCGACAATTTAAGTTGCTGTATCAAACTTAAAATAAAATGTACAATATTGGTCGTAAAAATAAAGAGCAATGATAAGGCAGCAACACTTAGAACACGCAAAGCCAATGCCAGTGCGACAATAAAAGATTCACGTGGAAATTCAAAAGTCCAAATCGTGATTACTTCATCTGGACTATTCGGTTGTTTCCCAAAAATCAATGTGGTCCAGAACATGCCAAATGAAAACAGGAGAAAAGGCAGAAAGTAAAGAAAATATCTTTTCCAATTCACCTTTGCTCCAACCAACATGAGCAATACCGTACTAAAAAGTAGAATGGAAGGGGTAACCGGATCGAACACTAACGCGAGCAGTACCACCAGAATTACTACTGTTACAGCTTTCATCGTCGGATTAAGTTGATGCAAGAACATAATCATGATCTTCCTTTTCGCATAGTCGCTGTATTTTTACTTGAATCGGTAGATCAATTCCCCACTCTTGCAGCACCTCAATAGGTTGTTGCCAAAGTTCAGCAGGTGTACAATCTGCCACAACCATTCCCTTATACAAGACGATTATTCGTTCTGCGTAAGTATGAGCGAGATCCATGTCATGGGTAATCATAACAATGCCGGTACCTGTTCGATACCGCGCATCCAACATACGCATCATTTCCTCGTTTGTCGACGCATCTTGTCCGAAAGTGGGTTCATCTAAAATAAGCATTTTTTGTTCATCGACAATCATGGCGCCAATACTTAACCTTCTCTTTTGGCCTTGACTGAGTGCATAAGGATGCTCGTTTGAATAGTCAGTTAATCCGAAATGTTCTAGTATTCGACCTACACGCTGCTGTATTTCAATTTCACGTATACCCTTCATTTGTAGACTAAAGGCGATTTCATCGTAGACTGAATTCATGATAAATTGATGTTCGGGATTTTGAAACACATACCCGATTTCCTTTCGAAGCTCCGTTTCGCTCCAATTGTGCAGAGCTTTGTCATGCAACAAGACAGTCCCATTTGTAGGTCTTTGCAGGCCTGAGAGAATCCTGGACAGAGTGGTTTTCCCGCTTCCATTCGCCCCAACAATCGCCACAAACTCCTGTTCCCCAACGGTTATTGAAATATTTTTCAGAATATCTTGGCCGTTGACTATAAAAGAAACATCATTACATTCCATGAATACATCCTGAGTTTCTCGTTCATTTTTTTCAGCGTTTCCCTCCCATTGAGCGTTAGACCAAAGATGAGCTTCATGTGAGAACTCTTCCAATGTTAAGGGAATAACACTGGAATCAGGACCTGCATACGGTAAAAGCTGCTGGACTACTTTGGGGAGCCAGATCCCCTCTTCTTCAATTTCCTTTCGTTGTGAAAGAATCGCATGCCGCAATGATCCATCATAAAAAACCGATCCCTTTTTATTGAACAAGAGGCATCGATCGGCCAATTCGGTCCACTCATCAAGCTGATGCTCGATAATAATCAATGAAAATCCAATCTCTTTTTTCAATTGCTTAATAGTTTGAATCAAATCCATTCTGGCGATTGGATCGAGATTGGCGGTAGGTTCATCTAAAATAAGCAGGCTCGGCTTCATCGCAAGAATACATGCCAAGGCAATTTTTTGTTTCTGGCCTCCCGATAACGTTGAAATGGTTGATTGTTTAAAATTCTCCATGTTCACCAGGTGTAAAGCATGGTCAATTCGTTCTTCTATCTCTTCCCTTGGGACGGATATATTCTCCAAGCCAAATGCAACCTCGTCTTCCACAGTCAGCATACAAAATTGTGTTTCCGGGTCTTGGAAGACAACTCCTACAAAACGGCTTAGCTGACCAGGTTTATAGGAAGTTGTCGGTTTCCCATTAATCATGATTTCTCCTGACATTGTCCCGTCCAATTCACGAGGGTAAAGTCCATTTAGGCAAAGCGTAAGCGTACTTTTTCCGCATCCACTTGGTCCAAGAATCATAATACTTTCACCTTGCTCTAACGAAAATGAAAGTTCGGACAAAATATCTCTTTCCGTGAATTCGAACCGCAACGAAAGATTTTGAACCTCAACAAGGGATGTCATGCTACTTTCCCCTTCCGAACCTCTTTCCCGAGTGCATAGCTTGAAAGCACACCTGTTTTGGCAAGTCCGTCGCTAATAACTTTTCCAAGAAGACCTGCAATCAAGGCACCACTGATAACGCGTGCAGTGAACATTGCGATCACATAACCAGTTCCAAGTGCTGCAAAACCACCCATAAAATATCCGTAAATAAAGCTTGTTACAGCAGAGCCAACTCCCGCGAGCATAAGAACCCATGTGGAATAGTTTCGGTATCTTGTTGCTGCAAAGACTGCTTCTGCGCCAATACCTTGAATCATGCCAGAAATGATCAACATAGGACCAACCGCATTCCCGATCAGCACCTCAACCATAGCGGCAATTGTTTCAGATAAGAAAGCAGCTCCTGGTTTCCTGATAATATAAGCAGCAATGATCGAAACGATAAACCAAATACCAAAAATTAAATCATAGCCAATGGGACCAAAGAAACCAACGAGCAACTTACCGAGAGGCAGGAACGCCAAGTATACAACAGCGAAAACAACGGACAATGCAGAAAGCACAACAATTTCTTTAAAACGCCAATTATTCATTTTGGTCACCTCCGTGCGATGGACTATTCGCTGAGATACTTACTGTCATGACAGTGTGACTGGAGCCAGCATTTACAACTTCCTCGAATACGGTTTGAAGGCCCTTGAAAATTTTTGAAGCGTCTCCTTCCAGACGTGTTGAATAATGAGCTGGTGTCACAGACGCATATTCCTTTATTGCTTCAATTTGTTGATAGATGACATCCATGTATGAATCATTTCCTAACGGATATAAAGAGAACTTTGCTGCGATGTGTTGATTGATTTGCTCACACGTGAGAGCATTGGCAGGCTGATCATCTTCAACCAGATAGACATCACCTTGTGAATCTCCTGGACAGCCGATGGAATAGGTCGCTTGAAAAGCAATATGCTTTCCCGACTTTGCCGCATTTAGAAAAATGGCACTGGTAACATCAAAAATATGCACCATTTTCCCACGAACAGTTGTTGTCACATCATCTGTCTTCATCCATACCTTTGCTGTATCGACTTCCTTAAGTGCGCCTGTGATGATGTCGATAAAATCATCACTCATTGGGTGCAAGGAAAAACTAGCGCCCGCAATTTTACTGGTTCCACAACTTTGATTTGTCATTTTACTTCCCCCTCATCGAATGTTTTCTTGCTCAAAGACAACAAAAAACTGCATCCCAGAGGAATGCAGTTAGAGTATTTAATGACAAAATGAAAAAGGTAAATGACCTAACCGCACTTCCCCACGCTGGTATTATCCAGATCGGGTGCAAAGAGTCAGAACAAACAGTTCTTCTCAGCCATTTACATAGCTCCCCTAGTGCTTATCTCGGTATGCAGTTTTCTATCTAGAACCATAACAAAGGATTTTCTGTTTGTAAAGGTATTTTAAGAGAATCATCAAAATATTATGTTTTTTCTAATTTATTATGGGAATTGCAGATTCCCGTTCCCAATCTAACGAACCCTAAATAACAGTTTCTTCACCTGAATCAGAACCAAGGGAATCAACGAAAGTGCATATATCATTAGATATTGGAATTGGTTCAAGGCTGCTACTTCAAATAATCCTGTAATAAGGACGAAGTTTAGTAAGATAAACCCGATTAAAAATGCAATCCACACCGCTAAATTTGAGAAGATTCCCAGTTTAAAGATCGATTCTTCCGAGCGGCAATTGAAGCCGTGGAACAGTCTGGATAAACAGAGTGTCGCGAATGCCATCGTCGTGGCTACTCCTGTATCACCTGATGATAATCCCAGTTGGAAGGCGATGATAGTCACTGCCGCAATAATAAGTCCTTCAAACCCTACTTGGGAGACAAATTTTTTATTCAGCAACGGCTCATCGGTGTTACGCGGTTGTTCCTTCATAAGTTTCTTGTTATGCGGCTCTAACCCAATGGCAATCGCTGGCAGACTGTCTGTCAATAAATTGATGAATAACAGATGAACCGGCAGAAACGGAACTGGCAAGGCAAAAAGTGTGGCATATAGCACAACAAAAATTGCGCCTGCGTTCCCGGATAATAAGAATTGAATCGCATTTTTAATATTGGCGTAAATGCTTCGCCCATTTGAGATGGATTTAACGATGGTTAAAAAATTATCATCAGTTAAAATCATCGAGGACGCATCTTTTGCCACTTCTGTTCCGGTTTTACCCATGGCTACACCAATATCCGCTTGTTTTAATGCCGGCGCATCATTCACACCGTCTCCCGTCATGGCCACGACATGTCCTTTTTCTTGCCAAGCCTTCACAATTCGGATTTTATGCTCTGGTGAAACACGTGCATACACCGAGATTTTTTCCACCTGATTCTTCAATTCTTCATCTGAAAGCTTTTCAATTTCCTTCCCTTCAATCGCTTCATTCTCTTCTTTTAATATTCCCAGTTGTTTCGCGATTGCTGCCGCGGTGATTTTGTGGTCGCCTGTAATCATGATAGGTTTGATGCCCGCCTTGATACAATCCGCAACGGCTTGTGCCGATTCTTCGCGAGGTGGGTCCATCATGGCGATTAATCCGACAAATGTTAAATCCCGCTCATCTTCTTCTCTTATATGGGTAGAGAATGCGTCTTTATACGCAATGGCAATGACTCTTAATCCGTCATTTGAAAAGGTTTGATTGGCCTGTTTGATTCTTTCCAGTTGGTGTTTCGTGATTACGCCATTACCTGATTCGATTCGATTAAGGCGAGGGAGAAGCACATCCACGGCCCCCTTTGTAATCATCACGGAACGATTTCCCATTCGGTTCACCGTACTCATTAATTTACGAGTGGAATCGAAAGGCAATTCACCGACACGTGGATGAAGGCCCCTTACAATATGCTCATTGAGTTGATAGTCGCGCCCTAATTTTACAAGGGCTAATTCTGTTGGATCGCCAAATTGTTTATCCTCCAATATCACCGAATCATTGCAGAGAATCGCCAAATCGAGCAATTTTTTATGGCTCTGGTTGTTCAGGTGCAACTCGTCAACCGAGAAAATTTCTTCGCCTGTATACACCTTTTGAACAGTCATCTTGTTTTGCGTCAGTGTCCCGGTTTTATCGGAACAGATGATCGACACACTGCCCAGACTTTCCACGGCATGCAATTTCCGGATAATCGCGTTTTCTTTCGCCATATGCTGCGTCCCTAGCGCAAGAACAATGGTAACAATCGAACTGAGTGCTTCCGGGATTGCCGCTACGGCCAATGATACGGCGAACATAAAGGAATCAACCAACTCTCGTCCTCGAATAATATCCAATCCAAATATAATGACACAAAGGATGATGATCCCGATGGCTAGACGTTTTCCGAATTGGTCAAGGCTGACTTGCAATGGTGTTTTTTTCTCTTTTGCCTCATCCAGCAGACTTGCGATTTTCCCAATCTCTGTTTCCATTCCAATAGAAGTAACAATCGCTTGTCCACGTCCACTGGTTACAAAACTGCCGGAGAACACCATATTCCTCTGATCGCCAAGAGCAATATCCGGTTCGTAAATGGTATTGGCCATTTTATCGATTGCCAATGACTCCCCGGTTAAGGAACTTTCGTTTATTTGCAATCGATAACTTTCAATCACCCGACCATCAGCACTGATAAAATCCCCCGCCTCCAAGATGAGCAAATCTCCAACGGTCACATCCTTTGAGGGTATTTCAATAACTTGTCCCTCACGCAATACTTTCGAAACGGGCGCTGCCAATTCTTTCAAACTATTTAGCGATTTTTCTGCTCTTATATGCTGAATCGTTCCCAGAATCGCATTCAACACAATCACTACTAGAATGACAATAGAGCTTTCCACATCTCCCAGAAACATAGAAATAATGGCAGCGACCATTAAAATAATGACTAAAAAATCCTGAAATTGCTCTATTAAAACCTGCATCACATTTTTCTGTTTACCTTCTTTCAGTTCGTTATAGCCATACCTTTTCTGCCGATAACGAACTTCGTAATCCGTTAGCCCATGCTGCGTGACATCCAACTTTCTCATTACTTCTTGTTCAGATGCTCGGTAGTATTCTGTAGCATTCATGAGAAACCCCCCTCTTTTAAGTTTTTAGAGTACTGTAGCGAAGTTCTATAAAAATATGTTGATCAGTTTAAAGCAACTATTAAAGTAACCACTTTATAATTCCGAGAACTCTCACAAGAACACTGTATGAGAGTTTTAATGTTAAAATGAATAACTAGCAATAAAAAAAGAGATTTACTTCTTCTCCTGTCAAAAAGACGTAATCTAAGTTAAAGTTAACTCCCAGAAGAAATTCACCATTCATAAATGGAAACTGGGAAGGGCCAGAACACAAAAAAACATCAAAACCCTATAATTAGAGGGTTTTGATGTTCAGTTCTTTATTTCCGTTCTATAGCAACTAAAAATATTCACCCATAACTAGGAAAACAATACTAGTATTAATCGGAGTTAGCGGATTTCCCTATCGGCTGGAAGGAATTTTTTATCCAATTTTAAAAGGATGTCCAGCTAAGACATCCTAAGTTTTCACCATATAAATTTGATATGATTACTATAATACTTTCGCTAAAAAGCTTCGGGTACGTTCTTCTTTTGGATTACTGAAAATTTCAGCGGGAGTTCCTTCTTCCACTAGGTACCCTTCATCCATAAATATCACACGGTGCCCCACCTCACGGGCGAATCCCATCTCATGTGTAACAATAACCATTGTCATTCCTTCATGGGCTAAATCACTCATTACCTTTAGTACTTCCCCAACCATTTCCGGGTCAAGGGCGGAAGTCGGTTCATCAAATAGCATAACTTTCGGTTTCATCGCCAAGGCACGAGCAATGGCAACCCTTTGCTGTTGGCCACCTGAAAGCTGATCTGGATAACTATTTTCCTTTTCTTGAAGCCCCACCTTTTTTAGCAATTCGCGGGCAATTTGTTCACTTTCTTCTTTACTTTTTTTCAAGACCTTCATGGGACCTATTGTAATATTTTCCATGATGGTTAAATGTGAAAATAAATTGAACTGCTGGAAGCACATACCTACATTTTGCCTCAACTGATGAATGTTGGTTTTCGGATTTGTTAATTCCATCCCGGCAATTTCGATCTTTCCGTCCGTTGCGGTTTCCAATCCGTTTAGACAACGCAAAAATGTACTTTTACCGCTTCCGGAAGGGCCAATTATTACGACAACCTCTTGATTTTGAATTTGAGTACTTATTCCTTTTAAAATCTCAAGATTTCCAAAGGATTTGCGAAGATTTTCAACGTTTATCAAGTTGAAGCCTCCTTTCTAAATAACCGGCACATTGTGACACCATAAAAATAATAATGAAATAGATTATTCCAATCAAAAGCCAAATGGTAAACGGTTCAAATGTATTCGAAATAATGATTTGCCCACGGTATACTAAGTCAATAATTCCAATCGGAGCCAGTAAAGAGGTATCCTTGATTGTCTGGGCCGATTGATTAACAAGAGGTGGAATCATGCGTTTAAATGCTTGCGGCAATACAATATACCGCATGGTTTGGTGGTCGGTCATTCCTATACTTGCCGCTGCCTCTTTTTGCCCCCGATTGACGCCAAGAATTCCTGCACGAATAATTTCTGATATATAAGCACCCTCATGCAATCCCAGCGTTATTGCTGCAGCAACGATTGGATAAAGCCTTTGTCCAAACCATTCATTTAATGGTAAAATTCCAGTTAAACCAAAAACAATAAAAAATAGCTGGACAAGTAATGGCGTAGAGCGGAAAACTTCAATATAAGCCGTTGATAACCCTCGTAAAACTTTAAACTTTGAAAGTTTCATTAAGGCTGCAATTAAACCGAAAATGATTGCCAGAATGATTGCTACAATTGAATAATAAATTGTTAATTTAAGACCTTCCAACAAAAGCGGAAGGTTCTCTCCAATCACTTGAAAATTCATAGTACTCCCTTCTTTCTAAAGGATTATAGATGTCAAAACGTACTCTGCAAGGAGAAGTAAAAGTAACTAAGCGGGAGTTCAACTGCCATGTAAAGCCGATGTCAACTAACAACCTTGAATTAAATAATTGCCTCCGAATTTCATTTTTTTTGTTAAAGGAGCAAAAGAAATTGACACGATGCCAATTTCTTTTGCGAAAATCTCCCATACTACTATTAATAGATAGAATTAGCTTCATAGATTAACGGTCAATCACAACATCCTCAGGTTTGATTACTTCATCAATGAAGCCATTCTTTTCACCATTTAAATATTCATCAAATAATTTTTCATATTCGCCATTTTCCTGGATTTTTGCTAATCCGTCATTAACTTTTTGAAGGATCTCTTCTTTTTCTTTATTAATGGCAATACCATAATGTTCACCAGCTAAAATGTCTCCTACAATTTGGGCATCCGTATCTTGAGTCTGGATGTAGTTAATATTTGATGGGTGGTCGTATAGAATGGCATCAACTCCCCCATTTTCAAGCGCAATGTATGCGGTAGCAATGTCTGCATATTGTTTAATATTTGAATCTTCAATACCATTTTCAACCATATAGTTGTAAGATGAAGTACCTTTTTGAATACCGATCAATTTATCCTGTAAATCTTCAAAACCAGTAATCCCTGAGTCTGGGTTAGTCAGAATTGAAAGCCCGGATTCATAATAAGCGTTTGAGAAATTTACACTGTCCATTCGTGATTTAGTAATTGAGAGTGCCCCAACAACTACATCAACTTGTCCGGATTTCAACGCTGGAATCAACCCATCAAATTGCATCTGAGAAAATTCAACATCAAAACCTTCTTCTTCCCCAATTTTTTTGATAAGAGCAATATCAAACCCAGCAAGTTCACCATTTACTTCCGATTCAAACGGTGGATAAGTTGGACTTGTACCCACTCGAACTACCAAGTTTTTTGCTTCTCCAGAAACAGGAGCCGTTTCTGAATCCCCTGAAGCATTTTTTGAATCCCCTGATGTATTATCAGAAGAACTACAAGCTGCTAATAACACAGCCCCAAATACTAGCAAAAATAAAAATAAGATTCCCTTTTTCAAAACCCTTCCCCCTCTATTTGTATTTTACGATAAAGATTTAAGATAGCTCTTTCCATTATTTACTTTTAATGTAATTAACTATCTCACTCTCTATATTAATATATAGAGTTAGAATATTCAAAATATTTTTTACAGATACGCTTTCTACTAGTTTCTATCTTTTCCTTGTGGTTTAACTTTAAAAGACACCTATCTGAATGATTGCCTTTGTTGTGAAAATCAATACAATCCCTAGATTATAAGTTATAAAAATAACAGGGATTATTCTGCTTTTTTGACTGCCTTCTCGAACTTACTCCCTTGGCTAATCCTATTTTTACTAGATTCTCTAGGAGATTCGGAACAAATATTATGTCCAGATTTTGACCACATCAAAATTACGATAAAATTTCAACAATGACCAAAAAAGCAATACAAAAAATATCTGCAGGTATCCATACAAGACTTCCAAATTTCCAATTCAACTGTAAATATAGGTTCGATTTTAAGTTTTTATTCGCTATATTATCATCTGTTCTAACCTCTCCATTTTTCATTACCTTTTCTAGAGAATTTTCAACTTTTTGAGTCAAGCAAGGATTATCATAATCAGTCTCCAAAAATGAATAGCGAGAATTTAAAATCGACAAATTTGCAACTCCTTTCTATATTTCTCAACCCCTCCTAAAAAGACGAAAGCAGAAAATAGTTTTGCAACTTTTTAACTTACACTGTGCATTTAGTTCATTATATTCCGTTCAGATTAACAACATAACCTAACACAAATCGCTATTTTTTACAGTTTCCAAGCGCCAGAATTTGAAAGGACATTACCCTAAATCCTCACGCGAAATAAAACGGTTTTGAAATGCCTGTTTTATTTATTAAATATTCAAAAAATTAAATTGACTGAATGGTGATGCAATGGTAAATTTAAAATGTATTTTCCATTTATCGAAACATTTTTCCACATAGTGAAAAAGGAGGTCTATAAATGACAACTCAAACGTCCACTAATTATTGTTCTTCAATGGTCACCCCCTTGAAAAGAGTCTTTGTAAAACATCCAAAAGACGCATTTATAAGTCAGGCTCATTTAAAAGAAAACTGGCAAAGGTTCAATTACATTGAAGAACCCAATTTTGATGAAAGCATTAAAGAATATGAAGATTTTCTATCAATCTTAAAAAATCATGTACCTACAATTAATTTCCTGCCGCAATTCAGTCAAGTAGGCTTGGATTCAATCTATACCCATGATCCAGTCAAATTCACGAAACATGGAGCGATCATTTTAAAGTCAGGCAAAGAACTTAGACAGTCCGAAGCCCAGGTTTATAAAGAGTTTCTAAAGGAAAATGGAATCCCCATCCTGGGAGAATTAACCGGCGAAGCTGTATCAGACGGTGGAGATTTAGTATGGCTGGATGAACGTACACTTGTTGTCGGGTTGGGATATCGCACAAACTTGGAAGCCATTCATCAATTAAAAACAATCACCAAGGATCTGGTTGATGAATTCATTGTTGTGCAGCTTCCACATGATCAAGGGGAAAATGAATGCCTTCACTTGATGTCATTAATTAGTATGGTTGACCATGATTTAGCGGTTGTCCATTCTCGGTTGATGCCCGTTTTCTTCCGACAGTTGTTGATTCAACGCGGTATTAAACTAATCGAAGTTCCTGATGAAGAGTATCTGAATCTAGGATGCAATGTGCTGGCTTTGGCACCACGGATTTGTGTCATGATCGAAGGAAGTGAACTGACGAAGAAACAATTGCTGGATGCTGGTGCTACGGTTTACGAATATAAAGGAAAAGAAATTAGCTACAAAGGAACTGGCGGACCCACTTGCTTAACTTGTCCAGTTGTTCGCACCTAAAAATCCAACTGCCTTTTTTAATCAAGATAAATAGAAGGGAAGATAAGCGATGTTGCAAAATGAAACGATAAAGTTTTCTGGGGAGATTACCTTTAGAAATGTCATTGTCAAAACTCCAGGAAAAAGCTACGTTAATGGATTAACGACTTCAGATTTAGGAACACCAGATTACAATCAATTGTTGATTCAACACGCTGCTTATATAGAAGCATTAAAAACATGCGGAGTGGAAGTCACTCACCTCCCAGCGAATGAAGAATACCCGGACTCCACCTTTGTTGAAGACACAGCCGTATTAACGAAAAAATTTGCGGTTGTAACCAATCCAGGTGCAGCTTCGAGAAATCGAGAGATTGTTGAGATGGAACCTGTGTTAAAGGAGTTCTATGACAAAATTTATCACATCCAATCTCCAGGTACCCTTGATGGCGGAGATGTTCTTCAAGCGGACCATCATTTTTATATCGGGATTTCGACACGTACGAATGCAGAAGGTGCTCGCCAACTGAAAGAAATTTTGGAGTCTGAAGGCTATCAAGCAAAAATCATTCCATTAAAAGAATTTTTCCACCTAAAAACCGGCATTGCGTATCTTGGCCATAACAAAATGGTTGTAGCTGGTGAATTCGTTGATCATCCCTATTTTAAACAGTATGAAAAAATCGTTGTTTCCAAAACGAATGAATACTCGGCAAACTGTATTCGTGTAAATGACTATGTCATTCTTCCAAAAGGATACGAAGAAACTCAACGTAAAATTGAAGAAGCCGGCTTCAAAACAATTGTACTTGAAATGTCGGAATTCCAGAAACAAGATGGAGGGCTTAGTTGCTTATCGCTGCGTTTTTAATATCGAAGTGAGTTCAGTTTTAATTTTCAATTAAAAAATTAGGGGTGATCTTTATGAGCAACTACAAATGGAGTACGCCAGAACAACTTCGTTCCTTATTGTGTGAAGTTGTTAGTTGGGATAGCATTTCACATACAGAAGGAGAACGAAGATTTCCTTTTAAATTGCAGCAAAAATTATTGGAGAACGATTACTTCAAGGAACATCCTGATTATCTGTCCCTTCATGAAGCGGATTTTGGACGGCATTTGGTGACAGCTTTATACAAGCACCCGGAAGCAACAGAAACTGTTGTGTTGATTAGCCATTTCGATACAGTACAAACAGAGGAATATGGAGATCTTGAAGGTTTGGCATTTCATCCTGAACTTTTAACAAAAGAATTGTTGAAACGTAAAAGTGATTTAAATGAAGAGGCGCAAATTGACCTGGAATCCGGCGAGTTCTTATTTGGCCGCGGCACAATGGACATGAAAATGGGTCTTGTACTTCACATGTCAACGATTGAGAAAGCGATCTCCGAAGAATGGCCCATCAACCTCGTCTTGGTGACCGTTCCAGATGAAGAAGTCAATTCATCGGGCATGCGTGCCGCTGTGAAGGTTTTGGTTGCCTTACGCAATCAATACAAGCTCTCTTACAAATTATTCTTAAATGGTGAGCCTTCCCTTACTCAAAAGCCCGGGGATGAAAACTATTACATTTACAGTGGAACAATCGGAAAAATTATGCCAGCCGCACTTTTTTACGGTAAGGAAACGCATGTTGGCGAACCATTAAAAGGCATGACCGCAAACTACATTGCATCATTCATGACACAGTTAATGGAATGGAATCCTTTGTTCTGTGAAAGCGACCGTGGCGAGAGCACCCCCCTTCCCGTTTCATTGCAGCAAAAAGATTTGAAACTACAGTACTCCACACAAACACCATATCGTGCTGTTGCATTATACAATGTATTTATGATGAAGCGAACTGCCCAGGATATTATGAACCTATTCGAGCAAGTAGCCCTTGAAGCAGCAAATCGCTGCAATGAATCATACAAAACCATTTGTGCACTAGCTGGAATAAAACCAATTGGTGAAGTGAAAGTCATCCGATATCAAGAACTTTTAGAGTACGCGAAAAAGAAATTGAACCCTGAGCAAGTTGAAAAACTTTTGAATGATGTGTTCGCAAATGGTGAATGGGATGAAAGAGAAAAATCCTTGCGCGCTGCGGATGAACTGCTTATTCGCTGTCCGGAATTAGCGCCAGCGATGGTATTGCTGTTCGCCCCACCATACTACCCAGCGGTAAATTCATCGGAAAATGCATTAATAAAAGAATCGATCCAGTTAGTGAAAAATGCAGCATTAAAAGATTTTGGGATGGAAGTCCAGCAAATTCATTACTTTAATGGCCTGTGTGATTTAAGTTACGTGAATTATCAAGATGCATCTGATGGTTGGACAACATTCGAGCAAAACACACCGACTTGGGGTTCTGTTTACACGATTCCCTTCCAGGAAATGAGCGAGCTTCAAGCACCAGTATTAAATGTCGGACCATTCGGCAAGGACCCTCATCAAATCACGGAACGTGTTCATGTAAAAAGTGCTTTCCTTGAAACACCAAAACTTATTGAAAACTTGATTAAAAATTTGTATGCAGCCAAAGCAACTCTGTGAAAAACCCTATAAAGTTATCGGAATTTTTGGATATCACAAGTTTTGTTTAGAAGTATAAGAATTTCTAATATACAAAAGAGGTTGGTGAAGCGAGTGGAAAAATTAAATCAATCCAATCAATTAAACCGCGCAATGAAAAGCCGCCACTTATTTATGTTATCGCTTGGCGGCGTCATTGGGACTGGTCTATTTTTAAATGCAGGGTATACCATTAATCAAGCGGGACCCGGGGGTGCATTAATTGGCTATATTTTTGGCGGCTTAATCTTATACATGGTGATGATTTGTTTGGGAGAGCTTGCCGTATACATGCCTGTATCAGGTTCGTTCCAAACCTATGCAAGCAAATTCATTAACCCTTCTGCAGGTTTCTCTCTTGGTTGGATGTATTTCGTTGGTTCTGCCACGACAGCAGGCGTTGAATTCACGGCAGCTGGAATCCTGATGCAACGCTGGTTCCCGGATATGTCAATTTGGATATGGTGTGCCATTTTTATCGCTCTCTTGTTTGGAATCAATGCCCTCACAACAAAGGCCTTTGGGGAAGCAGAATATTGGTTTGCAGGAATTAAAGTGGTTGCTGTCATATTATTTATTTTAATCGGGATTGCTGCAGCAGTTGGCATCATGCCGTTGGAAGATCGTCCAGCTCCTTTTGTTGAAAACCTGGTACCAACCGGCTTGTTCCCAGCTGGACTTGCGATCATCTTTGTAACGATGATGAATGTTATTTTCTCCTATCAGGGTTCTGAACTTATCGGGATTGCGGCTGGTGAGAGTGAAAATCCGAATAAAGACATTCCTCGCGCCATCCGAAATGTGTTATTCCGAATCGTTGTATTTTACCTTTCTTCCATTATTATTTTGTCTGCGATCTTTCCTGCCAGTGAGTTAGGATTATTGGAAAGTCCTTTCGTGACATTAATGGATTTGGTCGGCATTCCTTATGCAGCGGATATCATGAATTTTGTTATATTAACAGCTGTTTTATCTGTCGGAAACTCATGTATCTATGCCTCTACTCGGCTGCTTTGGTCCATGTCGAATGAAGGCATGGCACCGAAAATCTTTGGTTCATTGAATAAACGCAAAGTTCCATTTTCCGCACTCGTTTTCACGATGATTTTTTCATTGTTATCGTTATTAACAAGCGTCTTGGCTGCAGATACAGTATTTGTGATTTTAATGTCGATTGCAGGAATTTCCGTCACCATTTCATGGATCGGCATCGCCGTTTCACAGCTTATGTTTAGACGAAAATTTATAAAAGCCGGCGGAAAAGTGGAAGCCTTGAGATACAAGGTCAAATTCTATCCTTTCATACCAATCGCATGTATTGTCACTTGCAGCGGACTATTAATATTCCTGGCTACGGACCCAACACAGCTATTGGGATTGATCATTGGGATTGCATTTTTGGTTGCGTGTTATCTATTCTACTATTTCAAAAATGAGTTTCGCAAAAAACCAGAACCTGTTAATATTCTTGACGCTGAAGTGATTGTTGAAACGGTCATAACCGAAAGAGAAACTTCGAAAGTTTAAAAATAGGAGGATGTTCGAAAAGGGTTGCGACCCCCACTTGTGGGGTGGAAGACAAAATCAGCCCTTTTGAACATCCTTTCCCCTTATTCCTCATAAATCATTTTTCTTGTCATCCCGCCATCAACCACCAAATTAATGCCTGTTACAAAATCATTTTCCTTTGCGGTTAAATAGAGGCAGGCTCGAGCGATGTCCTCGGGTTTGCCAACACGTTTGGAAAAATGCTGCTCATGGTCGCGTGCACTTAATTGTGAATAGTCCCCTGTTTCAATCCACCCGGGAGAAATTGAATTGACCGTAATTTTATCTGGACTAAAGGAAGCTGCAAGAGCATGTGTAATGGAGACAATTCCTCCTTTTGTTGCTGCGTAGGTTTCTGAATTCGGCTCAGACATGATCGCTCTTGTGGAAGCAATATTGACAATAGAGCCTCCATCTTCATTCTTGCGCATATATTTCGCCGCTTCACGCGACGCCAGAAAAACACTTCTTAAATTGGTGTGAATAATATCATCCCACTCTTCAACCGAAACTTCATAAGGTGATTTAAATAAAGCCTTGCCAGTATTATTAATCAAAATATCGATGCTTCCATATTTTTCGAAGGTACTTTCCATTAAAGCGATGATCTCTTTTTCCTGTCTCACATCTGCCTTAACAAAAAAGGCCTCTCCTCCCTTGGATTGAATTTCCTCCACCGTTTTCTGACCGTGCTGTTCGTCTATTTCTGCGACAACGACATTCCCTCCTTTTTCGGCAAAAAGAGCGGCCACCCCTTTACCGATTCCATTTCCTGCTCCTGTGACAATCACTGTTTTAGTTGAAAAATCCGACATTCTATCTCTCCTTTCTTGTAAAAGGCACCTCTAATATAAATTTACCATTACTTGATTGTGCAATAAAAATCATTGGGTTGATGCAGGGGTGGCAGTTAAGGAAACGTTGGATATACCGATGAAAATGAAAAAAGAGCCCCCGATTTATTATCGGATAGCCCAATTTCATATGATTTAACAATCTCTACTAACTAGCCATTATAAGCGAGGTTCTTAGAAATGCGTTTTCCGCTTTCCGTTACATTTTCAATTAAAAATTGCAGTTTTTCATTCGTCATGTTGAAGCTGACACAGCCAATACTAATCGCTCCTTCTACTTCACCAGCATGATTAAACACTGGCGCGGCGACCGAAATCGTTCCTTCCGTCCGTTCACCACGGCTTATCCCATAGCCACTCTTTTTGATTTCAGTTAGCTGATGATAAAAACCTGGTTTCTCCTCTTCCATGACAAGAGCGTTAACAATTTCGTCCGACTTTTCCTTGTTCATATGGGCAAGCATGGTTTTATTGGCAGCACCAATATTCATTGGCACTCGCAAACCGATTTTATCTACAACCCGTATTTGATTTTCGGGACTATCAATACGCTCAAAAATTAACGCCTCTGTCCCCATCGGTTTGCTGAAATAAATACTTTCTTTCACTTTATGCATCAGCTTTTCCATTTCCGTTCGGATATGACTCGTAAAGTCAATGGAATCATACATTTGCAAGCCATATTCCAGCCAGCGTGTTCCCAAGCCGTATTCCTTCGTCTTTTCATTCTGTTGAATTAGATCATGTTTTTCTAATGATTTCAACAAGCGGTGCATGGTGCTAACCGGAAGTCCACATTCTTTGGACAACTCCGTAATTGTTAGCCGTTGGGAACTTTTTGCTAATGCTTTTATGATATCCATCGCTCGATCGATTGTTTGCATTCTGCCACATCACTTTCCTCGGGGGTTTATATATGAAAATTATAGCTTAGTACAATGATTTTTTCACTATGTGAAAAAAGGTTTTGGCAGGAGGAATAGTTGCATAATTTTTCATTGCTTTCTTTTTAAATTCTTCAATGATTTTAATTACTACTAAATAGCTCACTCTTATTCCATAGAAAAAACACCTCCACGTTGCCTTAATGGATTAATAACCATTTTTCAACGTAAGGTGTCTCCTTTTAAACTACCGCAGTCTTAGAATCATGATTTTGCAAATATTTAACCAAAGCAATTTCATCGCAATTATTGATTTTTGGGCAGTTTACACAATCAGTCCAAACCTTTTCAGGCAAGTCATCCCTAATAGCCAATTGAAAACCTAGTTTTTTGAAAAATTCAACTTGATATGTTAAAGAGATTAATCTTTCTATTCCTAATTTGGGACTTTCCATAATAATATGATCAACCAGCATGCGCCCAATTCCTTTTTGTTGATAGTCAGGATGAACCACCAAGGAACGGACCTCTGCTAAATCTCGTCCTAAAACATGTAATCCAGCTACTCCCACAACCTTGTTTTCATCCTTAACAACATACAAACATTGCAGCTGCTGATAAATTGATAATAACGAACGAGGCAAAACAATCTCCTTATCTGCATAGATTTTAATCAATTCATAAATAGAATAAACATCAGCAGTTGTCGCATTGAAAATCCTCATACCCTATCCCCTTCTTTTTTAATTAATAGCTTTGTTTTAAAAATCTATTTTTTCAAGAAATTTGAAAAAATACTCTATTACAAATATGCAATAAAAACTTTTATAACGCAATTGTTCTTTTTGAATTTTTGGAATATACGAATTAAAGAATGTATTCCATTCCTTTTTTTATTAACTTTATGTCCACATTTTTCTTCTTGTTTATTGCTAACAACGTAATCATTATTGAGACATGCTGTCAATCTTAATGAATACGATGTACTGATTGTAGAGGAAGCTCATCGATTGAATGAAAAATTCGAATTATATAGCAACCTAGGTGACCAAGTAAAGGATCTCCTAAACAGTTCAAAATTCAGTATTTTCTTTATTGATGAAGCTCAGAAAGTAACGCTTAATCATATTGGTAGTGAAGACTATGACAATGAAAAAAAGCCAAAACCCATAATATATCAAGGACTTTGACGTTCAGGAAATCATGTTGATTTCATTCTGGAGACGGGTGTCGAACATAGGATTTTTGGGAGCGTTGTTTATCTCTCTAAATTAATATGTAAAAATACCAGTATTGCTTAAGACCCGTTTCTTAATATACTCTCATAGGTTTTGCGAACCCCTGATTACCTTCTTTTATAATATCTTTATTTCCTTATCATAAAATATGGTCAATATCGGTATTTCTTCATGCTAGGATTTTCCGACAAATTAATCGAAGAGAGTGCCTTTTTGAATTTGGTAACAACAACCAATATTAAAAAAATACTACAAATATATTAAAAAAGCAGTATAATGGAAGAACAATAGGAGTATTGTAATATTTTAATTAAGATGGGAGAACTCTATATGAAACAATTAACCTACATACTTTTCATACTATCGGTTACTTTCCTTACTGCTTGTTCAGCAAATGAATCAGCAGATAAAAGTAGTGAAAGTGAAAAAGCAACAGAACAAAAGCAGGAAGAAACAGAGGAATCAGGAGTTAGTGTTGACAAAGGTCTATTAAATGTAGAAGTAACGGTACCAGCTTCATTTATTGAGGGAGAAGATATAGACACTGTTATTGCCGAGGCAGAAGAAGACGGAGCTAAGGAAGTCACAAAAAATGAAGATGGTTCAATCACTTATAAAATGTCGAAATCTGACCATAAAAAAATGATGACTGAAATGGGAACATCTATTACAGATGCAATTGAAGAGATGAAAAGCAGCGGAGATTACGTATCTATTAAAGACATTACTCATAACAAATCATTTACAGAGTTTACTTTATTGGTAGATAAAGCATCCTTTGAGAACAGTTTCGATGGATTTGCCATTTTAGGATTAGGTTTTCAAGGTTCTATGTATCAACTTTTCAACGGAGAAAATCCAGATAATTATAAGGTAACGATAACTGTGAAAGATGAATCAACTCAAGAGGTAATAGATGAAGTCATTTATCCTGATGCTTTTGAGGCAATGGCGGAAGCAGAGGAAGCGACAACAGAATAAAACCTCGTTTTAAATCATGTTAGATTTTTTAATACAATCTACTTACTAAAGGAGAAAGAAAAATTGAAAAGCAGTTTTAAACTACTTATCTTAGGATTATTAACGACAGTTTTTCTTGCAGCTTGTGGGCAAGATACAAAAGATGTTGAATTGAATGAAGAAAGTCAACAGAGTGAAGATTTACAAAAAGTAGATGCGGCTCAACCAGAAGAAGAAAAAGAGGAGTCTGAATCTAAACTTGGTACTAGAACAAATCCTGTGCCATTCCAAAAAACTGCTTCGGTAAATGATGAGTTATATGATGACCAAGGTAATCCCTACGCAATCAAATTTGATTTAACGATCACAGAGGTTATTCGCGGGGATGAGGCCTACCAAAAATTATTGTCTATGAATGAATTTAATGAAGCCGCTCCGGAAGGATATGAATGGGTGTTGGCCAAAACAAAAGTGAAATTTGTTGAATCTGAAACACAAGATTTGTCCCTTGTTATCGATGGGATCATGAATTTTGACATGGTAAGTGAGTCCGGAGATATTTATAGTGGTGATGTATTTGGAACAACTGACCCTGATTTTAGCTTTGAAATGTACGCAGGCAACGAAAAAGAAGGTTACATTGCCAATTTAGTGAAAACAGGAGAAAAAGCACAACTTCGCTATGAAGAGATGTTGGGCGGAAATGTTTTCTTTAATTTACAGTAATTTCGGTTTTCAAAAATCAATACAACTTAATAAAGAGTATAGCGCTTGGGGATTCTCTGAATTTCCAAGCGTTTTTGCCTTCTCATTATATTTATCGTGATAATTATTTATCCTAATAAGCTTATTAGAATTGATTGTTCCAGCGTCTTTTATCCCCTAAAATAATAAATAAGGTGAATTGGTATAAATATATAATATCTTGAAATGAGGAACAGTCATGATTATTTACGAATCTACAACCTCCGGATTTTAATCAGATGTTGAGAATGAGCAGATTGTTGATCGTTTAAAATTTCTACAAAGGGTAAAACGAAATAGACTTTTAAAATAGGACATTCTCTAAAGAGAGGTGTTCTTTTTTGGTTAGCATTCTCTATAGTCGTTGTTTAAAACCACCGAGTGTTCTAATCTCTTCGACCTTAACAGCCTCCAATTCTACAAAAATTTTATGTGTAGAAAAAAGAGAATCATCGTTAAATGATTCTCTCAATTTTTTTAAACAGCGTTTATTCACTTATTAAAATTCTTCATATGTTGCAGGGTCTTGACCTTTAAGTCTCCCATTCGGACGGGTTAATTCGGCGATTTGCTCCATTTCCTTATCCTCGAGTGAAAAATCAAAGATAGACAAGTTTTCAAGTTGACGTGCTGGTAATGCCGATTTTGGTATGGAAATAGAGCCCAGTTCAAAATGCCAACGCAATATTATTTGAGCGATTGTCTTCTGATGATGATCCGCAATTTGTTGAAGGACACCGTTTTCCAATTCCCTTGCACGCGTTAGCGGACTCCATGACTGCGTCACAATACCGTTGTCTTTATGCCATTGTCGAAGCTCAGCTTGATTGAAAAACGGATGTAATTCAACTTGGTTAACGCTCGGCTTCACACCGGTTTCCCTTTCCAGTCGCTCCATATGCTCCGGCAAGAAATTACATACGCCGATTGAACGGACATAACCGCGTTTTTTTGCTTCAATTAATGCCTGCCAAGCCTCCACATAATGTTCTTGCTGTGGGTTCGGCCAATGGATCAAAAATAAATCATAATAGTCGAAATTCGCCCGATACAAGGATTCTTGAATCGCCGGAATGGCCAAATCATAAGTTTGATAGCGCCCCGGCAACTTGGACGTAATAATCAATTCATCGCGCGAAACGCTGCTGCGTCGAACCGCTTCACCAACCGTTCCTTCATTCTCATAATTGTAGGCTGTATCAATTAGGCGATAGCCACTTTCTATCGCGTTTTCAATTGCTTTTGCACCTGCATCTCCTTTGAGTTGGTATGTTCCCAAACCAATCATCGGAACAATCAATCCATCGTTTAATGTTACTTCCGGAATAAAATTTTTCATAATTTATTTCCCTCCCTTTCCAACTATCGTATCACATTTTTTGGAAATTCCTTATAATTCAATACTTAAAAATACGATGCATTGTGGGAGGTTGTTTCCTTGTTATATCTCAATATTTTATTGTTCTAATAAAAGGCTCTCATCCACTTTTCTAAGCTGTTTTTTCTAGTATGGAATCTTACAAATTCATTGTTACAGTAATTTTTATCCATTAAAATAAATAATAAGATTAATTATTACGAAGTTGAAATGAGGACCAATTCATGATTATCTACGCATCTACAACCTCTGGATTTTTATCAGATGTTGAGAATGAGCAGATTGTTGATCGTTTATATAATGTCTATCAGAAGAAAATCGGCAGGACATCCCGTAATGAGATCCGCTCTTGGGATCATTCACTCCAACGTATGTCCAATGTTTTGCGTGATCGTGAAATACCACGTGATGCTGCTGTCGCCATTGAATTTAAAATTCCGAATACCGGGAAACGTGTGGATTTTATTATTGCAGGCAATGACGGGCAATACGATCACGCGGTCATCGTCGAGCTAAAACAGTGGGAATCCGTGCAGAAGAACGACCGAATGGATGCAGTCGTTGTAGAAACTTTTGTTGGCGGCGGCAATCGGCAAACGACTCACCCTTCCTACCAAGCTTGGAGCTATGCGAGTTTAATAGAGGATTTTAATCAAAACGTACGGGAAATTCCGATTAAACTGAAGCCTTGTGCGTATTTACATAATTACTTGATTCAGGAGAACGATCCACTAACCGATCTGCACTATTCTGAACATATCGAGAAAGCGCCTGTTTTCCGTAAGGGCGAGATGCAAAAGCTTCGTTCTTATATAAAGAAGTACATTAAGTACGGAGATAAAAATAATATCATCTTCCAAATCGATAACGGACGTATTAAGCCATCCAAGTCCTTGCAAGACAGTATGGCAAGCATGCTGCAAGGAAATCCTGAATTTGTCATGATTGATGATCAAAAAGTTGTCTATGAACAGATTCTTCACTATGCGAAAATTTGCATTCAAGAGAATGAAAAAGGAGTTTTTATCGTGCAAGGGGGCCCAGGTACAGGAAAATCCGTACTGGCCATCAACCTACTTGTTCAAATGATCCAGGAAGACTTTTTCGCCATGTATGTCACGAAAAACAGTGCTCCGCGCGATGTCTATGCCACAAAGCTGAAAGGCACGATGAAGAAGAAAAGTATCGATAATTTATTTAAAGGTTCAGGAAGCTTTCATGCTGCCGATCAAAATGAGCTCGATGTGTTGATAGTAGATGAAGCTCATCGATTAAATGAAAAATCCGGTTTATTTAGCAACCTGGGCGAAAACCAAGTGAAAGAACTAATGAACAGTGCAAAGTTTAGTATTTTCTTTATCGATGAAGCTCAGAAAGTAACGCTAAAGGATATTGGGAGTGTGGGCTTAATAGAGAAATTTGCAGAACAACTGGGTGTCAAAGTATTTCACGGAGAACTGGCTTCTCAATTCCGGTGTGAGGGTTCCGATGGTTACATTGCTTGGCTTGATGATGTATTGGGAATTCGGGAAACGGCCAATCAAAATGATTTAGGAATGGACTATGACTTCCAAGTATTTGATAATCCAAATACTCTGTTTGAAACAATAAAAGAGAAAAATAAAATAAATAATAAATCGCGAATGGTTGCAGGTTATTGCTGGGATTGGATTTCTGAAGGAAAAAACAAAAGCGATGTACATGACATTGTCATCCCAGATCACAATTTCTCCATCAGTTGGAATCTTGGAAATGAAATCTGGGCAATTAGCGAGGATTCCATTCAAGAAGCCGGCTGTATCCACACCTGCCAGGGTCTTGAATTTGATTATGTCGGAGTCATTGTTGGAGACGATTTACGATATGAAAATGGACAGGTTATTACAGATTATACAAAACGCGCCAAAACCGATCAATCCATCAGAGGCATCAAAAAGAAAATGAAAGAGCAACCAGAAGAAGCCAACAAACAAGTCGACCAAATCATCCGGAATACGTACCGCACACTTATGACACGCGGGCAAAAGGGATGTTATGTGTATTGTACCGATAAAGCCTTGGCCGAATATTTGGAGGGACGTATTCGAAGGGTGTATGAGGAGCAACGGGAAGTTAAGACTTATTTGGTTGCGGAAAATGGAGGGAATTATAATAATTAAAAAGAGAATGGCTTGTTTCCATTCTCTTTTTATTAACTTAAAATATTTATTTACGGAGTCGGCGGGTGTTTACTGTTCTAAGATCCCAAAACCTTATCACATCAATGTTTATAAGGCTTTTTTGGACTTTTTAATAGTTTATTTTTATATATATGATTCAAATAATAAGAGCAACTATTATTATATATTATTTACTCACTAGTTTTTTTATTAACTCCTTTGATCTTTTTTTGATTGTTACGCTTAATTTTATTGTTTTCATACTTTAATCTTAGATTAGAGTATACTGTATATAATTTTCCTATTATATGGTATTTCATCTTTCCATAATATTTTGCCTCTATAATTTCATTTTTATTAAAACTTTTTAATCTATCTAGATAGGCTTTCTTGAAATCATGCACTTCTATATTTACAAAATCTATTTTTCCTTCTTCTCTTTGTTGTAACATAAATTGTTTCAAGGTATCCTTATTTTCAAGACATTCTTTAGTGTATGTAAAGCTCTTAAATTTTTTTACTTGATAATCATTTTGATGCACTTTGATTACAATATCCTCTTCTTTATCATAGGACAATTCAATCAAATATTTTATATTCGAACCATAACCAATTCCCTTATACTTTAATCTATTTATAGATACCACAGCTGTTAGATGATTTTTGAAAAATAATGAAATAGGATTCCAGTGCTTTTTAAATGGTTTCACCACATGCTTACCATTAGAAGTTGATAATATAATTTTTTTCTTAACATTTCTATCCTCAATTAAATCATCAAGTTTAATTCTTTTAGTATTGACAGAGTAAAATAAAATAGGATCATAATGACTTCTGTATACTTCAAATGGTTTTAAAATTAATGGTTCTTCTTCAAAATCTTCTAACTCTATATAGTAATTTTCCCCAACTTGTAAATAGATACTAAATATTACAATTGCTCTATCTTTCAAATTTTCCAAAGTAACACGACTAAGGTATATATCCTCATTATCAACAGTTGAAGTTACACCATAACTTCCTCGCACTTTTTCTCCTGATTTTAACAAGTACGTCCTAACAGTATATATCAGTGCAAGTATAGAAATTATTAAAGCACTTAAAGTTATGTAATCAATATTCATCTATTCACCTACATTTATAAAATTTTCAAAACTAAAATATCTATAAAAAAATTATACAGCAAATGTAGTTATATATTAATGATAGTGAATAAAATATGTTATACAAATTATTTTCTATAAACATAGAGTAGGGTGACCATTTTCATGGCCACCCCCTCATCAAACCTTACGTGCCCTATTAAGGCATACGGCTTACCAATGTGTTATTTAATTACAATTAATGAGTTACTAATCTTTTGGTGTATGGAGCGAAATTTTGCACAACAACTCTAATAACTATCGCCACACCAATAAGAAGAAGTATAATAATTATTAAAGTTAAAATAAAGACTACCTTTTTGTTCTGTCCTTTTATACAACTAAAATGATTAATGCACTAAGAACAACAAAAAGGATAATAAGGTTTCAGTCCAATTCAGGACAATTCAAAGGCATTAAAAAAGTGTCATAAACGTTGATAAATCAACGTTTGTGACACTCCATGAAATTCAGTACATTTCACTGTATGGAGACGGCGGGAGTCGAACCCGCGTCCAGAAACTCCAATACTTAAGCTTCTACGCGTGTAGTTTGCCTACTTACAATTCGCGTGGCATTATGCCGACAAACAGGCGTCCTGCACGCTAGCTTGGAAATCTCTTGACGGTGACTCAAGCGGCACCACTCATTTAGTTTATATAGTTAAGGTGTATTACATTTAATTTGAACTCGGTCTATAGAACCTTCTCTAGATATTAGTATAACTTATTTTTTCAAAATAAAAAGAAAATCTTTTTACTGTTCCTTTTAAAATATCAATTTATTTTCCTGTCTATTCTATCTCAACCTACTACTTTATACTAATACCTTTAAGTTTATAATTTCCTAATTTCGCAGAAATCATTTCTATCTCAGGATCTTCTCTCCATTCCTTCTCGCTTAAAATCATGAATCCATTAAATAATTTTTCTTCGTCCTCGTCCATATACTTTATAAAACATACCATTTTTTTATATCTTGCTTGGTAAAATCTTAGATGAGTTAATCCCTTCCACTTTTCAGTATCAAAATTCTTTTTTTCAGCTATAAAAATATGGGAAAGTAAATTTTCAGATTCAAGAATTATTTCTATTTCTTTATTAACGTTTTTATAATCTTCAATACCCTTTTTGAAGGCATTTATAAAATCTTCTCTTCCTTCTTTACTAAGTTCATATATATTCAAAATTATTTCTGAATAACCAAGTGGTCTTTTATTTTCTAACTCTTCTATTACTTGTAGAATTTCAAGAGGCATATATTGCTGATACTTACTAAGGTCTTCCTTATCGGTTATCGCATTGTTTAGTACTTCATTACCTCCTGTTTCTAGAAAAATTATTGCTTTTTCTTCATCTTCAAAATAAATATTGTGATTCAGATAATGATATAAAAAATCTAGTTCATAAAATGCTAAAACCTTATTAGTTTGACTATTATTTGATTGAAGTCTTCTATATATATAATGAATAAATTGACTTGGATGCTTTAAGTATTCATATATTTTTTCTAAATCGTTTAAATTAACTGACCAAGGATATTCATTATATTCATATATACCAATATCATTTAATGTACTAAGATTAGTAGCCACTTCACCAAAATTTTCTAAAGTTACATTTATTAAAAACCAATTTATAACTAAATCTTTATTTATATTAACAGTAATTTCTGTTCCATTTTCATCAGTGAAAATTGGAATTTCATTATCAAAGATATAGTTTTTAGTTCGTTTTGCTTGTTTAAAAGCATATTCTATACTTTCTTGAACTTCTTGTTTAAAACTATTATATGCCCCTCTCCTAGCAGGCTTTGAAAATTTCCCACTTTTTGATTCAACAATAAAAACATTAGTATCATAAATTATTAAATGGTCTAATTCACACCTTTTTTCTATACCATCTTCAATAACTTTATAATAAAGTGAATTATAAAGTTTTGAATTTGGAAAAACTCTAGCAAAGTAATTATTTACTTCCTCTTCTAAATAATCTCCTCTTTTTTTAAGAAATTTATCTTTAGTAGCCTGATTGTTAATTAAAGCCTCAGTCAATTTAGGTGCTAATTCATAATAAAGTGTAGTCATACACGGTAATATATAGCCGTTAGACATTTTTATAATAGGATTTTCTCTAAATGAATTATAATCAGTCGGGTATTTAAAGTTATAAGATGTCTCAATAGTTTCTATTTCTAATTTATACATTTCAAAAAACTTTTCTATCACAGAACTATCTAATCCAGTTTCATTTGAACATTGTGGGATAGTTATTAAAAACGCACTTTTGTCAATACTAGGCAGTTTTTCTAAGAACAAATTTTTATTACCATTAGTAACCTTAATAAGTTGGTTTGTAATATCAGTAATTGCTTCTTTGTATTTTTCAAATACATAATCCATTATTAAATAGGCTTCTTCAATATTAAAACCAAAATATATTTTCATTTCCCTACTAAGCTGACTAAAAATACCTATATTCGTTTTTCTAAGTAAATCTAGATTTTTCTCACCTCTTTGAAATACATAATCACTTGTTACAGACGCTAATAAGGCATTTTTCGTATGATCTTTTATATTTTTCGTATCCTTAACTTTCCTTGCATTATTTGAATGTTCCCATGCTTCTAATAGCGACTCTAAACATTTTTTGACTTTTGTTAAATCATCAAAACTAAAACAATTTGTTTTAGCATTTACATTGTTCCTACTCAAAATATATCCAAATAAATATTCAAACTCTGCTAGACTAAAAAATCCTTTATATCCCCAAAATATTGTCTCAAAAAGAACTTTATTATAATCATTATTTTCAATTAGAACTCCAAACTTATTAAACATTTCTTCAAAAATTTCTGTTTGTTCTTTATAAAAATTTTCCCAATCTATTAGTTTACTTTTCAAATAATCTCCACCCTTTGGAATAATTTCCTATATAATTATAATAACCAATTTCTAATTATTAACAACTAATTAGGTAGTTAATTATAAAGGGTTAATTTATCATAAAAATATTTAAGTAAATGGAGATATGAAGTGATGAATATTAAGGTTGGTTTTGAAAATGGAGAATTAAAAGTTGGACTCTCAACTTTACCAAGTGAAGAAGGATTAAGCAAAGAAAAGATTTTTTATGTATATGAATGGTTTATATGTAAAACTGGAGATATATTTTACGTTGGTAAAGGCAAAGGTGATCGTTACAAATCAAAAGATAGGGGGATAGAATGTTGACAATTTTAAAGTTTTTATTAAAAACATAGAAACCCTTGTTACAACTGAAATTGTTTCTCGCGGTGGGAAAATATTTAAGTCTAGGGCTAAGAAAGTAAAATCAATTATTGTACAGGGAACTATACAAACAGATTCATATATAGACCTTAAAGAAAAAGGTTATGAAATTTACCACCTAGTGGATGTTTTGAGTTATTTTAAAGTAGCAATGAATGGAAAATAGGTTTCATTTATTCCATTCTAAAGAAATTATTACTACTGTAATGGAAGGATTGTATAGTATGTTTGCAATAGCACCTACAGACATAGATTGGTATACATATTTAGTAAAAAGAAACAACATTCCACATGAGATAAACTTTTGGACACCAACGCCTTGGAATGTTAAAAGATTGTCAAAAGGCGATAATCTATTATTTTTGCTTAAAGCACCTTATCGTAAAATTTGTGGTTTAGGTAATTTTAGTTATTACGATAACCTAACAATAAAGGAAGCATGGGAACGGTTTGGTAATGGTAATGGAGTTGAAAGTATTGAGGAATTAAGAAGTCGTTCTAATAAATATGCAAAAAAACATTCTGTAATTAACTACACAGAATATGATTACAACCGTGAAATAGGTTGCATTGTACTAACTAATGTTAAATTTTTTAATGAGGAAGAGTTTATTACAACTGATGAGTTAAAGGTGTCATTCCCAAATCAAGTTGTTAAGTTAAAATATTTTGACATGGATCTACCTCCTGTTTTGGAAATAGATAAATTTATTCTAACCGAGGAATTACCTGAAAATGAAACATTTATAGAAGGTGCGAAGAAACAAATTACTGTTAACGCATATGAAAGAAACCCTGACGCAAGAAAAAAATGTATAGAACACTACGGTTACAACTGTAAAGTATGTGGATTTAACTTTGCCGAGATGTATGGTGAAGTTGGAAAAGAGTTTATCCATGTCCACCATCTAATTGAATTAAATCAAATTGGAGAAGAATATGAAGTTGACCCTATTGCTGATCTAAGACCTGTATGCCCTAATTGTCATGCTATGCTTCACAAAAGAAAACCAGCTTTCTCTATAGATGAATTAAAGCGTTTTTTAACGAAAAATTAACAGTTTAAATCAGGAAGTGATTATGTGATTATTGCAAAGATTATAGGCATATTTTTTATATTTATGGGCTACTTGCTTGTAAGGAATTTATCACTTTCAGTTGATGGTATCTTCAACACTATTTTACAAGGTTGGTTGGGCTACTTTTTAGTCATTACTGGTGTAGGTATCTTATTTTCTGAAATACTTAAAAAAAATAAGGTACTTTCATTTATTTATAATAAAATTTTAGTTATACCTGCTATTGGTTTTATTTATTTTCAGTATACATTTGCACCTATTTTATCAATAATTTTATTTCTAGGTATTTATTTTTTACCTTCCTTATTATTTCTGAGACTAGGAGAAAAATATTCTATTCTTGAACAATATAGTCAAGGAATTATATATATTTTAAGTTTGTTATCAGTTCTCTTCTTTGCATATAAGAGTAACCTAGTGATGAGATTTATAATTGAATCCTTTAAAACTAAATTGTTTAGAAATTATCTAAAAAAATATACAAACACTGCTTTCACTAGAATGTACACCTACATGATAATGATAGCTATTTATATTTCTTATAACTTCCTAACATTTTCAAATATCAATCTAAATATTATTCCTTCCGAAATGTTAAATGTTATTAAGGAAGTATTCGTAACTTTTGTAGCAATTGATTCTTTAATACAAATCTACTTAAGTAAGCAACATTCAAAACCAAGAGAATCACAAAAAGAAAGGAAATAAAACATAACCTGCTGGGTTATTTCGAGAGATGCAAAATTGTTTATTTTTTTATTATATTGTTTGGGCTAATTGCCTTCGGATTTATATTAAAAATCCGAGATATTTCTAGATTTAATAAAGAATTACAATTCTTATTAGAGTATAACGAACGCTATGTTCTATACTTAGATAAGTTCTTAAATAGAGAGACACAAACTGAGGAAGAAAGCCAATTATATACATATTTAATCAAAAAATCGGGAAAGGCACAGGAATTATTAGGTTCAACAGGTCTTGTCGATTATAGACCTGCTTTTTCCAGTTATATGATTAGTAACTATCCCCTTGTGGTCAATATTGTCCAATCTTTAAGAAATCCAGTAATAATATCTGATGAATTACAAGGGGTAAACAATTTCTTTTTAATTCGAATATCAAATTACGAAGAAACAATTGCTAGAATTAAAAGAGAAATGAAGAACCCTATTCAGCTTCTTCAAGAAGGCGTACAGTTTTTTGTAACATTTCCAATTACTCTACTATATTGGTCTGGAATTATTAAGTACGGTACTTTCATGAAAATATCTGAAAACATAATCATTAAATTGATAAACTTTATAATTATAATAGTTGGGTTGATCTCTTCTATAATTACTATAGTTGCTGGTTGGGATACTGTTAAGGAAATATATAAGACAGTTCTTACTTTTCTTGCACACTTTTCACTTTAATATTCAAATCTATCATTATTAGTAAAAATTTCTACATTATTACTTTGAAATAATTAAGGGAGATACAGTTATGGGACTCAGCATTATTGATTATCTTATATGGCTAGATGTTCTAGTTATTATTCATTTAATTTATACTGAATGTCTTAATGGGAAATATCGCTTATTAAGACTTTTAATAAATCAAATTCTTAAAGTGTTTAAACCAAACAACCTTAGATTAGCTTTTTATTACATAATAGGTACAGCTATTATAATTTACGGTGCTGCAACATTGCTTCCATCAGTAAGTAATATAAATTCTGTTTGGGGCTTATGTATAGCGATGTTCTCATTTGTACTATTACTAATAGTAGAAAAAATTGAAAAAAAGCCTAATAAACGTGCTTTCTGGATTGCAATTGCTTTTTCTTTATTTATTATTTTTGGATTTATATTAAATGGTTTAAATAGTACTGTTGACAATAAATTGGATGATTTATTAGATGAGTATAACTCGACTATCACAATCATCGTATTAGGCTTAACATTTATTTTTCTACTCACAAGAAAAGATTAAGAAAAATAGAGGTGTAATTCATAAAGTAGCTACACCTCTATTTATTATCGACTCCAACACATGTCCATTTTTATTTCAATTAAATAATAATCATCTTCACTTCAAAAATTTCTGAGGAAATATTTTAAACATTTCCCTTAAAATTTAAAGTGTTCTTTTTAATCCAATTCTACCTAATAATAGAGTTTTTCTATTAACTTAACCCTCTAACAACTATTCACTTGCCCTCTATTGAATAAAATATCAGAGTAATCGCCTAGTTTTCCTTTAAAAACTTTATCTTTAGAAGCCACTTTGATTCTACAGCCCTAACACACCTGCTTTTATATAACTATATAAAGTAATTATTAGGTATTTTCCACATAAGAAAAACAAATTAAGCACAATAATAAAATATTAGAAACACCCTGTACTGACCTATGTGTTTATACACTAGTATTAGGGGAAAGTTAGTTCACCGTTAATATTAAATGAAAATAAATTAACCTCCTATTGAGTTGGGTTGGCTTAATGCCTTCCCTATTTTATTCATCTACACAATAGTAATTTCTCTTTAAAGGGAAAAACTTAAAAAAATCTAAAATAAGGTGGTTTTAACTATGGCAGAATATAATCAAGAATTAGTAAAGGCTTTAGCACACGGAGACGCTAAGGCACATGACCAAATCAAGAATTTACCTTTAACAGTTCGTATGTCCTTAGGTATGGCAGTTGATGAAATGCGACGAAATGAAAAAATTGTTCCTATGAATAGCGGTTTCTCTATCTATGAACAAAAGAAAGTAACACCGGAAGAACAAGACGAACTAGGTAACGCTTTAGCAGAACATAACCGTCTTTTACGTGAGGCTGATGAAAAACGCGAGGCTATACGTCAAGAGTTTATTGAGAAAGAAGCAAAAGCTAAAGTGGAACGTGCAAGGGCTGGACTTGCGATGAACGATAGACGTTAATAATATAATTTTCCATAAAAATAACCCACTGGCTTTATTGCTGGTGGGGTTTTTCTATTACTTGAAAGGTGGTCATTATATTGAATAAAGAACAGTTTGAAACTAAATTAAGTGAGATCTATGGTGGCACTGTAACACCTCTCACAGCTTATGTTAATCCTCATGCTGTAATGGTCTGTAAGTGTAATAAGTGTGGGGTTTCTTTCTTTAGTAAGGCTGGTCATATGTTAGGTAAACAACACCAGCAACACCTATGTAATATGCCTTATGGTGACAAGAATGGTGAACGATTAGAACACGTTAGTGCTAGACATAAAGCTAAGGGTAAGAAGAAAGACCAACAAGCCTTACTAAATAAGGTTAACGAAATGATATGGGAGGATTACAGCTATCAACAAATAGCACAGGAACTAAAGGTTAATCCTAATATCCTAAAACATTACTTTAAGTCTGAGGGGTTGATAGAGTGACAGAATTAAGATTATACGCTATGAGTAGTAGAGGACGTAAAGCATATAAAGACGACACTGACACCCTTTATTTAGAGTGTACTAGCTGTCATTCTATTAAACCTAGTCACAGCTTTCCTAAGGAAAAGACAGGCTTTCTAGGTAAAAGGTTTAACTGCTTTGATTGTAAGAACACTGTGAATGAGGAATATAGAAAGAAACAGGCTAAGGCTAAGTACAGCTAATTAAGTTCTAACAGCTTTAGTCTTCATTTTTGTGCTTAAAAAGTTATAAAAAAATACCGCAAAATTTTTATATGGATAAGGCTGATTCATAATGCCAAAAACCTTAACCACCCCTTACCAATATAAAGCCCTCAGACGAATCGAAACAGACAACTACCCACAAAGTTAAGGTTAAATGGCTTAAAATCGTCCTCTCATCGTCTATTTATTAGCTTACCGTCGAAAAAGGTTTTTAAAACATGGTGTATATTTTACAAGTACCAGACCGACCATATACAGTAGCCTCTACCCCCTTGTATACCTTGCCTATGTATAGAAAGAAAAGCACCTGTACTGACTTTACTGTTAGTGCAGTATTGTTCCCTTTATAGTTGTTTGTCTTTCTTTTCATTTCACTTTCTTTTTCTTTCTGTTTGTCATTCAATCATTGCTGGTGCTGGTTCTTTTCATTTCTTTTCTTTTTCTTTTCTTTCCTTTTTTTCGTTTCTTCCTGATCTGTTCCATATACTTTCCTATTACCGTTTCATATACCTTCCTGATACCGTCCTTTGTAGTACCCCCTTTTGAAAGTGATTTTTGATACGTGGTAACACTTTTACTTTCAAGGGGCATGGGGGTTCAATCCTTTGTGGTTGACTTGTGATAGTTACGTTTCATTTGTTCTTAGAAGTGGATAGTACTCTAAACTAGATACTATATTATTTTCAATATATGGAAGATGTAGTAATATTGATTTAGTATAGTAATCAATTGAGAGGTGAAACCGATGGAAGAGAAAGTGGAGAAAAATGAAAGTAATAAAATAATTGACTTAAGAAATAAAGTAGGTGAAAAAGGTTCAGAAATTCGAAACAAAATTGGTGAAACTTTTGAACAACTGAATTTTTTAAAGCATTTTACTGAATTAGATAAAGAGGTTTCTATAAACGAAAAAGAAAAAGCACTTCAAATCATTGAAGCAATTAAAGGTATAGAAAACGATGATATAAAAGCAGATGTTTTAAAAGATTACTTTAAATCAAATAATCAAAAAGAAATAATAGAAACTATCATTTACGCTATGAAGTATGTATCTGGGGCCAGTCTAGTGGCCGTTATTGTTTGGCTTTTAAATAAAAATGGTAACAAGTAAGACAAATTGAGTATAGGATTTAATTTGCCGAATTATATTCGGCTTTATTTTTTTATGAAAGTGTCATAACTTAAAAGTATTGACACCGTTTTATAGATCCAGTATTATCAAGACATCAAAAGGTGTCATTACTTAGTGTCATAAGCAAACCTCAAAATACATAGAAATGAGTGTAACAACATGAGATATGGATATGCAAGGGTGTCAACGCAAGGACAAGATCTAGAGGTACAATTACAACAATTAGAAAATGAAAGCTGCGATAAAATTTATTCTGAGAAATTCACTGGAACTAAAGCAGATAGACCAAAATTAAAAGCCGTTATGGATCTTATACAAGAGGGTGACACGTTAGTAGTAACTAAACTAGACAGACTAGCAAGAAACACTGTAGAAGGCATCGAGATAGTCAAAGAACTGTTTTCCAGAGGTGTTAGGGTTCATGTATTGAATGTGGGACTTTTAGAAAATACAACAATGGGACGTTTCTTTTTAACAACTTTACTAGCGGTTGCTGAAATGGAAAGGAATTTAATTGTAGAACGTACTCAAGAAGGAAAAGCGATTGCTAAACAGAGTCCTGACTTTAAGGAAGGTAGACCACCTAAGTACACTAAAAAACAGATTGATCATGCTTTACATTTGTTAGAAACTAATTCATATACACAAGTTGAAGAGTTAACTGGAATATCAAAAAGCACACTGATCCGTGCTAAAAAGAAAGTACGGATTGAAGACTCGTTTAATAAATTGGTGGAACAGAACGGTGATGCTTTAAAAAGACTTTCAAAAGAATAATTTCAGCATACCTAAATAAACTATTTGGATGACTAATTAGTCGTTCTTTTTTTAATTGTGCATACCTTACCAACAAAAAAGCTTCAACCCTTTAATTATCTAGCTTTTGTGCAAATAAATATTTTCTGATTGCACACGTAAGCACAGCGTACAAGCGGTATTTCACGTATAAAGAAGCACCCTAGATAAGATGGGTGCTTATGAAAATTGTTAATCTACGGTTTCTACGGATGATACGTGTGACGGATTGATGAAGATATCTCTATTATCATCAAGGCAAAGGAAAGTATTTTTCAAAACCCTAGTAGTCCCACCCATCGGCAATTTATTTTCGTTAAAAAATGACGAAATAATGTACTCTGCATTTTCAGCGATTATAAATTCTTTACCACTATTCATAGTAATCTTAGTAGGCATAGATAATCCCCCCCTTTCATCAACTTAATTCGACAAAAGGAACTATTTTCCTGCTATAATACATAATATTTCCCTTGTGATTAACAAACTTGAAAAACCCTTATATATCAAGGGTTCACAGAATTTAATAATCACACGGTTAATCACTCTTTTTGTGACTAATAAACTAATGCTGTCAAATGGCAAAAATCTATACAGGTTCATTAAGGGTTAATCACTAAATTTGTTACTTTAACAATTCCAGTCATATCAAGGGTTCTAAGATTGGGTAAAAAATTCTTTAAAAAAGTGCCTGTAAAGTGGGTATGTTTTAAGAACTAGTAATAGAAGAACCTAAGAGATATAAGATTAAATTAACTGTTATAAGAAATGGGCGTTAGCCTCGAAAAGATAAGTATTTAAGGTTTAAGGATAAGTCTATTCTTGTCACAGAATCATTTATAAAAGATATACCTCACTTCGTTCGGGTGCATAGCACTATATATAAATAAGGCACTAATATAATTATTAAAATATAGCTGTGATAGTAATAAATAATTTAGTTTCATATAGATATAAACGGAGGTTATGTAATAACCGAGTGAAAGCTTTAGACTTTTAATAAAGATTTTAATATTATAAATTTTATGCCGCTGTAGTATTTAGATGAACATTTTAATATAATATGTATTCCCCTTATTGCTTAACTGCTTTAGGGGGATTATTTTTATGCCCTTTTTTCTAATCTTCCTTTACGTAAAGCCTGTTTATGTTCTTCACTTATAGTTCGTTTCTTCTTGAAAAAGTTCTTTGTTACAAAGGCATTTTCAACTTTAAACTCAATGCCAGTAGGTTTTCCTTCATGTTCCGTTAATACCTTGAAATTCTCTTTATTTAGAATAGGGTTTTTCATAAAGGATTTAATATGAGATGGAACGCTACTATATATTGTCCATTGATCTGTTGCAGCTTCATAAATAAAATTCGTTTCTTGTTCCTCTTTACTATATTTCATTTTCTGTACCCCCAAGTGTTTTTTAGGACTTATCCAGTCCTTACACTTAGGTACTTGCAGATCCATTAAATTTTAGGACACGATTAAATAAAAAAGCCAGGAATTATATTTTCCTGACTTAATCACATAATTACTCACTTATAATTGAATCTGTTTTCTTCTTATACTCACTATATACTTGTTCCAATAATTCATTTTTCTTTTTATCAACTTCTGCTTCTACCCTTAATTCCTCATATAGCTTAGGTAAATCCATATTTTGACTAGTAAACCTTAACACATATCTTAAAACCTCAGCTTTAGAAGGTGCTTTATTTACCCTAGTTTCATTGGTTAATCTATCGACCAGATTATTTAACATTTCATTATCTTCTTTATTTAATTGTACTGTAACAGTTGGTTTTGCAATCATTTAAGACCCCTCCGAAAAATTCTCAACATTCCACTCCACACAAACCAGCGTAAAACCACAATGTCGTCAATGGTTCAATATTTGAACGTAATTACAATTCTTAATTATATTTATTTAATAGCATTCTCTTTAGCAGTATTCTTTATAGAATATATTTAAGTTTGTATATATAAGTCTGTATAAGTAAGTTTGTATAACGTTCTGTTTTAGAACTATATAAAGTACAGATTCTGAACTACTCAAGTTCAATTTTAAAACACCCTATTTTAGTGATTATTAAAAATTGTGACTTTCAATCTAAACAAAGGCTGGTATATCAATATTCTTATGAATTGTTAATCACATTTTAAATATTTGCTTGATCTTAGTTCACCTGTTGATCCTGTAAGTGTTGCTGGTATCTCACCTTATCTAGGTTTGCATTTTTTAATATTTTTTCTTCAAACTCTTTATACTTCACAACTTTTTCAGGAAGAAGTTTATTAAGTTCATATTTATCTAATGGTTTGTAGACGTAGTAAATATTATTTCCTCGATAACCCTTCGCTTTTTCAATTAGTCCTGATTTTTCTAGTCTATCTAAGCTATTATCAATAGTAGCCTTACCACCTATCTTTAAATCCACCATTAACCTTGCTATCGTAGGGAAAGCGTAACCTTCCTCACGATTATATAATTGCAATAGCTTCATATAGACGCTAATATCTACATGCTTTATTAACTCTAGCTGTAGATAAAAATTTAATTGAATTGGAAATAGTTCAAACTCACCCGGTTTTAGATTATCCTTACAAATTACATTACTACTTCTCATAGCCACCATTTATTACCCCCCTTTTCTTTTGTGGCTTACACTTAGTTACTTGCTGTAAGCACCTGAATTAGGACAGGAAATATTAAATTTTTAAGCATTCTTTAATTTACATGGGGAGATTAAATTAACTTGACAATAGAATTACCAACCTCAAACATGAAGCCAGAATTGAGGAAAACGGCTTGGTGCTAATAATGTTTGCCTAAGTTAGCGAATAAAAACTATTCAACTAACAAAGACAAGACATCTGCTTTAATACATGAATCCGTCATTTGAGGTATCCGTATATGTATGCCCTTGTTAAATGCGTTCTCTCGAACAATACACCTACTAATCTACTTCCGCCCCCGATAGTTCTTGTAACTCGTTATACGACCTTCTACGTATTCGTTAATGCCTATCCTACTGTTAACGAGGAACTCAGCAACTTTTACAATTTGTGATGTATTCTGCATAGCCGTAACTAATCAGATCTTCCACACCTGACCTTTATTGGTTGTCAGCACCATTCAGATACTTGCATTAACAAGGAAATGCTTTTTTGTATCCTAGACTTAATTATTGCATCGGCTAAGTCATAACCTTTCCAGTTTAGTTTTGATTCGAGTTAGTGGGCAACCACGAAAGAGTTTCACCTAAAAAAGACAATAGGAAACTAGACCTTTGCACTTTATCTTTTTTTAAAGTAAAATGAAGGGACTGAAACTCATATTTAATTTGTCGTAATTAAAGAGTTGTACTAACGTGTCGCCAAACACTTAGTACTTGGGAGGGTGCCTTGAACACTCTCCTTTTTATTTGTCTATAAATATTCCTTTAAACTATTGGCTACTTCATCTACATTTAGATCAAGGTATTGTGTTGTTACTGCTAAATCTGAATGACCAAGTGCTTTACTAATCAACGGCACACTAGCACCTTTCTCCAACAAATTCTTCGCATATCCTCGTCTAATAGCATGAGGGTTAATATTTTCTAAACCAAAACGTTTTGAATACTTATTAAGCTGCTTTGAAATCGCACAGTTAGAGGATTTTGACGTACTCATAGATAAGCCATTTTGAGTAATGAACACACTTTGATTACTGATCTTATAGTGTTGACGTATCTTCTTATTTTGCTTAATTAGTAGTTGAAGCATTTCTGTTAACTCGTCATCTATCGGTAGTTTTAAAAACTTATGGTTTTTTAATGTTGACCCATCCAAATTTAGATATTTATGTTCAAAGTCAATATGCCTTTCTTTTAATTCGCAAAGTGTATGAATGCGTATACCAGTCCGATACATTAACAAAATTGCAGTAACATCTCTAAAACCAATGAATGTTGATTTATCAATAGAGTGAACTAATTTAAGAATGTCACTTTCTTTAGCTGCCGCTTTCACTTCTGTATCGACCTTGATTTGAATCTTTAACCAGAACTTCTCCTTTAACCAATCATTAAAATAAAACTTTCCTAACACTGCTTTTATCGTTTTCAAACGTATTTTCTTGGTTCTTTGCGATACATCCAAATTCTCCAAATAGAAATAAATTGTATCTATTGTTATTTCCTCTACATAGCGGATGTTATTTACCTTGCAAAAGCTACGGAAAATATAACCATAGCTGTCGATAGTACGCGGCCTGTTTCCAGCGATATTCATTTGTCTAAATACGACTTCCAAAGCATACTCAATAGGAATCCAACGATCATTCTTCTTTGGATTGATTAAACATGCGTTTCCCATTGAAAATACACCGTGTTTTCTACTTTTATCCAAATAAAAAAACCTCCCATTCATCATCTGAATTAGAAGGTTTATAAACGAAATTCATTATATAAATGTAATATCCTAAAAACGAAAAAAGTTAGGGAGTCTTTTTGAAAGTTTAACACCTTCATCTAGATACCCTAACTTCTATAAACGTTGATTTAACGCTATCTCTAACGATAAATTCAATTATGGAGACGGCGGGAGTCGAACCCGCGTCCAGAAACTCCAATACTTAAGCGTCTACGCGTGTAGTTTGCCTACTTACGATTCGCGTGGCATTATGCCGACAAACAGGCGTCCTGCACGCTAGCTTGGAAATCTCTTGACGGTGACTCAAGCGGCACCACCGACCGTATCCCACTAAAGTTGGGCCCTACGTTATCCACATGGGCGATGGATAGGTAGAGCGCTTACGAGCTTACGCTGCGTATGCTAAATTTTGTTGTTTGCCAGTTATTATATAACTTCCGTTGATGACGAAGCCGAGACCTCCGACGCGCAGCTCAAGCTTGAACCATCCCTGTCGAATCCGTAACGTCCCCCTATATTAGAGAGATGTGTTTTTACACATACGGGGAAAAGGCGTTGAAGCTTGTGCCTTTCACTACTGGCAACTTTGTACTCTTATTATAAGACAATCTTGGTCAATTCGCAAGATATCTGATTCTGCCTCTATATCCGGAATTCACCAAATTAAATCTTAATACTGATTCTTCGCTTTGAAAGCACGTTCCATCTCACGTTTTGCTTCCTTCTTCTTCAAATCATCACGCTTGTCGTAGTTCTTCTTCCCTTTACCCACGCCGATTAAAAGCTTAGCATATCCGTCTTTAATGTACATTTTTAAAGGGACAATCGTGTACCCTTCTTGCTTCGTGCGACCTAATAATTCACTGATTTGCTTTTTATGCAGCAATAATTTTCGAACGCGCAATGGATCATGGTTAAAACGATTTCCTTGGTCATATGGACTGATATGCATATTGGAAATCCATGCTTGACCATTCCGAATTTGAACGAACGAATCCTTCAGCTGGACCTTACCTGCCCGGATCGATTTGATTTCTGTTCCTTGCAACACCATGCCCGCTTCGATCGTTTCTTCAATAAAGTAGTCATGGTTTGCTTTTTTGTTTTGCGCTAATACTTTTCCTGTTCCCTTTGCCAAGAGCGACACCTCACAATCTTTCACATTCCAAACTCATTCATAGAGAGGTTGGAATCAAAAACAACACCCCAAGTGCGCTTTTCAACGCACTTGGGTTAAACCTTTTATTTTCGTTTTGGTTTTTTCTTCTTCGATTTTTTGGCTACGCCTTCGTAAAACTTCTGCTTTTGTTTTACTTTGCGGCCGCCAGATCGACCCGATTCACTAGAAGAACCATTCCGATCTCTTCCGCCGCGTCGGCCTTTTCCTTTGTCATCGCCTTCTTTTACTCGGCGGCCCTCTTTGCCTGCTCGACCGGCATGGATGACTTTTGGCGCTGCTTTACGCGTTCCGCCAAATGATTTCACCATATCGACGATTTCAAAATCAATGGAGGACTCTTCTATAATAACATTTGCGACGCGAACCTTCACCTCATCGCCTATACGGAATTGACGATTTGTACGCTGACCGATCATGATCATTTGACGTTCATCAAAATTATAATAATCGTCCGTCATGTTGGTAATATGCACAAGCCCTTCAATCGTGTTTGGTAGCTCGACGAAAATACCGAAATTCGTAATGGATGACACCATCCCAACGAATTCTTCGCCAATTTTATCGGACATGTATTGCGCTTTTTTCAACGCATCCGTATCACGTTCTGCATCGACCGCGCGGCGTTCGCGTTCCGATGTATGGTCCGCGATTTCATCCATGATTTGCGCCCATTTGAACGTCGTTTCCTTCGACACATCCCCTTGAATCAAATACGTGCGGATCAAGCGGTGTACAATCAAGTCCGGATAACGTCTGATCGGAGAAGTGAAATGTGTGTAGAAATCCGTTGATAACCCAAAGTGGCCAATGGATTCCGGATAATATTTCGCCTGTTGCATGGAACGAAGCAACATTGTCGAAATGACCGGTTCTTCCGGCATTCCTTCAATCGCTTTAATAATTTCCTGCATTGCCTTTGGATGCACCGAATTCCCCGATCCTTTTACCACCAAGCCGAAGTTTGTCACAAATTCAAAGAATCGTTGCAATTTCTCCGGTTTTGGATCTTCGTGGATACGGTAAATGAACGGAACATTCATCCAGTGGAAATGCTCGGCAACCGTTTCGTTGGCAGCTAACATAAATTCTTCAATCAAGCGCTCGGAAACCGTACGTTCGCGAATGACGATATCCGTTGGCCAGCCATCTTCATCCACCAACACTTTCGACTCTTTAAAGTCAAAGTCGATGGCACCGCGCTCCATACGTTTATTTCTTAGAATTTCCGCTAATTCCGCCATATGATTAAACATCGGCACAAGCTTTTCGTAGCGATGAAGCAGTTCTTCATCATCTTCTTCCAAAATTTTATAAACATCCGTATACGTCATACGCTCCGTTGTTTTGATTACACTTTGGAAAATTTCATGCTCCACCACGCGTCCATTTTGGTCAATCAACATCTCGCATGATAATGTCAAACGGTCCACTTGTGGGTTCAAGGAACAAATGCCGTTGGATAAACGATGCGGAATCATCGGAATTACGCGGTCCGTTAAATAAACGCTCGTTGCTCGGTCATAAGCTTCTTGGTCAATCAATGAACCTTCTCTCACATAATAACTCACATCAGCAATATGAACGCCTAGCTTATACGTACCGTCTTCATTTTTTGTCACGGTCACGGCATCGTCCAAGTCCTTCGCATCGGCGCCGTCAATCGTTACGATCGTTTGGTCGCGTAAATCGCGGCGGCCAACCAAATCAGCTTCCGTGATTTCATCCGGCACTTCCCCTGCAGCGTCCACCACTGCTTGCGGGAACTCCGGCGGAATGCCGTGTTTATAGATGATCGATAAAATATCGACACCAGGATCATTTTTATGCCCCAGGATTTTTGTGATTATGCCGGTTGCGGATTTGATTTCATCCGGCCAATTTGTGACTTCAACCACGACTTTATGTCCATCCACCGCGCCAAGGGAATCTTCTTTCGTCACGAAAATATCCATGTTTAATTTTTTATCATCCGTGACAACAAAGCCAAACCCTCTATTTGCTTGATATGTACCCACAAAAGTCGTCTGGCTGCGTTCAATTACCTTGATGACCGTACCTTCCCGGCGGTCACCCGATGTTTCCTTCAACACGCGAATGAGTACAATATCGCCATTTAATGCACCGTTTACTTCGTGAGGCGGGATAAAAATATCATCCATCCCTGCCTCTTCCGGCGTTACAAAGCCAAACCCTTTGGCATGGCCGATAAATTTCCCTCTTAACAGGTTCATTCGTTCCGGCAGTCCATAGCGGTTGGAACGGGAGCGCACGACATACCCTTCATCTTCCATACGGACAAGTGTTTTGATCAATTGCTTGAACTCTTCCGCCTCTTCCAGCCCAAGGACTTCTTCAATTTCATCGACCTTCATCGGTTTATAATCATCTTGCTTCAATAAATCCAGTATTCGTTCTTGTAATTCATTTTTTTGGGTCATGATTTTCCCTCCTTTTTGCAATACTAAGCATGCTGTTTAAGTTTGATCATTCTTGTTCCCACTCGAGGGATTCCAAAAATTCATAAACCGTTTCATGTAATTGCTGTTTTTCTTTATCCAATGTAATCACATGCCCCGACTCTTCGAACCATTTGATGTGTTTATTTAAGGATTCACTATTCTCATAAATAATATGAGCGGATTGAGGGTCAATAATTTCATCATTTTTTGCCTGTACCACCAATAACGGTGCATAAATCAAATCCAGCTCGCTGCGAACATCCTGAACGAGCTGCTGCAGCTCGGGCAAGGAAGGCATTCCTTTTGCACGAATCGCCTCTACTTCTTGTTCAATTTCCTGTTCACCTTTACCTTCAAATCGCTTATAATCTTTTGCATACTTTAGCACGCCCTGGAACATTTTGTCCGTCGTGCGCATGGTCATGGGGGAACACATAGTTACAATTCCTTTTACAGGCTTGTTTAAACCAAGCTTTAATGAAAATACGCCGCCCAACGATAACCCAACGGCGGCAATTTCTTCATAGCCTTTCTCCTGCAATGTATTGTATGCTTCCACAACATCCGCCCACCATTCGTCCGGTCCTGTTGTAATCAGCTCTTCTGGGGCAACGCCATGGCCTTTGTAGTGTGGAGCAAGACAGGTATAGCCCCTTTTTTCAAGAAACCGGCCAAGCATGCGAACATCGGAAGAGCTGCCGGTAAATCCATGTAATAATAAAACCGCACGCTTTCCTGCTTCGAAGAAAAACGGTTTCAACTGTGCATTGCGCATTGAGAATTCCTCCAACTTATTCATTTATATACATAATTTTCTCCCCTATTATAAATGAAAACGCCTAACCATGCTTCGGTTAGGCGTTGGATTCAATGTTTTAGTTAAATTTTCACGATGGCCAAAGTTAAAATAAAGAACAAAACAGCAAGTACGATTGTTAATCTATGTAGAACCAATTCCATTCCTCTTGCTTTTTGCTTACCGAAAAGCTGCTCAGCTCCACCCGAGATGGCACCTGACAAACCAGTACTTTTACTAGATTGCAGTAAGACCAGCACGATTAAGGCAACGCTTACGATGATCAATAATGTTAATAACAATGTGTGCATAACTCCACCTCCTGATATAGAAACTTCATTAGAAAACTTGACTTATCGCCAAGCTTTTTGAGGTGATAAGCCTTGTTGCGCTTATGCAAATAAGAAAGTTAGAACAACTTTCCTGTTTGCCAACAAGCTACAGTATAGCAAAAATAGGTTGAAGATACAATAATCGAGCAGAATTTGATTTTCAACGCTATTTTTACTGCCTAAAAATAGGATACCTCTTTAACTTCCTTCATATTGTTCTTGGGGCTGGTTTTTTAGCTTTCTCGCCCGAATCCATTCTTCAATTCCGCCTGTTCCAATCAATACCCCTACAATAATCAATAAACAGCCAAAGATTTGTGATGCATGCAGCGGTTCACCTAAAATCACGACGGCTCCGATTAATGCGAAGATGGTACTTAAATTCGTGAAAATCGCTGTCTCTGCAGTGCCTATTTTCTTGATCATCGAATTATATAAACTATGCCCAACTGCGGTCGCGAGAATAGACGAAAATAAAAATATGCCCCACATAATAGGTTGAAGTGTTGTAAACGCTGCAAATGATTCTGGCATAACTACTAAGCTGTAAAGCAGCATGATAAACGAGCCGATTGTCAGCAAATACGCTGTAAGCACAAGCGGCGGGATTGTTAACGTAATCTGCCGAATGACAAAAAAGCTGAATGCTTGAACGATAATTGACCCTAACACTAAACCATCGCCCAATCCAAAACCGCTTATAGCCGAGGCATCCTCTACTACCGCTACGGAAATTCCAATAAACCCTATGACAAATCCAAAGAATCTTAATTTGGTTAGCGAGGTTGATCTTGTGGCAACTGCAATGATTGCCGTAATTAAAGGTGCCAAGCCTAATATAAGGGAAGATTTAATGGCTGTTGTTTGTTGCAGCCCGGCAGCCAAGAGGGAGTGATGCCCGATGACACCCAGCAAAGTCGCTAATAAAACAAGCTTCCAAGGCATTTCTTTATAGATTATTTTCTTTTTCATGATTAATAGAATGAGAAATAATGAGATGCCCGCTACAAAAATTCTTGTTCCCTGCATGACGATCGGCGGAATATCCAGTACCAAAAGTTTTAAAAGAGCAAGATTGATGCCCCATAAAAACATTGTAAACGCCATGATTCCATAAATTTTGAGCACAATATTCCTCCTTCTGTTTGCACTGGCTATAACCATCATAAACCTATTTCCCGATTTTTTGCATCCTAGATTTTTATCATTTTAGACGAAATATATTAAAATTCAACTTTTTCTTTTCCCTAGTTTTCATCAAAATAATAGCAATTAATATAATATTTAGACTGTCTTAATATAAATTTACATTCTTGAAACTATTTCTAAAGATTCGGCTATTAGTATGGTACTTGTAAGTAAACAATTTAGGAGGATGGATCATGCCAACAATTCAAAAGAAATGGCTTTCGGCAGCTTTAGTCGGAACACTTGCTCTATCATCAATCGGATTTGCAACAATGTCTGATGCGAATGCAAAAGAAAAAGCACCAAACAACAAAAATGGTGAAGCAAAAAATGTCATTATGCTAGTAATGGACGGAAGCAGCAGTACGGTGAGTACACTTGCTCGCTGGTATAAAGGCGACAGCTTGGCATTGGATAACATTGTAACTGGAGGAGTTCGCACATATTCCGCGGAATCGGCGATTACTGACTCCGGCCCAGCTGGTACAGCTTTGGGAACAGGCAATAAATCGAACAGTGGTTATGTTGGTGTGCTGCCATCCGTTGTAACGACTCCAGGTGTTGAGCCGGTAGCAGAAGAAGACCACTTTAAACCTGTAGCAAATGTATTGGAAGGCGCTAAACAAACAGGCCGCGCAACAGGTATTATTTCCACTTCCGAAATCCAGCACGCGACACCAGCCGGTTTCTCTGCTCATGCACCAAGCCGTTCAAACTATAACGATATCGGAGAACAACAAGTCTTCCAAAATATCGATGTTGTCCTTGGCGGCGGATCTGATTCTTTACACAAAACGCGTAAAGATGGCGAAAACCTTCTGACTGTTCTTGAAGAGAAAGATTATGATTATGTGACAACTCGTGATGAGCTATTGAAATCAGACTCCGATAAACTATGGGGCAGCTTTGCACCAAGTGCATTGGCTTATGAGTTTGATCGTAAAGAAACAAAACCGGAACAACCTTCCCTAGCTGAAATGACAGAAAAAGCGATCGACACTTTAAGTGAAGATAAAGACGGTTTCTTCTTGGCAGTTGAAGGAAGTAAAATTGACTGGGCAGCACACGCTAATGATCCAATCGGTATGATTTCTGATTTCCTTGCATTTGATGATGCAGTAGCGGAAGCATTGGAATTTGCTGAAAAAGATGGAGAGACATTGGTTATCGCTGTAACTGACCATGGCAACAGCGGTATTTCAATCGGAAACAAAAACACAGACTCTAATTACGACGAAACACCAGTTTCAGCTTACATTGACCCATTAAAAAAAGCGACAATGACAGTTGAAGGTGCTTTAAGCTTGCTTAACGAAGACAAATCCAACATTAAAGAAGTGGCGGCAGCTTATGGTTTAAAAGATCTGACTGCTGAAGAATTAGATGCATTAAAAAATAGCAAAAAATTAGGCTCAACACTTTCTCAATTGCTTGCTAACCGCGCTAATATCGGATTTACAACAGGTGGCCACACTGGTGAAGATGTATTCCTATATTCTTACGGACCTGCAAAGCCAACTGGATTGGTGGAAAACACGGATCTTGCTCATACAATGGCAAAAGCAATGGGCTTTGATTTAGGCGAATTAACTGACGATATCTTTGTTGATGCAGAAGCTGCATTCAAAGAAGCAGGCTATACAACAACAATCGATAAAACGGATGAAAACAACCCAGTATTTGTTGCAACTAAAAACAAGCGTGTAGTTAAAATTCCTGAAAACAAAAATATCGTGACAGTTGAAGTAGCAGGCAATAACCCAAATACTCGCGAATTTAACTCAGTAGCCGTTTATAATGATAAAAAATTCTTCGTCTCTGAAGAAATGGTGAAATTCGCAAAATAATTTACGCTTCACTCGCTATCCTCATTCCACGTGGGGATAGCTTTTCTTATGCAAAAAACCGGATTCTAAGATTTAGAACCCAGTTTAAGAGATTGTAAGAACCAATTAGGCTTATTTAGAAAATTGATTTGGGAATACTATTCTCCCTCATCTTGCTCATTCTTTTTCATTTCTTCGGTTGACGTACTTTTAAAATGCTTTTCAATATAGGCCTTTTCCTCGACAGGTGATAGTAATCCCGTTGCTTGGCCCACATTTCCACCTAAAATAGCCCAAACCTTATTATGGTGTTCATCTGCTTTAGAAAAATCGCCTTCCGACCATTTCCCCAAAATATCCACATACACATTGCCGTGTTTATAAGCTGGTTGATTCCTTTTAGCAACCTCAAGCAAACGATTTACACGTTCTTGGGTGATTTGGTATTGTCCCCATTTGTCGCTTGCTTTCACTTTTTGATGGGACATTTGGTGAATAATCGTGATCATTCGAGACTCTTCCATGTCGTCGGGAAATTCAACTTGTAAATCAAGTCTTTCTCCTTCCGGCATGTTCGCTTCTGCCGTTTTAAATTGTTCGTCAATTTCCTCCTGAGCTGACTGGATTTCTTCTTCAGTAGGCTGGTTCAAAAATTGACTTAGATAGTAGATTCCTGTACCGAGGGCTAAAATGACGACAAGTACCGATAGTGTAATTAAAAATTTTTTCATAGTTCCTCCGCTCTTCCTGTTGCATGCTTACTAAAAATCACTTGGCTTATTGGAGTAATAATCTTGCCATTGCCGGCTCGAATGGCTCGTTTTCACCGGCAATCTCTTTTAATCTTTCATTTACAAGGGGCGTAATAGGATGATAGTTTTCCTTTAAATCATAGCTGCTCTTCAATTCTGCAGCGATTGAGTCCAAAGCCGTCGCAATACGTGATAGTTGATGATCATTCATATTCGGCCCTTTCATATTTTGTGGCTAATTCCATTATCATACATTTCAAAGGAGCGAACAAGAGAACAAACCAAAACTTGCTAAAATGAGGAAACATTTAACAGCACAAAAAACCTCCAATCTATAAAAGTGATGAGACTTTTATAAATTAGAGGCTTTAATTCGCTTAGTTGATCATTTATTTTAAGTTATAGAATGATTGTAATCCAAGGTATTGGCTTGTTGCGCTCAATTGATCTTCGATTCGAAGCAATTGGTTGTATTTTGCAACGCGGTCCGTACGGGAAGGAGCACCCGTTTTGATTTGGCCAGCGTTTGTTGCAACCGCGATGTCCGCAATTGTTGCATCTTCTGATTCGCCAGAACGGTGGGAAATCACGGCTGTATAGCCAGCACGTTTTGCCATTTCAATCGCATCCAACGTTTCCGTTAATGTACCGATTTGGTTTACTTTAATCAGGATGGAGTTGCCTACGCCTTGCTCAATTCCTTGAGCAAGTTTCTTTGTATTTGTCACGAATAGGTCATCCCCAACTAATTGAACGCGTTTTCCGATACGTTCTGTCAGTAATTTATGGCCAGCCCAGTCGTTTTCATCCAAACCATCTTCAATGGAGATGATTGGGTATTTAGAAGTCAACTCTTCATACCAATCAACCATTTCCTCGGATGTTTTCACTACGCCTTCCCCGCTCAAATGGTATTTGCCATCTTCTTTGTTGAATAATTCGGAAGATGCAACGTCCATTGCCAAACGAACTTCTTCGCCAGGCTTGTAGCCGGCTTTCTCGATCGCTTCCAAGATCACCGTGATAGCTTCTTCGTTTGAACCAAGGTTTGGTGCGAATCCACCTTCATCGCCCACTGCCGTGTTATAGCCTTTATCTTTTAATACAGCTTTTAAGCTATGGAAAATTTCCGCGCCGATGCGAAGGGCATGACGGAAGCTTTCCGCACCTACAGGCATGACCATGAATTCTTGTATATCCACGTTGTTATCCGCATGCGCACCGCCATTTAAAATGTTCATCATTGGAACCGGCAGTTGTTTCGCATTCACCCCACCAAGATATTGATATAAAGGAATGTCAAGGTAATCTGACGCAGCATGTGCTACTGCCAAAGAAACCCCAAGGATTGCGTTTGCTCCCAGTTTCCCTTTATTTTCAGTACCATCTAGTTCGATTAAAGCTTTGTCAATGACCACTTGATCAAGAACGGAATAATTCCCTTCCAATTCTTCGGCAATCACTGTGTTCACGTTTTCTACTGCGTTTAAAACACCTTTACCCAGATAGCGGGATTTGTCGCCGTCGCGCAATTCAACCGCTTCATATTCTCCAGTTGATGCACCCGAAGGAACAATCGCACGGCCAAATGCCCCGGACTCTGTAAATACTTCAACCTCAACTGTCGGATTACCGCGTGAATCTAAAACCTCGCGAGCGTAAACTTGTGTAATGAATGGCATAATGAACTCTCCTTTATGATTCAAATTTGATAGGCCTGCACAATGCAGGTCACTTAGACGTTGCGCGCAAGTAGTGGCGTACTTAGTCTAAGTTCATTAATGTTAGTTGCAGATTAATTTTTATTAAAATCATTCAGATTTAGGATTAAAGCAAGCTGGATGATTTCAAATCTTCAAATAATGGTTTTCCTGTCATTTCCTGAGGTTGCTTTATATTTAGTAATTTTAGCATAGTTGGCGCAAGATCCGCCAAAATTCCGCCGTCATGCATTGAAATATCATTTTTGGTGATAATCACCGGAACAGGATTTGTTGTATGGGCTGTCATGGGCTGCCCTTCCAGCGTAACTACTTCATCCGAGTTGCCGTGATCCGCTGTAATAATGGCCGTTCCGCCTTTTTCCAGGATGGCATCAACCACTCTTCCCAAACACTCATCCACCGCTTCAATCGCCTTGATGGTTGGCTCCAGCATGCCGCTATGTCCGACCATATCCGGGTTGGCAAAGTTTAAAATGATGGCATCAAAACGGTCTGCTTCAATTTCGGCAACCAAAGAATCTGTTACTTCATAAGCACTCATTTCAGGTTTTAAATCATATGTAGCGACTTTAGGCGAAGCAATCAAGATCCGTTCTTCACCCGGGAATTTTTGTTCGCGCCCGCCACTCATAAAGAAAGTAACATGCGGGTATTTCTCGGTTTCGGCAATACGAAGCTGCGTTAATCCATTTCTGGAAATCACTTCACCGACAGTATTCACCAAATCCACATTTTCAAACGCCACTTCTGCATTTACATCCTCGCTGTAATGAGTGAAGCTCACAAATTTCAAGTTTTTCGGATGTTTTTCAGAACGCTTGAAACCGATAAACTGATCATTTGTAAAAGCGGTTGAAAGCTGGATTGCTCGGTCCGGCCTGAAGTTAAAGAACACCACGGCATCGTTCGTATCGATTGTGGCAACCGGCTTCCCTTCTTCCGTAATAACGAAAGGAATAACAAACTCATCCGTCACTTCACGACTATAGGAAGACTCAACCCCGATTTTGGCAGAAGCTGCGGTTTGCCCAATTCCATCCACCAACGCATTGTAGGATAACTGAACTCGTTCCCATCGTTTGTCGCGGTCCATTGCATAATAGCGGCCATGAATGGAAGCGAATTTACCAACACCGATTTCTTTCATCTGCTTTTCAGTCTCTTCTATGTAGCCAATTGCCGTTGTCGGGCCCACATCGCGCCCATCCAGGAATGCATGGACATAGACTTCATCTAGGCCGTTTGACTTTGCCAGTTTCAGCAAAGCAAAAAGGTGCTCATAATGGCTATGAACGCCGCCGTCCGATAACAAGCCCATCAAATGCAGTTTAGAATTATTTTCTTTTGCGTGCTCGACTGCCGCCAGGAACTTTTCGTTTTTGTAAAAATCATTATCTCGAATCGATTTATGGATTCGCGTTAAACTTTGGTAAACGATGCGTCCTGCACCAATGTTCAAGTGGCCCACTTCCGAATTCCCCATTTGACCGTCCGGGAGCCCAACTGCCTCGCCACTTGCGATTAATGTGGAATGAGGATATTCGGACATATAGCGATCGAAATTTGGTTTCTTGCTCTGTGCCACTGCATTACCGAACGTCTCGTTGCGCAATGCAAAGCCATCTAAAATAATTAATGCAACAGGTTGTTTAGGCATTTTCCTTTACATCTCCATTAATTTTTATCAATTTCACATGGCGCAGTTCAAATGCTGTACTGCGCCACTAGCATTTATAAAGGCAAGGGTTTTATTTGGCTGCTTGATTTAACAGTGCCAAATAAGAATCCGCTTGCAAGCTGGCTCCTCCAACAAGGGCGCCATCAATATGTTCTTTTGATAACAATTCTTCAATATTCTCAGGTTTTACGCTGCCGCCATATTGGATTCGGATTGTACTGGCTGTTTCTTCACCATACAAGCCTTCCACCACTTCACGAATCTTGCCGCAAACTGCATTGGCGTCATCTGCAGTGGCCGTTTTGCCGGTTCCAATCGCCCAAATTGGTTCATACGCAATGACCATGTGTTTAACTTCTTCCGGCGAAAACCCTTCCAAAGCTTCCGTCACTTGGGAAGCTACTTTTTCTTCCGTTTTAGCGCTTTCACGTTCTTCCAATGTTTCGCCGCAGCAAATGATTGGCACAATTCCGTTCATTAATGCCGCTCTTACTTTTTTATTTACCGCTTCGTCTGTTTCATTGAAATACTCGCGGCGTTCCGAGTGGCCGATAATACAGTAATCTACATGTATGGAGGCAAGTTGGGAAGGACTGATTTCTCCCGTGAAGGCTCCTTCGTTTTCAAAATGCATGTTTTGTGCACCGATTGCCAAGTCCGTTTCCGCCGCAATATCAACCAATGTTGGCAAATAAATCGCGGGCGCGCAGATGACGGCATCAACCTTTTCTTCCGATGGGACTTTTTCGCGTACGTTTTCTGCAAATTCTACTGCCTCGTCAAATGTTTTGAACATTTTCCAGTTTCCAGCAATGATGGGTTTACGCATGAAATTGCCTCCTTATTGATCGTTTAGCGCCACAATGCCTGGAAGTTCTTTTCCTTCCATCAGCTCAAGTGAAGCTCCTCCACCTGTAGAGATATGATTCATTTTCTGTGCAACATCGAATTTTTCAACTGCTGCAGCCGAATCGCCTCCACCGATAATCGTGTAGCCTTCTGTTTCCGCCATGGCTTGTGCCACCGCTTTGGTACCATTTGCGAATTTGTCCATCTCGAACACACCCATTGGGCCGTTCCAAATGATCAGTTTTGATTCTTTGATGATGTTGGCATAATGTTCTGCCGTTTTCGGTCCGATATCCAGTCCCATCCAATCTTCCGGAATGTCCTCGATATTGACCACTTTGCTTTCGGCATCCTTTGAAAACTCGTTTGCCACCACTGCGTCGACAGGCATATGAAGCTGAACGCCTTTTTCTTTCGCTTTTTCGATAAATCCTTTTGCCAATTCGATTTTATCTTCTTCCACCAATGATTTACCGATGGCGTAGCCTTGCGCTTTTGTAAAGGTATAAGACAGTCCGCCGCCGATAATCAAGTGATCAACTTTATCCAATAAATTTTCAATGACGCCGATTTTATCTTTTACTTTTGCGCCGCCGATAATGGCCGTGAACGGTCTTTCAGGATTGGATAGAGCTTTTCCCAAAACATCCAGTTCTTTTTCCATCAATATCCCTGACACAGCAGGTACGTATTTAGCGATTCCTTCTGTGGAAGCATGTGCACGGTGGGCTGCCCCAAATGCATCATTGACATAAAGGTCGGCCAATTTCGCAAAAGATTTTGATAACTCTTCATCGTTTTTCTCTTCCCCTTTATGGAAGCGAACATTTTCTAATAGGACGATGTCTCCTTCATTCATGTTGGCGATTGTTGTTTCTACTTCTTCTCCGATGGATTCATCCAATTTGGTTACGGGCTGTCCAATCAGTTCCGCCAGGCGTTTGCCGACTGCCGTTAAACGCATTTCCTCGTTTACTTCCCCTTTTGGACGACCCAGGTGAGAAGCCAAAATCACTTTTGCCCCTGAATCGACAAGTTGTTTAATTGTTGGAATGGCTGCGCGAATACGTGTATCATCCGTGATTTCGCCGTTTTCCATCGGCACATTGAAATCCACACGTACAAATACTCGTTTACCTTTTACCTCTACATCATTCATCGTCTTCTTTGAAAACATTAAGAAAACCCTCCTACAAACTGTGTTGCGATTCGCCTTATCTTTGATGCCATTAAAACCTTAAAAAGCAAGATAGTAAGCGTCTCTTATTACATCTTACATATATACCCACGATAAGACGTTTTTAACGTTCTTGCTAAAAAAAGCGATGGGTCTGAGATCCATCGCTTTCTTTTACCCTTCATTATTATAAATGGTAATAATTATAAAGGCTATACTTTTTCTACACGTTTAGCGAAATATGCCATATTAAATAAAGCTTCGAATCGCATTTAACGCGAATCAGTATGACACATTAAACAGATTGGATATATTTTGCTAAATCCAATACGCGGTTAGAATAGCCGATTTCATTATCGTACCATGCAAGAACTTTTACCAGGTTGTTTTCCAGGACCATTGTTGATAATCCATCCACAGTCGATGAATGAGGGTTTCCGTTATAATCGATCGACACTAATGGCAATTCATTGTAATCCAGAATTCCTTTTAGTTCGCCGCTTGCTGCTTCTTTTAACGCATTATTCACATCTTCTACAGTTACGGATTTTCCTAATTCAACAACAAGGTCAACACATGATACGTTTGGCGTTGGAACACGCATTGAGAACCCGTCAAGTTTTCCTTTTAAATGTGGAAGAACTTTTGCAACAGCCACCGCTGCCCCAGTCGTTGTCGGGATCATTGATACAGCACCGGCACGGGCACGTCTTGGGTCACTGTGCGGGAAATCCAGGATGCGCTGATCATTTGTATAGGAATGAATTGTTGTCATTAATCCGCGATTGATGCCAAATCTCTCATCCAATACTTTCGCCACGGGAGCCAAACAGTTTGTTGTACAAGATGCATTAGAGATAACATTTTCTGATCCGTTATATTCTGTATGGTTAACGCCCATCACGTATGTTGGCATTTCACCTTTGGCAGGAGCAGATAAAATCGCTTTTTTTGCACCCGCTTGAACATGTTTTGATACTTCTTCCATTGAACGGAAACGACCAGTCGATTCTACTACAACATCGATGTCCAGTTCGCCCCATGGCAGATTTGCAGGGTCTTTTTCAGATAACACTTTCACTCTTTTGCCGTCTACGATGAAAGCATCTTCTTCAGATTGAACTTCTCCGCTGTAAACGCCATGAACGGAATCATATTTTAACAGGTGAGCAAGTTGATGTGCATCGGTTAGGTCATTTACTGCAACCACTTCAAATTCACTGTTGTTGATTGCCTCGCGAAAAACCAATCTCCCAATTCGTCCAAACCCGTTAATTGCAATTTTGATTGCCATATCAAATTCCTCCCAGAATATATATTGATTAATTATAGGCCTATAACAGTTTTGCCTAGAAATAATAATTTAACCATGCAATCGGCCAATTTCTTGTGTCGATTAGGCATGGGATTTTAATTTAAAATACCATTTGCTGCCCCTTCATCTGTTACCAAAACAGTTTGTTTGGCTGCATCTTTTTTGAAATACGCCAAAATGGCTTTTGCTTTTGTGGAACCGCCTGCAACAGCGATGATGTTTTGACTGTCCTTTACTTGCTCGAGCTGGATGCCGATTGTATTGATTCGGTATATAATTTCGCCATTTTCATCAAAATAATAACCGAATGCTTCGCCTACCGCTTTTTCATTGCGCAATCGTTCGATAATGGATTCGCTTGACTGACGTCTAATCGCCATCTCTTGTGCCGATCCGATGCCATGAATGACGATATTCGTTTGTTCGTAAAGATTTAAAATGTCTTTTACCATCGGCTCCTGAATCATCGCATTATATGCCGTTTCACTTAGGTTTTCAGGCAAGAACAACGTACGGCTTTGCGCCCCGCATTGCGATGCAAATTTCGTAACCAGCGTATTGGCTTCTACATTCAACTCATTGCCTAGACTTCCTCTTGCCGCCACAAATGTGAGGGTACCCAGCGATTTTACAGGCGATAGGAAATTGGCCATAGCAGCAATTGAACTGCCTCCTGTCACTGCGACAATGTCATCTTTCCCGGCGATATTTGTCAAAAACTCCGATGCTTCTTTTCCCAGCAATTGTTTAATGCTGGAATCTATATCCACATCGCCCGGTACAATAATGACTTTCTTAATCCCCAATATTTCGCTTAGTTTTTTCTCTTTGAAACTTAAGCCTGAAATTTGCTGGAATGTTTCTTTAAGTCCCTCAAGGAGTTCATACCCTTTCGGTGTACAAATCATTCCTTTTTGTGTGGTTTCTACTAAATTCTGATTATTCAACAAAGTTGTTTCATTGCGAACCGTCCGCTCGGTGATATTCAGCACTTCCAATATCGTTCGTCGTCCAATCGGTCCCGAAACGGCGATTGTCTGCAATATCCGATACCTTAACTGAAAGATTGCAGAAAGTTCAGGAACAAGCTGTTGAAGCAATTGTTCTGGTTGATGTTCTTTCAAATTGCACACCTTCCGTTGGGTACTTTTTGTCCCACTGATTATTTTTTGTCCCACAACAATCAAAAAAATAATTTACATGTTGAGTATACATTTTTATTTTCATTTGTACAAATAATTTTAACTATTGCAGCGATTCATAAAGACTTGCATAATCCAGGATGCCATATTGGATGACTTCCCCCTCTTTTTCCACAACTGGAATCATGACCATATATTTTTCGTGCAATGCCTCATCTTCTTCGATATTAATCACTTCAATTTCAAATGGAATTTCTTCTTGGACTAACTTGAGCGATCTTAGCCCTTCTTCGCATAATGAACAATCCGGCCTCGAATAAAAGTGAACTTTCATAAATTTCCCTCCCGAGCTTTCTCCTTCCTAGCATCGCAAAATTTCGTTGAATAATCAACTAACAAATAACGCAAACTAATGCCGTACGACTTTGTACACTAAATTTGCAGGAGGAATATTGAATATGGAGCAAAACAATCAAATGTTTAACCAATCTCAAACGACTCAAGGCAATATGCCGCTATCCATGAACCATGGGGCACATGAAGTATTGGATGTTCATGAAGTGCTTAGCGCTTCGATCGGTGCGTTGAATGCATTTATTTTCTACCGTCCTCATGTAAAAGACCAAGAATTATTAAACATTTTAGATCGCCAATATGCATTCATGTTAGACGAATACAATATTACTGCGGAATGTTTTAAAACAGGACAAGATCCAAGCCACCCAACGCGTTCATACAAAATGCAAATGGGCAACGATTCAAAATATGGCTTAACTCCTGGCCAGCCTAAAAAACCAATGACATCTGCAAACGAAATTGATGATTCCATTATTTCCGGTGCCCTTTTAAGCTGCCATAAAACACTTGCTACAGGGAAAACAACGGCTGCACTTGAAGCAACTAACCCAGTCGTGCGCCGCGTGTTGCAAGATTCCATTCAAAACTGCATTGAGATGGCATACGAAATATCTCTTTACCAAAACCAAAGAGGCGATTACCAAATTCCGCAACTTGCCCCACAAGACATGCAAGCAATGCTAAATATGTACGGTCAGGCAGACAAAGCGAAAGACATGCCGAACTAATTTGAAAAGCGCAAGCGCCCTGGTTAGCCCCGACAAGCGCTGGCCGACAATAACGCCACATCGTGTGGCATTGTCGGCACTTGCACATCCATGTGCGGCGGAAGGCCCGAATCGAAAGCATCTTTCCCGCTTTCGACCGAGGGACTGAAGCGACTCGAGGGGCTGGGCGCTGGAGCTAGACACAAAAAATCCATTCGATGTTTGGAGCATCAAATGGATTTTTTACTTTGCCATCCATGTACACCACACGACTTGGCCACTTTACGGGCAAACCCCATCTCATGCGCTACCAACCACCATGGTCATTCCTTCCAGTTGACAGTGCTTACGGAAATCAGGCCGATTAGATTACTTCTAATGGCCCGTTTTGGAGCTGCTCGTGGAAAAATGGTCGATTAGATTGATTCTAATCACTCGTTTTAGGGGTGCTCGTAGAAAAACGGTCGATTAGATCGCTTCTAAGGCAACGTTTTACAGACGACCAACGAAAAACACTCGATTAGACAACCTCAATCCGCAGACACGATAGCTCGGTCAAGACAAGCAAGCGTTCAAACACAAAAAGGGTGTCCCCCATCGTTCAGGAGACACCCTTATATCTATTTATTACCTCAAACTAAAATTAAACGCAATATATCTGGACTTATAAAAAATTTATATGAGAAATTGGTAATGATAGTTTAAAGAGAATGAATTTGGGATAAAATAAATTGGTACAGTAATTACATCTTACCCCATTTTTTCATTCTCTCTGGAAGTATTAGGCTGCTATTACTAATAATCCCAGGAAGGTATAGCTTATTCATATTTATATTTAAGACAGTAAAATGGCGCCCTCGGAGGGAATCGAACCCCCAGCGGGAGAACCGGAATCTCCAGTGTTATCCATTACACCACGAGGACATTTTATAAATTGCTTGTCTTCTGCTATTGTATGTTTTTTTTAACATCTCGTCAAATATAAATACGACTTTTCTATTATACAAATGTATACAAAGGATTTCAACAAAATTTTGGTTTTTATTTTGATTTTAAAGTTTTTTTGTCTTTACTACTTTTATTATGCTCCATTTTCATAGAATAGTAAGAAGGCAGCTTCCATTTTTTTAAAAGGTCGGTGGTTTATATTTGACCTTCCTTGACTATTCTGTGTATGATATGGTTAAAGCTAAAAAGAAACTTTTAGCAAAAGAGCAATCGACTAAATCTTTTTAAGGAGGATTTACTAATGAATTTAATTCCTACAGTTATTGAACAAACTAACCGCGGAGAACGTGCGTACGACATTTATTCCCGTCTTTTAAAAGACCGCATTATCATGCTTGGCAGTGGCATTGATGATAATGTAGCAAACTCCATCGTGGCACAATTATTATTCCTGGCAGCCGAAGATCCAGATAAAGACATTTCTTTATATATTAACTCACCAGGCGGATCCATTACTGCAGGTATGGCGATCTACGATACAATGCAATACATCAAGCCTCAAGTTTCAACGATTTGTATCGGAATGGCTGCATCAATGGGTGCTTTCCTTCTTACTGCGGGTGAACCAGGCAAACGTTTTGCATTGCCAAATGCAGAAGTTATGATTCACCAACCATTAGGCGGCGCTCAAGGGCAAGCAACTGAAATCGAGATTGCGGCAAAACGCATTCTATTCTTACGCGATAAATTAAACAAGATTTTATCCGAGCGTACTGGACAACCATTGGAGCGCATCGCAAAAGATACAGACCGCGATAACTTCATGACAGCTGAACAAGCGAAAGAATACGGTCTAATCGACAATATCATTACACGTTTAGAAGATAAATAAGACAAGAAGATAGGTGATGAAGGAATTTTTCCTTCATCACCCTTTTTGTAGTTATTTATTTGTATTGTGAAAATACTCTTCAATTTCTTCCACCAGTTGCGGAGTGACAAAATGGCCTCCGGTGTAAGGAAAGTATTTCACTTGGGCTCCCTCAGTTTCAAAAAAGTCCTTACTTTTTTCGCTCCATTCAAAAGGAATCACAGGATCCTGTTCTCCGTGGGCAAGTAAAACTTGCAACCCATTCATATCTACTTTGTTTCGCCCTTCTAAAGCTAATTCAGGCAAATACCCGCCTATTGAAACAATTCCCGCTAGTTGATTTCCTAAAATTGTTGCCAAAGATTGACTCAAAATGGCACCCTGACTAAATCCAAGTAAATAGATCTTTTGTGGATCAATTGGATAATGTTTTGTCGCTTCTTCCAGGAAAGTTTGTACGTCCTTTAAAATTCTTCGAAACGGCTCTTCATGTGGTTTGCCAATTCGTTCAATCGTAAAAAAGGCATAACCCGGTCCTTGACTAAGTGGCCCCCTTAAACTAAATATGTAATAATCTTTTTCCATTTCCTTAACAATAGCAGGCAAATCATTTTCATTGCTTCCCATTCCGTGCATTAGAAAAATGGCTGGATAGGTTTCTCTATTCTTTTCAATCGGTTCACTTACTGTATATATAATTTCAGTATTCACATAATCGCATCCTTTGTATAATTTTTGTAATTAGTATAACCAATCTAAAAAAGTCATACCTTCATCCGGCCTCAATCTGAAAAAAGGACACCTCATTGAATCGTGAGGCATCCCTTCTTGCGAGCGTTTACATTATATCCCACACTATTCAGCTTTCTGGATGAGCGCCGACAGACCGTCAATTGCATCTTGTTCGTCCTTGCCTTCAGCAATTAATGTAACCGTTGTACCTCTTGCAATAGCTAAACTCATGATCCCCATGATGGACTTGGCATTGACTTTCTTTTCATCTTTTTGCAAGTAAACTTCTGATTTGAAACGGTTCGCTTCTTGCACGAACAACGCCGCTTGTCTTGCCTGTAAACCAGATTTCAATTTGACTTCCACATTGGTTTCAACCATTTACGATACTCCCTTTCAAACCGATCATTCAATATATTTTAATCTTATCTAAATTGTATGAAAAGAACAATGATAGATTCCTACAATTTTATAAAACTTGTGTAAAATTTTGCTAATTGATTTTTTCGCCTCGTCTTAACGCTTCTGCAATTTCATCGATTTTGCGTAATCGGTGGTTTACTCCGGATTTGCTGACCGTTCCCGTGGAAACCATTTCTCCCAGTTCCTTCAAAGTCACATCTTGATATTCCACTCGAAGTCTGGCGATTTCTTTTAGCTTATCAGGCAATTGATCGAGCCCGATGGTGTTATCAATAAATCGGATATTTTCCACTTGGCGAATGGCTGCGCCGATCGTTTTGTTTAAATTGGCGGTTTCGCAGTTGACAATCCGATTTACACTATTCCGCATATCCCGCAAAATTCTTACATCCTCAAATTTTAGCATGGCAGAAACCGCGCCGACGATTCCCAGGAAGTCGGAAATTTTTTCTGCTTCTTTTAAATACGTAACAAATCCCTTTTTGCGTTCGATTGTTTTGGCATTAAGATTAAATTTATTCATCAAATCGGATAATGCTTCACCATGTTCTTTATAAAGCGAATATATTTCGAGATGGTAAGCTGACGTTTCAGGGTTGTTTACAGAGCCACCTGCTAAAAATGCACCGCGCAAATAAGCACGTCTCTGGTTTCTGTTGTTTAATAAGGAGTTCGAGATGGAATGATTTAATTGAAAATCTTCCGAAAGAATATCCAAGTCAGTTAATAGTTCGCGAGCACCTTCCCGAATACGGCAAATATACACATTATTCTTTTTCAGGCGCATTTTTTTTCGAACTAACAACTCTACATTATATGGATATAACTTTTTAATAATCGTATACAGCCTTCTCGCAATTGCTGCATTTTCGGTTTGTACATCCAAACTTAACTGTCTATTTGTAAATGATAATGTTCCATTCATACGAATGAGTGCAGAAACCTCCGCCTTTAAACATTGATCATCTGATTCAATTTGTGTTAGTTCCTTTTTTGTTTCGGAAGCAAATGACATCTTTTCACCCCTCTCGCAACTATGTATGAAGCCTATCATAACACAAAGTGAACCTCCGCGTTATTTTGTTTAGGACAAGGAAGTTAGCGTATACTCGCTGAGCCATTGGGCAATTTTGTTTGACTCATGGCGAACAACACCGGATTGAATCGCGGCAATTTCTTTTTTGATCACTTCCAGACCCATATCCTCTAGTTTTTCTATATCAAAAAGCACAGGCTCTGCATTTTCTTCCTTGTAATTTTCTTTGATGGATAATGGCAAATCTACATTATTCACCAAAATGGCATCCAAACAAGGCTCTCCAACATGGTCGTAAATGGCCTGCACATGATGCGTAGCCCGATAATTTAATGTTTCGCCTTTTTGTGTCATCAGATTGCAAATATAAATTCTTTTAGCTTTGGCATTGACTAATGCCGTCCCGATTTCCTTGACCAGCAAGTTCGGAATGATGCTTGTATATAAGCTTCCTGGTCCAACAAGGATAAAATCCGCTTTCTCAATCGCCCGAATGGCCTCAGGAAGCGGTTTCACATCTCCAGGTACCAAAAATACCCGTTTGATGGGCTGCCCGGCAGCCGGAATTTTGGATTCTCCTTCAATAATGGTTCCATCCACCAATTCCGCATGAAGTGCAATCCTTAAATTTGTCGCTGGGATCACTTTTCCATGGACCTTTAATACTTTGCTCATTTCCGCGATTGCATGGCTAAAATCGCCTGTAATATCAGTCAGTGCAGTAAGCATTAAATTTCCTAATGAATGGCCGCCCAGTTCAACGGATTGCGAAAAGCGATATTGAAACATTTGCTCAACTAGCGGTTCAGTATCCGATAGCGCAGCAATCACATTTCGAATATCACCGGGTGGCGGAATATCATAGTCATCCCGAAGTCGGCCTGAAGAACCTCCGTCATCAGCTACTGTAACGATTGCAGTAATATTAAAAGGATGATTCTTTAGTCCACGCAACATCGTAGAAAGGCCAGTTCCCCCTCCGATGACTACAATATTCGTGTTCTTTTTTTTCATTCCGTCAATCCTTTCTGCGGTTGATATCTCGATGCGTAATGGCCGTTTGGTAACGTTCGCTAAATAGCTTCCCGAAAAACTCGGCCAGTGTGACAGAACGGTGTTGCCCACCCGTACAGCCAAATGCAATCACCAATTGCGATTTTCCTTCATTGATATATTGCGGAATCATAAATTGGAATAAATCCGTTAATTTCTGAATCAAAGTTTGCGTTTCCTCGAGAGCTAATACATAGGAGGATACTTCTTCCTGGAGACCGGTTTTTGGCCGCAATTCTTCTACATAATACGGATTGTTTAGAAAACGAACATCAAAAACGAGGTCAGCGTCAATCGGTATGCCGTTTTTGTACCCAAAGGACATCACATTGACCGAAAACTTCGGACTGCTCGAACTCGAAAACTCACTTCCAATACGCTCGCGAAGTTCTTTCGGTTTCATATGGGACGTGTTGTAAACGAATTTTGCCCGCCCTTTTAGTTCGCCCAGCATTTCCCGTTCTTTCAGAATACCTTCGAGCGGCAATCCTTGCGGGGCCAATGGGTGCGATCGACGGCTTTCTTTATAGCGTCGAACCAGCGTTTCATTTTCGGCATCCAAAAATAATACACGTGTATTAACATATGCCTCTTTTTCCAATACGTCCAGGGCATCAATAAGCGATTCGAAAAATTCCCTGCCACGCATGTCCATCACGGCAGCAATCCGGGTAATGTTACGTTCCGATTCTTTCATTAGCGCCAGGAATGTTGTAAGCAGCGCAGGGGGTAAATTATCAATGCAGTAATACCCTAAATCTTCGAAACTTTGAACGGCTACTGTTTTTCCAGCTCCGGACATCCCTGTGATAATAACGATTTCATGTGTATTTTCTTGAATATTACGCATAGATTTCACCCTCTTTTTATATTATTCGGACGTTTGAAACTGTTGATCCAAAAGTTCAAACTCCTTTGTATAGATAAATGTGCCATATTGAATTCCTTCTTTTGATGAAGCGAATAGTAAATTATCTCGATCTCCTTCTGCCATTGGAAGTATATGCAGCTCGTCAAGAGGGTGCCAGTCCAGGGTTCCTTCCCTGTTTTCCTTGTATGGTTTTCCCTCTACACCATCTGCTACAAAGGTGTAAAGCATCCACTCATCTACGACATTTTCCCCTTCTTTAATAACAACGGTATAAACACCCTTTAAACGCGGATTGATGGGACTCACATTCGTTTCCTCTTTAAATTCCCTGACAGCTGCTTCATAGATGGATTCTCCACTTTCCATCTTTCCTCCCGGAGCAACATACCAGCCTCTTCTTGGCTTTCTCAAAAGCAAGACCTTCCCATCTTGAATTGCTAACAAATTCGCTATACGTTGCATGACAACCACCTCAAGTTCTTTGTTACTTCTACTATCCCTATTATACCTTACAGAATGAATATTCGCGCCATTGGGAGTATGGATTTTATTGGACCGAAAAATAAATGTCTTAACTAAACTATACGTTTCAAAAACCGTGGGGATTCATAAATAGCGGAAAAAATACAACTCGACCAAAAAAGGTCGAGTTGATATCGCAACTTTACTGAATATACCACTATACGCCAAAAAAAGTTGCTTCCACTTTTTTAATGGAAGCAACGATTTAAAGGGGGAGATGATACTCCTTCACCTTATTACTTATTGCTGACTTTTTCTTTTAATTCTTCAACATAATGTTGGGCAGTTTGTGCTGCGATACTTCCATCGCCAGTTGCCGTAACAATTTGGCGAAGCATTTTATCACGCACATCTCCTGCAGCAAAAATTCCTGGCACGGATGTTTCCATTTTTTCGTTCGTTACAACATAGCCCTGTTCATTTAGAATGCCCAAGTCTTTAAACGGCGCCGTTAATGGAACCATGCCAATGTAGATAAATACTCCGTCCGCTGGGAATTCTTGTTCGCTTCCATCCACCGTCGATACTAGCGTTACACTGCCCACTTTACCGTCTTTTTCGTTAATTTCCTTTAATGTGTGATTCCAGATGAAATCGACTTTTTCGTTCGCAAACGCACGATCCTGAAGAATTTTTTGAGCACGCAACTGATCGCGGCGGTGCACAATTGTTACTTTATCAGCGAAACGAGTTAAATAAACCCCTTCTTCTACCGCTGAGTCTCCACCACCGACAACAATCAAGTTCTTTTGTTTGAAGAACGCGCCATCACATACTGCACAATAACTTACGCCGCGTCCGCCAAGTTCTTTTTCGCCCGGAATGCCCATTTTTTTGTACTCGGCACCCGTTGAAATGATAATGGAACGTGCTTTATATTCTTTTGAACCGGCTTTGACCGTTTTATATTCTTCGCCATCAATAATCTCGGACACATCGCCATAGGCATATTCCGCACCGAATTTTTTGGCATGTTCATACATTTTCGTCGAAAGTTCAGGACCCAAAATTGTTTCAAATCCAGGATAGTTTTCCACTTCCTCCGTGTTGGCCATTTGACCACCGGGAATTCCGCGCTCCAGCATCAATGTTGACAAACTGCCGCGTGAAGTATAAACTGCCGCTGTCATTCCTGCAGGACCCGCTCCAATTATTAACACATCATAAATTTTTTCTTCAGCCACGTTAAAAGCCCCCTAATCTAAAGCGATTTTTCGCTTCTATACAATTAAAAATAGTAAAACTCTTTTGTCTTCTATATTTATCCTAGGTCATTCAATAAGGAACTTCAAATAGTTTGCCTACTAATCAAATGGAAGATAGCCCATTAACTCTTCGATATACTTTGTTAAAGTCGCAACGGAAATGTTGTATTTTTGTGCATAGTGTTTCTTTGTCACCTTGTTGCTATTAATGGTAGAAAAGAACATATACTCCACTGCCGCAGCCAGGGCTTTCATATTTTTAAAAGGATAGTCATCTTTTAATGCCCTTTCGCTTAATACAAACCACATTTGGAACAGATATTGGCCTTCCAGCGTAATACTCGAAGTGCTTCTATATAATTCTTCCGCCACTTCCATCGAGCGGACAAAGTTTTTTTCAAACGGGTTGCGGTCATTGAATCGATGTTGAAGAGCATACGCCAAACAAAGTTTTTCGATTCCGCTATATTTCGAAAGATCAATCAGTTTAGGATGTGCAACAATTTCTTGCTTATAAGCAGACTTGCTTAGCAAAAAGAAGCCGAACATGCGATGCGTGCTATATTCGCTGCTGATTTTCTCAATAATAAACTCCCGGTTGCTTTCCAAAGATTCTTCGGCATGTTCTTCTGCTGCATTCAGCCATGGCTGCAGCCCCTCTTTAGAAGGATCGATTTCCACAAGGATTTTCCAAGCTTGTTTTCCTTCTTCAGGATGGCCGCTAAAATACGCAGCTTGCGCCAGCCAGAAATAGAAGCCTGCGTCGCCTCCATATCCTTTGCGCTTCATGCTTTGCAGCCATTTATAGGATGTTTCGTATTCCCCGATTAAAGCTAGTGTTGCTCCCAGCTTGTAGCGATTTTCCCAATCGAAAGGATTAATCTTCTTCAGTGTTTCAACGAGATTATTAAGCTCTTGATCCTCTTTTTCATAGTATGCAATCACAGCTAAATTACAGAGCGCATGCAAATTGCCCAGGTTTTCCCGTAGAACATGATGCAGCAATGCTCTTGCTTGCTCTGCATCTCCCACATAAAAATAGGCTAACGCCAGATTGTTGTAAGCAGGCCATAAATCGGGATATTGTTCAATTAATTGTTCCAGCACTTCAATGGCTTGATCGAATTGACCGCCTTCCATATAGCGTCTAGCTTTTTCCTGTACAATTAATTTTTCCGAATCGTCCTCATCAAATGGCTCGATTTCATCTTCCTCGAATTGAACAAAATCCAGGATATCTTCTGCTTCCTCCACATACATGCCATCGGGCTCCATTTTCAGATACATTTCGGCGTATTTTTTGGCATCCCGGTTCATCCCGATACAACCTGAAATTTCCGCTAAGAAAAAGACGTGTTCAGGTTCACTTGGATCTAAACTGTAAGCGGTATGGAGCAATTCATATGCTTTCTCGAAATTTTGGGCTTCCATTTCCAAGATGCCAAATTGCATCAGCACATGGGCATCATCCGGACTTAGTTCAGCAGCCCGTTTCATATATTTATAAGCCTTATCCATTTGATCCTTGTCAATGGCTTTCAGCGCTTTATGAAAGTAATAGTCACCGTTTGGAATAAACGAGACAACATTATTTTGTTTTTCTTTCTGACGTTGTTTTTCCAAAGTTCATCCTCCGAACTATATTTGTTACACATAGAAAAGCGGAGAACGCCCGTTTAGCTCCGACAACAACTGGAGGGGCTGAAAAAAAGGGCGCTCTTTGCCCTTTTAGGCAGCGCCGAAGTTGTCGAGGAGCTGGCGTTCGCAGCTGGACATCGTTCTTATTGCATTAAAAAGTCTCCAAAAACAAAGCAAAAGGAACGCAGAATACGTTCCTTGGACAGTTAGTTACATTATAACATAATTTTTTTCAACGTCATTCATTTAGTATTATGTTAATGTTAAATTATTGATTATTTTTGGTACTTGCACGTTTTTCCTCATGACGGGTTTTAAGTACCTTCAGTACGTCATAAACATCAATTTTTTGCTCTTGAAGAAGCACCAACAGATGGTAGATCAAATCCGCTGCTTCCCATTTCACTTCCTCGGCATCGCGATTTTTCGCTCCGATAACAACCTCCGTTGCTTCTTCGCCGACTTTTTTACAAATTTTATCGATTCCTTTTTCAAATAAATATGTAGTGTAAGCACCTTCAGGCATATCCACTTCACGCTTGCGAATTATCTCGGCCAATTGTGGAAGAACGTCCACGGAACCAACTTTTTCATTTTGCAAAAGCACGTCAGTAAAGCAAGACGTTGTACCGTTATGACAAGCTGGACCAGCCGGCACTACTTCCACAACCAGCGCATCTTGGTCACAATCCGCTTTGATGGAAACCACCTTTTGCGTATTTCCGCTTGTTGCGCCTTTATGCCAAAGTTCTTGTCTGGAACGGGAGTAAAACCAAGTCTCTCCTGTTTCAATGGTTTTATTTAATGATTCTTCGTTCATATAAGCAACCGTTAAAATTTCTTTTGACTGTGCATCTTGAACCACCGCCGTGATTAACCCTTTATCATCGAACTTTAAACCTTCTATCATCTGACACACACTCCTCTTTCGCGCAATACGGATTTTACTTCCGCCACGCTCGTTTCTTTATAGTGGAAAATCGATGCTGCCAGTGCTGCATCCGCATCTACTTCTTGCAATACTTCTACGAAATGTTCCGCGTTTCCGGCCCCTCCGCTGGCAATGACCGGTACGGTTACTGCATCCCGGACCGCTTTTGTTAGCTCAAGATCAAACCCGGTTTTTTCGCCATCTTGATTCATGCTTGTCAGCAGAATTTCGCCTGCCCCAAGACGGACTGCTTCCTTCGCCCACTCGACAGCTTGCCATTTTGTTTTATTGCGTCCCCCATGCGTATAGACCATCCAAGTGCCATCTTCTTCGGAGAATCTGGCATCGATTGCTACAACGATACACTGTGAACCAAAGAAATCGGAACCTTCTTTTATTAGTTCGGGACGCTCCAATGCAGACGTATTGACGGATACTTTATCTGCACCAGCGCGCAAAATGCGTTTCATATCTTCCAACGTCCGGATTCCGCCTCCTACCGTAAATGGAATCGCAAGTGTTGACGCAGTTTGACGCACCACATCCACCATCGTCTCACGGCCTTCGTGGGAAGCCGAAATATCCAGAAATACTAATTCATCGGCTCCTTGCTCATCATAAAACTTGGCCAGTTCCACTGGATCGCCGGCATCCCGGAGTTCAACAAATTGCACCCCTTTGACAACTCGGCCTTCTTTTACATCCAAACAAGGAATAATTCGTTTTGTCAGCATGTTATTTCCCGACTCCTTTCAGCCATTGCTCAAGCAGGAAGACGCCAAATTCCCCCGACTTTTCAGGATGGAACTGCATCCCGCAAACATTTCCGGATTGTACTACTCCCGGTACTTCCGCATCAAAGTATTCCGCACTTGCCACTAGCTGTTCGCGTTTCACCCCAGCGGCATAAAAGGAATGCACAAAATAAACAAACTTGCTTTCCGGCATCACTTCGCCTTGCAGCCATTCAGGCAAACTGTGAAACTCTAATGTATTCCAGCCCATATGCGGAACGCGGTAGGCTTCACCTGTGGCAGTTTTACCGGAAAAACGAGAAATTTTACCTTTGAAAAAGCCGAATCCTTTTGTAGGGGCCACTTCCTCGCTTTCTTCAAACAACAGCTGCATCCCAAGGCAAATGCCCAATAACGGTTTGCGCGCTTCTACTTGTTGACGGATCAATTGGTCCAGCTCTGTTTCAGCCAATCGTTTCATGGCATCAGGGAAAGCCCCAACGCCAGGGAGGATCAGTGCATCGGTTGCTGCCAGTTCTTCGGAATCCGAAGAGACAACCACCTCGCAATCCAGACGTTTCAATGCCTGTTCTACGCTGAATAAATTGCCCATGCCATAATCGATTACCCCTATTTTCATGTTAACAGCCCTTTCGTTGATGGTACACCTTTTACTCGAGGGTCAATCTGTACCGCATCATCAATTGCTCTTGCCAATGCTTTAAAGATTGCTTCAATAATGTGATGCGTGTTGTGGCCATAAGGAACGATTACATGTACATTCATGCGGGCCTCCAAAGCAAATTTCCATAAAAACTCATGCAAAAGTTCCGTATCGAATGTTCCCGCTTTTTCTTTTAATGCTGGCTCCACTCGATATTCCAGGTGCGGGCGGTTTGAACAATCCACAACAACTTGTGCCAACGCATCATCCATTGGAACAAAAGCGTTCCCATAGCGTTTGATGCCTTTCTTGTCGCCAAGCGCTTCGCGGATTGCCTGCCCCAACACGATGCCGATATCTTCGGTTGTGTGGTGGTCATCGATATGCGTATCTCCATCTGCAATGATTTTCCCGTTAAACAGGCCATGCTTCATGAAAAGGTCCAGCATATGATCCATAAATGGAACACCCGTATTGACCTCCGCCTTGCCTTCCCCATCCAACTCAATCTCGATGGCAATTTTGGTTTCATTCGTATTTCGTTCGATTTTGGCAACTCTCTTTTTTAATTCTGTCATATTATTTATCTCCTTTAGTCCAACCTCGGGATTCTACTGCTCGTGCGTGGCCTTCCAGCCCTTCCATTCTTGCAAGACGGGCGATTTTCGGTGCATTCTCTTCCCAAGTTTTTTCAGTATAATAAACGACATTTGTTTTTTTGATAAAGTCATCCACATTCAAACCGCTTGCAAAGCGTGCCGTACTATTCGTAGGAAGTACGTGATTGGTTCCTGCAAAATAATCGCCCACCGGTTCCGAGCTGTAACGTCCGATGAAGATTGCTCCTGCGTGGCGAACTTTTAATGCATCTTCTTCTGCGTTGGTAGTGACAATTTCCAAATGTTCCGGAGCAAGCGAGTTAACTGCATCAATTGCTTGTTCCATGTTTTCTGCCACATAAATTTGTCCGAAGTTTTCAATCGATTTTCGGGCAATCCCTTCTTTTGGCAATTCACTTAATTGTTTTTCCACTTCTAGTGCAACGTCCTGCGCCAATCTTTCGCTCGTTGTAATCAGCACCGCGCAAGCTAATGCATCGTGCTCTGCTTGTGACAGCAAATCGGCCGCTACTTCATCGGCATATGCCGTCTCGTCGGCCAGCACGGCAATTTCACTAGGGCCCGCAATCATATCGATGGCTACCTCGCCAAATACTTCCCGTTTCGCCAAAGCAACAAAGATATTTCCCGGTCCCGTTATTTTATCCACCGGTGCAATGCTTTCCGTTCCGTAAGCAAGGGCCGCAATTGCCTGGGCTCCACCAACTTTATAAATCTCGTCTACCCCTAATATCGATGCGGCAACCAGGACAGCATCCGGCAGCTTTCCATCTCTTCCTGCAGGCGATGTAATGACGATTCGTTCTACTCCCGCTACTTGGGCCGGAATCACGTTCATCAAGACGGATGATGGGTACGCCGCCAACCCGCCCGGAACGTACAAACCGACCGCATCCAAAGGAATGATGCGTTGAGCAAGCCAAGAGCCATTATCCAATGGAAGCTTATAGTCGTCGCGTTTTTGAGCTTCATGATAATAACGAATATTCGCAGCGGCTTCTTCTAAATCCACTTTTAACTGAGGATCAAAGTTTTGTACGGCTGCTTCGATTTCTTCAGGTGTTACGCGAAAAGAATCCAGTGAAATGCCGTCCCACATTTCGCTATATTTACGAAGGGCAGCGTTGCCGTTTTCACGAACATCCTGCAGAACTTGACGGACGGTTTTCAACTGTTCTTCATTGCCGCCTTCAAGCTGCCGTTTCAGTGATACCGCATTCGTTAATTTTGTAATATTCATTTATAGCCCTTCTTTCTAACCAACAATTTTTTTCAGACGCGACACAAGTTCCTGAATTCGCGCACTTTTCATCCGATAGCTAACAGGGTTGGCAATGAGTCGCGAAGAAACATCGGTAATATGCTCATACTCCACTAATCCGTTTTCTTTCAGCGTTCTTCCGGTGGAGACAATGTCCACAATGCGATCCGCCAGTCCGATCATTGGCGCAAGCTCAATCGATCCATTCAATTCAATGATTTCCACTTGCTCGCCAAGCTCTTTATAATAATTCATTGCGATATTTGGATATTTTGTTGCAATGCGTGGGGCGATTTCATTCATTGTTGTGTTTGGCAACCCGGCAGATGCAATATAGCATTGGCTAATTTTCAAATCCAATAACTCATGTACATTGCGGCGCAGTTCCAATAATGTATCTTTTCCGGCAATCCCGATATCGGCAACACCATGTTCCACATACACCGGAACATCCATCGGTTTTGCCAAGATAAAACGAAGATCTTCTTCAGGAATATCAATCATCAACTTGCGGGACATTTCCACTTCTTCCGGCAAGTTAAAGCCCGCCTCGATCAGCATCTGGTAGGCTTCTTCAAAAATTCGCCCTTTTGGCATGGCAATCGTTAAATGACTCATTTTGCTAAATCCTCCTGACTGACAGTAACAACTTCGTCAAAGTGATTCGTGAATGCCTCTACATTCACCAAACCTTTTTGCGACTGCAACGTAACCCGTTTCCCTTCTTCTCTTAAAGCATTTGCCGTTTGTAAAGCTTTCGAGAAAGCTTCATCTTCAAATAGCACGGCCACTGTTTGTGCAGCAGATGGTTTGGAAGGAATCACTTCCAGCAGCCGGTCCACACGCAGGCCAAAGCCGGTTGCACCCACTTCGCTGCCAAAATGCTTCAATAAGCCATCGTATCGTCCGCCGTTACCCAATGCAAAGCCGCTGCCATCTGCAAACACTTCAAACAACATGCCTGTGTAGTAATTCATATGGCTGGATAAAGTAAAGTCCAGTGCCACATACTCTGACAACCCGGCTGTATCGATCAACTCTAACAATTGCTGCATATAATCAAGTTCATTGTTTTTCCGAACATATTTTTCAATGTCAGTGATGGAAGCGAAATTTGTTGCTTCGCTAATGAATTGCAGCAATGCGTCCGATTTTGTTTTTGGTAAATCAAACGATTCTACGGCCTCTTCAAAGCCAACGTAATTGCGTTTCACCAGTAAACTTCTTAATGTATCTTCTTGATCCTTGCTGTCGGTGTAATCTCTTAAAATACAATTCAGCACGCCTGCATGTCCAATTGTAATCTTGAAAGAATCAATGCCAAAAGCTTGGATTAAATGAACGGCCGTAACGATGACTTCTGCATCTGCATAGACACTTTTGTCGCCGATGATTTCAATCCCCATTTGGCCAAATTCAGCAGGGCGTCCGCCTTCCGTTTGCTGGGCGCGGAAAACATTCGCAAAATACGCCAGGCGCAATGGAATTTTTTCTTTCAATAATTTAGATGTAGCCACACGTGCAATTGGCGTCGTCATATCAGGACGCAGCACTAAAGTATTTCCTTGGCTATCTACTAGTTTAAATAAGGAAGCATCATAAATTGCAGATGCCTTTCCAACGGTATCGAAATACTCCAAGCTTGGCGTTTGAATAAAATCAAATCCGCGCGAACGCAAGAAATCACGTCCTGTTTGACGTACTTCCTCTGTTTTTTCATATGGAATCGGGAATGTATCACGCATTCCTAATGGCTTTTCAAACATTTTTATCGATGACATCATACCACATCCTACCAATTTTACTTTAGTGCGCTAGAGAATTAGAGAATTAATATATGAAAGTATTTTATCGAATATAAACCAATTCGTCAATTAGATTGGTTCATAAGATTATGACTATTTCATATTATCCCTTAATTTTGCTATAAAAACATAAAAAAAGAATCCAAAAGCCCTTCGCGGCTTCTGGATTCTTTGTTATTGTTTTCTTCTTTCGGCCATCTGCTCGGCAGTGTAAATAATGCGCATAGGATTTCCGCCCACCATAGATCCTGCAGGAACATCCTTGTGGACCAAGGTTGCCGCAGAAACGATGGCGCCATCACCTATTTCGACACCCGGCAAGATTGTGGTATTCGCCCCGATCATGACCTCGCTGCCAATTTTCACATCACCCAACCGATATTCTTCAATTAAATATTCGTGAGCCAATATAGTGGTATTGAACCCGATGATTGTATTATTCCCTATTGAAATTCTTTCAGGAAACATCGTGTCCGGCATGACCATCAGGGCAAGGGAAGTTCTTTCACCGATTTTCATATGCAAAAACGTACGATAAATCCAATTTTTCAAACTCATAAAAGGTGTAATACGCCCTATTTGAATGAAAATAAAGCATTTCATCACCTTCCAGAATGACACTGTTTTATATACATTCCATAATGAGTTTCCACCTTGGACTGAATATCGCTCCGTTTTTCTCATATGCCTATGACTCCTTCACAATCGTTAATAAGTCGGAAATATGCTGCAGCATGTAGTCCGGATTATATTGCATTAAAAACTCTTCACCTTTAAGGGACCAAGCAACACCGGCAGATTTCACTCCTGCGTTTTTCCCTGCTTCGATATCATGATAATTATCTCCAATCATCATCACATCTTCTTTCTCGACCCCCAATTTCTCGATGGCCAAAAGAACAGGCTCCGGATGAGGTTTCACGTTCTTTACATCATCCAACCCAATCCAGAATTCAAAGAGATGTTTTGCTCCCATAAGATTCAGACCTTTTTCAATTGTATCCCTTCTTTTTGTGGACACAATCGCCATTCGAATGCCTTGTTCTTTTAATTGCTCCAAAGTAGGAACCACACCATCAAACTCGGTTACTAATTCATCATGGTGCGTTTGATTCCATAGTCGATATTTCTCTACCATATCTTCCACTTCATCAGGGGTTAATTGTTCAAATGTTTCATATAATGACGGACCAATAAAGTTTATGCAATCTTTTGGCGAATATTGCCCAGGAAATCTTTCTTCCAGTACATGCATAAATGTTTGAATGATCAACTCATTTGTATCGAGCAATGTTCCATCAAAATCAAAAAGTAGTGCTTTCATCAGGCTGTGCATCTCCTTATAAATCGCTTATTACTTTTTCTTGCTTGTTTGATTCTTTTTCTTCTGATCAACTTTCTCTTCATCCAAATATCGAACGATTGGTCGGACCTTTAGTCTTCTATAAACAATGGCCGTTACCGCAATTACAATTGCCAATATGGATACAACTTGAGCCGAACGCAATTCCCCAATCAAATATAAGCTGTCCGTTCTCATGCCTTCGATAAAGAAACGGCCAATGGAGTACCAAATCATATAGCTGAAGAAGATTTCCCCGCGATGCAGGTTCACTCTTCTTAAAGCAAGCAAAATAATCAATCCAATAAAATTCCAAACGGATTCATATAAGAAGGTTGGATGTACATATGTAGCGAGTTCCTCAATATACATTTGTTCAATAATCCAGTTTGGAAGCATCAAACTTTCCAAATATTCGCGCGATACCGGCCCACCGAAAGCCTCCTGGTTCATAAAGTTGCCCCAGCGGCCAATAATTTGGCCAATCAGAATACTTGGTGCCGCGATGTCCGCAACCTTCAGGAAACTAACATTTTTCTTTTTGCAGAAAATATAGGCGGTAATCACAGCTCCGATCAATGCACCATGAATCGCAATGCCGCCATTCCAAATCTGGATGATTTTCTCCGGATGGGCGCCATAATAGTCCCACTTCATGGCCACATAGTAAATGCGGGCAGAAGCAATCGAAATCGGAATCGCCCAAATCAGCAAATCTGCCAGGAAATCTTCCGGCAATCCTCGTTTCACGGCCTCTCGTTGACCCACGATATATGCCAATACAATACCGAAGGCAATCAGCAGACCATACCATCTTACATCTAGAATCCCTATCGAAAAGGCAATAGGGTCAATGGCAAGTAATGTATATTGCATTAAAAAGCCCCTCTCAATACTTAGTGCTAGTAATCATCAATTTCATCTTGGATAGCAATCACTTCATCCAATCTTCTCGAAAATTCTTGTGCCGTATTAATCCCCATTTTCTTCAGGCGGTAATTCATGGCGGCTACTTCGATAATAACCGATACATTTCGGCCTGGCTGGACAGGAATCGTTAATTTTGTAATATCGGTATCGATGATTCTCATTTTTTCTTCATCCAACCCTAAACGATCGTAAGCTTTTTCGGGATCCCAGTTTTCCAGCTCAATAATCAGGGTAATACGCTTATAGGGGCGAATGGCGCTGGCTCCAAATAAGGTCATAATATCAATGATCCCGATTCCCCGGATTTCCAGCAAATGTTCCAATAGAGGGGGCGGGCTTCCAATAATTAAATCTTCGGCCTCTTGTCGAATTTCTACCGAATCATCCGCAACCAAGCGATGGCCCTTTTTAATGAGCTCAAGCGCAGTTTCACTTTTCCCTACGCCGCTTTTCCCTATAATGAGCACGCCAATTCCATAGACATCCACGAGTACGCCATGAACTGCCGCTGTGGGTGCCAGTTTACTCTCAAGGTAATTCGTTAGCCTGCTTGAAAATTGCGTCGTTTTCATCGAAGTCGTTAATACCGGAACATCATTTTGGTTGGATGCATGGATTAGCTCTTCCGGGACGGGCATCTCCCTTGAAACAACAATCGCAGGTGTATCCTGTGAACAAAGTTTCAGCATTCGTTCTTTTTTTAATTCGGTTGGAAGCATCTCAAAAAAGGACAATTCCGTCTTGCCGATCAATTGCACGCGTTTTGCCGGGTAATGCGTAAAATAGCCAGCCATCTCAAGGCCAGGTCTGGAAATATCGCTCGTTGTAATATATCGGCCAATTCCTTCGTGTCCACTTACTAACGTTAAGTTGAATTTTTCTTGCATTTCTTTTGTCGTTACTTGAATCACTGGTTTATCGTCCCTGCCTTTGCTATTAAGTTTGCTAGCATATAGTCCTTATTTTAGCATGTACCAGAAAGTTTGTATTTAAATTAATCTATTTCCGAAAGATTGGGTTGGTTTTTTCTATTTGGGATCTTTGAGTTTGCTTTTAAATTTTTGCTGTTGTACTGGTGTGGCTTGAAGTGGGATTTTAGACGTACGTATTTATTGGACCGGTTTCGCTTGGGCTTGCTTTGTAACGGCATTTTGATGGTGGCTATTCGACCGTTTGGAAATGTAGTAACTCTTAATCGGCGTTTTGAACGCGGCTATTCGACCGTTTGGACATGTAGTGACTCTAAATGGGCGTTTTGAACGCGGCTATTCGACCGTTTGAACATGTAGTGACTCTAAATCGGCGTTTAGAACATAGAAACCTTCATCAAACAAGACTTTAGAATTCTCTAATTGAATGTATTCCTGCTATCTATCTCTAAACATCTCTTTAGATTTTCTCTAATCGAGTGTTTTCCTAAAAACTATTCCCATTCCCTAATCGAACGTTCTCCTGCAAACTCGCTCAATCCCCACTTTATCGCCAGGACATCGCATCCTGTACAGAAATCTTGCCCCATTCAAACTGCTCTACTCCATTGCCTAACCAAATAAAAAAGACAAAGCCGTTCCGATCCCGGCTTTGTCTTTGAAACGAATCATTATTTTTGTTGCGCCAACCATGCAGCAGCTGCTTCAGCTTCTTCGCCTTGCAGCAATCCGCCAGGCATGCCGCCACGTCCATTTACAATCACATCATGGATTTCTTCTTCAGAAAGACGGCTTCCCACGTCCGCTAAACTTGGCGTATTGCCCATCCCTTGCAAGTTCCCGCCATGGCAAGTTGCGCATGTTTCCCGAACAAGCGCTTCTCCTTCTGCAGCTGCAGTTTCACCTGATGTTCCTTCATTTGTTGTTTCGTTTTCTGTTGTTGTGTTTTCTGTTTCATTGTTCGTATTTGTCGCTTCTTCATCTCCACCGCCGCATGCAGCCAAGAATAATGCTGAACCGAATACTAGTGCCAACCATGCTTTTTTCATTTTGTTTCCCTCCAAGAAATAATGATAATCCTTCGTGCAGTTTACAGAATGAGGACAAGAATATGGATTACACTGGTTATTATACCAAACTTATACCCTTTTAAAACCTTTCCCCAACACCTCATACGCATCTGAAACAATCACGAATGCCTCCGGATCAACGGTTTTGATAACTTGTTTCAGCTTTGTGAACTCGGATTGATACACAACTACCATCAGCATGAGTTTTTGTTCACCTGTATATCCGCCAAAAGCTGGTACCTTGGTTACCCCGCGGTCTATTTCGGCATAAATGGTATCTCGCATGATTTCTTGTTTATTGGTGATAATATAGACCATTTTCGATTGGCTCACACCCAACTGGACTAGGTCGATTGTTTTGGTTGTGACATAAAGTCCGATTAACGCATATAATCCTTTTTCAATGTCAAAGACCACGGCCGCACTTAAAGCGATTAGACCGTCGATCAACAGGACACTGGTTCCCAGCGTAAGCCCCGTATATTTTGTAATGATTTGCGCCAATAAATCTGTGCCTCCGGTCGAAGCGTTTCCTTTAAAAACGAAGCCAATTCCCAATCCAACAATAATCCCTCCAAAAAGAGATGCCAGCAAAGCGTTGGTTGTTAGTGCGCCAACCCCATCAAACAAAATGACAAAGAACGGAAGGGAAACTGTTCCGACAAAGGATTTCAAACCGAAGCTCTTGCCTAGCACCACTACACCGGCGATAAAGAGCGGAATATTAAATGCATATTGGACAACCCCTGCATTCCAGCCAAAAAGGCCGTTTAAAATGGTACTGATCCCGCTAACTCCCCCGGACGCGACTTGATTCGGGAATAAAAAAGCATTAAATCCAAAGGCGATTATCGCCGCCCCCAGAAGTACATAAAAGTATTCCTGAATGATATCTTTTGTTGAATACGTGATGTTATTCTTTTCAGTCATAGATTTCCTCACTTTAATCCTTTTTCTCCGCAATGATTATAACAAACGGGAAGGGAAAAGAGAACTTTGGCTTCATACGCAAGCGATGCGTTCCACTTTGGCCGCAAAAAAAGGAGCTGTCCCGGTACTTATGAGACACCTCCCCAACTAAATAGATGTAAGAGCCCAATCATGTGCTTCCGTATACAAAGCGCTAATTTGGTCTTTATTCAAATTAAATGCTTGTGCAAATCGGTCTATGCTTTCAAAATCCAGCTTGTCCAATGCGATGCTAAATTCGAGGTAGGGTGTCATGGATGTTGGTTTCCCGCAGATGGTGCGGATCATTTCTTCCGAAAAAGGAAGCTGTTTTAAAATAACATCCATCGGCCGTTGCAGCAGGGCATCAATCAGGGAAAACATGCCAATCAAAAAATACTCGGAGTAGTTCTCTTTGAATTTTTGTTTCGCCAGATTTTCGCATATCTTCGCGCGAAATAAAGATGTTCTCATCAATTCTCTGAACAAGTCCGATGGGTTTGAGGTTTCCCCTTCACGCAAGGCCAATAAATAAATCAACTTACGCAATTCCGTAAGCCCAATTAGCAAAATGGCCTGTTTTATGGAGCTAACCTTCTTTTTCAGGCGATATCCTGTATCATTAATCACTTTTAATAGTTTATAAGATAATGAAACATCCCGCTCAATCGCTTGGGCGATTTTATTGAGATCGGGGACTTCTTCTCTAAACAAGAGCATAATTTGAAAATATTGCAGCGTATTCATTGGAATATCCGTTGATTTGATGATTTGCGGTTTTTCAAAGAAATAGCCTTGAAATAGTGTATAGCCAGCATGTCTTGCTACATCGAATTGATTTCTGTTCTCGACTTTTTCCGCCAACAATTCGATATGGGGAAAAGAATTTTTTACCCGATTTTCGATTTTCATCCGCTTGAGCAGAGGCGTTGCCAGAAAATCAATTTTTATGATGTCGATATACTGGAAAAGCTCTTCATTGTCCACCATGCTGTCAGCCAAAATAAAGTCATCCAGCGCCATTTTAAAATTTCGCTGTTTAAGTTCTTTCACTCGTTCTACTAATTTTGGTGTAATAGGAACATCTTCCAAAATTTCGATGACTACTTTGGAAGGGTCAATTAACTCCAATACATCAGGATCCATCAATAAATTCTCCGTAAAGTTCACAAAACCCGGACGCCCTTTTGTTACTTCATCGCTGCCCATTGAAAGCAAAAAATTTACCAAGACGTCCAGCGTTGCAGAATCTTTGGCCGAATTATCAAAGATATTTAAATCTCCATTTCGATAAAGCAGCTCATATGCTACAATTTCTTCCGTTATGTTAAATATCGGCTGTCTCCCTAAAAAAACATCCACAGGCAATTCCTCACTTTTATGTAAATTCCTTATCTATTATACCACCGCATTAAAATCTTTACATTATTTAACAAATATTTAGGAATAAAAAAACAGTCTCACAGCGAGACTGTCTTCCATTAAACTTAATCTTCTTTAAAAATCGTTGCCCATTCGTCACGTTTAGCAAGGATTTCCTTGGCCAACTCTTGCGCACCTTCAAGGCTGTGGTTTGCAGCCCAGCCGCATTGCACTTCGTTGCATGCAGGAACTTCTGTTGCATTCACTACATCTTGCAGTGTTTTTTCCAATATGTCGAGTACCTCGTCATAATTATCGTGGTTAATCATTGTTAAATAAAAGCCTGTTTGGCATCCCATCGGACTCATATCAACTACATGATCTGTATGATTTCGGATATTTTCCGCCATTAAGTGCTCGATTGAGTGTAGTGCATCCATTTTCATGTGCTCTTTGTTCGGCTGTTTAAAACGAACATCATATTTTCTTACAACGTCACCGTTTTGCCCTTCTTTAATCCCTGCAAGGCGTACATATGGCGCAGCTACTTTTGTATGATCCAAGTTAAAACTTTCAACATTCATTTTTGGCATCTATAAAACCCTCATTTCTATTATTTTTAAACGTGTGCAATCATAGTTAATTTTACAGGTAGACCATCATATTTACCACCGAAATAGCACTGTATATTGGCGACCTTCCTTTATTCGATTTCCTTTAAAGAACGGCGCAATACTTTACCAGTCGAACTTTTCGGCAATTCTTCCAAAAATCGAATGACGGACGGTACTTTATATTTTACAAGATGCTCCCCACAGTATTGCTGCAAGTCCAACGCGGTTGTGTCGGGCTTTCCGGCGACAACGAAAGCATGAACTGCTTCTCCCAAGTTTTCATCCGGATAGCCAACTACAGCGGCTTCAATCACATCTGGATGTGTGAATAGCACTTCCTCTACCTCACGTGGATATACTTTGAACCCACCAACGCTGATCATATCTTTTTTGCGATCGACAATATAAAAATAGCCCTCGTCATCTTGTTTTGCCAAATCCCCTGTATACAGCCAACCATTTCGAATCGTACTTGCCGTTTCTTCCGGCATCTTGTAATAGCCTTCCATGACATTCGGGCCGCGTACAATCAATTCGCCTACCTCGCCATGGGGTAATTCTACGCCTTTTTCGTCGACTACCTTGTTTTCAACATGTGGAATGGATGTACCAATTGAGCCCGCTTTCCTTTCCCGTTCAGGCGGGTTAAAGCAGGTAACAGGCGAGGCTTCTGAAAGGCCATACCCTTCCGACACTCTCATTTTAAATTTCTCTTCGAAATTATACAGTACTTGTACCGGGAGCGGTGCACCTCCGGAAATGGCTAGCCTTAATTCGGAAAAGTTGTCCGTATTCCCTTCATACTGATAAAGGAAATTGAACATGGTCGGTACACCTGCAAAAACAGTTGCTTTTTGGCTGCCAGCTAGTTCATAAATCTCTCCCGGACTAAAACGCGGGGCCAACAAAACTGAGGCACCTTGGAAAAGTGGCGCATTTACGACAACGGTCAGTGCAAAAACATGGAATAACGGCAATGTAGCAATCACGCGATCATCTTTTGTCATTTTGAAAAATTGCGCCACATCCCGCGCGTTCGAATATAAATTATTATGTGTCAACATGGCGCCTTTTGGAACCCCCGTAGTTCCGGAGGTATATAAAATAATCGCCACATCATCTTCTTTAATTTCAACAGACTCATTCCTTGGAGAAGAAGCGGCAATGGCAGAGAATAAATATGCCTTTTTCTTCACCTCATTGGATAAAGCATTAAATTTCCCTTCTAGATCCGGTGTGGTTTCACAAATAATATATGCTTTGATTCCAGGGAAAAGCTTTACCCCTGCCTTCACCAACGGCAACAACGAATCTAGTGCAATAACGGCGTTGACATCTCCATTTTCGATAATATAAGAGATTTCATCCTGCGTATACATCGGATTAATTGGAATGGCAACGGCCCCGATTTTCATTGTTGCATACAAGGAAATCAAATAATGCGGCGTATTACCAAGCAGAAACGCTACATGATCCCCTTTATTTACCCCAAGCTCGTGCAAACCGGCTGCAAACCGGTTTATCAATTGGTCAAATTCCTTGTAAGTCGTATCGCTTCCCCCAAAATGATAGGCGATTTTATCGGGTTGTTCCAATGCAATTCTTTGAACACAATCAACTAAATTCACTACTTCCATCCCCTTTATGGACATTGTTTCACCAAGATAATATTGCCGTCCTGGCTACTCTCTCACGTAAGCGATATATCGCCATCTGATTAACATAAAATAAATCAACTCGATAATCGTCAAAAACAAAAATGAAAATACAACTTCTTTAGCAATGGAGACATTCGCAAAGTTTTTCAGAATGCTTTGCAGCGCAAAAAAAGCAAATAAGCTATGCAGAAGCGCTACTCCCAATGGCAAGAAAAATTGCGGCATCAAATGCTTGGTTACCAATGATTTTAATTCTTTATTGGAAATCCCCATTCGTCTTAGCACATCAAATTTCTTCCTTTCAACTTCTAAATTCGTGTGTATTTTGAAGTAAATAAAGCTTCCGGCAGCCAGCAGAAAGACTGCCGCAACCAATAGCCCCACCACCGTAAATAAAGAATAGGTTGCTAATAGAAAAGAATAATTCAAACCTGCATTTTCAAAATAATACGGAAGGGGATATTTTTCTTTTGAATATTCTACTTTTGAAGATTCCGCTGCTACAACTTGCTGGATTTTGTACCCAATGTCGGCTGCTTCTACCCACTGGGGAATATCAAACGTATATAAATGGTATCCTGGTTCTTCTTCCGGATAACCCATGTAAGGGCGATCGAGCAGGGCAAAATCTTCATCGCTAATCACAATCGAATTCAAACTAATGATGGAAGAAGGGAAAATAATTTCCGGGTATACTTGATCAATGGTAATTGGTACTTTATTTTCAAGCAATACGGTATGGACTGTTCTGTTTGATAGCTGCTTAATGGATTCCTCCGAATAAGGAATGAACATTCCCTCTCCCTTTGATAGCCGGACCATCGGGTATCCGTAAGAAAACAACAAGCTATTAATATCAGATTCCCTGAACACTTCTACTTCATAGTTTGTAAAAGATGATGTTTGCTTCAGTACGGTAAATCTAGTTAAGTGATAAGATAGGCCTTGTTCCTCCAGCTCTGCGACAAGCGAGGAAATATGCCGCAGCTCCAATGGATTATCAATATGTCCTTTGTAAATCAACCCTAATGGATTCAACTTGTCGTATTGAGAAGTATACGAAGAAAGCGTGGCAAGCAATCCAATCGATAAAAAGGCCAACGTTGTGACCATGGCCATCACAAAGAACATTTTTCCATTCTTTTTAAACGTAATGCTCTGTTCAGCTATGGACAACATCCTCGATTTTTTCCAATAAACGTTTTTCCTGCTTTTTACGCGGTCGACAATATACTGAATCGTATCCATGAAGAAAAAATAGGTCCCTACAGTAATCAAGACAGGAATACAAATTGAAAATAGAATCATTGTTGTTCTGGTTGTCAGGAGTGATAAGACATATCCCAAAATGATTAAGACAATCCCCAGAATGGCTTTGCGTTTCGTATAGAGAGTACTAACTTCCTGCGTTTTCGGGCCATATAATAAATCGATAATCCTTCTTTCCGGTGCAAAGTAGACACTAATTAACGAAACGAGTATAAATGCACTAAGATAAACAGCGATTGTTAATAAAAACGGTTCAAAGGAAAAATACAGCGGCAAGTCATCCAGCAACAAAATTTCACGAACAATCATAAAAAAGAATTTTGAAAAAGAATAGCCAAAAAGGATTCCCAGTATAATGGACATGGCCCCAATCATCATCGTTTCCAAAAAGACAAGCCTTGAAAGTTGCTGACGATCCATTCCCAAGTGCAGCAGAATCGCGAATTCCTTTGCTCTTGCTTCCAGAAAAGCCTTCATTGAGTAAAATATAAAGAACCATGAAAAAACGACAAGAATGATTTCAGCAATAACCATCCAAAAAATCGGTACATTCCCCAAATAGCCATTTTCGATTTTCGGATGAAACAGCAGCATGGAGTAGATGAAAAATACAAATACCGAAAAAAAGCTCGCCATAAAAAAAGCGGCATAAATACGGATATTGCGGATTACGTTACGGTAAGCGAATTGATGAAAGGTCACCTACTTGTCCTCCCCCCAATAAACTAAGCACATTGAGTATGCGTTGAAAAAATGTCTGGCGCCGATCATCACGGTGAATTTCATTGAAAAACTCGCCATCTTTAATAAATAGCACGCGATCACAAAAACTTGCCGCAATCGGATCATGTGTCACCATGATAATTGTTGCTTGTCTTTCCCGATTAATCTTGCTCAATAACTCCAGAACTTCGCGCGAACTGTTGGAATCCAGATTCCCGGTTGGTTCATCAGCCAATATCATGGACGGCTCATGAATTAACGCACGTGCAATGGCCACTCTTTGCGCTTGTCCGCCTGAAATCTCATTCGGTCGCTTTTGCAGAAAGTGAGTTAAATCAAGTTTTTTCGCCAATGAGGCTAATCGCTGCTCCATTACTTCCACCGTTTGATTGTCCAAGGTTAAGGGCAAAACTATATTTTCTTCCACCGTCAACATCGGCAGTAAATTAAAATCCTGGAACACAAAGCCAAGCTCGCGTCTTCTGAAAAAGGCCAGCTCAGTGCTGTTCAAGTTTTGCGGTTTAATATCGTTGAAAATAATCTCTCCTGAAGTGGGCCGATCAATTGTTGAAATGAGATTAAGCAAAGTTGATTTTCCGCTGCCAGAGGGGCCCATCACAGCTAAAAACTCGCCTTTTTCAACTTCAAAAGTAAGCTGGTTCAACGCACGGTGCGTTACTTTCCCTTCGTATACTTTCGTAACATCCTCTATTTGCAGTATTGGCATTTGTGCATCCCTCTTTGTTTTTTACTTCACTAGTGTATAGCTCCGGCACCCAGCCCCTCGACCGTTTCTACTCCTCCAAAGAAGATTTAAATACCTTCTTGTCCGAGTCTTCAAAATCTTTTGGGGTTAAGCAGGGCGCCTTTCGCTTTTCTCGTTATCCTTTAAGAAACGTCAGTGTGATAGTTGTCCCGGCACCAACTTCGGAATCGATTTCCAATTCATGACCCAGTTTTTCGCAAATTTCTTTTGCCAAATAAAGTCCCATTCCTGTGGATTCACCCGTTTTCCGTCCATTTTCTCCGGTGAAAAAGGGTTTTGTCACCCTTGATAAATCCGACTTGGGAATCCCGATGCCTTCATCCCGGATGGTTAACTTTATTTCTGAATCATGATTCGTCGCAGTGATGTAAACCCGTTTATTCTCTTCGAATGTGTATTTCACGGCATTTGTGACAAATTGCTCCAACATAAATTTTAACCATTTTGAATCGCTTGCAACCACTAACTCTTCGTCGATTTGCGTTTCCGGGAAAACGTGATGTGTAATAAATAAACGTTTGTTTTCATTGATTGTTGCCGTGACAATCTGCTTCAGGTTTACTTGTTCAATTTGCATATCTTCTTCAAATTTTTCCAGACGCGCATTCATCAAGACCATTTCAAGACCTCGTTTAATGCGGTCAACTTCTTCTTGAACGCTTTTTTTGTCAAGCGGCTCTTCTTCCTGCAGCAGCAACTCCAATACCGCCACAGGGGTTTTCATCTGGTGGATCCATTGATTCATAAACTTCTCTTGTCGAGTCTGCGAGGCATACAATGCTTGGACTTCATGTTGGTAAACGCGATAAAGCTCATGCAAATAATTTTCCGTCTGGATATGTTCAATGGACTTGGCATTTTTCTGCAAAGCATCTTCCATCGTGTTTGGCAGCTGGGAGATTTTATTTAAATAGCTTTGTCTTAAAAAATAGCGTATCCCCAAAAAGGATAGAATTAGTACCATACTGATTACAATCGTGTATATCGCTGTGCTTATATTTCGGAAGCCGTCCAGCCAATAGACAGATAAAATAAAAAGCACGATAATGAGCTCAAATAATAGGAAGGATAAATTTTCTTTTATAAAAATCTTTAACCCCATTACATTTCCTCCGAGTTTAAAACAAACCGGTAACCAGCTCCGCGCACTGTTTCAATTGACGAGACGATGCCATAATCCGCAAGCTTCTTTCGAACGCGGGTCATATTCACATTGAGTGTATTTTCATCAACAAAGGCTTGATCATCCCAAAGTTCCTCCAGTAATTTTTCACGGGAGACCACTTTTGGGGATTGTCCCATCAATAAGTCCAATATGATGCATTCTTTCTTTTGCAGCGGAATCTCCACATCTTTTTTATGCAGTTCCATTCGCTCCAGGTAAAGCGTTAACTGTCCTAAACTAATCGTGCGTTCTTCTTGTCTGGCGGAATATTCACCATACGTCCTTCTTAGATGGCTCTTGATTTTCGCCAGGACGATTTCATAGTTGAACGGTTTAGTGATAAAATCATCTCCGCCATTTTCCAAAGCGAAAATTTGATCCATTTCTCCCGAACGCGCAGATATGAAGAGGATGGGGCATTTTGTATGTTGCCGCAATTGCCTGCACCAGTAATAGCCATCATAAGATGGGAGATTGATGTCCAGCAAAATGATGTGTGGGTTGAAAGCGGTGGATTCTTCCACAATGTTTTCAAAGTTCCGGACCATTTCGACTTCATATTGATATTTTCTTAATGTATCAGCTAAAAGGGAGGCGATTTTTTGGTCATCCTCCACGATAAAAATTCGGTTATTTTCCATGCTCATTCCTCCTTATGCAATGGAATGTACAAACTATAGAATAACATGTCTGCTATCAAGCTCTGTTGCCAAAACATGTGTGTCTTCAATGTATTACTTCATTAGTGTATCAAAAAGTCGATTGCCCATAAACCAGACACTGCTGGAAGCGCCAAAATTCTTTTTTCCACAAAAAAATGACCCTAAAAAGAGTCATTGCATAATTTAATAGATTAACTTCAAAAAGTCTTCCTTGGAAACTGCTCCGAAATAATGCGTTGTGTCGATTGCTTCCAGTTTTTCCTCAATCGTGGCGCGATCATATTTTTCTCCGACTAAAAGCTTTTCAATATCTTGTACATCGCCTACACCAAAAAAGTCCCCATAGATTTTGATTTCTTCGATGATTCCTTTGTTGACTTCCATGCGAATGTCGATGCTGCCTGATGGGAATCGATTCGTTTTTTGGATGTTGAAACGAGGTGACTTGCCATAGTTCCATTCCCATTTTTGATAGCGCTGCTCGGAGATCTCGTGGATTTTCTTCCAATCTTCTTCAGTTAGTTCATAATACTGAATGTTTTCTTCGCCGCCAAAGATGGATTTTAAAATTATCATTCGGAATTCTTCGATGGTCATGGGTTCTTTCAGAAAATCTGATATATTCCCTACACGTGAACGCACAGACTTAATTCCTTTAGATTCTATTTTGTCTTTTTTCACTTTTAACGCCGAAACTACCGCATCGACATCGGTTTTGAATAATAGCGTACCGTGGCTGAACATCCGCCCCCTAGTTGCGTATTGAGCGTTCCCCGATACCTTTTTGCCTTCCGCCATAATATCATTTCTGCCCGAAAGTTCGGCACTCACCCCTAGCTTGGCCAATGCATCCACCACGGGCTGTGTGAACTTCTTGTAATTATGAAAACTATTGCCGTCATCTTTTGTTAAAAAGCTGAAATTCAAATTATTTAAATCATGATACACAGCCCCGCCACCCGATAATCGACGCACCACAATGATGTCATTTTCCTCAACATAATCTGTATTAATTTCCTCGATTGTGTTCTGGTTTTTTCCGATGATAATAGATGGTTGATTAATATAGAACAGCAAATAGTCATCCTGTTCAATATCCATATTTCGAAGAACATATTCTTCAATCGCCAAATTGATGCGTGGGTCTGTAATCCCTTTATTATCAATAAAATACATGGTTTCCACTCCTCTTTGGGCTCTATTTTACACCAAAATGGAACGGAGTGTATGATCAAATGCGCCTTGGCGTATTTGGGTCCAGATTTTATCGAGCTAGGGCCTGCACGATGCAGGTCAGTTAGCCGTTGTCGCAGGACGCGACGACCCTAGGCTAACTTCCTCTTAAAAATTCCTTTAAAAATCTGTGACATCCGCCGGAGGCTTAAGGCCAACAGGATGTTGGTCACTTAGACATTGCCACAGGATGTGGCGTTCTTAGTCTAAGTTCATTAGTTTCAGTGGTGTTCCACTGAATGAAGTTTAACACCTAACGACTAAGTTAGGATATTTTTTTCTCTTTCAGCAAGTAAAATTCATGCTTTAAGTAGAGAATTCAGAAAATTTACTTTTTTAAAGGAAAAGGTGTTGACGAAACGAAACTGTTATAATACAATTAGAAATATCAAATCAGTAATATAACAGATGTCCAAAAGGAGGGGCTTACGCATGTTAGAAAATGTAGTGGAATTTTTCAAAAATCTACCCGATAAAGTTTGTGTACAATGTGGAGAGAAAATTGAAGAACAAAGCGAATGCTACAGCAGCACTTGCGAAAAATGTAACTCTTTATAGTCGTCCGTCGTATTATTGATTTCTTGCAATCTACACCTAGAAAAAGATGAACCTATAAGTAAAATGCTTACACTATTTTACTAGACTGCGAAAGTTTGATTCTTTCGCTCAATTAACCCCACAAAACAAAGCCAAGAGACTTCGTTTTGTGGGGTTTTTCATGTTTTTTGTAATTTGATTAAGTACCCCCAGCCAGATCCATTTTGAAAGAGGATTAAAAACGTTGCTATATAACCTTTTAAAGCTAGATCCTGGGTTAAAAGGCATTTACAGCACTTCTATGTTTCCTTTTTAATCCAATTTCCACTTCAAAGGGTATTTACAGCACTGCTATTTAACCTTTCAACCTCTAATCGTGCGTAAAAGGGCATTTACAGCACTTCTATATAACCTTCAACCTCAATCCCCGTGGGAAAGGTCATTTACCCTCTCCTATATAACCTTTCAAACCTCAATCCCGTCTGTAGGCATCATTCCCTTTATGAAATGCACCTCACTCAGATTATTTTTTCCTCCATTTGCCTTTCAAAAATATAATAGAATTAAAAAAAGAGCAGAAGGCCGTATTCCCTTCTACTCCCATTGCGCTATTTGAAAACCATTTACTTTTTACTTGTGATTCCCTTCGTTATGAGCTTCTGTTTGATCATGGTTCATTTCCTCTTCAGACATGTCTCCGTGATCTTCACCCATATCCATGGACTGATCGCTATCGTCTTCTTTTACTTTGCTCATGTCGGGGTTCCCCGCAATGATTTGTTGTTTAGGCATCACATGCAGGCCGCGCGCCGTTATGTGGGCAAACATATAGTAGACTCCATCATGATCGAATGCTGTTTCTGCTTTGTATACGCCATCCCCATCCAACTTGCCGTCAATCTTTTGGGCTTGGTCACGATAACCCGATTCCCATACTTCAAATTGAACCGCTTCCGCATCATTGACATTTTCATTATTTTGGGAAACATGCGCAGCCAATTCCACCGTTTCGTTGACCCCAACCTTTTCCGGCGTCAAAATATCCACGATTACTTCCAAAGCTGCCACGTCTACAGGCTCATCATTTGTATCTACTTCCGCTTCATTAGATGAACAGCCCATTAATAAGGCTGGCACCACCACTAAACTCACTAACCACTTTTTCATTTCTTGTTCCCCCAGTGTTTGCTATTACTCACCCTATGGTTTAAATGGAAAATCCTGAACCAATATTAGTATAGCGTATCCTCGCAGCCTGTCCTATCGAACATATTGTGAATTAATAGAAAGCCATAAAAATAAAAAAAGCTGCCTAACCACCTTTTCCAGGAGATTTAGACAGCGCATGTTAAGAAACCTGCATTTCGAATATTTCTTTTAACATTTCTTCTGCAGCCTTTTTGCCTTGTGACACACAATCCGGTACACTGATTCCTTCGTATGAACTGCCGACGAGCTTTACGTTTGGAAAATCGGGATATAGTTGCTCTCTCAGCAAGTCCATTCGCTCTTCATGCCCAACCGTGTACTGAGGCATCGCTTCCTTCCATCGGGAAACGACTGTAAAAAGAGGGGCCTGGTCGAGACCGATTGCCTTTTTCAAATCCGAAAGTACGGTTTTTTCGATGTCGCTATCGGACAGCTCAACAATCGTTTCATCGCCAACCCGGCCAATGTAGACTCTCAGCAAATCAAAGCCATCCGGCGCCACATTATTCCATTTATGATTGCACCATGTACATGTGGTAATGGCAAGGTCACTATTTCTCGAAACAAAAAAGTTCATTGCCTCTTTGTATTTCTCTGTCTCTTGCTGGTTAAAAGCCATGTTGACCGTTGCAATGGTAGCATATTGCATTTTCGGCAGAGGATCAAGCACACCAGATAAATCCAAAATATCTTTTGCCGCATTAAATGGCGTTGTCATTATAACCGCATCACACTTAATCGGCGCCATATTATTGAAAAATAACTGAACCGAACCATCATTTAGAGTATCCATCGATTCTACTTTTAGCCCTTTCAAAATGGAAATGGACGACAGCTCTTCTTCCAGTGCCTCAACTAATGTCCCCAGACCATTCTGGAATGATTGATAAGATTCGGCATGCCCGCTTTTCAACGTTTCCCCGGATTTTTTCATGCCCACAATCAAACTGCGATATTGTTTTTCCAGCTGATAAAATTGAGGAAACATGGACTTGATGCTTAAATGATCGATGTCCCCTGCAAAAGTTCCTGCAAGGACGGGTTCCACCAAATTTTCTACAACTTCCTTGCCAAAACGACGTCTAAAGAAATCACCGATTGGCTCATCTTCCTGATCTTTCGTTTTTGGCAATAATAAGTCTCCTGCTGCGCGAATTTTCCCGCTTAAGGAAAACAAGCCGGAAGTAATGAATGGAGTGACTTCAAGAGGGCCACCAAAAATTAAATTTGCTGGAATGGGATACAATTGACTGCCTACCGCTACATAAGTTTGTCCTTCGTTGTTTGAGACCATCTGTTGGTCAATCCCCAAATCCTTTGCTAATCCGCGCACACTGCCGTTATAGTCTAAAAAGGATTCCGGACCCCGTTCGATAATAAATTGATCTTTTCTCAAAGTTTCAATTTTCCCCCCGAGGCGAAGAGATGATTCTATTAAAACAACATCCAGAGGCAAATTATTCAGTTGTGCATTCTTTTGTAAATAGTACGCTGCAGTTAAACCAGTGATTCCACCACCCACTACAGCAACTTTTTGTCTTCCCAAAGTCACCCGCATCACACTTCCTACATGATTTAATTCGCCAGTTTATTATAAATGGCATCTACCATCGCATCTATGAATAAAGGATGTGTATTCGGCATAGGAGGACGGCGATAGTTTGCTCCAAGCTCTTCACATACCACTTTGCATTCATAATCATTATCATAAAGCACTTCCAAATGTTCAGTGACAAAACCTACCGGGACATAAACAAATGAACGGAAACCTTTCTCTTCAAAAAGTTCGCGCGTTAAATCTTGCACGTCAGGTCCGAGCCATGGTTCCGGCGTTTGTCCAGCCGATTGCCAGCCAACTTCCACATTTTCTACCCCTGTTGCTTCCTGAATTAAACGAGCGGTTTCGACTAATTGTTCTTCATATGGATCGCCTGCTTGTTTAATTTTTTCCGGCAAGGAGTGGTTCGAAACGATTAAGCATGCTTTTTCGCGTTCCTCTTCCGTCATTTCCGCAAATGCATTATTTACAGCTTGTTTCCAGTATTCAATGAACTTTGGCTGGTAATACCATGATTCTACAGAAGTTAATTTCATGGTACTGCCCAATTGTTCAATCGTTTCTTTTGCACGGCCATTGTACGATTTAATGGAGAATGTTGAGAAGTGCGGCGCCAAGACGATTGAAATCGCTTCCTCAATACCATCTTTTACCATTGATTCTACCGCATCTTCAATAAACGGTTCAATATGTTTTAAGCCAATATATAATTTATATTCCACTTCATCCTGCACTTCATTTAAGCGAGCTTCCAGCGCCTGGGCTTGTTTTTTTGTCATTTCAGCCAGTGGAGATATTCCGCCAATCGCTTTGTAGCGGCTTTTCAAGTCATCCAGATGCTCCTCGGAAGGCTTGCGGCCATGACGAATATGAGTGTAATATCTTTCAATATCTTCTTCTTTATAAGGTGTTCCATATGCCATTACCAATAATCCACGAACAGGTTTCACTTTTTTCACCTCAGATTTTAGTTTGCTGATTTACCATTAACCTAGCTGACTTACACGCTCGCGGCTATACTCGTGAATAAATGCCGTTAATCGCTTTAGCACATCCGGGTTGACTTCCGGAAATACGCCATGGCCCAGATTGAAAATGTGGCCAGGTACTTCAAGCCCTTGATCGATAATATCTTTTGTACGTTGCTCGATCACGGACCAGTCCGCTAAAAGCAAAGCTGGATCAAGGTTTCCTTGTACCGGTTTATTGACCCCCAACTCGCGGGCTTTGCGAATCGGCATACGCCAATCGAGGCCAACCACATCAATCGGAAGGTCGTTCCACTCGTTAACCAAATGACTTGCACCCACTCCAAATTGAATTAAAGGCACGTTTTCTTTTCGCAATTCTCCAAAGATTCGCGTCATCACCGGTTTAATGAAAACACGGTAATCTTCGACGTTCAAAGCGCCAACCCATGAATCAAATACTTGAATCGCTTTTGCACCCGCGTCAATTTGCGCTGTAACATCCGCAATAATCATGTCAGCCAGTTTGTCCATTAAAGCAAACCACGCTTTCGGCTCGGACACCATAAACGATTTCGTTTTGTTGTAATTTTTTGAAGGTCCGCCTTCAATCATATAACTTGCCAAAGTGAACGGTGCACCTGCAAAGCCAATCAACGGGACATTCAGCTGTTCTTCCGTTAATAATTTAATCGTATCCAATACAAACGGTGTATGCTCTTTCGCATTGAATTCACCCAGTTTTTCAACGTCTGCTACTGTACGGATCGGATTGGAAATGACGGGACCGACACCGGATTTAATTTTAACGTCAATTCCCATCCCAGGTAGAGGCGTTACAATATCTTTATATAAAATGGCTGCATCTACATTGTAGTTTTCAACAGGCAATCTTGTTACATAAGCACATAGTTCCGGCTGATGCGTAATTTCTTCAAGTGAATATTGTTCTTTAATTTTTCGGTATTCAGGTTGAGAACGGCCAGCTTGACGCATATACCATACGGGCGTGTATTCCGTACGCTCTCCTTTTGCAGCACGCAATAATGTATCGTTAATCGCTTTCATTGTGTGTACCTTCCCCTCAAAAATTGCTCCACTTTCTGTAGTGGGACTCGATTTTCGGCTCGAGCCTATCTGTTTTTTCGCGCTTAATTCTAATAAAATAGAAACAGCAGCACACTCTTTATCCAACTAAAATGGTACATTGATATCCGATTTCCAATATATACTTTTACCGCCATATTGTATAGTTATATAAACTAAATGTCATAAATTTGTCCTTTCGCCACGGGTTTTGCATTCATAAGTTTTGACAAAAATTCAGGGTTTTGTTCTTATTAAAAAGGGAAGGGAATTTTATAGAGAGGGGTAATGTTTATGTTTATTTATTTGACATCTGGAACTCCAGAATACATGGAATCCATGAGAAAGAAATATTTGCCGAAGGAACAGATGATTGTTTTGCACGGCTCGGGAAGTTCTATGCTGCTTCATGAGACGGAAGGAAAAACTCTCTTTGCCACACCACGCAAATACGAGGTTATTGATCACGTAAATGATATACAACAGTCCGGCTACTTTGTACTAAATAATATCCCCGTTTCAGAAGAAGGAAGACCCATCTTTGAAAACCGCTTTTTAAATCGAGCAGGAGCCATCGAAAACGAACCGGGTTTTATTGCCTATCGATTGCTGCGTCCAATTGGTTCCGACACCTATGTTGTCCTTACACAGTGGACCGGTCCCCAGTCTTATGAAGCATGGAAAAATTCAAAAGCCTTTAAAGAAGCTCATAGCAAGCCGGACCAAGCCACACCTGGCGTGAAAAAACAAAACATTTTCAATGCCGCTAGCTATGTTACTACTTACTCTGGAAAACTATCTGAACAAGAATAAATTTTAAGAAAGATGTCTTCATCGGTATGGTGAAGGCTTTTTCTTATGGAGTTTATTTTGATGTGGATTTCATGGGGTTTGGGAAGGGCTTTTCATTTGGAGATTCGTGTTGATTTGCAGTTCATCGGGGTTATGAAGCGCTTTTCATTTGAGGATTCGTGTTGATTTGCACTTCATCGCCTGCATGAAGTGCTTTTCACTTGGGGGTTCGTGTTGATTTGCAGTTCATCGGGCTTATGAAGCGCTTTACATTGATGAATGCTCCCCCGTTTGCACTTCATCACCCGCATGAAACGCTTTTCACTTGAGAATTCGTGTTGATTTGCACTTCATCGCCCGCTTGAAGCGCTTTGCACTGATGAATCCTCCCCCGTTTGCCCTTCATCATCCACATGTAGCGCTATACACTAGAGACCTCCTCTGCAAAAGCACTTCTCCCCCTTCAAGATTCTTACACAAACAAAAAAGCACTAAAAAGCAAATTGCTTTAAAGTACTTCTTCCAAAATTTATTCTGTTTCTACCGACGGATCCTTTGTCATCACGTATGTTGCTTCACTTACAGCAATGATGATAAGGGCCGGTATGAAAAATAGAGGTTGTCCAATTGAACAAAGCATTACTATGACCGCTTGAATGACCATGAAAAGACGCAATACTTTGCGTACCGCCTGGTTTCTTTGATTTGGCTCAATTGGATAGAGCCGATCCATGCGAAAATCACCCGATGATAATAACGCGTATTTTAATTGAATCGTTGTAGCAAAGGCCAAAGCCGCTGCAACAATCCATGTGATCATCGGAATATTAACGAATAATGCAACTATAGCGGAAATGGCCGTTAATCGCACCCACAAATAAAAATGGTCATCTGTCCGGATGAACGTACGGTAGACTAAATAACTTTGTGCGCTTTTTTGGCTATACGGCACAAGATTATAAACGAAATTCAGCCAGTTTCTTCGACGAATGGACCCATGCAGATGCGGAACATCCGTAAAATAGTTGGCAAATCGGTAGAATCCCATCATGCGGTTTTGTTCTGCTTTGACAAAATGTTCATAGGGGATGGGTTGCTCCTTCACTTTCTTGGCCAAAGCACTGTTATAAGCAATCAGCAAGACAAGCAAAATGATTACAAAGCTATAAGACAACGTTAGTGCTGATTCGATTGCAAGTATTGAAAGAAACATCCTCGCAATTCGATCGATTAGCAGGTTGCCCCCACGGTTGGCATAACGATAATTGAATTCTATATGAACATTTAAATATTTTAAAATAATGATGACAATGAGGATTAACCAAATTTGAGATGATGATAGTTCCGTAACTGTCCTTAATAACGGAACCGCTACAAGATAAAGAATCACGACCAGCCCTATTTGTGACCAAAGTGTATAAGTTAAAGCTTTTTTAAAATAGAAAGGCATCTTGGATTCCAAAGGCAATAAATACACCTGATCCGGTTCCCGAAGCAAAGTAACTGGACGGCTTAATGCCATAATGAAGCCCACTACGGATGCCACAACCCACTCTGCCGGAAACGTGTCATCTACTGCTTCCAACCATTCGCTATATTGGTAGCCCAACGCACCAAGCACAAAAACGAACACTAGCGCCAAATGTCCGGTGAATACAAAGCGCATATATTTTTGCACTTCATTCATATAATGATTGAATCGCTTTGACCAAACTTCCTGCAAATTATTCATTGTCTTGCTCCTTCGTCATGGCGATATACAAATCGTCCAATGTCGCATCGGGCATTTTGAAGGCGCGTCGCAAATCATTCATCGTTCCTTGTGCTCGAACTCGTCCTTCATGCAATAAAATAATTCGGTCACAATGCTTTTCCGCAGTTGATAAAATGTGCGTCGACATTAAGATGGAAGCACCCGCTTTTTTCTTCTCATCCATCTGATCGAGCAACGATTGGATACCAAGTGGATCCAACCCGACAAACGGTTCATCGATAATATATAATTGTGGATCTACCAAAAACGCACACATGATCATTACTTTTTGGCGCATTCCTTTTGAAAAGTGGGATGGAAACCAATTGAGCCTTTTTTCCATCCGGAACTCTTTCAACAGCACTTCCGACCGTGATTTCAATGTTTGCCGGTCTATTCCATAGGCCATTGCCGTTAATTCCAAATGCTCTTTCAATGTTAATTCATCATATAAAACAGGTGTTTCAGGTATAAATGAAAATGAAGAACGGTACTGGTTTAAATTTTCATTCAGCGTGACCCCATTCAATCGGATTTCCCCATTTTGAGGCAGGAGTGTCCCGATAATATGCTTAATCGTCGTACTTTTTCCGGCACCATTCAATCCGATTAACCCAACTAGTTCTCCTTCACCGATTGTAAAAGAAAGTTCCTTGATTACCGGCTTTCGTGTATATCCGCCTGTAACGTTCGTTAGTTGCAATACTGTCATTATTTTACGTCACTCCTATTCTTTCTACAGTTTAACAAAAAATGCGAATGGATTCAGTTATCATATGGTAAAATGTAAGAAAAACATGATTTCTCATCATCTATGGTGAAATTCGAAAGGATGGCTACACATGAGTGAGTGCATTTTTTGCAAAATTATTGATGGATCAATTCCAAGTACAAAAGTCTACGAAGATGAAAACGTTTATGCCTTCATGGATGTTTCACCTCTGACAAAAGGACACACGCTGCTTGTCCCAAAACAGCATGTACAAGATTTATTTGAGATGCCGGAAGATGTGGCAAGAAATCTTTATGCGGTAGCACCCAAAATTGCCAATGCCATTAAAGCGGCTTTCAATCCACAAGGAATGAACACATTGAATAATAATGGCGCTTTTGCAGGACAGTCTGTTTTCCACTATCACCTGCATTTCATCCCACGTTACGATGAAACAGATGGGTTAAAAATGAAATGGGAAACGAAACAAGGTGAATTCACGCCGGAAATTCTGCAATCCATTGCGGCGGAAATTAATGAAAAGTTGAACAACAACTAAGTTAAATAGTATCGGTTTTCCTATTTAGTATTCTATTATATGTTGTTGCAAAATACTTATATACCGATTAAAATCAAGTTAAGTTTCGCTAACGGCAATGAGTGCACGTTAGGAATCGAAGAGCATAGAATTGTAGAGGAGAGTTTACGAGTATGAATACAAAAAATCTAGTTTTAATGGCGCTTTTAGTTGGGGTAGGAGCGGTGCTTTATTTGGTGATTCCAGGCTATGGCGAAGGAATGAAGCCCGACTTTATGCTGACAATGATGTTTATCGGCATCTTGCTGTTCCCTACTTTCAAAGAAACATTCCTATTGGCTATTACAACGGGCGTTTTATCTGGACTGTTTTCTTCCTTCCCGGGTGGATTTGTTCCAAATATTATCGACAAAGTAGTAACAGGTATTGTGTTCTTTGCCATTGTTGCAGCATTGCGTCATCTAGCGCAAAAAGTTGCAGTAGGAGCAGTGTTGGTTGCGCTCGGTACAATTCTTTCGGGAACTGTATTCCTGTCCATGGCGTCCATGTTGGTTGGTTTGCCTGGAGGAGCGGCATTTACTGCATTATTCGTCGCTGTTGTATTGCCGGCAGTTGCGCTAAATGCAATTGCATTTATCATCATCTTCCCTATCATTACAAGACTATTAAAACGAACAAATTTCAACACGTCAGTTTCACAAGCTTAAAATTGAGCATAGACAAAGTCTTTTACGGGCTTTGTCTATGCTTTTTTCGTCTTCCAGTTTTTTCGTTTCTTTTTTTAATTAACCAAACGTGGTTTAATATAGTTAACAAAAGGAAAACTTATATAGAAGATTAAATTTTTTAGCGTTACATAATTTAAGGAGTGAAACATATGCGTGCAAAACCTTTTTTAATTGGACTGTCGACTGGAATCATTGGAGGACTAGCGGGCATTCTCTTCACAACACCCCAATCCGGAAAACAACTGCGATCCAATATCGCCCAAACTTCCAAAGCGGCTAAATCCAATATAGATGAAGTAAAAAATAGTTCAGCAAGTGTAAAAGATTCTGTTTTGACACTGAAAAATGAAGTGAAAAATAATATACCTAAAATAATTGATGATTTAAAAGGTTCCTTTACTGCTTATAAGCAAGAAATCACGCCCAAAACGGAAAAATTAAAAGAAGAAATAGATGATTTAAAGAATTCTATTGGTGAAATCGAGAAGAATCTATCAGATTTGAAGAAAAACAAAGGCAAAACCAAAGAGATTCAGTAATTAATTTTACCTAAAAAATGGGTATAAAAAGAGTATTTTTTAATCGTATTTTAGAAATTTATAACAATTTTCAAGCAAATTTCAATTATTTAACTTTTCTAACTTTAAAGTTTTTTCTTTTACTGCTATAATATTTTCATAATGTAAAGGAAAGAGGGTGCTTGATTTGTCCGATGATTCATACAAAATGAAAGAGGCAATGCTTTATAGCCAACGGATCGCACAATTGTCAAAAGCATTATGGAAAGCAGTGGAAAAAGATTGGCAGCAATGGATCAAGCCATATGAACTGAATATTAATGAGCACCATATTTTGTGGATCGCTTTCCACTTAAAAGGGGCTTCCATTTCAGATGTTGCTAGATTTGGTGTTATGCACGTTTCAACAGCATTCAACTTTTCCAAGAAGCTGGAAGAAAGAGGATACTTGAAATTTTCCAAACGCGACGACGACAAACGAAATACGTATGTCGAACTGACAGAAATTGGTTCGGAGCTAATCCTGGAAATGTACGATCATTATTACGATACACACCATTCAATTCTTGATGGATCCCTCGCATTAAAAGAACTATATGGAAGATTTCCGGAATTTTTGGATGTGATGGCCGTAATTCGCAACATTTATGGTGAAGAATTCATCGAAATTTTTGAACGGTCATTCAAAAACTTTAAAGACTCGATTGTTGAAAACGAAGATAGACTAATTGTAAAAAGGTAATTTAACAGATTAACCTTAGCGAAGAGCAAGAAAAGTATATTTATAACGAGCAATGATCTGAGTGTAGAAATACACTCTTTTTTTATGTTTTCGCTTACAAAAATAAAATATAGTGGCAATTTCTTTTTATTTGATTTAAAATGTTTTCACTATAATACATAAAAGGAGTCGTCCTTCTTGCATTGTTGGAAAACGATCAACATAAAAAGAGAGTATGGATCTACTTGGCTAACCATTATGTCTGCCTTGCTGTTTGTACTAGTATTTGCATTTTCATTTGTCTTGTTGGAAGATATTCCTCCCATGACTTATGAAGATAATTATTTATGGCTGTTTGTTTTTTTATTCCTGCTTATTTATCCGCTTCACAAAGTTTTACATTATGTAACATTGTTCAAATATAGGGATTCAGTGAAACTTCGGTTTAAAATCGATTATAAATTCGTTCCGATTATTCGGATGCGCATAAAATCAATTATCCCAAAGAAACGCTATCTTTTCACATTGCTTGCACCTTTCTTTATCATTAACGGTTTTTTAATTTTTATGGCAATCGCTTTCGAGGAGTATGCACATTTTTATTGTTTGCTTTTTGCCTACCATTGCAGCATTTGCTTCATCGATCTTTTATATGTTAAAAACCTGCTGAAAGCACCCAAGGATTCATTGATCGAAGAAACACCGAAGGGCTGCGAAGTGCTTGTGCCGGAAATTTAACGAAACTTGATTAGGACTATACCAATCAGGAAAAAATAGGAAGAGTACGTCGATTCACTTGTTTTAAACCGGTATTTTTTGTATTCTTAAAAGAAGTGATAGAGGGGAGGAATAGACTTGCTACTTATTGTTGTAGTGCTATTCTCGGTATTTTATTTATTCCAGATCAATCGTATGACGTATGCACTTGTTACGCAAAAGGATATTCCTGAAGAAAAACATGAAAAAATATTCCGTACCATAAATGTATTGATCACGATTTTATTAGTATCCTTTTATGTGGAAGTATATGTTGCCATGTAAATGCGGAAAATAATTTAGAGCTAAAGGCGCACTTGCCTTTAGCTCCAATTTTGCTTAGGTATTGTGTTTTGCTATTAGTAGATGAACGCTGCACCCACAATAATTAATAGGATGAACAATACAACTAAAAGAGCGAATCCATGTCCGCCGCCGTAGTTATTTCCCATTTCGACACCCCCTTTCAAAAACTATAGTATGCATGGGGGGAATCGGCATCTAGGCAAAGAAACATGCAACCCATTTTGTTTTTAAAGCGTTTATGATATAGTTACTTAAGATTTCAATTCGAAGTTAGGAGAGTCAATTACACATGAAAAAACGATTTTTAGGATTAACACTTGCTTCTTCTGTTTTAGCCCTTGCGGCATGCAGCAACTCAGGAGAAGAAGTTGTAGTATCAACATCATATGGAGATATTACAAAAGATGAGTTTTATGAAGATATTAAATCGCTTGCCGGTAATGCCTTGCTTGAGCAAGTGGTTATTGAACAAATTTTGGAAAACAACTACGAAGTAACAGATGAAGAAGTGGATGAACAATTCAAAACGGTAAAAGATCAATATGGCGAATCGTTTGACGCTGTATTGGAAGCAAATGGTTTATCCGAAGAAGCATTTAAAGAAAATGTACGATTCTCTCTATTACAAGAAAAAGCGGTAAAAGACGTTGAAGTAACAGATGAAGAAATCGAAAAATATTACAATCAAGCAAAATACGAACTGAATGCACGTCACATTTTAGTGCCTGACGAAGAAACGGCTCGTACAGTATATGAAAAATTGAAAGCCGGCGAAGATTTTGCTGCAATGGCCAAAGAATATTCAACTGATGGTTCGGCTGCACAAGGCGGAGAGCTTGGTTGGTTTACTGTAGGAAAAATGGTTCCGGAATTCAACGATGCGGCCTATGCCCTTGAAATCGATGAAATCAGCGAACCGGTTCAATCTGAATTTGGCTACCACATCATCCAAGTAACGGACAAGCGTGAAGTAAAAGATTACGGAACATTGGAAGAGAAAAAAGATGAAATTAGAGAAACAATTGCTGCAACAAAAGGCGACTGGAATGCAAAAGTTACCGAGTTGGTTAATGGAGCAGATGTTAAGATCGAAGACGAAGATTTAAAAGGTGCTTTGGACAAGTACGAAGCCAAAGAAGAGCCGGCTAAAGATGATGCTGCTACTGAAGAAGAATCTAAAGAAGAAAAAACTGAAAAATAATATGAATGAGGGGCTGTGCCGGGAAATGATTTTCGGCTACAGCCCCTTTTTCATCACTTATTATATTTTCTTTACGAATTCCGACTTTAACTTCATCGCCCCGAACCCATCAATTTTACAATCGATATTATGGTCACCCTCTACTAGACGGATATTCTTAACTTTCGTCCCGACTTTCAATGTGGACGAACTCCCTTTTACTTTTAAATCCTTAATTACTGAGACTGAGTCTCCATCCGATAACACATTCCCATTGGCATCTTTGACAACAGGCGACTCCTCAACAATTTCCTCTTCTCCTGTCCATTCATGTCCACATTCCGGACAAACAAAAAGATTGCCATCCTCATAGGTATAGGTTGACTGGCACATTGGGCAATTTGGTAAATTCATTTTTGGTTCCTCCTTCAATTCCTTTTAATGATTTATAGGTCAATTCTTTTACTTGCCGGTAAATAAACACAAGGCACCCAATATAAAATATGGGCACCCTGCTTTAAGTTTAATACATCGAATACGGCTGGGCTCAGTCGTTACCTGTCGCTACGCTTTCGGTACAGACAAAAACATATCAACTGCCGCAAGCTTTCGTCACAAATTCACTGAATAAGATTAAAAGTTCGGTTTATAGAAAGAGCGGTTATCCAACGGGAACAGCCTTTCCGTAAATTCTCCAGGTTTTGTTTTGTCCAATGCTCTTGTCAGCATGTTCATTTTGGCGTCGATGTTATCGATATAGTGAAGGATTTCAGCTTCCTGAATCATCGGTTTTTTCGGGCTTCCCCACTCTTCCTTGCCATGGTGGGAAAGGACGATATGTTTTAATATCACCACTTCTTCTCCATCAATCCCCAGTTCTTTAGCCGCCTGCCCTATTTCATCGACCATGATGGAAATATGTCCGAGCAAGTTTCCTTCAACTGTATAGGCCGTTGCGATTGGTCCCGTTAGTTCTTTTACTTTTCCAACGTCATGCAAAATAACGCCTGCATAAATTAAATCTCGATTCAATGACGGATAGAGGTCACAAATCGACTTTCCAAGACGCAGCATGGAAACAACGTGATCCAGCAGCCCTGAAGCATAATCATGGTGGTTTTTAGATGCCGCCGGAAAAACAATCAACTCATTTTGATGCTTTTTAATGATGTATCTAGTGATGCGTGAGATGTTTGGATTTTTTATTTCAAAGAAAAATTGCGTTAACTCTTCAAACAGCTCTTCTTTCGGTGTTGTGGAGGAAGGTAAAAGATCATTGATTCCAACGCCTTCTTCAGGTTTGGCAATGCGAATTTGCTTAATGCGCAGTTGGTTTTTTCCCCGATAATCATGAATTTCCCCGCCAATATGTACGATTACTTCAGGCCGATACATTTTTTCATGATCGTCATTTGTATCCCATAGCTTGGCTTCAATATCCCCACTCTTATCTTGCAAGATGAGTGTCATGAAAGGTTTGCCTACTGTTGTAACTCCTTTAGTAGCTTGCTTGATTAATAAAAATTGGCTAACTGGTTCACCCGCTTGGAGTTGCGTGATTCCTTTCATAAAGAAAACACTCCTTTTTTATTTACTTGTTTTTTACGATACTCCTATTGTACCATGCATCCATAGCGGTTACGACCAACATTTGCGTGAAAGATTTCACTTCCTCATTTCCCCTTTTACAATGAAATAAGGCGTTTTTTTATGTATAATGTTGTATATCTTCTACAAAGGGGTGGATAGAATGGAAAATTATCGTTTTACTGCATTTGAAAAAACAGGGGAAATTTTATTTGATGAAGTATGGGCTTTCGAGAGTGAAGAGATTGCGAAGAGAGAAGGCCAAAAACAAATTGACGAAAAAGGAGTAGCCGATCAAACACATCGCTTGGTAAACTCCAGAGGGAAACTAGTTTTATTTCATGTATAAGAGCAAGCAACAAAGGCGTCCCGAAATTGGGGACGCCTTTTTCTAAGTATAAGTAGACACTGTTCTATCACCTAAAGCTAAATGCACATTTTATGCTTCTTATTTCCCTTTGAATTGCTGGGTTCTCTTTTCGATAAATGCTTTTATTCCTTCCAGATGATCTTCAGTTTTTCGCATCTTGATTTGCCCTTCTGCTTCATTTTTCAATATAGCTGTCAATTCAGGCAGCTTTTGAGCATGAAGGATTTTTTTTGATTCAAGCATCGCCAAGATCGGTGAAGATAAAAATTTGCCAACCAACTGATCCACAAAGCTATCCAGTTCTCCTTCTTCCACTTTATAATCAATTAGCCCCTGTTGATAAGCTTCTTCCGGGTTCATGATGTTGCCATTCCAAATGATCTGTTTTGCCTTTGGTATGCCCACTCGTTCCGATAAGAAGAAATGACCCCCACCGTCCGGGATTAACCCGATACCGATAAAATTCATCGCCAGTTTACTATTTTCTTCCACCACAATGACGTCACAGCCAAGCGCAAGGCTAAAGCCAATACCAGCTGCAGCTCCTTTTATTTGCGCGATGGTAACCATCGGCAATTGATAAAGAGCCAATGAAATGCGGGTAATATAACTCATGATGATTTCAAACGTTTTTGGATCTCCTGAAGTAATCATCATTTTAATGTCTCCGCCTGCCGAAAAGATGTTTCCTTCCCCTTTAATGACCAGTATTTGTACTTCTGGATTATCCTTTAAAAACTCCAGACAATCTGCTAATTCCTGCATCATCAATAAGTTCATCGAATTGGCTACAGTCGGTCTGTTAAATGATAAAGTAGCTCTTCGATCGGCAATTTCTATTTTTATCGTTTCGTATGCCATCTTTTTCACCCCCACCGTATATATGGTATGTATTCAACTTTTCTTAAATAAACCCTTTTTATCGAACAATTTTTTTGAAAGTCCAGGCAGCTACTGGCTGCTTCATTGGAGAAACAATTTTTCTATCCCGAATGATTATTATGCTCAACGTATAAATCGTTCGCTTTTTAACGCTGAAATTAAGCGTTTTCATGGAATGTTTTTTATTTTTTCAGAAATTTTGTTGACAATCAAATGAAGAAGGATTATGATGTTAACAATTAAATCAACGCAAAAATATTTTGATGGAGACATGCTCGATCGCTAGAAATCTTTAGAGAGCTGATGGTTGGTGAAAATCAGCGTTTTCAATGATTGCAGTTCCACTCCTGAATAGATAGGCGGAAATTTATAGTATGCTTATCCGGATGTTGCACGTTACGCATTTACTTGGAGGTTGTTGGAATTTTTCCACAACGAATTAGGGTGGTACCGCGTAGGATGTTAATTTAGCCTTTCGCCCCTTGCATTATATGCAGGGAGTGAAAGGCTTTTTATATTTAGTTTTAGTTAAAGATTTTTGCAACACGTCTCTGCTCAATTTTCGAAATATTAAAAAATCAAAGGAGAGTAATGAACATGGTAACAAAAATTCAAACAAACGTAATCAATGTATTTATCGCCGATCCACTGAGCGAAGACGGGATTTTCCCGCTTCGACAAGAAACAGATTTAAACCTGAATGTGGTGATTAACACTGGACTCACACCAGAACAACTTATTGCTAAAATTGAGGACGTTCATGTGCTGTTGGTTCGAAGCCAAACAAAAGTAACACGCGAAATTATCGCAGCTGCCAAAAATTTAAAATTGATTGGCCGTGCGGGTGTTGGTGTCGACAATATCGATTTAGCTGCTGCTACGGAACACGGTATTATTGTTGTCAATGCGCCGGATGGAAACACAAACTCTGCGGCAGAACATACAATTGCGATGATGACATCACTTGCACGCCATATTCCCCAAGCTTATAACGCATTGAAAAACGGCGTATGGGATCGAAAATCTTATGTAGGCGTTGAACTTAAAAACAAAACTTTGGGTGTTGTTGGATTCGGTCGCATCGGAACGGAAGTTGCTTACCGCGCGAAAGGCCAACGCATGAATGTCATTGCTTATGACCCATTCTTAACAGAAGAGCGTGCACAGGAACTGGGCGTGACAAAAGGTACAGTCGACGAAGTTGTGAAAGCAGCCGACTTTATCTCAGTACATACGCCATTATTGCCGGAAACACGCAACTTAATTAATAAAGAAAAATTCGCCATTATGAAAGAAGGCGTGCGAATCATTAACTGTGCACGCGGCGGAATCATCGATGAAGACGACCTATATGATGCGATTGTAGAAGGAAAAGTGGCGGGAGCGGCACTTGACGTATTCGTTGAAGAACCGGCAACAAATCATAAATTATTAACTTTGCCGCAAGTAATTGCTACTCCTCACCTGGGTGCATCTACAATTGAAGCGCAAGAATCTGTGGCGGTTGACGTTTCTAACGATATTATCAAATTCTTTAAAACAGGTACTGTTACAAATCCGGTGAACATGCCATCTATTCCAAAAGAACTACTTGCTCAAGTCGAACCGTTCTTTGGATTGGCAGAGAAATTAGGTTCATTCCTATCTCAAGTTACAACTGAGCCAATCAAGGAAATTAACGTTTCTTATGCCGGTGAAGTCGCAAACTACGATGTCCGCCCATTAACATCTAATACGCTAAAAGGACTGCTGCAAAAAAATCACGGCGACCATGTCAATGATGTGAACGCTCGTTATTTATCTGAACGCATCGGCATTAAAATTAATGAACATAAAACAACAACTGCCAAAGGGTTCACGAACTTAATCACGGTTGAAGTGAAAACAGAAAATGAAGTGCACACAATCGCAGGTACTTTACTCAATGGCTTGGGCGCACGCATTGTAAAAGTGGAAAACTATGTGGTAGACGTAGTGCCTCAAGGACACCTGCTGTACATTAAAAACACCGACAAACCAGGTGCAATCGGCCGCGTGGCAACTAAACTTGCCGAAAAAGAAATCAATATCGCAACGATGCAAGTAGGCCGCGACCAAGTTGGCGGAACAGCGGTAATGATGCTGACAATTGACAACGTGGTAACACAAGAAGACTTAAGCTATGTTGCCCAACTTGAAAATATTGATGAAGTAAAAGCGATCACGCTTTAATAAAAAATGCGGAGGACGCCAGTTTAGCTCCGCGTCGTCGAAAACGCAACTTCGGGTTGCATCGCCGACATGACTCACATCCTGTGAGCCTCAACAACCGGCGGTCAAAAAGGGCGCTCTTTGCCCTTATTGGCAGCGCCGAAGTTGTCGAGGAGCTGGCGTTCGCAGCTAGACATCAAGAAAAGCTGAGGCAATCGCTACTAAATTAAAAGTTTAACCAGGGGATATCGACTGAATGGAGTCGGTATCCTTTTTAATTGGGGTTTAATTTTATATTTAAACTTAGTGGTGGGGCCACTAGCTCTCTTCGCGCCTCCCTTTTATCCAATGCTACAAATTATGGGACAACTTCCTCCCAAAATCCCCCTCTCTTATCCCATAACTCCTAACTGCACAAACTCCTAGTTGAATTTACAATAAAAAAATAGGCAAAAAGCTAAACCCTTTGCCTCCTCACTAAACATTTTATTCTTCTTATAAATTCTTCACTAAATCTAAAAACTCCGTCAATGAAGTTACTTCGTATGTTGGGGTGATTTCTGAATCATTCTTTTTTCCTTCGCGGTTAATCCACACATTTTTCATCCCCACAGCGGCAGAGCCTTTAATGTCTGTATTCAAGTTGTCCCCCACCATAATGCCTTGTTCAGCCGTGAAACCTGCTTGATCCATCATATATCGGAATAAAGAGGCATCCGGCTTTCCTTTGCCGAAGTCTCCGGAAATAATCACATGATTAAAATATGCCGGAATTTCCGGTGTGATTTCTAATTTTAACCTTTGCAGACTCGGCGCACCGTTCGTTAATAAAATCAGCTTGTAGTTCCCCTTTAACGCGTCCAGCACTGCATATGTATCATCGTAGACATATGGCGATTTTTTGCGCTCTTCCACAAACCGCTCCCCTAATTCTTCGCCTAATGCCGCATCCTCAATTCCCAATGTTTTTAACCCGGCAGTCCACGCATCCTTACGATAGTTAGGAACAATGCTCTTCATCTTCTGGAAGGATTCCGTTGGGTCATCAAAAGTTCCCCAAAGCCCTTCAAAAGGATTAATGCCAATCAATACAGTATAGTCGTAAGTTTCATAGCCTTCATATAACTTTCGGGCTTCATTTCGTACCGCTTCCTCCAGCTTGACTGGATTGATTTCATATTTAGTGGCAGCATACTCGCAAGTCTTATCAAATGCTGTTTGAATACTTTGTTTATCCCAAAGCAGGGTATCATCAAGGTCAAAAATAATCGTATCAATTGCCATGTTCAATTCTCCCATTTACCATAATTTGATTAACTTATCCTCTATCTTATCATATTTTCAGAATACTTAGGATAAGAGATTAAAGGAAAATAAAAGCCCCTTACAATTGGTTTGTAAGGAGCTTGAGTTTTTCAATTATTTTTGGATTTCAGCTCATTTAATAGATTTTTCACATGTTCTTTCTTTTTTGCCGTCGTATCCTTCAGAACGGTAATGTGATAGCCCATTCCGTTATCTTGAATATCTACAATATCGCCTTCCTGCACTTTTCCATTCATCTCTCTGCGATGAATGGCTAATTGTTCCGTTTCTTCGGGGCGTTTTAGAAAAATGGCATAATCTCCTTCGAAACGATCCAAAGTATATTCCTTAGTGTTCATTTACAACTTCCCCCTTCGGATTAATCAGCTGCGCCGTATCTCCATCATTTAACCAAACTTGACGCCCTGTCCATTTTATATAGTCTTTTCCTTCTTTTGCATGGGGCCCGCTTGTAATATAAAGCGTGTCACCGGCCGCTATCGAAATATCCGGGAAATTAAACAGCTGATTTCCTTCTACGGAAAGAAGCTGCCAGCCATTCATTGAGATGGCCTGTTCCCCATTATTTGTAATCGCAACGACCTCGTCTTCCAACTCGACACTTTCAATTATGATACTGCTTTCCCGCTTGGATTTGACCTTTGAGGCTTTTCTTTCCGGCGGAGCAATGGAACTTCTCCCTCCTATGCCTGTCCATTCATTCGCCAAGACTTCATATTGCTTGCCATCTGTCGCGACTACAATGGTACCTGACTCTGCCGTTCCATACATCTTGCTGCCTACATGCTGCAAGTTTTGAATCACTTCATAGTGGGGGTGTCCATAAGTGTTATCTTGTCCGTAGCTCAAGATGGTTGCTTCCGGTTTCACAGCTTGAACAAATGGCAACGAGCTGCTCGTATTGGATCCATGATGACCCGCCTTTAAAATGGTTGCCCTAACATCCATTGACTCCATCATCTTTTTTTCAACCTCGACGCCGGCATCTGCAGTTAATAAAAACGATACCTCATCATAAACCACTTTCAAAACAATGGAAGCTTCATTATTATCGATTGCCTCTTCATCTGCATGGAGTACAGAAATCTTTATATTATCATCGAGCAAAAAATTGTCATTTCTATGTGCTACTTCAAAAGGGATGTTTTTTGATTGGATGAGTGTTAACATCTCTTCATATGTTTCGGAGGTATGAACCTTTCCGGAGTCGATAAATTTTTTAATGGAGATGGAATTTAAAACAGGAATTAGCCCGCCAATATGATCGGCATCCGGGTGGGTGGCAACAACATAATCCAATTTGCGAATTTCCTGGTCGCGCAAATATTCCACTACTTCTTTCCCGGCGCTTTTCGTCCCACCATCTATCAACATATAATGTTTGTTTGGCGACTCAATCAAAATCGAATCTCCTTGTCCAACATCAATAAAGTGCACTCTCAATAATTCACCTGAAGGAGATGGTCCCCCAGTTCCCATCGTTTCCTCTACTTCAGCTCTTTCTTTTTCTGTTTCATTTGATTCTGTTAGATTGCTAGTTTCTTCATCGTTGGGCTCCCGGGAAGATGAATCTTCTGGAGCTGTGCAGCCAACAAGAAGCAACAAAAGCATCATAATCATGATTTTGCGCATTTTCACATCTGCCTTCTTTCTTCTAGGTGTAAGCTATATAGACACTTTACCCTTGGAAGCTTGGTCTAAGCAAAAGAAAGCGCTTTTATTATACAACTCTGGCTAAACAAAGTTATAGTTTTACCGTATATCGATTACGGCCATTCCGTTTTGCTTCATACAAAGCATCGTCCGCCAACTTGAATAACTTTTTATGATCGGTAATCAATCCATGTTCGTTTGAACTTACACCAAGACTAATATGAATCCGGATGTTTTCACTATGAATCTCCAACGTTGTTGAGGAAATCAATTCATATAAACAATCCACAATTTCAACCAATTCTTCTCTTTCAGAAACTTTTACAACGGCAACAAATTCATCTCCCCCAAAACGAGCGAAAATACTTGGGTATAACGATAAATATTCATCCGCCTTTTGGGCGATCAATTTTAATACATCGTCTCCAACAAGATGCCCGTAACGATCGTTTACTTGTTTAAAATAATCCACATCGAAAACAATCAAGCCAATTAGCTGTGAAGTTTTCTTCGCTTCGATTAACCAGTTTTTAAGGTTTTTTTCAAAATATCGCCGATTGTAGCTATTCGTCAAAGGATCTTTCGTTGAGATGGATTCATACTGTTTTCGGTTATGGGTCATTTCAATTTGCATTAAATTTTGATTCAAGTTGATTTCTTTGATTTTTAGCAAAATATCAATATAGTCTTTTTGCACTTCAATTAGACGGTCTTTATCATTTTGTTCCGACATAATTTCCACTAAAGTTCTATTAACTTCTTCCAGCAAAATTAAATCATTGTTTTTGGCAGCATACCCCTTTGCTATTTCCAGCATGTCGCACGCTTCTGCATATCGTTTTTGCGCTTTATACCACAACCCCTTATATTGAAAAACATATATGGGTGTTTTCATCATTTTTACTCCTTCTATAGTGGAAAATAGAGAATCAAAAAGCTCTTCTGCTTTCTGAAATTCTCCCAGCACTGTATAAGCCTTGGATAAATTTAATCGCAGAGGGAGCATAATGGAATGAAGCTCTTCTTCTTGATATTTGTAATGGTGCTGGTATAGCTCAAAACCTTTTAGAAGATAGGAAACTGCTTTTTGCGGGTGGTTTTCATCCAAATAATAATCCCCGAGGTTATTATAAATTTTGCATAATGAATCATGGTCGTCCAATTCAGTGGCCAAGTCTTTTGCTTTTATTAAAAATTCCAAATATTTATCTCGAATATCGAGTTCACCGTATACCGTTGCATAGATGTTAAAATAACTAATCTTTTGATGATCTTGCCCAAATTCAGAGATCCACTCGGCTATTTTTTTCAAATCCCCGATGCAGGATTGAAGATCTCCTTGATAGTAATATATTTTACTGCGAGTTAAATACAAGTCTATGAGTATGTTATAATTTCGTTTTTGCAAGGCAAGATTCACAGTAGGTTCAAATAAGTTTAAAAACTCCTCATACCTTTCTTTATTAAAAAGAGCATTCATGGTAATGTTCAATTCTTTTAGTTCTTGCAACTCATCACTCCCCAACTGTTCCTGTAACTTTTCTCACACCTTTATTATTCAGTTATACATGAAATTTATCACACTTACAATATTTGTTACTTAAAAAACGAGAGGAAAATGAATTTTCAGTTATTTTCAGGATATTTTTAATAGATAGTTCCAATCAAATGCGCCAGTAATATAATAAAGGCAAAAATATTGTTTATTCAATATTTTTGCCTTTTAGCCTTATTCTTGAACAGCTGTTTTAGAATCGCTTAGATACAAATCATTCAGCATTTCAATTTTTTTCTCAATTGCGTCTTCAAAAGTCATAATGTAGGCAGCTGGGTCTTTCGGGTTGTGGAATTGCGTGATTTTACCTGTTTCAGGATTGACAAACTTGGTTGATGCCCCGCAGCCAATTCCTAAAATGGTTTGAACTTCTTCCATTATAAGAATATTATAAATACTCTCTTCTCCCGGCTTGGAATAACCTACATTTTCCAAATTGCCCAAAATGTTTTTTTGACGATATAGGTAATATGGAACATAACCATTTTTGGCTGTCCATTCGCTTGCCATCTCCATCATTTTCGTCACCGTTTCACGATCGGCTACTTTATATTTTTCTTTATTGTGCGTCATCTCGGAAGCCCGTTTGAACGATAGTGTATGTACAGTTAAAGATTCCGGCTGCATTTTCTCGCTTTCATCCAATGAATGCTGGAATTCTTCAATTCCCTCATTTGGCAGTCCAATAATTAAGTCCATATTTATATTATTCATTCCGGAATTTCTTGATAACCAAAATTTATCAATTGTTTCCTGTACAGTGTGATGGCGTCCTATTGCTTTAAGCGTTTCGTCCGTGTAACTTTGCGGATTAACAGAAATACGGTCAATGCCCCACTTTTTCAACACTTCGATTTTCTCCGGCGTAATGGTATCAGGCCGTCCCGCTTCCACCGTAATCTCACGGATATTTTCCGGGTTCGGGAAAGATTCAAACATCGTTTTATATAAAGCATCCATTTCATCCGCTTCAATCGAAGTAGGCGTACCTCCGCCCCAATATACGGAAGTAATGTTCATATTATTTTCTTTTAACCATTTGCCCATTTCGCGGATTTCGATATGCAATCCATCGATAAACGATTCAACGCGACCTGCTTTGCGGTTGCTTTGAATGGCATAAGCCGGGAATGTACAATAAGCACACTTGGTTGGACAAAATGGAACGCCGATATAAATGGAAATCTCTTTGCCGATGTCATCCAGATCCGGTATGGTTTGAAGCTGTCTTTTTACGATTTCACGCATTAAAGAAATTTTCGAGTCCGAAATTCGGAAATCCGTTTTCAGCACTTCGAAAATCTCTTCGTCATTCAACCCTTGCTTGCGATAATTATGATAAAGCTTTGTTGGGCGTACGCCAGTTAAAATACCCCATTGCTGCGTCATTCCCGTATATTGTTCAAGGACGTCCAGCATTACATGGGACAGCGCACGTTTTATGCGTATCGCCTGCTCTCTTTCTGTTCCTTCCGTTTCATATTGGATGGAATAATGGCTTGTAAAGATTTGTCCATCTACTTCCAGGCGACTTTCTGTATGGATTGAATAATCGGCATTTATTGTATAGTCAAAGTAAAAAGATAGATCTGCATCGTCAGCGGTAACGACAATTTTGGAATCTTCGTAAAATAAATTGGCAATATGATTCAACACACGATTCCAATCTTCTTTGAACTGTTTATTTACTGCAATCTTTTTCATGATTAACTCTCTCTTCCCTTTCAATTTCAAGAATCCAAGGAGATATTGCGCCAAAGCGAATTATAATAGGAATTACAAACGTTAATTATAGCATGTGTGCTGCACAGAATACAAAACGGCAATTTTAAATTTTAATGAAAAAAACACCCTAATTGTCAGTTTAACAACATTAGGATGTTCCTGGTTCTGTGGCCGTTTCTTACAAACCATCGTATAAAGACTGAATTGGTTTAACCAAAATACGATTCACTTCTTCGATCACTTTGCTTAATGCCATTTCAGCTTCGAGCATTGCCAAAATTTTCGGGCTTGATTGTGCAAGCTGAGCTGCTTTTTGGGCATATAACAATTCATCTTCCAGCAATTCTTCGCCGTTCATTTGTTTTTGCTGCAATTTCATTTGAATATCACGGAAGTTGGTAAATAATTTTTTGGCTTCTTCATCCCCGCGCACCGCTTCGACCGTTTCTTTCAAAATTTTGAATTCTTCCGTTTGGCGCAATGCCGCTTCCAACTTATTAATATCATTGTAAATGTTATACAAATAAATTCCCACTCTCGTTTTTAATTGAATAGATAGACAATCAATCCTTGAATAACCCCGATTGCTCCACCAAGCACTGCTCCAAGAACCGTGATCATTTTTAATTCTTTCGAAGCTATTCCGATCACAAGTTCCTCCAATTTCTCCAATGGGAAAGAGTCTACCTGCTCTCGAACAACTTCTTCCAAATTTAATCGATTCAAGACTTCTTCCAGCTTGATTTCTGCTTGTTGGAAGCCTTTATCCACTATTTTAGGCAGCAAATCATGTTTTACATAGTCTCTGCCTTGTGGCCAGTAATAGCCAAATGGCTTGTTAAGCCGCTCATAAATATCCAGCTCTTTTTTGGTATATTGCTGAATATTCTTCAAGATTGAATCAAAGTCAACATCCGCTAAAAAATTCATGACCGTCTGCTGCTTTATTTTATCCCACTCTTGAGAGAAAATGTTAACCAAAAGATTTTTCGTTCCTGGTGACTTTAAGAAATGAACCAGCTCTCTTTGAATTTTCGACACGATGGATGTTGAATCACCCATTAACATTTGAAGCATTCCGCCAAATGAACCTTTTGAGCTCAAAAAGTCATCAAGCATGTTTTTGAGGGTGATTTCTCCTTGAGCCGAAAGGAAATAATCTTCTCCCTTTTCCAGGATATATGCAGCCATTTCAGGAATTTTCCGATCAATGGATTGATGTATATCCGCTGGAAGAAGATCTTCCAATGATTTGGATGACAAGGTGTTTTTCATTAATTCAAATTGCGTTTCAACCATAGCATCAATCTTATGTTCAATGTTGGCAGGCAACTGTTCGAAGCCGCCTAATTTTAGCCAATCATGAATTGTCAACTCATTCGTGAAAATTGTTTCTTCCACTTTCTTTTGAGTAAATTCTAGTACGCTTGTTTGAATTTCATTATTAAATAGTTTTTTTCGAAATACATCCGGTGTGAGTAAGTAATTTTTTACCGTGATTCCGATTTGCCGGGACAACTCTTGACGCCGTTTCGGAATTAAGCCTGGTGTAAACGGCAAGCGCCATTTCTTGATAGTAATTTCATTATATGGCCTAAATAACATTTTGATTGCCAAATAATTGGTAAATCCTCCGATTGCTGCACCGACTATTGCCATAAAGATGATTGTAATAAGTGCATTGTCCATGTCGACCCTCTCATTTCATTCTAACTATTTCCCAATTATACCAAAGCACAAAGATGAAAGATAATCATAGCCATGCTTCATAACATTTAGTACGATAAAAATAAGCAAAAAGTTTCAAGGGGGGATTTCCAATGATTCAGCATTTTCAGTTTAAACCGATATTTGAAAATCGTGTTTTGCCGGGGTGGATAGTATCTTTTTATTACAAACAACAGCCATATAAAGCGGAGTATAAAAAAGATGGGGAAATTCAATGGATTGGGGCAAAACCAACAGACGAAGAATTGTTGAACGTTGAAAAAGTGATTCATGAATACATGTTGTTCCATGTCTATGACTGATTAAATCAGCCAATACAAAAGAGACACAGACATCAAGATCTGTGCCTCTTTAGAAACTTATGCGCGTTGAGCTATAAATTTAAGAAAAGTTCACCAAAGGTGGGATTAGTCCATTTTTTGCTGGCGGCAAGGTTTTGTTGTCGTAATCCCATCTTTTTTTCTTATATTTATAATTACGTTAAAGGTTAGCACCCTATTATTTGTAAGTCAATGTATACAAAGAATCTTTACAATCCTTAACATGGGGTAAATATTTGGGGGATTAAATTGTATTGACTATTTGTAATTTTGCTTCAAATATTTTATCATTAGCATATTGAATTATTTTTATAATAGGAGGTGTACTCTTTGTTCGCACCCCTCATTTGGGCTAGGAACAAAGAATGTATTTGGACGTAGACATAGTAGAGCTAACCATTAAGTTGGCAGCGTTTTTCTTATTAATTGCTGCTACAGCCTTTTTCGTTGCAACTGAGTTTGCAATCGTAAAGGTAAGAACAACACGTATTGACCAGTTGGTTGCGGAAGGCAACAAAAAAGCAATGAAAGCAAAGAGAGTTATTTCGAATCTGGATGAGTATTTATCAGCCTGCCAGTTGGGGATTACCATCACAGCACTTGGTTTGGGATGGTTGGGTGAGCCGACTTTTGAAATGTTGCTGCACCCATTATTCGATTTATTTAGTCTTCCAGAAAAGATAACTACATTCCTTTCTTTTCTTATTTCTTTTATGCTAGTCACATATTTACATGTTGTAGTAGGAGAATTAACACCAAAAACGGCTGCCATTCAGAAATCAGAAGCAATAACTTTAAGTTTATCAGGACCATTAATTGTGTTTTATAAAATTATGTATCCTTTCATTAAAGTTTTAAATGGTTCTGCCCGCGGTTTATCCGGACTGTTTGGATACCGCATGGTTTCGGAATCGGAAGTGGCGCACTCTGAAGAAGAACTTCGCTTGATTTTAACCGATAGTTATAAAGGTGGAGAAATCAATCATTCTGAATACGAGTATGTAAATAGTATTTTTGAATTCTCCGATCGGACAGCGAAGGAAATTATGGTTCCTCGAACTGAAATAGTAGGTATTGAAAACGATTTAACTGTAAAAGAAGTATTCGAAGTAATGGGTGTTGAACAATATACAAGATACCCGGTTATTGATGGAGATAAAGACCACGTCATTGGTTTAGTGAACCTTAAACATTTACTAACGGCATATATTAAAGATCCTGCAAACGGCAACAAGCCCGTGCTTGATTATATGCAGCCAATCATTCGCGTGTTTGAAACGGTTCCAATCAGTGACTTATTGCTTAAAATACAAAGAGAACGAATTCATATGGCCATCTTGATGGATGAATACGGCGGAACTTCAGGTCTTGTGACAATCGAAGATATTATCGAGGAAATTGTCGGTGATATACAAGACGAGTTTGATGAAGATGAAATTCCGGAAGTACAGGAAATCAGTGCTGATCATTATATTTTAGACGCGAAAATGTTGGTGGAAGAAGTAAACGATATGTTAGGTATCGAAATTAGCGATGAAGATGTCGATACGATTGGCGGTTGGTTCCTAACACAGCGTTTCGATGCGGTTGAGGGCGATAGCTTCGATTATGAAGGCTACGAGTTCAAAATCAAGGAATTGGACGGCCACCATATCCTTTACATTGAAGTAACAAAATTACCTGAGCCAGAAAAAACAGATGAAGAAAATGATTTGGAAACAAATCAATAAAATAATGCTTTTTGTGGCATTTTTTAAAACGATGCAAAAACAGGAGGAGTCTCAAATATACGAGACACCTCCTGTTTTGTCATGCCCGAAAGTTTTGCCAGGAGGAAACATTGTGGAACTATATACAAATTTACGAGCAGGGGAAAAAGGCGCTTGGCTCTCCATTGGTACATACCTGATTCTCAGTTCAATTAAATTAACGATTGGATACATTGGTAACTCAGAAGCATTAAAAGCAGATGGACTAAACAATACAACAGATATCATCGCCTCCATTGCGGTGTTGATTGGGTTAAGAATTTCTCAAAGACCACCGGATTCCAATCACCTTTACGGCCACCTTCGGGCAGAAACGGTTGCATCTTTAATCGCTTCGTTCATCATGATGATTGTCGGGCTGCAAGTTCTGATCAGTTCCATTCAAAACATCTGGAATCCGGTCAGGGAGGCGCCATCGCTTTTAACTGCCCTTGTTGCAGTGGGCAGTGCTGTTGTCATGTATGGCGTCTACCGCTATAATTTAGCGCTTTCCAAAAAAATACAAAGCTCGGCTGTCAAAGCCGCCGCCTATGACAATCGTTCTGACGCCCTCGTCAGCATCGGAACAGCAATCGGTATATTTGGAGCGATTCTTGGCTTTCCCATTATTGATACGATTACCGCCTTGGTAGTAGGGGTGATTATTATAAAAACAGGGATTGAAATCTTTTGGGAAGCTGTTCAAACGTTAACGGATAGTTTTGATATTGAAGAAGCGGAAACGTTATCGGTTCTTATAAAAAATGTGGATGGCGTCATCGAACTGGTCGACTTTAAAGGGCGCACTCATGGAAATGTCAGTTTTGTCGACGTCACAGTAACGGTGAACCCCCATTTGGATGTACGGCAAAGTCATGAAATTACCGAGAAAATTGAATCGACCGTGAAACGTTTTAACCAGTATTGCATGGTCCTCGTCCATATCGAACCGCACGAAAGTTCAACAGCCACCGAGGAAGATTATCATTTTTAATAGAAAAGCGGAGAACGCTCAGAACGGACTGGCGTTCGAAGCTGGACACCCCCATCCCCTCTCAAAATGCGGACATGCAACATAAAAAGACGCTTGTATTTTCAAGCGTCCTTTACTTATTTTCCTCCCCGCTGCCTTCAGTTAGACCATGCTTCACTGCATATAAAGCAGCCTGGGTGCGGTCCTGTACTTCCAATTTCGCGAAGATGTTGGAAATATGCGTTTTTACCGTTTTCTCAGTCACAAATAAAGAGGAAGCAATTTCACGGTTGCTTTTTCCTTTTGTCAGTTCCGCCAATACATCCCTTTCTCTAGGAGTCAGCGGATTTTTGACATGCGGCAAATTCTCTTCTTCCCGGAGTGTTTCTTCCAATTGAGTGGTAGCAGCAGGATGGAGGATATGCTCTCCTTTAATAATTTGCCGAATCGAGTTAACCAGTTCATCCGGCTCAATATCTTTTAATTGATAACCTGCAGCTCCGGCTTGAATGGCCGGCAGCACATGGTCTTTGTCCGAAAAGCTGGTTAACATTAAAATATGAATGTCCGGCCATTTCGTTTTAATCTGCTTAGTTGCCTGGATTCCATCCATTTCAGGCATAACCAAGTCCATCAAGACAATATCAGGCTTTAAAGCAGCCGACAGCTCAACAGCTTCCACCCCATTTTTTGCTTCTCCGACTACCTCGATATCTTTTTGGGTTTTCAAAAAGAAAAGCAACCCACGGCGAACCACATGGTGGTCATCCGCTATCAAGACTCGAATCATTTATTCTTCCCCCCTAATATGGCAAACGAATCAAAAGCTCCGTCCCTTTTCCGATTTCGCTCACCCAATCTGCCGTACCTCCCAAAGCCGATGCACGATCTTGAATCGATTGCAATCCCATGGAAGGAAGGCTTTTTTCAGGATCGATGACAAACCCTCTTCCCTCATCTTTTATAACAAGTAAAATATCGGTCTGCGTAACCGTCATATAAATAATCGCTTCCTGAACACCTGCGTGTTTTCTTATATTATTCAGAGCTTCCTGCGAAATCCGGAATAATGTTTCTTCCACCCGAGATGGAAACTGAATGACGCCCGAAACATTGACGGTCAATTGAGTATTCAACATTTCTGCATAAGCTTTGATTGCTTCCAGTAATCCGCTTTCCAATCCTTGTGGACGAAGTTGCCAGATTAGTGCACGCATTTCGGTTAAAGCAGATTGTGTGAGCTGTTGAATTTCCTTGAACGTTTCCTTTACATTTTGATTGTCGGTCATTTCGATTCCTGCACGGGATGTCAACGTCACGGAAAACAACAATTGGTTCACCGAGTCATGCAAATCGCGGGCAAGTCGATTCCTTTCTTGAACCAGCGCAAGTTTTTGCTCTTGCTTTGTTAGATTGATGCGTTTGATGGCTGACCCCATCTGAAACGCAACGGATTCCAGCAATTCCAGTTCTTCTTCCGAAAATTTCACTGTATTCGGTGAAGCAACATTCAACAGGCCAAATCGTTCATCTCCTGATTGAAGCGGCACTGTTGCGTGATGCGTTATATTTGCATGATCGCCGGTTTTCGACTGGATGGCAGCCTCAATGCGCTGGCACTCAATAATATTGGATGCCTTTTTCAATTGATTGTTGCGATAACGTGATACACACCAGCAGCCACCTTTTTCCAAATGTTGGCAGTTGTTGAACGTCAATGCATCAGGCAAATTTTCATGAGCCACCAACTCGATTTTCCCTCTTTCATCTATAAAGAAAATCCATCCGGTTTCAAAGTTTGTGCCGGATAAAAACTTGCACAATGCACCTTTCAGCATCGGAATCAAGTCTGTTTCTTCATTTAATAACTCAGCGATTTCTTTTAAAATGGTAATGTTGGAATGATCGTTTACTGCCAACCTTGCGTCACCTCAAACTTAATTTACATGCTATTTCTTACATTTATCATATCATTGAACACCGCTTTTCCGCATTGTTCTCTGTCTCATACTTTTGAATGAAAAGTTCTAATTGAAAGGGGAGTTAAATATCGCACTGACCTATTATGACTTTGCTTGTATAATGAAGATAATATCAGAATAAAATATTTCCAATTCAGAATAATTTACTTCTACCTATGGACAATCTATAATCATAATGGCAGTTAAAATCGATTTTTTAGGAGATGCAAAATGAATAAAAAACTAGAGAATAGTTTGCTATTTCTATGGCTCGTATCATTGATAGCAACACTTGGTTCCCTATATTTTTCAGAAGTTCGCGGCTACGAGCCCTGTGAACTATGCTGGTATCAAAGGATCCTGATGTACCCAATTCTTATAATCACTACGGTAGCATACATACAAAAAAACGCGCGCATCGCCGTAACAACTGCGGTCTTTTCAATTATTGGCGGAAGCATTTCACTTTATCACTACGGAATTCAAAAACTGGACTTCCTTTCTGAATCTGCCCCTGCCTGTGGACGAGTTCCATGCACAGGCCAATATATTAACTGGCTAGGATTTATCACCATTCCATTTTTGGCTGGAACTGCTTTTCTATTGATTGCTATAACTAGTTTCTATATGTTGAAAGTTTTAAAGGAGGAAAAATAATGAAAAAATTAGGAATTATCGGTGCAATTGTGGTTGTACTTTTCGTGGGCATTATCATTCTTACCAATATGTCAAATGAAGATAAACTGGCGAATAACCCTTATGGTACAGACGATTTAAGACAATCTACAATTGATTTGCTGGATGATGAAAACTATCAAAACATTATCTTGCCAGAAGCGCTGGAGGAAAAAATTGCTACAGGCGAACCAGTTGTAGCCTATATGTTCAGTCCTGAATGTCCCCACTGCCAAAAAATGACTCCTGCCCTTATGCCGATTGCAGATGAAGTCGGTGTACAGGTAGATCAGTTAAACATTCTGGAGTATGAGCAAGGATGGACTGACTACAACATAGAAGCGACACCAACTTTAATCTATTTTAACGATGGAAAAGAAGTAAATCGAATTGTTGGCGATTATTCTCAAGATACAGATGTCATTTATGATTTCTTGGGGCAAGTTAAATAATAAGTGGTTAAAGAAATAATCGTGTTCTTGCATGGACACGATTATTTTTATATTTACAGCAGGAGCGAAAAAACAAGTTATAAACGGAGGTAAAATATGTTCCACTACGAAATCATTCAAGAAGGATTGACGATAGAAGAGTTATTGCGTGTGAAATGGCGTCTTGGGAAAAAGACGGTGCATGAGCTGCGAATGGCCAAAGCCATTACTTTACAAGATGGGACACCGGCGATGTGGAAAGACCCTTTACGTGTAGGCACTAGGTTAACCTTTCACCATGAAATTCCAGCTTCTAACTATAAACCTGCCTCAAGCTGTGAACTTTCGATTCGATATGAAGATGAACACTGCCTGATCGTTTCCAAGCCCAAAGGAATGGCGACCCATCCGAATGATGAACGGGACGATGGCACTTGCATGAATCATGTGATGGCCCATATTCTTGCAAACGGCGGCCAATACGCAGAGCATGTTCATCGGTTAGACCGCGGAACAAAAGGATTGTTATTAGTAGCAAAGCACCCGATCGCCAAGTCAATATTCGACCGCATGATTGAAGAAAAATCCATCATTCGGACATATGAAGCCGAGGTTCAGGGCAATATCCACCAGGACAGCGGAACAATCAATGCGGCGATTGGAAGAGATCGCCATCATGCGACTCGCCGTGTTGTCTCTAAATACGGGCAGCATGCCGTTACCCATTTTGAAGTAGTTAAACGTTTTAAGGGAACATGCCTTGTCCATCTCGTGCTCGAAACCGGACGTACCCATCAAATCCGTGTTCATATGGCTCATATCGGCCATCCCATCGTGGGCGACACAATGTATGACGCCAGAAAAACATCTTCAGGCGACTATGAACTCCATGCAATCAGCTTGGAATTCGAGCATCCTTTTTTAAACAAAAGAATCCTTGTTTCTGACAAGCAATAAGTGAAAAATACCAGGTACAGATCTGTACCTGGTATTTATTGATTAAAAGTCAAAGCTGAAGTTGTCAGGATTTTGGCCAAATCGTTGATTTTTATTTACCTGATCGAGGCGTGTCATCTGTTCTGCCGAAAGCTCAAAATCGAAAATTTGGCTGTTTTCTTCAATGCGGCTAGGCGTCACGGATTTTGGAATCGTAAGTATATCATGCTGATAGTGCCAGCGCAGTACAACCTGAGCAGCTGTCTTTCCAGCCTCTTTCGCAATTGCTTTGATGGATTCATTCTCGAGGACAACACCGCGGCCTAATGGCGACCAGGCTGTTACGGCAATTTCGTTTTCCGCACAGAATGCACGCAATTCTTCTTGTGAAAGATAGGGATGCAATTCAACTTGGTTTACCATTGGTTTTACATTTGCCTTGGCAAACAATTTTTCAAGATGATGTGCGTGGTGATTCGATACACCCGGTACACGGATTAACTTTTCTTCATATAAACGCTCAATGGCACGATACGTGTCCACAAATTTCTCTTCTACCGGCCAGTGTGTTAAATATAAATCCAGGTATTCCAGTCCAAGCTTTTTTAAAGAAGTCTCAAAAGCACGCAGCGTCTCGTCATATCCTTGATCGGAGTTCCACACTTTTGTTGTGACAAATATCTCTTCCCGAGACACATTCGAGCTGCGAATCGCTTCTCCCACTTCTTCTTCATTGTGATAAAGCGCAGCCGTGTCAATGGCGCGATAACCTGTTTCAATCGCCTTTACCATTGCTTGAATTGCTTCTTCTCGTTCCGTCATTTTATAGACACCAAGGCCTAAATAAGGCATTTTCACTCCATTTGCCAAGGTTTTTGATGGAATCTTTACTGTCAATTGTCTCACTCCTATCTTTTATTCTTTCATTATACGACGAAATAAATAAAAGATACTAAACATAACAACCTTAATTTCCAAAATTGCTCAATTGCATATTATGTATGCTGACCCTTGCCGGCGTCAGCTCTTTCAATTATTTGCGCTTTTCCTCTTTATCATGATCTTGTTCATCAAATTGAATAGGATCCGGGAAACGATCATCTTCTTCAAGCTGTGAACCGTCACGCATCCGTTCCATTTGCTTTCCCAAAAAGGTTAAGTCTTCCATATTATTGGCCATTGTTCCACTCATGATATTTTTATCTTTCCCCATAATATCAACCTCCTTTTTTTATCATTATTCCCTAATATATAGAAATGAATCTGCCTATATTTAGAAATTGATATAGTAAAGTTTTTCTAATTAAGCTATACTTATTTAAGAGATTCACTACGCGAAGGAGGATACTTCCATGGGTTTAGTATTAATTCTTGGTGTTACAGCAGCGTTCTTGATCGCGATGTTTACTGCTGGTTATGAAGGCGATTATACATCGGAAAAATAATCAAGACAAAAGGCCGGATGCAATTCCGGTCTTTTTTATGTATGAATATGTAAAGAAAGGGTATCCCAATAATAAACCGCTTGACAATATTTGCTTTTAAAAATATACTTAGTTACATAAAGTAAGTTGATTATTTAAAATAACTAAAGGAGGCAATACTATGCCTACACACTTTCATAAAAAACCAAATATGTATGTTTCTCATGTTCAGATAAAAGTATCGAATCTACAACAATCCATTGAATTTTATAAATCTGTCATCGGATTCTCCGTGTTGGAGCAAACGGAAAATACGGCTGCCCTTACTTTCGATGGAGCGACAAGTTTGCTTTCGTTGGAAGAAGTACCTAATGCGCAAGGTTTACGCCGTGGCCAAACAGGATTGTATCATTTCGCAATTTTACTTCCAAAACGCAAGGATTTAGGTAATTTCATTCAAAATATTATTCAGCAAAATGTTCGTGTTGGTGCCGGAGATCACCATGTGAGCGAAGCATTTTACTTAAACGACCCAGATGGAAACGGGATTGAAGTATACACTGACCGTCCTGAAGAGGGTTGGATCTGGGACGACAAAGGTTATGTATATATGACAACAGAACAAGTGAACGTTCAATCCGTGCTGGCTGACGCTGACGGTACATGGAATGGATTGCCAAAAGGAACAGTAATGGGCCATATCCATTTATCTGTAGCCAACCTTGCGGAAACAGAAAAGTTTTACACGGAAGCATTGGGCTATGAAGTCGTAACACGTTATGGCAGCCAGGCATTATTTATCTCAACTGGCAAATACCATCACCACATCGGATTGAATACTTGGGAAAGCCTGGGCGGGACACCGGTACCAGAAAATGGCGTCGGCTTAAAATCCTTTACAGTCGTATTGGACAATGAATCTCAAGCAGAACAAATTAAAGCCAACTTAAACAAGTTTGGCGCAAAAGTGGAACAATTTGAGGGTGCACCAAAATACGGCGGCACACAAGCCTTCTCAACTGTAGACCCATCCGGCATTCGCATCATTTTCACTTTTGACGGGGAATAATTAAATTAAAAGCAACTCCTGCTTCCGTTGGTAAACGGCTTTGGGAGTTGCTTTTTTTGATGGATTAAATGGTACTCGCGGGTGATTGTGTTTGTGGTTTGGGGACAAGTTTTACTAAAAGAGATAAAGTTGTGGCATCAGCGAGTTTAATTGGACAGCTTTTCATCAAAAGGCATGTTGCCTGTCCCATAACTGTGCTCCATTAGACAACTCTTTCTCAAAAAGCATGTTGCTTGTCCAATAACTAACCTACATCAACATCCCCCTACCCACCATTACTTCAATCCAGGGAAATTCTGTTGGCGCAATGCTTCGTAAATAATGATTGCTGCCGTGTTCGATAAATTCAATGAACGTATATTATCGCTTTGCGGAATGCGCAAGCATTTATCGCGGCGTTCATAAGCGAAATCCTTGGGTAAGCCAGTCGTTTCTTTCCCGAACATAAAATAGATATCTTTCTCTCGATCACTAAAGTCATGAGTCGAATAAGGCTCGTCGCTGTACGTTTCAATCAAGAACAGCTCCCCATTTTTGGCGTACTCGAGGAAATCCTCCAAGCTGTCGTGATAGACGATATTCACTGAATGCCAATAATCCAGACCCGCACGTTTCAACATTTTGTCATCTGTTGAAAAGCCGAGCGGGCGAATCAAGTGTAACGATGTATTTGTTCCTGCGCATGTACGAGCGATGTTTCCCGTATTGGCTGGGATTTCAGGTTGATATAAAACAATATTCAATGGCAAAACGTACACTTCCCTTTATTCTTTAATTTCACTTGAAACAGTTAACAATGTAAGACCTTTTTCAATTTCGAGAAGCACTTTTGCATCTTGTTCCAATTCAAGAGCTTTCCGCAAGGCTTCTTCAGCATTCGGGCCGCCAATTTTACCAATGGCCCATGCTGCCGTGCCGCGCATCACTGGACGTTCATCCTTGTTCATCACTTCGATTAGATCCGGAATGGCGGCTTGTTCCTTAAAATGGGCCAAGGCAATAATCGCGTTTCGCTGAATCGGCTTTTTGCCCCTCCATGAGCCCGACATATAGCCAAATTTTGCCTTGAATTCTTTATTTGACACTTTCAGCAGCGGCACAAGCAACGGCTTTGCCAATTCGGGATCCGGCTTGAATTCTTCATGAATCCAATTGGCTTTCCCTTTATTTTTAGGGCAAACCGTTTGGCACGTGTCGCATCCATAGATTCGATTGCCCAGCTCTTTGCGGAATTCATCCGGCAAAAAGTCCTTTGTTTGCGTTAAGAAGGCGACGCAGCGTTGTGCATTCAACCTTCCTCCCTCAACAAGCGCTCCCGTTGGACAAACATCCAAACACAGTCTGCAGTCACCGCATTCATCCTCAATCGGGGTATCCGGCTTGAATGGAATATTCGTGATCATCTCACCTAAATAAACATACGAACCAAATTCAGGTGTGATGATGGAGCAGTTTTTCCCGCTCCACCCGATTCCCGCCCGTTCGGCGACGGCACGGTCTACCAGTTCTCCGGTATCCACCATCGATTTTAGTTGAACATCGGGAACTCGCTCCTTTAGCCACTCTTCTATTAAAGTCAGCCGTTCACGCACTGCCACATGATAGTCAACTCCCCATGAGGCCCTGGCGAAAATGCCGCGCCTTGCCCCTTTCTTTCCAACAGGGGCATCCTCCATTTTGGATGGATAGGCCAAGGCAATGGCAATGATGCTTTCTGCGCCATGTAAAAGCAGCGAAGGCTCTGTTCTTTTTTCAATATCCGATTCTTCAAAACCTGATTGAAAACGGAGTTCCTGCTGGCGTTTTAACCGGTTTTTCATTTCATGAAAAGGAGAGGCATGCGTAAAACCGATTTTATCTACTCCAATTGACTTCGCATATTCGATTAGTTCAGACTGCAATTGTTCAATCATCATTTTCGCACTCAACTCCTTAATTTGATAAAATTATTTATTATAACAGCATGACACCCATAACTATATTATAGGAGGCTAGATTTTGAACATTTCACTTCATTCAGCACTTCTTCAACAAAACAGCCAATTAAAAATCGGCATTATCCATTATACCAAAATTGTCGTGTCAGAATCTCCTCAAATGATAAAAGGCCGCACACAACTTTATCAGGAAAACCTTTATCTGGAGTTAAGTGAAAATCCTGTTACCGAACGCCCAGGAATTGCGGAATGGCGAAAAGTTTGGAAGTCCTTTGGCGCCGATCCAAACCGCTACCGGCACTCCGCGGAAAGCTTGATGCGCCGTATTGCCAAACAAAATTATTTAATTCCCTTCAATTCAGGCGTAGACCTTAATAATTTTTTCTCCCTGCAATACGAAATTCCGATTGGCATTTATGATGCCGAGAAAATTGAAGGAGATATTCAAATCTCTTTAGGCGATGAGGAAACAGGTTATGAAGGAATCAATGGCCGCTATAACTCATTGAATAAAATTTTGTTTTCTGGCGATAAAAAAGGGGCTTTTGGCAGCCCCTTTGTAGACTCTGTTCGAACTGCCATTACCGAAGAAACCAAAGAAGCGCTTCAAATCTTTTATTTACGCCTATCCCTTGACGAGTCGGAGTGCCGCCAATTGCTGGCAACTGCCGGCAAAATGTTCACCCAAGTTAATGGCGGCGACTTTAAAACAGCTTTATTAACCGAGAATAACCTTGAAGTGACAGTAGAGTAAACTGCAAAGAAGATGCAAGTATCATCGAATTGCCACAACAAAAGGTTGCTGCGTTCCGAAAGAAACGCAGCAACCTTTTTTCCCTTTATTCCACTCCAGGCAACATTCGCAACAGTTTTTCGTCCGCATCCAATATTGCTTCTACACCCAGCGGAATAGCTATATTTGGTTCGCAATGCCCAATCATAAAACCGGCAACGGCAGGTTTGCCGATTGGTTTCAAATACTCTTCAAACAAAGAATAGACATCCTCTAATGTACCATCTGAAATATCCGTAAAGCTTCCGATGGCAAAGCCTTGCGCTGTTTCCAACTTTCTTGATAGCCGCAGCTGATTTAGCATGTTATCGATGTTTTCAACCGTTTCGCCTGTATCTTCAAGCAGAATGATTTTATTGCGTGTATCGAATTCGAATTTCGTTCCCAGCGACTCCACTAATCGACGCAAGTTTCCGCCTGTTAATTCCCCTTGTGCACTTCCCGAAACAATGGTTCTCAATGAGGACAGCGATTCGTCAACTTGAATTTCAAAAGGCGTAAACAGCTGCTGAAACATTTTTTTCGAAAGGTCCGAGAAATCCTTCGCACCAATCGGGGAGAGCATTGGGCCATGAAAAGTCACAATCTCCGCATATTCCTGAAAGGCTGTATGGAGAGCGGTAGCATCCGAGAAGCCCCAAAAAATCTTGGGGTTTTCCGTTAGAGACTGATAATCGATCCGATCCACTATACGCGCTGCCCCGTAGCCACCCCGTACATTGAATATTGCTTTTACCTCCGGATCTTGAATCATGGTATGTAAGTCGTTCAGTCGCTCTTCATCCGTGCCTGCCAGGTACTTTCCGGTTAACCCTACCGTGCCGCCAATCTTAATTGATAACCCGAGGCTTTCAAGAAAAGCTATTTTCTCGGGGAGTGATTCCCTTCCAACCGGTCCGGACAGTGCCACCAAACCGACTGTATCACCTTCGTGTAATCGTGGGGGTCTTATTTTCATCTTTTCTTCCTCCTCAGTGCAACTCTGAATTATCTACTATTATATAGGAGTATATTATATCGCTTCCTCCAATGCCTCTTATAGGTATTAACTAAACAAAAAATGCTTAAGCGTAGTAAATTTTGTGAAATAAGAGGAAATATAACTACCAATCAACCATCACTTTAATCCATATGTAAGGGGTTTTTCTGCGATTTTCCAGTTTAAGGTATATAAACCTAGAAAAATAGTAAAATAAGCATTTAATTTTTAAAGTTAATAGGTTTACGATATAGTAATAGCGGGAAAATACATTTGGCAAAGGATGCGATAAGGTTGGGAAAATATGGATAAATTAAAAATTGGCATACGTACGAAAATTACCTTTGGATATATATTCATCATCATTGCACTAATTCTATCAGGTCTTTACTTAAATAATGAAATTCGTGATTTACAAGATGAACGAAACCAGATTATAAATTATGACTCTCAAATCCTTACGCTATCTAACAATATAGAAAAATATTTATTGGAAATGCAAGCAGGAAAACGAGGATATATCATAACCGGGGATGATCGTTATTTAGAACGATATTATCAAGCATCCCAAAGCTGGGAAAGTGATTATCATACACTATACCCACTATTAAGGCACAATCCCCAGCAACAAGAGAAACTCTCTATTATCAAAAAAACCATTGATAATTGGATTTTGAATTCGGGCGACCCTGTCATCGAAATGAAAAGAAATGGAGATGAAGAAGCGCTGGAAGAACATTTCCTGCGCGATCCAGGGCGTACGGATATCGCGTTGATGGAACAGCAATTTGAAGAATTCAGGATATTGGAAAATGAAGCGATTTCCAATAAAACAGAAGAATTGGATAACCGAAACAATACCGTTAGCGCTTTGTTATCCGTTTTTCTTATCGTTATTGCGCTGATTGCCATTACGATGGCTACAGCCGTTTCTTCTTCCATTATTAATACAACGCGAAATGTAACAAACTCAATCAGAAAAATTGGGGCTTCTGAAGGCGACTATGGCGAAAGAATAAAGGTAACTACTAATGATGAAATTAAAGATTTAGTAGTAGCAACAAACGATCTATTAGATAACATGGAAAACCGGGAATGGCTGCAGACGAACCTTGCTTCTCTTTTAACAAAAGCTCAAGGGGTTTCTTCCATTAATAAATTATCTGAATTGTTCTTGTCCGAAATTACTAAAAGTACAGGCTCTGCTTATGGTGCTTTTTATGTGGCCGCCAGAAATACAGAATCAACTGAATACGTAAAAAAAGCTTCCTTTTCAGGTTCGGGCCAAGAAATTGGACGCGAATCATTCAAGCTTGGTGAGGGGATAATCGGGCAGGCAGCCCTTGATGGAGAAGTTTTCCACACAACCAACGTACCTGAGAATTACCGCTTTATTCAAACGGGACTAGGGGTAACACAGCCTAAAAGCATTTTGATTGTCCCGGTTAAGTTTGAAAATGGCGTTATTGCTGTAATTGAATTGGCTTCCCTGGACGATTTCTCGCCTTTAGAAATTGAATTGGTTGAAAACATTGTGGAATCTCTAGGCCTTACAATCAACAGTATTTTAGATCGAATGGAAATTGTTCGTCTATTAAACGAATCAAGAGCCATGACGGAAGAACTTCAAGCTCAATCGGAAGAACTGCAAACACAGTCCGAAGAGCTGCAATCCCAATCTGAAGAATTGCAAATGCAAACAGAAGAATTAACCATCATCAATGAACAGCTTGAAGAACGAACAAAAGATGCAGAAGCCAAATCAGCAGAACTGGAAAAGGCCAAGAAAGAGCTTGAAGCAACTGCTGAGCAGCTGCTGATCAATTCTAATTATAAATCTGAATTTCTTGCCAATATGTCCCATGAATTGCGGACTCCTTTAAACAGCATTCTAATTTTATCGGAAATGCTTAGCGAAAATGGCAGCAGCAACTTAAATGAAGAACAAGTCGAGTTTGCAAAAGTGATTAATTCTTCCGGACAGGATTTATTGTCATTGATTAATGACATATTGGATTTATCGAAAGTTGAAGCCGGAAAGTTGGAAATTCTATTTGGCGAGGTGAATATGAATGAGCTTCCGCATCTGATGGAGCAAACATTCTTGCCAATCGCCAACAATAAGGGATTAGAATTTAATATTAAAAAATCCGATAATGTCGATGATCTTTTCTATACGGATGAGAAACGTTTTAATCAAATTTTGAAAAATCTTTTATCCAATGCATTCAAGTTTACGGAGCAAGGCTCGGTTACGCTGGATATAACAAAATTGCCAGCACAACAATTAACAAACGATATGCAAGAATCAAGCAATGATTGGATTCAAGTTTCCGTAATCGATACAGGAATCGGCATTCCGAAAGAAAAGCACCAACTAATCTTCGAATCCTTCCAGCAAGCCGATGGTGCAACCGTTCGGAAATATGGAGGTACAGGTCTTGGCTTATCCATCAGTAAAGAATTCTCCAAACTACTAGGCGGATGGATTACTTTGGAAAGTGAAGAAGGAAAAGGAAGTACATTTACCCTCGTTCTTCCAAGCTTGCCAAATGGCCTGTCAGAAGAATGCCTGCAATCATTGAACCAAGAATTAACAAGGGCTCTTCACGAAGAGATTGCTGCCACTCAAGAAATTGATGAGCTGCCGGCACCTGCTGAAGAACCGGTTTCAAAAGATTTAAATGATAGCGAACTTAACGAAACGTTGGAAAAAATTCCTATGCTTGAAGAATGCGATATTTTTGAAGGGAAAAATATTTTAATTGTCGATGATGATAATCGAAATATCTTCTCGCTCAAAACTATTTTGGAACATAACGGCATCAATGTACTGGTTGCAAAACAAGGCCAAGAATGCCTGGATATTCTGCAATCCAATAAAGACGTCGACTTGGTATTGATGGACATTATGATGCCCGTGATGGACGGATACGAGGCAATGACCCGAATCCGCCATGACTTGAAAATGACCGACCTTCCAATTATCGCCATTACAGCAAAAGCGATGAAAACGGACCGCGAGAAATGCATCCAGGCCGGGGCATCCGATTATATAAGCAAACCTATTGATTTAGAACAATTATTCTCGGTTTTACGTGTGTGGCTAGTTACGCAGGGGAGTATGAGTTAAAGATGCCTCATTCAGAACATAGAATCGTACCGAACATTGAACATGCGGAATTGGAGATCGATATATTGCTAAACGCCGTTTTTCGTTTATCGGGATATGACTTCAGGCTCTATAATCGATCTTCCATTACCCGAAGAATTTATAATCGTATGCGAGTAAGCAACATTTCAACAATTACGCAATTAACCAATTTAATTATTCATGACAGCAGTTTCTTGGAACAAATTTTGAATGATTTTTCGATTAACGTAACGGAGATGTTTCGGAACCCTTCGTTCTTTAAAGCATTCCGAACTGATATCATTCCAAGAATCAAGGACTATCCGGAGATTCGGATTTGGCATGCTGGCTGTGCAACCGGTGAAGAAGTGTTTTCCATGGCCATTTTGTTGGAAGAAGAAGGTTTAATGGACAAAGCCGTCATCTATGCAACAGATATGAACGAAGAAGTATTGAAAAAAGCCAAAAACGGCGTATTCTCTCTTCACAAAATGCAAGCTTATACGAAAAACTACCAGCTTGCTGGAGGGAAAGAAGCTTTTTCCCAGTACTACAAAACTGATCAGCAATTTGCTTATTTCCATAATGACCTTTTGAAAAACATCATCTTTGCCCAGCATAATTTAGTCACTGACCAGTCCTTCAATGAATTTCATGTGATTATTTGCCGCAATGTCTTGATTTACTTTACACAAGCGCTGCAAAACCAAGTGCATCAATTATTTTATGAAAGCTTGACGGTTGGCGGCTACCTGGGTTTAGGCGACAAAGAAACACTGCGTTTCATTGAACTCATGCCAAAATATATCGAGATTAACAGCACCGAACGCATCTATCAAAAAGTTGAATAGTCATGAAAAGCGGAGGCGGCTCGCTCAGCTCCGCGTCAAAATGCGGAAAATACCCTGAAGTCTGTTGTTTTCTCCGCAAAAAACGGATACCTCTTTTGAAGGTATCCGTTTTTTCTATTCAATGTGTGTTTGTAAAAGGACCAGGCACATATCATCCGATTGATTGATCTGCTGTTCTTTTGGCAACAGTTCATCAATGATGATTTGGGAACCTTTCCATTTTTGCTGTGCCATCTTTTTCATTATTTCTTCCCCTTCGAATTCATCCGGGGCAATGGCCTCCAGCAAACCGTCTGTAAACAAGATGATTTGAACATCTTTTTCATAATGAAGGATTTGCTTTTCCACTTTGATTTCTTCAAAAAATCCAATCGCCGTGCTTCCTTGATCCAATGGCACAAGATTTTCCTCATCAATCAGCGCGTAGCCGTGTGGATGTCCGGAGTTTACATATTCGATGGTTTTCTCTTCCGTATCCACTACTAGATAAATCGCCGTAAAATAATAAGGCATGGATTCTTTTTCATGATGCAATTGGGCCATGTATCGATTCAGTTCTTTGACCACTTCCACCGGGTCGACAATCTGTTTGATTGCTTCGCGCAAGACCGATGAAATAAACATGCAAAGCAACGAAGCGGAAATTCCATGCCCCATCATATCCAGCAATATGACGGCATAGCGATGATCATTGATTTTATGCCAATAATACATATCCCCTGCTAAATTAAAGGAAGGCAGGTAAGATACTTCTACTTGTATATTGTTTTCTTTTAAAGGGGAGCTTAATAAGCTTCTTTGTACATGGGTAGCAAGATCCAGCTCGTACTGAATCTTCTTTTCATGTTGTGTATGCCAGTCCAACTCCGCTTTCAGACGCAGCGCAACCCGAATACGCGCTAAAAGCTCCACTTTATCGATTGGCTTTGTGATATAATCCGTGCCACCCAAATCGAGCGCTTGCGCCAGTTTGTTTTTGTCGTCCAATGCCGTAACAAAAATGATGGGAATGTCCTTAAAGCGTTCATTCGCCTTGATTCTCCGGCATGCCTCCAGTCCATCAATCTGGGGCATCATAATATCAAGCAAAATTAAATCCACATGGTGAAACACATTGCTCGGTCCATCAAGTTGAAGATAGTCAAAAAGTTCTTGAGCCGAAGTTAAGGAGACGCAATCATTATAACCTGCGTTATTTAGAATTTTTTCAATTACAAACAAATTAACCTGATTATCGTCTACTAGAAGAATTGTCATTTTCATTTCCCCTAATCTATTTATTATTCAAGCCTCATCTTATGAGGTAGTAAATAACAGATTATCACTAATCTGGTGCCCTTGGTTTTCTCTCTCTATTATAACGGAATGTTTAATTTCTCGTTATTTATAAGCCATTACAAGCATGTAAATTATGTATTTCACTTTAAAAAAGGTCCACTTCTCACTTATTCCCTACTTTTAGAGACTTAAACCCTTTTTCAGAAATAAATTTTACGAAAAAAGCAGCCACCTCAGCGGCTGCTTTGCAAGGAAGACTGCTTAAATCATCAAAATCTCCCTTATATCTTCTTCCGTTAAACTTGATGCATCTTTTCCTTCCCATTCAATTACCTCTGATATGAGATTTTTCTTTTTCTCTTGCAGTTGGTTCATTTTCTCTTCAATGGTGCCTTTTGAAACAAGTTTGATTACATCAACCTCATTTTTCTGCCCCATGCGATACGCCCGGTCGGCTGCCTGGTCTTCCACTGCTGGATTCCACCATAAATCATATAAAATTACGGTATCCGCTCCTGTTAAATTCAGTCCGGTACCTCCCGCTTTTAAGGAGATTAAAAATAGATCCCTTTCCCCTTCATTAAATCGGCTGCATAACGACACACGATCTTCAGGTGGCGTTTGTCCATCTAAATAAAAATAGGATTTACCTTGCCTTGTCAGTTCCTTGCCAATCAGTTCCAGCATTTTGGTAAATTGAGAAAAGATCAGCACTCGACGCCCTGATAAATGGGCCTCTTCGAGCAATTGCAACAACTGACTGAATTTGGCCGAGCTTCCTTCGTACCCTTCCACAAAAAGAGCGGGATGACAGCAAATTTGGCGCAATCTTGTCAATCCTGCCAAAATGCGAATCCTATTTTTTTGGAACGTTTCTTTATCCAAGTGCTTTAAGGTTTCATGCCGCAGCTTCGCCAAAAATGCGGTATAAAGTTTCTTTTGCTCAGGAAGCAACTCCGAGAATTCCAATGTCTCATGCTTTTGCGGCAATTCAGGCAGTACATCTTCTTTCATGCGACGAAGCAAGAACGGTTTTACCCGCCGTGCAATGGCTTTTCTTGGAAGATGGCTATACTCCTCCAGCCCTTGGAATAGTTGGGGAAACACCACGTGATAAAGGGACCATAGCTCTTCCAGCGAATTTTCAATGGGCGTTCCCGTCAGCCCGAAGCGATGTTGGGCCTTGATTTTTTTGACCGCGCGAGCAGTCTGAGTGTATGGATTTTTGAAATATTGTGCTTCATCAAAGAACACCGTGTGGAAAGATTGCTTTTCGTACCAATTTAAATCTTTCCTTAATAACGGATAAGACGTAATGATCACATCCATCTCGTTTACGGAGTGGAGGCATTTCACTCTATCAGCCTTTTTCCCATCGATTACAATCACTTGCAGCTCTGGAGCAAATTCAGCAAGTTCATAAAGCCAATTGTAAGTTAATGAAGATGGGCAAACGATCAATACGGGAAGTTTGTGTTCTCCAATCTGCTCTAGCTCGGAAACGATAAACGCAATACTCTGCAATGTTTTTCCCAGCCCCATATCATCCGCCAAAATTCCGCCAAAACCGTAGTTTGCCAAAGCCTTCATCCATTTAAAACCTTGCTTTTGATAATCCCTGAGGATGTGATTTAAATTTGGAGGAACTTCATATTCCAGATTCCTAGGGTGCAGCAAATCATCAACAAACCGACGGAATGATTCCTCTGGGCGAAACACTTCACTCTCATCCATAAAATCAAGGAATTTCAGACCATCCATAATCGGCATATTTAACGTAGATTCAAAATCATTCTCCTGGAATGGCACGGCATTTAAGAATCGCCGTATTTCTTCCATTTCCTTTGTTTCCAGCGAAAGCAGGGACCCATTGGGCAAACGATAGTATTTTTGCTTGATTTCAAGTGCTTGCAGCAGCTCTTTTATCTGCTTGTCATTGATTCCATCCATTTCAAACTTAAATTCCAGCCAATCCATTCGATCTTCAGGAACCTTAACCTTGATTCTCGGGAAGCTGCTTGTTCGTGCAATTCTGTTTCTGACAGCCGTTGTTGCGTAAATGTGGGCAAGCTTTTGAAGTTTTGGAAGTGCATGATAAAGAAATTCATACTCCAACTCTTCATTTTGCATAAAATAGCCGCCTTCGGTAATGGTAAAGCCGCTTTCCTCCATAAGAGCGAGAATTTCCTCTTCCTTATCCAGATCTCTCGTAATCATTTGGCCTATAGGCAAATCGCGATTTTCCAGTGGTTGAATAATAATATTTTCATAATGGAATTCCAGCCCCGCCAGCAACCGATTTTTCAAACGATCCAAGTAAATTTTTGCTTCCAGAGAAGTTTTTATTAGTATCTGAGTAACCCTTCGGGAAAGCTTCACATCTCCGATCCGTTTTACTCCCGGTACTACTTTTTCCAGGAAAAACGCTAATTGATCTGTATGTATCGGAATCGCATTCTTTCCTGATGACTCCAGCATTTGCCGAAGCTGGATCAATCGGTCGCAATCCTGCCCATCAAGTTGGTAGATTGTCCCTTTGCTTAACACAAGGTGGTAGGCTTCCATCACGACAAATTGTTCAAAGCCCTGCATCGTTAACTGATAGTGACTATTGGACTCGTCTTCTTCTATAAAAACTTTGAGCGGTGTCGGTCCGTTCCCAAAGTCTAATTTTTCATATGAATAATCATCCTGTTCCACCATAACAAACGCTGCTTCGGAAATAAGGGGATGAAGCCCTCTCCATGCAGAAGGCGGTATGATTAAGTATTCGTTGAAAACATCCTTCTGTGCAGTTAAAGCATCCAAATAAACTACTTCATCCTTGACGATATTGCCTAAATGATGCAATAAAGAATCAACTTCATTCGCAAAGCAATGAATATCCGGGTCAAATTGAACGGTCGGCGTTAGTTGACTCGGCAGGCCCAGTCCTAGATTTAGCAGGAACTCTCGAATGTTCTGTACCTTAGTTTCTGCAACCTCGGCTTTAATTCCAAATAAAATATCATCTCCAAGGGCAATCGGCTTCAATATAACGCGTGCTTCCAAAACTTTGCGCTTTTCAAAATGCCTAGCGCGGCCGCTTTTCCTGACAGGCTCCTTCTCTGTAAACAGGGATATAAATTGATTCGCCATTAGGCCTTCATACGGCTGAATGGCTGCTGGTTCCATAGTGATTTTTTGTTTTTTCAATTCAAGGAGGGCAATTAATACAGCAGCTGTATGCTGGCAGCGAAGTTTCACATTCGGCAACGTGGGACAGCTGCATGTAGACAGGATACTGCCATTCTTATGCTTCTCAATTGTGACATGGAAGTCTTCTACCCCCTTCACAATTGCAACACATCTGTCCCGGCTTTCCTCAATCACCTTCACTTTCCCTGCACGATAAAAAGAGTCCCCTCTTTTGAAGGAGACTGTACCGCACATTTCTTTGATAGTTTTGCTATTTAACTTAACGTCCATGCAGGCGGCTCCTTTCTCTAGAGTTGACAGGTTGAATTTTTTTAAGTATTGCTTTTCGTTTATTTTACCATGGATTCGAAGGGTTTATAGTGAAGAAGGACGTGCAATCCTCATTCTAAAGTTCAATCGCAGCGCCATTAACTCGTTTGAACCCGCGCAATTTGCTTAAGCTTTCCACAAGCTGCAGTGCCGCCTGATCCTTTGCTTTAGCCTCAATCATAATATCTGCAGACTTTCCAAACTCTTTTAGCGCTTTTATAAAAGGGAGTGCAAATTCCATGTCCACATAATCTGCATGAGCACGGATCAATTGATCGGATTTCGGAGAAGATAAATGAAATTTCGGGACCTTGCCGGTATTCTCCCAAGTCGCAAAGATGCGGGGCAACAGCCCTTGCCAATTATCATTTCCGCGATTCGCCCAGTGATGGTGGTAATCAAAGACAAATGGCACACCCTGCCGCTCGCAAATTTGCAGCGTCTCTTCCGCTGTATATGTTTTATCATCATTTTCAAGTGTCGTTTGCATGCGAATCGGTTCCGGCAGTTTTGTGAAATTTTGATGAAACCGTGAAACGGCATCCACCTTATTCCCATATGTACCGCCTACATGAATATTAATGGTAGCGTCATGATGCAGTCCCATCGCTTCCAGCATTTTATAATGATAGGCCATATCAATAATGGCATTCGCCGTAACCTCGTCTTTAGGACTTGTAAACAACGTAAATTGGCTCGGATGGAAGCTGACACGTAAATGATTGCGCTGCACCAACGTCCCCATCTGCTGAAAATGTTCTTGAAAAGGCGCAACAAAGTCCCACTTCACATCTGGATGTGTGGCAAGCGGAACAAGGGATGAAGACATTCTGTATAGTTCGATTCCATGCGCAATATTATAATGAAGAATGCGCATGGTGTTCTTTAAATTTTGCTCTGTAAGATAAAGCAGTTTCTCCATTCGGGAAGCTTCATCCTGCTTCCGCCAATTTGTATAGGTCATCGTTCTGGATGGAGAAGCCTCCCACAAAGCAAGTGCAGTCGACACATAGCCGAATCTTAATATCATCGCGATCCCAACCTTTATGTATATGTCCCTTAAGAACAAATAAATTATAAGTAAACTATAAACGAATTATGGCCAAAAATCGATTTTGGATACTAAAAACAGACAGGGTACGAAACCCTGCCCGAAAAGAATCCCGCTATTTAATTTTGATGGCGTGCCGTTGATGAACCTTTCGATCGTCTTTGTTCATCCGGCATTTTTGGCTGATTTTTTATTTTCTTCTTCGGCGCATGTGAGTCTTTTACCATGAAAATCCCTCCCACTTTCGTATAAAAAAATAAAGTTCGGCCAGCATAAACATTACTCAACCCAAAATTTCACCATTTCGGCATTGAGCAAATATTTATTCGCCACTATTATCTTAACCGTTGGCTGTTGGATTATTCGAGGAAGGGGCGACCATTAATTGACACGGTTTGTTAAGATTCACTTTTAAGTTGCTCTTTTGAACAGAAATAACCTCACAATTGAAAATAAATTTTTAGAAGTTATAACAACAGAATCAGCACTTGTTTATAAAGGCAAAGGAATCAGCCTTCTATTTTTATTTTCAATGGTTTATTATTTACAGAAAATATTTAAAACACTTATAATATAAAAAAGTGTTATTAATTAGAAATGGCTATGCCAGAATTTTTAGCATCGGCTTTAGATTTAAGCCATTTCTTAACTAACTAAATTTTAACTATGAAAATGGAGATAGGTATATGTCTAAAATTAAACTAGGTATTGTTGGATATGGTAATTTGGGTAAAGGAGCAGTAGAAGCAATTAAACAAACGGATGACCTGGAATTGGTAGCCGTTTTCACAAGAAGAGATCCGGAAGATTTAACAATCGATGATCCAACTGTAAAAAAAGTACATATTTCAAATGCAAGCGACTATAAAAATGAAATTGATGTTATGTTGCTTTGCGGCGGCTCTGCAACCGATTTACCTGAACAAACACCTTACTTCGCTAGTATGTTCAACACGGTTGATAGTTTTGACACACATGCAAAGATTCCTGAGTTTTATGAATCCGTCAATGAAGCCGCAACAAAAAATAACAAAACAGCGATTATCTCAGTCGGCTGGGATCCAGGCTTATTCTCAATCAATCGTTTAATGGCAGATGCCATTTTACCGAGCGGCGAGAACTACACATTCTGGGGGAAAGGGCTTAGCCAAGGTCACTCAGATGCAGTTAGACGCGTCAATGGGGTAAAAAATGGTGTTCAATATACAATCCCGTCTGAATCTGCAATCGAAAAAGTACGCAGCGGTGAAAACCCTACTCTTGAAACTGCAGAAAAACACAACCGCGTGTGCTATATTGTAGCAGAAGAAGGGGCCGACAAAGCAGCAATTGAACAAGAAATCAAAACAATGCCAAACTATTTTGCAGATTACAATACAGAAGTGAACTTTATCTCAGAAGAAGAACTAAAACGCGACCACTCAAAAGCTCCACACGGCGGTTTTGTCATTCGTGGCGGCAATACAGGTTCAGGGCACAAACAAATCTATGAATTCTCTCTTAAACTAGACAGCAACCCTGAATTTACAGCAAGCGTATTAGTTGCCTACGCAAGAGCAGCTTATCGTCTAAACAACGAAAACCAATTTGGTGCAAAGACTGTGTTTGATGTAGCGCCCGGCTATATTTCACCACGTTCTGCCGAGGAATTGAGAAGAGATTTCTTGTAAGTTCCAATCATATAAAACAGCTCCCTTTTTTAATTTATGTGGGAGTTGTTTTTTTCCTCTTTTTTATTGTGCAGTTCAGCGAGCTCACATATACTTGACGTTAGGCAAGCATTCCATTGTATAAAGGGGACAAGAGAAATGAAACTAGGTGCATTTTCTATTAGCTTAAAGGTAAAAGACATTCACAAATCCAAAGAATTCTACTCCAAATTAGGCTTTGAAGATTTAGGCGGAGACATTACTCAAAACTGGCTGATTATGAAGAATGGCCAATGTGTTATTGGGTTGTTCCAAGGAATGTTCGAGAAAAACATGCTTACTTTCAATCCGGGATGGGATCAAAACGCTCAAAATCTTGATTCCTTTACGGATGTAAGAGAGCTTCAACAAACTCTTAAAGAAAATGGAATCAACATACTCCATGGTGTTGATGAAGCAAGTGAAGGACCAGGTTACATCACGATTGAAGACCCAGATGGCAATCCTATTCTGATAGACCAACACCGCTGATTTTTTAAACAAGATACACCTTTCAGTGATACCCATTTTTAAACGCTGCCAGTTCCCCTCACTATAGATATGGTGAAGTAATCCCATATTCACCATCGAACTCGGGGTTTACTTCTCTTAATGTAAAGGATATAAAAAACCTGCTTCTTATTTGAAGCAGGCATCACTCTACACTATTTATCTTAAAGAATTCAAAAACATCTGCAAAATGAGCTGCAGGTCCATGAGAAAATGAATGATGACGATCGGCAGCAGTCTCTTTGTCTTCGTAAAGAAGAGCCCTAAAATAATGGCCAAAGGGATAAACGAAAAAAGTCGCCATAACATATAATCTGCCTGAAGTACGATGGGAAGGAATACATGCTGAAGAGCCAAGGCCAATCCTGCCAATAAGATAGGTACGTATATTTTCCCAATTGATGCTTGTAATCTCGGCAGCGCATAGCCAATATAAGTAGGAGTCTCAACTAAAGCATTTGATAACGGAAACAGAATTAAAGCGATAGCTGCAAATCCAATTGGAAGTGCTTGAAAGTGTGTATCAGGCGGAATGATGGAGCCTAAAAACAAATATGAAAAGAGATACAGGGGTACAGCGCCCCCAATGACCGCCAATAGGAAAAGAACACCATATTCGCGGACCTTTTTTCTACTTATATCAACCCCCGATTGGAAGAGACTCCCGTATTGTCGCCCTTCTTTTTTAAGAAAGAATCGAAGGATAATAAAAGTGAATAGATTAGCAAAAATCACTTGAAACGGCCACCACTTTTCCGCTTCCTGAAAAGGATGGTCGCTCCCCTTCAATGTAAAAATACCGACAAATATCAACCCAAAGCCTAAAAAGAATAGCGACCTCATTACTAACGAAAAATAAATATCGCTTTTTTTAACTGACTGACGATTTGCCTCACTTGATAAAAGGGATTGCATGGTTTTCCTCCAAAAAGTTATTTAAGTTCTTCTTGTCATCCCAAAAGCATCCTGCTGTAAATTTAATCCTTACACCCTAAATTATAAAGCGGTGTTATTGTTAAACGAAATTAGGAAAATAAGCCAATTTCCTTCCTCATTTTTCTTGAATAGTTTACGCGTCATTCTCCTTTGACATGTTCAAAAGTAAAAACTCAACAGCTTAAAAATCGATCGATTAAATATTAAAAAAACACACAAAACATTGGTAAATCAACGTTTTTGTGTGCAATAAGTTATTTATAAAAAATTTCCATTTAATTAAAAACTAAAAAATCAGATGTTCAAGACAACAAATTAGGGAGCCCTATCCAATCCGATTGCGATTGTGCTAGAGCTCCCATTCCTTCAAATTTTTCATTAGACCACTTGTTCATTCCTCTAGAGCTCATCTATAAAATGTTTTCTTTCGGAATATCCCTTCATTCAATTATTGAAAATCAACATCAATCTTTTTCGTATTGTTGCCAACGGTTAATTTTGGCATTCTTACTTCCAGTACTCCATTTTTATAGGAAGCTTTAACGCCTTCCTCGGATACAGAAGTCGGAAGCGAAACAGAACGATTGAAGCTGCCGACAAAACGTTCTTTTCTATGCATGTTTTCTTCTTTCGCCTCGTTTGTTCGATTGATCGTTCCGCTTACTCGCAACATATTGTTTTCAATAGTTATGTTGATGTCTTCCTTTTTTTCAAGGCCAGGGATATCGCAAGTGGCAACGACTTCATTTTCGGTTTCGTGTACATCTACACGAACGCCGCCCAAGTTTCGATATTCATTTTCAAATGCTGCAGGTAAATTAGAGAAAAAGTTTTCAAAATCCCTTCTCATATTGGAAAGTTGTCTAAATGGATCATTTGGAACTAAAGCCATTTTTCCTGCCTCCTTTTTATCATTACATTGTATATATTCCCAAGGAACGAACAAAAATAAACATTCTACCCGTAAAGATAAAAATGATAATCTGTACACTCAATCGGCCAAGCGACTGAATTCTCTTTTAATTCCGAGCTTAAAATGTACATCTTCTCATTAGATAGGTTTATGATTGATATAGAACTGATTTCAGTTAAAATGTTGCAAGGGAGTCATGTATGATGAAAAAATTTGTAAATGCCACAATATATGGAGACCCAGCTTCTCATGAAATGCTGATAGAAAACGGTCAATTTAAAGCAATAGGAAATGATTTAGGAAATGCAGAAGAGGTGATTGATTTACAAGGCCGCTTGGTGCTGCCTCCTTATGTCGACCCTCATTTACATTTGGATTATATTTTTTCAGGGCTGGGCGAAGGAAATGCCAACGTATCAGGTACGTTATTTGAAGGAATACAGCGCTGGAGTGACAATAAGAAATCATTGACGGAAGAAATGGTGCGTGAGCGCGCCATAAAAGGAATTCAAAAAGAAGTGAGTAAAGGGGTTCAGTTCATTCGTTCTCATGTAGACATTACGGATCCGAATTTAACCGGGATGAAGGCATTACTGAAACTGCGGGAAGAATTGAAAGATATGGTAACATTACAGCTTGTCGCGTTTCCTCAAGAAGGCTTCTTCAGATATAAAGGAGCGGAAGATTTGATGAAACAAGCACTTGAAATGGGTGCTGACGTAGCAGGCGGGATTCCGCACTTTGAAATTTCCTACGAACATGGCGTTGAATCATTAAAACGCATCGTGGATATGGCGATCGAATACAACGTGATGATTGATATTCACTGCGACGAAAACGATGATCCCAATAGTCGCTTCCTTGAAGTATTAAATGCGCTTGTTATGGAAAAAAACTATGGCCAATATACCACTGCAAGCCATACCTGCAGCTTTGGATCCGTAGAAAACAGTTATGCCAACAAAATGATGGGGTTATTTAGAGAATCTAGAATCAACTTTATTTCGTGCCCAACCGAAAATGCCCATTTACAGGGACGCGGCGACAGTTACCCAAAACGCCGTGGTCTAACGCGTGTAAAAGAGCTATTGAACAACGGAAACCATGTAGCATTTGCACAAGATTCCATTGCAGACTACTGGTATCCATTAGGTAACGGAAATATGATGAACATTTTGGACAACGGAATCCACTTAGCGCATTATACGCACATTGATGAAATCAATAAGGCCTTCGATCTCATCACATACCACGGTGCCCACATTATGAGAGTGAACGACGAGTACGGCATTGAAGCCGGTAAACCAGCCAACTTTATCGTGTTGGATGCCCAAGATGCCTATGAAGCCATCCGCGAGCGTGCAGAGGTCCTTGCCTCCATTCGCAACGGCGAATACCTCTTCAAGCGGGAAATGCGAAAAAATGAAATTGAAATTGATTTTTTAAAACATTCATAAGTTTCATATTCCCTAAAACGTTTATCTCCCTCAACACTTTTATTGAGGGAGATTTTCATGAATTAGGAAAATGAAATACCCATTAAAACAGCAATTACTTACTTCCCTTCAAATACCGGTTTCCTCTTTTCCAGGAATGCCTGTAATCCCTCTTTCCGATCTTCAGTTGAAAAAGCAGTGTTAAAGCAGGTTGCTTCGATTACCAACCCCGACTCGATGTCTGTATTTCTTCCCGCATTTACGGCAAGCTTCAACATTTGCAGGGCAATCGGTGGTTTTTCTGCAAGTTTCCTTGCCCATTCTTTTGCTGTCTCAAGCAACTTTTCAATAGGAACTATTTTATTTACAATCCCTAATTCTTGGGCACGATTGGCATCAAACATTTTTAAAAATTCAAGTAATTCATATTAGATTTAAACAATATACTTTTCAGCATGCGAAACTCGTTCAGCAATCTGCCGCTTCAGTGTTTTAACATTGACAGGAATTTGAGCTGTCAATTTCATTAGCTGTTGGATTTCTTCTTCCAAGTCCATAGAGGCTAGCGCTTCCTTGGCGGTACTTTCTATTTTTTCGAAACTTTCCTGAACGAATACCTGAGTCATTCTAATTGCATTTATCGCTTTTTCTTCCCCGATATTATTTACCAGTTTCTTTGTACGAAGCAATACACCATTGATTGCATAAATTTGAATTAATAAGTCCGCTAAATTGGCCAAAACCTCTTGTTCTTTTTCGATGCTCTTACCGTATTGGTCGATTGCCAATCCACCAATCAGCGAGAAGATTCTCTTTGCCATGGTTTCCAAATAAGTTTCTTGTTCCAAAGCCTGAGTAAACGCTTGATGCTCAATTTCCTCTTTAAATACTTCCATATTTTCAAACAATGGAAGTTGTCCCTTATTCCCCTTTTTGATCAGCGTTCCCGCCAGCAACAAACGATTGATTTCATTTGTGCCCTCAAAGATACGGGTGATTCTCGCATCACGATACATCCGTTCTATTTTATAGTCTTGTGTGTATCCATAGCCGCCGTGAATTTGCACACCTTCATCGACAATTTGATCCAAGACTTCTGTACCAAATACTTTAACGATGGAACATTCAATGGCATATTCCGCAATAGAAGCAGCTACAGATCCAGTAGTTGGCTGGCTATCTGAATGGTCAGTGTCATTCATCGCTTGATCAAATTGGCCCGCCAACCGGTATACCATCGTTTCCAGTGCGTAAATCAAAATGTTCATTTCCGCCAGCTTTTTGCCAATCAGAGGGAAACTGGCGATAGCAGTACCAAATTGGTGACGCTCATTTGCATACTTGGCACTTAAAGCAAGTATTTCCTTGGCGCTTCCCAGACAGTTGGTTGGTAGTTTATGGCGTCCGAGGTTTAAGATATTGAACGCTATTTGATGGCCTTTTCCGATTTCCCCAAGCAAATTTTCTGCCGGCACTCGAACGTTATCAAAGAAAAGCGAACAAGTGGAGGAAGCCTTTAGCCCCATTTTTTTCTCCTCCTGACCAACTGTAAAGCCCGGCGTGTTCCGTTCCACAATGAAAGCGCTAAAATGCTTTCCCTCTATTTTGGCATAAACGATAAAGATATCCGCTATCCCGCCATTTGTAATAAACACTTTAGAACCATTTAAAATATAATGCGTCCCGTCATCGGACAGGAAAGCAGTTGTTTTTGCGCCTAGTGCATCGGAGCCGGAAGAAGGCTCTGTCAGGCAGTAAGCACAGAGTTTATCGCCGGCCACAATATCCGGTAAATACTTTTCTTTTTGTTCATGTGTTCCGAAATAAACAATTGGCAGCGAACCAATCCCGGTTTGTGTTCCAATGGAATAAAGAAACGAAGAGGTTCTGCCAAACTGTTCATTCACAAAAGTACTAGTTACTTTATCTAGATTAAGCCCTCCGTATTGTTCCGGAAAATCCACACCAAGCAATCCAAGTTCTCCGGCTTTTTGAATTAGACTTTTCGTTAGATTATAATCCAATTTCTCAAGCTTCTCTTCTGCCGGAATCAATTCTCTCAAAACGAAGTTTCTGGCTATATCAACAATCATTTGCTGATCTACCGTTATATCTTCAGGTGTAAAAATGGCATCGTCTGCATTTTCCAATATAAAACTTCCACCAGCCTCATTGGCTATCCCTTGTACTCTCATCAAACTTCACCCTTTTTCTACTAATCTATAGATTTATACAAATGATTGGCCATTTATTAGTGTAATACTGATGAGGGATTGCCCCAAAATGTCTCCTATGATATAAAAAGCGGTTCCCCTTCTTCTTGAAAACGGCCTGGATCTTTAATTTAATAGATTTGCTCTTTTTTTAATTTCAACATTGTTAATCAGCATTCCAATTTGGTTGCCTGTATTCGTCACAACCCTCATTATCCGCCTCTTAGTTTATTAAATTAATCTTCTCATGTGATTCACTATCGGTTTCGCAGAGCAACACGGCTAATTTTTCCGACTTGCGTTTTCGGCAATTCATCCACAAATTCAATAATTCTTGGAACTTTATAGTTAACCAGGCTTGTTTTGCAAAAATCGATGATATCCTTTTCCGTGACATCAAAGCCATCCTTCAGCAAAATATAGGCCTTTACGTTTTCACCTCGATAGTCATCTTTAACGCCCACAACCGCTGCTTCCAGGATGGCTGGATGCTCAAACAGCACCTCTTCTATTTCCCGGGGGTAAACATTGAAACCGCTGGCCAATATCAAGTCTTTTTTCCGATCTACAATATAGATATAACCATCGTGGTCCATTTTTGCTATGTCCCCGGTATAGAGCCAGCCATCTCTCAAAGCATATTCTGTTTCCTCCCGCATTCCCCAATAACCTTTCATGATTTGCGGACCTTTCAAAATAAGTTCGCCTTCATGTCCGACCGGCAATTCTGTTGTACCGGTTTCAATGTCCATGATTTTAACTTCTGTCCAAGGCAATGGCAGCCCAACGGAACCAATTTTCCGGTTTGGCTTAGGCGGGAATGCGATTGCTGCAGGAGAAGATTCTGTCAAACCATAGGCCTCCAAAACATATGCAGAAGCCCGGTTATCAAAACTTCGAATCACTTCCGCAGGCAAAGATGCCCCTCCGGATTGAAAAACTTTTATTTGGTCAAGCCCATAATTTTCAATTTCAGGATGACTATTGAGCGCAATATACATGGTTGGAACTCCCGCAAACCGAGTAACTTTCTCTTCCTTTATGGCATTTAAAACCTGATCAGTCTGGAAGTTTTCCAGTAATACAATACAGGATCCCTGAAATAGGCTTAAATTCATAACCACTGTCATTGCATATACGTGAAATAGCGGCAATACTCCCAACACTACTTCTTTACCGTGTACCAGCGAATCCTTGAACATTTCATCTTGCTGCCTTACATTTGCTACTAAATTGCTATGTGTCAACATAACGCCCTTTGAAACACCCGTTGTACCACCTGTATATTGCAAAATGGCAAGATCATCGTCCGGATTTATGTGTACAGGTTGTAGATTGCTGGAATCAGTTTGTAAGTAATGTTGAAATTCACTGCTTGTCTGGTTAATTGGATTCACTTTAATAATCGTTTCGAGCGGACATTGGTCATATACCGAGAAAACAATATCTGCCACAGAATCAAGGACAAAAATCAATTTACTGCCTGAATCTTTCAAAATGATTCCCAGCTCTCTTGATGTAAGACGGGGGTTAATTTGAACAACAATTCCGCCCGCACGCAAAATTCCGTAGTAGGCAATGACATACTCCGGGCAATTTGACAGCATCAGTGCAACGCGGTCCCCCTTTTTTATTCCGATTTGTTGAAGCGACGCTGCACATCGTTTCACATTGTCCAATAAACCACTATAGGTCATTTTAGCTCCATTAAACGAAACAGCAGGATGGTTTGAAAATTTATTTGTCGTTCTTTCGAGCATTTCGTAAAGAGAAATCGAAGGAATCATCACTTTATTAACCTCCTATCAATTGCTTCAGTCAGACTAAATGAATAATCTGACTAAAATTAGGAATCTTGGTTTTTGCTACATTTTGATGCCTGCTGTCATAATTTCATTGGCAGTATTACGTCCGTATTCCGAATTTTCGGGTTGCGCATCAAAATCCTGAAAATCAACATCACTTTCAACTATATTATTTTCGAGTCTACAATATCCTTCCATTTCTACTGCCACCACATCACCAGGCTGTACCGGGCGTGAATTTGCAGGTGCCCCTGTTAAGATGATGATGATATCTCCAGGATCAAGGGTGATTAGCCGGGATATATCTGCAATGAGATAGTCGAATGGGAATGTTAATTCTCCTGAATTGCCTTCCTGTACTTGTTTTCCATTTACATAGGATAAATTCGATTGTCAACAGAGAACCCGAATAATACCATGGTAGAACTGATAAAATATTTGCTTTGCCTTCAGGGGACAAGGGCAGGGAGTAACCTTTAAGTTTGTTCATCTTTGATTCTCTATACTATATATAATATGTAATTTTCTACTATTGTCAATATATTCTAAAAATTGAAAGTTTATTTAACTTTTTACATCATATATTGTTTTTGTTGCATACACATGGAAGTATCTTGATATACAAACGGTTCAATAAGTTGCTTAGTGAGCAGATCGATATGAAAATGTGAATCTGAACTTAATAATCCTCTCCGAATTATTTTGCCATCTCTGTAAAGTAGGCTATAATGAACGCTACAAACAATTGAAAGGAACGAATTCATGCAAACATTACACAAACTTTCCAACCGCCTCTTCTACCTCTCTCCCGTACAAAAGACCGACCGCCCCATATTGGCTGCCGTCGCAGGAGAAAATCAGACACTGCTGATTGATGCCGGGAATTCCTCCAGCCATGCCAAACTATTTAAAGAGCAATTGGCCTCCCATGGTATTAGTGGAGATATTCTGGCTCTTACCCATTGGCATTGGGATCATGTATTTGGCCTTGAAGAAATGAATATGCCTTCAATTGCCAATTCCATGACCTATGAAAGAGTTAGGGAAATACAACAGTTTTCATGGGAAGACAAAGCATTGGATGAACGTGTCGAAGCAGGGATTGAAATTCCATTCTGTGCAGACGCCATCAAGCTGGAGCTTGGCGATAAGCGAGAGGTGATTATAGCTGATCCCACCATCATTTTTGAAAACAAAATCGAACTGAACCTTGGTGGGGTTACTTGCATCATTGAACATGCTGGCGGAGACCATTCCTCCGATTCCAATCTTCTCTATATTCCCGAGGAAAAAGCGCTGTTTCTCGGCGATTGCCTGTATGCAAATATGTACGCAGAAAAATGGCACTATACCATTGAAAAGATGGGTAAACTTTTGGAGAAAATCGAACAATACGATGCGGATATCTATTTCCTGTCCCACCATCCAGCACCATTGAAAAAGGATGAATTTGCAGAATTTGTTTCATTGCTGAAGACAAGTGCACAAATTACGGAGAAATATAATGGGGATTTCGAGAAAATCAAATCAGGGATGTCCTCGTATTTCCAACGTGACTTAACGGAAGATGATTTGGAGATTATCGGTTACTTTGTGAATGGGTATCGCTAACATTCCAAATACAACAAAAAGCAAGGAGGGAAAAGAGCTCTTTTCCCCACTTGCTTTTTTATTAGCCAATCATAAAAGTGTGTTATTGCACATTAATTCGATCCAAAGCAGATGCCTGGATTGGTTCTTTGAAAGTTTTAATATATGAAACCATCGCTTCATAATCAAGTGGACCATTCACTGGATTTCCGCCTTCTTTAAAGACCGTGAAGCCGTCTCCGCCCGTTGCCAAATAATTGTTTGCCGCCACTGTATAGGTTTGATCAGGATTTAGCGGAGCTCCTTCTTCATCAGTCACTTCCACAATTCGCTCACCAACCGGGGCGTTTTGATCCCATGTGTATTGCAGACCGGAAATTTGCAGCATGCGAGGATAACTGCCTTTCCACTGTTGTTCCAAAATTTCCTTGATTTGTTCCCCTGTCAGTTCCATCGAAACAAGACTATTTCCAAATGGTGATGTCGTGTATACTTCTCCCCAAGTGATATCACCAGCATCGATATCGGCACGAATTCCGCCTGGATTCATAAAAGCAAAATCCGTACCCATTACCGCGCGATGAGAATCAGCCGTGAAATTGCCAAGCGTAGATTCACCGCTGTCGTCCTGATTTCTTGTTAAAGGAGAAGTTGTTTGTCCAATAACTTCGTTCACTAAAGGAGCTACTGTTTCCTTATAGGATTCGACCATTTCTTTCACTTTTGCATCAGGTTCGATGCCTTCATGATATGTTGTCACGATCTTAGCCTCTTTTTGGACGATGTCTTTTGTTTTTGGATCAATCAGCAAATCAACATCAGAAAAAGCAGTACCATTGGAGTAGGATTGCACGATTAACTTATCATCGACAACCGCATTGGCAAAACTATGATTATGGGCGCCATAAATAACGTCCACTTCATCATTTACCTTGTTTGCAAATTCAACCACATCCCCCGATGCATTTGAACCATCTTGATTGGATACAACCGGATTATGAGCCAAGACAACGATTGATTCAACACCTTGACCTTTTAGCTCTGCAACCGCTTTATCAATTGCTTCCACCTCATCTGTAAACTCAAGGCCTTCAACGGCACTAGGTACAACAATATTTGGAGTTTCCTTAGTTACCACGCCAATAAACCCAATCGGCATTCCGTTCACTTTTTTGATCATATATGGAGGAAGAATCGGCTCTCCAGTCTTTTCATCCATCACGTTCGCTGCAACAAATGGGAAATTGGCTCCCTCGAAATAACCTGTAGCTTCGTGTACACCACCATCAATTAAACGCATCAATTCTTCAACGCCTTCATCGAATTCATGATTTCCCACTGTTGCTACATCCACGCCCAGCTCATTAAACAGTTGAATGGTCGGTTCATCCTGCAATAAGGCCGAAGTCGGTGCACTTGCCCCAATTGCATCGCCAACGTGAACCATTAATGTTTCCGTTTTATTTTGTTTCGCTTCTTCTTCATATTTTTCTAAATAAGCGGCCAAATATTCAGCTCCGCCAACTGGCTTTCCTGCTACTTTCCCGTATACATCAATCTGCCCGTGAAAATCATTCATCCCCAATAATTGAACCGGGATATATCTTTCCTTGTAATTGGCATGCTCGGGCGGAGCAGCCGAAACCGTTGTACCCAAAAGTGAAAAGGACAACAGCACTCCAGGAATAAATTTCTTCATCTTTACCATTCTATCAATCTCCTTAATTGGTTAATAATACAACGATAACTTTTGGATATTAAAATTTAGTTATAGCTAAATAAACTATTTGTAAATAATAACTGGCCCTTATACCTATAGCAAGAAATGGTCAAATAGGATGAGGAGTATCAGAAAGACTGGCTAACCAAGCGTTTGTGGACTTCAGCCTATAGAGCTATCAACTTAAATGAACGCAAAAAACCGTTCCCCACTATTGCGGGAAACGGTTGATCATCAGTTATGCAGTAGATTAGATTCCAATGTTACTGTATTCCGTAATCTTTCGCAAATACCATTTCTGTATCTACTACAACGCCTTCTGCATTTTCATCCAGATGGAACACGCGTGCACCGCGAAGTTTGTGGTCTTCTTCGCCGCCCAATCCATACGTGCCAAATCCGGTACTTCCTGCGTAACCAAGCATGATGCCATAATAATTTCCAACAAACGTATTAATATGGTCGTGGCCGGAGAAGACGCCTTTTACATCGCCGCGATCAAGCATTGCTGAAAATAGCCCACTGTTGAATGGTCCAGTACAGATGCACTCATTTCTTTCTCCTGTAATGTTATGTCGTTCTACTGCTAGTTGATGGCTCTCTTCTGTCCCGCCATAAGGGCTTCCATACCACATGTACTCAAACTCTGGAAGCGGGATGTGCATAAATGCTAGAGAAGGGACCTTGTAACCTGCTGTTTGTTCCAGCTTCTCGGAAGTTTCAGTGTACCATTGAATCTGATCTTGTTTAATCCAGTCCCATGTATGATAGCCTTCGAAATCCTGGCCGGCAATCTCCTCTGGTGCATATCGTCCGCTGTCAAAGAGCCAAACATTAAAGGCTGGTGCATTGCCCTTGGAATTTTTTATGGCCACATTGGCATTCCCAGTTCCCGTAATATCTTTTGAATCCGCCTTATTGACATTATGCTCGAAAGACATGTAGTAATTAAGCATATCCTCTTCGTCAATTCCTGTTTTTTCTGTATGGTCTTCATCGTGGTTTCCGAATGTCACGGCCCAATGAATTCCTCTCTCTTCCATTGGTTGAATGACGTTGTCCATTGCCTGTTTTACTTCTTCCGCTGTTTCCATATCCCCATTAATTACATCTCCATTGACAATTACCAAATCGGGTTGCTGCTCATCCAGCACCGCATTCATTAGTTCAATGGTTCTTGGGTCAATTTCTTCGTCGTCTTGCGTGTCATTAAATTGAACAATCTTATACTTTCCATTCTCGTTAAACTGAAGTTTTTCATTTTCTTTCGTCTTTCCTTGAACCGTGTTGTCCTGAACTTGAATAAACATGAACAGGGCAGCGATCGAAATCGTGGAAATGATTCCAATTAGTGTGCGCTTAATCATTTAGTAATCCTCCTGATGAAATAATAGATTCTATATTAGAATAATAGAATTGTATTAATATACTATTAATTTGGTATTTATATTGCGTAAAAGAAAAACATACTAATATCATAGGACCTAAGGCTGAGCATCTCTCTTAAATCAACTGAAATAAAAGCAAAAAACCGTTCCCCAATACTTCGGGAAACGGTTGATCTGACGGGATTATTCATGTTTAGATATTCGGAAAATATCGGTAATTAGATATTGGGCGGGATAGCACTATTATATAAATAGATGCTAAAGATGCATTACAAGATATCTAGATCAATTGAACATGCACTTGCTTCAAAACTATCTCCAACGAGAAAGCCGGTTGCATTTGTATAATCAATTAACGTTTCTTCATTTAAATAGCGTTTTGTAAAATGATCCATCTTAAATTGAATACCTTCATACTCAATATTCGTATCGTTGAGTCGTGGCTCATCAAATACAAGCGATAACTTCACAGACATCCCACATCCGCCGGCTACATCTGCATCAAGTCGAGGAGATTGTCCTTCCCTTAACATGATTTCTTTTAGTTTGTTCATCGCTGCCTCTGTTATTGTAATCATCATCGAACCCCTCCATGTTTATAGTGAAAGTTCCCCTCCACCGAAGGAGATTCTACTTTATGATCTTGCAAACTCTTTTTCTCTCTCTGCCGCTTCCTCTTTTACATAACGCAAGATTGGCTGTCTTGCGGCCTTTACTTCATCCAATCGGCCAATTACGGTAGTATGTGGGGCCTCCAATACAACAGATGGATTTTCCTCTACTTCTTTGGCGATTTGAATCATGACATCCGCAAAGGCATCCAATGTTTCTTTGGACTCTGTTTCAGTCGGCTCAATCATTAAACATTCCTCTACATTTAAAGGGAAGTAGATTGTTGGCGGATGGTATCCAAAGTCAAGCAGGCGTTTTGCCATATCCAACGTTCTTACACCCAGCTTTTTCTGTCTGGAGCCGGATAATACAAATTCATGCTTGCAAACTTGCGAATATGGTGCATCAAAGTAAGGCTCCAGTCTTTTACGAAGGTAATTGGCATGCAGCACGGCACTTTCCGATACTTCACGCAATCCAACATTCCCCATCGTGCGAATATAAGTATATGCACGCAATAGAATGCCGAAGTTGCCATAATATCCTTTCACGCGACCAATGGAAAGCGGCTCATTATAATTCAATACATATTGATCGTTCTCTTTTTCAACGCGCGGCACCGGCAAGTAAGGAATAAGTTTTGCTTTCACTCCAACCGGACCAGCTCCCGGTCCGCCACCGCCATGCGGCCCTGTAAACGTCTTATGAAGATTCAAATGCACGATGTCAAAGCCCATGCTTCCCGGCGTTGTTTTTCCTAAAATCGCATTGGCATTAGCTCCATCATAGTATAATAACCCGCCTGCCTCATGAACAACTTCTGCGATTTCCAGAATTTCTGTTTCAAACAATCCAAGTGTATTTGGATTTGTCAGCATAAGAGCGGCTGTATCGCTTCCGACGTGCTTCTTTAATTCTTCCAGGTCAACCAACCCGTTTTTATTGGAAGGAATGGTGATCGTTTCAAAGCCGGCAACTGTTGCACTTGCAGGATTTGTTCCATGAGCAGAATCCGGAACAAGCACTTTTGTTCTTGTTTCCCCTTTTTGGGCATGATACGCCTTCACCATCATTAATCCTGTCCATTCACCTTGGGCTCCCGCTGAAGGTTGAAGCGTTACCGCATCCATTCCTGTGATGACAGCCAGCTCTTCTTGCAATTCATACAAAACTTCCAAGGCGCCTTGAACCGTTTCCACTGGCTGATAGGGATGGATACGGCTAAAGCCTTCCAGCCGCGCAACCGTTTCATTGATTTTCGGATTGTACTTCATCGTACAAGAACCAAGCGGATAGAATCCATTATCAATCCCGTGGTTTTTATTAGAAAGCGCTGTGTAGTGGCGCGCGATCTGCAGCTCCGATACTTCCGGCAGCTCCGCCGGTACGTCGCGAATTAAATGCTTTGGCAGTTTATCCTGTAAATCAACATGGCCAACATCGCTTTCAGGCAGATTCGAACCAACACGGCCCTGACGACTAATTTCAAAAATCAGATCATTATATTCAACCATTTACAACTGCCTCCAATACTTCGATCAATTTGTCAATTTCTTCTTTTGTGCGCTGTTCCGTTACTGCCAGCAGCATTTGATTTTCCAAACCATAATCCTTTCCTAAATCAAAGCCCCCAATAATACCCGCTTTGATAAGCTTTGCATTGACTTCTTTTACCGGACAAGGAAGCTCGACAACAAATTCGTTAAAGAATGGTGCTTTGTTGATAATGGTAAAGCCTTTTTTCTCAAGAGCTTTTGCAGCGTAATCTGCTTTCTCGAAGTTTAGCTGTGCCATACGGCGAATCCCCTGTTTACCAAGCGCCGACATACAAATGGAAGAAGCAAGAGCATTTAATGCCTGATTCGAGCAGATATTGGACGTTGCTTTATCACGGCGAATATGCTGCTCGCGTGCTTGAAGCGTTAATACAAACCCTCGTTTTCCGCTTTCATCTTCTGTTTGCCCTACGATACGGCCAGGAATTTTGCGCATATATTTTTTGCTAACTGCAAAATAACCGCAATGCGGGCCGCCAAAGGACATCGGGATTCCCAACGGCTGCATATCGCCTACCACAATATCTGCTCCAAAGTGGCCAGGTGTTTGCAAAAGCGCCAATGCCAACGGGTTGGCACTTACAATGAATAAAGCGCCATTTTCTGCAGCGATTTTCTTCACTTCCGCTAAATCTTCAATTGAACCAAAGAAATTTGGATATTGAACAATGACAGCTGCCGTGTTTTTATCAATTTGTTGGCCTAATTGATTTAAATCGGTAACCTCATTGACGAGATTTACTTCTTCCACTGCATATCCCGGACCGGCTGCTACTGTCTGTAAAATAGCGCGTGATTCAGGATGGACCGCTTTCGATACGAGTACTTTTGAACGTCTTGTCGATGCTACGGCAAGAGAAGCCGCTTCTGCGAGCGATGTAAAGCCGTCATACATGGAAGAGTTGGCTACATCCATTCCTGTCAATTCGCAGACCATCGTTTGAAATTCAAAAATGGCTTGCAGCTCACCTTGGCTAATCTCAGGCTGGTAGGGAGTATACGCCGTATAAAATTCGGAACGCAGCAGCATATGGTCAACAACATTAGGTATGTAGTGGTCATATGTACCCGCACCCAAGAAAGTCGGATAATGATTGGCATTTTTGTTTTTGGCTGAGAGCTGAATCATTTTTTTCATTAAAAGCGGTTCTGAAACAGCATCGGGAATAGCCAATTCGCCTTGAAGTCGAATTTCAGCCGGGATATCTTCAAATAGCACATCGATGGAGGAGATATTCAGAGCAGCCAACATTTCTTCTTGATCTTGTGTCGTATCAGGAAGATATCTATAAGTGTTTGACATATCAATTCTCTCCTTCATTCGTAAATGCTTGGTACTGATCTTCGTTCATCAATGTTTCCAACTCTTCTGGATTGGACATTTCCAATTCGAATAACCAGCCTGCTTCAAATGGCTCTTCATTGATTGTCTCCGGAGCATCTTCCAACACATCATTGACGGAGACAACCGTACCCGATAAAGGTGTAAAGATTTCCGAAACCGCTTTAACGGATTCAATCGTTCCCACTGCTTCATTAGCTGAAATTTCAGCATCGATTTCGGGGTTTTCAACAAAAACGATATCCCCCAATGCCTCTTGCGCAAAATCAGAAATGCCAATACGTACTCGATTTCCGTCTAATTGCAATACCCACTCATGTTCCTTGCTATATAATAAATTCGCTGTCGCTTTTGTCATTGTCCATTCTTCCTTCCCCTTGCAAATTTAAAAGTCGTACAATTCAGATAATTTTAAAGAGAGTTTGCATACAGTGATCCCTTACAGTCGCCTGTATGCAAATTCTTTTATTAGCCTCTTTTATAGAAAGGGGCTTTTACAACGATGGCTTCAATTGGTTTGTTCCGGATTTCCACTTTTAGCGGTGTCCCCACTACGGCGTATTCCGTTGAGATTAAAGCAAGCCCTATACTTTTCTTCAACGTGGGTGATTGTGTGCCGGATGTGACGAAGCCAATTTCATCTCCACCTTCCGAAACCACTTTGTACCCATGGCGTGGAATTCCACGTCCTATTACTTCGATGCCAACCAATTTTCGCTTTACCCCTTCTTTTCTCTGTGCTGCAAGAACATCTTTCGCGATAAAATCACTTTCCTTTTTCGTTTTGACGACAAAGCCGATTCCTGCTTCGAGCGGACTTATTTCGCTGCTAATATCTTGGCCATAAAGGGCAAGTCGCGCTTCCAGGCGAAGTGTATCACGTGCACCTAATCCGCATGGTTTTAAACCTTCTTCACTGCCAGCTTCCAGCAGCTTTTCCCAAAGTGCAGCTACCTGATCGGCTGCCAAGTATAGTTCAAAGCCATCTTCTCCCGTATAACCCGTACGCGATACAAGGATATTTGCAATGCCGGAAACAGTGACCTGTTGAGCGAATTCAAACGGGCGAATTTCGGATAAGTCGGTTTCCGTTAGCTTTTGTAAAATAGTCTCTGCCTTTGGACCTTGAATGGCAAGCTGAGCAGTGTCATCTGAAATATTTTGGAGTGTTACTTCTCCTTTTACATGCTGCCTCATCCAGTCGTAATCTTTCTCTATATTCGCTGCATTAATGACAAGCAAATATTTTTGATTCGCTAATTTGTACACCAGTAAATCATCAACCGTACCGCCATCCGGATAGCACATTGCTGTATACTGCGCCTGATTAACTTCGAGAGTTGTGACATCGTTTGTGACAAGGTAGTTGATGTAACTCTCTGCATCTTTGCCTACCACGAGCACTTCTCCCATATGAGAGACATCAAAAAGTCCCGCTTCTGTTCGAACCGCCGCATGTTCTTCCAAAATGCCGGAAAACTGTACCGGCAGTGCCCAACCACCAAAATCAATTACTTTCCCACCGTACTTCTCATATACTTCAAAAAGAGGTGTTTGCTTTAATGCTGCTTCCGTACTCACTGAACTACCCCCTGCCTATATTTTTTGCGAATTTGCAATTCTTCCGCTTTGAAATGCTAAATCTATTAAGATTTTTTATCACACAGTAACCGACTGTTGGAATAAGGGAAAGGCCTCGCAAATTGCTTTGATTCTTTCTTGTGCTTGCTCAAGAACTGCTTTGTCCCCTTTACTCTTCAGAACAGCAGCAATCACTTGCCCGATTTCAACCATTTCTTCCTGCTTCATGCCACGAGTTGTCAAAGCTGCTGTTCCCATGCGGACACCACTTGTTACAAATGGCTTTTCAGGGTCATATGGAATCGTGTTTTTGTTCGTCGTAATTCCTGCCTCTTCCAGCAACTTCTCGGCTTCTTTTCCTGTTAAGCTCCACGGGCGAACATCCAACAAAACAATATGGTTGTCAGTGCCCCCAGAAACAAGCGCTGCACCTTCGTTCAATAATGTTTCACTTAGTGTTTTAGCATTTTCGATGACTTGTTTTGCATAATCTTTAAAGCTTGGTTGTAAAGCTTCATTAAACGCAACCGCTTTAGCAGCAATGATGTGCATAAGGGGACCGCCTTGAATTCCTGGAAACACCGACTTATTAATCGCTTTAATAATCTCTTCATCGTTTGATAAAATGATGCCGCCGCGAGGCCCTCTCAACGTTTTATGCGTAGTGCTTGTTACAACATCAGCATATGGAACCGGCGATGGATGAACACCAGCTGCAACAAGACCTGCAATATGCGCCATATCCACCATGAATTTTGCGCCAACTCGATCGGCAATTTGTCTGAAGCGTGCAAAATCGATTGTTCTTGGATATGCACTTGCACCTGCAATAATCAATTTTGGCTGTTCTTTTATCGCAAGTTCTTCCACCTCATCATAATCAATCAAATGCGTATCTTCTTTTACGCCATATGACACAACCTCGAACCACTTCCCTGAAACACTAACAGGGCTTCCATGCGTTAAATGTCCACCTTGCGACAGGTTCATTCCCATGATTTTATCGCCCGGCTGAAGCAAAGCAAAAAACACGGCAAAGTTCGCTTGTGCACCCGAATGGGGTTGAACGTTTGCATATTTAGCGCCAAACAACTCCGTTAAGCGATCAATCGCTGCTTGTTCTGCTACATCCACAAATTCACAGCCGCCATAATAACGCTTTCCTGGATACCCTTCCGCATATTTATTGGTCATTACACTTCCCATTGCTTCCAACACATCTTCACTCACAAAGTTTTCTGATGCGATTAATTCCAATGTTTGATGCTGGCGGTCTTGCTCCTTTTTAATCGCTTCAAAAATCGTTGAATCATTTTGTTGTAAACTCATATTAAACTCCTCCTTGAATGTTTTTCGAATTTGTCCAAAGTCTCAAACACTACCTTTTTTAAACACAAAAAAAGAACAGAAAAAGGTAGCAATGTTTTCTCTACCCTTCTCTGTCCTTGTACCTGAGAGTTTAACTCCATTTTGGAGCTTTCCCCGTTGGTGGCGTATGCATGATACGCGCTCTCCAGAGGTGCGTCCAGTTGTGGTTCCATCTACCTGAGAGATTTGTTCCAAGGGTCTTTTTGGAACTTGCTCCTTCGGTGGCTCGCTATCTTGCACTCTCCCACAACCATCATCCGCAATATTTAATTGAATTTTCTATACATTAACAATATTGATATAAAATGGATATGTCAATACTTTTTTAAAGCGTTTACATCTTATTTTAAAATAATTTTAAATTTTGAGAAAATTAACCTTACAAATCAGATACATTTTGACTTTGCATTTCAGCAGCTTGAGGTTCTTCCGTTTTCTTCACCTTATAAATGGCAATCAACATAATAAACCAAACTGGAGTCACAAATAAAGCAATGCGAGTATCTTCCGCAAGAGCAAGCACGACAAGTACGAATGCTAAAAATGCAAGAATGACATAATTCGAAAATGGATAAAGCGGCAATTTAAACTTGTTCACCTTTGCCAGATCCGGTCTTGTTTTGCGGTATTTCAAATGACTGATGACCATAATGCCCCAAATAAAGATAAAGCACACTGTAGAAATACTTGTAATCAGCGTAAATACTCCTTCTGGCATTATATAATTCAATACAACTGCAATCAAAACAACAATACTTGAAAAATACAATGCATTGGAAGGTACTTGACGGGAAGTAAGCTTCGTAAATGAACCCGGTGCATTGTTATTTTTTGCAAGTGAGTACATCATCCGGCTTGTACTGAAAATAGCGCTGTTGCATGCTGAAGCAGCGGATGTTAAAACAACAAAGTTGACAATAGCAGCAGCTGCACCGATGCCAACCACCATGAACACTTGAACAAATGGGCTTTCCGTTGGAATGATGCTATTCCATGGATAAATACTCATAATAACAATCAGTGCCCCAATGTAGAAAATCAATACTCGAATCGGGATACTATTGATTGCTTTCGGAATAACTGTTTCCGGGTTTTCCGTTTCACCTGCAGTAAGCCCTACTAGCTCAATCCCAACAAACGCAAACACGACCATCTGGAATGAAAGAATAAAACCGTTCATGCCATTTGGGAATAGTCCACCATGACTCCACAGATTCGTGAAACTGGATGCACCAGCGTCAGTCGAGAATCCTTTAATAATCATGAAAATACCAACAACGATGAGCGCTAAAATTGCAATAACTTTAATCAAGGCAAACCAGAATTCCATCTCTCCAAAAAGCTTAACAGTAGTAAGGTTCATGATCAGCAAAACAACAAGCGCGATCAATCCCGGCATCCACTGAGGGACTGAAGGAAACCAATATTGAGTATAAAGGCCAATTGCCGTTAAATCGGCCATTGCAATAGAAACCCAGCAAAACCAATAGGTCCATCCAGTGATAAATGCTGCCATATCCCCTAAATAGTCTTTTACAAAATCAACAAAAGAATGGTAATTCAAATTGCTTAAGAGTAATTCCCCAAGTGCTCGCATGATCAAGAAGCAAATAACACCTGTAATCATATAGGCTATTAAAATTGAAGGCCCTGCCAAATGTATAGATTTCCCCGCTCCGAGAAATAATCCTGTTCCGATTGCCCCACCAATCGCAATTAATTGTACGTGCCTATTTTTTAGTCCCCTTGCCAATGTTTGTTCCGCCATACAAATCCCCTCACTCCCCATAATATATATGAAACAGGCCAGTCCCATCGGTTTCTTCCATCAAGCAGATTCTTTGAGTAACTGCTTTTTCCGTTGTAACTCAAGGGACAATTCTGATGTTTCTATAATTCTCACAAACAATTACCTTAAACATTAAACACAGAAATAGAGTTAAACAATTTAGTAAGACCTAGTATAGTAGGGTTGAAGGCTCTGCAACAAAAAAAGGACAGAAGAAGGCAATGTATCTACCTTCTCTGTCCTTTTACCTGAAAGCTTGTCCCGCAAAAAAGCGGATCCCCTTCGGTGGCATATTCAATATGCGCTCTCCAGAGCTACGTCATGCAATGGTTCCTTTTACCTGAGAGATTTATTCCAAGGCTTTTATGGAATTTGCTCCTTCGGCGGCGAACTTCATCACTCTCTCCCATTACAGTCAACCGTAACTATTCAATTGTTTTTCTTAATATAATTTAAAACACAAGATAAACGCAATGTCTTTAAATGTAAAATGGTGTAATTTATTGTAGTTTAACTTAATATTGTGAATTTTTCAATAACTTTTTCCAAAAACATTAAATTAATTTTTCTGTAAAAACTGTAACATATCTTCTCGTTTTACCATAATTCATGTAATTGAAATTGTTTGTTGAACTCATTGGGTGTGTATCTGAAAACCAAAACTGCCACCTGGCGGCTTTTTGAAATTTCACCTTTAAGTCTTTTAGTGATATATCATTTTTATACGATGGATATTATGTAATGGACGAATTAAAAAAGAGCCACATTATTTTTTGTTGCTCTGCAAGCTTAGTGGTCGTGATTTATTTTTGAATTATTACTATACACTTCTTTCTTCTTCGCGTTCCTTCTATTCTCCGATTCCGTAAAGGATTTTATATTGTTTATCACCTTCATGCTATTCAATATACCTCGTAAAGTCTTCTTGAACAAACTGCTTTTCTTCTTCCGCCGTTCTAAAAAGCGGTGCTCTACATTGAGATTGGCAGAAGGGTTCTTAATAAGAAATAATTAATAAGAGTGGCGAATAATTTGTAGCTTCTTTTGAAGTAACTATCTTAAGCAATCAAAGTATCGTTTCGTCAATTTTAATTGTAATTAAGCACAAAAAACGGCTTCCCATTGTTGGGAAACCGTTTTTGTTAACTTTTGATACCGGTGGCCGGGGTCGAACCGGCACTCCAGAAGGAACACGATTTTGAGTCGTGCGCGTCTGCCAATTCCGCCACACCGGCAAATTAATAATTAGTTAATCGGAAATCCGATTATTAGATATGGAGGCGGCAACCGGATTTGAACCGGTGATAAAGGTGTTGCAGACCTGTGCCTTACCACTTGGCTATGCCGCCATTCAATATAAGTGGAGCGGAAGACGGGGTTCGAACCCGCGACCCCCACCTTGGCAAGGTGGTGTTCTACCACTGAACTACTTCCGCAAAATGGCTGGGGTACCAGGATTCGAACCTGGGCATGACGGAATCAAAATCCGCTGCCTTACCGCTTGGCTATACCCCAATGTTATTAAGAAGAAAGTAATTTTTAGAATGGGGCGACTGATGGGAAT
>NZ_QWEI01000039.1 GCF_003515775.1 Ureibacillus yapensis | reverse complement strand
TTGGATATTTATGTTAAAATTTAAAATGAGGATAGGTGTTGGGGGCTATATAAAAGATGAGAACTTTAAACCTAAAGGGGAGAGAGAAATAAAATGAAGTTATACATTGAACATTATGTTACAGCCTTACTCTTAATTTCATTTGGATTTTTTTATACTATTACATCGTTGTTGTCAGGAACAAGTGAACCGTATAGAGATTTGCTAATAACTATTGCTGTGGTTCACTTTGTTATGTCGAAACTGATAACAATAAAAAAGAATGAAGAGAAACAAGGAAAATAACCTATTAAACGGACAGGAGCTTAGCAAAATAACCGAGGATCTATTTGAAACTTTCGTTTCATTCAACAATCGGGCGCGATT
>NZ_QWEI01000038.1 GCF_003515775.1 Ureibacillus yapensis | reverse complement strand
GGATGGGTTATTTTTTATGGTCAAACGAAAGCATTGAAATGATTAAAGCCGAGAAAGCGACTGCAAACATTAATGTTTCATATACCGTCACAGGCGTCACCCCCTTTCAGAGGGGAGTGAGCCAACCACCCTTGAGTTACCGACTATTCTAGTTAAATTATAGCGTAGGATTCGGTATTTCACTACACTACAATCCTCATGTTTTTCCTTTTCAATTCGATAAATAATGCCACAACTGGGACAAAAAAAGCCAGTACTTTCACGAAAATCTGGGGAAATTAGATTAGCAATAGAAAATCCCCAGCAGCAGAACGTCATGCAAAGTTTAAATAAGACTAAAAAGGTAACTATTACTTCGGTATCACGGATTAATTGTAGTTCACCCTTTGTTATCAGAATGGAAA
>NZ_QWEI01000037.1 GCF_003515775.1 Ureibacillus yapensis | reverse complement strand
GATTCGATAGACTCGATAGATGTAATCAAATTAATCTATTTAATCAGTTTAATCCATTTAATCAATCTGGTAGTTTCGTGCGCAGACGCTGCTGTATCTAGCAGATTAATGTTACAGGTAGATTTTCTGCGATTTGTGCTCCAATTCAAAACCCTCAACAAGAATTCTGTCCTGAACGTGAAAACCATACGCTTGTTCTTGCTTTTACAGAAGGAGGTTTTCGTTGTTCAGATTATAGATTAGTCGCAGAAGGATTAGATATGGAGAACAACCAATAGTCTAATATTCCAATGTAAGGGGCGATATTTAAATCGTCCTTTACTCTACCTATTTCGTAATATTCTTAATGAACAATATGGTTCAAATAAGCAGAACCTTTTTTATGATAACTAAAAAAGATATCATTTTACATTTAATCATTGCAAATAATTATTTAAAAACTCCGCAATTGTA
>NZ_QWEI01000036.1 GCF_003515775.1 Ureibacillus yapensis | reverse complement strand
GTAGGACGTCGCTAGGCACAAGAAAACCGCTGATGTTTCAGCGGTTTTTTTCGTGTGAAATCCGTAGGATTAGTGGTTTCATTCAGGAAAGTAAATATTGAATCTTAAAACATCACTATTATAAGAAGAAATGTAAAGGGCCAGAGACAGAAAAATTAAGCGATAGAGGGGTGATGAAGATATTCGTCTCTTCATCGTCTTAAGAATAGAGCCGTTGGTAGTTAAGAGAATTAATCTCCGAAGCACTGATCAGTCTGTGGTAATAAAATTTAACAACAGTATGATTTTATAAGGAATGTTTTGCAATTATAATCTAATTAAAATGATTATACTTTTGCTTGCATATTTTTTGTTATAGTGATATATTAATATATGTCGCTAGAGCAAAGACAAAAGCGAAAAAAGATATAACACAAAAAGTTATTGACTTCTATCTTGTTCTGCGATATAATAATTAAGTTGTCATTTTAATATGTGTAAAACACTTGTCAATGAGAATTGAAAATGCTATAATTTAAAAATTCTCAAAAAATATTGTTGACACAGAGAATTACAAATGTTATAATGTAAAAGTCGCTATAAAAGCGATGTGAAATGAACCTTGAAAACTG
>NZ_QWEI01000035.1 GCF_003515775.1 Ureibacillus yapensis | reverse complement strand
TTCATGAAAAGGGCCAGATTGCAGAGCCATATTCATGTCGAAACTATAATCATCTGTTTTGATACAAAGGGAGTTATGCCAAGGTGAAGATTTTTGGAATGAGGAAAGTAAGCATAAACGTATTGAATATCCGATAAACGATGAAATAATAAAAAAAGCAGAAAATAATTTAGGAATTAAATTCCCCCAATCATTTATTGAATTAATGAAGATACAAAATGGCGGTGACTTAAACTTTCCTTATTTTTTGTTATCTAAAATTTGTACAGAAAAACAGGAATTTCCTAGCATTGAACCCATTCATTTTGAAGTGGATGATTTAAGCATTTTATCATCCCAAGAGTTACTAGCAGATACAAAGCTTCCAAAGGAGTTTATTGTACTGTGGACCGATTGCCATTTCTGGATAGTATTCGACTATCGAAATAGGAAAGATAATCCCTCTGTTCTTTATGTATTTGAGAATTACGACACAGAGGAAATTACATGGGAATAGGTAACGGTGGCAGATAGTTTCGATGAATTTTTAAAAAAATTATTTCAAGTACCCCCTTTAGACCCGAAAAAGTTAAAAGGTAGCTATGGACAAAAATAATTTACTAACGGAAGCTGATAGTTGTTTTCCGCAAACGGGCGC
>NZ_QWEI01000034.1 GCF_003515775.1 Ureibacillus yapensis | reverse complement strand
ACCCCGCGAAAATACTATTTTTTATATTATATCATAAACTTTATATGGTGGAGGATGACGGGCTCGAACCGCCGACCCCCTGCTTGTAAGGCAGGTGCTCTCCCAGCTGAGCTAATCCTCCGACTGGTTTATCAAATTCAAATGGTGACCCGTACGGGATTCGAACCCGTGTTACCGCCGTGAAAGGGCGGTGTCTTAACCACTTGACCAACGGGCCAATTAATAAATGAATTAGTTTGGTTATCTGGCGGAGAGTAAGGGATTTGAACCCTTGAGACAGTGTTAACCGCCTACACGATTTCCAATCGTGCTCCTTCGGCCGCTCGGACAACTCTCCAAGTAGCATGGCTCCGAAGGTAGGACTCGAACCTACGACCGATCGGTTAACAGCCGATTGCTCTACCACTGAGCTACTTCGGAATAATTTAATTTCATGCTATGCCTAGCGACGTCCTACTCTCACAGGGGGAAGCCCCCAACTACCATCGGCGCTAAAGAGCTTAACTTCCGTGTTCGGTATGGGAACGGGTGTGACCTCTTTGCCATCATCACTAGACTTAAAGTGAAAGACATTTAATATTGTATCATACTTTGAAGATATAATCAACACTTTTATCAATAATTTCTTCAAATTTATTATTCTTTCAAAACTGGATA
>NZ_QWEI01000033.1 GCF_003515775.1 Ureibacillus yapensis | reverse complement strand
AGGTAATCCTACTTTGACTCGGTTTTTTGCTTTTCATTTTCTATTACCTTTTGTAATTTTATTTTTTGTGATTTTACATCTTTTTTTTCTTCATGAAAAAGGTTCTAGAAATCCTTTAGGATTAAGAAGAGTATATGATAAAGTTTTTTTTCATCCATATTATAGAATTAGGGATATTTTTGGATTTGCTTTCTTTTTTGTTTTTTTTTTATTTATTTGTTTTTTGTTTCCTTATATTTTTATGGATGTAGAGAATTTTATTTCTTCTAATCCTTTGGTTACTCCCGTTCATATTCAACCTGAATGATATTTTTTATTTGCTTATACTATTTTACGTTCTATTTCTAGAAAAATTGGAGGAGTAATCGCTTTAGTTATATCGGTGGTTATTTTATATTTTTTACCTTTTTTTTTGAAGCATCGTTTTCGAAGAACTTTATTTTATTATTTTATAAAGTTTATATATTGGGTTTTTGTTGTAAATTGAATATTGTTAACATGAATTGGTGCGTGTGTTGTAGAATATCCATATATAGGGTTGGGGATAGTATTTAGTTTTTTGTATTTTATAATATTTATAGTTTTTTGAATAATTTATGAAATTCAGGATTTTATAATTTTATAAGTTGTGTTTGGCTTTATTTTAATTGTTTTGAAAACAATTTTTAAGAAATTTTCTTTAAAGTCTGATTGGTTAGTTTAAGTAAAACATAAATT
>NZ_QWEI01000032.1 GCF_003515775.1 Ureibacillus yapensis | reverse complement strand
GGAAAGCGCCCGATTGTTGAATATCGTTCTTTGATTCAAAAAGTTTTAATGACTTCCCTTGTTCTGTACGTGGATAATACTCCACTTCACAATAGTAATTACCTTCTTCTACGTCCTGATAATTCTTAGGGAACGTAATGCTATGTTTTCCAAAGTTAGCCTCCGTATGTCCCCCTGTTGTAATATCAAAATTTGCAATTTCACAGTTTCCTTGATATTTACTCGTCTTATCAGCTAACACGTTAGGAAGGTCTAACAAAGAATAAATGAACAAAGAACCTGAAAGGAGAATGAAAAAGGTTACGATTAAAATATCTTTTAATGGTGTTTTATATGAATCGCCATTTTTCTTTTTCTTTTTAAAAATAAGCCAAAGATAGGCAGACATCCCCACAAAAAATACAAAAGATAAAATTAACATAAAGAAATATTGGCTCATTAAAGACGCAATCCTATCTGTAAGAACCTAAAGTCTCTATTTATTAATTTCCGTTGTCTAAAGGTTTCAATACATTATTTAACTAAACTGCTCCGTTAATTGAAGTACATTTCTTCGCAAAATAATTAATCTTAAAATAAATATCCAAATATTTCCTATTTTAAGTTAATCAACAATCTGGCCCTTTCATCAAGAAAGACGCTTTTAATATACTATAAAAAATTCAGTAAATAATTATTTAGAAACTACGCAACTATACCGGATTGGTTAGAGGAAATCTCATAAGATATATAGTGTGAAGGGGGTGAAAATTATGGGA
>NZ_QWEI01000031.1 GCF_003515775.1 Ureibacillus yapensis | reverse complement strand
ACTTCCTAAATTTTTTAATATACTAGGGTATCTAATCCTATTTTAAATTTAAAATTTTTTTTAATTTTTTTTTTATATATTTGTATAATGAAATTTTATCTTAAATTAATTGGTATATAAATATATTAATTTTAATGTTATTTAATATAATTAGATTACAAGTATAACCGCGATTGCTGGCACTTAAATTTATCAATTATATTATTAATTATTCTTTTATATTTTATAAGGAAAGATGATTTTAAAACAAAATTATTTTTATATTTTAATATTAATTGATTATATTAACACTTTTTATATTGTTTTTCTATTAGATACGATATATCTCTATAAAAATCAAATTTTTATGTGCGTTGACACTTT
>NZ_QWEI01000030.1 GCF_003515775.1 Ureibacillus yapensis | reverse complement strand
CAAAAGATGAAAAAAAGAGAGTGATGATAACTCTGAATAATGATGTTTTTGAAAAGTTGGAACGTTTGTCAAAAGAAACTGGTTTAAGTAAATCATCTTTGATTACACTTTGGATCAATGAACAAAAAAAGGCATAAAAAAAGTCGCCACTGGCATGGCGACGAATTTTAATTAAGAGAATTAACTAAGTGAGGTAATTATATCATGGCTAAAAAGAAAGACACAAGAACGCGAAATTGGACATTTTTTGTATATCCAGAGTCTGCACCTTCTAACTGGAGGGAGATTTTAGATAGTTATCATGTACCATGGATAGAAAGTCCTTTGCATGATAAGGATGTAAATAGTGATGGAGAGATAAAAAAGGCACATTGGCATGTATTATTGATGTTCAGTAGTAAAAAGAGTTATACACAAATATTAGAGATTACAGGTCAATTAAACTCACCAAATCCACAAAAATGTACAAATATTAAAGGTATGGTGCGTTATTTTGCTCATATGGATAATCCTGAGAAGTTTCAGTATGAAAAGAGTGGGATTATAGGACATGCAGGAGCAGACCCTCTGACGTATCTTTCTGTTACGTCTGGAGAGAGATACCAATTAATTAGAGAAATGATTGATTATGTTAGAGAAAATGAAATTGATGAACTGCAAGATTTAATAGATTATGCTATTGAAAATAGATATGAAGATTGGTTTCCGTTATTATGCGATAATTCAACCTTTATTATGAATAATTATATTAAATCAGTTAGACATAGAGTGAAAAATAATAAGCGAATTTAGCTAGCCATATGGCTAGCTTTTTTGCTTATGCAAAAAGGGGCTTGGGGGTTTACCCCCAACAAGCGGGTTTGCAGCACTGAATGAACGTAAGTGAATGAAGTGGCTAGCAAAGCCAATGCTTGCCAAACCTAAATAGAGCGTTTATGCCGAGAAAACATTTTGAGAAAGAAAGGCGAATATGATAGCCACTTTAGTGGCGATTGGTGCAGGTTTTAAGTTGGATTAATTCCAACTTAACAACCAATCCAAATCATATGAGTAAAGTTTCTGCTCAAAATGGAAATTGGAATAAAGC
>NZ_QWEI01000003.1 GCF_003515775.1 Ureibacillus yapensis | reverse complement strand
AGAGTAGGACGTCGCTAGGCTAGCAAAAAGCATGACTTTTGTGTCATGCTTTTTTTAAACTCTTTAGAAAAAGACCCCCGGATGAAAAAAATCTTATTACTCATAATAATAAGATGGAGGTGGGGTAAGAGTGGATAAAAAAGAAAATCATAAACAAAATGAGGAATTGTCTAAGGATTTAAACGACTTGGACCAGTATCGTGAACTTGAAATTGATTTGAATCGAAATCGAAATCATGAAGAATTCGCAGAAGACTTGGAGATCTATCGCAATCAAATCATTCACAATCGAGAAAGTTAATAAGAAAATTATAAGGATTCAAACACCTAGTCAATCGTCTAGGTGTTTTTTATGTTGAGGGATTTTTCTTGCTTTTTGAGAGTAAAAAAAGCCGAATTTAATTCGGCTTACTGATCAGTGATACAGTTGATCTAACACAGTTTCTCCCATCTTGTTTTGCTTGATAAAGAGCTTTATCTGCCTTGGCAATTAATTGATCAATACTTTGTGACTCAGTAGGAATCATGGTATTCACACCTAAGCTAATCGTCACACATTTACTAATTACCGAACCTGAATGTGGGATATTCAGACTATCGATTGCTTTACGAATGGATTCAGCTACAAGTTCAGCGTCCGCAAGATCGGTTGTAGGCAAGATTACACTAAACTCTTCTCCACCGTATCTAAATGCTATATCATTTGAACCCTTTGCAGTAAGTTCAATGATATTGGCTACTTCTCTCAAACAATCGTCACCTGCTTGATGACCATACGTATCGTTAAACTTTTTAAAATAATCAATATCAAGCATAATAAGTGAAAGAGCAGAGGAATTTCTTATAGCACGATTCCATTCTAATTCTAAACGTTCATCAAACGCTCTTCGATTCCAGATACCTGTTAATCCATCTTTCGTTGAAAGTTCTAGCAATACATTATTCGCTTCTTGAAGTTTTTGTTCAACCATTTTTCTTTCCGTAATATTCCGAGATATGACTATTAAGTGTGTTTCTTCTGGTGTTTTTCCCTGCAATTTAATAGAAGATTCAAACCAAATATATTCTCCATTTTTTCTGCGAATACGATAGGTAGATACAGCATAACCCTCTTTTAATAAAGTATCGTGTTTTTGCTTAACCAATTCTAAGTCATCCGGATGAATAAAATAATAACTATCATATCCAATTATTTCTTTATCTTCGTATTGGAGAATTTCTTTTCCTGCAGGTGAGACATATAGGTACTTTCCTGTAGAATTATGTATTGTAATCATGTCACTTGAATAATTTACAATAGTACGAAACTTATCTTCACTTTCTTTTAATGAAATAATATAACTTTCTATGATTTCATTCATATTATTAAAATTATCGAAGAGTTCCTTAAATTCAATAGGGTCTTTCTTACATTTCTCCAATCGAAAATTAAACTTACGCTCACCAATTTTCCTAGTACCTTCCAGCACTTTTCTAATCGGCGCCTCAGCTTGATTAGACACCCATACCATTAGTGTATAACCTATAAGAATCGCAAATAAAACAACTAAAGAGAGCATCAGTGCCATACGATAGAATGGTTCGAAAATTTTACTCTCTGTTATTTCACCTATAATCAACCATTGATTGTTATGTACCCACCGATAATTCCCCAAAACCTTTTCTCCATTTTGAGTATTGTAGAAATTAGTTATAGGGTTTTCCGCTAAAGCTTCTTCGAATATCTCTGTATCAATATATTCGCCAATTTCGCCTTGACGTGATTTTGTTATTAACATCCCGCTTCTATCAACTAAATAAGTTTCACTTGACTCATCTTGGAATTGATTCATAACATCTGTAATGGTTAGCAACGGTACCTGTCCAGCTATTAAACCTTTAAAATTTCCATTAGAGTCATAGATAGGATTAGAAAATATTATAATGGGTGAATTGGTTTGCCTACCTATTAATACGCCCGTTATAAAGCTATTCCCTTTCTTTGCTTCCTTAAAATATTCCCGATCGGATAAATCGATTTCCGTAGTGGATTTTGTATTAATTTGACTGATTCCATCCTCATTTACATATAAAATCATTCCGAATTCGGAATGATTTTTATCAAATGCTTCCAGGACTTCTTTCATTTGTTCTAAATCAAGGGCTTTCACAGATGGAAGTTCAGAAATGGATTTAACATCTGATATTCGTTCTTGTAACCAATAATTGATTACTACTTGTTGCAGTTCAATCGTTTTTTCAATAGAAACATTAGCATCCTCAAGTTTCTCTTGTTTTCCAAAAAATATAAATGGAATAGATGCAAATAATACCATCAATGCAATAAAACATAAAAACCAAAATCTAAGTCTTCCTTTGAAACTTGAAATCCCTAATTGGTTAAAAATATTATTCAATAACAAACTGTTTAAAACTCCTTAAAATGATTTCATATGTATTGCTTTTCATAGACTCCTTATGTAAAGATTCTGAGGGATTCGTGTGAATTCAATATATAATATATGACAGGTAGAAAGTTTTTTCAATAACAATTTGGTATATTTTACCTGGAAAATGTGACGGAATAATTAAATGTTAGTCCCTGTCTAAATCAAATTGACCATCAAACACACATTATCATTCTCGTAGTTAATAAACCGAATTCCAATCATACTACAGGTGAAATTTCCGTTATTCGACTTTATTACCAAAATTAAATGAATCCACTACGCGAAGGGAAAGACCGTATTTATGGTTTATTTAATAAATCCATTAAACACTAAAATAAGATGCTTATAACTGAGCGCTTAACCTAAAAAAGGATAAGCGCTTTTTATAATTTTCAAGGAATTTTTCATTCCTATAGCTCATTGTTGATAACGATTGAATTAGAAATAAGTGGAAGTCTGCTAAATCCCAATTAATTTGTAACTAATTTGTAACTACAGTAGTTTACATTAACATAAAGCACATTGTAAGCGCTTTAAACAACAAAAGGGGGTATGGGGAATGAGGAAATTCTGGTCTTTATTTTTCATCATGGGGTGCGTTCTATTGTTTCTAGTTGCTTGTAGTGAAGATGAACCTGCCACAACAAAAGAAGACAGTCAAACAGAAGAGAAGACTTCGGAACAAACGGCAGAAACGACTGAACAAACAGGCACGATTAAAGTGGGAGTACTAGCTTCTTTGACGGGTGCTCTAGAATCGTATGGAAAACAAACTCAAAAAGGATTTGAGCTTGGATTGGAATATGCAACAGACGGAACAATGGAGGTTGCAGGCAAAAAGATTGAAGTCGTTTGGGAAGATACAGAAACGAAGCCGGAAGTGGCCGTCCAAAAAGCAACGAAACTGTTGGAAGATGATGGCGTAGATTTTCTGGTAGGCTCATCAAGCTCGGGAGATACATTAGCTGTTCTTCCGCTTGCTGAAGAATATGAAAAAATCATGATTGTGGAACCAGCCGTGGCAGACAGCATTACGGGATCTGAATTTAACCCGTATATTTTCCGTACTGCACGAAACTCTTCCCAAGATGCTTATGCAGCAGCAGCGGCCATTGCCGGTGAAGGGGTAAAAATCGCTACATTTGCTCCTGACTATTCGTTTGGCTGGGATGGTGTTTCAGCATTTAAAACGGCAGCAGAAAAATTGGGTGCGGAAATTGTAGCTGAAGAGTATGCAGATCCAGCAGCAACAGATTTCACGTCCAATCTACAAAAAATTGTGGAAGCAAAGCCTGATTATTTATTTGTAGTGTGGGCAGGCGCGAACTCTCCTTGGAATCAAATCGCCGACTTAAAACTGCAGGAAAAAGGCATCAAGATTTCAACTGGTGCGCCTGATATTGTGGCACTTCAAATGATGGGTCCATTAGTCGGCATGGAAGGGTTCTCTGTCTATTATCATACTCTTCCAAACAACGAAGTAAATGATTGGCTGGTTGAAGAGCATAAAGCTCGCTTTAACGGAGAAGTACCTGACTTGTTCACACCAGGAGGATTTTCAGCAGCAGTTGCCATTGTGACGGCCTTGGAAAAATCAGAAGGGGATGCGGATGGCAATACATTGATTCCGTTAATGGAAGGTATGTCATTTGAAACACCAAAAGGAACAATGACATTCCGTAAAGAAGACCATCAAGCATTGCAGCCAATGTATTCCGTTCGTTTAGAAAAAGTCGATGGGGTTGACTATCCGGTACCAGTATTGATCCGCGAACTAACACCGGAAGAAACAGAGCCGCCGATTATGAACTAATCTAGAAAAGCGGAGCTGCACACAATCAAAATGAAACAGACCAACATCTCTTGGTCTGTTTCTCTTAAAAACTTCTACCGATTCTGGAAGCTTTTAAGAGGAATAGAAAGGGGAGTCAAGATGGAGCCTATTATTCGTACAAAAAACTTGTCAATTCAATTTGGCGGTCATAAAGCGGTTGACCGCGTGAATTTTGAAATGCCCGAAAAGCATTTTAAATCGATTATCGGACCAAATGGGGCGGGGAAAACAACTTTTTTCAACCTTCTTAGCGGCGAGCTGAAACCGACGGAAGGAGACGTATTTTTCAGGGGTCACTCATTAGCGAAAAAATCTTCCGTCGATAGAACAAGGATGGGGCTTGGAAGGTCATTTCAGATTACAAATGTGTTTCCGAGCTTGACAGTACTAGAAAATGTTCGATTGGCAGTCCAATCCAAGGAAAAAGTCCGCTTTCAATTTTTAAAGCATTACCTTCATTATAAGAAAATTACGGCAGAGGCAATCGCCATTTTAGATCAAGTCCTTTTATCGAATAAACAAGATGCAGTAGCCAGCCAATTATCACATGGAGAGAAACGAAAACTTGAAATTGCGATGCTATTGGCGCTGGATACAGAGGTTCTGCTATTGGACGAACCAACAGCCGGGATGTCGCTGGAAGAAGTACCAGCCATTTTGGAGGTCATCCGCCAAATTAAAGCTCGCGGCGATAAAACCATACTACTGATTGAACACAAAATGGATATGATTCTGGATTTATCGGACAGCATCATGGTGCTATTTAATGGAAAACTGCTTGCAGACGGAACACCCACAGAAATCATGAATAATGAAACCGTGCAAAATGCATATCTAGGAGGGCTTTATGATGGAGAGCTTGTTGAAACTTCATAATATCCATACACACATCGGCCAATTTCATATTTTGCAAGGCATTAATTTTGAAGCGAAGGCGGGGGAGGTTTCCGTGCTGCTTGGCCGCAATGGGGCAGGGAAAACAACAACTTTGAAAACCATCATGGGCTTGACGCCAGCATCTAACGGAACCATCACCTTTTTGGATGAAAACATCGAGAAAAAACCTACCTATGATATCGCAAAAATAGGAATCGGCTATGTGCCGGAGGATCAGGGGATATTCGGGCAACTAACCGTCGAAGAAAATATGAAAGTGGCGATGAGAAAAGTAACCGACGATGCACTGGAAAAGCAGGATTATGTGCTTGAACTCTTTCCGGATTTAAAGAAATTTTGGAAAAAGGCAGGCGGGCACTTGTCTGGCGGCCAGAAACAAATGCTTTCCATGGCGCGGGCATTTGTAAACGACAGCAAGCTGTTGTTAATTGATGAACCCTCCAAAGGCTTGGCACCAATTGTTGTCGAGAAAGTAATGGAAGCGATAATGGAAATGAAAAAAAGAACAACCATCGTACTTGTTGAGCAAAATTTTATCATGGCAAGCCGCATCGGCGACACGTTTACGTTAATAGACGATGGCCGGACAGTTCAACAGGGGGCGATGAACGAGTTAATCGCAGATGATGAACTAAAACGAAAATACCTGGGAATTGGATAGGGGGGTACTTATGGATCTTATCATTAGTCTCGTTATTAATGGTCTTGCAACGGGAATGTTGATTTTTTTATTGGCAGCCGGCTTGACGCTTATTTTTGGCCTGATGGATGTATTGAATTTTGCCCACGGCGGACTTTTCGTCTGGGGTGCTTATACCGGTGTCTTTACCTATACATTGACTGAAAGTTTCTTAATCGGCATCGTTGCTGCCATCTTGACAGGGATGATTTTAGGCTTCTTGATGGAAAAATTGATCATCACGCCTGTTTACGGAAATCATGTCCAGCAAATATTGATTACGTTGGGATCTATGCTCGTTCTGCAGGAAATGATTAAAGTGGCTTTCGGACCCAATGCAATCCCGGTCTCCGTTCCTGATTATTTAGCGGGAAGCTGGGAGCTGGGCGAGGTCATTCTGATCAAGTATCGTCTATTTATCATCATTGTTGGGTTGATTGTTTTCGGGATATTCCATTATATTTTAACCCGCACAAAAATCGGACTGATTGTACGTGCCGGGGTCATGAATAAGGAAATGGTTCAAGCGCTTGGGATTAACATCAAGAAAGTATTCTTATTCGTTTTTATGACAGGCGCCGCGCTTGCTGCAATCGGTGGAATGTTGATGGCTCCATACTCCGGGTCCATCTATGCGGAAATGGGAATGGAGTTTGCGATTTTAGGATTTATTGTCGTGGTGATTGGCGGAATGGGCAGTTTCTCTGGTTCGCTTTTTGCAGCGGTTTTAGTAGGGCTGGCTGGTAGTTTCATGGCTTACTATGTTCCATCCTTATCCTTGGCAGTAAACATGATTCTGATGGCAATTGTATTAATATTCCGGCCGCAAGGTTTATTCAAGATGGCAAAGGGGTGATGGGTATGAAAACGACAAACCTGGTTTCAAAGTATCATATTTTCTTCTTTGTAATTTTAATCTTCCTGATCGCTTTTCCGTTTGTGGCAGATTCGCGCACTTTGACCATATTATTCACACAGATTTTCATCTTTGCCATTTTAGCGATGAGCTATGATCTTCTGCTTGGCTATACCGGTATTGTTTCCTTTGGGCATGCAATGTTTTTTGGGATTGGTGCCTATGCGACAGCCATTTTGCTGAATACGTTTGAGCCAACAATCGGCGTCTTTATCGGATCAATGATCGTCGGTATTTTGCTCTCTGCCATTGTTAGTTTTTTTGTTGGTCTTTTGACTTTAAGATTGAAAAGTCATTTCTTTGCCATGCTCACGCTGGCCATTTCGGGGCTGCTTTTGGTGGTAGCCGAAAAATGGCGGACGGTGACAAAAGGGAATGATGGCTTTACATTTCGTGCACCTGATATTTTTAAAGACCGAATCGTCTTTTACTTTTGTGTATTGGCCTGCTTAGTGATCGTTTTCCTGCTGCTGAGACGATTTGTAGCTTCACCACTTGGAAAAGTGCTGATTGCGGTTCGTGAGAATGAACAACGGACACGTTCCCTGGGCTTTAAAACATTGCACTATAAGGTTATCTCTTCGGTAGTGGCAGGAGTTGTAGCAAGTTTGGCCGGATCTTTATATGCCGTTTCCCTCCGTTTTGTGAACACTAGCGTTATGACAATGGATATTACGCTTGATGCACTCTTGATGACCATAATTGGCGGTGTGGGAACATTAGTGGGGCCAATTGTAGGTTCGGTTGTCATCGAGTTTGCACAGCATTATTTATCAGGGCTTGCCAGGGAATTTCCGATATTTGAGAGATGGATTATTTTCTTTGGCATCATCTATATTTTGGCGGTTGTCTTTTTCCCAAAAGGCATTGTGGGTTCGATTCAAATGCAAATTTCAAAATGGAAATCAAAAAAGGAAGTTCGGAAAACTTTTGCTTTGCCGGAAGATAAGGAGCGAGCGTCATGAATATAGGGATTATTGGTATAGGTGTTTATTTGCCCACTAAAAGAATGACGGCAGAAGAAATTGCCAACAAAGCCAATCTGCCATTGGACGTAGTGAAAACGAAAATGGGAATTATCGAAAAGCCGATTGCAGATAAAGATGATCATACGGTTCAAATGGCCATTTGGGCTGCCAAAGAGGCCATCCAGCAGGCAGGCATCCCACCAAAGGAAATAGACCTTGTGATTTATTTTGGCGAAGAGCACAAGGAATATCCGTTGTGGACAGCGGGAATCAAAATTCAAGAAGAAGTCGGTGCAACGAATGCCTGGGCATTCGATATTCAGTTAAGGTGCGGTACGGCCATACTTGCAATGAAGCTTGCAAAAAGTCTGATGCAAACGGACGAAAGCATTCGAACCGTCCTCCTGGCAGGTGGATATCGAAACCATGATTTTATCGATTATGAAAATGAACGAACGCGCTTTATGTTCAACCTTGGGGCGGGAGGTGGCGCGTTGGTGCTTAAACGGGATGCAACCGAGAACTTGATTTATGAAGCCGACCTTATTACGGATGGAACTTTTTCGGAAGATGTGGTTGTTCCGATAGGCGGAACTAAGGAACCGTTAACACCCGAAAATCTGATGCAAGGCTACTATAGGCTGGATGTAACCGATCCAGAAGGAATGAAAACACGTTTAGAACAAAAATCGCTCGATAATTTCATCAAAGTCATCCGCACTTCTTTAAATAAAAGTGGTTTTCATGAAAAAGAATTATCTTATATCGGCATGCTGCATATGAAAAAGTCTGCGCATGATTTTGTATTAAAGACTTTCGGGTTGAAAGAGGAAAATTCCATTTATCTATCGAACTACGGACATATTGGTCAAATCGATCAAATATTATCTCTAAAGCTGGCACTGGAACAAGAGAAGATCAAGGATGGAGATGTGCTTGTGCTTGTTAGTGCCGGTATTGGGTATGCATGGGGTGCCATAACGATTCAATGGGGACCACAAAAGGAGGTTGCAGGATGACAGTAAGTGAACGTTTATCGTTTGTAGAATTGCTCAATGGAGAAACTCTCTCCTATCGTATACGTCCAGGAGGAGAAAAACTTATTTTGCTGATTCATGGAAATATGACCTCCTCTAAGCATTGGGACGTATTGATGGAAAAGTTAAGTCCAGAGTATACAGTGATTGCGCCGGATCTAAGAGGGTTTGGACAATCTACTTATCACGCGAGAGTTCATCATATCAAAGATTTCAGCGATGATCTTAAAAGCTTCGTAGATTTATTGAATATAAAGGATCTTCATATTATTGGATGGTCAACGGGTGGAGCAATCGGAATGCAGTTTTGCATTGATTACCCTAACCTTTGCAGCAAATTAATACTGCTGGCTTCCGCTTCGACTCGAGGCTATCCGATTTATAAAACAAGTGAGGATGGAACTGCAGATTTTTCCGGGCGTTTCACGACAATTGAAGAAATTGAAAATGACACCGGGAAAACGATTCCCATGCAAACATTATATGACATGAAAAATAGAGAAGGCTTAAAAGCTGTGTGGAATGCTGTCATATACACACATAACCAACCTGATGAAAAGCGCTATGACGAATATGTCGATGATATGTTGACGCAACGAAATTTGGCAGATATTTACCATGTCTTAAATACATTTAATATAAGTCATTTAGATAATGAAGCTGCTAAAGGAACGGGGGAGGTGGACCTAATCCAAGTTCCGGTATTAAATTTGTATGGAGAAAGAGACCGTGTTGTAACATTTGCCATGACACAAGAAATAATCGAAGACTTTGGAGGTAGGGCAAAATCCATTCAGCTTGATTCTTGTGGCCATTCTCCACTAGTTGATGATTTGGAGCAATTAACCAAAGTAATTGAAAGTTTTTTAACTCAATAGAAGTATTCCACTTCTATAAGGGTTGATTTAAATGGAAAAATTTAATCAATTCCTTTTGCGTTAAATTTCCACTGAATTAAGTTAAAAGCCTCCGGCGGATGTCACAGATTTTTAAAGGAATCTTTTCGAGCTTGCTCGAAAAAATCTGGACAGAAATACGCCAAGGCGTATTTGATAATGAGAATAGGAGTGGTTGAAGATGCGGCTTCAGGATAAGGTAGCGATCATAACTGGGGGAGCGAATGGAATCGGCAAGGCTGCTTGTGAATTGTTTCTAAAGCAAGGAGCAAAAGTGGTCATAGCGGACTATGATCAATCTAGCGGCAGAGAACTGGAAAACACCTTAAAAGCAGATGGTAAAGATGCCATGTTTATTCAGTTGGATGTGAGTGATGGAGATAGCGTCCAACAAATGGTCAAGGGAGTTTTGGAGCATTATGGGAAAATCGATATTTTGATTAATAATGCTGGTACGACAAAAGACGCCATGCTTGTCAAAATGACGGCAGAAGATTTTGATCGTGTAATCGACGTTAATTTAAAAGGAGTGTTTAACTGTACGCAAGCCATTGTGCCTCATATGATCGCAAATGGTTATGGGAAAGTTATCAATACTTCCTCTGTCAGCGGTGTTTATGGCAATATAGGCCAAACAAATTATTCTGCAACAAAAGCGGCGGTCATCGGGATGACAAAAACATGGGCCAAGGAACTGGGCAGAAAAGGAATTAACGTAAATGCCGTTGCACCAGGTTTTACAAAAACGGCGATGGTCGAGAAAATGCCGGAAAAAGTCATTCAACACATGGAGTCGATTGTTAGTCTCCCAAGATTGGGAGAAGTGGAGGATATTGCAAATGCATACCTCTTCCTAGCATCCGATGAATCCAGTTATATCACCGGCCACGTCTTGCACGTAGATGGTGGAATTATGATGTAAGTGGGAGGGATATCTGTTGCTGAATGAACAATCATGGATATTGAATAGAACCTCATTGACTCCTTGCAATATAGCGCTCATCGATATTCCTTCAAAAAGAAAGTGGAGTTATGAACAACTTTCAAAAGAGTGTTTAAAGTGGTGGGCTTTCTTAAAGAATCGAGGGTTAAACAAGGGCGATCGTATCGCTTTACTGGCGGAAAATTGTATTGATATATTTCCGATTTTATTTGCTTGCGGGTTAGGCGGCTATATTTATGTTCCCTTAAACTGGCGATTAAGCAGCGCGGAATTAAGCGTCATTCTAGATGATTGCCAACCTTCCATTTTAATTACTGACGAGCGGTTCCATTCATTAGGGCGAGAGATTTTTGGCAAGCAACCATTCAAGATTGTCGATAATCTTCAACCAGCACCAATAGAGTTTGAAAAGACGAATGAATGGAGTGCCGAAGACCCATGGTTGATGATTTATACTGGCGGTACAACTGGAAAACCAAAAGGAGTGCTTTTGTCTTTTGAAGCAGTAAATTGGAACGCCATTAATACGGCAATCAGCTGGAACTTAAATGAAGAAGATTGTACGCTGAATTATATGCCGCTTTTTCATACAGGCGGATTGAATGCGTTATCCCTTCCGATCTTAATGATGGGCGGTACCGTAGTGATTGGAAATCAATTCCATGCGGAGGAAGCCATTCGCGCCGTGAATGATTACCAAACGACCATTTCGTTATTTGTGCCTACCATGTACCAGAGCATGATTGAAACGGACTATTTTAAGAACGCATCCTTTCCTTCCGTAAAAGTATTCTTATCCGGGGGCGCCCCTTGCCCTAAAACGATTTACCGCCACTTTATAGAAAAGGGCTTGAAGTTTAAAGAGGGGTATGGCTTAACCGAAGCAGGACCGAATAACTTTTATATTTCCCCGGAGAATGCTGCAAAAAAAGTAGGCTCGGTAGGAAAAAATATGCTGTTTAATACAATCAAACTTATCAATCAACATGGAAAAGAGTGTGAGGCCGAGGAAGTAGGGGAGCTTTATATAAAAGGGAAGCATGTGTTTACAAAATATTGGAACAATCCCGAGGAAACAAAGAAGGCAATCCAAGACGGCTGGCTAAAAACAGGGGATCTGGCGAAGCAAGACCAAGATGGCGATTTCTACATTGTAGGGCGTACAAAAGATATGATAATAACAGGGGGCGAAAATGTTTATCCACTCGAGGTGGAGCAATGTATAATTAGCCACCCAAGTGTAAAAGAAGTGGCGGTTGTTGGTTTAAAAGATGAAAAATGGGGAGAAGTGGTTGCGGCTTTTATTGTCTCCCATGAGAATACAGGAAACATTAAGAGTGAAATTCAAAATCTTTGCCGTGAACAACTAGGTTCGTATAAAGTCCCCAAGAAACTATTTTTTGTAGAGGAATTGCCTAAAACACCTGTTGGGAAAATTGATAAAAAGCAGTTGGTCGAGACATTCGTATAAAGTCTTAATAAAAGAAGAAAACCGTCAGAAACGGACAAAAAATGGCTGGCCCAAACAGAATGGGTCAGCCTTTTGTATATTACCAAAGTTTAAATCCTGTTGAACCAACAGGGGAGTTTGTGATGATTTCGAAAATCGGTATTGTATATGCAATGATGATTAACGCTGCTAAAATAACGCCCCAAACTTTGAAGTTCTCTAGGATTGCAGGCGTTTTGCCGCCTCCAGGAGCAGCTTCGGCCACTGGGAATTCTTCTTCCCCTTTAGGAGCAAACCATAAAAGATTAATAACAACGCCGATAATTACCAAGATGGAGATAAATAAGATCGTACCACCAATTGCTTGGGCAATTTGATAGGAAATCCATTCAGCTGCTTGTTCAGATCCACCATAAGTCGAATATTCAGAACGACGAGGTGCACCAAGCAACCCGGCGATGTGCATGGCACCTGACATAATGAACATACCAACTGCCCATAAAATACCAGATGTATTGGCCATGCTATTCATCTTGCTTGTTAATTTACGTCCAGTCAAATGTGGAATCAACCAGAAAGCTGCGCCAAAATAAGTTAAAACCACTGCTGTTGCCACTGTTAAATGGAAGTGGCCGGTAACCCAGATTGTGTTGTGAATCAATTGGTTCATTTGATAGGAAGCGTTGACAATACCTCCGGCGCCACCTGGGATAAATGCAATCATCCCGATAAATGGAACCAAGAAACGGCAATCTTTCCATGGTAATCGCTTAAACCAACCCATCGCACCTTTACCGCCAAGTTCGCGCCCCCGCAATTCAAAAGTCGCAAACATGGAGAACGCCGTCATTAAAGATGGAACAATCACAAAGAAAGTTAACACAACTTGCAGGAACTTCCAGAATCCATCAATCCCCGGTTCAGTTAATTGATGGTGAACACCAACTGGAATGGAGAATAATAAGAATAGCATAAACGATAAACGAGCCAGTGAATCAGAGAAAAGTTTTCCGCCGATCACTTTAGGAATTACCACGTACCAAACCATATAAGCAGGCAATAACCAGAAATATACAAGTGCATGACCAAAATACCAGAATAAAGTTCGTGATAATAAAACATCGATTCGTTCGACCAAACCTAAAGACCAAGGAAGCAATTGGAATAAAACTTCAATTGCCACACCTAAAGTGGCTACAAACCACATTAAGTTATTTACGACAGCCATAAATGTAAGCAGTGGGGAAGTTTGCCCCTTGTTTTCTTTACGCCACTGAGCATAACGTAAAATTTGAGACAGTCCTTCAATCCAGGACCCTACTACCACCAACGCCAAACCAGCATAGAAAATCCAGTGCGCTTGAAGCGGGGCATAAAAAGTATAAAGAACAGATGCTTCGTTTAAAAGGACCATGGCAGCAGCTGCTACAGTACCGATCGTCATTACCCAGAAACCAATCCAGCCTAATTTGCGTTGAGTATTGGAAAGGGGGCCTGCAGTACGGCTAACGGCTGCAAATTGGAAGCCCATGATGAAATAAGTAGTTAGAATAAGACCCAATAATACACCATGAACAGTTAAAACTTGATAATAGCCAATGCCGAATGGCAACTGAAATGCACCGGAACGAACAAATACTTGTAAAAGACCTGCAAGGCCTCCTAATAAAAGAGCTCCGAATGCAACGTACATATGTGCCAAAGCTAATTTTGCATCTTTGCGATCAACTTTGATTATTTTTTCATTTTCGATAGAATTTTTTGCTTTTTGTAATTTTGGTTGCTTTACTTCTTTACTTGTGACTGCTGTTGTCATCAGCTTCCACCACCTTTAAAGTAGAATACATCATTGCGTGGCCAACACCACAATATTCATTGCAGACGATTGTAAATTCGCCAACTTGGTCAACTGTTGTAATTTGTTCCGAAACATAGCCGGGTTCCAGCATCATATTAATATTTGTGCCTGCAACCTCGAAGCCATGAATAACGTCTTTCGTAGTAGCAATGAATCGAACTTTTGAACCGACAGGAATTTCGATTTCCGTCGGATTGTAACTAAATGCGGATGCAACTAAAACAACTTCGTAATCCCAGTCTTTTCCTTCCACTTTATGAACGCCTGGGTTATCGAACGGAGCGGTTTCATCGACTTTTTCATAGTCAAGCGTCCATTTTGAATTGTTTGGATGTGTGCCAGAATGGAATGCGCTCACACCAATAATAATCAAAAATGCTATGAGTGTACCTGTACCGAATACAAGCCACCATTTTTCATACTTGTGTATGTGCATGGGTGTTTCCTCCTAAAGGATAAGATTCTTTAAAATCGATCAATAAATAAATTGAAGCAAAGTGCCCAAACGATGATGATAATGATACCAATACCAAAAGTCGCATAAAGAGTCCCTTTTAAACTATCATCTGACGTTTTTTTGTGGTTTGCCATGACTCTCCCTCCTAAATGTAAGAAATAAATATTATGTATTTCATAAACAAATCATATATAAAAAAAATATATTGAGATGTGATAAAAATCACACATATACAGTACAAATGTGAACTTAATGTGAAAGGTATGACAACTGGCTAGTTCCTTATATTCAGTTTGTTTGTTTCCGAATTAAGAAAAAAATAAAAACACGCCAACCAAAAAGATTAGCGTGTTACTGGCATTTATGTATTTAATATAAAGAGAATCAGTTATGTAAGTGTCATGTAGTCAGCAAGAAGCTGCTTCTATTCTTCATCGATCGTAAATAGAATGGATATTGAACCTATACCCTCAATTGCAGCTGGCAGTTTAAAGGCCTTTTCAAAACCAAACAGCTTTGTATTGCCAACCATGACCGTTGGGGGAGTAATATCCAAATGCAGTGTTTGCTGTCCTGCATGTGTGCATAAATTCCCTGCAAACATATTTCCAAATTCTCCTGCAAAAGATTCCAGCATTTCACCTTCCAAAGGCATTCCAAACATACTGGCTCCAATTGAACTAAAGGTTTCCGACGTACTATCTATAATGATTCTTCCTTTAATGTCTCCGATCAGACCGATCAAAACACCCATTTCTTGCTGAATATACGGTTCCGTAAATATAGAAGGGGATTGTATATTTAATTCCATTGGAACGATGCTTTTCAATGAAGTAATTGATCCATTTAAAATTGTCTGTATATGCTGTGATATTGCCATAGAATACACCCCATTTTAACGTTTTTTTCCATCTTATCATGCCATTAGTACAAAAGTACATGTAAAAAACTCCCATAATGTATCCAACGCCCCATTTTCTTGATTTAATAAGGTAAGCAGCCAAAATATTTAAAGAAGAATTTCAAGTTCAACTTGAGTGTTTACTGTTTAGGGCTTATAATTAATGATAATGATTATCATTCTAGGAGGGTTTTACATGTTATCAATTTTTGTTGGCGCTACAATAGTGATTTATGCAGGGATAGGAACTTATATTTTAAAGAGAACAATAAAATCTTAATAATCGCCCCTTTTTCCCCGGAATTTCTCCCTTAATTCTTTCGAATAAAAAATATATTGAAAAAATTCTCCTTTCATTCTTTCTTTTTTGCCGAATTTGTTATTTAATCATGATAGAGATATAATTGTGACAAAAATAAGACAAAGGGGCATTGTTTGTAATGAGTTCTTTTGAGGATAAATTAGACAATCTACTACAGCAATCTGCTGTTCAATACATAATCTACCAAAAACATAATGATACGGAACGAATGGAGAAACTTCATCTTTTTGCAAGAAAGCTCCTGCAAAAAGAATATGTAATCGGATTTGCTGGTCATTTCTCAGCTGGAAAATCGAGTATGATTAATGCATTATCAGGCGAAGACATTCTTGCTGCCAGCCCGATTCCTACCAGTGCAAACATTGTAAAAGTGCATAAATCACCTGAGGATTATGCAATCGTTTATATGAATCACGCGAAACCTGTGAAGTTTGAAGCAGGCTATGATTTTAAAACGGTCAAAGAGTTAAGCAAAAACGGACAATTGGTTTCCCAAATTGAAATCGGCCACCGCGATTCATCGCTTCCAATCGGTGTTACTGTAATGGATACGCCAGGAGTAGATTCGACGGATGATGCGCATGCAATGTCCACTGAGTCGGCCCTTCATATTGCAGATGTTGTTTTTTATACGATGGACTATAATCATGTTCAATCGGAATTAAATTTCCAATTCACAAAACAACTGATGAAATATAATCCGAATGTATATTTAATCGTTAATCAAATCGATAAACATAAAGAAAATGAATTATCATTTGAAGACTTCAAACAATCCGTGCATCAATCCTTTACAGCTTGGGGTGTTGAGCCAAAAGGAATCTTCTTTACTTCATTAAGGGATTTTGACCACCCATATAACGATTTTGAAACAGTAAAAAAAATTGTCATGGATTCCATGAATCATTGGCAGGAGCAGTTGCTTAGTACAGCAGAGAATACATTGCGTAAGCTTCAAAATGAACACCTCACTTATTTGGATGAAGAAGCGGAAAGCTTGCAGCAACAATATGAAAACGTTTTAAGTATGGAAGAGTGGGAAAATAGACAAGATTTGCTTGATCAATTTGAAAAGCTTCAACTCCAAACCGAAATGTTTTCCGCTGAAAATTGGAATGAATCGTTCAAAGAACGGCGCAAGGAGCTTTTGGAGAATGCAGCAATCATCCCGGCAGATTTTAGGGAGAAATTGCGAGCTTACTTGGAAAGCATGCAAGAGGGCTTTAAAGTGGGCGGATTATTCACCGCAAAAAAGAAAACGGAAGAAGAGAAAAAGCGCCGCAAAGAAGAAGTGTTTGAGCAGTATAAAATTATTTTGCAATCACAAATCATCGGTCATTTAAAACTTTTAATGAAACAATCACTAAAAGAAGCAGGCGCGTTAACGGACGAAAGATCAGGCAAAATCGATGCTCTTCCTTTCGATGTCCCATTTTCGCTTATTGAAGAACAAGTAAAACAAGGCTCTCTCGTAACCGGGGATGCATTATTGAACTTTGCAAACCGAGTAGCGGAAGCAACTAAACGCTACTTTATGGAAGCAACGGAAGACTGGAAAGATCAGCAAAAAGAGGTATTGCAAGAAGCTTCCCAAAATTTCTCTGCTCCTGTTCAAGCTAAATTAAAAGTATTAAATGAAAAAGTAGAAGCAATCGAATCAATAAGCACGCTTTCCACATACAAGGCAAATGCAGAAAGGGAAATTGTGGCTGCTGCAAAAGATACCCGCTCTTTGGCAAAACAGCAGTATAACCAGTGGCAGTATGACTATGAGCAAGCATTGAACGAAATTCGGCCATTTGATCCGTCCATGCTTTTAACCGAAGAAGCAAAAACGGAAGAACAACAAGAAAGCATTCAACAAACAACCCAACCAAACCAAAAAGGCGATGAGGTTGTCGAAGCGGCCATTCGCACAGCGAACGCAGTAAAGAAAGTAGATGGTTTCCAGGAAGTTTCACAGTTTTTGCTTAAAAAAGTAGAGCGTTTACAAAAGAAAGACTTTACCATTGCATTATTTGGCGCATTTAGTGCCGGAAAATCCAGCTTTTCCAATGCGTTAATGGGTTCGAAAGTGTTGCCTGTATCCCCGAATCCGACAACTGCGGCCATCAATAAAATTCGCCCTGTTACAAAAGAGCATCCACATGAAACAGCCGATGTTAAGTTGAAAACAGCAGAACAGCTTCTTGAAGATATTAAGGGGTCTTATGAAGCGATTGGCCTGAAAATCAACTCGCTGGAGGAGGCATTTGATCGTGCGCAGGAAGGGCTTGCTGTGCAATTGAGCGATGAACGTTTAAATGTCCACAAATCCTTTATCCGGGCATTTAGCCAAGGGTTTAAAAATTACGAAGCACAATTGGGACAAACCATCCGTGTTACTCGGGATGAGTTTGAACGATTTGTTGCCGAAGAAAATCGTTCATGCTTTGTCGACAATATTGACTTTTATTATGATAGTCCAATAACAAGGATGGGTGTTACATTGGTTGACACACCGGGTGCTGACTCGATCAACGCTCGCCATACCGGGGTGGCATTTGACTATATTCGAAATGCCGATGCAATTTTATTTATCACATATTACAATCACGCCTTTGCCAAAGCGGACCGTGAATTCTTAATTCAGTTGGGTCGCGTGAAGGATGCATTCGAATTGGACAAAATGTTCTTTATCGTAAATGCCATCGACCTGGCTACAACGCCGGATGAAGAAAACGATGTGAAAAATTACGTGAAATCCGAGTTGCAGCGTTTTGGAATACGATTCCCGCGACTGTTCGGCGTTTCCAGTTTGCTAGCGCTTCAGGAAAAAGTAGAAGACAATGTATTAAATTCTGGTATGGAGCCGTTTGAAGAAGCTTTCCACCATTTCCTAAATGAAGAGCTCGCTGCCATCGCTATACAAGCCTTGCATGAAGAAGTGGAAAAAACGCAAAATCGTTTGGCGGATTTAATCGCACAAACAGAAGAAAACTTGAAACGAAAAGACGAGCGTTTAAGAGAATTAGCTGAGTTAGAGCAATCTATACAAAAAACATACAGTGAACCATCGACAAATATGTTAAAAGCCGATGCCAAACAAGAACTAGATGAACTTCTGTACTATGTGATGCAGCGTGTCTATTATCGATATCCGGATTTCTTCAGAGAAAGCTATAACCCGTCGACTTTCTCTTCGATGCCGGTCCAACAGGCGCTGGAACATGCTTTAAAAGAAACGATCGGGGCATTGCGTTTTGACTTTGCTCAGGAATTGCGGGTAACCAATTTCCGCTTGGCACAATTTATACAAAAGCAGATTGTAGAACGTTTTAAAGAAGAAGCGCGTGCTTTAAAAGAAAAGAATCCAAGTTTTTCTTTTATCACTTTTGAACTGGAAGAACCAACATTATTGGACTTTAAAGGACCGTTCGATGATGAGAGTAAGTTTGCTTCCGTTAAATCTTATTTCAAAAATGCAAAATCGTTCTTTGAGAAAAATGAGAAAGAACATTTAAAAGCAGCTTTGGAAGAGTTAACAAAACCAGAAGCACAAGTTTATATGGATGTGCAAAAGGACCAGTTGACAAATTGGGCAGCGAATTTTATTGACCAATCGGCGCAAGCAATGAATGAGTATTTACTAAAACAGGCACTTCAGCAAATCGAGACAGAAAGATTGCTGCTTGAAGAGGTAGATCGCTTGGAAACTTGGAAATCTATCTACAATGAGTTGCAAAAAGCGGAGGTCAACTAATATGGGCACAGTTTTTGTTTCTGCTGAAGAAGCAGCAAATGGACGGTTAATTGATGCGCGATTCCACTTAGCAGAAAAGGACAGGGGTAAACAAGAATTCCGTGAAGGGCATATAAAAGGAGCCATTTACTGGGACTTGGAAGAAAATCTATCGGATATGGCCAAAAAGGAAGGCAGACACCCCATGCCTTCAAAAGAGCAGCTGCAAAACCTGTTCGAAGTGTCAGGTCTAACCTATGAAGATCAGATTTATATCTACGACCAAGGCGGTGAGCCATTCGCTGCAAGAGCTTGGTGGATGTTAAAGTTCGCCAATTTCCCGAACGTCTATATTGTAAATGGTGGATTCCAGGCATTAAAGGAAGCGGGTTTGCAGGTTACAGATGAGGTAAAAGAGTTTCAAAGGTCCAAGCTATCATTGGATTGGAATGAAGCGATATTTGCAGCTCGTAATGATGTGAAAAAAGTGGTTGATGGATTAGACAAAGCCACTTTACTAGATGCAAGGGCTGGGGAACGCTATCGCGGAGAACATGAAGCAATCGACAAAGTTGCCGGCCATATTCCAACCGCGAAGAACTTTGATTGGGAGCAGTTAAAACAAGATTCTGAATTGCATGGGAATGCCAAACTCCGTGAGACCTTTGATAAGGAAGAAAATATAATTGTTTATTGCGGGTCTGGAGTTACGGCATCCCCCTTGTATGCAGTGCTGGCTGACCTTGGTTATCATCATCTAAGGCTATATGTAGGCAGTTATAGTGATTGGATTCTTGAACATGAAATTGAAACAGGGGAAAATAAATAAGTTGGAAAAAAAGCGCCGGTGTTAAATTTTTTTCGAGAAACCCCTTCGCGCCAATGAAGGGCTAAAAGCTTTTAGCGAATCTTATTTTAAAGATAGGGTTGTCTTTTCAGACAATCCTTTTTTTATGCCTACAATTCAACTGTACCTTTAGCAGAAGCAAAGTCGACTAATTTGGATAATACAGGAAATAGAATGGAACTGATTGAAGGAATGAAAATTACAGTTTATATGGATTCTAAATAATCAAAGATTATGATTTATCCACCCAAATATTCTCCAGATGTTGTTGTGCAATCTGAAGATCCGGGTATAGCAGAAATACGGAGGTTTGACAGGCTTTAAAGTTAGTTCTATAGGTAAAGGTGCTCTCCTTGCAAAGAACGATGTTGTTTTAAAAATTACCCGTAGTTCCACTCATTATAGTTTGAACGATGTACAATCTAATTTATTACATAAACCAATTTTATTTAAAGGGAAGACGTATGTGCCCTATAGATTGCTTGAAATCTAAATTGAAGCAACAAAATAAAAATGAATGATGATTTTGCATGAGTGAATGCTAGGTACATTTTTTATGTACGTAGCATTTCTCTTTGGATTTGAAAAAAATTTTTTCTAAATTTTTGTGAATAAAAATACAGGTTTGTGAAATTTTGAACATAAGAGTTTGTGAAATCTTTCATATTACATTGGACAAAGCATTACGTGCATTTATTCACAAAGCAAAATACGTAGTATCAAACTGCAATATAATATAAGCGCTTACACTTGTTATATAGATATAATAAAAAACACGCGTAAAATCGATGTTTCCACCGAGTATAAATTTGATGAAATTACAAAAAATGATACTTTAAATACTGTAAATTCTGCGTTTTGTAGAAAAAGCGCTGTTGACTTTATTAAATTAAAGCACTATCATACAAAAATATAAATGTTTTTAAATTTTAACTAATGGGGTGTGTAGGATGGATTTAATGAAAAAGGCAATTGAAATGCATGAAGAGTTTAAAGGAAAGTTGGAGATCAAGCCAAAAATGCCTGTAAATAACACGTATGATTTAAGCTTGGCATACTCACCTGGTGTTGCGGCTCCATGTATTGAAATTGAAAAAAATCGTGCACATGTATATGACTATACAATGAAAGGAAATTTAGTAGCTGTCGTAACGGATGGGACAGCAGTTTTAGGGCTGGGGGATATTGGTCCAGAGGCGGCTTTGCCGGTAATGGAGGGTAAAGCGTTATTGTTGAAGCAATTCGGTAATGTGGATGCTGTTCCAATCTGTCTGGATACAAAAGATGTTGATGAGATTGTAAAAACCGTTAAATTAATTTCTCCTACTTTTGGCGGCATCAATTTAGAGGATATTTCGGCACCACGTTGTTTTGAAATAGAAGAGCGGTTGCGTGCAGAATGCAATATCCCAGTTTTCCATGACGATCAACATGGAACAGCAATTGTTGTTGGAGCTGGGCTGACGAATGCCTTGAAGATTGTCGGAAAACAAAAAGAAGATTTAAAAATCGTAATTAATGGGGCAGGGGCTGCAGGAATTGCCATTTTACGCATCTTGCTTCACCTTGGATATAATAATATCGTGATGTGTGATTCGACTGGCGTCATTTATAGCGGAAGAGCGAAAGGAATGAACCCAATCAAGGAAAATATTGCATCCCTTACAAATCCAGAAAACCTTACGGGAGACTTGACTGAAGCAATTGCTGGAGCGGATGTGTTCATCGGTGTATCTGTTGCAAACTTATTAACGGAAAATCATATCAAATCAATGAAAGCTGACCCAATTGTCTTCGCGTTGGCGAATCCAAATCCTGAAATCACTTACGATAATGCAAAAGCTTGGGGAGTACGCGTAATAGGGACAGGTCGTTCGGATTATCCAAATCAAGTCAATAACCTTCTGGCTTTCCCTGGCATTTTCAGAGGAGCACTGGATGTAAGAGCGTCAGATATTAACGAAGAAATGAAATTGGCAGCGGTCGAAGCGATTGCTTCTCTAGTGACAGAAGAAGAGTTAAACGAAGATTTTATTATTCCAGGTTCCATGGATGAGCGTGTAGCAAGAGTAGTGGCGGAAGCTGTTGGGAAAGCTGCAATTGAATCCGGTGTTTCGGAATTATATCAACCTCAGCTGAAAAGGGAAGTAGTAATCTAACGTTGCAAAAGATTAAGGGGCTGTTTAGAAGACAGCCCCGTAACTTTATGCGTTTTCAATCTCTTGGGTTAATTGTTCCAATTGGTCGATTAAAGAACCGATAAACGCGATAGTTTCTTGCAATGGCTGATCGGTGGTAATATCGACACCAGCCATTTTCGCAAGCTCTACTGGTGATTTTGTTCCGCCAGCCTTTAGAACATTGGTCCAGTCCTGTACAGCGGATTGACCTTCATTCAGGATGCGGCCCGAAACTTGTGTAGCGATAGTTAAACCAGCGGAATAAGTATATGGATAAAGACCCATATAATAGTGTGGTTGACGCATCCAAGTTAGTTCTGCGCCTTCCGTTATTTCCACAGAATCGCCCCAGAAGTTTTCCAATACATCACGTTTAAGATTGCTCAAGATGGTTGCATTAACGCTGCCCCCGTCATCTATGATTTCATAAACTTTTCGCTGGTATGCAGCTTCCAGTAAATGCGTAACAAAGTTGTGGTAATAAGTACGGGCAATAATCGTGGAAATCACCCAGCGTTTAAAGCGTGGGTCTTCCGAGTTTGCCAGTAAGTAATTTGCCATCAGCATCTCATTCATCGTAGAAGGAGCTTCAATAAAGTATAAAGAGGGTCTTGAATTAAAGATATTCTGTTCTTGGTGGGCTAAATAAAAATGGCCGGCATGGCCTAACTCGTGTGCCAGAACAAAAACTTCATTCATGCGCGAGGTCCAATTGATCAAGATATAAGGATGCACGCCATAGGGGCTTGAACAAAAGGCGCCTGTTGATTTTCCTTGATTTTGAGCAAAATCAATCCAACGTTCGTCGAAGGCCCGCTCCAACATCGCTGTGTAATCTTTTCCCATGATGGATAAACCGTCCATCATGTACCCGCGTGATTCTTCTATTGAAATGGTGGGCTCGTAAGTTGGATCCAGAGAGATTTTCAAATCGGCAAAAGTCATTTTCTCCAAACCGTGGACTTTTTGCAAAAGTTTGGCATAACGGCGCATATGTGGCGCTAATTCGGTAGTAATCAGGTCTATTTGCCGATTATAAAGCGTGCGATCAACTTCCTGTTCGAAAAGCAGAGCATCAAAAATGGAATCGTAGCCCCGCATATCTGCGTTCGTTTTTTCGATTTTTAAATGAATATCATACGTTTTGGCAGTTGTATGTTGGTAATCCCTTAATTTTCTCGAGAAGGCCTTAAAAGCAGTGCGGCGAATTTCCGTATCACTCTCCAATTCCCAATCTCCTTCAAATAAATTGTAGCTTAAAGGGTAACTTTTACCATCAACCTCAAAATCATCAAATTTTAAATCCACTAATTTTGTCGTATTGTAAAGTTCATAAGGCGCTTCAAAAGTTGAACCGAAGGCTGCCAATGCTTTTTCGGCTTCAGGATGCAATTGATATGGTTTTTTGCGAATCAATTGATTGATATAATGGTTAAATTGAGGAGCCAGATTTTTTGCATCAGTTAAGACAGTTTTATCAAGCCTTAACAACTCACTTGTGATAAAAGAGAGCTGAGCACTGATTTTTGAATACTTTTGCCCCACTTTTGCAGAACGCATTTGAGCTTCTTCATTTGTTTGGTCAACACTTAAGGCAAGGCTTGAATATGCCCCAATAAGAACCAGCTGTTCATGCAGCTTCTCATATGCAGTAAGGACATCAACAACCTGTTGGGCATTTTGGATATTGCCTTTATGAAGATTTGCTATTTTATTTGCTTCTGTCAATACATTGCTGATTGCTTCTTCAAAAAGTAGTTCAGTTTCAAACAGGGAAGATAGATCCCATGTCTCTTCCTTCTTCACTTCACTTCTTTTCAGCATCTTGTTTACCCCCCATATTCCGGTTTACGAAGTAAATTGTACCATAAACAATTGACATGCACATCTATTCATTGAAAATTCTAAAATTTTCCTTTAAAAGGAACAATAAATAAACGAGGATGTTTCATTGCCGAAACATCCTCGCTCTTATTTTTACCCCTATGTTTGAATATGATTCAGTCGAAATCTACTTCTCTTGAATTTAAATTAATAAACACCCTCGGAAATCATACCGTTCGCTACCTTAACGAAGCCGGCAATGTTTGAGCCGACTACCAGGTTGCCTGGCGTGCCATATTTTTGTGCCGCTTCTTTGCTTTCAATATAAATAGATCTCATGATTTCATGCAGCTTTTCGTCCACTTTGTTGAAGGACCAATAATTGCGGCCTGAATTTTGTGCCATTTCAAGCGCGGAAGTGGCAACACCGCCAGCATTTGCAGCTTTTGCAGGTCCAAACAGAACGCCATTTTCCAGGAACACATTGATTGCTTCAAGGTTGGAAGGCATATTCGCTCCTTCAGCCACTATTTTTACGCCATTTGAAACTAAGGTACGAGCGGCATCTCCGTTAATTTCATTTTGAGTGGCACATGGCAATGCGATATCGCAAGGAATCGACCAAATGCCAAGGAAATCTTCAGTGTAAGTAGCGTTTGTGCGGTAATCTACATACGTTTTAATACGCTCGCCCTTCACTTCTTTAATTTCTTTTACGACTTTTACGTCAATGCCATCCGGGTCGTAAATATAACCGTTGGAATCTGAACATGCAACCACTTTCGCTCCTAGATGCTGCGCTTTTTCAATTGCATAGATGGCTACGTTTCCTGAACCGGAAACAACCACTTTTTTATTTAAGAAGGATTGATTATTATCTCTTAACATTTCTTCTACGAAATAAACCAATCCGTAGCCAGTGGCTTCTTTACGAACCAATGAACCGCCATATCCAGGTAATTTGCCAGTTAATACGCCAGCTTCGTGAGCGCCGCGGATTCTTTTATATTGACCGAATAGGTAACCGATTTCTCTTCCTCCTACGCCGATATCACCAGCAGGAACGTCGACATCCGGACCGATATGACGGTATAATTCAGTCATGAAGCTTTGACAGAAGCGCATGATTTCTGCATTCGATTTGCCCTTTGGATTGAAATCGGAACCGCCTTTACCGCCGCCGATCGGCAAGCCTGTCAAAGAATTTTTGAAAATTTGTTCAAAAGCCAAGAATTTCATGATGGATTCATTAACGGTAGGGTGGAAGCGCAAACCACCTTTGTAAGGTCCTACTACGTTATTGAATTGTACGCGGTAGCCACGGTTAACTTGAACTTGATTCTGATCATCTACCCAAGTCACGCGGAATGAAACAATGCGGTCAGGTTCAACAATACGTGAAAGGATATTGTGCTGGATATATTCCGGGTGTTGTTCAAAAACTGGTATTAAAGATAAAAAGATTTCTTCCACTGCCTGCAAGAATTCCGGTTGGTGAGCATTTTTTAGTTTTAATTGTTCGAATACGGAGTTGATGTAGCTTTGAGCGGGTGTATCAGTTTTAAAAACTTGTGTCGTCATAGATTAACCTCCAAAATTTGTTGTTGAATGTATCGTAGTATGATTTTTCTTACAATTCAATATAATTTTTTGTCGAAGAAATGTTGAACGGCAGAAAAAAGGGTGGAAATTATTATTCTAAAATAGTAAAAATATGTATTTTTTTAAAGGAGGAGAGGGGCCATTTTACAACTGCTAATTGATGCGGATGCCTGTCCGGTTGTTGATATAGCGCTATCCGTTTCATCTCGATATGAGATTAAAACCATCTTGTTTTGCGATACTTCCCATAACATAGAAAGAGAGAATGCAATAACAATTACTGTGCCGAAAGGAGCCGATTCGGTTGATTTTAGGCTAGTCAACGCCATTCAAAAGCATGATATTGTTATTACGCAGGATTATGGTTTGGCAGCCATGTGTATAGCGAAAGGCGCATATGTCATTGATCAAAATGGAAGAGAAATGACATCGGACAACATTGATCAATTGCTTGCTTTTCGTTATGAAAGTGCAAAAATTAGACGATCGGGTGGTCGCACAAAAGGTCCGAAAAAACGCACTGAAAAAAACAATATTACCTTTGAAATTAAATTTCGACAAATTTGTGAACGAGCCATTTCTACCGTTCAAGAGGAGAGGTTGAAACATGATTGAAAAACAAAAATTAGACGATTTAATAAAGAAAAACGAAAAATTAAATGACATTATTAGTTCAAAGCCAGTGTTGTGGTTCAACCCACAGAAACAAAAACAACAGAAAAGCCAATCTCAATTTTCATTTGAAGATGTCTTGGAAGCTGAACAAAGGTTGCAGCGCTTTTCTTCTTATATAAGAGTAGCATTTCCCGAAACGGAAAGTTTGCAAGGTATTATTGAATCAGAAATAAAAGAAATACCTTCAATGAAGAAAGCCATCGAAAATGAGTATACTTCAGAACTACCAGGCAGAATTTTCTTGAAATGTGACTTCGCATTGCCAATATCCGGTTCAATCAAAGCACGGGGCGGCATTTATGAAGTGTTAAAGTATGCTGAACAATTAGCAATCGAGCATAGGTTAATACAATACAACGATGATTATGCAAAGTTTAACGAAGAAGAATTTTATGAGTTCTTTCGCCAATATAAAATCGCGGTAGGTTCTACCGGGAACCTGGGATTAAGCATTGGGATCATGGGAGCAAAACTCGGCTTTCAAGTCACGGTTCATATGTCCAGTGACGCAAAAGAATGGAAAAAACAGTTGCTTCGCGAAAAGGGAGTGGAGGTAATTGAATACTCGTCGGATTATAGTAAAGCGGTAGAAGAAGGCAGAAAGCAAGCAGAGCTTGATCCGATGTGCCATTTTATTGATGATGAAAATTCCAGAGATTTATTTGCGGGGTATGCCGTGGCAGCTACGCGACTCAAAAAACAATTAAAAGAAGAGAATATTCGGGTGGATGAAGAACATCCTTTATTTGTCTATTTGCCCTGTGGTGTTGGCGGAGGACCGGGAGGAGTGGCCTTTGGATTAAAGCAAATTTATGGAGACCATGTTCATCTTTTCTTCGGAGAACCGACTCAATCGCCATGTATGTTGGTCGGAATGATGACAGGGCTGCATGATGAAATTTCAGTTGGAGATTTAGGGCTTTCCAATCGTACCGAAGCAGACGGATTGGCAGTAGGAAGAGCGTCAAAATTCGTTGGAAAGATGATGGAACCGGTTTTAAGCGGATGTTATACGGTAGACGATGAATTTTTGTTTAAAAGTTTAAAATTAATGATGGAGCGCGAAGAAATTTTTATGGAGCCTTCAGCGCATGCAGGAGTTTATGGCGTAATTTCACTCATGAAAGAAGGGGAAGAATATATTCGTCAGAACCATTTAAATATGGACAAAGCTACACACTTAGTTTGGTCTACGGGCGGCAATATGGTGCCTCTGACCGAAAGGGAGCTAATGTTGAATAAAAAAATATAAGGTGCGAAGTGTTTGACCCAAAATGAATCATTTTGGGTCAACTTTTTTAGTTATCACACATCTGGCAAAAAAGCTCATATTTATCCAGGAGACTGCTTGCCGAAGCGTCAGTTCCATTAAATACATGAAAAAAGTAAAATTCTTTGTTCTTAGTCTACCTGAATCTCTTCCACTGTTTGTTCTACTTCAGCACGAGACATTTTTTCCTTGCCGGCTTTCATTGCTGCCAATGTTTTGTGGGCAAGAGCAAGCGGCAATCGGCAGAACAGCAGGATAGATCGCTTGTTGATATCTTTTATATAAAGGTCGGCTTTTTGTAAATTCTCCTCAGCATAATCGAATAAATCAGCACGTGTCCAGCCTTCCGGTACGAAGCTTACACCACGTTCTTTCATATCTTCATCCTGGTTGCGTAGAATATTCACTAATTGCAAGCCTCTTCCGTAGCCGATTGCAAGTTCCCGGTCCGTTTTCACGCCCGCATGCCATTCCCACAGCTCCGACAACATGACACCAACCAAGCCTGCGACATAGTACGTATATTCGTCCAAGTCTTCTTTAGTGCGAACCTGGAACTGGTTTTTTGACCATTTTGCCATACCTTCCGCCATTTCGCTTGTCGCGTTTTTGACAATTTCCTCGGCGCCTTGTGGAATCATTCTAATCCAATCCGATAAACGCAAAGTTACTTCCGGCATAAGTTCTTGAACCGGCTTTAAAATTTCCATATATTTTTGTTCATTGAATGGCGAATCTTTTAAAATAATGCTAATTTCCGTTAAAATGGAAAATTTCATTTCATTTGTCACTTCAGAATGCTCATGATCTTCAATTTCATCGATGGCCCTCATCATTAAGTAAGCGGCCGCAACAGTGGTTTTCAACTCTTTTTGCAAAAATGTAATCGGAATATAAAAGGTACGGCTTGTTTCTTTTAAAACCCGTACTCCATCTTTAAGGAGTTCTTTATCTGACATATGGATGTTCCTCCATTCATTAAATATATCATTCTAATGGTACATTACTTTTCTTCAAATGAACAATAGATATTCTCTATTTATTACGGAGGCATGGCAGTTTAAGGTACAGTGGAAGGTTGAATAGCCCTTAGTAACGGTTAAAATTTCTACATAAAATGAGTGATTGCATGTGATTTTTGAAATGGTTGTGCCTTTCATTGTTTATTGCGTTACAATATAGATAGAAAGAATTTGAGATAAATATTAACGTTTTTGCTATACTTTTTAGTATGGGAATTTTGATTTAGAAAGCCAGGGTGGAATAAATATTGCGTCAATACACATACATATTCTTGGATGTAGAAGCAGCATTAATACAAGGTAAACAGCATATTATTGAAATCGGAGCTATTAAATGGCTGCCTGATGGTACAATAGAAGAATTTTCGCAACTTATTCAGCCGATTAAATTTCGAAAATTAAACAACCATATCCAAAAACTAACAGGGATTACAACCGAACAATTGCGAAATGCTCCCTCCTTTAACCAAGTCATGCCAAAATTCAAGAGATGGTGTGAGGGAGAGACTATTTTCATTGCTTTTGGTGATTTTGACCGTAAAGTGTTGGAAGAGCAGTTAAACTATTATCACATGGATACAGGTTTTATTTATCCTTTTGTGGATTTTCAGCAAAAATACATGATTGAAAACCAATTAAAGGAGCAGCCGAGTCTTTCCGGGTTGTTGGAAAAACATGCTCTTACATCCGAAATCCAGCATCGCGCACTCGCAGATGCAATGAGTTTATTTAAGATATTTGAAAAAGTCGATGGGCATAAAATGATTGAAACGCAGAAAACTAATATCTTTAGTATGATTTTAAGTGAGCTTCGCCCCATGGAAGAATATTATGAATTGTACATTACACATATTGAAGGGGAGATCACTTCTTCTTCCTCGCTTAAGATTCAATCCATTACAACCGTCAATCAAAACTTATTATTCGAGCAGAAAATGGAAGAGCGTGAAATGGAAGATGGAAACAAGGAAGTTGTTCAAAGAACCATTATCCATCCAAATACGGAAGTTGAAAAATTTCTGAAGTACATCATTTCAGATTTGCACCATAAAGTGTTGATTACACGCAGTGGTCTGAAACAGTTATCCAAGATCAATCGATTGCATGATGCTGTTTTTCCAAAAATGGAAACCATGACATTGCAGCAACTGCTATCCGATGAAGAGTCTGTTAATGATTTCACGTTGAATAATTTATCGATTTCAACTTTTGAACACAAACTTTATCGGTTATTTAGCGAATATGAAGAACAAATTGTAGATGAATTTAAAAAGAGACATCTTTTCGTAAAAGAAAAAGTACATATTTGATAAGATGCAATAAGCTTATTTCTTTTCTCTAAATGCTGAATTTCCAGTAAAACTTAATTTTCAAGAAAAAACGATTGCAGGTTAGTTTCAAGAAAGTTAAAGTTTAGAGAGGGAGAAATAAAAGGAGAACGCTTTATGGAAAATGTAATTGGCATTGATGCCGGGGGAACGTTAACTAAAGTAGCTTATTTAAATGAGCAGCAAAAGATGGAGTTTATCGCCTTTCCATCGAATGATTTTTCACAAGTGAAGAGCTGGATTGAAAAACAACCGCATATCGATGAAATTGGTCTGACGGGTGGCCGTACGAAACAATTGCTGGATGTGTTGAAAACGATGAAATCCATCCAATATTTAGTGGAGTTTGAAGCAACCTTTAAAGGGGTAAAATATTTATTAAAAAATGTTGGACATCAGTTTGAACAGGCCATCATTTCCAACATTGGCACAGGAACTTCCGTTCACTATATGGAAGGAGAAAGCCATGTGCGTGTTGGTGGGACAGGCGTTGGCGGTGGGACGTTAACGGGTCTCTCTACCATTATGACCGGGATTTCCGAGTTTAGCGAAATTACTGCAAATGCAGCACTGGGCAGCCGGGAAGGCATTGACTTATTTGTAAAGGATATATTCAAAGGGATGGAACCGCCAATTGAAGGCCATTTAACGGCAAGTAATTTCGGAAACGTGAACATTCTGGAACATGTCCAATATGAACCGAATGATCTTTTGGCTACGATTCAAGGATTGGTAGGAGAGGTTATTACGACGTTAAGTATTCAATTTGCGGAAGAGAAAAAGTGTGAGCATATTATTTACATTGGTTCGACTTTAACAAACAATGACCATTTAAGACAAGTGATTGCAAATTATACGGTCTTGAAAAAACATAAACCGATTTTCTTGAATGATTGCGGCTTTACAGGAGCAATCGGGGCTTTACTAAACAAAGTCGAGCAATCGAATAGTCTAATATGATAAAAGGATTCAAGCAAATTACTACCAGTTTGCTTGAATCCTTCTTATCTATCTTTGCATAAAATAGGAAAAAGTATGATTTGGAAATCAAGGATTACTGACTTCCAATAGAGTAAAGTTTTTTATCGGACCTTATTTGGCTTTTAAAATGGCTTCCCGGGCAAGAGCATCAGCTGCTTTGTTTTCTTGATCTGGAATCCATTTTATAAAGAACAGATCCAGTTGCCCAATGAGCTGGATCGCAGTTTCCAAAAAGGGCTTATATTCTTCGTTTTTCACATATTGTTTTTCAACGGAAGCAACAACAATTTTCGAATCGGAACGGACGGAAACCAACTGTGAACCAAGTTCCACGGCTTTCTCCAGTGCCCGGTTTAGAGCTGTAAACTCAGCGATGTGGTTGTTTGTTTCACCGATATATTCACTGATTTTGATGTGATGCCCTTCACCTTTAATAAAAATGCCAATGCCACTTGGACCAGGATTGCCTGCACTGGCACCATCAATGTAAACTTCTAGCAATATTATCCCTACTTTTTGAAATAAATAAATTGATTTTGACTCTATTATAACTTAAAGTATTCGAAATAAGGGATGGTTTTGTATTAGAAAATGCAGTTCAGCAAAAAATAAGCAAACGCAAAACAGGACAACGCTCATATAAGGGGGATTGTATGAATAAGAATACTGTCATCAAAGACATTGATGAACTCAATGACACGTTCTGCAAGGACTGCCCGATTAAAAGCGAACTACGTATAAACCGCGGCAAATCGGGGGCGCATCGATTTTGCATCGAGCAATGCAGCGTGGGGGAACAGTTGCAATTTTTAGGGAATGAATTGATGAAAATCTACGAAAAAAAATAAGAATTAGTCCGTTCGAAAAAGAACTAGCGATATATAAAACGCTGCCTCGATGTGAGACAGCGTTTATTTTTATTGGAATTAAACTGTAACCGTATTGTACTCCAATAACTCCTGATAATATTTATTCAGTGAAGAGGATGATACACTGAAATATTCGGCAATTTCTTTAATGGTGAAAGTGGATTCGAATAAATTGCTTTCTTGGGCAAATCGGATGGCTCCCGCTGCAATGGCGGAGGCTTTTCGGGCTTTCGGTTTTTTCTCTACCAAGTAATCTTCAAGGATCGTTAACAAAGAAGGTGCCTCGATATTCTTTTCATCCAAGAATTGCTTTGTTTGCTCCACCACTTCAATTTCAAATGGTGTATATTCTTCCCCGCTATAACCGGATTCAACCAGCCCCATCCAGAAGTCGATATGGTGTTTTTGTGTAAATTGTTCCACCGGCTCGTTTGAAGTTCTGAATTTTTGGGCAAAGCGATCAAATGCTTGCTTGTAATTCGTTTGGAAGAAAATCAACGTGGACACAGCCAAATAATGCTTTTCTAAATTCGAGCCATCAGGCAGCAGGAATGCAAAAACTAGAATGCCTTCAGGAATTACGCGATTTGATTCTCTGCGAATGTATAGCTGTTCCTGTGTAAGTGCATGAATTGCCTTGAAATATTTATCTTCTACCTCTAAAACTTCTCCGATAAACAGTTGTGGTTGGTTCCATTGATCCAAAAGTTGAATCATGGAAGGACGAATCATCTTTTTGCTAGTACGTTTTAAATAATTTGTCCAAATATCCGGTCTCTGATAAAAGAAATAGTCGTCGAGTACAATAGCTTCGATTAACTCGCGCTGTAAATGGGATTCAAGTCTAGGCAGCCATTCATTTACGTTCTCCAGATAATCGGGAATATCTTTTCTTTCGGGATATACGTTGTAGAAAGTTTGAAGGACATTTTCAATTTCCTCCAAAATAACCGTTTCGGTTGTTGCTTGTTGTTTGCCTTCACAGCATTTTTTAAATTTTTTTCCGCTCCCACATGGACATGGGTCATTACGTCCTACCATAATAATTGCACTTCCTTTACTATAAATTCTGGTTGTAATGTAATGCGCAATCGATATTACTATCCAATTATAATAATAACGACTTTAAGAAACGATTGAAACTAATTGTTTATTGAAAACTATTAGAAAAATCGAACAACTATTAATATATATGTTTATAGTTGGAAAAATAGAATCAAAAAATAAATTTAACTTCATTCAGTAGAAGTTTCCGAATTTTGTAAGTGTGAGATTAAGGTAAAGGGAAAATCCATTCAGTGAAGGATTAAACCCTAACTGAAATAAATGAACTCAGACTAAGAACGCCACATCCTGTGGCAACGTCTAAGTGACCAACATCCTGTTGGCCTAAAGCCTCCGGCGGATGTCACAGGTTTTTAATGGAAACTTATCGAGCAAGCTCGATAAAAATCTGGACGAAAATACGCCAAGGCGTATTTGATAGAGTTTAATAGTTTTACCACAACAAGTAGAATAATAGCAAGGGCAAAAGGATTAATCCACTGTATTGCACCTCTTTAAGATATAATAGAAAGTATGAAAAATACAAATAAACAGGTGATAAGTTTGAAGAGTTTAGAAGGAAAAAAAGTGCTCATCACGAGCGGAGGTACTTTAGAAAAATGGGACAATGTCCGAGGACACACTAATTTGTCAAAGGGAACGATGGGCTGCTATTTGGCTGAGGCTGCTTTAGAGGCTGGCGGCGAGGTCATTTATCTACACGGTTATTTTGCACAACTTCCAGCAAACGCTTCTCTGATGAAAACCATCATGTTTGAAGGAATAGAAGATTTAGGAAACAAAATCCAATCTATCGTTTCAAGTGAATTTATCGATTTTGTCATTATGGCAGCCGCTGGTTCGGATTGGATAATTGATCAGGTATATGATCAGAAGGGCAATCTGATGGAGGAGAATGGGAAAATGCCTTCCGATGAGCCGCCAATCATCCATTTTAAAAAAGCGCCCAAAATATTAGGACAGATTAAAGGTTGGTCCCCGGAAACAACATTGATCGGATTTAAGCTTGAAGCAACCGAAAATGTTGACTATTTGATCGATCGAGCGAAGTTGCGCATGGATTCTTCAAATGCGGATTTTATGGTTGCAAACAGCTCCAAGTCCTTATACGGATTGAACGAGCCGCATTTTATTGTGAAAAAAGATGGGGAAATAATCAAAAGTAATGGAAAACAAAATACGGCATATAAGCTGTTTGAAGTGTTGAAAGAGAACTAGGTAATATCAATAGGGGAGGGTAATGATGTTTTTACTCGATCATGTTGTGCATTTTGTTGATAAGCCTGAGTTGCTGATTGAAAAAACAAAAGAAATGGGTCTGCATACAGTGAACGGCGGAAAGCATGAAATGTGGGGAACTTATAATTCTTTGTGCTATATAGGGCTAAGCTATATTGAATTTATCGGTATCTATGATCGTTTGCTATTTGAGAAGTCAGCCAAACAACCGTTCACTCTGCACGAAACCTATAAAAAACATAATTTTAAAAATGGCGCGACTCGGATTGCATTAAGGACAAATGATATTGAGAAGGATGCTGAAAACATGAAATCATTCGGGTTGGAAGTATATGGACCTGCTGATTTTTCCAGAACGCGTCCGGATGGGTCAGTATTGAAATGGAAGCTCCTTCATGTTGGACATAAAGACCAATCGCTTGAATTTCCTTTTATCATTCAATGGGAAAAAGGTGACGAAGATCGGCAAGCTGAGTTAGTTGAATCAGGAATGCTGAAAGCGCATCCGGCAGGTAATCTTTATTTCCAAGAAATCGTTTTTCATTGTGAAGACTTTCGAACAGCCTATGATTGGGCAAATATTTTCGGCTTTGGAATCGAAGAATCATCCTCTTCGGTCAAACTGAATGCTCATAATTGCTCGTTTACCTTTAAAAAAGGCACGGAACAAATTTCGCAGATTGTATTCGCAGGGGCAAGCGAGGAAAAGGTTGTGGAAATTGAAGGGACTCAGTATGTATTTCTTGGATAATGGATAGTGAACTGGAAAGTATTTCTCAAAGCTTGAGGATGGCCATTTCTTTGTTTGCCATCCTCACTACCTTTCCCGATTTCTAGGTCCTGGCAATGTCGACAACGGTTGTTGCGATATAGTAAGTGATGATGGATATAACGGCTCCTTTTAAACCGAAGAATAGGAATGCCAAGATAAAAATAAAAATATTGATTGCGAAAATGGCTTCTCCTACAGAAAGGCTTGTTTTGCTGGAGATCAAGAGTGCGAGTACATCCGTTCCGTCCAAAGCGCCTCCATTTCGCAGCACAATGCCAATTCCCAAGCCTAGTAGGATCGCACCGATACAGATTAATAAAATGGTGTTTCCAATCAAAAAAGGAGAAAATACCTCCAAGATTCCTGTGGAGATTGTCAGCGATGAAATGCCTACCGCCGTTGAAAAAGCGAATCGCTTACCTAAATGAACGTAACCCAAAAAGATAAAAGGAATATTTAAAAGGAACAATAAAACACTAAGAGAAAATCCCATTATTTCAGATAACATCATGGAAATCCCCGTTATGCCGCCATCAATTAATCCATTCGGAATTAAAATGACCTCCAGGCTGATGGATGTCAAAATCGCGCCGATCATAATCCGTGGTATTTTCAACATCAACTCGGCTATATATAACTTGTAAGGCTTGTTCGTTCTCAAATAAGATCTCCTCATATGTATAGTTTACTGCAACTCGCCCACTATCATTATTATGAGTACATCGAAAATAAGATACATAGTGTTTCAAAATATTTACTTCATATGGGGTTTATGTATGATGAGGAGAAAAAAATAAACCAGTCCTACATTCCTGTTTGACTGGTCATCAATTTATAATTTAATCACATTGGATGCTTGAGGGCCGCGGTTTCCTTCCACAATGTCAAAAGAGACGGGTTGTCCCTCATCCAAAGTTCGGAATCCCTCATCTTGTATGCCAGTGAAGTGAACGAAAACATCTTCACCATCGTTACATTCAATAAAACCATAACCTTTTTCATTATTGAACCATTTTACTTTCCCTTGGTGCATAGAGGCGTTCTCCTCCCATTAGGCATTTTTTGCTCTTTTAGCAATCACGAATAAAATATACATGATAAAGGTAATAGTGTCAACATTTTGACATTTTCCAACAATCACATGATTGCTCTATAAAAAGTTTATAATAAGAGAGAATGTAAAAGAAAGTAGGGATCACACATGACATTAAAAACAACATTATCCGATTTGGAAATTGCGAATAAAGTTGCAATGAAACCAATTGCCGAGATTGCGGAAGCTGCCAACATTCCTGAAGAGGCATTAGAGCAATATGGAAAATATAAAGCGAAAATTGACCATACGAAAATTCCGCAAAACCTTGAGGGGAAAGTTGTTTTGGTAACAGCAACAAGTCCAACACCAGCCGGCGAAGGAAAATCAACGGTTACTGTCGGCCTATCGGATGCTTTAAGGCAGCTAGATCAAAATGTCATGGTGGCATTGCGCGAACCTTCTCTGGGACCCGTCATGGGGATTAAAGGAGGCGCAACGGGCGGCGGCTATGCACAAGTGGTACCGATGCAAGACATCAATCTGCATTTTACTGGGGACCTGCATGCAATAACGACGGCTAACAATGCTTTATCTGCGCTGATTGATAACCACATCCATCAAGGCAACGAGCTTGGAATCGATCCTCGCCGAATTCTTTGGAAGCGTGTATTGGACATGAATGACCGCTCGCTTCGAAAAGTTTTAATTGGATTGGGAGGACCGACTCAAGGTGTTCCGCGCGAAGATGGTTTCGATATCACGGTCGCATCGGAAATCATGGCCATTCTGTGCCTGGCGACGAGTCTGGAAAATTTAAAGGAACGCCTTAGCCGGATTGTAATCGGCTATACTTATGAGAAAAAGCCAGTTTACGTGAAAGATTTAGGTGTAGAAGGGGCATTGACGTTATTATTGAAAGATGCCTTCAAACCAAATTTAGTCCAAACAATCGAAGGGACGCCTGCACTGATTCATGGAGGCCCATTTGCGAACATTGCGCATGGCTGCAATTCAATCATGGCAACGCAGACTGCCCGTAAACTCGCAGATATTGTTGTAACGGAAGCAGGATTTGGCGCGGATCTGGGTGCGGAAAAGTTCATGAATATTAAGGCACGCCAGGGTGGATTTGCTCCTGATGCCGTTGTGGTGGTTACAACAATCCGTGCACTGAAAATGCACGGCGGTGTTGCAAAAAATGAGCTTTCTAGTGAAAACGTTGCAGCTTTAAAGAATGGAATTCCAAATCTGGAAAAACATATTGATTCAATTCGCCAATTTGGCATTGAACCAATTATTGCCTTGAATCGCTTTATTTCCGATACGGAAAATGAATTGGAGGCCATCATTTCCTGGGCACATCAAAATGGCATTCGCATTGCCCGTACGAATGTTTGGGAAGAAGGCGGAAAAGGTGGATTGGAACTTGCAAACCACGTACTGGAAGTATTGGGACAGCCGAAAAGTTTTACCCATCTTTATGAAACGAGCGATCCAGTCGAAAAGAAAATCGAGGCAATTGTTCAAAGAATATATGGAGGCAATGGTGTCCAATTTACTGACAAAGCAAAAAAGCAAATCTACCAAATCGAACAATTTGGCTGGGATGATTTACCGATTTGTATGGCAAAAACCCAATATTCATTATCGGACAATCCAAATGAATTAGGACGTCCAGAAAACTTTACGGTTACTGTACGCGAAGTGATTCCAAAATTAGGCGCTGGCTTCCTTGTTTGCTTAACGGGCGAAATTATGACAATGCCGGGATTGCCAAAAAAACCAGCAGCACTGAAAATGGATGTTGCAGAAGATGGAAGTGCATTGGGCTTATTCTAAAGCGACTTGAAAATAGCCAAAAAAGGGGAGACTGACAAAAATGGAAGAACAAAAAAATAGCCTTAAACCATTTTTATCATTGATGATCTCCATAGGCATTCCAAAAGGTGCTTTAGCATTTGGCCTGATTTTTAGTTTAATTACTACCGTTGTCGGGCTGACCATTCCTTTATTGACAAGAGAGTTAGTGGATGGATTTTCCCTGGCAGCGGTTAGTATGCCGTTCATCGCTTTAATTGTGGGTGTCTTTATTCTGCAAGCTGTGATTAATGGCATTTCTACTTATTTATTGGCATATGTGGGACAAAAAGCAGTGGCCAATATGCGGGAAACAATGTGGCTAAAAATGATTCATTTGCCTGTGTCCTATTTTGATGCACAGAAAAGCGGTGAGTCGGTAAGTCGCATCGTAAATGATACAGGCATTGTCAAAGACTTGATTTCACAGCACTTCCCTCAATTTATATCAGGGCTCATATCCATCATAGGCGCCGTGATAATTTTATTTTTCATGGATTGGAGAATGACTTTAATCATGCTGATTTCAGTACCGATTACAGTTGCCATTATGATGCCGCTAGGGGCCAAAATGGCGAAAATCTCAAGAGGGCTGCAAGATGAAACTGCCGCTTTTTCAGGCAAGGTTCAGCAAACAATCAGTGAAATTCGTTTAATGAAATCTTCCAATGCTGAAAAATATGAAGAACAACGAGGAAAAGAGGGCGTCGCGTCCCTTTTGAAATTCGGCTTAAAAGAAGCGAGGATTTTTGCGCTAATCGGGCCGTTTATGTATACGGTCGTTATGTTCGTTATTGTCTTGATTATTGGCTATGGTGGTATCCGGGTGGCGGAAGGAACGATGACCACAGGATCACTTGTTGCCTTTCTGCTCTACTTATTCCAAATAATTTTCCCCATTACCACCTTCGCTATGTTTTTCACACAGCTTCAAAAAGCAAAAGGTGCAACAGAGCGAATTATTGGTATATTGGAAATGCCGCATGAAGAGGGGCAAGAAGGTATCGAGATGAGCATTAGAGAGAAAGCAATCAAAGTAATGGATGTTTCATATGCTTACAATGAAGAAAAGCCGGTTTTGAAAAACGTGTCATTCGAAGCGCAGCCTGGCCAAATGATTGCATTTGCGGGACCTAGCGGGGCCGGCAAAACAACTTTGTTCGCCATTCTGGAACGCTATTACAATCCAACCTCAGGTGTCATTAAAGTAGGAGAAACTTCGATTCATGATATTTCTCTCGCTTCTTGGAGAAGCCAAATCGGCTATGTCTCACAGGAAAGCGCCATGATGTCCGGGTCGATTCGAGACAATCTTTGTTATGGCTTGAATGGTGAAATTTCAGATAGCCTACTCTGGCAAGTAACGAAAATGGCTTATGCCGATGAGTTTATTCGTTCTTTTCCAAATGCTCTTGATACGGAAGTAGGCGAGCGTGGCGTAAAACTTTCTGGAGGCCAGAAACAACGGATTGCCATTGCGCGCGCTTTTTTGCGAAATCCTAAAATTTTATTAATGGATGAAGCAACCGCAAGTCTTGATAGCCAATCGGAAAGTGTCGTCCAACAAGCTCTCTCCAGGTTAATGGTAGGCCGTACAACCTTTGTCATCGCCCATCGCCTGTCCACGATAGTTGATGCCGATCAGATAATTTTTCTTGAAAAAGGAGAAATTACAGGTATAGGTACACATTCGGAATTAGTCGAAACGCATGAATTGTATCGGAAATATGCAGAACAACAACTAACTTAATTAACTGCATTTTTCTATGACAGTGAGTGGATAATATGTTTTAATAGTTTCGTTAGTGAAACAACGTGAAAGGGCGATTTTGATGATTACGGTAATTGGAAGTATAAATATGGACCTTGTGGTTAAAACCGCAATATACCCCAAACAAGGCGAAACCGTGCTTGGGGATTTATTTACTACGGTTCCCGGCGGAAAAGGAGCCAATCAGGCAGTGGCAGCAGCGAGGCTAGGAAGTGCTGTAGGAATGATTGGCGCGGTCGGGAATGATGCATTTGGAATAGAGCTATTAAACAACCTAACGAAGGAAAAAATCCTGGTTGAGGGTGTGGGTAAAACAAACACTGCAACTGGAATTGCAAATATTCTTTTACATAACAATGACAATCGAATTATTGTGGTGCCCGGGGCAAATTTTAAGGTTGATCGGGAAATGATTGATCAAAATATTGAGCTAATTAAGGCAAGCAAGCTTATAATGCTGCAATTGGAAATTCCGGTTGATACGATTGATTATGTACTGGATATTTGTGGGCAGCTCTCAATTCCTGTGTTATTGAATCCGGCACCTGCCCGAAACTTTAAAGCAGATTGGATTCACAATGTAACCTACCTCACGCCAAATGAAACGGAATGTGAGGAAATTTTCGGTTCCGATTATGAAACAGTATTAAAGCAATATCCCCACAAAGTTATTGTCACTCTAGGTGGAGAAGGGGCGGCTTATTTTAACGGAGAGGAAATCATCAAAATCCCATGTTGCAAGACGAACGCCGTTGATACGACAGGTGCTGGCGATACATTCAACGGTGCATTTGCCCATGCAATATGTGGGGGCAAGTCGATTGAGGAAAGTGTTCATTTTGCGAATGCGGCAGCTTCAATTTCTGTAGAAAAGTTCGGTGCACAAGGCGGCATGCCGCAATTATCTGAAGTTAATGAGCGATTAAAGAAAATAAAGTAACCAAAAACTGTAATTTGAATTCATTGCAATTCAAATTACAGTTTCTCTTTAACTGCGAAACTGAATTTTCCCTTTTGATACTTTCTCTTTCTCTTTTTCAGCAAATAGTTTGTCGAGAGACATCATGGTGCTTCCCGAAATAACTAAATAAAGGGACATTGCAATTAAGGCTGCGTTATATTCAAATCCATCCAGAAAACCCAGCTCCCCTTTGACAAAATAGATGGCCCCAGCCATGATTCCAATCATTAAGCTGGCAATAAAACGGGTCGAGAAGCCAATAATCAAAAAGAAGCCGCCAAGCAGTTCAATTCCCGCTACCCCATAACCAACTAATTCGGAATAAGGAATCCCGTATTCCGCAAATCTCGTGATGGTTTCAGAGATGCCTTTCTGAAATTTGATCACTCCATGAATTAGGAATATTCCACCTAGCACAACCCTAAGGAAAAATGCCCCAATCTCATATTTGTACATTCGAAACTCACCCCACAAAATATTGTTTCTACTATCTTATTAAAGCTCGTCTAAATATAATACTGATTGAACGAAATAGTTTTGTATAAAATTGCCAGCCGCAAATAAAGGATTATATTTAGCAAATAGGCTGGGAAAATTCGCAAATAAAGAAGCCTTTTTCGCAAATAAGAGCGGAGAAATCGCAAATAGATATATAAAATTCCTCTATAATAGAGTTTGGGAGTGATTAAAAGTATGGAAAAATTACTTAAAGATGTGAAAAGGATATATGAACAATTCGATGCGAGCCATGATTTTCAGCATATCGAAAGAGTGTTGCAAAACGCGGAAAGCATCCTTGCCACAGAACCGGATGCAAACAAAGAAATAGTTCGGATTGCGGTCCTTTTGCATGATGTAAGCGATAAAAAATACAGCGAGGATAAAGAAGCGGAAAACAACCTGCTCCATTCTTTAAACCTTTCAGCCGACCAAAAGCAACATATTAAAGAAATCATTGAAAGCGTCTCTTTTAACGGTGGTAATGAGATTCCTGCGAAGACGATCGAAGCAAAAATTGTGCGCGATGCCGACAGATTGGATGCAATCGGGGCGGTCGGAATTGCGAGGACCTTTGCCTACGGCGGTGCAAAGGGGCGCAAACTTTATGATGATGCGGAAGAGGTGCGCCTAGAAATGTCCGAGGAAGAATATCGTTCGAAAAACACGGCTTCCGTAACTCATTTCTATGAAAAGCTGTTATTATTAAAAGATTTAATGACAACAGTAAAAGGTAAGCAGATGGCGGAAGAACGCCACGCCTTTATGGAAACCTTTTTGCATCAGCTGAAAAATGAAAGGGAAGGAAAAGCTTAAATTCCACAGATAAACAAAAAAATAAAATGTTATTTGTATAAAAAAGCACATACAAATTATTCCATACCATTTAAAATAGTTTTGGAGGGATTTGCAAATGGAAACCAAAATGAACTATTTTATGGAATTGGATAAAATCAGAAAGAGAATGATTGAAGTAAATAAAGGTATCATCACTGGTAATGCTGTAAGTTCATTGAATGCTGCAGAACAATATGAAAAACAACTTATAAAAGCTTCCGAACTGTTGTATCCAAAAGACATAGAGCGTGAGCACAAGATTTTAATGGAATTCTTTAAGTTATGGAGCAAATCCACAGTACTCTTGAACCTGGAAGTCAATACAGAAAAAATAGCGGAGTTAAAGAAGCAGCAAATGAAGTTGCAGGACAGCATTTGCCAGACGCTTGAGAAAATCAGGCTTAAATTAATAGATGAAGAATCATTGTAACGGTCACAATCTAACGGTTGTGGCTTTTTTTTGCTATAAAAAGAATTTGCAAACATCAACTTTGATAAGAGAATCCAGGTTAATGCTTTATTTTACATAATCATTTATAATTAAGTTTATATTAAATCATTGATAGTATTGACTTTGCGACTAGTTATGATATTTCACAAATGATTGCATGTTGCAAAAGCGAATAAACGAAAGAGAAGGAATTTCATGAGCCATTTAATCGTATCAAATTTAACAAAAACCGTTGGCGATAAAACGCTATTTGAGAATATTGAGTTTACCATTTATGAGGGAGAACGTGCAGGCCTCATCGGAATCAATGGGACAGGGAAATCCACGTTGCTATCCATTTTAGCCGGTCAGCAGGAAGCGGACAGTGCAAATCTTGACCATCCCAATAAATATCGAATTGCTTATTTGCCGCAGGAACCTCAGTTCCAAGAAGGTGAAACGGTTCTGCAGGCAGTATTCTCGGGGGATTCACCGATTCTTCAATTAAACAAGCAATATGAGGAGACAGTTAGGGCTTTAGCGCAAAAACCTGAATCGGAAGAATTGCAAAATCAATTATTCCGTTTGCAGCAACAAATGGATAATGAAAAAGCATGGGATGTGAATGCACTTGCAAAGCAAGCCCTCACAAAACTCGGAATTGATCAATACGACCAACAGGTAAAAAATCTTTCAGGCGGCCAACAAAAGCGAGTAGCCTTGGCAAAAGTTTTGATCGAGCCGGCAGATTTGTATTTACTGGATGAACCGACGAACCACTTGGATGTCCAATCCACGGAATGGCTGCAGGAGATGGTCATGCGTCTAAAAGGGGCAGTCATTTTCATTACCCATGACCGCTACTTTTTGGATGAACTTTCCACACACATTTATGAACTTGCCAATCAAACGTTGTATCGCCATACCGGAAATTACGCAGATTATCTTGAGGCAAGAGCCATTCGTGAAGAAATGGATGCAGCATCTCAGGATAAGCTCAGAAACCGCTATCGCTCGGAGTTAAAGTGGATTCGCCGGGGCGCCAAAGCTCGTACAACCAAGCAAAAAGCCAGAATTCAGCGCTTTGAAGAACTGGATTCCAAAATTGAGCGTGGCTCGAATGATGCTAACCTGGAAATGTCTCTTGCTACATCACGCCTTGGTAAAAAGGTAATCGAAGGCGAGCAATTGTCAAAAACGTTTGGTAATCGTGAGATTTTAAAAGACTTTAATTTCTTGCTGCAGCAAGGGGACCGAATTGGCATCATTGGTGCAAATGGATATGGAAAATCCACTTTATTGAATATTATTGCCGGCGAACTTGAAGCGGACGAAGGTGAAGTGATCGTTGGGTCGACAGTGAAAAGAGCCCATTTCAAACAAGTCTTGCCTGCGATGAATGAAAATCAGCGAATGATCGAATATATCCGTGAAGCTTCCAATGACATTACGGACGCGGAAGGGATAAGATATTCCGCCGCGCAAATGCTTGAGAGATTTTTATTTCCCCTACATACTCACGGTACGCCGATTGGAAAATTATCCGGTGGGGAACGCAAACGTCTTCATTTGCTAAAACTGTTAATGGAACAACCAAATGTATTATTGTTGGATGAACCGACAAATGATTTGGATATCGAAACATTGGGAGTGCTGGAAGACTTTATCGAGCACTTCCCGGGTGTCATAATGACGATTTCCCATGATCGATTTTTCCTTGATCGCATCGCCAAGAAATTGTGGATACTGGATGGACAAGGTAATGTCCATGAAAGCCTGGATGTCTACAGCGACTATTTAGCAAAACAACAGCTGGCCGATAAAGAAGAAGCAAAAGAAGTTCGAGTAGAAAAGCCTAAACCGCAAAAAGCAAAAAGCGAAAAGAAAAAGCTTTCATTCAAAGAACAAAAAGAATGGGAAACAATTTCTGATGATATTGCCAAAGTTGAACAAGAAATCGAAACAACTGAAGAAGGCATTTCAACGGCGGGCAGTGATTATACAAAGCTACAGGAGCTAACAGAAAAATTGGATGAACTGAACAAAGAGTACGAAAGACTAATTGAGAGATGGACATATCTTGACGACATCGTAAATGGATAGGAGAGATACTATGAAAATCAAAACAATTGAACCGACACCGAGTCCGAACTCGATGAAAGTGGTTGTAGATGAAGAACTTCCATTTGGAAAGGCTTTTAATTATACAAAAGAAAATCAACAGGATGCTCCCCAGCAAATTCAGGCGATTCTTCAAATTGAAGGAGTTAAAGGCGTCTATCGCGTAGCGGACTTTTTAGCCGTTGAACGCAATGCCAAATATAGTTGGGAGACGCTTCTTTCCGGTGTACGAATTGCACTGGGGGAACAAGGGGAACCGGTTGAGCAACAAGATGCTGCCCCGGACCATTTTGGCGAGGTTTTTGTTCACGTTCAAATGTTTCGAGGTCTACCGCTCCAAATAAAGGTATTTGACTCGTCATCGGAACATCGGATTTCTGCTGGTGAACGTTTTGTGCAAGCCTTCCAGTCAATCGAAGTCAACAAGTTTGATGATAATTATCTTCTCGAACGTAAATGGGTGGATTTTGGCGTTCGCTATGGAGAAAAAGAAGAAATTGCTCAAAGTATATTGGAAGAAATATATGCAGCTTATCCAGATGAGCGAGTGTCTCAAATCATAGAGGGTGCCAATAAAAAGAACACAGTAACTCAAAAACGCGAAAAAGTAACGCTGGAACAGTATCTCGCGGCAGAAGGCTGGCAAAAACGATACCAGTTGCTCGATCAGCTGCCGGATCCGGAAGTGGAAGATTTGCCGTTGCTTGAAAAAGCGCTGGAGGATGAGCAAATGTCCATCCGCCGCTTAGCGGTCGTGTATTTGGGCATGATTGAAGATGTTGCAGTGGTTCCATATCTTGCTCGCGCTTTAAAAGATAAAAGCGGGGCAGTTCGCCGCACGGCAGGAGATTGCATGAGCGACTTGGGATTTGTGGAATTTGAGCCCTATATGATGGAAGCGTTAAAAGATAAAAACAAACTTGTGAGATGGCGCGCGGCCATGTATCTGTTTGAAACGGGAACGGAAAAATGCCTTCCCGCCCTGCATGAAGCTGAAGATGACAAGGAATTTGAAGTAAAACTGCAAGTGAAAATGGCAATCGCCCGAATCGAACAAGGCGAAGACGCAAAAGGGTCAGTCTGGAAGCAGATGACGGAACGGTAGGAACTAGCGCGACGATAAGGTATTGCACAGGAGTAGCATTGAATGAGAGGAACTTGTCCAATTAATAATTATTTATGGGACAGGAACAGCATGGTACGAGAGCAAGTTGTTCAATAAATGGAAGTAATTGGACAGGTAACCCTTTACTGGAAGAGAGGCTGTCCAATATAAATCGCTTATACGATAGACCAACTCTCATTTTGATAAATTTATCTCTTTTCCACGCATAATAAATAAGGGTGGCCCTTCAAAATTGTTGCACAACAATTTAAAGGCCACCCTTTTTAACTTGATCTCTAATCATGAGCTTGTTTGGAAGGCTTTCGAATCGTAAAGAAAATTCCACCGAAAATCAATAAAATCCCCACTACTTGCAAAGAGGTTGGAACAAAGGAAAGAATCAAAATATCGAGCAATATTGCAACAAGAGGATCAACAAATGTCAAGACGGACACCAAAAAGGTTGGAAGATTTCGGATACTATCGAAAAATAAATAGTACACAAAGCCGGTATGTATTAATCCGGTGCCAAGTATGTAGAACCAATTGGATACCGATAGTCCGGTGAAGACAGTAAAATCGCTAAACGGTAAAAGCATGGCAATCCCTATTGCGGTTTGGATAAACGTCATTGAATAGGGTGATAACTGCTTTACCGTTTTACTTGTAATCATTGTTAGTGCATAGCAAAGCGCTGAAAGAATGGCCCACACAAAACCGGAACCTACCAATTGTTCAATTGATTGAAAGTTTTCGATATTGACTATCAATATACTTCCGAGGAAACATACAATGGTTGCAGTAAGTGCGCGAATTGTCATTTTTTCCTTCAAAAAAAGAGAGCCAAAAATCAATACAAAAATCGGCGCTAAATTATAGATGGAGATTGCAACGGAAATGGACATCGCTTCAAAGGCTTTAAAAAGAAATACCCAGTTCAAGACAAGAAAAATTCCGCAAAGGCAGGTTTGCAATACTTCCTTTTTGCTCCAAATCTCAGTCCGATGCCCGCCAGTTATAAACCACATCAAACTTAAGAAGATGGTAGCGCAGATACACCGTACGAATACCAGCTCTACAGCAGGAACTCCCGTATGAATCGTGAAAAACCCGATTGACCCAAAAATCGCCATAGCGATGGTTAACTTTGCAATACCGCCCACATTCATAATACCAGCTACTTTCAAAATAATATCGATTCTACTATATCAAACTTGGTGGAACGGCAACCACTCTTTCAATGAAAAAAAGTTACCTTATAGACAAACTAATAAGGTAACCATTTGTTTAGTTGGATGGGAGACTATTTAAAAACTCATTTCGCTGTTCTTCTGTTTGCTGTTCGCCATCAAGAAGCAGGACACCAACCTGATAACTTTTCTGATCATCTTCTACAACAAACTGCAAATTAACATCTTGCTGATTTCCTTCAATTTCGCAAGCACCTTTGAATTCCACAACATTCTGGTTTTTTTGCGTTTTAAAGTAAACCCATTTTCCCTCTGAGCAGGAAGCATCCAATGCTTGTTCATATTGATCTTGAGTGCTGCCGATTTTGGATTGTTTTATGTATGTAATATACTCATTATCCGTGATTTCTTCCTGCGGTCCATAATAATACCAAAAAGCCACGATAATAAGGATTGGCACAATCCATAAAATCGTCCGTTTTGAAACGTTCTGCATTAACATTTCCCCCTTTTTACCCCAATGAGAAATATTATAGCAATCTATTACGTTCCTTACTATAAAATATTGATAGATTCGACTTAAAACAAAAAGAAGCTGCCTTAACAAAGGCAACCTCTTTGCTGAATGTTACTCCTCTAAATAATCAAATTTCCGGGCATGTTCGGCTTCCTTCAAGGCAACTTGCTGGGTTAATGCATCGTGTTGGGAAATATGGAATGAATCCAACTCATCATTAACGGCAATTTCTTCTGGGTCTTCATATAAATCATCGTAACTTTCAAAATCCCCTTCAAAATCGGAAGGCGTTTCAGAAGTACCATATTTGGCAACGACTTGGAAGACATCTTCACTATCGTGAATATCATCTTTGTCATCCCTTCCGGCAAAGGAATTATCAACGGGCGGTAGAATGACTTGTTCTTCCACCGGCCGGCCCTTTGGAATGGATTGGGCATCTGTATGTTCAATGCAAAACGCAGTGTACGGCAGGGCTTCCAGTCGCTCATATGGGATATCTTTTTGGCAAACTTCACATACTCCATATGTTCCGTTTTTTATTTTGTCCAACGCTGCATTGATTTTCGTCAATTCATCATTATCGTGTACCTTTAACGCCATATCTTTTTCGCGTTCGTATAACTCGGTGGCCAAATCAGCCGGGTGGTTATCGATGGTTGATAACTCATCAACGGAATCACGCAAACTGCCTCGTTCAAGATACTCATCATCTTCACCCATATTACGGAGCAGCGTGTTTTTTTGCTCAATCAACATTTTCTGCAAATTGGAAATTTCATTTTCGTTTAAAATAGTAATCACGTCCTTTTTTTTATTATGAACGAATTTAGATGAAGTATTTATCAAAAAATATTTTTGACACACAGAAAGTATAATTTCCACAAAACATCCGCTAAGATTTGCTTTCAAATCCGATTTTTCAGCATGGTTTACAATAAGGGAGCATTTTAATTATTTCACAAAACGAAAACTTCTATTTATACTTAGAATGATAAAAGGGGGGTCTGCCAATGAAAGCACTTTTAATCGCAGAAAAGCCGTCTCTTATGCGCGATATACAAAAAGTTTATAAAAAAATGCAACTGCCTTACGAAATCGATTTTGCATCGTTCGTTGGGCATGTGGTGGAATTGAAGGAACCGCATGAATACAAGCCTGAATGGAAAAAGTGGAAACTTGAAGTGTTGCCGATGATTCCGGAAAAATACGAATTCCGCGTAAAAAAATCGGCCTATAAAGTGTATAAGGAAATCGAGCAGCTCTTAAAATCAAATCACTATGATTTTATTATCAATGCCTGTGATGCCGGGATGGAAGGAGAAAATATTTTTTATTCCTTTTATAAAAGAGTTGGCTGCAGACTGCCGGTCAAACGATTTTGGACTTCGCAAACAACCGATAAGGCCATTCAACAGGCATTATTAAATTTGATTGATGAACAGGATGCTTTAATCAGAAATTTACGTCATGCCGCCATGTATCGAACCATTTTTGATTGGCTCATCGGATTGAATTTAACAAGGGCCGCGACAGTAAAGGGTGGACGTGTGATCAAGGTGGGGCGGGTAATGACGCCGACGCTTGCAATTGTGGTAAAAAGAGAACTGGAAATTCAGCAATTTAAAGCAGAGCCCTATTATCAAGTGGAATTGAATCTTGGCCAATTTAAAGCGCTTTGGTATGACCTGAAAACGAATGAAAATAAGCTGAAAACACTGGAAGCGGCACAAGCCATTCTTTCTTCCATAGGTCCCACGGCAGTTGTTCGAGATCTTAAAACAGAACGAAAAACAATAAGTGCACCACCTTTGCATTCTCTTTTGGAACTGCAAAAGGAAGCAAATAAATTCTACGGTTTCACCTCTTCTGAAACGTTGAAAATTGCTCAAAGCTTATATGAGAAAAAGCTCATTACATATCCGAGAACGGAATCAAAGCATCTTCCGACAGGTTTTGCCCAAAATATTGTAGTCAATTTACAGTCTTTATCTTCCTTGGAGGAATATCGCCCGATTGCTCAGCAAATTATAAGCGATCCATCTGCCATATCATCAACCATCCGTTCCAAAAAATATGTGGACGATAAAAAGCTGACCGACCACCATGCCATAACAGTAACCGAAATGCCTATTGGAAGGAAAAAACTTTCTCCTCAAGAATTGAAAATCTATCATTTAATTGCTAGAAGATTATTGGCGATCTTTATGCGACCGTATGTGATTGATAAAACGGCTGCTGTTCTGCAATCCAATGAATTCTTTTTTAAAGCGAATGGCCATATGGTAATCGATCCGGGTTATACGGTGCTATATGAATCGTTCAAGAAAAAACAAGAGCATCCATTGCCTTCGATGAATATTGGGATGGAATGCCCGATTCGCGATGCGAAAGTGTTATCAAAAATGACGGAACCGCCTGCGCGGTATACGGATAGTTCATTGCTGGATGCGATGTTCCATGCGGGTCGGTTTGTTGAGGATAAACAGCTGCAAAAAATATTGAAGGATGCTGAAGGAATTGGCACTTCCGCAACACGTGCCGAAATTATTGAAAAGTTGATTTCCATTGGCATGATTGCTAGGGAAGGAAATTCCTTAAAAGCGACTTCATTTGGAATTGATGTTATCCAAAGTCTAGCCCACCATGAAATCGTTTCTCCGGAATTGACTGCAGTTTGGAGCAAAAAGCTAAAAGACATTGCCGATGGACAAATGAATTCAAGCGAGTTTTACAAAGAGATGTTAGGGTATGTAAAGCAAATCACCGATAAATTTATCGCCCTGAATATGGACGTTGCCGAAAAAGAGGTGGTGACGGTGGGAAAATGCCCTGAGTGCGGACAACCTGTGGCGGAAGGTTTTAAAGGATATTCTTGTACCAATAAAACCTGCAAGTTCTTTATCAGCAAGCTGATCATGAAAGGCAAAATTACGCCAACCGATGCCAAGAAACTGCTGAACGGCAAAGAAACCAGGGAAATTCGCTTTACTTGGAAAAGCGGTAAAAAAGGAAAAGCCAAGTTGAAATTAGTTGATTCCAAACTAGAATTTGTTTTCTCAAATCTAGAAAAAAGTAAATAAATTTTTTTAACTAGTATAGTTGCCTCCGGTAGTTTGATAGATTTGCATATATTAATTGCAATCTAACAGAAAGGAGGCTATTTATGTTCAACGAAGAGTTTAATGACAATAGATTCAACTCCAGAGAATGCACATGTGGTCAACGACGTAATATGCGTAATATGAGAAACAATAATTTTCGTCATTTATTTGAAGTCTATGGAGCACGCCATCTAGAGCGTCAAATGAATAACTTTGGGTTCAACCGTGATCACTTTATCCATCATGGAAATTGTAGACACTTTGATGATCACCACGTTTGTGGTAGTGGACACCACCATGGATGTAGACATTGCAATGAGCATCAAGAAGGATGCGGATGTAGACACCATAATGAGCATCACCATGGATTCGAGCATGGGCACCACCATGAGCATCAAGAAGGATGTAGATGTAGACATCACAACGAGCATCAAGATGGATGCAGATGTAGACATCGTAATGAGCATCACCATGGATTCGAGCATGGGCACCACCATGAGCATCAAGAAGGATGTAGATGTAGACATCACAACGAGCATCAAGATGGATGCAGATGTAGACATCGTAATGAGCATCACCATGGATTCGAGCATGGGCACCACCATGAGCATCAAGAAGGATGTAGATGTAGACATCACAACGAGCATCAAGATGGATGCAGATGTAGACATCGTAATGAGCATCACCATGGATTCGAGCATGGGCACCACCATGAGCATCAAGAAGGATGTAGATGTAGACATCACAACGAGCATCAAGATGGATGCAGATGTAGACATCGTAATGAGCATCACCATGGATTCGAGCATGGGCACCACCATGAGCATCAAGAAGGATGTAGATGTAGACATCACAACGAGCATCAAGATGGATGCAGATGTAGACATCGTAATGAGCATCACAATGGATTCGAGCATGGGCACCACCATGAGCATCAAGAAGGATGTAGATGTAGACATCACAACGAGCATCAAGATGGATGCAGATGTAGACATCGCAATGAGCATAACCATGGATTCGAGCATGGGCACCACCATGAATTCGAGCGCGGACACCATCATGGACATCAAGATGGATGTGGATGTGGACGCCATGAATCCCATGGATCTAAGCACGGTCAACTTCATCATTTTGCGTGTAACCACTGTAGACACACACATCATTGTCCCAATCACTTTCGTCTAAACTTACGTGGATTCAGAGACAATTTAAATTTTAAATTGTTATGCAACCATCATAAGCCGATTGAAATTGGAACAGTTGGGCGAAGAAAATTCAGAGGCAAGACAAAGCATGTTGGCGTTGATTTTGTCGATATTAAAGAAAATCGCCATTCGATGATGACCCTTTTAAAAGATAAAATGGAATATATAAAATGGCTGGATGACAATAACCAAAACGAAAAGTGCTGCTAGAAGATTAGTGCTTGCTAAAAATCTTTAGTCAAATTCAAAAGCGATGAATAACATAGTGGGTAATAAAGGAGATAAGAAAAATGACTCAAACAATTTCCAAAGTTACTAGCTGTTTATTCATTGCTTTTCTTTTTATGTTCATGAGTTCGTTTGTTAGTGCACACGTGTTTGTTGTGGAAGAAACACCCCTTCCAAACAGTACATTGGAATCTTCTCCAAGCAGCATCAGTATAAAGTTTAGCAATCAAGTCGACAGCAGTTTTTCAATCAAGGTTTTGGATATGGAGAATCAGGAGGTTGATGTTAGGGTAGCTTCCATAAGTGAAGATAAAAAAACAATTGAAAGCCAACTTCCACAACTGCCCAATGGCCAGTACAAAGTGCAGTATGCTGTCATTTCTTCAAATGACGGTCATGTAATCGAGGGAAACTATACTTTTCATGTGAATTGGAAATCGTCCCCGTCAATTAATCATGATTATGTTAAAGAAGAGACTTCAGGAAGCATTGGTAAGTCACAAGGAAATGATATGTCGAATGCATCTAACTTTGAGAATAATCAAGATTCAGCTGATTATTTGGGGATGATTCATTATATTGCAAAAGCAATTTACTATTTTGGATTATTGATGATTGTAGGCTGGATTCTTATTTGGCGAACTATAAAAAACCATTCTTTTGAATTGAGAAAAAAATTTTTATTTTTTGGGATGATTTTTCAATTAATCCATTTTACTGGATTAATGATTTTCTTGTTGGTTCAGATGAATGTTTTTACAAGTCAGGGGATTTCTTTCAAATTTGATTTCCCTATTGATACTCTATTCGGAAAACTATGGATTGTCTCGCTGATTTTTTCTTTAGCTGGTTTTTTCTTTTTATTTAAAAATCGATTGTTTGATTTTTTGTGGGTGCTTACAATCGTTGTTGCTAAAAGTTTTAACGGCCATACGCAGGAATTCGAACCAACTTCTCTGCTAGTAGCCTTAAATGGTATTCATCTTTTTGCAGCAGCAATTTGGGCAGCAGGTCTCTTCTATATGCTGTTATTTTGGAGAAAGCAGCAGCTCTATGTAAAAAGTTTTTTACCTATTTTTTCGAAGGCTGCCGTTATTAGTATTGTCTTGTTGAGCGTTTCGGGGAGCATAATTTCTTATCTATATCTGCCCGATCAAGATGCCATACTGACGGATTGGGGTATTGTGTTGCTGTTTAAAATTGCAGCTGTCTTGGGGGTTGTCGTGATTGGAGCTTTCATACGAATGAAAATGAAAAGGGGAAGACTAGCGGATTTAAAATTACCGATAAAAATAGATTTTCTGTTACTTATAATTTTAATCATTTTAGTGTCAATTTTAACATCTTTAAATCCGCTGCCCTAGTCAAGACCTAATAGAAAAACAGAGCAATCCAAACATGATATAGACCAGCAAAGAACAGAATGTAACAAGCATTAGGTCTGCAACGACCCCGATCATAGGTCCCATAATGCCTGCCATCAGTCCATTGGATACACCGGAGAGTAATGTCTGGTAATCAACTAAAGCACCAAAGAGAGCACCAATCCCCATAGCCAAAATTGTAGCGAAAATAGTAATGACAGTATAGTGGGCGGGGAATGCATAACCCAGTAAGGTACCAACAGCAATGCCCATGATTCCGCTGGCTGTCATTGCAAGATTCATGCCAAGATGATAACTAATAAGATACCTCATTTTTCTCAAGAACAAGTAAGAAACAACGCAAACCAAAAAATAGCTGGCAAGAACAAATAAAATTAAAATACTCAAAAAATATCCCCTCCTCACTTATTGTATGAAAATGCCGAGCCAGCTTGTGACAGTTTCATACAATAGGTGAAGTCCAACTTCTAATAGTTAAAAGTTGAATACAAAATTTCAATAATTTAGTGGATCAATTAAATAGAGATATATGTTTTGGCTGTGACGAAAGCGTAGCGACAGTCACATATGTTTTAGCTGTGACGAAAGCGCAGCGACAGTCACATATGTTTTGGCTGTGACAAAAGCGTAGCGACAGTCACATATGTTTTGGCTGTGACGAAAGCGTAGCGACAGTCACAAATAGATGACAGCAATTGATATCAAGAAAGGAAGTTTTGGAACGGTCATGTATGAAAAACAATATCCTGAATTGAAAAAGGAAGAAGGGTACACTTCACCTGCCAGCCCCAAACCGTTGCACGAATTAAAGATGCTGCAAGAATATATTCATAGTGCGAATTTGAATAACTTGGGTAATAAGCTCCCAAATTCGAAACAGCAAATGATTCTACTAAAGTTTTTTAAATCAAAAAAGAATCAACTTGTTGAAGTTTATTCGCGAAATCATGAAGAAGTCATTCATACTATTGCGAAAGTAACTGTTGTGGGGAGAGATTTTGTCATGCTTCGAACGCTTTTTACAAGAATATGGATACCGTATTCGGTGATTCATTCTGCAAAATCTCCCTTTGGACTCCCCGATGTCCCGGGAACACATCAGCATGTAGTTATAGATGCAGAGTTAAGAAAGAAACTCCTTACAAATTTTGCTGTAACTGTAGCTGAAAAGGAGACCTTAAGACAGCAATTTTTTGAAGAGTTACTTGAAACCAATTTAAAAACATGGATTGGCACAAAACTAACCATTTATTCCAAAACAATCATGAAGGGTAAAATTCGGAAAGTACTTAAGGGAAAATTGAAAATAGATGAAAAAGAGATTTCAATTCGCAACATTCAATACATTAAACAGACAAGATTTACTTCATTTTTCGAGCGGTTCTTCGCTAAATTATTTGCTAGTAAACTAACAAGAGAAAAATAACTGCTTTTTTAAAAGCGGAATTTTCAATAGAAATATATTTTTTGGAAAATAATTGTTAAATTACTGGAAAATTGTGTGTTTGATTATGTAAATAAATTATAGTTCCATAAACTAATTATGACTAAAAAAGTAGGAGGTGATAAGTAGTGGAAGAGAATATTCTCCCTGAAAATAGATTGTTCCTTGACGTATTGAATAAATCGGTATTACTCGTAACGGAAAGTAAACAATTAAATCTTTTAGGCCAAACTTTTCGTCCAATTTTCACTGGTGTAGTTACGGAGGTTCAAAATGGGTTTATCACATTAGATCCTGTAATCATCAAAATGCACAACGCACCATTTTATCGTTTTCCGACACCTTTAAGTTTTCCAATTGAACATATTGCAGTGTTCACTGAATTTGATATGAATCGACAAATTCCGCTTATTTAGAGACATGAAAAAACTACAGAAAGGGTGAACTCTATGAGGGATGATTTTCTGAATCAATCAGGAAAACAAGTAGTGGATATAAATGCTATTCGTGAACTTGATGTCACGATGGAATTTAGGGAAAATGTAGGGAATAGAGCGCTGATCATAATTTTTCCTTTCCCTTTTTTAATTATTGGGAGAATTGAGAAAGTTGAGAGTGATTATTTGTTTATCTGCGCGGAAGTAACAAATGTAACTGAATTAGATGGGGAAGAATTCCGGGTGCATATTGATGATATTGAAGTATTTTATATCGAAAAAGATCATCATCGTCCTATTCCCGATATAAGGAATGGTCATCATGCTTAGGAAATTTCATGTTGTTGCAATTCCAATTAGAATCGTGGTGAATCGATTTGGCGATCATGATCCAGATGGTATGATGTATGTTTTAAAAGAAAATGAAGATGTTGTTAAAGAGAAAGTAAAGTTAAACCCGTTTTCTACTGTTGATTTAGTCGAACCATTAGTGATCCGTGCAAATGTGGGCGACGAAATTGAAGTTCTTTTTGAAAATCAGCTTCCATTTAATACTGGTATGCATATCCAAAATGCGGAATATGATGTTTTTACTTCAGATGGAGCATTTGTAGGGTTAAATCCAGACACGACTATTCCTAAAGGAAAAGCGATTATCTACAAATGGAAAGTAGATCATGAAGGCATTCATTTCTTCTCCGATTTAGGAAATCCATTATCGAGTGAAAAGGGAAGCAATGTCCACGGGCTTTTTGGTGCATTATTTGTCGAACCAAGAGGCTCATGGTGGACTGACCCAATAACGGGAAAACCAATCAATAGCGGGAATTTTGCGGATGTTCATAATCCTTTGTTGCCATCCTTTAGAGAGTTCGGTTGGTTCTTCCATGATGAAATGGAAGTGGATGATTTAACAGGGCAGAAACCGATTAGTCCACATACACTGCAGCCGGAAGCAACTCATCTTATAAATTACCGTTCAGAACCTATGAGAAATAGATTGCGACTGATGCATGAAGGCGTTGTTTGCCCAGATTGTGAAGGAGAAGAGGTCCATCATGATTCGTGGGTATTTGGTGACCCGGATACACCAATTTTGCGCGCATATATTGGGGATCCGATTAAAATTCGCCTCGTACATGGCGGGACAAAAGAAACCCATTCTTTCCACTATCATGTGCATCAATGGTTATTCGAACCAACTGACTCGGATTCTGAAATTCTCGATGTGCAAGCAATATCGCCACAAACTCAATATACCATTTCTCCTGCATATGGAGCAGGAAGCCTACATGGAGCAATTGGAGATGCGATCATACATTGTCATCTTTATCCCCATTTTGGTGAAGGGATGTGGGGGTTGCAACGTAATTTTGATACATTGCAAGATGGCAGTATGTGTTACCCAAATGGCGTGCAAATTAAAGCACTTCAACCACTACCGGACAGACCTCTACCGCCAAGACCGACACCTGAAAAACCAGGGTTTCCTAACTTTATTCCGGGTATCCCAGGCTTTAAGGCACCTAGACCGCCACTTGGCATTGAAAATGGCAGGGAACCAACGGAGATTGAGCAAAATGCTTTTGCCAAAAATGCTGTTCCCGGAGCGGTTTTTGTTAATCCGGCAAAAGAAGATACACCAGTTCGATTTTTTGACGTCTCTTTGATACAAATGCCAATTATCTATAATAAAGAAGGTTGGCACGATCCAGAAGGAAGACTTTACGTTTTAGCTGAAGATGAAGAGGCTATTCTTTCTGGCCGTAAAAAACCAGAACCTCTTGTAATTAGAGCCAATGCAGGGGAGGCAATACGTTTCAGATTCACAAATAAGCTGCCTGAAACAATCGGAGGAAATGCGTTTCAATTAGTTAATAGAACTTATGAAGCCGGAATGCATGTTCATTTCGTTAAGTTTGATGTGCTTGTAGCAGACGGGGCAAATGTAGGCTGGAACTATGATTCTTCTGTGTTACCGGGTGAGACGATTGAATATCAATGGTTTGCAGATGTGGAGCTGAAATCAACCTTCTTCCATGATCATTTATTTGCCAATGAACATCAACTGCATGGTGTATTTGCAAGCATTAATATTGAAGCAAGAGGCTCTCAATATTTTGATCCTTATACAGGTGAAGAAGTTCGTGCAGGGACTCAAGCAATGATTGTTAATCCAATCATTCCTGATTTCAGGGAAATAAATTTATTAGTTCATGATTTTGCCTTGTTGTTTGATAAAGATGGAAATCCTTTAAATCCACCACCGTTCCCTGGTTCACCAGATGATCCTGGAGTAATGGGCATTAATTATCGGAGTGAACCGCTTCAATTTAGACTGAAAGAACCGGAATGCGATCCTGCCTATGTGTTTAGCTCATGGGTACATGGTGATCCGGTTACTCCAATGCTGGAAACTTATAACGGAGATCCGGTACGAGTCCGATTAATACAAGGATCTCATGAAGAATCTCATAGTTTTAATCTCCATAGGCAAAGATGGAATCGAGAACGGGGAGATTTAGATTCTGAATTAGATCAGCAGAAACATCTTGTGATTGCCGAATCTTTCACACAAGAATTCGCTATAGAAGGCAAAGGCGACTTTGATATGCTCTATCATTTTGGCTCAATAGACGATATTTGGTTAGGGAATTGGGGAATCTTCCGTACTTTTGAAAAAAGAGTCGATCATTTATTGCCTTTGCCTGATCGATTGGATGATATTTGTTGGAGAGATGAACCACTACCGAAAAAAACAGGTAAAAAGCCACCGATGGCTATAGCGGATAAAATTAGCTACCCAAAGGGTGCAAAAGTTAGAAAATATGATGTTGCAGCCATCAATACGAAGATTATCTACCATGAAGATGGCGATCACGACCCACATGGAATTGTGTTTGCATTAAAAGAAGATGTTGAAGACATTTTATGTGGGAAGAAAAATCCAGAACCATTAATTATCCGTGCAAATGTTGGTGAATATGTGGAAGTAACGTTAACAAACTGTTTGACAGGAGAAAATCATCATGATGGCCTCCATGGTTATCCCGAGGTGCCAGTTGAGGCATTTTTCCCACCATCGAACCGAATCTCCATGCACGCGCAATTAGTAGAATATGATGTAAGACATTCAGATGGCGCAACAGTAGGCTTCAATTTTGACCAAACGATTGGACCGGGTGAATCTATAACCTATCATTGGTATATTGACCAAAGATTCGGTACAGCTAACCTTTGGGACATGGCAGATGTTCGCAACCATCGTCACCACGGAGCATTCGGAATGATTATTGCGGAAGCAATTGGCTCGAAATATTTAGATGCCAAGACGAGAGAAAAGGTGCAGACAGGAAGCCAAGTTATCATTTCCAACCCAATATTGCCGGAATTTAGAGAGTTTTGTCTTCTTATGCATGATGGTGTAAGGTTAGTAGACAAAAACGGTAACCTCATTATAGATCCACAAGTGTTGTTTGAAGACGATGAAGAAGATGAGTTGGCAGATTTTGAAGACCAAGGCTCCAGAGGGTTTAATTATCGATACGAACCATTTAGAAATCGAATTAACCGATTTAAAGAAGTGCATAAAGTCTTTAGCACAAAAGTATTTGGAGATCCGAGCACACCGTTATTTTTGGCATATCCCGGGGATCCGATTACTATGAGAATTACTTTCCCGGCGGATAGAGCAAGGGCACATTCATTTGTAATACACGGCCACAAATTTTTCCGCAGTAAAGATGATATCAACTCATCGATTGATTCTGAAGTAGACCATCTAACAGTAGGCGCAAATGCCAATATGCAACTATTTTATGGAGCGGGTGGCTTCTTTAATCGACCAGGTGATTATATGTACCGATCAGGAAATATTCGATGGGATATTGAACTTGGTTTATGGGGGATTCTGCGTGTTCTTAAAAACAAACGGCAAAAGTTGGCGCCATTGAAAATGCACGCGGTAAAAAATGGACGTCATATTCTGAAGGATGCTATACCAAAACAAAGAAGAGAGTTGCTCAACAGGCGACGTACCATTAAAGCAATTGTTAAAGGAAAGATCCTCAATGAGCCAATAGAACAGATTGAAGGTGAGTTCCCATGCGAAGATGTGTAACTTGTCACCATACTCCTTGTTGTTGTCCTTTAGCTGTAGATTTATTTGGTTCACCTTTTTTATGTCAGGATAAAATCCCTACACGCAGGTTTGCTTCCCCAAATAGTCCGCGAGATCAAGAAAGTTTGGATGAATTTCAAGCTGAAATTGAAGAGGCCAATGATCTTCTGCGTTCTTTAGGTTCCCAGCCCGACAATAATAATAGAAGGCAATTGCAACTTCATCTTCTTGAATTGAGTGGCATGATCGTTTTAGCGGAAGTATTATGTGAATGCGATTTTCATGAAAACGTAGAAGAAATATCTTTAAGTGAAGAAGAAATGCAACTAGATGAAGAAACACATGATGATGACTTGTTCAAGATTAAAGAAGATGATTGTGAAATGGTGAGATCGATATGGCTTGAAGGCAAACTTGCGACTGCAGGAAGAGATTTTGTTCAATTAAATCAAGTTGGTTCGACAGTGTTCATCCCATTTAAAAAACTCCTTAATATTAAAAAGCATGCTCATACTGAAGGGGTTGAATCCGAGCCCGAGTTCATTGACGCCGACAAACACTTAAGACGCCAGCTTGCATTTAATTTTGGAGAGTTCGTATCGAAACATCCCGATTTCATCAACTTATTTTTTGGCATATTCCTCTTCAGACAACTAAAACAATTTGTTGGGGAAGACATCCTTATTTTCTCAAATGAAGGGAAAATGAAAGGATTGCTTACAGAGGTAGAAGAAAACCATGTCACGATTTTAAATAAGTGTGAAAAACAACAAGTGAATTTAAATGATATTTGTTATTTCAAAGTTTTTGATTTGAAATAAGCTCTGTTTACAAATAACAATTATTGTGTCTTGCTAATTACTATAGATAGTATATAATAAATTGACGAAATAAATAGGTTCGTGTCAATGTAAACGATTATGGTAAATCGTGTGCATCGTTTGCAACGATGCACACGGTTTTCTTTTCAATTAAAATCATTATTTTGAAAAAATTTTTTATTTCGTTATACTTCGAGTTTAAAAGAATTAGGCAATTATGCTTTTTATAATTAAGAATTTACATATAATAAATTGATTAATTTTAAAATTTATTTCATTTAAGATGAATAATCAATTGTTTAAAGTCTGGCTTTTTAAGGTAATTTATCAATGATTTCTATAAATATACTTGACGTAAGATTGTAAAATTTGTACACTGTGAACAATCAAATGTTTTTTCGGGAAATACAACAATATGAAATAGTAAGGATTTGGTGATATGATAGTTTGTAAATTTGGCGGTACTTCCGTTGCTAGCGCAGAACAAATTAAAAAAGTAGCGAATATTGTGAAAGCTAATCCACAAAGAAAGATTGTTGTGGTCTCCGCTCCTGGCAAACGTTTTAGCGATGATATTAAAGTAACGGACCTTTTAATCGAATTGGCAGATGCAGTACTGAACAACGGGGATATTGAGCAAAAAAGAGACCGTGTTGTCAATCGGTTTAAGGAAATAGCAGCCGACCTTGGGCTAAATCACGAGATTTGTGATGTAATTGCAAAAGATTTGCAAGAACGAATCGACTCTGATCAATCAAATAAAAATTTATTTATAGATAATTTAAAAGCAAGCGGTGAAGACAATAACGCAAAATTAGTTGCAGAATATTTCAATTCAATCGGAGTACCTGCAAAATATGTCAGCCCGAAAGATGGGCTCGTGTTGAATGACCCACCGGAGCGCACTTATGCCCTTCCTGAAACATATGAAAATTTAAAGGATTTGGCTAAGGGCGAGGAAATTGTCGTATATCCTGGATTCTTTGGTTATACAAAGGATGGGGTGCTGCGTACATTCGATCGCGGCGGATCAGATATTACTGGCTCGATTTTAGCGGCAAGTGTTAAAGCCGATCTATATGAAAACTTCACGGATGTTGACTGTGTATTTTCGGCAAATCCAAAAGTTGTCAATGATCCGGTAGGCATCTCGGAAATCACTTATCGGGAAATGCGCGAGTTATCATACTCCGGCTTCTCTGTTTTCCACGATGAAGCGTTAATGCCGGTATACAAATTAGGAATTCCGGTCAATGTCAAAAATACAAATAATCCATCTGCTCCAGGAACTAAGATTCTCCCAACTCGTTCTTTGGCAGGCAGTCATCCGGTAACAGGTATTTCTGCTGATAGCGGCTTTTCCATTCTTTACGTTTCCAAATATTTGATGAATCGTGAAATTGGATTTGGGCGTAAACTTCTGCAGATTATTGAAGAAGAAAAAATTTCTTACGAACATACGCCTTCAGGATTGGACGATATTTCTGTTATTATCCGTTCCACTCAGTTAACGGACGAAAAAGAAGCTCGTATTATTAAACGAGTGAAAGAAGAATTGCATGCAGATGATGTATACTTCCGCCATGGAATCTCCATGATTGTTATTGTTGGAGAAGGTATGCGCAACAACACTGGCCTTGCAGCGCGTGCAGCATCTGCCATCTCAAGAACTGGTGCCAACATCGAAATGATTAATCAAGGATCTTCGGAAGTAAGCCTGGTATTTGGCGTTCTTTCACAAACTGAAAACCAAATCCTGCGTGCATTATACGATGAATTTTTTGCGCCCATCACAATAGGCTAGAAGTGAACAGGCTATTTTAAAGGTTCTACAGAGACAATCTGTAGAACCTTTTGCTTTCTTAATCTAAAAATTTCAACTACTATAATTGAGGTAGAACAATCCGACGTGGTGGCGAAAAATGACCAGTTTCATAGGTTGTTGAAAATCAAACCAAGTTAAAGGAAATGCCCAACATTAGGTAAACAAGAGGGGGAGATGAAGATGAATGTAGTTTTTGTTTTAACAGCTACGGGAGAAGAATTATTGGAAATGGTCTCAGACGATGTGGCAGGTTTGCTTGCAGCAGTCAAAGGCGCAAATGTTACATTTCCTTTTGGCAGTTTTAAATACGATTTCCATACACTCGATCATTATCTGGAGGAAAGTGTATATCGCCAGGAACTTGTCATCTATCTGAAAGTAGAACAAGAGCAAGTCACAGTATTGTAAATAGGTATTGCTTAAGGTATAAGAGCGATTGAAGTAAAAATTTTTACGCTATTTAAATAAATTCAAAAGATGTTAAAATAGAGTAAGTGAAACATAGGCAGCAAAAATACAAATAAGTACGAGCTGCTTTTATGATCTTTAAGGGGGAAGTTATAATGAAATTAAACGATTGGCTCAATAGTGAAATACCTACCATTTCACAATCACTGGAAGAAATACATAGAGAGCATTTTTCAATTGATAAAACAATCGGTTTTGAAGGACAAGAATCCATATACTCTTTAATAAAAGATTTCCGATCCGCATTATTTCCGTGCTTATGTGATAAATACTCAAATGTGGAAACGCGCATTAATATCTCCATCGGAAACAAATTAAGAACATCTGCCATCAATTTAAAAGAACTAATTGAAAAAGTACTAATCAATGATTCTTCGATTCACGAAGACGAAGCAAAAGAAAAAGCGGATTTAATCGTGATTGACTTGATTAAAAAGCTGCCTGAAATCCGCAGAGTAATCCAAACGGATATTCGTGCAGCCTACAACGGAGACCCGGCAACAACATCATTGGAAGAAATCCTGTTGAGTTATCCTTCCATTCAATCCATTACGATTCATAGAATTGCGCATGAATTATACAAAGCAGGAGTGCCGATTATTCCGCGCATTATGTCGGAATATGCCCACCGATTGACAGGAATTGATATCCACCCTGGTGCGTCAATAGGGGAATATTTCTTTATTGACCATGGGACGGGCGTCGTAATTGGTGAAACTTGTACGATTGGCAGAAATGTGAAAATCTATCAAGGTGTTACTTTGGGAGCTAAAAGTTTCCCGCTGGATGAACACGGCAATCCGATTAAAGGCATTAAACGCCATCCGAACATTGAAGATAATGTTGTCATTTATTCAGGTGCAACGATTCTTGGCGGAGACACAACAATTGGCCAAAACTCCGTAATCGGAGGGAATATCTGGTTAACGCAATCGGTGCCAGCAAATTCAAGAGTATACCAAACACAGCCATCCCCAAATATCAAGAATGGCCAATTATAATTCAATCAATATAAAAAAACAAGTGGAGAGAATCTTCACTTGTTTTTTTATGAGAAATGAAGGAAGAAATCTGCCTTTATTAAGGAAAACTAAAACGCAAGAATAACAGTATTCATTATTCTTGCGCTTTTTGGAGTTGTTAGTCCCGTAAAGGAGGACAAAACATATTTACTATCATATTTATTGTGCAGCTTCAGAAGCTAAAATGAAACGTTTCAGCATTTGAATCTGGCCTAAATGCAAAGCTTCATGGAATGCACCAAATGCAGCTAATTCACCTGTATTCTTATTGCCGATGAATGGTTCCGGCAATTCAACCGTAAACGCTTCTTCCGGAAGAGCGTTGATTCGCTCAAGCTGTTCATTCAAAAGTTCTAATATAGATGAAATCGAAGGAACTTCTCCAGCCCACTCGGCAGGTTTTGAACCTGATTTGAAATATTCGTTATACTGCGGCGGTAAATTATTTTGCCCATAAAACATAAATAGCTCGGCCGCAACAAGAATATGGCCCACTTGCCAATGAATATTATTATTAAAGCCAGCTGGTATTCTCTCAAGCACTTCAGGCGAAACGTCTTCCAACACTTTCGTTAAGTTTTGTCTTGTTTTTGCGTATTGCATTTTAATCAATTCACTCATAAAAATCCCCCTAAATCTCATTATTTATCCAGCACCAACAATAAGTATATCGAAATAAAAACAATCAGTCTAATTTTCTGTATGAATATTTAAACAATTTATTATCCGAGAATGTATCATTAATAATTTTATTATGTAAACTTGAATGTTAATTTTTTGTGATTTACTATCTTCTCCGCATCGGTTAGAATCGTAATTAGTGTAATAAATAGGAAGTATTTATTACAATATTAAGAAAGAGAGTCGATTTATGAATCGAAAATCAAAGATTGTGTTAGCGGTCTTATTGGGCAATTTGTTCATTGCATTCTTGGGCATCGGTCTGATCATTCCGGTGTTGCCAACGATTATGAACGAATTGAACATTTCCGGAACAGTTGTCGGCTATCTAACTGCTGCATTTGCTTTCACTCAACTGATTGCTTCACCGATTTCAGGACGTTTTGCAGATAAATATGGACGCAAGATTATGATTATTTTAGGCCTTGGAACCTTTGCAGTTTCGGAATTATTGTTTGCTATGGGAGAAGCGGTTGAAGTCTTGTTTATTTCCCGGATATTAGGGGGAGTCAGTGCCGCATTTATTATGCCAGCTGTCACGGCATATATTGCTGATATCACCACATCTGAAACGCGTCCTAAAGCATTGGGCTATATGTCGGCAGCCATTAGCACAGGATTTATAATCGGGCCGGGTTTAGGGGGCTTCCTTGCAGAAATCGGTACACGTGTACCTTTTTATTCGGCCGCCGCATTGGGTGCGGTTGCAACTATTCTATCGATTTTCTTCCTGAAAGAGCCGGAACGAGTAGAACAACTGGAAGTTTTTGCACAGGAAGCTTCTCAGTCAAGCTTGAAGAAACTTTTCATTCCCATCTTCTTGGTTGCCTTTTTAATCATTTTCATTTCCTCTTTCGGATTGGCAGTAGTTGAATCGTTCTTTAGTTTATATACAGACCATAAATTTGGCTTCACACCAGGGGATATTGCCGTTGCCATAACGGTCTCCGCGATCATTGGAGCTTTATCGCAAATTTTGTTGTTCGATCGCATGACCTTATGGTGGGGAGAAATCAATCTGATACGGCTTTGTTTAATCATAGCGGCCATCTTTATCATTGTTTTAACACAAGTATCGGGATTTATGATGATTGTTTTGATCATTACAATCTGTTTTGTGACGTTTGACTTGATTCGACCGGCTGCAACTTCCTATCTTTCGAAGATTGCCGGAAATGATCAGGGATTTGTAGGCGGGATGAATTCAATGTTCACTTCGCTGGCGAACGCCCTAGGTCCAATCTTAGGTGGGATGTTATTTGATATAGATGTAGATTATCCGTACTATCTGGCTGCATTATTTTTGGCGGCAGCATTCGCGATTTCTTTAGGTTGGAAGAAACCTATTATCGATACTCGCGAACCATAAACTGAAAAAGATTAATTGTTTGTAAAGATGTGTATGCCAAACACATCTTTTTTAATTGGAATATGAATCTCTTGATAAAGCACTTGTAGTTTGGGAAATAGGTGAATTATAATAAGTTCTAAAAATTGGAAAAATTACTTACTCTTTTAAAGAGCGAATGTTTTTTCAAACGGGCGATATCAAAAATTAAAACTGTTTCTTTGAAAACAATAAAAGGAGCTTACCTATGAAGAAAAAATTAGGTATTGGAATTGTTGGGAGTGGAAGCATTTTAGAAACACATATTAACAGTATTCAAAATATGCCAGACGCGGAATTAGCAGCAATTTTTACTAGAAGCAGAGAGAATGGGGAGAAAATAAGCGGTCAGTATAATATTCCATATTACAATGATTACCAAGATTTTTTACATGATCATCATATAGATATCGTTACGATCATAACTCCAAGTGGTACCCACTCCGACTTTGGCATTTTAGCAGCAAAAAAAGGAAAACATGTCATAGTTGAAAAACCAATTGAAATTAATCTAGCAAAAACGGACGAATTAATACGGGTTTGTAAAGAATCGAATGTGAAGTTAAGCTGTATTTTTCAACATCGTTTTGATGACGGAATAAATGATATTAAACTAGCGCTTAGTAAAGGACTGTTTGGCCAACTAAACTTTGGAGCAGCTCGTACTACATGGTATCGATCACAAGAATATTATGATAGTGGTGCATGGCGCGGAACTTGGGAACTTGATGGTGGAGGAGCATTAATGAACCAATCCATCCACTATATAGATCTATTGCTCTATTTAATGGGCCCGGTAGAGGAAGTGTTTGGTTACTGTGCAACTAGAGGGCATGAAAGAATAGAGGTAGAAGATATATCAGTAGCATCATTAAAGTTTAAATCAGGTGCATTGGGTCTAATTGAAGGTAATACGGCTGCCTATCCTGGATACAGTGCCAGTCTTGAGATTTTCGGAAATAATGGTAGTGTCGTGATTAAGAATGATCAAGTAGAAGAGTGGAACTTCCGAGATGGAAAGACATATACAAAAGCAAAAAATGAAGGGATTGCTTCAAGTCCTTCCACAAATAAAATAACCAATTATCAGTCTCATAAACGTCAATACCATGATATTATTAACGCAATCATTAATGTTAGAGAACCACTTGTAACAGGTGAAGAAGCCAGAAACTCTCTTGAATTAGTTTTGGCTATCTACGAATCGGCGAAAATAGGAAAACCAGTAAAATTATAATAAAATATGTAATACCTGTATCAACGTTTTTTTGAGTAGAAACCGTTTCGAGGAATAAAAGCATCCTTGAAACGGTTTCTTTCATTTAAAGCGCTAACACGATGTGAGTAAATTGGCTAAGCTCAAAAGCATTTTGCACCGAGTAATCGCGGGAGCAGGACGTAGCGTTTTAGCCGACGCGGGGCTAACAGGCGTTCTCCGCTTTTCTGATAACCTAAAAAAAACACAAGTTTTTATAAAAAAAGTTGCATTTAAAATTTTCTGAATTAACTGTAAAATCAAAAGAAAGAAAACGCTTTCGTCGGGGGGTTGTGGATGAATATTTTAAAAAAAGTGTATTCTTTCCTGGATCGGCTATTTGAGTCTATTACTCTTTTATCATTGATTTTATTAGTATTGGTGGTTTCGTTGCAAGTAGTGACCAGATATGTATTTAATTTTGTTTATTTCTGGTCGGAAGAAATTACGTTGCTTTTATTGGTTTGGTTTGGATTTATGGGAATTGCGATAGGTTTCCGTGAATACATACATTTGGGGATTGATTCTTTTACAAATCTTTTTCCGAAAATGTTTAATAAAGTGCTCGATAAAGTTATCCTAATTTCCGTTTTTGCGTTCGGCATCTATCTGGTTGTACAAGGTTGGCAATTTACACTGCTTACAATGGATTCCACTTTAGCTGCCACAAAGCTGCCGAGCAGTGTCAATTATATCATCATGCCGGTCACCGGATTCATGATTTGCCTTTATACACTTCTGCACTTCTTTCATATTAACACAGCCAAATATAAAGATTTAGAGGAGGGAATGTAGCATGACCACATCAGCCATCGCAGTCACCATCTTAATCTCAAGCTTCGTCATATTGATTATGCTGCGATTTCCCATAGCTCTGACATTGGTGATTTCATCTCTTTTGACGATTTTCTATTTGGATATCCCACTGCCTGTCATTGGTCAGCAGATGATTCAGGGCATGAATTCCTTTTCGCTGCTGGCCATTCCATTTTTTATCTTGACGGGACAAATCATGAGTGCCGGAGGATTGGCCAATCGAATCGTAAAGTTTGCCACATTGTTGGTTGGCAGAATTCGCGGGGGATTGGCAATGGTTAACAGTGTAGCTTCGTTATTTTTCGGCAATATTTCCGGTTCGGCAGTTGCGGATGTTTCATCCGTCGGTTCCGTGATGATTCCTATGATGAAAAAAAACGGCTATGAAGCAGATTATGCAGTAGGCGTTACGATTGCATCAGCCATTCAGGGGGTCGTGGTGCCGCCAAGCCATAACTTGGTTTTATATTCCCTTGCAGCAGGTGGTGTTTCCATCGCCAGTCTATTTATGGCTGGCATCGTTCCGGGTTTTATTATGTTAATTGCTTTATGTATCACGGGTTACGTGATTGCCAGAAAAAGAGGTTATGAAAAAGCCGCGCCCATACCCAAATCAGAAGTTGGTGGCATTCTCCTTCATGGACTTTTATCTTTGAGTCCCGCGGTTATTATATTGGGCGGAATCATGAGTGGTGTATTTACGGCAACAGAGTCTGGAGCGCTTGCCTGTCTATATTCCTTTGTTCTTGCATTCTTCATCTATAGGGAAGCACCGTTATCAAGTATTCTGGTTGTTTTAAAGCGTACGCTGAAAACCGTATCAATGGTATTTTTCTTAATCGCCGCTTCTGCAGCATTTGGTTGGGTATTGGCCTATTTGCAAATACCTGCCATGATGACGGATTTGTTGTTGGGCATTTCGGAAAATCCCATCATTATTTTGTTGATTATCAATATCTTGCTGCTTTTGCTGGGAGCCCCAATGGATATGGCTCCGATGATTTTAATCATGACACCAATTCTTCTTCCGGTTGTTACAAGCCTTGGAATGGATCCGGTGCATTTTGGGATTATCCTTATTCTGAATGCAGGAATCGGGTTGCTGACTCCACCGGTAGGGACCGTTTTATTCGTTGGATGTGCCATTGGGAAAGTGTCAATCGCACAGGGTACGAAAGCCATGTTGCCATTTTTCTATGCACTGCTGATCGTACTGTTGATTATTACCTATATACCTGAAGTGGTTATGTGGCTGCCAAATTTGATGGCTGACTAACGAAAGGTTTAGGATTATAAAAAATTTTACTTAGGGGGATATGAAGGATGAAGGGTAGAAAAGTAAAAGGGTTATTCACAACAATGCTTTTGGCTGCTGGCATTCTGGCAGCATGCAGTCAAGAAGAAGCAGCTCCTGCAACTGAAGCTGAAGGAACGACTCCTGCAGAGGAGCCAAAGATTACATTACGTTTGGCCGATAATCAACCGGCTGATTATCCTACTGTCATCGGTGATCAGAAGTTTGCTGAATTGGTTAGCGAAAGAACTGATGGCCGCATTACGATTGAAGTATTTCCTTCAGGTCAACTTGGTGATGAAAAATCGGTACTGGAGCAAATTCAGTTGGGGGCAATTGATTTTGCAAGAACCAATTCAAGCCCGTTGGCAGAATTCCATGACGAGTTAAAGGTTTTCTCCATTCCTTATTTATTCAACAGTGACGAACATCTCTGGAATTTCCTGAACAGTGAAACTGGTACCACTTTACTGGATGGTCTGCAAGAAGCAAAAATGCAGGGCCTAGCTTATTATGATTCAGGTTCTCGAAATTTCTATTCGACAAAACCTTTAACGACTATGGAAGAGTTAAAAGGGCAAAAAATCCGGGTTCAACAAAGCGAGGTTAATATTCAATTAATGGAAGCTTTAGGGGCAAGCGCTACACCGATGCCATATGGCGAGGTATTCTCCGCACTGCAAACAGGGATAATTGATGGGGCCGAAAATAACCTTCCAAGCATCGACTCGTCCAACCATTACCAGGAAGCCAAGTATTTGATTATGGACCACCATACGCGAGTGCCTGAAGTATTGCTGGCAAGTAAAGCTTCGTGGGATAAACTATCGGCTGAAGATCAAGAGATTATCAGACAAGCGGCATTGGATTCAGTTGAAACACAAAGACAGGCATGGGCCGAATACGAAGAAAAATCGTTAAAAACGATTACTGAAGCAGGGGTTACAATTACGGAAGTGGAAGATATCACGCCTTGGAAAGAGGCTGTTAAACCAATCGTAGATAATTTCACTACCGAATATCCGGAAATCGCGGATGCCATTAATTCTGCAAATCCTTAACAACAAGGAATGCTTCATCACGAAAAATGTTGAAATTTGCTTTATGCCTACCTGGTTGGAAATTATTTACTGGGTAGGTCTTTTCCATTAAGATTAAGAGTAAACTATTTTCTATGCTTAATTGGAAAGGACTCATAATGAAAAATTCATGGGCTGAATTTGTTGAACTGATCGAACGTTTTCTGCTTTTAAAAAATCAATCATTGGTAACGAAACTATGTATCTTCTCAACTGTATTGGTAATCCTTCCGGTGCTCTCGGTTGGAATCATCACCTACTTCTTTTCTTCCAGCGAAATGGAAGAAGAGTTTAGGGAATCCAGTCTTCAAATAATTAAACAGGTAGAATTACATATTGAATATTATCTGCAGGATTTTGAAATAACAAGTCTAAAGATTATCAACTCTCCCGAAATCGCCAGCTTATTAAGGCAGGAACCAATTATGGATGAAGAAAATCGATTCCTTTCAGAAAAGGCGGTTGACGTTCTAAAGAATTCCGAATATTCAAGAAATGATATTTCGAATATTACCATTATGTTGGACAATGGTTTTATTTTGGATTTATTGGGAGAAAAAAATTATTACTCCGCCATGAATATTAAAGATGAATATTGGTATTCTTCCTTGCCGGAAAACGGAATGGTCATGCTTGTAAGCAGGACTTTAAAATTGAAAGATAAGGAGCTTCCGGTCATCTCGCTTGTAAGACGTTTATACAATCCCCATACGTTAAAACCGGTGGGAATGTTGATTATCGATATTAACTTTAAAAGAATTGAAGAAATTTCAAGAATGGTCACGTTAGATAAAAACGGCTATTTTTTCATTTTGGATTCCAGCGGCCATTATGTTTATCATCCTGATGAGCAGAAACTTGGACACAAGGTTGAGGTTAGCGAGCTGGCAACATTGGAAAATCAAAAAAGCGGTTCGATGGTCATCCAAAATGACGATCGGGAATTTATTTCTTATTCCTTATCGCAAAACTTGGGATGGCGATTTTTTACTGCTGTTTCCTATCATGATTTACGGAGCGGAATCCGGCAAATCGGATCTGTCATTACATGGACAATCATCATTTCGTTGCTATTTGCCTATGTTGCAGGATTTTATGGATTAACAAAGAGCATCGTTCAACCAATTCAACGACTCCATTCTTTTATGAGGGAAGTGGAGGTTGGCAACTTAAAAAGCAAAGTAAAGGTCGAGTCGGGTGATGAAATCGGCCAGTTGACGAAAGGCTTTAACAATACTGTTGCAAAGCTATCAACCTTGCTAGAAGAAGTGTATATTTCCAAGTTAAGGGAAGCTGAATGGTCGCTGAATAAAACAGAGATTGAGTTAAAAATGCTTCAGTCACAGATCAATCCGCACTTTTTGTACAATTCACTGGAAACAATCAGGGGGATGGCGCTCGAACAAGAGCAGGAAAATATCGCAGAAATCTCATCCTTGCTGGGAAAACTATTACGCTACAACCTTCGAAATAATTCATCAACAGTATGTCTGCGCGAAGAAATGAAATTCAGCGAAATGTATTTGCAAATCCAGAAACTTCGCTTTGAAGAGCGTTTTGAATATGTTTTTGATATAGCCGAGCCTCTAAGGGATTATCAAGTAGTAAAGTTTTCCCTCCAGCCTATTATTGAAAATTGTTTTGTCCACAGCATTGGAGAACATGCAAAGAAAATCAAAATCACAATCAGTGCCCATCTTCACACGGACTCCTCGCTTATCATTAAGATTGCTGATACAGGAATGGGGATGGAAAAAGAGATGTTGGACGATTTAACGAAAAAAATAAGGGAAAATGCATCAACCTTGGCAGGGCTGCATATAGGGATAATGAACGTACATCAAAGAATTCGCTATTTGTATGGCGCGGAATATGGAATCACGATTACAAGTACAAGGGGTTCAGGAACAGAAGTTAGTCTTCATATGCCAATTGTACAAGATAAGGATGTGGCGTTGCATGAATCGGATTTTATTGGTGGATGATGAAAAATGGGTGCGAAAAGCCCTTATGTGGTCCATTAAAAAGTTAAATTTTCCATTAGAAATCGTTCATGAATGTTCCAATGGGTTGGAAGCCATTGACTGGATAAAAAATAATGAAATTGACTTGGTTATAACGGATATTCGTATGCCGGTGATGGATGGTTTGACATTTGTCAATGAACTGAATCGATTGGGTAGAAAGGTGGATTGCATCGTCATTAGTGTTCATGATGAATTTCATTATGTCCAGCAGGCATTCCGCAAGGGTGCCATGGATTATCTCCTTAAACCAATAGAGGAAGAAGACCTGAAAGAGTGTCTGTTGAAGTGGTTGAAATCACGAGAAGAAGAGAGGGAAAAAGAGGACCGTTCTTTTTCTGTAGAAGAAGATATTCCAGCTTCCACAATTGATCAGGTGTTGGCATACATCAAAAAAACACCATTAAGTCAAGTCACGCTAACAGACGCAGCTAAGAGCGTACACGTAAACCCTAGTTATCTAAGTCAATTATTCAAGCAGCAATTAAATATAAAATTCGTCGATTATTTAACTAAACTTCGGATTCAAGAAGGAAAGCGCCTGCTGCAAAATACAACATTAAAAATGTCGGACATCGCCGAAAGAGTAGGTTACTCAGAAGTAGCTTATTTCAGTAATAATTTCAAGAAGATTACCGGATCTTCTCCTTCCGAATTTCGTAAAACAACAAAATTAAAATCGGAACTTCATTACTAATGGCAGTAAAAAATATTTTGAAAGCAGGTTGAAAGAATGAAAAAGTTTATGGGTGAAAACTTCTTATTATCAACAAATACCGCTATCACTTTATATCATACATTCGCAAAAGATTTGCCGATCATTGATTATCACTGCCATTTAAACCCCAAGGAAATCTATGAAAATAAAACATTTAAAAATATTACCGAAGCCTGGTTGTATGGCGACCATTATAAATGGAGGGCGATGAGAGCCAATGGCGTAACCGAAGAGCTTATCACTGGGGGAGCTGAGGACTATGAAAAGTTTTTGGCATGGTCAGAAACAGTACCCATGACGATAGGCAACCCGCTCTACCACTGGACACATCTTGAGCTGCAGCGCTTTTTTGAAGTTTATGACATTTTGGATGAAGATTCGGCCCCAAGTATTTGGGAGAAGGTAAATAAACAGCTTGCCGGCAAAAACTTTGGAGCAAGAGATTTAATTAAAAAGTCAAAGGTCGAAGTTGTGTGTACTACGGATGATCCGATTGATTCTTTGGAATATCATAAAAGAATAAAAGAAGAACCGGATTTTGATGTGAAGGTGCTGCCAAGTTTCAGACCGGATAAAGGGCTTGAAATTAACGCTCCAGGATACGTGGAATGGGTTAAAAAATTAGAGGAAGTTTCACAAATCTCGATTTCGGATTTTGATGATTTCCTGGGTGCATTAGAATCCCGAATTCAATTTTTTCACGAAAACGGCTGCCGAGTTTCAGATCATGCACTCAATACAATGATGGTTGAAGAAACAACTAAAGAAGAAGCGTCCACAATTTTTAGAAAAGCATTGAATGGGCAAACAATTACACAAGAAGAAGAGAAGAAATATAAAACATACACATTGATTTTTTTAGGGAAGCAGTATGCCAAATTAGGATGGGTGATGCAATACCATATCCATGCTTTGCGCAACAACAATACCAAAATGTTTCAAAGGCTTGGACCGGATACAGGCTTTGACAGCATAAATGACGGTCAATTGGCAGTGCCGCTAAACCGGCTGCTCGATCGTTTGGAACGTGAAGATGCCTTGCCTAAAACTATTTTATATTCATTAAATCCAAAAGATAATTATGTTATAGGAAGTTTAATAGGAAATTTCCAGGGAGAGGTACCGGGCAAAATTCAATTTGGCACAGCTTGGTGGTTTAACGATCAGAAAGATGGAATGCTCGAACAAATGAAAGCTTTGGCAAACCTTGGTCTCTTTAGCCGATTTATTGGAATGCTTACGGATTCGAGAAGTTTTCTATCCTATACAAGACATGAGTACTTTAGAAGGTTAGTATGCGAATTGCTTGGTCAGTGGGTGGAACAAGGAGAAGTTCCCCATGATATAAAACTCTTAAAAAGAATCGTTGAAGGAATCTGCTATAAAAATGCGAAAGAGTATTTTGATTTTTAATCGGATATTAATCATCCATCCTTTAGTGTCTATTGAAGGATGGATTTTTTATGGGTTTGGACTTTTTGGAAAGACCTAAAAAAATCACTAAAACACCTAAAAAAAACGACTATTGAAAACCATCAATCTACTATAAAATTTTTGTAAGAGTAAGCGCTTTCTTCATGAAAATAACATCTGCCACCAACTTGCAAGGGAGTGTGATTGGATTTATTTCAACAATTGAATACCACTTCAAAGTTCATAGCTTAATTTAATGCAGCAAGGTAAATCTTAAAATTTACGTGCCAACCAAAAGTATGAATGACATGGAGAAGGGGAGATGAGCGTGGGTTCAATCTTAAGAAAACTTAGGAAAAATAAAAAAACAAAAAAAGCAATGACGAGTATGTTTGCCTTATCGATAGCGGCAACAGTTGCAGTACCGTCGATCGCCGCAAACAGTAGTGAAGGATTAGGCTACGTTGATCCAACCAAAAACACAAATCCCGGCAGTTCGGGTACGGACGTTGAAACATATCGCGTAGCAGCGAACTCCAAAACAGGACAACCGGAAATTGAAGCAGCCAAAAAAGGGGTGCTTAAAGTTAATGGGAAAAAGTTTAAAGATTTAAATGGCAATAAAAAATTGGATGCTTACGAGGATTGGAGAAATCCTGTTTCGAAACGAGTAGCCGATTTAGTATCCAAAATGTCCCTGGAGGAAAAGGCCGGGTTAATGGTCATTAACACACATGTTCCAATTGCCGATCCAGCAGACGGCAAGTATGTGAAAAAAGATGACCCTATGATTGTTGGAAAGAATATGCGCTATGTGATTTTCCGTCAAACGCCTACTGTTGACGTGATCGCCAAGTATACCAATCAATTACAGGAATTGGGGGAAGCATCAAGATTGGGGATTCCGGTTGTCGTCACGTCCAATCCAAGAAACCATGCTTCCACGGATTATACGAATATATCCGCAAGTGAAGGCCAGCATTCATTTTGGCCAGGTCCGCTTGGATTTGCGGCAGCCGGCGATACGGAAGCTGTAAAAGAGTTCAGTGAAATCGCTGCCAAGGAATGGAGAGAGGCAGGTATTCGAAAGGTCTATGGCTATACGGCAGATATAGCTACCGATCCGCTTTGGGCTAGAATAGAGGATACATTTGGCGAAAATCCGAAAGTAGCTTCTGAAATGATTTACAATGTAATTAAAGGCTTCCAAGGCGAGAAGCTTAATGAAGAAAGTGTTGCTATTACGGTGAAACACTTCCCGGGAGGAGGAGCACGGGATAACGGGTTAGATCCTCACTTTGTAGAAGGGAAATTCAACCCTTACCCGACAGAAGGCAGTTTGCTCAACTATCATATTCCTCCATTTGAAGCTGCAATCAAGGCAAATGTTTCATCCATCATGCCTTATTATGCCTACCCAAGCAATGATAGCGCCGACCAAGGATTGAAGTGGTACAGTGACGACCAGCAATTTGAAGAAGTTGGATTTGCGCTGAATGATGCCATTTTGGATGGTTTCTTGCGCACAGAGCTTGGCTTTAAGGGGTATGTTAACTCCGATACCGGAGCGGTTGGTAACAATGCATGGGGCGCGGAAAAATTAACGCCTGAGCAAAAGTTTGCAAAGGCCATTAATGCGGGAACTGATATCATTTCGGGCTCCTCAGAACCTGAACTGATTGTCAAAGCGGTTCGGCAAGGTCTTTTGAAAGAAGAAGCGGTGAACGAATCCGTAACATTTTTACTAACTGAAATGATGAATTTGGGGTTATTCGAAGATCCTTATGTGGATGCACAGCATGCACTGAAAGTAGTGGATAATCCGGCTGTAGACGAACTGGCGTATGAAGCCCACTTGAAGTCCGTTGTTTTATTAAGAAATGATCAGAATGTATTGCCTTTAAAAGATGCCCAAATCAAGAATGTTAAATTGTATGTTGAAATGTTCCCAAGCGGGAAGGAGGATGTTAATTCTAAAGGCTTGATCGAAGCGATTAAAAAACAAGACCCTTCCATCCAAATTACGAGTGATTTGAATGAAGCAACACATGCATACATTTATGTTAAACCGGTACAATCCAACTGGGATAACAACCCACGAATCACGGTTGGTCCTGAAACAGGCATTGCGAATGTTGACCGCATTGTAGAAATTCAAAAGACGGTTCCAACCATTACAGCGGTGAATATGACAAGTCCATGGGTACTGGATAAAATCGAACCGAATGCGGCTGCTGTCATCGCTACTTTTGGAACGAAGGCTGAAGCGGTTGTGGATGTTATTCGTGGAGAATTCAATCCTGCGGGTAAATTGCCATTCGCTCTTCCAGCCAGCATGAAAGCGGTGGACAATGAAGTAGGAGATGTACCAAGCTTTGCACCGCAGGAAGACCCAGCGTACGCATATGTCAATAAATCAAAAGACGCTTATAAATATGGGTTTGGTCTTTCTTACCCTAAGGGCAAAAAAATCATCATCAAAGGGAAAGGGGAGGAATAATTAACCGGTAATCAAAGAGGGGGTTCAAAAGCTCGTATCCTGCGAGTTTTTGAAATCACCCTCTTTTAATTTTGGAGGAATCTACTTAACGGAAGGGTTAGAGCAAAAACTGACTAATACGAGGGAGTTATTGGACAGAAAGCTGAAAGTTAGAAGGAAAGCTGTCCAATACAAAGGATATATTGCACAAGAAAAGGCTAGTTTTTCGAAAAGCTTCGCACCGTAAAAATTAAATTTAGCTTCATTTTTAGGTCAATATTTCCTTCTAATAAAATTGTACCGCATGAAGAAGAGTCGAAAGTCTAGTTTTTTGTAAATACAGTTCAGGTATTGCTATAATAAAGAGTGTGAATATAAACGAAAGAGGTAGAGTACATGAACGCATATGATGAATATATGAAAGGCATTGTAAAACCAATGCGCCAAGAGTTGGTGGATGCCGGGTTTACTGAATTAACAAACCCGGAGGAAGTAAATGAATTTATGGCTACAGCAAAAGGCGTTTCGCTTGTTGTGATTAATTCTGTTTGTGGCTGTGCAGCCGGGTTGGCACGTCCAGCCGCTCGCCAAGCGATTGAAGAAGTAAAGCCAGATCACATGGTGACTGTATTTGCGGGGCAAGATCGTGAAGCAACTGCTGCAATGCGCGGATTCTTTGAAGAAATCCCGCCAAGTTCACCATCGATTGCTATCTTAAAAGATGGTCAATTGGAGTACTTCATTCCTCGTGATCAGATAGAAGGATATCCAGTTGAACAAATAACTGAACATTTAACGGGTGTTTTAAAGCAAGCATGCGAGGCGTAACAGTTGTCACGACAGCAGGGAGACCTGATGGCTTGTCAATGAAGCTTGCTCAAGAAGCATGCAGGGAGTTAAATATAGAATTTGAACCCCGAAAAAAAAGGTCTGTTGTGAAAATCAGCGAACTTTTAAACGCTAACGTCATTGTTGCCGGGAAGAACCGTTATGAGTATTACCCGAAAGGTGCTGCGGTGCCTTTCTTTTTTCATCCCAACACAGCCGCTTTTCGTTTAAAACGTGTGGCAAGAGGGGAACACGACCCTCTTTTGGAGGCATGCAATCTTGAGCAAGGTGATTCTTTCTTGGATTGCACTTTGGGAATGGGGTCGGATACAATGCTTGCTGCATATAGAGTCGGGAAAAACGGAAAAGTTGTCGGACTTGAAGATGATCCAAATGTTGCCTTTATCGTTAAAAAAGGCATGGCCTCTTATGATACAGCAGAACTGCCATTAACAAGCTGTATGCGCCAAATCAAAGTGGTCAACTGTGAAGCGATTACGTTTTTAAAAACGCAGGAAACGGGTTCATTTGATGTAGTCTATATGGACCCGATGTTTGAAGAGATTATCGAGGAATCCAACAACTTTGAAGCACTGCGGGAAGCGGGAAGCCATCACCAACTTACAAAAGAATGGGTAACAGAAGCATTAAGAGTAGCCAAAAAACGCGTGGTGTTTAAAGCACATTTTCGTTCTGAATTATTTGAAAACTTCAGATTTCAAAGAGAGCATCGGCTTACAGCAAAATTTCATTACGGTTTTATTGAAAAAAAATAAGGGATGCGGTCAATCGCATCCCTTTCAATTTCGTTCTGCCAGGATTTCTCCCCGACTAGCTTAGCCTATTTCAAGTTCTTCTGTAAAAATAATTTCGTTCGATCATGTTGTGGATTTGAGAAAAATTCACTCGGATTGTTTGATTCGATAATTTCCCCGCCATCCATGAAGACCACTCGATCGGCCACTTCGCGTGCAAAGCCCATTTCATGTGTTACGACAATCATCGTCATACTTTCTTCAGCTAAATCTTTCATCACTTTCAATACTTCGCCTGTTAACTCAGGATCTAGAGCAGAAGTAGGTTCATCAAACAGTAAAATGTCCGGGTTCAACATCAAGGCACGGGCAATGGCCACACGCTGTTTTTGACCACCGGATAAATTGGATGGGTAAGCATTTGCTTTCTCCGATAAACCTACCTTTTGCAATAAATCTTTTGACCGTTTTTCGATTTCCGACGCAGATTCCGTTTTACGCAAGGAAGGTGCCATTTCGAGATTTTGTTTGACCGTCAAATGGGGAAACAAATTAAAATGCTGGAACACCATGCCCATTTTGCTTGTTACTTCTTTAATTTCGGCAGGTTTTGCATAAACGCCATCTTTCACAAGAAAATCATTGTCTATTTGTACGCTGCCGCCATCGATTTGCTCTAGGTTGACTAAGCTTCTTAAAAGAGTACTTTTGCCGGATCCTGAAGGGCCGATGATTGCCACCACTTCATTTTTATTCATTGAAAAAGAAATTTGCTTTAACACTTCATTCGTTCCAAAGGATTTTTTTAAACCCGTCACTTCGATTAGTGCCATTCTTGTTTCACCTCTATTCAAATTTGTATCGACGTTCCAGCCATTTAAAGAATAGGGATAAAATTAAAGTCATAATCAAATAAATTACCCCGGCGATAAAGTATGGAACGATTGTGAAATCGCGGTTTACCGCTGTTTGAGCAAAGTGCAATAGTTCAGGTACCGCCACTGCATATAGAAGGGCAGTATCTTTAATCAGCGTGATTGATTCGTTGGATACCGCCGGCAATGCAACTCGGAACATCTGCGGCAGTATGACGCGCGTTGTTGTTTGCAATTTTGATAGGCCCAATACTTGTGCCGCTTCATATTGGCCTTTATCGATTGCCAATAAGCCCCCACGGAAAATTTCCGCAAAATAAGCAGCATAGTTCAATATAAACCCGATACATGCAGCGACAAAACGATCAAATACTAAATATTCCCCTACGATAGGAAGCATCGGCAACCCAAAACAGATTAGTAAAAGTTGCAATAAGAGCGGGGTGCCCCGCATCACGATAATATAGGTCTGTGCAAGCCATGATAACGGTTTGAAGCTGCTTTTTACAGCCAAAGTCAGCAAGAAACCGAGTGGAATGGAAATTATGATGGCAATGAAGAAGAGCAGCACCGTCATCTGTGCGCCTTCCAGCATAGGCCAAATAATAGAATTCCAATATTCAACCATCCTTTGTTCCTCCAAATCGAATGAATTTATAGAGTTTTCTTAACTCTTCTCCTCAAAAAGATAAGAGTTTCCCATTTGCATGGAAACTCTTATAAGGTGTTCACATTATTTTAATAAGATATCTTCGCCGAACCATTTTGTTGAAATCTCGGCACCTTTGCCATTTTCATTCAACGTATCCAAAGCAGCTTGCAAGTCTTCAAGCAATGCTTCATTTCCTTTTTTAACACCAACACCATATTGCTCAGGCGCCAATGATTCTTCAAGGATTTTGAACGTATCAGGTTCCTGCGTCATGTAGTATTCACCAACAACTTTGTCGATGACTACAGCTTCAACACGGCCAGCTTTCAAGTCGCTTAAAGCCAATACATTATCTTTATATTCATTTAAGGATACTTCTTTACTGATTGGGTGTGAATTTAATGCATCCAGCGCAGATGATAAAGATTGAATGCCGACTTCTTTTCCAGCTAAATCATCTAAAGCTGTTAAGTCAGAATCTGCTAAAGTCATTACAACTTGCGCATTTTCCAAGTAAGGTTCAGTAAATAGAACTTTCTCTTTACGCTCATCTGTAATTGTATAGCCGTTCCAGATTAAATCAATCCGGCCACTGCTAAGTTCTGATTCTTTTGTAGACCAGTCAATTGGTTGGAACTCTGCAACCATGCCCATTTCCTCTGCGGCAGCACGCGCTAGGTCAATATCAAAACCAACGATTTCGTTTTTATCATCACGGAATCCCATTGGTGCAAATTTATCATCAATACCGATGATTAATGTCTCTTTTTCCGATCCTGCATCAGATCCATTCGAACTCTCATCAGACCCGCAAGCAGCAAGGATTGTTAATACCATTGCAAGAATAAATACGAGTGAAAATTTACGCTTCATAACCTTTTACTCCTTGATCTTTACTGTTTTTAGTTTTTAAAACACTTTCATTCGCTAAATTACTAACGTGTTAAAGAATAGCATATTGATAGGTTGGTGTCAATATAAGTCGTATCTTATCATGAGCCGTAAAAAATGTTTTTATTCTGAGTTATAGTGTTATGTATAAAGCGATTTTACTTTACAATCATTTAGTGTTATAATCATTTTATGCGATCGAAGGTAGTTTATAAGTAAATCTGGCGTTTCGCGAAAGTTTTTGAAGATACTTATTCACATTGGCGCAAGTAGAGGCTTGCAATGACGCAAAAGTAGGATGGGTTTGCGTTGCTTAAGTTAGAAAGCATAAGTGGGATTTTACCGCGGTTAAACAATGTATCAAAACATTAATATAAAATTCCCCTGATGATAGGGTTGAGACTATATTTATTTATACATTACCTAAGAAATGCTAAAGGGGTATCCGAAATTTTCGGGTACCCCTTGTCTAATTTACAAAATGAAAAGCTCTTTAATATAATAGAAATTAGTCCGTGAAACACATGGAAGTTAAATAACCTAATAATAATAGTAAGCCAAATCCTACTGCGATTTCCATTTTTGTAAACCTCCCTTATCAAAAAGACACGCATTATTTACAATAGTATTGTACAATGAAATGGAAAAATGTGAAACCTTTTAAATGACGCATTCGTCTAAAATAATAGAAGGTTTTAACAAATTTGTTGGGGATAGCAGGTGATTTTCGTGAAAAAGTGGTTGCAAAAAACATTAGTTATTACTGTAGCAATGCTTACTTTAGGGCTTATTACACCAAACCATGAAATTTGGGACGTATTGGATAACGGCCAATCAAATAATGGATCACAAAATCGAAATATATTAGCAAGAGAATCGACTGAACAAGAAACGGTGCTTGTTGATGAGTATGTCCCCAATGAGGTGCCAGATGAGTTAACGAACTACGATTCACTTCTTACTGCAGCCAAAGAGCAGACATACATAAAATTCGGTTCGAAAATTGCTCCGGTGATTGGAGACGAGTTTGAAGAAAGAATTTATCCGAAATTGGAGGAAGTGATTGAACAAACGTTCAATTCAATGGATGAGGGATCAGTCAAATATTTAGCCCTTTCAAGCCAACCAAGCGGACAATATAGTGAAAAAATTTTTCACATCTCCCATGGAATGAGCGGGGAAGATTTGCTCCGATTCCATGTTAGAACAGAAAAAAGACCGCAAGAAGGGTACTATTATAATTTCCATTACCATACAGCAGACGATAATTTTGTTGCCCACCATTCGCTCGGCGATATTTATTGGTCGAAGGACACTCCGCCGAAATGGTTATCCTAAATAATTTAATTTTACTAAATAGAAAAGGCATTCAGGCTTGGTACCTGAATGCCTTTTAAGGTAGTGTTTGCAAGAATTTAATAAAAAATAAATGCCCCCAATAAAAAACATCAAGCTCAATAAATAAGAAACGTAAAATGCTTGTCTTTGTTGGTCTCTGTCGGGTATGACGGCATAATTATAGACATCTGGATTATAATATACCTCATCGATTTTTGTACCGATTGGCACGTCAAAGTTAGAAACATAAATATCTACATGCTTTTTTCCGTCTTCTTTGGTTTGGATTTCAACAGTGCCAAATCTTCCTTCTTTATAGGCACCTGCCGTACTATCCCAGTACTTCCTTGTTTCGATTTTTATAATCTGTCCTTCATAACGGTTTTCGGGCCTCAATAATTTTTTTCAATTCTTGTTTCCCTTTCTTGCAATCCAAATAAATAAAATACCGAAAGAAAATAATAGCTATCCCATAAAGTCTTAACCGTTCCTTTATCATTTATCAGTGAACTTTATTTTATACGAAAGATAAAAAAGTTCGTTTCAGATATTTGAAAAGTTTTTTCCTTTAAGGCTTTAATTCGGTAGCTTCTCCAATAGTCAGAATGCATAACTGTTGCATAAAATGAGTAAATTACAATTAAATCATTTATTTTACCTCAGAATAGTGAAAATTTTAAAAATATGAGGTAAAATAAAGATGTAATAAAAATTTGAGGAGGATGCTGATGATAACCGGTCAGTTAGAGCGAGCGTTTCAGTTAGCGGAGAAACATAAACTCGACGTAAGCACAATTTTGGAGTTGAACAAGATTATTATGAAGGAAGTCAATTCGTCTGTGAAGGTGGAGGAAAAAGTACTGCACCAAATTCTACACATTCTGGAGAATAACAAACAACTATTACGGGAGGCAACATAACAATTGGAAAAACAACTTGAATTGTATGATGATTTAGACACATTTGATTAAAGGCGCTGCTCAGAAAATGTAATGCGAGCAGCGCCTTTTTTATTTTGCTTTTTTGAAAGCAGGTTTGCCATCATTCGAAATTTGAATCCCCGATTACCAGTAATCTTTCCCCTATCGGTAAACTCCAAACATCCCAATCTTTAAAAAAATGATGTTCATATGAAAGATCCAGCTGGTTTTAGAGTAGCTGAAATAATAAAAAAGCATCTGATTTATATGATCTTTAAAAAATAAACTAGTATGATAAGACATAGTGAAAATAATAAGTCAAAAAGGTTTTAAAAAGAAAAGAATGATATGATAGAGAACGAAATGATAAAAAATCATTCAAAAAGGGAGTAATATTATGGATCAAACGATTATCAACCGTAATAACGTACATATTAGTGGTAAAGGTAAAAAAACTGTAATTTTCGCTCCTGGTTTTGGTTGCGACCAAACAGTATGGAAAGACGTTTCTCCAGCATTTGAAGAGGATTACAGAGTTATCCTGTTTGATTATGTTGGGTTGGGAAATTCAGATCTTTCAGCTTTTGACCCCATTAAATATAGTAATCTAACCGGATATGTACAGGATGTCCTGGATGTTTGCGCGGATCTAAATATAAATGACGCCATTTTTGTCGGCCACTCTGTCAGCAGCATGATTGGGTTATTGGCAGCCAATCTGAAACCTGAATATTTTTCACAACTAATTATGATTGGGCCATCACCATGTTATTTGAATGATCCACCTGAGTATTATGGTGGTTTTGAGAAAGAAGATTTAATCAATTTGATGGATATGATGGAGAAAAACTACATTGGTTGGGCGAATGCTTTTTCTATTACTTTGTTAAATAATCCAGCGCGAGCCGATGTGTCCCAAAATCTCGAAAATCGTTTTTGTTCAACAGACCCTATAATCATCAATGCCTTTGCAAAGGCTTGTTTCTTTACAGATAATCGCCGGGATATCCTTAAAGCCAAGGTGCCTTCCCTTATCTTGCAGTGCGCTGACGATGTAATTGCACCCAAGATTGTCGGAGAGTATCTTAGTATGAACATGCCCAACAGCACGATTACATATATGAATGCGATCGGTCACTGCCCGCATATGAGTGATCCGGAAGAAACCATTCAATCTATAAAACAGTACTTAAATAGTCAATCTGAATCACTGATTGGGGAGGGTGTAGGTGGAGTTTAAATGGATGACATAATAGAAAATGCACCTTGTGGATTCATGACTCTGTCGGCGAACGGTAAAATTCTAACAATTAATCAAACGTTAGTGAACCTACTGCAATATCCATCTTCCGAGCCATTGATAGGCAAGCATTTTAATGTTGCACTATCGAATGCATCCCGTGTTTTTATTCAACTATATTTTTTTCCTATAATCACATTGGAAAGATATGTCGAGGAAATGTATGTTTCATTGGTTGCGCATGATGGTGAAGAGATTCCTGTTTTATTAAATGCATCCTTTCATGATAACGAAATTATTTGTGCAATCGTACCGATGCATAAACGAAATGCTCTGGAAAACGAGCTCATAAAAGCAAAGAAGATGTTTGAAAATGCATATAGTGAAAAAGAAAAGGCTTTATCGGAATTGGAAGCAGCTCTTCTAACATTAAAGCAAAATCAGCTAGAGCTGCTGAAGGCCAATCAAGAAAATGCTAAATTTAAGCTGGACACAGAACGTGATTTGCAGCTTGCCAAGACAATCCAGGAAACCTCTCTAACAAAAGATATCGTGAATGATAAAATCAAAATTTTATCATACTATCATGCCTCAAAAGCTTTATCCGGGGATATCTATGGATTTTATGAAATTACTCCCCAAAAATATGGAATTATTTTATTGGATGTAATGGGGCATGGTATTTCATCTTCCTTAATCACCATGTCTCTTCAGTCCTTGTTCCATAAGTTGATTTCGCAAGGAGTGGAAGCGGCTGTGGTGATGCAAGAACTCGATCAATACTTGCATGAACTATTCCAGGATAACCAAGAGGCCTGGCATTACTGCACCGCCATTTATTTAAACATTGATACAAAAACGCAGACGATTGAATACCTTAATGCTGGCCATCCGCCTGCTATTTTGCAGGACCAAAATGGGTTGCAAGAGGAGCTATTTGCGACAAGTCCACCCCTAGGTATGTTTAAAAGTATTTCTTTTACGTCAAAAAGCCTGGAATATACGGAGGGTACAAGAATTCTCCTGTATACGGATGGCGTGTCGGAGGCTTTGGAAATAAATGCGCTAAATTCCATCTTAAAAAATTCGTTTTTCCAACCTTTATCAGAGACAAAAGCGTTAATCCTTAAAGAACTCGAAAATAGTGAAAATAAGTTTGATAAATACGATAATGATGACCAATGCTTTATTTTGGTGGAATTGTCATCATAAGGTAGGTAAAATTAGCAGTTAATTTCATCAGCCTTTAGTATATAATTAACCTTTGGATATACAGGGGGGTTTACCATGAATAAAGTAGATAAAGAATATCAAAAGTTGGGCCATTATATATTGGAAAATGGCGCTAAGAAAGAAGACCGAACGGGAACTGGCACCATCAGTACATTTGGATACCAAATGCGGTTCGATTTAAAGAAAGAAGGGTTCCCACTATTAACAACAAAACGAGTTGCTTTTCGGTTGATCGTCAGTGAATTGCTTTGGTTCTTAAAAGGCGATACGAACCTCCGCTATTTGCTGCAAAATAACAATCATATATGGGATGAATGGGGCTTTAAGCATTGGGTGGAATCACCGGATTATTCAGGGCCGGACATGACGGATTTTGGCCTTCGTTCCCAAACGGATGAAGAATTCAACGTTCTTTACCAAGAGCAGTTAACAATCTACCAAGAGAAAATTTTGAATGATGATGAATTCTCGAAAAAATACGGTGATTTAGGAAATGTTTACGGAAAACAGTGGCGGAGTTGGGAAGGCGCGGACGGCCAGGTTTATGACCAAATTCAGTATATCATTGATGAAATTAAGAGAAATCCAGATTCAAGACGTTTAATCGTCAATGCATGGAGTGCTTCGGAGCTGGCGTCGCAATTGCTGCCGCCATGCCATTATGCGTTTCAATTTTACGTAGTGGAAGGAAAATTAAGCTGCATGTTTTCCATGCGAAGCGTCGATTATTTCCTGGGGCTTCCTTACAATATTTCAAGCTATGCCTTGCTGACTTATTTAATTGCCCACGAATGCGGCTTGGAAGTCGGAGAGCTGATTTTTACAGGGGCGGATGTACACATCTACTCGAATCATATTGAACAGGTGAAAGAACAATTATCTAGAGAACCACGCAGTCTTCCAACAATTAAACTTAATTCGGAAAAGAAGTCTGTATTTGATTTCGAAATTGAAGATATCGAGTTAATCGGTTATGATCCCCATCCAACGATAAAAGCGCCCGTAGCGGTCTAAATATATTTAAAGCAGCTATTCCTATTTGGAACTAGCTGCTTTTTTAATCCATTCTTCATATGATTTCAGATTATAACCTAACTTAAATATTCTAGAAAAATAATTAAAGGTTTACACTTCCTCCATTTGCGGAAAAGAGATATTATATAACGCTGAACACTTTGATGCGTAATGTATAAATATTCCTGTGAACGAAAGAAAGAGGAGTGAGATTTCTTGTTTAATAGACGTTATGTACTCATTGCATTTTTGGTGTTGCTGGTTGCCGCATTCATCACAGCTCAATCGCTGGGCTATAGCCTGGATAGTCTTTTTGAGTAATCACAAAGGCAGAAAATAATTCAATTATAGCAAAAACATGTTTTTTATCATGTGAAACGGGAAAATTTCAATAAACCGTGAAGGAGGAAGATACAAGATGAAAGCTGTTACTTATCAAGGAGCAAAAGATGTTGAAGTAAAAGAAGTAGAAAATGCAAAAATTGAAAAAGCGGATGATATAGTTGTTCGTATAACGTCGACTGCCATTTGCGGGTCGGATTTGCATATTTACCGAGGGGCATTGCCAGCTAGAAAAGATTATGTCATTGGTCACGAACCGATGGGAATCGTTGAAGAAGTCGGGCCAAACGTAACAAATGTAAAAAAAGGCGATAGAGTCATCATTCCATTCAATGTTTCTTGTGGGGAATGTTTTTACTGCCAACATGACATGGAAAGTCAATGCGACAATTCCAATGAAAACCCTGCAATAGATACTGGCGGATATTTCGGGTTTACCGAACGATATGGCAATCACCCTGGTGGACAGGCAGAGCTGTTGCGTGTACCATATGGCAATTTCCTTCCATTTAAAATACCGGAGTCTTGCGAGCTGGAAGACGAATCGCTATTATTCCTTTCCGATGTTTTGCCAACAGCATACTGGAGCGTTGAAAATGCGGGGGTTAAAAAAGGCGATACAGTCGCAGTTCTTGGTTCCGGCCCAATCGGTCTGATTACTCAAAAATTTGCATGGATGAAAGGAGCAAGCCGCGTCATCGCAGTGGATCCTGTAGATTACCGTCTGCAACATGCAAAAAGAACAAATAACGTCGAAATCTACAATCCTGATGAGATTGACAATATGGGTCTATATATCCGTGAGATTACAAAAGGCGGAGTAGATGTGGTGATCGACTGTGTCGGTATGGATGGAAAGATGAACATGAGAGAAAAGGTGGAACAAAAACTTAAATTATCCGGTGGTACGACGAGTGCAATCGAAACCGGCATAGATGCTGTAAAAAAATACGGTACCATTCAATTAACAGGTGTGTATGGTATGCAATACAACATGTTCCCACTGGGAAATATGTTCGAACGAAATATTTCAGTGAAAATGGGCCAAGCCCCAGTCGTTCACTATATGCCGAAATTGTATAACATGATTGTAAATGGTGATATTGACCCGACAGATATTATTACTCATAAAATGTCTCTCGACGATGCAAGCGAAGCTTATAAACTATTCCACGATCATGAAGATAATAGCATTAAATTTGTTTTAAAACCTTAAGAAAACTCTCGCTCATTTCTTATGCATGAGTTCCGGATGCATAAGAAATGAGTCTTTTATGGCTCTTTTCTTTGAGGGTTGGAAAATTATGTGATAAGTTTAATTTAGAAATAGTTTAAAAAAGACAGATTTTCTGTGGGTAAGTTAGAAAAATATGACTATTCTTTTAAAGGCTGCTGGAAATCCAGCTGGTGTGTCATATCAGTCGAAAGGAGTGTTTTTATTTGACGATTACTATTGGATTATTTGGCTTTGGAAAGACGGGTTCTGTCGTGGCAAAAGAAATCATTAATGATTTTGAATGCGAATTAAAATGGGTGATGCGTGAATCGGCTATGCATGAAGGAGAATACGCAAGCAAATTGCTTGGATTCGACCATTCTGAGGGCAAAATCTATCGAATCGAAAATATTTGCATGGATCAATTTTTTAAACACAATAGAGTTGATGTTATTATTGATTTTTCCTCTTCGAGTGCAGTGAATGTATACAAAGAAGCTGTTAAATACGGTTCTAAAATTGTGTCAGCCATTTCTAACTATGATCAGGAAGACATTCGAAAATTAAAAGAGTTAAGTCGCCAAACGGCAGTTTTGTATTCTCCTAATATTACCGTGGGGATTAATTTTTTAATGGAAGCGTCTAAATCGTTGCAAAAAATCGCCCCAAATGCCGACATCGAGATTATCGAAGAGCATTTTAGAGGAAAACAAGATGTTTCCGGAACGGCTCTCCGCATAGCCGAAGAGTTAGGCCTGGACAAAGAACAGCATGTAAATTCAATTCGCGTAGGTGGAATTGTTGGTAAGCATGAGGTCGTATTTGGCTTGCCAAACCAAACGATTCGAATTGTGCATGAATCGCATAATCGAGCAGCGTTTGGTCAAGGGGCAATTTACGCATCTAAATGGATTATGGGAAAAGAAACCGGCATTTACAGCATGGAACAAGCTTTGTCTCTTATTATGAGTGGGGAGGAAGATTTAGAAAAGGATGCTGAACGGTTTATTGCAGATGTACCCATCAAAACATCTTAAATCAAGCCAAATTCAGGAATTATTCTAATACATAATAATGATTTGAAGTTGCCTTGATTTATGGAATAAGATGCATCTACTAAAGCTTTGTTCAGAACAATTTGTGGAAAAGTATTTTGGCAGCGGGGGATAAAAAACCCCCACTGTTGTAGTTCCCGGGTTATTTGCAAAGTAAAATTTGCCGAACAAACAATTGCTTTGTTGTTGTGCAGCGGTCAATGATTTCAAAACCAACTTCTTCAATCGCCTCATCAATGGTATCAATCGTGACAATCACGCATTGATCTGCAATTCTGCGTGCTTGCCGAATGATGTCGAATTGTTCTTCCTTCGTAATATGCGTATAAACATTATAGGGCAAATCGATAATGGCCACATCATAACAGTTTATGACTTCTGAGATCGGTCCCTTTGTAATGGTTCCTTCGAGCCCAAAATAAGCGATATTTTCACGAGCGCCATTACAAACAAGCGGATTAATGTCACGTCCTTCAATTTGGATGCCCATGGAAAGCGCCTCGATGACAACCGTTCCGATTCCACAGCAAGGATCGATGGCCTTCTTGCCTTCCGGAAAAGGCACGGCAATATTGGCAATGGCTCTTGCAGTTCTTGTATTTAAAGCGGTCGAGTAGCTATGCGGTTTATGTAGATGTTCCCGCCAAACGGAAACACTTTTTGTTTGCTTTCCAAAGTACCAGCAATCATTAACGGTAATGACGCCTAAAATAATATCAGGATGATTTAACTCCGGCTCACCATCAATGATTAGACCCAGCTCTCTTTCAATTGCCCGGCGTTCGGGATGGCGAATTTTCTTTGTCTCGCCCAAGTCCATTTTATTTAAACAATCCACTTTATAAGTTTTGGACGGTATCTTCATTTCTTGAACCAACAATTTCAATTCAGCAAGGCTGTCGGCTTCAAACAAAATTTCCAATCGCTCCTCGATGAAAGGACTGCGACTCGGGTCTATCTCGATTGGGCTAAACAGATAATTCAGTTGCGTATCGAAACCGAAAAAAGCCCGCATCTCCATTCGACAAAGCTCATGCTCATTTTTATGATGCACATACGTATATAGATACGTACGTTCACTTTCTTTTTTTATCAATTTGCTGCTCATCCTTTATTGTTGTTCTATGGTGTGCACTAACTTAGCTGCAAAATTATAAATCAATGAAATGGCTTCATTAAAGGTCATTTCTTCAGTAAATCCTTCTACATTATTTAGTGGCAAGTTAACATCCCAGAGCCCATCTTCCCCTGAAAATATGTAGCTAGCGTAGATATTTTCTCCGTGCAGGTGCTCTTCCAAATACGCTTTAATTGTGGAAGCATACTTTTTTTGCACTTGAAAGCCGAATAAAACCATGTAAGTTTTGAAAACATCATCCACTTCGAATGAAAGACTTTCCGTTTTCATGCCATGGAAAGCTTCTGATTCAATAAAAATGAACTCTTCCATATGCTGGTTTAAATAGTTTAATGGAGTATTCAGAAAAGATACTTCTTCTTTTGCGATTACTTCTTCCGTGTCTTTAAGACAACGTTCTATCGTAACATCATTTAAATTTAATTCCATAGTGGTCCTCCAAATTTATTTTTTCCTGTCGGATAGTGATTGCCGTTGTGTTCGCCATTTAGTTTAGCATACTAATGAAATGATTTCCTATTTTCTCGCAGGAAATTCACTATTTAAAGCTAAAATAGGGTATCCTTCTATATAAGGAGCAATTGCAACGACAATTTTAGGAGAGATAAAAATGATTTCACTAATAGTGGCCCTCGACAAAAACCGAGTTATTGGTTATGAAAAAAAAATGCCATGGCACTTGCCAGGGGAATTGAAGTATTTTAAAGAACAAACAATGGGGAAGCCAATGATCATGGGAAGAAAAACATTTGAATCCATTGGCCGTCCATTGCCTGGAAGAAGAAATATTGTCATCACGCGAAACGAAAACTACAATGTGGAAGACGTGGAAGTGGTAACAAGTTTAGAAGAAGCTCTGGAAATTTGCGAAGGTGAACAGGAAATTATGATTATTGGCGGCGAACAAATTTTCAAACTCGCTTTGCCAATAGCAGACAGACTTTACATTACCCATATTGACCATGAATTTCAGGGGGATACATTCTTTCCGCATTATGGTGAGGAATGGACATTAGTATCTGAAAGCGAACCAATCGAAACGACCGATGGCTATCATTATACTTATTGTATTTATGAAAGAAAATAAAAATTAAATGCATTTAAATAGCCAGAAGCTAAATGGCAAGGCACAAGTTTTCTTTATCATCAAAATGATAGGGAAAACTTTTTTGTTTTAAGATGGTCTTGATCGGATGCACCTGATGAGGTATGTAATGCTGGAATAGATAGCGTGTAAAGCGGAGATTAAGGGGAACTTTAGGAATAACACAAGATTAGTAGGTATCTAATCGAGTAAATCAAAGAATTTCCAAAAAAAACACTCCAATATAAACTTCTAAATGAGATTTACGGCTAGTATGCGCTGGATTTTCATTTAACAAGTCTATTCCGCAAATTACAGTAGGCTTCCATCACACTCCACTAACATTCAACTCAAATTTCACTCTCAACTGACATTTAAATTTTTCGAAATAATTTGAAACTTATCGCTTTTTAAACCGTATATAAACTGTAAGGATTATTTTGGGAAAGTTGGTGAAAAAAGTGTTGTATGATACAGATCTTGGAGTAATCTACTTGGTTGTGCTAATTAGCGCGGGGTGTTTGACACTGATTTATCTGCTGTTCTCAGAAATGCTGGATGGAGTATTTGAAGGAATTCCATTGATCGATCCTGCGGTTATTTTATCGTTCATCACGTTAACAGCGGCAAGTGGCTATTTATTTGAGAAGTTCTCGAACTTATCCAGTATCTCCGTTTTTATTATTTCTTGTGGCATCTCCGCAATTATTAGTACTTTCATCTATTTTTTTATTTTAGTTCCGATAAGAAGCGCGGAAGTTTCATTAGCTTATACAGAAGAATCCCTGGGTGGCCAAACCGGAAAAGTGATTGTTCCTATACCGGAAAATGGCTACGGCGAAATTGTGATTGAGACCGTCAATGGCGTCATTTCAAAGCGAGCAACTGGTTTTAATAATGAATTTATCGACTATGAAGAACAGGTCTTAATTATTGAAGCAAAGGAGGGAACGGTGTATGTGAAAAAATATGAATCACCCTATCAAATAAAATTGTAGGAGGAAAAGTATTATGATGGAGACAATGATTATTATTGGAGTCGTATTAGTCATTTTGTTGGCAATTATCGGGGTGTATATCGCAAAATACAAAACGGTTGGACCGGATGAGGCTTTAATTGTCACAGGCAGTTTTTTGGGGTCAAAAAATGTACATACCGACGACTCGGGTAATCGGATCAAGATTATCCGCGGTGGCGGTACATTCGTATTTCCTGTCTTTCAGCAATCGGAGCCTTTAAGTTTGCTATCGAGCAAGCTGGAGGTCACAACGCCTGAAGTCTATACCGAACAGGGTGTGCCAGTGATGGCCGATGGAACTGCCATCATTAAAATTGGCGGCTCCATTTCGGAAATTGCTACAGCAGCCGAACAGTTTTTAGGAAAGACGAAACAAGATCGCGAAAACGAGGCAAAAGAAGTGCTGGAAGGACATCTGCGTTCCATTTTGGGTTCCATGACAGTGGAAGAAATCTATAAAAATCGTGATAAGTTCTCACAGGAAGTACAGCGTGTCGCAACGCAAGATTTAGCGAAAATGGGTTTAATTATCGTTTCATTTACGATTAAAGATGTTCGCGATAAAAACGGCTACCTGGATTCTTTAGGGAAGCCAAGAATCGCACAAGTAAAACGCGATGCAGATATTGCCACTGCGGAGGCAGAAAAAGAAACACGCATTAAAAAAGCGGAAGCTGAAAAAGAAGCGCAAAAAGCGGAATTGATGCGTGCTACGGAAATTGCCGAAGCAGAAAAGGAAAACCAACTGAAAATCGCAGAGTTCAAGCTGGAACAAGATAAAGCAAAAGCCCGCGCAGACCAAGCCTATGAGCTGGAATCTGCCAAAGCAAAACAGCAGGTAACCGAACAGGAAATGCAAGTAAAAATTATTGAGCGCCAGAAACAAATCGAGCTGGAAGAAAAAGAGATTTTGCGCCGAGAGAAACAATATGATTCAGAAGTGAAGAAAAAGGCGGATGCGGATCGTTATGCAGTTGAGCAAAATGCAGCCGCTCAAAAAATGAAAGATTTGGCCCAGGCCGATGCCGAAAAATACCGTATCGAATCGTTGGCGAAAGCCGAAGCGGAAAAAATCCGACTGGACGGGTTGGCAAAAGCCGATTCTGAACGAGCGCAAGGGGAAACGGAAGCAGAAATCATTCGTCTCAAAGGGTTAGCTGAAGCCGAAGCAAAACGCAAAATTGCGGAAGCCTTTGAACAATATGGCCAAGCGGCTGTATTGGATATGATGATAAGAATGATTCCAGAGTTTGCAAAAGAAGTAGCATCACCACTATCCAATATCGATAAAATTACAGTTGTCGACACTGGTAGCGGCGAAGGTGGGGGAGCAAATAAAATTACGGGATATGCTACTAATCTAATGGCTACTTTACAAGAATCTTTAAAAGAAACTTCTGGTCTGGATGTTAGAGAATTGCTGGAAAGTTACTCGGGGAAAAACTCTATAAGACCAAGCATAGACAGATTGACTGAAGAAGTGGTTAATGCACAAAAGTAAGCTTTATATTGTTAAAACATTCCTTATAAAATAATGCTGTTTAAGAGTTGGAGAAACGCTTAAAAAACCAGAAAATCATAGATTTCCTGGTTTTTTATATGGCCAATAAACGAACAAAGATTCTAGATAAAGTCGATTCTTTTTTTAGTTCTACATAGACCAATGATAAATTGACATTAAATCCCTTTCCTTTATAAATTCTTCACTTTGACCTTTGTTTGCAGCTTCATCTCCGCTGCTGTTTGTTATTCCGCTTCCTAAACTATCTCTCCCTACGGAATCACCTGTCCCCTCCGAATTGGAATTGCTGTTATTATTGCTATTTTTAGAAGGTGAGGTATTCGATGGATTGTTCTCCAATACAGCGCTACTTTCTTTTGTATAACTATCATTGCTGATCATTACATTTGTATGTAACGGTATCATGGAAAATAAGGATTCTATATCCGAATTAGTCAGTCGAATACAACCATGCGAAACGTTCTTTCCGATGCTGCTATCCTTATAAGTTCCGTGGATGGCGTATCTGGCATCAGAAAGCTCTAAGCCTCTTGTTCCGAATACAGGCGTTGAAGAAGATATCTGGAAGTTCGGAAAAGCTACTCTTTTTGTGATTTTAAAAATTCCTTCTGGGGTTGAATCGTCCTTCCCTAAACCTACTTCGAAATTCCACATTGAAACACCATTCATTAAAACATCCAATCTATGAGTCGTTTTATCAATGTGTATTTCTAAAGGAGTGAAATCACATCTTTTGGTACATGGATGTTTGAAATTTGGTTTCAAAGAAGTTGCAATTAACTCTTCTAAGTCGGAAACGGAGTGATGGTCCAATGTGAAATCTTCAGGAGGTGAATAAAACCAACCACCGGTATTGTCGAAAGAAACTTTGACATGATTTTTATGTGATTTCGTATTAACTGGAATGGACGAAATATAATTATTTGGGAAATCTTGCGTTAAGTCGGACAATGAGTGGGGAAATCCACCTGTCTTTATTACGTAGTGATATAAGGCGCTTCTTAGTATTGCTAGGGAAAAAGCGTCCTCATCGTATGTAATATCGAGTTTTTTATTTTTATTAATAAGAGTAGGTTCTGCTTTGTCCGGAAATGAATAGATTTTTGCCACTTCGGTTTCGCCATTGGATTTAGTTTGTATGGCAGTTAAATCAAAAGAATTCTTTGGATTGAGCATTCTCAATTCAGCAGTTATTTCCATTAGTTCATTTTTTATTTCCACGGAAGACTTTGAATCATCAAAATGCAAATAGTGCGTATGATGTTTTAAAGTATCGATAGCTGATTCTTGATTTATCGTAAATCCAATATCATTCACATTATTCAACAATAGCAACAAAGACAGAACTAATATTATGAAAACAACCAAGTGTTTTCTTAACAGTTTTTTACTAGTCTTAAAAGGAGTGGGTTGTTTGGGATATAGTTCGTTTTCAATGCGTTCGATATTTTCTTCGGATTCTTGGTATCCGTTGTTTAACGCTAATTGAAAATAGTGAAGAGCAAGTTTTAATTTTTCTTTATAGACTGCTTCACCGTTTTTTTTGAAATTTTGAGCTTCAAATTCATACTTGCAAGCTAAAGCATACAAAGTATAAGGATTTTTTGGGTTATCTAATAATATTTTTTCATAATAGTGTGCTTCCTTGGATTTTGATGGAATATTTTTTGAACTTGTTTTGTTATGATTTTTATTTTTCTTGCTCAATTTTCTACCTCCGAAGAAAATAACTTAAAAAAATATATGTTTTTTGATAATTAAATATTCTGAAAGTAAAAAAAGCATTCTAAGATAATTTAAGTTTTTTCAAATCTAAACAAAACAAAAAAGAATCAGATGAAACCCCATGCATTTTCGGTTGTATGAGATTATTTTCGAACAGACACTCTAAAAAAATGTTATATGCAGGTAAGGGAATTTAAAATAAATACAAGTGTCAAAACGCCGCCAATAGAATAAAAATGATTAAGTTAATTGAACTCTCGGTTGAGTATGCTTTTATATTAAAGTTTATTGAATACTAAACTAAGGATGTTCAAGTGTTTTGTTGTCATTTTATCCTCTTTTATTCATAAAATTTGAATGGGGGAGTGATGTTTTGTTTACAGAAAGCTTTACTGAAATCTTATTATCTAATGGAAACTCTTATGTAATTTCAGGTAACTATGAGAAAGTTATAAAAGATTTCTTTACTGATTCGGGACAACTAGTTAAATTTTATAAAATTGATAACAGTTTTATTAACGTAGCCTACATTGTAGAAATTAAAGATTACCGAGAGGATTAAAATGATCGCTACCGCAACTTCGGAGGGAATTTTAAATGTAGCAATTGATAGCCAAAGTTTTATTAAATAAATAAAATTTAGCTTTTGCAAAAAAATTGCAAAGGCTTTTTTGCTTGAGGAAGATATTGCGTATTGATCTCTTCATTTTCTTCGGTATATCCCGATTTCAGGAAGAATTAGGTATATTGGGAAATGTTTTATACAATAATTATTTAAAGTGTTTTATGATAAGAGGAAATGGAGTTATTTTATAGTGATCGGAGGTAGGGGGAAAGTGAATAACACGAATAAAACAGTAGTCAAATCGATGAATATTCTAAATTTATTTATTGTACATAGTGAATTAACCTTTCAAGAAATAATTAATCTCTCAGGTATACCAAAAACTTCGGTTTATCGAATGCTTTCAACTTTGGAAGAAATGGAGTTCTTAGTAAAAGGAACAGATTCTAAATATCGTTTAGGTCTATTGTTTCTAAAATTCGGTCATTTGGTTTCATCAAGGCTTGATATACGAAAAATTGCTTACCCATACATGAACGAACTGCATAATGAGACGAAAGAAGCAATCAATCTTATTATTCGTGAGGGTGATGAAGCGGTTTATATAGAGAAGGTAGATACCCAACAAAAAGTTCGGCTCTATACAGCAATCGGTCGAAAGAGTCCTTTATATGCAGGTGCTTGTCCACGTGCTATCCTGTCTTTCTTGCCTGATCAAGAGGTGAAAGACTATTTGGAATCGGTAGAGCTGAACCCGATTGCAAAAGGAACGATTACTGACAAGGAAAAACTTTATGAGATTATTCAACAGTCCAAAAAAGAAGGATATACAATCAGCCATTCTGAATTAGAAAACTACACATCTGCAGTTGGTGCGCCTATCTTTAATAATCTTGGTGAAGTAGTTGCAGGAATTAGCATCGCAGGAATTGAAGCGAACTATCAAGGAGATAACTTGGAGGTATTTCAGGAAAAGGTGAAAAAAGCAGCTTATGCAATATCAAAACAGCTTGGTTACTGACATTATGACGGGGCGTCTTGACCACGAGGCCATCAGACAGCCCCCATCCTCAATGCTCATGTAACGCTTTAATAACAATGCCCGAGGCAATTTGATTAAGGATATTTTCTTTTTCCATTAATAATGATTCAGCTTTTTCAAGTGTGGCTTCTTTAAAAAAGATTTTGGATAGCGGCTGCATTTGGGATAATATAGGCAAGTCTGCCGTTATGACCTGTCCAATTTTCGGATAACCTCCTGTTGTTTGCCGATCCGCCATTAATATGATCGGTTGACCGCTCGAAGGCACTTGAATCGTTCCATATGTGACTCCTTCAGACAACAAATCGAATTGTTCTGAAAGCTGTAGGGTTTCTCCGTCTAAGCGATAGCCCATACGATCTGCTTGCGTTGTAATTACATACTGTTTCGTTTGAAAAGTCTGCTGACTGGATACCTGAAAACGCTCGTACTCTGAACCGCGAATAAATCGAATTGTGAATGAGTTTGGAAAAGAGAGCAGTTGAGTAAAGTTAATGGACCAAGTAAAATGTTCGTTATTTCTTTTAAGTTGATTTATGAATGCGTGGCTAATGTTACTATTTGGGCTCCCTACAAGTAATTTGTCGCCCTTTTGTAGGGCTCTGCCATTAAATCCGCCAATTGCTGCCCGTAAATAGGTACTTTTACTTCCCATAATTTTAGGGACTTCTATTCCCCCGGCAAATGCAAGGTATGCTCTACAACCGGAAACAGCAGATTTGAATTTTAGGATAGACCCTTTTCGAATATAGATTGGACGCCACATCGGTGCTGTTTCTCCATCGATTGTCGGCTGTAAATCTCCCCCTGTAATAGCTACCAAATGATCACTTTCAAATTGAATGCTTGTCCCCAAAATGGTAAGTTCAAGCACAGCTTCATTTTCCTCGTTCCCAACAAGCATATTTGCAATTCTTAATGAATAGGCATCCATTGCACCACCAACAATCACACCGTATTTTTGCGAGCCAAATCGTCCTAAATCCTGGATTGTTGCAAGCAGCCCTGGATGCAAAACAGTAATACTCATGACTTCAGCTCCTTATATTCTTCAAATTCTTTTTCGGAAATGGGTACAAAACGAATTCGATCACCGGCTTGCAATAATGTTGGAGGTGATGAAGGGGGCAGAAATAGCGCCAAAGGAGTCCGGCCAATAATTTGCCAACCACCTGGGGTTTCCAACGGGTATACGCCTGTCTGCTTACCCGCTATACCAACAGAACCAGGATGAATCGCCAATCGGGGAGAATCCTTCCTAGGTGTTGCTATGCGTTCATCCATACCTCCCATAAAGGGAAAGCCAGGTGCAAATCCAATCATATAAACTAAATATTCATTAGCAGAATGTATATGGATAACTTCCTCTCTAGTGAGCTGATTATAGTTTGCTACATAATCCAAATCAGGGCCAAAGTCTCCACCATAGACCACTGGTATTTTGACAATTCTTTGTTTCTTGATATCTTCTATTCGAAGATTTTTTAGTAAGTGAAATACATGCTCACTTACAATTTTATACGGACTTTTTGAATTGCTTGCAGTTCTAGATTGAAATACTTCGATCGGATTGTAATACACTGTCAAAGTAGTATAAGAAGGCACTGCTTCTATAAATCCGGTAAATGAATTTTTTTCTAATAACAAAGATAGGTTTTTTACTTTTTGATGTGTGGAAGGGTGAATTTCTGAGCCTAAACGGATTACTAATGCTGAGTCTCCTAAAGGCTGAATGCATTCATTTATGTTATAAGACGTCATGCGAGTCAACTCCTTTAGTTCCGGAATTAGGAACTGTCGTTCTATATTACGGATAATGATTCTATTATAAAAGTTTCAGAGAGAAAAACAAGATTATATTTTGATAATTAATATTTTTCTTATAATTCTAAATTTAAGATTTTAAACTCAAAATAATTATGCTAGAATTTATACTATAATTTAAAACTTTTGTTCCAAATTTCGGAACTATCTATCAAGTCATTACGGGAGGGAGAAAAATGTTTCTTGTAGATTTAAATTGTGATTTAGGAGAAAGCTTTGGGCGTTTTAAATTGGGGGAGCAGGAAGAAATCCTAAAATATGTGACTTCTGCAAATGTTGCATGTGGTTTTCATAGTGGCGATCCTACTGTTATGAGGGAAACGGTAAAATTGGCATTAGACAAGGGAGTTGAAATTGGAGCGCATCCGGGGCTCCCCGACTTGGTTGGTTTTGGGAGAAGAGAAATAGCTATTACACCGCAAGAAGGCTATGATATGGTAGTTTACCAGATTGGTGCATTGCAAGGATTTTTAGCAACATTCCATGAAAAAATGCAACATGTAAAACCACACGGTGCCCTATACAATATGGCTGCAAAAGATTCGCAACTTGCAGAAGCGATTGCTCAAGCAATTTATGATGTGTCACCAGAGTTAATCTTATTTGGTCTTGCAAATAGTGAATTAACTAAGGCAGGAGAAAGAATCGGATTAAAAACAGCACACGAATTTTTTGCAGATCGTACGTACCAAGCAAACGGTTCACTTACAAGCCGTACACAAAAGGATGCATTAATTACAGATTATAATCAATCAGCATCTCAAGTGATTCGAGCGGTGAAGGAAGGAAAAGTATTGTCGCAACAACATACGGATGTGACATTGCGTGCAGACACGGTATGTATTCATGGGGATGGGGAAAATGCTTTACTATTTGCTAAGCATTTAAATGAAACTTTGGAAAAAAACGGGATTTCAATTTCTGCAATTGGGAAGTGGGGGAGTAAATAGATGCAAGGTACGAAAAAAAAGCCAGTAATGGATGATATTCAATCTTCTGAAGTGAGTGGAGGAGGTCCCGTAAAAAAGAAAGTGAATAGAAGTGTCCTTCTCGGAGCCGCATTTTTAATGGCGACTTCTTCCATTGGTCCAGGTTTTCTAACACAAACTACTGTTTTTACACAACAATTGGCTGCAAGTTTCGGTTTTGTCATTTTAATATCATTGTTTCTGGATATCGTTGCTCAGATGAATGTTTGGAGAATTATTGGTGTTTCAGGCCTACGTGGACAAGAGATTGCAAATAAAGTCCTTCCTGGGTTGGGTGTAGTACTTGCAATTTTAATAGTTATTGGCGGTTTGGCTTTTAATATCGGGAATGTCGCAGGAGCAGGATTAGGGTTAAATGCAATGCTGGGGCTAGATCCAATTGTTGGAGCTGTTATTAGTGCTGGAGTTGCAATATTTATTTTCTTAGTAAAAGAAGCTGGCAAAGCGATGGATAAGTTTGCACAGTTTGCAGGGATTGTTATGATTTTGCTGATGATGTTCGTTGCTATCAAAACAGCTCCACCAGTTGGAGAGGCAATTGTTCGTACATTTGCGCCGACTGAAATTAGTTGGTTTGCAATCGTAACTCTTGTTGGTGGTACTGTCGGTGGCTATATTACATTTGCCGGGGGGCACCGTCTACTAGATGCAGGCGTAAAAGGAATCGAATCATTACCGGAAATTACGAAAAGCTCAGTGGCCGGTATCCTTGCAACTGGAGTTATGCGTGTAGCTTTATTTTTAGCAGTACTTGGTGTTGTATCTCAGGGACTATCCATCGACCCAGATAACCCTCCTGCATCAGTTTTTCAACTTGCTGCGGGTGAAATTGGCTATCGTATTTTTGGAGTAATTATGTGGGCAGCTGCCATTACTTCAGTTGTTGGTGCAGCTTATACTTCTGTTTCGTTTATTCGTACTTTCCACCCTTCAATTGAAAAGTATCATAATTGGATTATTATTGCTTTTATACTTATATCAACTATAGTATTCGCCCTTGTTGGAAGACCAGTAAATATTCTTGTTATTGTAGGTGCTCTAAATGCATTAATTTTACCGCTTGCATTAGGAACATTACTGATTGCAGCGTATAAGAAAAATATTGTAGGTGCATATAAGCATCCTTTATGGCTAACAATCACTGGAGCGATTGTGGTTGTGCTTATGGGATATTTAGGAGTCGTGACACTGATCGAACAATTGCCTTTATTATTTAAATAATTTTTTTGTGAAGCAATTATTCTATTATAATAGGGGGATATAATTTGAGAGATGTAGCACTGCTAGAACCTAAAGAGATTAGAGCATTAATACGAAAACAGGAAATAACAGGGCCGACAGCTGGATTGTCAAAAGGGTATACCCAAGCAAACTTGGCTATTTTAAAAAAAGAACATGCTTTTGATTTTTTGCTGTTTTGCCAGCGCAACACGAAACAATGTCCCCTATTGGATGTAACTGAGCCAGGTTCATTTCGTCCGGCGTTAATAGCAAAAGATGCAGATATCAGAACAGATTTCCCGAAATATCGTATCTACCGGGACGGAGTATTTTCTGAAGAGGTAACGGATATTACAAATTTTTGGGAAGATGACATGGTTGCATTTTTAATAGGTTGCAGTTTTACTTTTGAAAGGCCGCTTCTCGAGAGTGGCATTCCAATCCGACATATTGAGGAGAACTGCAATGTTCCAATGTACAAAACGAATATTCCTTGTGTAAAGGCTGGAATATTTGAAGGGCCGACTGTTGTGAGTATGCGCCCTATGTCATCAGCAGATGCCATTCGTGCGGTTCAAATTACATCTCGTTTCCCAGCTGTTCATGGTGCACCTTTGCATATCGGTGACCCATCCCAAATCGGGATATACGATTTATCGACTCCGGACTTTGGGGATGCAGTAACTATAAAAGCTGGGGAAGTTCCTGTATTTTGGGCATGTGGCGTGACTCCACAAGCCGTAGCAATGGAAAGCAAGCCATCAATCATGATTACTCATGCACCGGGATGTATGTTTATCAGTGATGTTAAAGATAAAGCCTATAGTGTGTTATAGGTTAAGAAAATCTTTTAAGATTCATTAATTCACTATGAACAATAGTTGTAAGGTACATCAAGGTTTTCATCATAATAACATATAATTTATAAAGAAATTTTAAGCAGTGGGTCTAATATGGCTCATTTTTTTTATTCGTTTATTGTGGTAAAACGAAAATAAAGTAAGTGTCTCTACCAAGATATATAATAGGAAATATTAGCTCTTGTGACAGGAAGGTGGTCAGAATAATTAAAGAAATAATTAATAAATGTATTCAAGTGAACCCGGAGAAAACTGTAGCTTTAACAACGGAAATAATGGTTTTGCTTGTATTCAAAATCTGATTGTCATGAATATGTTGAAGGTAGTAAAGCAATATGGGTTGTCGGAATCCTGGAAATTCGGCTGAACCTGATATACACTTTTAAGTAGTGATTTCATCTGTTTCTGGATACTCTATCGATTCAACCGTGAATCTGATGCAAAGAGATAGGTTAGTTCTTAAAAATCATCAAAATAATAGTTATGAATGGAGAGATTATTTGAACGATTGGGATATCACCATAGATTCGCTTTCGAAGATAAATATCGTTTCAAATCCCGATAATGAACCTGTCACCATACAGGGCTATGCTGATGATATGAAATGTATAGGAACAGGGACGGATGCGGCTGTTTTTCAGTCCGTGAAAGTTCCGGCCTATGCCTTTAAAAAGTATGCAAAAGATAAAGCAGCTAAAGTAAAAATAGAAGCAAGTGTATATCGAATATTAGGAGATTCACCTTACTTTTCAACTTGTTTTGATGCGAAGCATGATTATCTCGTCTTAAGCTACGAGGAAGGAAAAACGCTCTTTGATTGCATTTTGCAGGGTACTCATATTCCGGAACAGGTTGTAAAGGATGTAGAGGATGCAAGAGAATATGTGCGCGGGAAAGGTCTTAACCCCCGTGACATCCATTTAAAGAACATCTTATTGCAGAATGGAAGAGCAAAAATACTTGATGTTTCTGAATATGTCCTGCCAGGAAACGATTTTCGGTGGGAGCATCTTAAAAAAGGCTATGAAGAGTACTATCATTTAATTGATGGGAATTCAGTTCCATTTTGGCTGGTGGAAACGATTCGAAAATGGTATAACCAACGGGGAAAGAATTTTTCATCCTTTGACGAGTTTACAAAAATCGTTTTGAATCTCTTGTTTAAAAAATAAACGCTTCGTATGTCATTGCACTACCTTTAAATGGTGATCATCACTCATTTAAAGACAGTGCTTTTTTATATCACAACAAAATTAATCTGCCTAGCCAAGAGCGTTAATTTTCAGATAACAAGTTGACAGTTTGTAGCACACTATTTACTATTACAATATAACTTTATTGAATTAGTTGTTCAGAGCTAAATTGCAGCTTCAATCCTGCAAAAAATATAATACACAAAATGTTGGGGATGATGAAAACGATGACGATCCAATCAAAAGATAAAGAACCTCATGAGATTAAACAAGACTTCCCGGTTAACTTTGATAACCTGGAAGCAAAAGCGAAAGAAATTCTGCCATTGGGAAATTTTGAGTATATTCGAGGTGGGGCAGGCCAAGAGCAAACCATGCGAAATAACAGAATCGCTTTTGAAAGTTATGCATTTATCCCGCAGCTATTGAATGATACATCGTCTATTGATACGAGCATTTCACTTTTCGGCATATCCTTTCCCAAGCCATTTATATTTGCGCCTGTAGGGATGAATATGCTTGAACATCCTGATGGCGAATTGGCAGTCATAAGAGCTGCTTCAAAATTGAACATTCCATACGCTTTAAGTACAGTTTCAAGTTATTCACTCGAAGAAGTAGCAGAGGTTGCTCCTGACCACACAAAGTTTTTTCAATTGTATTGGTCAAAAGAAGAAGAAATATCATTCAGCATGATTTCCCGTGCCGAAGCTGCAGGATATCGAGCCATCGTGCTGACAATTGACACAACCGTTTCAGGCTGGCGTACTGGAGATTTGAAAATCAATTTTTCTCCACTTTCCCAAGGCTTTGCTAAGGGAAACTACGTGAACGACCCCATTTTCCGCAAAAATCTATTGAATGGGTCGTATGAAAATTATATTGATGGGATTTTAAAAAATATCGATCATGCTCATCTAACATGGGCTCATATCGAAAAGATAAAAAAACATACCAAACTTCCGGTCCTCTTAAAAGGAATTTTGCATCCGAATGATGCGGTAAAAGCTCTTGAAAGCGGAATAGATGGCCTGATTGTTTCGAATCATGGCGGCCGTCAATTGGATGGGGTCATCGGCAGTCTGGATGCTTTGCCTAATATCACAAAAGTGGTAAACGGAAGGGTACCTGTCCTATTTGACAGTGGCGTTTATAGTGGTGTGGATGCATTTAAAGCATTGGCATTGGGTGCTGATGCGGTTTGTATCGGCCGGCCTTATGTATATGGCCTTGCCATTGCAGGTGAACAGGGTGTACAAAATGTTATGATGAATTTATATAATGAACTTGTTACTACAATGACATTGGCAGGGACAAGTTCAATGGAAGAACTGAAAAAAGTAGAACTGGTAAAACGGAATAATCAAATGTAAAAACTTTTCATGCGTAGAGGGACTGTCTAGAATTCTTCTGGACGGTCTCGGTGCTTAGTGGAGTATTACCTTAAACACCGAAATTCATGACTTTGAAATCGATTACATTTGTCATGTTTACGCAAAGACCTTTTCTTCTTATAATAAGTCTAATCTAGTTAAGGATGTGTCATTTTCTTGGGACGAATTCATATTGTTACAGATTCTACTTGTGACTTAACAAAAGAAGAACTGATGGAGCACGATATTAAAGTCGTACCTTTAACAATTCAAATTGATGGAAAAACCTATATTGACGGAAAAGATGTTGAACCTCATTCTTTCCTGGAGCTAATGCAGCATTCAAGCAATTTGCCTAAAAGCTCCCAGCCGGCACCGGGGAAATTCAAGGAACTTTATGATGAATTGGGGAAAGATGGAGATAAAATCATCTCAATTCATATGACTGGCTCCATGAGCGGGACGGTTGATTCCGCCAGACAAGCAGCCGAGCTTTCGTCTTCGGATGTTACGGTGGTGGATTCCCGTTATATCGCCATTGCACTGGCCATCCAAATTCGTGAAGCGATCAAGCTTCGGGATGCCGGCGCAACAGTGGAACAAATTGTCGCGCGGTTGGACGAGGTAAGAAAAAACACTCGATTATTTGTAGTGGTGGATACTTTGGAAAACCTGATTAAAGGTGGACGTATTGGAAAAGGAAAGGGAATGGTTGGTTCTCTTTTAAATATTAAACCAATTGCCACTTTGGATGATGGTTCGTATACACCTGTCGCAAAGGCGAGAAGCCATAAACAAGCGGTCAGCCATCTCTTTAAACAATTTAAAGAAGACGTAGAAGGAAAAACAGTAAAAGCGGTAGGTATTTCCCATGCAGATGGGTTGAAAACAATGGGGAATGCCTTGATCGAACAAATCCACACAACAGGCTTTTCCGATGTGGAAGTTAAATTCACTTCCCCGGTCATCAGCACCCACACTGGCCCAGGTGCCATTGGGTTTATTTATTTTGCAGAATAAAAACTGTTGCATTCTGCTTAAAGCAGTCTGCCTCTAACTTAGTTCGTTCAAAAACAACTTAGTTCTATCGCCGAACAACTAAGTAGCTCGGTCTTAAAGAGATTGAGAAAAGCAATCGAATAAATATCAGAGAAAGTGTCAGATCCGTATTGCAGAAAGATCTGGCACTTTTTTTTCTATATTTTTTTCCACCACTAAATTGGTTCATTTACTAAGCAAAAGAATACCGTTTTAATTACCATAGCGGATTTTAAGCCATTAACCATCTAAAAAGAAAACTGTTTGGGTGGAGAGAAGAGAGCAAAGAAAATTTTTAGAGGGAAAATAAGTTAGATAAAGTAATGGAGAACAAAAAATTGTCTTAATATGGATAAAAGTAACTATTTTTATCAAAAAATGAAGGGATTATTAATTGTTGATGGAAATATTATAATTAAGCTGTTAAGTAACATCTTTTCTGTAGTGTCGAAAAATAAAATATAAGTTCTTTTAATTATCTTGTCAGAATAAAAAATTAGTTTTAAAAAAGAGGTGCTACTCACTAATTCATCATACATACCTATTAAAGTTAAAGTAGAGCTTGTTTAGATATAAAATTATGCGGATGAAATATTAGTTTTCTTAATTAACTAAATATTATGAATAATATTAATAAAATTATATATTTATAAATTTGTTTAATGTTTAAATGCTTCAAAACAATAAATGTTTAAATTTGTTTGAAAAGTATCAAGCCTAATGAATTGAAGATTTTTGGGCGAATTTAACAGATTTGGAGAGTGATTAAGATGGAACTAATATATAAAACAACACAAGTGGAAACAGAACTGAAAAACGCATTGGAAAAAGAAGAGTTTCGACTGTATTATCAACCAAAAGTCAACTTGTCAACGGGAAAGATCGAAGGAATGGAGGCTTTAATACGGTGGGAACATCCAGAAAAAGGATTAATTCCTCCAGCGGAGTTTATTTCATTTGCAGAGGATTCTGGACTAATCTTTCCCATGGGCGAATGGGTTTTACGAACAGCTTGTTTACAGAACAAGAATTGGATGAAGGCTGGTTTTTCTCCTATGGTGATGTCTGTGAATCTTTCTGTTCGTCAGCTTTATCAGCCAAATATAATTGATATGGTTTGTGGAATTTTAGAAGAAACGAAACTTGCCCCTGAATATCTTGAAATTGAAATCACAGAGAGTGCTATGGTTGATAAAAAAAGAGTTATCGAAGTTATAAGGGGATTAAGGCGATTAGGAGTACAAATTAGTATAGACGATTTTGGAAAAGGCTATAGTTCTCTCCAATATTTAAATGAATTCCAAATCGATAATATAAAAATTGATCAAACTTTTATTCGCAATTGTACAACTAATACTAACAATTCAACCATTGTAAAAATGTTTATAGAAATAGCTCAGCGCTTAAATATGAAAGTAATTGCGGAAGGAATTGAGACAAAAGAAGAATTGATTTTCCTCCAACAAAATTCATGTAATTATGGACAAGGATATTTATTTAGTAGACCTTTACCGCCAGATGAATTAATTCAGTTTTTTGATAAAATAGAACAACTTACCCCTCAAGAAGGAATTTCCAAAAATTTATATAATCAAGGCTCTATGAATGAAGGTTTGGAAAGTAACCATCAAGAACTACGGGATTCTATGAGTCAGCAACAAGGAATGACATTTAAGTTTATTAAGAAAAATGATAAATTCATACACACTGTATGCGAAGGGAAATTATTGTATAGATTGGGTCATACTTCCGAACAAGTGATTGGGAAGGAATTAAAAGATTTTTTACCTATTGATATAGCCAAGGAAAAAACGAAACTTTACCATAAAGCTTGGCAGGGGGAAGAAAATATAATGTATGAGGGAGAACAAAATGGTATACATTATTACGCTTCGCTATCCCCAATCAAAAAAAATGGACAAGTTCAAGCAGTTATTGGAACGTGTGTCAATATTTCAGAACAAAAGCGCATAGCAAGGGCTGTAGAGGAACAAAACTTTAAATACGAGGTTATTACTGATAATATGCTTGACTTAGTTGGAATGTTGGATAAAAACGGTAAAGTGCTTTATGCCTCTTCATCTCATGAAAAGATATTAGGGTTTCCATCTAACAAATTTGTAGGAGATTCTATATTAGAATTAATTCATGCTGAGGACATACGTACCATTGAAAAGCAATTTCATCTAATGCTTGAGTCAAAACTGCCCTGTCAAGTGGAATTGCGCTATAAACGTGCCGAAGGGGGATGGGTAGATATAGAAGCAAAAATTTCACCTGTCTGTAATAAAGATGGCGAAATTGAATATTTTATTGCGGTTGGAAGGGAGATATCTGAACGAAGAAGAGTTGAAGAAAGAATGATTAAGTCTGAAAAACTTTCCGTTGTTGGACATTTAGCCTCAAGTATTGCCCATGAGATCATCAATCCTTTAACTTCAATAAAGGGATTTGTTCAACTCCTTCAAAATGAAGTAAATAATTCTTTATATTTAGATACAACTTTAGATGAAATTCGTAAAATAGAAGAAATTATACAGGAATTTATAGAATTCACAAAGCCTAGTATATCAAGTGTAGAAAAAATTAATATTACTTCTCTTTTATTAGAAGTGTATAAATTATTACCTTCGCATTCGAATTTGCAAAGTATTGAAATTAGACAAGAATATGCCTTGGATGTGCCTGAAATATTTTGTAATAAAAATCATATGAAACAAGTGTTTATCCATATTTTGAATAATGCAGTTGAAGCAATGCCAAATGGGGGAATCATAAAAATCAATGTTCAAAGATGCGACGATAATTACATTAAATTTAGTTTTATTGACCAAGGATACGGTATCTCTAAAGAAAGAATAAAGAAAATTGGAGAACCATTCTACAGTATTAATGAAAAGGGAACAGGTTTAGGATTAATGATTTGTCATAAAATTGTTCAAGAGTATGGTGGAACAATAGAAATAAAAAGTGAAATAAACAAGGGAACGACTATTGATGTCATTTTACCTATTAAATATCCTTTGGCTATGGGGATAAGTGACAATTTAATTTAACAATAATTTTGCTCGGACTATTTTTACTATTTACATGATGTAAATATGCATTTGAATCTATCCAAAACAGCTATATAAGACACTCATAAAGTATTTCAAAAAAGTGCCAGATTCCTTATCCTCAAGGAGCTGGCACTTTTTTATTATAAATAAGCCAGTAAGTCCTTAAAATTAAAGGGTGGTTCTATTTTTACATCTGCTGAGATTTGGTAAATCGGGTTGGATTGGGTCCAAACCCGATTTTCTTCAACACTTCAATTAACATCCTGTTTCCATCATCACACTTATTGTAACTTTATTTAAAAACCAGCGACTAATCCATTAATAAATATGATTAGTTGTGAGGTGATTTATATGAAAAATCATATTCATATGATTATTTGCATTTTTATAAGTATTTTATTTTTGAGTTCTTTTCCTTCCAATACAAGTGCCTGCTCATGTGCACAGTCGCCAACTGCTGAAGAAGAATTTGACCGCTCCAGTGCAGTGTTCAGTGGTAAAGTAATCAAGATGGAAGACAAACGAAGCTTGAATGGTTCTGCTTCAAAGACCGCTCGCTTTGAAGTGAACAACGTTTGGAAAGGTCCCAGTCAAACACAAATCGAGATTAGTACCGGACTGGGTGGAGGGGATTGTGGCATTGATTTTAAAGAAGGGTTCGAATATTTGGTCTATGCGAAAGAATCCACTATGTACGGTGAAAAAACGCTTGTTTCGGTCATTTGCGATCGAACAAACCAATTAAGTTCTTCACAGGAGGATTTAGGGATGCTGGGTGTAGGGTATCCCCCAAGTGAAGAAGTAGATTTAAGCGACCCATCTATAGGAAAACAATTCTTTTTATGGGTTACTATTTTTATAGGTGTTGCTATTTTATTGAATATCCATTTTAAAAAAGATAATAATAAAGCGAATGATTAGGGTGAAATCATCGGGGTTTCCACATTTAAATGGGACTATCGAAGAATTTATCCCCATTCAACTTGCAAAAAAGTTATCAAAATATTAGTGATATATATTTGCCATATGTTATTATATTTAATTGCAAAACCTGTTTGAAAAAGGAAAACCTGATCGAAAGACAGGGACTCAAAGCCACAAGTCTAAGGTTCAGTACTATGATGGTTGGGCTGCCAAAAAGGAGAAATAGGAATGAATTTTTCATTAAACGAATTATCCATTGAAATCTACCAATCAATCATTGAACACAATACGGATGCAATCTTCATACTTTCTGCAAATGGTCAAATACTAGAAATCAACAAAAAGGCCTTAGATATTTATGGTTATTCGAAGGAAGAGTTAAAAGGGATCCATTATAAGGAAATGATTGTGCCTGACTATTTGGAAAAAACGATGGAATCCGTAGCGCAAACGTTAAGTGGGCAGCATTGCGAGTATGAAACACAGGTATATCATAAAAATGGAGAGATTCTTCATTTATTGGTCAAGATTATGCCAATACTCATTAAGGATGAAATTAAAGGGATTTTTGGCGTAGCAATCAATCGGACAGAATTTTATAAAACGAAGGCATCTTTAACGAAAACGGAAAGGGATTTAAAAAAATCCCAAAAAAACTTGGCAACGATTCATATGGCCTTAGAGGAATCTTCTATCTTGGCCATTACTGACCGCAAAGGCAGCATCGAATTTGCAAATAATAAGTTTTGTGAAATCTCAAAGTACTCCATGGAAGAGTTAATTGGCCAAGATCATCGAATTTTGAATTCTGGTTATCATTCAAAAGAATATTTCAGAGAAATGTACAGGATGATCGGCAGCGGCAAATCATGGAAAGGAGAAATCCGAAATAAAGCGAAAGATGGAAGCTTTTACTGGGTTCATACCACGATTGTCCCTGTTTTGGATGACGATGGAAAACCCTGTCAATATGTTGCGATCCGAAATGACATTACTGAAAGAAAACAAGCAGAAGAAGCTCTTCGACAGAGTGAAGAACGTTATCGGAAATTAGTTGAATTATCACCCGATCCCATAATTGTTCATACGGACGGTATATTGAAGTATGTAAATGATGCCGGAGTGAAATTATATGGAATTGATAGTTCCGATGAAATAATAGAAAGACCGATTTTGGATTTTGTCCATCCTGATTATCGAACAGCAGTAAAACAGCGAATGCATAATTTGAAGAAATTGGGAAACACCGTTGACCTGCTTGAAGAAAAAATCGTTCGATTCGACGGAAGCCTGATGGATGTTGAGGCAACCGGCGTTGGAATTCATTATGAAGGGAAACCTTCCGCCCAATTGATCGTAAGGGATATTACCGATAGAAAACTAGCGGAAGAAGCTCTTCGGCAGAGTGAAGTGAAATATCGCTGGATTACGGAACACATGACCGATTTGGTAGCGATTATTGATGTCAATGGGATGGTAAATTATGCTTCTCCTTCCTATGGATTTCTAATCGGATATACACCTCAAGAATTTGAGGGAACAGTTGTTTTTGACCTGATTCATCCCGATGACATGGCTTTTGTAACACAAGAGTTTCTAAACATGATTCAAACCAAAAAGGAAGCGCTTATTGAATTCCGTTTTAAAGATGCGAACGGAAATTGGGTGTGGGTGGAATCGAAAGGGACGCCAATTTACGATGAACATGGAAAATTCCTTCATGCTCTGGTTGTCTCCAGGGATATATCGGAGAGGAAGGTTTTGGAAGAGAAATTATTGCATATGGCGTATCATGATGCCTTAACCGATTTGCCGAATCGGAGATTGTTTAAGGAAAGGTTATCCCAAGCCATTAAAGAGGCAGAAAGTGAGCATAGAATGATGGCTGTTATGTATCTGGATATGGATAAATTCAAGCATATTAATGATACATTGGGACATGATGTTGGCGATGAACTCTTAATGCAATTTGGCAAGAGGGTAAAAAGGAATCTTCGTCAAAGTGATATTCTGGCAAGGCAGGGTGGAGATGAGTTCACGATTCTCCTGCCGTACATAGAACATAAACAAGAAGCCATTCAAGTTGCTGAGAGGATTCTTCATTCCCTGCAGGAACCCTGGCAAATCGGCAATCATACCTTCCATACCACTTCAAGTATCGGGTTGGCGTTTTATAGTGAAAATGGCTTAACGAGAAACCAATTGATGAAGTCGGCAGATGCCGCTTTATATGAAGCCAAGAGTAACGGAAGAAATAATGTGAAGCTAGCATCGACCTACTTTTCTGACAAATCAAGCTTATAAGATTGGATATAACGGAGTTTCCTATTAGGAGGCTCTTTTTTTAGATTATGAAAAGCTGGCTGGCAGCTAAACTGGGAAACTTTTGATTTTTGATATCTAAGAAGAAAAAAGCGCCAAACCCCAAAATGGAGAACAGCACTTTTTAAATAAATTAGTGAGGATTAGTATAAGTTCTCTTAGTGGTAAACTAAAATAAGCAAAGCTTTACGGCTAAGGTCGGCTATTTATGTTTTTGCTTTTTTGCCAGGTAAGTACAATAGTGAAGCATATTTTTTGGTATATCCATTTCCAGGTTAAATAAAACGGGCAAGCCCGGACGCCAATTTACTTCATAGATCCAGATTTTATTATTTTGATCGAGTCCAACATCAATTCCCAGTTCGTCTAATGGTTCGTCAAATAAACTATCAAAATGTGTTGCAAATTGTACTGAAAATACTTCTAAATACCGTTTGACATCAAAAAAATCTTTGCCAAATTGTTCCTCGAAAAAAGGATTGGTCATGCTTGTAAAGCCGGCCTTACTTAAGTTTGCTACAATTCCTTTACTGGCAATCCGAGGATACATCGCCGTTAATACCCATTTACCTTCCCCGTTTTTTTGGACATGCAGGCGAAGATCAAATGCATGACCTTGTTTCGTCTTTGATTGAATAAATGGTTGCACTAAATACGTTTCCTCTTCTGTTAATAGCTCCTCTAACCACTCTTTCAGTCGTTCTTCAGACATTGCATATTCAGTTTCTGAAATGATTAATAAATAATCATCCTGTCTTTTTTCGATTAAAAGAATACTTTCCCCTTTGGCACCTGAAATAGGCTTTATAATAATTGCGTTAAATTTTTCGATATAGTTAAGGGCTGTTTCCACGTGTTCGAAATTATCTGAAGGTATTAAATATTGAGCGAAAAGTGACCCTTTTTTAATTCGATTATAAACGCTCATTTTATCTCCTATAGCGTGACTGGTAAAAGGTAGTTCTTTTTCTAAGGCATCCACTATAGAGCTTTGCTTTGCAGTAATTGTTCCTCCGGCATTGTAAACAACATCCGGATATTCAGTTTCCCTTTCTACCCATGCTCCATTCTCGTAAAATAGTCCATTAATTCTTCTGTTTTTAAGATCCACTCTTCCAGGAGTAAAATAGAAAAAATTGATCCCTTCCATTTTTGCGGTGGCTGCAAAAGCATATGTCTTAAAAACGGTTTGCGGATCCTTTCGGTAGTGTAGCATACCAACTGTAATCAACCGTATCCCTCCGATTGTTTTAGCTTTTAAATTAAGTTAAATCTATTAAACGATAAAACTTCTAAACGAAAAAGACTTATTATTATGATTTAATTTAGTTGTTCTATGGGTTTTAAATGAAATTCAATTTTTTGTGCGGCATATTTCGCATTCTCTTTGGCCTGTTCACTAGATTCTCCGGTTGCGATTACGTATGCATAACGTTGGCCCATAGAAATAGGGGGAGAAAGCAGCGAACCCTTTCTTGGTTTTATATATATTTCTTCTACGCCTGGGCATAGAGAAGCTTGTTTTCTGCCCGTCACTTTTTCTAGAATTCCGCTATCTGAAATCGTAACGTATTGTGTAAAGACTGGTTTCTCCCATCTCGGTTCCAATATAGGGGTATTTCCAAGTAAAAGTTTTAATGTTTCTTCTACTAAATTAATTCCATATGCTATTTCAATCATTCTGTTCATTGCCCCACCTGAAATTCTGGGATTTATTTCAATCAGCTTAACATGGTTATCAACAATCCGGATCTCTAAATGACAAGCACCATTTTTCATTTCAAAAAGTCCGATTATGTCGTTGACTGCTTCTTGAATGTTTTCCAGAAGAAGCTCATCGATTTCACTTGATAAACTATATCCAGTGATAATAAATCGTTTAAATTTAACAATTTCTTGTTCTAAGATAGCTACAATATGAACATCTCCATTGACAACAATCGTTTCAACGAGGTATTGCGGGCCATCCAGAAATTCTTCAATTAAAATTGGCAGGTCAGGATATTTATTTGTTAACAATTTTACAGTTTTTTGAAGTTCTTTATCGTTTTCAACTTTCAGTACATCTTTTGAGCCGGTTGATAGAGGAGATTTGACTATAAACGGATAAGTATATTGTTTTTTTATGGATGGGAGTGTTTCCTCAAATTCGCTAATCTTTAACTTAATAAATTTGGGTGTATAAGGTGAGTCTTTCAGCAATTCCCTGGTTGAAATTTTGTTTTCCATTGCTATGATCGCATCAATTGACAAATTTTCTTTACAATATTCCTCATGTAATTGTGCGGCTAATGAAACGTATGGATCGACAAAACTTACAATTGCTTCGATTGTTAACCCGTTGTTTTGATTATTTTCAATGGCATCCTTTAGTTCTTGTTGATTGTCAAAATCCACTAATATCATTTTATGAACGTCCGGAAATTCGCCCCTTTGATTCAATAACTTTTCATTGCTTGTAAAAAGAACAGTAAAGTAGCCAAGTTTTTCAGCGGCCTTAATGGCTTCTCTACTTGAACCTGACTTCATTGTGTGAAGAAAGATGATGGTTCTCAACTTGAGTTTCCCTCATTTCTTTTCATTAAATGTATTGATCACAATTGTGTTCAATTAATTTTGATTGTTTTAAACAATTCGCAGCCTACTGGAAAGGTTTTTAATTGGATTCATGGTCAACCATTACTATTGTTTCGAAATTCTTAATTAAAAAAACTCAGCGATTCACCTCCCTAGTTATTCTATTTTTAGTAGAGATATAGAACTGGATTTTTATCATGAGTTGAGAAAATATATTTGCTGAATAAGATTAGAAAGCCGATGCATTTAGATTCAGTCTGAAAGTTAAATTACTTACAAGGAAGTGAAAAAGAGTAACTACTCTAAGAGGGGAGATATTACTTGAAAATCGACGGCAGTAAGTTCCTAGAATATGAAGAGCTGCTAAAGAGTCGGAACACACTATATAAAACAAAGAAATTAGGATCGATCTAACAAAGAGTTGAAATTATATAGCGGAAAGGAAATAAGTTTTTAGGGATAACAACATAAAAAAAACATAACTCCGGCCATTTCGCCGAGTTACGTTTTTCTGAAAACTCAAAGAGATTTTCAAATCCTCTGATTTTGAAGGCAAAAATAATCAATCTTTCTTCGAACCGGGATCAATTAATTTACGATCAATATCATCACTTGAAAAAGTCTGGATTGCACTAATAGACTCTTTTAAAACAAGAATCGAACTCCCAGTTGTTTGCAGAGAATAAAACCTCTCCGGATATTCTATGAGACATCCATCTGTTCCCACTGGTTCTAGAATCATTAATTGCATACAGGATTCATCGAGCATCTTTTTCAGCAGGAAATACGGTGAAAAAAAGTGATATCCTTTCTTGTTTTCTCCTATTGCCATAAATGGTTCTCCACCACAATTGGTCAGGAACATGAAGGGAAGTGGAAGATGTCTATTAAAACTATTAAAACTATTAAAAACATCTAATGAATGGTTTTTAGATAATTGAACACATTTCTCCATATTTTGTGACATCCTTTCAAAAAATAGACTTATAAGGGGATTAGGTGAAATTTTATTTGTGCAGCAGCTTTTATGGCATTATTTTTTGCTTCGGCTTTCGTTTTTCCCTTTGCTAATATATAACCGCACCTATTGCCCATTGATAGGGGCGGCAGTAAAATATCACCTCTAACAGGCTTTATATATACTTTTATAACGCCGCTTTGCTGCAGTACATTTTGGACACCAGTAACCTTCACTAGTTTTCCGGGTTGGGATACAGTCAAATAATGGGCATAAACGTTTTCTTCTTTTGTTTTATTCAAAGTCGGAGAGTTGCCCAAGTAAAGATGAAGAATTTGTTCTGCATAATTAAATCCATATGCTTCTTTTATTAATTCATTCATAACGCCACCTGACATGCGAGGATTTGCCTCGATTAGTTTCCAATTTCCATCTGCAAACCTAAATTCCAAATGGCAATTTCCTTGCACAAACTCTAACCTTTGCAAAACTTCGTTCGCTTTGGCAATAAGTGAATTTTCCAACGCATGATCAACTTCATTTGAAATGCTGTATCCAGTTACGATAAATCGTTCCTTGTGTGTGATCTCTTGTTCTACAAGAGCACTGATGGAATAGTTCCCGTTTTGTGCAATCACTTCTACAATGCACTGTGGTCCTCGTAAAAATTCCTCAATTAACAGATCTTCGTCAAAATGATATCTTAAAAAAAGGAGTCGATTTCTTAATTCAGCTACAGTTTTAACGAGATATACATTTTTAGAACCACAGGAACTTGGCAATTTCACAACCAATGGCAATTTATGTTTCACTTGATGGATAAAATCTTTTAAGATTGTATCTTTTGTTAAGATGAAAAAAAATGGATTCGAACGATCGTCAAGAAGTTGTTTTCGAGTAAGTATTTTATCTTCCATTTTTTTATATGCATTTAAGGAGAGCGGTGTGCCGCAAAGTTCATTGGATAAACTGGCTGCCAGAAAAACGTACGAATCAATAAAGCTTATTATACCGGCAACATGGTCTTTTAACTGTATTTCTAAAACGGTTTTCTTTACTAGGTCTATATCTTTAACATTCACCAAATGAAATTCATCAACGTCTAAAAAATCTTCTTTTCCCTTTAGAATCTTTAAGTTTGAAGTAAGCAAGTGCACCTTATAACCAAGGCTTTTTGCGGCACTCAACCCTTCTCTTGAGGAACCGGATTTATAGGTTTCCAAAAAAATGATGGAAGGCATAATTTACACTCCACTATAAAAAATTCATCCGTTTATAGGCGTGAGTCTCACTTTACTTTGAATTTGGAGAGAAACAAGATTATCTAGGGAGTCTCCTCCATTTCCCTCATCATAATATATGTAATCCTAAAGAAGAGGCTACATACTGCGTGAAATAAAACTTTCGCAAATCAATTACAAGAAACCTGCATTTGATTATGGGAAATAACTTACTTTTTAATTGTTAAGCATATAATAGAGCAATGGCAAAAAATTATATTTTAAAAATAAAGGGAAATAAAACGGGAAGCTTTTCTTGTTCCCTTCGATTTCACATACAAAAATAGAGAATGGCTCATATTAATGTTGGCTGTCCAATACAAGGAAAAGTGAGTCTAGTTGCAATAAAAGCAAAATGAGAAGGGAGGGGGAAGTAATTTTGAAATGGAGCATGCTTCTTTTTGGGTGCTGTTTTCTGTTCTTTCTAGTAGTTGGTATTACCGCCACAAAAAATGAATTACTCCCTGTAAATGCCCCGGCCGAAAGCCAAGAAGAGGATCAAAGTGCAAATCTCAGAATAACAGAAGAGAAAAAAGAATTGGAAGAGGAGCCTTCAACAAATGACATGGTATTCCCATCGTCTCTCGAAGAATATATCATTGATGAATTTCATGACCCATCACCGGAAGAAATAAAGGCCGATTCATCCAAAATCTATTATTTGGCTTTGGGGGATTCGTTAACAAAAGGGGTGGGGGATGAAGAGCAAAAAAATGGGTATACTAAAAGATTGGCGGAGAAAATCGAACAGTGGACAGATATTTCCGAGGTAGTCATAGACAATCGCGGAAAAAGAGGCAGAAAAAGCGATCAATTGCTAACGCTTATCGAAAAGGGACATTATGATCACGAACTTAAAAATTCAGAGCTCATTACCATTACGATTGGCGGCAATGATATGATGAAAATCGTGAAAAACGATTTATTTGAAGTGAAAAAGGAAAACTTCGAAAAGGAGCTTGAAGAATTCCAGCAGCGATACAATCTAATTCTTCAAGAAATTCGACTTCGTAATCCTGAAGCCCCCATCATTTTAATCGGACTGTATAATCCTTTTTCTATCATTACCAATGAAATACCCGAATTTGAATCCATTATCACGGAATGGAATCAAACGATTGAAGCGACTGCAGCAAAATATAACAATGCTTGTTTTGTGGATATACAAGATTTGTTTGATGAAAATGCAAATAAGGTATATCATACCGATTTCTTTCATCCAAACGGATATGGCTATACAATAATGACAGAGAGAATCATCTCCATGATGAAGTCATGCCACATCGAAGATTCGGAGGACCGGTTAATCTTAACTGAATAGGGAATAGAAAGTAAGGTTAACCTTTTCCTCTTGTTTTTCGTTATAGTATACATAGAATGGAAAGAAAAAGAGATGAACAGAGTTTTTGAAGGAGTGAAGCTTGGTGAATTTTTGGAAAGTCGCTTTTTTTACATTAATGGGGGCAATCATATTAGGTTTTGTGGGTATTTACTATTGGGCGACTTCTCCTACAGATGAGGGATCCGTTTCAACACAAAACATTACGGCAAAGCCTTCAGACAGTGTTTTGCTCGTTGAAACGACAGCAGACGATTTTGAACAAATTGCGATGAAATATTTGAAAAAGGAACTCCAGAACAGTCAGCTTCCAATCGATTTTTCGGTGGATGAATCAATAGGATTAAGCAGTGAACTGACGGTTTTTGGCGTAACGGTTCCTTTCTCCATGCAATTTGATCCGCAGGTCACGGAAGAAGGCAATATCATATTAAAGCAAACTTCCGTAAATGTTGGTAAACTGAATCTACCGCCAATGACGGTCTTGAAACTAATGGATGAAGCGGTCCAATTTCCGGAATGGATTATTGTAAGACCAAATGAGGAAGAATTGTTTGTGGACTTATCCAAGTTTCCGATCATGTCGGGAGCGCACGTAAAAGCGAAAGAAATCGATTTGCAAAATAATCGCATATTATTGGAAGTAATCATACCTAATGAATAGGAGGATGAGTGATGAGTAGAGATATAGCAACGTTTGCGGGTGGCTGTTTTTGGTGTATGGTCAAGCCTTTTGACGAACAGCCCGGTATTGAATCCGTGGTCTCCGGATATACTGGCGGCCATGTGGAAAATCCCACTTATCAACAAGTATGCTCTGAAACAACAGGACATTTAGAAGCGGTCCAAATTTCTTTTGATTCGGATATCTACCCATACGAAAAACTGGTGGAAACTTACTTTACTTTAATCGACCCGACAGATTCGGGCGGACAGTTCTTCGACCGCGGCGAATCTTACACAACGGCCATTTTTTATCATAATGAAGAACAAAAGGCAATTGCCGAAGATTTCAAAGCACGTCTCGATCAATCCGGACAATTTAATCAACCAATCGCTGTCAAAATCCTTCCTGCCAAAACGTTTTACCCGGCAGAAGAATATCACCAGCACTATTACAAAAAGAACCCGCTCCATTATGAACGCTATAGTATTGGTTCAGGAAGAGCAGCATTTATTGAAAAGCATTGGGGGAATCGCGATGAATAAGGAAGAAAGATTAAAACAATTAACGCAAATGCAGTATTATGTCACTCAGCAGCAAGGAACGGAACCACCGTTCCAAAATGAATATGACCGTCATTTCGAAGAAGGCATCTATGTGGATATTGTCTCCGGCAAACCATTATTCAGCTCGTTTGATAAATTTGATTCTGGCTGCGGTTGGCCAAGTTTTGCAAAGCCGATTGAAGCAGAAGAAGTTACCGAGCATTTCGATGCCTCTCACGGCATGAGAAGGGTGGAAGTGCGAAGCAAAACAGCGGATTCCCATTTAGGACATGTATTTCCGGATGGTCCGCGCGAATTGGGAGGCTTGCGCTATTGCATCAATTCGGCAGCACTGCGCTTCGTCCCGAAAGATCAGCTGGAAGAAGAAGGCTACGGAGAATACTTGCAGCTATTTGAAAAATAATTCAACGCCGACCACTATAGTCTAAATGACTTATGTGGTCATTTTTTAATCACTAGCCTGGATAAAAGAGGGATTTATTAATCTGGCAGAGACATCCATTGATCAAACTGAAATCAAAACGTATAAAACGAAAATAATGAGGAGAATGATTATGAGAGAAAGTTTTTATACATTTGTCCTCACATACCGGGGAGGAAAATGGGAAGATTCTAAAACGCGGTTTGCCGAGACGGCTTTTTTGGATCATAGTTTTCCTAAATCAAGTATGTCATTTGACGAAATATCAAGTTATATTGAAATGATTGCAGATGATAATATGACCACCCAAACATTTGACGAGCTTTGGGATCTTTATGCGGCAAAATATGAATAATTTGTTTGTATACTGTTCATGAAACAGGAAAAATGAAAGTATAGAAGGTAAATCATTGCACAATGAAAAAAAAGCAAGTATATTTTATTAGGAGATAATTTTGGAAAGAGGGATTGCTAATGAGTATCCATATTAACGCAAAACAAGGTGACATCGCAGAGATAATATTATTACCAGGGGATCCGCTGCGTGCAAAATATATCGCTGAAACTTTTTTGGAAGATGTAACTTGCTACAATGAAGTCCGCAATATGTTCGGATATACTGGGACATATAAAGGAAAGCGTGTGTCTGTTCAAGGAACGGGAATGGGTGTACCATCCATTTCAATTTATGCAACAGAATTAATGCAAGAATACGGCGTTCAAAAATTAATCCGGGTAGGTACTTGTGGAGCAATTCAAAGAGATGTAAAAGTTCGCGACGTAATTATTGCCCAATCTGCTTCTACTGACTCAAAAATGAACGAAATCATCTTTAACGGAATCGATTTCGCTCCAACGGCAGATTTTGATCTATTATTGAAAGCATATAATGCGGGAGTAAACGCAGGTTTAAACTTAAAAGTAGGAAACATTTTCACTGCCGATATGTTCTATTCAGACGAAAACCAAAATGAAAAATTAGCTCAATATGGTGTATTGGCTGTGGAAATGGAATCGGCTGCACTTTATACTTTAGCGGCTAAGTTTGGACGTCAGGCACTTTCCGTTTTAACAGTTTCAGACCATATTATTACTGGCGAGGCAACAACGTCTGAAGAACGCCAAACTACGTTCAATGATATGATCGTCGTAGCACTCGAAGCAGCAATACAAGAGTAATGGTTGCTTTTTCATAAGTTAGTTGTGTGAAGGCTGTCTATTTTTTGACAGCCTTTCTTTGCGGATGGGAAGATGGATGTTTCAATGGAACCCTTGCAAATTACAATTAACTTGACCTTGGTCGAATAGGGCTTTCAGGTGTTCATGAATAGGAATCATACATTTTATTTTAGAAAAATCGACTATCTTTATCTATTTTAGATGGTACAATATTGATATATTTTATTTAATTTCATTCTCCGGGATGAAACTCCGGTGAATGCCTCAGGCGGATGCCACAGATTTCAAGAGGCAGTTTAAAGATCAAGTTAGACTAAAATTGCCGTAACCAGCGCCAGATGTCTTTTGCGCGAAAGCGAAGCGGCAGGTACACGGGCTAACTAACCTGCATCATACTGGCCACAGTTCGAAAATCTGGGCTCACATGTTTTGACTGCGGCGAATGCCAAGGGATCGTCTCAAATCCGCCAAGGCGCAAATGAATAAAGGTAGTAAGTGTAAAATGAGAGTGGTGAATAATTTAGATGGATGATCAAAACCAAAATGGCAGCGAGCAAACAGAACAAACTGAACAGCAAGAAGCACAAGTAAAGCCAGCGAGAAAGTTTATTCGAATTAAACCTTTTACGTTAATTATGTTAATGTTTCTAACCATTTTATTAACAGCAGGTTTAACAATTTTGGCACTGACTTTCGGTGAAAAGAAAGTAGTAGAAGTGGCTGTACCTGTCGAAAGAGAAGAATTTTCAAAGTTATATGATGCTTATGATGAATTGAAAGACAAGTATTATGTAGAAATTGATGATGAAAAAGTGGTGACAGGTGCCATCAATGGTATGTTTGATGCTTTGGAAGACCCTTATTCCGATTTTATGGATGTGGAAGAAGCGGAGCGTTTTAATACGGATCTTTCTTCAAGCTTCCAGGGAATCGGCGCTGAAATTCAAGAACGAAATGGAAATATCGTCGTCGTATCACCTATAAAAAATTCTCCTGCTGAAAAAGCGGGAATTTTACCGGAAGATATCATTCTTTCTGTCGATGGAGAGAGCATTCAAGGAATGAGTGCTTCTGAAGCGGTTTTATTAATTCGCGGCGAAAAAGGGACTCCTGTTGAATTAACGATTCAGCGCGGCGAATCTGACCATACAATTGATGTGAAGATTATACGTGATGATATTCCGATTGAAACGGTGTATGGCGAAATGGGCGACGATAAAATTGCTCATATTCAAATCACGTCATTTAGTGAAAAGACCTACGATGAAATAGTTAAATTGCTTGAAGAGTTTGATGCTGATGGTATGAAAAGCATTATCCTGGACGTACGCCAAAATCCGGGCGGGTTCCTGGAATCGGCAATCGATATCGCCAATTTATTCCTTGAGGAAGGAAAACCAATTGTACAAGTTCAAAGCCGTGAAGGTGAACCGGAAGTGATTTCTGCAAAAGGCGGCGAAAAATACAAACAGCCTATTGTCGTACTGGTTGATAACGGAAGTGCTTCGGCATCCGAAATTTTAGCGGCTGCCTTAAGTGAATCCGCAGGTGCCAAAGTGGTAGGACTCAATTCATTTGGTAAAGGGACGATTCAAACAGTAAGCAATTTGCCGGATGGAGCAAACCTGAAATATACAACCGGCAAATGGTTGACACCGGAAGGCAACTGGATTAATGAAAAAGGAATTAAACCTGACGTAGTCGTTGAATATCCGGAATATGCAACGGCAACCTATATTAATCCTGAAATGGAAATTACTCTCGGAGATTCGTCTCAATCCGTAAAATCTGCCGAACTGATTTTAAGTGCATTAGGTTATGAAGTCGGCACGGTGGATAAAACATTTGATCAAGCAACAGAAAATGCGGTTGTAGCTTTCCAGGCCGATGAGCAACTCCAACCAACTGGGGTACTTACTGGGGAAACGACTTACGCTTTAATGGATTCGATTCGCGAAAAAATCGAAAAAGAAGATCCTCATGTATTGAAAGCAAAAGAAATATTAACAAAATCAACGAAATAATCGTTTGATCTATAAATTCGAGGAAAGGGCTGTTTTGTTCAATAAGAGCAATGACAGCCCTTTCCTTTTAGAATGAGTGTAGGTTAGTCAGCAGTTGTGACAGGACAAGTCGTTCTTAGGATAATTTCCTGATCTTTTAGCCTCGCTTCGGCGAATGTGCGTTTTGCCTTCGCAAGAGAAGTTAAAAACCTCTGATAGAGTTTTCAGCCGCTCGAGGGCAATCCGTGACTTCAAGACTGTCTAGGTTGGCTTGGGTTAAAGCAACATGAAATGACATGCATTTAAAATAGTAAAGGAAGTGTTTGCAAATGAAGGATGTATATTTATTTAGCGGATTTCTGGGAAGCGGCAAAACGTCAATGCTTACCTATGTCTTACAGCAACTAAAGGAAAAAGGATTAAAACCTGCCGTGATCATGAATGAACTGGGGAAACTTCCGTTTGATTCTCAGGCAGTTGATGAAGAAATTCCATTAAAAGAAATGCTGGAAGGCTGTATTTGCTGTTCCGGTGCAGAAAAAACGGAAGCGCAGATTCAATCGCTATTGGCAGACTCGCAATTTGATGTTCTCATTATTGAAACAACCGGAGCGGCCCACCCTGTCGAAGCTCTTGATGCAGTGTATTCTCCATTGTTTGCAGACCAGTTGAATATAAAGGGAATCGTGACCGTTGCAGATAGTAAGCTTTGGTTGGATCGTGAAACGCTTCCTCCCCAAGTAAGAAGTCTATTCCTGGAACAAATCCGCCACGCACATTTACTTTTAGCAAATAAAATGGATTTATTGAGCGAAAAGGAGCAAGCAAAAGTCGTTTACGAGCTGCAAGCTGTTAACCCGAACGCCTTTATCCTTCAAACAACGAATGGCAAGGTACCTTTGCATCTGCTGGAAGAGCTGCAAGCAACCGCACGTGCTTCATCTGAAAATGTAAAGTCCGCAAAGATTGGAAAGCAACTGCAATTGAGCTCGAGATTGGTAGAACTCGACAATAGTTTTACTCAGGAGGAATTCGAGAAGTGGATTCAATCTTTGCCATCAACCGTTTATCGAATAAAAGGGTACGTTCCAATCGAAGGTGTTCGTAATCCCTTTCTTTTTCAATATGCTTATGGTTTGGTTCAATGGCTTCCGGAATACATAAAAATGCCAGCAAAAATTGTCATGATTGGTGAAAACATTCAGGAAATTGATATTGAAAGTTTGTCAAGAAATTAACATTGTTGTTACAAATGAAAAAAACTTGTATTTTTGTTTCGATTCTCAAAAGTTGTCAATAGCTTTTCAATTGTAAGTTTTTCGATTGGGGGAAAATCCTACCTTTTTTAAAGTTTTAGAGACTGGTTGTTTTCTAGGTTTGGAGATTTAGGTGGCAGCATTACCAAGTTATGGACCATATGTTTCAATTATTCTCGTATATGATTAGTTGCGAGAGGAGGAATACAAAATGAAAAAATGGGTTATCACATTTTGTGCACTTGGTTTTATCTCTACACAAGCTCCAGCAGCGGATGCTGCATCTATCAATGAAGGTCAAGAAGGGTTTACGGAAAAGCAAATTGTAAAAGTCGTGAATCTTAATGAATATAAAAATCTTCTAAAAGAATTCAAGGAAGATTACGGCGTAACTTACAATGCTAATTTACAAGACTTATCAAAAGTAGGTCTTTCACAAGAGAATATCGAGAAATTAGTTGAATCTGCAAAGAAAGAATTGCAAAAACAAGAGAACGGTCAAGAAGTTGCGAAAGAAACACCGGAAAAACAAGCTCTAGCTGAAAAGGCTCCAGCTGCTCCAGTGAAAAAAGCTGAAAAAGCGGCAACACCTGCACCTGAAAAGGCTGCTCCTGCACAACCAACTGAAACGGTAAAAGAAACTGAGGAAACAAAAGCACCAGTTGCAAATGATGATTCAGTATCGGCATTTGAGACTCAAGTTGTTGAATTAACAAATGCAGAACGTGCAAAAGCTGGTCTTGCACCACTTGAAGCTTATGCACCATTAATGGATGTAGCGGAAGCTAAGTCTGAAGATATGGCTGCAAATAATTATTTCTCACATAATAGTCCAACATTAGGCAGCCCATTCGATCAAATGAAAGCTGCAGGCATTTCATACCGTGCGGCTGGCGAGAATATTGCACAAGGACAAAGAACACCTGAAGAAGTAGTTCAAGCTTGGATGAATTCTGAAGGACACCGTGCAAATATCCTTAATGCAAACTTTACACATATTGGTGTAGGGCATGTTGAAAACGGCAACTACTGGACACAACAATTTATTCAATTATAATCTCAAGAAAGTACGTACCGAGCCAAGAAATTTCTGGCTCGGTATTTTTTGTTTTGGGATAGAAATAAATATCATTATAGCCAGCTTTGAGTATGTTCAGAGCAAAGTGAAATGAATAGCTTCTAATGAAGGTTCTAATGCGGAAACGAGGAAAACCAGCGGATTAAAAGGGCTCCAATGTGAGAGCAAGGGCATTATAATTGCCTAAACATTATTATAGTAAACTTCATAAGTTGTCGCAGGAACTTAACAAGCGTCCATCGCATTTCTATGATAAAATATTGATTTGACTAATAAAATAAGTGATGTTGGCAAAAGATTGTCAGATAGTTCATTTGTCATTTAGTGCAATCATATAAATTTTAGTACAATCATTTTTTGTATCAGAATAGGAGAACGTTTAATGAAACACAAATCCATTATTTTAACCGGTGGCGGGACGGCCGGACATGTCTCTTTAAATCAGGCCATTATTCCATCGCTTAGAAAAGAGGGATACGATGTACATTATATAGGATCGTATGATGGCATTGAAAAAGAATTAATCACACAGAGCTTCCCTGATGTACCGTATCATCATATTTCGAGCGGTAAATTGCGTCGTTACTTTTCTATGAAAAACTTTTCCGACCCGTTTAAAGTACTAGCGGGAGTAGGGCAGGCGTATGCGGTTATTCGAAAAGTTAAACCGACGATGATTTTTTCTAAAGGCGGCTTTGTTTCTGTTCCTGTCGTCATTGCGGCAAAATTAGCGAAAATTCCTGTAGTGATTCATGAATCGGATGTTACACCAGGCTTGGCCAACAAAATTGCCTTGCCATTCGCTTCACATATATTCACGATTTTCCAGGACACCCTAAACTATTTGCCAAGCGAAAAAGCAACCTGTACGGGGTCCATTGTACGCGAAGAATTATTTAGCGGAAATGCCCTAAAAGGGAAAAAAAGATGTGGATTTACAGATCATAAAAAAGTGCTGCTGGTCATGGGAGGGAGTTTAGGCTCAGTCGTTCTCAATGACTCTTTAAGAAGCAACTTGCCTGACCTTTTGAAAACATACAATGTAATTCATTTATGCGGAAAAGGAAATAGTGATTCGTCATTAGACAGTTTAAAAGGGTATAAGCAATTTGAATATGTAACGAATGAATTGCCCGATTTATTGCATGCGGCAGATTTTGTGGTTTCACGAGCTGGCTCGAATTCGATTTTCGAATTTTTGGCTTTAAAAAAACCAATGCTATTGGTACCACTATCAGCTGCAAAAAGCAGGGGAGATCAAATTCTGAACGCCAAACTGTTCGAAAAGCAGGGATTTGCGCATGTTCTGGAAGAGGAAATGTTATCGAAAAGTACATTTATGAAAGCAATTGAAACGTTAACAAAAAGAAGCCCGGAATATCTTGATGCGATGGAAAAAGCAGAAAGACCAAAAACGCCTGCCGAAATGGTGAAACTATTGCTTCAGTACGAGAAATAAAAAAGAAGGTGGTTCAGATTTGAACCACCTTCTTTAAAAATAGAACGCTACATTGCTTGTTCTTCTTCGTTGGCCTGGTTGTTTGCCGAAACAATATAGAATAAATCTTTCGGAATTTTATATAAATCAAATTTCGTTTCCCCGGCATTTATTTCTTCATATAGTGCCGGATTTGTTTCTTTTGCATCAATCACATATCCCAATTTCTGCGATGCACGTTTAGACTTTTCATTTTCTTTTCTAATGCGTAAAAATACAGTATGAATGTCCTTTTCAAAAAAGAGTTCTGTCAAAAATTCTTGTTTTGCCGGCTGGTTATATCCTTTGCCTTGAAATGGTGCACCTATCCATGTACCAAGGAAGCCTGCTCCATCTTGTATATCGTATAATGCAATCGTACCAATTGGCTGACCCCAATCATCGGTTATGGTTCTTGAAATCGTCTTTCCTAGCTGTTCTTCTTCCAACAGTTGTTTGGTCATAAATAGATACTCTTCCGGTGAAGTTGCTTTATGACGAACATATGGAAAAACGGATGGGTGAATCAATAATTGGTATAAGTCATTTGTCTCGGAAAGATCACGATGTTTTAACAAATGAAACGCCTCCTTTTTTAGGATAGTTGCAAATCTCAAAGTTACTGCAATACCAGCAACAGAACAAAATAATATACCTAAAGGAACTGGACGTCAAACATTATTTTTATAGAAATTTATTTTCTATTTAAAGTCATAAAAACAACTAACTTCCAAAACAATTTCTGCTATTATTTTATAATAAATTTTCGTTTTTATACAAGAAGTTTAATCGAAAAAACAATTATTTTCTTATTAAAATTGTGAACAAAATATTAAGTAGTTATAATATATATTAAGTTGATTCGGAAATCATTTACATTTATTATAGAAAGAAAGAGTTATAGATCAGAGAGCGGGGCAACAAGAATGGAAAAGGAACTATTAAAAGTTCATGGTTCAGGTAATACGTTTTACCTCTATTCAACAGAAGATGAATATGAAATAGATTGGGCTGGTTTTACAACATGGCTCTGCGAAAAAGATCGCCATGATGGTGCAGATGGGCTGCTGCTCATTTTGCCTTCAGAGGTGGCAGATGCCAAAATGCGCGTAATCAATGCTGATGGTTCGGAAGCTTCCATGTGCGGAAATGGCTTAAGATGCGTTGCTCGATATGTGTGCGAAAAGCTGGGCAGGGATGAAGCAATCATCGAAACCATAAAAGCGAACTTAAGAGTGCGCAAGGCTCCATCATTACTCGAGGATATTCCCACTTATGCTGTTGAAATCTCGCCAGTATCTTTTCAATTAGATAGTTTGCCAATGAACTATCGCGGCCAAACAAATATCCGTCATCAAATAATCGAAGAGTTTTCTTCGACAATTCCTTTTACAGCTGTATCTGTACCAAACCCACATTTAATTGGAATCGTGGATCAGGCTAATATCAAGGATAATGCTCACCAGAAAAATTTAAGCGAGATGCTGAACGGTGAAAATGACTTTTGTTCGGACGGCGTCAATGTAAGTTATGTTTACCCTATGAATGATGATACAATTTTTGTGCGAACATTTGAAAGAGGGGTAGGATTTACTAATGCCTGCGGAACAGCGATGACTGCCTCGGCACTTGTATCCAGATTAAATGGAATTGTAAATGATGATGTTATTACTGTATTCAATCCGGGCGGTTTTGTGAGATGTGAAGTTAAAAATTTAGGAGATTTTTACGATTTAACATTGATCGGGAATGCGACAGTAACGGCTTCCTATGTGTTTAATGTAGAGGGAACAGCCTATAAATTTGTTGGATTGAAAGAAACAGAAGAACAAAAACTATATCAAAAATGCATTGAACTTGTAAAAAGAGAAACGGCTTCTTTTGCTTCTTATTAGGTGAAATGAAAATCTAAAATGTCTTATTTAAGGAGTGCTTGCACTTTCCCAAGAAGGAGGTGTTTTAATTGTCTATGCAAAACTTTTCGAAAGCTCAATTTGATTTGCTTTTTAATAATAGTAAAGATTTTGTTTATTACATGAAGAAAAATGGTGAAGATTTTCGTTATATTTTTCTAAATCCACCTGCTATGCAGCTGCTTTCAGAAAATGCAATTGGACATTCAATCACCGAAATGATGAAAAATGGTGAATATCAAACGATTATTGACAATTACCACCAAGCCATTGAGAAAAGGGAACAAGTGAATTACCAAGATTATTCTTATATTGTTGGAGAAGTTAAAAAATACGAAACAACCGTTATTCCCATTTTTGAACAACATGAAATCTATGTTTTAGCTATAACAAAAGAAATTGCCTTTAATCGAGATGTGGAAGATAAATATTTATTTATGCGCTCGGTTTTTTCCAACACGTTCCTTTCCACTGTGCTTGTTTCTACAGATGGCCGTTTTTTGGAAGCCAATCCTCAATTTATAGAAGATTTCAACTTAAATCTTGAAGATGCAAGATTAAAATCTCTCTTTGAATTGCCTTTCACTTCCAAAAGCGTGGATGAGTTAAAAGAATATCTGGATCGAGTGTATACCGGAGTCAGCATACAATCTAAATTATTAAACTTTGTAGATAAAGATGGTAGGCAAAGGAGCTATACTGCTGCATTTTCGCCTTTAATGCAGGAAAACAATGTGGCAGCGGTATTCATCATCCTTCAGGAAATCACGCAGTTCATCCAGCAGGAACAGGAATTGCGGACAACATCCATTGGTTTGTCTAACTTCAAAAAAGCGATAAACAGTGCCGCGGAAATTGCGATTATCGATCGGAACGGCAAAATTTTGGACGTCAATAGACGTTTTGTAGAGCAAACTGGATTTTGTCGGGAAGAACTGATTGGTAATTCCTTGGAAGTGATCAACGGTAAAAATAGCACCAAGGAAATTGTCGAAAATATCATCACGACTCTTCAAAAAGGTGAGATTTGGCGTGGGGAATTGTGCAACCATACAAAAAAAGGCAAGATTTATTGGACTGACACGACCATGATTCCTTTTGTAGATGATGAAGGAAACATCCAGCAATACATTTCCATTTTTTACGATATTTCCGATAAAAAAGGCATGGTTAATGAACTGCGCAATATAGAACAAATGTTTAAATTGATTACCGAAAATACGAATGATTTAATTGTCCTTATGAACAAAGAGGGAGTTATTTTATACTCTTCTTCCGTCTATACCCGAGTATTGGGGTATGAGCCTAATGAGTTGGTGGGCCAGTTATATACCAATTTATTAACTTCTGACAGCAAAGGTGTTTGGACAGAAAAGCTTCTCCATATTGAAAATCAGAATCACGCCAAAGTGGAGTTGACGCACCAATCCAAGACCGGTGATATTTTCTGGACAGAATGCAGCTATACGGTGGTGAATGATTATGTTCGTGATCAGGGAAGTTATATCATTTTAGTGGCAAGAGAAATTACAGAACGCAAAGAAATCGAAAACCAGTTGCTTTTTCTGGCTTTCCATGACACGTTAACGCACCTGCCTAACCGAAGATATCTTGCAAAGGAATTCCCGCGTCTTTTAGAAGAAGCCCAGAAAAATCAAGAGTCATTGGCTGTCCTTTATGTTGATGGGGATAATTTTAAAACAGTGAACGACCAATTCGGGCATGATGTTGGCGACGTGTTTATTTATGAATTTGGCCAGGCGCTGGGAAAAACGGTGCGGGGCAATGATATCGTCATTCGAATGGGCGGGGATGAGTTTGCGATTATTTTAACCGGTCTTGACTATAGTGAAGAAAAAAGGCATGAACAAATAAATAAAATCATCAACCGAATTAATAAAACGCTTAAGAAGGGCTGGTTTATTTCCAATCATCACTTTTCTCCAACAGCGTCAATTGGTATCGCTCTTTATCCTGATCATGGTCAAACCTTGGAGAAATTATTGGAATGTTCGGATAAAGCTCTATACCGTGTGAAAGCATCTTCGAAAAACAACTTTACCATTTTTGAAAATGTATAGCATTATTTTAAAAAAGCCTCATCTTAAGTTAAACTTAAGCTGAGGCTTTTTAAATGTCCAGCTGCGAAAGCCAGCTCCACACGACGTGGCGTTTTTGTCGGCCAGTTGTTGTCGGAGCTAAACGATGAGGAAATTAGCCTAAGAACGACACGTCCTGTGTCAACGGCTAACTGACCTCCATCCTGTCGGCCTTCGCTTTTCTATTAATAAAAGGGTGATTTTGTGATGAAGAAAATTTTAGTTGTTGAAGATGAGAAAAATATTGCTCGGTTTATTGAACTGGAGTTGAGACATGAACAATTTGAGGTGTCCGTCTCCCATGATGGAAGGGAGGGGCTGGAACTTGCATTGGAAGGAAACTTTGATTGTCTTTTGCTGGATGTGATGCTGCCCAGCTTGAATGGCATTGAAATTTGCAGAAGAGTTAGAGCCCAATCCGATGTTCCGATTTTATTGATTACTGCACGCGATGCTGTCATGGATCGAGTAGCAGGGTTGGATGCCGGGGCCGATGACTATATTGTCAAGCCTTTTGCCATTGAAGAATTGCTGGCAAGAGTTCGTTCCATTTTAAGAAGAACGGCAAAGATCGATGAAGACGTGAGCCAATTAATTCAAGTAAGAGATTTGGTCATTAATCCGGAATCATATGAAGTAAAATTGGAAAACAAGAAAATCGACTTAACAAAAACAGAATATGATTTACTGAAGTTATTATGTGAAAACAAAAATCGCGTTCTTGAAAGAGAAAAGATTCTTCAGGATGTTTGGGGATATGATACGGAAGTGGAAACAAATGTCGTGGACGTGTACATACGCCATTTGCGCGCTAAATTAAAAACAGAACAGGATTCGTATATTGAAACCGTTCGCGGGGTTGGATACGTGGTGAGAGAATGAAAACCAAATATGCCCGTTTATTAAAAAAACAATCGCTCAAAAAAAAATGGACCTTTTCTACGGCCATTGTCATTTTTATTAGCTATACACTAATCTGCAGCGTGATTTACCTGGCACTGTATTCTTGGTTAATACAAAACGAGCAAAATAATGCCGCCAGAACGGCAGATGACCTTACGTCTTTTTTCCGTTCCCAGGACCATTCGTTTTCTATTCAGGATTTTCAAGGAAACACAGGCTTATTTAAAGCCATTGTCCATCAAAATCAAACAGTGCGAATTTTCAACAAAGATGGTTATGAGGTTTTAACCATTAACAATATCAATTCCGCTGCTCCGGTTGAATTATCGTTTGAACAATTATTGGGGGGGACTGCCATTTCAAAAGAAACAGTGGATGATGAAGACGCTTTTGTAGTGACTAGACTTGTGACCATTGGCAATTTTACGGGAATCATGCAGTTGATTCATCCATTGACGGCCTTTCAATCCATGATGAAGTATGTTTTAACAACAATGCTGATTGCAGGAATAGGGGCAATTCTTATTGCGGGGTTAATCGGGTATTATTTGGCAAATATTCTGATTCGGCCGATACAGGACTTAAGAGATTCGATGCTGTCCATTCAATCAAAAGGATTCGAAGAAAAAATAAATTTTGAATATGATGCAGAAGATGAAGTGGGCGACTTATTGAAAATTTACCAATCCATGATGGCGGATCTGCAAAATTCCTTTGCAAAACAACAGCAATTTGTGTCGGACGCATCCCATGAGTTAAGAACGCCCATTCAGGCGATTGAGGGACATCTTTCTTTAATAAAGAGATGGGGAAAGGATGATCCGGAGGTATTGAAGGAATCCTTGGATACTTCATTGGAAGAAGTGGCGCGAATGAAGAATATGATTGAAGAATTACTGAATTTGGCTAGAAAAGTAGATCGTGATGAAGAAGCAACCGCCAATGTGGCGAATGCTCTATCATCCGTGAAAGAGGAGCTTCAAATGATTTATCCTGAAGCCAAGATTGAAATAATTGAAAGTGGGGAAGAGGTACAACCGAGAGTAACAGAGAATGCCCTCGCGCAAATCATGCGCAACCTGATTGAAAACGGAATCCGCTATAACGAGCAAAGTCCACTGGTCAGAATTGAAGTTAATTATCTTTCAGAGAGTGTTTTTATCACGGTTAAAGATAATGGAATCGGGATTTCGCAAGAACACCTGCCTTATATATTCGATCGATTTTATCGAGTTGATGCTTCAAGGGAAAATAAAGGGGGAGGGACAGGTCTCGGACTGAGCATTACCAAAATGCTGGCCAATAAATACAATATAGAAATGGATGTTTCAAGCGAAATTGGAATCGGGACTATGTTTACCTTAAAATTCAGAGTATAACGAACAATTTTATTATTTCAAGACCAATTCTAGTTTAATTGTTAAAGAATTTGCCGAATTTGTGAAAAATAGTTGTATTTTTTGTGAAGAGTAGTAAGATTGATATGGAAAAAAAACCTTCTTCAAATATGTGATTCATAAAGAAAGTAAATGAATTCAATAGATAAAATCTATTGTCGAAGAATGGTAAAATATGAAATAATATTGTAGATACAACAATGGAACAGCCTTAGGGCGAAATTTGGAGGTTATTCTCATGTCGAACAATGTAGTATTTGCTGGTTCCCCTTGGTCAGTATTCTCGGGTCCCAACTTGGGATATGTGATGGAGCAGTATGATTTATTTTTGCAATCTCCTGAACTAGTTGAGCCAGAGTTAGTAGCGCTATTCCAGCAATTTGGTTCTCCTGCTACGGAAAACGAACAAGTTGCTGCAACTGGGAGTGCAACTAGCCAACCTGGAAATATCCAAAAAGTATTTTCAGCTGTGCAATTAGCAGATGCAATTCGTTCCCACGGTCACTTAGCTGCTGATATTTATCCATTAAAAGACCGTAAATTGGATTCATCCCGCTTAGAATTGTCAACTTATAGCTTAACTGAAGCAGATCTAATGGAGATGCCGGCTTCATTATTCTTTAATAATGTTCCTGGAAGCGTTACCAACGGCAAGCAAGCGATTGATTTCTTGCGATCACAATATACTGGAAAAATCGCATATGAATATGCACATGTAGAAGATGCAGAGCGTCAATGGATTCAAGATAAAATAGAATCTGCACAATCTGCGCTTAACTTAACTGCTGAAGACAAAAAAGCGTTATTGGAAAGATTGACACGCGTTGAAGATTTCGAAAAATTTATCCATAAAACTTTTGTTGGACAAAAACGATTCTCGATTGAAGGCCTGGATACATTGGTTGTAATGCTGGATGAAATCGTTCGCAAAGCCGACGAAACAAAAATGAATTACCTGCAAATCGGAATGGCTCACCGCGGTCGCCTGAATGTATTAACGCACGTTGTTAATAAGCCTTACGATATGATGTTCGCAGACTTTGCCCACGTTCCAAATGATTATTTCTTCCCTGAAGACGGTTCTTTGGAAATTTCCAAAGGATGGACGGGTGACGTGAAATACCATATGGGTGCGACTCATACTAAGCCATCGGGATTAAAAGTTAAATTGGCTTATAACCCATCCCACTTGGAAGTAGTAAGCCCGGTTATTACGGGTTCCACACGTGCTGCACAAGAGGATACGACAAATACTGGGTCGCCAAAACACGATCCAAGCAAAGCGTTGGCCGTTCTTGTACATGGGGATGCTGCATTTGCCGGTGAAGGAATTGTCCAAGAAACATTTAACTATGCCAATACAGCTGGATTCTCGACAGGTGGATCTATTCATATTATCTCCAACAATATGATCGGATTTACAACAGAACATTATGATTCACGCTCTACACGCTATTCTTCGGATGTAGCGAAAGGTTATGGAATTCCTGTTATTCACGTGAATGCAGATGATCCGGAAGCTGTTTTGCAAGTAGCGAATTTGGCATTCGAATACCGCCAATTATTCGGCAAGGATATCTTGATCGACCTAATCGGCTATCGCCGTTTCGGCCACAATGAGACGGATGATCCTACGGTAACGAATCCGTTGACTTATCAAATCGTTACGAAACACCCGACTGTACGTGCGCTTTACGGTGAAAAATTATCGAACGAAGGTATTCTTTCACAAGAACAAGTGAATCAACTTGATGAAAAAATCTACGCAGAGATGCAGGCTTCCTATGATCATGTGAAAGAAGTCGGGGCTAAAGAAGACCACTTTGAAATCAAAATGCCTGAAGAAGTGAAAAACGACTACCCAGAGGTTGATACGAGTGTATCAGCGGAGGATTTAAGACAAATTAATGCAGATTTGCTAACTTGGCCTGAAGGCTTTGAGCCGCAAAATAAACTTGCAAAAATCCTGAATAAACGAGTAGAAGCGCTTGAAAGCGAAAAAATCGATTGGGGCCATGCAGAAACATTGGCGTTCGCGGCGATTTTACAAGATGGCAACCCAATCCGAATCAGTGGTCAAGATGCGCAGCGCGGAACATTCTCTCAACGCCATTTAGTATTGCATGATAAAAATAATGGAGCAGAGCATGTACCTCTGCACAATATTAGTGGTTCTAAAGCTTCATTTACAGTATACAATTCACCATTGACTGAAGCGGCAATTGTAGGATTTGAATATGGATATAACTTGGAAAACCAAAATGCATTGACAATTTGGGAAGCTCAGTTCGGGGATTTTGCGAACATGGCTCAAATTATGTTCGATAATTTCATTTCTTCTGCCCGTTCGAAATGGGGACAAAAATCAGGGTTGGTGCTTTTATTGCCTAATGCGATTGAAGGCCAAGGACCTGAGCACTCTTCTGCACGCATTGAAAGATATCTGCAATTATCTGCAGAAAATAACTGGATTGTTGCCAATTGTTCAAATGCAGGAAACTATTTCCACTTGCTGCGCCGCCAAGCAAAAATGCTGGGAACTGAAGCAGTTCGTCCATTAGTCATTACGTCGCCAAAATCATTGCTTCGCCATCCATTGGCAGCTGCTTCTTTGGAACAGCTATCAGAAGGCGGATTCCAAGAGATTATTGAACAACCGGGCTTGGGTGGAAATGCAAAGAAAGTAGAACGCATCTTGCTTGCTTCGGGTAAAGTAACAATTGATTTGGCAGACCGTGTCCAAGACGGTAAAGAATTTGAAAACATCCATATTATTCGTGTAGAACAGCTTTATCCATTCCCGCAGCAAAAAATAGCGGACATTATTGCGAAATATCCAAATGCTAAAGAAATCGTTTGGGTACAAGAAGAACCGAAAAACCAAGGGCCTTGGAAATATGTTCTTGAATACTTGCTGGAACTTAGCGAAGGCAAAAAAGTAAAATATGTAGGCCGTCCGGAAATGTCTTCAACTTCCGAAGGCGATATGGACTCTCACAAAATTGCTCAAGCGAAAGTTATTGACGAAGCACTTGCAAAATAATGAATACTATTACTGAAAAATAAGCTACAAATGGGTAGTAGCGAATCATGTGCAGCTGCAAAATAGCTGTACATGATCTTCAAAGGAGGATATTAAAGTGGCTGAAATTAAAGTCCCTGAATTAGCAGAATCGATTACAGAAGGAACAATTGCACAATGGGTTAAAAAAGTTGGAGATCGTGTGGAAAAAGGCGAATTTATCGTTGAATTGGAAACAGATAAAGTAAATGCAGAAATCATTTCGGAAGAAGCTGGGGTTTTAACTCAAGTATTGGCTGAAGAAGGCGACACAGTACTTGTTGGCCAAGTCATCGCTGTGGTTGAAGCTGGAGAGGGTGCAGCACCTGCACCGGCTGCGGCGCCAGCCCAAGCTGCACCGGCACAAGAAGCTCCGAAAACAGAAGCTGCTCCTGCAGTACAATCACCTACAACAGCTGCGCCAGTTGCAGAAGAAACATCAAATGAGCGCGTTGTCGCGTCACCGGCAGCTCGTAAATTAGCGCGTGAAAAAGGAATCGATTTAGCGGCGATTTCACCGGTTGATCCACAAGGCCGCGTTCGCGTTCAAGATGTAGCAGCACACGGTACAGAACCCGCGTCGACACCTGCTGCACCAGCACCGGCAGCAGTAACAGGTGGACCGGTTGTGTTCACGCCAGTTGCTGATTCCGACCGTATTACAATCGAAAAAATGAGCCGTCGTCGCCAAACAATCGCAAAACGTTTATTGGAAGTAAAACAATCTACTGCGATGTTGACAACATTCAACGAAATCGATATGACGAACATTATGGCACTTCGCAAACGCAAACAAGAAGAATTCGTGAAAGCAAACGACATCAAACTTGGCTTCATGTCATTCTTCACGAAAGCAGTAGTTGCTGCGCTTAAAAAATATCCATACGTGAATGCACAAATCAATGGAGATGAAATTCACTTAAATAACTTCTTCGATATCGGTATTGCCGTTTCAACTGAAGAAGGTCTAGTAGTACCGGTAGTGCGTGATGCAAATAGCAAAAACTTCGCGGAGATCGAAAAAGATATCGCGAATTTAGCGAAAAAAGCACGCGACAAAAAATTAGGATTAAACGACATGGCTGGTGGTTCATTCACAATAACAAACGGTGGGGTATTCGGTTCATTAATGTCAACACCGATTATGAATGGTACTCAAGCGGCAATTTTGGGAATGCACTCAATCGTTCAACGTCCGGTTGCAATTAACGGAGAGATTGAAATCCGTCCAATGATGTACGTGGCGCTTTCTTACGACCACCGTATCATTGATGGCAAAGACTCTGTAGGATTCTTGAAAACGGTAAAAGAATTAATTGAAAATCCAGAAGACTTGCTTCTAAATTCTTAATAGATAAAAGCCTAGCGTATTCTCGCTAGGCTTTTATCGTAGAAATATGTGTTTTTTCTTCTTTCCTTTTATTCTATTTTCAAATAATTGAACGTTGACATCCACCTATTCATATAGTAGTATGTGAATAGTAATTTAATATTAAAAACCTCACGCGACTGTGAGGTAGAGGCGCGATATTTATTAGTTTTCATGGAGTTTAGAGCGAAACAATGATATGAAAAATGAGGAAATGTCGCCGAAGTGTGTAGTAGGCTCTCTATTGCATGCTGGGTCTGCAGTGAAAAATTGCAGGACTGTCTCAGATGGAGTCCCAGCCATCTGAGGGGTGCTATCTCAACCGGGAACGTAAGAGGATTTGGGCTATAATGGCGACCTAAGTTCATCTTAGGTCGTTTTTTTAGTACAAAAAAAGAATCTTCATTTATATAAAGGAGAGAGAAAAATGGCAAAAAAATTAAGTTTCCTAATGACTGCACTATTTGCAATGCTACTGCTTGCAGCTTGTGGCAGCTCTGAAGAAGGTACATCAGGTTCTACTTCTGATTCAAAAGCAAAAGAAAGTGACGTTTTTAAAATAGGGCTGGAGGCTGGATACCCGCCATTTAACTGGACTCAAAAAGATGATGCTAATGGCGCCGTGAAAATCGAAGGCTCTAACGAATATGCTGGCGGTTACGATGTTGAGATCGCAAAACGCGTAGCGGATAGCTTGGGAAAAGAATTGGTGATCGTGAAAACGGAATGGGACGGTTTAGTACCGGCGCTGCAAACCGGAGTAATTGATGCGATTATTGCAGGGATGAGCCCAACTGATGAACGTAAACAAGTAATTGATTTTACAGATAACTATTATACAAGTGAATTTGTAATTGTTACAAAATCAGGTGGAGATTATGCAAATGCAAAATCCCTTGCTGATTTCTCAGGTGCAAAAATTACTTCTCAAATCAATACAACGAACTATGCGGTTATCGACCAAATTCCTGATGTTCAAAAACAAACGGCAATGAAAAGTTTCTCGCATATGCGCGTTGCACTTGAGTCTGGTGTGATCGATGGCTATGTTGCTGAAAGACCTGAAGCAATTTCTGCATCTTCGGCTAATGAAAACTTTACTTATGTGGAATTGGAAGATGGTTTTGAAGTAGATGAAGCGGATGTATCTGTAGCAATCGGCCTGGTTAAAGGTGACGAAAACCTAGAAAAAATCAATGAAACATTGAATGCAATTACTGAAGAAGAACGCCAACAAATTATGGATCAAGCAGTTGCAAACCAACCTGCAGCCCAATAAGTGATGGTACTGGTCACATCAATCCGTGGCCAGTTTCTCTTTTTCATGAGTCTCTTTGTTTTGCAAAATATTTAGGAGGATTTTTATGAGTTTAGACATTATACTCTCAATACTTGAAGAGAATTGGCGAAGTTTTTTAAACGGTGCTTACATGACGCTGTTAATAGCAATAATTAGTACAATTATTGGTGCTCTTATCGGATTATTTATCGGAATCATGCATACTATTCCTGTTCGAAAGAAATCGATTAAATCTGTTATTTTAAAAGTGTTTAATTTTATTTTAACAGTGTATGTAGAAATCTTCCGTGGCACACCAATGATTGTACAGGCAATGGTTGTATTCTATGGACTGGCTGCATATGGAGTTCAATTGGATCGATTTATCGCAGCTATTATTGTGGTCGGATTAAATACAGGTGCGTATATGGCAGAATATGTTCGGGGCGGAATTGTTTCAATTGACAAAGGCCAATATGAAGCAGCGGAAGCAATCGGTATGGGGCACTTCCAAACAATGACTTCCGTTATTTTACCGCAAGTTTTCCGTAATATTTTACCTGCTACCGGAAACCAGTTAATTATGAACATTAAGGATTCTGCCGTTTTAAGCGTTATTAGTGTAACCGAATTATTCTTCACATCAACGTCAATTGCCGGGGCAAACTTCCGATTTGCGGAAACGTTTTTCATAACGTGTATCTTCTATTTAATCATGACATTTGTGGCATCCCGTATTTTACGTATGATCGAGAAAAAGATGGATGGCCAAAATGCTTATAGCGTAGAATCAAAAAGAGAAGAACCGATAGTTTAAGCGCGAAAGGAAAGAGAATGATGGAAAAAGTAATTGAAATTAAACATTTAAATAAATCATTTGGCAGCCATGAAGTGCTTCGCGATGTGAATTTCTCCGTCAATAAAGGGGAAGTGGTTTGCTTGATCGGTTCCTCAGGTTCCGGGAAATCTACTTTACTGCGTTGCATCAACCTTCTGGAGACGCCAAGTGGGGGCGAGATTATCTATAAAGGTGAAAATATTTTGGATGACCAGCATGATATCAAAAAATACCGTACCCATTTAGGTATGGTCTTCCAACAATTTAACCTGTTCAACAATCACAATGTGTTGAAAAACTGTACGGTTGGCCAACAAAAAGTTTTAAAACGTTCAAAAGAAGAAGCGGCAGCTAATGCACTGAAATATCTGAAAACGGTCGGAATGGATCAATATGTAAATGCAAAACCGCGACAACTATCCGGAGGCCAAAAACAGCGTGTCGCGATTGCCCGCGCTTTGGCCATGGATCCGGAAGTGATGTTGTTTGATGAACCAACATCCGCGCTCGACCCTGAGATGGTTGGGGAAGTACTAAAAGTAATGCGCAACCTTGCCGATGGAGGTCATACGATGTTAATCGTTACGCATGAAATGGAATTCGCCCGCGAAGTTTCGGATCGGGTGGTATTCATGGATAAAGGCGTTATCGTGGAAGAAGGCTCTCCGGAGCAAGTACTCGTAAACCCGAAACACGAAAGAACAAAAGAATTCTTGAAACGAACAATCAAACAATAACCGAAAAGATAAATTCCCTCGACATAGAAAAGGGAATTTATCTTTTTTTATTCGTCTATATTATAATGGAACAAGATGGTTTGTTTAGTAGAAATGAAAACAAGGCAGGTGAATTCAATTGAAAATTGTGATTGCCGGTGGTTCTGGATTTATAGGGGAGAAATGCATGGAGTTTTTCATTCAAAATGGTCATGAAGTAATTATTTTAACAAGAAACGCCAAGAAGCATCGTTCAGAAAAAGTTGCTGCCGTGGAATGGCTAAATGAGGGGGCGAAGCCTGAACAGGAATTGGAAGGGGCCGATGTATTTATTAATTTGGCGGGTGTTTCCCTGAATGCGGGTCGATGGTCAACTCATCACAAGCAGCAAATATACAATAGCCGAATTGCCGCTACAAATGAGCTATTAAGAATCATCTCGGTTTTGAGCAAAAAACCTGCTGTCCTTATTAACGCAAGTGCGGTAGGGATTTATACGGTATCTTTGACTGAAAGATATACGGAAAAATCAGCTGTGGTGCCAAATGACTTTTTGGGGAAGACAGTTCAGGATTGGGAAAACGCATCCAAAAGAGTAAAGCAGTATAGTGTACGGACAGTTTTTATGCGATTTGGAGTGGTGCTTGGAAAAGAAGGAAGCGCACTAACACAAATGGCCATGCCATATAAATTCTTTGCCGGGGGTACAGTGGGATCGGGAGAACAATGGATTTCCTGGGTTCATGTAAAGGATGTTGTCCGAGCAATCGATTTTGCAATACACAACAATCGAGTACAGGGTCCCGTAAACGTTACAGCGCCCAACCCAACGAAAATGAAGGCATTCGGTAAAACGATTGGATTGGTTTTAAAGCGTCCCCATTGGTTGCCGGTTCCATCGCTTGCATTAAAAATTGCGTTAGGCGAAAAGAGTAAACTAGTGCTTCAAGGGCAATATGTACAGCCAAAAGTTTTGGAGGAAGAAGGCTTTAAATTTCAATTTCCGACCCTGGAAGGGGCATTAAAAGATTTGCTGCCGTTATAAAATACGGGATTCTAGTATTTATCATTTAATTCCAATATTCGTGGTTAACTGCGGGAGTTCCATTCCGCAATAATAATAAAAACAATCGCAAAGATGATGGCGATGATAAAAAACCAAGTAGGCACACCACCAAAACCGCCTATGTGCATGACAATCACCTCTCTTTAAGCGTAACATTTTTCATGATCAATCACAATTATTCCTGTGTTTATTCCACAATTGAGTGGAAATAAGGTAGAATAAAGATTAAAATAAGTATCATACAGTGAATGATTAAAGCGAGGTTAAATGATGTTAAATTTAAAATGGAAAAACGCCGAAACAATACGTAAAGTAAAGTGTATAAATACAGATGCAAAGAAATATTTAGTATCCAATGTCCTGACAGTGGGGCAAGAATATGAAGTGAAAAATGAAACGGAAGAATTCATTTTTGTTATCGATAATACAGGCAATGTGGGTGGCTACTACAAAGAATATTTTGAATAAAGCAATCGAAAGCGCAGATGTTTTAAAAACACCTGCGCTTTTCATTTTCTGTCTATATCCATTATCTTTGATTCCACTAATGCTTGCTGTTCATTGCTGATTGCTTGTACGCGCAGTGTTTCTTCTATGGAATCTATGAGTTTCAGCTGCGTTTGTTTAAATTCATCGATTTCAGAGTGGGAAATGTTTTGTTTTTTAACATCGTTTGCTGTTGCTTCAATCATTTTGGCATTTTTGCCAATCATTTGTTGAGATGTTTCCATTAATCGTCGAGAAGCATGATTTGCTCTTCTTTGGTTGTTCATATTGACAAGCATCGAGATTTGCGTTTGCCACAGCGGAATCGTCGTCATGACCGAACTTTGAATTTTATCCACCAGCATTCTGTTGGTTTCCTGGATCATACGAATTTGCGCTGCGGTTTGAATGGCGATTTCACGGGAGATTTGAAGGTCATATAAACGTTTATCCAGCCATTCGATTGAGTTTTTTAAGTCATTTAACCGTTGCTGATCCATGGGATTGCTTGAATCCACAAATTCCTGTTTTAATTTTGGCAGTTGATGATTATATAAATCCTTTTTCTTCATCTCTCCGGCCGCAATATAGATCGTTAAGTTATGGTAATAGTCTTCATTTAGCTGATATAAGTCATTCAGCATCCTCATATCCGCAAGCAATCCTTTTTGAGAGTGCTGCAATTGAATGCTGAGGCGGTCAATTTGTTTACTGATGCGATTGTATTGCGATACCATTTCCTGTATCGACGATTTTGAGCGATGAAATAGTTTTTGGAAAAAATTCGTTTCTTTTTCAATCAGATCATCGGGATTAATTTTATCAAGATGTTCCACCAGCTTATGTAGAATTTCCCGGATCGGGGAAGTGTCGTTCCGCTGAACTTGCACAAGCATATTATGTGTAAAGCTTTTTAGCTCCTGTTGAATGCCCTGACCAAATTGCAGCACACTTTCATAACGGGAAACATCCAGTTCGCTTGCAAGCAGCAAGGCACGAGGCTGCTCTTCGTCATTCAGGGAATGGAAGTTTGGCGTAGCAAAGGTATGTTCATTTAGATCAATCGGATTTAAAAAAGAGCCCTCAAAATTTGAAAACTCTTCAAATGGTTGATTTGGGCTCGTTTTTTTATTCATTACTTTCCACCTCTAAATTCAATTTGCTGGCGTTTTTTATCGTTTTCAAGTTTGACAAAATCCAGTTCCATCCGCAAATTTTCCAAGTCGGACGAGAGCGCGGACTTTAAATCTTCTTCCATCGTGCCATGTAACCCTTTTAAAGCTTTGCGCGTATCTTCGAGAGCCAGATGAATCTCTGTATCCTTGACCTGGCTTTGTGACAAGGTTGTATAGTTTTTTGTTAATTCCACCGCGGATGGCAAGTGTGAATAGAAGAAATCTTCCACCGAATAAAATTTATGCGGATCCCGGTGAACGATGCCAACGATTCTTTTTGACAACTTCAGCATTTCATTCAACAATTTAAAAGAGCGAACCGAGCGTACTCGAATAAATTGTTGTGATAGTGACTGTATATGATTTTTGGCAAGCTTGATTTGGGCTTCAATATGTCTATATTCAGAGCGTGTTAATCCAAGCTCTTTTGTTTTCTTCTTTTTCTGGATCGCCTTTATAGTAACATTACTAATGAAATAAACTCCGATGGCTATGGGCACGAACAAAAAGCCAAGATCAAAATTTAAACCGGATATTACTAAGAGTGTAAAAGTCGCTAGAAAGTTGAGTGCATGTCGTGTAAATAAATTTGCAGCCCCGAGCATATTCGTACCTCCTTTTTTCTATTAATAGTATTACGTATTGGATGGTCGAAAAGTTTCAAAATGTACTTATCCTTATTATAAAATACATTTTGTTTCTAGTACAAAGTTTTGATTCTAATACATACCTAGTATTTGCAATGATTATTCTTTTATTTAATGAGCGATGGAGCGGGGCAAGTCAACTGATTAGACATAGCATAGAGTTTTCCATTAGAATACATATTAATGGAAAGGCAGGTACGTCAAAAGTGTACAAAATAATTTATATGAAAGCGGAATATGAACCATGGTGGAAATTTGATGGTTGGGAAGAACAGATTGTTTTTACAAAGGAATTTCTCTCTGAAAAGGAATTTCAACAGTGCCTGGCGCATACTTTGGCTGAATTTCGCAAACAATATAAGTATGAATCAAAAAAAAATAACTATTTTGCGTTTTGGAAGGACGAAGAAAGGGTATATTGTGAAGCATGTGAGGATGATATCCAAGTATATCATGGAATCATTTGTGAAGGGTTGAAAGAGTAGCTCCAATGATTTTATACAATTTACTGAAATAAATGAAAATTGGAAAAAAAGTTGGATAAATCGTTTGACAAATTGTCATAAGATGGTATACTAAAGACAACAATAAAAGTTCAAGACCGGGTACAAATGATTCACATATTACAAAGAGTGATCGGTGTAATGTCGGTACTCTTCGTAATATGTGAATTTTTATTTCGGTAAAAAGCGCATATTGTTAATATTTATATTTTTTGGAGGTTTTCTTAAATGAAACAAGGTACAGTAAAATGGTTTAACTCAGAAAAAGGTTTTGGTTTCATCGAAGTAGAAGGCGAAAACGATGTATTCGTACACTTCTCTGCTATTCAAGGTGAAGGATTCAAAACACTTGACGAAGGTCAAAAAGTGGAATTCGAGGTTGTTGATGGAAACCGCGGACCACAAGCTGCTAATGTTGTAAAACTTTAATTTTGACTAACTAAACATTCGTTTTTTCGAGGCATCCCAAGATGGGGATGTCTCTTTTTTATATCAGAAAAGAGGGGACGTGTGTTTGAGACAGCCCCCTGTAAAGAGAAATGGCGGCATTCAATAGGAGCCATGCAATATTTAGAAAAATGGGGAATCTCTAACTATGGAAGTTCAATGTTTTCCAATGTGGAGGTAACAACCACTTCTTCTGTTTGTTCAACGGCCATGATCGATTCGGTCTTAATCAAACCAACATCGGGGGCAAAATATTTTCGATTCGTAAAATCATCCCCTGACTCTTCAATGACAAATACGTTCTCGAATGTTTTGTAGGGTGTTTCAAGTGTCAAATTGGTTTCGGTAATTGTCCAATTGCCAAAGATTGTACCAACCTCCAGAGGTCCCGCTAAAGATGTTTCCATCGGAGAGAATTCATCGAGGGCAGCTGGATTTGGATAAGATGCCTCTTCATGCGTTTCATCAATCATTTCATCTGAAACCAAGTCAATGCGATCTTCCAGCACTCGGTATATTTTCATCACGGTTGCACCTGAATAAACCACGGTTGCAACATACTCATCTGATAACCAGATTGTTTTTTCCTTGTAACTAGCGAATTCATTTCCCTCGCCAAGAAAGTAGGCAATAGATTGATCAGGTTTAAAATATCTTTTAAAATCAACAGCCTCAGTTTCATCGCTGTTTGCTTGCTTTTTATTATCGGCGATTTCTGTGTCGCCGCTAATAGAAGAATCCTTAGTTTCTTGAGTTTCTCCTGCTTTCTCATCTTGGCTGCTGCAGCCAACTAAAAGCAAAATGGTACATAAAATCAATAAAAGCTGTTTCAATTCGAAAACCTCCTCAATTAAGAACTTATTTGTATTCTATAGATAATTCTTTTATAAAAGCAATATAATTGTCGTAATAATGTTATGTAAACTAAAGTGGCGACGAAAAAAATCCCCTAACAGAACCTTTGTTAGGGGGGGCTGGAATTATTTAACTCCTTGAGCGTCTTTCCACTCCAGGAATTCATCGTAAGTTAGTTGTTTATCCAAAATAGAACCGTCTTCTTGAATTTCAATTACGCGGTTTGCAATTGTTTGGATAAATTGATGGTCATGTGATGTGAAGAGCATGGCACCTTTGAAACGAATTAATCCTTCGTTCAGTGCTTGAATGGATTCCAAGTCCAAGTGGTTAGTTGGTTCATCCAATAATAACACGTTTGAATTTGAAAGCATCATTTTCGATAACATACAACGTACTTTTTCTCCTCCTGAAAGCACAGAAGGGGATTTTTTCACTTCTTCTCCGGAGAATAGCATACGTCCTAAGAAGCCGCGCAGGAAGCTTTCTGTTTCATCTTCAGGAGAGTATTGACGAAGCCATTCTACCAATGACTTTTCAGAGCCAGTGAAATATTTATCATGGTCATTTTCGAAATAGCTTTGAGACGTTGTTACGCCCCATTTAAACGTACCACTGTCAGCTTCTTTTTGATCCATCAGAATATCCATCAAAGCCGTTTTCGCAAGCGGGCTGCCAAGCAGAACGATTTTATCTTCCTTGTTCATCATAAAGCGGATATCTTTGAACAGAACTTCACCTTCGTGGGAAGCTGTTAAACCATCAACCGTCAAAACGTCATTTCCAATTTCGCGTCCAATTTGGAAGTTGATGAAAGGATATTTGCGGCTTGAAGGTTTAATATCTTCAAGTTCAATTTTATCCAGCATTTTTTTACGGGAAGTAGCTTGGCTCGATTTCGAAGCGTTGGCAGAGAAACGCGCAACGAAAGCTTGCAGTTCTTTGATTTTTTCTTCTTTTTTCTTATTTTGATCTTGCGCCATTTTCAATGCAAGTTGCGAAGACTCATACCAAAAATCATAGTTCCCAACATAAATCTGGATTTTGGAGAAATCCAGATCCGCTATATGCGTACAAACTTTGTTTAAAAAGTGGCGGTCATGGGATACAACAATTACTGTGTTTTCGAAGTTGATCAAAAATTCTTCCAGCCATTTGATTGCTTTTAAATCCAAGTGGTTGGTAGGCTCATCGAGTAATAGTACATCCGGCTTGCCGAATAAAGCTTGAGCAAGCAATACCTTGACTTTATCCGAACCTTCCAGATCGGCCATTTTCATGTAGTGAAGCTCGTCGCCAATACCCAATCCGTTAAGCAACGTAGCCGCTTCCGAATCTGCTTCCCAACCGTTCAAGTCAGCAAATTCACCTTCCAATTCCGCAGCACGCATACCGTCTTCATCTGTAAAATCTTCTTTCATATAAATTGCATCTTTTTCCGATTTTACTTCCCAAAGACGTTTGTTACCCATTACAACCGTATCTAGCACGTTGAATTCATCGTATTCGAAGTGATTTTGTTTCAATACGGATAAACGTTCATCCTTACCCATGGAAACATGGCCTTCCTGCGGTTCGATTTCACCCGAAAGGATTTTCAGGAAAGTGGATTTTCCTGCGCCGTTCGCTCCAATCAGCCCGTAACAGTTGCCAGGCGTGAATTTAATATTTACGTCTTCAAATAGTTTGCGATCGCCATAACGAAGACCTACATTGCTAACTTGAATCATGTGTTGCCTCCCTCATCTAAAAAGAATGGATATTATGCGGTTTATCAATGTTTAAATCTATATACGCAATGCTTTTCATTATAACACATTATGCAATTTAAATTAAATAATTTATAGCGTTTGTAAAGAAGGAACAAAATAGGTAAGTAAATGTTGAGGATGTTCTCTAATTATCATCCTAATAATGAATAAAGAGGGAGTAACAATTATTTCATGCTAGGTAAAGTAATTACGATTCAAGACTTGCTGAAGTGAAACTTAGCATTAATTACTGCGGCATTTTTATTACATAGTAGAAAGATTATTAGACACATAGGCATATATAGTGGAGAAAGGTTGGTTTCAACATTTATCTTACAAAGGGAATGCATTTCTTTTGTCGAATTTAATCGATGCCAGGAGTGTTTAATTAAATTATGTCTCTATAATTCGACAATCTTCTGTAACTATAAGTTAACAAGATTGTCAAATTTATTCCAAAGGTAAAATAAGTCTTTTTGTCGAATTTAGTAGATAGAAGGAAGGTGAAAGAAATGGAAAAACCAATTTTCGGAGAGACGACATGTTATGTATGTGGTCAGAATATTAATTATGTGGGCGAATTAGGTTCCACTAAAATGATTAAAACAGATTCAGTCATTGCTGAATCAGTAGTAGCGACTGGTAACGTTCCAGCTACAAATGGTGTAATGGTAGAATTGGAAATAGTCGTTAAATGTCCTAAGTGTGAAAGTAAAAACAAAACAACGGATTCAATACCAAGTGTATAAAATATAGGGCACTCTCAATTGAGGGTGCTTTACTTATGCCTTCCAGAATAATTGATGGAGGGCATTTTTAATATATATATTTTCAAATAGTTTGTGATCTACGTAACGAAGACCTGCATTACTAACTCAAATCATTTACGTTCCTCCTCTGAATCTTTACTTAAACAAAATGTTTCTATTACAGCACGGAAGATTCAAGCAAAAATAAGAATCAATATGTAAATAGCTGCACTGACATGCTTTTTAATCATTTACACATATTTCCATAATGTTGAGGTGGTTTTTTTCATATCGTATGTCATTTGAACTTTAAAACAGGACTTGTAATAGTACAGGACTTTTTTATTTCAAAACTAAGAAAACTCGTAAAGAAAAAAGTATATTTATCTAAAAAAGTTGCCAGAAATTCCACATAGCGGAATTAAAGCCTTTTCAAAAATTGATTTTGACCTTAACATGTTCCCTATATTGATAATTAACAATTTTCTAAATATAGAAAATTCGATTTATGAGGAGGGCTACTATGACAGTTCATCAAGTTTATGAAACAGAAGTAGGGTTAAGACAATATCAATTTCAACGTTTAAATGAGCTTTTGGTATTTATCTCCAATTTCAATGAATTTTATAAAGAGAAGCTGGATGGAGTTCATTTGCCTATTAAGGATTTTGAAGATTTAAGCCGTCTTCCTTTTACAACGAAGAAGGAGCTTGCACAAGATCAAATCGACTATGCGCCGCTGGGCAGAAATCATTCCTATCCCCAAGATAGCTATATCCGCTATCATCAAACTTCCGGGACAACAGGCAGGCCGCTGAAAGTACTGGATACACAAGTAAGCTGGGATTGGTGGGCGAATTGCTGGAAAGAAGTATTAAAAAGTTCCGGTGTTACAAAAGCTGATAGCTGTTACCTGGCTTTCTCATTCGGACCTTTCATCGGTTTCTGGGCTGCCCATGAAGGAATCCGGAAATTAGGGGCACTTGCGATACCGGGAGGCTCAATGTCATCTGAAGAACGCCTGAAAAGCATGATTGGCAATAACGCAACGGTTCTTTTATGTACGCCAAGCTATGCACTGCATTTAGCTGAAGTAGCAGAGAAGCTTGGGCTGGATATTAAAAACTCGGCAATCCGTACCATTATTACTGCTGGAGAGCCTGGGGGATCTGTACCATCAACCCGTGCCCAGATCGAAAATTTCTGGGGCGCAAAACTTTTCGATCATATCGGCATGACGGAGATGGGGGCATACGGCTACTCATGTCAAGAACAAAAAGGCATACATGTGAATGAAAGCGAATTCATAATGGAAGTGATCAATCCGGAGACGCTTCAGCATGTAAAACCTGGCGAACAAGGCGAATTGGTGCTTACAAACTTGGGGCGCTTTGGTTATCCGATGATTCGCTATCGCACAGGGGATGCGGTCATCTACCAAACAGAACAATGCGCTTGCGGCAATCACTATCAATTCCTGCCTGGAGGCATTGTGGGCAGAACCGATGACATGGTCGTCATTCGAGGCGTGAATATTTATCCTTCGTCAATAGAGGCCATTGTCCGCGAATTTAGTGCCATTAAGGAATTCCGTATTATCTATTATATCGAACAAGAGATGCACCAGATTAAATTGCAAATTGAAGGACCGCAAGAAATTGTTCCATCTCTCTCGAATTTATTGCGTGAGCGGATTGGGTTACGGATAGAAGTAGAGCATGTGGAAGAAAATACGCTCCCTCGTTTTGAAATGAAAGCAAAACGTGTGCTTGATTTACGAAATGACAATCCAGAAAGATGTTTAGTAGAAAAATAACATAATAGGGGGTTTAAAAATGGCAAATGAAAGAGAAGTACTAGTAATTGGTGCGGGTCCGGTTGGAATGACTGCAGCACTTGCCTTGCAGAGCAAAGGCATCAAGGCAACGATTTTGGAAGCGGAAAAGGAAGGGCGTGAACGTGCGGGAAGCCGTGCGATTTATATTCACAAAGCAACCCTTCAATTACTGGAAGGCATTTCGCCGGGGCTGGGAATGGAATTAGCCAATATTGGGGTCGTCTGGCCGGTTAAACGATCCTTATATAAAGGAGACGAAGTATATAAACGAGTATATGAGCCGCCAAAGCCAAATACATTGCCAGCCTTTTCAAGTTTGCATCAACACGAAATTGAGAAAGCGATGTATCGACGCTGCCTGGAAGCAGGAGTTGAATTTGTTTGGGGAGAACCTGTAACAAACGTATCAACAAATGAAGAAGGAGCAACGGTAGAAACAGAGAATGGTTCTTGGTTTGCAAAGTATGTTATTGGGGCGGATGGAGCACGTTCCGTTGTTCGTCAATCAGTCGGCATTAACTTTGAAGGTCCACGTAAATCCGATGCGTTTATCGTAGTGGATGTAGAAGAAGACCGGGAAAACCCACTGCCTATTGAACGAGTATTCCATTACCAACATCCGGATGCAGGGGGACGCAATGTCATGCATGTACCGTTCGCAGGAGGATGGCGAATTGATCTTCAGTTATTTGATGAGGATGATCGCAATTGGTATGGCTCCGAAGAAGGCGTTCGCGAGTGGCTGCCGAAAGTGATGGATCCGAAATATGCAGATCGAATCACATGGATCTCGACGTATACCTTCTACCAAGTTGTAGCCGACAAATATACCGATGAAAATAATCGGGTCATTCTAGCCGGTGAAGCAGCACACCTATTTGCTCCATTTGGGGCACGCGGCCTAAATTCGGGGGTACCGGATGCAACGGTGGCGGTTGATGGAATTGCAAAAGCACTCAAGGTAGAGTCAGATCCGGAACAAAGACGCGCAGCTATTCAAGCAGCTGCGGATGAACGTCTATCGGCAGGATTATGGAACCGCGAATGTTCCAATTTGGCTCTTGAACATATTCAAGGCACAAATGAAGAGATTAGACTAAAACGTGAAATGGCAGCATTCCTGGCGCCCCATATTCCTGCGCTAGGGAAGTGGCTGGATGAAGGTCCATTCGGTCCACGTTCTGGTCCGCCTAAACTATCGACAAAATATTGATAATTCAGTGAAAGGAAGGAACGGGATGGCCTTCCTTTCATGATTCGTTCCAAAGGGGGTATGATGTATGAATACAGCAACAGAAGCAGAACAGCCGTATAAACGAATTTGGGGAATGTTATTTGTAGGTTGGGTTTTTGCCTATTTTGACCGGACAATTACAGGACCGGTCGTTTCCTGGATGATCGCAAATGACGTAGCATTTTTGGCAGATTCATCAAACCCTTATGCGCTTGGTGGTTTATTGGGAAGTTTATTTTTTGCAGGTTACATGCTGACTCAGTTCCCGGGGGGATACTTCGGCGATAAATACGGGCATCGCAACATGGTAATCTTGAGTTTATTATGGGCCGGCATTACGACAGTTATGACCGGTCTGTTTGAAGGATTGCTTGTATTCATTGCCCTGCGTGTATTAACAGGGCTTGGTGAAGGGGCGTTTTACTCCAATGACCGGTCGTTGATTGCCCAAGTAACGCCGCCCAAAAAGCTGGGTCTCGGAATGGGAATTGTAATGGGTGGACTATCGGTAGGTTTGACACTTGGATTAGTAGGAACCGTTTATTTAATCGAATGGGCAGTTCCGATTATGGGAAATAATGCATGGAAATCGCCATTTCTATTATTGGGTGCGAGTACCATAATCGTGGCGATTGTTATGTCAAGAGTGATTCCTAAATCTGCCGATGCAAAAGCGAAACCGGATGGATTTAAAAATTCCGTCAAAGGTTTAGGGAGCTACTCGATCATCTTTCTAATAATCATTATGGGCGTTTATATCATAACGGATGCTCTCGGTCTGTCCGAGGGGTTAATCGCCGCCATCTTTACAGTGTTCTCGATAGGCTTTGTTTTTTATATTTACAAAACGAAGAAGGAAGTACGGCCGGTACTAAAAAACCGCAATTTATTTTTGCTTTATCTATCGGCTATTCCTATCATGTGGCACTTATGGTTCTATAGTTTCTGGTCCGTTTCAATCGTCCAGGATTTCGGGGGCGGTACATTATTGACCGCTGCCCTGGTAGCATCATTTAATGCAATTGCAGGATTGATCGGCTTCCCATTAGGCGGCTATATTTCCGATAAAGTTGCATCGATCGAAAATGGACGACGGAATATTTTATTTATTTTAACCGTTGCTTTCGCAGCATCTGTATTCATTTTCGCCTTTTATTTAATGAGCGGTGCTTCTAGTTTAGCGGTTATGTCCACGATTTTGTTCATATCGGGTACGCTGTTCTTTGCCGTACAATCCATTCAACATGCGTTTATATCGGATTTGGCACCAGCAGAGCATCGCGGTTCCGCGTTTGGTTTATGGAACTTGATCGCTGAATTCGGTGCATTGCTGTCCCCGGTCATTTCAGGTGTCTTGCGAGATCGAACAGAAAGCTGGAGTGCGCCATTATTATTGGATGGTGCGCTAATTGCTGCAAGCTGTATTTGCATTATTTTAATTTCAACAAGAGCCCGCAAAAGGGTGAAGGCTTCAGAGCCAGTGACAGCACAGTAGAAATCAAGAACAATCCGATCCTGCTAATTTCAAGGAGGTGTCTCTATTTTTGGGACATCTCTTTTTATATTTTATGACGGCTGATTGTTTACTAAAATCCTTTTCAAAAACCTGATTTTTTATATTTGGCGCTTTCCAAGGGCTACAATGTTGTTTCTGTTTGTTTCATAGTATAATATCATGGAACTTGAATTAATAAAGGGGGGTACATATTGCTTTTGGCACAGCAAATACTAAAACAATACTTTGGATATCAAAGTTTCCGCATTGGCCAACAACAAGTCATCGACAACGTGCTTAACGGAAAAGACACCTTATGCGTGATGCCCACCGGTGGAGGAAAATCCTTATGCTACCAGGTGCCGGCATTATGCATGGAAGGAACAACACTTGTCATCTCGCCTCTCATTTCCCTAATGAAAGATCAGGTAGATTTGCTTCATTCCAATGGGATCTCGGCTGCTTATATCAATAGTTCTTTAACATATAGTGAAATAAATCAAACGATGCTCGATGTGAAAAATGGAACAATTAAACTGCTGTATATTGCACCGGAGCGTCTGGAACATAATGAGTTTCGAGCTGAACTGTCGCAATTGAATATTCCGTTAGTGGCAATCGATGAAGCTCATTGTATTAGCCAATGGGGACATGACTTCCGACCAAGCTACCGAAAAGTTTCCTCGCTATTGTCGCTTTGGGCAAAAAAGCCGACTGTCATTGCGTTAACCGCAACTGCTACACCGACCGTTAGCCAGGATATTTGTTCGTTATTACATATTAACTCGAATGATTCCTTTATCACCGGTTTTTCTAGGGATAATCTTTCATTCAAGGTGCTGATTGGGGAAAATCGGGATCAATATATAAAAAAATATGTTCAAAGCAATCTAAATGAGGTTGGCATCATCTATGCAACAACAAGAAAATCCGTTGAAGCCGTTTACGAGCTGTTGCTAAAGAACGGCGTTGGAGTTGCCAAATATCATGGTGGAATGGGAGAAGAAGAGAGAACACGGGAACAAAACAGATTCTTGCAGGATGAAGTGCAAGTCATGGTTGCAACGAATGCTTTTGGTATGGGCATTAACAAAACCAATGTACGTTTTGTCCTTCACTACCAGATGCCCCGCAATATGGAAAGTTATTATCAAGAAGCCGGCAGGGCAGGAAGGGATGGACTGCCGAGTGAATGTATTCTTCTGTATAGCTCTTCGGATGAACAAACACAGCGTTTTTTGATCGATCAAGCACAAGACCGCTCCCGTATTCCTCTTGAACTGGAAAAACTCCAAAGAATGGTTGACTACTGCCATACGGAAAATTGCCTGCAATCCTACATCATCGAATATTTCGGCGAAACAAATACAACGGAATGCGGACAATGCAGCAATTGTATCGATGAACGTCCAAAAATGGATGTGACGGAAGATGCACAAAAGGTTCTCTCCTGTGTTGTCCGTATGGGGCAAAAATTCGGCAAAACCATAACCGCACAAGTGTTGGCTGGTTCGCGCAATAAGAAAATGGAAAGCTTCCGGCAGTTATCGACTTTTGGCATATTAAAAGCAATGAGTGCCAAAGACATTGCAAATTTCATCGAGTTTTTAATTTCCGAGAGAGTTCTGTTGGTACAGCCAGGCCAATTTCCAACCATCTACGTTTCTGATGAAGGAAAAGATGTACTGATGGGGAAAAGAAAAGTATGGCGCCGTACGAAAGTTGAAATAACTACAATCAGGAATGATGATCCGTTATTTGAACACTTGCGCGCAATTCGAAAAGAAATTGCCACTAGAGAAGGGGTCCCCCCATTTGTTGTCTTTTCGGATAAATCTTTGAAAGATATGTGCGAGAAAAAACCGACAGATGAACAATTGTTCCTGGAGGTAAGCGGAGTAGGACAAAATAAACTTGAACGCTATGGCAAGGAATTTATAGCAGCAATCAAGGAGTTTGTATAACAAAAGCAGAAAATAGCCTATTTGCCTAAACTAAAACAGAAGCCGACAAAATCCTTTTTGACTTTGTCGGCTTTTGTTAAATTTCCTTATTGCCCGTGAAATTATTTCCAATGAGCCTCAATAAATTTATCTCGTCCTGAAGCAGCGCGGTCCTCCAGATAGTGCTTTTGCTCTTTTTTATAATAATCTTGATTATAGTCCTCCGCTGGGTAAAAGGTTTGCGCTTTTCTGATTTCGGTGACAATGGGCTTTTTAAAGCGGCCACAATCCGCTAAATCTTGTTTTGACTTTTCGGCAAGTTTTTGCTGCTCATCAGAGTGAACAAATATTGCGGTTTTATACGATTCACCGCGATCATGAAATTGACCGCCGTCATCTGTGGGATCGATTTGCATCCAAAAAATTTCCAAAAGCTTTTCATACGGAAAAACTTTAGAATCAAATTCAATTTGTACAACTTCCAAATGTCCTGTATTTCCTTCTTTTACTTTCTCATATGTTGGGTTTTCGAGCGTGCCGCCCATATAACCAGATGTTACCTTATGTATACCGTCCCATTCCACAAATGGCTTGACCATGCACCAAAAACAGCCGCCTGCAAATGTTGCTTTTTCCATTGTCAATTCCTCCGATGTTTGAAATAAGTAGTATTTTACCATCATTAGGAGAGAGAAACAAATTATTGGACAATCTGCATTTAATTAAGCTTCTTGGCTTATGGCGTAGTATAATAATGGAAATTGAACCTTTTCAATATATGAAACGTCTCGTATTTGAACTTTTTGAAGGGGAGAAAGATTATGGAAGAAAATAGAAAGCATCAAACTCGTTCAACTCGTCGCAAAAAAAGAAAGCTGCGAAAGGGACGGCTTTTTTTTACACTGCTTGTGCTTTTCGTAATGATAGCGGGCATCTACTCGATTGTTCAATATCGGAGCGGACTGAAGCAGGCCGAACAGGGCAAATTGCCGCAACAGGAATTTGTTGCAGACGAAGCCCACGATACAATTAAAAACTATTTAATTATTGGGGTTGATAGCAGAGGTGAAGAAAATTCCCGTTCCGATACGATGATGGTTTTATCGTGGAACCAGGACAAGAATGATTTAAAGCTAGTTTCTTTTATGCGGGATATTTATGCAGATATTCCAGGATACCAATCGTATAAATTAAATACCGCATATTATCTTGGAGGCGTTCAACTGTTAAAAGATACATTAAATAATATGTTCGATATACCGATCCACCATTACGCTCTGGTCGATTTCAAAAGCTTTGAGTCCCTCATTGACATTTTGGCGCCAAATGGGATTGAAATGGAAGTTGAAAAAGACATGTCGGCCAATATCGATGTGACATTAACAAAAGGCGTTCACAAATTAAATGGCAAAGAACTTCTTGGTTATGCAAGATTCCGTCACGATGAGGAAGGGGATTTTGGAAGAGTCCAGCGTCAACAGAAGGTAATTGATGCATTAAAAAATGAAATATTAAATCCCATGAATTTTATCAATTTACCTAAATTTATCGGCGCGGCACAAGGATATATAACGACCGACCTAACAACGGGAGAAGAGTTGAAAACAGTTTTATCGCTTGCAGTGGGCGGACAAGTTGAAATTGAAAAGATGGCTATTCCGGTAGAGGGAAGCTATAGCTATCAATCCTATCCACATGCAGGGGAAGTCATCGAAATTGATGTCGAGTACAATAAACAGCAATTGCACAACTTTTTAGATCTGAACGGGGAGTAAATTTTATCTAAAAAACCGCTGTCATGGTAAAATAAAAAGTGTATAAATTTCATAGGTTGTCGGGGTGGTTTTTTGGAAAGGGAAAAAGAATATAAGGAACAATTGCCAAAAGAAAGAATTCCATTTTTTCAAACGCGTTTTATCCGATTTCTCGGTGGCAAGAACCTGATCTTTTTATTTGCATCTTTGTTGCTGCTAGGATGCATTATTTTTGTATTTGATAAAGTATCTTTCATTTTTTATCCACTACAGGTATTATTTGAAGTCGTCATTTTGCCGGGTGTCTTGGCGGTAATCGGTTATTACCTTTTGCGGCCGTTTGTTCGTCTGGCGGATAAAAGCGGCAAAGGAAGAGTTCCCCGCGGCATTGTCATCTTAATTTTATATGTGATTGTTGCAGCACTTCTTACACTGCTTGTACTGCTCGTCTATCCATTTTTGCGCGATCAATTTACAAATTTGGTTCAGGAATTTCCTATTTATTTTATGGCATTAATTGAATCAACGGTAACTTACCTGAATAATTCAGGGTTTAATGAACTGTTTGCCAAGTTGAACTTCAATTATGACGAATTTTTAACGAATGTTACGAATGACCTTGTTTCCACCATAAAAGATACATTCGCGAATATTGCTTCCAGTGTTGCCACAGGCATTACAGGTTTTGTATCGACACTAACCGGTATCTTGCTGTCGCTTGTGACCGTTCCTTTCATTCTATTTTATTTGCTTTATGAAGGCGAAAAACTGCCAAGATTCATTCTGCGCATTTTCCCGCCTCGTGCGCGCAACGAAGTAGGCCAAGTAATGAAGGAAATGGATAAGCAAGTGAGTTCTTACATACTGGGACAGATTTTGGTATCCATCTGTATCGGCGTAATGATGACAATTGGATTTTTAATCATTGGACTGGACTATGCGTTTTTGTTGGGTATGCTGGCTATGATTACAAGTGTTGTACCTTATTTGGGACCAGCGATTGCGATTACACCGGCCCTGGTCATTGCCATCGTAACGTCTCCATTTATGCTGGTTAAATTAATTATCGTTTGGACAGTTGTTCAATTGATAGAAGGAAAATTTATAACGCCGAATATAATGGGAAAAACGTTGTCAATTCATCCCATCACGATTATCTTTGCTTTGCTGACATTTGGTTCGCTCTTTGGGGTAGCCGGCGTCATATTGGGAATACCGGGTTATGCGCTGTTAAAAGTATTAGTCAGCCATTTATTCGAATCAGTGAAGAAACGGTATAATCGATTCGAAACAGATTCAGAAAATAAATATGAAATATAGTTTTAAGACATGCAAAAGGAGACTCCTCAGATTGAGAAGTCTCCTTTTTTTAAAACGGTTAAACCGCCATTGTTTTCAAGCGTTTTACGGCTTCCTGCAGCCGTTCATTTTCCTGTACGAGTGCAAGTCGAACAAAACCTTCACCATTGCTGCCGAATGCCGTTCCAGGCACCATGAGAACGCCTGTTTCTTCGATTGCCTTAAAGGTGAAAGAAATACTATCGAGCGGATAGGGGTATTTTGTCCAGACAAACATGCCGCCATTGGACGGTGCAACTTCCCATCCGATTTCTTGAAGACCTTTCATCAAGATAGAATGTCGGCTGGCAAATGTCTTTCTTAAATCAGCTGTAATTTCTTCAGCATGATTCAAGGCAACGGCAGCAGTGGATTGAATTGGATCAAAAATACCAAAGTCCAGATTCGATTTTAATCTTTTCATGATGTCAACCATTTTAGGATTGCCGACAATATAGGCAACACGCGCTCCGGCAAGACTGAAACTTTTTGAAAGCGAGTTAATTTCGACCCCAACTTCCTTGGCACCTGGTGCCGCTAAAAAACTAATTGGCGAATTCCCTGTAAAGTAGAACTCGGAGTATGCTGCATCATGAACCACAAGAATGTTGTAGGTTTTGGCAAACTTGATGACTTTTGTGAAATATTCAATGGAAGGGGACATAGGTACCGGATTTCCGGGCATATTTAAAATCAACAGTTTTGCTTTATGTGCAATATGTTCGGGAATCGCGTCTAAATCCGGCAAAAAACCGTTCGTTTCATCAAGCGGTATGTAATAAGGCGTTGCACCGGCAAGACTGATGCCTGCAGCGTAGGCTACATATCCTGGGTTGGTTGTTAATACAATATCCCCTGGATTGCAAAAGGCAATTGGCAAATGAACCAGACCTTCCTGTGACCCAATTGTTTGCAGCACCTCTGTATCAGGATCAACTTCCACATGGTTCACACGCTGATAATAACTGGAGACAGCTTCATTGAACTCTTTGGAGCCAGTTAATGTATAGCCGTAAGATGTAGCTCGCTTGCTCAGGTCGGACATGGATTGGAGCAACATGGGATGAGGCGGAAGATCGGGACTGCCTAAACTTAAATCAATTAAATCCAGCCCTTTTTGTTCTTCCTGTTCTTTCGCAAATTTTTTTAAATGACCAAAAATAGCGGGTTCAAATAATGACATTTTCTTTGATGGTACAACTTCCAAGGGAAACACTCCTTAAAAAAATATAAGATTTATTTTAACATAGTCGGATTGAATAGAGAGGAAATCTATTAAAAAACTTAAAGAAGATTGGAATTTGTGAAATATTATTAACATGATGGAAGTGGAGGGGTTGAAGTGATTGTCCATTCTTTAAGCGGACCCAGCGGAACAGGAAAGAGCACGAGTGCGATTCAATTTGCATATGACAATCGAATAGAAGCAATTATAGATGATGGTTTGTTAATTATTAATGGCGAAAAAAAAGCCGGTATTTCAGCCAAATTTGAAAAGAATACATTGACCGCTGTTCGAAGAGCTATTTTCCAGGATGATTTACATAAAGAACAAGTTTTGAAAGCAATGAAGGAGAATAACGTACGAAGCATTCTCATTATTGGCACATCCGATAAAATGACAAAGAAAATTGCGAAACGGCTGGAACTTGAACCTATCGATCATTTTCATCATATTGAAGATATTCGTTCTTCCAGAGAAATTCAGATGGCAAAATTCATACGGATCACACAAGGCAAACATGTAATGCCGGTTCCATATAAACAAGTAGAACAAAACTTTTTCAAACGGTTAATCCAGAGGGGATTGGAAATTTTTTCGAAAAATAAAGTGAAACTGGGAGAGACGACAATCGTCCAGCCGGATTTTCATCAAGAATTGATTGACATCTCTAAAAAAGTGTATATTGATTTGATTCAACATATTGCAAGGGAATATAAAGACTATATTAAAGTTGATTCGATTTCCTTTGTGATGAAAGATTATGAGCAAGTCATTTATTTATCCGTGTTCCTCAATTCTCCTGTTCATGAGGAAACAATGAAAAGTATACGTCTGTTGCAAAGAAGAATAATTGATGAATTTGTTCGTCATTTTGAATTTGAACCTTCAGCAATCAAAATTAGTATAAAAGGAATACTTAAAAAAGGCTGATTTTTCAGCTTTTTTTCTTTTTATCATTTGAATATTATCCGACATTTATTTTATAATGGATATAAGTGGACACACGCCCATTTTATTCATTAATACCAACTTTTTTTACGCTATGGTAAACAAGGGGAGATGAATGTGGATCAATATCTTGTTTTTTATCGAAGTTACTTAGAGTCAATTGGAAAATCACCGCATACCATTAAGCAGTATTGTATTGATACAGAACAATTTTTAAGTTTCATGCTAAAAAACGAGCACACTTTTGATACACCCATCAAGGAAATTGTGGCGGCTTATAACCAACAGTTGGAAGAAAATTATTCTTCGCCTGCAAGCATAAATCGCAAAAAGGCATCCTTAAAGCATTTTTTGCATTTTTTACAGATGCGCAATGTTATTGCTGAAATACCTGTACACTTATTAACGCCCTTAAAACAGCAAAAAGAAAAACTGAAATACTATACAAAACAACAAATTGAACAGATTTTAAATTATTGGTTTGAACTTATCGAAACAGCACTAATTCCAGAACATCGATGGTTGGCATTAAGAAACTTCTGCATCGTTAATATAATGGCTGAATTAGGAACGAAACCGTCGGAAGTAACCAGGATGAAGTGGACGCATTTGAAGCAGCAGGAAATCACCATTCTCCAGAGAAAACGTATTAGGACGCTTTGTTTATCAGATAGCATGATCGATTGGCTGGAGATTTACAAAAATGAAACCAAAAGTTTGCTGCCATCAAGTGAAAATGCCGCGTATATGTGGCTGGGACTCGGCAATAAACAAAATGAACCGATTACCGTCAAAACAATCGAAAGAATCTACAAAACCATTTCAAATCAGGTAGGGTTTAAAGTAACGCCTACCAGTATGCGCTATACACTGATGAATTCAGAAGTAAAAACACACCAAGATGAACAGTTAAAAGACTTGTATCTTCGCTATGGCTACGCACGGAAAAGCGTATTGGTCGACAGAGTCAACCGATTTAAAGAAAATTAAGCGAGGTTTATATTCTTGCATAAATCCCAACATTGGCGAAGATATCAATTTTCCACTATATTTAAAAGTGAATAACAAGTTCTGGATAATGAGAGGAAGATTTGCATGTTAAAGGAAATAGTATTTGAACAATTAAAAACCGCAATGAAAGAAAAAAATGTCCTGGCAAAGGGAGTATTGCAAATTCTAAAGTCGGCACTGGATCTAGCAGAAAAAGAAAAGGGTGCTGCATTGTCGAGTGAAGAAGAAATTGCCATCGTAAATCGTGAAGTAAAGCAAACCAACCAATCATTGGAAGGCGCTAAACAAGCGAACCGGGCGGATCTAATTGAGCAGGAGGAAGCAAAATTGGAACTATTGAAAAGCTTCCTGCCAAAACAATTGTCTGAAGAGGAAATTGCTTCTGCACTTTCTGAAGCCGGCATCAACAAAGAGATGAACATGGGGGAAGCAATGAAAATTGCAAAACCGCTGCTTGCCGGCAAAGCAGACGGAGCAACGATTTCAAAAGTAGTAAAAGAATTAATTTCATAAAAATCCGGCAAGGATTTAACGTCAGCGTTTTACTTTGCCGCGGAAAAAGACGGTGTCCCAAGACTATGAGGCACCGCCTTTTTTATGGGGAAAAGACAAAAAAATTTTACTTTCTTTTCAGAAAATGAGTTGACGAACAAAATAACCTGTACTATATTAGTATTAATAAATAAAAACTGTTATATAACATATTGGAGGGAAAGTAGATGTCAAAATATCGTGAAGGCTATGAATATTATGTTGCAAAGTGTATGGATTTCGGTCTAGAACCAATTAACTTTTATTATTACGTTTTGCATTTATCCCGAGAACAGCTGGATGCTTATAATGAACAAGCAAAACGAATGAATGGGAGTTTGTCGGAAGAACATGGTCTGCCAAGCTGGGTTTAGCCCCAATGCTATTTGCAGATATCGCAAGGAGGCGTGGTTTTGAAAATTCGATTGTCAATTAAATACGTCAATTAGCAACCTTATTTGATATCTTTCAAGTAGGGTTGTTTCTTTTTGAAACAGAGTGACTTATTCACCACACCAATATCATCATATTGTCACAAAAATAATACAAAATTAGACAATACTCTTGTATAATAAAATGTAATACTAGTTAAAAATAATTATTGTGTGAGAGCTGATCCATTTGAGAATGGAGGGACTTTATGAATGATCATCTGCAATTGACGACAATATCCAAAATTGACCATACATATGAAGAACTGAAAGAGATAAAAGCAGCATTGGATGAAGCCGTCATATTGGCCGTTACCGATGCCAAAGGAACAATTAAAGCAGTAAATGAACGATTTTGCGAGATTTCAAAATATCGCCCTGATGAGTTAATCGGCCAAAATCATAGAATTTTAAACTCCAATTTTCATTCCAAAGATTTTTTTAAAATTATGTGGAAAACAATTGGTAAAGGGCAAGTTTGGAATGGTGAAATTTGCAACCGTGCAAAAGATGGGTCACTGTATTGGGTTCAGACGACTATTGTTCCATTTTTAAATGAAAAAGGGAAACCATACCAATATATCTCGATACGAACAGATATAACAGACCAAAAGAACATTCAAGTTATCACGCATTTTGCTAACCATGATATCTTGACAGGTTTGCCGAATCGCCGATCTCTTTCGCAAAATTTGCATCAGCTGATCGAAAAGAGCCATGAATCACAATCAAAGTTTGCATTATTCTTTATAGATATTAATCGCTTCCGTCATATTAATGATGCATTAGGCCATAATGTGGGCGATATGTTCTTGCTGGAAGTGGCTGAAAGATTCGGCTCAATCGAGGACGATGGAAAATCCTTCTATCGATTAAACGGAGATGAATTTGTTTTTTTGCTTGAAGACATCGGTCAATTGGAAAAGACCGCAAAAACATTAATCGAAATGTTTGAAAAACCTTTCATCCTAAATCAAAACGAAATTTATTCGAGCATAAGCATGGGAATTTCTATTTATCCGGACCATGGTTCGGATGTTGAAAGTTTGCTCGTGAATGCGGACTTGGCCATGTATGTGGCCAAAACTCGAAAAGGGAATCAATATAAAATTTTTGAACATAAATTGCATGGCAAAAATGATTATATTCTCATATTCGAATCCAAGCTTCGCCACGCCATAAAAGAAAATACCCTGGAGCTGCATTATCAACCAAAAATTGATGCGAAAACGGAAAAACTGATCGGTATGGAAGCGCTGCTGCGATGGCGAGATCCGGAATTAGGGCAAATACCGCCGAGTGAATTTATCCCTTTTGCGGAAGAGTGTGGATTAATTCATGACATAGGGGAATGGGTATTAAGAAATACAGCGCTTCAAATAAAAGAATGGGAACAACAATCCGATTTTAATGTAAGGGTAGCTGTCAATATCTCCCCCTTGCATTTCAAGAAAGTGGATTTTGTTGAACGGCTTGTAAAAATTATGGATGAAACAAAAGTGCGTCCTGAGCATCTTGAAATTGAACTGACCGAAATGAGCATGATGGATTATAATGAAGAACTAATCAATAAAATCAATGAATTGAAAAAACTCGGTTTCACAATTGCAATTGATGATTTTGGGACAGGTTATAGTTCATTGGGATATCTGAAGGAATTTCCGATTGATACACTCAAAATTGACCGTACCTTCATCGTTAATATAAATCAAGGGGAGTCGGGAATTGCTATGGTTGCTGCCATCATATCATTGGCACATGCGCTTAAATTAAAAGTGGTCGCTGAAGGTGTCGAAACAGATGTAGAACTCGAAATCTTAAAGCGCTATAATTGCGAATATGTGCAAGGCTATTACTATAGTAAACCGCTAAACGCAACAGAATTTACTAGCAAATTTCAAAATGAATTTTAGGAAAACTCGATAGAAAAGTACACAAACCAAAAAGGTTTTCTTGTAAGGTATCGCTACAAGAAAACCTTTCCTCATTCGCTTATTGGCTTAATAATTCCTGCAATCGCTCGTATTGCTCGTCGCCAATGGCATCATAATACTGAAACAATAAGTCTGAATCGACCTTGATCATATCTTTATAATTTAAGTACAGTTCTTCCGTTAAATGACGGATTATAATCGGAACTGGCTTGTTGTGATTAAAATGTTTCAAATACTTTTCAATAAAATCTTCGGAAAGCCCACACCATAAATTATCGCCCAATGCTTCAAAGTTGATATAAGATAGGTGGGCAGCCAGAAATTCCTCTGTTAAATATTCGTTATATTGGCAGGCGGCTTGCCAATCGATTTTATCGCGGTAGCGGTGCAGCCAATGCGGCTCCAAAATGGCGCTCATCAATCGAATCTGTTCATGTGTATATTGGGCGAAATGTTCGTCCATTTCCTTATTGGTACGCTTTCGGTAGCCCATATCATCATAAATCTGGCTTGCAAATGAGGGAATTCCTTTAATCATATGTTCGCTTCCCGGCCATTTATATTGCCCACGGTCAAATTCAAAAAATTGATAGTCCACAATTTCCTCTTCTTCTTCCATTTCCTCATCGTCCAGCAGGTGGATCGTGCTGTACTCGCTAAAATAAGTTTCATCTTCAATAAATAATTGGATTTCTTCTTCAAAATGTTTGTTGATTTTTGCATTTTGCTTTTTTAATTCATTGACAATATAAGTTTTGAATGAAGCAGAAAGCCTTGATAATACCGGATAATTATATTGCAGCGAGGCAACATCGACTAATTCCAGATGCTCGATTAGATATTGCTCTGTCAACTGGTCGCATGCGTAGCAAACATAGGCAAAATCGACGTATGGCAAAAACGCTTCAAACTCGCTTGGGTGGAGTTTCACGAGATTATATCTCCAAAAGCAATAATCATGGATGAATTTTTTTGATATGGAAGGATTCCATTCCAGTAGTTGATTCATATCAATTTCGTCAATGATGGGACCAACATAGGATGGAATTGATTTTACATCAAAATTTTCCGGAATGCTCAATTTTTCCAAGGCTTTTCGAGGACTGAATTTTCTTTTGCGGCTTGGATGTGTTTTAAGGCTGTAAGTGCCGATTGAGCCCCGTTCATCCAATAAGATATAGGCCAACTCTTGCCGCTGGTCTCTGGTTAGTTTGATGTTTTTAGGGAACTTTACGGAAGCATAGTATGTAATATTCGCCATATCATAGAAAAATTTATAGTCGCCTTCAGGTGTAAAGTCAGATTGTGAAGTGTTTTTTTTCCAATATAAAAGAGCCCCATTTATCGGTGGATAATTGGAAAATTGGATATTTGCAATTGAAAAAATATTATGTGAGAGAGAATCATCATAAACTGTTTTTATAAAGTCGATTTTTTTAATTTTTAGCATGCTTGCCCTCCATAACTTCATTATATTTCACTGGAACGAGAAATTATAGCAATAAGTGCGGCATCACAAAAAAATCTGATGCGAATTCTATTCTATAATAGCAGAGTTGCACCACTCTATTAACATATTTAGAAAATTTTCGCTTTAGAACTAACTGCTCAAATTTTCAGGCTTTAATCCAGATATTTCCAACTAATTTGTTTACTGGGAAAAGTGAAAGGGAATGAAAATAAATAAGAAGTCTTATGTTTTGATTGATTAATTTCTGCACTTCCTTGATTATATACTTGTAAGAGTACGTTTGCTTTTGTTAAATCAGAGAAAATTCTTGGCAAGGGTATTCGTACATTCAAGCATTAACTTGAGATTTCTATTTAAAGCAGGAATAGCTAATGCACCTTTGTATAAAAGATAGAAATGGAGAATAGTAGAATGGAACTGAAAGATTTTCGTATTGAAAAGGATTTTTTGGGAGAAAAACAAATACCGAATGATGCCTATTATGGTGTGCAAACGATGAGAGCGATTGAAAACTTCCCGATTACAGGTTATCGAATTCATCCTGTGCTGATTAAATCGCTTGGAATGGTTAAGAAATCAGCCGCTTTAGCCAATATGGAAACAGGGATGCTGGATCAATCTCTAGGCAAATATATTATTGAAGCATGTGATGAGGTAATTACCGGCCGTTGGAACGATCAATTTATTGTGGATCCCATCCAGGGCGGAGCAGGAACTTCCATTAATATGAATGCCAATGAAGTGATTGCGAATCGTGCGCTGGAACTGATGGGAGAAGAGAAAGGGAATTATGATGTGATTAGCCCGAATAGCCATATTAATATGTCCCAATCCACAAACGACGCTTTTCCGACAGCAACACATATTGCGATTTTGAACTTAATGAATGAATTGCTGGATTCCATGAAAACTATGCACAAAGCATTTGTGGAGAAGGCTAAGGAGTTTTCCGGCATCATAAAAATGGGCCGTACCCATCTTCAAGATGCCGTGCCGATTTTGCTAGGGCAGGAGTTTGAAGCTTACAGCCGTGTGGTTTCCCGTGATATCGACCGCATTTCCTTATCAAGACGCCATCTTTTCGAAGTCAATATGGGGGCAACTGCAGTAGGTACAGGTCTAAATGCTGATCCTGACTATATTGAGGCAGTTGTGAAAAATCTGGGCGAAATAAGCGGCTTATCGTTAAAAGGCGCGGAACATTTAGTCGATGCTACCCAAAATACGGATTGCTATACAGAAGTGTCAGCCTCACTAAAAGTATGTATGGTGAATATGTCAAAAATCGCAAATGACTTGCGTTTAATGGCTTCCGGACCAAGAGATGGCTTATATGAGATTATGTTGCCGGCACGTCAACCTGGATCCTCCATCATGCCTGGAAAAGTAAATCCCGTCATGGCGGAAGTCGTAAACCAGGTAGCTTTCCAAGTGATTGGAAATGATTTGACAATCTCTGCTGCTTCTGAAGCCGGCCAGTTTGAATTGAATGTCATGGAACCCGTATTATTCTTTAATTTAATCCAATCAATTTCGATCATGAGCAATGTGTTCAATGTATTTACCGAAAAGTGTATAAAGGATATAAAGGCCAATGAACATCATTTAAGAGAATATGTAGAAAAAAGTGTTGGCATTATAACAGCCCTGAACCCGCATATCGGATATGAGCGGGCAGCACAGATTGCAAAAGAGGCGCTCACTACGGGTGAATCGGTTCGCGATCTTTGCATTCAATCCGGTGCTTTAACAGCAGAACAGTTGGATAAAATTTTGGACCCTTACGAAATGACGCAGCCGGGTATTGCAGGCGGCAAATATCTTGTAAACAACACAATGGTAAAGTAATTATATAAAAATAGTCGGCAGTGCAATCCATAGAATGTTGGGGGAGAAGGGAAACCATGATTAAAGGGCTTTATGAGGCACACTTGCCAGTTGGCGATTTGGAAGTTTCCGTTCAGTTTTATCAAACATTGGGTTTGGAATTGGCATGGCGGGATGAGGAAACCGTCTTCTTCTGGATAGAAAAAGGAAGAAGTTGGCTTGGATTGTGGGAAGGAAAGGAAGTCGGAACGCCTTATCATCCTTCTTTAAGGCATATCGCTTTTCGAGTGGAATATGAGGACTTGAGAAACTCTTTAAACTGGCTTAAATCCTTGGAAATTGAGGCGGTGCCTTTTGGAAAAAGAGAATCGGTTGAACCCTTTGTTAGACCCAATCAAGGAAATGCATCTGTCTACATCAAAGATCCGGACGGAAACAGCCTCGAATTAATGTGCACAATAGAAGTACCGGATGACTTAAAACATAGTACCAAAAAGTTGTCACTTGAAGAATGGGAAAGAATTATAAGTGGAAAGAAATAAAAACTGGTATTCTTTTAACTAAAACTCCCGTTTTCGCAGCTATTCCAGATACCCCCTACAAGTATGTTTTAGGAAATTTGGTTGAGGGTACTAGAATAGGGAGCAAAACAGAAGGAGGAATTGCCATGACCAATGGACAATATCAATCTGTCATCGAAGCCCTGCATGAGTGCATGGCTGCATGCAATCAATGCTATGACGCCTGTTTAAAAGAAAAAGATGTTCATATGATGGCCGAATGCATCCGACTGGACCGGGAGTGCGCGGACATTTGCGCTTATTTTGAGCAGGCCATTAGCAGAGGAACCCCATTTATTTCGGAATTGGCTAAAGTATGTTCGATCATTTGTGAGGCATGCGGAAATGAATGCAAAAAACATGATCATGAACACTGCCAAAAATGTGCGGATGCTTGCTTAAAATGTGCAGAAGCATGTAAAAGCTTAGTTGCTTAGAATAGTAGAGCAACAAGGATTCAATTGCTGAGGCAATCATCAACGGCTAAACGGGGTGTTAGTTCGTGAATGTGGCTAATGGACCCCATTTCTTTTGATGAGAAGGGTGCTTGCAGTTCAATCCCGACAGAAAAAGCGCGGAGTCTCTAGTCTTATGAGACACCGCGCTTTTTTGATTTAATGCAGGAAGTTACAATTCGGTGGATTCACCATCTGCAGTTTCTCTTTTTTTAACTCTAATATACTGTATTTGTTGTCCTTCTTTTTGGTGGATAGAAAAGTCGTATCCCAGATGGGCAATGGTTTTGGACAAATCTAAATCAGTGTCCTGTGTATAATACCAACCACCGAGTGTATCAATTCCATCGATATCGAAATCAACAAACAATAGCTTTTCGACATCGCCAAGCAAGACCTTCGAATCGATGATATAGTGTTCCTCACTGATTTGGCGAATATCAGGAATTTCTTCAGCATCAAATTCGTCGCGTATTTCCCCAACGAGCTCTTCCAAAATATCTTCTACCGTTACCATACCGCTTGTGCCGCCATATTCATCCATCAGAATACCAATATGGATGCGCTCTTTCTGCATTTTTTGCAGCAGATCATGAATCGGGATTGTTTCGATTGTTCGAACAACAGGATTTATATAATCGGACAATTTAAAAGTTTCGGGTTGAATACGATTATTCATGCCTTGGGTCAGGAAGTCCTTAATGTTTAGGAAACCGATAATATTATCCCGGTCGCCTTCATAAACAGGATATCTTGTATATTTTTCTTCGGATACAGTTGTTAAAACTTCTTCAAAGGAAGCGTCTAGTTCGAAGCCGACTATATCCGTACGAGGCACCATAATTTCTCGTGCAATTCTATCATCAAATTCAAAAACATTATTGACGAATTGCAGCTCGTTCATATTAATTTCCCCGGATTTATAGCTTTCGGAGAGCAGGATTCGAAGCTCTTCCTCAGTATGGGAGAGCTCTTGTTCCGATGCAGGTTTCACCCCAAATAATTTGAGCAATAAGCGAGCGGAACCGTTTAATATCCAAATGAACGGATACAATATCTTATAGAAAATTTGAATTGGTTTTGAAAATGCCAACGTGACTGCTTCGGCTTTTTGAATGGCAATCGTCTTTGGCGCAAGTTCCCCAACAACCACATGCAAGAATGTTGCAATAATAAATGCAGCTCCAATTGTAAACCAGTGAATATAATCGGTTGGTATACCAAGCGATTCAAACAATGGATGCAAGATGAATTCGAAAGTTGGCTCTCCTACCATACCTATTCCCAATGCGGTTACGGTAATTCCAAGTTGGCATGCCGATAAGTATTCATCCAAATGCGCTGTAACTTGTTTAGCTGCAAGCGATCCGGCTTTTCCTTCTGCCACGAGTTGGTCTATACGAGATTGGCGTACTTTTACAATCGCGAATTCCGTTGCTACGAAGAACGCTGTTAACGCAATTAATAGCGCAAAGATAATTAAATAAATGGTTGTTGACAATAGAATGTCCTACAAAAAAATGTAGAACAGTCACCTCCTTATTGTAATAAAAGTATTAAAGATTGTATTAAAGACACACTTTCCGGTGTCACTTTTTGTTTTAATTGCTGTTTTTCTCTCTCGTCCAGATTTTCCATCATCTTGGAAACATCCTTTTCCAGCTTCTTCATTTGCAGGCGAATTTCATGAATGTTAACTTCTTCAAACGGTTTACTTTCTGTTGTTTCGTTTCCTATTAGTTTGGCTATTTCCGATAGGCATTTTCCGGAATTCTTTTGTTCTTCAATCCAATGAATTCGCTCAACCATTTCGACGGGATACAATCGATAGTTGGATGGGGAACGATCCATTTCCAGCAACCCAAGATTTGTGTAGTAATCGATTGTACGTTTCGTGACGCCAGCTTTATTGGCAAGATCACTGATTTTTAGTTTATCCTTCCCATTAAATCACCCCGAACCATCACGTAATATTTAAAAGTGTAACGTGATAGTTAAGGATAAGCAACTAATATACTTTTTTATATTGTATAAAAAGATAGTTTTCGTTTTGCTAGAAGGGGATTTATTTCGGTATTGAAAATTTTATAGTTTGAAAAGATTATGGTAAGGAGTACACTATTGTTAACGGAAGCTTTATAAAATGAGGTATTATAAACAGTGCTTCGGTTTACTGCTTGGAAGTGGACTATAAAACGCAATTGTCTAAGGAGGCAAAAAAATGAAAATCATTGTTACAAGTATTTTCGTCGATGACCAAGATAAGGCTTTGGAGTTCTATACTAAAACGCTTGGCTTTATAAAAAAACATGATGTGCCTGTCGGGGAATTTAGGTGGATTGCCCTTGTTTCTCCAAATGAGCAAGAAGGTACCGAACTTATACTCGAACCGAATAATCATCCAGCGGCCCAAGACTATCAAAAGAAACTATTTGAAGATGGCATACCGGTAACCATGTTTGGTGTGGAAGATGTTCGCGAAGAATACGAACGGTTGGTGAAACTCGGAGTAAGGTTCACGACAGAACCAAAGGAAATGGGTGATGTTACGCTGGCAGTTTTTGATGATACATGCGGAAATCATATTCAGATTGTGCAAAAGTAACTTAATCTTCGCCCTGTTCCTTCATTGGGGCGGGGTTGTACCCACCCTTACATAAAGGTGATGTTATTCACGAACCCACATAAAAATTGAGCATTCATTGTAAATGCTTGGGCGGTTCATCTTCATTCTGATGAAAGGTTTCGGTAAAAATATTATCCTGGGATTGGTTATTGGCCTTTACAAGTTGTCCGCTTTGGATAAAGTGGATGAGTTTTTGAATATCTTCTTTTGTGGCAGGCTGCTTTTCAAGTTTTAAAGTATACCCGATTTGACCATTCGCTTCCAATGTTGCATATTGGACATCTTCAATGCTTGCAATACCTGCGTTGCGCAATCGTTCTTCTAACTTGTCAACGGTTAACCTCAGTTTTTTTAAATTTTTCTCCATAAGAACGCCATTTTCAATAACGGGTACCGCTTTACCGGAAAAGGCAGATTCTACTTTATCGAATTTCATTTCGAATAATTCGGTGATAATTAGAAAAAGAACCAATAATGCAGCTATCCCAAATGTAGGCCAAAGTCCATTGCCAGAAACCGGTTGTATCAGCAATGTACCGATGGCAATCATCATAACCGTTTGCGGGATGGTCATTTGGGAGATAGTTTTTCTTCCACCGATTCGCAGTATAATCATTCCCACAAAAAAAATAAGAAATGTTTGCCAAACCAGACTTAAACTCATTGTTTGTTTCCCCCTTTAATAACAATATTATTTTTCCAATTATTGAAGATGCAGGCTTTAATTAGTATTTAACAATCAATTGAAATACTAAACATTGCCAGCAAGGTTATCTGAAATTTATAATAAATGTAGGGAAATGTTGATTGGAGATAAAAATATGTTTGCAAAAATCAAGATGTGGGCAAGAAATTTAAAAAAGAAAATATTTATTTTATACTTTGCCAGCAAGGATGAAAGAGTACCATGGTTCGTTAAGCTCTTCACTTTGTGTGTAGTAGCGTATGCATTCAGTCCAATTGATTTTATACCAGATTTCATTCCTGTGCTTGGTTATTTGGATGACGTCATTCTTCTTCCGTTGGGAATAATGCTTGCCTTGAAGATGGTCCCGAAAGAGGTGTTGTCTGACTGTGAGCATAAAGCGGAAGTAATGATGAACAGCGATAAGCCAAAGAACTGGATTGCTGGTTCAATCATTCTGTTGGTTTGGAGTTTTATTCTGATTTGGGCCACTTGGCAAATTTATGGATTTTTCTCTTGAAGATTTTAAGCATAACAAGCAATTTAAGAAGGAAGCACTTTCAACAATGCAACAAACAATCCTTAATATGGATTGAGGATAGCAATTGTTGAAAGTGCTTTTTCTATGTTTAGGGGAATGGGAAAATAATTCGAGTCTTAAAAAATGAGAAGTTAAGCAACTGTTTCTTTTTGGACCGCCACTCTCTGATCTTTACGATATTTATGGAAAACAGAATATAATCTTTTCGCTAGAACACCGGCAATGATTGAAATGAGAATATCGCCGGCAATGGCATATACAAAACCAATCATCAAGACATAGGACCAGCTGCTTTCAATCCCCATCCATACGTTCAGAGCCAGGTAGAGATAGGGTACACCGATGGAATAGACAATGAACAGACCGGCAAGATTAGAAAAGATAAAATGATAGGTTTTCGGGTTCTCTACTTTTTCCAAAATCCGGCCGACCACAAAAGCGCCGGCAATATAACCCAATAAATACCCAAAGGTAGGTTGCAGAAAATAGCCAATCCCGCCCCCTTGGGTGAAAACAGGAAGTCCCGCCAGGCCGATTCCCACATAAGCCACCTGACTCAACATCCCTTTTTTGCTTCCTAGCAAACTGCCAGCCAAAAAGACAAACAAGATTTGCAGTGTAAACGGGACATAAGGGATGGGGATTTTAATAAACGCTCCAATCGCTGTTAAGGCAGCAAACAAAGCCATTGCTACCAATGAATTCGTCGGCATTTTATTCAACTTCCAGCACCGCCTCTGACAGTGAATCTTCGAAGAATTGCATTATCGCCTCAAATGTTAACTCCAGCATGGTCTGGATTTCGTCTTTCGTTATTACATAGGGCGGCATAAAGTACAGAATGTTTCCTAACGGCCTTAAAAGAAGGCCGTTTTCCAGGGCAATTCGGTAGATTTTATATCCAATTCGATCTTCGCTTGGGAAAGGTTCTTTTGTTTCTTTATCCTTGACTAATTCAATTGCGCCCACCATACCAGTTTGACGATATTCTCCGACAAACGGCAAATGACAGAACATTTTTTCGGCCAATTCTTGCATAAAAGCACCTTTTTCTGCGATGATTTGTAAATACTCTTCTTCTTCAAAAATGTTAATGACTTCAAGAGCGACCCGGCAAGCTAATGGATTTCCTGTATAACTATGAGAATGCAAAAAAGCTTTCATAGTGTTGTAGTCATCATAGAAAGCGCCATACACTTCTTCATTCGTCAACACAACCGATAATGGCAGATATCCTCCTGTAAGCCCTTTTGATAAACACATGAAATCTGGCGTAATACCTGCTTGGTCACAGGCAAAAAGAGTGCCTGTACGACCGAATCCAACAGCAATTTCGTCTGCAATCAGATGGATATCATATTGAACACATAAGTCCTTTAAACCTTTTAAATAATAGGGGGGATACATTTTCATGCCCGCCGACATCTGGATTAATGGTTCAATGATCATCGCGGAAATCTCCTCATGATGTTGTTTGAATTGTTCTTCTACAAATGACAGGCAGGGCGCAGTGCAATGCTCGGGACTTTGGTTGAACGGGCATCGATAACAGTCCGGTCCTTGAGCCCGAATCGTATCCAATAACAGCGGTTGAAATACCTTATTATAAAGATCGACGCCACTCACTGAAAGTGCCCCGATTGTTTCGCCATGGTAGGCATCTGTTAACGCCATAAAGCGCGTTTTATGGGGTTTATTTTTTTGCATGTGGTATTGGAAGCTCATTTTCAAAGCAACCTCAACGCTGGATGAGCCATTGTCGGCGAAAAATACTTTCGTTAAGCCTTCAGGAGAGATTTGCGTCAGTTTTTCTGCCAAGTAAATTGCCGGCTCGTGTGTGAAATTGGCAAATATAACATGCTCCAATTGAAAGGCTTGCTCGCTTAGAGCCTTGCTGATCCGTTCGTTGCTATGTCCAAAAAGGTTAACCCACCAAGAAGAAACTGCATCAATATATTGCTTTCCATTCTCATCGTATAAATAAATGCCTTTCCCGCTTTTAATGACGATAGGGGGAAATTCCTCATAATCTTTCATCTGGGAACATGGATGCCACACATGGTTTAAATCTCGTTTTTGTAAACTTGATAGATTGGGAATCATTTATAAAACACCCTTTCTAAAAATTCTGAATTCAATAGCGGGATATTTTTTATATCTGAAGGATTGTTTAATCTGGGAATCGTCATGGTAGGCAGATCTGTGATGTGCTGGATGGATCTTATATTATCCGACTCAATATCAGTTCCTTGGAATGCATTGAACACGATACCGATTATTGGAATTTCTCTTTCTTTTAGAGCTTCAATTGATAATAACGTATGATTGATGGTACCCAGCGTTGTCCGAGCGACCAATATTACCGGCAACTGTGACTCTTTGATTAAATCGATCAAATGATAGTCGCGTCGGTCATCCAATGGGACATAAAGACCGCCCGCGCCTTCGCAAATCAAGTAGTCATAAAGCGGTTTTAAGTTTTCAAGCTTGTCTAAAATAACCTCGGACTCAATGATTGTATTTTCCAATCTTGCTGCAAAATGCGGAGAAGCGGCTGCTTTAAATGAATAGCTGTTTAAATGTTCTTCTACTAAAACTTCCTTACTAAATGTTTGATAAAATGTTGTGTCACCATAATAGGACTTGCCATTTTCAATGATGATCCCTGTTTGCACAGGCTTATAAGGTACAACTTTTTTTCCTTGGGCTTGGAAATAGCGCAAAAAATACGTAGTGATCAATGTTTTTCCAATATCCGTATCGGTTCCTGCTATCCAAAAGTGTTGTGTCATAAAATTACCTCTTTCAATTTATGTTAACTAACAGTAAAAATAGGTTAACACAAGTTGGTTAAACTTGTAAATAGATGATTGAGAAGTGAATAGATAAAGGAGGAATTGCATAGGGGTCAGGAAGTTTATACGAAATAAAATGAGTACATCCTTGTTCACAGCTAGAGGCAATCGTTTATGAAATAAAAAAACCATCCGGATCATCGGATGGCAGACTTTAAGAACATTGAAAAATAATGTGTTTTTTTATGGTATGTTGTAGTTTAAATACAATTGTATTGAAAACTTCATGCTTGTATGATTGTAATAAGGCTTTTTTTAGTTTAAAATTTTTAAAAAAGGAATCGATTTGTTGGGTAACGTATCGAAGAACTTGCTCTTTATAGAATAGTTTTTTCTTGATGATTTTCTCCTGGATTTCATTTGTAAGATAATAAATGAATTGAAGAATCGTAAATTCTGTATTCCCGCAATATTCCGAAATACTCATGCAGCACATCCCCTTTGTGTATTAATTTTCTGAAAATTTATAATAAATTAACATTATTGTAATCTTTTCAGAAAATTAATCAACCTTATCGACAAAAGAAGTCAAAAACTTTATCCATCAAATTTTTTCAGCGTGAAAAGCCAGCAAAATGTTTGTCGGAAATGAAAGGAAAATGAGATGAAAAATGTATTAAGAATCGGAAGCGCCTTTATTGGAGTCATTGTTGGCGCTGGGTTTGCTTCCGGGCAAGAAATATTGCAATACTTTACTAGTTTTGGCATATTGGGCATTTTCGGAGCCATAACGGCAACTGTTTTGTTTTCATATATTGGTATGATTCTTGTATGGCTCGGCAGTTATACGAAAACAATATCCCATAAAGATGTTATTTATAGAATCAGTGGACGGTACCTAGGTCTACTGATTGACTATATTCTTATCTTTACATTGTTTGGTGTTGGAGTGGTAATGATTGCCGGCGCAGGATCGAACTTGAACCAGCAGTTTGGATTGCCGTTCTTTGTTGGTACAACCCTTATGACCGCAATCGTCCTATTGACAGGATTATTAAAGGTAGATCGTATTGTTTCCATTATCGGAAGTATTACCCCTATTCTCATTATTTTTGTTGTCTTTATCTCCATTTACAGCTTATTGACGATGGATGGAACGTTTGCCTCGCTTAACGAAGCAGCGCAATCAACTCCTACAACTCTTCCAAACTGGTTTGTTTCCAGCATTAATTATGTTTCATTCAACGTGGCGGTTGGAGCTTCTATGTCCATTGTTATGGGAGGAGCCGAAAAGAACCCAAAAACTGCTGCAATGGGGGGACTTGTTGGGGGATTGGTTTTGGGAATACTGATTATCTTGATTCATTTAGCCATTTTCTCGAAAATCGAAGAAGTAGGCGCATTGGATATGCCGATGCTTGGTATTGTTAGCAATTTATCGCCTGTTCTGGGACTGCTGATGGCATTGGTTATATTCGGAATGATTTATAATACCGCAATTGGAATGTTCTTCTCTTTTGCAACGCGTTTTGCGGAGTCTGGCACAAAGAAATTCAAAATCTTCTTTATCATCACGATGATTGTGGGCTATATAGCAAGTTATGTTGGCTTTACTGATCTAGTAAGCTATTTCTATCCGCTGATCGGATACCTCGGAATTGTCTTGATTTTTGCCCTCGGGATTGCCCCTTATGTAATCAAGAAACAGGACTCAAGAAAAAGTAAATAAACATTGATTTTATCTTATGGAAAAGGGGAGTTTCTAAAATGGAAACGTCCCCTTTTCATTACTCTTGGATTTTCTGTGAATGGTGGTTTTTCAAAGGGTTAAAAAATTATTATAGAAATACTTTGATAAAATCAACTAAAAGAGTAAAATTACACTTGAAGGAGTTTGATTAGATTTGGAAAGAGAAATATTTATTGGACTAATATCCGAAAAAATGAAACTGGTACGTACGGAACAAGATTTGTCTCAAGACAAAATGGCTGAAATGCTGGGGATTTCCAAAAAGACATTGGTGCAAATCGAAAAAGGAAGAATTACAGCCAACTGGACAACTGTCGTTGCATTTTGCACATTGTTTAATCAAAGTGAGTTATTATATTCCGTCCTTGGTGATGAACCAATCTATCTTGTTCGGTTGATTGCCAACAAAAGCGAAAGCACACCGAAAGAAAAAACAATGGGTGGCGTGTTTTGGTGGAAGGAAGTGATCGCGAAAGGGGATTTTCGTTTGCAGCAAAATCTCATCAGCAACCATTATCGTATTCTGGATGAAAATAATTATCGCTGGTACAGTTCATTTGAAAAAGATGAAGCAATTAAACGGTTGGATGAATTGAGCTCTTTATAGAAAAAGCAAACAATTGTGGTCTAGCACTCATTCCTTATCAGCAATGCAGCACACACTTAAATTAAGCAAAGGATGAACAACTTGGATTCAATATTATTTGTACCTGTATTTTTACTCACCATTTTGTACTCCATCAATCTATTCTTTTTAAGAAAAAAGGAATTGCCTGCAGTATGGAAGTACCTTACGCTGTTTTTTAATGTTTTGGCAATTTTATGCAGTATACCCACAGCTTATGTACTGCTTTTTGTGTTTGCATGGGAAATTAATTCAAAGGAGATGATGTCTCTAACACTTCTGGCTATCGTCTTTTATTTCTTCGTTGTGAATATACTTTTATCGTTTCTATTAATTATAAAGAAAGCAATTCGACGTGAAAAACCTGAAAACCAACATGATATTTCCGTTTTGAAGGAAAATAAAAAGCTGAAATTGCTTGGTTTTGCTTTTTTATACGCTGTTATTGGAATTTTGGTCTTTCGTTCAATCTATGCGGAGGATAAAGAAATACTGTTTGTAAAAGGAAATTCAACATTCGACTTTTACCTTTTTTACTTTATAACCATCATCTTCACGGCATTGGCTACGGCAATACTTATCAGACTATACAACAGGCAAGTCCTAATTGCCACTACCGGTATTCTGGGAGGTATATTTGCTGTTGTACTGCTTTTGAATTTCATCATAAAACCAACTGACTATGCAGCATTATCGCGTGGAGAGAAAGAGAGCTTCCTGGAATCCAGTTCGAATTATTTGGAGGAACTTTATCCCGAAGGCATTGCCATTTCGAATATAGCATATGAAAAGTCTAAGTTAGGCGGTAAATACATACGGGTTTATTTCAATTATGAACTAAAGGATTGCAAAACGAATAACTGTGGCCCTTATGAATTTGACGCAAATTATCATATCTTTACGCATACTCTCATGGATGTAGCTGATTCCGGGCAAAAAAAAGCGGCTGATCAGCAATCCATAGTTTCGGAGAATAACAAGGATTTAAGCTTTATCATCGAGCAAAATGAGTCGGTTATTGTGAAGGAAGAAAAAGGTGTTTTTATTGAAAAAGGGCACGAAGCAAAAATCAAAGAGCAAGTGCTAAAATTAATCGATGAAGGTTACGGTTTTTCCACGAATAATGGATTGCAGCCAAAACCCAACAATCATTATGACCGTTTAAAATTCACGGAATTTGAGCAAGCGGCTTATAAGAAACTCTTATCGATTGATGCGAATGATTTCTATGAATCTATTAAAAGTGAGAGTGAGTATTCCCATAGTGATCTTACCGAATTTGTTTTAAAGCCGCTTGGGTATTCCTATGGCAAAATAGTCATTGAAGTCAGTCCGGAAGGGTATGTCGTGAAAGGGTTGCCTTTTAAAATAGTGGATTCAAGAGCTCGTTTCCATTTCGATTTCGGCAATGGCGAAACGTTTACGGGTGTACTGGAAAGCGACCACCAATACAGGGCAGATCGCGTCTGGGTAACCATAGAAGATGAAGGAGCTTCGGGTTACAGCAAGGGAGAATTTACGCAAGTTTTATATTAGTTATGCAACAACAATAGCTGCTTCGGCAGCTTTTTTTAGTATTAAACAAGGAAGTTCTCAAATTAATATTTAGCAAATGTTTACTAGTTTTGGGGCGGATTTAAAGAGGGGCATGACGGAATTAATTTTGCATGATGCTGGAACGCGAATTTTTCAAGATGCCCAATCCACTAATAGAAAAATCCTATTTTATTGCCAATAAAAAATGCTCTTGCTAAAAGGATATATAGTAAAATGAAAAAAACAAATAAAAGGAAAGGGGAGAAGAATAATCGGAAAGTTAATTAAACGGTTTCTTTGGGGCATTTTCGGAGCGGTTATTTTATTCATTATAATCGCACCTTTTAATTCTCCCTCTAATAGCCAAATGCCAATAGAAATGGCAGCCTACAGTAGTTTGACCGAGGAAGAAAGATCTTTAATTCCAGTAAGTCCAAAGGATTCAATTGTAAAGAAGATACATGTTAATCATCATATAAAGTCATCCATTAATAAGAATTATGAAAAAGACCAAGTATATTCTGTTGTTCTTAATAATACCGAGACTCCTTCTTCTGGAAAACTTATAGTTTATGTTGATTTGGATAAAAAAACTGTTGTTGGGAAAGGGCACACTGGCAAATAAGAAAAGATTTTAAAAAATCTTAGGCAAATATCTCATGGCTGTTCAATAAACTGAAAGCACATCGGTTAATGATGGAGCTAACTTTTCACTCTTTTTTAAATTATGTTCCTTGACAGAATGCATACCCTCTTAAATTGACGCGTTCCGATAATTTCGTTACTCTTTAATAGAATTATATTTAGGGGGCGGTTAAAGAATGGAACGTTTTAAAGCGCTAGTAGTGGATAAACAGGATGATTTTACCGTTAAATTGGATCATCTCACTTTAAAAGACTTGCCGGATGGTGAAGTTTTAGTGAAAGTCATTTATTCAGGGGTCAATTATAAGGACAGCCTCGCTACTATACCGGATGGCAACATTGTGAAAACTTATCCAATGGTACCAGGGATTGACTTGGCAGGGATTGTCGTTGCATCCGAAGATCCCCGTTTTAAAGAAGGCGACGAGATTATCGCAACTAGCTATGAGATAGGCGTTTCCCATTTTGGCGGCTACAGCGAGTATGCCCGTATTCCGGCAGAATGGATTGTGCCGCTTCCAAAGGGTCTTTCGCTCAAGGAAGCAATGATTATCGGTACAGCTGGATTTACCGCGGCATTGTCTGTTCAAAAACTGGAAGAAAATCATGTTTCACGGGAAAAGGGGAAAGTCCTTGTAACAGGTTCGACGGGTGGGGTTGGCAGCTTTGCTGTTTCAATTCTTTCAACGCTCGGATATCAAGTAGAAGCAAGTACTGGAAAAGAATCTGAACAAGAGTACCTGAAAAAACTTGGTGCTTCTTCAATCGTATCGCGTGAAGAAGTATATGATGGAAAGATTAGAGCCTTAGGCAAACAAAAATGGGCTGCTGCAGTCGATCCGGTAGGCGGAGAGCAACTGGCATCCCTATTAAGTCAAATACAGTATGGAGGTTCAGTTGCCGTGAGTGGATTAACAGGGGGAACAAACCTTCCAACAAGCGTATTCCCATTCATTTTAAGAGGAGCCAATTTGCTTGGCATTGATTCTGTTTTTTGCCCGATGGATACACGATTGAAAGTATGGGAACGTTTAGCGACTGATTTCAAACCTGCAAACCTTGAAGAATTCATTCAACAAGAAGTAACGCTGGAACAACTGCCAGAGGTTCTGCCAATCCTGCTTAAAGGACAGGCAAGGGGAAGAATTCTTGTTAAATTATAAGAAAAAGTGACGAGAATTTTTCTCGTCACTTTTTACATTTTATAGGGATGTTGCCTTTCCTTTATCCGCTTCCAATGATGCCGTTTTCTTGCTTCCAAATAGATACAATATCAAAATAATAATCATAAACACTGCAGAATAAGTAAATGTCATGCCATATCCAACTTTTTTAGCCAATAATCCAAGTCCTACCGATCCAACGGCCAAACCAAAATCAATAAAAATCAGAAGCATCGAATTTGCTGTTGCTTTTTTCTCGGGAGGTACAAGTGTCAAGGCCCAAGCTTGGATGATTGGATGGATGATGGCAAAAGCTATGCCGAATAATGCCCCCGAAACGATAACCATCAACATGCCCTTTGAGAATCCCAAAAGAATCAACCCTGCAGCCCCTGATATGGCACCTGGAATAATCAGGACTCTATGGCCGAATTTATCGAATATTTTACCGGAGAATATTCGAATAATGACCATTGCAATCCCTTGTGCGATAAAAAACTGGGAAATTCTCCCGCCAACATCGATTTCTTTACCGAATGCCCCAATAAAGTTGACTGTTCCTGCAATCGCCATATAATTCAGCGATACCAAAATACAGGGGAGAAGGACGCGTTTATCATACATGTACTTATAGAATGGTTGATCAGTTGCCGACTGAGGACGTTCCTTTTCTTTTTTAACCGTATTTTTTGTGAAAAAACTACATACAAATGAAAAAAACATAAGACCGAGAGTAATCATAATCATGGAATGAAATGAATAATGGGACAGATATGAAATAGCAATTAGTGGACCAATTGTCGTTCCGACGCTTGTAGACAATGCGAAATAAACAATACCTTCACCCAACCGCGATTTAGGAACAATATTGCTTGATATGGTAAAGACCAAAATCGTAAGCATACTAAATCCAATCCCTTGAAGTGCCCGGACAAAAATTAAAAATCCGATTGATTGGTTTACAAAAGTGAGTGCGATCGTTCCTAAAAAATACAAGAGGGAAATGATAAGCAGCAATTTCATATTCACTTTTTGGATAATAACGCTCGCAAAGAAGCGTGTAATGAGCGATGCCAACATTAAAGTCGTTGTCATGATTCCCGCCATCGCAGGATTATCGCTAATAGTGGATACGAATATTGGAAATCCTGCAGTAATCATATAAAAAGAAGTGAACATTACTAATGACAAAATGACAATAATAAAATATTGATTTGTCCATAATTTAACTTTTGCTTTATCCATTGTTTTTATACCGCCTTTCGAGGCTATTTCAATATAGTGGGTTTTGCTATTTGCATAACATCATTATTTATTCTTTCCTTATTTTTAAAAAATATTTAGAGGTATTCGATAAACGGATATTCAGCCAAATAAAAACATCCCAGAGCATGGTCTAGGATGGGTTAATTACATCATTCTCGCTAATTTCTTCCGTATTTCGGTATGCTATTAATGTGAATCCAAGTTCGGATTCCAGCTGTTTTAGTTTTTCTTCCTGTTCTAATGACAACCTTGCTACTTGATAGTGCTCAATGAGCTGTTCGATATTATCCATAAAAATCGCCTCCATTCACTATTGTGTGTCAAATTGGACTGAAAAATACCAAAGATAATTATATTATGTAAACTTATTATTATCGAAGCTATTAGCAGCTAGGATGCACCCGGGGGATAGTGTTGTCTAATCCTTGGAAGAATTTTGTCTTTTGCCATAAAATGATAAAAGGGCGATTCACAGTCTGTTAAATGAATGACTGTAGAAACGCCCTTTATGTTTTGGTTTATTAATAGGTTACTGTTTAAAATAAGGCACTTTTCTTAAAACCAAGCAAACCGGAATGGCAATAATGATTCCTAAAATGTTTTGGACAAGATCTCCGGGAATTGAAGCTAATGGAGCAATCCAATTTCCATAGAGAATTCCTTCACCAATATAGTAGACAGCAATCATGAATGGAATTGAAACAACCATGCCAATGACATTTAAAGCCATGCTGTTCCCATTGCGGCCTTTTGCCCACGCGATTTGGCCAACAATCAATCCTTGCAGCCCACGTGCTGCAATGGTGATGGGTGCCCAGATCATCCAGCCTCCAACGAGATCAAATAAGCCCATTCCAATTGCGCCGGCAAGAGCACCTTTTTTAGGCCCGAATAAAATGGAAGCAATAAATAGCATCGCTGTTCCTAAATGAACCAAACCGCCATTTGCAGTGATCGGCAGTTTGATATTCAAAAAGACTGTAGATACGAATACAAGTGCAACCAACATAGCAGTTATGATCAAATCAAAAGTTCGTTGGCGTATTTTTGAATAACTTTGCGTATTTTCCATATGTAGATCCTTCCTAACTTGTTTCAATTTTACGATAACTTTAGCAAAAACCTGGTATCTATAAAAGTACCACTTTGTTAAAAAAGTTAGTGGTCAGTTCAACGCAGATAAAAATTGATGGCAAAATGGTTTTAAACGAAGGATGAGATCTTGCCTGTCGGGGATTTTCCCTATTTTTTTTTTGTGGTAATATGAATAAAGTTTGAAGTGGCAATTTAGGAGGTTTTTATGAAAAAAGTCGCTGTTATACAGGATTTATCATCATTTGGAAAATGCTCGCTCACAGCGGCAATTCCTGTTCTTTCAGTAATGGGAGTTCAGGCATGCCCTTTGCCGACAGCTATATTATCTGCTCAAACAGGTTACCCAAGTTACTTTTATGAAGATTTTACATCGAAAATGCCTTATTTTATCAAGGAATGGAGCAAATTAAACGTTACCTTTGATGGCATTTATACCGGTTTTGTAACGGGCCGTGAACAGATTGAGTATATTTTCCGCTTTTTGGATGAGTTTCGAACAGAGAAATCCATCGTGCTTGTTGACCCGGTAATGGGTGATGTAGGGGAAGTCTATACTATATTTACGGATGAGTTGTTGGCCCGGATGAGGGAATTAGTAAAGAGTGCCGATGTGATTACGCCAAATGTAACGGAGTGTTGTTTATTAACAGGCATGTCATATGAAAAGCTAGCAAGCTATACAAACGAACATGACTTTCTAAAGGCGGTAGAAGAATCAGGCAACCTGCTGCAGCAGCAAACCGGTTCCAGAGTAATCATTACAGGAGTCAACCCACCTATAGGGGATTCCAATCAGCAGCAAATCGGCAATATGTATTTGGACGAAAGCGAAAGCTTTTATAGTTCAACGGAGTATAATGGCCTAAGCTACTCCGGAACTGGTGATTTGTTTGCTTCCGTGATTATGGGAAGTTTAATGCGCGGGGAAGACTTGCAATCATCTTTGACTGTTGCACGTGATTTCCTGAGCGCCTCCATCAAGGATACTTCGCTCGAACAAGTTCCAGGAGTAGAAGGAGTTAACTTCGAAAAGTATTTGGGCATGTTGCTATAAAATTATTGTCGGTAAAAGAATTAGTGATCATTCAAAAGTGCGATCCTCTCGTAGTTGAGTGGGTCTCTTTTTTTGTTTTCGCAGATTTTCCAAATCCATTTTAAAATTTTGGGACATTAGCCTATTCATTTATCGAAATTTTGGAATACGTTGAAGATAGTTGAAAAAGAAAAGGGGAGAAAAAAGTGGATCCACGTTTGGCTCAGCTTCTTCAAATGACAAGTTTATATGGTACGTTGGCGAAATTTTATGAACATAGAGACCCAAGATTGCATATGTATTTTTACGAATTGCATTTTAAGTATGAAAATCAATTGGTTCAGCTTTACTGGCAGCTTCAAGAACAACATATGGGCAGCAGATAAAAACTTGGGTGAGCCGCTGTAAAAGCGGCTTTCCTTTTGCTTTCTTATTTACGTTTTATACATAGAAATCCACTTTTCACACGAATAGTTCGTTTAGTTGGATAAGAGAAAGTGCATGTTCTAGAATTAGATTGAACTTACATAAAAAATTGGAGGTTTTGAAATGAACCAATTCATGGAGCGAGCAGTAGAACTGGCAATAAAAAATGTACATGAAGGTGGACAACCTTTTGGTGCGGTTTTGGTAAAGAACAATACAGTAATAGCTGAAGGCGTAAATGAGTTGCATAAAAATTATGATATTAGCGGGCATGCTGAATTGCTTGCTATTCGCCGCGCCCAAATAGAATTGCAAACGAACGATCTTGCAGGCTTTACAATGTATGCAAGCGGGGAGCCTTGCCCCATGTGCTTAACCGCCATGTATTTTGCTGGCATTGAAAAAGTTTTTTATAGTAATTCCGTTGATGAGGCTGTGGAAGCGGGATTAGGGAAATCCAAAGAGATTTACGAAGAGTTAACAAAAGAAAAAGCTGAACGATTACTTTCAATGACAAGAATGGAGTTGAATAACGGACAAGCAAATCCAATGAAACTTTGGATCGAACATTCTAGCTTGTAAAAGCGTAGTATTTATAAAATTAATTTAAAGATCATCACTTCAAAATAATGCAAAAACTTGAAAGGAGAAGAACCATCGTTAACATGAACGGCTCTTCTTGATTGATTGCATTGCTTCGGAAACAAGGATTTGCAGACCTTTCTTCATTTCCTCATCAGAAGCGTAAGCATAGGATAAGCGGATATGATAAGCATCTTTCGGTTCGTAAATATAACCCGGATTGATCAGAACTTTGTATTTTAAAAGTTTCATGAAAAACTCTGTTGTCACGATCGGATCGTTGAATTTAAGCCAAATATAAAAGCCGCCTTTGGATGATTCCCACGATGCAATTTCACTGAAAGCGTTTTGGAGCATCATTTCCATCAATAGGGCACGCCGCTTTAATTCCCGTCTTAATTGTTCTAGGTGCTCTTCATATAAACCGGATTTTAACCAATGGGCGGCAATTTCCTGAGAAAAGGCACTCGAACCGTAATCCATCTGCATTTTAATATCGGCTATCCGTTTAATGACAGGAGTAGGTGCTACTACCCATCCAATCCGCAAACCCGGGCTAAGCGTTTTTGAAAGACTCCCAAGATAGAGGACTTGCCCTGCTGCATCAATTGATTTTGACGGTGGTGTTGGCGTTTCAAATGATAACTCAAAATACACATCATCTTCAATAATGGGAAGCTGCGAAGATTGGCAAAAAGTATAGAAGGTTTGCTTTTCTTCAACTGACCAGATCCTTCCGGTCGGGTTGTGCAGGGTAGGGATGACATAATAAATTCCCTTGGCGACTCCCAAGTCGTTTTTGAATAGAATCTTTCGCATGATCCATATTTTGGATGCTTTGTAGATGCATGCCAAACGACTGAAAAGGATGGACGGAATTTAAGTATGAAAATTTATCTTGAAAGACTATGGAACCAGTCTCAAGCAGTCCCAATGCGATTAATTGGAGAGCTTGCAGTGCACCGGATACGATGCAAATATTCTCCGGAGTTGCCGTAACTCCTCGTTTCTTTAAATACTGTGTAAGTGCGATGCGCAGTTTAAGACTCCCTTGCGGTGCTGAATAGCCGATTCCTTTGCCGTCCAATTGTAGTTGCTGTAGTGATTCCTGTATTCTAGCTGTTGGCAGCAAATTTGGTGCCAATTCACCTGTACTGAGTCTTATGATGGACTCTTCTTGTTCGAATTCATTGATTAGCTGAATGGTTTGATAATTGGGTCGATGAATACTTGATTCGATGTACTTTTGCCAATTTGGCTGTTTATGTTTTAAAAGAACACTCCAGGAATCATTGGATACATATGTACTGGAGCCAACCATTGTTGATAAAATTCCATCAGCTTTTAATTCTTCAATCGCTTCCTGCACTGTACTTCAATTAACCCCCAGTGAGAGCGCCAGCTGACGTTGTGCGGGAAGTTTGGTACCCTTTGGCCAGTGCCCGGAGACGATTTGTTCGGTCATCCAGTCTGCGATTTGCTTCGATAAACCGATCGGCAACGAACGATTTGGTTTCCAATTCATAAAATAACCTTCTTTGAGAATTGGATGTTTTAGACGCCATCCAATTGGACCTTTTTTTCTAGTTATACCACAGGTACTATTAAGAGGAAAGGAGGGGAAATGGTGGAACCAGTTTTTCACGGAATCATTTTGGCTTTTGGACTTATTCTGCCTTTAGGGGTCCAAAACGTTTTTGTATTTTCCCAAGGAGTGACACAACCCAGCCTGATCAAGGCGCTTCCTGCTGCAGTGACGGCAGGGATCTGTGACACAATATTAATAACATTAGCTGTTTTAGGTTTATCCATGGTTGTTATGCAATTTGAATGGATTCGATTGATTCTGCTTATTGGCGGAATACTGTTTCTTTTGTACATGGGTAAAGTAATCTGGAACTCAAGCTCAGCGGGATTAGAAAATAATGAAGCTTTACCAATCAAGAAGCAAATACTTTTTGCACTCTCGGTATCTTTTTTAAATCCACATGCCTTGCTGGATACAATCGGTGTTATTGGGACAAGTGCAGTTAAATATAGTGGCCAAGATCAACTATTTTTTATGATTGCTTGTATCGCAATATCGTGGTTATGGTTTTTAAGCTTAATGATTACAGGCGCTTTCCTAAAGAAAATCCAAATAGCCAGTTCTATATTTGTTCTATTCAATAAGTTGTCTGCTGTATTTATTTGGGGGACGGCTATCTATTTGTGCGTAAGTTTATTTTGAACCAGTTTTTGCCTTATCAAACGGAAACGCATTAGTCTATATAGTTGGTATAATAAGGTGGAGGTTGTTGAAGAAGGAATGTTCATCTTTTTATTTGAATATATCTAGGTAAAAGCTATAGATGGAGGGCTGTATATGGCGTTCGTTTCAATCTACACTGTAGGCAGACTAAACCACCCTTATGATCATCCTGCCTCTATTGAATTTTTCCAAGTTGGAGATGAAGTTTTTCGTCAGGCAGCTAAATCTGGAATGGTAGAGGCATTTTCATCTGAAGGAGTCCATTTTCCTCAAGAAAGTGTAAAGGGAGAGGGTTTGCCTGTTCTTTCACTTACAGTATGGGGAAGTCTTCAGTCATTATTTCATTTTACCTATTCAGGAAAGCATAAGCAGGCCTTGCGAGATCGAAACAGATGGGTGGAGCCATATCCAGAAAAGCACCTTTCCTATGTAGTTTGGTGGACAGAAAAGGTAAAGGATGTCTCATGGGATGAGGCTTTCAGGAGATATAACTATTATATTCAGCATGGTTCTACTTCTTTTGCTTTTGATTTTAAGCATGCATTTGATGAAAAAGGGGAGACCTTCTTGATTAAATAACAGTTTTTTATTCTATTTCTTTGCATAGATGAAAAATGACGCAGAAATTGCGAATAAATCATCATCCAAACCTTTAAACCTTTATAAACGTACGGTTTTTCCCCAAATTAATAAAAAATTTCCTTCCATATTAAAAAAAGCAGAAGAGTGAGTATCTCAGAAGTAATATTGGCAAGAATGTTCTCCTGATAAAACAAGGAAAATTATGCTGAGCATAAAAAAAATGAGCCCACCGATACTAAAGAAGATACATGAGTATATCGACTTCAGAAAGGGGAAGCAAGAATGAGATTTCTTACTTTGGGTGCAATTGGATTTGCCATTTATGGCGTAGTTAGAGGAGTACGCAATGGTGCCTTTCAACAAATAACTCAAAAGTCTTCAAGCAATTTAAACGAACAAAAACAATACAGCAAATAACAGTAATGAGTTGATGATGTAATCATTTTTTGCCTATAGCCGTGCCAATCAGGCATGGTTATAGGCTTTTTTTTAGGTAAATGTGCCAAATTTAGTTTTGAAAAACAAAAATTTATTAAATTTCCCTATTAGTTATTAATCTGTCAAATAGAGTATTTTTTTGATAAAAAATGTAGATTTTTCATATTCCTATGAGTAAAATCATCTTAAAGTACACTATAGAATGAACAAACGGGGTTCGTTTATTCTATAAAAGAGAGGAAAATTATAATGAATAAACCCAGATTATTAAAAGTAAATAATCTGAAAACAAAATTGATTATTGCTTTTTCCTTGCTATTGATCGTCCCATCATTATTAATTGGTGCGCGTTCCTATCAAGTAGCAAAGGAAACGGTTGAAGGACAGCTAGAATCAACAGTAGCAGATAACTTGCATATTTTGGATATGTCGATTGACAGCTTGCTTATGCCAAAAGTAAACGACGTGAAGAAGATTTCAACAAACATATCTAGCGTAACGGAAGAAAGACAGCCTGCGATTGAAGAAACGTTTGAGGACTATCTTGAATTGCATCCGGAAGTGGCAGGAATTTATGTTGGTTCCGAAAATGGTTCACTTATACATATACCTCAAGTAGAATTGGGTTCTGACTTTGATGCAAGAGAACGTACATGGTACAAGGAATCCATGTCTGAACAAGGAAAAGCAGTCATCTCGGATCCTTATGTCTCAGCAAGCAATAATGAGGTTGTCGTGACCATTTCCCAAAGCTTGGAGAACGGAGCTGGTGTCGTTGGCATCGATTTGAAATTAAACCAGCTTCAAGCGCTGACAGCTCAAATTCAGATTGGTGAAGAAGGCTATCCCATTATTTTGGATAAAAGAGGAAACTATATTATTCATCCAACCAACGAAGCAGCTACTGAGGCGAAAGAGAGCTTTTACGATAATCTTTACAAAGATACAGCCGGTACGTTCAGCTATATGTTAGGAGACCGCGAGAAAATGATGGGCTTTACAACAAATGAACTGACAGGATGGAAAGTGGCCGGCAATTACTATACAGAGGAAATCAAAGACGCTTCATCTCCCATTTTCAATGCTACATTAATTATTTTAGCAATTGCTTTGGTAATTGGAGGGATTGTTATTTACTTTGTCATTCGTTCAATCGTGTCACCGTTAAAAGAGTTGAAGGAAAAGGCACAAACTGTTAGTAACGGTGATCTTACCCAAACAATAGAAGTAAAGTCCACGGATGAAATTGGACAATTGGCAGAAGCATTTATAGGAATGCAGGAAAGTTTGAAATCACTATTAAAGAATGTTGAGAAAAATGCTGAACTTGTAGCGGCATCAGCTGAGGAATTGTCGGCAAGTTCACAAGAATCGAGCGCTGCTGCAGAACAAGTTTCGTCATCTATTCAGCAAGTCTCTGCTGCAGCAGAAAATCAAAAACACAATATCGCCGGAAATGTTGAGGCATTAAAAGAAATTTCAAATGGTGCAACTCATATTGCCGAATATTCCTCAACAGTCACGGAACTTACGAACGGAGCGACAAACCAGGCTCACGAGGGAGGCGAATCTGTCGCTTTAATCGTCAACCAAATGAACTTTATTCATGAATCGGTGTCAGAGTCGAACGAAAAAATTCATTCATTAAATGAACGTTCTAAACAAATTGATTCGATTATAAATATTATTACAGATATTGCCGAACAAACAAATCTGCTCTCGCTAAATGCTTCCATAGAAGCGGCAAGAGCGGGAGAACATGGCAAAGGATTTGCGGTAGTAGCGGATGAGGTAAAAAAATTAGCTGAACAATCCCGAAAATCTGCCAAGGATATTCAGGAAATTATCTTTGCGATCCAATCCGATACAAAAAATACGGTAGAACTAATGACAAAGGTAACAAATCAAGTTTCGGAGGGAATGGAAGTTTCCAATCAGACGAGTACAAAGTTCTCCAAAATTGTGGAGAGCATGAATCAAGTTGCCGTCAGCATGGAGGAAGTTTCTGCAACGGCTCAACAAGTTTCTGCTTCAATCAATGAAACGACGGTGCTTGCACAGAATGATGTGCTGTTGGCCGAAAGCAACGCAGCAGCTTCGGAACAAGTAGCAGCATCGGCAGAACAACAATTGGCGGCTATGGAAGAAGTGTCCGCATCCGCGCAGTCTTTAACGGAAATGGCGGAAGAACTCCGCTCGGTAATTTCCAAGTTCAAATTTTAAAAAAGTATTGGTGGCATGGATTAACTCATGCCGCCTTTTTATATTCGTTTGGCAATCTAACACACATAAACTCTAACCCTTGATTCATACTAAATTAAACGAATGGTATGAGGTGAATACATGAAACGAAAAATAATCTATGGGTTAACCATAGTGATTGTTTTAAGTGCCAGTCTTATTCTAGCAGTTTCGATTTCTCCAACTAAAGACCTGCCAGACCCTTCCGCTCATCCACAACAAAAACCCGTCATTTTGATTGTTGTCGATTCTTTAATGAATAAACCGTTGCAAAAAGCAGCAGACGAAGGAAAAATCCCGGCGTTTTCCTTTTTAATCAACTATGGGCGAATTTATCCTGAAATGATTAGCTCGTACCCAACAATGTCCGTGACCATTGACAGTACATTATTAACCGGTACATATCCGGAACAGCATAAAATACCCGGATTGATTTGGTTTAAGGAAGATGAAGGTCGAATCATTAGTTATGGAAGCGGCATCGGCGAAATCTGGAATACCGGGGTGAGAAATGTTGCAAAAGACAGTGTGATTCATCTCAACGAGACTCATTTAAGCAAAGAAGTCCAAACAATACATGAAAATCTTGCAAGCAGCCAAATTTCTTCTGCATCCATTAATGGCATCATCTATCGCGGGAGTGCTGCACATCAACTAAATGTCCCTAAATTGATTGGATTGACTAATCTCTTGCCCAAAGAGATTAAAGTAAATGGTCCAACGATTCTTTCGCTTGGTGCTTTATCGCAGTATAATCCGGAAAATGATTTTCACAAATTTATCTGGAACCGCTTGGGCGTCAACAATAAATTCACCGCAAATGAATTGAGCTATTTAATTAAACAAAACAAATTGCCTGCCTTTATACTGTCTTATTTACCGGATGCGGATGCTGCCATACACAAGCACGGCCCCAATGATTTAAAAGGAATTGAAAAAGCAGATCAAGCGCTGCAAGATATTTTGAATAGTTTTTCATCATGGGAAGAAGCTCTTCAAAAAGCAACATGGATTGTGATGGGGGATAGTGGCCAATCATCCATCAAAAAAGATAAAAAAACTTCCCTAATCGATTTAAATAAATCATTAAACAATTATTCGTTTTGGGAAGGAAACAACAAGAAAGCGCAACTAGCAATCGCCATTAATGAGCGCATGGCATACATTTATGTAAATGATAAAAACATCGAACGAGCCGACATTACCAAACCGTTAAAGAAAGATGAACGTATAGGGTTCATTGCATGGAAAGAAGGCAACAAGAACTATGTTACAAGTCCAGGAAGCAATGAAGAACTTACATTTTCCCCTAATGGCCCTTATGTTGATGAATTCGGCCAATCGTGGGAAATTAGCGGAGATTTCTCCATTTTAGATTTAAAGGTTTCTGGTGAAGGGCGCCTTCAGTACAATGATTACCCTGATGCACTCGCAAGACTCCGTGGGGCACTTCACGCTCAATCAGGACGTGTCATTATAGTAGATGCAAAGCCTGCTTATGAATTTATCGAAAAACATAGCCATGACCATGCAGGCGGTGCCGCGCACGGTTCTCTTCATAAAGTGGATTCTTTGGTTCCCATGATTGTTGCAGGAACGGATGAGTTCCCTGAAGTCCAACGATTGGTGGATTTAAAGAAAGCGATTCTACAATTATTGGATAGGGGGCAAGAATGAAAAGTGGGAGGGACGGCTAATGTAAATTAGACCCCTCACCGGCTATTCATCTTTTTTTGCTTATGCATCTCTTTCGTTAAGTATTTAATTTGTCTCTCCAATTCATTTATTTTATCGTTATTTTGATTATTATCTTTCTGCGAATGCTGCAATTCTTCCAGAGCAAGAACTGCTGCGTACGTGGAGATGGCATCACCCAAAGTTGCTAAAAATCCGCCAATAACCGCAAGCTTTGCAGCCGTTGATTCATTATTTGAAGGGGCATTGTTATTGGTATTGGTATTGGTATTGCGACTTAGCGCAGCGTTTGCTGCAGGAAATTGATTTACCATTTGCTAGCCTCCCTTTATCAAGCACTTACTGTATTCTATGAAAGCCCATTGAAAAGGTCTATGACAGCCGAACAAAAGCCTCTAAAAATCTATCTAAAATAGTTCAACAAGGGAAAAAACGAAAAATAACCAACTTAAGGTAAAAAAATAATCGGAAATATCCAGATTATTTTACAAAAGGAAGGGAATATTCCAAATGTTCCATCACTACTTATCCTTAGGAGGAATTGGGCATGGGAGAAATAAACAAAGTAGAAAATCAATTGAGAGATCTTTCACAAGAGGAAAAAGATGAAATCCTGGAAAGCTTCGGGAATTTTAAAAGCTACCTAAGTGACCAAGTTTCCAAAGGCGAAAAGTTGGGCCTTAGCGAAGAAACGCTTGCAAAAGCAACCGAAAAAGTGGCAGATTATCTTGCACGATCTGAAGAACCGCGCAACAAGGAAGAGAAAGTTCTGCAAGAATTATGGAAGTCTGCAGAAGGCAATGAAAAACATGCCATCGCACATGCTTTATTAAGAATGGTACAACAATAATAATGGGAAAAATGAAAAAGATTTAAAATGCATCTAGTTACTATAAATTAGAATCCATTTTAATCAACATTTGCGAAATGGGTTCTTTTTTAACATGCTGTTTTAAGGAATGTATCTTTTTTAATATGTAAGAATTTTGGGAACATATATGTCAAGAAATCGTTGATTAAATTGAAGATGTTATTCGAAAGTAATTTTGGAGGCAGTTTATTCACGCTTGCTTTCTTGCTGTTCTTTGCTGAACTCCCAAAATTCTCGCAAAACTTTTTGATTCCATAAATTATCCAACAAGGCCCCATTTAACTGTTGGGTACGATTGTAAATAATACATATAACAAACGAATAAATGGTGCTTTGGATAATTTACTCAGGAATATTAAATTATACATTCCAACAGATCTACTTGAAAAAATGTATTTTTTCAATGTTTCTTCACAATTTATATTTACACTATTAAGAATTTTGTTTCAAAAAGGAGAAATTATGCAAAGTACAACTTTTAATCAGGTTAATGTTCTACAAAGGGATATTTCCTCGAATAGCTTGAAATACATAGCAATTGCAGCTATGTTCTTCGATCATTTATTTGCAGTATTTTTGGCCCAAGATAGTATGGAGGGAATTCTCTCGCGTATCCCTGGGAGGATTGTTGCACCAATCATGTGTTATTTGATTGCAGAAGGATTTTTCTATACATCGGATGTTAGAAGATATATCAAAAGATTGGTTATTTTTGCAGCAATTTCACATTTTCCATATGTGTTATATTTTGATCTTCCATGGTGGAAGGCAACAAGCGTCATCTGGTCTTTAGCATTGGGGCTAATCGCTTTGACGGTTTATAAAAGTGATAAAATTTCCATTTATTTCAAAGTGCCGCTGATTCTATTCTGTTGTATGCTTGCAATACCGGCCGATTGGAATTATGTAGCAGTATTGTGGATTTTGTTCTTTGGAATATTCAGAGGAAATATCGTAAAACAAATGATCAGCTTTGTGCTAATCGGACTTATTTTCCATATCATTCCGTCTGTAATGGATTTTGGGTGGGCTCGCCTGAATCAATTGGGGATCTTGATTGCTATTCCTTTATTGGTGATGTATAAAGGAAGACGCGGCAGAAAATCCAAAGCTTTGAAATGGGGATTTTATGTATTTTATCCGCTTCATTTAATCCTATTATTTATCCTTTACAAAGCATTATTCTAAGAGGTGAGAAATTACGAGAAAAAACAAAAAAACCTGGTTTTTATCCGTTGTGGGTTTATTGGTGATAGTTCTTGCTGCTGCGTATCTATTGAATAAACCGTCCAACGAGGAAAAACAAATCGAAAATGCAGATACAGATATCCAGCCGGAAACTGCACCAGCGTTCAAACAGATTATAGAACCCGACCCACCGAAGGAATATATAGGTGAATTGGAACTGCCTATTGATGGAGCAACAGGTTATGCTTCCATCGAAATGGATTTGAAAAGTTCGGCAGATGATCAGTCGGATACAATTGAAATTCTGGAAGCGGGAACAGGATTTGTTATCCTCGAGGAAGTTGATGACTGGTGGTTGATCGAAACCAACGGAAAATCCGGTTGGGTAAAACATCAATTTTGCTTAATTAATCTGCCTGATGTGATTCCGTCCATTATCTACAATAACACCAATACGTATTCTTCAAAATTTGTTTCTTCCGGAAAATCATTGCCGGGCATTACGGGACAGGCACTCTATAAGGGAAAAACTTATAACGAGAGATTGGATAAAGAAGAGTACATTGTCCCTGTCTTGTATGCCATGTCGAAAAAAATTTTCCTTGCACAGCAATTTGCGCTTGAAGATGACAATACGCTTGTGATTTACGAAGGATATCGTCCTTATTCGATTCAACAAGCTGTTGTCAAAGCCCTTTCCACTTTAGCCCACGCCGACCAAAAAGTGATGGCAGGAATTAATTCTTACCCTTGGAGTACGTTCTGGTTTATAGATACAAAGGTTTCAAATCACCAAATTGGCTATGCAATTGATGTGAGTTTGGCTAAAATCGATTCCAAGACTGAATCGACAATCGGTGACTATTTAATAAAAGAAATTACAAAGTATACGGAATATAAAATGCCGACTCCAATCCATGAACTAAGCATGGCCTCTGCTACTTTTACAGCACCAGTAAGCGCAAAGTCGCCTACCGATTGGAAAAAGGCGATCTTGGATCCTGACATGAACAAACCGGCATTGCTGCTTCAGATGTACTGTACGGATGCAGGCTTGACGCCATTGGCATCGGAATGGTGGCATTTTAATGATTTGGATGCACTGAACTCTGTGACCGGTAATAGCAGTGATGGCAGTTATATACTTTCTGAAGTACATAGTGTGATTCCCTTATAGAAAAAAGTTAAAATGGAAACCAACATCTGTATAATAAGATTTGTTTGGTTTCCATCTTTGATTAGCAGTCGAACGTTTTACTGTAGACTGTTTTATTTTTTTATCTTCCAAATCAATAAAACAACGACGGCAAGCGTGATGGCAAATTTCCATTCAAAGTCTAAGCTCATAAACCCGTAGATTGCACCTGCTTCCAATATTAATGAAGGAATTTTTCCCAATGTGCTTGCTGCTGCAAATGTAGTTAAGGAAACCTTGGATATGGCGCTGCCCAAAGTAATTACCCCGGATGGCACCGCGGGTAAAAGTCTGAAACCTAAAATCAACCAAAACGCTTTCACACCCTGCACTTCTTTTAACCTATTCAAAAGGGGATGTTGAAGCTTTGACCGCCATTTACCGGACCATTTTCTATAAACGATAAAGCTGACAATCGCTCCAAGTGCCTCTCCAATGATGGAGATGACGATGCCATGATAAAAGCCAAAGAACATTAAATTGGCAGCAGTAATCATGATGGTCGGCATGACGCCGCTTAAAGAGATGATAATATTAAGCAGTATACTAATTAAACCGGCAAAATAACCCAAATGTTCATATAGCTGGATTAGTGTCTCTTCCATATCTCTACTCAGTTTCTATGTATTGTAATAATTGCAACACCATCGTAACTGAAATTACTCTCAATTGCTACTTTCAAATAACAAATAAAAAAGATAAAATTAACAATAATGATTATACTTAATAGAAAAATCATTGTAATCTTAAACAACAGGAGAAATATTATATGTGTGGATTTACAGGATATATCGGAGAAATAAATAATTCAAAGCAAGTTCTGGAAGAAATGATGAACCAGATTATTCATAGAGGACCCGATTCAGGAGGAACATTCGTTGATGGAGAAGCTGCGCTTGGTTTCAGAAGATTAAGCATTATTGATTTGGAACATGGCAGTCAACCCCTTTATAATGAAGACCAATCGCTTGTGCTCGTATTCAACGGGGAAATCTATAACTTCCAGGAAATTCGGGAAGATTTAATTGCCAAAGGCCATCAATTTACTACCCATACCGACAGTGAGGTATTGGTTCACGGGTATGAAGAATATGGGGAAAAATTAGTCGAAAAGCTTCGTGGTATGTTTGCTTTTGTTATTTGGGACAAAGCTGCCAAGAAATTATTTGCAGCACGCGATCCTTTTGGGATAAAGCCATTTTATTACGCCCATATGAATGGAACGCTATTATTTGGTTCGGAAATTAAAAGCTTTTTGCCTCACCCCCATTTCATTAAAAAATTAAATGAGCAAGCTTTAAAGCCGTATTTGACTTTCCAATTTCCAGTATTAAATGAAACGTTCTTTAAAGGCGTCTTTAAACTGCCGGCTGCCCATTATATGACATTTGAAAATGGGAAATTGAATATTACACGTTATTGGGAACCTTCTTTCTCTCCGGTTGAACAACCATTGGAGAAAATGGTGGAAAACATCGGCGAAGTGGTAAATGAATCCATTAAAACCCATACGATTTCAGATGTTAAGGTTGGATCATTTCTTTCCAGCGGCGTCGATTCCAGTTATGTTGCTTCCGTTTTGAGACCAGATCAAACATTTACGGTCGGCTTTAGTGCAGAGAATTTTTCGGAAATTGATAATGCTAGTGAACTTTCCAAAGAACTGGGTATAGAAAACGTAAACGAAGTATTAAATTCGGATATCTGTTTTGATAAATTGGATGAAATTCAATATATGATGGATGAACCTCATTCCAATCCATCCATTGTACCGCTTTATTTTTTAGCCGAATTAGCGAGAAAGCACGTAACAGTTGTTCTTTCAGGTGAAGGCGCGGATGAACTTTTTGGCGGATATGCAGAATATGATGAAACGCCATCCATGCGGAAGTACAAAAAAGTCCCAACTATCGTTCGCCGATCCTTGGCGGAAGTAGCGAAACATCTTCCAGACATTCGCGGGAAACGCTTCCTGTTGAAAGGCGGATTGCCTGTTGAAGAAACATTTATCGGGCAGGCTCGTATATTTGAAGAAGATGAAGCAGCACACATTTTAAAAGATGGATATAAAAATGCGCCATCCATCAAAGAAATCGTCCAACCGATTTACCAAAAAGCGAGAAATCAAGATGATGTGACAAAGAAACAAATTCTGGACCTGAACTTATGGCTTGTAGACGACATCTTGCTGAAAGCTGACAAGATGAGCATGGCTCATTCCATTGAATTGCGCGTTCCATTTTTGGATAAAGAGGTCATGAAAGTCGCCTCAACGATTCCAACCCGTTATAGAGTAAATGAAACGGATACCAAATATGCTTTCAGGCTTGCATCCAAAAAAGTATTGCCTGATGCTTGGGCAAATCGGAAGAAGATCGGTTTCCCTGTTCCAATCCGTCTTTGGTTGCGAGAAGAGAAGTACTACAATAAAGTAAAACAAGCATTTGAAAGTGAAGTTGCGGGTCGATTCTTTGATCAACACCAAATTCTGGACCTGTTGAATGAACACTATAACGGAAAGTCCAACAACCAGCGTAAAATATGGACAATCTACATGTTCCTTTTATGGCATAGCCGATATTTTGAATAATAAGCTACCATTGTTTAAATGATGTAGAAGAAAGCAGAGGATTGATTTCATGTCTACAAAATTTAACTTCATTCAGAAGAAGGTACCTGCCTCTAAAAATGGCGAAATGAAAATTAAGGCCAAATCAAATCAGTGGAGGTGCCAATCTCTGCTGAATGAAGTTAAAACCTCCGCCGAAAGGCATAGTTTTTCAGAGCACGTTAACCGAACAAGCGTGATAAAATCTGGGCGAAAATACGCAGAGGCGCATTTAGTTCGAGCGATGAGTTTCCTATCGCTATTAGTCATCTTGCAGGCTTGTTCCTTAGAAGAGGGAAATTGGTCGAATCAGTTCACCACTTCGGATGGATTCTTTAATAATTCAAATAAAGAGGGCGCCTTAACTGTATTGACAGTAGAATTTGGCAGTGGGGCGCCTGTTCCAAATTTGAATGTGACAATAACGGATGCTTCTTCCGGGAAAATCATTGATTCGGCAATCGGTTCCAAGGAAGGCCAAGCAGAATTCAGCGGCTTGAAAGAGGATAAAAATTATTTAATTACTGTATCGACAGCTGAAAGCGACTTTCCAACTATTGAGGAGTTTACCTATAGCAGTACAGATGCTACACATGTGATTCAAACTCATTCAACAACTAATAAAAGAATCCCGGTTCCTGCAGTTATGCAAAATCCGGAGCTGCCAAATGGCTGTGAAATCACAGCCTTAACTGCCGTTTTAAACTATTATGGCCTGAAGATCACGAAAACCGAAATGGCAGACCATTATTTGCCTCGGCAAGACTTTCACACTGCAGGAGGCAAACGATTTGGCGCTGATCCCAATGTGGCCTATTCAGGAAGCCCATATGAGAAAAATAACGCCTCTTATGTATATGCACAACCTATTGTTGAGGCAGCCAAAAATGTGATATCCGACAAGGGAAAGGCATTGCAAGTGACAAATGCGAGCGGATTGTCACAAGAGGAAATCTTAAAGTTTGTAGAACAGGGAGTACCTGTTGTCATATGGGTGACACTCGACCTTTCGGAGCCACAAAAAAACAATGGTTGGTTCATCGAAGGTACGGATACGTATCATGAAATGTACCAAAATTTGCATTCCGTCGTCTTGACGGGGCATTCCGAAGATAAAGTGACAGTGATGAATCCGTTAAAAGGGTATGAACTGCACGATAAGGAGCGTTTTTTCAAGAGTTATGTACAGCTGGGAAAACAAGCGGTGGCAGTTCATCGATAAGTAAGGAATGGTTTTATAGAGCAATCTGCTATTCTAGTAATAGAAAAAGAGTCTGCAAGTGAAAAAAGAATATTAGCGTCTGTTTAAAGAGGTGTCTCATGGCTTTTGGGACACCTCTTTTTGCATGCCAAAAGTTTTGTACGGGCAATTCTGCATACTTTCTCCAGATTTGTCGTTTATATTAATGGTAAAATAATGAATAATGATGAAAAATCCGAATAAGGCCAAGAGGAGCGAATTCTTCACTGAGTAAAATATACAAAACTAGAGCCTGCTGTTAGACTAGTGTCGATGGGTTATTGCGCCAAGACAGGCAGGGCAATGGGGGATTTATTTCTTGCAAAGATTTCAAATTTACGAAATGTAGGTGTTTATTGGATGTATACTTTGTTGTCTGAGTTCAGCCAAATGTTTACTTCACCCGTGTCCTTATTTTTAAATTCTTATGAACACTCACCGCTAATAGTTGCACTCCTGCTTGGATTAATAGGGTCGGTTGCACCTTGCCAACTAACGGGAAATATTAGCGCCATCACTTTATATGGAAATCGTTCGATTCAATTGGGAAATAATGCAGGAGAAATTATTTTCTTTGTAATTGGTAAAGTGGCTGTTTACAGCCTGATTGGATGGTTCGCCTGGATATTTGGCCAATCTTTTGAAACAAAAATGACCGAGTTTTTTCCGATATTCAGGAAACTGATTGGCCCATTGTTGATGGTTACCGGATTAGTGCTTATAGGGATTTTGAAACTGAAGATACTAAGCGGTATGGCAATACATATTCCAACTAACATCAAAGAAGGAAAGGTTGGCTCGTTTCTGCTCGGAGCCATTATTGCTTTTGCATTTTGCCCCACTATGTTTGTGCTCTTTTTTGTATGGCTGATGCCGACTGTCGCATCAACGTCCTATGGTTTTGTTTTGCCAATGATTTTCGGGGTTGCCACAGCGATTCCGTTTATTATCATACTGACTTTACTGTGGAGTTTTGATATTAAAGGGAAAATTATGAAAAAAAGTTTAAAAGCAGGAAGGGTTATACAGAGAGGGGCAGGAGCCCTTCTGATCATCATTGGAATAGTTGATCTCATTACGTATTGGGGAGTTTAAACTTTACCATTTAAACCCTTTACATAGGGGGTGGGGGTATGTTATATTCTAAATATAGGGTATGGGGGTATGAATCCCCTCTTGAAGGAGGTTGGACGATGGAACCTGAAGTAAACGAAACGATTGCTTTAAATCATGAATACTGTACTACTTCTGCTGAAAGAAAAAGCCACCATTCTGAACAAACGAAAAAGAACCTTGTCACTAGGTTAAATCGAATAGAAGGCCAAGTACGTGGAATAAAAGGGTTGATTGAAAAAGATACCTATTGTGATGATGTCATTACGCAAATTTCCGCTACGCAGGCAGCATTAAATAGTGTAGCAAAGCTTCTGTTGGAAGCACATATGAAGGAATGTGTTGTGGATCGCATACAAGATGGTGATTTGGAAGTGCTGGATGAAGTGCTTGTTACAATACAAAAATTAATGAAAAAATAAGGAGAGATTCTAATGGAAAATGTAACGTTAAACGTAAAAGGCATGAGTTGCGGGCATTGTGTAAATGCCATTGAAGGAAGCGTCGGTAAACTGGAAGGCGTCGAAAAAGTAAAAGTAAACTTGGGAGCAGGCCAGGTAGACGTATCTTACAACAATGAAAAAGTATCTTTAAATGAAATTAAAGAAGCAATTGATGACCAAGGTTATGATGTGGAGTAATAGTTATTAGGGTTAGAAATAGGGTGCTTTAAGCACTCTATTTCTTTCAAAATAATATACCCCCGTGCGGTATGAAAAAGGAGGAAGCGAATGAAAATGGAAACGACCGATTCAAAAGGCAAACTAAAAGAAGCAAGTCTTCAAATTACGGGCATGACGTGTGCAGCTTGCGCAGCCAGAATTGAAAAAGGCCTCAATAAATTAGAAGGTGTGGAAGAAGCGAATGTCAATTTAGCGCTCGAAAAGTCGGTTATAAAATACGATGCCGAGAAAGTAAGCGAAGAAGATTTCGAAAAGAAGATCAACGACCTTGGCTATGGAGTGGCTAAAGAAAGGAAAGAGTTTGCGATTACCGGTATGACGTGTGCATCTTGTGCCAACAGGATTGAAAAAGGATTAAATAAAATGGATGGAATCTCTGTGGCAAACGTCAACCTTGCTCTTGAACAGGCAACCGTGGAATTTAATCCATCGGAAGTGTCAATCGGTGAGATTATTCAAAGAGTCGAGAAACTGGGCTATGGCGCCCATCTAAAAGAAAATGAGAAAAACGCTGTAGATTATCGTGAGCAAGCGATACAAAAACAAACAAGAAAATTCATCATTTCCGCGATTCTTTCACTGCCATTATTATGGACCATGGTTGGCCACTTTTCGTTTACATCATTCATCTATATGCCGGAGATTCTTATGAACCCGTGGGTACAAATGTTGCTCGCAACACCTGTTCAATTCATGATCGGATGGCAATTCTATGTTAGCGCATTTAAAGCGATAAAAAATGGCAGTGCCAACATGGATGTGCTCGTTGTCCTGGGAACTTCAGCCGCTTACTTTTACAGTGTCTACCAAGCCATTATCACAAGTGGTTCCCATGGAGCGCACGCACACCCGCAGCTCTATTTTGAAACAAGCGCAGTGCTGATTACATTGATTCTTTTAGGGAAACTGTTTGAAGCCAAAGCAAAAGGGCGTTCTTCTGAAGCCATCAAAAAGCTAATGGGATTACAAGCGAAAACGGCGCTTGTCGTTCGTGATGGGGTGGAAATAGAAATTCCGCTTGAAGAAGTTGTGATCAACGATGTGATTTTAGTGAAACCCGGCGAAAAAATCCCTGTCGATGGAATCGTGCTGGAAGGCAATTCCGCTGTGGATGAATCCATGTTAACGGGAGAAAGTATTCCCGTCGATAAAGCGATTGGATCATCTTTATTTGGTTCAACAGTCAATAAAAACGGTTTTATCAAAATGAAGGCAACAAAAATTGGACGCGACACTGCCCTGGCTCAAATTATTAAAGTGGTGGAAGATGCCCAAGGGTCAAAAGCTCCAATTCAAAGATTGGCAGACAAGATTTCAGGCATATTTGTTCCGATTGTTATAGGAATTGCCGCAATTACCTTTATCATTTGGATTGTGTTCGTAAAGCCCGGAGAGTTTACACCAGCGCTGGAATCCTTGATTGCAGTACTTGTCATTGCATGTCCATGTGCGCTTGGTTTAGCAACACCTACATCGATCATGGCTGGATCAGGTCGGGCGGCAGAACTCGGTATATTGTTTAAAGGCGGGGAACACCTTGAACAGACCCATCATATCAATACAGTCGTTGTAGATAAAACAGGTACTGTTACTAACGGAAAACCAGAGTTAACTGACGTGATTGCGGCAGAAGGGATGAATCAAGAAGAGTTTCTATGTTTGATCGGCGCAAGCGAAAAGCAATCCGAACACCCATTGGCAGAATCGATTGTTAAAGGAATACTTGAGCGAGATATCGAATTGGCAACTGCCGAAAAATTTGAAGCCATCCCGGGATATGGTGTGAAAGCGATTGTTAAAGGAAAAGAAGTGTTGGTTGGTACACGAAAATTAATGAAAAAATATAATGTTGATATTTCAAATGTCGTAAGTGTGATGGAAGAGTTGGAACTTGACGGCAAAACCGCCATGCTGGCGAGTATCGACGGAAGCTTTGCCGGTCTGGTTGCAGTGGCCGATACTTTGAAAGCTACTTCAAAAACGGCTATTAAACGTCTCCAGGATATGGGCATAGAAGTCATTATGATGACGGGGGATAACGAAAGAACGGCCAATGCAATCGGAAAAGAAGTTGGCGTCAATCATGTCATTGCCGAGGTGCTTCCCGAAGGTAAAGCCGAACAAGTTAAGAAATTGCAGGCGCAAGGCAAGAAAGTTGCGATGGTAGGCGATGGCATCAATGATGCTCCTGCATTGGCCGTCGCGGATATTGGGATGGCCATTGGTACGGGAACGGATGTGGCAATGGAAGCAGCTGATATAACATTGATACGCGGAGATTTAAACAGCATTGCCGATGCAATTCTCATGAGCCATAAAACGATTCGCAATATTAAGCAAAACTTGTTTTGGGCGTTTGCCTATAATACATTGGGTATTCCGATTGCTGCAGTAGGCTTGCTGGCACCTTGGGTAGCAGGTGCTGCAATGGCATTCAGTTCCGTATCCGTTGTTTTAAATGCACTTAGGTTGCAAAGAGTTAGGTTGGAAAAATAATACTGAAATATTAAAAATACTCATATAAATACTCGGGGTCTGCATAATTACTGCATAATTAGTGTTTAAAATATTAATTATAGTGAATATAAAGTTATAGCGAACCATATAATTAGGAGGAATTTTTAAAATGGCAAACAAAATGATGATAGGAATGATTTCATTCGCTGCAGCACTGACTCTTACCGCTTGTTCAGGAGATAATAAAGAAGAGGCAAATCAAAATGACGCAACTCAAAACCAGACAACTCAAGAAGAAACAAACGAAATGTCAGGCAATGAGATGGAAGAAACGGACAGTAAAGAGGACTCAGAAGATGCCGCTATGAATCATTCAAGTGACGGTGAAGTTCCGGAAGGCTTGAAAGATGCAGAAGATCCAACATTCCCAGTAGGAAGTAAAGCGGTAATTCAAGCGGATCACATGGAAGGCATGAATGGTGCTGAAGCTACGATTGTAGGGGCTTATGATACGATTGTTTATAGTGTATCCTATACGCCTACAAATGGCGGTGAACCCGTAAAAAACCACAAATGGGTCATTCATGAAGAGCTCGAAGGAGTAGGAAATGAACCTTTGGAAGTCGGCTCACAGGCAAAAATGAACGCAGACCATATGGAAGGGATGCAAGGAGCAACGGCAACAATCGATTCTGCTGAAGAAACCACAGTGTATATGGTCGATTATACATCTACAACAGGTGAAGAAGTAAAAAATCATAAATGGGTAACAGAAAGTGAATTATCCGCTGAATAATCCAGTATCCGCACACTTTGGACTTTCAAGGTGTGCGGATGTTTTTTTATTCTTTGAAAGATTGCTCAAAACTGGTGATAACGTATGAAAAGCAAAAATAGTATTAAATTGAAGTTCCATAAAGTTGCTGGAAGGTCGCAGTGTCATTTTGAAACAAAAAGGAGTGGAGCGGCTGTTTTTTAAATTAATTGCGGATGAGGTTCGATTTGCCCAATTAGAATTCCGCAAGCACAGAAAAACGAAAAGGATTGTTTTAGGTTCGCTGCTCGCCTGTATGGCTGCAGTTCTACAGGCAGCAGGCGGCTTTTTGCCGGGAGTCGGGTATATGATCAGCCCGTTTGCTACGTTGCCCATTTTGATTGGAGCCATGTTTTCCCTACAAATGGGAGTAATGGCTTATTTTCTAACAATTCTTTTGCTTTTCATCCTGTTTCCAAGTGAACTCGTGATCTTTCCCTTTACTACAGGACTGATGGGAATTGGTATAGGGGCGGCTTTTTCTTTTTTCAGTAAGAGAATAAGCATTATATTGATTGGTGGTTTTCTGCTGTCATTGGGTATTCTTTGTCTCCTCTATGTTTTCCGCTTTCCGGTACTTGGTCCAACGGTTTCAAATTCCTTTTCATTTTTGGCAACTGGAGGCATTCTTATTTTTTCATTTCTTTATAGCTGGTTATGGTTTGAATTTGCTTTGTTCTTTTTTAAAAAAATAAAGGACATTTTCACTCCGTGATTCCCTAAGAGACTTATGCTATAAAAAGGAATTGGATATTAACAGGGACTTTTTAATGGAAGAATCATGGAACAATTTCAAAAATAGTCCCCTTGTTATAATCCGTTACATTCGTGGAACCATAAACGCCTAAATATAATTTGGTTTGATTCTGATTGGCACCTAAACTCACAAAGTAAGCTGATTCAGCGCCGAAGTTAGCATCGATTTGTATCACGCTAAAATCATTTTGTTTTCCATCTAGTCTTGCCCTGGTATAACCCAAAACGCCTCTACCGGGAACAGTTCCTTCATCGCGGGCGAGATCTGTAAATACAACGCTTCCAGTTAAATCGGGGATATTGTGTCCCATATACGCTTGCACGCCTGTAAGAGCTGTTCCCCCAAATTTATCTGGCCGGGGATCCCTATGATAATAACTTGTTAGCGGCTGCAGACGCCTTGCGGAAGTTTCCACTGCTTCATTAAAGTAAGCAGCGGTGATTCTATCCAAAGTCTGGTTGCCAGGGCAGCCCTCAATAATCGACGTAGGAAAATTACCTTCCCATCCCCGCCAGCCAAAGTTTAAAAAACCTTCCTGATCAAGTCCAGAATTTATCATGGTAGATTGAATAAGCTGGGGAACCGATATAGGTTTAGTCTGAACGAATGAGTAAATCGCTTCTACTAAGTCCTGCCCAACATTCCCGACATATTTAATATATTGATCGTAAACTCTTTGATAGGAAATGCCCGAAATATTTCTAACACCTTTGGCAATGACCGTAAGTGTTTCCTGAATAGGTAAGGGAAGTTCGTTAAAACGGGTGACGATGGGGGGATTTCCGGCATAACTATTTATGCTGACATCTATTTCGATTATTTTACCGGCGATCTCCATGTCATTTTGGCTTAAATTATAAGGATCATAGCCCGAACCGCCGTCTCCTGTTGTTAAAACAAGTTTTCCTGTCTCTGGTGAAAAGTTTAAGCTGTTTACTCCGTTATGGTTTAAAAATGGCCTTCTTATATTAAGCAGTGTCCGTCGTTTTTGTGGTTGGCCATTCGGAGACATGATCCATTCTTCAACTGTATCAATATGATCATATTGAGCATCCCGATTTATCCATCGTTGGTTGATGGAATTTGGGTCGCATGGATTGGGAATAAAGCGTCCTTTAAGGGTGCCGGGGCCCTGTGATCCAGCTGCTGAATAATGGAGATAAAACAGTCCGTTATAATAAAAATGCGGATGAAACGCCAGACCCAGCAATCCCCGTTCATCATAACCGTTCTCTGTGCCCAGTTTTAAGATGTTCGGGCGGATATCCAAGAATGTTCGAACCACTCCGTTTCCTATGTAATAAATTTCTCCGATCTGAGTGGCAATGAATAACCTTTCGACTGAGTCGCCTGGCAGTACCGTTGTTTTGATAACAGTGGGCATATTTATATTAGTGACAATGGGCCGCAAACCAACCTTTACATCTTTCAACTTTCCACTCCTTTTAAAGTTTTCCTTGCTAAGAATATGACTGCATTTGTCCTATTAGTACCATGCAAGTGCTAGGGAATCCATTAGGAAAGGGGTTGCTCGCGTTATTTTTGAATTTTCATATTATCCGACGCTTTAAATTGGATTATAAAAATAAGCACGCCCCGGATGTCATCCTTAAACAATATCATTTACGCTCAGTATAGCTAAGTAGTTTGAGAAGAAGTGAGAAGGCGGGCGTAATAAACTTGCTAAATCATACAAACAAAAAATCATCCCACCATTTAATGCTCGAAGGTGGGATGATTTAAACAGATTCAGCAATCGATTTTCTATTGACCATGCTCATTATTAAATGCCTGCTACTTCCTGGTAAACTTGGTACATCAGGTTAATGGGGGCAGCAGAATTGGATTTACTTAAGTCCTCAAGCGATTCCAGAATGTAGTTTTTTAATTGATTATCTACTTTGACGGGTTGATTTAGATTAATCTGTTTTTTCTTCACTAAATAACTTAAAGTTAAAGGCCTGAAGTTATGAATCGCCATGTACATGTACATCGTAAAATCTTCTTCAGCAAAAAAATATAAAAAACCTGGCTGTTCCTCGAGCAATTTTCGATACCACTGAACTTTTGGTTCGATTAATTCATTTTTCCGAATAACCCTCATTCCATTTTTCGTATCATTCACAAATTCGATGTGTACGTTTCGATAATAAGAATCTGGTTCCCGTTTTAATTTATTTTCATAAATTTCCAATGCCGTTGAAGTATCTTTGCCATTTAACTCATCCAGCGTAATTGTAATAGTTTGTGTACGCAATGGTTTAGATTGTACTTTCATTGTCCTCGCTCCTTTGCTATTATTTGATTTTTCTGAAAGAATTACTATTCTATTCTTTTATTAAATACCCGGTTGTATTTTCTTTAAGCATTTTCTCATCTATTTTTCTTCCTGCTCACTCTTAAATGAAAATTATATTATCCTTAAATTTGAAAAAATTATCGAAAACTATCGAAAATCTTAAAATAAAGTAATATAATTTAATTCGGCATGGGAAAATAGAACTTGTTTATTTTATCTTTAACTAATACATATGTCTTTGTTTCAAAAAAAGGAGTTTGATTTAGCTTAAAAAATTATAAAAAAAGAAAAAAATTATCAACCCTTTAACCATGATTAGGGGTGCTTTCAATCTAATTTAGTAAAAAACCTTTCACCTCTTTTTCAAAAGTATGTGAAAACCTTAACATAATAGGGGAGCGTAATTAAAATTGGAACTTATGAATCAATCAGTACATCTCGAATCAGAATTAAAAAAAGCATTAGCCGGGAATGAATTTCGTCTTTTTTACCAACCGAAAGTTAATTTATCAACAGGAAAAATTGAAGGAATGGAGGCATTAATCCGTTGGGAGCATCCTGAAAAAGGATTGATTCCTCCGGCAGAGTTTATCCCAATTGCAGAGGAGAGCGGCTTAATCATACCCATGGGAGAATGGGTGTTGCGAAATGCATGCTTACAGACAAAAGAATGGATTGAATCTGGGTTTTCACCTCTTGTTATGTCTGTTAACCTTTCCGTTCGTCAGTTATACCAGCCAAATCTAGTAGAAGCAGTAGAACAAATATTAAAGGAAACGCAACTTGCTCCTGAGTATCTTGAGCTCGAAATTACAGAAAGTATGATGGTTGATAAAAATCTTGTGATTGAGGTTATCAAGGAGTTAAGGACTTTGGGTGTGCAAATGAGTTTGGATGACTTTGGAACAGGTTATAGTTCTCTACATTATTTAAACGAATTCCAAATAGATAGCATTAAAATTGATCAATCTTTTATTCGCAATTGTACATCCAACTCTTACAATTCATCTATTGTAAAAATGATCATCGAGATGGCGCACCGCTTAAATTTGAAAATAGTTGCCGAAGGGGTCGAGACGAAGGAAGAGCTGATTTTTCTGCAAAAGAATTCCTGCAATCAAGGCCAAGGATATTTGTTTAGCAGACCTTTGCCAGCAGAAGAAATTAGCAAACGTATCCTCGAGATTGAAGAAATTGTTTCTCAAAAAGGAATTTTCCAACAATTGCATAATAAACGAATGATGGAAGAAGCACTGGAAAGCAGCCGTCAGGAATTGCGTGACATTATGCATCAGCAACAGGGGATGATATTTAAGGTTATAAAAGAAAATGATCGATTTATCCATACCTTATGTGACGGTCAGTTAATGTATAGAATGGGTCAGAATCCCGAACAAGTAATCGGCAAAGAGCTAAAAGACTTTTTGCCTCCCAATTTAGCGAAAGAGAAAACAAAGTATTACCAGATGGCATGGGAAGAAACGGAAAATGTAACATATGAAGCTGAACACAATGGCATCCATTATTTCGCCTCCTTGTCTTCCGTTAAAAACAATGGACAAGTTACTGGCATAATCGGTTCATGTGTTGATATTACAGAACAAAAGCGCATTGAACTTGCGTTAAAAGAAAAGAACTTTATTTACCAAATTATTACTGATCATATGCTGGATTTAATTGGAATGTTGGACATAAACGGTAAAGTGGTTTATGCTTCACCTTCCCACGAAAAACTATTGGGATTTCCAGCCAGTCATTTTTTAGGAGACTCTGTGTTGCCTTTAATTCATCCCGAAGACATTCCTGCACTTCATGAACAATTTCTTAGCATCAGAAAATTGAAAACATCTCGTCAGTTGATGATGAGATATAAACATGCCAATGGCGGATGGGTTGATATTGAAGCAAAAGTCTCACCTGTTTTTAATGAGGATGGCGAAATCAAATATTTTATTGCCGTCGGACGAAAGCGATCAATTGAAAAATAACAAGAGACAAAAGGTTGAACTTGAAGAAATATTGGTTTTAAAAATATTTTCGCAAATAGGGATTTCCAACTCTTGATAAGGGAAGCAAATAAACGAAATCCAAGAAAGGAATACCGTTGGCGATTAGTTGTTTCTAGAAGAATAAGAGATTAAAATGTTATAGGGGATAAAAATTTTTGATTTTGATGCAAAGGGGCTTGAAAGGAATTTAGTTTTGAAGAAAAAAGGGATTGGTAGTTTTTTAGTGACATGTTCTTTCCTGTTCATCCTGATCATTCTCTGTTTTCAACTTCTAATAGTTTCAGACAATCCCATGACTCCTGATATAAATAGTAGTGAGGAACCGGTTCCTCTTCCAACAGGCATTCATCCTGTAGTGAAGGAACGGGTAAATCAATTGATTGAGCAAACTGCCGCAAAAGGTATTTCGATTGTAATTACAGATGGTTTTCGAAGTACGGAAGAGCAAAATCAGATTTATGAGAAGGGTCGTTCGCTCGAGGGAAATGTCGTTACACATGCAAAAGGCGGAGAATCTTATCATAATTTTGGCCTTGCTGTTGATTTTGCAATTGAAACGCCTTCCGGTCAAGTCATATGGGATATCTACTATGATGGAAATGGCAATGGGCAATCAGACTGGATGGAAGTTGCTGAAACAGCAAAAGCACTTGGCTTCGAATGGGGCGGTGATTGGGCTGAATTCAAGGATTACCCACATTTGCAAATGGATTTTGGTTTAAGTATTTTTGAATTGCAAAGAGGCGAAAGACCGCCTCACAATATAGAAACCGAAAATACAAACTTTTAAAAAGCTCTGATCAGTATTGGTCAGAGCTTTTATCATTAGAAGCGGTGCCAATAAACTTCCAAAAAAAATAAGTTATAATGGAGAGTGAAATAATAAGACTAGGGAGTTTTCTAATGATTGGTGCAATTGTTTTATTTTTGCTTGCCGGAATAGCTGAAATCGGTGGCGGCTATTTAATCTGGTTATGGTTAAGGGAAGGAAAGCCCTTTTACTGGGGAGTGCTTGGAGGCATTGCTTTAGCTCTCTATGGAGTTGTCGCTACATTTCAATCCTTTCCATCGTTCGGCAGGGTTTATGCTGCCTATGGCGGAGTATTTATCATCCTTTCAATCTTATGGGGCTGGGGCATCGATAAAAAAACGCCCGATTTATATGATTGGATTGGTGCAGCGATTTGTTTGGCAGGAGTTGCGGTCATTTTATTGCCGCGCTCATAATCAATAATTCATCACCTGCATAATGAAATGGCCAAAAAGATGTTAGATCATCGCTTTGGTCTTTTTTTGTGTATTTGCACAAACTTTTTGCTATTTTTCCAATTTTAAACAAGTATAGAAATCGGCAATTTTGCCATACTGAAATTGCGTAAAATTTATATGAAAATAAGGTGAAGAAAAATGGCGAAAGTATTGTATATTACCGCTCATCCAAATGATGAAACACAATCATTCAGTATGGCAGCAGGAAAAGCGTTTATCGAGACATACAAAGAAAAGAATCCGGATGATGAAATTGTCCACATTGATTTATATAAAGAGCATATTCCACATCTTGATACTGATGTTTTCAGCGGATGGGGGAAACTTCAATCCGGAAAGGGATTTGAAGAGCTCTCAGCGGAGGAAAAAGCAAAAGTTGGACGTCTGAGGGAACTAAGTGAACAGTTTATTTCAGGGGATAAATATGTTTTTGTGACTCCTTTATGGAATTTCTCGTTTCCTCCGGTGATGAAGGCGTATATCGACTCGATTGCGGTGGCCGGAAAAACATTTAAATATACGGAACAAGGGCCGATCGGTTTGTTAACAAACAAAAAAGCGCTTCATATTCAAGCACGAGGCGGAATATACTCTGAAGGTCCAGCTGCATCATTCGAAATGGGCCATCGTTTCTTGAGCGTCATTATGTCGTTCTTTGGTGTTCCTTCTTTTGAAGGGCTATTTATCGAAGGGCATAATGCTATGCCGGAAAAAGCACAAGAAATAAAGGAAAACGGGATTGCCCGTGCGAAGGATTTGGCTTATACTTTCTAAATAAATGCAGATTTAGCAATGAAAATATAGAAAGAGGGTAGCATATGGACAATAAAACAATTCATTATGATGGTACCGTGAAAACAATTGAAAATGATTATGAAGAGTCAACCGACCATGAACCAATCGAAATAAACGAAGAAATCCGAAAAAATATCGGCGGCAATCCATATATTTTTGAATAAACTAAATTCTCTCCAAAAATAAACCTCGAATAAGCGTTATAAAACGACTTATTCGAGGTTTAATTGTGCATGCTTGGCAACATAAGTCGATTCTCTACATAGAGTTATAACAACAACTAATCGTTTAATGTACTATAGATAAAAAAGGAAAGGCGTGAGTTTTTGAGAAAGGCAAACTCTTCTAAATTAGAAAAATGGCGAGCGGACTATGCGGCGTCAATCACTACGCTGGCTTGTTTATATAGTTTAATTGTAAGTTGGGGAGAAAACTGGTTTCTTACTTCTCTTTTGGGTTTAGGGGTATTTGTTTGCGGATCAATTGGCTTTTTTAATTTAAAGCGTATTCGAAAAAACCATTGAAAAGTGCTTTGAAGATGAAATTTCTACTTTGAAAGGAGGAAACTATGAAAAAAACTATGAATAAGCTATTTAAAATGTTAAGCATTCTATCATTTACCGGGATGATTATTATAGATCATTTTCCAGTCATGAGTATAAAACCACTTGCCGTCAGTACATTAACCCTGGCAATATTAGCAACAATAACCAATGACCGTTCCGTACTAAAAAAATTTCCAAACCTCCGAAAAGAACTCTTCGAATTAATTTATTTATTGGGTGGACTATTATTGCTTTTCCTCCTATTAACCTTACTTGGGGGAGAATCACAAAGTGGAATTGGTTTAAACAACCCTACTATTTGGATTCTATTTGCCATTTCTACCATCACTATATTGGTACGGTATCTTAAGTTGAAAAAACAGCAAGAAGATTAAAATACATAGAACGAAGAATAAAAAGCTAACAAGAAGAAACATAAATAATCATTCATTCCCAATGCCTTTACTTTAAAAAGGCCAGAGTTTGCTCAAGTTTACCTATTAATGGAAAAAATGATAAAATGAAACTGATTGGTTTACTATACGTATAGCATAAGAGCAGCTTTTTCTCGGTAAATACAATTTAAATCGATGAACGGGGGGAGTCATTTGATTAATACGGAAACGGAGAAGTTGATAAAAAGGGAATTAGATCAAGCAAAAAAAGCAAGTATCGTCCTTGGGGTAATCAAAAAGGATGAAAAGTTCACATCCGGTACTATTTATGATGATATGGGCAAAACAGAAATCGGTGACTGTGTATTTGAAATAGGTTCAACGACAAAAACGTTTACGAGTTTACTCCTATCAAAGTTAGTGCTTAATAACACCATCGCTTTGGACGAACCGGTCTCAACGTTTAAACCTGAGTACAAAAATGCGTTGTCGTACAATGGAAAAGAAGTGACATTCCGCCATCTATCAACACATCGTTCCCGGCTTCCAAGAGAAGATATGAAAAAAATCCGCCAACGTCTAAAAGAACATAAAGAGGATAAAGACAATCCCTATAAATACTTTTCGCATGACGATTTACACCAGTTTTTTATGGATTTGGACTTAAAAAAAGAAGTAGATCAAAAATGGGGCTATTCCAATGTAGGTGTAGGATTATTGGGAAACCTGCTGGCAGAAATCTTGGGTACAACTTACGAAGAAGCAATCAGAGCTGAAATTTTGAACCCTTTAGGCATGAACGATACTTTTATAAACGGATCTCCGGAACAATATGAGCGTTATATAAAATCTTATAATAAGAAAGGGAACAGAATCCCACCGATTGAATTGCCTGCCATCCATGCTGCCGGTGCGTTGAAAAGCACCATGAATGATATGCTTCTTTATCTGGAACATCAAATGGGGCTTAAAGAAGAACCATTTAAAGAAGAAATCGAGCTGTGCCACAGAGTCCATGCGAAGACACGGTCCAAAAAATTGAATATGGGGCTAGGTTGGTTTATCGAGCAGAAAAAATGGATCGATTCTCCGATTATCCATCATGGCGGAACAACAATTGGTTTCCATACGTACTGCGGTTTTATAAAGGAAAAACAAGTAGGTATTGTCATCTGCTCAACCATTCAATTGAAACCAATGCGGATCATAAAAATGCTTACGAATCTTACAGGGATGGTAAATGAAGATATTGCGGAATCAATCTATAAGAATAACTTTTAATTGATAGGGATAAATGGTTAATATCAGCGTTTTTCATCTAAACGGCTTGAATAGAAAATGAGCCTAACTTCCTCCATTAATGAAGACGAAGTTAGGCTTATGGCTATAATTCTTTATTAAGTTTATTTTTTTTGGGGTTTTGGTTTCAAGTACAATCCAAGTTCCTTTTTCTCTTTCATTAAAGAGATATAAAGGGAAATCATCATTAAAATTATAATTATTGAGAATGGGAATGCTGCTCCAATTAATGCATTTTGAAGGGCTTGTAAACCGCCGCTATATAAAAGAATCAATGCTACAGCAGATTGGGCAATTCCCCAAATTAGTTTTACTGTATTAGAAGGATTCAGTGATCCGTACATTGTTTGCATGCCAAGGACGAAAGTGGCTGAGTCAGCGGAAGTGATAAAGAAAATTGCTACAAGGACGATTGCTATGATTGAAAGCAATGTAGACCATGGAAATTCACTAAAGACTGCAAACAAGACTTGCTCTGTAGCCAAGCTTGATAAATCAATATTTCCTGCCTGCTGTACTTCAATTGCTGAAGTGCCAAAAACCGCAAACCATATAAAGCTAACAATAGCCGGAAGGAATAATACACCAATCATGAACTCGCGGATGGTTCTTCCCCTGGAGACACGGGCAATAAATATACCAACAAACGGTGACCATGAAATCCACCAAGCCCAATAAAAGATTGTCCATCCATTAATCCAATCCCGCTCCTCGGCATTAAGCGGTGCGATTCGGAAACTCATTTGAACAATGTTTTGGACATAGCCGCCAATCGTGTCAGTAAACATGTTTAAAATAAGAATGGTTGGTCCAATTATAAACATCAATATCATCAAGACAACTGCCAGAATCATATTTACATTACTTAATATTTGGATCCCTTTACTTAATCCAGACCAAGCCGACATGATAAAGAGTACCGTTACAACAGCTACAATTATTAATTGAACAGTGAAATTGTTTGGTATACCAAACAAGTAAGATAAACCGCCATTAATTTGCGCGGCTCCAAAACCAAGTGTCGTCGCAACCCCTATGACCGTTGCAAAAACTGCCAACACATCGATTACGACTCCGAAAGGACCGTCCATGCTTTTCCCTAGGACTGGTTTTAATGTTGCTGATATAAGTCCCGGTTCACCTTTTCGAAATTGAAAATAGGCCAAAGCTAATGCCACAATTCCATAAATGGCCCAAGCGTGAATTCCCCAGTGGAAAAACGTGTACCGCATTGCTTCTTTGTGGGCGGCAGGTGTGCCTCCCTCTGCAATTGGCGGATTTATGAAGTGGGAAAGTGGCTCCGCAGCCCCCCAGAATACTAGTCCAATTCCCATCCCGGCGCTAAATAACATCGCAAACCATGATGCTGTCGAAAACGCCGGTTTATCATCAGGTTTACCTAACTTTAAGGCCCCAACAGGACTAAAAATAAGGAAAACACAAAAAATCACTATAATTGAAACTAAAATTAAATAGTACCAGCCAAATGCTGATGTAAGGAATGCTTGAATATTGCCTGTTAATTCTTCAAAGCTATTTGGTGCAGTGGCACCAAAAATCACTGCCGCAAGAACGATTGCAACAGAAATCCAAAAAACGTTGGATATTTTTTTCATCGAATGTTCCTTTCTTTGCAAAAAAATTCCCTTTATTTCAGTAATCGAATAAATATTTACCCAAAACTGAGCACTTTAAAACATTATTTTTAAAGCAGATATGACTAAACTATCAGAAGTCGGAAGGGGATTGCAAAAGAAAGGGAATTTTAATTTTCTTATTTCTATTTAAATGCCAAGCAAATTGCTTTTTTATTAATGGGAAGTACAATCCTACAAAGTCATTTGCCCATAAACAGGAATATTCCGTGAATTGATTTCATAATAAAAAATTAAAGAAGCATTGATTCTAAATGAATCAATGCTTCCTTAGCGTCATAAAAGTTAGTAAAATAATTTAACCTTTATTTTAGAAATGTATCTTCAATGTCATCCAGCATTAAATTTGCCGCTTTTACACCGCCTGCTGTATTCCAAATAACATCATCTACTTTATGAACTTCACCTTTTTTGGCAACTTCCAGGTTTTTAAATAGAGGATCCTCGAGCCATTCTTTTTCAAGTTCGGAAGCAGCTCCGTCCCCAGTTTCGTAAGTAAAGTAGAAGAGGATATCGCCATCCATTAATGGCATTTGTTCTTTTGTAGCTCCTTTGATTGCGAACTCATCAACATCCTGGCTTTCGGGTCTTGCAAATCCAAGTTGTTCTAGAATCACACCGGAGAAAGAATCCTTTTGATAAATGCGAACATCTCCAGCCATAAAACGGACCATAGAGACCTTCATGTTCAATTTATCACCCAGCTGTTCTTTTAAATCAGCAATTCTGGAATCGTAAGCGTCGATTACTTCTTTTCCTTTTTCTTCTTGATTGACGGCTTTGGCATAAAGTTCAAAATTATTTTTCCAATTGCCGCGTAAATCTTCTGCAAATACAGTTGGAGCAATAGCACTTAGTTGCTCGTATATTTGTTCTTGTCGCATTTTATTGCCAATAATTAAGTCAGGTTTCAAGGCCGCGATTGCCTCGACATTTACTTCGCTTTCCAATCCAACCACTTGAGTATCTTTCATTTCATCGGCAATATGATCGTACCAAGGGTCGCCTGTCCATGATTGAACAGCACCCACAGGTGTCAGTCCAAGTTCAAGAAGCGCCTCCGTACCTTCGTTGGTTAAAATAACCACTCTTTCGGGCGTTTTTTCAATTGTTGTAGTCCCCATTGCATGTTCAACCGTATAACTTGTATCTTCAGCGCTTTCTTTAACATCATTCTTTCCAGCACTGTTGCCTTCGTTATTGTTTCCACCGCATGCAGCCAAGATGAAGATCAATACGAATGACAGGATAGATAGAATAGATTTTGATTTCATATGTATTCCTCCTTTTAATGATAATCGTTATCATTTATAAAATGATATTAAAACTCTTCAGTGCTGTTGTCAACAATTAATTGAAAATGATTCTCAAAATCATTGACAGAGTGGTAGTTTGTACAATAGACTAATTTCAGAAATATAAAACTTTAAGATTTATTTTGGAAGGTAATAAAATATGCTGTTAAAAACAAATGGGCGGAGAATAGCAGGTTTAATCATTGCTATTTTACTATTCTTACTATTAATGTGTGGAAGCATCGTATATGGTTATACAGATACAACTTGGAAAATGGCTTGGGATGCTTTTCAAAACAATAATGGATCAAATGAACATCTAGTCATCGCAACGGTTAGATTACCAAGGGCATTAATTGCTGCAGCAGTAGGCGTTAGTTTAGCCATTGCCGGTGTCTTAATGCAAACGCTAACGAAAAATCCGCTTGCATCTCCGGATATATTTGGCGTAAATGCCGGTGCTGGTTTTGCTGTTGTTATTGGAGTAACCGTATTTTCAATGGGAAATTTACAAGCTATTGCCTGGGTAGCCTTCATAGGAGCCGCGATTGCTGCTTTAGGAGTTTATATTATAGGTTCAGCTGGAAGAGAAGGGCTGACCCCCATTAAGCTGACATTAGCGGGGGCTGCCATTGCAGCCATGTTTTCTTCTTTTACGCAGGGTTTCCTTGTGATGGATGAAGCTGCCCTGGAGCAGGTTTTGTTTTGGCTGGCCGGTTCTGTTCAAGGTCGAAAGCTTGAAATATTGACTTCGGTTTTACCATATTTAATTATTGGCTGGATGGGTGCGATATTGATATCTTCCAAGATGAATGTATTATCCATGGGAGAAGATTTAGCTAAAGGTTTAGGGCTTCATACGGGGATATTAAAAGCGGGTATAGCCATTGTCATTATTTTATTATCGGGGGGATCCGTTGCAATTGCAGGTCCAATTGGATTTATTGGAATCGTTATTCCGCACGTGGCAAGATCCATCATAGGAATCGACCATCGCTGGCTGATTCCGTTCTCCGGTCTTCTTGGAGGCATTCTATTGCTTTCAGCCGATATTTTGGCCCGTTATATCATTATGCCTCAAGAGGTTCCGGTAGGTGTTATGACGGCTATCATTGGAACTCCATTCTTTATTTATATCGCAAGAAGGGGGTTTAACTCAAAATGAAGACTTATAAGACGGTTAGAATGTTTAAAGGAAGAATCTCCTTTTTGGTTGATAGACGAGCGATAAAAGTTTTTGGCATTGCGGCTATCGCAACTGCATTTATCTTTATAATCAGCACAGGAATAGGGGAAATGACAATCAGTCCACTCTCGGTAGTAAAAGTATTCCTCGGAGGTGGAACGGAAATGGAACAACTTGTAGTAACTTCCTTTCGATTACCACGCATTATCGTGGCGCTTATGGTAGGCATTTCGTTGGCTGTTGCGGGGGGAATTTTACAGGGCATGATTCGCAACCCGCTAGCCTCTCCGGATATCCTTGGTATCACAGGAGGTGCAGCGGTTGCGGTTGTTGGTTTTTTAGCCTTTTTCAGTGATGAAAACAATGCTTTAACGGTAAGTATTAAGTGGCTGCCCTTAGCTGCTTTTATTGGAGCTGGAATAGTTGCAATACTAGTATACATATTAGCATGGAAAAATGGCGTATCTCCGTTCCGTCTAGTGTTAATGGGAATAGGGGTATCCGCTCTCATGCAGGCTTTAACGACGCTAATGATGATTTTAGGCCCTATCTATCGTGCCAGTCAGGCAAATATTTGGATTACTGGAACTGTAAATGGATCTACTTGGGATAATGTAAGTGTATTGGTTCCGTTGACGGTATCTCTAGTTTTGATTGTTTTGTTCATGACAAGAAACATGAATATTCAAGAGCTAGGAGATGATATTGCGACTGGGGTTGGCAGCCATGTTCAGCGTCAGCGTTTAATCTTTATGATAATTAGTACGGCATTAATAGGCGTCTCTGTTGCTTTTGCAGGGGGTATCGGTTTTGTTGGCTTAATGGCGCCCCATATAGCCAGAAGATTGGTTGGATCTTCTTTCGGTGCCTTATTGCCAGTTTCGGCCCTTATAGGAGGAATACTAGTTATGTTGGCGGATTTGGTGGGCAGAACGCTATTTTCTCCGTTGGAAGTGCCGGCGGGGGTATTTACTTCAGCTATAGGGGCACCTTATTTTATTTATTTGCTGTTTAGAACGAGAAATTCATAATCTTTTTAAGGAGTTGAACAAGATGGCACAAGCTATCGAAACGAAAGAGTTAACCCTTTCATATGGTGAATCAATTATCATTCAAGAAATGAATCTTAGCATTCCAAAAGGGGAAATCACTGTCTTTATCGGAGGAAATGGCTGTGGCAAATCAACACTTCTTCGCTCCATTGCCCGACTATTAAAACCTAAAACAGGTGTTGTTTGTCTAGAAGGAACTGAAATTGCCAAGATGTCAACGAAAGATGTTGCCAAACAAATGGCCATCCTTCCCCAAACATCTGTTGCCCCTGAAGGTCTTACTGTTCTCCAGCTTGTTAAACAGGGTCGTTATCCTTATCAAACCTGGCTAAAACAGTGGACGAAGGAAGATGAAAAAATAGTAAACGATGCATTAAAAGCCACAGGTATTGAAGAATTAAAAGATCGAGCGGTTGATTCCTTATCTGGAGGACAACGCCAAAGGGCATGGATTGCCATGACATTGGCTCAGGACACTGAAATTATTCTTCTTGATGAGCCAACCACATACTTGGATATGGCCCATCAAATTGAGATTCTTGATTTGCTTTTCGAATTGAATGAAAAAGAAAGTAGAACGATTGTGATGGTTTTGCATGACTTGAATTTGGCCTGCCGTTACGCCCATAATATTGTGGCAATCAAAAATAAAGAAATATTTGCACAAGGCAAACCTGAGAATGTAATAAACAGTATTTTAGTAGAAAAAGTGTTTGGAATGGAATGTGAAGTTACTAAAGATCCTCTTTTTGGAACGCCTATGTGCATCCCTTGTGGGAAAGGAAGATGTATACTTAAACAGAGAGGAATGGCTCATGCATAAAACTTTGGATAAAAGTGAAATAGAACAATTAAGACAGTTCCGTTTTGCGACAGAGGTTGAACCATCGGAGCTATCCATCGATTTAAATAGATTAATAGATGAAACCGTGTTGTTTGGGTATTTGGAGAACCTCGGTCCCCATATCGGATCTCCATGTTTGAAGGTTACTGCTTCTATTTTCGTTAAAAGATATGCTTTCTTAGCCGTGATTTACTTATATGCTATCACTGCATGGAATAAAAAATCAGATATTTCCTTCGAAAATATAATTTTACAGACGGAAAAAGAAGCAGATGTGTGGCTGCCAACATTTTATTTTCGAAGCAGGAAAGTAGAAGAGGTTAAAGGGAGCAGAAGCGAGTGGAGAGAAGAGGCGCTGGAGGAGTTGTTTTCAAAAAATATCCATCTCCTTATAGAACAATTATTCAAAGTGACAAAGCAGTCAAAACTAATTCTTTGGGAAAATATCGCCATTTATATATTCTGGCTATATGAAACGGTGCTGGCAAAATCAGAAGATAAAACAATACGAGATCAAGCAAAGCAAGATTTCGATTTCCTTTTATATGAAGCACCCGGGAGTCTTTTTGGAAACCATCCTACCAATCCGATAAAAAGATTCTATGTAAACAAAAGATATGTAGATCACCTACAAGAAGAAGTGCGGGTCAGAACCACTTGTTGTTTTTCCAATTTATTGAAAGGCGAAACGAAACAATGTAAAACATGTCCCCAAATATGTAATATTAAAAAGAAATTATTTTAAAATCTACTTATTTAAGCTAAATTTGAACAAATAAGGAGCAATTCTCCAGTAAAGAAGTAGACTATTTCTTTATGGATAAACAAAAAGAAAGACGGATTGTGTTCGAAGTTAATTCAAAACTCTTAGTGTTAGCCGAATCTTAAGAACGGACCATTATCCAACAAGGTTGGATAATGGATTTTTTAACTGAATTAATATATGCAGCTTAATTGCAGAACCTATGATATGTTCCACTGCAAACATATAGTATTAAGAAAAGCATAATTAGATGGGCCTACAATTAGTAGTATACTGCTGTGATTCAGGTTGTCCGAACTCTCTTTAGCTTGCTCGCCAACGCAATGAAAACCTCATCGCTTGCGCTGCCAATTTTGGTGGCGATTTCTTCAATAGCAATGGTTTCGTTATGATCATTACCTATCAGGGTAACAATATCCGCTACTTGGATATCTTCATAATCGGTTATATCAATCATCATGTGATTCATGCTAACGGAACCTATAATTGGTACGCGTCTTCCGCGCACCAATGCTTCGCACTTATAGGTGGAGAGCTGTTTAGGTACTCCATCCGCATAACCAATGGGCAAAACAGCGATTTTTTTATCAACATCTATCACATTCTCTTTACCATAGCCAATTGTATCACCGGCCGGAACATGCTTGATAATAATAACCTTGGTTTTTAGCGACAGGACAGGTTGTAAGGGCAACTTCAGTATAGTGGGAGAATAGTCGCTGTGTACCCCATAAATCAATGTACCAATTCTTGCGTAGTCATAAGTTAAATGAGGAAAATTTAACAGGCCGTAGCTATTTTGAATATGGGTTTTGGGAAGTTTTATATCCAATGCTTCTAATTTTGATAATAGTTCGTTAAATCGTTTCACTTGTTTACTGGTAAACTCGACATCGCTTGGGTCAAGACGATCTGACCTTGAAAAATGACTATAAATCCCTTCTATTTGCAGATTCTCAAGTTGGAAAATCGATTGGACTTTTTCGACGTCCGAGTGTCTTTCACCCAAGCGGTTCATCCCGGTATCTACTTTGATATGAACACGAAATCGTCCATCCATGGAACTCAATTCCTTTGCATAGGGGTAATCAATAAGCGTCTGTATTAAATTCCACTTTAATAATTCCTGCGACTTCTCTAATGGGGTATAACTGAAAATCAAGATGTTGCCCTGATAATCCGCTTTTCTGATTTCCATTGCTTCTTCTATTGTTGCCACTGCTACTGTACTCACTTCAAGTTTTCGCAGTTCCTCTATAATTTCTTGACTGCCATGTCCATAAGCATTCCCTTTTAATACTGGCATCAGTTCAGTGCCGGTTGGCAAATGTTGTCTAATTGTATGAATATTGTGAGCAAGATGCCGTACATTTAATTCAATCCAGGCGCGATGTACCATATCAAATCAATGATCCTCCAATCCTGATAGTTCTAATTTGAGAATGAACTGTTCTATTTTAACCGTTTAATATCAACTGTTATACATAATTAAGTTTTTTGGAGTTAATCCCGTCACGTTGCAGCGTTTTTCCATCTTTTTACTAAGAACACTAAAAAAATTCAGTATAATGAGGTGTCTCAGTAATGAGACACCTCATTTCTGCGACGAAAGCGAAGCGGCAGTCGCAAAATATTTTTGACGGCGGATTTAAGTATTACCTGGATACATGATTAAGTTCGTTTTGCTTTTCTTTTTTTATAAGCAATGATGGTAGTTTTTAAAGCAGCGTAACTTCCGATAGCAGCATAGCCATAAAACCATCCCATAAATAAACCGGCTAGTAAGTTCCCTCGGTGACTAATAAATACTGAAATCAATAAACCTATGATTAATGCAATTGTTGGCACCCAGACAGGTTTTATATGAAAGAACTTTTTTAAGAGTTGAGTCAAGATCATGACAACAGGGACAGCAATTACGGCATCCCAAAAATTTGTATGGATTGTAGGGAAGAGTTCCATCAGTACACCTCATCATAAATGATTTATCTTCTCAATTCTCGGACTATGCTAACCGTTTTATACATGAATAGGTGAAATATGGACAACTATTTCATCATGTAAATTCGAATTGCTTGCAAATTTCTAAAGGGTTGGAAGAGGGGTATCCAAAAGGTGTGAAAGGATGCGATGAAGTTCTATTTTTATTTATAGATAATAGATTAGTCCGGCAAGACCAAAAGAAGTGAGTCCAATTAAACCAGAAATCAAGCCTATTTTTGTTCTGAAATTTCGTTGTTCCTCCGTTTCGGAATAAAAATTAGCTCTCTGTTGCTGTCCGTCTATCCAAGCTCCAATATAAATTCCCGAAATAACAATACTAATAGCACCAACACCAAGAAAAAACTCAAACATGGAGATTCCCCCTCTCGAATCGTTAAGTTATTTACGTTTTTATATCGAAATATGTTTCATAAAATTTTACATTTTTCGATTCAAGTTGCTGCAAGATTTTTTTGTAGTATAAAATTATCTGCAATCCGCTCAACATTGAAAAAAGGTTTTTTCTTATTTCAGACCCATACCGAATTGGTTATTTATGTTAAAATCTGTTTATAGTTTTGAAGATCACATTAATTGGAGGTGGAGTGGAAATGGAAATAATTAAAGCATCAATCGAGGATTTAGAAGGTGTATCAAATCTATTTAATCTGTACCGGATGTTTTATCAACAACCATCTGACTTGGGAGGTGCAAAAGCTTTTATAAAAAAACGAATTGAAAGCAAAGAATCGGTGATATTTGTTGTGAAAGATCAGCAAAAGTATCTAGGCTTTGCGCAACTCTACCCAACATTCTCATCAATCTCAATGAAAAAAGCATGGATCTTGAACGACTTATACGTAGAAGGAGAGGCTAGAAAACAAGGAATCGGTGAATTGCTTCTAAATAAAACAAAAGATTTCGCAATTGAAACGGGGGCAAAAAGCATTAGTCTCAGTACGACCCCAGATAACTTTTCTGCTCAAAGACTATATGAAAAGAAGGGTTACAAAAGAGATTCACAATTTTATCATTATGAAATAAATTTAATTGAATGAACAGCTTAATCGTTTCAAAAAGGCGTTATTCTGTTGAAGGAATTGCGCCTTTTATAGGGTTCATTAGTAAAATCCTCATGCATTAATGAGGAGAAAGAATTCGAATATTCTGGTTGCTATATTCCTCCAACACATCGGAAGGAAGTGAGTGATCTGTAACAATCAAGTCGATCTCCTTTAATGGACAAATATTGATGAAAGCTGATGTTTCAAACTTCGATGAATCTGCAGCTACTATTTTATATTTTGACCGTGATAGCATGCTTTGAATAACTCCAACTTCGTTGATTCTAAAGTCTGTTAAACCGTGTTCAAGCGATATGGCATTCACCGTGATAAAAGCAATATCAATATTAAAATTAGAAAGGATTTCCTCGCATTGCTTCCCGTATAAAGTATATTCCTCCGGATTAAAAAAACCGCCCGTAAGGATTACATTGAAATGTTTGTTGGCTCCAAGAATGGATAAAATACGAAGATCATTTGTAATGACGGTTAACCTTTTAAACTTGTCTACAATCGCTTTCGCAATTTCAATTGTCGTCGTTCCCCCGTTTAAAGCTATTGCCTGGCCTTCCTCTATTAATTCGATGGCCAAAGAGGCAACCTCTTGTTTTTTTTCGATATTTTTGACTTCTCTTTCACTAAACAGCTTGTTAAGAACGTTATCTGTATTTTGGATTAGTACAGCTCCGCCATGAACCTTTTTGACCAATCCCTTTTTCTCCAGGATCTCTAAATCTCTTCTTACCGTATCAATGGAAACATCTAATAAAACAGCAAGTTCAGATGCTTTTACGGCTTTTTGGTGTTTTAAAAAGGATTCGATCATTTTATGTCTTTGCTCTTGCAACATCATACAGCTCTCCCTTGTGTCTTTATATGACTCATAGAAAAATCATACCATGAAATGAAAAAAAGCAAAATATTGCAAAAGGATGCGTTATGTAAAGTGAAAATATTATTTATTCTCTGAAAATATCGTAAATATTATGTTAGGAAAGTGTAAATGCTATTGAAAAGCCGCAAAAAACAGATTAATCTTGCAATATAAAGCAAGAAAGAACGCAAAAGAAAGGATTTAGCAGATGGGAAACTTTCATAATCCAGTAAAAATTAAAATTGATTCGGTAGATGTAATTAGCAATGTATTAACTACAATGAATTCTCTGCCCAGAAAGATTGTGCTATTACATAGGGGAGGTGATTTTTCCGATACAGAGGGTGGACAGAGCCTTTATAAGTGCCTTAAAGATTATGAAGTTAAACAATTAGAAGTGAACATTTCTAATCCTGATGTGGAAGATTTGTTTTATTTTTTTAAACAAATTGAACACTTCGATTATCAATGCGTAGTGGGAATTGGGGGAGGCACTGTTCTGGATCTTTCGAAATCCCTGGCTGCCTTGAAGGATATGGAAATTGATTCTCCCTCTACATTACGCTCTATCATTAAGCAAAAGTTGTACATAGAAAACCAACACTTTGTACCATGGATTGGCATTCCTACAACTTCAGGGACAGGTTCGGAAGTGACGTGTTGGGCAACGATTTGGGATCGTGCAAACGGCGTGAAAATGTCGGTTGATTGCGAACGTTTATATGCACATACAGCCATCATTGACCCGACGCTAACAGCATCCTTGCCAAAAGGATTAACAGCTTCAACTGCTTTGGATGCTTTGTGCCATGCAACGGAGTCGTACTGGTCAAAAAGCTCCAATGAAATTTCAAGAATTTATTCATTGGAGGCCATCACTCGAATTGTCAACAATTTTGAAAAGGTATTAAACCAGCCTAATGACATGAGATCCAGAACCGAAATCGCTCTAGGAAGCTTGTATGCAGGCCTGGCCTTTAGCAATACAAGAACAACGGCATGCCATTCCATCTCCTATCCACTGACATTGGAACTTGGAATGATCCACGGGATTGCGGCAAGCATCACGTTGGCTAAAGTAATGGAAATCAATTTTGACTCTATTGTTGAAAACGAAAAGTTGCTCCAAGCATTTGGTGTTAACAATTGCTTCGAAATTCAAGAGTTGATGGAACATTTCCATAAACTATCAGGCTTTCCAAGTAGACTTAGAGATTATAATGCCGATGGGAAAACAATCGATAAGATTGCCGCAAATGCCTTTACAAAGGGGCGAATGGATAATAACCCGGTTGCTTTAACAGAAGAAGATGTTAAACAAATTCTACTATCTATTTATTGATAGGGAAAATGCCGATGCTACAAAACAACCAATGTTCAAAAAACGGTCAAAGAAGGAGAAAAAAATGAAAACTAAATTTATGCTTACTATGCTCTTGATATTCACACTTTTATTAACTGCATGTTCGGGAGGCAATGGCAATAATGCTGGCAACAATGCAGAAATTGATGATGTGATTAAAATGGTTTGGTATCCAAACGAATCGGGTGAAGATATGAAATCATCTCGTGAAGAAATTGGTAGATTGATCTCAGAAGCTACAGGAAAAAAAGTGGAGCATCAATTAACAACGGACTATGCGATAGCAATTGAAACAATGGTGAATAACAACGCGGACATTGCCTTTACGGGGTCACAAAGTTATATTGAAGCACAAAATAGAAATGATGCGATTCGAACAATTGCGGTAAAATCCGGTGAATCCGGTACTTTGGATGATGCAAAATATTATAGCTGGCTGGCAGTGGATGTAGACGAACAGGACAAATACAAAGAAAATGGAGAATTTTCGCTTGATACGATTGCAAATACAAAGTTTTCATTTGTTTCAAATAGTTCAACATCAGGGTTTAAAGTTCCATCCGAAAATATTATTGCTCATTTCTCCCAGCAAGAAGAGTATAAGGACTTAATGCCAGAGGATTTAATGGGAGGCGGCCCGTTATTCTCCCAAGTATTATTTGGCAACTCCCACCAAGGTTCCGCGGTTAATTTATTAACTGGCAATGCAGATGTAGCAGCGTTTTGTGATACGTGTGTGGACGAATATGTAGAGATTGCTGAAGGCGATGAAAATACAGTTGGTGCTGTTTATCGCGTTAAAGATGGTGCAGCAGAACCTTTTAATACGGTTGCAGGCAAGGAATTTGCATTAATGAGCGTAACACCAGTATTAAATGAACCATTCATAGTAAACATGGATGTACTCGGTCAAGAGGACTTTGATAAAATTCAAGCCTTATTAACTTCTGATGAATTTGCTAACAATGAAAAAATCTTTGCTCCTGAAGATTCAGAACAGACAGCTTTATTCACTAAAAAGGGCAAGGAAAGACTAATTGCTGTAGAAGATGAGTGGTATGATCCAATCCGTGAACTTTCAAGATAATACACCGCTTCATCAATAGAAAAAAAGAATAGGAAGAAGAGTGTGCATTTCCGCACTCTTCCCTAAAAACCAAGCCAAAAGGAGTCGATTGTATGTCTTTGTTAACGGTAGAAGGCCTTGGAAAATCATATACAGCAGACAAACAAATTTTAAAGAATATTAATTTTGAAATAAAAGCAGGTGAGTTTGTTTCCATCATTGGTCCGTCCGGTGCCGGTAAATCAACCATGCTGCGCTGCATTAATCGAATGGTTGAATTTAATGAAGGAAACATCCTCTTTAATCAACAGGATGTTGGCAGTCTCAATAAAAAAGGCCTGCGGAAATTGCGAACGAATATCGGGATGGTGTTTCAGCACTATAACCTGGTACCTCGATTGACGGTGATCGAAAATGTACTGCATGGCAGATTCGGCTATAAAACAACGTTTCAGGGACTTTTAGGCAGATATACAGAAGAGGAAAAAGAACGCGCTTTTTACCTGCTAGAGAAGCTGGGAATTCATGAACATGCCTATAAACGATGTGACCAACTAAGTGGTGGTCAACAGCAGCGTGTTGGAATATGCAGAGCCTTGATTCAAGAACCGAAACTGGTTCTTTGCGATGAGCCAATCGCGTCCCTGGATCCGAACTCGTCCAAGATTATTATGGATCATTTGAAATCCATCAGCACGGAAATGGGCATTACCTGTTTGGTGAACTTGCATCAAGTGGAAGTGGCACAGCATTATTCAGACCGCATCATCGGCTTGAATAATGGGGAGATTGTGTTCAATGGAACAGCCTATGAATTAACCCAGGAAAAAATCAATCATATTTACGGAACGAAAACAAAGGATTTAATCATCGCGTAAGGAGAAATGACAGTGAACGAAAAAACGATGCGAAAACACAGATGGCAGTCAGGGATATTTCTTCTCATACTCATCGTTCTCACCTATTTATCATCAGCAATTACAACTTTTAATTTTATGGAGGGTATGGCAACAATACCTGAAGCAATGGGCTGGATTTTTTCCAATCTTTTGGTGTCGCAAGAGTCGTTTGAAAAATTGCCGAAAATCCTGGAGAAGCTGGCTGAAACGATTTTTATGTCCATCGCCGCGACTACAATAGCAGCTGTTGTTTCTCTATTTTTAGGCGTATTAGGTTCTAACACAACAAAAGTAAACAACTTCTTAAGTGTCTTCGCCCGTTTTATTGCTTCGGTATCAAGAAATATTCCGGTTGTTGCATGGTCGTTGATTTTGCTCATTTCTTTTGGACAAAATTCAGTAACAGGATTTCTTGCTCTGTTTGCTGGGACGGTAGGATTTTTAACAAGGGCTTTTATCGAATCGATTGATGAAGCCAGTCAAAGTTCTGTTGAAGCATTAACTGCAACCGGTGCAACCTATTTTCAAATTGTCGGCAAGGCGGTTATTCCACAATGCTTGCCACAGATGATCAGCTGGGTGTTGTTCATGGTCGAAACAAATATCAGAAATGCCACATTGGTAGGAATTTTAACAGGTACGGGAATCGGATATACCTTTGATATGTATTATAAGATGCTAAACTACAACGTTGTAGCTCTTATCACATTATGTATTGTCATTACCGTAATTATTGTGGATCTTATTTCAAATTATGTACGGAAGGTGATTCTATAATGGAAGCAACCTATATTAAAAGAAAGAAAGACGGTCGTATACATATCATGTCAGGCAACAAAGGTGATATTGTCCTTAAATGGACGATAATCATTCTTGCAATTTTGACAGTTGTTGCCTTTCTGTTTTTCAACTATGCAGGGCTGGAATTAGGTTCGGCGATTAGGGAAACCGCTTATAACTTGAAAGTAATGTTTCTTGAGCCGACATTGAATCATTTTGATTTGGGAGAGGCCTTCTATCAAATTGGAATTACACTTGGTTTAGCGTTCTTGGCTACGATTATCGGCGCGGTCATCGCATTTTTCCTTTCATTGATGACTGCTGCAAATCTGGCACCGGTATGGGTATCGAGAACCGTTCGTGTATTTGTGGCAATTATTCGGGCCGTTCCAACCGTATTATGGGTGTTGATCTTTGCAATTGCCGCCGGTTTAGGAAGTGAGGCAGCGATTCTTGGAATGCTGTTCCATTCGATCGCTTACTTAGTTAAAGCATTTTCTGAGGCATTTGAAGAAGTAGATAAAGGAATCTTTGAGGCACTTAGATCAACTGGTGCAAACTGGTGGCATATCGTAAAAAGTGGTGTCTTACCATCAACTTTTACTTATTTATTATCCTGGACTTTCTTACGATTTGAAATTAATTTTGGGGTTGCCGTAGCAATGGGAGCAGCAGCTGGAGCAGGCGGAATTGGATTCGAATTATTTATGGCTTCAAGCTTCTACTTTGATTTGCGTGAAGTTGGCTTTATTACCTACTCCATTCTTATTATCGCCTTTCTATTGGAGGTTATTTCGACTCGTTTGAAAAAACGCTATTTCCCGGCGACAACGACTAAATAATATATCAAGGAGATTAACTATGAATAAATACAAACTTTTAACGCCTGGCCCTTTAACGACGACAAGCAGTGTGAAAGAGGAAATGTTGCTGGATCGTTGTACGTGGGACAATGATTATAAAAGTATTACACAAAAAATTAGAACTCAGCTTCTCGAATTGGCAGGAGCCAGCCCAGAAGACTATACAACGGTCCTGATGCAAGGAAGCGGTACTTTCGCTGTTGAAGCTGTGATGAACTCAACGATTTCGGATCAGGATAAGGTGTTGATCATCACGAATGGTGCATATGGGGAAAGAATCGTAAAAATGGCGAAATATATAGGTCTTGCATATAGGGAATATAGTACTGCTTACGATGAATATCCAAACGAAGAAGAGATCCGGCATCTGTTGAAAGAGGATGAGGACATTACGCATATCGTCATGGTTCATTGTGAAACTACAACTGGCATCTTGAATCCAATCGAGATGGTTTCAAAACTATCGAAGGAATTTGAGAAAACGTTAATCATAGATGCCATGAGCAGTTTTGGCGGTATGGAAATCAATGTTCCTGAACTAGGGATTGATTATTTAATAAGCAGTGCCAATAAGTGCATTCAAGGTGTCCCTGGTTTTGGTTTTGTCATTGCTCGATTAGAGAAGCTAATGGCCTGTGAAGGAAATTCACGCAGTTTGTCATTCGATTTGTATGATCAATGGAAGGAAATGGACAAGGACGGAAAATGGCGTTTTACTTCTCCTACTCATGTAGTGGCCGCATTTTCTAAAGCACTGGATGAATTGGATGAAGAAGGCGGTATTCCGGCAAGATCTGCCCGTTATCAAAATAACAATCGGATAGTAAGAGAAAGGCTAAACAAGATTGGATTCCAAGCTTATTTACCGGAAGAAAAACAATCTCCGATTATTACAACCATTCTTTTCCCAAATGACCAGTTTGAGTTTGAACACTTTTATTCATTTGTTAAGGAGAGAGGCTATGTACTTTATCCAGGCAAATTGACGAATGAAAATACCTTCAGAATCGGAAACATTGGCGAAATTTATGAAGAAGATATCAAAGAATTATGCACCATCATAGAATCTTACCTAGGAGTGAAAGAATAATGAACAAAGTAGAAGGAATTATTTTAGACTGGGCTGGTACAGCGGTAGACTTTGGTTGCTTTGCACCGGTAAACGTGTTTGTTGATATTTTCAAAAATGCAGGAATTGAAGTGACGATGGAAGAAGCGCGGGAACCAATGGGAATGTTGAAAATCGACCATATCCGCGCAATGCTGTCCATGCCAAGAATCTCTGCAAAATTTGAAGAAATTCACAATAGACCTTTTAATGAGCAAGATGTAGAAAATCTATATGCTGAATTTGAACCGGCACTTATGTCCTCTTTAAGTGAGTATACAGATCCCATTCCGGAAGTAGTGGAAACGGTACAAACATTAAGAAGCCAAGGATTGAAAATCGGATCAACAACAGGATATACGCAATCCATGATGGATGTGGTTGTTCCGAATGCTTTGAAAAAAGGCTATAGTCCAGATTTCTATATTACTCCTGATGGCACAAATTCATTTGGAAGACCGTATCCTTACATGCTTTATCGAAACATGGAAGAATTGAAACTATCTGCATCATGGAAGGTAGTTAAAGTAGGAGATACAGTCTCCGATATTAAAGAGGCACTTAATGCGGGGGTTTGGGCTGTGGGTGTCGTGATCGGCAGCTCTGAAATGGGACTAAGCTTTGAGGAATTTCATGCTTTATCGGATGAAGAACAAGAGAAAGCCATCTTGAAAACAGAAAAATCCTTTTTACAGAATGGTGCGGATTTTACTATTAAATCGATGGGCGAACTTCCAGAGTTAATCGAAAGAATCAATCTACTAATTTCAGAAGGAAAAAGACCCTTCACGAAATAAGGAGCACTTGGTATTGTGCAACAAGAGAGCAAACCTAAATTAATGGTTTCGCTCTTTTTTATTAAGAAAGTTACAAGGCATCAATCGAGTTCATTTTTGGTCGTGAGATTAATTTTGGCTAAATTCAAAAAAGCCGACATTTTTGTCGGTAAACACTCATTGATGAGTCATAAAGTATAAAAACCAAACTGCATGATTTTGTTCGTCTGCAGCAGCTTGTGTAAAAGCTTGATTGATCATCGGGATATTAGATTCTCTTGCTATTCTATGATAAAAATCAACGGTTTCTTGTTCGTCCTTGAAAGAGGCAAGCAGTCCACTACGTAAATCTGAAGGACAAGGTTCCGTAATGCGCGGTTGGGGAGGCATACCTGTTAACGATGTATAAATGTAGGAAAACATTTTGATATGCCGCATTTCATCTTTTCTGATTTCAAGAATTCGATCTTTCATTTCTTTGTTGTTGGTTTGATTCGCCAATTGCTTATAGCAGTGAATTGCACGATATTCCCCGTTAATCGCTTTTTCAATGTCTGCAACCAGTTTGCTCTCTGCAGGGAAATAACTTAAAGGATTCTGCAATCTATTCACTCCTTTCTAAGGATAATGTATGTGAAAGTGAATTAAAATTCTGGGCTCAAAAGTTCAATCGGAGAGTATGTCACAATACCGATGACTGAAAATGGGGTGCTGCTGTTTGACGGTTTCTCATTTTACAGTTGAATTTAACGAAAGATAAAACAGGTTAGTCATTTTTTAAGTAAAATCTCTCAGAAACGCCATTTTTTCGTGAAATTAATCAAATATTCATTATAACTTTACATTCCAGCCTTACAATTTAGTAGAGTTCTTTTATACTGGCAAATTGATTGGAGGAAATGGTGTGAAGAAATTAAGAAGGAATTTATTGACGGGATGCTTTTCAATAGGGATGGCTGCTGCGTTTATTGCCACGCCTGGTACGGCAGATGCCGAGAAACTGAAAGAAGGAGAGACGTTTGAACTTACCATTCTCCAGACGAATGATCTTCATGGCCACTTGGATGATATTCTCAAGCGTGAAGATGGGACCATTCATCATAATTCCATTGCAAAGTATGCAACGATTATTGAACAAGTACGTAATGAAGAAGAAAATGTGCTCCTGGTGGATGGCGGAGATGTCTTCCTGCGCGGGGAATTCCAGGAGGGCCAAGGGGAATTGGAAACGTCACTTTTGAAAGCTTTAGATTATGACGCCATGGTCCTTGGAAACAACGACTTCCGCGTATATCCTGCTGGAGAGGGCACACCGGATAGCCGTTATGAACAATTAAAAGATTACCACCGTAACGTCAATTTCCAAATACTCACTGGTAATGTCGTTGACAGAGTAACAGGAAAGTATATTCAGAACGTCAAGCCTTGGAAAGGGTTTACTTTTGATGGCGTACAAGTCGGCGTGATCGGGCTTACTTCAATGAAGCCGGAAATTCGCGGTTGGAATGACGTGTTGGATTTTGATTTTATTGAACCGCTTGAAGTATTGAATACTTTGCTTCCTGAGGTAAGTGAAAAGTCTGATATTAATGTTGTCCTTTCACATGCTGGAAATGAGGAAGATCACAAGTTGGCCCAGGTTCCTGGAGTTTCCGCAGTAATCGGTGCAGATACACACAAGGTCATCAAAACACCGGAATACGAATACAACGGGGAAGTATGGGTTCCAATTACGCAAGCAGGTGGAGAACAAGAACATTATTTAGGCCGCCTGGATTTGAACTTTGAAGTTATTGAGGGGAAAATGGAGTTAGTAGAGTCAAACGGGTTCCTGTATGATGTAACAAATGTTCAGGCAGATCCTGAAGTACAAGCTATTATTGACGAATATCGTCTGGATATGAGTATGCAGTAAATTTTTTTATAACGACAAAGCAGGATACTGGCTTTGTCGTTTTTACTATACACTCCATAATTGCAGGAAAGATTAAGTTGACGGTTTTAACGATAAAATAACCATGATAATCTCATGGCTTAGTAGGATTTTAGCTTCTTGATAAATTAATATCAAGAAGCAGATTTTACACTCTCTTTTATTCTAAAAAAATTGGCTATGAAAAATATTCATATTAAACTAGTGATTTATGAGTGAATGGACATTTGCCGCGAATTGGCTCAATGTCATCACCAATAAAGAATTGCTTCCATTCATTATGCGTGGGATCGCCAAAGTGGCCGATATCTGGATGCTTAGGCAACTGATCCCAAACTTCTACACGCTTTCGAACTTTTTCACGTGACATAATACCGCCTTTTTCGGTTCCTTCCAATCCATTAAAAATCTTCCGAGGCTGGAAACCAAGAACCATAGCATTGCCTAGGTGTCGTGTCTTTCTTTTCTTATATGCAGGAGCATTGCCGAATACGAAGATTGGCTCTCCATAAAATCGGAAATCCCACAAATAGTGGTCAGGGTCGAGAGAACAGTCATCCGGCCATTCAACTTCATCTACTTCATGTAAATATTGGAGAATCTCCCAAAACTGCTTTCGGTAATCATCTATTGTACCCTCTTGCTCAAAGGGCTCGACAAATACAAAAAGGCCGTGCCTCTTGTAGTCCGGCAATTTAAATAAATCCAAAAAGTCTTTTACTGCAAGCGGTAGATTACTCCAATCGTCTTGACTAATATAAGCATATCGAAGTTCGCCTTTTAGTTGGGCACTCATTCCAAAGAAGCATGGAAAAGTTTTATTCGTTACGGTGTTATGAAAAGTTTCATATTCTTTATAGAGCCAACCCGGCAAGTCTGTTCTAGTTTCGAAATCATCTTTAGTTAATAAAGCTCGTTTCTTTATACTCATGCAATATCCTCCACTATACATACTTACCCTGTTTTTACCCCTTCCTGAATTTCCTGAAACAGTGATTAAATAAAAATTTCATTACACATATAGGTTATAAAATGAAATATCAAGGGAATAGAAACTAGGAATGAAGGCAACTGGAGGATATACTATGATGAATATAGCGGAAGAACATACTAGAGTAAATTGTCAAAGTGAATATGGAACACTTCAAAAAGTCGTCTTATGCGAACCTCGATATATGGAAATCCAAGAAATAATTAATGATGTTCAAAAAGCATATATAAATGATAATATTGATCGATCACTAGCAATTTCGCAGCATAAGGAATTTGAACAAACTTTACGGGATGCAGGTGTAGAAGTAATCAAGCTTCAACCAAGCAAGAGCCTGCCCGAACAAGTCTTTACTAGAGATATAGGCTTTACTTTGGGCCATCAATTGTTTATTTCCGAAATGGCGAATCCGATTCGCCAAGGCGAAGATGAAGTATTGGCTCAATGGGTGAATGAACATAACATCTCGTATAAGAAATTTTCAAAGGACTCCATAGAAGGCGGCGATGTAATTGTAGATGGCCACCGTGTATTTATCGGCATTAGCCATCGTACCTGTAAAGACGCTATTCTGGCTTTGAAAAAGGAATTGCCTGATTTTGAAATAATACCTATACGTTTTAACCCAAAATATTTGCATCTCGACTGTGTATTCAACATTCTTTCCCCACAAGATGCGTTAATTTATCCTGACGCGTTCAATCCTGATACTGTGGAACGTTTATCGAGTATGTATCATTTAATCGAAGTGAACGAAAGCGAGCAATTCTCAATGGGTACAAATGTATTGTCTATCGGTCAAAATCGTGTGATTAGTTTGCCAATTAATCGAGAGGTTAATAATCAGCTAAGAGAGAATGGCTATCAAGTAATCGAGGTTGACTTTTCTGAAATTATTAAATCAGGCGGGTCATTCCGATGTTGTTCAATGCCTATTGTGCGGCATTAGGAGTAAGTCTAATAATGTTAAGTATTGTTTTGCACCCCAAAAGCCAGAGTGTAATCTGGCTTTTGGGGTGTTTGTTTTGACTAATTTAGTTATGAATCTAACTTTAAGTGGTCGGTAATAGTATGGGGAAGGAAAACTTACTTAAAAGCCCTTGATCTAAAATTTAGTGTTAAAAATGATTATTAAAAATTTACTTGTAAATATAAGTTAAAGCAGGTGCATTGGTAAAAATAAATTAAGAAAGGCGCGGCTATTGAGTAGAATTGCGGTCATTCATATTTTATTAAATTTAAAATAAGGGGATAATTTCCAGGACTCATGCTTTTTGGAATCTCACTACCCTAAAGAACCCTAACAAGAAAGAATTAAAGCTCTTTTCGATGAACCTGTGTAATAAAGTTTGAGTGTTTTTTTATTATTGAAGGGATATGAATTTCAAAGAAAGAATATTACGTTAGTATAACGTAATTAAGAAAAATATAGTTATCAAGAAACCGATAAAGCGTGTATCGATTATAGAAGAAAGGCGCCAAAAATTCGAATAGTTTATCTTAATAAATAGGGAATTGTCAATAAGATTCTTTTTTTTCTAAAAACTCTTGAAATTGATATATATCTTCCTATAAAATGAAAAATATCGCAAAATAACTAATATTTTAGGAGGAAAGTTATGAAAAAAAGTATTTTAGCAAGTTTAATATTAGTTCCAACACTAATCCTTGGGGCGTGCAGTGCCGGAGAAGATAAAGAAAACGCAAATGATGCTGGAAATGATAATAAAGAAGTTTACAAGGTTGGTATTGATACAACGTACCCTCCATTTGAATACGAAAAAGATAACAAGTATGTAGGGATTGATGTTGATTTAATAAATGCTATTGCAGAAGATCAAGGGTTTGAAGTCAAATTGGAAGCAATGGATTTCAAAGGGATCATTCCGGCTCTTCAGGCAAACCAACTGGATATTGCCATGGGTGGGATGAGTATAACGGAGGACCGCAAAAAAGTGGTTGATTTCTCGGATCCTTATTTTGATGCCGGTATCACGCTGGTTGTCAACGAAAAAAACAATGATGTTGTGAAGCCGGAAGATTTAAAAGGGAAGAAAGTGGCAGTGAAAAAAGGGACAAGCGGTGCGAACTATGCGCAATCCATTGAAAAAGAAGTCGGGTTTGAAACCGTATTGTTTGATGACAGCCCTTCCATGTTCCTGGAAGTTAAAAACGGAAATGCAGACGCATTGTTTGAAGATTATCCTGTCATTTCTTACGCTATTGCTCAACAAGATCTAGGGTTAAAAGTAGTAGGCGAACGATTAAATGAGGACCAATATGGAATCGGCGTATTAAAAGGCGAAGAACAAGAATTGTTGGAAAAAATCAACAAGGGATTGGAAAATTTGAAAGAGAGCGGAGAATACCAGGAGATTCTGGATACTTACTTGGCAGAATAAGTAAACCTGCACGCTTAAATGCGTGCTTGTTTTCTATTAAAAGGAGTGACATCTTTGGAAGCAGCGATGAATGCAATGCCCTATTTGCTTGAAGGGCTTAAAATGACATTATATATTTTCGTAATTGCAATTTTCTTCGGTTTTATTATCGGACTTGTCGTTGCGATGCTACGTTTGGCGCCTATAAAACCGTTGCAATGGATTGCAAAAGTGTATGTGGATATTATCCGCGGGACGCCTTTACTGGTTCAAATCTTCTTTATTTATTTTGGATTGAATTCACTTTCGTTTATCTCGCTTGATAATGTTACAGCCGGCATTTTGACTGTCTCAGTCAATGCAGGGGCGTATCTGTCGGAAAATATTCGTGCGGGAATACAGTCCATCAATAAGGGACAAACAGAGGCGTCTCGTTCCCTTGGGTTTTCTGGCACGCAAACCATGCGTTATATTATTCTGCCTCAGGCATTAAGAAGAATGTTGCCGACTTTTACAAACCAAGCGATCATTACGCTAAAAGATACTTCCCTTCTTTCGGTTATCGGAATTGCGGATTTGACGCAAAGAGGAGAGGTTCAAGCTTCTGCAACGTTTGAATCCTTTGCTATCTGGACGACTGTTGGGATTATGTATTTTATAATCATTTACCTTCTAACAATCATTTCAAATTATCTAGAAAAAAGGATGGTAATCAGATGAGCATAATATCGGTGAAGCATTTGAAAAAGTCATTTGGAGAAAATCAGGTATTAAAGGATATCTCAACAGAAATAGCAGAAAGAGAAGTGGTATGTGTCATTGGACCTTCCGGAAGCGGTAAGAGTACGTTTCTTCGATGCTTGAATCGACTGGAGGAAATCACCAGTGGCGAGGTAATCCTAAACGGGCATAACGTCACGGATCATAAGATAGATATCAACAGGGTAAGACAGGAAGTCGGGATGGTTTTTCAGCAGTTCAATCTCTTCCCGCATAAAACGGTCTTGCAAAATGTCAACCTGGCCCCGATCAAGTTAAAAGGGGTGGCAAAAGAAGAAGCGGATAAAAGGGCATTGGAGTTGCTCGAGAAAGTCGGTTTGAAAGAAAAGGCAAACAATTATCCAGGCGAATTGTCGGGCGGACAGCAACAGCGTGTCGCTATTGCCAGAGCGCTTGCGATGGAGCCAAAAATTATGCTCTTTGATGAACCCACTTCCGCGTTGGACCCTGAAATGGTTGGGGAAGTATTGAACGTCATGAAAAAATTAGCGCAAGAAGGCATGACCATGATTGTGGTCACACACGAAATGGGCTTTGCCAGAGAAGTGGCCGATCGCGTAATTTTTATGGACGGCGGCTACATTGTAGAGGAAAACAAACCGAAAGAGTTGTTTGACGCACCACAAAACGAACGAACAAAATCATTCTTGAGCAAGGTACTATAAAAAAGTGTCATTTGACGCTTTTTTTTTATTTTAATACCAACATTCTGATTTAGAATCCCACGCAAAGAGCTAAAAGTAAAGTGGATTGTTGGAGGTCCTATAGAAGCGCTATATAATTGGAAATATGCAATAGATATATTTTATGCTGTATCTTGTATAGCTGGGTTTTCACTAGCTATACTTTTTTAACGTAATCTAGGGCTTGATAAATATACAATAGTTAAATGGAAATCAAGTTAATCCCTTAACAATTTTCGAAGAGGAGAATGAATTATGGTGCTATTATCAACATTCGAACAACATTGGGAGCTTTATGTAAGATTGGTTACTGCATTATTCATAGGTGCTTTAATCGGTTTAGAAAGAGCTAGAAAAAATAAGGATGCAGGTGTTCGAACACATGCGTTAGTTTCTTTAGGATCCGCGGCTATAATGGTCTTATCAGGATTTAGTGAAGGTCAATATAGAGACCCAATGCGTTTAGCTGCACAAGTGGTTAGTGGAATAGGTTTTATTGGAGCTGGTTTAATTTGGATGGATAAAAATAATGTTAAACGCGGATTGACAACAGCTGCCAATGTGTGGGTAACAGCAGGTTTAGGATTAATCATTGGTTATGGCTTATACGATATTGCAATTGTTACTTTCTTATTAATGTTAATAGCTCTTAATTTACCGAAGATGCTTAAGAAACTCGGACTAAGTCGCCCTTATCAAAATGATGACGACGATGATGATTAAAGTGAGTCATACCTCTAAACCTTCGTAGATATACATGTTGTATTCGCCGAAAGAGTTGACGAAGGAATTTCTTAAGTTCAAAGAGGAGCTTCCACCCGTGCTTTAAAGGATTTTGAATAGGTGAATTGAGTGGACAAAATCCAAATGAAACAATCGATTGATTAAATAATATGTATTAACGAGCGCATTTCTAGAATATAAATCGCGCTTTTTTTATATTCAATATTTAATGAAGAATGATTCTATCACTTATGCTTTAATAACATGTTTAGGTATTATACTTAATTTTTACATGAAATAAATTTTTAGAAAAGTTAATTATGTTAATATATATTAGTTGTGGAAATATCTAACTAAACAAGTGGGAGAAGGATGGGACAAAAAATTGAGAATGGTTTTCTTTTTGGTTGCAATAATATTGTCATTACATGCTTTGATTCAACCAGCACACGCAGATAAAGTTGATAAAATCCAAAATATTGAAGTTTTTGTCGAGGAACAAAGGGAGATCAGTAAAATTCCAGGAATCTCCTTAGTTATTGTGAAAAAAGGGAAAACGGTTTATCAAAATGGGTTTGGATATGCCGATGTGAAAGAGAAAACCCCGGTTACTTCAAATACCTTATTTGAACTGGCCTCCACATCGAAAGCATTTACAGGTCTAGCTATCTTTCAGCTAGAAAAGGAAGGTTTGTTAAAACGAACTGACGATGTTCGAAAATATATTCCCTGGCTAGAGTTGAAATATAATGGAGAACCGCAGGAAATTACCATCAACCAATTGCTTCATCATACCAGTGGGATTCCCTCGAACTCTATTGTACAGATCCCAGAAAGTGATGCAGACAATGCACTTGAATTAACGGTAAAAACTTTGCTCGAACAATCATTGAATCGACAGCCAGGCAGCTCATTCGAATATGCCACAATCAATTATGATGTTTTAGGACTCGTTATCGAGAATATATCAAAGCAGCCATATGATCTGTATATCAAACAACATTTGTTGGAAGAAACCGGTATGAAAGATTCGTTTGTGGGCTTACACCAAGTTACATCCGAAAAGTTGGCAAAGGGCTATAAAATAGGGTTCAAGAGAGCGCAAGAATATACCCCACCTACTTATAGTGGAAATACACCTGCCGCTTATTTGGTGAGCAATACAAATGATATTGCCAAATGGCTGAACCTTCAATTAGGTACTTTACAAAGTGATACAATAAGCAATCAAACTATTAAAGATTCGCACATCCCCGATCAATCCGTAGAACCTTTTGATCAAGATACCTATTATGCAGGTGGTTGGTCTATTATGGAAAAAGGAAATAAACAATATATACTCCATGCAGGGGAGAATCCAACGTTTTCATCTTATTTCATCATGCAGCCTGACAAACAATTGGGGGTAGCCGTTCTCTCCAATATGAATTCAACCTATACAACAGCAATAGGACAAGGCGTAATGAATCTGTGGGATGGGAATTCTGTGAACATTATTCACTCCGATAGCTATCAAAATTTAGATAGAATCGTAACAACTATATGTTCAATTGTGAATTCTTTAGGTTTAATTCTCAGCATTTTATTGCTAAGAATCTTATGGAAATTTGCAAGAAAACAAAGAATTAGGACAAAGTTAAAGAGGAAAAAAATAGTTCTAATCGTCCTCCATTCATTGTCTGTAGCTACTATAATCACGTTTATACTGACAGCGCCAAAAATCTTGCTGGGCGGATTAAATTGGGGGTTTATAAGAGTGTGGGCTCCAACTTCTATTTCAATCCTTTATTATAGTTTAATCTCAACAGTCATTATTTATTATTTACTTGTTTTATTCCTAATTATAACAAAAAAGGTTGGAATTAAGGGATTGAATGGCAGTGATAAAAATCTGGGCTAAAGTAAGAACTTAAGAATAAGGAGGTGAAGTTATTCCAACTCAGCAATATTAGCTAATCACTTTGCAAGGCACTTATTGTAATTTTTCAGGGTTCCTGCAAAGTGATATTTATATCAATAAGATGAAAAGGTTAATAAAGGAAAAAAACAATAAAAGTGGGCAATATTTTATTTCAATATTCCATATTATCCGACACTTTATGAATGTTAATTAAATTAACACGCACCAACTAATACATATAATCACACCTTTATACGCTCTTTTTCGTAAGGTGAGAGCAAATAGATTAGTAAATCTATAAAGATTAAACACTTTCACGGTGAAGGATAAAATGATTACTCTCTGTTGATTTCATTCAAAAAAAGATGAACCATTTTCAAACCTCATTTGTTTAGTAAGTGTAACCTAAAAGAAAGGGGTGCCTTATATTGACGGAAAGAGAGTTATTCGATTCTTTTAACAAGGATGTCTACCGGACATGTTATTACATGCTGCGCAACGCACAAGATGCTGAAGATCTCTGCCACGACGTATTTGTAACTGTTTTTCGGCAGGACTGGAGAAATGTTGAGCATTTACATGCCTGGATCATGCGTATCGTGATGAATCAATGCTTAAATATACTTAAAAGGAATAAGTCGAAACATGAAAAGCAGGACCAGGTCAGATGGCTCCATAAGCAAACCACCGATTCGGTTAAATCATTGGATGCCATTGTATTGGAAAAAGAAACGACGGAGGAATGGGAGGAACTGCTGAAGCAGCTTCCTGAGAAGTTAATGACAGTTGTTACGCTTCGATACATCGGCGAACTGTCGATTAATGAAATTGCCGATATTCTTAAAATTCCTGTTGGTACAGTAAAGTCAAGAAATCACAAAGCATTAAAGATGATGCGAAAAAAACTAGAGCATAATCAAACCTTTTGGTTGAAGGGAGAGAAGCAATATGGAACGCATTGAGGAAAAGCTGAAAGAGCAGATGAAGACATCTATGAACATACCTTATCCTGATTTTGACCAAATGTGGAACAGCATTCAGCAGGACGAGTTGAAGGATGCCAACATTGCTAAAGGTCCACTTCGTCCACGCAATCGAAAGCGACTTGCATTAGTGACAGGTCTCTCCATCGCATTATTGGCTACACCGGTCTATGCAGCTTTAACGTATGACTGGTCCAACATTCTTTTCCATAAAGCCGGAATCCAATCCGCATTGGAACAGGGCTTTGGCCAAAATATAGGGCAATCCGTTACCAAAAATGGTGTTACGTTAACTGTACATACGGCATTCATAGACGATAACAGAACGTTCTTGCTCTACACTTTGAAACCTGAAGCAGCATGGAGTGGAAAGAATCTAAGCTTTGATGCAATTGGCTTAAAGAATCAAAATGGCAATTACATCGAGGGTAATTATGTACACAACTGGAATGAGGAGCTTGGATTATTCCAGGGTTACTTTGAAACCGACTGGATTGTTGAAGGAAAGACGGCCGATGTTACATTTACGATTGAAAATGTGCATTTCCTTGACGATGGAAATCAAGCGATTAAATACAATCCTAATAATCCTGAAACACAAATATTCTCAATTCAGAAGGATGGGATTGATCGCGTTTCGATACAATCTTTCGAACAAGCTGAAAATCGAGTACTGCTTCAATCTTCCGTTGCGTTTATGGATCCAGAAATGGCAAACAGAAGCTGGGTACGTATTCAAGCCGTCAATCCTAAGAATGAGCTAATTCCAGAAGCTGAGCCAGCGGTTTTCGGAACCCCTGGAGCCTCTAACGAATATTTGAGCCAACAAATATTCGAATCGGACACTTTGCTCGTTGATGGCAGCAAGTTCCAGCTTGCTTACGATCGGAAAGTTGAGACCGCTGATGGGACATGGAGCTTAAACTTGGCATTGTCAAAAAAACAACTGGAAAATGTATCTTTCAGGGAAGTCCTCAATCTTCCTGTTGATGAAATGGTTGCCGGAACAGAGATTGAAGATATAACGGTTACCCCAACCCAAATCCGCCTAGTCCTTGATTATAAAGAAAAATATACCCGCGTTCCTTACATGGACTATCATCTTGAGGTAGGGGATACACGGTTAAACGGAGACATATGGCTTCCCGATGTGCCTGGTAATCCTAAAGAAACAGAGTTGCGCTTTGAAATGGATGGATTGGATGCGGCTTCTTTGGCCAATCAACCTGTGACCCTGATTGCAAAACACCGAGTAGATGCATTTAAAGGGAATGATACACCAATCCACTTGACGGATATATCAACTGAACATCAACGCTTAACTACCCATATCGAGGGATATCCGATTACATGGACTTATTATATGAAGGATGATAATCTCTATGTGGAATCCCTTAGCCCGGATCCAGCTTTTGGTGGGGTGAACCAAACCTATTATCTGCAAGGGAAAGATCGAAACTATGGAGAGCCCTTACTTATTGGAATTATGGGGGATGAAAATAATAAAAATATGGACGTATACGAGAACTTCGACAACAATGAGCTGGACATCTATATTGCGAATTATTCAACTCAAGACCGAAACAATGAACTCCGTGTTGAGCTACTATCTGGAAAATAAGTACAGGAGAAGATTTTTTAAACAAGGGAAAGGGTTTATTGGTAAAGTTAATAATATTTTTAAAAAATCCTGTTTTTATGCAGGGTTTTTTTATTGAAGTAGCAGTTCAAGGATTGAAATGACTCTAACACTTAAATCGATGTATAAGAAGTTAATTAGGATATAGCACGGTAGATTTGTTTCCCTATGGATAGACTAAACGTAACACTTCTAGAAAAGAAAGAAAAGAAAAGAAAATAATAACATGCTTGAGATATATCATTTTATCTAAGAAAGGAGCTATAGGATGAAATTAACAAAATTAATTCCATGCCTATTAATATTCTTGCTTTTCACTACCTCCTTGAATTCCATTTCAGCCAAAACCTCCCACCAATGGATGGATAAGTCTCTTTCAGCACAGCAACGGACAGATTTGTTGCTAAAAAATATGACAATCAATCAAAAAGTTCAATTAGTAACAGGAAACCTTAATCATTATTATGGATTTTACAATGAAGAAATTCGAGGGCTAGGGGTTCCGGCATTAAAAATGGCAGATGGTCCAGCGGGCATCCGAATTGCGAATCCGGATATTCAAGATAAAAAGTCAACTGCCCTCCCAGCACCGATTGCCCTTGCAGCTACATGGGATGTTGATTCAGCTAAGGCTTATGGAGAGCTTTTAGGAAATGAAGCTTTCAACACTACACATAATGTTGTTTTAGGACCTGGACTCGATATCGCACGCCTTCCATGGGGCGAGCGTAATTTTGAATCCTTGGGTGAGGACCCATTATTGCAATCAAAACTGGCTATTCCTATTGTTAACGGAATTCAAAGCTATCCTGTCATGGCAACGGGGAAACATTGGTTATTGAATAACCAAGAGACCGAACGTTTTACAATCAATTCCGTTGCAAGTGAGCGGGCGATTCGTGAAGTCTATGCACGTCCCTTTGAGGAAGTGATTAAACACGCCAATTTAAGCGCTGTTATGTGTTCTTTTAATAAAGTGAACGGTGTGAATGCTTGTAATAATGAGACGATCCTTACAACATTGTTGAAAAATCAGTTGAATTTTAAAGGCTTTGTGATGAGCGACTATTTTGCAAATTTTTATACAACCGAATCTGCTAATGCCGGTTTGGATTTGGAAACACCCGGTATGCCAGGTGGACATTGGGGAGACCAATTAATTGCCGCCGTTCGAGAAGGTAAGGTTAGTAAAGAAAAAATCGATGATATGGCTGCTCGAATTTTAACGCAAATGTTTAGTAAAGGTTTATTCGATTATCCTACTGAAAATGTTCAGATTCCAGCTAAAGAGCATGGGCAAATTGCACGACGATTGGCGGAACAAAGTCTGGTATTAATGAAAAATGAAAATAAAGTCCTGCCTTTGGATAAAAAAGAGATTGAATCGATTGCGGTGATTGGTCCGGAGGCAGATACTTATTCAGCTGGAGGAGGAAGTTCACTGGTAGTCCCTACATATACTGTCAGTCCCTTGGAAGGCATTAAAAATGCTGTGGGTGAAAATGTGAAGGTATCCTATGCTGCAGGAACTGATCCTATTAGTGCGGGTGATATTTTACCTGGGCCTTCTGCAGTACCGTCGTCTTTATTAACGCCTGTTAACGGTCATAATGAGAATGGGTTAACCGGAGAATATTGGACCAATACCAAGTTTGAAGGGAAGCCTTCTTTCGTCCGTACAGATCATCAAGTAAACTTCAGTCTTGGATTCTATAACTATGAAGGATTTAATGCACAATCGCCAAAGCTTGCTAAAATTCCTGCTGAGTTTAATGGTGAGATGTCCGCGCGCTGGACTGGGCAGTTCACTGTACCAGTATCAGGTGAATATACCCTATCACTTTCAAGTCTGGGTTCAGGTAAACTTTACATTGATAATGAATTAGTCATTGACAATCATAGCAGGAAATTAAAAACATCCAAAAGAACTTTGTCTCTTATTGAAGGTGAACAACATGATGTACGAATCGAATACAGCACAGGTGAAGCTGGAGGGATTCAGGACTTTGGTGGACTAATCCGATTTGGTTGGGAACCGCCGGCCGATGCAGTAGAAGCTAAAATGCAAGAAGCGATTGATTTAGCAAAACAATCAGATGTTGTCGTTGTGGTAACTCGTACTTATGATAGTGAAGGTTATTTGGACAATGTAAATCTAGATTTGCCAAATAACCAAAATCGATTAATCAAAGAAGTGGCAAAAGCAAATCCAAACACAATTGTTGTGCAAATGAGTGGCAGAGCGGTACAAATGGATACATGGCAAGACCACGTGCCTGCAATTCTGCAAGCTTGGTTCCCGGGACAAGAGCAAGGGAATGCCATTGCAAACGTGTTATTTGGCAATGTCAATCCATCCGGTAAACTGCCAATAACATTCCCTGTTGATGAAAAGAGCACTCCAGTATCAAGTGAAAATCAATTCCCGGGCATCGATGGAGTATCTGAGTATTCAGAGGGAATATTCGTTGGTTACAAAGGCTACGAAAAAAATGGAATTGAACCAGCTTTTGCGTTTGGCCATGGATTATCCTATACAACGTTCAATTACCGAAACATACAAGCGAAAGCAGTGAGAAAAGGTGAAAATAATAATTTAGATATTACCATCTCCCTCTACTTATGCAATTTAGGTGTCGTATCCGGTTCAGAAGTCGTTCAGGTTTATGTCGGTAAACTACCAACAAAAGTGGATACTCCATCAAAACAACTAGCAGGCTTTAAAAAGATCGAATTATTACCAGGGAAACAAGAACTTGTGGAGATTAAACTTGATCCAAAAGCATTCTCTTATTGGGATGAAGAAAATGACGAATGGGTCACGCCAAGTGGAGAAGTTCCGATCTATGTGGGGAGTTCTTCAAAGGACATTCGATTAAAAACTATTGTTGCTATCGAGCCATAAGATAAAAGAGGAATGAGGAAATAAAAGGACGGGGTCATCATTTTTGTGAACATACTAATAATTAGGAAGATAAACAGAACCTTCCTCACTAAAGTAGTCAAACTATTTATGGATTTTATGTATTTATGAAATTGATTCATTTAATTGAATCAATTTCATAAAAAGTAAGTTGAATTTCAGAACCATCAACAATTAAGTAATTAATAGCGCATTTCAAACTTGAGATTAATATTGCTGCTTAATTGAATTTATTTCCCCTATGACAAAGAGAGATTCCAGAATTAAAAATAAGTAAGATGTAGTCTCAGCATCTTTTAAATTTTTTCCAATAACCTCTTCTATCTTTCTTAAGCGATATTGTACGCCCCCTAATGACAAGGAGAGATCTTGGGTAGTTTTTTCTAGCTTCCCAGCATTCTTTAAATATGTGATCAGGGTATAAAGCAACTCTTTGGATTTTGGATTGTCATGTAATAACTCTTTTAATTCCTTTTGCGCAATATCGATAATTTGTTCTCTCTCCATATTTTGAAGAAAAGCACCTAACAGCCCTAACTCAGCATATTCAACTAGACGTTTGTTCCGCGGAGTATTCATGGCTTGTTCTGCCTGTATAAGCGATTCGTGGAAGTTTTCTAATTCTGTAAACATATTGCTCATTCCGATAGAAAAGGAATTATTTTTATACCGATTTGAAAATTCATCGATGATTGAATGCATTTTTCTTTTAAAAAGGGAATAATCATTTATTGAATGGATGAACACAATAATATGGTCCGCTTTTTGAGCAGCAAATCCATCCAAATGATATAGCTGCAATAATCTGGCAAGTTGCAAAACTTGATTATAGATATCGATTGGTTCTTCTGTTATTAGATTATTCTTTAACGCCAGCGTTATATAGTCATTAGCAAGCTGAGGCTTAATATACTTAGCTTGATTTAAAAGTTCCCTATTATCTTTAAACTGCCTGTTAATCAATCGGTCTAAAAAAGAGATTTTCAGACGCTCCGTTGTTTCGAATTTAATTTTTTCATTAAGGAAACAAAGACTTGAAACAGTAGCGAGTCTTTCTAAAAATAGATAGTCATTCGGATCAATTTTATTATTTAAATATAAAAAAGAACATGCACCTACTAATTGATTGTCAATATAAATAGGGGAAGTTAAAAGATAGAAATTTTCTATTTTAAATATCCTGGTCTTAGTTAATTGCTTCATGTTGATTGGGTAAGATTGAATACGTATCCGTATAGACTCACTTAAACCTTCATGCAATGTTAGCCTTCCAGAACGATCTGTAACAAAAATAGGGATATCAAGAATCGAATTAGCGGTTTGCAATACTCTTTGTATATCATTTTGCTGTGCAACACATTCTGTTAATTTGCTGTGATAATGAGTCATTTTATGAAGTAAATTATTGTTCTCCAATAATTTGTCATAAGTGTCTTCAATTTCATTTAATATCGTTTGTTCACTAAATTCGAATCCTTCCAGAACCCACTCTGTTTTTTTCTTTACTTGAAACGTACAATTATTGTCGCCTTTTGATACACATGTTCGTTCTAACACGATTATTTCTTCTTTGAAGATTGTCGATAAAATCCCGCTTGCAAAACCACTGAGCGTATAACATGAACATTCAGAGGCTTCCCCAATAAAGGCTTTATGGATGTGCATCTCAAAAGAATCATGCCAAACTCCTTTTAAATCGTCTATCTTAACAGTTCCCTCTTCATCAAAATCTATCGCCCCCTCCCACGTGATTGCGGATAAATGCCCTAATTTAACATGCTCATAAGGGATCGAGTTTTCCAATTCTTTCTTTGTCAACCCACTTTTTAAAAGTTCCAAAGCCCTTGATTTTCCTAATTCTTTTCCGAATTCCATCAAGATTTTCTTTGCTCTTTCTATGCCCATATTTTCAATGATTGTCTTTCGAAGAAGACCAAATGAATGGGAAGTAATAATAATGTCAGTTTCAATAGAATAAGTTTTCATCATCGATTCTCCTAAAATATATTGTTTATTTATCTTTATGAAATAACCATAAAAATTATGAAAATTTCTCGAATATACAATTGAAACACTGATTATAATTTTTTTTAAAATCCAATAACATAGGGATAGCTTTAAAAGTGAGAAATTGGAGGGGAAACAATTGGCAAAGTATGAAACGAAGCGTCTCCGAACTGGGGATTTTGAAACTGTTTATTGTGAAGCTGGTACTCATCATTCGGAAACAATTTTTTTCTTGCATGGCTCAGGACCAGGTGCAACTGCTGAATCAAATTGGAAAAATACAATGGAAGTTCTAGGGGAGAAATACCATGTAATTGCTCCTGACTTAGTAGGCTTTGGCAACACAGAAATCCCTGAAAATACGAATTTAACGTTTTGGCAATGGACCACATTGCGTGTACAGCAGGTTTTAAATTTGATGGATCACTATAATATAGAAACAACGAACTTAGTAGGGAATTCAATGGGAGGCATTATCTCACTAAATGCTGTTATGCAAGCTCCTGATAAATTTAAAAGGTTGGTTCTTATGGGCAGTGGGGGCGGAATAACAAACGGGCCGACTGCAGAAATTGTTCGAATGACAAATTTCTTCAAAAACCCGACGATTGAAGATTTTCGAAATTTGATAACTTATTTTATGTATGACGAAAAAGTGGTAGGCGATCAGCTGGAGGAAATTGTGCGAAACCGTTATGAAGTAATAATGAAACCTGATTTTCAAAAATTATATCCAACATTATTCCCGGCAAATCCACTAGAATTGCTGATTCCGGTTAGTGCATTGAAACGAATTACCCAACCTGTGTTATTAATCCATGGCTATGAAGATCAATTTGTTCCTAAAGAGAGCAGTTTAAGTTTAGTTGAGCATTTGCCGAATGCTGAGTTAGTTCTTTTGAAACAATGTGGACATTGGGTGCAAATTGAAAAAGCAGAGCGATTCATTCAACTGGTAGATCAGTTCTTGGGAACAAAAAATGCACTATCATTAACATGAGGGGGACATACAATGGTTGATACGAAAAATGCAGAAATCTATAACGCGCTAATCAAAAGTGCAAGAAAAATCGGCATTCTAGCGGAGAAAGAGGCATTGGAAGCAGATAAAAATGCGATCCTCTCTGAAAATGTTATTAACCTAATAAAAGAGGAAGGAATTCATCGACTCATCCTTCCCGAGTCTTATGGCCATCCACAAATTGATTTTAAAATATACACTGATTTGATCAGGACTGTAGGCTATTACAATCTTTCGGCTGCATGGCTTACTTATTTTTATTCATTGCACAATTCATGGACAACCTTCCTTCCAAAACATCGAATGGATGAGATTATTAATGAAGGCGGCTTATTAGCGGATATTTTTGCACCGGTTGGAAGCGTTGAAAAAGTCGAGGGCGGATATTTGCTGTCAGGCAAATGGAATTTTGTAAGCGGTATCAATTATTCATCATGGGTTGCGGTAGGTGCAGTACGCGAAGTTAATGGCGTCCCTGATCGTATTTGTTTGTGTATGAGAGTCTCTGATCTCCAACTTGTTCAAGAATGGAATTCTATCGGGTTAAGGGGTTCGGGAAGCAATACGCTTATTGCGGACAATCTATTTGTACCGGAAGATTTGGTATTTAGCCATATGGAAGTTGCAATGGGACAAGCGTTTAACCCGACGATTGAAGAAGATTATTTATATAAATACGCTCCATTTTTCCCCGCATTTTTTGTCGGGTTTCCAGCAATGTCTTTAGGGGCTGCAGAAAGAGTATTGGATGAATTTAAAGAAAGAACGAAAAAAAGGGTTCGTATGGATGGCACTAATGAAGGTCAATCTCCAAAGAGCCAACGGGTACTTGCCGAACTAACTTTGAAATATAAAGCAGCAAACGGATTAATGAACGAATATATTCAGATGTTGGAGAGCAGAAGCAATGCACACCATCCTGCTGAATATAACGCCATTCGGGTAAAAATCGTTCAGTATTGTGTCGATATTGCGGTGAAGGCAACTCTTACGCTGGGTGCAAGTGCCTTAATCAAAGGACATCCTTTAGAGATGATTACAAGAGATTTAATTGCCGTGGGTGCCCATATTACATCTTTATACGAAGATGGCATTGACCATTATGGCAAAACTTTATTCGATGTCGAAACTTTCTGCATTGGATAAATGGAAATACGAGTTTGAGAGTGAATTGATAATAAAAGGGGGATTCATTTTGGAAAAATTCAACTATTTACCGGAAATTGCAAAGTTGGGACATGTGGCTCTCATTACGAGCGATTTGGAAAAGTCATTATGGTTCTTTAAAGAAGTGGTAGGTCTTGAAGAAACAGAAGAAGAGAATGGTGTTCACTACTTGCGTGCATGGGGTGATTTTGAGCATCATACCTTGTCATTAAAAGCTGGCCCGGAAGCACGGGTTGAACATATTGCATGGAAAGCAAAACGACGTGAAGATGTCAATAACTTTGCGGTATTACTAGAAGAAGCTGGAGTCGAGGTAACAAGAATTGAAGCGGGCGTTGAAAAAGGGCAAGGGGAGTCTATACGTTTCCAGCTTCCAAGCGGCCACAATTTTGAAATCTATTTTGATATGGAAAAAACAAAAGCAGATACAGAACGTAAAGCAGCATTGAAAAATCAAACTTATAAGGCATGGAGAAAAGGCATTTCTCCAAGACGCATCGATCATGTGAATATCGGGACAAATGCTGATCCTAATGTAGTGATAAACTTTTTATCAGAAAAACTAGGATTTAAGATTCGTGAATATATCAAAGCTCCACAGGATGGAATGATGGGCGCTTGGATGAGTGTAACCCCTTTGGTACATGATATCGCAGTTATGGGAGATCCACGATTCAATTCAGCTCATGAGCTGCATCATCTTGCTTACTGGTCGGACAATGCTCAAGATATTTTAAGAGCAGCGGATATTTTATCCGAAAATGGCATTAAATTCATTGGTCCCGGAAAACACGGGATTTCTCAAGCGTTGTATGTGTATGTAATGGATCCAGGCAGCGGTGTACGACTGGAGCTATTTTCAAACGGCTATTTAATTTTCGAACCTGATTGGGAGCCTATTGAATGGACCCTGGAAGAAATGGAACTCGGTTTTACTTACTGGGGCGAACAAGCCGGGGCAAATCCAGAAGAGCAGGAGTTAACTGTTAATGCAGGTCCGGCGAAAGCTACAGTAATCAACGAGTAAAGTGTGATTGTTTAAGTTGAATATATAGGATAAATCTAGCTGTTCAATAATGTGAACAGCTAGATTCTTATTTTTAGAACATGAACATGTTGAATTCTTTTGAAAGCGAATAATTATAAGTTTTAAGGTGTTAATCGTTCGCATTTTCAATGCCGAAATGCGATTCGCTCATCAGCGGGAGACAACCACAAATAGCCAATTCACGAACAATAGCTGAATATAACTAATGTGCAATGAAATTACCTATATACAAACTGAAGTGAACAAATTCTTTGTTATAGAGGAAATAAAAAACCTAAGTTGTTTATTAAGAGAGCCCCCCTCGAAGATTGAGGGATTATTATTTGTACAGATTTTAAAAAATACGGGTATTGAAACTCTCTTGCTCTGATTTTTATCCACCTTGGTTAGGATATGGCCAGAAACGAAATCCAATAGATTTTTTTGTTTTGAACCATAATTAATCATCAATTACCGCTTTACCTTGTTCACGTAACTTTTTTAAAGATGTAAGCATATGGTTTATTTCATCATCGGAATGTCTTTCCCATGAACTTAATTCAGCTACTATTTTCAGAGGCGATTTAGATCTATAAGATCGTGTTGGATTACCAGGGAATCTTTTGTCAGTTAAGTTTGGATCATTTTCAAAATCACCTAATGGTTCTACAATGTAAATTCTTTCTTTTGATTTAGATGTTGCTAATTCAGCACCCCATTTAGCAGCATCCAACGTTGCAGTGAAATAGATATAGTTCGATTTTTTGTCTTGGTAATTTGATAAGTGTTGAGGTTCTAAAAGATCTCCAATTCCAAGTTCTGCTTTAGTACCATGAAAGAAAGGGCCCTTATCTAATACATCGTTTTTGTTATTCATACTGATACACCTCATATTTTAGATTTGTATATAACAGTATAGGGCAGGTACTCTAGAATAAGTAGTCTATAAAGAATTTAAAATTAGTAGTATAATGTAAGTAGAGAGAATGATGTTAAACGACAATTACCTATAATTTGGTCTGACATATATGAAAGGATAGATGCAAGCGGTATAATTCCTGTACATCTATCCTTGCTTTTATGTACTTACTTTTCACCTAATGAGTATGATGGATATTCCTCCTCATCTTCATCTTCTTCAAGCTCACCAACTACTCCCATAACATGCCATTGTTTGATTTAACACAATCCATGAAATCATCATTAAATTCGTCTAGGTTTTTAAATAAATCCTTTTGGATTCCAGCAGAATTTGAAAAACCTTTTGATCTATTTTTTCATCTCCGATTAACTTCATTTTTATAATAACAAATACAAAGAGGAGAGGTTGCAATGCCCAGCTTGAAATCAATTAAACTATTTCAAACTATCTAGCAGTTGCTTTGAATAGGTTACTGTGTAGCCTTTCGCCAGTATTAAATAATAGCAAATATATGTAACTGAAAGTGAAGGGAATAGCTACAATTTCTAGAAAGGCTATAATTTAACAGGTTTAAAAATCTCAATAATTGTCTATTCATTATATAAGACTACTAAACTAGCTGGAGGTAATAAGGATGGATTTGAACCCTGTTTGGACTATTTTTAATAAAGTATATGAAGAGCTTATGATTTACAATAGAAAGAATTTAGTTTCCACAATTTATAAAAATAATCATCCTTCTGATGTACTGCAAAGACTTAAAGAAGAGCTGGATTATTCCCGAATTCAGTATTATGAAACTGAGGATCATCTAGTTTGTTATTTAACGCTAGCTCAAAGACTATTTGCTGAAAAACTTTATCCAGAAGAAGCGGTTGCAGAATACGAAGCAGCAAAACGCGAAGAACAAACCTATATGCTTGAACAAGCAATGATGCAATGTAACTAAGAGGAGGCCAGGTTATCTGGTCTTTTTTTGTTTGTCATTACTTCTACTACTTCTACTACTTCTACTACTTCTACTACTTCAATAATACAATTAGGTGAATGGTATATAAGCAAATTGGGCTGGATAATTAAACAACACGCTTAAATATGAATGGATTATTCATGTTAAAATAAAGTAGAAGTATTGACGGGTTGAGGAGTGATTGTTATTGGTTAATAAATATTGTCCTATATGTAAAGAGGAAAACGAGTGTATGACAGGTGCAGGGGAACATGGTAACTGCTGGTGTGACGCAGAGAAGTTTCCCAATGAGATTTTTGAATTAGTTCCTGCAGAAAGTAAAAGAAAACATTGTGTATGTAAAAAATGTTTAAATACATATAAGGAAGAGCAAAAAATATAGAGATTAGGCAAAGAACTTTAATGAGTTTATGAAATAGAGACACGGTCTTGTTCAACGAGCAAGGAGATTTTCTTCAATAACAAATCAACTTGATTTTCTTAACTGTGCGCTTTTCTAAAACTGGAAAGCGTCTTTTTTTGTATAGGACCATTTAATTCCTTAATTGATTGTACAAAATTACATAATTCGAAATAATTATAGATAAACTCATTTTTAATTAAGGTTGGTGAGTTAGAAGCCGACATTTTAAAAGAAAGGAAATGAGGTGAAAACTTGTCATAACAAAAAGTCACATCTTGCAGAAGATGTGACTTTTTTTCTATGTATTGTTAGTTTTTTAATATGTAGTCAATGGTAACAGTCATAAAAATTTTGGAATTGACATAATGATTATAATAGTTATAATGATTATTAAGTTATAATTTTCTGAATATTCTCTTTTTAATTGAAATCGTAGTAATGGAGGAGATAAGTTGACGACCAAGATTAATTTTGATGGCTTTGTATTGTCAGATGAATTAAAAATGTTACGGAAAATGGTAAAAGATTTTATTCGTGATGAAGTGATTCCATTAGAAGAAGACTTGGACTTTGAGGCTACCCATATACAGAAAGAGAAGCTATCCCAATTACAAGAAAAAGCTAAGAGGGCTGGTTTGTATCAATATTCCGTTCCAAGAAAATTTGGGGGACAAGGGCTTAGTATTTTTGCACGTACAATTATTGCTGAGGAAGCTTCTCAGCATAAATTAGGCGCTTATAATCCTGCTCTAGGAGCTTTCGGAGAATCTCCGCCAGACATTTTGTACAATGGTTCTAAAAGACAAATAGAAAGATTTGTTTACCCAACTCTTGAAGGAAAACGCTCTGGCTTTATTGCTATTACTGAGCCGAGTGGGGGATCTGATCCAGCCCGCTCTATCCATACTCGCGCAGAAAAAACAAGGAATAAGTGGGTATTAAATGGACAAAAAGTATTTATTACTGGTGCTGATACAGCAGACTATGGAATTGTTTTCGCTAGAACAGGTGAGGGAAGACAGGGGATTACTGCCTTTATCGTGGAGAAGGGTATGAAAGGTTTTTCGCATCAACTCATTCCAGTAATACGTTCTTGGTATCCTTGTGAGCTATTTTTTGATCATGTTGAAGTTCCTGAAGAAAATATATTAGGTGAAGTTGGACATGGTTTCGAATATGTTCAGAAATGGTTGATTGGGAATCGCATTCCTTACGCAGCTGGGTGTATTGGGATAGCAACAGCTGCTCTTAAGAAAGCAATAGAATATGCTAATATTCGAGAAACATTTGGAAGCAAACTCGCAGATAAGCAAGCGATTCAATGGATGATTGCTGATTCTGAAATTGAATTACGTGCAGCCCGATGGCTGACTTATGAAGCTGCATGGAAAGCAGATCTTGGTGAAAATGCTAGGTATGAGGCTTCTTCAGCAAAACTTTATGCGACAGAGGCTGCTGGTCGAATAATGGATCGTGTAATTCAAATTTATGGTGGAATGGGATTAACCAAGGAATTGCCTTTTGAAAGATGGTTTAGAGAGTTAAGAATTAAGAGAGTAGGAGAGGGACCATCAGAGGTTCATAGAATGTTAATTTCAAGAGATCTATTAAGCGGAAAACGGAAATTATAAATTATTTAAACATTTTGAATTGGAGGATGTTCAATGAAAAAAATACGAATTGGAGCTGCTACCGGTTTTTATGGTGATTCAATCATTCCTGCCATTCCTAGTATTACTAAAGGGAATATTGATTATTTGTGCTTTGATGCTTTAGCAGAATTAACGATGGCTATTTTACAAAAAGATAGACAAAAGAACCCAGAGTGGGGCTTTGCAAAAGATATTGGCCCTTTTATGGAAACGCTTCTTCCGCTATGTGTAGAGCATAATGTAAAAATTTTAACAAATGCTGGTGGTATTAACCCTTTAGGAGCAAAGAAAGTTATCGATGAAATCATTGAAAAATTAAATTTAAATCTAAAGGTTGCAGTTGTATTTGGTGATGATATGCTGCCTAATATAGATGAATTAAAGGAAAAAAATCTTTTAGTCAATATGCAATCTAAGAAGCCTTTTAATGCAGGCAATTATGATTTGCTTTTTGCAAACGCTTACTTAGGTGCAAAACCACTAGTGAAAGCTCTAGAGCAAGGGGCAGATATTGTTATTTCAGGCAGAACGATTGATGCAGCTCAGTTTGCTGCACCTATGATTTATGAGTTTGGATGGGGATGGGATGAATGGGATAAATTAGCAAAAGGGATGACGATTGGTCATTTAATGGAATGTTCTGGTCAGGCCGTTGGAGGAAACTTTAGTGGTGATTGGCGTTCTGTAGACTTGGTTAATATTGGTTTCCCAATCGCAGAGGTAATGGAATCGGGGGAAGCAATCATGACTAAAGCACCTGGTACAGGCGGTCTTGTTTCACGTGATACGTTGAAGGAACAACTCTTATATGAGGTACATGATCCATATAATTATATTTTACCAGATGTAGTGGTTAATATAGCTGATACTTGTCTTGAGGATATAGGGGAAAATCAAGTACGCGTATATGGTACAACAGGTAAACCTTCTACAGATACTTACAAAGCATTAATAGGTTATGCTGACGGCTATATGGCAGAAGCCATATTTGGATATAGTTGGCCTGACGCACTTGAAAAGGCGAAATATGCTTCTGAAATAATTATGGCACATATGGAGAGGGACAAGCTTGACTATGAAGATATAGACATTTCTTATATAGGCTATAATTCTATGTTCAAGTCAGTCATAAACGAACATGATAAAGACTTAAATGAGGTTTTCTTGAGGTTAGCGATAAAGGTTAAAAAGAAAGGTGATGGTACCAAACTGGCACGTATCGTATCTCCTATAGGTTTAAGTGGACCACCATTTTTTACGGGTTTGATTAGCAGAGGCAAGGCAACACAGTTGTTAGGTATTTGTCCAATTTTGATACCAAAAGGAATAGTAGATAGAAAAGTGAAAGTAGAGGTGTAATTATGAAGGTACTTTTAAAGGATTTAGTTCAGGTTCGTTGTGGTGATAAAGGAAATGATTCGGATATAAATATTTTTGCTCCTAATAATCAAATCTATTCTATTTTGGAAGAAGAACTTACTGAAGATAAAGTAAGAACTTTTTATGGGGATCTTGTTAAAGGGGAAGTTATTCGATATGAAGTACCAAATGTGCTAGCACTTAAATTTCATTTAAAAGAAGCGTTAGGTGGGGGTGGTCCTTCTTCTCTTAGGTTAGATAATTTAGGAAAGACAATGGGAGCGATTATTTTAAGAATGGAAGTTGACATAGACGAGGAAATCATAAATAAAGACTTCTTAGTAAATAGTCAGTCAAATTAAGTATTTTTAGGGGGTGAAATGTTATGCAAAAAGCGCTAGAAGACATTGTAGTACTTGACTTGGGACAAATTTATAACGGACCATATTGCACGTTAATGCTTGCTTATCAAGGAGCAACAGTCATCAAAATAGAACCTTTGACTGGAGAAATACTGCATCAACGCGTACATGATGGAGAAATAACACATTCGTTTTTGATGATGAACTCTAATAAATATGGAATGGCCCTAGATTTAAAATCAGAAGAAGGAAGGAATCTTTTTCTTGAACTTGTCAAAAAAGCAGACGTGTTGGTGGAAAACTTTAGCCTGAATACAATGGCGAAATTAGGGTTAGATTATTCTACCTTAAAGGAAATAAATCCCCGATTGATCTATGCAACAGGAAAAGGATATGGATTAGATGGACCTTACGCAAATTTGCCAGCTATGGATGTTACCATACAAGCAATTAGCGGTGTGGTGACTAGTACTGGTTTTCCAGAAGGACCGCCTGTAAAAACGGGAGTTGCGGTCGCTGATTTTATGGGTGGTATTCATTTGTTTGGAGGAATTACAACTGCTTTGTATCAGCGTGAGAAAACGGGAAAAGGCCAGCTAGTTGAAGTTTCAATGCATGATACGATTTACCCTACCCTTGCGTCTCCACTAGCAGCACATTATAGCAAACGAGATGATATTCCAGAAAGAACAGGTAATCGTCATAGTGGGTTAGCGATTGCCCCATATAACATATATCCAACTTCAGATGGATTCATAGCAATTTTTTGTATTACTCAAAAACATTGGGAGAATCTTGTTACTTATATGAACCAGGAAGATTTACTAACCGACCCGCGATTCAATAGTAATGTTAACAGATCAAAGCATATTGATGACGTAGACATCATTGTCGGTGAATGGACAATACAAAGGAAGAAGATGGAGCTTGTTCAAGAACTTAGAGAAGCGAATGTTCCATGCTCTCCAATTTTATCTATTCAGGAAGTAGCCGAAGATGAACATTTAATTGCACGTAAAATGATTCGGAAAGTAACTCACCCGATAGCTGGAGAGGTATCAGTTCCTGGCTCTCCTATTCGCTTATATGATTCACCACTTGATGAAGTGCGACCAGCCCCTTTAATAGGAGAACATACAGATTGGATATTAAAAAGGTTTCTTAATATTTCAGATGAAGATCTTTCTGAATTACATGAAAAGAATGTGATTAAGTAGAAGCTCTATGGATTTGTATTTGTTTAATACTTTTTATGAAAGGAGCATGTTTATATGACTGTAATTGAAAAAGTCTCAGAACATTTCAGAGTAATGCTAGGTCAAAAGAAAGAAGAACATCTTGGCACCATCACTGATTTAATGATTAAGCGCTATGCTCTCGCCATTGGTGATGACAATCCTTTGTATTCCGACCGTGAATATGCCAGGAAGCGTGGATATGAAGATATCATTGCACCTCCAAATATGGTGGCATCCATTGTAGATTGGTCGGTGGGATTAAAGGAAGAAGATTTGCATGAAGATGGAACTCCGAAAACAGGAGGGATCTTACCTTCAAACATACAAGGAATTCGAGTGATGGGCGGGGGTGAAATGAAGAAATTTATTAATCCAATTGTCGCTGGTACAGATGTGTATGTCACTACTGAAGTAATTGATACACATGTTAAAGAGGGCAAAAAAGGACCTATCGCTTTTCTTGTCATCAAAAATACCTTTAAGGATGCGAAGGGAAAAATCTATTGTATAAGTGAAAGGACAGTAATTGCTAGATAGGTAGATTCATTAAGCCTAAGTATGAAAAATCCGCAAAATGAAAGGGGAATCATTTTAATGTCGAATACCCAACCGCTCCAAGTGGTTTATAGTGAGGTTGAAATCGGTGAAGAATTACCAATCTTAAAAAAAAATACATCACCTTTACAATTATTTCGATATAGTGCCATTACTTGGAATACACATCGTATTCATTTTGATAAAGAGTATGCACTAAAGGAGGGATATCCAAACATACTTGTCCATTCCCATCTTCATGGTGCTTTCTTAACACAATTATGTACGGATTGGATGGGTGACAGAGGGGAATTGAAATCCTTGGAAGTGAATATAAAGCGCTTTGCTATTCCTGGAGAAACTCTGACTTGTAAAGGAACGGTTGTTGAAAAAAAGATGGTAGATGGGGAAGGACTTGTGACGATTGACTTAAAGGAAATAAATGAACAGGCTGAAGTTTGTGCTCCAGGTAGGGCAGTTATTAAGTTGCCGCTTGTATAACTAGTAGTGAATATCTTTTACCAGTAAGAATGTAATATAGGAAAGTACCTATTAATAAATGAAAAAACTGAACTATTATTAAGGGGGAAAATGCATGTCTTAAAAAAAATCGCTAAGGTCAGGATTTATGTTAATCCTAATTCTATTTGTACTTGCTGCTTGTGAATCAGGGAGTAATGAACCGGCTTCAAAGAGTGAAAGTAGTAACAAAACAGGTGAAGAAGGTACACCAAAGGAAGGAGGAACTTTGAGTTTTTATGATTTTGATGATCCAAAAACCCTTGATCCTCATAAATCAATTGCTTCTGCTACGAATAGTCGTATTGGATTGGTATATAACAAATTAGTCACCTTCGCTACAGGTCCAGACAATTTTTCTAGTGATGAAATTGTTCCTGATTTGGCAAAGGATTGGGAGATTTCCGAGGATGGTAAAACCTATACGTTTCATTTACGTGATGATGTTAAATGGCAAAATATTGCACCAGTAAATGGACGAGCTTTCACATCAGAGGATGTAATTGCCACGATGGAAAGGATTAAAAATCTACCAGGACCTCAAGCCAATTCACTAGTAAGTGTTGAAAGTATTGAGGCACCTGATGACTATACGGTTATTTTCAACCTTTCTGAGCCATATGCACCGCTACTAAATCAGTTGGCAAGCTTTGTTATGTGGATTTTGCCAAAAGAGGCTACAGAAGGAAAAGTTGATCTGGATAACACAGCAATCGGAACGGGTCCATTTATTTTAGAATCTTGGAAACGTGGTGTGGAAGCATCGTTTAAGAAAAACCCTGATTACTTTGAGGAAGGTAAACCATATCTTGATGGCGTGACAATCTATCCAAATGGGGACTCGATGACAGAAGTTAATGCATTTAGAACAGGACAGACAGATGTCATCTTGACTGATTCAAAAATTGATTTTGAAACACTTAAAAAATCCGTACCTGATGCTCAAATACAATCTGAAATTGTCACTGCGTCTAGATTATTTATTAACCAAACTCGAAAACCTCTGGACAATATTCTTGTCCGCCAAGCAATGAGCAAGGCGATAGATCGAGAAGGTGCGTGGAAGTCGATTTATGGCAACGGTGAATACAATGGTTACGTCATGCCAACTCTCGAGGATTGGGCATTACCTCTTGATGAACGGAAAGAATACCAGGAATATGATCCAGAAGGGGCAAAAGAGCTGCTGGCGGAAGCTGGTTTCCCAGATGGATTTGAAGTTTCCATGATTGTTACAGACGGTTACGGTCCACAGCTTGTTACTTTAGCAGAATGGGTTGCTGAAGATTTAAAGGAGATAGGGATTAAAGTAAACATTGAAGTATTAGAATATGGGACCTTCTTTTCTGAAAGATGGCCTTCCAAAGAGTATGATATCGGAATTGGGCTGGTTACTCCGGTGACAGATCCTAGTGATAGCCTAGATCCTTTCTTTAAAAGCGATGGGTACAGAAATTGGCAAGGTGTGAATGATCCTAAGCTTGATGAAATGATTAAACAACAATACTTAATTGTAGACAGAGACGAGAGAATTAAGTATATCAATGAAATAGAACGATACCTTTTTGAAAATGTTACGAACCATGTTAATCTATTTGCTTATCACATCCACCATTTTAAACAGCCATATGTAAAAGGGTTTGATCCTCATTCTAATTATGGATATCTTTTTATGAAAAATGTCTGGCTAGATAAATAGGAAAGCATATAGGTCATTGTATGGATTTATATGCGTAAATAATCTTTCGTAACCTATTAATGACCCTTTATATTTGGAGTATATTCACAGTAAAGCTAGTACTTCAGTTATAAAGGGTCTATTTCTACACTAAAAGGCGCTAAAAATAAAAACCTTTTTTGAATTTACTAATCTAAGAGGGGATGAAAGGGAATGGCAAAAGAATCAGGGGTGTTACTTCAAGTAGACAAAATGAAAACAGTCTTTCAAACGCAGTCAGGATATATTGAAGCTGTGAACGGTATTTCCTTCCATATAAAAAAAGGTGAGACAGTTGCGATTGTAGGTGAATCCGGTTCAGGAAAAAGCGTTTCTGCTATGTCGATATTACGCTTGCTGGAGAAATCCGGGAAAGTTTCATCAGGGAGAATATTATTCAAGGATATTAACCTGAATGAACTGTCCGATGAAGAAATTCGCAAGGTAAGAGGAAAAGAGATTGCCATGATATTTCAGGATCCTATGTCTTGTTTAGACCCCGTCTACACTATAGGTGATCAAATTATAGAGGCAATTAAAATACACGAAGACCTGCCGAAAAAAGAGTATTATAGTCGAGCTGTAGAACTGCTTCAACTTGTTGGATTGCCAGATGCGAAAGCTAGAATGTCTATTTATCCTCATCAGTTATCAGGAGGTCAGAGGCAAAGAGTGATGATTGCAATTGCACTCGCATGTCGACCCAATCTTATCATTGCAGATGAGCCTACAACTGCCTTAGATGTAACTGTACAAGCACAAATTATGGAGCTGTTAAAAAAACTGCAAACGGAACTGGGTACTGCCATTATCCTTGTGACACATGATCTAGGAGTTGTGGCTGAAATGGCAGATCGAGTTGTTGTCGTTTATGCAGGCCAGGTCGTCGAAGAATCAAACGTCATAGATTTATTTAATAAACCAGAACACCCTTATACGGAAGCTCTCTTACAAAGTGTTCCCAGAATAGAGACAAATAAAAACGAAAGGCTAATGGCCATTAAAGGTTCTGTACCGAGTCTGTATGACATGCCAACAGGCTGTAGGTTCCACCCGAGATGCCCATATGCAAGTGAAATATGCCGTCAAGAAGAACCACCTCTGATGAATCTAGGAGAAAACCATTATAGCAAATGTTGGATAAAGGAAAAAGATATAAAGAAAGTTATGCAAAATGTAAATCATAATGAGCAGGAAGATATAGAAATAATAGATTCTCCTCATTTTGGAAAACATCAAAACAAGAAGATTCTTGAGGTTCATGGATTGAAAAAATATTTTCCCATAACAAAAGGGTTCTTTTCTAGAACAGTAGGGTATGTCAGAGCAGTGGATGGGCTTTCATTTGATATACATGAAGGAGAAACACTTGGATTGGTAGGAGAATCGGGTTGTGGTAAATCGACTTCAGGTAGATTAATTACGAGCTTATTAAAACCGACTGGAGGTTCAGTTACCTTTAATGGGCAAGATATCAGCCGAATAAATCGTCATGCATTAAAAAAAGTAAGGCAAAGAATACAATTTGTTTTTCAAGATCCTTATAGTACTCTCAATCCAAGGATGACCGTTGGGGACATTATTGGGGAGCCACTAGAGGTTCATCGTCTTGTAAAGGGGACGGAAAAGTATGCGAGAATTGTTGAATTATTAGAAACAGTGGGACTTACAAGAAATGATATTCAAAAATTCCCCCATCAATTTTCAGGGGGACAGCGGCAAAGGATTGGAATTGCTCGAGCACTTGCAACTGAACCAGATTTACTAATATGTGACGAAGCTGTATCTGCCCTCGATGTATCTGTACAAGCACAAATACTTAATCTGCTAAGAGATTTACAGCAAAAGTTAGGTTTATCATATTTATTTATCTCACATGATTTAAATGTGGTGAAATACATTTCCCACCGGGTTTGTGTTATGTATTTAGGTGAAATTGTGGAAATAGCAGATTCAGAGGTTTTATTTCAAAATCCGCTCCACCCATATTCACAAGCACTTATATCAGCTGTTCCTATCCCAGACCCTGAAGGAAAATCTGAGAGAATCATTTTAGAAGGGGAAGTACCAAGCCCGTCAAACCCTCCATCAGGATGTAAGTTTCATACGAGATGTCTTATTGCAACCGATACTTGTCAAACTCAGCAGCCGGACTTGAAAGAAGTCTCACCAGGTCATAAAGTAGCTTGTCATAACTATTAAAGGGGGCCTTTGATTGATTGGGTATATCTTTAAACGACTTTTATATGGGATATTAGTTGTTCTTATCATGGTAACTTTTGTTTTTGTTTTGATGCGTTCGGTACCAGGAGATGTTGTTACGCTTCAACTTGCCGAAGCTGGTTCAGTTTCGGAAGAACAAGTGGATGAAATGAAATCTCAGCTTGGACTTGATAAAAGTATTGGCATCCAGCTTGTGGTTTGGTTAACGAATGCAGTTCAAGGAGATTTAGGTAACTCACTCTGGTCAGCCCAACCTGTTGTGAACTTGATTGTAGAACGCCTGCCTGTTACTTTGGAACTTACGTTCTTCTCGGTCATCTTGGCTATAATTATCGGGATTCCAATTGGTGTCCTTTCAGCTGTCAAACATAATAGTTTTATTGACCATATACTACGTGTTACGGCAGTAGGAGGCCTGTCCATCCCAAATTTTTGGTTAGGTTTAATTATACTTTTGGTTTTATCGCTAGTGTTTAACTGGATTCCACCATTAGGATTTAAGTCATTTTCAGAAAATCCAATTGTGAACTTTCAACAAATGGTTTTTCCTGCATTAGTATTAGCGGTTACTCTATCAGCTAGTATTATTCGAATGACACGTTCGGCACTATTAGAGGTTCTCCACACTGACTTTATCCGAACAATTCGCTCAAAAGGTGCGAAAGAAAGAGTTGTTATATATAAACATGCTCTTAGAAATTCCTTAGTTTCTGTCATTACATTAATTGGAATACAGATAGGCACTCTTTTAGGAGGAACGGTTGTGCTTGAAACGATTTTTTCACTACCTGGTTTGGGGAGCTTGATATTTGAATCAGTAACGATAAGAGATTACCCTATTGTCCAAGCGTCTGTGCTTACATTTGGAACGATGTTTTTGCTTGTTAACCTTGTAGTTGATGTGATGTATGGATGGATTGATCCTAGAATTCGTAATAACTAAGAAACATTGTCAGAATCCAAATCTTATAGAAAGAGGTGGAAGAATGCAGGAGTTACAGACCGTTGAAAAAGTAATTCTTAAAGAGAATACAAAAATGTTTCAATTTAAAGAGAATTGTAGGCGCTTTATAAGGTCTAATCCCATCGGAACTATTTCTATTGGGTTCATATTATTAGTCATTTTAATTTCTGTGCTAGCACCTATTATCGCTCCCTACGATCCTGTTTTACAAAACAGGCAATCCATCTTAATTGGACCAAATGGAACCCATATCCTTGGTACGGACGAGTTGGGTAGAGATGTATTTAGTAGAATTGTTTACGGTTCTAGGATATCACTACTTGTAGGATTTTCAGCAGTTGTATTTTCAATGATTTTCGGTATATTCTTTGGAGTTGTTTCTGGTTATTTTGGTGGAGTAATAGATATGATTGTTCAACGAATCATGGATGCAATTATGTCAATTCCGTCCTTAATATTAGCTTTGTTTATTGCAGCGTTATTAGGTCCCGCAATCCAAAATGTCATAATAGCACTAGTAATAGTTGAAACCCCTCGTTTTGCAAGAATTGTAAGAGGGGAAATGCTACGAATTCGGGAAACCAATTACGTAGAAGCCTCACGATCTATAGGATCGAGTGTATTCCGGATTATTTGGAAACATGCCATTCCCAATATGGGTGCACCGATTATCGTACTAGCCAGTTTAGCTTTCGGTCAATCCATCATTGCAGAAGCATCACTGAGTTTTTTAGGAATTGGTACACCTCCACCTAATCCATCTTGGGGATTAATGTTGAGCGATGCTAGCCGTTTTATGGAAACTGCTCCATGGCTTGTTCTCTTCCCAGGTTTGGCACTCGCTTTATGTGTGTTAGCTTTTAACTTACTTGGGGATGCATTACGTGATTTCTTAGATCCGAAGATTTCTTCAAAAAAATGATATATAACGAATATAAGATTAGAATGGAGGCACTCATTTGAATGTGGAAGGGTTAATTGTAAAACAGGAGGATAAAGTACTTTCCATTATTTTAAATAAACCAAATGTATTAAATGCTCTTAATCTTGAGTTGAAGGAAGGATTGCTAGAAGCTTTGGAATTTGCGAGAAAGAATCCCAATGTTCATGCTGTTTTAATTTCGGGTGCAGGTCGCTCTTTTAGTTCAGGTGGAAACTTAAAAGAAATAGAGAAGTCCAATCCTGTGGATACATTTGAATATTTAGGTAAAACAAAAGAACTCATTCTTGCAATGAGTCAAATTGAAAAGCCTATTATTGGATGTGTACACGGAAATATAGCGGGTGGTGGTTGTTGTCTTGCTTTAGCTTGTGACATCATTTTTGCTGCAGAAGATAGTAAGTTTCATTTTAGTTTTTCAAAGGTTGGTTTGATTCCTGATAATGGTGGCATGTTCTTTTTGACTAGAACAATAGGACTCTATCGTACGAAAGATATCCTGTTTACAGCTCAACCAATCTCAGCAGAAACCGCACTCAATTGGGGAATGATTAATCGGATATACCCAAAAGATAATTTATTTTCTGAAGCAATGGGGTATGCTCTAAAGCTATCTGCAGGTCCTAGTTTTGCAATAGGACAGATAAAGAAACTAGCCAACTTGTCCATTGTAAATGATTTGGAAGCAGTACTGGAAATGGAGCGATCGAATCAGGCGGTGCTTCAAACTACATTTGATCATAATGAAGGGGTTAATGCATTTTTAGAAAAAAGGCAGCCTAAGTTTAAGGGGAGGTAATAAAAAGGATCAATACTCAGCTACCCAGCTTAATAAGTTAATTAGAGAGACTAATCTTTTTTTAATTCGACCTAGTTCATAATATCAGTAAATCGATAGTTTATGAGTAATTTAAAAATTACCTTTTTAAGACTAGGAGAATTTAAAAATGTATTTGTACGAAAAAATAGAGGTGAGATATATGTTTTCTGAAAGAACAAACATAAAACTATCAAGTGTAATAGCTGACGAACTTAAAAATATTATTTTCGAAAATAAGTATAACAGAGGTGATTCATTTTATTCTGAACGAGAAATCGTTGACAAATGGTCTTGTAGTCGAGCAACTGCAAGAGAGGCTCTATTACTTTTAGAGTTTGAAGGGTTAATTACTACTAAACCTGGATCGCGTGGTGGAGTTTTTGTTAGAGAACCTAATTCTAAATCTTTGGTGAGATCATTTCAAACTTCAATCTCTTTCAATCATGTTTCTCATGAAGACATAACAGAAATCCGGATAGAAATCGAATCTCTTTGTGCAAAATGGGCTTCACTCCGAGCAACAGAGGAAGATTTAAATTATATCTCAAAAGTAATGGGTAAACTAGAAAAAGAACTTACTATTAAAGGAAGTGCGGTTGAAGAAAATATTGAATTTCATATGGCGATAGCAAATGCTACTCATAATCAAGTTGTCATAATGCTGATGAAAACCATTGAGTCTCTCGTCTATGAGGATTCGCTACGTTTTGAATATACAGCAAAACAAAAGGAAGAAATCATTAATGCACACCGTAAAATTTTTGATGCTATTGCAAACAAGAATCCAGAAGCTGCCGAAAGACGTATGCGACAGCATTTGGAAGCTTACCGAAGAGAAACTTCTGATAAAAATAGAACTTTTTGACTTTGAATTCCTAATAGACTTGAAAGAAAGTAGGAGTTGGTTTTTATGAGTACAACAAATAAAGTAATAACTTCCCAATATGAATTTAGGTAAAACTAGGTGACACTGATAGGGGAAGAGCGTGTAACTCCTTATGAATTTCGAGCAACAATTGCAAGTCTCCTTGAGAGGCGTCAATACTATATAAATACCTTTTAGGATTTAGCAATAAAGTAAGCGTCCATTATTACTTAAGAAGAGACAAACAAAAAATTGAGCGACTTCGAATCGAGTTAATTAAATTGAGAAGGAAATATTAGCGGCATTATTACAGAAGAAGTAAAAAGAAGAGGGAAGTAAAGAAGTTTTGCAAACAACAAGTGATGAAAAAAATAAATCAGAGAGTGTACATTTAACAGAAGAACATATTCCAAAATTATTAAATCAACATCCTAGACTTGCAATGAAACTGATTGAGAAAAATTCACTTTAAGAAAAACGAAAAGTTACTTATTGGGTAACTTTTCGTTTTTCTTAAATTTCAAACTTGCAAAAAGATTTTAAAGTAGAGATTTACAAGGTCTTAGTCGATCCCTTTATCAGGCGTTTTTTTCACGATCAAATAATGAATGCCAAGATGCATCCAAGGAGGATTCAGCAGCGTATAAGAATCGAACGATTATACCGAGTTACAAATTGAACCAAATGAGTAAAATCATATTCATACCGAATAATGGTGTTCTCTGAGTAATTCTGTTTAACTTTTAGAAATAGCAAAAATTCGTCGACTGCTTGTTGTAATTCCAATAGTATATTATTTGGACACTCCTCAAATTCTGTTCCGTTCCTTTGATTTAACAGAGCAGTCGCAGGAATTATCCGAAAGGTCCCAATTGTTATCGTCAAGTTGAAAGGGGAACTTGACGATATTGCTTATTATAAGAACATAAGCCATTTACTTTTATTTTTAGTTTACATAATATAAATACCTTAGTCACAACTTTCAAGTTATTGGATGTTTCCTATAATTTATCGTTCAAAAGGGGATTATTCGTACAAATTGTGGTAATTATCGTTTAAAGTATATTTTGCCCAAAATTTATAAAAATATTCACATAAGTAATTCATACATAAGTTGCAAACTTTATACCAACAGAATTTTGGGACAATATTAAACCATTTTTTTAATATCCAAAAATAATTTCCATACAATTTATCCCTCCAAATCTATACGTTAATTGGATTTTAAAATATTCGGTTATATTATTAGTGCAAAGATTCTTACAATTTAATAGAAACTTAACTAAATATGAAAATTTTAAACTAGGGGGAATTTTTGATGTATCCAATTATGAATTATAAAGTTCGTGAACTAAATAATGCTTACTGTTAATAGAGGGATTTTATTCATCTGATACTTTTAAAAAGTGGTTTTTAAAATTGAACAGTAAGCACGAACCATTCTAATTATTTCGTAACAATTGATAATTCTGTTTATGGATTATAGAGAAATCGGATTTAGAAATCCCTTTTGAAAGTGAAGATAGGAAAGTATTATTTCTAATCGATATTAAAATTAATAGTAGTTTCCAAATGGATTAGGAATAGGATTATATGAAACGTTGTGAAGGGATTTGGCGGCGATGAAGAAGTTATCACAGGCAAATGACAAGCTAGAGTATATGAAACAAGCCTCAACTTTAACTAAAACTATTTTGAACCTGTATAAATATGTCGTTTCCGCTACCCATGTATTTGCAGCAGGAGTGTGCTTTAGTCGGGTATGTTGAATTTAATTGAAAACTGGCATTAAAGAGGATTCTGAGTGAAGAAGGATTCTCTTTTTTTTTTCTGAAAAATTCTACTGTACATAACATTCCATTTTCATTATGGAATGTTCTCATAATCTATCGTTCAAAATTTCATTGACAATTTTATACATCAATTTTAAACTTATACAAAAACATGTATAAGTTTTGAGGTGGTTATTTGGAATTATATACAATTGGACAGGCTGCGACCTATCTAGGCGTTAGTCAGATGACGTTAAGACGCTGGGAGGCTGAGGGGAAATTAGTACCGGTGTACCGAACAAAAGGAAACCATCGAAAGTATAGTCTGGAACAATTACATGATTTTAAAAAGGAAAACGGAAAAGTTTCTGAAACAATCCAAAATTATGTTATCCAAAATAAAAATAAATTGTTTTATTCCATTTGTCAGTTAGCTCATAGCCTTGTCATAATTCGCGAAAGGCTTAGATTAAAAAAAATGAAAAGTTTACCTGTAAATTGGGAAAAAGCTACGAATTTTTTATTTCAATATAGTCACGAATCGAAAAGTGAGCTAATATTTCCTACGAATTTCGCGGACCAACTAAATTTAATTAAAACGCCATTATATGAATGGCCTATTGCTGGAATGAAAGAGCTTTTTCAACATGAAGCCGAAGCTACTACATTTAAGCCTGTATTATATGAGGAAGAATCATTTCTTTATGCACATGTTTTACAGGAACAATTTTTAACGAGCGATAAAACGGAGAAATTCAAAAACTTCATGATGGAGTGTCGTAAACAGGGAGAGAATGAATTTTATACAGAAGTAAGGAAATTTTTAATACAAAACCCGGTATTGGCTTTTGAATTTCGTTCTGAAGCGACAATGGAATACAATCGCCTGAAAACTAAGTTAAAAGATTTTGCTGTTGCAAGTGATTTATTTGATGTTATGTATGAGCCAGTTCCTAAGAATAAAATTGAGTTTTCAAATACGATTTATCGCTGTCCCTATTGTAAAGGTGCTTTACAAATTGTTTATACGAAAAACGGCAAACAATTCCGTTGCGAATTTTTGAAATGCAAACATTATAGTGATCAAAAAAATAGCTTAGTTTGGAGAAAGCCTCAAGAACAATCGTATTCAAACCCTCCAATGCAGCTAACAAAAGAAGCTTTACATTCTATTACTATTCCAGGGATATCTGAAATTCGCATTCTTGAAAAGTTGGCTAAACTTTCTCAAGTGGAAAACCTCCAATTATTCCCTGAATGTGATATTGGTGATATATCATTTGAGTTAAATGGCGAGTTATATTTAATAGATGTGAAAGATTATTTAAGTGCATTGTCACTATCTTATGACTTAAATAAAGATGTTTCTTATCGAATTCCTCGTAAAAAATATGACCATCAAATAATTGTTGTACCGGAGTTTCGTAACATAAATTATGTTCGTATAGTGAAAAGGAAACTACATCAAGACTTTGCATATGATGTTTTACATGAAAATGAACTTTTAAAATTATGTAAACAGGGGGGATTTAATGCGTCAAAAGTTTAATGAATTTGCTAAAGATGTAATAGCCGAGCTAGTTCAATGTCTTGTAAGTCCTAAAAATACGGGTTTATCAGAGGAACAAATTGAACATCAAAAGATTACCGATGCTAAACAAATAATGGAAGTTGAGTTTGCTTTATATGTATTAAATAAAATTGCGCCCAATGAAAAGGATCCTTTAGCAATTCAATATCTTCTTTATAATCATGCAATTTTTATGAACGATGAAACCCCTAGACAATATACATATGCTGTTCAAAAATTATCTCATTGGTTCCCTGGTTGGAGAATTGCATCGATATTAGAGGATCGAATTCGCACTTATAGAACCTGTTGCCAAAAATACGGTAGAAAGCAGATTTCTTTTCAACAAACAAAAAAATCGAATGAACAGTCGACAGCCGGATCAAAATTTACATTTTTATGGCAATTCTTAGCAATCCATGATTTCACAGCATCCTATGAGCAATTATGTCATCAAGCACTTACACACGAACAATTAAGTTTAAGATTTATGACTGCTAATAAAGGCTTGATTGCTGATCAATTTAAAAATGTCTATCCTATTGGGATCCCAGACTGGCTGCAAGCAAATAACGATTATGAAGTAGCCAATTGGGAACAAACAGATGCTTCTCCTATTTCAATTACTTATGACGAATTAATAAAAACCGCTCAGGAGATGGATAACGTTTTACCTAACCATCGATATGAAGCACGGATGAAAGGTTTAAGTTTTTATGATATTTCGGCTTTTAATGGGCAAATGATTGAAAGTCATCATATAAATATTACCGGTACTGAACATTGGGTAGGACCACTAGGGGCAGGGAAGTCAACGTTTATGAAAGTGTTAGCTTATCATTTGGCACATAAGGCGAAAACAAAAAAGCGTTTAACTATTTTTCTAAAAGATATAGCCGAAGTAATTGAACTTACAGAAGAATTGCTATCACTTCAAATTAAGACAGAAGCTATCATTTCTCACAACGAGCGCAAAAACCATATAGAAAAATATTTACGTTATGCAGCTTCTTCTAAAAATGAACATGCCGTACTAAATCTAAGTTCTCCTTTAGCAAGAAGATTATTATCGATTTGTCCATTACTTGGTTTTAATAAGTTGAAAAAAGATTTTTCACCTCCATGTTTTTCAATAGTAGAAAAGAAAAATGAAAGTGCTAATTTACAAGATCGACGTAAGCCGATGGACAACCACACTTTATATAATAACGGTCAAAAGTGTGTATGTCCTTATTTACCGAAATGTCCTTATGCATCGATGTATACAAATTTAAAAGACGCACAAGTGATTGTGACAACAATTCAAAGTACGATCAATACGAATGTACCAAGTGTTGTCATCAACAAAGAAATGACTTTCTATGAATTTTTAAATTTATACAGCGATGTTGTCATTTTAGACGAATCCGATAAACATCAACTGACCCTCGATGATCGGTTTATGCCGGATGAAACATTATTTGATGAAAACAGTATGTATTTAGCTACGCTGCAATCTGAGATCTTAAAAAATACGAATCTAATGCGGCTTAGTCGGACAAAACCGCATATTAATGAATGGGTCAGTAACTTTGAAAGGACATCTATCTTACTAAGAGATATTGCAAGTATTATAGATAATCAAAACAGCCAAGCGCATATAAAAAAGTTTTTATCGAACAAACGATTTACGAGTGTTTTGTTATTAAGGGCGATTATTATTGAATGTCATTTTGAACTGAAACGGTATCCTAATGGGAATGTAGATGAAAAAAAGGCAGAAGCATTTAAACAATCAATGGAAGCAGTTCATATTTTTAATCAATTATATAAGGCACCGGATCATTATGAAAAAACGATTCATAATGCTTTAGTTAAAACTTTTCTTGAAATTGTAAAATCAGATGATACGAATGCTCAACTATACATTGCCGAAAATTGGCTTTCTACTAATTTTTCTTCAGAATATGTTAAACAAAAGCAAAATGAGCTAGCAAAACAATTAATCTTAGCATTAAACTTTGTAAAACTTGAAAAATATTTAGCCTTCCTTTCGAACCATTACTCAGCGATAGAAAGTGAGCTTAATCCGACAGCTAAATCGTATTTTAACTTTTTTGGTAAAAGGAGACGTTTATTTGATGGAGTAACACCGGTGTCATATATCGGTGTACAATATGGGTTTATATTAGAAAATTCATTAGTGAAACAAGCTAGCCTTAGTCGCTTAAAAGTTTTCAATTATGAAGCAATAGGACGTTTCCTATTAACCTCTTATTCCAATTTATATGAAGGATTCGACCATAAACCCGGCGCACATGCCATACTGCTTAGTGCTACTAGTTTAGCGCCAAATTCTCCAAAGTTTAACGTGCAATTACCTGTTAAAAGGCTGTTAGTGAATCGAGACGAGGAAGATGAACAGTTAATTAGAAAAGCTCCGCAAATTCTATATACATTTGCTCCTCAATATGATGAGGAAGGGGCAATTAGAATCTCAGGTGTATATGAAAAATCGGAACACCAAATAGAGCGCTTAACGAAAACTTTTGTAGCGAATCGATTTTTACAAAAAGTAACGAGTAAGCTCCCTCAAAACAGACAGCGGTCATTACTTGTAATGTCGTCATATGAGAAATCAAAAATGTTTGCTATTGCACTACACAATGCATATTCGGAGTTTTCTAAAGAGATAGCAGTCCTCGTTAAAGATTTTGAACCTGAATTAGAAAAGCTCAACATTGTGCAGATAACACGTGATGAAGTGTCAGAAATTGCAATTAATTATCCAAATATTAAGTATGTAATTATCCCACTAGAAGCAATTGATCGGGGGATGAATATTTTATTGGATGATAATAGTGGAATTGCAGCCTTTAGTTGTATTTTATACTTAATGCGACCTTATCCGGTTCCAAGTGAGCAATCTGAAAAATTGCGACGTTCGAATATATTTGCATTAGAATCATACTCCCGTAAAGTACTTGATTCGAAAAGTAGTTTACAAGAAGTTTTCAATAATTTACGTAAGGAAAACTTTAGAATGATGCAAGCTGGATATGCTCGTTACGGTTATCAAGCTTTAAAAGATGACGAAAGAGATAGTTTATTGATGGACTATCAAGTTATTATGTATCAATTGGAAGGACGTTTGCTTCGTGGGGGTTCTGATGCATTTGTTTATTTTATTGATAGTGCCTTTATGCCGAATACGGTGGAAGGAAAATTGGATACGTATAAAACTAGTATGATTGAAGGATGGCTACATTTAAACGAACGATTAATGCAACGTCCCGATCATAACGTTTTAAACGTATTATATGAAACTCGTTTTGAAGGTTTAAAAAATCTCAAAATAGATATGCCTATTTTGATAGAAGATGAGGAAGAAGTTTATGAATTTAATTGAGCAGAAGCGAAAAGTAGGTAAGTATTCGCATATTGGGTTACAAAGCATTGTCGTTAAACCTTCTAATGAAATCGTTCAACTTTGGGCGTATGGATTTTCAGTATATGAGACGAAACAATTTGCTTATTTGCTAAATCAGAAAGCTTATATATTTAATGCCCGTGTAAAGGAACTATGGCAAGCATTAAAATTATATAATTTGCCTATTTGTTTATTTGAGCAAATTAAAATGAATCAGTTAGATAAATTTGATCGCGATATGATTTACCCATTATTTTACTGCACAAAGCCACTGGAACCGGAAGATATAAGTTTAATAGATCAACAATTGAAACTATACTTTGCTGATGAAAAAGCTTCATTTGTAGAAGACTATCAATTGAAAAACATTTTGGTAGAGGGCTATTTTCGATTAGATGAATTTGAAAACAAAAGCGCGGATTTTAAATTTCAAATGCTCACACCAAATGTTCCATCAATAAATAGTTACAATTTATTTTACGGATTATTAAGGGAACAATTAGATCAATTGCAAATTAATATACAAGCTAAAAAACCTATCGACATCCATTTATCACCTGTTTACGATAATAAAAACGAGGCCAAGTGGGTAAGTCAAGAAGTATTCTCCGTGCAGACTAAACTGAAAGATTCAAATAGGGTTGATTATTGGTCATATGAAGTTACTGCAAATTTACAAACAATACCATTTAATAACTCGTTAATTTTAAATACAAACGTTTCGATTAAACGTTGGAGTAGAACGATTAGTAAAAATTCGAATGGCAATTATAAAACAGATAAAACGAAAGCTTATATTCAATTAAATCCACAAATATTAGGACGCAAAACGGCAAAAAATATTTGCATAGATTTACCTAGCATTTCAAGGGGCTGGTCTTCTAAATTGCAAGACTTATTAGGGGAAGTCGGATTACCATTGCTGCCAAATCTATCTTTATTTAAAGAAGATGCACAGGCATATATTCATGATCCACAGCTTCAAATTAAAGTAGTTTATGACCAAACGACGATGAATGTAAATCACCTTGTGTCAACTGGTGCTGGCTGGCGAGACAGATATGATGTGTTTGTAGCAATGCAACAATCTTTATTGGAAAACCCATTCACTGGGATAAAAATCGAACCATTTGAAATAATATCTAAATTACAGTTAACTGCTAAAGTTACTAGTTATATTTCAGTACCAAATAACCTTGAATTAGAAATTTATTTTATCAATAAAGAAACTCTTACTTATACAATAGATCGTTTATCTCGACTATTATCAGTAATGCCTGAGTTAATGGGAGACGTTTATTTATTCCGTTTTGATGGGAAAGAAATAGTCGTTAAAGGAATTAATATGACTTCATTATTTGGTAGTAATTTTTATATGTTTAAGACAAAAGAAGAGTTTGATAATTTTGCGCTACAATTTGAACCGTATATTAATCTTCGAAAAAAACCGGTAGCTACTCTTTTTGAATTACCTAATGAAGGTAAATTTCAAGGTTATCATGATCCAAAATTAGATTTACGTAAATTATTGTATAAACATAATCGAATCTCACAATTTATTGTACCAATAGGTGAAAATAATAGTAATGATGCGTCAGAAGATTGGGCGATTGCACAAGATTTTGTTATACGCATGCAAAAATCGTTGTATGATTTATTTAGTAAATTTAATTGGCAATTTATAGATAGTGACAAACTATTTAATAAGATAGCGAATAATCGAGGGACAATCCATGTAATTGGAGTTTATCGTGAAAACGAAACGCTATTTTTAACGCGATTATATCGCAATAAACTTTATGTGTATGTTCCAGAAGTATTGGAACAATGGACATTATTCGATGAGGCAACCTTAAAGCTTGTACTATTTAAACAAACAAAAAAATTCGAAGATACAACCTATCATTCATTTTTGCAATGTTTAGAAAGTCTAGAAAAACAATACCCAGAAGACATTTTTATTGTGTGTTACAATCGTCAGAACATGCAAAACCACAAACAATTTGTCAATTATATGTCAAATAAATATTTAAATGATCAAAATTTTAAGGAATGTCAGCGCACTCATTTTGTGCAGCTTCGAAATGATTCAGATGTTGGATCTTATTATGCAATTGAACAGGATACACTTAATCCTTGTCCACATGTAACATTATCAGGCTTATTTCAATTAGATGAACGGACGTTTATAAGCTTATCGAATAAAAGTGATAGTATGACTTCAAATGCACATAATGACAACTTATCTAAGCATGATAATGTAAGGAAAACTATCTCAAAGCCCATTATGTCGCACTTTACGCCTTTTGGATCTTGTAATATATTAAAAAGTGATGAAATTGCATTAATTTTGCATAAGTTAAAGGAAATCAACATTCCATCATTCTTAGTGTTAGAAGATGAATTTAAAGACCCAAATAAAAAGGAAAGGAAAACTAAAACGGAACCTAGATTAAGGAATCAAACACCAATAAAATTGCCCTTACCACTAGATATGGCAAATAAATTGGTAAAAGATATATTAAGTGAGATTTGAAATAATAATTACAAACCAATGTTTACTTGAAATTATTATAATATTTTCAATAACTCCTCCTTCTCACAATCAATAAGTAATGTAGGTGATTAATTTTGAGATGGAGGATTTTTTAAACGTAAAAAGTATAATTTACGTAACACCCGCAAATGTTGACATTGCATTTCAAATTTATCGTGTTGTTGAAAACCGCGCAAGTAATCGACCAAAAGCAACGTTCTTAACTGATACGTATACGCTGTCAATTGCAGAGGCATTTATTGTAGATAATGACGCCCTTCGCTTTTCTTTGCCTAATGTACAAAAAGAAATCCGCTTAGCTTATCAGGAGTTATTCTTAAATAATAAGTTGGAACACCAACGAAAATAAGAACTTGAGAGAGTGAAGAAGGAAAGGATAAATAAAGAATGTGAGAAGAAGCGTGAGGAAACAAAAAAAGGTGCTACAGGCTATACCAGATAAATTTTCTCTTTATGACAACTTATGCAGATGTATAAACAAAATAATTAATTGTGAAATGTCTACTCAGACATGTAATAATCCGTTAATCATTGAAGAATACCAAAGGCCATCATATTTAATTTTGTGAAATAAAACCTATTATGTAAATATTTTGTTTTTTGGATATTAATCAGAATAGATATTAACAATATTCTTTTGCCTAGTACCCTTTAAAATGATTTAAAAGAATAAAATGATTTTTAGGTTAGGAGGTTTTTTTGAGTTGTCAAAAAAAGGAATTGTGGATATTCATTTGCTTTATATTAACGTAGGGGAAACAATAGGAGAGACATCTTTTAGTTCAAATCAAGGGCAGAGAGCGAAAATAGCCATTATCAGACTTTGCTCTTGATTTGAACTTAGTAGGTTGATTATTAAAAGGATGGTAAATTATTGAATTCCAAGAAAATTTTCGATCTAATCTCTTCAGATGAAGTGATTGAAACAAGAGGAATTTCAATTGATACAGCATTTTGCATTCCCCAATAACGAATTTTTGATTTTTCTAAGGTTTTGCTTATCCATACATCATTAACTTTATTAATTTCAAAAAATTTATCTTTTCTAAATGGATCCCAAAAAATCCAATGATCCGAAGTAGTTGGAATCCTGAACCATTCTGAAAAATCAAATTGATATCTACTTAATGAAATTATTGGATAGTTATCTTCTCCTTCGAGGTCAACCTCAATCCCATAAATAAATCCCTCTTTCAAATTTTGAATATGTTTTAGAGGGGGATCTTTTTCTATTTGATATAATTTGATAAAGTTACTTGTTAACCAACCGTTATAATTCGAATCTGATTTCCAACGTAAGAATTTTGGAGTTAGTGGAATAAACCCTTCTTTTTCAGCAATTCTGTCTAACTCAGAAAATAGTAAATTTAAATTTTTATAGGTTTCTTTTAATACATATATAGAATTCGAAATATTTTGCCCCACATTAGTCGGTTGTGTTGAATTCATAAACTTGTTCCTCCTTAATGGATTTATTTGGCCAAATCCAATTGTTATTGGTTATAGAATCTTTATGCTTAAAAGAATAGGCTGTTCTCATAATCGGTTGATTAAATATATTTTTATTAAAACCTTTATAGCTAGCAAATCCCTTTTTTGATAATAAAGCTTTTAAATCACTGAGTATTAGCTGCTGTCCTGTTTCAATTTGATTAACATACAGATTAAGTAACGATTCGTGAATATCTTGCCAACACATAAAACCAAGTTCGACTGAAGGTGAAATAATGGACCGATTCGAAATGTTTTTCCTAACTGCATTCATCATCTCGTATGGAGCAAGAAACAGTAAGTACGAGTCTCGGTCCTTTGAAAGTTTCTCAATCATTCTTGAATAGCGGGACAACTGATTTAAACTTTCTGTGTAATCTAGCTCAATTCCATCACCCTGATCATCGGATGAAAGACCGCTCAAATATTTTACTTCTATACCAATAAGCGCTTTGTCATTTATAAATAATACATCAATTTCTCCCTCATCCTCACGGTGCCAGAACTCTATTTGAGTTGCATATCCTTTTTCATTTTCTATAAATTTCAGCCAATTTTCGTCGCCTTGTTTTTCAATAAATTCCGCTGTTGAAAAAACATGCCTCAATCCGAGTTCAAAAGGCAAATATCGAATCGTCCCAAAGAAATCACCTGTAAGCTTATCTTCAAGACGATCTGATAAGTTGCTACCAGTCTGTGATATTTTTTTATGAATTTCGGCTAACAAATACATCACTCCTTTTTGCTACTTTTAGTTTATAATAAGTAAATAGGAAAATATATCCTTAAAAAAGGTATAAAGGAATTAATTCTGTAATTGGTTCTGGAGATGTATTCAATCATAATTAGATAATTTCTTTGAAATTAATAATAATTAAGGTGGGGAAGATGTTTGGAGTTTATTGAATTCCTAAAGAAAAGGCATTTAATAATTAATGATGCTAAAAAGTTGAAAGATAACTCAGTTAGCGTCAGTATAATAGCAGGCTTATTAATATGGTTGAGAAAAAAATTTACAACAGTGAAAATCAATTAAATGAAGAAATCATTGGAAAGATTAATGATACATATGCAAACAGAGCAAATGAGTATGAGAGAACTTTGAAATATTATATAGAATACAAAAGATATTTATTAAATGAAAAAAATGAGGATGAATGATAATAGTGTTTATGTATCTTTCGAAGAAGATGAAACCAATATTCTAATGCTTGATGGGAAGCAATATCAATGGATCGAGAATCCGGGACTTAAAATTTCGATTAATTATACACACTTTATAATCTAAAGGGAGAAAAAATGGCCCATTTATTATTATCAGATTTACTACAACGTTGCAATTACAACTTGAATAAAACATTACTTATCCGTCATTCGTTGAAACATGAACGATTTATCAAAGCATATCGTAATGGCTTTTTACGTGAATATACCCAAAAACAATCGCCTCATTTTTTTAACGGGTACGATAAAGTAATTGTTTTTTCAGCAGATGAAGGAACTACTGCGAAATATTTAAAATCATATGAAGTAAGACATGGAAACACACCGTTAATTTCGCCAAATTGTTCTTCATTTATATTAGAACCTTATAATGATGAAATTATGCATCCTTTATTTGAAATTGATAATGACCCATTAATTACATATGAAAATAAATTATATATTGAATGGGGAAAGGCAGCTGTTAAATGGTCTCAAAAAGGAACGAATGAAAAAATCATTACACAGCTAGTGAATACAAGTAAATTTGTCTTTCCGGGTTACGAAAATGTCTTATTAACTTATAACGAGTTAAAAGAAATCATCAATAACCGACAAATTTATAATGATTGGCATATCGCTCTAAGTTCTATCAATGCTATTTATGCAATTACAGATCTTTCAAATGGTAAAATCTATATCGGATCTTCATACAGTAAAAATGGTTTGCTTGGTCGTTGGACTGAATATGCCTCAACATTACATGGAGGGAATGAAGCATTTAAACAGCTTCATGCTCTTAACTCTACCGCGCACATACATTTCCAATATTCGATTTTAAAAGTATTGCCAAAGGATATTACAGCAATAGAAGCAGTTGAAGTTGAAAACAATTTCAAACGGAAGCTTCAAACGATATCGTTCGGCTATAACCATAATTGAAAAGAAGTTTATTAGGTGATGATAAGTATAATAATGGGTTTAATTTCATTTTACTACACTTTTGCAGTTTTACATTGTTACTTAAAAAAGTTCTATACACGAAAGTATTTGAGATACATATATAAGTTATTATATATGGCAACTACCGGCTATGAACATGTGCGTTCGGTTATTGCTTATTTAGCAGGGGATTTCAAAGTAGCTAAAGCGTTAATTGTACCCGAAACAGGTTTATGTAATATTGGCGCAGGTTGTGTTTCTATTAAAACTTAGTGATGTTGGATCACTATTTCACCTGAAGAGCAGCTGGTTAAAACCTTTCTGTTTTTAAGCCTAACAACCTCGCACTAGAACGATATATGGATATTAGAGGAAGCTTTGAAGAAGTCTGTGTATTCTATTATTGGAAAGGCCTTGATTAATAAGGATTATATTGTTCCTACTTATTAACGAGTACATAGAGGAAGAAAAAATAATATTTATAATTTGTAGTTTTAGCAATATAAATGAGGTGGGAATATGTTTGTAAGCGAAATAAATGAGATCGAAAACTTTAGAAACCTTTCGGGAACAAAGTTTTACTTTGACAAAGCGATGAACTTTATCGTCGGGAAGAATAATATTGGAAAGACAAATGTTATGGAGATGAAGCACTAGGTTATCGAGAGCTTAAATCAACAAAACCCCCTATGCTCTGCAATAATTGTGAGGGCATTATTTGAGACAACAGGTGCGATTGCTTTAGCTCATAAAAAGTATATACAGTTTAAGGAACAAGTTCTAACTTCAGAAGAATTTGATTCTATTTTGTTAAAATTGTATCTTGGAACAAAAGATAAGATAAATTTGCCGGATTCTCCTGACCCCTTCAATGTAATGAAATTAATTGATGCAGCTGACCATTTTCTAAAAAAGAAATATGGCTATACTGATACCAAATTTAGAAAGGGATATGATCAGCTCTCGGAATTAACACATCCCAATTCTTTTGGCTATTTTTTAGGCCATAAGATTAGTAAGGATTTAAAGAACATACAATTCACTGATGATAACGAAGAATTTCCACTCACTGATTATGAGCTTGAAGCATTTACTTTTACTACTCATTTTTACAAAGAAATTTTTATAGAACTAAGAGAACTAGTAGTACAAAATGAAGAACTACCGTTTGCAGAATTTAAAAGTTAATTGATACATATGAAAACAAATACTTTTAGTCTTCCACATATTAAATTTTTACTATTCACAGTCGGGCGTAATTCTTGTAAAAGGAATTGGGCCTTCTTTATATAAAGGGCCATTTTTACTTTATATCATTGATTCTGAAAATAAGTAAAAAAAGTATTTGACAAATAATTAAAATTTCTATACATTGGTAGTATATTAATATAAAAAAAGGGAGATCCCCAAACTTTTACGATGTCATCGTATTTCATGTGATGACTTGTATTTAGTTTGGGGATTTTTTGTATTTTTAGAAATGAGGGACATGAGATGAATAATAACATCACAGTAAAAAGTACATTGGAAGAAGCTTACCTAGCACAAGAGAGTGTGAGTGTATGGTCAGCAAATTCTAAAAAAGCATATCGTCGAAATATCAAATTAATAGCAGAACACATGAAAAGTGTAGGATTGGAACCAATTATTGAAAATGTTACATATGATTATGGGAAAAAGTGGTTGAAAGATCACTATGGTACATTCCAACCTAGTACATTAAATCAACGTAAAAGCACGATACCTTCATTATTTAGTCATTTAAATAATGAAGGTATAATCACTGGTAATCCATTTTTAAACCTTGAGATTGAGGATTATTCAGCCGAATCGCATCTATCGAAAGACTTAAATTTAGTCGAACTGTATCAAGTATATAAAGCAGCTCATGAATTACAATCTGAAGGAGTTAATGTTTTAGCTCCCATTTTAACAGATATTTATACAGGTCTACGGTCTACAAATTTAAAAGAACTAAAAGTTAATTCTCTTGATCACGAATCAAGCGCATTAAACATCACATTGGATAAAATGGAGGTAAACTTCCAAGAAGAAGAAAAAAGGATCAATTCTAAAAATCGAGAAGGTTTTCTTCCACTTCCCCCAAAAGCGATGTCAGTTCTTGTGGAATCTGCGGAGGGGAAGGAACCAGAGGATGCACTATTATATGGCTTGCGCGGAAAGGCGTTTGCTAATAAACAAATGAATTATATTGTGAGAAAGATTTGTGAGCATTTGGGCTGGATTATTAAAACATCCGTGACCGAAAAAGAAGGTGTAAACACTGGGAGTAAAATTACAAAAACGGATAAATATTTTACACCGCATGGCTTGCGCTATTCAGTCGCGACCATCTTTCACGATATGGGAGTAGAAGATAATGCAATTCGTATGTTGTTATTACACTCTAAAAAAACAACACAAGGCGTTTTATCACGATATTTTCGTAAAGATTCGAGGGAAGTAAAACAACTTCGCATAGCGCAATTATTACTAGAAACCGTATTAGAAACCGCACTAGAAATGGAAGAAAAATTCAATGTAGAGATGGATCTAGAATCGATTTATGAACAATTGCCCGTTGCATTTGAGAACCAGAAGAAAAATGCATACTATATCAATGTATTTAAAGACGATATTATTCGGTTTACTTTTTCCCGAAAAATGGAGCAAATGTTATCAACTACGACAGATCATTCCAATTCATTATTTCATACAGCAGAGGGCATTAACGTAGCCCCAACACATTCAATGGCACCAATTTACCCTTATCAGCAATACGGATTACAACCGACCGGCTATCCAATGGCTCCACCACAAATGAATTATAATTATCCACCACAGCCACCAACCGGTCATTATCCGCCATATTTTTATGGACCATATGCAAAAAAATAACTACCCAATAATGGGTAGTTTCTTCTATTAAGAATAACAGATTAAAAATATTAAAGGAATTGATGGCTTTCTTTTTTTGCTCAAACTCAACATGAGTATAAACTTCGGTTGAAATTATACTCTCATGGCCTAAAAGTTCCTGAAGGACTCGTAAATCTATATTTTCATTGTTTTCTTGAAGCATCAAAGTCGCAAAGGTATGGCGCAAATGATGTAAAGAAAAACGGGCAGGAGGGAGGCTTGCTTTTTTTAACGCCTTTTTAAAAATGACATGTAAGCCACGTGGATCGAGCGGTTGCCCATGATGATTCAAAAAAACTGCTTCTGTTCGATACGCTTGGTCAGGATTTAACGCTTCTTTATAAGCCGTTAGAATGCATTACTTGTGGATGGAGAGGCAACAGACGTTCCTTTTTACCTTTACCATAGATTTTCACAGTCTCGTTCGTAAAATCCAATTGCTCCCAGGTCAAGGAAACCAGTTCAGAACGTCTCATACCAGTTGTTACAAGTAATTTAAACATCAATTCATTACGTTGTGCCAAGCGTGATCGATCTTGTTCTAAAGAGTGAAATAATTGCTGTAAATCTTTCACTGTCATATAAACAGGGAGTTTAGCATCTGTTTTTGGTGTTTCAATTCCAGTCATAAAATCATGCTGTAAATATTTTTCTTCCAAACAAAATTTAGTAAATGATTTTAAGGAGGAAATTTTACGATTCACTGAACGAGCTTGTTGGTGTCTTGTACTTAATTCATACCGAATGAATCGTCGTACAAGTGTTTTGGTAATCTCATTCAAGTCAGTTGAACACTGATGATTTGTTAAGAATTCAAGAAAATGCTGTAGATCATATTCGTAGCTTGTAACAGTGTGTGTAGAGTAATTTTTTTCAATTTCAATATACAGAATAAATTCATCAATCGCAGCTTTTAGTTGCATTATGAAAATCTCCAGATAAATGATTAAACGATAATCAATTATCTGCACAAAAAAACCCAATTATCCTTGAAAAGGAGAATTATCGTTCACATGAAAATTATTAGGAACTTCAATAAATTTAGTCGATTAGTACAGATATTATGGGAACTAAAGGGCATCAAGCCACTCTGCACGGGAAAAATTTCTAGTTTACATAATATAAATTATAGGAAGCTGCGTTTCGTTTCAAAAGTATACTTATAATAGTGAGACAGAATTAAAAATAACCTTTATTTAGGAATCCTTCCATTTAGATTGATCATTTAAGAATAATCTATCTTTATAATCTATCTTTTTTATCCAAGCATCTGTCCTTTTTAACCCTTTTTGCACTTTTCCTTGATCTTCATCTACATTGCCATTTAAATTATTAATTAGATTTCTTCTATTATTTTTATCAGCTAAATTGGCACTTTATTTGGCTGGGCTTCCATTTCATCGGTTTCATCAATATTTATTACTATTTTGAACTTCAAAACCTTGGTAATAATTTTTCTTCTATATCGTGACCTAACATCAATTTTTTATTACGCAATATCAATTTTTCCAATAGACTCCTAAATGAAACTCCCTTCTTTATCCATTTAGTTTTTGTCAATACTTAAAAGTTTTCAAATTCTGTCCTTTATACTTCGACTAAAATACCCGCTTTTAAGTAATTTGTTGTTATAAATCTCGTTAACTTTAAAAATTTCTCTTTTAATCGTAAAAGTTTTCTAAAAATATTTTATTATTTAAATAAAAAGTATTGCAATTTTGTGAACGCTTAAATACAATAATAATTGTAAAATCTATCAAAATAGAATTTTGCAAACAAGAAGTAGAAAAAAACAACTTAAAAAAGGGGGATGTTTATGGCGAGGAACTTGAAAGATGAGCGTATTGACTATGACAAGATTGCTGAGATGCAATCATTTAAGGAATTAACCAAGAAGAAAAATTCCTTTTTATGGACAATTACAGTTATTTTCTTAGCTGCCTACTTGTTATTGCCTATTTTGACGTCTTTTACTGAAATTCTTCACCAAAAAGCAGTGGGAGAAATAACTTGGGTGTGGTTTTACTCTGCTGGGCTATTTATAATGACTTGGGGATTGGCTCATTTATATGTAGCGAAGGCGAATTCATTCGATAAGGAAGCAAAAGCGATTATCGAAGAGTATGAAAGAGGTGTTGAATAATGAGTATAACTGCTGTTGTTATGTTCTTGGCAATTGTCGGATTGACATTGGTTATTACTTGGTGGGCTTCAAGAAAAACAAGTACAGCCAGTGATTTCTACACAGCTGGCGGTGGTTTAAGTGGTTGGCAAAATGGACTTGCCATTTCAGGAGACTATTTATCAGCGGCCTCTTTCCTTGGTATCGCCGGATCAATCGCATTAAATGGATTCGATGGATTCTTCTTCTCTCTTGGATACTTGGTTGCTTACCTAGTCGTTTTATATATTGTTGCTGAACCATTAAGAAATCTTGGTAAATTTACGTTGGCAGACATGATTTCTGCCCGTTTCGATGCAAAAAAAGTTCGTGGTACAGCTGCATTAAGTTCTATCGTAATCGTATTGTTCTATATGATTGCTCAACTTGTGGGGGCTGGTGCACTGATTCAATTACTATTGGGAATCGATTATTGGGTTGCAGTACTTCTTGTTGGATTCATGATGACAATCTACGTTTTATTCGGTGGAATGACTGCAACAAGTTGGGTGCAAATTATTAAAGCTTGTTTGTTAATGTTGGGTACAGTAATTATTTCATTCTTGGTTTTAGCTAAATTTGACTTTAATATTTTAACTATGTTCTCTCAAATGTCAACTGCAACAGATGCAGGACAAGCTTATTTGAATCCAGGGTTAAAATATACAAATGGAATTGATACAATTTCCATGTTAATCGCACTGGTTCTGGGTACAGCTGGTTTACCGCATATCTTAATGCGTTTCTTCACAGTAAAAGATGCTCAAACTGCCCGTTCTTCTGTAATTTGGGCGACATGGATTGTAGGAATTTTCTATGTCTTGACAATCTTCCTTGGATTCGGTGCTGCAGCATTCGTTGGTAAAGAATCCATCGTTGCTGCCAATGCTGCCGGTAACATGGCTGCCCCGCTTCTAGCTCAAGCTTTAGGTGGAGATGTTTTGTTCTCATTCGTATGTGCTGTTGCATTCGCAACGATTTTAGCTGTAGTAGCAGGCCTTGTACTTTCAGGTGCTTCTGCCCTATCTCATGATATCTATGGCCAAATCATTAAAAAAGGCAAAGTGACTGAAAAAGAACAAGTTGTTGCTGCTCGTGTTGGATCGATTATTATTGCTGTGGTTTCAATTGTATTGGCTTTAGGGGCCCAAACGTTAAACGTAGCGTTCTTGGTATCTCTGGCATTCTGTATCGCTGCTTCAGCAAACTTGCCGGTTATCATCTATACAATCTACTGGAAACGTTTCAATACATCCGGTGCTGTAACTGCAATGCTGACAGGTTTGATTTCTGCATTGATTTTGGTGGCGGTATCGCCAAACGTTTGGAATCCAGAGGCTGGTAAAGCGATATTTGTTGGAGATCCGTTAATCTTCTTAACGAACCCAGCAATTGTCTCAGTACCACTAGGATTTTTAGGCGGCTGGATTGGAACAATGCTTTCTAAAGAAAGAGATGATATGAAATATCGTGAAGTTGATGTTAAAGCACAAACTGGTATTTCTGTTCAGGATGTTTCCCACTAAAACGCCAAACCTCGAGTTTTTGAAACTCGAGGTTTTTTTATACGGCTTTTTGTTCTCTTTTCGCTAACAGAACAATTGTGAATAAAATCAACGCTGTTCCGATCCAATCAAACCATCCAAAAGAAACGCCCAAAAATAACACAGATGTCATTGCTGCGGATAATGGTTCAGCACATGCCAGTAAACTTGTTTCCGATGCCGATAAGTATTTCAAGCTTTCTAAATAACAATAAAATGCAAGGACAGTACCACAGATTACGATAAATAAAAAAGCAAAATTTGCATTGAAGTTCCAATAGCCTTCAAATTGCCAAGGCGGGTTTACAATAGAAAAGGCAATTCCGCCAACTATCATGCCCCACCCCACCACCATCGTGGAACCCCATCTCATTAAAAGTTGAATCGGCTGAATGGTGTAAAAAGCAAGCCCGAAAGCTGATAATATTCCCCAAAACAAACCTTCCTTAGAAATCGACAATGTATGTATATTTCCATGAGTAACAAGCAGCAAAGTACCGAGCAATGCCAAAAATACAGCAGATCCTTCTTTTCTTGTTGGCCATCGTTTTGCTTTAAAAATAAAATAACTTGTAACAATTGCCGGACCTAAGTATTGGAGCACGGTTGCTGTTGCAGCATTGCTATATTTAATGGCCGCTAAATATGTATATTGCACCCCGATCATGCCCACAATCCCAAAGAGAATTATTTGCACAACATCTACCTTCTGTCGCCAGATATCAAAGATACGTGTGCCTTGTTGCTTGAAAGCAATGGCCATCAGTAAAGAACCTGCGGATAATAAACGTACGGCTGTTAACCATTCAGGACTAATCTGTAAAGCTTGAAACAAATATTGGGAAACAGTCCCGGATATCCCCCAAAAAATAGCCGCTGTGAGAACGAGAAGAATTCCTTTGAACCGGTTATGAACATGCATTTTAGTTCCTCCTAAACGTTTACGAAACAATTTAATGGTAGGAGGTTTGGTTCACAATTGCAATACAATATTTTACAAACTGACATTAGAAAAAGCCATGCAATCACAATTGACGTGATTACATGGCTAAAAAATTACTGTATTTCTTCCTTATTATGAGAAATGACTTTAACCAGCATCAATTCTCCATCATTTGCAACATCCATTTTCAAAGATCCATTTGAGTAACGGTCAGCTTTGTTTAATGTTTTTACTGCAATGGTTTCTTGCACATTTTTTGTTGTTTCCAATAAAATTGAGTCATCGGAATTTACCAATCTCACGGCAAAAATACGGTGTGGGTTAGACTTTAATTCTTTTAGCACGACAACTCCGCGTTTGGCCCTTGAACTTTTTTCAACTTCCGAGACATTCATGCGCTTAACTGCACCTCGATGCGTAACAACGATTACCTCTTGTTCATCCCCTGACTGAAGCAGGTTGACCGAGATTAATTGATCTCCATCTTTTAAGTTGATTCCTTTTACCCCGCCTGTTCTCAAACCGGTTACCGGAATTTCCTCAACCTCAAAACGAAGGCTATAGCTTAAATAAGTCGTTAATAAAAGCTCTTTTTCATTTGTTACGAGCCCCACAAAAATCATTTCGTCTTCATTTTTCACATTCATGGTTTTAATCGGTTTAGAATATCTTGTAACCGCGTAATCGGCAAGAGCAGAACGTTTTACTTGCCCTTCTTTGGTTGCAGTCAAGATAAAGGCATTTTCCTGCTCAAATTTATCGATGCCAAATGCATTAATAATATGCTCATCCCGATCAAGCGGCACAATACTGGAGATATGCTGCCCAAGATCCTTCCAGCGGATATCCGGAAGTTCATGCACTGGTTGATAAATATAATTGCCTTTATTAGTGAAAAGAAGCAAATGATGCTGCGTATTCAATGTTTCTTCGAATAATAGATAATCCGAATCTTTCATGGCAAAATCCTGGCCATTCGAAGCTGCATGCGAACGAATGCTTGTCCGTTTTACATAGCCGTCGTTTGTTACTGTTACGACTACTTCTTCGCTTGGTACAAGAACATCCAATGTTACTTTGATTTCTTCAATTTTTGCTTGAATTGTTGTGCGGCGTGGTTCGCCAAATTTTTTACGAATCTCTCTCAGCTCTGATTTTATTACTTTTATTAATTGTTTTTCATTTGCCAAGATTTCTTTCAGCTCCGCAATTAACTTCTCAAGATCTTGCTGTTCAGCACGCAATTCCGTAATATCCGTATTGGTTAAACGATATAATTGCAAGCTGACAATTGCTTCCGATTGAACCTCCGTAAAGCCGAACTGTGCCTCAAGGTTGGATTTTGCATCCCGCTTATCTTTTGAAGCTCGAATCGCAGCAATAACTTCATCAAGGATTGAAATGGCTTTAATCAACCCTTCTACAATATGTAAACGGTCATTGGCTTTTTTAAGTTCAAATTTTGAACGCTTTGTTACCACTTCTTTTTGGTGGGCAATATAAGAATCCAGAATTAATGGCAGCGTCATCATAGTCGGTCGTCTATTATGAATGGCAATCATATTAAAGTTGTAATTGACTTGCAGTTCGGTTGTTTTATATAGATACTGCAAAATACCTTCGCCTTGTACATCTTTTTTCAACTCAATGACAATTCTAAGCCCTGTGCGGTCGGATTCATCGCGAATTTCAGCAATCCCGTCCAACCGTTTATCAATTCGTTGTTCGTCAATTTTTTTCACTAAATTGGCTTTATTGACCTCATATGGCAGCTCAGTAATGACGATTTGTTCTTTTCCGCCTTTAAGCGGTTCTATGGCTGCTTTAGAACGGATAATAATTTTGCCTTTTCCTGTTTCATAGGCTTTTTTTATGCCTTCTACACCCTGAATGATGCCGCCCGTTGGAAGATCAGGGCCTTTGATAACTGTCATTAAATCATCAACCGTGCAATTCGGTTGATCCAAACGCATCAAAACGGCATCCAGTGATTCTGTTAAATTATGTGGTGGGATATCTGTAGCATAACCAGCAGAAATCCCTGTGGAACCATTTACAAGCAGATTTGGGAATCTAGCCGGCAAAACAGTTGGCTCCAGGTCTTGATCGTCAAAGTTCGGTACAAAATCAACCGTATTTTTTGTAATGTCACGAAGCATTTCAGCAGCTATGGAAGACAATCGAGCTTCCGTATAACGCATGGCAGCTGGAGGGTCCCCATCCACAGAACCGTTGTTTCCATGCATTTCAATAAGCATATGGCGCATTTTCCAGTCCTGGCTTAAGCGAACCATTGCTTCATAAACGGATGAGTCACCGTGCGGGTGGAAGTTACCAATTACGTTTCCGACCGTTTTGGCCGATTTGCGGAATGGTTTCTCACTTGTATTTCCTTCGTTGTACATAGCATACAGAATACGGCGTTGAACGGGTTTTAACCCATCGCGTGCATCCGGCAGTGCACGGTCTTGAATGATGTATTTACTATAACGACCGAACCGATCGCCCATCACTTCTTCTAATGGTAATTCCTGAAAACGTTCGGATGTCGTCATTTATCTAAACCCTCCTCATGTTGGATGAAATCGCTATCCAGGATATTCATATCATCCTCCATACCAAAATCCACATTGGATTCAATCCATTTGCGCCGTGGTTCTACTTTATCGCCCATTAATGTTGTCACACGGCGTTCCGCACGTGCACCATCTTCTATCGTGACGCGGATTAACGTTCTCGTTTCCGGGTTCATCGTTGTATCCCAAAGCTGGTCGGCATTCATTTCCCCCAACCCTTTATAGCGTTGAAGAATATAGCCTTTGCCCACTTTGTTGATGGCAGATTGCAATTCCGCTTCTGTCCACGCATACTCAATGACTTCTTTTTTACCTGTTCCTCTTGAGACTTTATAAAGCGGCGGCAACGCAATAAAGACTTTTCCGGCATCTATTAAAGGCCGCATGTATTTATAGAAGAAAGTTAGTAGCAATACTTGAATGTGGGCACCATCTGTATCCGCATCGGTCATGATGATCACTTTGTCGTAAGCAGCGTCTTCAACATTAAATTCGGCACCTACTCCAGCCCCGATTGTATGAATGATTGTGGAAATCTCTTCATTTTTCATAATGTCTGAAAGCTTTGCTTTTTCTGTATTAATAACTTTTCCTCGCAAAGGCAGAATTGCCTGGAAGGTACGATCTCGGCCCTGTTTGGCAGAACCGCCTGCCGAATCACCCTCAACCAGGTATAATTCGTTCTTCGCAGCGTTTTTCGACTGAGCGGGTGTTAATTTTCCGGAAAGAAGAGTACTTGATCTTTTCTTTTTTCCGCTGCGGGCATCTTCGCGGGCTTTACGCGCGGCTTCCCTTGCCTGTTGCGCCCGAATCGCTTTGCGAACGAGTGAAGCGGACAGCTCCGCATTTTCTTCCAGCACATAAAGCACTTGGTCCTGAACCACGCTTTCTACTGCAGCACGTGCCTCTGTTGTACCAAGCTTGCTTTTCGTTTGGCCTTCAAATTGCAGAAGATGCTCAGGAATACGAATGGAGATAATGGCAGATAGCCCTTCCCGAATATCCGTTCCCTCCAGGTTTTTATCCTTTTCTTTCAGCAATCCAACCTTGCGCGCATATTCATTGAACACTTTTGTCATGGCTGATTTAGCACCTGTTTCGTGGGTACCGCCATCACGCGTTCGAACATTGTTTACAAAGGAAAGAATGGTTTCTGAATAGCCATCATTGAATTGAAAAGCGAATTCCACTTCAATTTCATTGGATGTACCTTCAACGTACTTTACTGGGTGAAGCACATCCTTTTCTTCATTTAAATAAGAAACAAACGCTTCAATCCCGTTTTCATAATAGAACACATCGGATTGTCCTTCTCCGCGTTCATCAATTAGTTCAATTTTTAAGCCTTTTAATAAAAAGGCAGATTCGCGCAAACGCTCGGCCAAGATATCGTAATTAAATTTCGTAACAGAGAAGATATCTTTATCCGGCAAAAACTGAACAAGCGTTCCAGTTTCTTTCGTTTTGCCGATTACTTCCAGTGTTGTAGCGGGTTTTCCGCCATTTTCAAAACGTTGGTGATAGATTTGTCCATCTCGGTAAATGGTTACTTCCAGAAACTTTGAAAGAGCATTTACAACAGAAGAACCAACTCCGTGCAAACCCCCACTAGTTTTATATCCGCCTTGTCCAAATTTGCCTCCAGCGTGAAGTACCGTGAAAATAATTTCCGGCGTTGGTTTTCCCATCTTATGCATCCCTGTTGGCATCCCACGTCCAAAATCACGAACACTTACTGATCCATTTTCATGGATTTTTACGATGATATGTGAACCGAATCCGCCAAGCGCTTCATCAACTGCATTATCCACTATCTCATAAACCAAATGATGAAGACCCCGGCTATCCGTAGAACCGATATACATCCCCGGTCTTTTACGAACCGCTTCCAATCCTTCTAATACTTGAATGGCATCGTCATCATATGCGATCCCCGGCTGATTTACTGCCAAATCAAATCCCCTCCAAAAATACAAACATCTGTTCTGTCTCTCTATTTATCGTAAACGACTATAGTAATTTCTGTCAACATTTCCTCTTCTAGATAAGCTTATTCATTGTATCAAACAAAAGTCAATTAGCACAAACAGAAGATAATCACCAGATCATTTCTCTATATCTTATTATACCTGTAAAATGGCAAACATAATGTTCTTTTATTCACGATTGTTTTCACTTTTTCCTTCAACTTCTTTCATTTTCCCAAAAAATAATTAGATGCTCTTCTATACAGATTAGATTATTATGAAAGTAGAAATGTATCTTCCGCATCTTGCTAAAAAGGTGTAAGATGGTGATAACAACTATTAGTACCAACTATTAATGATTTGAAAGGATTTTTATATGGAAAATGCAATTATATTGATACTTGCCTATTTAATCGGATCCATTCCCTCAGGACTATGGATCGGCAAAATCTTTTTTAATACCGATATTAGAGAACATGGAAGCGGTAATCTGGGAGCAACAAACTCATTTCGCGTTTTAGGGAAAAAAGCCGGATTTGTCGTGACAATCCTTGATATTTTAAAAGGAACAGCAGCTACGTTGCTTCCTTTGCTTCCCTACTTGGCTGAATCAAGTATCCACCCTTTAGTTTTAGGGGCAGTCGCAGTAGTGGGACATATGTTCCCGATTTTTGCCGGCTTCCGCGGGGGCAAGGCAGTTGCTACATCCGGCGGGGTTGTCCTGGGCTATGCTTGGCCGTTATTCGTCCTTTTGATAGTCGGATTTTTGATTTCGTTAAAAATCACGAAAATTGTTAGTTTGTCATCCATGATTGTTTCGGTTGTGGCGCTTATTTATTGTGTGATCCATACCATCATAACAGGAGATTTCGCTTTATTGATTCTGGTTTTCATCTTATCGATGTTTATCTTTTATCGTCACCGTGCAAATATAAAAAGAATAAAAGAGGGAACCGAACCAAAGGTAACTTGGATTTAACATTTATTTAGTATAAGTACACTTCTTTAATAATCAACCAAAAGGGGATGGCAAATTGAATATTAAAGTAACCGAAGAAGCATTGCGATGGTTTAAGGAAGAGATGGAAGCATCGGCTGGCGATACGATTCGCTTTTATGCAAGATATGGCGGCTCTTCCCCATTTCATGAAGGCTTTTCTTTGGGGATGAATCGCGAAGAACCACATGATATAGGAGTTCAAAAAGAAATCGAAGGCATTTGCTTCTATATTGAAAAAGATGACCTTTGGTTTTTCAATGAACACGATCTCCTGGTGGATATGAACCGTGAAACTGAAGAGTTAAAATATCAATATTTGCAGCATTAGTAAAAGCGAGGAGGGTTTCCCCTTCTCGCTTTTGTGTTGTTTAGAACCGTTTCACATTGATGATTTCTTTCTCAAAGTCAAGACCGATCACCATTTCATTATAGGCTTCCAAAACAGGTAAATAGCGTTGCTCCACTAAAAGCTCATCCACTTCACCTTCAAAATCATAGCGTATCGAGTCAAAGCACTCTCCGAAGTTTTGCATATATTGCAGAAAACGTTGGGTTTCATCCATTTGGGCAACTGCCGCATCTATCTTCGAATAAACTTGAAAAGAATGTTTGTTTGCATTGAATCTTTCAAAAGAATCAAAGCGATCGCGACCCTCTTTATGTGCCAATCGTTTAAGATCCTTCATGCTATTCAACACATTTTTCCCTTGTTGTACGAGTGTTTCTTTTACTTCCATTTCTATTACGACCTTTCAATAAATCTAGTTATACTATTATTGTATCACTTTGTTTCATTGTTAAGTGTTAATTGCTCTTTTCTGTTACGGATTCACATGCTTTCTCAATGTTTCTTTCATCTGCAACGCACATGTTATGGCTTTTGTGTCCATCTGGATTTCGCCGGGTTTACTGGCTTTGCCTATTATATATCCTTCAAAGGACATGCCAAAATAATCGCAGATATATTGAAATTGTTGAATCATCGGAAGTCCTTTAATCGAAGGGCGATCTCCTCCGACTGCCACCACATAGATTTTCTTTTTCCCCAATTCTGAACGAAAGTTTGGGTGATTTTTGTCTCGCAGTGTTTGGGACCACCGATCAATAAACAGCTTCATCGTTCCACTCATGCTATACCAGTAGATAGGAGTGGAGAAAATAAGAATATCGTGTTTCATGACTGTCTCGATCACATTGTTATAATCATCAAACACTTCTTGAAAACCATTTGCTGAATGACGCTCATCTTTAATGGGCAAAATTTGAAACTCTCTTAAATGGATTTTTTCAACAGACAATCCGTCAATCACCTGCTCAGTAAGTGCTTCCGTATTTCCATTCTCTCTCGTACTTCCGTAAATGACCGCAATCGACATTTTTTCTTCTCCCCTTTTCACAATTTTATTCTGACCGCTGCTTCCAAAGAACCAGGCTTTGGAATACTCCAACATTAAAAACTTATTCTCTCTTTCTTCTGTTTTTCGATTCCATTCATATAATAGGAACAACAATTCTTGGTTTCTAAATCTTTTTTACATGAAACTCAGAAAGGAGCAAGTATTCAATGTCTAGAGAATGGACGAAGCAGGATTTGCGCGACCAATCAGGAAAAATAGTTATTGTAACGGGCGGCAATAGCGGAATTGGCTATGAAGCAAGCAAAGCTTTAGCCGGGAATTATGCCACCGTTGTTCTTGCGGTGCGCAATGTCAATAAAGGACGCGAAGCACTCGATAAAATAAAATATGAATTTCCGAATGCGAATATCCATGTAATGAAACTAGATTTAAACGATTTGGAAAGCGTAAAAGAATTTTCTCGGGAATTCAGAGGAAAGTTTTCTTCTCTGTCGCTTCTTATTAACAACGCCGGAATCATGGCTCCCACTCAACGCATTACCAAGGATGGCTTTGAATCGCAATTTGGAGTCAATTATCTTGGTCATTTTGCGTTAACCGGATTATTGATCGATCTAATAATCAAAACGCCGGATTCCCGGGTCATCTCAGTCGGAAGTCTTGCGGCGCATAACACCAAACCCGAATTTAAAAACTTCAAGGGGACAAAGAAGAAAGTTTCCCTCTTGCAGTCTTATGCGCAAAGCAAGTTGGCTTGCATGTTCTTTGCCAAAGAGCTTCAATATCGTTTTCGAGCCAAGAATATCGATGCTAAAAGTGTTGCTTGCCACCCGGGCATCGTCCAAACTTATTTATTTGGAAAAGGGTCGGGAAAACTCAATAAACGATTTACGCGGGCTTCCTTAAAATTGATTGGCCAAAGCGCGGAATTAGGGGCTTATCCCCTTTTATATGCAGCAACCGAACATTCGATTCGTGGAGGAGAATATATCGGACCGGATGGCAGAAAAGGGATTAAGGGCTTTCCAACCGAATTGGAAATACTTGATGAACTATTTGATGAACATGTCTCGAATAATTTATGGATTCTTTCCGAAAAACTGACAGGCGTTACTTATAAATTTTAAGATTTATGCTAGATAAAAAACCCCTCTGGAAATTGAACCAGGGGGATTGAACAGCGAAAACAATAGGAGCCTTTTGTGGTATGTGTTTTTATTATTTACGTTCGAAGACAGTGCGACCGGCTACAACCGTTTTAATGACTTTTGCTTTTAACATGTCCTCCGGAGTTCCGGCGAATAAATCGCGGTCGAATATGGTGAAATCCGCATCATAGCCGGCTTTTATAAGTCCACGGATATCTTCCTTGCATATGGCTTGTGCACTGCCATACGTATAGGCGCGGATTGCCTCATAGCGGCTTAATTTTTCTTGCGGTAAATACCCATCATGCTGGTCGTTTGGTTTTTTTCGCGCCACTGCTGCATAAATAGAGGCAAGTGGGTCAATATCTTCAATGGGCGCATCGGTTCCGGCTGCACAGATAATCTTTTTATTTATTAATTTTTTCCATGCATAAGCATATTCCAACCGTTTTTCGCCCAGCCGGTTTATGACCCATGGGAAATCGGATGGAACAAAAGCGGGTTGGAGATCACAAACGATTGGCAGATGGGACATGCGTTCGATTAATTCTTCATTCAACACACAACAATGAATGAGGCGATCTCGTTTTCCCTGAGCAACCGGGTATTTTTCAATGGCATTTAGTACTTGTTCGGCAGCAGCATCTCCAATGATGTGTACCGCTACGGCTTCGCTATATTTTCGAGCTGTTTTGACTAGTTGTTCAAGCTCCTGATCTGTATGGATTAATAGCCCTTTGCTATTTGGATTGTCATGGTACGGTTCCAACAATGCCGCCGTAGACCCGCCAAGTGCACCGTCAGCAAAGATTTTCATGGCGCCAGGCTCAATGAATGGTTCATCATAATTCAGATTCTCATTCATCATTTCTTCAAAAACAACATGATGACGCAGTAAATTTACGCGGAAATGGCGTTTTTCCCCGATTGCCTTTTTAAAAGCGGAAAACGGATTGGAAAAATGGCCAAAATAGCTCATATCTTCACTATGACCGCCCGTTAAACCTTTCGATAACAGTTCATCAATTGATAGGTTCAGTATGTTCTCTAAATATTGCTGATACTGTTTACCTTCACGAGGTATCCGGTCCGTGACTAAATTGGATGCCAAATCATATAGTAAACCGTTTAGTTTCCCATTCTCATCACGACCGATCTCGCCACCTGCCGGAGAAATGGTATCTTCTTTAATGTTGGCAGCATTTAATGCGGCCGTGTTTACCAAGATAGCATGATGACAAACTCGCGTTAAGACAATGGGAATCGACCGAATTTCGTCCAACTCCTCGATGGTGGGGATTTGTTGATCTTGAAAGTTATTTTCATTCCATCCCTCGCCGAATAGCCACTGATCATCGGGTGTTTGCTTTGCTGCATCCTTCACCAACTGAATCATCTCGTCTGAGGATTTTGCCGATGATAAATCCAGCCGAACCAGCTTTTCGCCTTGAAAAAGAAGATGAAGGTGGCTATCGACAAACCCTGGATACATCGCTGCACCTTTTAAATCAATGCATTCATCCGCAATCCTTCTTAATTCTTCCCTATTGCCCACTGCGTTGATTTTACCATGCTCAACTAAAACAGCTTCTGCCCTCTCATGCTCTTTTTCCATCGTATAAATCGGTCCGCCATACCAAAGTTGTTTCATCTCAAATCACTTCCCCACATTTCCATTTTCTACTAACTTCATTATGCAATTCTAAAGGGAAATTAACAAGAGAGGTTCTTTATCCAACATCTTCAGTAAGCAAAAAAAAAAGACACATCCTGTGCCTTTTTGTAAGTTAGTTCATTTTTTAGTATTTGTTCATATTCCTTTGAAGTCTTGATTTGTATTGTGATTGAACCTAATTGGTAATACGTTTTCACGATGAACGGAATACCCGTAGTATTTTTAAATTTAAAATCAAGACCGCCAAAGGAGACTGTAGCATCCCTTCCTTTTGGTACATAGCCAACTTCTTTTGAATGGTGGTGTCTTTCAAGGATTTGAACGCCCAACCGATCGACGGCATTAAAAAGTGTGGAAGATGTTTGGCAAATTCCTCCACCGATTCCCATAACCATTTTACCATTCACAATTTCGGGTGCCATTTGGTAGCCTGTCGCGACCTCCCTGGGCCCTACCATTAAATTAAATGAAAAGATATCATTGTGTCCGACAATGACTTGGTTGATTGCAAGGGAGGATAGTTCAATATTTTTGCTGCGTCCGGCGTGATGTCCATTGAAATATGTTGTGTATGAAGATAAAACCACTTCATTTAAATAAGGTATATCCTTCTCATCATACCCACTACCTGTATATTTTAGTGGCAGTTCAATTTCTCCACCTGTAAAGGTATGCTCTATAATTTTTTCAACCAGTGCAGGTTCATCTGCAGTAATAAGTGGACGCCCTTCAATGATTGATCCATTCTTATCGATCTTATCGAGAATCATTGGAATTTTGAAACCTTTTGCCGCTTGATGTACCAAAGCTTCCAACTCTTTCGTGTACAAAACAATATCTGTTTCAAGTTGAAACTCATCCGGAGTAATTGTATCCATTTCTTTTTTCGTGAAAGGGTTTATAATGCTGATTGCATTATCAGCATTGTTCTCTTTCTCAAACGGCTTGTCCAAACTACCATGTACCATTCCGGCTTTGTTGGCAAATAGTATTGAAAACATCAGAACAATGATCATCAACAGTTTTATATTCATTGGAGCAACCCAACCTAACTATTAGTTATGTTTAAACTTAGGATTCCCCATGTACTTTAAAATATGAATGAAAATTCGTCGCACTGGATAGCAGACTCTATTACCAAAAAATTATTCAAACGTTCCATTTCTTATGATATCCACGTTCACCTGTATCTTTGCTTTTATGTCAGGATACAGTTCATTCCATTTAACATTCTTTAATTCCGATTCACTTAAATGCGATTTGTAGACTTCACCAAATCCAAAAATGTCAGAGTTTACTTGCTGGCTATACTTAAATATGCGGTTAATTTCTTCCTCCATTTTTTTGCTCATGGCTTTTTCCACTTTTTTGATTACTTGATGATTTCCAATCGGCACGTTGGAATCGATTTCTAGCAAACGACATTTCATATTGATCGAGATGTCAAACTGGGCAGGTTTTACGCTGACGAGATCAAATCTTCTATCTGTCTCGATGGAATCAACCGCTATTTGCAAATTCCCTGATTGTTTGCTTTTCGATACAATGTTATCCGAGGGAATTTCTAGTTCCAGCGTCCCATGTTTAAAACTATCACTCAACAGCACAACATAGTAAATATCATCAGCAGGTAATCTACCGACCATTTTTCCGTTATTGAAAAAAGCTACACCGTTGATTTGTATATGCTCTCCTTCTTTTTTAAGAAGAGGCATTGCAAACTCCCTGTATGGAGAGTATTTGTCTCGCACTACCTCATGAAGGGTAGAAGAAATCGATTGCTGCTGTTCAATATTGTGTTTTAATAAATTATATAAATATTGTCCAATATCAGTGATGGTTTCATATTTATATTCAATCATGGGTTTTGTTTCGCCTTCTACAACTGCCAAATAAGTACTAGTACTGATCTCCGAGTTCATCATCAACGTGTGGATGGCTTCATCGAGCCCTGATTTTGCCAATTCTTCACCAAATAAAACTACTCGCAATTGCCCGATCATCAGCTGTTTCGCCGTTCTCATATCAAGCTTGGTTCTTGCTCCCTTGCTTGTATGTTCCGTTTCGGATTGTGTTTCGATACTGCTCTCATAATTCGGATTGATTTGTCGAATAACTGCCGTTGCTTTAACATTGTCTTCTTGATCTTGATCGTATCCTACTAAAGTGACTAAACTAATCCGCTCCAGAATTCTGGTTTGTGCACAGCCAAATAGAAACAAGGTTACTGAAAGCAGTAGAATGAATACTTTTTTGCGGTTCAATGATTTTTCACCCGATTCTTTATACTTTTTTTGGTTTTTGCAAAAATGTACAGAAGGAACGGATAAATAAACACTATGATAAATGCCCACTGACTAAAGAAATTATTCATATGGTTAATTTGATATCTTGATTGTACTAGCAAGATTCCCACATACATAATCACGAAAAAAATCGACAAGAAAGCGCGGGGTTTTATTTTGATTATACGACTTGCTCCCCGGTAGGCAGCCCACATAAAAAAACAGAGGTTGGGCAATAGAATAACAAGCCAAATGCAGATAGTAATAATCTCTACCCGTTCAATAAATGGCAACCTGACAACACTGAATAAAGTAAGCGTTGCCCAAATCGTTCTCTCCAATTGTTTCTCGCTAAAATACACAATCGAGACAAGCATGATGAATAAATAAAGCAACAGAGTGGCAAGCAACCCGAGATGAGCAAATTTTTCCGCTTTTTTTCTTTCCTTTATAAATGGATAGATAAAATAAAGGATTTCGAATCCGACAATGGTAAAAGTCATCGTATAAGCACCCTTTACAATTGAGGCAAGATCGGTTGCAAGTACCGGAGAAAGGTGGTTATAGTGAGCAAACTCCAAGGGAAACCAAAGCAAAAAGGGAATCCATATGATAGAAAAAAAGCTAAAGAAAGCAATCCCTACCAAAACACGAAATCCGCCCGTAAAGGCGTAGATTACAGTGAGAAGTATGGTAATTCCGATGAAGCCCTGGGATAAGCCAGGAAAAACCCATGTGACAATCACTTCAATATAGTTTCGCAGGACGACAAAAAAAGCAAAAGCATAATAAAAAATGTATAGAAAATTAAACAAAGTGCCCACGTATTTGCCGTATAGATCTTCATGAATTTCATACAAATCTTTAGTTTGGTATAGTTGCAATGTTTTAACCATAAAAAAGACAGCAATATGTGCGAACAGAAAACTCAAAATAACGGAAATCCATGCATCTTGCTTTGCTTGCTGTGTAATCAAGCGCTGAAATCCATGAATTCCGACACCAACTTGGCACGTTGTAATGATAAAGAATACAAGGGAGACATTAAACTTCTCGTTATTGCTGATTTGGGATGTTTTGCTCACTCTTTCACCTTCTCGCCTCTTAGACCCCCGCTTCGATTTATCAAAGCGTTATTACTCTCTTCTCTTGCTGTATTTGTTGGTTGCCGCTTAATTAATGGAAGTGGAAGTCGAATAATACTATTAGGCCAGTCCTTCCATCTCGGCGGATAAAATGGCGCCAAATAAGGTGCTCCCAAACTTGATTGTCTTAATAAGTGAATAAGGATGATACAAAAAGCAAGCATTAATCCATAGTAGCCCCAAAAACCGGCAAAAATCATTATTGGAAATCGAACTACTCTTATGGAATTTCCCATTACATAATTCGGCGTTGTAAAGGAAGCCAGAGCGCTTAAAGCCATTATGATAATTAATACATTGCTAGTAAGTCCTGCATCCACGGCTGCAGTACCAAGGACAATACCGCCTACAATCCCGATGGTTTGACCAACCTTAGTAGGTAATCGCGCACCTGCTTCCCGGAGCAGTTCGATCGTCAATTCCATCAATAGCGCCTCCATGACTGGCGGAAAAGGAACAATCGCCCTGGATTCGCTTAATGGAATGATAAGTGGCTGCGGGATGACGTCGTAGTGGAACGTTAATGTTGCCACGTACATGGGTGTTGCGAAGATAGCAATAAATATGGCGATGAATCTTAACAATCTGACAAAGGTCCCGATTGGCCAACGTAAATTTTGGTCTTCCCTGCTTTGAAAGAATTCAAAAAATGAATAGGGACTAACAATAGCCATTGAGCTTCCATTGACAACAATCCCTAATTTCCCGCTTAGCAGACCATCACAAAATCGATCCGGTCTTTCGGTTAGCAGCAATTGCGGAAAAATCGAAGAAGAACTATCTTCGATTAATTCAGCCAAATTGGCACTGTCGATTAAATCGTTTATATCTAGGTCCTGAATTCTCTGGCGGACGGTGTTGACTTGATCCTCCGAAGCAATCCCATGAATATATAATAGCGATAAGGAAGTATTGGTGTGCTTCCCAATGGTAAATTGCTCGTTGCATAAATTAGGATTGGTGATATATCTTCGTACAATCGAAACATTTGTTGGGAGGCTTTCATTAAAGCCAATTTGGGAACCAACCACTTGGGACTCGTTTTCCGGTGCAGTCAAACTGCGGGTTTGATAAGTGGTAATCTTGGCAATAACCACTTCGGAAAAACCTTCCACATGGATTAGAACTCCACCTTTTAAGATCTCCTGTATGCAGGTTTTAAAATTGCTGGAGCTTTCCATTTCCGGTATAGGGAGCTTTTCAAAAATGGTTCTAGGTGTCCAATCATCTTGACCTTCCAATGTTTTGAGAATATCCTCTTTCAGGGATTTTCCATCAACTAAATGAGTTAAATAAATGATCCTGATCTCATCAGAAATTACTTTGCAAATCAGATCTGAAGGTGAATGAATTTTTTGCTTAATGTGTTGAATGAACTTTTCATTTGACGAGGAAATGGTGAAGTCCTGAGGTAGATTGTCAGTCTGTTGTTTCTTTTGTTCCGTGATTTTTGTTTGTTGTTTTTTCTTGTTCATTCCAAACATAAAAATCTCCCCATTTCATTTCTTCTTTAGGATTGTCTTCTTATATTGGAACTATACTTTAGGATTTGATGAGGATAGGGAAACTACCTTTTATAGGAAGTGTCTCTTTGAAAAAAAGTGTTAGTAACGAGTAAACTCTTATTTACTAGTGCGTGAGTTTATTAATTTGTACGTTTTTATAGTGCGGGAATAAAAACTTTAATAATAAGAGTGTCGTATAATATGTTATTCTAATAATTTATTCCTCGCATAAAAAACCTGCTATAAATAAAAAAAGCAATTTTTTCGTTTGTAACAACGATAAAATTGCCTTAAAAGCTTGCGTGGTAGAACTCAAATTTCCAGCTGCTTTACTGACCTATTATTTGGATGTAGCTATATAAACTGTAGTGATATAGGAAGAGATAATTGAAAAATATCCATTTTCAAAATCTAAAAGTCATTTAATTTTTTTATAAATTTTCTGAAACCTGTTGATTTCTTCGTAAAAATCCTTGTAATCTGTATAGTTGACGGATTCTTTATTTCCAAGGCAAAGAACTCCTAACTTTCCTAAACTATTATAGAATAACTCGTGTACTCTATTTTGTAATTCTTTATTAAAGTAAATTAAAACATTCCGGCAAAGAATCACATGAAATTCATTAAAGGAGTTATCTGTTACAAGATTATGTTGTGCAAAAACGACATTCCTAGTTAAATAGGAATGAAACTGAACGCCGGCATCCGTTACTTTATAGTAATTGGAAAAAGCCCGCTCCCCACCAGCTATCATATAATTACTTGTATATTTTTTCATATTTTCTAATGAAAAACAGCCTGTTTTTGCGATTTTCAATACATCCGTATTAATATCAGTGGCATATATTTTGGTCTTCTCATATAAATCTACTTCTTGAAGAAGGATCGCCATCGAGAATACCTCTTCCCCAGTCGCACAACCTGCATGCCATATTCGAATAGATGGATATGTTTTTAATAAAGGAACCACTTGTTCTTTAAAAGTTTTAAAGAACAAGGGATCTCGAAACATTTCGGTTACATTGATGGAAAAATCCGCTCTTAACCTTGCAAAACAGGATGAATCATGCAAAACCTTTTCTAGCAAACTAGAAATACTAGTTAATTGCTCTGCATGAATACGATGCCATACCCTTCTTTTAATTGAAGGATATGCATAGTTTCGATAATCATATCCATATTTTAAATAAATACCTTCAAGTAGTAGATGGATTTCCAGTTTTTCTAAATTCTCTTCTTGTTCATCAAGTGGTAAAGAAAATAGGTCCATTTCTAAGACTTCCCCTTTTAATTAATATAACCATACTTTTATAAGAGAAATTAATTGGTCAGGCTCTACAGGTTTGGCAATGTAATCCGATGCACCAATTTGCAAACATTTTTCACGATCTTCTTTCATGGCTTTTGCAGTAAGTGCAATTACCGGTAGTTGTTCGTGCAGGGGATTTTCACGAATCTTAATAATTGCCTCATAGCCGTCCATCTCAGGCATCATGATATCCATTAGTATGAGGTCCACATCTGGATGCTGTTCCAATATTTTTAAGCTTTCGATTCCGTTTTCTGCAAAAACGACTTTCATCCCAGCTGTTTCGAGGACACTAGATAGTGCAAATACATTTCGAACATCGTCATCGACAAGAAGAATTTTTTTCCCTGTTAAACTATGTTTTGAGGTAACCAGCTGCATAACAATGTTGTTATTCTTTGTAGTAGAGCTTGATTCCACTAAATAATCTTCAAGCTCCGCAACTAACCTTTCGGGTGAGTGCTCATTTTTAATAATGATCGTCTGAGCAAATTTATTTAACTCCATCTCTTCTTTATAACTAATATCTCGACCTGTATAAATAAATATTTTTATATGTTGATTTGCAGGATTATTTTTTATTTGTGCTAATAAATCAAAACCGTTCGTATCCAATAAGCCTAAATCCAGTATCATACAATCGATCGATTCCACTCTTAAAGTTTCAATTGCTTCTCGTCCAGATGAAACAGCTGTAATGATAAAGTCCATATTTCCGATAAGTTCCATCAAGCTATTCCTTTGATTTAAGTGATCATCTACGATAAGTAACCGTTTAATACGACTCGTTTGTGTTGTTGGAGAAGGTAAAGTGCCTTCTGCATTTGTAATTTCACTTAGTAAAATTACACGGTCTTCAACTAAGGTAGCAGCAACTTCTACATTAGAACTTGGCATCGACTCTTCTATTTGTTTTAGTTCGTAGTCACCTACGTACAATGTAAATTTACTACCTTTTCCTTCTTCACTTTCAACGACAAGTTCTCCACCTAATAAGGCGGCAATTTCCCTACTTATTGATAAACCTAAACCTGTACCACCATATTTACGGCTCGTTGTGCCATCAGCTTGTTGGAAAGCTTCAAAAATTATATTTAGCTTATCCGTTGAAATCCCGATTCCAGAATCGACAACCGAGAAAGCGATAATTGGTTTCCCGTATTGTTCCGTCCGATTTGCATCTTCTGTTATCTTTAGCCATACATCGCCGTTATGAGTAAATTTGAATGCATTGGCTAGTAGATTTTGTAATACTTGTTGAATGCGTAATTGATCGCTGTAGATTGTCGGTTGTATATTTTCTTGTACTTCAACTTGGAAGTTTAATTGTTGATTATCGGCAACGGCTGCAAAATTATTTTCAACAAATTCGACTAAATCAACAATTTGAACATCTCCTGGAATAATTTCTGTTTTACCGGATTCAATTTTCGCTAAATCTAAGATACTATTAATTAAGTTTAATAAATCATTTCCAGATGAATAGATGGTTTTTGCATATTCCACCTGTTTTTCTGATAAGTTATCAGTTTGATTATCAGCCAACAACTTCGATAAAATAATTAAACTATTTAACGGAGTTCGTAATTCATGTGACATATTCGCTAAAAACTCAGATTTATATTTTGAGCTTAAAGCGAGCTGTTCTGCTTTTATTTCCAACTCTTTTCGGGCTTGTTCAACAATGCGATTCGCCTCTTCGTATTTCGCGTTTTGTTCTTCAAGGCGCTTCGCTTTCTCTTCCAACTCCACATTTGTCTGCTCTAATTCCTCTTGCTGCATTTGAAGTTTGATTTCAGATTGGCGTAAATTTTGAGTCTGTTCTTCCAATTCTTCATTTGTCGCTTTAAGTTCTTCCTGCTGGTTTTGCAATTCTTCGGATTGCGCTTGTATTTCTTCCATTAAAGTTTGGGATTCTTCAAGTAGATTGGCTAATTGGATACGGCCAATCACGCTTTCCAATAGTATTCCTAAATTATAGGCTAATTCATTTAAAAAGCTTTCATTCGTTTTATTAAATGCTTTTAGGGATGCTAGTTCTAAAATAGCCACACAAACACCTTCATATAGAATCGGTAAAATAAACACATTTTTTGGAGTTCCCCCACCTAAGCCTGAGGAAATATGCAAATAATCATTTGGTATTTCCGATAGGATTAAAGGTTTTTTTTCTATAATTGTTTGGCCAATTAATCCTTCACCTGGTTTAATTGTTTTCTTAATATTTCCATTCACTGCAAAAGTCGAGATGAGTTTATAATTAGCCGATTTACCATCAATATCTTTTACATAAAAGACCGCATTGTTAGCTTCGACTAATGGTATTATCTTAGAAAGCAATACACCACCAAGTGATTTTAAGTCATCTTTCCCTGTTAAACTTGTTGAAATATCCGCTATATTCGTTTTTTTCCAAGTTAACTCTTTTTCTTTTCTCATTTGATCTTGCAAAGTATCTGTTAGTTGGTTGAAGGATTTCCCCATTTCATCAAATTCATCGTTCCCGATAATTTGAACTTTTGTACCGAGGTCTAGCTGACCATTAGAAATATTACTCATTAAATCTGCCATTGACGACATGCGCCTTGTTGTCGAAAAAACAAGTTTGGAAAGAAGTGTGAGGATCACTAAAATTCCGATGGCTAAAATTAAACCGGTAATAATAATCTCAGATTGTAAATTTTTTATTGAACCCTCTAATGAATTGCTCAAATCTTCATCGAATGATTGATTAATATTTCTTGTTATTAAAGAAATTTTATTGTGAAATTTTTCCGAGTTGTTATTCATTAAAAGGATAGCTTGTTGTTTATTGTCATTTGCTAAATAGGCAAGAATTTGATTTACGTAGTTATCAAACTCATCATTTGCTTCCTTAAGGGAGTTAACTATTTCTTTTTGCTTAGAAGTGGTTGCACTTTCCTGTAATAAAAGGATACTCTGTTGAACCGTTCTTTGTTCAACTTGAATTTCAGCAAGAGTTTCCAGAATATCTTCTTCTTTTTCTTGTAATAACAAGTTTCTTAGCAAAATTCCTTCGTCCTTGATATCAACACGAATTTGACTTACTAAAATGGTAGAATCGAAATTAGACTTTATCACTTTATTTGCACTATTTAAATGAGAAATTTGTGTCCAACCACTACCTATTAAAATTAATAGTAAAACAGGAAGCGTGGTTAAACCAATCAACATTCTCGTTCGTACATTCATTTTTTCTCACTCCATAAATCATTTAAAAAAGAGTATTTTAATGCACCTTCGTCTCATTAATACTTGTTTCATAAACTAAAGCAATTGCTTGAACCCTGTCAGAAACATTTAATTTTGAAAAGATGTTTGTAATATGATTTTTTACAGTATGTTCACTAATAAATAGTTTTTCAGAAATTTCCTTATTGCTCAGTCCCTTAACAATTAAAGAGAAAACATCTAGCTCTCTAGTGGAAAGAGAGTATTCCATTTTAACTTTTTTAATCGATAGCGTGATGAGGCTTTTATTTATTCCTGTTTCCTCACTTATATCCAAAATTTCTACTTTTTCGTTGTTTTTAATCCACTGAGAATCAATTATACTGCTATTTTGTTTATGTTTATCAACATAACGAATAAAATCATTGGTTGATAAAGGCTTGCTAAATATGAATCCCTGAACTTCATCGCATTTAAATTCTTTTAGCAAATTTAGCTGTTCAATTGTTTCTACACCTTCAGCAACGACATTTAATCCTAAATTTTTCATTAAAGCTATTGTTGATTCAATTATAAGACGGCTATGTTTTTGAGGACATGTAATTTCTTGAATAAACGCTTTATCGATTTTTACAGTATCAAAAGGAAACTCTCTTAGATAATTGATGGAAGAATATCCTTTGCCATAATCATCAAGGCTAATATGTATATTCAATTCTTTTAACTGTTCTAAGGTCTGTTTCACACTATCTTTACTGCGTAAGAGTACCGTTTCAGTTACCTCTATTTCAAGTAGGGTTGGATCAACGTTAGTATCCTCCAGAATTTCTTTTATTTGTTCAATCAAATTACGTTGCAGAAAATGCTGTGCTGAAAAATTAACGGATACTCTTATGGATTTATTATAAGTCTCTTTCCAGTATGTAATCTGTTCGCAAACTTTTTTTAACACCCATTTATCAATATCAAGGATTAAATTTGTTTCTTCTGCTAAAGAGATAAATTCAATAGGTTTAAGTAGCCCCCACTTTGGATGATTCCACCTTATTAATGATTCAGCGCTATCGATTTGATAAGTTTCTAGATTGACCTTAGGCTGAAAAACAAGTGTAAATTGTTCTGATTGAATTGCTTTACGTATATCGTTCTGGATTAAGAAACGTCGATATGATTCCATATTCATACCTGAATGATAAACTTTATATTTGTTTTTGCCTTGCTCTTTTGCTCGATACAATGCTGCATCTGCATTTTTAAAAAGAGTACTTGTATCTTCTCCGTCATATGGGAAAATGGAAAGTCCAATACTTGTAGTTAAATAAAACTCAAAATTGTCTATATGTATTGGGGAGTTAAAACTATCTATTAGAGCTTCTGCAACTTCCAAGCATTCTTCTCGATTGCTTTTAGAAAGAATGATAACAAATTCATCTCCGCCAATTCGTGCAACGAAGTCCGTTTGTCTAACATTTTCAATAAACCTTTCGGAAACTTTTTTTAAAATTTTGTCACCCATTATATGTCCTAGAGAATCATTTATAGTCTTAAAACGGTCTAGATCTAAATACATTAATCCTAATGTCTCATTTTCAGTCTTGGACTCCGCCAATTTTTGAATCAGTACATCCTGAAACATTCTGCGATTCGGTAACTTTGTTAATCCATCATGATAAGCCATATGTTCAATTATCATATTTTTTTCTTCTAGTGCTTCAGATTGAGCCACGATTTTTTGATTCAATTGATAGAGTTCAACAAATCTTTCTACCTTTGATTTTAAAATAAGTGGATCAAATGGTTTTAAAATATAGTCAATTGCCCCCACAGAATACCCCATAAAAATATGTTCTGAGTCTAGGTTATTGGCTGTAATAAATAGGATGGGAATATTTTTTGTTTTTTCGCGTGCTTTTATAATTTTGGCAGTACTAAAACCATCCATTCCAGGCATTTGTACATCTAGAAGAATCGCTGCAAAATCATATTTCAATAAATATTTAAGTGCTTCTTCTCCTGAGAAAGCCTTGATTAAATTGAATTCATCTCTTTCAATAATCGCTTCCAAAGCCAATAAGTTTTCAGGTCGGTCATCAACTAACAAAATATTAATTTTGTTTGATGGATTCATCTTAGTCTCCCCTCTCCCATTTTTAAAAATAATTCTTAAGTAATACTAAGAATAACATATTATTCCTGAGTTAGGGAGTAAAGTTTTATAAAAATGAACATAAATATGCTAAATAAATAGGTCTAAAGTAATTTTACGTTTGATAAAATCTACTTTTTTGCCAGAAAAATATCTGATTACATCGGTTTTTGAATTAAATACAATGCAATCAGATTCTTAATTAGATTCTATACTTTTAAGCAATACTAGTAGCTTTCATTAAATAATAAAATTTATCTTCCTGTATTAAATCCGAATCTGAAACAAATGGATTTTTCTTTAGGTGCAGTGTAAATTTATTTAGAATTTTTAGCAGTTGGTCTCTATCTTTTTCGCTAATGGAAAATTCAATTCCATATTCGAAAAATCTATCTTTCACTTCATTTTTCCAAACAATAAAGCCATTCAAAGTTAGTGAATAATTCATAATGGTTGTTTCGAATTGATAATTTACATCCGGTCGTACTGGCAGTTCCATTGTTGAGATAATCCGAAGTCCACCAGGGCCTATATTATCGATAATTACTTCCGTTTTACCTAGATTCACTTCCTTGCCTTGAAAGGAAGTCAAAGTCATTTGGGAACTCAGAGGAAATAGGAGATCAATACGATAAAATGCTCGCCGATCCTTCAGGTGTGCTTTTTCCCTATTTAAAACTGGCTTTAAACTTCCCACTTTCAAAAAGGATGTAAATTTTACCTCTGTTACTGCTTCGCTGAATAGATAACCTTGTATTTCTTTACATTCTTGCTGCTTCAAGAATTCAAACTGTTGAAGAGTTTCAACACCCTCCGCCACAATATTCATTTCCATTCCTTTAGCCATAAACAATATCGATTTTATAATTATTTCTACTTTTTGGTCATTTCCTATTTGTTGAATAAAAGATTTATCGATTTTTATCGTATCAATAGAAAATTGTCTTATGTGTGCCAGGGATGAATAACCTGTTCCAAAATCATCTAATGCAATTTTAATGCCCATTTCTTTAAAAAATTGAATAGCGAATTCTATTTCTTTTTCATGTTCGAATAAGGTTGTTTCAGTAATTTCAAATTCCAATAAATTGGGATTGACATTGAATTCCTCTAATACATATAAAATAAAAGTTCTCCAATCACTTTTCAAAAATCTTTGGGAGGGAATATTGATGGAAATAGGTACAACTTGTAAATTTTCCTTTCTCCATTCTGAAATTAAGCGGCACACTTCCTTTAAGACCCAATCGCTAATATCATTTATAAAACCGCTCTCTTCAGCAATCGGTATAAATTCTCCCGGTGAAACTAATCCCCAAACAGGATGTCTCCAGCGGATTAATGCTTCAGCGCTAAGCAACTTACCTGAATTAGCTTGTACCCTTGGTTGGAAGTGAACTACTAGTTCGTTATTGTCAATTGATTTTCTTAAATCTCTTTCAAGTTCAAATGTTTTAAATGAGGAGATATTTAATTTTGATGAGTAGATATGATAGTTGTTTTTTCCATTTAATTTAGCCCGTAGCACAGCTGAACTCGTATTCTTAAGAATTTCTGTTGTCGTATTCCCATTTGCAGGGTATTCACTAATTCCGATACTTGTGGATAAATATAACTCAAAATCATTTGCTATAAACGGTAAATTTAAATGATTAATAATCTTATGAGCAATTGACTCTGGGTAATTTGACTGTTCATAATCCCAAATAACCAATCCGAATTCATCTCCACCTAGTCTTGCGAAAAAGTAGGAACCTGTCAGTAAATGATTAACTCTTTCACAAAATTGTTTTAATATAATGTCCCCTGTGTCATGTCCCAAGCTATTATTAATGTTTCTAAATCGATCTAAATCTAAGAACATTACAGTAAATTGTTTGTCTTGTTCAACAAGGCTTTCAATTTTTCGATTAAACGAAACGCTGTTCGGTAATTGGGTTAATATGTCATAATAAGCTAATTGATTAATTTTTTCTTCGAATAGTTTCCGATTCGTAATATTTGTCAGGATTCCATCGATTCGAATGACTTTTCCCTGATCATTAAATACAGGGATTGTCTTGTCTTGAATCCATACAATTTGACTATCTTTATTTAACATTCTATATTGTATTTCAAAACCCTTGCTATATCCCTTTAATACATTATTGTACTGCTCAGAATAAAAAGGTTGATCGTCTGGATGAATTAACTTTTCCAAAGCACCCTTTTGATAAAAAATATCAGAAGAATACCCGACAATTAATTCGATGCCAGGTGTAACATAGAGTATTTTATCCTGAATGGCATCGTATGACCTAATCCCTAATGATAAGTTATCGTAAATATGTTTGAATCTTTGTTCTGTTTCTAATAGTGCCCTCTCTGCTAGTTTTCTTTTAGTAATATCCTGTGTATTCCCTATAATTTTAATAGGATTTTCTGAAGCATCCTTAATAACCTCAACTTCTTCATGTACATAAACGATGGACCGATCTGCTTTTAAGATCCGATATTCGGTGGAATAACTATCCCCTTCTTTTTCTGCTTTAGTAAATAATTTTCTATATCTTTCAATATCATGGGCATAAACAAAATCCAATCCATCTTCAACCTTAGTTCTTGCGGATTCATTTTTATCTCTACCTGTAATTTCAAATAATTGTTTTGACCAGTAGACCTCCTCTTTCAAAATATCGTACTCCCAGGCGCCAATTTTTCCAACTTGCTGTGCCAATTCATATTTTGTCTTTATTGATTCTAAGTTTTCTGGATATTCATTAAATTTTGTAAGATCTTTGACACTGCCGTAAATACCAATTACATTCAACTCTAAGTCCATTAGAGGCACAAGTGTAACATGCATAATTATTTCATTTCCTTTAGAGAAACGCACCATTTCCTTAAAACTTTGGGATTCTCCCTCTAAAGCTAATTGAAATCGTCTATTAATCTCTTCATGAAAAAATACTTTCTTAAAATTCTCGGTAATATTATTTTTTCTGAATCCAAAAGCTGAGAGAAACGAATTATTGTACAAAGCTATTTCTCCTTCAAGGGTTAAGGTAAAAACCGGATCTGGATGGTTTTCAAATATACTATTAAATATAACTTCATTTGTCAGTGTTTGACTTTCATAAGGGGAAATCGTTTGTTTTCCGGTTTTATCTTTCTTTATTTTCGGTAAGATTGAAAATCCCATAAAAATTCCTCCTAGAAAATAGTTTAATAGTTAATAATTCGTATAAGTGAAACCCCCACCGCTTTTCGATTGATAGAGGTTAAAGTCAGCTTCTTTGTTGAATAATAAAAGAATTATTAAATGTTAACTGAGATTATTTTAAGAATAGACTGTTTGAATAAATATAAATACCACCGAGAGTTCTCATTTTTGATAGGAACCACTTCCTATTTTCACTATAGGTATAGGATTAAAATCAATTTGAAGGGTTTTATTGAATCTTCTTGCTTACTTTTGCGTGTATTAAATATAGAAATTTATGAGTATTGTGCGTAAATAATATTATTTTCAAAAACACAGTGTCGGATAATATGAATTTTAAATTGAAGTAAAATGTGTTGAATTTTATAAGTACGTTTATTACTAAATGAATAAAGGCAATTTTCCTGTATTAAAATAATGGAAAATTGCCTTTTATATTATATTTTCTTTAAACAATCGTAGCTTTTGCCCTGTCCAAAGATTTATCGTTCATCTTTATTCTTGAGAAATCATTTACCTTGCCGTAGACTCCAATGACCTTTCCCTGCTTTTTTAATGGCATGGCTTTTACAAAGATGTCTACTTTTTTGTTGTTTTTGTGGACAACTCTGGTTTGATATTCGAGTGATTCTCCTTGCAGAACACGATTCATATAATTGCTGATTCTTGGAATTTCAATCATAGGCAACAATTGAGCGACGCTCGTACCCAATAATTCAAACGAAGAATAGCCGCAAATTTTTTCGGTCGCGCCTTTCGTTTCGATAAAGAAACCATCTTCATCAAGGACGTAAAGTAAATTATTTCTAAAGTTCCCTGAATTGCTTAGTTGCATTTTACTGCATTTATATTTTCTGTACATGCTATAGCCTTTGCCTCCTCAGTTGATTAATAATAGATAGAATTTATGGAAGAATATTAGTCATTTTTTGGGTGTTTTCATTTTCCAGGTTGCTGTAGGTTCTTTTCCCTGTTTTTCAAATTTTAAACAAAAAAATCCAACAAATGTTTATTTTTTTATTATAAAGGTTTAAATACCATAAGAAAAACTAAAAGAATCAGTAATACATGGGCTGCCAAATTCAGTGGAACTGTTTTTTTGGCTATTCTAATATATTCGCTTGGCAAGTCTTCTCCTTCTGCCGTTTTTAAAATTTCCAGCATCGCTTTATCATAGCGTGGCAGTAAATACGCAACAATAGGTTGGGTAACCAAATATAAAACTATGGCAGTAATATACCAGCCTGTTGTAAATAAATACGGATGAAGGAACCCCATGATTAGCCCCGTCAAAAGCAGAGCGATGCTTCCTGCTTTCGCCAGTTGTTCTACTTTGGCATTCACCATATGAGCCGTAAACGCAGATTTTACAGTACGTGCACTTTTCATGATGTAAGGAGAGGCAAAAGTAGCGCCAAGTCCGCAAATCCCTCCCAGAATATGAATCAGCAATAACGTTTTAAAAAGTATATCCAAGATCCTCAACCGCTCCTTATTCGTTTACAGTATGTATACGTAGGACATGGTTGAAAAATTATTGCTTTTAAAAAAATATAGGCAAAAAAGAGCAGTACGATTTTCCTCTCCGGACTCGTACTACTCTTTTTCGTCTAGCAGAAATTCACTTGTAATGTCATAGCCGCGCATATAATCCGGCGATCCGGGAAAATTTTGCATAAAACCATGTATGCCTCCATCAAAACGAACGAGTTTCACTTTAACGCCTGCTTCTTTTAATTTTTCTGCATACAGTTCACCTTCATCACAGAACGGATCATATTCTGCCGTAAAGATTAACGTCTCCGGCGATTTTGCAAGAATTTCCTTATCGGTTGCAAATACAGAATCGTTCTCGTCGTTCTGTCCGGGACATAGCAATTCATTTTGTCCTTTTGTTAAATCAACGCCATATTTTGCATTATACAATTCTCTCGACTGATATTCGCTTCCCTTGATTTTTTCATTTAAATCAACGATTGGATAATGGAGCACTTGTTTTGCCAATTGAAAATCGCCCGTCTTAATCGAATGGATCACCACGGCAGTTGCAAGATGCCCTCCTGCACTTGGTCCGCCAACCGCAATATGATCCGGTCTTCCGCCAAGCTCTTCTGCATGCTCCACCACCCACTTAGTCGCACGATAGCAATCATTAAAAGCGGCATGTGCAGGTTGTGTTGATGATAATCGATAATCGACGCTGACGACTTTATAGCCGGATAGTTGGCAAAGCAACCGGCAAGAAACATCATAGGATTCCAAATTAGCGGAAATCAGGTGTCCTCCCGGAAAAAATACGAATAGTGGATAAAATTCTTCTTCATCATCTGGTGTATATATCCTTATTGAAATCTGATTTTCGTGGATCTTAACCGTACTTTCATCGACCTTTAACACATTTGGCCTTTTATCCAGTGGTGGAACTTCTATAGAAACTCCTTTAAAACGCCGTTCCGGATGTTGTTTGAAATATTGTTCAATATAATGATGGAGGGGCATCGATTTACTCCTTTCCGCGCATTTTTATAAGTGCTATATCTTATTTCGATAATAAGCCGAAATTTGAATGACCCGAACATTTTTCGTATGAAGTTCATGGTAAATTCCCCGGCTATCCGTAAAGGAGGTATATTGGTCCCGTTCCTTTTGAATTAGCTCTACGGCAGCTTCTTGGCTTTCCATATGGATAAACCTTCGTACATAATGGTTTTCATCGAAAAAATAGGTTACTTTAAATTCTTGCATTCAGTAAAACTCCCAAAGTTTTATTACGTTTTAGCATAACCAATTAAAGAATGAACTATGATGCAGAAATTTATGAAGAAGAAAAAACTGTAGATTAATCGATAGTACGATCAATCTACAGTCCACAACTTTATACGCCTACCGCATTATTGCTAAATTCCGTCACAATATAGGTCCCCGAAGTATTGAAGCTGCTCATTTCTTCAAAGATATTCGTTACATCGGATAAAGCAATTTGTGCCGTCACCATCTTGCCTGGCGTAATTTTCCCCTGCAGCACCAATGGCAGCAACGAATCAAAACGGTGATTCGGCATGCCCAATGTTCCGATAAACTGTATTTCCTGCATGACCATTTGGTCGATTGGCAATGCTACTCTTCCGCCTTCTACTTTGGTCGTGACACCGACTTGCAAGTGACGGCCGCGTTTTGCCAAGCTGTTAATCCCATTTAAGCAAGTATCCGCAATGCCAAGCGCGTCGATGGAGACGTTTGCCCCGCCACCTGTAATGTCTCTGACTGCTTCGACCGGGTCGACTTCCTTACTATTGATCACAACATGGGCACCCATTTGTTTAGCAAGTTCCAAATTCTTCGGATTAATATCGACCCCAATGACGGTTGCCCCGATGGAAGATGCAATATTTATGGCGTTCAAGCCAACGCCTCCACAACCATAGACAACGACCCACTCGCCTGGCTCTACTTTTGCCCGATCCACGACGCCATGGAAAGCAGTCATTAAACGGCAACCCAATGCGGCCCCATCCAAAAAGGTGATTTCTTCCGGTAAATGAATGATATTTCGGTCCCCTAGTGGAACTCCTACATATTCTGCATAGCCTCCGTCATAAGTCGAACCAGGAATAAAGGAAGAATGGCAAAGGTTCGAGTGTCCCTGTTGGCAATATGGGCACGTGCCATCACTGCCAGAGAAAGGAACAATCACGCGATCGCCTTTTTTAAAGTTTTTAACATTCTTTCCTACCTCTTCAACCACTCCAGTAAATTCATGGCCAAGAATTTTTTGCGAGATCGGAATATCCCCAGCCCAATAATGCCAGTCACTGCGGCAAACCCCATTCGCTTTGACCTTGACGATTACCCCATTTTCATCGATTGTCGGATCGGCTACCTCTTGTACAGATGCATTTTTAACGCCTTCGATAACCAATGCTTTCATGAATGTACACCCCTTATCCTAATTTAATGGCAACACTTTTGATTTTTGTATATGCTTCGATGCCTGCCAGCCCCATTTCAGAGCCAATACCGCTTTGCTTAAAGCCTGTCAGAGGGATATTATCATCCGTTAAATAATATTCGTTCACCCAAACGGACCCGGCATTCAATGATTCAATCATTGTGTGAGCTGTTTGTAAATTTGTTGTCCAAACGCCGGATGCAAGTCCATATTCTGTTGCATTGGCGCGTTCGATCACTTCTTCAATTGAATCAAAAGGAATGATGCAAAGGACAGGACCAAAAATCTCTTCATAAACTGCCTGGCAATTTTCATCCAGTCCCTCGATAATTGTCGGCAGATAGAAGTTCCCTTTTGCCAACTCTTCGTCGTCAGGGCGTTTTCCGCCTGTCAAAATGTTCGCGCCATCTTTTTTCGCCAACTCTACATATCTTTCAACCGTTTCGACTTGTGATTCTGACACCAGCGGCCCCATATGCGAGTTTGGATCCAAAGGGTCCCCAAGGACGAAACTTTCCGCAATTTCTACAAGCTTTTCTTTCACTTCATCATAAACGGCACGCTCAATGTATAATCGGGAACCTGCCGCACAAACTTGCCCCGTGTTCATGAGAATCGCTGTAATGGCACCAGGGACAGCCTTGCTTAAATCGGCATCCGCGAAAATGATGTTCGGCGACTTCCCGCCCAGTTCAAGCGTGATTTTCTTCAGTGTATTCGAAGCCTTCTCCATAATTCGCTTCCCGACAACAGTTGAACCGGTAAATCCGATTTTATCGATATCTGGGTGTGAGGTAATTGCTTCACCGAGTTTTCCGCCTGAACCCGTCACAATATTGACAACACCAGGAGGGAAACCTGCTTCCTCCACCAGCTTGCCAATATATAAAGTAGAGAGGGACGTTTGCTGGGAAGGCTTTAACACCACTGTATTTCCTGCAGCAAGCGGTGCTGCAATTTTCCAGCAGGCCCCAAGTGCCGGGAAGTTCCATGAAGTAATTTGTCCACATACACCCAGCGGTTCACGTTTCGTATAGGCATGGATATTTCCGCCACCTGAAAGCTCCACCGTATCGCCGTAAAGTTTCGTTGCCCAGCCCGCATAATAACGAACATGATGTGCTGCGTTTTGTGCGAAGGCACCCGCAACAGCCTGTGTACCGCCATAATCAAGCGAATCCAGCTGCGTGATCACTTCCAAGTTCTCTTCGATTAAATCCGCCAGTTTGTTTAATAATCTCGCTCTTTCTCTTGGAGCCGTTTTTTTCCAGCCGCCTTCGAATGCGCGTCTTGCTGCATGGACCGCCAAATCGACGTCTTCCTCATCCCCTTCATAAATCTTTGCCAACACATCATTCGTTGTGGGATTGATGGATTCATACACTTTCCCATTGGCCGCCGGAACCCATTTCCCGTCAATAAACATCTCCTTTGTTCCACTTAAAAAATCTTGAACCTTCCCATTGATTGATAAAGTAGTATTCACCATTATTAATTCCTCCCCTTTATGCTTTAACTTCTTCAAATTGCATTTCAAAGCCTTGATAGCCGTTTTCAACAACTTCATTGCAAATTTGGCGATAGTTGTCCAATCCACCCAGATAGATTAAGAATCCACGAGGCTTCCCTTCAATATTTGAGCCTGTATACCACGAGTCCGTTTTCGTAAACAATGTACTGTTTGCAATCTCTGTACATTGTTTGCTCCATCGTTCTTCAGCTTCGCGGTTTGGTTCAATCGTTCTCGCTTTCTGTTCTCTTAAATGAACAAGGCAATCAGAAATCCATTCGACATGTTGTTCAATTGCTGTCGGTACATTCGTTAAAACAGATGGACTTTGTGGACCTGTAATGGTAAAGAAGTTCGGGAAACCTGCGATTCCAAGCCCTAAATACGTTTCGACCTTTGCACCATCTGCCCATTTGTCTTTCAGAGAGATTCCATCCCGCCCCCTAATATCAAGTTTTAACAAGGTACCTGTCATCGCATCATAACCTGTTGCGAACACAATGATATCGAGCGGATATTCTTGTTCGGAAGTTTGAATTCCGTTTTCCGTAATACGCACGATAGGCTGTTCACGCAAATTAACCAAAGTCACATGATCTTCGTTATACGTTTCCCAATAGTTTGTATCCAGAATTGGCCGTTTTGTTGAGTAATAATAGTAAGGCAATAGCTGTTCAACGATGTCGGGTTTTTTTATCTTTTCACGGATCTTCGTTCGCAGGAATTCCGATACCAATTCATTCGATTCCGGGTTCGTCACAATATCATAGAAAGCATTATTTAAAATCATGCCGCCTTTCTCCCACGCATCCTCCATGATGGCATTTCGTTCTGCTTCTGGTGTGTCTACAACCGATTTTGAGGACCGTGGAATCGGCAACCCTGATGGAGACGTTTTCATTATTTCGCGAGCCTCCAAAAATTCTGCTTTAAATTGGGCAATTTCCTCTTCCGTAAATACACGATTTCGGGTTGGTACCGAGTATTGCGGCGTTCGCTGGAATACATACACTTCTTTTGCTTCTTGGGCAATTACAGGAATGGATTGCACCCCACTGGAACCTGTTCCAATCACGCCAACACGTTTCCCTTTAAAGTCAACCGGTGTATGCGGCCATGTTCCTGTGTGGTAGCTTTCTCCTTTAAAGCTGTCACGTCCTTCAAAATTAGGGATATTGGAAGTAGATAAGCACCCCACCCCCGAAATTAAATACGTGGCCGTGAATTCTTCTCCTCCATCGGTTGTGACACTCCAAATCGCTTCTTCTTCATCCCATTCCGCTTTCTTTACTTCCGTATTGAATTGCATATATTTTTTCACATCAAGCTCATCTGCCGCGAAATTCAAGTAGCTCAATATTTCATCCTGGCCTGCAAAACGTGTGGACCATGACCATTTTTTATACAATTCTTCAGAGAAAATATAATTATAGTAGACACTATCCGAGTCGCAGCGTGCCCCTGGATATCGTGCAAAGTACCAAACGCCGCCAACACCGGCCGCTTTTTCCAGCGTTTTAACCGTAAACCCTTGCTCACGGAGCTTGTATGTCATATAAATACCGGAAAACCCTGCCCCAATCACCAAAGCGTCAAACTGTTGTGTCATCACCCATTCTCCCTTCGTTTTAGCGGTTTTAATTTAAAAGGTTGTTATTTAAAAAGAAAGTGAGGGAAATTTCATCTTCTCTCACTTTTCCTTCTTCTTTAAGCTTTTTGTTCTACTTTGTTCAAGAAATTCACAATATACTCAACTGATTGCTTCGTTTCATCCCCAAAGAAGTCCATATTGCTGTAAAAGCCATGAATAACGCCCGGGATCGTTTCATACTGTACCGACACACCGTCTTGTCTTAATTTTTCGGCATAGGCAATTCCTTCGTCCTTTAGTACATCATTTTCTGCAGCGATGATTATTACAGGAGGCAGTCCCTGTACTGACTCATATTTTAAAGGGGAAACATCGGGCTCTTTGTAAAGCTTTTCATCCCCGACATAATGAATGCCGAACCATTTCATCAGATCACGGTCAAGCCCGAATCCTTCGGCAAATTCGTTATATGAATCTGTGTCGAATTCGAGGTTCGTTACTGGATAAATTAAGATTTGGGATTGAATTTCAGGACCGTTCTGATCCAATGCTTTTTTCGCAATAACCGTTGATAAGTTTCCGCCCGCACTATCCCCGCCAACCGAAATATTGGATGAATCCACATTAATTTCCGCTGCATTGGCAGCTACCCATTCCAACGCGGCATAACAATCTTCAATCGGCGTTGGATACGGATATTCCGGGGCCAAACGGTAGTCAACCGATACCACTACGACATTTCCTTCCGTTGCAACCAACCGATTGGCAGCATCAAACATCTCCACCGAACCGATTACCCAGCCACCGCCATGAAAGTATAGGAGTGCCGGGAACGGTCCCTCTCCTTCCGGTGTGTAAATCCGCAGTCGAATATCTTCCCCATCTTTTGCAGTGATCAAGCGGTCTTCCGTTCTATGAATGCTTGGTAAATTCTGTTGCGGCGGCGCTGGCGCTTGCGCCATAATTGCTTTTAATTCAATCGGGTCAAATGATTCTATCTTTGGTCCAGCGTAGAAGTTCTCCAAATATTGTTTTGCTTTTTCAGTTAAATTTGCCATTTTGTTTCCTCCCTTTTCGTACAAGAAAATTTGAAAACACTTACATTTTTAGTGTAAGGTTTAAACACCATGAGTAATATTCCTACTTTTCGAGAAAATAATATATACTTTCGGGCGGAAAATTGTATATTTACTATTTTTTTGGTAAGGTAGAGCATATATAAGACTATTAAACTTTTTACTAGATAAGGGGTGTTTAATTGGTGCTAAAAGTAAATAGTTGGGAACATAACTTGGAAAAAATCAAATTGATAGGTGATCAAGACCAAAAAATGAAGTTGTTGATAGAAAGTTTCCTTTCTGCCTTTTCATTGGAAGAGGCATTGCTTTTTCGATATTCCCCGATTGACCACTTAGCAGAAGGAATTCTTTCGGCAACTCCATCTGAAATCAAGAGCATTACATTTATTCGCGACGATGTGACAACCATACCTGCCATTTTTGAGGCTATCCTTAGTAAAAGTTCACAATATTATGAGGGAAATTATTTCCATTTAAATATCTCCCGCAAATATATTATTTCCGAAAACCAGAATTCACTGTTGGTCGTCCCGATTACGTTTAACCAGGTTGTCATGGGCTATTTTCTAAGTTCAAAATTAAAAGCACCTTTCCATCCCCATTTATTAGTGAAAGCAAATTTATTTAGTAAACAAGTCGCAGAATTATTTTTGAATCATCCCATTGATATAGAAAACAATGAACTGAAACTATCGAAGCGGGAATTTGAGGTAATGAAATGCATCGCGTTCGGCTATAGTACAAAACAAATTTCCAGTCTCCTTGAAATCAGCGAAACAACGATTAAACAATATATTAAAAGTGTGATGGCAAAAACCAACACGGCCAATCGTACGCATGCCGTAGCATTCTTATTTCAAAAAGGGATATTGAATTAGGATTGGCCTGCACTCAACTCCAAAATAAAAAATCCGTCAGCTAATCTTCATTAACTGACGGATTTCTATTTTGTTCATTAAAGTACTTTTTCCAAAAACTCTTTGGCGCGATTGGATTTAGGGGCCGTGAAGAATTGTTCAGGAGTCGAATCTTCAACCAGTTGGCCACCTTCCAGAAAGAGAATGCGATCTGCAACTTCTTTGGCAAAGCCCATTTCGTGTGTCACGATAATCATGGTCATGCCGGATTCAGCAAGATTTTTCATTACTGCAAGAACTTCTTTGACCATCTCAGGGTCCAATGCAGAAGTTGGTTCATCAAATAGCATTACCGACGGGTTCATCGCTAAAGCACGGGCAATGGCTACACGCTGTTTTTGTCCGCCCGATAAACGATTCGGATATTCGTTGCGTTTCTCGAATAGACCTACTTTCTTTAATAGATCTTCCGCCGTTTTGATTGCTTCAGCTTTGGAAATGCCCTTCACATTAATCGGTGCATAGGTTAGATTTTCCAAAACCGTTTTATGAGGGAATAAGTGAAAGTGTTGAAAGACCATACCCAAGTTTTCACGCACTTTCATGACATTCTTCTCAGTAATCATTGTGCCCCCAACCGATATTTGGCCGCTCGTCGGCTCTTCCAATCGATTGATGCAACGCAGGAAAGTCGATTTGCCTGATCCTGAAGGTCCAATTACCGCAATAACTTCTTTTTCTTTAATTTCAGTAGAAATTCCTTTAAGTACTTCATTCTTGCCATATGTTTTGTGTAGATTTTCAACTTTAATCACTGCGTTTCATCCTCTTTTCTATCATTTTTCCAAGGAATGTCAATACGAGTGTCATCACATAATAAATTACCCCTGCAATTAATAACGGTTCAAGATAGCGGAAAGTTTGACCGCCAACGACATATGCGCGGCGCATAATGTCCAATGCACCGATAACCGTTACGATTGCGGATTCTTTATTTAATGTAATAAATTCATTCATTAAAGAAGGCAAGATATTTTTCATTGCCTGTGGCAAAATGATATCTTTCATCATTTTGCTATAAGGTACACCAAGTGCTTTTGCTGCCTCTTGTTGACCTTTGTCGACTGCATTGATGCCTGCACGGATGATTTCGGAAATATAGGCGGCAGAATTCAGCCCAAAAGCCGCGATTGCAGCGGGCATTGCTTCAATATTAAAACCCAGGATTTGGGGCATCGCATAATAGATGATCATCAATTGCAGTACAAGCGGTGTACCGCGGAAAATCGACGTATAAAACTCGGCAAACCATTTCAAAGGCTTAATGTTTCCGATTTTGCATAGAGCTAATAAGATCCCGAGTACAAGTCCGATGATCGTAGCAAAAACAACAATTTGTAAAGTGACGCCTATCCCTTCCAAAATGTAAGGAATAGAGGGAATGACAGCTGTAAAATCAAACATCGTAAGCCCCCTTTCTAAAATATGTAAATATTATGTGTAAGAATAGAAACGTCATTCAGCTGTACTGAATGACGTGTGTGTATTATTCAACAACGAACCATTTTTTCTTAAGCTCTTCAATTTTTCCTTCATCAATTAGCTCTTTGATGACTTTATCGAATTCTGCCTTTAATTCGCTGCCTTCTTGGAATACAACTGCTTTGTAATCCGGTTCTTCCACTTCAACCGGGAATGCTGCTAAATCATCATTTTGCGCTAAATAGTTTTCGGAAACGATATTCTCAATGACTGCACCATCAAGACGGCCATTTTTCATTTCCTGAATCAATTGAGGAATAAGATCGCGGCTTTCAACTGTAAAGCCATATTCATCAGCAAAGCCTTCCGCCAATTCCAGTTGAATAGAAGAAACTTGACCGCCTACTACTTTGCCTTTCAAATCTTCCATTGAATTAATATTGCTTTCTTTCAAAGAGACCAAATATTGTTCCGTTTCATAGTAAGGTTCAGAGAAGTCCACTACTTTGTCGCGTTCTTCCGTTGGGGTCATACCCGAAATAACAAAATCATACTTGTTTGCTTGCAAACCTGGAATCAAACTGTTGAAATCAGAGTTCGTAAATTGCAATTCATAACCTAAACGTTCGGCAATCATGTTTGCCAAGTCAATATCAAATCCAATAATATCGTCACTTACAGCAGTGTCTACAAATTCGAAGGGAGCGTAATCCGCAGATGTTCCCACTCGCAATACTTTCGATTCTCCTGAAGTGGGTTCAGAGTCAGAGCCTGTTGATGTTTCGTTCTCAGCTGCGCCACATGCAGCCAAAATGCCAATGACTAAAACGAGCATGAATAAAAATACATTTCTTTTCATTGTTGTTGTTCTCCTTTTATAATTAATTATTGTTCTTCCAAATATCTTACAATCGCTTTTTCGAGCATTGCTAACCCATCATCAATTTGTTCCTTTGTAATTGTTAACGGAGGAATCATGCGGATTACTTCCCCAACATTTCCGCATAGATAGAACAAAACGCCTTCTTCCAAAGCATAGTCAAGGATTTTCATAACGGCTTGTCCATCAAGTTCACCAGTTTGGGGATTCGAAATTTCAATGCCGATCATCAACCCTACTGAACGTACATCGCTGATGATTGAATACTTTTCTTTTAATTTCAGCAATCGTTCCCTTGCATAAGCACCTACTACTTTTGAATTTTCCACAAGGTTCTCTTCATGGAAAATTTCCAGAGTTGTCAGTGCAACGGAACAAGCGATTGGATTTCCTCCGAATGTCGTTCCATGCATGCCCAAAGGCCATTTTTTCATTAGTTCCTTCGAAGCGACAGTCGCACTTAGCGGCAAGCCTGACGCAATCCCTTTTGCAATAGCCATAATGTCTGGAGTAACATCAAAGTATTGCGCGGCAAACCATTCTCCTGTTCGCCCAAAACCGGTTTGCACTTCATCGAAAATCAATAAAATGCCATGCTCGTCACAGATTTCACGTACCTTTTTTACCCATGCTTTTGGTGGAATAATGTAGCCGCCTTCCCCAAGAACAGGCTCCATAATAACGCATGCTACTTCTTCAGGTGTTACTTGATGCTTGAACAAACGGCTAAAGTCTTTTTCAAGTTGTTCCACGCAGTACACTTCCGGGTCTATGCCTTCCGGGCAATTTTTTGGATCTGCATACGGAATTTGATACGACAAATGGGACGGCTGCAAGAACTTGCGATACTTGCTTTTTGAAGTTGTTACTCCTAAGGCGCCCATGGAACGACCGTGGAAACAACCGGTGAATGACACCGCATAAGGTCGCTGCGTAACAAACTTCGCAAGTTTTAAAGCACCTTCTATAGCTTCTGTACCACTATTTGCAAAGAAAAAACAATCCAGATTTCCAGGAAGCACTTTTCCTAGTTCTTCGGATAATCTTAAAATCGATTCGTACATAATAACACCCGAAGGACCATGCACAAGTTGATCCGCGGCATCTTTAATGCTCTGAACAACTTTTGGATGGCGGTGTCCTGTATTCGTTACTGCAATTCCCGAAGTGAAATCCAGATATTGCTTTCCATCTGCACCATAGTAATAGCAGCCTTCTTCCTTCACAACCGGAATATTAGGATGATCTTTTGCCATGCTCGGCGCTAAATAATTTCCCATCTCATCATATAAATCGAGCCAGTTACTCATGATGTTAGCCTTCTTTCTATGCTGTAAATATTGAATATATTAGTTTATTGTTTAAAATAATAAAATTTTATTATTAATACAATTTCAACATTTATATATTCTACTACCCGTTGTATAAATATGCAATAGGGAAATTAATAAAAATAGTATCTCTCCATAATAAAAACCAAAAAGTACATCTAGGATTTACTACCCTGTACTTTTCGGCTAAAAGAAACCTTTTAAAAAATTATTGTTGTTCTGACATTAACTCTGTTTTCAATTGATTGACAACTTCTTGGGAAGCTGGGGCTGCAGGTTTATAATGCCCATTTTGAAGTGCGTAGGAATAGACAGTACGTTGACGGGATTCATCTTGGTTTCTCATCTGAATTAAAGTCTGTCTTAGTTCGGAATTATTTGTCTGTGCAATGACATTGGCATAGTTGGCAAGACTTGCATTCAGTCCTGCAAGATAATCATTTACCATTTCTTTATCTTGAAACATAAACACCCTCCTAGTTTAAATAAGACATTAGATCGTTCTGTGATTGTTTTGCCGATTGGGCATCTCTTTCAAAAATTGCCTTTAGCTCTGGATCCATACAGCTTTGCGCATATGCTTCCAACTTCTTGGCCAGCGTTCCATGAGCACCAATCATGCTTCGCAAATGTTCTACTTCCAGTTCAGTTAAGTTATGATTCATGGATAACCCTCCCTTCTTTTTTAAAATCCCCTTTTCTTTCAAAAGAAATACGCCTTTATAAAACGAAAAAACTGTTGATTACTGCTCTTCATGATTCTTTACTTTCTTATCTTTGTAGACATCGACAAATAGTTTTCCACTGGAATCCACTTGAGCCAAAAATACATCCTGAAGAGACTTTGCTCCTTTTTTTTCCAGCTCTTTCATCAGCCATTTTTTTGAATAGCCTAAAATCGATAAATTTTTATTCAAAATATGGCCATCTACTACCAGCAAACTCGGTGCATGTTCCAGTTTTACTTTCATTCCAAGAGTTTTTGGGGTTATTGGCTCAAGGTCGGACTTTTTCATGACGCTCAGTTCCCCGTTTGTTTCCAATATGGCGATTTCGATATCTTCCAACTTAAAGACGTCTTTTTCCCTCAGCATCATCATTAATTCATCAATGGCAATTTTGTTTTTCTTCATACTTTCTTCCAAGACTGCTCCGTTTTTTATGAGGATGGAAGGTCTACCGTCTGTTAATTGAAGAAATTTTCTGGACTTCATGCCCATAATCCCCAAAACAATCGGGAAAAACCCCCAAATCGCCAAGGAAATAATGCCATTGGAGATTTGAATATTTTTGTCCGTGGACATGGTTGCGGCAATCGAACCGATGGTAATCCCTACTACATAATCAAAAAATGTAAGTTGCGAAAGTTGTTTTTTTCCCATAATTCTTGTCAAGAATAGCAGTAAAAGAAAAGCTACAATTGAACGAATTATTATTAATAAAAAATCAGACAAAATAAGTTCCTCCAGTTTCTTCTTTCAGGAATGATTATGTTTTTTCTATTATTGGGTAATCCTAAGGTAGATATTCAATAAGTGGAGGATTTTCTATTATGATTAAAAAAAATATTTTGCCATTATTTCTTGTCGTTCTTTTATCTGGATGTGGAGGTATTATGGGGGAAAATGATTTTTCAGGGAAAATTGATGATATAGAACAAGCATTAAGAAAACCTAATTGGAAACAGCTAAATTCACTCGGCAAAGATTTAGATCGGTTATATGAGCAAAATCTTTGGAAAATACAGTTAATGGGCGATGAAGATGAGTATGAAAGCCTGCAGGAAAGCATTAATCACCTAATTGTGGCAATTGAGGAGAAGGATCAAACAGAGATAAAACTTGAAATTGCAACAATCAAAACTTATTTAAAGGATATATATTCTTTATAATTTAGGGCGATGGAGTCGATCATATTTATGAACAGATTTTTGATTGGTTGCCATCCGCGCATTGATTGTTTCTAATAATGGCATTTAAAAGACCTAAGTCCAAACTAGACCTAGGTCTTAAAATTACCTCAAGTTATTCTTTATTAAAGAATGAAGGGTAGTTCCACCGGCTACCATTAAAGCTTTGGTCTTTTGAAGTGTAAAGAGGGCCACTTACAACGGTTTGCTTTCCAATCGTTGTACACGCCAACCCTGCCCTGGTACATAGCGAAGTTCCCCTAACATTGTATCAACCTCTTGAGCATCTCCTAACGGCACCTTTAACTCATACTTCTTCACTGAAGTCGAATTCATCGTTTGCTTAATTTTAGCTTTTTCCCAGTTTAAAATACTGCCGCCATCTGCATTGGGTTGAGCAAGTTTGCCATCGCGGGTAATGAATCCAAGTTGCTTATACAGTTCTGCCACTTTTTCCGGCGTATACACGTTGCCTAAAAATACTTCCAGTTTCTCTATCGTTTCCAATGATTCAGCCATGTAGCGGTATTCCATATTGTTGACGGTGAATGTTTTTTCATTTCTCATTCCATCTCCGCCTCGAACAACTGTCCAAAATGCTTTATGCGATTCATTAAATAAAGATAGGGCATCTTTATTTACAAAAGACAGTGAATCATCCCCTTGAAGATGCGGTTTTGCACTGACAGAATCGATTTTGTAATCCATATATCCTTCTTTCGTTACCAAAAAGTACAGCTCGTTATAGCCATTTTTCAACAAGCCACTATTTTTTCCGTCCAATTTTACCGTTAATTTAACGCTGAACTCCGTAACGCCTTTCAATCGCCCGATTTCATTCAGCTCATGAACTTCCATGTCTTTTACTTTTAGCTTTTTAAATCCGGTATACTGATTTGACGTAAATAAAGAGTCGATTTTGTCCGGATTTTTAATCAAAAGATCAAACAACTTAACGACCGGGTTTACATTCATCGGAATATTGTATTGCGTTGGCAAGAAGTCATCGTTGATGGCACGTGCGATATACAAAGCAAACTCAGCGCGCGTTACGATTTTATTCGGCTTGAAAGTTCCATCCGACTCACCAACGGCAATATCATGTTCTGCCAAAGTGGTAATCGCATCATGCCATTTCGAAGACCTGGGAACGTCCTTAAATTCCAAATTGCCATTATCTTTAAGTTTAAAGGCTTTTACAAGAATCGTTGCAACTTCTTTTCGTGTCAAAGGTTCGTTTGGCTTGAAATTTTTCTCGTTCGGAAAGATCCCTGCCTCGACCACGGCTGAAATTTCCCGATAGGCATCATGTTTCTTGCCAACATCTTTAAAGGTTAGTTTGGAATGAGTGGTTTTTAATTTTAGTGTTTTTGCTAGGATGACTGCAGCATGAGCCTTGGTGATTGGTTTATTCGGCTGAAAGTTTTTTACGCTGTCTTCCAGCAAGTCTTTCTCCACCAAGAATTCAATTTCGCTTTTTGCAAAATGGTCATCGCGGATATCCTTAAACGAAGCAGCAGAAGCAATTGATCCGGAAAACAAAAGAGCGCCAGCCAACGAAGCGGCAATCAAGTTTTTTCGAAAATTTTTCAACAGCTTTCCTCCTAAATAATGATTAATTCTTTTCTATTTGTTAGACGTTTCTTTTTTTGTTATGGTTACAGAAATTTACATTAAATTTAAAAATTCCCTAATCCAGGCGCTGCTTCTTCTAAACAGTATACTGCTGCATTATCGGAATCTTTTTGCTGGCGATTGTGGCGACGGGCGACTTTACTTCATCAATTAGCAGTGTATTCAACCGTTTTGTTTATGCCATCAGTGAATTATTGTCGACCATATTATCTCGATCATTGTGGCGATGAGCCGGATTTTGATGAAAACGGGCATTAATGAAGTAATGGTTTCCCCTTTTACAAAAATCTTCAAAAACGCAACGCTTGCCTACTGGACAATCGGCATTTTGATGATAGTCATCTCCTGGTTCTTCTGGCCTTCCCCTGCCGTTCCTTGCTGGGAGCTGTTTTGTTACCGGTTGGAATCCGCGCGGGACTACCGGCTCTAGGTGTTCCAAATGTCATAACAAGAAAACAGACAGCTTCTTGAACTGCACCCCAATTGTTAGACACATAATTTAACAATTGGAGTGTATTTTTATGTCAAGAATTAAAGTAAATGAAGTTTTTTAGGAATTTATTAACATAACTTATTTTAGCTGTTATTTCTATGAGTTCAGGAACAGGGAACAGAAAACGCTGTTGACAATTTTATTAGTGGAATTTGTTTGGGGCCTAGTACTCAATAAATGAAATACGACATAAAACAAGCTTTGTGATTTCAGGGTTTCTTCTCTATGCTGTAAAAAAATTACTTACTGCTCGATGCTTAAGATTGACTTTATCTGAATATTTAATAAGTTAATTGTCATGTTCTTTACATAATATGTTACTATATTGAAAACAGTCTATTTTGATTTACTAATAACATTTTTTAAAACAAAGTATAAGACAGTTAAAATGTGGAATATAAGGAGCTATAAGTATGCAACCAAATGTAAAAATTATTGATTGTACCATTCGTGATGGAGGGCTTGTGAACAATTGGGATTTTAGTTCTGAATTTGTTCAAGATTTATATTATGGACTAGATGCTGCGGGCGTTGAATACATGGAGATTGGGTACAAAAATTCCCCTAAACTTTTAAACGCTACCGAGCCCAACCCTTGGAGATTCCTTGATGATAATTTCTTAAGAGAAATCATTCCTGAGAAAAAGTTCACGAAATTATCTGCACTCGTAGATATAGGACGTGTAGATCCGAATGATATACTCCCTCGAGAACAAAGTGTTTTAGACATGATCCGGGTGGCATGTTATGTAAGAGAAGTCGATAAAGGCCTGGAACTCGTTCAGATGTTCCACGAATTAGGGTATGAAACATCACTCAATATCATGGCCCTGTCCAGTGTACCCGAACATCAACTGATTGAGGCATTTGACATGATAAGAGAAAGCCCGGTGGACGTCGTTTATATTGTGGATTCCTTTGGAAGTTTGGACCCTAAAGATATCGAGCATCAAGTGAAAAAGTTCAGTGAGCTTATCCCTAACAAACAACTTGGTATCCATACTCATAACAATTTGCAATTAGCCTTTGCCAATACATTAACTGCAATGCGAAATGGTGTGGTATTCCTTGATTCGTCTGTTTATGGCATGGGTCGCGCAGCAGGTAATTGTCACACTGAACTTCTTGTTGGTTACATTAAAAAAGCAAATTATAATATTGAACCGGTTCTTCATATCATCGAAAAACATATGTTAAACATGCGAGAAAAATGGGAATGGGGCTACATCATCCCTTATATGATTTCAGGCATCCTGAACGAACACCCACGCGTAGCAATGGCATATCGTAGTAGTGACGATCGTGATCAATTCGTTAATTTCTACGATCAAGTAACAACACCTGAAGCTTCCCTTTCACCAACTTCAAAAAGCTGAATTTAACGTAAAAGGACGTCTCATAAGTCAGTGAGGCGTCCCTTTTTTTGGCAAGCAGTTTGGTCTTTAACTAACTAATTTGGTTAGCATAATAATTACTATAAAGTGATTTCGCTCTCCTACTGGCACCGTGCCCAGTTATATTAAATGATTACCTTTTATCACCAACCTCAAATAAGCTCTATTATTTTATAGTGCAATGCTTATTCCAGATAATGGCCCTTAAATGAAAAAAGCACTTTCCGTATTCAATGAAAGCGCCGATTGTTGAATAGTGGAAAATGCAAAAACTCTGCAAAATAACACCTTAGTTTTTTTCATTATTCTTTTAAAAATTGATTCTCATCCTCTTTTATTCATTACAAGCATTAGTTGGTTCGTCACCAAGCACTTTGGCAATTGCGTTCGAAATCCCCTGTGCCTCTAAACACTTTTTATATTCTGCTTCATCAGATAACTCAATTTTATAGTATATACCTACTATTATTACGAGTGTTATTGCTGCTAATAATATTTTCTTCACATCGACATCTCCTTTATATAAAGAAATTTCTTCCATAAAAATCATAACAATGATTTATTAAGCCGTAAATACAGTGATAGTCTAATAAAATATAAGACCTTAGACTTAGCTTGCTTCGCTATTATTTGAATATGTTCCACTATTAGTAAACTGCCCCATTTTAAGTATACAATATTTTCAAAATTTAGATCTAAAAATCCAATTTTCTATAAAGGCATTGCTCTACAATATGGCCCGATTGTTGAATAATACTTAGTTTTTTATTATTCTTACATAAAAATAAAACAACCGCCCCCAATCTGAAGGCGGTTTTTTTTGTCTCAGAGTTCTAGGACTTACTCACCTACCATACCTTCCCCATCACGATCATCCATATATGGGTATAACAAGTGTTATATTTAGGTTATTTAACTGAAATAGTTGATATTAAAAGGACCATACATATTAGTCATGTCTAATTTGTATGGTCCAAACTTGTGTAGCTTAAAATAAAATTCGATTTTAATGCCTCGAAAACTACATCTTATGATAAATGATACGAATCCATTTCGAGAAAAGTTTGATCATTTTCTTGCTGTGTTGCTCCACAATCGCGCCCGATTGTTGAATATTTGTAATTTTTTATCTATACGGGTTAAATATGTAGGTAATCCAATATATAGGACCCTTGCTTTTTCCGTTATCATCTATATTTATTTCATTCTTTCTGACAAAGTAAAATTACGCTTATTCTCCAGTCCTTTCAGATTTATGTAATTATGTTATAGTGACATTATTATCTTACTCCTGAGTAAACTTTCATCAAAAGATAGTATATAATTTGGGATATAATTAGGAAGGAGACAACATGGATAAGCGTATTTATTTTTTAATGATTCTATCCTTTATAATAGGTCTGGTTGAACTGATCATTAGCGGTATTTTAGATTTAATTGCAGAGGATTTACATGTAAGCATCGGCCAAGCAGGTTTGCTGATCACTGTTTTTGCTGTCATTTTTGCAGTTGCATCGCCGATTTTACTTGTCATGACAGCTAAAATAGAAAGAAAAAGGCTAACATTAGTTTGCTTGTACATCTTTTTAATTGGTTGTATCGTAACAGTATTTGCACCTACTTTTTCTATTTTGTTTATAGGAAGAATTATTTTAGCATTAAGTGGGGCGCTATTAATCATATTGTGTTTGGTTATGGCTCCTAGCTTAGTTGGAGAACAGTATATAGGTAGGGCCATTGGGATCGTCTCTGTGGGAGTAAGTGCTTCGTTAGTTTTAGGGGTGCCGCTCGGGCTTATCATCGGAGATAGTTTTGGCTGGAGAGCACCATTCGTACTTATAACTATTTTAACAGCATTAGCAATTATTGGCGTTCATGTATTAATGGAAAGTATACAACCAAAACCTCAAATTCCGTTGAGGAAGCAGCTTGCAGCATTTAAAAATCACAAAATTACATTAGGGCTAACAACGACATTCCTCTATATAACAGGCCATACGATTATGTATGCCTATTTTAAGCCTTATTTAGAAGCAACCACTGATTTTAATACTACTTGGATTAGTGTCATCTATTTAATTTTCGGTTTTTCTGCTGTAGTCGGTGGAGGTCTTGGCGGTGTATTAGCAGATTTATTGGGATCAAGAAAAACAATGATTATTGCCCTAGTTGTTTTTAGTGCTTTATTCTTTATATTTCCATATTCAACAGATTCCTTTCCAGTATTTCTCATTATCATTATCATTTGGGGGATTCTAAGTTGGGCGATTTCGCCCGCTATGCAATCTTATTTAATTGAAATAGCGCCTGAATCATCGGAAATTCAGCAAAGCTTGAATAATTCAGCTCTTCATTTAGGTGTGGCTGTTGGTTCAGTGATTGGGGCTGGAATTGTAGATACACTTTCAGTCGAAGTAAACCCATTTGCAGGTGGAATATTCATCATCCTATCATTCATTACTGTCGTCATTTCTATTAGCAGTAAGAAAAAGACTACTTATAAAACAAAGAGCGCAATTTGAAATAGTTCAAATTGTGCTTTTTTAATGTATATTTCTTCTACACGGTAGTTTAAAAATAGGTATTATTTTGTATAAACAATAGACTTATAAACAATAGACTGTTTCGGTCCATTTTTCTTCGTCTTTAACCCGTTAAATGGCCCTAAATTGAAAATAAGCGTTAATCCTTGTTCCAGGATTGCGCCCGATTGTTGAGTAATGGAAAATACGAATTTTTCTAAAAATTCGTTTAATAAGCATTTAGTTATCCCTGTTCCTTATTTTATATGAAGGTTCTTTTCGTATAAAATGTTCGCTTTCTAATTCTCCTAATTTTGCTACATAGTCTATCAAGAAATGAAAGACGATAAGCGGCAAAATTGAACCTATTCCTACGTATAAACTGGAAAAAATTACTCCAAAAACAGTTGTTCTTAATACTCCAGTTGTAAAACCCTGATAAGTGTGAGCTAGTCCAAACAATAATGATGAGAGTATTATGATTAACCAAACTGAAAAATTAGGAAATAAATAATTTAAAGCAAATATTAAAAAACCTCTATATATTATTTCTTCTGTAACTCCTGCTGTTAGCGAAACATAATTCCATATTTTTTTCTCTTTATTAGTAACAGGTAATATCTCTGAAAAACCGACACTAGCATATTCTTTCTGTTTTGCTTGTTCAAATTTAGTCCTAATCTTATCACTAAATTGATAGCCGATAGAATAATACAAGATAACAAATAAATAAAGAAACACAATAGCGAATACAGAATAAGTAACTAATGGTCCTAAAGTATCCGTGTTAATACTTGGAATAGATAAACCAATATCTTTTAAAGTGAGTTCTGTAAAAACAACTAATAGTAAAATGAATAAAGTAGGAACCCAAAGACCAATTATGGAATTTTTATAATATTTTAACCTCGCATTTTGATTTTCTCTTACATCAACTTTAAATTTTTGAAAATCAAAATATCCGATAATTGGCTCATAAAATAACGTGAAGATAATTACTAACCATAGACCATACTCCATAGAACTAACCCCTCCCTCCTTTATATTACATTATTTTAAACATTCTTTCTAAAACAGAGTTGCTCAACAATCTGGCCCTTTAGCTGAAGAAGGCACAATTCCTTTTCAAGAATTGCGCCCGATTATTGAATAACGATTAGGTTCTATTAACTGGTTTAGGTTAAGTGTTTTAATAAAATAAATTACTTAAATGCTTCATTCCTCCATATCAAAGACTTTTTTGCGAAAAGACTCTATAATTTCAAGGTATTGTGTATCCCCTAACCCATAATCTTTAAAATTTTCAATTAGTACAAGTACAAGTTCTTTTGCTGGGACATTTTGGTGTTTTTGAATATACAACATAAGTTCACTTTCTTTATTAAGATAATTCAAATATAGTTCAATCCCCTTTTTTAAAGAACCTGGATGAACATCCTGAGGAATTTTTTTATGAATCAATACTTGTTTGTAAAGTGCATAATACCCTTTCGGCTTTAAGGTGAAGCAACCCACAGATTGAAAATTGTCACCGACAATCTGAAGTTCAATTGCATCTTTAAAATTTGTTCGGTCTAACCAAGCCAATATGGTAAGAAGATTAATTTGACAAAACATATCATCATCAAACCATAGTACTATTCGATTAAAATCTTCATAAAAGAGTGGCTGCAATGGGTTTAGGGTGATTTCAGCATATTGAGCCGGCGTAATATGATGAACTTTCGCACGTATTTCGGTAAATTCATCGGAAAATATATCATCACAGGTGTTTCCATAACACATTGCCTCGTTAAAGGGGATCATCAACTCAGATTCAAGAAAATGAGCCTTTTTGAAATACTTATACATTCCCATTCCATTTAGTATATGTAACGTCTTTTTTTGTATCATCTTGACACCTCCTGTTCAGTATTTTCCCTTTAGCCAATACTTATATTTACAAACACTGTCTAAAAACTCCTTACCCTCTTCAATAATATGGCCCTTTATTGGAAAAAGCACTTTCCGTAATTCAAGGAAATCTCTCGATTGCTGAATACCTATCCAAAATTTCTATCCAAAAACAAAAGAATATAGCTACCTGCACAAAGAAATAACGCAATTCGAGTTATCATATAAATTGAAAATTCAAATGAGGTTAATTTTCTTTCTCTCTTAATTTTTTTAAAGTGTCTATAATAATAGACAGCACAGATGAGAAGGATTACTGCTGATATTTGAAAGATGTTTTCCAACAGGCTAACCAAAAAATCAACTCCTCAATAATGAATACAATTTTTTATATTAAAACCAGTAGTATCTACTTCAACAAAAAAGACACTTCTCCTTTTAAACGTCTTTACATTGAAATGGAAACAAAAAGTCATGTATATCTCCTCAACAATCTGGCCCTTTAATGAAAATAAGCACTTTTCCTTGTTACAGAAAAGCGCCCGATTATATAAATATGTGTTTGCTTTACTCAACAATCTGGCCCTTATATGGAAAATGGCACTACCCTAATTCAAGGATAGCGCCCGTTTGTTGAATATCATTTATTTAAACTTATTAAAATAAATCCCCCGTTTCCGGATAACTACCCGCCCAGTCGAATCTCACTGCTCTGAATGAGATTTAGCAGTGCTAATGTATCCTTCATATGGTAATATAAGAAAAATAAAAACGAGGTGCTTAACTTGGATATGCTGACGAAAAGGAAATGCTTAGATGATATACGGATGCATAAAGCACACACCAAGAAGTTAAGATTATTAATCGCTAGTACCGATAATCCTAACGTTAAAAAGCAGCTCGTAAAAGGATATGTTTGGCATATTAAGAGCAAACGGGAGTTAAAGCTAATGCTAATCGATGATATTGTAGTAGCTATGGACGAGGATTGTTCGGCTTATTTCGAAAAATTGTGGCGAAATTTTTATTGAAACTGCGTTAGTTTTACGTTGGGATACGCAAGGTATAGAGTTATACCACTAGCTGCTAAATATTTCATTTAAGATGGAGGATTCTATGTTTGAATTTAATTTTTTAGATAAAAGAGTACAGAGAACAAAATCCGATTTGTATAATGCTTTTTTTGAATTATTGAGGCATCGTAAATATGATCATATAACGATTAAAGATATAGTCGAAGTTGCTGGATATAGTAGAGGTGTATTCTATAAGCATTATAAGAAGAAGGAAGATTTATTAAATGAAATTATAGAATATCTGTTTAGGGAGGCCAGGAAAGCTCAAAGAGAGCCTTATAAGGATCTCGAGAGTATTGATGTAAAAAAACTTATTAATGAACCGATTTATTTATTAAGGCATTTTAAGAAATTTGGTTTCTGTTATCAACTTTTATTAAATGAAAATATCAATGGTCCGTTTAGTCTTCAATTATCACAGGAAATGATGTCTACATATTTAAATGACTTTAAAATGATGTTGTTAGATGACTATGAAAATTCGATTAATGGCACATTAAATAAGTATTATGCATATGGCCTAATGGGATTGATTATTGAGTGGATTATCGAGGATTTCCCCAAGGAACCAGAGGATTTTTCTGATGAGCTTGTGAGAGTATTTAAGTATTCCCTAGGAAAAATACAAATCAAATAGCATCTCCAAAAAATATTGTCATCCATTAAAAATAGGGCTGCAAATGAATTTTATATCATTTGTAGCCCTTGAATCATATTACTCATTTAAGTAATAATTATTGTGCAGTTGATCCGCCATCAACAACGAATTCAGCACCATTTGAATAGCTTGACTCGTCTGATGCTAAATAAAGCACTAGGTTTGTTACTTCTTCTGGCTCGGCCATACGCTTTACTGGAATTTTATCGATGAACGGTTGAATTGTTTTTGCAGCCTCTTCACCGATAAATGCTGGGTCCGTCATTTTTGTTTTAATAACACCTGGGTGAACAGAATTTACGCGTACGCCAAATTCAGCAACTTCAAGTGCAACACTTTTTGTCATACCTGTAACAGCAAATTTAGATGCTCCGTATGAAACGCCACCCTTTGTACCACGTAAACCAGAGATAGAAGAAATGTTTATGATTGAGCCGGATTTATTTTCTTTCATATGAGGAACGACGTGCTTCATGCCTAAAAATACGCCAACTTGGTTGATCAATACAACCTTTTGGAATGATTCTAAAGTTGTTTCTTCAATGATGCTAGCTGTTGATATACCGGCGTTATTTACTAATATGTCAACTTTGCCGAACTTTTCAATTGTAGTCGCAACTAAGCTTTCCCAAGATGCTTCATTGGTTACATCTGCCGCCACAAACATCGCATTCTCGCCAAGCTCCTTTGTAAAATCCTCAGCATTTGAAGAAGCTAAGTCAGCAATAACAACCTTTGCACCTTCTTCAATAAAACGCTTTGCATGGCTTGCACCCATACCACCAGCACCACCAGTAATAATGGCAACTTTACCTTCTAAACGTGTCATAATTAGTTCCTCCTAAAAATTTGGGATTTATTATTATGTGTAAATTTAAATGAAACATAGTTTAATTACAGTCTAATAGTAGAGTTTTGAATAATCAATGTACACAAAGTTTTTCTACGTAATCTAGTTAACATATTGATTCATAGTGTCAAGGAAAAATTTAAACATATAAATGAGTATCTGTCATAATTAATTACTGAAATAATGAAGTTGCATATAGCTAAGAACCGAGATTCATTGACATGACGCGTCTTCATTATTTTTTGAACTTAGTGACGAGGCGAAATTAAATTGTGAATATAATTTAAAGTATACGTTGTTGCGAAATAATTTAATTTCAATAAAGCATTCCCTTTTTTACTTTTAATGGGCTTAGTCTTTATCTTTATTTAGTGGGGGATAGCTTAAGTTAGCTATAACGAAATGCTATGAAGTAATATATACATAAATAACGTTCCCGACGCAAAGTTTAGGAATTCAGCAGAAAGGCACGAATGTTGTTATAACATTCGTGTTTTTTAACGTTGGGTATTCTTTTATAACACTCTCCCGAGGATGTTATTCAACAATATGGCCCGATTGTTGAACAGCTAAAATATTTTTCAATAAAATTGATAAATTCCGACTCTTAGCTTTGTAGGAAAACTAATGGTATATAAAAATTTTATAACTATAATTCTTTTGGAAATAAGTGTTAATAGTATTACATACATTACAATGTTAATATATGATTATCGTTATAAAATGGAGATGATTTAATTTGAAAAATAAATTGAGTAAAAAAGAGTTAATTTACGTGATAACCCTTTTTTTGTTTGGGGTTCCTATTACCTTAACAAATTTAATTAGAAGTATTACACATGCAAGTAGTTATATGGATATAATGGGTGACTCCCCTTTTTTCTATTTAATAAAATTAATTTTTGGATTTTATGGATGGAGTATTCACTTTGGAATTACCTTGATTTTAATTGCTGTGTATATACTTAAAAAGCCAAAAACGGTTGTTAATCCAGATAATGCAAATTATACAGAACAACAAAAGACAGTGAACAACCAAGATTTAGTTAATTACACAGAAGCTCAAGGACATAAAGATATTTCCGTGCTTGAATGGTTTGCAACATTGATTCTTTTATCCATTCCTCTTGTTAATCTAATTTTTTTATTTATTTGGGCGTTTAGTTCAGAAGCCTCCAAAAGAAATTTTTCAAGGGCGACATTACTCTATATATTGGTTTCAAGTGTAATTGCCGTGATTACTTTTATAGTAATAATGTCAAATCAGTATACTATCTAAAAAATACACTTTAAGAAAATTAATTCAAACAAGAGCCTGAAACATGTTAATTTTGTTTCAAGCTCTTTTTATATAAAACCCTTTGATTACGGCCAAGAAGATCTACCACTTGTGTCATCTCCTTTACCAGTGATTTCCACAGAACTTACCACCTGTTGCCACCGTTTTTACCAATTGGGTGATTTAAGATAACGTAGGATAAAAAAGCCTAATTCCATTCTATTTTTGGCGAGGAATTAGGCTTTGATGTTCAACAATCGCACCCGATTGTGGAATAAGTTAATTTTTTTAAAATGTAATCTCCCAAAACTCACGGTCTTCTAGAACTAGGTCATACGGTGTTTTTAATTCCCTCCAACGAACATTTCTTCTTTTTAAAATTTCCAAATCCTCTTTACCACTGAGGGAAGTGAAATACTCTATAATCCCACTGGATTGAAGGGCTTCTTCTAAATAAGAATATAGTATTTTTAAACACTTTTCTTCTTCCGGTGTTCCCTTTAATCTATACTTAAAAGGTATATAATTAACATAAACTGCTACTTGGTGAACGAATGAGAAATGGGGACTATATGAAATTTTTTGTTTAAGTTTGCTATCATAATTATTTTCAAAATAAAGATGAGCAAAGTCTAATTCACTTTTAAACACATTGGGTTGTTCAGAAGAAACTGAATTTGAACCGAATGAACCTTGAGGCAGCTTCATTGGTGAAGCAATATATATGTATGGAGTCATAATTTTTTACTCCTTTTTAAAACATAAACAAAAGTTAAAGAACATCCACTGCAAACATATATGATTACTTTAGGTAAAACTCCCCTATTCCTAAATACCAATTATTTCAAAATTATTAATTTAACTCAATCGCTTTTTGCATTAAAAAAGGTGCTTTCCTTATTCTAGAAAAGCGCCCGTTTGCGGAAAACAA
>NZ_QWEI01000029.1 GCF_003515775.1 Ureibacillus yapensis | reverse complement strand
GTTCAGTTTTCAAGGTTCATTCAGTCGGTGTTTATCAGCGACTTTTATATAATAACATATCATCAATTGTTATGTCAATAATAATATTGTTAAATTATTTTATTGAAATAACGACTTAGTTATCTTATCACCTAATGTACTTGCTGTCAACTTATTTTTAAATATAAAGCAGTACTTAATAGAATATAAATTCATCTGTGTTTTAAAAAGTGACAATAAATAATATATCACTATAATAGTATTTTTGCAACTTCTTTTTCAATAAATTTTGAGTGGCGATTATTGGGGAATTTTTATTCCAAACAATTTCTACGATTTCAATTTTAAAATTAAAATGTAACGATTTTATTTCTAAGCAAACTAAATGCAGCATTCTACATTTATTGCTCCCTAGCCTTCCACATTTTTTTTATTAATTGTTTTTTTAATAATATCAATTAACTGATCTTGTGAAATGAAACCTTGACGATATTGGAAGAAGGCATCACTAAATTGATTGATTGCTCTCCAATGTACATCTTGCCCCCCTAAAGACATAACAATTAATTTTTCCGTTCTTAATATTAATTCCTCCAAAAATTGATTCCCTCTTAGACTACTTAAGATATTTAGAGTGTTATTCATTACTTGTTCTTTTTTAATTAAAATATTATAAAGGTCAAATAATTCTTCTAGCATTGGATTACCCCCATCATTCATTTTGACTTGCACCATAGAAAGGCTATAATACTTTTTTCCTCTAAATCGTGAAATAGAAACTTAGAATTAAAAAACCCTACCTTAAAACTAGTAGGAAGTTTCATTACTTTTTGATCGATTTAATATTAATTATTGAATTATGGCATTATGATTTTGGCCTAATCTACTTTGAAAGGCTCCCTCAAACGACAAAAGAATCCATTTCTGTTAACGTTCAGAAAGGATTCTTTTAATTGTTACTTTACCGTAATTTAATGTAGATTTCAATCTTCCTATCTTAATACTAATATCTCTCTTTTAATAATTAAAATGATGCCTACCTGGAATAGATTCTACAAGGCTGTGAGCAAAGCCCTATATTAGCTACCTCATCTTTTTTACCACGATTAATCCCTTCCGGGTTTAGTATATTTCTAAATACGAAAAAACCACTGAAAAGTCAGCGGTTTTTCTGTTGCCTAGCGACGTCCTACTCT
>NZ_QWEI01000028.1 GCF_003515775.1 Ureibacillus yapensis | reverse complement strand
TATTCTTAAATATTCTGATAGAAAAATTAAAGCAAATCATCCTCCTATATATTCAACATTGAAACCTGAAACTAATTCGGATTCTCCTTCTGCAAAATCGAATGGTCTACGATTAGTTTCTGCTAAACAAGAAGATAATCATATAATAAATAAGAGAATATTTCCAAAAAAAAAGTATAATATATACTGAGATTCTTCTATTTGAGTAAATGAATAGGATTGAGATAATAAAACTAAAAATAAAATGATTATGAAAAATGGTACTTCATAAGAAATTATTTGTGCAACTCTTCGAATAGATCCTAAATGACAATATTTTGAATTAGTTGATCATCCAATAAGTAGAATGAAATATACTCCTATTCTTGATAAAATAAAAAATATTAATAAATTATGTTTAATGTCAATTAAGGTTGAAAAATTATATATTATTAATGGGATTATGCATAGGGAGATAAATAAAGAAAGAAAAGGAGTTATAAATGATAATGTAAAGTTTATAGATTCTAAAGATAATAAATTTTTATTAAAAAGTTTAATAGCATCTCTAAAGGGTTGAAGAATTCCTATAATACCTACTTTATTAGGTCCTTTTCGAATTTGAATATATCTTAAAATTTTTCGTTCTAATAATGTATAAAAAGCTACTCTGATTAGAATTCTAAGGGAAATCAAAATAAAATTTAAAAATGAGGTAATTATATATAGTTAATTAGATTCTAATTCTAATGCATTATTCTGCCAATATTATAATACTATTATTTTCTTAGGTCCTTTCGTACTAGAAGAATTTTGTTAGAAGATAGAAACCGACCTGGTTTACACCGGTCTGAACTCAAATCATGTAATTTTTTAAAAGTCGAACAGACTTTCTTAATTAACTATTGCGTAAATTAGAATATTAAATCAACATCGAGGTTGCAATCTTTATTTTAAATAAGATCTTAAAAATTTTATTACACTGTTATCCCTACGGTAACTTAATTATGTTATTAATTATATTAGGTCAAATTAAATATTTAATATTATTAAAGTAATAATTAATTAACTGCCCCAGTTAAACTGAAGTGAAGTTCGATAGGGTCTTATCGTCTTTCTTTTTAAAAATTGTTTTTTTACAATTAAAATAATTTAAATAATTTTTTAAAAAAAATCTATTGAGATGTTAAGTCTTTTGTTCTAGTCTTTAATTAAAAGACAAATTATTATGCTACCTTAGCACAAAAGCGGCTATTTAAATTTCATTGAGCAGACTTTATTATTAATTAATGCTAATAAAAATGTTTTTGTTAAACAGTCACTCAATTTTGGATGAGTTTTTATTAAAAATATTAATAGTTTACTT
>NZ_QWEI01000027.1 GCF_003515775.1 Ureibacillus yapensis | reverse complement strand
AAAATTCCAAATTGCAGTAATTGAATGTGCTTTTTCTTCTTCGTCTGTTGTTTTATCTTCGTCACTTGTATTAATTAAATTGCCATCTTCGGCATCATCTAAATTTAAAATTTTATGTTTTTGTTTAAGCAAACCACCATAACTCAACATACGTTTTCGATATAAACCTTTTTCTAAATCATTTACAATTTCTTGATTTTTTTCATCATCATCAGTTAAAAAATCAGATGACTTAACCGAATATTTCGAGGTTTCTTTGATAGCTGCTCGAATATCTTTATCGCCTTTTTGATTTGGTTTGATCGCTTTAATATTTGCTACTGGTCGATAATTTACTTGTAATGCTTTTTGCCATAAAGTAACCCATTCTTCTTGAGTTATATAATTAGCTTTATTCTTAAAATAGCTATTTTCAACACACAATAAAACGTGCATATGTTGATTATAACTACCGTCATTTTTATTAACCGTTACTTCGGTTGAACGTAAAAATCCGATTAAATTCTTTTTAACTTTTGTATACATTTTTAATTTATTAAAAGCCTTAGACATATGCTTTAAACTTTGTTCTAAATGTTCACCGTCTATTGCATTTCGTGCTGATAGCGTAAGAAATAACCAACGTGCTTTTGGCTTTTCTTTAACCACTTCTTCAATCACTTTTTGAGCTTGATAACTATTTTTCATAGCACGCCTCCAATTACAAACTGGGCATAATTTTGATTTACAAAACCATGTTTTATGTAATTTCAAATAACCTTCATCAGTTGGCTTGAACTCTAAGACGTTACCACATTGTTTTACGTTAAAAGCCTTTTTTATTTTTAAAATTTCTAGTATATCTGCATAACTTACATTATCAATTTTCTNGTATATCTGCATAACTTACATTATCAATTTTCTTCTCTCTCCATGGGCGTTGTTTCCCACTTTTCGTCATATCTTTTAATGTTTCATTATCTTGATTTTCGTCTACATATCTAGTAGTATTATATTGCATATAAAAAGCCTCCAGTTTTGATTTTGATTCGACACCTTAATCATATAACTGGGGTTTTTTCATGTCAAATTTTCTTTCAACAACAAAAACAACCAAAAATACTGTTATATCAACATTCAAATGACTTTTTATATCTTTGAGTTATTTCTATATAGTATCAAGACAAGAAGAAACTCGTTTTCAACTCGTTTCAAATTCCCAAGTTAGGAGGGATAAAATGAAAAATAATAATGTAACAGAAAAAGAATTATTTTATATTTTAGATTTATTTGAACACATGAAAGTAACTTATTGGTTAGATGGTGGCTGGGGGGTAGATGTATTAACTGGAAAACAACAAAGAGAACACAGAGATATAGATATAGATTTTGACGCTCAACACACTCAAAAAGTTATACAAAAATTAGAAGATATAGGATACAAAATAGAAGTTGATTGGATGCCTTCACGTATGGAACTTAAGCA
>NZ_QWEI01000025.1 GCF_003515775.1 Ureibacillus yapensis | reverse complement strand
GTATCACTATAAAAAAAATTATTACAAAAGCATGAGCAGTAACTATAACATTATATATATGATCATTTCCTAACAATCTACCAGGATTTCCTAATTCCATTCGAATCAAAACTCTTATAGCAGTTCCCATTATAGCCGATCAAACACCAAATATTAAATATAACGTCCCAATATCCTTATGATTAGTTGAATATAACCATCGCAGTATTATCTAATAGTTTAAAAACATTAAATTGCAAATTTAAAATTATAATTAAGAAATCATAAGATGATGAACTGTAAATTCATATAAGATAAAATTATTTTAAATATACACTTTTAACCTTGAAAGCTAATAGAATTATTATCTTAATAAACTATATAACAAAAAAAACAACTAAAAAAACTCCCATTATTAACCCTACAATATTAATTATAATTAAATAATTATTTTTATTATACATTATAGTAAAATTTATTCAATTCATATTATCATAATATCTCATTAAAACATCATAAATCATACGAAAATATACATAAAACATTACTACAGAACAAAAAATTAAAAACATTATAAAATAATACTCATATTTAAAAATCATTATAAAAGCAAACAACTTTAAAAAAAATCCTAATAAAGGAGGTATCCCAGCTATTCTTAATACCATTAAAATCAACCAACCCTTATATTTTATTTTTATCAACATTGTAAAATCTTCAAATAATAAAAATCTAAAAAATTTCATAACTGGAAAAATTATTAAAGAATATAATAATAAATATACAAATCAACTTAAGTCATCAGAAAAATTACATAATATAATTCAGCCTATATGATACACAGAAGAATAAGCAATTAACTGCTTAAAATTCCTTTGATTATAACATCCAAAAACTCCAAAAAATAATCTAACCACTACTATCATATAAATCACATAAGAAATAAAAATTCTCATAATTATCAAAGGAATTAATTTTTGAAAAGATATTAATATAAAACAAGACATTCACGATAAACCAGAACAAACCGAAGGAAACCAAAAAAAAAAAGGACCTGCACCAATCTTATAACCCAATAATAAACAAACAACAAAATCTACTCACTCCTTATTTAAATAAAAACATCTTATTAAAACAGCTGATCCTATTCTTTGAATAAAAAAATACTTCAAACAAGACTCAATCTTTAATATACTTCTTTCTTTATATATTAATATAATAAAAATTATTATATTAATCTCTAAACCTAATCATAACAAAAACCAATCATCTCTATTTATAACTAAATGAAATCTAATAATATATATAAAAGAAAATAAAACTACATTTAAAATAAAGATATATTCATTTATGAGGTATGAACTCATTAGCTTTATATAGCTGATCATAATAGTTCTCACCTTATTCTATCCTCTCTCATACAAATAATGAGAACAAAGAATACAATAAACATAATTATATTCACATAACAACTTATACTTCATATCATTCCATATATATATATATAATCATATACAATAATATATATATTTCCTCTCAGGGTCCCCGGCTTTCCCCCTCCGCCGGGTCCCCGGTGGAATATTATACCCTTATATAATAATAAATTACATATATTCATAGTTCTCACCTTATTCTATCCTCTCTCATACAAATAATGAGAACAAAGAATACAATAAACATAATTATATTCACATAACAACTTATACTTCATATCATTCCATATATAT
>NZ_QWEI01000024.1 GCF_003515775.1 Ureibacillus yapensis | reverse complement strand
ATGGAAATTTTGTATAATACATAATGAACCAACATAAATTAAAAAGGACTGCTTGATGTTGCTGCATCAAGTAGCCATATGTAATAGTCGGTCCCTTTAAAGGGGGTTGGCTGACTGGATTGTATAACCCATCTGAGCGCCTAACTCAAGGATGGGTTATTTTTTATGGTTTGACGAAAGTATTGAGACAATGTTACTGCAAACATTAACGCTTCGTATACTGTCATAAGCTCACCCCGGCCTGCACGATGCAGGTCATGCTTGACGTTATATGCCAAAAAGCCATCATTAGTAAGCTGGTTTAAGGGCAGAGTAAATAAACTTGTCATGAAGGAATCAGGAAATAAAAAAACCCGGAAATAATTCCGGGTCTGATTACACTACATTTTATCCATGACACGTCTGCCTCCGCTTCCACATCCATCTTAAGAGAAATCCCAAGAAAAATATGCTTTAGCTTCAATCAGATTAGACGGTTCTTCCGAATAATCGCTCAATCGCACTCATCGGGTTAACCCTCCCAGTCATTAGATTCGAAGTGAAATCTTCAATAGTATGAGTTGATTTTACTGTTTCATACGCAAGTTTGGAAATTTTCTTAAAAATACCGCTAAATAAATTCTCTAATTTCCGCCATAATATTCAAAAGGGGTGGGAGATTGAATTTACCAACTGTTCAATTTACGAAGGAGGTTCGGACATTTTTGCAAGAAGAGCTCATTTGTATTTATCGATCATTCATCTGCTCTAACTCCAAAGGCAAAAAAGCGTAATCGCCGTCTTTAAGAATCTCGCCTTTACGAACTGGAATTGGATGCTTGAAAATAGGTCCGTCAAGTACAGTGGTATGGAATTCGCCATTTTCTCCGCAGGGGTCAATCCCGCGGGCTACGAGCTCTTTCACGTATTCATGGGTGAACGTTCGTCCTAAATCGTCCTCTCGCATGCCAAGCGATAAATTAACTGTTACGATCATCGTGACAAATCCAAGATTGATGAACTCTTCGACAGCTTCCCGACGGTCGCATCCCCATAAAGGCATATGAAGCTTCAACCCGGCATTTTCCGCAACTTTTTCATTCCAACTAGCATGTCCGGCAATATCCAAATCGCCGGTTACCAGCACATCTGCTCCTTGAAGCTTAGATGTTTCCAATAGGCGCATAAACTCTTTTTCATAATCTGTCCAACTTGCAGCTGCTGTATAGACGGGCAACCCTATGGAGCGAGCTTGGGCGCGTATGATTTCCGGAGGCATGCCGTGGGATCTGGAACGTTTTCCTTCCTCCTCAAGCATAACAATCAGACCAATCGCTTCTCCAGCCTTGCTTGCTTTATAGAGAGCCAAGACACTATCCTTTCCTCCGCTAAAAGAAGCGATGAATTTATGTCCGTGTATACTATCTTTCCAATCCATTTATATTTTCCCCCTTTACATTATTGATTGAATATTTATATTTCATCATGATAAAAAGTATATCATGTAAAAAGTTTAGTATAGCTGATCCAATTAACTCTGCTGTCCCTTAATCCGTTCCACATGGTCCCGCTTTACCGACTGATCTGCCTTCTGATATTGCGATAGGAAGTTATAGATTCTGTCTATGTAAGCTGCATCCAATATGTTAGGGGAAACTTGTATTTGTTGAGCCATTTGTTTTGCTAACTGGTTGCGTTTGATGATAAATGTATCTTTTGCTTCGCAGGAGACTTTCTTCAGCTCGCATCTTTCACTAAAGACAATCAAGGACTTATAATGTACCTTCTCAATGGAGGGCAAGATATTTTGAAGGGCTTTGATATGGCCGATGTTTTGTTTAATCGGGTTATAAAAGGGGAACTTTTGGCCATTCGGAAAGGTTTGCATCCACTTTTGTGATTTTTCGTCTCCAAAAATCCAGCCGCTGTAATTTTTTGATTCGATAACATAGATGCCCGTTTCATGAAGGTAGACTAAATCGATTTCGGTCGTTTGTTCTTTGCCGTTGGGAAGATAAAGGTTGAACAATGCTTTGTGGTAGCCGGGCAACTTTGCTATTTTTCCATAGGAGGAGAATTCCCCATAATTGCCTTTGTTGAACAACGTGGATAAAAACCCATTTCCCGTCTGTTCCTTATAAGTAGCCATCACTGACTTTTGTTTAGGATTACCTGATAATTTCTTGGGTGCTGGTGGATTTAACAGATCAACAATATTACGGATGAGTGTCTTGAACATAGAACGCCACTGCCTCTCTTATATTACTTTTTCTATATTTTACCAAATAATAGGTTGCGTTTGTGTAAATCATAGTGAAAGTAGGGAGTTTCTTAATCTAAAGATAGACTCTTTGATAGGAGATGTTACTTAAGTAAAGAGCGTTACAAACAGAATGCAAGAAGTTTGGGTTACAGGTAGGTGAATTATTCATATGTGATAATGAATTTATACAAACAACGACGAGCCTTTATAAAGGTCGATAGAAAAGAAAATAAACTACCGGAAAAATGTTTTATCTATAAATAATATGGGTAAGATAGCTTCAAAACAAAATTGGTTCTTTTATTTTCACTATATTATAGTAGCAAAATAAAAAATGATTTTATTTTTATTTTTTGTTGCTATTTTATTATTGTCATGATAATATTAAATAGCTGTCGCAAGAGAATATCATTTAAAAAGACTTAGAGAAAAAGATTTTTAAAAGATGTTGACATGCAGGGTGTTATCATTATATAATGAAAACCTCGCTGCTTCGGCAAGTGAAAAAATATTTTAAAATAGTTATTGACAACTGAGTCGCTATTTTATATAATAAAGTTCCTGTCTGTTAAAAAAGACGGTAACAAATGAACCTTGAAA
>NZ_QWEI01000023.1:1417-3522 GCF_003515775.1 Ureibacillus yapensis | reverse complement strand
TCCATTTAGGCCCACCATATATATTACCTCTTTGGGGCCTTAGCTCAGCTGGGAGAGCGCCTGCCTTGCACGCAGGAGGTCAGCGGTTCGATCCCGCTAGGCTCCACCAATATTGATGTAAAATCAATAGATTTGTTCTTTGAAAACTGGATAAAACGACATTGAAAGCAACAAAATTCAAGTAATTTATCGTAAAGTTCTTAAGTCTTTTCTTATTGTAAGAAAAGCAGTAACAAAACTGTAAAAGGTTTCGAGACACGAGCAGGACAAGGAAGCGATTGAGTGAGGGAAGGAGCGTACTTAAGTACGTGACTGACTGAACGATTGAAGCTGACGCCGTAATGCGACGTGTATCGGAAGCTGNTCCCGCTAGGCTCCACCAATATTGATGTAAAATCAATAGATTTGTTCTTTGAAAACTGGATAAAACGACATTGAAAGCAACAAAATTCAAGTAATTTATCGTAAAGTTCTTAAGTCTTTTCTTTTTAAGAAGAGCAGTAACTAACTTTTTTAGGTTAAGTTATTAAGGGCGCACGGTGGATGCCTTGGCACTAGGAGCCGAAGAAGGACGGCACTAACACCGATATGCTTCGGGGAGCTGTAAGTAAGCTTTGATCCGGAGATTTCCGAATGGGGGAACCCACTGTTCGTAATGGAACAGTATCTTGACGTGAATTCATAGCGTCTTGAAGGCAGACCCAGGGAACTGAAACATCTAAGTACCTGGAGGAAGAGAAAGAAAATATTCGATTCCCTGAGTAGCGGCGAGCGAAACGGGAAAAGCCCAAACCAAGAGGCTTGCCTCTTGGGGTTGTAGGACACTCTATATGGAGTTACAAAGGAATGAATTAGGCGAAGCGATCTGGAAAGGTCCGCCATAGCGGGTAAAAGCCCTGTAGTCGAAAGTTCATTCTCTCTTGAGTGTATCCTGAGTACGGCGGAACACGTGAAATTCCGTCGGAATCCGGGAGGACCATCTCCCAAGGCTAAATACTACCTAGTGACCGATAGTGAACCAGTACCGTGAGGGAAAGGTGAAAAGCACCCCGGGAGGGGAGTGAAATAGAACCTGAAACCGTGTGCCTACAAGTAGTTAGAGCCCGTTAATGGGTGATAGCGTGCCTTTTGTAGAATGAACCGGCGAGTTACGATTACGTGCAAGGTTAAGATGAGAAGTCGGAGCCGTAGCGAAAGCGAGTCTGAATAGGGCGAATGAGTACGTGGTCGTAGACCCGAAACCAGGTGATCTACCCATGTCCAGGGTGAAGGTGAGGTAACACTCACTGGAGGCCCGAACCCACGCACGTTGAAAAGTGCGGGGATGAGGTGTGGGTAGCGGAGAAATTCCAATCGAACTTGGAGATAGCTGGTTCTCTCCGAAATAGCTTTAGGGCTAGCCTCGTGATGAGAATACTGGAGGTAGAGCACTGTTTGGACTAGGGGGGCATCTCGCTTTACCGAATTCAGACAAACTCCGAATGCCAGATATTTATACACGGGAGTCAGACTGCGAGTGATAAGATCCGTAGTCAAGAGGGAAACAGCCCAGACCACCAGCTAAGGTCCCAAAGTAATCGTTAAGTGGAAAAGGATGTGGCGTTGCTTAGACAACCAGGATGTTGGCTTAGAAGCAGCCATCATTTAAAGAGTGCGTAATAGCTCACTGGTCGAGTGACACTGCGCCGAAAATGTATCGGGGCTAAACGATTCACCGAAGCTGTGGATTCGCATCGAATGATGCGAGTGGTAGGAGAGCGTTCTAAGTGCGTTGAAGTCAGACCGGAAGGACTGGTGGAGCGCTTAGAAGTGAGAATGCCGGTATGAGTAGCGAAAGATGGGTGAGAATCCCATCCACCGTATGACTAAGGTTTCCTGAGGAAGGCTCGTCCGCTCAGGGTTAGTCGGGACCTAAGTCGAGGCCGACAGGCGTAGACGATGGACAACAGGTTGATATTCCTGTACCACCTCCCCGCCGTTTGAGTAATGGGGGGACGCAGTAGGATAAGATAAGCGTACCGTTGGTTGAGTACGCCCAAGCAGTAAGGCGTGGAAGTAGGCAAATCCGCTTCCTGTAACGTTGAGCTGTGATGGGGAGCTAATTT
>NZ_QWEI01000022.1 GCF_003515775.1 Ureibacillus yapensis | reverse complement strand
TTTAAAAACAATTCGATAATTTATCGTCATTAATCTTGCAAGGTACACATGTGCGCAAATTATTGTGCACATGGTGCCGGCAATAAAGAGTACTGTATGAAGTTTGGGCGAATTTTTCAAGGTGTTTGAAGAATGTGCCCAGACGTTATGCAGGCAATAATCAAGGAGGAATCATAATGAAAAAACATACAACGGGAATACACCACATTACGGCAATCGTTGGGCATCCACAAGAAAATGTCGACTTTTATGCAGGTGTTTTAGGATTGCGTTTAGTAAAGAAGACAATTAACTTTGATGATCCGGGTACATACCACCTTTACTTCGGCAACGAAGGCGGAAAACCTGGATCGATTATTACGTTTTTCCCTTGGGCAGATGCATATCAGGGAAGAATTGGGGATGGACAGGTAGGTGTCACAACATATGTTGTCCCTGCTGGTTCAATGGACTTTTGGAAAAATCGATTATCGAAATTCGATATTGAATATACAGTGGCAGAACGTTTTGGCGAAACCTATCTTCAGTTTGACGACCCGCATGGTTTACATCTTGAAATTGTGGAACGTGAAGAAGGAGAGCTAAACCCTTTCACTTTTGGCGACGTAACAAAAGAAACGGCAATCAAAGGTTTTGGCGGGGCCATTCTATTCTCTGCTCGCCCGGAAGAAACAGCGGCAACTTTAGTGGATGTAATGGGGTTGGAACTGGTCGGTACGGAAGGCGACTATACGCGCTTTAAAGCAACATCGGATATTGGTAATATTATAGATGTGAAAATGACAACTGGCGTGCGCGGTACAATGGGCGTTGGGACAGTGCATCATATTGCTTGGCGTGCCAACGATGATGCGGATCACCTGGAATGGCAAAAACATGCGATGGATCATGGCCAGCATGTAACGGAGGTAAAAGATCGCAACTACTTTAATGCGATTTATTTCCGAGAATCTGGCGAGATTTTATTTGAAATCGCGACTGATCCTCCAGGTTTTGCACATGACGAATCTTACGAAACAATGGGCAGTCAGTTAATGCTGCCAAAACAATACGAACCATTGCGTGATCGTTTGGAAATGTCCCTTATTCCGATTGAAGTCCGTCCGCTTGATTAAGGAGCGATCATGATGCTTTCCATTAACCCGAATGCGATTACTGACTATGAAGTCTTCAAAATTTTAAAAGGTACCATTATACCTCGTCCAATTGCTTTTGTTACAACGATATCAAAGGAAAAGGTTGTAAATGGTGCGCCATTTAGCTATTTCAATATTGTTTCGCCGAATCCTCCGATGATCTCTTTATCAATTCAAAGAGAGAAAGGGGAAATTAAGGATACAGCGACAAACATTTATCAAAATGGCGAATTTGTTGTTCATATAGTAGATGTTGATAATGTGGAAAAAGTAAATGAAACAGCAGCAAAACTTCCGTACAATGTCAGCGAACTCAATTTGGCAAAAATGACTGAAGTCCAGAGTGAAGCCATTCGTGTCCCGGGAATAAAGGAAGCAAAAGTGCGAATGGAATGCCGATTAGTAAAAGCAATTCCTTTGGAAAGCAACGAAAAGGCAATCTGTGACGTGTTTATAGGAGAAGTGGTTTGCTTTCATTTAGATGAAGCGATTTATGAGGAAAACGGAAGGATTAATGCCGAGAATTTAAAACCGGTTAGTCGTTTGGCTGGTTCTGAATATGCGAAAATCGGTGAACTATTTTCAATTGAAAGACCAGAGTGATTGAAATAAGGAGGAAGAAAATATGCGCCATATATTCAAAGAGGGCACCAATTCCAATAAGCCCGTTCTATTATTGTTGCACGGAACAGGTGGGGACGAAAATGGCTTATTGCCATTAGCGGAAATTGTCGACCCCGAAGCATCTGTTTTAAGTGTGAGAGGAAACGTATTGGAAAATGGAATGCCCCGATTCTTCAGACGTTTGGCAGAGGGTGTATTTGACGAAGAAGATTTAGTATTCCGTACAAATGAGCTAAACCAATTCTTAGAGGATGCTGCGAAAGAATACAAGTTTAATCGCCAAAATATTGTAGCAATCGGCTATTCCAATGGTGCGAATATTGCAGCCAGTCTTCTATTCCATTATAAAGATGCGTTAAAAGGAGCAATTCTTCACCATCCGATGGTTCCAAGAAGAGGGATTGAATTGCCGGACTTAAAAGAAGCAAAAGTCTTTATTGCTGCGGGAACAAACGATCCAATTTGTCCTCAGCAAGAGTCTGTGGAGCTTCGAGAATTATTGGAAGATGCAGGCGCATCCGTCGAAATCCTTTGGGAAAACCATGGCCACCAATTAACGATGACAGAAGTTCAAGCGGCTAAACAATGGTATGAAAAAACAATGATTTAATTACTGTTAGGGAACGGGCATCTCGTTGTTATGAGGTGTCCGTTTTTTTTGCAAGATTAGTAGATATTAGAGTGTTTTGCATTTGCACATACCCTTTCCTGTTGAATGCGGATAGGTATAAGTCTGTGTGAATGTTCTTTTCGTAACCATTTTTAAAGGATGAGTTCAATGGTGTCTAAAGACAAAGAAATAGTTGAAAAAAACGTATTGGAACTTGTGTGGAACAATACAAATGATGCAATCTTTACAATTGGATATGATGGTCGGGTTTTATCACTCAACCCGGCCTTTTCATCAATGTTGGGATGGGATAAAAAGGATTTGACAGACGTTAATTGTTTTCCGTTTTTTGTCCAACCCAATAAAGAAGAACATGAACATCAGCTAAACTTGTTTAGACAAGGGATTGATATTCCATATCATGTGACTAAAAGAAAAAGAAAAGATGGGAAGGAGCTGGATATTTTAGCTTCCTACCGTGCCGTGAAAGAAGGAAACGTACTCGCAGTCGGTATGTATAAAGATTTCACTGAACAAATGAAAATACAAAGACAGTTGAAAGCCAGCCAAGAATGTTATCGCAATTTAGTACAAACAATTCCTGATGCTATTTTTGTGGAGAATGATGGCAAAATTGTTTTTGTAAATCAACCTGGCGTTAAAATGATCGGTGCCGAGGACTCGAAGCAATTGATGGGACAGTCGGTTTGGCAATTTATTTTAACGGAAAATGATAAACAACTTAAAAAGAACATTCATAATGCCATTGAAACGGGAGAACCTCTTTTAGTAGAAATGCAGCGTTTGAATGGTGAAATGCTTTGGGTAGAATTAGTCGCAATGTCAATTTATTATGAGGGAGAATCTGTTCTGCAAGTTGTAATGAGAGATGTGACAGCCAAGAAAAGCTATGAGGAACAGCTGGAGTTTTTAGCTTTCCATGATCCGCTTACGGGAGTAACAAATCGGCGATATTTTACCGATTATCTCAACAAAGCAATTGAAAGGGAAAAATCTAAAAATGGAACGTTGGCATTATTGTATCTTGACTTGGACAAATTTAAAGAGATAAATGATACAAAGGGCCATGATGTAGGGGATGAACTATTAAAACAGTTTGCCAATCGATTGAGCAAGAATATAAGAGAGATGGATATTGTATGCAGAGTTGGAGGAGACGAGTTTCTAATATTAATTGATGGTGTTGAATCGGAACAAATTATTAGGGAAATTATAAAAAGGTTGCATGAAAAGCTAATGGTGCCTTATTCAATTAATGGGCTAAAAATTTCTGTCTACGCAAGTATAGGAGTTGCAAGATTCCCGGCAGATGGTCAAGACTCAAAAATTCTTATATCGAAAGCAGACAAAGCGCTTTATCAGGCTAAGCAAAAATGCAATACATATATAATGGATTAATAATGTGAATAGAGAACGTATTAAAGAAGAGACTGTTTTGAAAAGTGTTTTGTTTTTAAAACAGTCTCTTTTCATTAATAAAATAAAAGATTAGCTTCTTTAGTATTAAAGAGTGGAGATTTGCCCATAGTTTTTAAAAACATTTTATAAAGATAACTTATTGTGAAAAAAGTGTTGACACTTTATCGAATAGAATGTAGTATATTAAAGGTCGCTACGGTGACGCAAACGAAATGATAAAAAAGTTATTGACTTTTATGTTAATAGAATGCTATTATATAAAAGTTGTCGTAAGAAGTTAGAGAAAATAAATTAAAAAACTTCTTGACGCTAAGTAAATAACTTGCTATTATATAAAAGTCGCTGTTAAATAAAACGACTTGAAAAAATGAACCTTGAAAACTGA
>NZ_QWEI01000021.1 GCF_003515775.1 Ureibacillus yapensis | reverse complement strand
TGGCCCTTTTCATGAAGATAAAGAACAATTCTAGCTGCAGAATTGGGCCCGATTGCTTAATACGTTCTTTGTTTAATTAGTCACTAAAAAACTTCTCGTAGGGTTTTATATTTAATAGGATATTGAAATTTCCTCCAATTGATTGAGCATGCCCTAATCAATACTTATCTTTTTTCCACCGTTTATACTCTACATATTCTAAAAGACCGTAAGCTATGATCATTGATAAAATAGGCACTACATAATACTTTGGAGGTCCAAATATAAAGATAACAATAATAAAGCCTGTAATAAAAAGCGCAGTATATAAAAGATATGGCTTTTTTCGATACTTTAAATAGAGTTTTATCTTATCCATTACTTCTCCTTTCAATCTTTATTGAATTCTACATAAATATTTGTTTTTCTTCCTCCACAATATGGCCCGATTGCTGCAAAAGGCACAATTCCTCTTCAAGAATTGCGCCCGATTGTTGAAGATTGAAGGCATTTAGTTAAAAATAAATAGTAGATATTTAAAAAAGGGAGGGAATGTAATTGAAACTTTGGAGATCGGATATTGAGGATGATATTTACAAATTAAATCCTCTAAATGATTCTATGATTAAAGAGGCAGAAGAACTGTTAAATGTGAAACTACCAGATGTATACTTAGATATTCTTAGGGAGCAAAATGGTGGTTATATAGAATTTAATGCTCATCCATGTCCGTCAAATGATGCTGTTGAGGGGAACTCAATTGATATCAATCATATTATGGGTATTGGAAAACCTAATGGAATTTTAGATTCTCTTGATTTAATTCAAGAGTGGGAATTACCAAAAGATATTGTATTATTAGGTGGTGACGGTCATTCTTGGATTGCATTTGATTATAGATATAAGAAGGAAAATCCGCCTCTCCTTTGGATAGATGTTGAATCGAACGTGTTAGTAGAGATTGCGGACTCTTTCAACCACTTTTTAAACCAATTATATACAGAAGAAGTCGTATTTGAATTTGACTCAAGTGGTACCGTTCAAATTTCAAATGAAGATTTATCAAATGCGATTAGAGAAAACAACGTTTTTGGTATTATTGAATCCCTAGATTTACTTCCATTTGAAATCGATGAGAGAACTATAGGATGGTTTAGTGAAGCACTTTTAAATCTTTCTAATCATCCGAATAGCGAAGTTAGAAGATCTGTTAGCCAAGCTACTCACTCCTTGGTTGATATGCTGGATAGGGAAACATTGGCTGTTCTTGCTGAGAAGTTTATGAATGATTTCGATAGTGATGTTCAATATTTTGGTTCTAGAATTAATGAAAAATTGTAATTATAAAATCTCCTATTTAGAATGGGCCTTAAAAGTGGATAAGAGGAATTCTTTTAACCTTAATATTTAGATTTCTATAACGACGTTGTTCCACAATATGGTCCTTTTCATGAAGAAAGGCGCAATTCTTGCTGCAGAAGGTTGCACCCCGATTGTTGAAGAGCGTTTATTTAAGCTTATTATAAAAAGCTTTCATTAGTTGAATTTCAGTTATGGCATTGAACTTACTGTCAAATTTATCAAACCCGTTACTAAAAGTAAAAATACCATAAAGGAACTTGAAAACAATATAAGTTTTCTTATAACCTTTGGTTCAATTATTTGTTTATAAGCAACAAACCCTAATAAAATTGAAATTACCCAAATACTTAAACCCCACAATGAAAATAGATACGGTGAATTGGCTATCCAAAATACTGTAACAAGTAAATAAAAAGGTATCAAAACCCAAGCTATTCCCGGTATATCTCTTCCCCTTTACAATATAAAGTTATTGTTCTTGTTTTATTATCCACCCAATCGTTGTTTAGTACAAACCTTCACAAACTCCATACTGATTTTAACACAAATATCCAGTTTTCTTTTCAGCAATCTGGACCTTTTCATGAAGAAAGACACTTTCCTAATTCCAGAATCGCGCCCGATTGTTGCATAATAATTAGCTTTCAGATTCCTGAACGAAACCTAATTCGTTACCATCTAGATCACTAATGGTGAATTTATTTGTACCATATGGAGTTAATACTAGTTCTTCGATTACATTAACATTGTCTTTTAATTCAAGCCATAATGAATCAACATCTGTAACATTAAAATTAAACCGTCCGTGTGACGGATAATTATTATCTTCCATAATAGCGAATGTAGCTCCGTAATCTAATTCAAAATGAGCATAGTTAGGCTTGTCAGGTGGCCATTTAGCAGATACTTTAAACCCTAATTTAGTCGTATACCAATCAATTGCTGCATTCAAATTTTTAACATTCACTCTGACATGAGCTAATTTTGTTTTCATCTCTTTCTCCTTCATACCAAGCTGTTTTAGGTCTTCTCTCTGGATAACCCACTTTTTCTCGATAATTCTTTCTCTCACTTGTGAAATCAAACCATTGCAAAGAACTATTTGAATCATTCGCATAGTTAATAACGCAACGTATTTGATCTTCAACACAGCTATCTGTCCATACATTTAAACGCTGCTCTAATTCATCAAATAAATCGGCACCATTTTTATCTTTAATTTCTTTTAATTAGTAAATGTTTAATTTGTATACCAGTTTTTCAGCTAATTTATAACCAATAGATGGCACATTTTGAAATTCGGCTAAACCTTTTATAATCATTGCTCTTTCAACTGAAATATCCATCATTTGAACTAACTGGTCGATACCAAGAGTATGTAATTCACATATTTTCACTTTAGCTTTTCTTAGTTTTGTTTTTTCGTTTTGTGTTAGTGGCAATTTTGGATTAGAACTCAAATACTTCCTCCTTTAAAACTATATTTATTTAGTAATTCTTTATCTCCCTGTAAAAGTCCTTCCTCAACAATCTGGCCCTTTAGCTGAAGAAGGCACAATTCCTTTTCAAGAATTGCGCCCTTTAATAGAGTAACTATAAGTTCTTAACCCAAAATAACTTAATTCTTCCTTAACTAAAGCACCCCTACTTTAATAAGGATTCATCATTTTTTATTTTCAACCATTCATTTTCTAAAATACTCATTTCCCATTGACTCCAATATTCATCACCATGTTTACTAGAATCCCTTAGTAAACCCTCTTTTTTAAAACCTATTTTTTCATAACATGTGATCGCTGGTTCATTAAAATCAAATACCCCAAGATTAACTCTATGTAATTGAAGGTCATTAAACGCAATTTTAAGCACTTCCCTAATCATTTTTTTACCGATACCCTTACCTCTTACATATGGTTCCCCGACCAATACTTTTCCGATTCTTGCGGATTTGTTTTTTCTATCAATTCTTCCCAATGAGATGTGACCAATCACATCACCACTATCTTGTTCTATTACTTTATAAACCAAAGTTTCAGCGAGATTATTATTAGCATTTTCTATGTACTTTTCTAACTGACTTTCTGTTAACGGATATTCGAATGCAGATCCACTCCATTGTTGTAGGAATGAAGGCGAATTAATCCAAGAAATAAGTTTTTTGAAATCACTACGTTCAAAATATTTTAGTTCAATCATATTTAATTTCCTCCCCTTGATTGTATTCGCTTTTACTAATTTATTATATATTTTTGTGTGTTCTTCAACTAAGGTGCTTCTTGTTAAAGTATATTCTTTCACAAACACCATACTATCATTACTATATGTCTTCATTTTTTCTTCAGATTCTTCCTCCATTAAATGCCCCGATAACTGAAAAAAGCAAAATTACTCTTCAAGAATCGCGCCTAATTGTGAATAAGCTACTGTACAATGTCTTCGAATTATGCATAACTGAATAACTTTATAGCATTATTTTTTTGCATCTGATTTCCGGTTTATTTATCTATTTTTTTGAAATTAGTATCTAAAAACTCCGCGATTATACCAAGTTAATTATTTAAAAAAACATAAATTATATATCAAAAGGGGGTGAATTTATGTCTTCTAATTACGGTGGAAGCTATGGCGGTAAACACAACAATGAATTCGCATTGATTGTTGTTCTATTTATTCTACTGATTATTGTCGGTGCATCTTTTATGAAGTTCTACTACTAATTTAATCTTGTCCGCCACCGCAAGATTATCCATAATGATCTCCCATACGATTCCCCATTCCGACCTTAAAGCGCTCTTTCCCCAGAGCGCTTTCTTATTTACGTAGAATGCTTAAGTAAATTTCTATATACTGCTTCGCAATATGATTCAAGTAAGCAATACCACTTTTAAATATGCTAACTAAAAAAGACACTATCCTTGTACAAGAATTGCGCCCGATTGTTGAATTCTAAAGGAGTTTCTATTGGCTGGTTTAGTTCAACTATTATTTTTTTAGTTGTATAGCGATGTGTTGAACTCCTTGTTATTCTTTTCCACTAAACTCTAAAATATTTAAACCCTCGAATGCTTCTGGTGCTTCAAAAAATTTAGTAACATGAATAAACGTCGCTTCCGTGTCAAAAGCTGCTCTTTCGGGTTGTTCGTTACGCCTTTGTGTAATCTGACGTAAACATTGCTCGTTATTTAAATTAAGGAAAATTAGTTGATGGTTTGCATTGACCTCTGATGCTATATCCAAAAACCACTTTCGCTGTTTTTGAGTGTTACCTGGAAAATCCATCACTACATTTGTACCAACACTTAATATGTTTTGAACATGCTTTTTCACCATCGGTTTGAGCTGCGCTGAGAATTTTAGATAGTCTTCAAAAGATGTGATCTGATTGGGATAAAGAGATGATAGCCATTCATCTTCAGATAACAGTACCGCATGTTTTTCTATGGCCAATTGTTTTGATTTAGTTGATTTCCCTGCTCCCATTTTTCCACAGAAAAAGTATAGAGTCCCCAATTGTTTCATATTTTTATCCCCCGGGATTATTTTATTGGTTGTTGCCCTACTTTGTAAAACTATAATTTACAACCTGACTAAAGTATATTTCTTCAAGCTATATAAATTAACCTTTATTCAACAATATGGCCCTTAATGAAAAAAGCACTTTCTTTATTCCAGGAAAGCGCCCGATTGTTGA
>NZ_QWEI01000020.1 GCF_003515775.1 Ureibacillus yapensis | reverse complement strand
TGGCCCTTTTCATGAAGATAAGTGAGTTGGGCCGATTTCATCGTGACGGAAGTAGTTGATCAGAAGGATATCCTGGACTTTTTCCTGAATCGCTCCAAAGAACGGCTGAAACTACTTTTTAAGTAAAAAGACTTCAAAATAATTTTGAAGTCTTTTTTTATTCTATGTAATTATTAATTTGATTCCCAGAAACGTAGATTGGAATAAGGATTGACCGCCGCCCAATTGCTGTTGTAGATGGCAAAGTGGAGATGCGGGGAGAACTTGCCCGATGTCCCCTCGGTTCCGTATCCTGTATCCCCGACATAGCCAATCAGTTGACCTTCTTGGACGATTGAACCCTTTTTGATGCCAGAAGCATACTTGCTCAGATGGGCATAATACAGGTTGTAGCCATCTGCCGTTTTAATCGTGATTTGATAGCCGCCAAATTCATTCCATCCATAGTTGGCAACTTGACCGCTTGTAGCCGAGTAGACGGGCGTTCCTTTTGGAGCCATAATGTCTGTTCCTTCGTGTGTGCGAGTTCCGCCGTATGTACGGGAATTCCCCCAACTATCCCCATAAGGAGAATAGGTTCCTTTTTTTAATGGGAACGTTCCGTTTGGCAAGAACGAAGGAGCTTGCGGTCTTGGCATCTCGCCTGCTGTTACTTTCAGTTCTTGTCCAATAGACAGCCTGTCACTTCCCAGGGCGTTTAAGCTGTTAATTGTATTGATGGTAGTCCCATATTTTTTAGCAATCACGCTTAACGTTTCGCCTGCTTTCACCACATGAACTTTCGCGGTTTGTGTTGCAGTCTGAACTTTTGGTTGTGCGATAGAAGCAGCTGTAGTGTTTCCTGATAGTTTCAGCACTTGACCGACTTTGATGTTTTCGGAAGATAAGCCATTTAAACTCTTAAGAGCTTGTGGCGTTGTCCGGTTGGCTGTTGCAACCTTCCACAACGTATCGCCTGGTTTTACTGTATATGTCACGCTGTTCACAGCGGATGATGTTGTCGTCTTTTTTATGGATGATGACAAGGCTTTTGTGACAGGTTTCATACTAGTCGATTGAGAAACCGTCAACTTTTGTCCTTTATGTACCACGTCCGATTTAAGATGGTTCCATTTTCTTAATTGATCCAATGAAACGCTGTGGATTAGTGACACCTTCCATAAGGTATCCCCTGATTGTACGGTATATGTTGAGCTCTTCGCTTGTGCGAATGGAGCGAATGTCGATGTTGCAATGATCACTGATAAAGCCAACGCAGCAATCTGTTTTCTTTTCACTAATTGAATCCCTCCTAATTCATCTAAAAAAGCCTTTTATTACCGTCAAGTAGCATACAATGTTTTTGGTTTTTTGGCAATTAATTAATTTATATATTAAGTGCCATTCTATCCAAAACATGTAATTTTTCATTGAGCTTTATTCAAGATAATGGCCCTTTAGTTGAAGAAGGCATCATTCCTTTTCAAGAATTGCGTCCGATTGTTGAAGATTGTTATTCAGCCCGTATTCTTAGGATCAAATAATGTCTATACTTATTAGAGCAAATAAAAAAGACCATCAAAAATGGTCCTTCTTCCACAATAGCGCTCTTTGAATTGAATGAATATCTACTAAAAAACCTGAATGAAACGCTTTTTTATGTGAAATTCAAGTTCTCGAATGTTTATATTTGTTTCTGCATCGAGGATATTCACTTCAATTGCAACATCATCCCAACTTTCTAAATAAGTACGCTTCACATACCTTTGAAAACCTCTCAATTCAGAATGTTTCTCCATATAGTGAGGCTTCACATGGGATAAATTATAAACAGTATCCTCTATAATCCAACTACCAAACTGAATATTTATGTTTCGATCAAGTTTATTTTGTGTATTAAATTCAAAAAACATATCTTCTGATGCTTCGTTGTAATAAATCCCCATTATTTTCAAATAAAACTCATCATCATTCATCAGCAATATTTGAATTCCGATATCATCCTCTGATTCTCCGCGCCATTCCCGCCACTGTTCTTCCGTCCAGGAGTCCATTTTACTTGTATCATATGTTTTCGTAGGATATTCAATATTTATAATTTCCTTTGCCATTCGCTACCTCTTTTTCTCTTAGTATGGTTGCTACCTTATTTTTGTTACACTAGCTATAAAAGGTTATTCCCATTGTTCTATTGATCCGCAGCAATTAATTCTATGAAATCATTAACCTCTTTGCTCATTTCCTCGATAAATAAACGCACCGTATTGTTATTTATCTGAAGACTCCTGTTTTTATTATGTACCTATTGTTTTTTAAATCTTTTGGACAAAAACACTACTATTACCATAATGTATGTAATAATTATTGAGTATCTCAATATCATAAAGAAAAAATCAGGGTAAGATGTCTCTTCAAATGAACCCATTCCCTCTAGATCAGTTGTATATTTAACCCTTTGTATTAAGACTAACAACAATGAAAAAGAAGTAACAAATGAATATATAGCAGTCTTTACTAAAGTTCTTTCCACGTTAATTCTCCCTATCTTTTTATTCTATATTTTACCATAAGAAACCAACCAATTATTGTCATAATCTTAACCTTGTGAACTCATATCGTTCCTCCACAATTTGGCCCTATTCATGAAGAAAGACGCTTTCCTTATTTCAGAAAAGCGCCAGATTGTTGAAGATCGTTAAATAAAATTTTGTTCCCGAAAGAATGCACTTTCTTTAAAAAAGCTACCCGTTTATCGAAAAAAGTCTATCCAATTTCCTATATGTTTCAACATTGATCACCAATTTTAGTTGAAACTCTATATTATTAATCAAAACTTTTCTTAGCTAACCATAATAAATTTGAACTAGTACATGTGACTAGATTCTCTTTTTAACATCTTCTCTTATTAATTCAATAATATTATCAGATAAATTTGCTGGAAGAGACGTACCATCTTTAAAAACCCATGTATTAATTATTTCAAGGTCTGCTTTTTTAAAAGTAATGCTATAATCTTTATTTTGGTAAGTAAAATCAGTAGTCACGAATTCTTCACCATCAAATTCATCATCAATAATCATGTTATTTATTTCATAAGGTTTCATGAATAATCTCCTCGTTTATCATTCTTTTGTATAGAGTTAACCTTTTATTTATCTTTATTCACTATTTCCAACAATCTACACAGATTATTTCAAAAAGAAAAGGCAGCCTCATTATTTAAGTAACGCACCCTTTTCATGAAGAAAGACGCTTTCCTTATTTCAGAAAAGCGCCCGATTGCTGAAGAGTGTTATTCAATTAAAACCCCTAGTTAGCTTAACAAGATATTAATGAACCAATAATTAAAAGAGACAGGTAATTGGGTTATATACCTGATTTAGTCATTTGTTTTATTGTTTATAAACCGTTCCCTTGTGGCGTGAAAGAACATATAAATTGCAAAAACCCCAACTATAAAGCTGAAAATGCCTGCATAAAAGTCTTTTCTATATGCCTCTGTAAACCAACAAAATTAACCAGTAGATAAAGGAAACTATTTTTAAATTAACTAACCGAAATTTATGTAATTTCGGTTTTTACAGCATTCCCCATCCCTTTATATCTCTATTTGTGTTACTTTTCTAAAACCGGGAAAAGAAGAAGTTCATTGTGTCATTCCATTCATATTTAAGCATTTTTAATTATGACAAATTGGTGATATTCCTTGATTGACTATTACCATTCCTTTATCTTAGGAGGGGATTGCAACAATCTATTTAAACAGTAGATTATTAAAGGGTTAGGAGGAATTATTTTGAAACGATTTATCACAACTGCAGCAGCAGTCTTACTATCAACAACTATTTCGTATAACGTGTTTGCCCATTCAAATTTGAGTGGATCAAACCCAGCAGATGGCGAGGTAGTAACGGAGCCATTAAATGAAATCACACTTGAATTTGAAGGACAAATTGAACAAGGTAGCTTCATCGATGTTACCAGTTCTTCGGGACAAGCTGTTGAGATTAAAGATATTATTATTGGTGACGGTACATTGACAGGTACGGTTGCTGAGCCACTTCCAAATGACGATTACCAAGTAAACTGGAGTATCATTAGTGAAGACGGTCACCCATTAGAAGGTGAATTCACATTTACAGTGAATGCCCCAGAAACTGAAACTGAAGAAGCCGTTTCAGCGGAAGCATCAGAAACACCAAAAGCAGTGGAAGAAACAACCGAAGCAGACAACCAATCAACTGAAGCTCAAGAAGGAGCTGTAGCTGAGGAAGCAGAAGCAGAATCCTCTTCTACTACGACAATCCTGATCGTCGTTCTTTTAATTGTTGCTATAGTAAGCGGGTTGTTCTTCTTTAGGAAAAGAAAGTAATCAATGGATATCTGTTCCATATTAATCCCACTTATTGGGAAGGTGATGAATTCACTACTTTCTAATTAAAGCCCTCTACAAATCAATCCATCCACATTCAAGCAAATGAAAAAAGCACCCTGGAATGCTTAGAATCGACATGAATAAATCTTCTTCTTCGTCTAGGCTAAAATTAAGCATCATGACCGTTTAGTTATAGAAATTCCAATTGCTAGCAATGCTAAAATTAAAGCAGGTATTGAGAAATAGAGCGGGTTATTAGTTGTTTCTCTTGCTTCTTCTTTCACTTCACTAGTCTTTTCCGCACTATTGTGATGGTTTCCGGAAGATTCAGTTGCAGGTAATATTGTAGTTACTGAAGCAGGCTTTTGCGAATCTCCAGCACCAATCCACTCAACTATAGTTCCATCTTGATAAGTTTGATACGCTTTCCAAACAATTTCAGTTGCATCATCGGCAACTCTACCTTGCATATGAAATAGTCCAAACTCCATTGGTAACAAACCTTCATTTTCTGCAATCCATGTAACACTTGTTATCTTATCAGAATTATCTCTTTTAATTTCATATTTCCATCCTGGTTTCGGTTCAAAACCACTAATAATAACGCTCGATGGAAATAAAACTTCAACCTTTGTAGTTGGTATCTCATCAGACTCAGTTGGTACTTTGACAGTGAACGTCTCATAACTACCTTGCGTTGTTTCCTCTGGTTGTACTGTTACATGAGCACTTGCAATTCCCACAACCAAATTCAACGCTAATAACATCACCACAAATGAGATAATTAATTTGTTCATGCATCTTCCTCCAATATACATTTGTAATGCAAAAGCCGTTGCTTCTCATCCTTTCCAGTATATTCATCAAGGCTTTTTCAGTGAATTTGCTTTGACAACGTTGCGACCGTTTTCCCAAATAAAAAACCACCATAAATGATGGTCAATGATCTTATATCAGATGGCATTATTCATAATCAGAATTTACCTATTTTTTGGTTTTCCCTTATAGACACCCTTCCAAATCTAAAAGATTTAAAATTAGTTTTTTCATTAGAAATTTTCTTTCATTAATTTCCGCATTCCACCAGGTTGGTTAGAGGAAAACTCATATTCTATATGCAAGGGAGGTAGGAATAATTCTATAAATCCCCCTCACCATAGGATTTCCCCTCCCTTCCCATATCCCACCTTTTGTTTCCTCCGAAACGGAAAAAAGCACTTCGCTCGGAGTGCTTTTTCTTTAGTTTTGACCATTGCTGAATAATAAAAGACCACCTCGTATAAGATGGATGTTCTTCCACAATCGCGCCCGATTGTGGAAGAAGCTACTGCATAATGTCTTCGTAATGTTCACTAATATCCTTTTATCAATAAACACTAGCACTAGCACAATCACTTCCTTTGATAGTTTATATACTATCTTAAAGGAGGTGATAACATGTGCAATCAGTGTAATACATGTAGATGTAATAGATGCGATAGATTCGATAGATTCGA
>NZ_QWEI01000002.1 GCF_003515775.1 Ureibacillus yapensis | reverse complement strand
ATATAGATATAGATATAGATAAAGAAAAAGATAATATACCTTTTAAAAAGGTAATCGATTATCTAAATGAAAAGGCAGATAAAAACTTTAAGTCTACTACTGTTAACAATAGAAAAGTAATTAAGGCTAGATTTAACGAAGGTTTTACTTTTGATGATTTCAAGTTGGTGATCGATTACTGCTGCAAAGAATGGAAAGGTGTAACTTTCAACAATGGAAAACTTGGGGATGAATACTTGCAACCTTCCACTCTGTTCAACAACAAGTTTGACGAAAGGTTAAACAAAGCTAAGCTCGATATTTCTAAAAATCAAATACAACAAGTAGAAACTAAATCGCCAAACTATGTGAACAACATGAGTGAAAGGGATCTTCTGAACATGGGGGAATGACATGGAACAACATAACTTACTAGAAATGTCGATTATCGGAACAATCATTAACCATCCATTTTTATTAAAAGAATCCGGTATAAACAAAGGTCATTTTGAAAGTAAAACAAATGTGAATATCGTTTCCGTAATTGAGCAGCTAATGAACGAGGGTAAAGAAGTTGAGTTTGTCACAATCCTAATGCATCAAACACCTGAATTCGTTGGAGGTGCATCTTACTTAACAACCTGTATGGACAATTCTAATTTAGATAAGTTCAACGGACGAGTTGTTGAGTTTCTAGATAAGTGGAAGCAGCGAGAAACCAGACGGATTCAAAATGTTAGTTTGCAAGAAGGTTGGTCAGCTCAAGAGATTATCCAAAAGCTATCTGATTTGGACACAACTAGAATTGATGATCGTAAGAGTATAAAAAGCGAATTGGTTAAGTATTTCGAAATGCCGTTCAATGAAACGCAAAAAGTAGATACCGGCATCGGAAGCGGTATAACGGAGCTTGATAAATTAATCGAGGGATTTAGACCGAAAGAGCTCACAATCATATCAGCTAGGCCATCGGTGGGGAAAACAGATGTGATTTTAACCATCGGAAAGAATGCGGGACTTAGACATGTTACAACTATGTTTAAAAAACGAGTTATACCCGTTGTATTCAGTTTAGAAATGGAAACCGAGCTATTAATCCTAAAAAGATTAATTCCTTCCACAGTGGGATTTAATCGAGGTAAAACGAAAGATTTATTCAACCTACTGACGGCTGAACAAAAAGATAAGTGGTCATCTGATTTAGGCATCTTATCTGAAAGTGGTTTTGAATTCTTTGACAAGCCTGGCCAAAAGGTTTCTGAAATGCGCTCGAAAGTTCGGTTATTACAAAATGAATATCCAGATTGCGATTTCTTGGTCATGATTGATTATTTATCGATTATCAAGCCGGAGCAGCCTGGCCAAAACAGAAACGTGGAAATCGGCCAGATCACCAACGACTTAAAAACGATGGCTAAAGAATTAGGAGTACACGTTATCGTCTTGTCACAACTTTCGAGAAGCATTGAATCGAGACCAAATAAGCGCCCAATGAATTCAGATTTACGTGAATCGGGAGAAATTGAACAGATCGCTGATATGATTATCGGTTTGTATCGAGAAGGCTACTACAAAGAAGAAGTGAACAACCAGACTTGGCAGCCATTCGAATTTTGTGTAACAAAAAACCGAAATGGTGGAGTTGGTACCGTAACGGCTGCTTATAACAGATTCTTAGGTGTCATCAGATGACATATCAAGAGCTGTTGCTGGATGCGATTAAGTACGATGAGGAAAAACTGGCCTACTCAGTGTACTGGCTCATCAAGAACGGTACGGTGAGGGGCACCGATAACGCTAAGTCGGTTAATTGGGATTTAGTCAATCATCAAGAAGTACAAGCTATGAGAGAAAGAAATGAGCTAAATCTCAATCCTATCAAACTATTTACTTTCCCTTTAGGTGACAACAAACATTTCCTAGTCTTTGCAAGAGATGAACAGTCAGCAAAAGGACATTGCTTAAACGAAACCACAAGGGCACCAACTAAAGTATTCGATATTACGAATCAACTGGATAAAAGCTTTTGGTTTCCAGACAAAAATAAATACCAAACATTGCGCGAGTTGAAGGATGAAACCTTAATGTTTCCAGCTACTGCAATGATATTTGAGAAAGGGTGATTATGTGGAAAAAGAAAAGTTGGTTGCTGCATTAAAAGAAATTGCCCAAATTACTCAAGGGTTAACTGAATTCAATCCGACTTACGAGAAGATTTATAAAATCACGCAAAAAGTATTGGAGGAAAAAGAATGATTAATCGTGTCGTACTGGTTGGCCGGCTGACGAAAGATCCGGAATTACGCTATACACCATCAGGAACAGCTAATGTGAAATTTACATTGGCAGTTAATAGACGAGTAAAAAAAGAAGGGCAACCGGAAGCCGACTTTATTAGCTGTGTTGCATGGACAAAAACGGCGGAAAACCTAGCAAACTTCCAAAAGAAAGGTAATTTAATTGGCGTTGACGGTCACATTCAAACCGGAAGTTTCGAGGCCCAGGATGGTAAAAGAGTGTACACGACTGATGTTGTAGCCGATTCAATCCAATTCCTTGAGCGTAATAATTCGCAACAGGGCCAGCAGTCTCAACCTAATCAACAATATGGCCAACAGCAGCAACAATACGGACAACAAACAAATTACAACAATGATCCATTTGCAAATAGTGGTCATCAACAGCAATCGTCGGATGATTATCCGTTCTAAGGAGTGGTATTTTGGATAAGTTTCTTGTTAAATGGCTTGACCGGTCAGCCGGTGGCGTAACTGATATGGAAGTTGATGCAGATAATGCAGAGGCGGCCAGAATTAAAGTTCGTCAAATGATTGGAATTGGAAAGCCAATCCTGGATGTTGTGCCAATCAAGGTCCAAAAGAACAAATACAAAAATAAAAAAGTTGAATATGACGGAATTAAATTCGATTCAAAAATGGAGAGAGATTTCTATATCCATCTCAAAAAGTTGCAGGCCAACGGAACAGTATATGAGTTCTTCATGCAAAAGAATTACGTGTTGATTGATGCTTACACAAGGAATGACGGGACAAAGGTTAGAGCTAGTTATTACAAAGCTGATTTCGAGGTCCACTACTCCGACAATCGAATTGAAGTAATTGATATCAAAGGTATGCTGACGGATGTTTTCAAACTCAAACAGAAAATATTCGAAACCCGTTATCCGTTCGAACTCAAATTAATCACCTTTTCTAAAAAATATGGCGGTTGGATCACGTTGCAAGATTTAGAAGAGAAGCGAAAACAAAATAAACTATTAAACCAAAAGGGGCAAAATTAACATGAAAAAATTATTAGTGCAAAAAGAACAATGGATCGCTTACAAAAGAGAAGAAGCAGAGGAAATTGTAAATGCTGCTAAAGAAAATGACGAAATGAACATGCACAAGATCACTGAAAAGTTCAATAAAAATGGAGTGTACTTCTTAGTTGATATTCAGTACCACTACGGAACACCAAAAGAAGTTATGGAAACTACACCACCGGACCCAAACAAAGTTCCAGATGGTCAAATGAGCATAGATGAAGTGCATGAAGGCGTTGAATATGCGGTTGAAGGTGACGGGACAGTAACTGTTTCTGAAAAAGAAGAAGTAACACAATAAAACTAAATAGGGAGTTCTCTTTAAGGGGGCTCTCTTTCTTTATACCAAAATTACCTAAAACGAGGTGCATTTTAATGTCTACACTCGAGAAAAATAAAATTTATGCTGCTTATCGTGGTGAAGAGTATCTAACAGATGGTACCAAAGAAGAACTTGCTCAATATTTAGGTGTGAAAAGAACAACGATTCAATTCTATATGACACCATCCTGGTTAAAGCGAACGAGTGAAAGAGCTTTAAGAATTGTTGCTTTGGATGATGAGTAGTTGAAGCATATTGTGCATTAAGAGTGGTAAAAGTGAATAAGGGTACTTCTTAGATAAAAAAGCCCCTTATAAAAAATCACTCGTCAAAACCATCAAAGCCAAAACTATCCATTAATATATGTATGATTTCTTCTCCAGCTTTGTAAGCTTCGTCTGTACGATTTAATTCTTCGTAATGTTTAAGATCAATATCTTTTAACAATGCAATAATTGCCTTAACTTTTAAATCATGATTCCAAATAGGCATATCAGAATAGCCTTCAATTGTAATTTTTACATCAGTTACTCCCTGCTCTATATTCGTTCCTGCAGAGAGTGTAATAACTTCATGACTCACAATACCACCTCCTAAATAAACAACATAGAAAATTGTAGCAAATAGTAGAGAATATTGGAATGAAAAATAAAAAAACAACAAACAAAAAAGTTGTAGTCCATGCAACAACCTATAAATAATACCGGAAAAGCAGTTTGTTAAGTAATGTAAAGGTTGAAGGAAGAACCCAATAAAAAAGAGACTGTCTGATCAGGACAGCCTCCTTTTAGACATCAAGATGGATGCGGATGTAGACACCGTATTGGGCACCAACCATCGATTCGAGCATGGGCACCCCCATGAACGATCATGGGGGTAAACGTGGACACCGTCAAAACCACCTAGATATATGTCTTAAAAGAAAATGAATGAAGGAAAGTAGAAGTCACCCTTTAACTTCTGCTTTCAAATTAGGTTATTCAACCGGATTTTATTGGATTGGGCGCAATCACCTAATGAACAATTCGAAGATAAAGCGAAATAAGGAGAAAAAATATGATTCAATTTGAACATTTAAGAGTTTATAACTTTATGGGTGCCATTAGAAATATGCGGAACTCGTGGGAGTCCTGGGATGGAATCGACAGCGTAGAAAGTAACAGAATGAAAACTCAATCAAATGTCGAAGGTTTCGTGATGGGCGAAAATGACATGAAACTTGCAATGAAATTAGTAAAGGCCGGAAGTGATCATGCTAAGTTTATGCGGCAAATATTAGTGTCCGTGGACATCATTGCAGGCAATGAATGGTGGAAAGAAGCAGATGCGTATAAAGTCGGCACCGTTGCCAACAGTACAAGTATGATGCACACACTCGGGAAACGGCGATTATTGACAGAAGATGATATTTCATTTGATAAACCGTTATCTGAAATCGCACAAAAACAACTTGCAGCTGCAAATGAAGCGATACAAGCCTGGTGGGATAGTGGTAAGAAAACAGGTTCTCCAGAATGGCGTGACATGCAGAAAGCAATTCCAATGGGGTTCATTTATCGAAGAGGATTCACATGCAATTATCAAGTGCTGCAAAACATGTATCATTCGAGACGCTTACACAGATTAGCAGAATGGCGAGAGTTTGCTAAGTGGGTAGAATCGTTGCCTTATGCTGAGTTGATTACTGGAAAGGTAACAAAGAGCAAAAAAGAATTGGAGGAATCGAAATAATGAACTATCAAAAATTATTCAAAGCACAAGCTGCACTAGATGCACATATCATCGGTGAGAAAAATTTAGAGGGCCAAGATTTATTTACAAACAAAGTTGAAGCATTACTTTGTGAAATCCAAGAAACAGCAAATGAAACGCGTTGCTTCAAACATTGGTCGAATAAAGGGCCGGAAATGGATAAGGCACTTGAAGAAACAGCTGATAGTTTCCATTTCGTTCTTTCGTTAGGAAATGACTTAGGTATTGATCCTGAACAAGTTGCTAAACAACCGGCTCGAGTTTATAAAGATCTAACTGAACAATTCATTGCGTTATCTTATGCAGCTGTTTGTATTGCTATGTTTAACGAAAGACAACTTTATTATTTTGAAACGATTAGTCTGTTTAAAGGTTTGGTGAATTTGCTTGGATTTACGGAAGAACAGCTAGAGGAAGCCTATTACGATAAAAATAAGGTCAATCACGAACGACAAGCGACGAATTATTAACAGGTTTGAATATTAACTCGTTGAAATTAAAAACACGAATACGAGCCTTCTAGGTGGCTTAAAATTGAAGGTGATAAATTGGCAACATTATCGAGAGTAGACATACAAAAAATCGAAAAATATTGGATTGATCACGAACACAATAAACGGCAATTGAAATTTCGTGAATGGGAATTAATTCATCCTTTTTCCGAAGCCGATTCAAATATCGGTGGTGGCAAGTCGAATCGAATCAGTAATACAACCGAACAAAAAGCGCTAGCATTATCAGAAGATAAGCTCTATCAAAATTTAAAACAGATTGTGAATGTAATAGAAGATTTATACCAGGAGCTTGATAACGATTCGAAAACTATTGTAGATATGCGTTATTGGTGTAAAAGCGACTTCTATGAATGGGAAGATATTGCAGATAAGTTGTTTATGTCTCGGCATAAGGTGCTGCGTAAACGGAATTTATTGATTGATGAAACTGCTAAACGGATTGGTTGGGTTTGACTAACTTAAAAATTTTATTAAAAATAAATACCATCCGAAAGGAATGAAATGTTATAATCTTCCAAAAGTGAAAGTCGGTGTAAGTACAATGGAAACCTTTGTTAAGGTACTAAGATTAAGTTTAGACCATCCGATTATGAGCATAATGCTACATTGTGTGTTTTTGATTGCTCTTCTCCAACTTTTTAATAAGTATATAGAACTTAATTACACGGAAAAAGATGGGGTTTTTCAAAGGAAAAATACAGAAATACCTAAGTCAATAACCTCCTTTATGGCCAAAATAATTAAAATTGCTCTTTCACTTGCACTAATTTATGGTGCATATAATTTAGCAGTTTTTGCACCACTTTTACTTTTTAATAAAATTTCAGGTGAAAATGGGGGAAAAAAAGAACATTACCGGTATTATCCGGGTAAAGAGTATGAAGCAGATGATCCTGGCGCTGAGGATGATTATCCAGGGTATCATTACGTGGATGACTACTATAGATCAGACGGTACACACGTTGAAAGTCATTTCAGAAGTAATCCTGATGGTAATCCAGATAACAATTTAAATAGTAATTGAAAGAGTGAACTTCCTAACACTAGCGAAGTTCACAAAAAAGCGTAGTAAATTGATATTGTGATAGTTTGCAGGAAGCCATCACACACTAAGATGTAGATGAAAAATATACAAATTCAAAATGGAAACATATATCTAGTATAGTCTATGAAAGGCAATCACTTTGTGGCGAGGTGGTTGCTTTTTTACTTGTCAGAAATATATTACATACAAATCCTTCCATTAGTTTTATTATTAATGTGGAGGAGGTGTTTAGAATGGGATTTAACTACAGTATGCAAGGGAAAACTCCACAACAACAAGCGATTGTAAGGAAACGAGAAGAAGAGGATGAACGTAGAAAGCAAGAAAGAGATAAACAAAATAAAATTGTTTGCAAGCCAGCAGAACAAGAAATGGATTATCGAGCTGTTGTTTTTGAACAAGGTGTTAGAACACTTTTAGAACTTAGAGTTAGCGGTACAGCTGTTGCTAATCAACCATGTGGATTGGATGAAGAAACAATTTATCAATGGTTAGAAAAAGTGGGCTCTAAACATGTTGAAAAGAATCAACAGTTTGAGAGAGTTTTAATTGCTTCCGTAGATGTAGAAAACGGAAAAATGAAGACGGAATGGAGTAAACTTACTAGAGTCTAATAAAAAAATATCTATTAAGTCACATCAATCACGATGTGGCTTTTTATTATCAAAAATGTATTACTTACAAACATTTCCATACACATTATGATAGGTATGGAAGGAGGTGTTAGTTTTGAAAAAAGAATATAAAACAGTTTATGTTTATGAAAAAGATGTTATAAATGATGATTTCGACAAGATTTTAAATACTTGGGCTGAAGATGGTTATACATTACATACCATTATTCCTTATATATTAGAAGGATCCACAAATGGGTATACAATCATTTTCGAAATTACAGTGAATCACGAAAATTAAATAACTTTAAACTCAAGGTCACATTCATTCGAGTGTGGCTTTTCTTTATCAAGAATGTATTAATGACAGACATTTCCATTCGTACTATGATTAGTTCGAAAGGATGTGAAAGGATGAATTTTGACACGAAGTATTTAATTAGATGGGGTATACCAGGATGGACTACAGTATTAACTTTATTCCCATATTTCTTTTTTACTTTTCTTGATAATTTTAAGGGCCTGTTTGACTTATCAGCAGTTGATATTTTAACCTTAGGTGCAGCATTAGCATTTTTGGGAGTCCCTTTAGGTTATGTATTAAATCAAGTACATCATTCAATTTTTTGGGTTATACCAAAAATACGTTATAAAAATTGGGACGCGTACTTTAAAGAAGAAATAAAAGTAGATGAAAACCATTTATCAAAAAATGATTTCAAGAAAGAAAGATACAGATATCTATTATCTAAAAAGCATGAAATTGGTGGAGTAATGTCTAGTTTCTACGCTTCATCTTTTGCGATACTAATGACAAATATCTTTCATGGAAGTACTATGTGGTCTTGGGTGTATTTTATTATCGTTTCTGCATTAACAGTGATTTTTACTCTCAGTCGTAATTACTCAAGTAGAAATGTAGAGTATTACTTTTCTGAATATTTATTGCAAGAACCACCAGATTCATCACAACCATCACAACCGAACAATGGCGGAAATTAGTCATAGTTTTATTGCCACATGCTTTTTATTAAAAAAGAGATTACAAACATTTCCAGGAAACGCTATTATTAGTGTGGAAGGAGGTGAGAATAATGACTGAAAAAAGCTATGCTGAAGTTTTAAAGGAAATCAATAATAGAGCGAATGAAGTCAGTAAAGAAGTCGAAGTAGAAAATGATAAATCTATTAAAACAGCAATCATTACTGAATTTGGTAATGACGCATTTCAAAGAGGTGTGGATTTCGCACTAAATAAAAAATAGCTTTTATTTTTAGTCACATTCCTTGAGTGTGGCTTTTTATTTATCGAAAATATATAGTTACAGTTAATTCCAAATGTAATAAAATCTCTATTAAAGGGAGGTTAGTTATTTGGATATCGTAACAGAGTCTTTGAAACAATCATTTGACGAAATGGCTATGAAATTAATTACTTTTACTATTGTAATTTTAGCAGCTTATTCAATTCCTTATTTATTGTTAGGGTTAATTAGATTGCCACACTTTATTAAACATTCTGTATCTGTGTTGGTGGTATTAGGAGCGTTTTATTTTTCGTTTGCAAGAATATTTACATAGTCAAAAATCTATTGCAGACAAATCCTTCCATAATGATTTATTATTGTTGTGGAAGGGGTGTTTATGTGGATAAATTACTGATTAGATTTTATTTCGTTGATGGTTCAGAACAATACAACACAATTAAAACAGATAGTGTTGAATTAGCAATCGATGATTATAGAAATCGAATTACAACACAAAAGTGGATAGAACTTCCGGATGACAACGGTTTATTGGTCCTAGTTAACACAAATAATATTATCAATGTCGAATTTAAAAGAAAATAATTTCCTTGAAGTCACATCAAACACGATGTGGCTTTTTATTATGCACAAAAACAGAAGGTGATGAGATGCGAATTGAACACATCGTAGATAGTGATACAAAGGCGAGATTGGGCGTTTCGGTTAAGGATAAAGGAAATGTTCATCCGAAAACAAATAAGCCTAAGAAACGCAAACAGGAACGTTTGAGCGAACGTGATTGGTTAGAGATTATGGGAACCAATCGGGATACATACACAAGAAAGAATGGAGCAATCAGACGCAAGTAGGCGATATGCCGGAAAGGTTTGGTGGTCTAACTATCTCGTTTGGCTGTACGTTAACAGCTATTCAGATTGTGGAGGGATGAGTGATGAATGTACATAACACCTGAACGATTACAAGAACTTATTACCATCATTCGAACAGGCGATCACTTAGCATTCTATTCCACAAAAGAATGGCGATACATTCGCAATGAAGTACGTAAGCGAGACAACAACGAATGTCAGGAATGTAAGCGACAAGGGAAAGTATTCACAAATAAAAGTGAACCGGATAAACGAAAGCGATTAGATGTTGACCACATCAAAGAGCTAGAAGATTATCCGGATCTTTGTTTGACGATGGATAATCTCATTACTCTTTGCATTCGTTGCCACAATAAGAAACACGATCGTTACCAAAAGAAAGAATCAAAGTGGGATGACGAACGTTGGTGAGGAAAAAGGCCCCCCGGGTAAAAAGTTTCCAATTTTTTGGAGGACAGGTCAACGGAGGGTGGCCATAACTCTCTAAAAATTTTAAAAAATTAGTCCTTCACATTAGGGGTGTTAGGGGGGAGGGGTTATATGGAAAAAGTGGATTTTGAAGACCTAAGAAAGCAATTGTTAGCACGAATTGATACAGAAGATTTATTAGAAGTGAAGAAAGTAAATGATTTAATTCGATTGCATGAATTGGATGCAGCATGTGACGAAGTGATTGATCGTGATGGAGTTAGTATCACTGTTGAGAATGGAAAACAGAAATTTACAAAGAGTCATCCAAGCATGAATGAGAAGATGAAAATAAATGCTCAAAAAATCGCTTTGGAGAAATCAATTAAATTTAAATTAAAACCAACTCCTGCCCCCACTACATCAGAGGGCAAATCGAAACGTGGTAGTTTAATTTGATTACATACAGCTATGTAGATGAATATATCCGTCAGTGGCGAGATGGTGAAATCATCTTAAACAAAGAGCGCATCATGTTAATAGAGTGGCTTGAAGGTGACATTCTCACCAGGGAGGACATTTATTTTGACAGTGAACAAATAGAGAATTTTGTGCGCTTTTCTGGTAAGTGGTATTTCGAATTAGAGCCATTCCAAACATTTTTAACATGTTTTATTTTCTTGCGTTACAAAGAAGATAATTCATTAGTTTTTGATGAATTCTTCTATTACATGGCCCGTGGTGCTGGTAAGAATGGTCTTGTATCTGCACTATCAAATTATTTCATCAGTGAATTGCATGGAATTGATTTTTATGGTGTTTCTATTGTGGCTAATAGTGAAAAGCAAGCGAAAACGTCATTTGCTGAAGTGTATAATGCGATCGATATGAACGATGAATTAAAAAGTTACTTCAAACATCAGAAAGCGTTAATCGAATCAGTAGACACAAAAGCTACATTCCAATTTCACACCTCTAATGCTGGCACCAAAGATGGTGGTCGTGACGGAGTAATAATTTATGATGAAGTGCATCAATACGAAGGTAACGAAATTGTTGATGTATTTAGTGGAGGTCTCGGTAAAGTCAAAGACAGCCGAGAGTTTTTTATTGGCACAGATGGTTTTGTTCGTGACGGTTTCATTGACCGCTTGAAAGAACGTGCGCTACGCATTTTAAAAAGGGAAGTGCCATTAGAAGAAGATTCGTTATTCCCGTTCATGTGCTGCATTGACGATGAAGAAGAAATGCACAATCCGGAAGTTATGTGGCAAAAAGCAAATCCGATGTTCCATCCACCTTTATCCGATTATGCAAAAACGTTATACAAGAAAGTTTTTAAGCAGTATAAGAAATTGGAAAACGATTCGTCAGGGTACGAAAATTTCATTACAAAACGAATGAACTTGCCAAAAGTCGATTTAGAAAAATCGGTGGCATCATGGGAGAAAATAAAAGCTACTAATCAAGAATATGACTTAGCAGAATTAAAGAAACGTGAATGCATCGGCTCTGTGGATTATGCTTCTATTCGAGATTTCGTTGCATGTGGGTTACTTTTCTTAAAAAACGATTATTTCATTATCCCTCGAGAGCTATCTTATTCCTTCGTTTGCAAACCTTTCGCTGATAAACACTACGGTTACAGTACAGCTAAAGGAGAAGGTAATAATAAAAAGGATCATCGTAAATTTGCGCCAATTCGTGAATGGGAAGATGAAGGGTTATTAAAAGTATTAGATAAAGATTCAATGGATCCGTACATTGTTGTTGGATGGTTTGTGGAACTTCGTAACGAAGGTTGGAACATTAAAAAAATCGTAGGTGATAATTTCCGGATGGAAATCTTGCGACCGCTTTTTGAAGCGGAAGGATTTGAAGTGGAAGTTATTCGAAATCCAGATGCAGCTAGTGCTTTGTTATCTCCAAAAATTGATCTTGCTTTCGACGAAGAACGAGTAATTTTTGGAGACAACCCAATAATGCGATGGTATAGCAATAATGTATTAGTTGTCCTGGATAACAAAGGCAACAAATTATATAGAAAAAAAGAGCCAGTTAAACGTAAAACAGATGGTTTTATGATGTTCTTATACGGAATATGGGCATCGAGAGATCTAGAAGATTACGATGTTTCAGATGCTTTGGATGTGTTAGAAGCGCTGAACTTCTAGGGAGGGGGTGAAAATGTAGAATGGGATGGTTAAGTGAAGTTTTAGGAAGAAATAAAGAAATTGCGTCCATGCTTGATTTAGATTTTTATGAAGAACCTACGCACCGAGCTTACTTAAAGAAGATGGCGTTGGAAACGTGTATTAATTTCATAGGTCGAACCATCAGTCAAAGTGATTTCCGATTCGTTAAGAACGGCAAACGCCAATATAACGAATGGGATTATTTATTGAATGTACGACCGAATACAGACCAAAGCGCTGCTGACTTCTGGCAAGACTTTGTTTTTAAATTAATACATGAAAACGAAGTGTTGGTCGTTCTAACAGATAGCAATGATTTCTTGATTGCCGATAGTTTCGAACGTAAGGAAATGGCTGTCTATCCTGATACTTTTACAAATGTAACTGTTAAGGATTGGACTTTCGAGCGCTCTTATCGAATGGATGAAGTGATTTTCATTTCTTACAACAACGAAAAGCTAACTACATTTATGAGTGGGATGTTTGAGGACTACGGTAATTTATTCAGTCGCATGATTGAAATTAATATGCGAAACAATCAAATCCGTGGGACAGTCGATATCGAATCAACTCAATCGCTAGATAAAGAAAATCAAAGTAAATTGCAGAACTTTATCGATAAGTTATTCCAATCGTTTAAAAACAACACAGTAGCCATTGTACCGCAACTAAAAGGGTTTAAATACACTGAGGTTGCCAAAGGCGATAACAACGGCAAATCTGTGGAGGAGCTATCTAAATTAAAACGCGATTTAGTAAATGAAGTCGCTAATATTTTAGGGATTCCAGTTTCACTTGTACATGGTGACATGGCCGAATATGAAACGGCAATCAAAGCTTATATTAAGTTTTGCATCGGCCCGCTGCTTAAGAAGCTGTCAGATGAGTTGAATGCAAAATTGATAGAGAAGAAGGATTATCTGAATGGCGAAAGAATCGAAGTGCAAGGTATTGCCGAATTAAATGCACTTGAGGTTGCTGATGCAGTCGACAAGCTTAGAGCGAGTGGAGTGTATAACGGGAATGAAATTCGTGCGAAGTTGGGAGATGAGCCAGTGGACAACCCTTTATTAGAAGAATATGTGTTAACTAAAAACTATGCGTCATCGGAAGGAGGTGAGAATATTGAAAAATAAAATTAAAACAATTCCGCATTTATTTACAAATCAAACACATGACGATGAACACGAAATGGTTATTTCGGGTGCAATCGGAAGAAGTGGTTGGTTCTATTCAGCTACAAGCGCACAAGATGTACGTGATGCTTTACAAGATGTATCTTCTTCTACAATTCGAGTTAAGTTGAATTCGGGTGGTGGCGATGCAGACCAAGGAATCGAGATCTATAATTACTTAAAAGATTTAGACAAATATGTAATTGTAGAAGTCACTTCTTTAGCTGCCAGTGCAGCGTCAATTATTGCAATGGGTGCAGATGAAATTATTATGAGAACAGGTTCGAGAATGATGGTTCACGAAGCTTCCACTTTCGCATGGGGCACAAAGCAAGATATTCAAAAGACACTAAATGCACTTGAGACTTATGATGAGTCCATTATTTCAATTTACGAAGAAAAAACAGGCAATAGTCGTTCTGAAATTAAAAAGTTGATTGAAGCAGAGACCTGGATGACTGCGGAACAAGCGGTTGAAAAAGGGTTTGCAGATCGAGTAGAAAAAATTAAAGATGAAGAACCTCAAACATCCAATGGTATTACAGATGAACAAATTCAAATGATTAAAAACTCTATTTTAAATGAATTAAAACAGAATGAAAATCAAATTCAAGGGCCTATTTCCGCTTCTACTCCATCAATTGTGGACAACAAATCGAAGCGAAAAAGGTTCTTTTAATTTATAAAAAAATAATAAATATTCGGAGGGAACAAAATTATGGTAATCAAATTAAATGGAACGATGGAAAATTATACAACAAAATTAAATACTTATATGGCAACGCGTGATGATGAAAATTCAACACAGGAACAAATCGATAACGCTTTTACAGATGCGATGAACGCACTTGCTGATGATTTAACTTCAAAAATTAAAAACGATGCAGTAAATGAAGCGGCAAACAGAAATTTAGATTCCCAAATTCTAATTTCTCGCGGTAATGATGTACTAACATCAGAAGAGAAAACATTCTTCAATGCCGTTGTACAAGAAGGTGGATTTAAAGATGATTCGATTCTGCCGGAAACAACTCAACAACGTATTTTTGAAGATTTAACACAAGCTCATCCTTTACTTGATGCAATTGGTATTCAAGATTTAGGTGCTGCTACTAAATTTATTTATTCAGATCCAACGAAAGCATTTGCATGGAAAGAATTGTTCGGTGAAATTACTGGGCAAGTAAATGCTGCATTCCGTGAAGAAAAAATTACACAATTAAAACTCACTGCATTTGGGGCTATTCCGAATGATATGTTAGAACTTGGCCCTGAATGGGTGGAACGCTATATGCGTGAATTATTAGTAGAATCATATTCAGTAGGTTTAGAATATGGCTATGTAAACGGTCGAGGTTCAGTACACAGCGAGCCGGTTGGTTTAATGAAAAATGTAGATCCAGAAACTGGAGCAGTAACAGACAAAGTTTCTTCTGGAACTTTAACATTCGCACCTTCAGAATATGGTGAAGTTGTAGCTGGAGAACTATATGGAGTCGTTAAAGCATTATCAACTAATGCGAAAGACGAAGCACGTAAAGTAATGAATAAAATTGTAATGGTTGTGAATCCGGTTGATGCAATTGGTGTTCATTTCCGTAACACTATTCAAACAGCGAATGGCCAATGGGTTACCGCAATGCCTTACAACGTTCAAACGGTTGAATCGGAAGAGGTTCCTGTTGGTAAAGCACTATTCTTTGTCAAAGGAGAATACATCGCTGCTGTTGCTGGCAATTATAAATTAAAGAAATATGATCAAACACTAGCGATTGAAGACGCGACATTGTACACAATCAAACGCTTTGCAAACGGCCGTCCGCGTGATAATAAAACAGCTTTAGTTTACGATTTAGATATTAAATTCGGATTCGGTACTGAACCAGAAACTCCTTAATTTAGGGGTTTCTTTTCTTTTTGAAAAATAAGGAGGGGTCAAAGTGGCACATAAAGTAGTTCGTGAATTTAAAGATTTAAAGCATGACGGACATATTTACAAGGTCGGTGATACTTATCCGAAAGAAGGTTCGAAAGCGACTAAAGCGCGATTGGAAGAGTTATCGACAACGAAAAACAAATACAAAAAAGTCTATATTGAGGAAGTAGAAACTCCTAAAGATAAGGAGTGATCTCATGACAGAGCAAGAAAAAAACGACTTACTAAATGATGTGAAGTCTTATTTACGCATCACATGGAATGAAGAGGATGAAGATTTATCCAAAATGATTGATCGTAACATTGCTTACTTTAAAACCGTTACTGGCTCAGATGTAGACTTTGTGAACGATGGACAAAATCGCCAATTGCTCTTAGACCGGTGCCGTTATGTAAGAAATCATGCAGTTGAGGAATTTGAAGAAAACTTCAGATCCGAAATTATGAATCTGCAATTTAGATTATACGTTGTGGAGGAAACAACAAATGGTACAACATAGCGCATTGAATGACGGTTTTATCCATTACGGCACAAAGGAAACAAAGCGATCTGAAAAAGGTAAGCGAATAGGCGATGCTTTCCTTCCGCAAGGAATACTTGCTTATCAAGAAATGTCTGCTCGCGAGGAGGATTATCAACTGGCTCAAGTTATGAGTAAATCCTTGGATTTGAAAATAAAAACACCTTATCCTCCTTCATTACAAAATATAAAGAAAAGTAAGTTAACCATCATTTTGAATTCAACTGAATATGAAGTGATTAAATGCGATCCGGATAGAGCGAGAAACTATCTGTATTTTTATTTGCAGGAGGTGGGCGTATTTGAGCAAGGTTAAGGCATATATGCAGAAACAGATTGAAGAAATGCGAGCAGCTTTAAATACGTTCGATATCCCTCTTTTCGAAGATGAAATCGCGGAGGATGAAGAAGAAAGACTCTTCAACGATTATCACTGTTTTGTCTATGAAATGTTAGATATTCGAAATAGTAATGATATGAAATCCGTTACTCAAACGGTAGCAATCTACTATTACTCTGAAAATCGAGATGACTTAGACGAAAGGGTAATCGATATCATTATCTCCATAAAAGGTGTGACAGGATTTACGTTAGCGAAAACAACTAAACAACGATTGCAGAAAAAGGACACAGATCAATTTGTGGACAGGGTGATTTTTGAATACAATCGCAAAATTGTTGTAGGTGGTAACGTATGATTTTTGAATTAGACTATCGAGAAATACAGCGTCTGCAAGAGAATATTCGCCAACTGCCAAATCGAGCAGAGAAGGTAATTAATCAGACCTTGCATACAGACGGAGTAAAATTGGTCGAGTCGAATGTTACGCGTTTAATTCCTGTATCGAATAGAAATAAAAATACCAAATGGTACCGAGAGCATGGCAGTGTAAAACATGCGAAAGATACAAAATGGTCTATCAGTAAAACTGAAAATCTAGGGTTCATCTTAAAATCCAAAGGTGGAGCAGCAAATAAACGAGGTTCCTTTGGATACCTGGTATTTCCGGATGAAGGTCGGGGCCAAGAAGAACAGAATTTTACAGAACGTGCAACAGATATCGCGGTTCCTCAAATAATGAGTAAATTGCATGGAAAATTAATCGAAACAATAGGAGGTAATTTATAGATGGCAACTCAAGCAATTACAGAATTCGACTCTTGGAGTATTGCGAATTCATCAATTCAATTCGTTAGCGGTGGGCAGAAACAACCAGGCGTGAAGTTTGGTAGTGTTGGTACATTGTCATTCGAACCTGAAACGACAGCGTTACAAAAACGTGCTGGCCGTGTAATCGTTAAAGAAAAAGTAGTTACAACAAAACTGAATGTATCCGTAAGCGCTCATATTCCAGTTAACGTGGCGCGTGACTTCTTCGGTTTATCGAATGAAGGATTAAAACCAGGTGTTTATTCTTATGGTGAGGGTTCACTTGGTAAAGAGTTTGTGTGGACTGCTGATGTAGTGGATGACTTCGAAGATATCACAAAATTAATCGCCTTCCCGAAAGCTTCAAACTCAGCCGGATTAACATTAACAATTGATACAACACAAGAAGAATTAGCTCTTTTAGAATTAACGTTCTCGGCAGTTGCTGATGAAAACGGAAAATTCTATTACGAAGCGTTAGTTCCAGAATTAGAGGATCCAACAGTTGCAGACCAATGGCACAGTGATTTCACCACAGCGTTAGTAGAAGCCACAGAAACACCTTAATTGAATAATTGAATTCCATAGCCCTCTCATAATTCGAGAGGGTTTTTTCTTTGATAAAAATCGTGGAGGGATAACATGAAAATCCAAAAATTAACGTTGAAAGAGTTAGAAACAGTCGAAGTCGATGGGGAATTCGAAGCGCGATATGTCAACGCAAAAGCATATCCAATCTTTTTAACGAATTCAGCTGTTCAAAAAGGTTATCAACTTGGATATTTAACATCCAGTTTGATTAGCGACTTAGTGAAGATGTTGCCTTACATTCAATCAGGCAACGAAATGGAAATGATTGGGCAAATTGATGAAACGAAGATGATCCGGACGATTTATCTAGCGTTTTCAGGTGCGAATAAAAAAGAAGATCTCTCATTTGAAGAATTTATCGAACTTTACCATTTAGATTTCACTGAAACTGTAACGCTATTTGCCAACATCATTGCCGATACCGTTAGCAATAACAACAACTTTGCAAAAGGCTTGCAACAAAGTACGAAAAACGAAAAAAAAAATTCAAACCTCCCAAGTTAAATGTTGAGTGTGTGGAGGACTTATACGTACTTTATGTACTTGGATCGGGGATTGATGCTGAAACCTTTTGGCACAGCCCTATTGGCGTGGTAGAACGAATTTACGAAGGAAAAATGGCATTTGAGGGTTGGCAAAACAGCCCGCAGGAGGTGAAGTAATTGGCAAACAATAATAATGAGGTAAAAATCACCTTTAAAGCCTTTAACCAAGAATTTAATTCATCGATTCGTGAGATGGATAGTGAATCCAAGCGCTTGCGTCAAGAGATGAAATTACAGCAAGAACAAATGAAGCATACTGCTACCGATACTGAAAAGCTTGAAGCCAAAATGAATGGCTTGCAACAAGTTTATGATGTACAACAGCGAAAAACTCGAGAAACTGCTCAAGCTCTTGAACGTGCGAAAGAGTTGTGGGGAGAACACTCAGAAGAAGTTGCAAAAGTAGAAGAGAAGTTAAAACGATATCAAATTGCTGAACAACAGGCAGCCAATGCGGTTACTGAAACCCAGCAAGCTTTAGAACGCGCCCAAAAAGCTCATGAAAATCACGAACAATCCTTAAAACAATTAGATAATCTCTTACAAGTCACTGGGAAATCACTCGGTGACTTTTCTGATTTATTGGGGCAAGATTTAACTCGGGCAATTCAAAACGGTGCAGCAAGTACATCGGAATTAGACAAAGCTTTTAAAGAGATTAGCCGTTCGGCATTAGGTGCCGATACCGATCTTCAAAAAATTCAACAAACATTACGCAATTTAAATAATGGTTCAAGTATTGCGGAGGTTCGAAAAGATTTAGATCAGTTAAAGCAAGATGCAAATACAGCACAGGATAGCGTCGCGGATTTAGGTGGGGAATTATCCGGACTAGGTGGAATCATCTCAGGTGTTGGGATAGCAGGAGCAGTAGCCACAGCTCTTGATTCAGCATCCTTAGAGACTAAAATCGACGTAAGCTTTAATGTTCCGGAATCATCCATACAAAGTATCAAAGAAGCGATTGTAAGCGTTGAGAAGTACGGTGTGGATGGAGAGGAAGCGCTTGAGGGTGTTCGCAGACAATGGGCGTTAAATAAAGATGCGTCAGACGAGACGAACGCAACAATAGTGGAAGGTGCCGGAGCAATTGCAAAATCGTATCAAGGTATTGATTTCATTGAATTGATACAAGAAACAAACGAGTTTGCTTCCGCTCTTGGTATTAGTAATGAAGAAGCATTGGCTATGACGAATTCGCTTTTAAAATTCGGCTTTCCACCTGAACAATTAGACATTTTATCTGAATATGGAACGCAGATGAAAGAAGCTGGATTTAGTGCTGCAGAAGTCCAAGCAATCTTTGAAAAAGGCGTCGATTTAAAATCTTGGAATGTGGATAATTTGAATGATGGTGTCAAGGAAGCTCGCTTACAAATGGCTGGGTTCGGCTCTGATATTAACGATTCCACACAAGCTGTTTTAGACTCTGCAGGAGTATCCAGTGACCAGTTCATGAAATGGGGCCAAGCTGTTGCCAAGGGTGGCGCAGAAGGTTCTAAAGCAATGTCCGAGGTTGTTACCTATATTGACCAAATGAAAGATGGCGCGGTCAAAAATGACCTGGCTACTTTAGTATTTGGTACGAAATGGGAAGACCAAGGGCAAAACATGATTGCTGTTTTCCAAGGAGTAGCCGACGCTCAAGATAAAACAACACAAAATCAAAATGCATTGAATGAATCTATAGACAGAATGAACGAAGATCCAGTGGTGATTTTAAGAGAAGCTGTGGGCAATATGATAATCGCTCTGCAACCACTACTAACAGTGGTTGCAAATGTCGTGGGTTCTTTCGCATCATGGGCAGCAAAGAATCCAGAAATTGCAGGCACTATCGTAGCCATAACAAGCGCGATTGGTATTTTAGTAGGAGCTTTCGCTGCGCTAGGCCCTGCACTCTTAGGCGTGGTTGCATTATTCGGTGGAGGTTCGGGTGCTACCGGATTACTTGGTGTATTTTCAAAAGTTGGGCCGATTATTGCAGGGTTGGCATCAAAAATCCTTCCTGCATTAAGAGTGGCTTTTGGTGCGTTAACAGGGCCAATTGGTATAGCGATTACGATATTAACAACAGCTGTGCCGTTAATTATTTCGAATTGGGAGCCGATTTCGGAATTCTTTAAGAATCTTTGGAATGGCATTGTTAACATTTTCAAAACTGTCGGTGGAGCTATTGTTGATTTTCTAAAACAAAACTGGCAGATGATACTCTTAGTGATTACTGGCCCAATAGGGATTTTGGTTAAATTAATCAAAGACAATTGGGGAGCAATAAAAAGTACGACAGTTAATGTTTTCAACGGTGTCTTAAATTTCCTAAAAAGTTTGTGGACGAGCATTACTGCCACAATTAAAACTTTCCTAGTAACTATCTATAATTCAGTTAAGGAAAAATTTAATTCGGTGAAATCAACCATAGGAAATATCATGAATACGGTTAAAGATGTGGTTGCGAGCGGTTGGAATAAGGCAGTTAATTTCCTTAAAAATTTCAATTTATTACAGATTGGAAAAGATTTAATCGCTGGACTGATTAAAGGTATTAAGGAAAAAGCGGTAGAAATTTATGGCGCTGTAAAAGGCGTTGCAACCAATGTATTAAATACATTTACCAAAATTTTTGATACCCACAGCCCCTCGAAGAAGACCGAACAAATAGGTTTTTGGCTTGATGAAGGTTTAGCTCAAGGGATTGATGCAAAGAAAAAAGGTGAAAAAGCTGCTAAAGCAAAAGCTGAAAAAATCGTTAAAACATTCGATTCTGAATTGGGCAAACTCGACAAAAAATATGAAGTTGGAAATATCAACACAGCTGTATACACTAGCGAATTAAATAAGTTAAAAAAGAAATACAAGGATATTGGCGGTGCCCAAACAGATCTGCAAATTAAAATCAATAAAGCAAGCGAAAAGGCATTTAACGATGAATTGACTCGTATTGATAAGTTGCATGAAGCTGGCAAAATCGATGATAAGGCATATGTAAGAAGATTGAAAGCGATACAAACACAATACAAACACATCGCGAATGCTGATGTTGAATTGCAAATCAAAATCAACAAAGCCAATGAGGAAACATTAAAAGATCGATTCAACGCTGATAAAAAGTATTATGAGCGAAAAGAAAAATATGCAAACCTCTCTATGAAACAGGAGTTGTCGTTGTTAAAGAAAATCGCTCAACATTATGCAAAAAACAGCGAAGAACGTACTCATTTTGAAGATTTAGCACTCGACAAGCAGAAGCAGATCACGGATGAAAAAACGAAAATTAATGAGGACTACCACAAGAAAGTTGAAGACTTGAATAAACAATATCTTGATGGAGTACAGAAGCTGAAAGATGAAGAAAAGAAAGCATTTGAAGATCGTCAAAAAGCTTTAGTTAACTTTGCGGGGTTGTTTGAGGAAGTGACATCCAAAGATGTTAGTGGGCAAGATTTAATGCAGAATCTTGGTTCCCAGGTTAAAACTTTGCAAGATTGGCGTAGAAATTTAACTGAACTGACATCAAAGGGCGTTGATTTCAGCTTAATTGACCAATTGCGTGAAATGGGGCCACAAGCTGCTTCAGAACTTGCTGCTTTAAACACGTTAACAGAAGAAGAGCTCGACCTGTATGTTCAATTGTGGAGAGAAAAGAACAGATTGGCCAAAGCTCAAGCAACAGCGGAAATGGGGCCGATCAAAGAAGAGACAGCTCAAAAAATCGAAGAATTGAAACAAGAGACTTCAACGCAGATGGCGAAATATCAAAATGAATGGCGCAAAGCTATGAAAGAGGTAGTCGGATCAACAAGCAGTGAATTATCTCAAATGCCATCAATTGGCGCATCGGCTATTAGTGGACTTGTCGAAGGGATGCAGTCGAAAAAGGCTGAACTTGTTACAGTGGCCCAAGAAATCGCCAATATTGTGAGTTCGTCTTTATCTAATGTTTCTACCAATCTGAAAGGAAAAATTGGTGTTAATGCAACAACAACGGCAAATAAACAACCACTGAACGAACAAGTGTTGAATTCGAAAAGCAATATGGGTTATTCTTCCGCAAATGAAAGTGCTATTTTAAACGCAATTCAATCACTTGCAGAAAAGATGAATATCCAATTGCAACTAGAAACGCCAGTTCAGATTGATGGTGAGACAATTGCAAACAAAACATTTAAATATACAAGTCGCTTATTGTACCAAAACCAGTCAAATAAAACGAGGGGGTCGGGTAGAGGATGAACGATGGAGTAACATTTAACAATAAGCATTGCAGTGCGCTAGAGTTGGAGTTGCTTGAATCCTCTCGCCCACTCTTGGCCGAAAATAAAGATACATTTGAAGAATTACCGCATTTAAGTGGCTCCATTTTGATTCCCGATAACTCGAAAAGGGATATTGAAGTGACAGCCACTTTTCTATTGTCCACATTGGCAGGAGAATCATTTAACGATGCTTGCAGACGGATTGCAGCTTGGTTGAACGTTACAACATGGTCACGCTTAATTTTTGATGATGATCCAAATTATTATTATCAAGCTAAACCAATTGGCATGATTGATCGTGAACAAATCACTCGAAATGACGGTCAATTTACTGTTACATTCCGTTGCCATCCGGAAATGAAGGTGGTGGTTTAATTGCCTATAATTATTCGAAATTCTAGTTTTAGTGAGATTGGTAGGATTACTAATTATAAAAGTCCGTTAATTAAAGAAGAAATCAATGCAGGGTTTTCATTTTCATTTGAAACATTTGTTGATGCAAGCACTCGGTTATTAGCATGGCCAAACATCCTCGAAGTGGACGGAGAATATTTCGAATTTGCAAGAGTACAAAAAATCCGGAATAACTCGGTTGGAATTAGAGTTGATTGTGATCATGTGTCATATGCCTTAAATAAAATCGATATTCCCTTTGAAGATATTGAAGGTGATTCAGTTGCGATTGTGAATGCCCTGTTAAGTGGTACTGGCTTTAGTGTTGGTACTGTAGTAACAAGCACATCGTTTTATTTTAAGCCATCTGCTAAAAAGGTGCGTCCTGCTTTAATTGAACTAGCAAAGCACTTAGGGGCAGAATTGGTATGGAATCGGTATGAAGTGTCATTGGTTTATCAACGTGGTTCTAGTCGAGGGTTGGAGTTCAAATTAGGCTCCAATCTAAAGGGTGTCACAGAAGAAGTTGATTATACAGAAGGTTATCCGCGTAAAGCACTTGATGTGGATGCATTGGATTTAGGGCATTTACCCGAATACCAAAGCCTTGCAACTGCCAATCTCGGTGACACGGTTCGGACATACGATCCAGTTTTGGGTATTGATGAAACTCTACGAATTGTTTATTACGAGCGTGATCCGTTTCAAAAAGTGAATCCCCGTGTTCAAATTGGCAATGTTGTTCGTGAAATACAAGATTATCAACAAGATGTGAAAGACGAACTAGACGATGTTAAAAAACAGTTGCTCGATTTATGGGCTTTATTAAATCCTTTTATGCTTGATGAATTTAAAATTGGTAAAATCGATTGTTTAGCCTTTGACGATGTAGAAATGTTTGTGGGAGGTGAACCAAAACTTGAAGATATTGCAGCAAGTATTCAATATACCAAGTTAAATGAATTCACAGGTTTATTCTTGAAATTAAAAAAAGAATACGAAAACGCTACGGTACAACTCAAGACCTACAATAAGCAAGGTGCAGCAACGACATACGACTTATCAGCTGTTAAAGATGTAATCAAAAATTGGACATTCCCAACTGATAGCGTTGTTGCTTTAACTATTACCGTTACAGAGGTTCTTCCACAACCGAAAGAGGGAGAGTTGCCCAAAAAACAAATTCTTGGTGTTAAATTTGAGAAAGCAGAAGCAACCAAAGAACCTTGGCTTTCCGAATTCCGTATTGGTAAATCAGATTATCTAACATCACCAGGAATAAAAATTGAGTCTGCTGACACATCAAATATTCTTACAGAAATAGAATATTCGAAACCAGATGAATTTACGGGGTTAATCTTGACTTTGAAAGAAGAATATAAAGATGCAACGATTACTGTTACTAATCAAGTGGGTACAACGATTACTCCAGGCAGTACAACAAAGCTGCCTAATGGGAATACTGCTTTAATTGTGACAGTTACGAAAGGTACAGAGAAACAGTATTACGGTGTGAAATTTGTAGAAGTTGAGTTTGATGGCTTAGTTACCATTAAAAATAAGGATGAAGTAGGAAATATCATTTCGACAATAGAGCGGAAGATAACAGAGCCAGGAATTTACACTTTTGAAGCTACTACACTAGATGGTTATGAATTGATATCAGTATCAACTGTAGATGTAGAAATTACATTAGATAACCCTGCTGCAAATGTTGAATTTATATATAAGAAAAATACTGCCGTATCTACAAAATATACTTTAGAATTTGCAATGGTTCCTGTTCGAAGTCTTATCTATGCTTACTTCGAGAACACTAAGGGCTATGATGCTGTCGAATCTATAACCGTAGGATTTAATAGTCAAACAGGTTATGGCACTGTATTAGGAGCTGTAGCAAATCCTTATAAACCTTCAGGTTCTACTAAGTACACAGGGGTTAGGATAGTGGTCAGCTCTACGACAGGCTCATTACCTACAGATGCTAGTATTAGTATTCAAGCAGTATGTAGGAATGACGGAGGTGCAGTGTAATGGCAAACGGTAATTTTGGTGGAGGTGTTGGAACAGCAGATAAACCCTTCTTGGTAGAGGATGGATTAGACTTTTATGCTATTAGAAACAACTTAGCTGCTTCATATAAGCAAGTTGCTGATATAGATATGACAGGAATTATATTTAAGCCGATTGGTGACCTTGATAACATTTTTACAGGAAACTATGATGGTCAATTCTATAAAATATCAAATCTAACTATGGATTATGATGTTCCTTATGTTCCTCCTGAAGGTTGGGAACATAAGTACAAATATATAGCTATTTTTGCTCACACAAAAAATAATACATTAAGTAGAATGATAGTGGAAAGCGCTAGACTTACTATCTCTATTGAGGGCTATAACAAGTATATGATCGGTGTATTATGCGGATATTCAGATAATACAACAATAAGTCAATGTTCTGTGCATGGACTATTAGACGTAGACCTAAAAGGCCCTATTATGGATAGTCCAGGATATAACTCAAGGATTGGCGGAATGGTAGGTCACTTTCTGCGAAGTAAGTCAGATAGGTCAAGTAGCAATGTAGCTGTAGACGTATATGGAAAGTTTTATCAGACTAACCTTGCAATCTCAGGAATGTTTGGAGCTTTGCATAACTCCGTTGTTAATGATTGCTATACATTATCGAGTATATCCACAAGGCTAATATATGACAATCCTACAGTATATCAGAATCCAGAGCTTGCTCCTGTAATGGATTACAATGTTCAAATATGTGGGTTTGCTTTTGTCAGAGATAATGATTCATCTGTAAGCGTGAAAAACTGCTATGCGGTTTCAAATAGAACGGTAACTGAAATAAATCCACAATACTTATATCATGAGCATGACAAGATCCATGTATGGAAGTACGGATTTACTCCTATTGCTCAAATGAATTTTACAGCTTGTTATTATATAGCAGATGCTGAGGATAATTTTCATGATAATTACGATACAGTAATTGATGGTAGATACAATGAACCTGTCATCAGTGCTGGTTCACAGAAAACACCGACATTGATGAAACAGAAAGCAACATTTTCAGGTTGGAACTTTGTAAATCTTTGGACTAATATCGAAGGAGAAAGTTATCCATTTTTTAACTTTACAGGTAAGGTCAATTGCAAATCAGCACCTATGCCTATCAGTATGAGAAAAATGACATATTAAGAAGGTGATGCCTATTAGTTCTTATTCTTATGTTATACATTATGAAGGCTTTGCAAATTCAATTAGTGAGGTGACGTATTAATGGCAAATGGTAATTTTGGTGGTGGAGATGGGACATTAGCAAATCCTTATCTTGTAGAAGATGCTCAAGATTTAACTGCGATTACAAAAAATTTGAGTGGTCACTATAAACAAACCGTCCATATTGATTTAGCAGGTGTTGAATGGATGCCAATAGGTAGAAACGACACATCTTCCTATTCTAGGTTTTCCGGAAGTTTTGACGGCAATGGGTTCAATATATATGGCTTATCAATTAATAAACCTACAGTAAGTTATTTAGGTCTATTTGCTTGTTTAATGCCGCCTGCAGTCCTAAAAAATATTCATTTAGTATCTCCTGCGGTGCTAGGTAAATATGAAATAGGCCCTCTAGTCGGTAGTATTGAACAAGGTGGTTACTCAGGTGCGGAGCTTCCTATCATTGATAACTGCTCCGCTGCGGATGTCACTGTGAATGGTTCCTATGAAATAGGAGGTTTGGTAGGTAGTGCTTATGTTGAAGCAAATATATCAAACTGCCATTCATCAGGAGTAGTAGGTAATAAGGAAACTCCAGGTAAGAATGTAGGTGGCTTATTAGGATCTGCGTATAATTACGGTGTGAATTTTGATAATAGTCACTCTTCTTGCGAAGCTATCGGCAGAAGTAATGTTGGCGGCTTCATTGGATATGTCAGTCCTGGAACTGGTCGTAGAGTTAAAACTACTAAGTGCTATGCAGAAGGGCCTGTTTATTCATCAGGAGGTTACTGTGGTGGTTTTGGAGGTTACTTATCTCAAACTGATTTTGAACAGTGTTTTGCTACAGGAGCTGTGGATGCTCCAAGTAATGAGGTAGGCGGCTTTGGAGGTTATACTTCTGACTTGAATATTAAAGATTGCTATGCAACTGGTTCTGTGAATGGTACTGATAATGTAGGTGGATTCATTGGTAGTGCTAATCTATACAATGCGTACACAATTACAAACTCAGTAGCATTTGGACTTGTAACAGGAACACAGGACACAGGTGGATTCGCAGGTTCTTATTCAGGTAACATTGATTTTACTTCTGCATTTTACGATTCAGACAAAACGGGACAAACAGGTACTACTAAAGGTACTCCGAAAACCACTGCTGAACTAGCGAAAAAGGAAACATATGTAGGATGGGACTTTGAGAATGTTTGGTCATTAATATCCGGAGTTCTTCAATTAATATTTACCCTTCCACCTAAGAAGCCCGAAGTTAATGTTGACTTTACGCAAACCGTATTGCTTAGAGATGGGTTCTTTAGTCCTATACCTCAATACTGGGATACAGTAAAGGGTGAATGGACAGTAAGAACAATTCCAAACTAGAGGAGTGATTTAGTAATGAATTTTAGGCAGACAAAATTATTGCGAGACCGTTTCGGAACTCCTGTCCCTCAGCTATGGGATCCTACAAATGAGAAGTGGGTGCCTATCACTGAAGAGAACATGGGAGGGGAGGAATATGTTCTCCCAATCGCTTCAAAAGCAGCATTAGGTGGTATCAAACCTGACGGTGTAACAATCATTGTGGATCCCATATCAGGTGAAGCAAGTTCTGCATTTAGTCAAGAGGACTTGAATACTGCAATTGAACCTAAAGCTGATAAAACTTATGTAGATGAACAACTTGACTTGATTACAGAACCTTCATCATCTACTCAAACTTTACCTACTGGTACATCAGCAATCATTTCTCCTATTATTAGTGAAGTCGATTTAGAAATAAAAGGGCGTACTTTAGCGAGTGCTGGGAATGCTGATTTAGTAGATGGAGGAAAGTATGTAATATCTGATCCTTCTTATACTGTTAAAGAACCGTCGGGAACAACTAGAAAAGGTGTATCAAAATTCCAGTTTTCAGATACTCCTAAGACTGTTCCTGCTGCAACCTTTAAAGATAAGGTTAAAGGTAGTTTAGTAGAAAATCCGCACAAAGCTTTTTTCTTCTTGGGAACTTCTGTAGTAAAGTCTCAATCAGGATTTGTTGATGAAGTATCTCAATCATTATATGACGGAGCGGCTTCAGATGATGGTAACTCTGGATCCATTTCATTTAACTCAGCAGGTAATCGAGTGCAATTAATGTTCGCATTTAATTTAGTTGCTCACATTGAAAAAAGTATTGGCACTATTGATAGTGCGAATAAAGTTCAGTGGATTATAGATAATGTAGAAAAGATTGATGCTAAGTTTTATGGTTATGGTGAAGGTTCAACAGGAGCTGATATTACTTTCGGAATTTGGAGTTTTACAGCAGGTTCCTGGGAAAGCAATATTGGTCATGGTATGGTATCGACTACAGTAGGATTACCTATTAGTAGAACTGACTTAGCAAATGTGGTAGGTACTGACGGATTCGTAAAATTCAATGCTTACTCAGGTAAATCCGACGGAGTTGTGGCTGCGAAGGTTGCTGTTGCTTATATCAAAGTTGATGTAACTTTGAAATCTGGACTTACATTCCCAACAAAACCAGGCATTGTAAAGTTATCTACATTTGAAGGAAAAGTTAGCGGCAGCACAGTTGAGAATCCTCACAAAGCAACTTTTAACTTGTCTCTTACTACTTTAGGGACACCTACATCAATAAATGCAGAGGATACTAATACAGATTACGGATTTATCAAGGCACTTGATTTTAGCACAGGAGCTCTATTAACTTTTGAATCTGGCATGATTGCTCAAAAGCTATTTACTTTTGATGTGATTGCAGATTTTGAACGTAACATAGGAAAGATTCCTGGAGCAACATTAGCAGAAAAAGTAACTTGGGCAAAAGCTAACTTAACAAATATAATTGCAAACTTTTACGGAACAGGTCGAGGGCCGAGCGGTTACAGCGTTACACTTGGTTATTGGAGACCAGGACTTTCTTCATTCAGTCAAAATATTGTATACACTTCAAGTAGCGATATGACTAAAAATGCTGTTCCGATCCCTGCTTCTGAAATTGACGCAAATGGTAAAGTGTACTTAATTGCACATGCACCTGCGTCTGATGGAACTACATTCTCTCGAGTAAACACTAATTTTGTATCTCTTGAATTTGAAGTAAAAGCTAGTGCAGCTTTCACCGATCCTCTTGTACCTTTATATAAGGTAACTGATACAGAGTACAGTAAAATCTTAGCTGAGTGGGATGCAACTAAAGTAGCAACTATGTATCCTAAACTTAATACTCCTTTACAGCACTTATCAAATCCTTTTGTCAGAGCAGTAGGAGAAGGTCTTACTACAGAATTAACAACTTCGGACATTGTCCTAGGACAATTCGGAACAAGTCAAGATAGGTTATACAAAGATGGTGGCACTTGGAAGGTTGATAAATTTGTTGATACTGACAGTTCAACACCTAAATTATTAGATACACCTGCAACAATTGATGTATCTGATAAAGTTTCGGGTGACGTATGGCTGAAAGGTAACACTCAACTAGAAATTGGTAGTACAGTTAAGGTTACTCCTTTAGGTGTTGAATTGACTTACTCTAACAGCATTAGGTCTTCGCTTGATGAAACAGTTTTAGAAACGAGAGAGCTTAAACGACAACTTACCGAGGTATTAGAACGCCTTTCTGCTTTGGAGAATGTGTAAAAATATCATAAATTTTATTAGCCTTCCACAATCCCATGTGGAGGGTATTTTTATTGTAAATAGCCAATGGATTGGGGGAGATGGGAATGCCAACTAACGGAGGGGATTCCATGTACAAGATAGTTGAAGAACACTCGGGATTGTTGCAAAATCACGAAGAACGTTTATTAAAATTAGAAGATCAATCATTAAAACTAGAAAATACAATTCTCACAGAAAATCGGGAAACAAGAAGCACGATGAAGGAACAGACAGAAAAAATGTTTAAACTTGTTGAGAATGCCATGGGCTATCAAACTAACATATCTACACAAGAGCATGAATTGAAGAAGCAAGAACACGAATTGAGAATGTTAAAGTGGAATACGATTTCTACTGTATTTTTAAAGGTTAGCGGTGGATTGTTGGCCTTGCTCACGTCAGGCGGGGCAATTTACTATATCATTGAACAATTCTTTGCGGGAGGGCAATAATATGAAAATCAACTGGAAAGTACGCATGCAGCATAAAGCATTCTGGGTATCTCTAATCGCATTATTATTAGTGCTCGCTAATCAAATAGCGGGCATTTTTAATGTCGATATTACGGTTTATAATGACCAAATTACAGGCGTTACAGAGACGGTATTAAGCATTTTAGGGTTGCTTGGTATTATTGTTGACCCAACAACAGAAGGTTTGTCAGACAGCGTACAAGCACTTAGATACAGAAAGCCAAAGGAGTAATAAATAATGACATCAGTAACTACCACTTGCCGTGATTTATCGGAATTATCGACTGCTGCGGAAATGGCTTGTCGTTTGTTGTTCCAAGAATGTTTCAAGGCTGGTATCAAAGATATCTTTATAACGGAAACGTATCGTTCTCAGGAGCGACAAAATTACCTCTACGCACAGGGCCGAACAAGACCGGGTCAAAAAGTAACTTGGACACTTGAAAGCAATCATAAATCAAGACGGGCATGGGATATTGCCGTAGCGCCACCTAAAAAATTATATGATGAGTCTACGTTAAATAAAGTAGGGGCAATTGCTAAAAAGCTGGGTATCACTTGGGGAGGTGCTTGGATAAAAAATTTGGATCAGCCACATTTTGAGGTGCCGGCAAATTGGACACCACCAAACGGCTATAAATTAGAGGGCCAAGTCATTGTTCCATCTAACAGCAAATTAAAGGTACAGTTAATTGTGGAGGACAAGACAGCCGAAGTAAAAGGAGTATCAATAACAAAGGAGGAAGACGTTTTGGAATTCTCAAGCAACACAACTAAAAATGCATTGAGGGATGAATTATCACAATACGTTGAAAAAGGCTATATTACGAAGGGTTGGTTAGCAAAATTTGAAAATGGTGTGATGACAACTGGTGATTATCTTGCTTTACGATTAATTGCGGATCAACGCAAAGCTAAGGAAAAAGAAAAAGCAAAATAGCCCAAATATTTATTTTGGGACAAACCATTGCCAATGATTAACCAAGTTGCTTATAATCGACTTGTATAACATCTCCTTTTAGATGCTATATAACCGATCAAAGACCGCCTTTGTTGAACTGTGAAGGGCGGTCTTTTTTTGTTGATTTGTAGTTTAGTACCACTTGTTGTTGAGGTAGGTAAATTTATGTAATATAATTAGGAAAATATTAATGTAAAAATATAAAAAAAGACATTAGGATGGACCCAATGTCATTTGTAAGTAACTATTTTCCCTAATAGATATTATACATACTTAGACATTAAAAGTCTATTATTGCATTGGGTCTCCTTTAAGGAGGAAATGCTATTTGAATAAGTACATTTTTAATAAGAAAGTTCCAAAGGATCGATTAGTACACCATGTAAAGCATGAAAATATTCAATGTAATAAAAATAATATGGATGAGATGTACGATGCCCTATACAAAGAAAAGAAACATGTTTTAGAGGATGTTTTTAGACAATATAAGTACGCTGGGGCTACTTCCTTAAACATTTACGAAATTGTTGGTTTTCCCCAAAATTTAAATAACAAAAAAAGCTTCCTAGCCCACATTAAAGAGAAATTGGGTTTAAAGACAAATATATTAAATAAAACTTTAAATCCTGGAATATCAGAGGTACCTCAAATTTACTTGATTGAAGAAAATGAAAAAGGTTTCCTTATTCAATGGGTATATGGGGTAGAAGTTATAAATTCTAATGGGTACGAAATTATTTCAAGAATTGATGCGAGATATGTTACAACAATCGTATCATTTGGAAATCCAGTATTTATTGAAGTTCGAGCTGGTTATAAAAATGCAGTTAAATATATAAAATTATTTCAGGAACTTTTATCAGAAAACGAACATCCAGTTGAGTTGATAAGGTTACCTTTAACGAAATTGAGTGAATCTGAAGCTGAAGATGTAGCTAAGATATTAAAAGCCGGATTGTTAGAAGGCGAACATTTAGGGAGTAACGGCATTGGAAAGTATGCAGTTTCAGCAAGCCCTGATACTAAAGATTTAAGGGAACTGGAAGAATATAAAAACTCTTTTATGGGTAAACAGTATTTATCTCAAACATTAAATGTACATTATGAAGAAATAGATACTGGTTATTCTACTGAGGTCAAATTCAGAATAAATATGAATGGTGGATTTGAATTTAAAACTAAAGTTAGCGAACGCATTATAAAAAGGATTTTTGATGTGTTTGCCGAAGTAAGATATAGGAAGAAAATTGCAGCTGGAGAATAAAAATTAGAACGAGGTGATTTGTATGAGCATTAATTCAACTGTTATTGAAAATACTTTAGAAAAATTAGCGCTAAACAATGAAAAACGTTTTAATGCTTATCAAATCGCTTCGTTATCTAATGAAACTGATGTAATGGCTGTTAATAATTACTTATTGTACAGAAGTGATTCAAACTTCGGTATTTTAAATGCTAAAATTGAAACTTTATGTGATAATAATCACCCTGATAAACATTTTGAACTAAATGAACCCCTGCCTGATTATGAACTTGAGTGTCGAATATGTGGTTGTGAGTACATTCCAGACATGGAATTTTCACACATTGTCTTTTATTTCAAAGAATCCTATGTTACAGAGGTAAAAAAAAAGAGGCTGAACAAACAGTTGATATTGTGCCTGAATTAAAAATACCGCCAATGGAAAAATTAGTTTATGTAGGAGACTTAATTCAACATAACTATCTAACATATAATATAAATGGAGGATTACATATGAATAATATAATTGGAAGTTTTAATAATTCTAAATTAAGTGGAAATGTAGCTGTTCAATCTAGTAATGTCCACCAAACTCAAAATAACGGAAGTAACGACGATTTACAAAACGCTTTTAAAGAACTAGAAGAATTAATTAGAAAAATTCAAGATGAGACAGTAAAAGAACAAGCAGAAATGAATTCGGAAATATTAAGAGAAGCAATTCAAAATGATGATACAACCAAAACTGGAAAAGTACTAAAATTTTTGGTTGGAGCATTAGGTGCTGTTCAACCAATAATAACTATTGCGCAACTTGCCGGAATTCCGGTACCTAATATTCCAAGTCCTTGAAGCATTTTCTACACTACAGTAGGGGAAATTAAGAGTTGATTTAAACAAATATAAAAAGACCAGGACTATTTTTTACTCCTGGTCATTTTTTTTTAGTCATCCATTTCGTCTAGAATTTTATTCAATCCATGCATGATGCCAGTTCGATAACCTTTTTTATAGAAAATAGGAATTGAAATGGCGTATACAAGAACAACCATAAAGTCAAAGAAACCCATAAACACATCCTTTCTTTATAAGTCGATTGTATAATTCTCATCATCATTCTTTTTCTTAAAGATAATGGTCATATTTTCAACGTTGCCATTCATTAATTTATCGACTAATATAAGTCGCTTAACATACTTACTGAAATCTTTTCCTTCTACGAATTCTAAAAGTTCCGAGTCGTATTTGTCATTTAAACTAAAGCTAACTGGTTTTATTTTACGATCCTTCTCCTTTTTCTCCTGCATCCATTGCCACCCCTTCACGAACTCTATATAAGATAATTCGTGAAAAAATGGTGTATTCCCTTTTTAAAAAAAGCCTTTCATTGATTCTAAGTCTTCATTAATTTCTTGTTCAACATAATGGGTAGTGGAAGTAAGAACATTTTTTACGTTCATTAGATCGTCATATATTAATTTCTTAATGTACTTACTTCGATTACTTCGTTTATTTAAATGATTCAACAGCGTAATTTCTGTTTCATCAGTCAAACTAATTGAAATAGGTACTATCTTTCTATCGCTCACTGGAACGCTCCTTTCGCCAAATTATAAAAACCAACAGCGTTAGCGAAAGTGGGAGGTACTGCAATAGTATCGTATTGTCGTCTTAACATTGGTTTCATACAAGAAACCTCGATGAAATGTTTTTCTAAATAGGAAGTGAATTTTTCAGCTATCCCTCCACAAACAGCAACAGCATCAGTGTTTTTCCATTTCAACTTTGTAGCAAATTGAAAAATCGCTCTTGCTAGTGCTTCGTAATCGTCTTTATTACGTAATGTTTCTATACCGGTATTTAATGTGCTGCTTGATTTGTGGATGTGCTTTTTATCAAGAATTGTAGCGAAATTTACAGTACCGCTACCAATATCAATAATTTTTAGGTCCCGTTGGTTCTGGCTCCAAAATGCAGCAGATCCTTCGGGCGCCACTTTTACCGCTTCGATTGTGAAATTCGCTCGTTTTCCGTTCACCCAAAAATCGTAATCATCCACCAACATATCAATTATTTTAGATTTTTCACCTTCTTTGTGCCGGTTTATAGGTTGACCAGTAACCAACGAAACTCTTTCAACACCTTTACAATATTTATCAATGTATCGATAAATAGCTAACAAAATGCGAATCTTCGTATCTTGGTGCGCTTTTGTATCGCCGTATGTTGTACCATCTCCGAACTCATCTTCAAATTGTGCAATGGTGCCTGCATACCCCTTTCTGCCTTCGATATCAAACTCCATGTCATCAGGACCAAATGTTTCTTCAATATCTCTTTCAAACCAATTACAAATATTCGTTTTGAAAGAATCAATACCATAGACTCCAGCAACTTTCGCTTTATAATTTCCAGCATCAACACCAAGTATCAATTCATTAGTCAAAACAATCTCCTTTCGTATCACGAATGTAATACAATTTATGTAAAAAACAATTAGAGTATTACAAATGTGATACGAATATTTTTGGATTGTTGACCATAAAATTTAATATTCCTAAGGAATTCAACGGCGGGGGAGGGGTAAATTCAGGGAATCTCTAAGTCTAGGAATCGTTCCTAAACTTAAAACGACATTAGGAGGCCAAGAGAGTGAAAAAAAGGGCAGGAGAGAGCCGATCTCGCTCTGACAAAAAAATTGACGTCAAACCAACTCTTTCAATAAATTTAAAAGACAACTTATACACTTTCGCTTATCTTTGCGACGAACCAGTAAAAGACGTAGCGGAAAAGCTTTGTATTGTCGGAGCTACTTCTAAAGTAATTATAGATAGTATGTCCAAATGGTTTCGAAGAAATTACGTTTATAGGAATGTTTTTGTTGTTGGTCATCCTGAACAACCAAAACTTAAAGTCAATTACCCAAAAGAAACGGGTAAAGTGACAATTCGGTTTAAAAGAGAAGACTATGATTTAATTAGTGATTTATCTCACGCCTTAGATATAACCCCGACTGCAACAGCAGGTATCTTAATTAAAATGACATTAAACAGTATGGAATTTATCCAACAGTATGCACAGGAACACTTAATGCATTTATCACCCGAGCGGAAAAAGAGGATTGATTTATTTCTTAACCAACTGTGGAAAACTAATCATGAAGGGAAGGTATTGTGAAATTATTCGGTTTGAGTTTAATTGATGCTACAGGTATTGCGGTAGTTAGCACTTACCTAGTTATTGTTGTAGGTTCAGCTATATCCGGTAAAGGTGATAAGTCTAATATTATATTTTCTGTAGTGGGAAAAATGGTGAAAGGCGCTGTTAATGCAGCAGATAAAACCATTCATAATTATATAGAAGAAAAAGACGATGAAATGCTCGATAAAGCTCGGAGAGTAAGAAAGACTGGAGTAGGAAGAAAAGTAAAAGAGGTTGAGAAGAATAATGATTACGAGATATTTATGTAGATTATCAAATTTTTATCAATGACAAGCAATAGGGAATTTGTTACAGTTTACTATGTGTGTTTACAACATTTAACAAAAGAGGAGAAATGAAATGAAGAAATTCTTTAAGTTTGGTTGTCTTGGTATTATCGCATTAGTCGTTCTTGGTATAATTATTGGAGCATTAAGTGGCGGTGAAACAGAACAAGAGGAGACAGTTCCAACTACTGCACCAGCTACTGAACAAGCAACTGAAACAGAGACAGAAGCGCCTAAAGAAGAAGCGAAAGAAGAATCTAAAGAATCGACAAAAGAAGAACCGGCAGAGGAAAGTGTCCCTAGAGAACATAAGGCAGCATTAGAAAAAGCGAAGCTTTACGCAGAAACTATGTATATGTCAAAGGCTGGTATATACAATCAATTAACTTCAGAACATGGCGAGGGTTTCCCAGCTGAAGCTGCTCAATATGCTATTGATAATATTGAACATGATTGGAAAGCAAACGCATTGGAAAAAGCAAAAACATATGCAGAAACTATGAGTATGTCAGATTCCGCTATTTACGATCAATTAACTTCGGAATACGGGGAAAAGTTCACTCCTGAAGAAGCGCAATACGCTATTGATAATTTACAATAGAACATAAGCTTTCCACAGAAAGCATTCAAGTCACTCAATGAGTGGCTTTTTCTTTAGGAGGATATGATGAAGGTTTATTTGTGGCCGCATAAGGATGGAATATTTTTAGTGAATGAAGATTTCACCATGATCTCGAAACCTTATTTTATTACCCATCCACAACGTACTTCCTTATTAAAGGATCGTTTTAATGCGACTATTAGTAGGGAAGAACTACTTTCCACAATTACAGATGAAGAATTACAATCGCTAGTAAACAATTCAGTTCTACGATGGAAATCAATCATTCCCTTGCTTCCGGGATTCGAAGAGGAGTTTATAGCTCAAGCAGAAATTTAAAACCAGGTAGCATCTTAGCCGCCTGGTTTTAGTTTGTATTTATGTGAAGTTCGTTGTTTTATTCTTGAATGTTAAAAATCAAGTGCTCCATAAACAAACGATTTTTATCGGCAGTTTAAATTCAAGCATCGTTCACCCTCGTGAAATTTTCCGTGAAGCTGTTAAACGTTCTGCAGCCTCCATTATTTGCTCCCATAATCACCCTAGCGGCAACCCAACACCAAGTCCAGAAGATATCGAAGTAACAAAAAGACTGCAAGAAGCAGGTTATATCATTGGGATTGAACTAATTGATCATGTGATCATCGGAGACCATCAATTTATCAGTTTAAAAGAAAAAGGATATATGTAAAAATGGTTTAGTCGAATGTCCGATGGTGGATGTTCGACTTTTTTTGCGCAATAATAAAGGTCAGGAAATAAATGGCTGCAATATTTGCGCCATTTCTGGTTCTTTCTCTTCTTAAGCAATGTTATCATATAACATTGTGATGTCTAATGTGTTACAAATGTAGGGTTGGATGTGACTGAAAGGCATTTTTCAACATTTTTTTATTTCATTTTCTTTTCAAAGAACCTATTTCTACAAATTTCGTCATTGGAATGGAGCACTTGTTACAAGACTGTAAAAACTTACATAATAATTTTATTTGTTTCGGAGCAGGAATCGAAATAAAATGGTAAATGTCGAGAAATATTTGAATGGATAGAGAAAAATGGAGAACCGTACATGTAGCACTATAAATTTTCAAGCTTTTCAGCTATAATAAATCTTATGATTTTAAGCATGATTACTAGATTGCTTAAAGAAGAAAGGGAGTACTAAATTGTTTGGATTAGGAAATAAAGATGTCGGGATCGATCTTGGCACAGCGAATACATTAGTTTTTATTAAAGGAAAAGGCATTGTTTTACGCGAGCCTTCAGTAGTAGCAAAAAATACAAAAACAGGTGACATTGTTGCGGTCGGAAACGACGCGAAAAACATGATCGGCCGTACACCAGGTTCCATCGTTGCCATCAGACCGATGAAAGATGGCGTTATTGCTGATTTTGATATTACAACTTCCATGATTGAATATTATCTGAAACAGGCTTTGAAAACTTCGGGGTCGAATTGGAAAAAGCCAAATGTCATGATATGTGTTCCTTATGGCATCACTTCAGTTGAACAACGTGCGGTCATTGACGCTTCCAGACAAGCCGGCGCGAAAGAAGCCTTCACAATTGAAGAACCATTCGCGGCAGCAATCGGTGCTGACTTGCCGGTTTGGGATCCAACGGGTTCGATGGTCGTCGATATCGGCGGAGGCACAACAGAAGTTGCCGTTATTTCCCTGGGCGGAATCGTAACAAGCGAGTCAGTCCGTATGGGCGGAGATGCAATGGATCAATCCATTACAAGTTATATTCGCAAAACATATAACTTAACAATCGGGGAACGTACTGCCGAAAAAGTTAAAATGGAAATCGGAACAGCGCGTGTAGACGATTTTAATGAAAAAATGGAAATCCGTGGACGTGACTTATTGACAGGTTTGCCAAAGACGATTGAAATTACTTCCGAAGAAATCTCGGATTCACTGAAAGAAGCGATATCAGTCATTATTGATGGCGTGAAGAAAACGCTTGAACAAACGCCGCCTGAGCTTTCCGCGGACGTTATGGAAAGAGGCATTGTTTTAACTGGAGGGGGAGCTTTACTGCGCAACCTCGACAAAGTAATCAGTGACCAAACAAATATGCCTGTATTTATCGCTGAAAACCCTCTTGATTGTGTAGCAATCGGGACGGGCAAGGCATTGGACAATATTGACCTGGTGCGTTCTCAACAGATGAAAGGGTAAGGAGGTTTTCCAATGCCACAGTTTTCAAACAAGAAATTAATACTGCTATTGGTTGGCACGATTTTCCTTGTGGCATTGATTAGCTTCTCTTTACGAGATCGACAAAACGCAAGTCTTCCGGAACAATTTATTAAAGATACTGTCGGCTTTGCACAATCCCTTGTAGCAAAGCCGGCAAATTACATAACAGGTATTTTCAATGATATAAACTCTTTATTAAATACGTATGAGGAAAATCAACGGTTAAAAATGCGTTTAGAAGATTTTGCAGTTCTTCAAGCAGAAGTTAATACTTTGCAATCCGAAAACAAATCGCTGCAGGAACTAGTGGACAAACAGGATAGTTTAAGAGAATACGATCCCTTGAAAGCTACCGTGATTGCCCGCAACCCAGATCAATGGGAAGAAAAAATAATACTCAACAAAGGTTCTTCTCATGGAGTAAAATTAAATATGGCCGTAATGACAGCTAATGGGCTGATAGGGAAAATCAGTTTAGTGACCCCTTTTACCTCAGAAGTTGAGCTGCTTCATTCAAATAATCCAAATAATCGAGTTTCTGCTATTATTCAAGGCAAAAAAGAAGATGTTTTTGGTTTATTGGAAGGATATGACGTAGAACGCAATGAATTAATATTAAAGAGAATTGATTCCAATTTTAAAATCAATGAAGGGGAAAAAGTAGTAACGTCCGGCTTGGGCGGGATTTTCCCAAAAGGTATATTGATTGGGGAAGTAACGGAAGTCACTACGGATGACTATGGGCTTACGAAAATGGCCTATGTAAAACCGGCTGCCGACTTTTCCATGGTAGAGGATGTCGTGATTGCGAAAAGAACTGCGGTGACTGTCGATGGTTCGGATGGGACCGGTACAAATGAGGATTTAACGAATGGCACAAAAAACGAAACTACGAATGAAGGTGAATAAAAGATGGTACGGTTCCTGATTCCCTTTGTTGCAGTGGTTTTATTTTTGCTAGAACCGGAATTTGCATTGTTTTCACCGGTTGCTTTCGGCGAGCAAACATACATTTTAGTACCGCGTTTTTTAATTCTGTACTTAATCTTTATATCCATCTACTATAGTCGAAAAAGAGCTTGTTTGTATGGTTTGGTTTTTGGACTCTTGTATGATGTCTTTTACATTGATATTATTGGATTATATTCCTTTTTATATCCGCTCGTTTGCTTCATTGCAGGAGGGACTGTACGTTTTATCCATCAACATTTAAGCGTTACGACGATTTTATCGGTTGTCCTGGTGGCGCTTATGGAAATTGTTTTATACTATTTCTTTTACTTTATTCAATTTACAACGATTCCGGTAAGCGTTTTTTTAAGCAATCGTCTACTTCCGACGATTATCGCGAACTTATTATTTTTAATAATGCTTGGTTGGGCATTTAAAATTTTAATCAATGCGCGTGTGTTACAGCGTGCCCAAGATAATTCTTAAATTCATTTGGCGTGAGGTGTCGCTTTTTTATGAGTAAACAGCTTGTCCATATTAAGGGGACAAAAGAAGGGTTAGTACTTCGGCTAGATGATCAGTGCGCCTACGCAGAACTAGTAGAAGAACTTGAACGTAAGGTTTCGGAAGGTAGCATCGATGGTAAAGTAGATGTGCAATTGCATCTCGGAAACCGCTACCTTTCCAATGCACAGCAAGAAGAACTCATTGCAATTGTACAAAGCCCGGGCAATATGCACGTATCTAAAGTGCACAGTGATGTAATAACGATTGAAGAAAGCAATGAAAGAGTATTGACGGAACAGAGGGAAACCTATGTTGGAATTGTACGCTCCGGCCAGATTATAAAGGCGGATGGAGACATTGTTGTCATAGGTGATGTAAACCCGAATGGAAAAGTTGAAGCAGGCGGAAGTATTTTTGTATTGGGCAATTTAAGAGGAATCGCCCATGCAGGAGCAAATGGAGAGAAAGAGTCAATTATCGTTGCCTCGCATTTTGAACCAACCCACGTTTTAATTGACAATTTAATAGAGGTTATGTCAAACGAAAAACCATTTGTTAAGGAAAATTCAGATCAAATTTTTGCCTATATTAATCGTGATGGCATAATTTCATACGAACGATTACAGGAAGTAAGGAAAATTCGACCGTTATTAAGTACGGTTAAAGGAGGAAGCTAATGTGGGTGAAGCAATCGTAATAACTTCTGGTAAAGGCGGGGTAGGTAAAACAACAACAACTGCCAATCTGGGAACTGCATTGGCTCTTCAAGGGAAAAAAGTATGTTTAGTAGATACAGATATTGGCTTGCGTAACTTGGACTTGGTACTTGGGTTGGATAATCGAATTATTTATGACTTAGTCGATGTTGTGGAAGGCCGCTGTAAAATTCATCAAGCCCTTGTTCGAGACAAGCGTGTGGATGATAAACTATTTTTGTTGCCTGCTGCTCAAACAACGGACAAAAACGCCGTTACTCCGGAGCAAATGAAGAGTTTAGTGGAAGAGTTAAAGCGGGAATATGATTACATTTTAATCGACTGTCCGGCAGGTATTGAACAAGGGTATAAAAATGCTGTGGCAGGTGCTGACCGTGCCATTGTTGTAACCACTCCAGAGATTTCCGCCGTTCGAGATGCAGATCGCATTATTGGATTGCTGGAACAAGAATCCATAGAACCGCCAAAATTAATTATCAATCGTATTCGCAAAGATTTAATGAAAAACGGCGATGCGTTGGATATTAATGAAATTACGACGCATTTATCCATTGATCTATTGGGAATCGTCATTGATAGCGAAGATGTAATCAGTTCATCGAATAAAGGCGAACCGATTGTAATGGACCCAAATAGCAAGGCTTCTCTGGGCTACCGCAACATTGCAAGACGAATTTTGGGCGAATCCGTTCCATTAATGTCCATTGAAGATCATTCTAAAGGAATGTTCAAAAAATTAATTTCTATTTTCTCAAGATAAAATGCGGAAGGTTATTGATGATGCTCAATAGCCTTTTTTGTTTGCCGGCCTATTTACAAGGATGGCAAGAAGCGAATGCTGCCGGCTAGAAACATGGCTGCAGCACTTTGTTCGGAGGTTGTTCCCGGCATCTGCTTCGACGTAATTGGACAGCTTCTTTTTTATTTTAAAAAGAATCCTATTTTCTTATCTTTCATATACTATGAAAAAGAGAGAATGGATGAGGTAGTGAACAAGAAGTGGAAATGGATTGCAGCTATTGTTCTCTGCGCCGTTGTATTGGTAGGTGTCCAGCTCCAAGAGCGAGGGCAAATAGCAGTAGATATTAAAGGAATTGTCTACAGTTCCGAAGATTTAACGATTATGCGCAATTTGCTGAGGGAAGTTTTTGGTGAAGAACCGGATAAGAAAATTACCGTATCGACGGAATCTGTAAATGTTGAACTGCTTTCATTCGTAGCAGCAAAGCCTTATGATAATGGCTATCTCTTAACTTTTGAACATTCAATTCCAATCCTTGCCATCGAAAATGGACTTGTTGTCTATACAGGCCATACAAAAAATACCGGGAAAACGATTTCAGTCTATTATGAGGATGATACCACAGTGACTTACGGGTATTTGGATTCGTTTTCATTATTGCCATATACATCCATTGAAAGAGGGAGCCCGCTAGCGAATAAAAAACCAGGCGATCTTTATATAAAAATAGAAAACGGCGGAAAAGTTTTAAACATGGAACAAACGTTAGAATGGATGAAAGAGCATACGCAATCATGAGGCGTATGACAATTCATCCATTATTTTTGCCTCTTCTTTTTGGTATGGTTATGTATGGGAATGTTTCTTATTATGCACTTATATTATCCTCTCTTATTTTTCATGAAATTGGACATATGGCTGCAGCAGCTCTTTGCAAAATTAAAGTAGAACGCTGCGTGATCATGCCATACGGTGGAGAAATTGAATTAAAAGGCGGGATTTCCATTCCGCCAAAAAAACAGCTAATCATTGCGTTGGGCGGCCCGCTGGCAACCCTTTGCTGTATAGCAATTACGCCATTCCTGGATCCGCTCGTTGCGGATCCTTTGCTTAAAATTCAATTGATCCTGCTGTTCATTAATATGGTTCCCATATGGCCATTGGATGGCGGGCGGGTTATCATGGCGCTGATTCTTATTTTCCGGCCCCGCATACGAATGGTTGAATTGTACTTGTCAATCTCTTTGCTGCTAATCATACTGTCTGTTTTTATTGCATTTATTTTATTGCCAAAAACTCTATTTTTACTTGTTTTAAGCATTTTTTTATTAATACAGCTTGTAAATGAATGGCGCTATCGAAAATATCGATTTGCATTCGAAAAACATGTCATTAAACGGTTGACTTGAAACGTTGCAGTGTGATAGTATTTTACTGTTATTGTTTGTAGCACCCGTGCTACAACCGCTCTGGAAAGGTTACAAGCATCTTTTGATCACCTTTCATTACAGGCGAGTCTGAGTCTAAGAGGAGGTGCATTTTAATGTACGCAATTATTGAAACTGGTGGAAAACAAATCAAAGTTGAAGCTGGACAAGAAATCTATGTTGAAAAACTAGGAGTTCAAGCTGACGAAGTCGTAACTTTTGATAAAGTTTTATTCGTAGGTGGAGAAACAGTTAAAGTTGGTGCTCCAACGGTTGCTGGTGCTACTGTTACAGCGAAAGTTGTAAAAGAAGGACGCGCAAAAAAAATTACTGTATTCAAATACAAAGCGAAGAAAAACTACCGTCGCAAACAAGGTCATCGTCAACCTTACACGAAATTAGTTGTTGAAGCTATCAACGCTTAAGAGGTGAATGAATGATTACTGTTACACTTCATCATGATGAAAATAGACATGTATCTTCATTTGAATTTTCCGGTCATGCCGAGTATGACCAAACAGGTAAAGATTTAGTATGTGCTGGAGCATCTACGATTGCCATAGGTACCGTAAATGCGATTTACGCATTATTGCAAATCGAACCGAAAATCGAACAAGCAACAGAAGGCGGAGGCTATCTTCGTGTAGACCTTCCTGCTGATATAGATGCAGAAGTCGATGCAAAATTACAGCTCATTGTCCAAGTGATGACTGCTCAAGTTTACTCGATGGTTCAAACTTACGGACAATACATCCAAATTAACTACAACCAAGTAGACTAGTAGGAGGTGGAACGAAATGAAATTGTTACTTTCTTTAGATCTTCAATTTTTCGCTTCGAAAAAAGGGGTAGGTTCTACAAAGAACGGACGTGACTCTGAGTCAAAACGCCTTGGAGCAAAACGTGCGGATGGTCAATTCGTAACTGGTGGTTCAATTCTTTACCGTCAACGCGGTACAAAAATTTACCCAGGTACTAATGTAGGCCGTGGTGGAGACGATACACTTTTTGCTAAAGTTGACGGCGTTGTGAAATTCGAACGTTTAGGCCGCGACAAGAAAAAAGTTAGTGTTTACCCAGTAGCTCAAGAAGCTTAATCATACTTTACTAAAAGGACTGCTAGCCAGCAGTCCTTTTTCTTGTGTTAAGACCAATATTTAATAGGAGTTATTGCTCTTGGGGCGATTCTAGTTTTCATAATGAATTTAGGCAAATGTGCCTTTTTATTAAGTGCGATAAAAGCTTGTGTTGAGTGGTTTGCAAAAGAACCGCGTGAGCGAGTCTTATCTAGTGTTATAAGTTGTTCCAAGAAATACAATACTAGAACGAGTCTAATTATCATTTAGAGTTCGACAGGCGAGTCATATCGACAAGCAACCCTTGCTTCTTTTGCTTTGGATAACTGAAATTTTCTTATAGTATTCCTACATGGTTGGCGCAATGAAAGGCGAAAAATAGAAAAACTTGCTATACTAATAAAGACGTTTAGTTGGAATTTCTCTAATGTTTGGAGGACAGTATGAAAACTCAAACACTTTCAATCAGTGAAGTTTTAAGATTTGCGAACCATGATTTTATGAATCAAATACAACTCATTAAAATGTACTTGGATATGGATAAAATAGAAGAAGCAAAATCGATGATTGTCGCCTATTCAGAGCAAAGCAAAACTCTTTCAAATCTTGCTAAGTTGAAATTGCCCAAAACTGTGGAATGGCTGCAAACATTGCAATGGCGATATCCCGCTTTTCAAATTACTTTAAAAAGCAGTATCTCTTCGCCGGTTGATATGAAAAAAGATGAGTTAATTGTAGAATACTTAGAAAAGACAGTTATTCATGTTTATGATCGGCTAGATCCTTTTACTGAACAGCAACTAGATATCACAATTGAATCGGATGAAAATCATTTCCTATTTCTTTTTGATTTAAAAGGGAAATGGGAGGCTCAATTGTTTAAACATGAAAAGAAAAATAATTTACACGTTCAAACATATGAACAAACTGCAAATCAGTGGAAGTATGCTTTGAGCATTGAATAGGAGTGAATGGAATGTTTGTCGATCACGTCAAGATTTATGTAAAAGGTGGGGACGGCGGCGATGGGATGGTCGCATTTCGCCGTGAAAAATATGTACCCAATGGTGGTCCTGCAGGTGGAGACGGTGGGCATGGCGGAAATGTCGTGTTTGAAGTGGAAGAAGGTCTGCGCACACTAATGGACTTCCGCTACAAGCGCCATTTCAAAGCCGAGCGCGGAGAGCATGGAATGAGTAAAGGAATGCACGGTAAAAACGCAAACGACAATGTCATTAAAGTGCCACCAGGAACCGTTGTGATTAATGAGGAAACACAAGCGGTCATTGCAGACTTGGTAGAGCATGGACAAAGGGCGATTATTGCACGAGGCGGACGTGGAGGCCGCGGCAATAGCCGTTTTGCAACACCGGCTAATCCGGCACCGGAACTTGCCGAAAAAGGTGAGCCAGGGCAGGAGTTAAATGTTATATTAGAATTAAAAGTGTTGGCAGATGTAGGGTTGGTTGGTTTCCCAAGTGTAGGGAAATCAACGCTTCTATCAGTTGTATCTGCAGCAAAACCAAAAATCGGCGCATACCATTTTACTACGATTGTCCCGAACCTGGGAATGGTTGAAACGGAAGATGGACGTAGCTTTGCAATGGCTGATTTGCCAGGTCTGATTGAAGGTGCCCATCAAGGTGTCGGCCTGGGTATGCAATTCCTTCGCCATATCGAAAGAACACGCGTAATTGTTCATGTAATCGATATGTCCGGTATGGAAGGCCGCGATCCCTATGAAGATTATGTAACAATCAATGAAGAATTGAAGCAATATAATCTACGCTTAACGGAAAGACCGCAAATTGTTGTTGCAAACAAAATGGACATGCCTGACGCAGAAGAAAACCTGCAAACGTTTAAAGAAAAAGTCGGCGATTCAGTTAAAGTTTTCCCGGTCTCCGCTGTTTCTCGCCAAGGGTTAAAACCGGTATTATTTGAAATTGCAGACTTGCTCGAAGTAACGCCTCATTTTGAATTGCATGAGGTAATCGCTGAAGATAGCGACGCAACAGTACTGTATAAACACGAGAAAAAAGGGGAAGATTTCCAAGTTACTCGTGATGATGATGGTGCATACGTATTGTCTGGATATTCCATTGAACGCCTATTCAAAATGACTGATTTTAGCCGTGAAGATGGCGTTCGACGCTTTGCAAGACAATTGCGTGCAATGGGTGTCGATGACGCATTGCGTGAGCGTGGCGCTAAAGACGGCGACATTGTTCGCTTGCTGGAATTTGAATTTGAATTTATAGAGTAGATAACTTCATTCAGCACAAGACTCCCACCTCTATAAGAGGTGAGATGATTGCAAAAGTTAAATAAATTCAATGGGGTTCAAACTCTGCTGAAACTAAGGAACTTAGACTAAGAACGCCACGTCCTGTGGCAGATGTTTTTTGCGCGAAAGCGAAGCGACAGCAGCAAATCTTTTGACTGTACCGATAGCGCAGCGGCAGGTACAACGTCTAAGTGACCAACATCCTGCTCTTGCGGTTACTCGTCGCAAAAAGGATTTTGTTGGCCTATAGCCTCCGGCGGATGTCACAGATTTTTAAAGGAAGTTTATCGAGCTCGCTCGATAAAATCTGGACGCAAATGTTTTGACTGCGACGAAAGCGTAGCGGCAGTCGCATATGTTTTGGCTGTACCGATAGCGTAGCGACAGGTACAAATACGCCAAGGCGAATTTGATTAACTAAATGTGTCTAGCGCAAGCCCCTAGCCCCTTTTCAAAAGCGAAAAAAGCTTTGTGATCGAGCCAGCGCTTAAAGCTTACTCGACATGTGTTATGTCGGTGATGCCATATGACGTTGCGTTTTCGCCGGGCGCGGTGCAAAGCAGGGTGCTTGCGCTTTTCTAAGATGCAGATTTTGGAGGGAAAGTATGAAAAACGTTGCAAATCAACGATATTATTTAGTTCGTGAAGATGTACTGACGGATGCAATGCAAAAAACGTTGGAGGCTAAGCATTTATTGCAAAGCGGGGCAGTTTCTTCAATTTGGGATGCAGTAAAAGAAGTAGATTTATCGCGTAGTGCATTTTATAAATATCGGGATGCCGTTTTTCCTTTTCACTCCATTGTACGCGAGAGAATATTAACGATTTTCATTCAATTGCAAGATGAAAAAGGAACGCTTGCCAATTTGTTGGAAATTATTTCCGAAGCCCACTGCAACATTTTAACCATCCATCAAACCATCCCTATACAAGGAAGAGCGAATGTTACGTTATCCTTGGATGTAACCAGCATGGAGATTGAACTCGATGAATTGATTCAACAACTGAAAAAACTGGAGTTTGTAGAATCAGCAGAAGTAATAAGTTCAGGGGCATTATAATAAGCAAAAACTTTTGAAGAGAGCGATGAAGCCATAGTTGCTCTCTCTTTTTCAAAAGTAAAAAGATTGAAAAATAAAACTTGTTAAATAATTCAGGAGGTAAAAAAGTGCAAAATCAAGAAAATCCCCAACAGATTGCTTATTTAGGACCTGAAGCTTCATTTACCTATTTAGCGACGAAAAATTTATTTCCAAAAGAGCAGCTTATTCCCTTAACCACAATTCCCGAATGTTTTGAAGCGGTTTCTACGGGAAAAGTAGATTTAGCAGTAGTGCCAATTGAAAATGCAATCGAAGGGACAGTAACGCTGACGATTGATTACTTATACCATGAATCAGATTTATTTGTGGTCGCGGAAGGGCTATCCAAGATTCAGCAGCATTTAATGGTACATAAAGCTCAAAAAAATCATTGGGAAAAAATCGAAGAAATTTACTCTCATCCGCATGCACTGGCTCAATGCCATAAGTATTTATATTATCGATTCAGCAACGTACCGCTTCACCAGTACTCATCCACTTCGGCAGCGGCAAAATATGTTTCGGAGCATCCGGAACGCTGTATAGCGGCGATTGGCAATACATCTTCCGCAGAAAAATATGATTTGGAAATTGTCGAAAAAAATATTCATGATTTCCACTTTAATCACACACGTTTCCTGGTATTATCCAAAACCAATACACGCCTGCCAATCGAGGGGTCGGACGGTATCGCAAAAACCACGTTAATGCTAACATTGCCTGTGAACGTTTCAGGTGCCCTGCATCAAGTGCTCTCTGTTTTTGCTTGGCGTAAATTGGATTTAAGCAAAATTGAATCACGCCCTCTCAAAACAGGTCTCGGCGAATATTTCTTTATAATGGATATATTGGCGGATGAACATAATCCCATGATGAAAGGGGCAATGGAAGAATTGGCTGTACTTGGCTGTACTGTGAAATCGGTTGGAACATATTATACATATTTAACTTAATTCAGTAGAATTCTCCACTTCCATAAATTGTGAGCTGTGTGGAAAAGATATATGATTGCGGTGAGGGTTTGGTTTTAAATACGCAAAGGTGTATTTGATCTAAAGCCAGAATGAAACGAAATGGGGAATGGACATGAACATTATTCTATTTGATGGAGATTGCAATTTTTGTCATGGTGGTGTTCAATTCATTATAAAACGGGATTCGAGAAAGCAGTTTAAATTTGCTTCCCTTCAAAGCGAAACGGGAAAAATGTTATCGGAAAAGTACAGCCTACCTAAAAATATCGATAGTATGGTTTATATTGAAAACAATCGGTGTTATTTGAAGTCCACAGCTGTATTTCACATCTGCAGGAAGCTTGATGGAGCTTGGAAGATCCCTTCTATTTTTCTGTTGATTCCTGCCCCCATTCGCAATGCGATGTATGATCTTGTGGCCAAAAATCGGCATAAATTACGCAAGAACGCTCAGTGCAAAATTCCAAACAAGGAAGATTTAGAACGATTTATTTAGAAGTAAAGTGGGCCACTCCAAACGAGTGGTCCATTTTGGTGTCATGGGAATATCTAATTTTCTACCAAGTATCCTTTTTCCCGCAACATTTGTTCAGCTCGGTCCAATAATTCTTCTGACGTGGCCGATATTACATGAAGGTGTGTACCATTAGTAAGAACAGATAGATAATTTGCATTGGTTTCTTTTACATTTTTTAAAAAACTAACCACATCATGGCGATTTGACAACATCATGGAAGCCGTTATTTCACCATATACCGGATGCTCGACAATAACATTTTTTAAGGTGACGCCACAATCCACGATTGTCAACATTTCATCTTCAGCTTGTTCTGCTGTATGTAGGCAAACAATTTTTCGCTCAAAAGTTTCTTGTCCAACATCAAGCTTCATATAAATATATCCTTGACTTGTTGCAACAATTGGTTCATTTCGTGCTTTTAATAAATTCATATCGTTTACGATCACTTGTCTCGATACATTTGCGTATTTAGCTAAATCCGTCCCTGTAATAGGGTGATCAGCGTTCTTTAGTAAATGGAGCAATTCATTGCGACGGCTCTCGCCCAACATTTTTTTCATGGTGAACCCTCTTTCATAAGAAATTTCATGTATAACCTTTACTCTATTATTCATAGTTTAACACGAGGAACAAATCAAATGCGCCCTTACGTATTAGCGTCTGATTTTTATTGACTCAGCTATGCAAAATGCAAATTTTTTGCCTTGTCTGCAGAAGCGGTGGCCTTATGGCTAACAGCTGAACAGCAATAGTTATGATTGACTCACTGTGTGAAGAAGTATGGATACTCTAATGCGTGAAGTGAAAGCCGCTTATTATTTTTTGTGTCCTTTTCAGTTGCCTCACATATTATAAAACGAGAAAAGGAGGATGTTTGTGGGAGTTCATATTGTTCAAAAAGGTGAAACACTTTGGCGTATCGCAAAACATTATGGCATTGGACTTGAAGAATTGAAAGGCTTAAACTCACATTTGGCGAATCCTGATTATATCGTTCCGGGAATGGAAATTATCTTACCTGATTCGAATCCGGGAACACACGGTACACAAGGAACACATAAGGCACCAATGACTAAAGAGCAGAGAACAGCTCCTATGTCAACAAAGGAAAGGATGACGGCACCAAAGGAACATTTAACTCGACCTGTCCAGCCTAAAGAAAAAATCAAACCAGTAAAAGAAGCACCAAAAGTAAAAGAAACTGCACCGATTCCACCACCTGTTCCAGCCCCAATGCCAATACCAATACCACAACCAATGCCTATGCCGCAAGTAGAATTAATGCCGCAATTCCAATTTGATTTTGCGCCGCAAATGCACTTCCAGCAACCGGAACAACATGTTCCGATGCCGGCACCGCAGCCGATGCCAATGCCAATGCCAGTGCCGCAGCCAATTTTTATTAATGTGCCGGCACCACAGCAGCAAGTAGAAACGAAAGTAGAAACCAATGTAGAAAAAGAAGTAGAATATGTACCGGTACCTCAACCGCAAATTATTTATGTACCAGTTCCGCATCCAATCTATCATCAACCACAGCCTTGTCCGTGCCCTGAAAAACAATGCCACCATAAACCATGCGGTTGCCACAAAAAGCGTCACTTTAAACCATCCCCGTGTGGATGCCATGAACAGCAACCTATAATGATGACTCATCATGAGATGATGGCGCAACACGAGATGATGCCTCATCATGAGATGATGATGCCGCAGCACGAGCAATTCATGCCGCAGCAACTAGAGGGCTATCAAATGATGCCGCCTCAATATGGTTGCGGATGTGGGGGAAGTGGATATCCACAAGAAATGATGCCTTATGGTATGCCATATTTTGAACCGAACTATGATATGGCGCCGATGTCGGATATTGCGCCAGCAATGGATTATGATGAAGAATCGGATGGTTTGCCTGATTGGCTATTGGATTCCTCGGAAATGAAAGCCAAAATGAAGGATGAGCATTATGAGCAAGGCGTTATGCCGGAAGCCTATGAGGAATCTGCTGAACAAGAGAGCGTTTCAGATCAAGGCCAAGTAGCAGGTTACAATGAGGAAGACTACGACTATGGAAATAGCGGCGCTTATCCATATTTTCAACAACCATATGGGCAATCCCCAATGCACTATGGAATGCCAGAGTCGATGCAGCATGGAATGCCACAGCACATGAACGAACAGAATTGTCAGGGATATCCCTACATGAATCCATATCCACCACATAACAAACCTTGGAATTATTAAAAAATGCAAATCAAAAGCAATATATGGAAGAAGGAGACATCAAAGGGTACATTATTCATAAAAAAATACGATCATCTCAATGTGGCGGAAAAAGTGAAAACCATTCATAGTCAGCTTGAGAGCATCAAGTTTCCATATATATTACCTTTAGTAAAAAGCAAGGATGAAGATTTAATAATTCAATACTGGCAACATGGGAGTTTTAGCGCTGATTTTTCAAATGATTCGCATCGCAAGCAAAGTTTCAAAATCTTGCAGGCTTTGCATGAGACGAGTGATAAAATTGATTGGAAAAATGAGGTTATACTTCCGAAACAACGGCTTTATCAAAAATGGAATGCTCGGCTGGAACGATTTATCATAAACGAAAAAGAGTTGCTTCCGTATTTGCAGCATGCTTATTATGATATTACGCTGTATGCCAGTAGGGTGTTGAAACAAATGCGGAAGCAAAAGCAAATGGTTAATGGGAAACTAACCTTGCTGCATGGTGATGTAGTGCATCACAATTTCTTGATTTGCAAAGATAAAAAAATGAAATTAATCGACTTTGATTTAGCGGTTGTTGGGGACTCCGCCGAAGAAATGATTTTATGGATGCACAGGGTGCTGCCTACAATCGATTATAATTTGAAAAAGTTATTAAATGAAAATCCCTATTTATATACGCTGTGCTTACCTAAAATCAACTTTTTGCAATATCCCAACGAATTGCTGCGTGAATGGTTATATGTGCTGCAGCTCGGAAAATATGAGCGAGAAGCCTTCTTAGACTATTTAATGCCATTCACGGAAAAAGCGTTAAGGCATTGGCCTGATTTAATCATGGAAACCGAAAAATTAGCTGCAAGCACCCCAAGAAGCAACTTTAAAATTGAATGAGCTTGGCCGCCTGATTTAAGGCGGTCTTTTTAACGCATTAGAGTAGAATTTGCTCGGGGTATACGCGAACATATGTTATAATTTAATGCAGTGAATGAGGGGGATATTGATGTATGATTATATAATTGGACAACTCAAGCGAATCACGCCTGAATTTATCGTTTTGGAACAACAAGGAATTGGATGGCAGATTTATACGCCCAATCCATTTGCTTTTCGCATAAAGGAAGAACTACAGCAAGTTTTTATACATATGCATGTTCGGGAAGATGCACAACTGTTATACGGCTTTCGTTCGCTGGATGAAAGGGAATTATTCCGGAAGCTGATTATGGTTTCCGGCATTGGGCCTAAAGGGGCGCTGGCCATTTTAGCTACCGGAAATCCTGGGCAAGTAATCTCGGCCATCGAAATGGAAGATGAAGCCTTTCTGGTAAAATTCCCTGGGGTAGGCAAAAAGACAGCCCGTCAGATGATTCTGGATTTAAAAGGGAAACTTGGTTCATTGCTTGAAAAAGTGGAATTGCCAAGTTCCGAAGATGAACTGCCTCTGTTCGGCGTGAATCCAAATCAGCAAGAATTGGAAGAAGCGATACTTGCCTTGACCGCATTGGGCTATTCCGATAAGGAATTGACGAAAATTCGCCCAATCCTGGAAGAAAACGATCAATTATCCACAACTGAAGGCTATATGAAACAAGCACTGCAATTGTTGCTAAAATTAAAGTAAGGAGGAGGGATTATGACTGAACGAATCATTTCAAGTGAAGCCAATCAATTTGATGAGCAGTTTGAATTATCACTCCGACCACAGAAGTTAACACAATATATCGGGCAGCATAAAGTCAAGGAAAGTCTCAACATTTTTATTGAAGCTGCAAAACTTCGCAAGGAAAGTCTGGATCATGTCCTTTTATACGGGCCCCCGGGATTGGGGAAAACAACCCTTGCAACGATTATTTCCAATGAAATGGATGTTAACATTCGACTCACCAGCGGCCCTGCAATTGAACGGCCGGGCGATTTAGCTGCCATTGTAAGCTCCCTGGAGCCTGGGGATGTGTTATTCATAGATGAAATTCACCGACTTCCAAGAGCAATTGAAGAAGTGCTTTATCCTGCCATGGAAGACTTCTGTTTGGATATTGTAGTAGGAAAAGGACCTGAAGCACGGTCGATCCGGCTTGATTTGCCGCCATTTACATTGGTTGGCGCTACAACGAGGGCAGGTGCGTTGTCCGCTCCATTGCGAGACCGTTTCGGTGTATTATTGAGACTGGATTTCTATGATGAAGCATCATTGGAAGAAATCGTCCTGCGTAGCAGTCAATTATTTGATATAGAAATCGACCGGCTTGCCGCAAGGGAAATCGCATGTCGTTCGAGAGGAACACCGCGCATTGCCAACCGCTTATTAAAGCGGGTTCGGGATTATGCGCAGGTAATCGGCGATGGCTCCATTTCACATACACTGGCCAATCAGGCGCTTGAATTATTGCAAGTCGATCCAAGAGGGCTTGATCATGTTGACCATAAATTGTTGGTAAGCATGATTGAACGCTTTAGGGGAGGACCGGTGGGACTTGATACGATCGCTGCTTCCATTGGCGAAGAACGGCTGACTATCGAAGATGTTTATGAACCCTATTTAATGCAGATGGGCTTTATTCAACGAACACCAAGGGGGCGCATTGCAACCAAATTAGCATATGACCATTTTGGTTATACTTACCCAGAACAAACATAATGAAAGAAGATGTATATATGAAAGTAGAAGATTTTGATTTTGATTTACCTGAAGAATTAATTGCCCAAACGCCGCTGGAAGATCGGACGGCAAGCAGATTAATGATTGTTGATCGCAAGACAGGTGAGGTAGAACATCATCGTTTCCCCCGTATTATAGACGAACTGCAAAAAGGGGATTGCCTGGTATTGAATGATACCCGCGTTATGCCAGCACGACTTTTTGGCGTGAAAGAAGAAACCGGTGCCCATATTGAAGTTCTGCTTTTAAAACAAGGCAATGACGATGAATGGGAAACGTTGGTGAAACCTGCAAAACGAGTGAAAGTTGGAACGGTAATTACATTTGGTGACGGCTTGTTAAAAGCAACATGTACAGGTGAATTGGATCATGGAGGACGAGTATTCCAATTTAGCTATGAAGGGATTTTTTACGAAATTCTGGATCAACTCGGCGAAATGCCGCTTCCGCCCTATATCCATGAAAAACTGGAAGACCGCGAACGCTACCAAACAGTCTATTCCAAAGAAATCGGTTCTGCGGCTGCACCTACAGCTGGGTTGCATTTTACAAACGAAATTCTGGAACAGATAAAAGAAAAAGGCGTTGAAATAGTTTTTATCACGTTGCATGTGGGACTGGGAACATTCCGTCCGGTAAGTGTGGATTCCATTGAAAACCATGACATGCATTCCGAATTTTATAGTGTATCGGAAGAAGCCGCTGAAATGATCAACCGCACAAAAGCGAGTGGCGGAAAAGTGATTGCAGTTGGAACAACTTCAACTCGTACACTTGAAACAGTCGCTCATAAATATAATGGTGAAATTCGTGCGGAACAGGGATGGACTAGTATTTTTATCTACCCGGGATTCGAATATAAAGCAATCGACGGCCTGATTACAAACTTCCATCTGCCGAAGTCGACTTTGGTCATGCTGGTCAGCGCACTTACTTCTAGAGAAATTATTTTAAATGCGTATAATAAAGCAGTGGAAGAAAAATATCGATTCTTCAGTTTCGGGGATGCGATGTTTATCCGACCTTCACGCGACTAATCATAATAATCAAATGCGCCTTGGCATCTGCTGGAGGCATAGGCCAACAAAATCCTTTTTGCGACGAGTAACCGCAGGAGCAATCTTTTATGCGACGAGTAACCGCAGGAGCAATCTTTTATGCGACGAGTAACCGCAGGAGCAAGAGGGTGGTCACTTAAACGTTACACAGGACGTAGCGTTTTTAGTCTAAGTTCATTAAATTCAATGGGTATTTGAACTCCCTTTGAATGGATTTGGAAATGGAAAATCGGGGAAACCTAAAATGAAACGAAGTACTGTCTTTACTTCACAAGAAAGGGAAATTCTAAAATGACAAAACCAGCAGTAACATACGAGTTAATCAAAACATGCAAACAGACCGGGGCAAGGCTCGGGATTGTTCATACACCGCATGGTTCTATTGAAACGCCTGCTTTTATGCCGGTAGGAACGCAAGCGACCGTAAAAACTATGTCACCGGAAGAATTAAAAGAAATGGGAGCAGGCATTATTCTATCGAATACGTACCACCTTTGGCTGCGTCCTGGAAATGATATTATTAAAGAAGCGGGCGGTCTTCATAAATTCATGAACTGGGATCGGCCGATTTTAACGGATTCGGGCGGTTTCCAAGTTTTCTCTTTAAGCCAATTTCGTAAAATTGAAGAAGAGGGCGTACATTTCCGCAATCATCTGAATGGAGACAAACTTTTCTTAAGCCCGGAAAAAGCGATGGAAATCCAAAATGATTTAGGCTCCGATATTATGATGGCCTTCGATGAATGTCCGCCATTTCCTGCAACGTATGAATATATGCTGGATTCGGTCGATCGGACAACACGGTGGGCAAAGAGATGTAAAGAAGCGCATGCACGTCCGGAAGATCAGGCATTGTTTGGAATCGTGCAAGGCGGCGAGTTTGAAGAGCTGCGTAAACGTTCAGCTGAAGCTTTGGTGGAACTGGACTTGCCAGGCTATGCAATCGGCGGTTTATCCGTTGGGGAACCAAAAGACATTATGAACCGAATGCTGGAATATACAACGCCACTATTGCCTGAGAATAAACCTCGATACTTAATGGGTGTTGGATCTCCGGATTCCTTGGTGGACGGTGCAATTCGCGGGGTAGACATGTTCGACTGCGTATTGCCGACACGAATTGCCCGCAATGGAACATTGATGACGTCTGAGGGTCGCTTGGTTGTGAAAAATGCGAAATTTGCGCGAGATTTCGGGCCGCTTGATCCAAATTGTGATTGCTATACTTGCAAAAATTACTCGCGTGCTTATATACGCCATTTAATCCGTACAGATGAAACGTTCGGTATTCGCCTGACAACCTATCATAACTTGCATTTCTTGCTGAATTTGATGGAACAAGTTCGACAAGCAATCCGTGAAGACCGTCTTGGCGACTTCCGTGAAGAATTCTTCGAAAAATATGGGTTTAATAAACCGGATGCTAAAAATTTCTAAAAAAGAATCTTTTTTGTCAAAATTGTGATGTATATGAAAAAGTATAGGGAATTTCATAAAAATAATAGTTTCAAATCGCTTTTTCTATCCACTTTATACTATACTTAGGAAGTGAGATTTAGAAAGGAGGACATAAAATTATGGATACTTTAGTTGGTTTACTTCCAATTATTATTATGTTCGTTGCGATGTGGTTCATCTTGATCCGTCCAGCTCAAAAAAGGCAAAAAACAACTGCCCAAATGCAAAATAATTTAAAGCGTGGAGATCGCGTTGTTACTATCGGAGGGCTTCATGGCGAAGTCGACGCTCTGGAAGATGCGGCTGTTTATATTATCGTAGATGGCAAAACACGTTTGAAATTCGAGCGTCAAGCAATTGGACGAGTTATAGCTGAATAAAAATACAAACAAAAAAGCTTGCTGTCTTGGGTAACCGAGAAGCAAGCTTTTTAATGTTCTTTTCTTATTTTTAGCGAATACTTACCATCCAATGTGCCCAAAATGGTGTGGAAGGGTGTGTTGCATGAATGGAAGTTTACATGAACATCGTGTTGCGAACTGTATTTATGTATATTTTTATATTGATTGTATTTCGTTTAATGGGAAAAAGAGAAGTAGGCGAACTGAGCATCATGGATCTGGTCATTTTTGTGTTGATCGGCGAATGTGTGGCGTTTGCCTTGGAAGATATGGAAAAACCCATTTTTCAATATATTTTGCCCATTATTATTTTACTGATTATACAATATTTAAATTCCTTAATTACTTTAAAGAGCAAGAAAGTACGGGATTTAATCGATGGAGATCCTTCACTCATTGTTCGCGACGGTGTGATAAACCAGAGTGAAATGAAAAAACAACGTTATAATCTGGATGATTTATTTCAGCAAATGAGGGAGGAAAGAATCCACTCCGTACAACAAATCGACTTTGCTTTTCTGGAAGCTTCCGGGAAATTGTCGATTTTTCTTAAAAGCGACGAACCGCTTGTTTTGCCTCTCATTGTGGATGGCTATATCGTCGAAAACCACTTGAAACTTATGAATAAAGACCGAAACTGGCTTTCGCAGCAATTGAAAAAACATGGCTATGAAAAGAGAGTGGAGGAAATTTTCTATTGCTGCTACGAAAACGGCCAATTCCATGTTCAATTAAAGACCACGGGAGAAAATTGAGCGCACCACTTTAAAATCGCTCCATCTGATTTGGTTGGTCAAGAGTAAAAGCAATGTTAAAATCAATAAAGTCAATGCACTATTTGTCCAAAAACCAAATGAAACTTTCGGGATGAAATAGGTTTGTATAATGCAAGTCAACATAAAAACGCCATATGGAATGGCAAAAAATCGGAAACCGGCGCTGATCATTTTATGCCCTCGAAGGGTAGCCATATGCAAGAAGGAAGTTACCAAAACACCAAAACCGATTGCAATGATGGCGCCAAATTCTTGGATAAATGGCTGCGAGGCCAGCACAAACATCACAAATAGTTTTCCCAGTCCTCCATAAATGGAATTCATCATGGCCGGGCGAGCTTCATCGACTGCTTGCAAAATTGATTGAAGCGGGCTTTGAATATAATAAAAATAAAAAATCGGTGCGAGTATTTTCATGAAACCCCGATTTTCTTCAAGATGGAAAAGTTTCATTGCCAGTTCATCGCCATGAATGAAAAAGTAAGCTGCTGCATAACACCCAACCAAAGACGACAGCCGCAAAGAAATGCCAATTCGTTCATTCAATAATTGATAATTCCCTCTAGCTACCGCATCACTTACTGCCGGAATCAATACGATGGCCAAAGCGTTGGGAATAAAAGAAGGGAATAACAGCAATGGAACATGTACACCCGAAATAACCCCGTACAAAGTTGTAGCACCAACTGCCGTCAGCCCCGAAACAGTAAGTGCTTTTAAAAAGACGATCGGCTCCAAAAACCAAGTGAACGTGCCAAATAACCGGCTTCCTGCAGATGGGACAGCAATCCTTAGCAATGGCATTGCAGGATAAGCTTTTTGTTCTGCAGATTTTTTTGCTTTCTTTTTCTCATATTGATAGTGAATGTACAAATAAAGCAATGAGAACACTTCGCCTATAACTGTAATTCCCATAGCATAGGCAGCTGTCAAGGCTGGGTTGTCCGGCGTTGCAAAGTAAGGCAAAAGCAGGGTAATAAAGCCTATGCGTATGACTTGCTCAAGCATCTGTGACCAAGCCGTCGCGGAAATGACCGCAATACCTTGCAGGTAGCCTCTGATCAACCCGGAAAATACGACAATCGGCACGGCGCCTAAAGCAATATAAAGCGTTAGACTTGTTGCTTCGTTATGTAAAAGCGTCCCAGCTAAATATGGTATGAACAAAAATAATAAAGGCATGAAGATGACGATGGAAAGAAAAGACCATCTTGATGCTGTTTTCATGACCGAAGCGAGCTGGCCATCTTTTCTTTTGGCGTGCAATTCGGCGATCACTTTTGCCACCGCAATGGGGATGCCGAGCTGAAGCAGCGACACGAAGAAAATGAAAGCCGGATAGGAGGTCATATAGATCCCTACAGCTTCTTCTCCCGCAACACGCATAAATTGCATCCTATATATAAAGCCGAATAGTTTAGATAAAAAAATGACAAACGTTAAAAATACGGTCCCTTTCATAAATGAACTCATTCATTCAATCCCTTCTCATTTCAAGAAATTTCAGATACAATATTTGTATGCTTGGTGGTCGTTAGTTAAAACTAATGGGTGGAGGGATTGTCTTGATTCAGTATGAACAGCTATACAAACAGGCTTTGCCCGTATTAGAAAGCAAATTGGATGAAATCAACTATTACAACTATGAGGGAATTGTGCTGGAAGATATTTGGAACTTTTGCGTACAAAAAAAATGGAGAAAGAAAAATGTGGAAGATCTACATTTATACGAAATTGTTGAAACCATTTTTTCTATTAAACCGTCCGAATTGGTAAGCCAATTTCAGATTCAACAATTCCGGACCGAAAATTGGTTCAGCGACATCAATAAAAATGAATTGCAAGAGCTTTTAAACCCAAAAGTTGCCGATTCCAACAAATAAATCTGCAATGATTGGTTTGACAGTTCGCTAAACGTGTCTCATAATTATCTTGTTACATAAACACATTCGAATTGTCCGGATAAATCGAATGGTCACATTTCATAGTCAGATAGAAAACGCTAGCTGGTTCATGACTGATGTTCCATCTAATAATCAGGCACGAACGCCACAACGATTATCCAGTAATCGTGTTTTTCTATTGTGTATGCATATCTTGCGTGCACAAATTTGAGGAGGATTTACAGATGAAGCTAAAAAGCCGAATTTTTACCTTTGTATTGGTGGTAGCAGTATTGTTTGCTGGCATGGGTGCAACGGTACAAGGAGTTTTAAAAGATGTAAAACTCGGGCTTGATTTACAAGGTGGTTTTGAAGTTTTATACGAAGTAGAACCACTTAATGGAGAGAAAATAACAAAGGATGTCTTAACCGATACGACAACGGCGCTTACAAACCGTATTGACCAATTTGGTGTAAGTGAGCCGAGCATTCAAGTTGAAGGCGAAAATCGAATTCGTGTTCAACTAGCAGGAATAGATGACCAATCCTCTGCTCGTGAGTTGCTATCAAGTACGGCAAATTTATCTTTCAGGGATGTTAATGACAATTTGTTGTTAGACGGAACTGACCTAAAAGAGGGTGGCGCTGCAGCTTCTTTTGATCAACAAAACCGTCCGATCGTTACACTTACATTAAAAGATGCAGCTAAATTTGCCGAAGTGACACAAAAGATTTCGCAAATGCCCCCTGGCCAAAACCTGTTGGTTGTATGGCTGGATTTTGAAGAGGGAGTAGACTCCTATGCAGCTGAAGCGAAAAAACCTGATCCGAAATTCATTTCTGCAGCAGCTGTAGATCAAGTATTAAATACAACTGATGTAATGATCAGCGGTAATTTCACTGTTCAAGAGACAAAGGATTTTGCAAGTGTGTTAAATGCCGGGGCATTGCCCGTTAAACTTACAGAGGTCTATTCAACATCTGTAGGCGCTCAATTCGGTGAGCATGCGCTTAGTGCTACTGTTTATGCAGGTCTTATTGGGGCAGCATTAATTTTCTTATTCTTGCTGTTCTATTATCGATTACCTGGTCTTGTAGCAAATATAACATTAGTCGTTTATATCTATTTAAATCTTTTAATCTTTGTCCTGATTAACGGCGTACTTACTTTACCTGGTATCGCGGGTATTGTATTGGGTATTGCGATGGCGGTTGATGCCAATATCTTAACCGCTGAAAGAATTCGAGAAGAACTTCGAATAGGCAAAACCGTGAAGCAGGCCTTCAATGAAGGCACAAGTTCATCATGGTCAGCCATTCTCGATGCGAACGTTACTTCATTTATAGCTGCGATCGTATTATTCTTCTTTGGGACAAGCTCGGTAAAAGGGTTTGCAACAATCTTGGTAATCAGTATTTTAGTCAGCTTCCTGACAGCGGTTTGGGGATCGCGTATATTGCTTGGCCTATTGGTGAAAAGCGGATACTTCGATAACAAACCAGGCTGGTTCGGCGTTAAGCAGTCTAAAATACATTCAATTGAAGAAAATAAGAGCTCGCTCGATTTAACAACAGCATTCGATCGCTTTGATTTTGTACATACACGCAAACGTTATTTTACAATTTCAATCGTTTTAATTTTAGCTGGCATGATTGTTCTGGGAATCTTTAAATTGAACTTGGGCATTGACTTCTCAAGTGGTACACGTGTTGAAATCCTGGCTGATGAGCAGCTTACGGAAGAGCAAGTATCCGACTATATGGAAAGTCTGGGTTACCCATCTGATGATATTTCGATTTCTGGTGAATCCAACAATATTGCAGCGATTCAATATAAAGAAGAATTTTCGCAACAGGAAATTCTGGAATTAAAAGAAGAAATGCATGCTGAATTTGGTGCCGATCCAAATGTTAGTGCCGTATCTTCCATCGTGGGACAAGAGCTTGTGAAAAATGCCATTTACGCATTGTTCTATGCAGCAATCGGCATTATTATCTACGTGGCGATTCGATTTGAATGGCGCATGGGTGTTGCCGCAATCATTGGTGTATTGCATGATATTATTTTGATGGTGGCCATCTTTAGTTTCACTCGATTTGAAGTTGATGTAACATTTATCGCAGCAGTACTGACGGTAGTTGGTTACTCCATTAACGATAAAATTGTTACTTTTGACCGGATTCGTGAAAATCTTGATCGCGTGAAGAAAATCGAAGATGCAGATGAACTTGCAACCATCGTCAATAAATCTTTAAGACAAACACTTGCCCGTTCAGTTAACATTGTATTAAACATAGCGTTTGTCGTTATTGCATTGTTGCTATTCGGTGCAGAAGCAATCAGAAACTTCTCGTTCGCATTATTCCTTGGATTGCTTGCAGGTACTTATTCTTCAATCTATATCTCGGCACAGCTGTGGTATGTAATCATGAAAAAAGGCCTGAAAAAACAAGGTACATTGGATGTAGAGAAAAAGAAAAAACAATGGGGTTCAGACGAGCCAATGGTATAATGAATACCGTTTAATTCAAGGACAAAGTGCGCAATTTTGCACTTTGTCTTTTTCTATGAATCGATCGGTTTTCTATTATTTTTCAATTAAACTAATTTTCGAGGTTAGTAGTTAACCATGATTTTCGGTATAATGAAAACTTAAGGAAGTGAAAAAATGATCCAATCAGCAAAACAGTGGATTGTCGAACAGCCGGAACAAGAATCCATTGAACAACTACAAAGAGAACTAAAACTATCATCGCTTGCTGCAAAAATATTAATCACTAGAGGATACGCATCCGTTGAGAAAGCGCAATCCATTTTACATATGGAAACTTCCAATCTGCACGACCCATTTTTGCTCAACGGCATGAAAGAAGCGGTAGAGCGAATTGAAGACGCCTTAAATCATGGTGAAAAAATACTGATTTATGGAGACTATGATGCGGACGGAATTACCAGCACAACCATCATGATGAATGTATTGCTGGATTTGGGGGGGGATGTCCAATTCTGCATCCCAAATCGTTTTACACATGGCTATGGTCCTCATGAAGAACTTTTCCGAAAAGCCTATGAAGATGGGGTAAAACTGATTATTACTGTCGACAATGGCATAAGCGGGATTGAGCCGATTCGCATTGCGAAGGAACTGGGGATGGATGTGATCGTAACGGACCACCATGAAGCGGGGGAAATCCTGCCGCCTGCGGATGTCATCATCCATCCGAGAGTACCGGAAGGGCATTATCCTTTTGGAGAATTGGCTGGTGCTGGCGTTGCCTTTAAACTAGCGCATGCTCTATACGGGGAAGTGCCCGAACATTTAGTTGAATTTGCAGCAATTGGAACGGTGGCGGACTTAGTGCCGCTGCTTGGCGAAAATCGCTATATTGTACAGCAAGGAATCAAACAATTGAAAACATCACTTAATCCATGGGTACGGGCGATGTGTGAAGTAACGAGCGTAAAACAGCGAGAAATTAATGAAGAGGCAATTGGGTTTTACTTTGGTCCAAGGCTCAATGCGATTGGGCGATTGGGCGATGCCGCTCCTGGCGTGGCTTTTTTAATGAGTGAAAATGACATGGAAGCCCAAGAAGGCGCAAAATTGCTTAACCAGAAAAACCTTGAACGAAAAGAGCTGGTTAACTCCATTACAGAACAAGCGATCCAAATGATTGAAAATGATCCAACGATTTCAAATTCACTCGTTTTAGTCATCGCCCAAGAAGGATGGAATCCGGGAGTGATCGGGATTGTTGCCTCTCGATTGGTGGAGAAATATTATAAACCGACCATCGTATTATCGATTGATCCTGAAAAAGGAACGGCAAAAGGATCCGGAAGAAGTATTGAAGGATTCCACCTGTATAAAGAACTTGCAAAAAACAAGGAAATCCTTCCTCATTTTGGCGGACATCCTATGGCTGCCGGAATGACCTTTGCGATGGAACATGTAGCGGAACTGAGAAACCGTCTGCATGAACAAGCCTCGCAATGCCTAACGGAAGAATTGTTAACGCCAAAGCTTGCCATCGACGTACCGGTGGAAATCAGTGAAATTACAGTAGACGCCATTGAAGAAATTAAGCAGCTTGGTCCTTTTGGCACCGGATTTGCAAAACCGGTTTACGCTCTGCAAAATGTCCAAATACGATCAATGAGAAGAATTGGCGCCGGAGAGAATCATTTAAAAATCGAATTGGAGGACCGACATGGTTCCATTGATGCCATCGGGTTCAATAAAGGATATTTATATGATGAAATGACCTATGGGGTGCAGCTTTCGTTTGCTGGAGATTTGCAAATCAATGAATGGCAAGGGAAAAAAAAGGCACAATTTATAATACAAGATGTTGAAACGAAAGAATGGCAGCTATATGATTATCGCGGAAAGAACCAAACAAATAAATGGCTGCATACCTTGTCCGAGAAAGAATGTACCTTTGTTGCGTTCCAACAATCAACAGTTGATTATTTCGGAGAACAACTTTCCCAAAATATTCAACTGATTTCTGAGGAAGATTCCATAAAAAACGTTTCATCCCAAATTGTATTATTGGATTTGCCTCAAAATGGACAAATTTTAGAAGCGCTCTTAAATCAGGGGAAACCGAAGAGAGTGTACGCCGTTTTTTATACGCCTGATTCGAAATATTTCAATGGAATGCCGACAAGAGAGCATTTCGGCTGGTATTACGGCTTTTTGAAAAAAAGGCCAGGATTCAATCTGCAATTGCACATCCAGCAATTGGCGCAACAAATTGGGTTGAAAGTGGAAGTAATAAAATTCATGACAAACGTGTTTTTTGAGCTGGGTTTTGTTACAATAGAGGATGGTCTGACAACTGTAGTTAGTAATGCACCAAAACGTTCTCTTTCGGAAGCTCGTGTTTATAAGCGAAGACTTGAGCAAATGGAATTAGAGCAGCAGCTTTTATATGTACCGTATGCGGAACTAAAACAGTGGTTTAATGAACGAATGAAGGAATATCACTATTCCTAAGGAGGACAATGTTAGAATGGATTTAAGGCAATATGTAACAACTGTAGAAAACTGGCCCAAAGAAGGGATCAGTTTCAAAGATATTACAACAATCATGGATAATGGCCCAGCTTTCAAATATGCTGCAGACCAAATCGTGGAATTTGCAAAAGAAGTAGGAGCCGAAATTATTGTCGGACCTGAAGCGCGCGGATTTATCATCGGCTGTCCAGTAGCGTATGCATTGGAAATCGGTTTTGCGCCCGTACGAAAAGAAGGAAAACTGCCGCGCGAAGTCGTGCGTGTTGAATACGGCTTAGAATATGGCCAGGATGTTCTGACAATGCACAAAGATGCGATCAAGCCAGGACAAAAAGCGCTGATTGTCGATGATTTATTAGCAACTGGCGGAACGGTCGATGCTACCATTCAACTGATTGAAAAATTGGGCGGAGTCGTTGCGGGTTGTGCATTCATCATTGAATTAAAAGACTTGAACGGCCGTGAAAAAGTAGGAAATTACCCAATCAAAACCTTAATTGAATATTAATTCGTTTAGAAGCTGCCAAAAGGGGAAGATACTTTTTGGCAGCTTTTTTCTTTAAGTCAATTTACAACAATTAACTTAAAGTTAACAAAAACTTCAACTAACATTAAAAATAACCTAATATACTAAAGATTAGTATAAGTGACAGAAGTTAGAAAAGTTAATTGACAGTATAGCCAAAAGTCTTAGTCATGGAGGTTGCATCTTGGACTCTTTTGTATCATCGTTTCTTCAATATTTTAATTTCATCACATTTCTTTTTTTCTTGCTATTTTATTCTTATCAGTTTTTCTATATGTTTGTGGCTTTCAAAAGTAAAAGAAAAAAGAAGATTGTGGAAGTGGAAAAGGTTGATCGCTTAAATAAATATGCAGTGATTATCGCAGCAAGAAATGAAGAAGCCGTAATAGGCGAATTATTAAACAGCATTCATAAACAAAACTATCCTAAAGACTATATTGATATTTTTGTGATTGCTGATAACTGTACAGACGAAACAGCCAAAGTAGCTAAGCAGGCTGGAGCAATCGTAAGGGAAAGATTCAATAAAAATCAAGTTGGCAAAGGGTATGCCTTGGATTTTATGTTTAAAATTATCCATCGCGAATATGCGTTTAAAAACTATGATGGCTATTTTATATTTGATGCCGACAATTTGCTGGATGTAAATTATATTACGGAAATGAATCGAACATTTAATCAAGGCTATCGAGTGGTGACAAGCTACCGAAATTCCAAAAATTTCGATCAAAACTGGATTACTGCCGGTTATGCGATTTGGTTTTTGCATGAGGCAGAATATTTAAATCTTCCCCGGATGGCCTTAAATACAAGCTGCGCTGTTTCGGGCACTGGCTTTCTTGTCCAAAGTGACTTAATCAAGAAAAATGGCGGCTGGATTCATCATCTGCTTACGGAGGATATCGAATTTTCCATCTCGCAAATATTGAAAGGCGAAAAGTTTGGATACTGTCCAAATGCAGTCTTTTATGATGAACAACCAATTACATTTAAGCAATCATGGCGCCAGAGGATGAGATGGGCAAAAGGGTTTTACCAAGTATTCGGCAAGTACGGAGCAGATTTAATTCGCAGCATATTCAAGCGAAAACAAAATAGCTTTTCGTGTTTCGATATGACCATGACAATCATGCCGGCAATGATTATCACCAATCTCTCCATTATGGTTAATGGTTTATTTTACTTAGCTGTCATCACCGGAATATTTGAAAAAGTAAGCATCTCTGAGACAACGATACTTATGTTGAAATCGATTGGCATGTATTACGCTGTCATGTATGGTTTGGCCTTGCTGACAACCATCTCGGAATGGAAGAAAATACGTTGTGCAGCCTGGAAGAAAATTGCCTATACGTTCACTTTTCCATTTTTCATGATGACCTATATTCCAATTTCACTCGTTGCTTTATTTAAAAATGTGGAGTGGAAACCAATTCAACATACTGTCACCAAGTCCATCGATGAAGTGCAATAAGAAAAAGCATTTCGAAAAAGCAGAATGTTTTAAAATTTACAAAGCAGCAGAAATCAACAAGTGATTTCTGCTATTTTACGTTTATTTTCTTTTGTTGCATCTCCATATTTCAGCAACAAAAATCATCTTCAGACTTTTTTTGCAAAGTATTAGTCAGTGTGCCTTTACATTGTGCATCAATCTTTTATACAATTGAAGGTATATATACATTCGAAAAATTTTTAGCAAGGTGGATAATCAATGGCGAAAGAGCAAATTTTGACGCCCGAAGACGTATTCGCGCTCGTCAAAGCATATATGAACGACGAACATGTTGCCTTTGTAAAAAAAGCTTATGAAGTCGCAAATGAAGCACATAAAGAACAGTTGCGAAGTTCTGGGGAACCCTATATCATTCATCCGATACAAGTCTCGGGTATACTGGCCGAACTTCAAATGGATCCGGAAACGGTTGCAGCCGGTTTTCTGCATGATGTTGTGGAAGATACCCAGGTCACACGTGAAGATTTAGTAAGAGAATTTAATGAAGAAGTTGCAATGCTGGTTGATGGAGTAACAAAACTAGGGAAAATTAAATACTTATCCAAAAAAGAACAACAGGCCGAAAACCATCGAAAAATGTTTGTAGCCATGGCGCAGGATATTCGCGTGATCTTGATTAAACTTGCTGACCGCCTTCACAATATGCGTACGTTAAAACATTTATCCGCTGAAAAACAAAGAAGGATTTCCAACGAAACACTGGAAATCTTTGCGCCGCTTGCTCACCGCCTCGGAATTTCGACAATCAAATGGGAGCTGGAGGATACGGCATTGCGCTATCTAAATCCACAGCAATATTATCGCATTGTCAGTTTAATGAAGAGAAAACGGGTTGAACGCGAGGCCTATTTGGAAAATGTGATGGATGAAATCAGGTCACAATTAACAGAGGTAGAAATAGAAGCGGATATTTCCGGCAGACCGAAGCACATCTACAGTATTTACAGAAAAATGGTATTGCAAAATAAACAATTCAATGAAATCTATGATTTATTGGCTGTACGAGTTTTGGTAGATAGCATCAAAGATTGCTACGCTGTTCTTGGAATCGTACATACTCTCTGGAAACCAATGCCGGGCCGCTTTAAAGATTATATCGCGATGCCAAAGCAGAACCTTTACCAATCGCTCCATACAACGGTCATTGGCCCATATGGAGACCCGCTTGAAGTGCAAATTCGAACACGGGATATGCACCAGATCGCAGAGTACGGGATTGCCGCTCACTGGGCATATAAGGAAGGAAAATCGGTTAATACCGATAAGGAAACGATTGACCAGAAACTAACTTGGTTCCGCGAAATTCTGGAATTCCAAAATGAATCTTCCAATGCCGAGGAGTTTATGGAGTCGCTGAAATTCGACTTATTCTCCGACATGGTCTATGTCTTCACGCCAAAAGGGGAAGTAATTGAATTGCCCGCAGGATCCGTACCAATCGATTTTGCTTACCGGGTCCATTCCGAAGTTGGAAATCGAACAATTGGCGCCAAAGTAAACGGCAAAATGGTACCATTGGATACTTCCTTGAAAACCGGTGATATCATTGAAATTTTAACGTCAAAACAATCATTCGGCCCTAGCCGTGACTGGTTGAAGTTGGCCCAAAGTTCACAAGCCAAAAACAAAATTAAACAATTTTTTAAAAAGCACTTGCGAGAAGAGAATATCGTAAAAGGAAAAGAATTAATCGAAAAAGAAATCAAGTCACAAGGATTCGATGCAAAAGAAGTGCTATCTGCCGAAAATATGAAGCGCGTATTGGATAAATTAAATTATACAAATGAAGAAGACTTATACGCCGCAATTGGAGTTGGCGGCATAACGGCCCAACAAATTGTGAACCGGTTGGCTGAAAAGAAACGAAAAGAACGGGAACAAGAAGAAGCGCTTGAAAAAATTGTGAAGGAAATGCAAAATCCTCAAGCGAGGAAACGAAAAACGGAATCAGGTGTAATTGTAAAGGGAATTGATAATTTATTGATCCGATTATCCCGTTGCTGCACGCCTGTTCCTGGAGATGAAATTGTTGGATTTATCACAAAAGGGCGCGGAGTTTCCGTCCACAGGGCTGATTGTCCGAATGTTCAAGAAGGGGATCAAGAAGATCGCTTGATTGAAGTGGAGTGGGAACACGGCGAAACGCAAGCCCGCAAAGAATATCCTGTCGATATTGAAGTATCCGCCTTTGACCGTCCAGGTATTTTAAATGATGTTATGCACGCCGTAAGTGAAGCGAAAACGAATATTTTGGCTGTAACAGGCCGTGCGGATCACGATAAGATTGCGACGATTCATTTAACCATATCCATTTCGAATATTACGGGATTGCATAAAGTGGTTGAACGAATTAAACAACTGCCGGATATTTATTCCGTTCAACGTGTCATTAATTAAAAAAGGTAGAGGAATTAAAGAATGCGAGTAATTATTCAAAGAAGCAAAAAGGCATCTGTTACGGTGGAAGGGAAAGTAACGGGTGCCATAGAAGCAGGTTATGTTCTGTTGGTAGGGCTAACTCATACCGATACAGTGGAGGATGTTCGCTATGTCGCCAAAAAAATCGCGGACATCCGGCTTTGGGAAGACGAAGAAGGAAAAATGAATCATTCCATTGTTGAACATGGGGGAGACATTTTATCCGTGTCCCAATTCACGTTATATGGCAATACGCGTAAAGGTAGAAGACCGAGCTTTATTGACGCGGCGCGGCCTGAAGTTGCACAGCCATTATGGGAAGCATTTAACAAAGAGCTGGAGTCCCATGGCTTGCATGTGGAAACAGGAATCTTTGGGGCCATGATGGATGTAGCTTTAGTCAATGATGGTCCGGTAACGATTATCGTGGAATCGAAACCGAAAGAGTAAAAAGGTATTGAAAAAGGAGTTCACTCACTTTTGAGAGAACTCCTTTTTTTTCGTTTTATTATTCTTCCAATTGTGCATCAAAGTAATTTAATAGACCCTCGTATATTCCCAATGTCGCTTGTTCTCGATAGTAATCCGTCGTCACGATGCTTTCTTCAGTAGGGTTGCTCAAATAACCCAATTCGATTAAAATGGCAGCTCGTTTATTTTCACGGGTCACCAAATAATTGCCTGCCTGAGCACCCCGATCGCGCAGAGTTACTTTATCGGCAATTCCTGCGTGGACATATTGGGCCAGCTCGCTTTGAAAACCGTGTGTATAATAGGTTGTAAAGCCTGAAACGGTACTATCATCAATTGCATCATAATGTATGCTGATAAATGCATCGGCTGCATATTGATGCGAGATGGAAACGCGTTTTCGAAGGTCCACATAGACATCGGACTCTCGAGTAAGAATTACTTCTGCTCCAGCCGAACGCAATTTGGATTTCAATAACTCGACTGTTTTTAAATTGATTTCTTTTTCATCCGTCCCGCGAACTCCTGTAGTTCCCTTGTCATTTCCACCGTGACCGGGGTCAATGACAATTGTCAGACCTTTTAATGTACCAGGTTTACGTGTTTCTTTTTTGGGTTCTTTTTTGTTTTCTGCAGTTTTCGGTTGTCCATCTTCATCCAATGAAACCACCCAATTGGCAACGTAAGCTGTTGTATTCTGGGCAACTTCTACTTCATACCAGTCATTTTCGGCAGCCACCATCTTATAGCTTTCACCGGCATTGGCACGAACCACTATATTCGAAGAAGTTGAAGGCTCCTCCCGGAGGTTTGTTCCATTATAGATGATTGTCACGCTGGGATTGTCATTCTCTTGCGTCTTTTCTGAGTCACCTGAGGCCGGTATTGTGTCATTGACTTGAAATGTTCCATAGAAACTATAAACCCAGCCTTCTTTTTTCCCAATTTGAAGTTTCACCCAATTGTTTTCTCTTTCCAAAACCTCGTATTGTTCCCCTTTTTTTAGGGTCCCGAGCTTTTTGGAGGATAAATCAGCCTTTTTGCGAATATTCACTGCTTCAACTGTGATGGTAAAGAGGTTTGGATCGATTTCCACACTTGTCTCTTCTAAAGGAGCATCTTCACTGGATTGAATCGGTTGATCTGTTTCAATCTGTTTAGCAGTTACATAGTCGGCAGAGACCCAACCCGTAATTCCACCGAATGAAATTTGGATCCAGTTCATATCGATGGCCAATACTTTCGCCTCGTCTCCGGTATTTAGCTGAGTTAACACAGATGAGGAAAGGGATGGTTCTGTCCGAACATTTAAATGATCTACTTGGGAAATAACTGAACTCGGCAAGGTAGATTTTGTTTCAGAGGAAGAGGAGTCCAAGGACTTGGTTAGCCATGAAGCAACCCAGCCTTCCATATCGCCAGTTTTCACGTGATACCAATCATCTTGTTTCTCAATAAACATAAGTTTTTGTCCCTCTTGCAACGTTGCGAGAACCGGATATGATAATCCGGGACCATCTCGCAAGTATAAAATCTCTGCCGCTACTTGCAAATCAGCATCCGCATTAGTAGCAAAGGCGGAATGGTTTTCATATGTATAGGGAACAACAAGTGAACAAACCAATAATATACATATCAAACTTTTCATCCATTTGTTGCGCATCCTATGCCTCCTCTCTAACACAAATTTTTTAGGGGACATGTACTGCCGCTATTCACTTATCATTGTAAAAGCAATCCAGCACTAAAATCTACACTTTTTTGAAAATAGTTGACAAATACCCAAGAACCCAATTAAGATAAGGTATATTATAACTAAGCATAAAGCTATTGACCAAGAAAGTAGTCATACCGCTGTAGTAAAGAGAGGGATTTGACCTGGGCTGAAATCAATCCTGCTAGATGTATTGATGAACAACACTTGAGAGGCTCTTTTTCGAAAAACAAACTTGTTTAGTAGGAAAAGACGGAGAAACGGCCGTTAACCGTTTTCGAGAGGATGTAACGAAAGCACTGTCGGCAGTAACCAAACTGCCAAAGACGCATGAATACATCAACTAGGGTGGAACCGCGGAAGTAACTACAAGCTTTCGTCCCTTGCATATGCAGGGGGCGAAAGCTTTTTTTATGGCTAAATTTTTAAGGATGGGCTTATCCCCCTAAGCCGTGCCAGCTGTTCTTAAGCCGCTGTCCAGTTTATGAAGAAAATTTTTTATATTTTCATGCAGCTGTAAGTTGAATCGAAGGGGTTGTAAACAGGCCCGCTTAATTTTGAAAGGAGAATCTTAAATGGCTTATAAAGTCCCAAGAGGCACTCAAGATATTTTGCCGGAACAAACACCAAAATGGCAGAAAGTTGAATCGATACTCAGACAGCTAAGTCATGTTTATCGCTATAAAGAAATTCGAACACCCATTTTTGAGCAAACGGAATTGTTCCAGCGCGGAGTTGGGGATACAACGGATATTGTTCAAAAAGAAATGTATACATTCGAAGATCGTGGAGGACGTTCATTGACGCTTCGCCCGGAAGGAACAGCATCCAGTGTGCGCGCTTATGTAGAACACAAAATGTTCGGCAATCCCGACCAACCTGTAAAACTGTCTTATATGGGGCCGATGTTCCGCTATGAACGCCAACAAGCAGGCCGTTACCGTCAATTTGTCCAATTTGGCGTGGAAGCGATCGGAAGCAGCGATCCAGCGATTGATGCAGAAGTGATCTCGCTTGCCATGGATATTTATCAAACAGTTGGATTAAAAGATTTGAAATTGGTCATTAATTCTCTGGGAGATAAAGAAACGAGAGATGCTCACAGAACCGCTTTGATTAACCACTTTAGACCAAGTATTGGCGAATTCTGTTCGGATTGCCAAAACCGTTTGGAGAAAAATCCACTGCGGATCCTGGATTGCAAAAAAGACCATGAGCACCCATTGATGCAAACAGCTCCTGCTTTAACAGATTATTTAACGGAAGCTTCTGCACAATACTTTGACACGGTGAAAAAATATTTGGATGTACTTGGCATTACTTATGTAGTGGATCCAAACTTGGTTCGCGGCCTGGATTATTATAATCACACAGCCTTTGAAATTATGAGTACGGCCAGCGGTTTTGGGGCTATTACAACACTCTGCGGCGGCGGACGATACAATGGCCTTGTCGAAGATATCGGCGGCCCTGATATGCCGGGTATTGGATTTGCCATGTCAATTGAGCGTTTATTATTGGCGCTTGAAGCGGAAAACATCGAGCTGGATGTGGAAGACCAACTGGATATTTACGTTGTGGCAATGGGCGAGGAAGCGAAGCTGAAATCGGCGGAATTAATCAGTTCTTTCCGAACGAAAGGCATTTCGGCCGATATGGATTACGTGGATCGCAAATTAAAAGCCCAAATGAAGTCGGCTGACCGACTCCAAGCGAAGTTTGTCATTGTGATTGGCGAGTCAGAGCTTGAAGAAATGTCGGTAAACGTTAAAGAAATGGAAACTGGAAATCAGGAAAAGGTTCCATTCTCGGAATTAGTGAATTACCTACTAGAACATAAATAATTTTTTGCAGCAAATGGAGGAAAAGAAAATGGCTCAGAGAACGCATGCATGCGGGGAACTAAACGAACAGCAGCAAGGTGAACAAGTAGTATTGAAGGGTTGGGTACAAAGACGCCGCGACTTGGGTGGACTGATTTTCGTGGATCTGCGCGACCGTACTGGAATTGTGCAAGTTGTATTTGGCGACGATGCAAAAGATGCATTGGCGATAGCGGATAAAATTCGCAATGAATATGTTGTTGAAATTGAAGGGAAAGTTGTTCTTCGTGAAGAAAGCCAAGTAAATCCATATATTGAAACAGGGCAAATTGAAGTAATTGCATCTAGCATTACAATTATCAACGAAGCAAAAACACCGCCATTCGCAATTGACGACAAAGCGGAAATCTCGGAAGATATCCGTCTGAAATACCGCTATATGGATTTGCGACGCCCGGTAATGTACAACACATTTAAATTACGTTCGGATATAACGCGTTCAATTCGAAACTTTTTGCAAAACGAAGGCTTCCTGGAAGTAGAAACACCGATTTTAACAAAATCAACTCCGGAAGGGGCACGCGACTATCTGGTGCCGTCCCGTGTACATGAGGGCGAATTTTATGCATTGCCGCAATCACCACAGTTATTTAAACAATTATTGATGGTATCCGGATTTGAAAAGTACTTCCAAATTGCACGATGCTTCCGTGATGAAGACTTGCGTGCAGACCGCCAACCGGAATTTACGCAAGTCGATATCGAGACTTCCTTTATGTCGATGGATGAAATTATCGGCATGAATGAGCGCTTAATCCAAACGGTTATGAAAGAAGCAAAAGGCGTGGATGTTGAGCTTCCATTCCAGCGCATGTCTTATAAAGAAGCAATGGATCGTTATGGCTCAGACAAACCGGACGTACGTTTTGGGTTGGAACTTGTTGGTCTATCCGAAATTGTGCGTGATTCTTCATTTAAAGTGTTTGCACAAGCAGTAGAATCCGGCGGGGAAGTAAAAGCCATCAATGTGAAGGGCAGCGCTGACAACTATTCCCGCAAAGATATCGATGCTTTGACGGAGTTTGTAAAAATCTATGGTGCCAAAGGATTGGCATGGTTGAAAGTAACGGAAGAAGGCTTCAACGGGCCTATCGCAAAATTCTTCGAAGGGGAAATTGCGGAAAACTTAATGAAAGCAACAGATGCGGAAAATGGAGATTTATTATTATTTGTTGCCGATCAGTCTTCTGTTGTGGCTGTAAGTCTTGGGGCGTTGCGCAACAAACTTGGCAAAGAGCTGGAGTTAATCGATGAATCGCGCTATGCCTTCCTATGGATTACGGATTGGCCATTGCTTGAGTATGATGAAGAAGCGGGCCGCTACACAGCAGCACACCATCCGTTTACGCGTCCATTCGACGAAGATATTGAGAAAATGGATAAGAATCCAGCAGAAGTGCGTGCACAAGCATACGACATTGTTCTGAATGGTTATGAATTGGGCGGAGGATCGTTGCGTATCTTCGAGCGGGACCTTCAAGAGAAAATGTTTAAATTATTGGGCTTCACGCAAGAAGAAGCACAAGAACAATTCGGTTTCTTATTAGAAGCCTTCGAATATGGCGTGCCGCCACACGGAGGACTTGCATTTGGGTTGGATCGCTTTGTTATGCTGCTTGCAGGCCGTACGAACTTGCGCGATACAATTGCATTCCCTAAAACAGCGACAGCAAGCGATCTGCTGACTTCAGCACCAAGTGTGGTATCAGATGCGCAATTAGAAGAATTAAGTCTGGCTGTAACAAAGAAAAAAGAAAACTAATGTGAAAGAGGCTACCTCATGGCAGGTAGCTTCTTTTATTATTAGGTTTCTTATCCATTTCAAAAGGCAGATGGGTCCAGACAAATGCAATTTTGGGAAAAGCATTTCAAAAGATTTGATGTTAAAAAAATTTTAATAATCGTGTTATTTATATTGAAAATTCTGATAATTAATGCTATAGTTTTTTTAACACGAATCCTAAAATGTTTGTAAGCTTTTATAACTCTTTTGACCGAACAACAAATCGTTGGGAATTCACATTTTGTTTTGGCAAACAAGCCCTGCAACAAGACGAGGGAAGTTTAAAGAAATGAAGAGAGTACCCACCTGCTTAAGTCGCGGGTTCAAAACGATGTTGCATTTGCTTACGGCATTTTGGGATTCGTCCTGCAAACTCTCCTATTCGATGGGAGATTTTTTTTATGCCTTGAATCTTGCAATAATACTGTAAATCTAGTGTTTCTTAGACTGCGGTAATATATGGATGTAAATTTTGTTAAGAAAAAAACCGCTAAATTTTTCAAGTGTTATATAAATTTTATCACTGAAGTATATTTTTTGAAACTTTCGACTTAATTTTTTGAAAATCAACAAAATTAGATAGGCATTTAGAATGGAAATTTGTAATTAAATATTTACTCCTCTTTCATAACCGGTTAACACGGATTGGTTAAACTACTAATCGTTAACAAAATAAAGCATGTCAAAGGAGAGTTTTAAATGTTTAAAAAAGCGGGCCTTATTGCTCTAAGTACGGGAATTGTATTATCAGGAGCAGGATTAAGCAACGTGGATGCTGCAAATAAAAATGCTTCAGCACAAGGTAAGCAGAATTCAAACAAAGCAGTTGAAAATGTTATTTATATGATTCCGGATGGTTTCGGAGCGAACCATGCTGCAAATTACCGTATCTTCAAAGGCGAGGATGCTGTATGGGATCAACATATTAAAGGAATGTATACTACATATTCTGCAAACAAGGATATTACAGACTCTGCGGCTGCTGGTACAGCAATGGCTGCAGGTGTTAAAACGAACAATGGCGTGATTGGGCTAGATCCAGAAGGAAACAAGGTTAAAACTATTCTGGAAGCATCGGAAGAAGCAGGAAAATCCTCAGGGTTGGTTGCAACTTCTACTATTACGCATGCCACTCCTGCAAGCTTTGCCTCTCATGTAGAATCTCGCAACAATGAAACGGAAATTGCACGCCAATACATCCAGGAAAGCGGCGTTGATGTGCTTTTGGGCGGCGGTAAAAACAATTTCTTGCCAGCTTCGGAAGGCGGTAAGCAAGCTGAATTAAATCTAGTTGAGGAAGCGCAAGAGAAAGGTTTCGAATTTGTTGAAACGCGTGATCAATTAGAAAATGTTGAAGACGTAAATGTAGAAAAGGGAGAAAAGTTACTTGGATTATTTGCAGGTGAAGCACTTGCTCCTGAATTCGATCGTGTGGATACAGAAGAACCAAGCTTGGCTGAAATGACTGAAACGGCAATCGATGCTTTAAGTCAAGATAAAGATGGTTTCTTCTTAATGGTAGAAGGAAGCCAAATTGACTGGGCAGGCGAAGACAATGATGCTGGTTATGCAATGCATGATACAAAAGCTTTTGAAGAAGCAGTGCAAGAAGCAATTGAATTTGCTGAAAAAGACGGCAATACATTAGTGGTAGTTGCGGGAGATCATGAAACTGGCGGTATGTCGGTTGGTTCTGCTACAAATTCAAATGCGAATGCCGATATTCTTAAAGACGTAACAGCAACTGGCGAATTTATGGCTGCACAATTAAACGAAGAACGCTCGAATGTGAAAGAAGTAGTATTGGAATACACTGGTATTGAATTAACTGACAACGAAGCAACAACGATTCAACAAGCTGATAATGCGACATCTGCAATCAATAAAGTGTTAAGCGAACGTGCTGGTATTGGCTGGACACGTTATGGCCATACTGCTGCACAAGTTCCTTTATTTGCATTCGGTCCAAAAGCTAATGAATTTGTTGGATTCCACGATAACACGGATTTGCCAAAAATCATCGCGGATGCAATGAAACTTAAATAAGCGATTCGATTTAAAAACTGACTGCAGACAATGCTGACGGAAGTCTCTTTGTCTGCAGTTCTTTTTTTACATGATGTAACTCAATTTTTCTGTCATTTCGTTCAAATTTACAGTAGGACCAGCTTATGATATAATTCCCAGAAGGAAAATATAGATTGAGAGGCTAAACTATGTTACATCAGTTTTCAAGAAATGAGTTGGCGATCGGCAAAGAAGGGCTAGAAAAGTTAAAAAATGCTACGGTCGCTATTTTGGGTGTCGGCGGGGTAGGTTCTTTCGCAGCAGAAGCATGCGCGCGCAGCGGGGTTGGGCGCATTATTTTGGTTGATAAAGATAATGTTGATATAACAAATATAAATCGTCAATTAGTAGCGTATCTTTCTACGGTCGGCAAGTCAAAATCAGCCGTCATGAAAGAGCGTATTGCAGACATCAATCCGGATTGCGAAGTCATTGATATGCATATGTTCTATACGGAAGAAACGTACGAGCAGTTTTTCGCACAAAAAATTGATTATGTGATTGATGCATCCGACACGGTAATGTACAAAATCCATCTGATGAAAGAATGCTTAAAAAGAGGGATTCCCATTATTTCGAGTATGGGTGCTGCCAATAAAATGGATCCAACTAGATTCCAGATTGCAGATATTTCAAAAACGCATACAGATCCATTGGCAAAAGTCATTCGTACCAAACTTCGGAAGGAAGGCATTACCAAAGGGGTAATGGTAGTATTTTCTGATGAATCCCCAATTGTTGCCCGACCTGAAGTTGTAGAAACTGTCGGTAATCCAGATGCACAAATTCGAAAAGCGAAAATGCCGCCGTCTTCGAATGCATTTGTTCCATCGGTTGCCGGGTTAGTTGCGGCTAGCTGGGTGATCAATCAAATCTTGAAAGATGTAAAAATCACTAGAGTAAACGAATAGTTGAAAAAGAGTTGTCTTGATCGTCATTTAAGACAGCTCTTTTGCTTTTTTACGAAATTTTCACCATAAAGGAGCATTCATTTTGGGAGAAATCATTGAATTTGAATATAGAGGGCTCAATATTTTTGATGAAATCAGTACAGTGGAAATTGCAATTGAACCATTGACTAAACGAATTCATGTTCTGGATACGATGCAAGTTGTAGAACCTGAATACAACTTTGGCAAAAAGCGGTTCCAAATGAGCGAGGGCTTTCAAAAAATGACGGAAGTGCTGTGCACAAAGCGATTTCAGGAAATTCAAGACCAATCAACCGAACAATGGGTCAATGACATGACGTGGATTTTTTATGGGTCAAAAAAGTCTATTATAAAGATGGAACAATGTGAAATAACAGAAATGCCAAAAGCAACGCTGGCAAATGAAATACACAGGTTTGATTTATTCGAAAAATACATGGTGAGAGTTTTATAAAAATTATATTATTAATATCATCTCTATAGTTAAAAGATTCTGAAATTAGCGATCTCAAATCCCTTAAAAATGAAACAATTTAGTATAAAAATGGCATTTTTTTGGTTGATTTTTATTTTTCCAAATAATTTAAAAAGAATATTGTTATAGTATTCTTACCTTCAGAAAATGGGGCACAAAGGGGAGGAATAAAATGTCGACAAAAATTCCAACTGAAAAATCTTTAAATTTACTTCAGCTGAAAGAACAAATGGATGAAATTGTGTTTAACTACATTGATACTTCAAGCAAATGGGAAATTGCCTATAGCAAAATTAACGAGCTTCTGCAGATTGCGGTGCATCATTTTGAACGTTATGTTGAAGTGAATGGGGAATTGCCGAAAGAAAATACGTACTGGGTTTTATTTTTAAACCTTGGGTACAAATTAATTTATTTTCACACAATCTCAGATTATCAACTGAAAGAGCAACCAAGTGAAGCAGATAAAAAGCGGGCGGTTGAACTGCTGACCCTATCTGCCAAGTGCATTCCAAACGTCCAGTCCGAAAATCATGCTGAGTTTTTGGAAGAAATCATTAAAAGTTTGGTGCACATCCAAGAAGAGCAAGGCAAACAAAACGAATTAAAAAAAGTGATTCTAGATTTAAATAATCGTCCTTGTGATTGTCTGCAATCTTTTTTGGAAGCTTCAAAATACTATTCAAATTAAAAGAAAGTCTGCCTGGAAAGTCATAACCTACCGAGCAGACTTTTTTTCTAACTAAATAACCCTAACCCCTTTGTACTTTCAGTAGGCTCCTTTATTGTCCTTTTTTGAATTTCTTTAGTTGGTTGTAGATGCCGGCCATTCTCTTTTCTTCACCAGCAATGACCGGTTTATAAAATTCTTCGTTTGCTAATGAATCAGGCAAGTACTGCTGGTTTACCCATCCGCCAAAAGTTCCAACTGGGTAGTCATGAGGATATTGATAGCCGACATGGCCCAATGTTTTGGCGCCGGCATAATGGCCGTCACGCAAATGCATGGGGATGTCGCCTGTTTTTCCGTCATGAATTGCTTTGATTGCTGCATCCAAAGCGGAATAAGCAGAGTTTGACTTGGATGATAAGCACATTTCAACAACAGCATTTGCCAATGGAATCCGGGCTTCCGGCAGACCTAATACTTTTGCGGACTCTGTAGCCGCGTATACGTGGGCGCCTACAGCCGGATTAGCCAGCCCAATATCTTCGTAAGCCATAACAAGCAAACGTCTGCATACTGCGATCAAATCACCATTTTCAAGAAGATGGGCCAAATAGTAGAGTGCTGCATTCGTATCGCTTCCCCGAACTGATTTTTGAAGCGCCGACAACAGATTGTAAAAGTGGGAACCCCCCTTGTCGCCGTATACGCCGATTCTTTTGGAAAGATGCTCAATTGTATGGTCTTCAATAATCGTTTGTCCATTTTGTTCATCCGAAGCGAAGTAAATGGATTCCAGGAGAGTTAATGCTTTTCTTGCATCTCCATTGGAAGCCAGGGCAATTTTTTCGATTTGTTTTTCTGTAATGACAATATTCTCCTTGCCCAGTCCCCGTTCTTCATCGGAAAGGGCATTGTCGATCAGTAACATTAGATCTTCTGGTTCAAGGCGTTTAAGCTGCAAGATTTCACCGCATCTGGAGCGAATCGCGGGGTTGACATCGTGAAATGGATTTTCCGTTGTTGCACCTATCAATACTATGGCGCCATTTTCAACATGCGGTAAAAGCGTGTCTTGCTGCAATTTATTGAAGCGATGGATTTCATCGAGAAATAATAAGACTTTCCCCGCAATTCTTGCTTCAGCAACAATTTGTTCGACATCCTTTTTTCCGGCATGGGTTGCATTCAGCGAGAAAAACGGAAGATTGGAACTGCCTGCGATAGCATGTGCAAGCGACGTTTTGCCAATTCCGGGCTCTCCATATAAAAGCATGGAAGGGACATGTCCATTCAGGATCATTTTATAAAGCGCAGTCTCTTTTCCGATAATATGCCGCTGCCCAACCACTTCATTTATGTTTCGCGGCCGCATTCGAAATGCTAAAGGTTCATTGTGCACGAGAATCCTCCCTTCATACTTTCCCTTTCTATATTAGAGCTTTTCCAAGTGGAATTAAAGGATTTATGGTATACTTGAGCAAAGATATGGACATAAAAATTTGAGGTGTTATAATGAAAATTTCTACAAAAGGCAGATACGGACTAACTATTATGATTGAATTAGCTAAACATTATGGACAAGGGCCGATTCCGCTGCGTCAAATCGCCGCCGATAAAGAGCTATCCGAAGCCTATTTAGAGCAACTGGTTTCTCCCCTTCGTATTGCTGGTTTAGTAAAAAGTGTCCGTGGGGCATATGGGGGCTATTTGCTCGCCTTGCCACCAAGCAAAATTTCAGCTGCAGACGTCATTAAAGTGCTGGAAGGACCCATCCAGCCTGTAGAAGGAATTGAAAACGAGGAAGCTCCTCAACAACAACTATGGATTCGAATTCGCGACGCAGTAAAAAACGTACTGGATACGACTTCCATCGAAGATTTGGCAAATTATACAGATGAATCCGAAATGGACGGTTATATGTTCTATATTTAAGCTGGAAACGTGCAAGCGCCCTGTCAATTTAAAAACTGGCAATTCCATGTGGATTGGAGTAAGCCGCAAATAGGGCGCCGATTTTTTTACAGGACTTTAAAACCAAAATCTTTACAAACTCCATAACTTATACTCTCACCGTTGAGCGTGAAAATAACTTCAATTATAAATATACAATGTACTCTTAAAAAGTTGTTTAAAGGAGCTTTTGATATATAATGGAAACAATTTATCTAGACCACGCGGCCACTTCCCCCATGCATCCAGAAGTAATAGAAGAGATGACGAAAGCCTTTCAGAAGACTTTTGGCAATCCTTCCAGCATTCATTCAACGGGTAGACAAGCCCGAAAGGTTTTAGATGATGCGCGTATGGTTTTCGCAAAAGCAATCGGTGCAAAAGACACCGAAATTATCATAACAAGTGGGGGAACGGAAGCCGATAACTCGGCAATTTTTGGGGTGGCTAAAGCCCTTCAATCCAAAGGAAAACACATTATTACCACAAAAATTGAACATCATGCCGTATTGAATGCTTGCGAGGAACTTGAAAAAGATGGCTTTGAAGTAACCTATTTGCCGGTTGACGAAACTGGACGCATTTCGATTGAAGAGTTTAAAAAAGAGCTTCGTGAAGATACGATTCTTGCAACAATCATGTATGGGAATAACGAGGTGGGAACCGTTCAACCGATTGCACAAATCGGGGAGATTTTAAAAGACCATCAAGCAGTATTCCATACGGATGCAGTACAGGCTTTTGGGATTGAGAAACTGAATGTGGACGAATTGCTGGTCGATTGCCTGAGTGTATCCAGCCACAAGCTAAATGGACCTAAAGGAATTGGCTTTTTGTATCTTCGAACTGGTACACCGCTTACCCAAACATTTTTTGGAGGCTCACAGGAGAAGAAAAGAAGGGCCGGAACCGAGAATGTACCTGCTGCGGTTGGGTTTGCCAAGGCTGTTGAGATTGTACAACAACAAATGGACGCGAAACGGCAACAATATGAAAACTTCCGGAAAATTTTTTTGGAAGTGCTCGACCGGGAGAATATTGAATATAAAGTAAACGGCAATGAACAATATCATTTACCGCATGTGCTGAATATTAGTTTTAAGGGGATGGACGTTGAATCCTTCCTTGTTAATCTGGATATGGCCGGCGTCTATGCATCAAGCGGCTCTGCTTGTACGGCAGGTTCGATTGATCCTTCGCATGTTCTTGTAGCGATGTTTGGAAATGATAGTGAAGTGCTTCGTAACTCTATTCGATTCAGTTTCGGACTAGGCTTAACCGAGGAGATGATTCAGTCGGCAGCTGAACATACCGCGAAAATTGTAAAAAGACTTGCGAATTAATAGAGAAAAGGTGACAACTATGTTAGAAACTAGAGACCCATCACAAATCCGTGTGGTTGTGGGGATGTCAGGTGGAGTCGATTCGTCAGTTGCAGCCTACTTGCTAAAAAAACAAGGGTATGACGTAATCGGCATCTTTATGAAAAACTGGGATGACACAGATGAATTTGGTGTATGTACAGCAACGGAAGATTATGATGATGTTATTAAAGTGTGCAACCAAATCGGCATTCCATATTATGCGGTAAACTTTGAAAAACAATATTGGGATAAAGTATTCACTTATTTCCTTGAAGAATATAAAGCAGGACGTACGCCAAATCCTGATGTGATGTGCAATAAAGAAATAAAATTCAAAGCATTTCTTGAGCATGCCATGAAATTGGGCGCAGATTATCTGGCAACCGGGCATTATGCGCGAGTGGATGAGCGTGACGGAGAAATCGCGATGCTGCGCGGTGTAGATAATAATAAAGACCAAACTTACTTCTTGAATCAATTATCACAAGAACAGTTAAAACATGTTATGTTCCCAATCGGGGATATTGCTAAGCCGGAAGTCCGCAAAATCGCGGAAGAGGCGGGGCTTGCCACGGCAAAGAAAAAAGACTCTACGGGAATTTGCTTTATCGGAGAACGTAATTTCAAGGAGTTCTTGAGTCAATATCTTCCGGCGCAGCCAGGAAAGATGGAAACGTTTGATGGCCGTGTAATGGGAATGCATGATGGATTAATGTACTATACAATCGGTCAACGCCACGGCTTGGGAATCGGCGGAGATGGAGACCCTTGGTTTGTGTTGGGCAAGGATCTAGAAAGAAATGTGTTGTATGTAGGGCAAGGATTCCATCATGACGCTTTATATTCGACGTCTTTGAAAGCTGTCAAGATGAGCTTTACATCAACCAAAGAAAAACCTTCGAAATTTAGCTGTACAGCTAAATTCCGCTATCGCCAGGAAGATTCACCTGTCGAAGTAGAGCTGTTGGAAGATGGAACTGCCCATATCACTTTTGAAGAACCCGTTCGTGCCATAACACCAGGACAAGCGGTTGTGTTATACGACGGAGATGAGTGTTTGGGTGGCGGAACAATTGATGAAGTCTATAAAGATAGCGAAAAATTAACTTATGTAGGATAAGATGATAAGACTTTTAGCGTCTTGCATCTTTGGGGTGATAAAATGGATTTTAACGAAATTGGAATTGTTGCTTTTCAGGAAAAGCGTTATGAAGATGCTGCAAAGGCATTTACACAAGCAATTGAGAACAATCCTTCGCAGGCAATTGGGTATGTGAATTTTGGCAATCTATTGGCTGCCATGAATGATGTGGAACGGGCGGAGCGATTTTTCCAAAAAGCGATTAGCGTGGATGAATCTGCTGCTACAGCATATTATGGATTAGCCAACTTATACTATAATGCCGAGCGCTACATTGAAGCGGCAAAATTATATCAAAAAGCCATTGAACATGGAATTCAAGGTGCCGATGCCTATTATATGCTGGCAAAATCCTTTGAACGGGATGAGAAATTGAAATTAGCGCTGCCTTATATGCAAAGAGCGGCTGAACTGGCGCCGGAAGACCTTCAAGTGCGATTATCTTACGGTATCTTGCTTTGTTCCTTGGAGATGTTCGATGCGGCAAAAGGTGAGCTGGAATTCGTGCTTGAAAAAGATCCGAAAAATGCGGATGCGCATTATAACCTGGGTGTTCTTTATGCTGTTTCCACTGAAGAAACGGAAATGGCAATGGAGCATTTAAAACAAGCATATACAATCGAGCCCAAGTTTGATCAAGCAAAATACATTTATGACATGATTAGTCAAAGGTACAACTGAAGAAATTATTACTCATAGGCATATTCATGAAAAATAGTGGGAAAAAAGTCGGTCTTTTGATCGGCTTTTTTCTTTTGCTATGAATGAAAAAATTTGTATGGAAAGATACTAAAGTTATGTTTGAGCCAAACTTAATTATGGACATTACTAAAGAGCGATATAGCAACTTTTTATAATAAGTAAAGCAGGTGTAAAAGTGAATGTTTTATGGGGAATTTTGGGTGTTTTTGTTATTATGGCAATAGCATTGCTTTTATCAAATAACTGGAAATTCATTAATTGGCGAACAATTATCGGGGGATTAACGATTCAGTTGATTTTTGCATTTGTTGTATTGAAATGGGAATTTGGACGCATAGCATTACTTGAACTCTCCAATGGCGTTCAAAAGCTTGTTAGTTATGCAAATGAAGGAATCGGCTTCTTATTTGGTCCATTAGCAAATCCAGAGAATACGGGAGGCTTTGTGTTTGCAATCAGTGTATTAACCGTAATCATCTTCTTCTCTTCTTTAATTTCTGTGCTATATTATTTAGGAATTATGCAGTTGGTTATTAAAGTGCTTGGCGGAGGGCTTTCCAAGTTGCTCGGGACAAGCAAGGCAGAGTCAGTCAATGCGGCAGCCAATATTTTTGTGGGGCAAACGGAAGCGCCTTTAGTCATCCGTCCTTTTTTAGGAAGAATGACAAAATCGGAACTGTTTGCTGTCATGACGGGCGGTTTGGCTTCTGTTGCTGGTTCCGTGCTGGTTGGTTACTCTCTTCTGGGGGTACCGCTGGAATATTTAATCGCGGCGAGCTTCATGGCAGCGCCTGCAGGATTGGTCATGGCCAAGTTAATGATGCCTCAAACCGAAGAGGTAGATGAGTCGAATTTTAAATTAGATAAAGATGCAGAGTCAGTTAACGTGATTGATGCGGCTGCCCGAGGTGCATCGGATGGATTGAAGCTTGCAGTAAATGTTGGGGCCATGTTGCTGGCGTTTATTGCTCTTATTGGCTTGGTCAATGGAATTTTAGGCGGAATCGGCGGTCTTTTCGGATATGAAAATATTACATTAGAGGGTCTTTTGGGATACGTTTTCTCACCTTTGGCTTTTGTAATAGGAGTTCCTTGGAGTGAAGCGGTTGCGGCCGGTTCGTATATCGGCCAGAAACTTGTGCTAAATGAGTTTGTCGCTTACTCGAGCTTTGCCCCTGCGATTCCGGAGCTTTCCGAGAAAACGGTAATGGTTGTCAGCTTTGCATTATGTGGTTTTGCGAATTTAAGCTCCATGGCCATATTAATTGGCGGCTTGGGTGCAATGGCTCCAAGCAGAAGGCCAATCATTGCAAAGCTTGCTTTTAAAGCAGTTGTGGCCGGAACGTTGGCTTCGTTATTAAGTGCCTCCATTGCGGGGATGTTTATCTAAAGCGAAAGAGTGAACCGATTCATTCGGATCACTCTTTTTTATCTTCCTGCTATCAACGTCTATTTTGGCAATAGTTTACCACTTCATCATAATTTAACTCGCCGCCGAAAATATCCAAAGCACTGCCAATCGTAACATGCAATTTTCCGTTGGATAAGTCATTGAATTTTTGCAAGTCTTCCAATGAACGAACACCGCCTGCATAAGTTGTCGGGATAGATGTCCATTTCGCTAAATCCTGGACTAATTCTTCCTGCATGCCGCTTCGTTTTCCTTCTACGTCCACCGCATGAACAAGTAGTTCATCGCAATATTGCTCAATGAATGGAATCGTTTTTTCATTCACTTCAAAGTCACTGAATTTTGTCCACTTATCTGTTACTACAAACCACTGATCATCACGTTTTCTGCAGCTTAAATCAATGACGATTTTCTCTTTTCCAACCGCTTTGACGAGTTTTTCCAAACGCTCCATATCCAATTGTCCATCGTGGAAAATATAGGAAGTAACAATGATATGGGATGCGCCTGCATCAATGAATTTTTTTGCGTTCTCCGCTGTAATTCCACCACCGATTTGCAAACCATTTGGATAACTTTGCAATGACAGCATTGCCGCTTCTTCATTCCCGGAGCCAAGCATAATGACGTGGCCGCCAGTCAAGCCATCTTTCTTAAACATATTTGCATAATAGGCGGAATCTTTCTCTGATATAAAGTTCTCAATCACTGTCTGGTCCTGATAACCTAACGTGCTGCCGACAATTTGTTTTACCTTTCCATCATGTAGATCTATGCAAGGTCTAAATTCCATTCATCACAAATCCCTTCTGCTAGGTGGGAGTCATAAACTTTCCCACATTAAAAATTCTTCATACAAATTATCATAGCATTCACAAGGAAAAATATCGAGACAGCTTTCCACTGTCGGTATAAGACAGTTATTCAATCCTATGATAGAATGGAAGGTACGTAAAAAGATGTTAAGGAGTTTTGGGGATGGCAGAAAATCTTAATTTATTTGAAGTAAATAAATTGTTTATTCTTGGCCGTCCGATTGTGTCCATTTTTCATAATGCGTCGAATATGTATTCAATTGTTCGAGTGAAAATACAAGAAACGAATCTGCAATATGACGACAAGGAAATTATCGTTGTCGGCTATTTTCCGAAGTTAAACGAAGAAGAGCTGTATCGTTTTACTGGTACGTTAAAAACGCATCCAAAATACGGACAACAATTCCAGGTTGAAACGTTTGTAAAAGAAGTGCCAGCAACGGAACAGGGAATTATCAATTATTTGTCCAGTGATTTATTTCCTGGAATTGGACGGAAAACGGCTGAAACAATCGTGGAAAATCTGGGTCTTGATGCAATCAGCCAAATCATGGCCGATCCATATGCACTGGACCGTGTTCCTCGATTGAATGATGAGAAAAAGGCAAAAATACGCGAAACATTGGAACAAAATCTAGGTCTTGAAAAAGTAATGATTCAATTGAACGAGTGGGGTTTCGGTCCGCAACTGGGCATGAAAATCTACCAAACGTACCGTGAAGAGACCATCACACTGCTTACAGAGAATCCATATCGGCTCATTGAAGATGTGGAAGGAGTAGGGTTTGCACGGGCAGACGAACTGGGAAGCAAATTAGGTATTACAGGAAAGCATCCAGACCGCATTAAAGCGGCCGTACTGCATGTGTTGACCGAGGCTTCTCTTTCAGACGGTCATGTTTTTTTGGATGCCGAGCATGTTTTGCCGGAAGTGAAACGAATGCTGGAACAGCGCCAACGGGAAGAAATTCCCTATCCAGACATTTCGCAAGCGATTATAGAAATGAGAGAAGAAAGCAAAATTTGCGGTGAAGAAACGCGGCTGTATTTGCCTTCGCTCTATTACAGCGAGGTAGGGATTGCTTCCAAGATTTTGGAGTTATTGAACAAAAACAACAAACAAAGTTTCTCAAAGGATGAAATACGCAAAGCCATCGGGGAAGTGGAAGAACGCTTGGATGTATCCTATGCAGAAACGCAGGCAAAGGCAATTGAATGTGCCCTGAATTCTTCGGTCATGATTTTAACAGGCGGTCCCGGTACGGGAAAAACTACAGTCATCCGCGGATTTGTGGAGGTATATGCAGAACTTCACGGATTGTCATTAAATCCGAAAGAATATGCAAAAAAAGAAGAACCGTTTCCAATCGTATTGGCTGCACCGACAGGAAGAGCGGCAAAAAGGTTGGCCGAATCAACCGAACTGCCTGCGATGACCATTCACCGGCTACTGGGTTTTAATGGCCAGGAAAAGGAAGAAGAGACGGAACGGGAGATAGATGGCCGCCTGATCATTATCGATGAAATGTCAATGGTGGATACGTGGCTTGCGCATCAATTACTGAAAAGTTTAAGCAGCGATGTACAAGTTGTCTTTGTAGGAGATCAGGATCAATTGCCTCCTGTTGGACCAGGCCAAGTTTTAAAAGATTTGTTAACTTCCAAAATGGTGCCTACAGTCGAATTGGTTGATGTTTACCGGCAAGCAGAAGGATCAACGATAATAGAACTTGCCCACCAGATTAAAAAAGGGAATATTCCTGCAACCATTGCAGGAAAAACAAGCGATCGCTCCTTCATTAAATCTTCCGCAGATCAAGTAGCCAGTGTTGTTACACAAATAGTGAAAAGCGCCATGGCAAAGGGCCAGTCGATACGGGACATCCAAGTACTTGCCCCGATGTATAAAGGGCCTGCCGGTATTGATATGCTGAATAAAAAAATCCAGGAGTTAGTGAATCCAAATGAAGACGGGACAAGGAAAGAACTTGTTTTTGGAGATGTGATTTATCGTATTGGCGATAAAGTGCTGCAATTGGTCAACCAACCCGAAAGCAACATCTTCAATGGGGACATGGGTGAAGTCATTGCAATACTTCGAGCAAAAGAAACGGTTGAAAAACAGGATATGCTTGTCGTTTCCTATGATGGCAATGAAGTAACCTACCAGCGCGGGGATTTAAACCAGATCACCCTTGCTTATTGCTGTTCGATTCATAAATCCCAGGGAAGCGAGTTTCAAACGGTCATTATGCCTGTTGTCCGGGGATATTCGAAAATGCTTCGGCGCAATTTGCTTTATACTGGCATTACACGGGCAAAAAATTTCTTGATTCTTTGTGGGGAACCGGATGTATTTATTCAAGGGTTATCAAGAAATGATGATTTAATGCGATTTACAAGTTTAAAAGCCCGGTTAAACCCAATGGAAGTTGAAGAAGAGAAGGTTGAAGCGGACACAGATGGAGCGATTCCATCTTCCCTCAATTCACAAGAAGGGGACAACCCACAGGAAGCATCGGAAAAGAAAAGCGACATGCCATCTCCTGTTCTGAATGCTGAAACGGCTCCATATATTCACCCGTTAATTGGAATGAATGGGCTATCGCCTTATGATTTTATGGAAGAAGAACAATAAAGTCCTGAGCAGGTTGGTATATTGCCTACTTTCCTTGGGAATCATGGCAAAATCCCTCGTTTAAAAGCATATAGTAGTTCTAGAATCGAGGGAAGGCGGGAAAGTGCTGGATTATTCTACTGTGAACCAACACCCTTTTGTCAATGTCCGTTTCATTTCAGTGGAAGGCAATAGCAAAATCGAAGTGAAGCCGGATCTTGCTGAACTTCAAATCGAAGTTGTCACCCAATCGGAAAATCTGGAAGATGCCCAAAGTGAAAACGCTCTTAAGATGAATGATGTGATCCAGTCTCTTTTAGCACTGAATATTGAACAAAGAGATATTAGAACTGCGTTTTTTAATGTTTTTCCACGCTATGATTATATAGAGGGAAAACAAGTGTTCAGAGGATATGAGGTGACGAATGCACTTTCTGTAGAAATACATGATGTTAATGATGTAGGCCTTGTAATCGATACAGCCTTGAAAAATGGGGCAAACCGAATTTCCCAACTAACGTTTAAGCTGGAAAATGAGAGCGGGTATTATCAGCAAGCATTGCAAATGGCCCTGCAGGATGCCCATGAAAAAGCAATTGCGATCTCATCAAAGCTAAAGCTTTCCTACATGCCGCTGCCGATTGAAATCGTGGAGCAAACTTCCGGCGGCCGACCCATTTTATTTAAAACGGCTGCAGCGGCCCAAAGCTCGATGGAAACGCCAATCGAGACAGGAACAATTACAATTGAAGCAACTTTAAAAGTAAAATATCAATTTTAAAGGGAACTTTTTAGAAGTTCTCTTTTTTTAAAGGATTTTATATCCGTGTAATCGAAATGAGTGTTTGTTGATCGCTGAGGGAGGAAGAAAGATATGGCCAAATATGAACAGAAAACAAAAGAAACTAATGGAAGTGTAATCGATTTTATCGAATCTGTAGATAGCCCAAAAAAGCGGGAAGACGCATATAACTTATTGAAGCTTTTTGAAGAAACTTCGGGATTTGAAGGCAAAATGTGGGGTCCCAGCATCATTGGGTTCGGTTCATATCATTATAAATATGATTCTGGACATGAAGGGGATGCTCCGCTGGTCGGTTTCTCGCCAAGGAAAGCAAAAATTAGTTTATATTTTGCTCCGGGTGATGAAGAACGAGAAAAGTTGCTTAGCCGTTTCGGTAAACATACAACAGGTAAAGCTTGTGTGTATATCAATAAATTAGCTGACGTGGATGCAGAAGTCCTAAAAGAATTAATAATACAATCGATAAACTTTTTACAAAAAAATTATCCGCAAGCCTGAAACCTTCCGTTTATTTCATACGTAAAACAAGTATAGAAAATGGTGAGGGGTGCAGAAAATGTCTTTTTTCAATAAAATGTTAGCCAGTATTGGTGTAGGTTCCGCAAAGGTCGATACAAAGCTTGAAAAGTCATCTTACGCTGCCGGGGAAACAATTCAGGGGGAAGTTGAAGTTTATGGCGGGAATGTTGAACAACAAATCGATGCAATTTATCTGACTTTGTATACGACGTACATTAAGGAATTGGATGATCATAAGTATACTGCCAAAGCGCCAATCCAGAAGTTTAAAGTAAGCGATCCATTTGTTGTCAATGCGAACGAAACGAAAATCATTCCGTTTTCTTTCAAAATTCCTGTAGATGTCCCGATTACGGTTGGAAATACTCAAGTATGGGTGGCGACGGAATTGGATATCCGGAGCGGAGCAGATTCGCAAGACAAGGATTATATTGAGATTCGACCTTCCAAAATTGCCGAACGTATTTTGGAAGAAGTGCAGCAGTTGGGCTTTAGATTGCGAAAAGCTGAATGTGAACAAGCTTCTTATAAATACCGTCAAACCTATCCTTTCATCCAGGAATTTGAATTTGTTCCGGTAAGCGGGGCGTTTAGAGGACGGCTCGATGAACTGGAAGTCGTCTTTATCTCACAAAGTGATGTTAGAGCAGATATTTTAATGCAGGTTGACCGCAAGGCTAGAGGATTTGGCGGGTTTTTGGCGGAAGCCCTGGATGCGGATGAAACGCATGTTAGGATGACCATTACGCAAAATGATTTAAATTCACTAGGTGAACAGTTAAGACAAACGATTTCGAGATATTCTTAAAAAACAAATGCGTGTTCACGCATTCTTGCCTATAGTCCAAAAAAGTTGCTAAAAGTGGCTAGCTTTTAGTGGCTTTTTTCATTTTGCCTATATATCGTCATGAAATATGCTATCATTTCCTAAGATGGGAGTGGTTGTACTATTATTAACAATCAGCGTTGGTTGTCCCAAAACTTCTTTATTTTTTTCTTTACTTGGGGCGTCTTTTTACAATACTGGCCAGGGTGGTTAACTGGCGCAAAAGGATTAACGGTATCCGAAGTTAGTATCATTATGGGCTTTAGTTTGGTAGTTCGGGCCATTTCCACTATGTTTGTGTTTCCGATTGCTTCAAAATATTTAAGTGATAAAAAGCTGGCTTTCTTTTTGGTAAGCAGTTCATTGATTGCAGTCCTGCTTTATCTGCCAATGAATTCATTTCCTGCTTTATTCACGATGACCATGATATTCAGTTTGTTTTATCCCTCTTTATTGCCGGCAGTGGAAAGCAGTGCCACCACGCTTGTACAGCAAGGAAATGTGCATTATGGAAAAAGCCGCTCGTATGGCTCCATTGCGTTTGTCATTTCTGTATTCCTTTTAAGCTTGATGATCGGTTTTTATGGAGAAGCAGTCATTTTGTGGTCCATGATTGCTTACTTAATGATCATGTTCATTTTGCAAGCGATGCCTGCTCCGGAAATTTTAAGTACCAAACCTTCTGTCGAGGACCGGGCCCAAAAATTTTCCATGAAAAGTTTATGGAAGGTAAAAGGATTTCCAGTTGTCATGATCATCGTGATTTTATTGCAGGGGTCGTTGGCGTCCTATTATAACTATAGCTATATTTACCTTCAAGATTATTTGGAGGTCAATACATTTTATATCGGACTTATTCTTAACATTGCCGTATTGTTTGAAATTCTATTCTTTCTAACGGCAGATCATCTTTTTTCGAAATGGAAAACTTCCTCATTGCTTCTTCTTGCTGGAGCGGGTTCCACATTAAGATGGGTAATGATTTTTATAGTTCCGAATGCTTGGGCATTCATCTTATCCCAAACATTGCATGCACTCGCTTTCGCCATGGCACATTATGCTTTCATTCAGTACATAACACGCATTTTGCCAAAACAACAGCTTGCCAATGCACAGGGATTATATTCGGCCTTGGCCATGAGCTTAAGTGCTGCCGTGCTGACTTTATTCGGTGGAGCCCTTTATGATATTACGCCAGGTTTGGCTTTCCTCGGGATGACGGTCTTTACTATTCCAGCGGTGGCGATTATTCTTTTGACCAAGAGAGCTTACCGATTTTAATAAAGACTGCGGGAAAGTTTGAACTATCAACAAAGCCCGCAGTCCTTTTGTTGTTCTATTGTGCCAGCAATTCTTTTCGCTTGATTAAATATTTGACTGCCAAACCCATAATCATGACTACGCTGACAACAATAATCTCAAATACATAAATTGATTCCTTGGAAGGGAAAAAGCGTAACACGTAGGCATCCTTTACGATCATCTTTGATGCAGTCCAAGCCAATACGGCTGCTCCCAATACAATAATCAATGGGAACCGTTCCATTAATTTTGTCACGAAAGCACTTCCCCAAACAACGATGGGAATCGAAATAACCAGGCCGATGATGACAAGCAAGGTACTGCCGTGAGCCGCGCCGGCTACTGCGATAATATTATCCACTCCCATTAACAAATCTGCAAGAAGAATGGTGCCAATAGCTCCCCAAAAGTTTTTTTTGCTTGGTTTTACATTCACTTCTTCTTCCGTGAGCAAAAGCTTATAGGAGATATATAATAATAAAATACCGCCTGCCAGCAGCAACCCGTCAATCTGAAGTAATTTGACAGCAATTAGCGTAAGTAGAATTCGAATGGCAATGGCCCCGAATGTTCCCCAAAAGATTACTTTTCTTTGCTGATTTTTCGGCAGATTTTTTGCAACCAGTCCAATTAATAAAGCGTTATCGCCCGCAAGTACCAAATCGATAAAGATAATGGAAATTAATGCAGACAAAAACTCAACTGAAAATAACTCCAATATGGTTCGCTCCAATCTTTAAAATCATGGTCGTCCAAGTTATCTAAATATATGAGGAATCCCGGGCGTTCAGAATAAGAAATTCTCTCGCGTTCCAAGAGTAAGTTCGCTTTTTGAATGATTAGCGGTTATAATTGACACATTGAATTCATTTTCATATAATTTACTAGAAAATAGGACTTCACAAATTGAGAGTGAAGTTTTGAATCATTCCTTTTCATATGAACTAACACAATGATGGAAACAGTAGGTAATTGTTCATGCAACAGAAAGAGATTCCAAGGCTGAAAGAATCTTGCGACAAGCTCTTGCCGAAAGCTACTCCAGAGTGCAGCTAATCCCTGCCGTTCACTAACGTTACAGTGCTTGAGATATAAGTTTGGTTATATTTTAGCCATCTCTCTATTCAAAAAAGGGAAAAGGCTAAAAAGAAATCGCTTGCCAGTCGAGGCGTGACGAGTTAAACAACCGGAGTGACCATAAGGGTCATAAGGATTGTTTAACGAGGCACAACGAAGAATGAAAGCAATTGACTTTAGCCGGCTTATAAATTAGGGTGGTACCGCGAACTTACAGTCTTCGTCCCTTTCCGGGATGAAGGCTTTTTATTTTTGTGGTAGATTTCAGGTATAGAACACAGGAACGATGGAAAATCATAAGCTGATTTTTCATTGGGAAGGAATAGACAAACAAAAAAATCAGGAGGTTTACCATAATGAAAGCAGCAGATATTCGCCGCAAATTTTTGGACTTTTTTATTGAAAAAGGGCATGCACAAGAACCGTCAGCACCATTGGTTCCAATTAATGACCCATCCTTGCTTTGGATCAACTCCGGTGTAGCAACATTAAAAAAATATTTTGATGGGCGCGTGATTCCGGATAATCCACGCATTACCAATGCACAAAAATCCATTCGTACCAACGATATTGAAAACGTCGGTAAAACGGCTCGCCACCATACGTTCTTTGAAATGCTAGGAAACTTCTCAATCGGCGATTATTTCAAAAAAGAAGCCATCCATTATGCATGGGAATTTTTAACCGATGCTAAATGGATGGGGTTCGATCCGGAAAAACTATCAATTACCCTACATCCCGAAGATCAGGAAGCATATGATATCTGGAAAAACGAAATTGGCATTCCCGAAGAACGTTTGATTCGAATTGAAGGAAACTTCTGGGATATCGGGGAAGGTCCTTCTGGTCCAAACTCTGAAATTTTCTATGACCGCGGACCGGAATATGGAAACGATGAAAACGATCCGGAACTTTATCCAGGTGGAGAAAATGAGCGTTACCTGGAAATTTGGAACTTGGTATTCTCAGAGTTCAACCACAACCCGGATGGTACGTATACGCCGCTTCCAAAACAAAATATCGATACAGGCATGGGTCTTGAGCGTATCGCATCGGTCGTACAAAATGTACCAACGAACTTTGATACAGACTTATTTATGCCTATTATTGAAAAAATCGAGGAATTTGCGAACCGTTCCTATAAACGCACAGGTGAAATTGATTTAAAAGAGATTTTTGGAAGCGAAGAAGATATTAACACACCATTTAAAGTCATCGCAGACCATATCCGGACAGTGGCGTTTGCGATCGGAGATGGTGCACTTCCTTCAAATGAAGGGCGCGGATATGTCCTGCGTCGTTTGCTTCGCCGTGCGGTGCGCTATGCAAAACAAATTGGCATCGAGAAGCCATTTATGTTTGAGTTAGTGCCAACAGTAGGAGCGATTATGCAGGATTTCTATCCGGAAGTAAAAGATAAAACTGAATTTATTCAACGCGTAATTAAAAATGAAGAAGAGCGCTTCCATGAAACATTGGATGGAGGATTAGCTATTCTTTCAGAGGTAATTGAAAAAGAGAAAGCGGCTGGGTTGAATATCATTCCGGGCAGCGATGCATTCCGTTTATATGATACGTATGGTTTCCCTGTGGAACTAACGGAAGAATATGCCGAGGAAGCTGGCATGAGTGTTGACCTGGATGGTTTTGAGGCAGCAATGAAAGAGCAAAGAGATCGTGCTCGTGCAGCTCGCGCTGACGTAGATTCTATGCAGGTTCAGTCGGAAGTATTGGCGAATTTAACGCAAGAATCAAACTTCGTAGGTTATGACACTTTGGAAACACAGACGAAAGTGGTTGCGATGGTTGTAAACGGCAGCATCGCTGAGGTTGCTTCTGAAGGAGAAGAAGTTTTGGTTATTTTGGCTGAAACGCCATTCTACGCAGAAATGGGTGGTCAAGTTGCTGACCATGGTACGATTGAAAGCGATACTTTCAAAGCTTATGTAAAAGATGTACAGAAAGCGCCAAACGGCCAGTCTCTTCATACTGTTATCGTTGAATCGGGAGAAATGCATTTGAATGATACAGTAACTGCATCAGTTGACCGCGAGGAACGCAAATTAGTGGTGAAAAACCATACTGCAACCCATATCATGCATCGCGCATTAAAAGACGTATTGGGTGAGCATGTTAATCAGGCGGGTTCCTATGTTGGTCCAGATCGCCTTCGTTTCGACTATTCTCATTTTGGTCCGGCAACAAAAGAAGAACTTGAAAAAATCGAACGTATCGTGAATGAGAAAATTTGGGATGATATTGCGGTAATTATTGAAGAAAAACCGATTGCTGAAGCAAAAGCGATGGGGGCAATGGCTCTATTTGGCGAAAAATATGGGGATGTTGTGCGCGTGGTTCAAGTAAGCGATTATTCAGTTGAGCTATGCGGTGGTATCCACGTTCAACGCTCTTCCGAGATCGGGCTGTTCAAAATCGTTTCCGAGGCTGGAATTGGCGCGGGTACTCGCCGTATTGAAGCGGTTACTGGCAAAGCTGCATATGAAGCGGTTAAAGAAGAGCAGCGAGTTTTGGAAGAGGCAGCAGGCTTGGTTAAAGCAAATCCTAAAGATCTTGTAACTCGCATCGAAAACCTTCAGCATGAATTAAAAGATAAGCAACGTGAAAACGAAGCGTTATCGCAAAAAATTGCAAATGCACAAGCAGGAGCTATTTTAGATGCTGTTCAAAAATTCGGCGAAGTTTCTGTGCTTTCCACAAAAGTGGATGCAAAAGACAACAACCAATTGCGTCAGATGATGGATGATTTAAAAGGCAAGTTGGATAAGGCCGTTATCGTTTTAGGTGCTGTAGATGGAGATAAAGTAATGCTTTGCGCAGGCGTCACAAAAGATTTAGTGGGCGGCAACTTCCATGCCGGCAATATTGTGAAAACAGTAGCAGAGGCATGCGGAGGAAAAGGCGGAGGCCGACCAGATATGGCGATGGCCGGTGCAAAAGATGCTTCTAAACTTGAAGAAGCATTACTTTCTGTGTATGATTACGTTAAATCCACTGACCAATAATTTTTCGTCAATAACTTCTTGTAACAAAATATGAATAGATTTCCATCCGATTATTTGATTGATGATTATAATCGGGTATAATAAAGAAAATGAGATGTGGTGTGCAAGCATCTTTCTCAATTTCTGAAAGCGAGGTGCTGGTCTTGAGTTCGTTTGATAAAACAATGAAATTTAGTTTCCCTGAAGAATCAATGGAACAAGAAGTTAAGCAAGTGATGCTGAAGGTGTACTCTTCACTGGAGGAAAAAGGGTATAATCCTACTAATCAAATTGTAGGATATCTTTTATCTGGTGATCCGGCATACATCCCTCGCCATCAAGATGCACGGAACTTAATACGCAAGCTGGAACGTGATGAGATTCTCGAAGAGCTTGTAAAATTTTATATTAGAAAGAATAATGAGGCTTAAAAAACAATTATGAGAGTTATGGGTTTGGACGTTGGGTCAAAAACAGTGGGCGTCGCGATAAGTGATGCATTGGGCTGGACAGCACAAGGAATCGAAACTGTAAAGATAAACGAAGAGATAGGCGATTTTGGAATCGAACGTATAAAAGAGCTTGTAAAAGAGTATGCTGTAACCGAATTTGTAGTAGGCTATCCAAAAAACATGAACAATACAGTCGGCCCGCGTGGTATAGCTTCAGAGAATTATAAAAAGCTGCTGGAAGATACCTTCGAATTGCCTGTTAAACTGTGGGACGAACGTTTAACAACCATGGCAGCCGAGAGAATGCTGATCGAAGCTGATGTAAGCCGAAAAAAACGGAAACAAGTAATCGATAAAATGGCAGCCGTCATGATTTTACAGGGGTATTTGGATAGTAAGAATTAAGATTCGCATTGCGAATCTTAATTCTCTGCCCCGAAAGCGAAGCGGCAGAGGCAAGATCCAACATTCATGTTGGGTGGCTCTGGCCTTGAAAGTTTAGCGATAAAGGCCAGATTTAAATTTTATAAAGAGGTGACCGATAATGGTACAAGAACACGATCACGAACATCGTCATATTACAATTGTTGATGAAAATGGAAATGAACAATTATGCGAGGTACTGCACACATTTGATTCCGAAGAGTTCGGAAAATCATATGTTCTTTATTCTTTGGTAGGTGCAGATGAAGACGACGAAGGGCAAATTGAAATCTTTGCTTCCTCATTTGTTCCATCCGAAAACGGTGAAGATGGCGAATTAGAGCCGATTGAAACGGAAGCGGAGTGGGATTTAATCGAGGACGTGTTAAATCAGCTTGAAGATCAACTTGATGACGAAGATGAAGAATAATAAATAAAGTGAAAAGGTAGGCGTTTTGCCTGCCTTTTTACACTGTTAGGAAGAATTGACGTACACAATGAAGAACTAAGTTGGAGGTGCTTTAAATGGACGAACAGTTTTTTAAAGTTCAATTAGAGGATGGATCGGAACAACTTTGCAGAGAAATAATGACGTTTGATACAGACAATCAATCGTATGTGCTGTATTCGTTAGTTGATGAACAGGGTAATGAGAGCGAAGAAATTTCCGCCCTTCGATTTGAGCTTGGTGAAAATGGTGAAATGACGAATTTCACATCACTTGAAACGGAGAAAGAATGGGAAATGGTTGATGAAGTATTAAACACTCTCATTGCAGAATTTGGTGAGGGAGAGGAAGACTTTTTCACAATTTCTGATGAAAATGGAGAGGAAATTGTTTGTGAAGTCATTCATCGATTCACTTTGGAGCAATTCCATAAATCCTACATTTTGTATACCTTTGCAGATCAGGAGGAAGTTGGAGAGATTTTCGCTGCTGCTTATGTACCGGGAGAGAATGGCGAAGTTCAAGACCTGATTCCGATTGAAAGTGATGAAGAATGGGCCAAAGTTGAAGCTGAGCTGCAATCATTAAATCAAAAATAAAAGACACTAAAATGGACGCTATATATTTGTATAGCGTTTTTTTGTGTTTGAGAGAAGAATTGTTTTACTGCGGCAGAACGCTTTTATTAGGGAATAGTTTTCGCTCAGGATAATTGCGTCTGCCGCTCCGCTTTCGGCGCAGATAAAACACGTCACATTCTATGTGACAATATTGCACCTGTCGCTAACGCTTTCGGTGCAGACAAAACCTGTTGCACCTGCCGTTTCACTTTCGGTGCAGAGAAAACCCATCTATGACAAAAGTTATCACTTAAGATTATTGCACCTGCCGCTAACGCTATCGGTGCAGACAAAACTTATCTTTGGCAAAAGTTTTCACTTAAGATTATTGCGCCTGTCGTTTCAATATCGGTGCAGAGAAAACCGATCTATGACAAAAGTTATCACTTAAGATTATTGCACCTGCCGCTCCGCTTTCGGTGCAGACAAAATCCATCACATCAAGGATGTGATGGGTTTTGTTGTCACTACCCATTTTTTCTTGTATCATATAAAAGATGTGAGGGGGTATGTTGGTGGATAAGGAGTCGAAGAAACAAGAAATGATGGAAAAAATACAGATTCGCAAAAAAGAAGGCAAAGTTGTGCGTCGAGTTGTTGCTATGGTGTCGCTTGCTGTTTTGTTATTGATTGCTATCGTGGGAGTAAGTGGTTATTTTTATGTAAAATCTGCCCTTGAACCGGTGGATTCAGAAGCCGATTCCGAAATTCTGGTGGAGATACCGATGGGGTCTGGGATTTCAACAATCTCATCTATTCTGGAGGAAAATGGCGTAATCAAAAATGGCCAAATCTTTAAGTATTATACAAAATTCAAGAATGAAACAAACTTCCAGGCGGGCAACTATACAATGACCCAATCGATGACGCTTGATGAAATTATTGAAAGCTTAAAAACAGGGAAAGTTTATCGTGAGCCATTGTTTACAATTACCGTGCCGGAAGGAGTAACGATTGAGCAAATTTCGGAAATCGTTGCTAAACATACAGAGTATACGCCGGAGCAGTTTATGGAGCTGGTAACAGGTAAGGAATTTGTTCAAAATATGATGGCCACTTATCCGGAGTTAATTACTGACGAAGTGCTGGACAAGAATATTCGTTATGCACTGGAGGGCTATCTTTATCCGTCTACATATTCTTTTTATGAGGAAAATCCTTCGTTGGAGGAGATTGTAACCATGATGATCTCCCTAACAAATGATGTAGTTGCACAATATAATGATTTGCTTGCACAAAAAGAGATGACAACGCATCAATTGTTAACTTTTGCTTCTTTGCTTGAGGAAGAAGCAACAGCCCAAACCGATCGTGAAACCATTGCAAGTGTGTTCTTTAATCGCCTGGAATCGGACATGCCTTTACAAACCGATCCAACGGTTTTATATGCACTTGGTTCCCATAAAGCACGGGTTTTATATAAAGATTTAGAGGTTGAAAATCCATATAACACCTATAAAAATCAAGGATTGCCGCCTGGGCCGATTGCGAATGCAGGCAAGATTTCGATCGAGGCTGCTCTTAATCCTACCGATACGGAATATTTATACTTTTTAGCGGATTCTGATGGCAATAACCATTTTGCCAAAGACTATGATGAGCATTTGAAAAATGTCGAAAAGTATATAAAATAAGCGATTTTTCATTATAATTTTAGAAGGAAACGGATTTGTTTATTATTTCGAAAAAAGTTTGAAAATGAAACTTTTTTTACTTGAAATTACAAACATTATTCGCTTTCCTTCTATTTTCATGATATTATAAATTGTGTTTTTTTGTATAAAAGTAAAAGCAGTATAATACTCACATATACGAATAGAAATTTAATGTTCCTAAGTTTTGATATTTAATCTGAATAAAAGGGGTTCACATGATGGAATTTTCAAAAGATTATATCGAATCCTTTATACGCCCGCGCAATGAATTATTGCTGGAGATGGAGCAATACGCAAAAGAGCATCATGTGCCGATTATGCAACTGCCGGCAATGGATGTCCTGAATCAGATGCTGCGTATTCAACAACCGTCCAGTATTTTGGAAATAGGTACGGCCATTGGCTATTCTGCCATGCGTATGGCGGATGCATTACCGAATTGCAAAATTGTAACCATTGAAAGGGATTCGGAACGGGTAAACCTTGCGAAGGAATTTATTGCCCGTTCAGAAGCGACGAATAGAATTACCGTGATTGAAGGCGATGCGTTGGAAGTAGATGTGGAAAGTGTGGAATCTACTTTTGATGCTGTTTTTATTGATGCGGCAAAAGGCCAATATATGCGCTTTTTTGAAAAATATTCTACCTTGGTTCCTTCTGGCGGTATTATATATATCGATAATATGTACATGCATGGTTTATCCGGGCTGGATCTTAAGGATGTTCCAAGGCGTAAAAGAACAATGATACGTAATTTAAATACGTTTGCTGACTGGATTATGACACATCCGGATTATGAGAGTACTTTTTTCCCGGTCGGCGATGGTTTATTAATTTGTTTGAAGAGGTGAAAAGGATGAAAAAACCTGAATTATTAGTAACGCCAAAGTCGGTAGGTCATATTGCAGCTTTGCTGGAAGCTGGAGCAGATGCTTTTGTCATTGGTGAACAAAAGTTTGGCTTGCGCTTGGCTGGGGAATTTTCAGTAAAAGATATAGAAAGTGCGGCAGCAATCATTCACGAAGCCGGAAAAAAAGTTTATGTAGCGGTCAATGCACTTTTCCATAACGATCGATTGGAAGCATTGGATGATTACTTAAAAGAAATGCAGCGAATCGGCGTAGATGCGCTCCTTTTTGGAGACCCTGCCGTAGTAGTAGCCGTACGTGAACTTGGTATCACGATTCCTCTCCACTGGAACCCGGAAACAATTGCAACAAACTGGTTTCAAGTCAATTACTGGGGCGACCGTGGAGCAAAACGCGCAGTGCTTGCCCGGGAACTTTCACTTGATGAAGTGGTTGAAATTAAAGAAAATGCCAAGACGGAAATTGAAGTGCAAGTGCACGGGATGACGTGCATGTTCCAATCAAAACGCTCTCTTTTAGGAAACTATTTCTTGTATCGCGAACAAGCAATGGAAGTAGAAAACCGTAAAGAAAATAAAAATATGTTCCTTCACGATAAAGAACGCAAAAATAAATATCCAATTTATGAAGACTGCAATGGGACGCATATTTTCTCCCCAAATGATATGTGTCTTATTGACGAGTTAACGGAACTTTTCGAAGCCGGAATTGATTCATTGAAATTCGACGGTGTTCTTCAACCGGAAGAGTATATTAATACGGTTACAAATTGTTACCGCCAAGCAATTGACGTTTTCTTTGACCAAGGAGAAGACGCTTATGAAGAACTAAAAGGTGAGTTGCTTGAAAAAATTGAAGAAATTCAGCCGAAATTACGTCCTTTGGATACTGGATTTATCTTTAAGGAAACAGTGTATTAGGAAGGAGGGGCTTTACTTTGCTGCAATTAATCGAAAATGAAAAAATTCGTGAACAAGTGAACGGTAAACGTGTAATTACCAAAAAGCCGGAATTGCTTGCACCGGCAGGCAGTTTGGAAAAATTGAAAATAGCTGTGCATTATGGAGCGGATGCAGTTTTTATCGGCGGACAAGAGTTTGGATTACGTTCAAATGCAGATAACTTTACAATAGAAGAAATGCGCGAAGGTGTTGAGTTTGCGAAAAAATATGGCGCAGTCGTTTATGTAACAACGAATATCTTTGCGCATAATGAGAATATGGCAGGGATTGAAGAATATTTACAAGCGATTGAAGAGGCAGGAGTAAAAGGGATTATCGTAGCGGATCCTTTCATCATTGAATCTTGCCGTCGGGTTGCACCGAAACTGGAAATTCACCTTTCGACGCAGCAGTCTTTATCCAACTGGAAAGCCGTGAAATATTGGAAACAAGAAGGCCTTCATCGTGTAGTATTGGCACGTGAAGTAGGCGCGGAAGAAATGCGCAAAATGAAAGAGGAAGTGGATATTGAAATAGAAGCTTTCGTACATGGCGCGATGTGTATTGCGTATTCTGGCCGCTGTGTTTTATCCAACCACATGACGGCGCGTGACTCCAATCGAGGCGGATGCTGCCAAAGCTGCCGCTGGGATTATGATTTATATGAAAACGTCGGTGGAGAAGAAGTAGCGTTATTTGACGAAAAGGATGCACCATTTGCCATGAGTCCAAAAGACTTAAAGCTAATCGAATCTATACCACATATGATTGAGCTTGGCATTGATTCTTTGAAAGTGGAAGGCCGCATGAAATCAATTCACTATATTGCAACCGTTATTTCCGTATACCGTAAAGTGATTGATGCCTATTGCGAGGACCCGGAAAATTTCCAAATTAGAAAAGAGTGGCTGGAAGAGCTGGATCGCTGTGCAAACCGCACGACTGCATCAAGCTTCTTTGAAGGTGAGCCAAGCTATAAGCAGCAAATGTTCGGTACACATGCAACAAAGCTAAAATGGGATTTTGCAGGTCTTGTACTACATTATGATGAAGAAACACAAATGGTTACCTTGCAGCAACGCAATTACTTCAAACCAGGTGACACTGTTGAATTCTTTGGTCCTGATATGGAAACATTCAAAATGAAAGTGGGCCAAATTTGGGATGAAAAAGACAATGAAATTGCCGTTGCCAACCATCCATTGCAAATTGTCAAATTTAAATGTGAGCGTCCATTGTTCCGCTTCAATATGATGCGAAAGGAGAATAATTAATGAACAAAAAGCGTCCATTAGTAATCGGGATTGCAGGTGGTTCTTGTTCGGGCAAAACGAGCGTAACGCATGCCATCTATGATGTATTTCGGCAGCATTCCGTTGTCGTAATTGAACAAGATTACTATTATAAAGATCAAAGCCATCTAACTTTCGAAGAACGACTAAAAACAAACTATGATCATCCATTGGCATTTGACAATGATTTATTGTTGCAGCATATGGAGTTTCTGTTGCAAAGAAAAGCAATTGATAAGCCGGTCTATGATTATGTAAATCATACACGTTCGGATGAGGTTAGACATGTAGAACCAAAAGATGTTATTATTCTAGAAGGAATTTTGGTTTTGGAGGATAAGCGTCTACGTGATATAATGGACATTAAATTATTTGTAGATACTGACTCAGATTTACGTATAATTCGTCGGATTGAGCGAGATATTAAAGAACGGGGCCGAACAATTGATTCGGTCATCGATCAATATCTAAAAGCGGTACGACCAATGCATAACTTATTTATTGAGCCGACAAAACGCTATGCGGATGTCATTATCCCTGAAGGTGGGGAAAATGAAGTGGCGATTGATCTAATGGTCACAAAAATCAAAACAATTCTTGAAACGACATCCATTGTATAATATGATGAGTTAGGTATTGGAATTATTTAGAATAATTTCCTGTCTGGAGATTGATTTTGTGCTTTGCATTAGAAGCACATTATCACCAAAATAACTTTATACTGTTTACTAGAAAATTCGGTTACTAGTTAAGTACGCCAAGGGACTTCTAATCAGCCCCTTGGCCTCATATGCTTAACTACTAACCGGGTTTTATTATTACACTTTCAAATTCGCCTTGGCATATGTTTTAAAGTCCAGATTTTTTCAAGAGGCCTGCAGATGCAGGTCAATTAGCCGTTTTACCTGCCGCTTGCTTTCGAACAAAAAATCTGTCGCATGGATGCGACGTTTATAGGCTAACCTCCTCTTTCAATTTCTACTTAAAATCTGTGACATCCGCCTGAGGCTTTAACTTTATTCTGCTCGGATTTAATCCCCTTACTAAAAAGAAAAGGGGCCTAAGCTGAATAAAGTTAAAAGAAAACGATTGCATTTTCGAACTTGCGGTGTATAGTATTGTCTCAAGTACATTTTCATGAAGATTTAAGGAGTGAACTGATTTGGTAAATGAAAAACAATACCCAATGACATTAGCGGGTAAGCAAAAATTAGAAGAAGAATTGGACTACCTAATAACAGTTAAACGCAAAGAGGTAGTAGAGCGTATTAAAATCGCGCGCAGTTTCGGCGACTTATCCGAAAACTCCGAGTATGATTCCGCAAAAGAAGAGCAAGGATTTGTGGAAGGTCGCATTACGACAATCGAATCCATGTTGCGCAATGCATTAATTATCGAAGAATCAGGAGAAAGTGATGTTGTCTCTTTAGGGAAAACGGTTTCTTTTGTTGAGCTTCCGGATGGGGACGAGGAAGAGTATACGATTGTCGGGTCAGCTGAAGCCGATCCATTTGAAGGACGCATTTCAAACGATTCTCCAATTGCAAAAGCTTTACTGGGCCGCAAAGTGGATGATGTCGTAAAACTGACTACTCCAGGCGGAGATATGGAAGTTCGAATTGTTTCCATAAAAAATGCAAACTAACAAACCGTTCAATTTGGCTTTATACATAGCCTCTGATGAGAAATAGGTTTCCGTATAGTAAAAGTGTTTTCTTTTGCATGCTTGTATAAAATGAATGATTTGAATATTATGGTCGGCAAAATCATATAAAGATTTTGTCGACTTTTTCATTTTCTAGTGAAAGCTGCCTAGCCGCTACGCTTTCGGTACACAAAAGATCTGTCTATGGCTAAGCAGGGCGCTTGCGCTTTTATTCTTTGTTACATTTTCAATTCAAATGATAAAATAAGAGCGTTTTTGATGGTTTTTGGATAGAATCTTGATACAATAAAGACAATGGTAAGAAGGAGGAGTCCGTATATGTCAAAGGAACAAGAATCGTTGAAACGTTCTAAAAAACGCAGCGAGAAGCGAAAAAAAAGTAAAATGGACAAAATCTTGAATAGTTTAATTGCCATCGTTTCCATACTGATTATTTTAAATGTATTTGCGATTTTCACTGATAATAAAAAACAACCGAAACAATCCACCGAAACAGCAATTCAAAATGAGAGTAATGAAGGGAAAGAAGATACGAACGAAGAACAGCCTTTCGAGAATCACAATATGGTTTCTGCAGAAGAAGTAGACGAGAATGGTAAACAAGAACTTGCCGATGCTTCCGATGAATCATCCAGTGAACTAATTACCAAATCATCAAACGATCCCCTGGTAGAAGAAGTCATCATCGATCCTGAGTGGAAAGTGAACCCTACGAAACAGACAGGGGAGCATGTATCTGCATACGAAGAAGGGCATATTGATTATGAAGAAAAGTTGGTAACGATCCGAAACGCAGTGCAATTAAAAGAAAATAATATTATTTATTGGTCTGTCCGAAATAATGGGGGGCCCAATAGTGCGGTAGCTGTTGTATCAACCAATGATAAAAATGATTATTATCGTGTCTACATTGAATGGGTTGAGCAGAAAGGTTGGAAACCGGTAAAGGTAGAAAAGTTAAATCAAGCCATCGGAGTTAGGTAGGGCATCTTTTATTGGCGTTTTAGTATATAATACTAATGTTAATGAAGGCATGCCCGAAAATTGGAGGAATGAACACAATGAAAATTGCGGTTATTGGTGCTATGGAAGAGGAAGTTGAATTATTGAGAAATGCGCTTTCCAATACGCAAGTCACTACCATTGCAAATAGCGAATATACAACAGGTACATATAAAGAGAAAGAGGTTGTTTTGCTGAAAAGCGGTATAGGCAAAGTCAATGCGGCGATGGGTACAACAGCCTTGCTTTATAAATTTAAACCGGATGTGGTCATTAATACCGGTTCTGCAGGTGGCTATGATCCACAACTGGAAGTAGGCGCAGTGGTGATTTCTGATGAAGTGCGCCATCACGATGTGGATGTTACCATTTTCAACTATGAAATGGGGCAAGTCCCTCAATTGCCGGCTGCATTTAAATCGGATGAACGTTTAATGAAATTGGCCGAAGAAGCCGTTGCGGAAATCGGCAATCACCAATATAGCGTTGGCCTAATCTGTTCGGGAGATTCTTTCATGAATGATCCGGAGCGTGTGGCGAAAGTAAGAGAATATTTCCCTGAGATGAAAGCAGTGGAAATGGAAGCAGCGGCGGTCGCACAAGTATGCTATCAATTTGAAACGCCATTTGTCGTAATTCGGGCATTATCGGATATTGCAGGGAAAGAATCGAATATCAGCTTTGATGAATTTTTGCCGGTAGCCGCAAAACATTCAACGGAAATTGTATTGAAAACAATTGAAAAGCTGTAGACTGCAGGAAAGAGTCCCTCCTTTTCATTGGCAATTCAATAAGCATTTGTCACCTATTATTCACAAACTTGCTTGACCAACGAAGAAAAACCAAAGTAATATAGAAATAGGAAAGTATTAGGAGGGAATGCTATGTTATTGCTTATGGGAGCATCTGTAGCCATTACAGCCATTTTGGGAATCATTATTTACTTCGGCGCAAAAGAAGACTCAGTCCGCCATTAAAAGAAAAGCGGAGAACGCCGTTTAAGTCCAACAAAAGCTCATTAAGGTTTTTATGCCTTAATGAGCTTTTCTTGCCTAATTAACACCGCTTTAATTGTGCAATTGAGAAGATTCTATGTCGATTTTGCGACTTTCCTTCTCATTTTGACTATGCTTGAACTGCTGATACAACTTTACGAGCGCACGTTTTTCAATACGGGATACATAACTTCTCGAAATTTTCAATTTTTTGGCGATTTCTTTTTGGGTCAGTGGGTCGTTGTTGTTTAGACCATACCGATAAATGATAATTTCCAGCTCTCTAGGTTCCAATGTATTTAAAAAAGCATAAAGTTGTTCAAAACTTTCTTTTTGTTCGATTTTATCGATTGCCGGCTGTTCGTCAAGCTGCAATAAATCTCGAATCTGCAACGATTGTCCTTCTTTGTCTACACCTATGGGCTCAAATAAGGAAACGTCCTTTTGAACCTTTTTCTGTGCCCTTAAATGCATTAAGATTTCATTTTCAATACAGCGTGCAGCATAAGTGGCTAAACGTGTTTTTTTATCAGGCGTATAGCTGCTAACAGCTTTCATCAATCCTATTGTGCCAATGGATATATAATCGTCCAGTTGTTCGTGCTGAGGGTGGAATTTCTTGACGACATGCGCTACAAGCCTCATATTTCGTTCTATTAAGTCTAGCCTTGCTTGTTCATCGCCATTCATGAAGCGTTCAATCGCCTTCGCTTCTTCCTCTTTGGAAAATGGCCGATGAAAAGCCTGCCCCTTTAAATACCCAAGAAATGACGGAATGTCTAGCCATAGCTGCATGAGTGACGCAAAAATTCCGCTCAATCACGTCATCCTTTCTTCCTTTTTCGACATTATATGATAGAACTGTTGGGAAAATGAGAATCCGCAAGAAAAAAGTTGGGAAAACCTAATTGAACGCCTAGAGGCAAAAAAATTCGATGCAGCATATAGATGTGCATCGAATCATTTAAACCTTTCTTAAAGTAAATGTACTCACCATTAAAATCGAAAGAATCGGCATGAGGAATAAATAAAACTGTGGACCGACAACTGGAATCATAAAGTAGGAAAAAGTTAAGAATGTCCCTGCGGCCGTAATGGGCAAGCCTACAAAATACGTGTTCGCTTCAGTAATATTGAAACGGGCCAATCGAAATGCTCCACACCCTATATATAGAATCGTCAAGATGATTCCAACCATACCAAATTCGGCCAAAATAGTTTCATACATTAATAGAGCTGGCGCGACACCGAATGATATAATATCACCCATAGAGTCCAATTGTTTGCCAAGCTCCGATTCTTGATTAAATTTCCGGGCCACTTTGCCATCATAACGATCAAGAAAAGCAGCAATAAAAATAAATAAAACACTATAACTATATGTTTCATTTAATGTTGCCATAATCGAGGCACCACCGAAAGACAAATTACAGAGCGTAATCAGATTAGCAGCGTGCGATTTTACTTTTTTAATCGTGGAATCCACCATATGCAGAAGAAACATGGGGAAACACTCCTTTGCGCTAAATATATTTCTATATTATACTTCGAAAAAGAATAAATTGTAAGTCAATCCAAATGACTAAACTTGATTTGAGAATTCTGACATGCTTGGAGAGGGATTATGAAAGAGAAAATTTACCAATCATTAATCGAACTTACAAATGGAAAATACAGCTCCTTGATGCTGAGAAGACTGGTAACATCATCAATCAGTAAAAATCTGATCAAAAGCTACAGTAAAGTATACGAAATTGATATCTCTGAAGTTTCACGTGATATCAACAGTTTTAATAATTTACAAGATTTCTTTACTAGACAGCTGAAAGAAGGAGCCAGACCGGTCGATTTAGAAGGGAGAACCTTTGTAAGCCCAGTGGATGCAAAAATTGAAACATTCGGGACTATACAAAAAAACAAGATTTTTACTGTGAAAAATAAACCTTACTCCCTGATCGATTTATTGGGTAAAGAAGAAGTAATCGAAAAATACAAAGATGGGAAGTACATCGTTTTCTATTTAAGCCCGGCAAACTATCACAGAATTCATAGCCCGAATGATGGATTGGTAATACGGCAGTATACACTTGGAAATAAATCCTATCCGGTAAATTCTTTGGGACTGACATATGGAAAAAAACCAATCAGCAAAAACCATCGTTTAATAAGCGAGGTTCAAGGCCAAAATAAGAAACACTTTACATTAGTAAAGGTAGGAGCAATGTTTGTCAATTCAATCAAGCTAACCAATGTCTCGGACAATTGGACAAAAGGTGAAGAAGTTGGTTATTTTGGTTTTGGTTCCACAGTGGTAATGCTATTTGAAGAAGGTTATGTTCATTTTACTGAAAATATTCAAGCAGGGCTTAATGTGAAAATGGGAGAACCCATAGCATCTATGTTATAATCTTTTAATGAGTGAAACTTTATCAGCCAAGGGAACAATATCCAACAACAAATGAAAAAGCACTTGAAGGAGTTAAAACGTGTATAATTTTCTATTGCCAAAAGAGTTTGTAACATCTGTATTTGAAATCACGCCAGAGAAGTTAATGGAACTTGGGATCAAAGGGATTATTACAGATTTGGATAATACGTTAATAGAATGGGACAGGCCCGATGCCACCAATGAAATTATTCTGTGGCTACAGCTTATGCAGGAAGCCGGGATTCGTGTCATCATTGCATCAAATAATAATCAGGAACGGGTGAAGCATTTTGCCGAACCGCTTGGCATTCCATTTATCGCAAGGGCACGCAAGCCTCTGGGAGCTGCCTATTACGCGGCCATGAAAGAACTTCGCCTGAATAGCAGCGAAGTCGTTATGGTGGGCGATCAATTGCTTACGGACATAATGGGTGCCAACCGTTTAAAACTTTATACAATTTTAGTCCGACCTGTAGCAGAGTCGGATGGTTTTGTTACGCGTTTTAATCGATTTGTCGAGAGAAGAGTATTTAATCTATTAAAACGTAAAGGAATTAAAACTTGGGAGGAACAGCAATGAGTGAAATGCCGAATTGTATTGGCTGTGGAGCTACTATACAAACAGAGAATCCAAAGGAAGTTGGCTATGCTCCGCCTGCGTCCCTGGAAAAAGATACAGTGATATGCCAAAGGTGTTTTCGCTTGAAAAATTACAATGAAATCCAGCCAGTCAGCTTAACGGATGATGATTTCTTGAAAATCCTGAATGGTTTAGGTGAACAACAAGGCCTTATTGTGAAAATCGTCGATATATTTGATTTTAATGGCAGCTGGTTGCCGGGCCTTCATCGTTTTGTCGGGAAAAACCCGGTTTTATTGGTGGCGAATAAAGTTGATTTGTTGCCTAAATCGGTAAAGCCGAAAAAGGTGATTAATTGGTTGAAACGTGAGGCGCGCAGCTTGGGGTTGCAGCCGGTTGATGTGATGCTTGTTAGTGCTCATAAGGGTATTGGAATGGGCGAAGTCGTAGAGGCCATCAACAAATATCGTGAAGGAAAAGATGTTTATGTTGTAGGTTGTACAAATGTTGGTAAATCCACTTTCATCAACCGAATTATTAAACAGGCAACCGGTGAAGGGAATATTATCACTACTTCGCATTTTCCGGGCACAACTTTGGACATGATCGAAATCCCGCTCGATGATGGGTCAGCCCTTTACGATACACCTGGCATTATCAATCATCATCAAATGGCTCATCATATTCATTCCAGTGAATTGAAAACGATTATGCCAAAGAAGGAAATAAAGCCGAAAGTATATCAGCAGAACGAAGGGCAATCTTTATTTATCGGCGCACTTGCACGCTTTGATTTTATAAAGGGAGATCGTTCCGCTTTTACAATTTATGCTGCAAACGATTTGCCGATTCATCGCACAAAGCTTGAAAAAGCGGATCTCTTGTACCAAGAACATAAAGGGGAACTGCTTGCTCCGCCGTCGAAGGAATTCATAGATCAATTACCGGAATTGGTGAGTCATGAATTTGCGATAAAAGAAGGCAAAACAGACGTCGTCATTTCCGGTTTGGGCTGGGTTACGGTGCAGCATCCGAATGTTGTGGTAGCCGCGCATGCCCCTAAAGGCGTAGAGGTATTTATTCGTCCATCATTGATTTAGCATAAATAGTAGTCTAAATTAGGGAGTTGTTTGGAAATGAAGAAATGGTTTGCTGTCATTGGCGATCCAATCGAACAATCAAAATCACCGGAAATGCATAATTCTTGGTACACCCAAGAAGGAGTAGATGCAGCCTATATACCTATTCATGTAAAAGCAGAGAATCTGGAACAGGCAGTTGCGTCATTTAAATTACTGGGGACAAGCGGTTTTAATGTAACCATTCCGCACAAATCCGCAATAATTCCATTTCTGGATGAAATCGATGAAACCGCAAAGCAAATGGGCGCAGTCAATACGGTTTTAAGATTAGAAGATGGCCGATTTAAAGGCTTTAATACAGACGGTGACGGCTTTGTAAGGTCTCTGGAAGAAAAGATTGGCGATGGGCATCGCCAAAAATCGGTATTGATCGTGGGAGCAGGAGGAGGAGCAAGGGGAATCGCCTTTGCTTTAAAAAAATATGGTTACCAAGATATTACGATTACAAACCGAACAATCTCAAAAGCAGGGGAAATCGTGGATGCCCTTGGGATGGGAAAAGTAATCACAAATGAGGAAGCCAGCTCAACACTTGATCGATACGGAATTCTTATCCAAACAACCCCGGCAGGAATGAAATATGGCGGCATTTCTTTGCCGTTTTCGGTTGATAAAATGTCTCAAGAAGCAGTTGCGGCCGATATAGTGTATAATCCACTCATGACGCCTTTCTTGCAGCATGCCGAATCGATTGGGGCAACTGTGGTAACAGGCGTTGGAATGTTTGTACATCAAGGAGCCATTGCCTATGAGCATTGGCTGGGGAACTACCCGGACACAAATTCAATGATTGCTCAAATAAGCGAGCAATTAGGAGGAAAATAAATTTTATGTTAACAGGTAAACAAAAAAGATTTTTACGTGCAGAAGCACATCACTTAACACCGATTTTCCAAGTTGGAAAAGGCGGCGTGAACGATCAGATGTTAAGTCAATTGCGTGACGTACTGGAAGTCCGTGAATTAATAAAAGTCCGCATTCTGGACAATTGTGAAGAAGAGAAAGATGTTGTAGCAGAGACACTGGCAGAAGGAACTGGTGCTGAACTGGTTCAATTGATTGGTTTGACGGTTGTTTTATATAAAGAATCAAAGAACAACAAAAAGATTGTATTACCCAAAGACAATAAAAAATAAGGTGTGTTGGCAATGAAAAAAGTCGGCATCTTGGGAGGAACATTCAATCCTCCCCATATTGGGCACTTAATAATGGCAAATGAAGCCTACCATGCGCTTGAACTTGATGAAGTCCGTCTTATGCCAAACGCGATTGCCCCGCATAAACAATTGGCGGATGATGCATCCATGGAAGATCGTCTTCGAATGGTGGAAATAGCAACAAGCCCGCATGAACATCTAAAAGTAGAGCCGATCGAATTGGAGCTTGGTGGCGTATCCTATACATACCAGACTATGGTCGAGCTTATTGAGCGGGAACACGATGCGCAATTCTACTTTATCATCGGAGGCGATATGATTGATTCGCTCCATACGTGGCATAGAATTGATGAATTAGTGAACCTAGTACAATTTGTTGGTTTAAGAAGGCCGGGAACGGTAGGGGCTTCTACATATAATGTCAAAATAATCGAAGCGCCGGAAATAGATTTATCCTCCACATTCATAAGAACGCGATTGAAGTCTGGCGGTACGGTGCAATTTTTATTGCCGGAGGGCGTGGAAGGTTATGTTAGAAAGGTTGGTCTTTATGGAACGTGACGATTATTTATCCGCAATAAAACCGCGTATGCCTGAAAAACGATTTATTCATACTATCGGTGTAATGGAAACAGCCATCTCTTTGGCTGATATGTATGGAGAAAATCGCAAATCTGCTGAAACGGCGGCAATTTTGCATGATATTGCAAAATATGCCGATGAAGAATGGATGCGCACAATTGTCAAAGAACATGGGCTTGATGAACGGCTGGCTGATTGGGGATCCGAAATATTGCACGGACCGGTAGGAGCATGGATCGCAGAAACTGAATTTAATATTAGCAACGACGACATTTTAAAGGCAATTCGTTTCCATACTACAGGCAGGGCAGGCATGTCGAAATTGGAAAAGATTATTTTCGTTGCCGATATGATTGAACCGAACAGAAAATTCGACGGTGTGGAAAAACTTCGAGATGTTGCGAACAAAGATTTGGACTTGGCAATGAAGGAATGCATCTGTCATTCAATCCGTTATTTAGTCCAAACCGAACAGCCAATTTTCCCGGTTTCAATTGAGTGTTATAATCATGTAATTTATCTTAGAGAGGACAGTGAAGGATGACACAACCCTTATTGGAGATTGTTTATAAAGCATTGGATGATAAAAGAGCAGAGGATATTGTTGTATTGAACATGCAAAGTATTTCACTGCTTGCTGATTATTTTTTAATCTGCAATGGTAATTCGGATCGCCAGGCACAAGCCATTGCACGAGAAGTCCAGGAAAAAGCACAGGAAAACGGCTTTACAGTAAAACGTGTAGAGGGGTTTGACTCCGCTCGTTGGATTTTGGTTGACCTTGGTGATATCGTGGTTCACATCTTCCATAAAGATGAACGTGCATTTTATAATTTGGAACGTCTATGGGGAGATGCTCCTCAATTAGATTTACCGTCTGCAGAATGATGAATTCCAGCTACGAAAGATTTGCGAGCGTTTACGATGAGCTGATGCAGGACATTCCTTATGACCAATATGTTCAATGGGTAAAAAAGAATGCTCCTGCAAAGCAATTCCCAAAGCTCCTCGATATTGGGTGTGGCACAGGGACCCTCTCGTTGCTTTTCCATGAAGAAGGGTACGATGTAAGCGGCATTGATTTGTCCGAGGAGATGTTGGCGGTTGCTTATGAACGTATACAAGCAAAGGGCGCAGCCATTCCATTATTCGCCATGTCGATGGATGAGTTGGAAGGGTTTTCCGAGCTTGATATTGTGACTGTTCCTATTGATTCGATCAATTATTTGGCGCAGCAGGAAGCTGTCATCGAAACACTGAGGAGAATTTATGAAGCCTTGCGTGCAGGTGGACAATTATTTTTGGATGTTCATTCATTGTTTAAAATGGATGTCATTTTTTTGGAAAGTCCCTTCACCTACGATGATGGCGAAATTGCATATATCTGGCATACGGAGCCAGGCGAGTTCGACCATTCCATTTATCATATAATGACCTTCTTTGTAAAAGAGGAAAAAAGCGGTTTATTCGAACGATTTGATGAAGAGCATTTTCAAAGAACCTTTCCTGCTGGAGAGTATGTTGCTTGGCTGCAGGAAATCGGCTTTTCGAAAGTGGAAATAACGGCGGACTGGGAACAGAAAAGCCCAACTGAAGATAGTGAACGCATATTTATTCGAGCAATTAAATAGCAAAGCCGAAAAAGGGTAGTCCAGAAAGTTAAACTTTCAAGACTACCCTTTCAATTACGGTTTCATTTTCATCCAACTGTCAACATGGTGTACGGCAATGCCGTTAAAACTGGAGAAACTGGAATAATAGTTTTTAACCGCTTCAAGCTCCCCTTTCATATACGTTTCTCCTTCTTCAAAGAAGGAGATATTATTTCCTTCGTATGAAAAATCTGTCTCAACGCCGACGACTAGCGGCTTCGTATGCTTTTTTGCCATATTTATTTCATTTTTGACCAACTCGATTATTTGAGTGGCATTATCTCTATAGGCCATTATTGTTACACTGTTGGTATTGGCAATAACCCATTCAGCAAGAAGGCCTTTTCCATAATTGTTTTTATAGGATATGCCGTCGAACCAGAAGGGCATGTCAGCCTCAAGAGGTAGCCCCATTGCCTGCGTACTATTTTTGGCATTTAATAAAAGCGATTGATACGATTTAATGGTCTCGGCTTGATTTGTTGCCCAGCCACTGTATATATAAGGCTCAACATCGAGATGGACACCCTTGAATTTCTGGATAGCCGTTGATGCTTTTTGGTATTGATTCAGCCAAGTCATTAAACGGTTTTGGCCTGTGGATCCATTCGGTGCCACCCACTGAGGGGAACCATCCAGAGCATACACCTGAATTCCCTTTGCTGAAGCTTTTTCTATAAAACTGCGGTAAACCCCCATCGAAATGTCTTGGTCAATTTGAAGATACACTTTGTTCAGCGATTTCTCTTCAAGAAAAGCGAGCACTTGCATTTCATTACTAACAATCGACCATAGATTCCAGAGCCAGGTTGCCTCGACTTCTTGTCCCAAAGCCAAAGCTTTGTTATTTGTACCTCCTGCAAGGAGTGTTGCAGCTAAAAGGACAGCGACAATCAATTTTTTCATTAGTATTTCCCCCATCCTGAAGACCGAATCTCACAGAATGAGAATCCGGCAACTTGACAACCATGCGTTGTTAAAAACGGTTAGGCTCAGAGCTTTGCGTCCTCCCCTTTCGGTGGAGTTTGCCTTTATCAGATTATTATTATTTTTTCATATTATATACGATTTTTATTTATTGCATTATATTTTTTAACAAAAAATAGTAAAAAGATATTAGAGAGTGTTCACAAAAATTCCTCTTTTTGTATGATAGAGTTTTATGTATATTTAAGATAAGCTCCATTTAATAGCCTCCCGAATCGAGGTGGCCTTTTATCCTTCAGCAAGTGATGAAGAAATATGGAAAAACAATACTTTTCCCCGGTGTTGTTTTGTTGATACTCCTATTTTTATTCTTTCAACAAGAATCTCCCTCTGATGAAGAAGTCTTTTCCATTGAAACTATTCCACAACAACCCAATGAACAAGTTAATAGTGAAACCGTAAGTGAATTAGCAGAAGAACCGGCAGTTAAAAAAATAATGGTTGATGTGAAAGGCGCGGTCCTTTATCCGGGCGTTTATGAGTTAACGACAGATCATCGAATCGTTGATGCCATCAAAGCTGCAGGCGGATATACGGAAGAAGCGCAAAATATGTCAATCAATCATGCTCAAAAACTTCAGGATGAGATGGCCATCTATGTTCCCAAAAAGGGGGAAGAGGCCGTTCCTATTCAAAATAACGGACAAGTCGTCACTGGAGCTGCCACAGCATCTGAATCCGGGAGTGAACAAGTGGATCTCAACCATGCCGAAGAAAGTGCATTAACAACGATTCCCGGCATTGGTCCGTCAAAAGCGCAAGCAATTATAGCCTACCGCGAGGAAAATGGCCAATTCAAAACGATTGAGGAGCTGAAAAACGTATCCGGAATTGGCGACAAGACATTTGAAAAACTAAAAGAACATATAACCGTCAAGTAAGAATCGTAGCTTATCGTACATTGCACAAAAAAGTATTTGCATCTAAACTAATAGTAATAAAATTTGGAGGTTATCATATGGAGCGAATTACATGGGACCAATTCTTCATGGCACAAAGCCATTTACTGGCGCTCAGAAGTACTTGTACAAGACTGGCGGTTGGCGCAACGATTGTACGTGAAAAAAGAATCATAGCCGGCGGTTATAATGGATCCATATCAGGTGATGAGCATTGTACTGAACAAGGGTGCTATGTGGTGGATAATCATTGTGTGCGCACAATACATGCCGAAACAAACGCCTTATTGCAATGTGCAAAATATGGAACGCCTGCAAAGGGTGCAGATATCTATGTTACTCATTTTCCTTGCTTGCCTTGTTCAAAAACAATCATTCAGGCAGGAATCAAGCAAGTCTATTACGCAAATGATTATAAAAACAGTGAATATGCAATGGAATTATTTAAAAAAGCGAATGTTGATGTTGTCAAGATTCCATTTGATGACGCAAAAATAGATTTCTTGAAAGATCAAAAGCTCCAATTAACGGTTGAGATGCTGGAGAAATTGAGAAATTTAGGTGCTTCCGATGCAGAATTAAGACCGTTTGAAGAGAAGGTGAAAGAATTATTTGATGTCGTTCAAGCATAAATGGATTTTTTATGCCTTGTCGATTCTGATTGCTTCACTTGCAGCTCATGAATCGATAAGGCTGATGATTTTGATCGTGCCAATACTTTTCCTTCTAAATCTGAAGAAGAGTGGAACCATTCATCTAATCCTCATCATAATCTTTTCAGTAAGTGCTTATTTTTACTTTGACCATACTATTATGAAAACCCAGGAACCCCTCAATTTTCCAGCGAAATTGGTGTGGACGGATGAATATAAAATAAGTGGCGACAAATTGCGCGGATTTATGAAAGACGAGAATGGCAGAAAGATTTATGTCGTGTATGAACTAAAATCCGAAGAAGAAAAAAATGCTTTTGCACAAGAATCATTGGTAGGCAAAAGCTATTTAACTACCGCAGAATTAGTTGAGCCTTCAGAACCAAATCATCCATATGCCTTTGACATGAAAAATTATTTAATGAGCAAAGGGGCAATCGGAATTGCCGAGGTACAGAATTGGCAATATGTCGGTACAAAAAACACGATCCCTCAAAAGATTTCCAAACAACGTTTTAGAATAAAAACCCATATTGAAGAAAAATTCCCATCATCCCTTGCTGCAGAAGCACAATCTTTGCTAATCGGTTTGCAGGAGAACGTAGATGAAGAGACAACCAGGGCCTATCAAACACTTGGAATTACACATTTGTTTGCGATATCGGGCTTGCATATAGCAATCATCGCGTTAATCATCTATCAAGGGCTGCTGCGGCTTCGCGTGCGTAAAGAGTTTGCCACAATTGTTCTGTTGGTTGCATTGCCGATTTATGCAGTGCTTGCCGGGGGTGCACCTTCCGTATGGCGATCCGTGCTGATTGTTGAAATCATGATGATCGGCAGGCTAAAGGGGAAAATATCCGCACATGATGCACTGGCAATCAGTTTTATCCTTTTTGTGTTTTTGGAACCTTGGTCCATCTATCAAGTTGGTTTTCAATTATCTTATTTAGCAACAATTAGCCTGATTTACTCGGGTCCACTCATTAGCAGATCATCTTCTTGGCTAATTCAATCTTTTCTGATTACATTTGTTTGCCAGCTGCTCGTTTATCCTCTTCTGCTTTACCACTTTTATGAAATCAGTCTTTCATCGTTTATTGTCAATATCTTCTTTGTCCCTCTTTTCTCGTTCATTATCTTGCCGATAAATATGATTCTTCTTGCAGCTTCGTATTTGCCTACTGCCGTGCCGGAGATTCTTTTTCAAATTTATGAGCCAGCACGAGCCATCTTAACTAAAATAATCGATTTATTGCAGAGCATTCCTTATCAAATGTGGAATCCAGGGAAGCCGTCCATTTATTTGGCTCTATTTGCATTTATTTGTGTTCTGTTGACTTTTTATTTGCTGGATAGTAAAGCCAGGCTATGGAAAGTTTGTTTGTCGCTTTTTATTCCAATTGTCATCCTCCAAACAGCAGGGAAAATTACCGATGATTTAATCATTACTTTTGTCAATGTAGGTCAGGGGGATTGCGTTGTCATCGAATTACCGTACAAAGAAGAGGTTTATATGATTGATACGGGTGGGTTTCTGAGATTTGAACAAGAGAAATGGAAGGAAAAAAGCGCTGTTTTCGAAGTGGGCAGGGATATTGTTGTGCCATTTTTGAAAGGAAAGGGAATTCAAAAGATCGATAAATTAATTCTTACCCATGCCGATAGCGACCATATGGAAGGGGCTGAAGAAATATTGCAAGAGATCCCCGTGAATGAAATACATGTATCGCCAAATTCTATTTTAAAAGGGAACATGTCGGATTTGCTAAAAGAAGCAATGCAGCAAAAAATCCCGGTGAAAGAACAAATCGGAAATGCCCAATGGAAGAATGGCGACATCATCTTTCATTATTTATGGCCAAATGATACAAATTATGAAGGGAACGATGATTCACTGGTTCTAAATGTAGCAAAAGGGGAATTTGAAGCATTGTTTATGGGCGATGTAGAAGAACAAGGGGAAAAACAAATTCTAAAGCAGTATCCTGATTTGGAAAAAATCGATTTATTAAAGGCGGGGCACCATGGCAGCAAAACTTCAAGCAGCGAAGGTTTTATCGAAAAAATGCAACCTGCATTGACTGTTTTCAGCGCAGGAAAAAATAACCGGTACGGCCATCCCCATAAGGAAGTGGTTGAACGTTTTGAAAAATTGGGGTTGCCAACAATCGGTACTTTTGAAAAAGGAACGATTGAAATCCGGGTTGATGAAAATAAAATGAAAGTTTTATCAGGTTTAAACTAATAAAAAAAGGGAACCTCTAATATGTTTGAGATTCCTTTTTTTCTGTCTAGCGCAAGCCGCCCAGCCCGATCTGAGTCGCGGTCTGCTGCTGTCGCTTCGCTTTCGCGCAAAAAACATCTGCCACTCGGTCGAAAGCTTCTTGAGCAACTAGTGTGAAGCTGTTACATCAATGATTGTGGCGATAATAAACATAATTGTAAAAAATAAGAACGAAACGCCAAATCCTACACCAGCGTCAATTGCCTGGTTACGCATAGATGCGCCATTTTTGCCTTCAAAAGGATTGTGTGTTACGACGTTTTCATCATGTGATGACATACTTATCCCTCCTACTCACACTCAATTATAAGTGAATCTATGATAAAAATCTATATGGAATCAAGAAAATTCTACCAACTAGTATTTGGTTGTTGGAAATGTTTTATACGAAGGCCATATGTTATAAAAATGTGTATACTAAAAGTATGTGAAGTGGCAGGAGGATACAGTATGTTTACAAAAGTTTGGAAAGAGATCAAAAATGGGCGGGTTGCGCCAGTGTATCTCATTTATGGACAAGAATCGTATTTTATCGATGAAACCATCAACCGCATCAAAGCGACATTAAATTCTACGGAAGAAACGGAAGTAAGAGTGTTTGATATGGAAGAATCTCCAGTAGATGCCGTAATCGATGAGGCGGACACATTTCCTTTTTTTTCGGAAAAAAAATTAGTGATCGCCAAAAATGCCTATTTTTTAAAAGCTGCCGAAAAAGGAAAAGAGAAAATCGATCATAATGTCAAGCGATTGGAAAATTGGCTGGCCAATCCATCCGATTTTTGCGTGACCGTTTTTATAGCGCCTTATGAAAAGCTGGACGAACGCAAGAAAATTACAAAAACAATGAAAGATAAAAGCGTTGTGCTATTTGCGGAAACTCCAAAGGAAAATGATTTAGCAACCTGGGTTAAGAGTGAGGTCGCAAATTTTGAAAAAAGCATTTCTGACGAAGCAGTAGATAAGCTTATTGAAATGGTTGGCTTGGATATGCTGAAGCTTCAAATGGAAATTGAAAAAATGGCATTGTATCTAGGAGAAGAAAAACAAATCACAATGGAGTTAGTAGAGGATTTGGTAGCGAAAACATTGGAGCATGATGCTTTTAAAATGCTGAATGCTTATCTGGCCAACAATAGGGTAGAAGCGTTGGAGATCTATCATGATTTGCTGCGGCAAAAAGAAGAGCCTATCATGCTTGTCGGTTTATTGGCTTCCAATATCCGTACAATGAACAACGTCTTTTATTTGCAGAAAAAGGGATATCACCCCAATCAAATCTCAAAGCAGCTTAAAATTCATCCATATCGTGTAAAATTAATGCTCGAAAACCGCCACCGCCCAAGTGAAGAGCGATTATTGAAGGCGCTGCATCAACTCGCCGACATTGATAAAAAATTAAAATCATTGAGCGGCAATCGGGAGCGGTATTTGGAAATGTTTCTTTTGAAGGGATTATAAACCAGGAGGAGCATTTCATACCTTTCATTTATATTAGATTACAATATCTGTTATATTAATAATAAGCTTATTAACTTTCTTTTTTGCACAAGAACTTGCGACAGGGTTAAAGATAGGCAAATCAATATTTTTATTGGAGAAAGGAATACATATGGACTATCAATTCAGATTTTGGCATTCGTTATTAAATCCAAGTAAACTAGCCTTTGTACTAGACCAAGAAGAATATACATTGAAAGGATATCGGAGCCGTTTGTTTTTGATTTTTGGCTTCACTATCCTCTTGTATATTTTAAGGGATGTCTGGGGAATGGGTACGGCGGGGCTGACCTATTTAAATGCAGCCAATTTGCAAGAAGAATATATCATAAGCAGGTATATGTCCCTGATTGGGGCAGCGTTACTGGGACTGTTGTGGTTCCTGTTTCACTATTATCTCATTCCGTTTTGCTTATCTATTTTGACGGATTTATCTTTTAAAGCCATCTCAAAGATTCAAATCTTTGTAATTGCTAGTATCTTAGTAGAGAAATTAATTGTTTTTATTGTATTTACAATGGTTGGCTATACTGCCCAGACTTCTTTTCTATCATTGGGACCTATTAGTGCTTACTTCATTGAGGATAGTTTTTTCAATTATTTCTTCAACCAACTGACAATCGCAACAGCTGCAACCGTCGTGATACAATATCTGTTTCTTTCTAAATGGGAAGAGGATAGCAAAGGGTTGCTTTTGGCAAAAATTATTGCAGTTCAAATTTTCTTTGCACTGGTTACAGCAGGAATAAGTATATTGCCTCTCTATGATTATTTTTCTAAGGTGGTAGGGTTATGAATCGAAAATTGAAAATTTGGGTTGGACTAGGCGGCATTCTGTTGGCCGCATTAATTATTGTCAATTGTGTGCTTATTTTTAAAGAAGATAGTAAAATTGCTCGTTCCTACTATATCTCGGATTATGAAAGGTTAAATGCAGGCCACCAGAAAGCATATCTTGAGAAGAAAGCAATCATCGTGCCGGAAGAGGAAATACGTATCGCAGTGGATGCGGAAGCTTTGTCCGAAATTTCAGTAAGGCAAGGCCAAGCCGTTGGTATCAGTGACGAAATTGCTGTCTATAAAACAGAGCAGGCGGAACAAGAGCAGTCCAGGCTGCAATCGGAATTGACTGCTTATGAAGAAGAATTAGCAACTTTGGAAGGCATTTTGTCGGCAGTGCAATCAAATTCGACCGACAGCCCACTCACAACCATCGATTCACAGCAAATTGATGAACAATTGTCCGTTGTAGTCGAGACGGAAATTTCTCAAGGATCTCCAACAGGAGCAATTGCCACAGTAGAGCAACGAATAGCAGAAGTGGAAAGAAATATTGAAATTTTATCTAGCCAAGTCTCCAATTTAAGCTTCTCGAATGTCCTATCAAGTCCTGTTGATGGGGTCATTGGAAAGATTGTTGAAGATGGCGGAACGGTGACATTTATTCTTTATACATCGGAAAAAAACTTCCTAGCCTATATCTCTGAAGAAGAGTGGGAACAAGTGGAAGAGAATCAGCTGGCGGAACTGGACCAGTCATTGTTTGAAGGAGAAGAAGCACTCGAGGGAGAAAGTGATTCTATCGAAACAAACGTAAACAGCTCAGGAGAAATAATGGGAACGGTTGTTGAAAAACAATCCATTCCGGCAAATAATTCTTCCGTATGGTTCAATGAAATGCAAAAAGTCGAGGAGCTGCCGCAGCCAACTTCTTTTGAAGTCCGAATTGATGTTGATGGTTTTATTCAAAATAAACCGTATGCAAGTTTAACGAAAACAAAAATCATTTTAAATGAAGCGCTAAATGCCTATAGAGTAAACAGCGAAATCGTCTTGACAAAAGAAGTAGTCGTGGATGAAGAAAATGGTGAAACCGTAGAAGAAACGTTTGTTTATACTATTGGCGAAGATGGCAGAATTGAACTTACGCAAGTGGATTTGGCATTCGAAGATAAGGGAGATACAATTTTCACGAGCAACTTTGCTGACGGCAGAATTATTTTGCATGATAAGGATTATCAGTATTTGTCTCAAGCCTTTTTCCCGATGCCGATGGAACTGCCAAATAAAGCAACTTTACAAACGCTAAATTGGAAAGAGTATTTCGAATATCTGATCTTCTAAAAACCAATCCCGGGAGTGTCTCCGGGGTTGGTTTTTATATAAGGAGGTGCAGGCATTCGGGAGTTGCGGTTAGCGGCCTGCATTCTTTGAAAAGAAAAAGAGGTTTTCCTCATCGATAGTTGATGATGGAAAACCTCTTTTAACATATTAGTTAGCTTTTTTAGCTAAACGTGATTTTTTACGAGCCGCAGCGTTTTTGTGGATAAGACCTTTAGAAGCTGCAGTATCAAGAGCTTTGCTAGCTGCTACTACTAATTCATTAGCGTTTTCAGCGTTGTTTGCAATCGCTTGTTCCGCTTTTTTAACTGTAGTACGCATTGCAGATTTAGCTTGAGAGTTCGCAAGGTTAGCTTTTTCAGCAACTTTAACACGTTTAATTGCAGATTTAATGTTTGGCATATCTTTCACCTCCTAGAAAGGTATCGAGATGTTATCTTCTCACTATTTCATGTGTCAATACAACAAAAATCATTCTACCAAACTGCAGAGTTAATTGCAATAGTTAAATGCAAAGAATATTTACTTGACAGTTTGACCACCATATAAATGAGGTGATTATTAATGACAGAAGTAAACTGGAGCAGAACCGATTTAATTGATGAATCGACCGAAGTAGTTGAACATAGGACCAAACACCAGAAAGAAAAATTAGAGCACACGGGCGGTGTGTCCATCAAGGAATTTGTAGATGGCCGTGTGAAAGTGACAAAAGTAATTGTGGATCAAAACGGTCAAGAACAAATCGGAAAAAAGGAAGGAACATATATTACCCTTTCCGTGCCTACTCTAACGGTAGATGACCATAATGGGTTTGAACAGCTGGAAAAGTCATTCGTCAAATATTTGGATGATATTCACAAAGATATTGAAATTACAAAAGACAGTAAAGTTCTTGTCGTTGGATTGGGAAATAAAACCATAACTCCGGATGCAGTCGGACCTTTTGCTATTGATTCGATGCAAAATGAACAGCTTGATAATCCGAGTGATCATTTTGTAATGTATGCTCCTGGCGTAACAGGACAAACAGGATTCGAAACTAGTGATTTTATAGGGGCACTAACTGAAAGAATTAAACCTTCCCTGGTTCTGGTCATTGATGCACTGGCGACAAGAGGAAGTACAAGATTGTGCAAGACAATTCAAATTACGGATACTGGAATTCACCCAGGATCTGGTGTTGGCAACCAGCGTACCGAAGTATCCAAAGAGGTAATGGGGGTCCCTGTAACGGCGATTGGGATACCTACGGTTGTAGATTCGACCGTCATCATTGCAGATGCAATCGAAAATGTATTTCGGTCGATTGCAGCCAGGATTGAAGAAAAAGGGAAGCCATCTGGCAAGCTATCCGTCTCTTCTTATACACCCGATCCAGATAAGCGCGTGGATCTGAACTTAATAAAACCAATTTTTGGTGAATGGTCAACGTGGTCACCGGAAGATCGTCTGCAATTATTTGAAGAAGTATTTTCAACGAAACCGGAAAGGTTGATTGTCACACCGAAAGAAGTAGATGTTTGGGTTACCAAATACGCCATTTTAATCAGTAAGTGTCTTTATAAATGGATGGATCATAAAGTCAAATAGTTCTAAAAAGACCTCTCTTTCCATATCGTAGTGGAAGGAGAGGATGCCATGTTCAAAAAATTAAAAGTGCTATCAGTTTTTCTATTCTTCTTTTTTATGTTGCCAATTATTACAGGACTATTGCCTTTTCCGAACAACGAAAAATATAAACCTCCGATGGCAGAAGAAAAGCAAGTAGTCTACGCTTCAACAGATGTCAAATCCTCGGAAAAAGCTTCTCCGGAAGTGTCGGCTACAGAGGTGACAGCTACGGATGTGGCCCCGGCAATGGATTCATTTGATGTGATGTTTGTATTTACGCATTCTCACGAAACCTACAAACCGTTTATCGAAAATGCAAATGGGACGGTCGAGGTCTACGATGATCAAACCAATTTGTTTTCCATGCAAAAGACAATGGAAGATTATTTCCGTTTAAACGGGTTGAATGCGAAAACGCTTGATGTGGATGTTATGACATTGAATAAACAAAATGGATTAACCATCAATGCGTCCTACGATACTGTTAGGCCCTACTTGAAAAAAGAGCTTGAGCAAAACCGCTATGATTTAATCCTGGATATTCACCGCGATTCCCTGAAGGCAAACAATACCACAATTGCACATAAGAATGTAAACTACGCGAAAGTTGCTTTTGTAATCGGGGCCGAAAATCCGAATTATAAAGCGAATCTATCCTATGCAAACGAAATTAGCCAATCATTGAACAAAATCATTCCCAACCTATCCAGAGGGATTATCGAAAAGCAGGGTAAAGGGGTAGATGGTGTATATAACCAAGATTTGTCCGACAATCTTTTGTTGATTGAGGTGGGAGGAATCGATAACACCGAAGATGAGGTTTATCGGACAATCGCCGTGCTGGCTCAAGCCATTTCAAAAACCTACGTGAAAAAAGAGGAAAATCTCTAACTTAACTTCTCAATGAAGACATTCGAACAATGAATCTGAAGATTTTATGTTTTTTCTCGCCTACATCATTGCTAAAGTTGTTGTTACACTGCTATAATTCAAATAAGTTTAGCCTTTTTTCAAAGGAAATGAAGTATAGAAGAACTTTTAGGTTACCAAACTTTCAGTAGAAACATGTGATGAAGGTTAATGCCTCCAGCGTCTCAAAAGATGAAAAGGATCAAGTCCTTAGCATCTTTCGACAATCTGTCGCCGGACAGATTGATGCGCAGGAGGTATATTTGATTAGGAGTGAACACGACATGAATCGAGAAGAACGATTAAAGCGACAAAAAAACATACGGAATTTTTCCATTATTGCACATATCGATCACGGAAAATCTACATTAGCAGACCGAATTTTAGAAAAAACGCAATCCGTCACCTCTCGTGAAATGAAAGCGCAATTGCTGGATTCAATGGACTTGGAACGTGAACGCGGAATTACGATTAAATTAAATGCAGTTCAATTAAAATATGCGGCAAAAGACGGAGAAACTTATACTTTCCATTTAATCGATACACCGGGACACGTCGATTTTACATATGAAGTTTCTCGAAGCTTGGCGGCATGTGAAGGTGCCATTCTAGTCGTCGATGCAGCACAGGGCATTGAAGCCCAAACGCTTGCCAATGTCTATTTGGCGCTGGATAACGATTTGGAGATTTTACCGGTCATCAATAAAATTGATTTGCCTGCAGCCGATCCAGAGCGTGTAAAGCAGGAAGTCGAGGATGTTATTGGCCTTGATGCATCGGAAGCTGTTCTTGCCTCTGCAAAAGCAGGCATAGGAATAGAAGAAATCTTGGAGCAAATTGTAGAAAAAGTTCCTGCCCCCGATGGCGACCCGGACGCACCTTTACAAGCATTGATTTTTGACTCTGTCTATGATCCTTACAAAGGGGTTATCATTTCAATGCGTATTGTCAACGGTACGGTAAAAGCGGGCGATAAAATCCGCATGATGGCAACCGGAGCGGAGTTTGAGGTGATTGAAGTCGGTATTCATACACCAAAAGCGGTTCCCCAATCAGAGCTAACTGTCGGCGATGTTGGTTACTTGACAGCCTCTATTAAAAATGTCGGGGATACACGGGTAGGGGATACGGTCACTTTTGCAAATCGTCCCGCAGAAGCACCGCTTGCAGGATACCGCAAATTAAACCCAATGGTTTACTGCGGTCTATACCCGATCGATACGGCTAAATACAATGATTTGCGTGATGCGTTGGAAAAGCTGGAGTTGAATGACTCGGCCCTTCAGTATGAGCCTGAAACGTCCCAAGCATTAGGCTTTGGCTTCCGTTGCGGATTCCTGGGTCTGCTGCATATGGAAATCATTCAAGAGCGTATCGAACGCGAATTTAATATCGACTTAATTACGACAGCACCATCTGTAATCTATGATGTGCATTTAACAAATGGTGATATTTTGAAAGTGGACAACCCTTCCATGATGCCGGATCCTCAAAAAATAGATCGTATTGAAGAACCATATGTAAAAGCGACGATTATGGTACCAAACGATTATGTCGGCCCAGTAATGGAGCTTTGCCAATTGAAACGCGGCAACTTTATGACGATGGATTATATTGATTCAAGCCGTGTGAGTATCATTTATGAAATGCCATTATCTGAAATCGTCTATGATTTCTTTGATTACTTAAAATCCAATACAAAAGGGTATGCATCATTTGATTATGAATTGATTGGCTATAAACCATCCAAACTTGTGAAGATGGATATCTTATTAAATGGTGAACAGGTCGATGCGTTAAGCTTTATCGTGCACCGTGACTTTGCTTATGATCGCGGAAAAGTGATTGTTGAGAAATTAAAAGAATTAATTCCACGCCAACAATTCGAAGTACCGGTTCAAGCGGCAATTGGCCAAAAAATTGTTGCCCGTTCTACGATTAAATCAATGGGGAAAAACGTTCTTGCAAAATGTTACGGCGGGGACATTTCACGTAAACGTAAATTGCTTGAAAAACAAAAAGAAGGTAAAAAACGCATGAAGCAAGTCGGTTCGGTTGAAGTTCCGCAAGAAGCATTCATGGCAGTGCTGAAAATGGATGATAATAATAAAAAATAATTATTATATTAAGTATTAAATGCAGCAGGTTATCTCAGAAATCCAGAGATAACCTGCATTTTTTTACACTATCTTTAGGCTAATTTTTAAAATATTAAATAAATGAGTGAAAATGAGTAATAATTGCACTTCTTTTTACCGAATAGTTGTAGTACAATTTATCTAGAAATTCCAGTTGCTTTGGTTTTTATTTGTTAAATTTTGGTACTTAATAGAATTAATTTGAGCTTCAACAGAAAAACTGCGAGGGAGATGTATTAAATGGAGAATGTTGTTGATGTAGCAATTCCGCAATGGTTCGAGTACGATGAATTGGTGGTAATGAAAAAAATCGTTAATCAACAAGACAAAACAACTGGAATTTTACTGGCTGGAGACAATTTGGAGCAATTGCGTCCGTATAAGCCGGTGGTAAGAATTTACGTACTAACATTGGTAAACAATCGTTTTGAATTGACGAAAGAAATGGGTGCCATCAGCTTTGAATCCAAGGAGTGTGCAGAGGATTTTGCTGCAAACCTTGCAAAATATTCGGCAATAGACTTTTTTGTAGATATACATAAACAGCAAATAGACTTGGCTATTTAACTTCATTCAGACATATTTTGACTTGACGCAGTTTGAGCAGTGGTGAAAATTTTGAATCGTTGGAAGCTGCAGTGTCGGTCGCAAATAGACCTGGCTATTTGATTTTTTAAGGATCTGAATTTTTCAGATCCTTTATTTATTCATTTCAATATTCATAATAACCAAGCATTTCGGAAATGACTTTCGCCTCTTTTTGCAGTCTTGAAAAAATCTCCTTGTATTGACTTTCCTTCACATACTTGGAATGGCCAATAAGAGCTAAAGAGGAGACAACCTCTCCCGTGTAATCTTGAATAGGGACAGCGAAACTGATATAGCCGATGTCAAAAGTATCTTTTTGAATTGCAAAACGTTTATAGCGGATTTGCTGAATTGCTTTCTTCAGTTCCTTGGGATCCGTAATTGTATAATCGGTGTATTTGGTTAATGGTTTGCTAATGATATCCTGAATGATCTTTTGGCTTTTAAATGCCAAAATGGCAAGCCCCTCCGCTGTACAATGCAAATCATTATAGCGTCCACTCTTTGTTATAAGTTTTACGGGCTGTTCCCCCATTTCCCGCAGTAAGTAAACCACTTTATGATGTTCCATTACACAAATATGCGCGGGCAATAGAAATTCTGACGCAAGATTGGCAAGAATCGGTTTGGCTTCTTCGTATATTTCCTGATGTGATTGAACAATACCCCCAAGCGTAATAATGGAAAGCCCAAGCCGATATTTTTTGTTTTTGCTATTTTGAACAAGAAACCCTTCAATTTCAAGCTCCTTTACCAATCGGTGAACGGTGCTGCTAGGCAGTTCGATACGTTCAGCGATATCGGAAATGCCCAGCTCAGGTAGTTTGGGAGTGAATTGCCTTAAAATACGCAATGCATTTTTTACGGATACAACGAAGTATTTGTCATCTAATGAATGCTTCAAGGTCAACATCCTTTTCGTGAGTTTGTATGAAAATCGAGATATCATTGCTTACTTCCACTACGGCATCAATCATTTTATCGATATTTGCAATCATTCGCTTAACAGGTCCGGTAACCGTAAGCGAGGCAACAACCATTTTATTTTTATTAAAGATAGGCGCCCCTACAGAAACGATTTCTTCAATAAAATGCCCTTTCGAAAGCGCATAGCCATTTTCGCGGACCTCCTGCAAATAGGAGTGCAGTTCTTCCAAAGAGGTAATGGTGTATTTTGTATAGCTTGTCAATGGCTCTGTAAATATAGTGGTAATGGTTGCTGAATTTAAGTAAGCCAAAATAGCTAAACCGGATGCCGTACAGTGTGCTGGATTTCTTCTTCCAATATGCGATCTTAATTCGACCCGATATTCACTATCCTCTTTTTTTAAATAAATCACGTCTTTTTTCTCCAGGATGGCAATATGTACACTTTCATTTGTTTGGAATGATAACTTTTTCAAAAAAGGTGTGGTTTCTTTTAAAATAGCAAACTGATCGACAGCTGTGTTGGCCAGTGCCAAAACAGAAGAACCTAGACTATATGTGTTAAAAAAGGAATTCTGATAGATAAATCCTTCGCTTTCCAAAGTTTGCACCAATCGGCAAGCTGTACTTTTAGAGACTTTCAGAATCTCGGAGATTTCACTTAAATTTAATTCAGGTTTATCGATTGAAAAGCATTTCAAAATTCGCAGTGCGTTTGTTAACGAACTATTGGCAGTGCGTGTCATCTAAAGCCCCCCTAACTTTTAATTCCTTATTATTAAAATATCATGTAAAATAGAAATAATCTTCTAAATAGTAAGATTACTTATGCGATTTTTCCGTATAGCGGAATAGTAGCCTTTTCAATCATTAAATTTCCTTATAAGATGTTTGGAAAGTGAACAAAATTTTTGCAAATTTTATAAAATAATTATCTAGATGAGTATTGGACAAGTACTCGAACAAGCAACACATCACTTTTAAGGAGGAAAACATGAATTATACAGTCAAAGTGCAATGGGGAGATACAGATGCAGCGGGAATTGTATTTTTCCCGAATTATTATAAATGGATGGATGAAGCAACCCATGCATTATTCTCTGAAATTGGATACCCAACAGACCAATTAATGAAAGACCATTTGGCGATTCCGCTTTTGGAAACGCATTGCGTATTTAAACAAGCAGTTTCATTTAACGTAGAGTTAAGTATTCAGACCAGTATTGAATTTGTGAAAGAAAAAGTATTCAAGGTCAATTATCAATTTTACCTGGAAGACCGTTTAATAGCGGAAGGATATGGCGTACGGGCATGGACTTCAACGGAAGGGAAGCTTAAAGCTGTTCCGATTCCTGAAGATTTGCGTGATTTATTGCTGCAACATAAAGAAGAAGAAGTTTAACGGATAGCCATCATGTCTTTATGTCAAAGAAAGGTTCGATGGAAGTCTATTGAGCAGCTGTTCAGCCCTCCTTCAATCAAATATTTATATATCGGCATTTGCCAAAGAAATTGAATGCCATCATCCGAAACGTCAGCTTAATTTGTTGGCGTTTTTGCTATTTAAAGCAGAAATATTGAAGGATCACCGATTAAGCATGTATGAATCTTGGAAAATAGAATTTCATTCTTCAATAGGAGTGTGAGGGAATGACAAAGGATTATAGTATCCAAACGGTACAAAATGCCATGCAGATTTTGCGTTTATTCAATGCGGAAAAAGATGAATGGACACTGACAGAAATTGCACAAGCAAAAGCGATGAGTATTAGTACGACTAAAAGATTATTGGATATCCTTGAGGTTTATGGCTATTTAACAAAAGGTGCCGGCGGTTTGAAAAAGTATCGATTAGGTCTATCGGTTTTGAAACTTTCCGGAATCGTCAAGACAAGATTTGAAATAACAAAGGAAGCCCAGCAACTGCTAAACAAGCTTCTTGAGGATTTTGTTGAAACTGTTCATATCGGTGTATTGGAAGGAACACACACGGTTTATTTAGATAAACTGGATTCCAGGTATCCAGTTCATCTGTCCACTTACATCGGAAAACAATCCCCGGTTTATTGTACGGGGTGTGGAAAGGTGATGATGGCATTCAAAAATAAGAAGGAACAAGATGAAATCATTCAACAAATTGTCAATGAAGGGTTTTATCCTTTTACTTCCAAAACGGTTCGCAATGCTGCAGAGTTGAGGGAACATTTGCTGCAAATCAAAAAACAGGGCTATGCGGCGAGTACTGACGAATACCAAGAGGGGATTACTAGCATCGCTGCGCCAATTTACGATTACAATGACACGGTTGCTGCCGCCATCAGTGTTACCGGACCCACTAAACGGATGGAAATCCCCGAAATAATTGAAGGGGTCGTTAAAACGGCAAATGAATTTTCAAAGAGCATGGGATATATTCCGAATTAAACTAGAATGGAAGGTGACGGCAGTGAAGCAAAAAAATTTCTCTTCACTTGAAAATGCACTCCGGTTGCTTGATTTGTATAGCGTGGAAGAGCAAGAGTTTAGCTTGAAAGAAATCGCGAATCGTCTAGCGGTTGCAGACAGTACAGCACACCGTCTTTTGTCCACGCTGAAAAAGGAAGGTTTTATTGCCAAGGATCATCGAACCAACCGATACCGATTGGGTGTTTTTATTCGAACATTCGAGTCGGTGATTTTAAAGGACTTTGATTTATATACTATTTCCGATCCTTTTTTGTTGGAGCTATCCAGCAAACTGCAAGGAACGGTTTCGCTATGTATTTTGGATCATTCTCAAACCTTTTACCTGAACTCGGTAGATTCAGGGATGCCGATTTATCATGGTTTGACCTATCTCGGGAAAACGCATTCGGTATTTAGCTCAAGTGCGGGTTTTGTATTGCTGTCGGAAAAAAAGGAAGAGGAACTATTGGAAAAATTATCAGAAGAAAATTCCGTTTACTCTTCGCAAAAAATACCTGTCCAGCTAAAAGAATTGCCGCAAATTCAAAAACAAGGCTATGCAGTCTGCCATAACATTTTTGATTCGGATATGGGGTCGATTGCAGTTCCAATAAAAAATAATAAAGGAAATGTGATTGCAGCAATTGAAGTCATCATGCCTGATGTACGATTGCACTCTACATATATTACTTCGTGTATAACGAAGATGGAGGAAGTGGCAATACAATTAACTGAGCGGCTATATAATCATGCTGTCAAATCAAGGTGAACGATATAACAATTACCTATAAAAATGGGTTCGTATAAAAAATTCGATAAAATTTCACTTTTGCCACATAGCAGAATATTAGGTTTGATAATGATTTTTTTGGTTGTTATTATTCTAAATATATCAAATTATTAGAATATTCATCAAAAGGTATTCTCTTAATGATTTACGCTTAGGGAGGTAGGAAATTTGAGAAAAGTAATCCAGGCAAATGAAGTAAGCAACTTAGTTAAAAGTGGTGACACGTTGTTGGTCGGTGGATTTGGGTTGTCAGGAAGCCCATTGACACTTATTTATGAACTATTACACTCTGATGTTAGTGAATTGACGGTTGTGAGCAATAATCTCGGAGAGGATGGCTTAGGCCTTCATAAATTATTTGAAGCAGGAAAAATCAAGAAAATGGTCGGATCCTTTTTTTCTACTAATAAGCCAGCAGTAACCGCTTGGCAAAAGGGGGAACTGGAAATCGACTTGATTCCCCAAGGAACACTGGCTGAAGCCATTAGAGCAGGCGGCGCCGGAATAGGCGGTTTTTACACGAAAACGGCAGTTGGAACAGAGTTGGCGGAAGGCAAGGAAGAGCGTGTAATTAATGGGGAACGTTATATTTTCGAAAAAGCCATCAAAGGAGATGTATCGTTTGTAAAAGCTGCAAAAGCTGACAAATTGGGGAATCTAATTTACCACACAACGGCTAGAAACTTTAATCCACTGGTAGCCACCGCCGGAAAAATTGTCATTGCAGAAGTGGATGAAATTGTTGAAGTAGGACAACTAGATCCAGAGCAAATCATCACGCCTCATGCCTATGTTGATTATGTAATTCAGAGTAAATTTGTGAAACAAGGAGTGAATTATGTTGAGTCAAGATAAAAGACATCTTATCGCAAAGCGAGTTGCCGAAGAATTGGAAGAAGGGCAAATTGTCAATTTAGGAATCGGCATTCCGACCTTGGTACCTCAATACTTGGGAGAAAAAGAAGTATATTTGCAATCGGAAAATGGGTTGTTGGGAATCGGCCCTGCTCCAACTGAAGAAGAACTTGATATTGATTTAATGAATGCCGGCAAAGAACCTGTAACGGCAATTAAAGGGTCATCTTTTTTCAGTAGTGCGGATTCGTTTGCTCTGATTCGCGGTGGCCATATTGATGTTGCAATCTTAGGAACACTTCAAGTGGATGTAAAGGGAGAAATAGCAAACTGGGCAGTACCGAACCAGCCCATCCTAGGCGTTGGAGGAGCAATGGATCTAGTTGCGGGAGCCAAGAAAGTAATCATTGCTGCTACCTTATTTAATAATAAAGGCGAGTCGAAACTTGTGTCTAACTTGACTTATAAAACCAGTGGCATTCGCCGTGTAGAGCTATTTGTTTCAGATTATGCTGTATTCAAGTTCACGGATGATGGTGTCAGAGTAGTTGAAATAATCGAGGATATTACCATTGAAGAGTTAAGTGAGAAGGTAGGCATTTCTTTAGAATACGCAGAAGAGAAAATTTTAAATTAACTTTTGACTGGAATGTAAGCGTTTAAAAAGGGAGGAAGAATAATATGAGTAATATTGTATTGGTAGAAGGAGCACGTACTGCATTTGCCGAGATTTCACAATCGTTCCGCGAGATTTCTGCAATTGATTTAGGGGTTTTTGCTGCGAAAGAAGCGATGAAAAAAGCGAATATTGCGCCTGACGATATTGATCAAGTGGTTTTCGGGAATGTCCAGCAATCCAGCAAAGATGCGCATTTTCTGGCTAGGCACATTGGTTTGAAGTCGGGTATCCCGATTGAGGTGCCGGCCCTGACGGTAAATCGATTATGCGGAACCGGCATTGAAGCAATTTTAACAGGAGCACGCTACATTATGACAGGTGAAGCGAAAATGGTATTGGCTGGCGGCACGGAAAGCATGAGCCAGGTACCCCATGTTATCCCGGGAATGCGTTGGGGAAGCCCGTTAGGCGGACCACGGATTGAGGATTGGGTGTGGGATGGATTGTATGACACATACGGAGAATGTTCAATGGGTGTGACAGCTGAGAACCTTGCCAAGAAATATAATATTCCCCGAGAGGAAATCGATGCACATGCACTATCCAGCCATCAACGTGCCATTGCTGCTAGAGAAAAAGGCTACTTCAAACAAGAAATCGTTCCAGTGGAAGTGAAAGGCCGAAAAGGAAGCAAAATGGTGGATGAGGACGAACATATTCGGGAAACGAGTCTTGAACAGCTTGCCAAATTAAAGGCACGGTTTATAGAAGATGGGGTTGTCACGCCCGGCAGTGCGAGCGGAATGGTTGATGGCGCGGCTGCCGTTATTATTACAACGAGCGAATATGCAGAAGAAAAAGGGTTAAAACCGATTGCTAGACTCGTATCGTGGGATGTTGTAGGGGTTGAACCGAAATACATGGGAATTGGTCCTGTACCAGCCATTCAAAGTGCGTTAAAAAAGGCAGATCTTACATTGGAAGATATGGATTTAATTGAAATTAACGAAGCATTTTCCGCACAATATTTAGCCTGCCAAAAAGAACTGGGTTTCCCTCTGGAAAAAGGAAATGTCAATGGCGGCGCAGTTGCCCTTGGGCATCCTTTGGCGGCAAGCGGCACTAGAATTACATTAGCCCTTGCTTATGAATTGCAAAGACGCCAGGCAAGATACGGTGTGTCCGCTGTATGTATCGGCGGGGGTCAAGGGATTGCGAGCGTTTGGGAGAGACTGTAGCCTGTCGAATTTATATTTATTAAGAATAATTTTGGTTATTGATTAACGTTTCACGCTTAGGGGGGCAGAAATGAATCATATTCAAGCAGTTGAAAAATCCGCGGTAAAAAAGACGATGGTTCGTATTTTGCCGTTTGTTCTATTACTCTATATCATTGCATATCTTGATCGTGTGAATTTAGGCTTTGCGGCACTAGAGATGAATGCCGACCTTGCATTAACTGCTGAAGTTTTCGGATTGTTATCAGGAATCTTCTTTATAGGTTATTTCTTCTTTGAAATTCCGAGCAATATGATTATGCACAAAGTAGGAGCTCGTTTATGGATTGCGCGCATCATGTTAAGCTGGGGAATTATCGTTATATTAACGGGGTTCGCTCAAAGTACAACCCATTTATATATTTTGAGATTTTTACTGGGAATTGCGGAAGCTGGATTTTTCCCAGGGATTATATTGTATCTAACCTATTGGTTCAGAGCGAGAGAACGTGGGCGTGCGACAGCAACCCTATTGCTGGCATTGCCGCTTGGAGGCTTGGTGGGAGCTCCATTGTCCGCATGGATCATCGACAATATTGCCTGGGCAGGCTTGCAGGGCTGGCGTTGGATGTTCATTTTGGAAGGAATCCCTGCTATTATTTTAGGGGTTGTTGTAATCTTCTATTTAACCAACCGCCCAAGTGAGGCAAAGTGGTTAACTAAAGAGGAAAGAAATTGGCTGGAAGGCGAAATTGAAAAAGAACGAAATGAGAGCTTGAAAGTTAATGTTGTTTCTAAAAAGGAAATGCTTAAGGATAGCAAAGTATGGAGATTGGCCTTGATTTATTTTGCCAATTACACATGTATGTATGGGCTTTCGTTCTGGCTGCCGACAATCATAAAAAATCTTTCGGCAGTAGGCACTGCGAATATGAGTATTGGCTGGCTGGCTTCCGTTCCAGCGTTAATGGGAATTCCGGCAATACTGTTTGCAGGATGGAATTCAGATCGGACAGGAAAATATAAGGAACACTTAATCGCAAGTTTCATTATTGCAACGATTGGATTTGTCGCAAGCAGCTTTATTTCTTCACCTGGGTTGATGGTTGTTATGTTGGCATTTGCTTCTATCGGTTTATATATGTTCGCTGGTTGTTTCTTTGCCTACAAGACGCAATTCTTCACCGAATCAACGGCACCAGTGGGAATAGCATTGGTTAACTCATTCGCAGCCTTAGGTGGATTTGCAGGACCTTACTTGTTGGGGGTCTTCTCCTTTACTTCAAGTATGTACTTCTTATGCGGCTTGTGTATACTCGCAAGTTTTATGCTTTATACTTTAAAACGCAAACCACAGCAGCATGAAGAAGTGGTCATGATGAAAGAAGCAATGAATGAAAATTAATTAAAAATTAATTCATGATTTAAACTTATAATGGGTCCTTTCTAATGGAGCTGTACAGGTTGCATCTTGGCTTCCTCTATTAGAAGGGGCCTTTTCTATGCACAAATTTAGAGATTTTCTATTTATAATTTTACTGCCTTTTAAGTTCGGAAATAAATGACAGAACCGCAAAATTGAATTTTTATATGGAAACGGTACAATAGAGGGAAAAAGAGATTTTATTAGGAAGAAGGGATTTACATGGCGCGGGGTGTCTACATACATATTCCTTTCTGTCATCAAATTTGCAATTATTGCGATTTCAATAAAGTATATTTTAAAAACCAGCCAGTGGATGAATATATCGAAGCCGTCGGGAAAGAAATTGAAATGGCTGTCAGTCAAACACCCGAGCAGTTTCAACAGATTGAAACTATTTTTCTGGGCGGCGGAACACCCACTGCCTTGTCGGCCAAGCAAATCGAGCGACTTTTAAAACTGATTGGGGCCAGCCTCCCTACAAAGCAGTTAATCGAATTTAGTTCCGAAGCAAACCCTGATGAACTATCCGAGGATAAGCTGGAGGCATTGTTGGCTGGCGGAGTAAACCGATTGAGCATGGGCGTACAATCCTTCGATCAAACGCTGTTAAAAAAACTTGGGCGCACCCATGCCAATGAACATGTTTTTGAAACGATTAAACAAGCAAAAAAAGCGGGATTTGAAAATATAAGCATAGATTTAATGTATGGTTTGCCCGGCCAAACAATGGACCAATGGCAGGATACATTGGAGAGGGCACTTGACTTGGATTTGCCGCATTATTCTGCGTATTCGCTGATTGTAGAGCCAAAAACCATCTTTTATATTCAATATGCAAAAGGTAAACTCCATTTGCCTACCGAAGACCTGGAAGCGGAAATGTATGATTTGCTAATGCGGCGCATGGAGGACAATCATAAACAGCAATACGAAATTAGCAATTTTGCAATAGAAGGGCGTCAATCAACACATAATAAAATCTATTGGGATAACGATGAATATGCAGGCTTTGGGGCAGGCGCCCATGGCTATCTGAAGGGTAAGCGCTATTCCAATATTGGTCCAATAAAAAAATATATCGAGTCCATAAACAATAACGAACTACCCATTCTTCACCGGCACGAAGTTACAAACGAAGAGAAATGTGAAGAACAGATGTTTCTGGGGTTGCGCAAAAATGACGGTGTATCTTTTGAAGAGTTTGAAACAAAGCTCGGTGTTTCAATGAAAGAAACGTTTGGCAATGAAATTGCAAAACTTGTCCGGGAAGGTTTGCTTATCGAGGATGAAAAAGGGGTAAAGCTTAGTCGAAAGGGACGATTTGTTGGAAACGAAGTGTTTCAGCAATTTTTATTGGGAGAATAAAGCGATTCCGTTGACATAATATGAGAGATTTGATAATTTAATATTAGTATTAGCACTCTTGATTAACGAGTGCTAACAGAGGTGATGACAATGTTAACAAATCGACAATTACAAATACTTCAAGTAATCGTTGATGATTTTGTTGCTTCAGCTCAACCAGTAGGATCACGCCAAATTTCCAAGAAAGATTGGATTACTTTCAGTCCTGCAACCATTCGCAATGAAATGTCCGATTTGGAGGAGCTTGGGTTTATTGAAAAGACCCATACGTCCTCGGGTCGTGTGCCTTCTGAAAAAGGGTACCGGTTTTATGTGGATCATTTGTTGCAGCCAGCTTCAATGTCTGAAAGAGAAATTGGCTTATTTCAATCTATTTTTCAAAACCACTTGGCAGAGAAGGAGCAAGTCATTCGCGAATCTGCCAACATTTTGTCCGACTTAACTACGTATACAACGATTTTGCTTGGACCAAATGTTGGAAAACACCGCGTGAAGCGATTTCAAATTGTTCCACTCACAGACCAAACAGCAGTGGCAATTATTGTAACAGATACTGGACATGTTGAGAATCGAACAATCACTCTGCCGCAGGGGTTCAATCCTTCAGATATTGAAAAAGTAATCAATATCCTGAACGATCGTTTGGCGGGTGTCTCATTGTTGGAGCTTCAAAGAAAACTTGAACTCGAAACTTTTAATGTTTTAAGGCAGCATATTAAAACTGCGGATTCCTTTATTCAATCATTAAGAACAATTGCTTCGTTTGAAAATGAAGGAAAACTTTATTTTGGCGGAAAAACAAATATGTTCAATCAACCAGAGTTCCACGACTTAAATAAAGTTCGTGCACTCATGGAAATGATGGAGAGGGAAAGTCAAGTGATTTCTTTATTCCACCCTGAAGATACAGGAATCCATATTCGAATCGGTTCCGAGAACAACCATTTGGCAGTAGATGACTTGAGCGTCATAACGGCTACGTATTCCATAGGGAAAGATCAAGAAGGTTCGATTGCGATTATCGGTCCTACAAGGATGGATTATCAACGTGCCGTAACATTGCTTGATGTTATGAGAAGTGGATTATCCCGAACACTTTCAAAAAAAGTTAATGATGGCTTATAAGGAGGAAATATCTGTGTCTGAAGCAACAGAAAACAAAGAGCATCTAGAAGAGAAAAATGAACAATTAAATGAGGCAAATGAACAAGCCGAGCAGCAAGAAGAAGCAACGGTTGAAGAGCAGTCAAATGCCAAAATTTCCGAACTTGAGGGTAAGCTGCAAGAAGAAGAAAACCGCTATTTACGTCTGCTTGCTGATTTCGATAATATTAAACGCCGCTTCCAATTAGATCGTGAAGCTGCGGAAAAATATCGGGCACAAAAATTGCTGACAGAACTATTGCCGGTAATTGATAACTTTGAACGTGCATTGCAAGTAGAAGTAAGTTCAGAAGATGCGAATGCTTTATATAAAGGAATTGAAATGGTCTATAGATCATTGATTGATGCTGCAAAGCAAGAAGGTTTGGAGCTTATTCCTGCAGAAGGTGAAGCTTTCGACCCGAACGTTCACCAAGCGGTTATGCAAGAATCCGATTCCGAAAAAGAGTCGGGGATTGTTTTACGCGAACTTCAAAAGGGTTATAAGTTAAAAGACCGTGTATTGAGACCTTCGATGGTTTCAGTAAACGAATAATTCATTTTAGTTGATTGGTATATATTAGGAGGCGTATTTTATTATGAGTAAAATTATTGGTATTGACTTAGGTACAACAAACTCTTGTGTAGCTGTGTTAGAAGGCGGGGAACCAAAAGTTATTCCAAATCCGGAAGGGAATCGTACAACTCCTTCAGCGGTTTCATTCAAAAACGGTGAAAAACAAGTTGGGGAAGTGGCAAAACGCCAATCCATTACAAACCCAAATACAATTTTATCGATTAAATCAAAAATGGGTACTTCCGAAAAAGTAACAATTGAAGACAAAGATTATACTCCTCAAGAAGTTTCTGCAATGATTCTTCAATACTTAAAAGGCTATGCAGAAGACTATTTGGGAGAAAAAGTAACAAAAGCGGTAATCACTGTTCCTGCTTACTTTAACGATGCGCAGCGCCAAGCGACAAAAGATGCCGGCAAAATCGCTGGTTTGGAAGTGGAACGTATTATCAACGAGCCAACTGCTGCAGCTTTGGCATATGGTTTGGATAAACAAGACGTTGACCAAAAAATTCTTGTATTCGACCTTGGAGGCGGTACATTCGACGTATCAATCCTCGAATTAGGGGACGGCGTATTCGAAGTATTGGCAACAGCAGGGGACAACAAACTTGGCGGAGACGACTTCGACCAAAAAGTAATCGATTATTTAGTAGAAGAATTCAGAAAAGAAAACGGCATTGATTTATCAAAAGATAAAATGGCCATGCAACGTCTGAAAGATGCAGCTGAAAAAGCGAAAAAAGACTTATCGGGTGTAACTTCCACTCAAATTTCGTTGCCGTTCATCACAGCAGGAGCTGACGGCCCGCTTCACTTGGAAGTTAACTTGACTCGTGCAAAATTTGATGAAATCACACGCGATCTTGTGGAACGTACGATCATTCCAATGCGTCAAGCAATGAAAGATGCTGGATTGAATGCATCCGAACTAGATAAAGTAATCTTGGTGGGTGGTTCAACTCGTATTCCTGCAGTTCAAGAAGCCGTGAAAAAAGAAACAAACCAAGAACCTCACCGTGGCGTAAACCCGGATGAAGTAGTAGCAATGGGTGCTGCTGTTCAAGGCGGCGTGTTGACTGGTGATGTGAAAGATATCGTGTTGCTTGACGTAACGCCGCTTTCACTTGGTATCGAAACAATGGGTGGTGTGTTCACAAAATTAATCGAACGCAATACAACGATCCCGACTTCAAAATCACAAGTATTCTCAACAGCTGCAGATAACCAACCAGCAGTAGATATTCACGTACTGCAAGGTGAACGTCCAATGGCAGCCGACAATAAAACATTGGGTCGCTTCCAACTGGCGGATATCCCACCAGCACCACGCGGCGTTCCTCAAATTGAAGTAACATTCGATATCGACAAAAACGGTATCGTATCTGTAAAAGCGAAAGATCTAGGAACGCAAAAAGAGCAAACGATTGTTATTCAATCTGATTCGGGCTTAACGGACGAAGAAATCGAGCGCATGGTTAAAGATGCGGAAGCAAATGCAGAAGCGGACAACAAGCGTAAAGAAGAAGCAGAAATTCGCAACGAAGCCGATCAATTGGTATTCCAAGTTGACAAAACAATCGCCGATCTTGGAGAACAAATCACGGAAGAAGAGAAAAAATCAGTAGAAGATGCTAAAGAAGAATTGAAAAAAGCATTGGAAGCTGGTGAACTTGAAGGCATTAAGTCTTCCAAAGAAAAATTGGAAGGTGTATTGCAGCCTCTAGTAATGAAAGTCTATGAGCAAGCAGCAGCTGCTGCACAAGCTGCTCAAGGCGGCCAAGATGCAGGCGCTGACGCCGGTAAAAAAGATGATGGCGTTGTAGATGCTGACTTTGAAGAAGTAAAAGACGACAAATAAGTCGGCGAAGGAAGTACAGATAGAAGGAGAAAAAGTCAAAGTCGTATTCCAGACTTTGACTTTTTCATTGCAAACTTAGCAATTTTAAAAATTAAGTGAATAAAATCATTCATCATATACAGTGATTTTTGAACATGTTAAAATAGACGTTATGAAAAAGAGCGGAGTGTGAACGATGAGTAAACGCGATTATTATGAAGTGCTTGGCGTTAGTAAGAGCGCCAGCAAAGATGAAATAAAGAAAGCGTATCGCAAACTTTCAAAACAATATCACCCAGATCTTAATAAAGAGCCAGGTGCAGACGAGAAATTTAAAGAAATTGCCGAAGCGTACGAAGTTTTAAGCGATGATACAAAACGTTCGCAATATGACCAATTTGGCCATGAAGGACCGAACCAAGGTGGATTTGGCGGTTTCGGCGGCTCTGGATTCGGCGGCTTCGAGGATATCTTCAGCTCGTTCTTTGGCGGCGGTGGCCGTCGTTCTGATCCGAACGCTCCAAGAAAAGGCGATGACCTTCAATATCGAATGAATATTTCGTTCGAGGATGCCGTTTTTGGTAAGCAAACTGAAATAGAGATCCCAAAAGATGAAACATGTGATACTTGTCATGGATCCGGCGCAAAACCGGGAACGAGTCCGCAAACTTGTACAACGTGTAATGGGGCAGGGCAAGTTAACCAAACTGTCGAAACACCATTTGGACGCATGGTAAACCGCCGCACATGCAGCACATGTCGAGGTACAGGCAAGATTATTCCAGAAAAATGTACAACATGTCACGGTACAGGTACTGTCCAAAAACGCAAAAAAATTAAAGTAACCATTCCAGCAGGTGTTGACGATGGCCAACAATTGCGTGTATCCGGTCAAGGTGAACCTGGTATAAACGGTGGACCGGCAGGAGATTTATATATTGTCTTCAGTGTGCGCAATCATGAATATTTTGAACGCGATGGAGACGATATTTACTACGAATTAAAATTAACGTTCCCGCAAGCTGCTCTTGGCGATGAAATCGAGGTTCCGACGATTCATGGCAAAGTAAAACTTAAAATACCTGCGGGTACACAATCGGGAGCTCAATTCCGCATTAAAGATAAAGGGGTTAAAAACGTACATGGCTACGGTACCGGTCACCAATATGTCATTGTAAAAGTAATGACTCCTACAAAGTTGACAGAAAAACAAAAGCAATTATTGCGAGACTTTGCGGAAATCAGCGGAGATATCCCTGAAGAACACGGAAGTTCGTTATTCGATAAAATAAAAAAAACTTTTAAAGGCGAGTAATTTTGAATGCGTCCAAAAAATTGGGCGCTTCCATTTTGATTTCCCTAGCATCAAAAGTATAAGGAGCTGATTGTAAGTGAAATGGGCAGAATTGTCGGTTTTAACAACGAACGAAGCGGTTGAAGCAATTTCGAATATATTTCATGAAGCAGGCGCAAGCGGTGTTGTCATTGAAGATTCAACAGAAATGGAGAAGGAGCGAGTAGATCAGTTTGGTGAAATCTATGATTTGGATCCAAATGATTTTCCGACGAGCGGGGTGGTTGTCAAAGCTTATCTGCCGGCATCCAGTTTTTTAGTAGAAACTGTTGAAGAACTAAAACTTGCAATCACGAATCTAGAAAATTTTGATATTAATTTGGGTGACAATCTTTTCTCAATTACGGAAGTGAATGAAGAAGATTGGGCTACTGCATGGAAACAATATTATCATCCGGTGAAAATTTCGGAACGTTTTACAATCGTGCCGACTTGGGAAGAATATACACCAGTGAATACTGATGAACTGATTATTGAACTTGATCCTGGCATGGCTTTTGGAACAGGCACGCACCCCACAACGGTTATGTGTCTTCAAGCATTGGAAAAAGTAGTGAAGCAAGGCGATTTTGTTGTTGATGTGGGGACAGGTTCGGGTGTCTTATCCATCGCAGCAGCAATGCTGGGTGCGAAAAAAGTACATGCGCTTGATTTGGACCCGGTAGCCGTAAAATCAGCCAAAGAAAACATTGAACATAACAAAGTGCAGCAAATTGCAGAAGTATACCAAGGCAACCTGCTGGATACAGTTACCGGGCAAGCAGATGTTGTCGTAGCAAATATTTTGGCCGAAGTCATCATGACCTTTACAGATGATGCTTTCTCCATTGTGAAACCAGGAGGGGTTTTTGTCACTTCCGGTATTATTAATGCAAAAAAGGAAGATGTCAAACAAGCTTTGGTTGAATCTGGTTTTACTATCAAAGAAGTGTTAATGATGGAGGATTGGGTGGCAATTATTGCACTGCGTCCATAACTTCGAGGAGTTGTCCCGAAACCCAGGGCAACTCCTTGTCCTTTTGAAAAAGGTGAGATTACGCCGGAGGTAGAGTATGCAACGATATTTTGTAGAAGAATCATTTAATGAACTAAGTGAAATAACAATCATGGGTGAAAATGCCCGCCATATTTCAAAAGTAATGAGGATGGACATCGGCGAGGAAGTCGTCGTCGTGCATGATCATACGGCTTATATATGCGAAATCATTTCAATTGGCCAAGAAGTTGTCGTAAAGCAAACAGGAAAGACGATACCATCCCCTGAAATGCCGATTAAAGTGGATATTGCATGTGGGTTGCCCAAGGGCGATAAATTTGAACTCATCGCACAAAAAGGGACTGAGCTTGGCATGCATGCGTTAATTCCTTTTAGTGCAGAACGATCGATTGTTAAATGGGATGAGAAAAAAAGCGAAAAAAAAATAGAGCGTTTGCAAAAAATCGCACAGGAAGCTGCAGAGCAATCGCATCGAACACATATTCCAAAGATTGGTCTCCCTTTATCGTTTAACAAATTACTGGCACTATTGCCAAGTTATGATGCGGTATTTGTGGCAGATGAAGAAGATGCAAAGAAAGAAAACCGAACAAGATTTGCGGATAAATTAAAAAAAGTGTATGATAATGAATCGAAGTCGATTTTATTAATTTTCGGACCAGAAGGCGGAATTTCCCGCAACGAAGCAAAAAGCTTGATAGAAGCAGGTGCGCAAATAATGTCTCTGGGGCCTAGAATATTACGGGCAGAAACAGCGCCTTTATATGCGCTGGCTGCGATATCTTATGAATTTGAATGAAAGAGGTGTTAGCCGGTGTCAACCGTGGCTTTTCATACATTAGGCTGCAAAGTGAACCATTATGAAACAGAAAGCATTTGGCAGCTATTTAAAGAACAAGGATATGAACGTACGGAATTTGAGCATCAAGCGGACGTTTATGTAATTAATACATGTACCGTTACAAATACAGGTGATAAAAAATCGAGACAAGTAATTCGTCGTGCGGTACGGCAAAATCCGGATGCCGTGATTTGTGTAACAGGATGTTATGCGCAAACTTCACCAGCTGAAATTATGGCAATTCCCGGAGTGGATATTGTTGTGGGAACACAAGATCGTCAAAAGATGCTGGGTTATATTGATCAATATAAAAAAGAACGCCAACCGATCAATGCGGTAGGTAATATTATGAAAAATCGCGTATATGAAGAGTTGGACGTACCTTATTTTACAGACCGTACACGTGCCTCTTTAAAAATCCAGGAAGGATGCAACAATTTCTGTACTTTCTGCATCATTCCATGGGCTCGCGGATTAATGCGTTCACGTGATCCACAAGAGGTGATTCGCCAAGCGCAACAATTGGTAGATGCGGGTTATCTTGAAATTGTCTTAACAGGTATTCATACAGGCGGGTATGGCCAGGATTTCAAGGATTATAATTTGGCGCAATTGCTTCGAGACCTTGAAGAGAATGTTAAAGGATTAAAACGCCTGCGAATTTCATCGATTGAAGCTTCTCAATTGACGGACGAAGTAATTGACGTTTTGAAAAACTCGAATATTGTTGTGCGCCATTTGCATATTCCAATTCAATCTGGTTCAGATACAGTTTTAAAACGTATGCGTCGTAAATATACAATGGATTTCTTTGCTGAACGTTTGGCGCGCTTGAATGAAGCATTGCCGGATTTGGCCATTACTTCAGATGTTATTGTTGGTTTCCCGGGAGAAACGGAAGAAGAGTTCATGGAAACATACAACTTTATTGCAAAGCATCAATTTGCGGAACTGCACGTTTTCCCATTCTCCAAACGTACTGGTACACCGGCGGCAAGAATGGAAGATCAAATTGACGAAAATGTAAAAAATGAACGCGTTCATCGATTGCTTGCATTGAATGATCAATTGGCCAAAGAATACGCTTCTCGTTTTGAAGGAGAAGTATTGGAGATTATCCCTGAAGAACACTACAAAGAATCGGATCAAGAGAATCTATTTGTAGGATACACAGATAACTATTTACGCGTGGTCATTGAAGGTACGGAAGAAATGATTGGAAAACTAGTAAAAGTAAAAATCAACAAAGCAGGCTATCCACATTGTGAAGGTCAATTTGTACGTGTATTGGAAGAACAGGCTCTAGTTTAACCATCCGAACTTTCGGATGGTTTTTTTGAGTCCATTCAGTGCAACAGACAGCAAGTTTATTTATCAAATAGTTTGTCATTTCACAACGATTGCGTTTAATGGTATTATGGTAGAGGTACGTACAACTTATAAAGGGAGTAATTTTATGGCTCAAAACTATGCAGCAATGATTGATCATACATTGCTAAAACCTGAAACGACAAAAAATCAAATTGAAAAATTATGTGAAGAAGCAAAAAAATATGAATTTGCATCTGTTTGCGTTAATCCAACATGGGTGAAAAATTCCGCACAGCTGCTAGCAGGTTCAAACGTCAAAGTTTGTACAGTAATTGGTTTTCCGCTAGGTGCTACAACATCGGAAGTAAAGGCTTTTGAAACAAAAAATGCGATTGAAAACGGTGCACAGGAAATTGATATGGTCATCAATATCGGCGCACTAAAAGATCAACAATATGATCTAGTTCGCGAAGATATCAAAGCGGTGGTAGACGCTGCAAATGGTACATTGGTAAAAGTGATTATTGAAACTTGCCTTTTAACGGATGATGAAAAAGTGAAAGCATGTGAATTATCTGTGGAAGCTGGTGCAAACTTTGTTAAAACGTCTACCGGTTTCTCAACAGGCGGTGCAACTGCTGAAGATGTTGCCTTAATGAGAAAAACGGTTGGAGCGGATATCGGTGTAAAAGCATCCGGCGGTGTAAGAAGCCTTGAAGATATGAAGAAAATGATTGAAGCCGGTGCTTCCCGTATTGGTGCAAGCTCTGGTGTAGCCATCATGAATGGATTAATTTCGGATTCTAATTATTAATTTTATTCTATGTATTGACTCATTTGGGACAATACGTTATAATTCTTTAGTACACAACTAACATATGTTGATTGTGTATTGACGTGTGTTCGGAGGGAGGGAAAGAGAGATGTCAAAAACTGTCGTTAGAAAAAACGAATCGCTTGAAGATGCTCTTCGCCGCTTCAAACGTACTGTATCTAAAAGTGGTACTATTCAAGAAGTTAGAAAACGCGAATTTTACGAAAAACCGAGCGTAAAACGTAAAAAGAAATCAGAAGCTGCACGTAAACGTAAGTGGTAATTTCCTATCAATCCCTACGTTCATAACACGCAATTTTATGATTCAACAAAGGTAAAAAACTGATATACCCTAGTATTTGTTCTCAAATACTAGGGTATTTTACATTTTTAAGATGGAAAATTGGTAACATTTGCACTCATTCCTTTTTTTAAATACTTATTGGGGTAAAATATAAATAATAGATTTTTTTGAATCTTTTTTGATGGTTCATCCGTATTCTTTACTAAGTACTCTGTGAAAAGTTTTTTAAGGTCTTGTCTACGATAAAGGAGGGTAGAAAATGAAGAAAATACGTTTGTTTAGTTGGATGCTTCTTTGTTTGATATCAATTTCCTTGCTGCTTCCAATCTTATCTGTTCAGGCCAGCGGAAAGGTGTATCATGTTCCGCTTGAAAATGAAGTGGAAGACGGGTTAAAAGCCTTTCTTGAAAGGGCATTCAATGAAGCGAAAGAACAAGGTGCCGAAAAAATCATACTAGAAATACATACACCTGGTGGGTATGTGACATCCGCAGATGAGATTGGTAAATTAATTGATAAACAACCAATTGATGTCATTGCTTTCATTAACTCGAAAGCCCTTTCAGCAGGAGCCTATATAGCGCTGCATGCCAAAGAAATCTATATGGTTCCCAATGCTACAATCGGTGCTGCAGCCATTATCGACGGTGCGGGAAATGCGGCCGGAGAAAAAGCCAACAGTGCCTGGATTGGTGCAATGGAAGCTGCGGCCGAGGCAAAGGATAGAAATCCAATCTTTGCACAGGCAATGGCAGATTCGTCGGTGAACCTTCCAAAATACAGGGCTCCGGAAGGAAAACTTTTAACTTTATCCGCCGAAGAAGCACTGGAAGTTGGCTATTCAGAAGGGACAGTATCCAATCTGGACGAACTGCTGAATAAATTAAATCTATCTGACAGTGAAGTAGTTTCAGTAGAACCGACATTTGCGGAAAAACTCGCCCGGTTTATTACAAATCCGCTTGTTGTTACGTTGTTATTGACAATTGGCTGCTTCGGCTTGGTAATGGAATTATTTTCCCCAGGATTTGGCTTTCCGGGTATCATTGGTCTGGCGTCATTTGCCCTATTCTTCTTTGGTCACACCATTGCGGGCTTTGCCGGATACGAATCGGTCGTTGTCTTCATTATAGGATTTGCACTCATTCTGGCAGAGTTGTTTATCCCAGGAGGTATTGTTGGGATAATTGGTGGAGGATTGATGCTAATCAGTTTATTATTCGCAGGGGAAAGTGTGGTTCATATGGCATATTCCATTTTAATCGCCGTGTTTATTGCAACTATAGGAATGGTGATAATTATGAAGTTCTTCGGAAAAAATCTTTATCTTTTTAATAAGCTTATTTTGCGTGATGCAACAACTACTGAAGAAGGATATGTTTCGAATATCAATCGAATCGACCTATTGGGCAAAGTTGGAGATTCCGTGACACCCCTCCGTCCTGCTGGTGCGGTCATTATTGGAAATGAGCGAATCGATGCAGTGTCGGAAGGAATTTATATTGAAAACAATAAAAAAGTAGAAGTAGTTCAAGTGGAAGGTTCACGAATTGTCGTGAGAGAAATTAAAAAAGGAGTGGAATAGGCATGGTTTTTGATGCAGCAGCAATTAGTTTAATCGTAACGATTGTCTTGATCGTTATTGTGCTGGCAGTTATTTTAACGGTTGTACCGGTAGCTCTGTGGATCAGCGCATTGGCAGCTGGAGTTCGGGTAAGTATTTTCACATTAATCGGGATGAGGCTGCGAAGAGTTATTCCTGCGCGGGTTGTCAATCCTTTGATTAAGGCACATAAAGCAGGTTTGGAAGTAACCATTAATCAACTCGAGTCCCACTATTTAGCAGGCGGGAATGTGGACCGGGTAGTAAACGCCTTGATTGCAGCCCACCGCGCCAATATCGAGTTGACATTTGAACGCGCAGCAGCCATCGATTTGGCTGGCCGTGATGTTTTGGAGGCCGTACAAATGTCCGTTAACCCAAAAGTAATCGAAACACCATTTATCGCCGGTGTGGCTATTAACGGGATTGAAGTGAAAGCGAAAGCACGGATTACGGTTCGTGCGAACTTGCACCGATTAGTCGGTGGTGCAGGGGAAGATACAATCATCGCTCGTGTAGGCGAGGGGATTGTATCCACGATTGGTAGTTCCGACAGCCATTCAAAAGTGTTGGAGAACCCGGATTTAATCTCACAAACTGTTCTTTCCAAGGGATTGGATTCCGGAACGGCCTTCGAGATTCTTTCTATTGACATTGCAGACGTTGACGTTGGGAAAAATATCGGTGCAGAGTTGCAAATCGAGCAAGCGCAGGCGGATAAAAATATCGCCCAAGCCAAAGCGGAAGAACGCCGTGCAATGGCCGTAGCGGAAGAACAAGAGATGGTTGCAAAAGTTCAGGAAATGAAAGCGAAAGTAGTGGAAGCGGAAGCCGAAGTTCCGATGGCAATGGCAGAGGCGCTGCGCTCAGGCAACTTTGGGATTATGGATTATATGAACTACAAAAATATCCAGGCAGACACTTCCATGAGAGATTCCATTTCAAAAGTAACGAATGATAAACAGGATGGAACGAAAAAATAAAGGCATGCACACCTGAAGAAGGGAGTGTCGACTAAGTGGAAGGGATTATCATGATGGTTGTCTTATTTATTATAAGTTCAATCATCAATAGCACCAAAAAGAAAAATGAACATCAAAAAACAATGCCGCCATTTAATAATCAGCCCTCAAAGCAAACTTTTGATGTACCAGGTGAACGTCAAAAAAAGAATGGGCCCCGCAGTCTTGAGGATTTTGCTAATGAAGTCTTTCAGCAACTGAATGGAAAATCACTCAAATCTTCGGACAGTCGTGTATCTTCCGAGCAAGAAACAGAGAAAGAGGTTGAAACAATACCTTCAAAATCGACTGAAAGAGCATCATTGAATGAAAATCGTTCGACGGCTCGCTTGGGTGGAAGAATCAATTCCAATGCAGAGAATGATCATATGAAGTTGAATGACATTGACAGTTTGATTCCTGCTAATCGACGTGCATTGGTGCAAGCAGTGATTACTTCCGAGATTCTGGCTCCGCCAAAAGCGAAACGAAAATAGCGGCAGGTGGATTAGCTTCATTGACTTAGTGAAGTTCACAAATACGCCAAGGCGCATCTGACACATTGTCAACTTAATAATTTACACATGCCCCCCTTTCTTAAAGCATATACTTATGCGAAAGGGGGCTTTTTATTTGAAAAAATTATTCCAGACAGACCCATTAATTGAAATTGTAAATAGCAGCCAACTTCGCTTGATTGGCACCTATAAGTTTTTGGAAGCTTCGGAAGGGCATTGCTCGTTTATATATGAAAATTTTTCATTTTTAATAAAGGCAAATCGTGTACATATAGATGTGATGAAAGAGGAAGAATTTATACTGCATGTAGAAAACTTATTATTGATTGAAATGAAAAGACAGGTGAATGATTATGGAAAAGTTTGATAATCGCCCTGTCGAAATTACGATTGTCCAGAGCAATGGAGCCCATGCCTTTATTCAAAACTTGCATGTAAAAGGAATAAAAATCAGAAATTTAAAACATCATGAAAAAAACATACACTTTGAGATTGCACGAAAAGATTTAAAAGTCCTTCGGGCATCCCGAAAAAAGTATCGTGTAAGAATGAAAATACGCTATATGCAAGTGTCGCGGATTTTCCAGAAAAATAGTTGGACAGCTATTGGCTTGCTTCTCCTCATTCTGTTCCCGATGATCGGCTCCCAGCTAATGTGGGATATTAATGTGGAGGCAGAAACGCCTGAACTGCGAGTTGCGGTGGAAAATGTGATTCAAGAAAAACTGGCTTTGGAACAACCAATCTTAAAAGGGAAAGTACAGTCTGATTTTGTCATCCGCCAAACCATCATGGAGGAATTAAGGGATTTGTCGTGGGTGCATATTCTGAAAAAAGGCAGCAGCATGACAATCATTCCCCAAATGGCTCCTATTACTGACAATAAAAATAATATAAGCAAGGAGAAGAATCATTTAATTGCTGCTAAAAGCGGTGTTGTTACACACTTTGATATTTCGAGCGGGGAACGCCGTGTATTGCCGAATACGACGGTATATAAAGGCGATACGCTTGTTTCAGGGGTAATAACAGTAGGAGACAAGTCTGTTGTTGTAGGTGCTGAAGGTGGCGTTTATGCGGATTACTGGCTCGAAACAGAGTTTGCCATTCCTAAGCAAGTTCAATATATTTCAGCCAATTCCAGGGAATGGGTATTTGATTTCAAATTAAACGAAGAAAAGGAGCAGGGAAAATCGTTTCAAAAGGTCGATTTACCGGTATGGCTTTCAAGTTTTGTCGAAATCACAGCAGTTCAAAAGTACAGCACAGTGACGCAAGAAATCACCGAAGAGCAAATCGAATCGTTTATTTTGCCTCTATTGCACGAAAAAATTTTAAAATCTTTGCCGCCCAAAACGATTATAAAAAAGGAAAACGTTTTGCACGTTTCATTCGATGATGATAAAGTGAAAGGGAAAGTCTTATTTTTGGTAAATGAAAATATTGCAGAAAACTACCCAATTGACCAAGGAGATTGATTTATGTCAGAACAATTATCAGAATTACAAGTTGAAAACCCTAATGAAGCAGTCATGCTTCTTGGAATGTCGGATGCGAACATAAAGCTGATTGAAGAGACATTCCAGGTTCAAATTATCACTCGCGGTGCAGTAATTCAAATCGCAGGACCCGAACCCCAAAAGCAACAGGCGAGGGATTTGCTGCATGCGCTCTTAAAGGTAATTCGCAAAGGTGTAAATATTGATTTGCGTGATGTTGCTACAGCAATCGAAATGGTAAATAAAGGGACAATCGAATATTTTGCTGAATTATATGATGAAGAAATTGCTCGAAATTATAAAGGGAAGCCCATCCGTGCGAAAACGATTGGCCAGCGGGAGTACATAAAAGCCATTCGTCACCACGACCTCGTATTTGGCATTGGGCCAGCAGGTACCGGTAAAACTTATTTGGCGGTAGTAATGGCCACGCAGGCTCTGAAGAACGGACATGTTAAACGAATTATTTTAACAAGACCTGCAGTGGAAGCTGGAGAATCTTTAGGGTTTTTGCCTGGCGATTTAAAAGAAAAGGTGGATCCATATTTAAGGCCCCTTTATGATGCCTTGCATGATATATACGGACAAGAACAAACACAGCGCTTAATTGAGCGCGGGACAATCGAAATTGCACCGCTGGCATATATGCGCGGCCGAACATTGGACGATGCATTCGTCATTCTCGATGAAGCCCAAAATACAACGCATGCACAAATGAAAATGTTTTTAACGCGGTTGGGTTTTGGCTCCAAAATGGTGATTACCGGCGATAAATCACAGATTGATTTACCGAAAAATACAGAATCGGGATTAATTATTGCCGAGCGAAGCTTAAAATATGTGAAAGATATTCAATTCAAAATGCTGGAGGCGGGAGATGTAGTTCGCCATCCGCTTGTTGCCAAAATCATCCATGCATACAGCGATCAAGAATTGTAATTTCAAACTGTAAAGAATGAATGTGTACGTTTTACGTGCACATTTTTTATTTTCCAAAAAACTTCGATGAAATTAGTTTCATAAATTGGTAAACTATTCATATAGACATTTGGGGGTGCGCAAGTGGAAAAGCATTTTAATAGATTGCTGAACCTGATCAGTTTTCGGACCTTATTAATCGTCACACTATTCACAACCGGTGTGCTGCAATTTTTCCTGATGTTCGGGAATATACACAGTACTACATATGATATTCAAGCTTTCCAGCTCGCTCCGGAAACGATTCGCGCCGTAAAGACAGTGGAAGACACCGTTAAGACGCAACAAGAACGTGAACAAGCAGAAAGCAGCGTAGAACCAGTCTATTTATTCAATGAGGAAATGGCAGAACATCGAGCCGCATTTGTACGTTCCTTATTTGATATCGTACTGGATGTAAGAAAAGAAATAGATGCCAAAACCGAAGAAGTTCCAATGGAAGAACAAATCGAGTTATTAAGTGTCCAGTTGAGAGAAATTACGGATAGCCAATCTCAACTGAATTTTACCAATAGCCAATTGCAGTCGCTTTTGACAGCTCCTAAATCAGCGATCAGTGCTGCGAAATCTTTTCTGGCAAAAGAAGTGGAAACCATGTTGGAAGAGGCAATCCGAGCAGAAGATGTCGCGCTCAAACGAAGCGAATTGGAATCCAGCATACGTCAGCAAGGTGCGCTTGATGAAAGTATTTTAAGCGCTGTCATCATGATCGGACGAGCCGCAATTGTCGAAACCGAAATTTTGGATGAAGTCCGGACTGAAGAGTTGGTTCTTCAAGCCCAGGAAGAGGTAGAGCCTACCCGAATTCTGCAAGGGCAGATTATCGTTCAAGAGGGCGAATTGATTGACCGTGAAGTGTATCGGCAGTTAGAATTACTTGGTCTTTTGGATAATCAGACAACAACAAAACCGATTGTGGGTTTAATCATTTTGATTATCTTGCAGATGGCTTTTTTGTATATTTTATTTATACAATTAAATATGGAAATCGAGAAAAAAAGAAAAGCGTTGTTCGTTACCGCAAGCGTTTATTGTATTTCTCTCGTATTAATGAAGATTTTAAGTTTGCTATCTGATGAATTTGAATCAACCATCGCCTTTTTATATCCTACTGCATTGGCGACAATGCTTGTAAGGCTTCTGGCCAATGAAAGAGCGGCAGTATTGATTACCGTATTAACGGCTGCCTCAGGGGGCATTATTTTCCATGAAGGCTTTTCTGCAGTCCTTCAAATGGATATTGCTCTGTACATTATTTTCGGCGGGCTTTCAAGCGTTTTCTTTATGAGAAGCTTCGAGAAAAGGTCACACCTATTAAAGGCATGTGGAGTAGTAGCGATTTTTAATTTATTATTTATTGCTTTTTATTTGCTCATGTCCCAGACGAATTATGATGTGTTTGAACTGATGTATTATGTGATTGCGGGCATTGCTTCGGGTATATTATCCGGGGCGCTTACCATGGGATTATTGCCTTTCTTTGAATCAGCCTTTGGATTATTGTCGACAATGAGGTTAATTGAGTTATCAAATCCAAATCATCCATTGTTAAAAAAGTTGTTAACGGAAACACCCGGCACCTATCATCATAGCGTAATGGTGGCGAACTTGGCTGAAACTGCTTGTGAAGCGATTGGTGCAGATGGACTCTTGGCCCGGGTGGCATGTTATTATCATGATATAGGAAAAACAAGAAGACCCGCTTTCTTTATTGAAAATCAAATGTCCGGTATTAATCCGCATGATTCATTGCCGCCGGAAAGAAGCGCCGAAATCATCATTGCCCATACAACAGAAGGGGCCGACCTTTTGGAAAAACATAAAATGCCGAAAGAAATAGTTGATATTGCACTTCAGCATCATGGAACGAGCACTTTAAAATTTTTCTTGCATAAAGCAAAAGAAGAAAATGAAGAAGTGGATGAAAAGAAATTCAGCTATCCAGGTCCAAAGCCGCAAACGAAGGAAGCGGCTGTCATCAATATTGCAGATAGTGTGGAAGCAGCTGTCCGTTCGATGAAACACCCCAATGCCGAAAAGGTTCAGCAGCTGGTACATTCCATTATTCAAAGCCGTGTACAGGAACACCAATTCGATGAATGTGATGTCTCCATCAAGGAATTGAAGCAAATTGAAAACGTTCTTTGCGAGACGTTGAATGGGATTTTCCATTCAAGAATTGAATATCCAAAAGAGGGATAATTTAATTCAAAAGGCGAATAAGATTTTTAGGAGGAACCTATGCTCAGTATTGATTTTTTAGATGAAACAAATGAAGTGAAGGAGCAGCATATTGACTTAGTCGAAAAATTGCTCCAGCATGCTGCAGAAACATTGGAAATTGAAGATGGCAGTGAAGTATCAATCACGTTTGTTACAAATGAAGCAATTCATGCCATTAACCGTGAATACCGCGATAAAGATCAACCCACGGATGTGATTTCCTTCGCTCTTGAAGAATTGGGAGAAGGAGAAGTTGAAATTGTAGGAGAAGGTATTCCAAGAGTTTTGGGCGATATTATTATCTCGACAGATCGAACAAGGGAACAAGCCGAAGATTATGGCCATTCGTTTGAACGCGAATTGGGGTTCCTGGCGGTTCATGGGTTCTTGCATCTGCTGGGCTACGACCATATGACAGAAGAGGATGAAAAAATCATGTTTGGGAAACAGGACGAAATTTTATCGTCGTTTGGCCTGGGTCGTGATTTTCATGGACGTTCGTAAGCTGATTAAATCTTTTGGATTTGCTTTTTATGGCATCTTGACGGCACTGCAAGAGCAAAACATGCGCATTCATTTTTTGAGCGCGCTGGTTGTCATCATAGCTGGGTTATTAACAGGTCTGTCTTATACAGAATGGCTAATCATTACGGTTATTATCGCTCTAGTCATTGGAGCTGAAATGATCAACACCGCCATTGAAAGTGTAGTTGACCTGGCATCGCCCGAACTTCACCCCCTGGCGAAGCAGGCGAAGGATGTGGCTGCGGGTGCGGTGCTTGTATTTGCCATAGCAAGTGTTATAATCGGTTTACTCATTTTTTTGCCAAAATGGGCTTAAAAGAAAGAATTGAGGGATGAAAATGGATATGAAAGAATTAATTGAACAATCAAAAACGGCCAGAGAAAATGCTTATGTGCCATACTCAAAGTTTAAAGTAGGTGCAGCACTCCTGACAGAGGATGGCAAAGTTTATCAAGGATGCAACATTGAAAATTCCAGCTATGGCTTGGCGAACTGTGCAGAAAGAACAGCGATTTTTAAAGCGGTATCCGAAGGCAGCAAGAAATTTAAAGCGATCGCAGTAGTTGCGGATACAGAAGGTCCATGTTCTCCTTGTGGAGCTTGCAGACAAGTCATTTCAGAGTTTTGTTCACCTGAAATGCCGGTTTACTTAACAAACTTAAAAGGGGATATACAGCAAACGACAGTAGGCGAGCTTTTGCCAGGCGCCTTTAAACCGGAGGATTTATCAAATGCAGGAAATCAACAATAGCTATAAGTCAGGTTTTATCTCGATTATAGGACGGCCAAACGTTGGGAAATCAACATTTTTGAACCGCGTCATTGGGCAAAAAATTGCCATTATGTCAGATAAACCGCAAACAACAAGAAATAAAATTCAAGGCGTCTTGACGCGTGAAGACTCCCAGATGATTTTCATCGATACACCGGGAATTCATAAACCCAAACATAAACTGGGCGAATTCATGATCAAAGTATCAAAAAATACATTACGAGAAGTAGATTTGATTATGTTTATGGTCAATGCCGAACAAGGGATTGGCAAGGGGGATGAGTTCATCCTTGAATTATTGGAAGGCACAAAAACACCTGTCTTTTTAGTTGTGAATAAAATCGATCAAATACATCCAGATGAATTGATTACAATTATCGAAACATATAAAGTGAAATATCCGTTCGCTGAAATTGTCCCGATTTCGGCACTGCAAGGAAATAATGTGGATCATCTCCTGGGAACAATCGAAAAATATTTGCCGGAAGGACCGCAATATTATCCTGCAGACCAAGTCACGGATCATCCGGAACGATTTATCATTTCAGAGTTGATCCGAGAGAAAGTGCTGCACTTAACAAGAGAAGAAATCCCGCATAGCATTGCGGTAGTCATTGATAAAATTAAGCGTGATGAAGAAAACGAAAATATGATTCGCGTGCAAGCAACCATTATGGTGGAACGTGATTCGCAAAAAGGGATTGTCATTGGAAAACGCGGTTCCTTATTAAAAGAAGTAGGTACCCTTGCACGAAAAGATATCGAAATGCTGCTTGGATCAAAAGTATATCTGGAGCTTTGGGTCAAAGTACAAAAAGATTGGCGAAACAAGTCCACGCATTTGCGTGACTTTGGCTATCGCGAAGATGAATATTAGAAAAGCGGAACCGCCCTTGAGGGGCTGGGCGCTGCAGCTAGACAATAGAAACTAATCAAACAGGCGAGCCGGCAAAAGGCTTGTCTGTTTTATATTTGCAAAGGAAGGGAATGAATGAATACTAGACTGTCTGCTAAATGATGTATAATGAAAATAGGAAAATATATCGAAGGAAGTGCCGCGGGTGCTACATAAATGGGAAGGCATAGTTTTAAAGTCTCGCGCTTATGGCGAGTCCAATAAAATCGTTACTTTAATGACAAGAGAAGCCGGCAAAGTAACTGTCATGGCCAGAGGTGCCAAGAAACCAACGAGTCGTTTGGCGGGTGTTACACAAACTTTTATGCATGGGATGTATGTAGTCCAAAGAACATCCGGAATGGGGACGCTCCAACAAGGCGAGCATTTGTCCTCAATGCGACATATCCAAACAGACATTTATGCGACAGCCTATGCAAGCTATATCGTAGAGCTGATTGACCGTCTTGTGGAGGAAGGGGGCCCACAACCCTTTGCATTCGAAGTACTTCAACAAGCTCTGAATGCAATTGAAGAAGAATATGATCCTGAAGCCATCGCTTTATTTGTGGACTGGAAGATGCTGCCTTTCACAGGCGTGCAGCCGATTCTTCATGCGTGTGCTTCATGTGGTGCGATAGAAGGGGAATTTGCATTTTCATTCTCACAAGGCGGTTTTTTATGTCACCGTTGTTTCCATCACGATCCATACATTATTCGACTTTCGCCAACGCAACTAAAGCTCGTTCGGATGTTCTATACAGTCCCGATTGATCAAATAGGCAAGTTGGAGTTAAAAAAGGCGACAAAACAATTTATCAAAAAAATAGTCACGACCATCTATGAAGAACAAACGGGGATTCGCTTAAAGTCACGCTCATTTATTGAGCAATTGGAAAGAACCCCATTACTGACAAGAAAATCAAGCAATGAGGATGGAAAAACAGAGTGAGCGGAAAATTATAGGACTTTACGGATGATTTCAAGGGCATCCATTTTTAATGCCTGCCAAAAAAAGGTGCTATATTCTTCAATATATTGTCGATCTTGGAATTGGGTATAGTTTTCATAGAGGTAATGGATTTTATCATGATAAAAGTGCAGACGATGATTCATTTGCTTTATATCGATGTTAAGTTCCATATAGCCATCCACCAAGCATTGCAGTTCACTCACTTTTTTTCCTATTTGTTCGTACATTTCGCTATGAAAGTTGCCCAATTTTTGATGGACATTTGATTGGCTGCGATGATGGGTTAAAAGATTGCGAAAAATTTCTAGTCTGGTATTTGCCGTGTATAAGATATGATGGTGTGATCGATGTTCAGGAAGTTCTTTATTTAATAATTCACGGACAATCGTGAGGAATTTTTCGGCAGCGGAAATTTCGATTTCCTCTTTTTTTTGCTGTTTAAATAAAGCTTGAAGGAACATCCATCTCACCTCTTATTTTTTATCCATTATAATCCAAATATTCCAACAATTCATTATAGGAATGAACAAAATGAACAAAATAAGGAAACTTTCCTATTTTAGAGAGTGAAAAAGCACACATTGAAGAAGAAAAATATCAATGTGTGCTTTATTTTAATGTAAAATTGTTAAATTAGAATTGAAGATGCTTTTCGATATAAGCTTTAATTTCTATTTAAAAGGCTTGTGCCTGTCGCTACGCTTTCGGCACAGAACTCGCATATCTTTGGAAAAAATTTCAGTTTTAAAATTATAAGTGACTTTCAATAATCTTTAACTTTTGAGATGGGCGTGCGAGTTTGCACCTGCCGCTTCGCTTTCGGTGCAGAACTCGCATACCTTCAGGAAAAGTATCTAGTTTTAGAATTTCAAATGACTTTCAATATAAGCTTTAACTTCTGAAATTGGCATTGTTTGTGCCTGTCGCTTCGCTTTCGGCACAGAGTCCGTTTTTTTTCCGAAGGCAGTACCTATTAGAATTGAAGATGCTTTTCGATATAAGCCTTTACCTCGGCAATCGGCATACGGACTTGGTCCATGCTGTCGCGGTGGCGGACTGTTACTTGGCCATCTTCTTTTGAATCGAAATCATACGTGATACAGAATGGCGTACCGATTTCATCTTGGCGACGGTAGCGTTTACCGATTGATTGTGATTCATCGTAATCGACAGGGAAGGATTTACGCAGTTCCGCCCATACTTCGCCGGCTTCGTCAGCCAATTTTTTGGACAATGGCAACACCGCTGCCTTAAATGGAGCAAGAGCCGGGTGGAAACGCAGCACTGTACGAGATTCGCCGCCCTCTAATTCCTCTTCATCATACGCATCGCATAAGAATGCCAAAGTCACACGGTCTGCACCAAGTGACGGCTCGATGCAATAAGGAACATAACGTTCGTTTGAAATCGGGTCAATATAAGTGAAATCCTCGCCGGAATTCTCCATATGTTGTTTTAAGTCATAATCCGTACGGTCGGCGATTCCCCATAACTCGCCCCAACCAAATGGGAAGCGGAATTCGATATCTGTTGTTGCATTCGAATAGTGCGATAATTCATCTTCTTCATGATCGCGAAGACGCATGCTTTCTTCTTTCATGCCCAAGTTTAATAACCAGTTTTTGCAGAATTCTTTCCAGTATTGCTGCCATTCTAAATCTTCGCCTGGCTTACAGAAGAATTCAAGCTCCATTTGTTCGAATTCGCGAGTACGGAACGTAAAGTTTCCTGGCGTAATTTCGTTGCGGAATGACTTGCCGATTTGGGCGATGCCAAATGGTATACGTTTACGCATCGAACGTTGGACATTTTTAAAGTTAACGAAAATGCCTTGTGCCGTTTCGGGGCGCAAGAAAATCTCGTTTGTAGAGCTTTCCGTAACACCCTGGAAAGTTTTGAACATTAAATTGAATTGGCGAATGTCCGTAAAGTCGTCTTTACCGCATTCAGGGCATGTCACAGCTAACTCTTCCATTTTTGCTTTCATTTGATCGAAGCTCATGCCATCGACGATAATCTCTTTGCCAGTTTTCTCAAGGGATGCTTCTTCGATTAATTTATCCGCGCGGTGGCGGGCTTTACATGATTTACAGTCAATCATTGGGTCATTGAAGTTTCCAACGTGGCCAGATGCCACCCATGTACGAGGGTTCATCAAAATGGCTGCATCCAGACCAACATTGTATTGCGATTCTTGAACGAATTTTAGCCACCATGCTTTTTTGATGTTGTTTTTCAGTTCAACTCCAAGTGGACCGTAATCCCACGTATTGGCTAGACCCCCGTAGATTTCAGATCCAGGGAAGACGAAGCCTCGGTGTTTTGCCAAGCTAACGATTGTTTCCATAGATTTTTGTGCCATAAATGTTTCCTCCTATGTTTAGTTTTTGTTCAAATTCGCCTTGGCAAATTTGAGTGGAATATAAAAGCACCCGTCTCCGGGCGTATTGCCCGGGGACGAGTGCGTATGTACACCCGCGGTTCCACCCCGCTTGATTGTTCGGTTGAAGTAAAGCGCTTCGCTGTCTCGCGTCACTTGTCAAAAATTAATCCTGGGCAAACACGATGTTTGTCATGCGGATGTTGCTGCTGTCGCTTCGCTTTCGCGCAAAAGACATCTGCCACAGGACGTGGCGGTTTTAGTCCGCAAACCTCAAAATGTTCACTCCGGTTAATTTTTTCCGCGTTCCTTGTCTGACAAACGCTTTCTTTTCAACCTCTTTCGGTTGAAGTAAAGCGCTTTTTCGCTTACTGAACTTTGAACAATCCTCTTTTTGAAAAAATGGCTCCAGGGTGCCGTTTCTCTTTTCTTGTAGGCTTGCACCAATTCCTACTCGCTGGGTATAATTGAAAAGATACTATTGTCCTGTCATTGCCTATGTTTTGCTTACCGCTATTTTATGCTATTTCTTTAAACTGTGTCAATAATATATAATTTTTATTCTTTTTTCGCACAGTTCTTTAAATTAGTATATAATATTTAAGTAAAAGTATAACACTATTTAAAGCGGGTGAGTCCAATAGAACTCAATAAACGTCAAGACACGATTCTGCAGATTGTCAAAGAAAATGGCCCAATAACAGGTGAGCAAATTGCAGAACGTTTAAATTTGACTCGGGCTACTCTTCGACCGGATTTAGCAATTTTAACGATGGCTGGCTTTTTGGATGCTAGGCCGCGAGTTGGTTATTTCTATTCCGGAAAAAAAACGATGACAACTGTAAGTGAATCAATGATGAATTTAAAAGTAGGAGATTATCAGTCCCTGCCGGTTGTTGTTTCAGAAAATATGACGGTTTACGATGCGATTGTCCAGTTGTTCCTGGAAGATGTCGGCACGTTGTTCGTTGTGGATGACCATTCATTTCTGCAAGGCGTGCTTTCCCGGAAAGACTTATTGCGAACAAGCATAGGTTCTCAAGAACTAACGAAAATACCGGTTCATATTATTATGTCCAGAATGCCCAATATTGTATATTGCAAAAAATCAGATTCATTAATCGGCGCTGCTAAAAAATTAATCGAACGCCAAGTTGACTCACTTCCTGTTGTAAACGAAACAGAGAATGGTCTTGAAATCGTTGGCAGGTTAACCAAGACCAATGTTACTAAAGCGTTTATCTCGTTAGCCGAAACGCATGATTTATAAGGAGTGCTAAATTGGAAAATTTAAAAGTATTTGTCGTATCTGATTCAGTTGGGGAAACAGGTGAACAAGTTGTGAAAGCGGCAGTTTCTCAATTTCGGCCAAACTTCGATAATACTGTGATACGCAAGTTCCCTAATATTGAAAATAATGATCATATAGAAAAAATTGTTGAAATCGCAAAAGAACAAGAAGCGATTATCGTTTTTACATTAGTTGAAGCAAAAAAGAGAAAATTCATGATGGACAGCTGCAACGAAGAAGGGCTTCCTTGGATTGATTTGCTTGGACCGCTGATTCATATTTTTGAAGATAAAGTAGGCGAGCAGCCGCGCGAAGAGCCGGGACTTGTTCACAAGCTGGATGATGAATATTTCAAAAAAATTGAAGCGGTTGAATTTGCAGTGAAATACGATGATGGCCGGGATCCTAGAGGGTTGCTATTAGCCGATGTTGTTTTGGTGGGTGTTTCCAGAACTTCGAAAACACCGCTTTCCCAATACTTGGCCCATAAACGCTATAAAGTGGCTAATGTGCCATTAGTACCCGAAATCAAGCCTCCAGAAGAATTATTCAAAGTGGATCCAAAAAAATGTTTTGGATTAGTGATTTCTACGGAAAAATTGAATGTCATTCGGAAAGAGCGCTTAATGGCTTTAGGATTAAATGATGATGCCATTTACGCAAAGCCTTCCCGTATTGAACAAGAAATCGAGCATTTTTACAAAGTAGTCGAAAAAATTGGATGTTCCATTATTGACGTAACCAATAAAGCAGTCGAAGAAACAGCAAATGTAATTATGGAAAAAATTGAACAAAACAATTTATAAGCATGAAACCATGAACCCCTCTAGTTTTAGAGGTGGTTTTTTTGCGCGCTAGAATTTTCTTTGCCATCACCTGATCGGCGAAGGCATAATTGCTGGCATTGTTCAAACAGCAAATTTCGACAATGGTTAAGAATTTTTTTATAAAAGCAACAAAAAAAGTGGAAATATTCATCTATTTGTTTTATAATGAGAAAATTGTGGTAAAAATATAATGAAATAAGGATTTTAAAAATTTAACTATTTTTGTCGAAAAAATAGAGGTTTTTAATTATTTATCTCGAATAATGTAGTAAGCATGTGAAGTTGGTGATGAAATGACTGGAAAAATACCTGAAGAGATGATTGAGCAAATCCGCTCTCAATCGGATATAGTCGATGTCATTAGCGATTATATGCAATTAACAAAAAGAGGGCGTAACTGGTTCGGATTATGTCCTTTTCACGGTGAGAATACACCTTCGTTTTCGGTGTCGCAAGACAAGCAGATTTTTCACTGTTTCGGATGCGGTGCAGGTGGCAATGCGATTACTTTTGTAATGGATATTGAGAATATACCATTTCCAGATGCTGTTGTAAAACTGGGAAGCCGCATTGGCATCAATTTGGAGCTTCAAAGCCCAAGTATGTCCAATGAAAGGTCTGCCTATTCCTTAAAAGAAGAAAAAATGCTTGAGGCTCATGCATTTACTGCCGAATATTTTCATCATTTACTGATGAACACGGAAGAGGGCGAACAAGCTTTAAATTATCTTCTAAAAAGAGGATTTACAAAGGAAAGTATCGAAACGAATGGTATAGGCTGGTCATTGCCCGCTTGGGATACGCTGTCAGTTTTGCTAAAAAGAAAAGGCTTTGACCAAGAAGAAATGGCGGAGTGCGGACTCATCATCAAGCGTGAAAGTGACCATACTTACTTTGATCGCTTTCGTGGACGAATCATGTTTCCAATTCGTGATGAAAATGGAAAAGTTATTGCTTTTTCCGGTCGAGTCATTGATTCGCAAGATGAGGCCAAATATTTAAATAGTCCGGAATCGCCTATTTTTCACAAAAGTAATGTTCTTTTTAATTTGGACAAGGCCAGAACCGTTATCCGAAAAAAACGTCAAATTATATTGATGGAAGGCTTTATGGACGTACTGGCTGCCAATCAGGCTGGTGTTTATAATGCGGTTGCAACAATGGGCACTTCCTTAACGCCTCAGCACATCACAAAGTTAAAGCGCTTAAGCGAGCAAATAATTGTTTGTTATGACGGTGATCATGCTGGTTGGGAAGCGGCCAAAAGGGCTTCTGAAATGCTGCATTCCGAAAAATTGAAAGTCCAAGTTGCTGTCTTGCCGGAAAAGTTAGATCCAGACGATTATATAAAAAAATATGGTGCCGATTCTTTTATTGGACAAATTTTAGAAAAACCTCATGCATACATTGCTTTTATGATGATGTATTCAAGGAAAAATAAAAACTTCCAATTTGAGAATGACGTATTGCAATATACCCAGGAAGTACTTGAACTCCTTGTTGGCCGATCTTCACCCATTGAACGAGATCTTTATATAAAACAGTTAGCAAGTGAAACAAATATTTCTGAGGAAGCCATATATGCACAATATCGGAAATTTGAAGCGGATCATGCCAAGAGGTATAACCGATCTGAAAGTAAACAACAACAACCAGTAAATCAAGTTGCTGCTCAAACAAAAAAATCATTAAATGCAACTGAACGTGCAGAACGGATGCTGTTATCGCATATGCTATCAAGTATCGATGTTGTTGATCATGTTTTAAGGACCCTTGAACTTCAACCTTTCATAAGAGATGGATACAATGCTGTATTTGTTCGTTTAATCGGTTTTTATGAAGAGCATGGGTCCCCGGACTACCAAAGGTTCCTTGAAGTCCTGGATGACCCCGATTTAAGAAAACTGGTGATGGAAGCTGCGCTTGCGGAGCATGATCCAGACCAGGCTGAAGCAGAAATTTCAGATTGCATAAAGCAGTTAAAAAAGCATCGGATAGAGCTAGAAATTCAAAAATTGCTTCATGATTCACAAGAAGCTGAAAAAATGCATGAGCATAAACGCGCGCTTGAAATCGCTCAGGCCATTATACAATTGAGGAAATCACTATCGGCGATTTAACCCGATTTTCGTTGTTAGAAGGAGGAAGGTTTATGGCGGACAAGTCAGAACAATCAAAAGAAGTTGTCAATGGACAGACAATTGAAGAAGTGAAAACACTTTTACAAGAAAAAGCAAAAAAAACAAATGAAATCTCGATGAAAGAGATTTCAAGCAAACTCTCTCCATTTGAGCTTGAAAATGAAGAAATCTTCCATTTTGCCGAAGATATTGAGAAAAGTTTCGGTATTGAAGTAGATGGAAAAGAAGAATTTGAAGAAGAAGTTTTAGCGAAGCAAGAAGAGAGCGAAGAAGCGTTTGATCTTAATGACTTAAGTGTTCCTCCAGGTGTTAAAATCAATGACCCTGTTCGTATGTACTTAAAAGAAATTGGTCGCGTTGACTTACTTACTGCTGAAGAAGAAATCCGATTGGCAGAACGTATTGAACAAGGTGATGAAGAAGCGCGCAAACGTTTGGCGGAAGCAAACTTGCGCTTGGTTGTCTCAATCGCCAAGCGATATGTTGGACGTGGGATGTTATTCCTTGATTTAATTCAAGAAGGAAATATGGGTCTTATTAAAGCCGTGGAGAAATTTGATTTCCGCAAAGGGTTTAAATTCTCGACATACGCAACTTGGTGGATCCGCCAAGCGATTACTCGTGCAATTGCAGACCAAGCCCGCACGATTCGTATCCCGGTACACATGGTGGAAACAATCAACAAATTAATCCGTGTTCAAAGACAATTATTGCAGGATCTTGGTCGCGAACCGTCTCCGGAAGAAATTGGGGAAGAAATGGATTTAACACCGGAAAAAGTGCGTGAAATCCTCAAAATCGCCCAAGAACCGGTTTCTTTGGAAACACCGATTGGGGAAGAGGATGATTCGCATCTTGGCGACTTTATCGAAGACCATGAAGCGCAATCACCATCCGATCATGCTGCATATGAATTATTAAAAGAACAGCTTGAGGATGTACTTGATACACTAACGGACCGTGAAGAAAATGTTCTGCGTTTGCGTTTTGGACTGGATGATGGCCGTACGCGTACGCTTGAAGAAGTAGGGAAAGTATTCGGCGTAACCCGTGAGCGAATTCGTCAAATCGAAGCAAAAGCGCTAAGAAAACTGCGCCACCCTTCCAGAAGCAAACGTCTAAAAGATTTCTTGGAATAGGTAACAAGAAAAGCGGAAGCGCCCTGCTTAGCCCCGCGTAGACGAAAACGCAACGTCCTGTTGCATCGTCGACATGACTAACATCCTGTGAGCCTCAAGCGCTGGCCGACAACAACGCCACGTCGTGTGGCAGATGTTTTTTGCGCGAAAGCGAAGCGACAGCAGCAGATGTTTTAACTGTACCGAAAGCGAAGCGACAGGTACATTGTCGGCACTTGTACATCTATGTACGGCGGAAGGCCCGAATCGAAAGCATCTTTTCAGCTTTCGACCGAGGGCAGATGTTTTTTGCGCGAAAGCGAAGCGACAGCAGCAGACCGCGACCTCGAGGGGCTGGGTGGCTTGCGCTAGACACTGCTCGAAATCTTTATAAATTAAAGGCATCCAAATTTGGATGCCTTTTTAATTTAAATTAACTATCCCTAGCTCCTTAAAATAAGATAAAATGGAAATATACATAATTCTACAAATTTGGAGACAATTAAAATGCCAAATCCTCGACAAAAAATTATCCTGAACGAAATACTTTTTTGGAAACAAAATAAATTATTGCCGGAGCATTATTGCGATTTTTTGATGACGTTATACTCTGAAGGCAATGAGCTTGAATTGGAGGACGAGATTAGCCCTAAAAAATCCCTTAAGGCTAAAGAAAAGAACAAAAAAATTCTCTCCTCAATACTCGCAGCTGTTTTCACCATTGCATTGATTGCCATCTTGTTTTTGGCTTCCAACTTAACGTGGCTGGTTGCCATCATGGTTGGCTTCGTTGCGATTTTACTATTCATATTTGCTTTTCGCTTAGCCAAGAAGGAAGATGTCTTGGCACCGATTTTGCAGGTATCATCGGCCCTTTTATTTTTTGGTTTGTGCGTAAAAGTAGGTACCGAATATTTCTCTGAACAACCATTTATACTCTTGGGCTTGCTAACGGCCAATTGCATTTTGTGGCTATTGACGGGCTTTAAATTTAAATTATTGTATTTCACGATATCCGGAATAGTAGGGTTACTAGTATTAATTGGTTACTTTGCGATATCATTCTTTTAGCATCTTAACCGAACCAAATGTCGGTTCGGATGCTGGCGGTACAGAAACCAAAGCGCAATTAAAAGATGGGGATTTTGGTATCAATGGCTCAAAAGTTTTTATTACGAATACAAATTTTGCCAAGCATTTGGCTTTCTCAGCCATAACAGACTCCAAAAATGGGAAGGAAATAAGTGGAATTATTGTCCGGACGGATTCTGAAGGATTCACTATTAATAGCGATTATGAAAAAATGGGATTGAATGCCTCCAATACGACGGAGCTTATTGGAGAATGTTAAAGTCCCCGAAGAAAATTTATTAGGAACAATGGGAAAAGTATACGAGCAATTCTTGGTCACCCTGGATGGGGGGCGAATCGGAATTGGAGCGATGGCAGTCGGGATTGCATAGGCTGCTTTCGACAAAGCAGTTTCCTACTCCATACAAAGAAAGCAATTTGGCAAAAGCCTTTCCCATTTCCAGGCGATTCAGTTTAATTTGCTGATATGGCTGTGAAAATCGAATTAGCGAGAAATATAGTTTATAAAGCAGCTTGGCTAAAAGACCAGGGAAAGCGATTTAGCAAAGAAGCAGCGATTGCCAAACTATGCATCCAAAATGGCGGTTGAAGTAGCAGACGAAGCCATCCAAATCCATGGCGGGTATGGGGATATGAAAGAGTATGAAGTTGAAGATACTTAAGGGATGCCAAATTGCTGGAAATCGGGGAAGGCACAAATGAAATTCAAAAACTGGTCATCGCTCGTCATATCCTGCAGTAAAACTTTCTTGTCCAATTTGTGTCAATACTTGTAAAAGTTGCACATAAGGGCTTTTCGTTTTCCAAATAATGCAGTACAATAATTATTGTTGACAAGATTCTATATTAATAGATGTAGAAACATTAAAACTAAGGGAGGTTATCCTAATGAAAAACAATCCAATCATTCCTTATATTCTAATTATGGCATTCGGTATCGGACTTATTTTCTTCATGTCATTAGAAGGTGCAGGAAACGAAAAGGAAATTGCTTCACATGGCGAAGAAGCCACTACCGAAGAAGGCGGGGCTACTGCTGACGCAGGTGCAGGCGGTGAAGAATTGGTAAGCACATGTATCGGTTGTCACGGTGGTGACTTAACTGGTGGCATGGGACCTAAAATTGCGGGTCTAGATGCTGAACATATCGTTGACGTTCTTGAAAATGGTATTGAAGGTACTCCAATGACTCCAGGTTTAAAAACTGGCGCTGAAGCGCAGGCAATCGCTGATTATATCTCTTCATTAAAATAATAATTATGTGGCTACCTTATAGATTTTTTATAAGGTAGCTTTTTTTGTCCAAAAGTTTTACAAATTCCCGAGCAATGAAAAAGCTCCACGGTAATAATTCTTCCTAATTGAAGGGGCAACCATCAGCTTCATTCGGATTCCTTTGAACCGGTCAACATTTACTGAATAATACTAGAAATTTATATATAATAAGTACGAAGAATATAGAAAAGGCGGTCTTATATGAATGCACAAAAATTATCAAAACGATTAGAAGCGGTCGCATCGTTTGTACCTTCAGGAGCTGTCGTTGCCGATATTGGAAGCGATCATGCCTATTTGCCTTGCTACTTGGTGCATAAAGGAATTATCAAGAAAGCGATTGCTGGGGAAGTAGTGAAAGGTCCCTATGAATCCGCAGTAAAGCAAGTTAAAGCAGAAGGTTTGACAGACAATATCACGGTACGGCTTGCAGATGGCTTAAAGGCAATTCAAGAGGCCGATGGAGTGGATACAATTACGATTGCCGGGATGGGTGGACCCCTGATTGTATCGATTTTGGAAAAAGCACCGGAAGTTCTGAAAACGGCAACCCGTTTGATTTTGCAGCCCAACATACACGCCAAGGCGATTCGGGAGTGGGCGATTGCGAATCATTGGGCTATTTTGGATGAAGTGATTTTAAAAGAGGATGAAAAAATTTATGAAATTCTGGTTCTCCAGCATGGTGATATGGAGCTAACCGAACAAGAAATCTATTTGGGCAAACATTCGATGGCAAAGAAAACGGATGTTTTTATCGAAAAATGGTCGAAGGAAGTGCAAAATTTAAAACGAGTTCTATCTTCATTGGAACACGCGGAAGCAACGCCTGAAATTGCCCAAAAAAAGACAGAGCTATTGCACCTAATCTCTTTAGTCGAGGAGGCGCTAAACGATGAAAAGCACTAATGGAAATGCAATCATCCAACAATTTGAAAGTTGGTCGCCTAAAAAAATTGCTTGTATGGAAGATGATCCAATTGGACTGGCAATCGGAACGTTAAATAAAGATGTGTCAAAAGTCTTGGTTACGCTCGATGTGAATGAGCAAGTGGCCGATGAAGCAATTGCAAAAGGATGCGAATTAATCATTGCCCATCATCCGCCGATTTTCCGTAAATTAGCGAACTTGCGGACAGATACACCTGCAGGCAAGCTTTATGAAAAATTAATCAAACATGACATTGCGGTCTATGCAGCACATACAAATTTGGATGTCGCAGAAGGCGGGGTCAATGATTTGTTGGCAGATGCCCTCCAACTTGAAAACCGAGAAATTCTGGAAAAAACCTACCACGAGAATTTAATGAAATTAGCTGTTTTTGTACCGGATGAATTTTCTGAAACACTTCGCCTGGCACTTGCAAAAGCGGGAGCTGGCCATATTGGGGATTATGATGCTTGCAGTTTTTCAACAAACGGACAAGGCCGATTCAGACCATTGGAAGGAGCCGATCCTTTTATCGGGGAAATTGGTGAGATGGAAACAACGGACGAAGAAAAAATAGAAGTGGTGTTCCCGAAGTCCGCCAAAAATAAAGTACTAAAAGCAATGTTAAATGCACATCCATATGAAGAACCGGCATATGATTTATATACACTAGCCGTTGAAGCGAATGTAATGGGGCTAGGACGCGTGGGAACCCTTAAAGAACCAATGACATTGGAGCGATTTGCAGAACACGTTAAAACGCAATTAAACGTTCCTCGTGTGCGTGTAGTTGGGGATATCAATCGTTTAATTTCGAAAGTGGCAGTTGTCGGTGGCGATGGCAATAAGTACATTCATGCAGCAAAAAGAGCGGGTGCCGATGTATTCGTAACGGGAGATATGTATTTCCATGTAGCGCAGGATGCCCAAAGCATCGGACTCAACATTGTCGATCCCGGCCACCATGTCGAAAAGGTGATGATTAAGGGCGTCGCTGAAAAAATGAATAAGTTGTGCACAGAAGCGAACCTGTCTGTAGAATTTATACAGTCGGAAATCAATACTGAACCATTTATTTTCATTTAATCCTTGATTTAGATATATGGGTAATTAAAAAAGGCTCACTAGAAAACGATTCTAGTGAGCCTAATTCATGTCTATGCGCGTGATTGCTTGAATTCAGCATTGACCGATTCGTCAAATTCTTTTTCAGACTTAGAAACGATAACAGTTGCGACACCGTTGCCAATTAAGTTCGTAACGGCACGTGCTTCCGACATGAAACGGTCAACCCCGATTAATAGAGCGATTCCTTCTACAGGAATCATTGGGAATGCTGCCAATGTTGCCGCCAAAGTAATGAAGCCAGATCCAGTTACACCTGCAGCACCTTTGGAAGTAATCATTAAAATACCTAGAAGTGTAATGATTTGAATCCAAGTTAAATCTACTCCATATGCTTGGGCAATGAATAACGCAGCCATCGATAAGTAGATTGCAGTACCGTCAAGGTTGAATGAATAGCCTGTCGGAACAACCAACCCGACTACTTGTTTCGAACATCCGAATCTTTCCAACTTGCGCATCATGGATGGCAGAGCGGATTCGGATGAAGAAGTACCGATTACCAGGAAGATTTCGTCTTTAATGTATGCAATAAACTTAAAGATATTAAATCCATAAAACTTCGCGATTGAACCTAATATTAGAATAATGAATAAAGCCATTGTGATATAAACAGCGGCCATTAATAGACCCAGGTTTCCAAGAGAGGATAATCCGAAATTCCCGATTGTATACGCCATGGCGCCAAATGCACCGATTGGCGAGAATTTCATTACCATACCGACAATTTTGAAGAATATGTCAGACACTTGTTCAAAGAAAGTAATGACCGGCTTCGATTTTTCACCAAGCGCCGCTGCAGCCAAACCGAATAACACAGCAGCGAATAATGTTGGCAATAATTGTCCATTCGCTAGTGCTCCGATAAAATTATCCGGAATAATGCTGGAAATGAAAGCGCCTAGTCCGTGATCTGTCCCGTTAGCAGCTTCGGTATATTTTGAGATATCTGCTCCATTTGCCGAAGAAGTGTTAATGCCGCTGCCTGCGTTGATCAATAAGGCAACAGCTATTCCGATAGCAAGTGCAATGGTAGAGACGATTTCGAAGTAAATTAACGCTTTTCCCCCGATTTTCCCAACTTTTTTCATATCCCCCATTGCCCCGATGCCGATTGCTACTGTTAAGAATATGATTGGTGCAATTAACATTTTGATCAATTTAATGAATAAATCCGCTAAAATCTTTAAACTTGTCCCGAATTGCGGCCAAATTGCCCCAACAATTATCCCTAAAATGATGGCTAGAATAACTTGAGCTGTCAGGTTTTTAAATAATTTCATTTTTTCATCCTCCTTATCCAATTTTGCGAGATGACATCGCTTTCAATATCTGAAAATATCATAACGGAAAGTTTTCTGAAAAAGCTGTTTAGTTTCTAATGTTTATATCGTTCATTTTGTTAATTTGCATGTGAAAACAGTTGCAAAAGCTTATAATTCAACGTTTTCCCTGTTATACTACTGTTTTTGAATGTGTTCATTTTGTTATAGAACAAAATTAAAAACCTCATAATAAAAGCCACCTTTTAGCAAGGTGGCTGAGTTTTGTTCGTTTTGTTCATTATTGTGAAGGTTTTGTTTTTTGAATTTCCTTGAAAAGTTCGTCCAGATAATGTTCATCTATTTTGTCTTCGTAATGCCGATAGATTGGCTGCAGTTGTTTTTTCCATTGCTCCTTTGGGTCATTATCCAACTTGTAGATTTCTACATCCGTATTTTCTTTTAAATCGGCCAAGTTTTGCTTGTTGAATTGCATGGCTTTTTCGAATTGCCAGTCTTGCATCTCGGCTAGAGAGTCAGTAATAACTTCCTTGATTTCTTCATCCAGGGAGTTCCAAAAATCTTCGTTTATCATCACGGCGTATGCCAATATACCGTGGTTGGATAGCGTAATATAATGTTCCATTGTATGAAATTGTTTTGAATAGATATTGGATATCGTATTTTCCTGAGCGTCGATGGACCCGTGCTGCAAGTCGTAATAAACATCGCCGAAGGATGTAGCAATTGGCTTGGCATCTAAGAGTTCATATTGCAAATGTAGAATATCGCTCGCCATCGTGCGAATGCGTATTCCCTTGAATTGCTCAACGTTCAGAATCGGTGTTGTGGAGGCAATCTGCTTAAAGCCATTGTTCCAGAAAGTTAAACCTTTAATATTGATCGTCTCCAGTTCTTTAAGCAGTTCAGCGCTCAATTCTCCATTAAGAATCTCTTTTAGCTGTGATTCATTGTCTATAATGAACGGCAAATCAAGCAGTTGCCAGTCAGGTAAAGCGGTTGTCATTTTTGAAATGGTCGGGGCAATCATCTGAACCTGATTTTCCTGAAGTGCTTCCAACTCATTTTCATCGTTATACAACATGCCGTTTGGATAAATCTGTACAATGACTTTTCCGTTGCTCTTTTCTTCAACAAGTTTCGCAAACTTCTCTGCCGCCACTCCTTTAGGGGTGTTTTCGGCTACCACATGGCTGAAATGAATGGTGATTTGCTCGTTTAGTCCCTGTTGTTCTTCGTCAAACGGCAGTTCGGTTTCCGAAAAAATATTTTGACGGTACCCGAACAGTAAGATTAATATAAAAATAGTAATAAAAGATCCGGTTAAAAACATTTTCATAGAGTTTCACCACGGTTTTTATTTCAATTATAAACGTTCAAAAGTGAGTGTACCAATAGTATTTGAAGGAGGGCAATAATGAAATTTCGAAAATTATCCATGAACAAAAAAATCATGTTACTAACCTTTTTCATTATTGCTTTTTCATTTTTGATTGCAGGAACTTTTGTTATTGGCAGTCTATTAAGCGAAAAAGAAAAAGATATTGGGCAAGAAGCCATGTTGGTTGCAAGAACCGTGGCAAATCTACCCAATATTAAAAACTCTCTGAAGAACAGTGATTTTGAGGAAGCGTCAGAAAACATTAATAACGTTATAGAAGAAATCCGGTTTATTAATCAAGCGGATTATATCGTAATTATGGATATGGAACGAAGAAAATATTCGCATCCATCCGTTAGTGAAATCGGAAAAGTGAGCCAATCCACGGATATGAATGCAGCCTTTGCGGAACATTACTATCTGTCAAAAGCAAATGGCGAACAGGGAACCATGATCCGTGCATTTGTACCGGTCATGAATGATTTTAATATTCAAATTGGTGTGGCATTGGTTGGATTTCATATTCCATCCCCCCTTCAAATTATAAGCGACTATCAAAACGAAATTTTCATCACAATCGCCCTTTCTGCTTTATTCAGTATGTGGGGCGCCCATACGCTGGGACGCCATATTAAGCGGCAGATGTTCAACTTGGAACCCCACGAAATATCAAAAATGTATGTGGAACGTACTGAAACGTTTAATGCGATGCATGAGGGAATCATTGCAGTGGATAAGGAACTGACGATTACCATATTTAATAAGAAGGCGTGCGAAATTTTAGGCATAGGGGGCGAGCCTTCCCTTTATATTGGAAAAAACATTTATGAAGTACTCCCCGACACAAGATTGCCGGAAATTGTCTTATCGGGAACACCGGTATTCGACCAGGAAATATATGTGAATGGACATAGCATATTAAGCAATCGAGTTCCCATCCTGGTAAATGATAAAAAGGTGGGGGCAGTTGCCGTATTTAAGGATTTAACGGCCATTAAAAAGCTTGCGGAAGAACTGACGGGCGTAAAAGCTTTTGTACAAGCTTTGCGGGTCCAAACCCATGAATACAAAAACAAGCTGCATACGATTTCCGGTTTGCTGCACCTTGGACACACGAAACAAGCACTGGAATATTTATCCCAAGTAAAAGAAGAACATGAGAATGTGACGAAATTTTTAAACGAACGCATATACAACGAAAATATTTCCGGCTTATTATTGAGCAAAATTAGCCGCGGAAAAGAGCTTGGGATTGGAGTAATCATTGATAAAGAAAGTAAATTCACAAAATTTCCCGAAAAGCTGGACCATCATGATTTTGTTGTATTATTCGGCAATTTAATTGAAAATGCTTTTGATTCTTTTGCAACCAGTGAAAACAAAGAAAAAGAGGTTCATATTTCGATTGACGACCATGATGGGATGTTGGCCATCATGGTGGCTGATAACGGAATCGGAATGTCCGAGGAAGTGCGATCCCGCATATTCGAGAGCGGCTACTCCACAAAAGCCAAAGAAAATCGGGGAATCGGGTTATTTTTGGTGAATGAAATTGTGCAAAAGGGCAATGGCACGATTGAAGTAACAAGCGAACCAAATAAAGGAACCACTTTTTTAATCACTTTTGAAATTTAGGGAGGGATTTCATTGGAGACAATGAACGTGCTACTTGTAGAAGATGACCCAATGGTGAGAGAAGTTAACCGGCAATTTATCGAGCGGGTAGATGGATTTAAAGTCATCGGGATGTGCAGTAATGGAATAGAAGGAATTGAAAAAATAGAAGAGCTTCAGCCGCACCTTGTGATAATGGATATATTTATGCCTGAACAGGATGGGCTTCTTACATTGAGAAAAATACGCAATGCGAATTTGCCGGTGGATGTGATTACGGTTACGGCAGCAAATGATATGCAAACCATACAGCAGATTCTTCACCTCGGTGTGTATGATTATATAATGAAGCCCTTCACCTTCGAACGAATTCAGCAAACGTTGTTGAATTATTCCAATTTTAAAATGAAGTCTTTGGGTGTACATGATGTGACGCAAAAAGAATTGGATGAAATGATTCATCCTTTCAGGGAAATGGGAGACAAGAGCGACCATGATCTTACGGTATTGACGGAATTGCCGAAAGGGTTTAACCGCAACACGTTGGATAAGGTTTTACAGTATGTCAAAAATTCAAAAGAAGGTGTATCCGCGGATGAAGTCGCAGCGGCAATCGGTGTTGCGCGCGTAACAGCGCGAAGATATCTCGATTTTCTCGAAAAGCAGAACTTCATTTCCGTGGACGTTCATTATGGGGGAGTCGGCCGGCCGATTAATCATTACTTTATTTAAAAATATTGCGATGCAGGAAGTGTTTACGCTCAAAAACGCTTCCTTTTTTATTTCACTGCGGCAGGAACCGTACCATTAATGGCCTATTTGCATATGATACCTTTAGAACAACTTCGCGCCCAAAAGCATGAAGAAAGGAGATTATAATGCGCCCTCAAAGTTTTCGCCAGCCAATGCCAAATGGTCGACCATTCAATCATATGCAGGGACCAAGAAACAATTTTGGACCTAGACCTGCCCGTTTTATGCAGCCTGGCATGATGCAGCCTCCTGGATATGGCCCGGGCCCAATGCAAGGACCTGGCTTCGCCCAAAAAGGAGTTGCTCCGAAATTAGAGTCATTTATGGATACAGCAAATCGCTTCTTGGCAACGGCTCAAAGTTTTACACCGATTGTTCAGCAAGCAACACCGATGTTTCGCAATTTACCGGTATTATGGAAATTATATAAAGGGTTCCAGGGGTTGCCAAAGAACTCGGAGTCAAAGGATTATGATTCCCGAGAAAAACGCCCTAAACAGTCAGAAAGAGAGTTTGAAAAAGGAGCGCGGCCGAAAAATTTTGAAAGACGTGAACGAGAAGGATTGGATCGAGCCAGAAATAGAAATCGGGAAGTTTATGCGGAAGATTTAACAGAATCTACAATAGATCAAGAGTTCGTGAAACCGAGGAAAACACCGCGGCCTTCAATGCCAAAGATTTTCCAGCCGGACTATCATTTTGATGAATAGTTTTTCGAAAGACGGAAGGAAGTTTTGTATTCACCGTGTCGCTTCGGTATAATAAATCTATGTACCACAAAAGGAGTTGACACGATGCAGGTCATTAAAATAAATCCAAGAGGCTACTGCTATGGCGTAGTAGATGCAATGGTCATCGCCCGCAATGCCTCTTTAGATAAAAGTTTACCAAGACCAATCTATATATTGGGCATGATTGTTCATAATAAGCATGTTACAGATGCCTTTGAAAAAGATGGCATCATTACATTGGATGGACCGAATCGAAAGGAAATCATAGAACAAGTGGAGTCGGGAACGGTAATTTTCACTGCTCATGGTGTTTCGCCCGAGATTCGCGAGATTGCTAGAAGAAAAGGCCTTGTAGCGATTGATGCGACATGTCCGGATGTAACGGTAACGCATGATCTTATCAAAGAAATGTCTGCGGAAGGCTATGATATTATTTATATCGGCAAAAAAGGCCATCCAGAGCCTGAAGGAGCGATTGGTGTCGCGCCAGATCACGTTCATCTCGTTCAAGGTGTCGAGGATATTGACAACCTGGAATTGGATAACGATAAATTGCTTGTGACAAATCAAACGACAATGAGTCAATGGGATGTAAAAGCAGCAATGGATTATTTAAAAGAAAAGTACCCGCATATTCAAGTTCACGAAGAAATTTGCCAGGCAACCCAGGTTCGCCAAGAAGCTGTCGCACAGCAAGCGGGTGATGCGGATCTATTGATTGTGGTAGGCGATCCTAAATCCAATAACTCCAATCGACTGACGCAAGTTTCCGAGGAAATTGCACATACACCATCCTATCGAATTGCCGATTTATCCGAATTGAAACTGGAGTGGTTGGAAGGAGTCGAGAAAGTTGCCGTTACAGCAGGTGCTTCCACACCGACGCCAATCGTAAAAGAAGTGATTGCTTTCCTGGAAAAGTATGACGCACAGGATCCTGCTACTCATGCTATAAATCGCACAGTATCATTGGATAAAATCCTGCCAAAAATCAAAGAACCAAAACCAGTCGAGAAAATTATGCCAAATTAATTTTCAAAAGCGCAAGCGCCCTGGTTAGCCCCGCGTCGACGAAAACGCAACGTCCTGTTGCATCGTCGACATGACTAACTTCGTGTGAGCCCCAAGCAGCTGGAGGGACCTGACATGTGTGCTTGCCTCTGCCGCTACGCTTTCGAGGCAGATAAATTGCACACGTGGGAAGGAACCGAAGCGACCTCGAGGGGCTGGGCGCTGGAGCTGGATGTGAAAACAACTTCCAGAAGTATACACCTAGTAATAAAATATATCTTTTGAAAAAACCAGGACGTTTCCTGGTTTTTTTTATGGATAAAATACTTGTATGGGCATTAATAATTTCAATATTCAAAAGACCTTGACAATATGGATGTTAACAGTTCTTTAGTTGTTCTTTGGATTCTTTAGATGGTACAATATGAAGCATGTAGGAGGTACGAAAAATGTCGAAGTACTCAGATTATGATTTTAAGCCCTTTTTAAAAGAAGCCATTAAAGAACTTGGTTTCGAAGAGCCGACACCGATTCAAAAAGAAATAATTCCGCTTATCTTAAAAGGGAAAAGCGCGATTGGACAAGCGCATACAGGAACAGGGAAAACACATAGTTTCCTGTTGCCGATTGTTCAACGAATTCAGGAAGAAAAACAAGAAGTGCAAGCCGTAATCACATCGCCAACACGCGAGCTTGCCCAACAGATTTTTGATACGCTCAATCAGCTGATTGACAAAACAGATATCTCAGCGAAATTATTTATTGGCGGAACAGACAAACAAAGAACGATTGATAAGTTAAAGACGCAGCCGCAAATCGTCGTCGGTACACCTGGACGAATCCAGGACTTGGTAAAGGAAGGCGCCTTGCTTGTTCATACGGCACAAATCCTGGTTGTTGATGAAGCAGATTTGGCGTTTGATATGGGATTCATCGAAGAAATCGATGGTTTTGCCTCACATATGCCGGAAAGCCTGGAGATGTTTGTGTTCTCAGCAACAATTCCCGAAAAATTGCAGCCATTCTTGAAAAAATATATGGAATCGCCTGTTCATATTCATATGAATGACAAACGTCCGGTAGCTGAAGGTATTGATTTTATATTGGTTCCTGTTCGATCAAAATCCAAAAACCGTCGATTGGTGGAAGTCATCGAAGCAATCAATCCATTTTTAGCCGTCATTTTCTGTAATACAAGAAAAAATGCAGAAGCCGTTGCAGCTTATTTAGCAGAGCAAGGAATTCGAGCGGGGCAAATACATGGGGATTTATCGCCGCGTGACCGTAAGAAGATGATGAAACAAATTCGCGACCTGGAATTCCAATATATTGTGGCAACAGATTTGGCTGCGCGCGGCATTGACATCCAAGGAATTTCGCATGTCATCAACTATGAAATTCCCGAAGATCTTGAATTCTTTATTCACCGGGTTGGACGAACTGCGCGTGCAGGAAATAAAGGAACGGCCATCACATTGTTTGAACCGGAAGATGAGGATGCAGTAGTGCGTGTGGAGAAAATGGGTATCCCATTTGTCCAGAAAGATGTGAAAAACGGTGAATGGATTGAATTGAAAGAGCGACATGCCAGACAAAACCGTGCAAAACATGAAAATGAAATCGATGCGATAGCGAAAGCAAAAGTGCGTAAACCGAAAAAAGTTAAACCAGGCTATAAACGCAATATGCGCTGGGAAATGGATAAAATCAAAAAGAAAGAACGCAGAAAACGTAATCGTTCGAAGTAAAGCAGGGGTGAAAAAGAGAATGGTGTTGATTGGTTCACATGTTTCGATGAGCGGGAAAGAGATGCTGCTTGGTTCAAGCAAAGAAGCTGCTTCCTATGGCGCATCGACATTCATGATTTATACGGGTGCACCGCAAAATACTCGCCGCAAGCCGATTGAAGAGTTGAATATCGAAGCAGGATTGGCGCATATGAAAGAAAATGGATTGTCCAATATTGTAGTACACGCTCCATATATCATTAATATAGCGAATACGACAAAACCGGAAACGTTTGCTCTTGGAGTGGAATTTCTTCAAAAAGAAATTGAACGAACTGCTGCAATCGGTGCCACTCAAATTGTCCTGCATCCAGGTGCCCATGTTGGTGCTGGGGTGGAAGCGGGAATCGCCAAAATTATAGAAGGCTTAGACGAAGTGCTCTCAAACGATTTTCCGGTACAGATCGCACTCGAAACGATGGCAGGAAAAGGATCGGAAATTGGCCGTTCTTTTGAAGAATTGGCGCAAATTTTTGATGGCGTTAAAAACAATGAAAGACTGTCTGTATGTTTTGATACTTGCCATACGCACGATGCCGGTTACGATATTATTAATGACTTTGACGGGGTATTGGCGAAGTTTGACCAATTGATCGGAATCGACCGAATTAAAGTGGTCCATGTCAATGACAGCAAAAATGCTTGTGGTGCTGCAAAAGACCGCCACGAGAATATCGGGTTTGGCGAAATTGGTTTTGAAGCACTACACAGGATTGTGCACCACGAAGTATTCAAGGACATCCCGAAAATCCTTGAAACGCCTTGGGTTGGAGCAGATGCAAAAAATAAAACTGCTCCTTATCAATATGAAATTGATATGCTCCGCAGCGGGGAGTATAACCCGGATTTGATTGAAGCATTACGAGTGACACTATAGGTTTAAGAGTCCAAAATTCTTTCAAAAGAATTTTGGGCTTTTTTTGTTTCGATTTTACAGCTTAAAAAGAACTGAAAAAGCCAACAATAAAACCAACTTGCATTTGGTGGGAGAATAAATGAAAACAAAAACCTTATTTTTACTTTTTGCTTTTATGTGCTTTTTTGGCAGGGCCTTTGCAAATTTAGATGATTTAGTGCAAACCCGTCTCGGAAACGAAGATATTAGTGTATCGATTCGTGAAATCGACAGTGGCGAGCTTGTTTTCGAAAAAAACGGAGAGGTTGGCATGAAACCAGCTTCAACGCTCAAACTGCTCACGGCAGCTGCCGCTCTTGAAAAGCTCCAGCCTCATTATCGCTTTAAAACAAAGTTATTTATTGATGGAGAACTGAAGGAGAAAGTTCTGAATGGTAATATTTATATAAAAGGCGGCGGCGACCCAACTTTACAAAAGAAAGATTTAGTATTCATGGCAAGCACTTTGAAACATTATGGCATTTCTCATGTAAATGGAAATCTATACGGAGATGATACTTTTTTCTCAGGTGAACCATTAACGCCAGGCATTTTGAAAGAAGATGAGAGCTACTACTTTGCTGCACGAATTTCAGCTTTGACAATTTCACCTGATGAAGATTATGACGCGGGAACAATTATACTCAATGTGCATGCTGTAAATCCTGGTGGGAGACCCATCGTTACGGCCGAGCCAGGTGCCGGTGGGATGGAAATAATCAATAGAGCGCGTACAGTGGAAAAAAGCCAAAAGAATACAATTGAAATTTTGCGTGAATATGGGACAAACAAAATTTTGATTACCGGAAATATACCCTCTCAAACCACTTTCAAGGATTGGGTCACGTTAAACGATCCGACACTCAATACTTTGCAGTTAATGAAGGACAACTTGGAGGAAATTGGCATCACCTTTGCCAATCATAGTGAAATTGAACGAAAAAAAGTGCCGGAAGAGGCAAACCTTGTTTTGACAAAAAAATCTTTGCCGCTCGACTCTTTAATGGCTCCTTTTTTAAAGTGGAGCAATAATAGTATTGCCGATATTTTAACGAAAACATTGGGCAGCGAAGTGAAGGGGAAAGGCAATTTGGACGAAGGAATCCGTGCGATGAAAGATTTCGGCAATTCAATGGGATTGCAAATGGAAAAATGGGAACTGGAAGATGGTTCTGGAATGTCTCCGAATAATCGGGCGACTGCAAATGAGCTTACCGATTTATTGTCGAAGATGGCGGTAAATCCAAACTTTTTGCTACTCTACAAAAATCTCCCGATTGGCGGAAGAACAGATCGCTATATGGGAGGTACACTACTCAACCGATTTCTGGAAGAGCCTTATAAAAACCGGGTAATCGCAAAAACAGGCCATATAGAAGGAGTATACACGTTGGCAGGTTATGTACAAGCGAACAGTGGAATGGTCTATTCATTTGCCATCATGACACAAAACCAAACATACAATCGAAAGCCTGACATGGATGATGTGGTGAAGCAAATCATCGTTGAATATTAAACTCTTTTTAAGCAAATGAGCCGCACTCAAGTATCTGAGGCGGCTCATTATCATTCTGGCAACAAATAAGCTCCTAGTAATTTTCCAAGTACATTAAGAGCTTTTTCAACTTTTTTTTCCCGATAATTTCTTCCACTTCTTTTAAAAATGAATTCGGTATTCCTGTAAACAGCCATGTAACAGAAGCGCGTTCGGATAATGGGCGAAGTTGACGTATTTCTTCGATTGTAAGATCAACACCGTATTCTCTTGAAAACTTTGCAATTTCTTTATCCGATTTTGTTAAAAACTGTTCAATGAATTCCATTTGTTTCAAATTGATTCATCCTTTCGAGATTCTTCAGAAAAAAGCTAAAACCAAATCCGATTCGCTTTCTTTACTTTTCGCTCGCAATCAACTATACTAACAAAATGTAAATCGTAATGATTATGAATTAGAAAGAAGAGAAAAAATGAGTCAACCACTAATTGAAATGAAAAACGTGTCTTTTCAATACGAATATACGCAAGTGTTAAAAAACATCTCGTTAAAGGTAGAAGAAGGAGATTTCCTTGCCATCCTTGGTCCCAATGGGTCGGGGAAATCCACTCTATTAAAAATTCTGCTGGGATTATTGAAACCCATGAGCGGCGAGGTTAAGCTTTTCGGCCAATCCAATGAGACCTTCGCGCATCGTGAATGGATTGGTTATGTGTCGCAAAAATCCAATGCATTCAATTCAGGTTTTCCGGCAACGGTTGAGGAAGTCGTCAAAAGTGGGCTGACGAAAAAAATCGGACTATTTAAAAGAATGCCGAAAGATGCGAAAATCCTGGCAAAAGAAGCTCTTGCTTCTGTGGGAATGGAGGATTTTAGTTCGCGCAATATTGGCCAGCTTTCAGGCGGACAGCAACAACGCGTTTTTATCGCCAGAGCCCTGATTTCGAACCCAAAGATCTTAATATTGGATGAACCGACAGTCGGAATCGATCATGAAAATGTTCAATCATTTTATGATATGTTGGCAAAGTTGAACGAGGAACAAAATAAGACAATTATTTTGGTTACACATGATGTTGATACAGTATCTAATCGAATCAGCCATGTTGCTTGCTTAAACCAAACCATCCATTTTCATGGATTTAAAGAAGAATTTGAGTCGATTTCACAAACCGAGCTGGAAAATTGGTATGGGCATGCAGTCCGCAAGATTCACTAAAGAGGAGAAGGCTAAATGATTGAAGCATTATTAAACTATGAATTTTTACAGAACGCCTTTTTCTCGGGGCTGATTATCGGAATTATTGCACCGTTATTGGGCGTGTTTATTGTTGTAAGAAGAATGTCGCTCATTGCAGATGCTTTATCGCATGTGACATTGGCGGGAATCGCCGGAAGTTTGTACATAAGCCAGACTTTTTCGGCTTTCGCATTATTGAATCCAATCTATTTGGGAATTGTCGCATCCGTCAGCGGTTCTATTTTAATTGAACGGTTGCGAAGACTTTATAAGCATTATGAAGAACTGGCCATTCCAATTATCATGTCGGGAGGAATCGGACTATCGGCAATATTCGTATCCTTGGCAAGCGGATTTAACACGGACCTGATGAGTTATTTATTTGGTTCTGTATCCGCAGTTTCCAGACAAGATTTATGGGTAATTATTGCCATTGCCATTGTTGTGTTTATCTTTTTATTTTTATTTTTCAAAGAAATGTTCGTTTTATCATTCGATGAAGAGTATGCGAATGCGAGTGGGCTTCCGGCAAAATGGATTCATTTCATTTTTATGATTGTCGTTGCGCTCGTGATTGCTGCCAGTATGCGAATCGTGGGGATTTTATTGGTATCATCGCTCATTACTTTGCCGGTTGCCTGCAGTATGCGAATTGCAAAAGGATTTAAGCAAACAATCCTTTTCTCCATTCTTTTTGGGGAAGCAGCGGTAATCATTGGGTTGGTCAGTGCTTACTATTTAAATTTGGCGCCTGGTGGTACCATTGTGGTTACATCGATTATCATTTTATTGATTGTCATCGTGGCTAAAAAAATCGTACTTAAAGCAATGCAGAAAGGGGAGCAGGTCCAATGAATTTAACAAAAGCTTGGGAAATCCTGAAAGATAACGGATATAAAAAAACGGATAAGCGCGAGTTGATTCTCAGTATGTTTGAACAAACGGAAAAATATTTAACTGCTCGCGACCTGCTTTCTGTACTGAAAAAAGATTTTCCAGGGATGAGTTTTGATACAATCTACCGCAACTTGGCAACTTTTGTGGACCTTGGAATTTTGGAAGAAACAGAGTTGAACGGCGAAAGAAATTTCCGAATGCATTGCGAGTCGGAGCATCACCATCACCATTTTATTTGTATGGTATGCGGCAATGTGAAAGAGATTGCGGTTTGCCCAATGGAAATGATTTTCGAAAAGCTTCCGGGGTGTACAGTCGAATCACATAAGTTCGAAATATATGGAAAATGCGCAAATTGTGGTTAATTTGCCAAATATCTCTCTTTTAATAAAATAAAATACACCTCAATCGAAAAGTATGTTATATTGCTCTTAAGTGAATAAATATGCAGGGAAAAGATGTGTAACAACGCTTTAATAGGGAATTCGGTTAGAATCCGAAGCTGTATCCGCAACTGTATGTGATAGTTTCCGGGAACTATGCCACTATCTTGATGGATGGGAAGGCTCCTGGAAATGCCAAGCACAAGCCAGGAGACCTATCTTTTTCTGATCGTCATAATCCTCTTCGGAATTAAAGAGAATGAACGGCCCTAAGAATAAATATACCTTTCTATCGTATTCTATATTTTTATGCCATCCATTCCAGGGTGGCTTTTTCATTTCTCTTTAAAACCGACTCGGAAATTCACAAGGGAAACTGGTACTATGCCAGGTGATGGGGAGGTGGGAAGCATTCGTAAAGAGAGCCGCTATAGTTGTTATCCGTTTATGCGTGAAAAAAGTTGTCTAGTGGACTATGAAATACGGACAGATTCATTGACGACTCGGATTGGAGCTGTCTTGCCAATCCTGCGTGAAGATGTGCCATGCAAGGTTGTATTGGATGATCTGCAAATGATTCAACCAATGGCTTATCATGTAAATGGCTCGGTGCGAGGAAAGTTGGCAATTACTCAAGAAGACTTGGAATGGTTGAGCAGTCGCTATGATTTCTATGTCAATGAGGTGAGGGACGTCATCCAGCAATTTTTGCTGCCTCAAGGAAGTACTGCAGGGTCACTTTTGCATATTTGCCGGAGTGAGGCCAAGAAATCTTATCGGGCACTCCACAAAGTAAGTGAAGAACGGGAAGTACCGGAAATTTTATTCGATTATTTGGGACTGTTGGCAAATGTATTTTTTGTGATGGCAGTCTATGTGAATAAAATTCACGGGGTTATCGAAATACCGTTTATAAGCAAATCATATCCATCAAAGAAGAAGTGAGGGAAAGTAAATGAATTTTTTAAGCAAAAAATATCTTGCTCCATTAGCGATTGCACTGCTTTTGGCAGGATGCTCCGATACAAAGGAGACAGGTAAGGGAACGGAGGAGTCAGATTCTTCCAAATCCGAAACGGGAAGTTATACAGTGGTGGATGATCGAGGTGTAGAGGTTACTTTCGAAGAAGTGCCAAAAACCATTGTTTCATTACAGCCAAGCAATACCGAAATTTTATTTGAACTTGGTGCAGGAGACCAAATTATTGGTGCATCGGAATATGATACATATCCAGAAGAAGCCCAAAAAATTGAACGAGTAACCGACACGATGACAGTAAATACGGAAAGAGTCATCGAACTTGGCCCAGACGTTGTTTTCGCTTATACAATTGGCGAAGAAAGCCATGTGGAGCAATTGGAAAATGCAGGATTAAAAGTGTTTGTTATTAAAACAGCCGCAACCGTGGATGATGTCTATGGAGATATTCAGCAAATGGCTGAGGTATTAAAACTTGAAAAAGAAGCGGATGACATTGTTTCGAATATCCAAGGACAAATCGAAGCGGTACAAGAAAAAACTGCTTCCATTGATGAAAAGAAAAAGGTATATTTTGAAATTTCGCCATCACCGGATATTTGGTCAGTTGGTTCTGGCACATTCCAGCAAGAAATTATTGATTTGGCAGGCGTAGAGAATATCTACGAGGATCAACAAGGATGGTTTGCAGTATCGGAAGAAGATGTGATCACTCGCAATCCGGAAGCCATTATTTCGACGGTTAACTATACGGAAGATCCGAAAGGCGAAATTTTAAGCCGTGAAGGATGGTCCACGATTTCAGCGATTCAGAATGAAGAAGTATTTTTACTAAGCCCAGATATAATGGATCGTCCAGGACCTCGAATTGGGGAAGCGGTTGAGTTGATTGCCGAGACCATCTATCCTGAAGCGTTCAAAAAATAATTAACAAGTTGTCTAAATGGTTATCCAGGTATATTTCCTGGATAACCTTTTTCACAATTGACATTTGAATAGGGGGAAGTATGGGAAACTTAATTTTTATTACAGGGGGCGTGCGAAGCGGAAAAAGTGCTTTTGCAGAGAAATTGGCAAAACAGTACTATTTGGAAAATAATTGCTGCACTCTTTATTACATAGCACCAGGTGTTGCTTTCGATCAGGAAATGAAAAAGCGAATTATTCGCCATAAATTGGACCGTCGGCAATCGGGCTTGAACTGGACAACAATCGAAATTCAGCACCGACTCGATTTCAAGGTTTCCGAGCCGCAAGCGGTAATACTATGGGATTGCCTAACAACTTGGCTAAATAATGTATTATTTGCAACTGAACATCTAGCACATAAATTAAGAATGATTGAAATCGAGAAATCGATTGATTCTTTGAAAAAGCGACTGCTACACTGGCAGGAGGAACAATGTTCTGTTCTGCTTGTTTCAAATGAAGTGCTGGATGAACAAATATCTTCACTTCCCGAAGTGAATCTATATTGTTCTTTGCTCGGAAGGCTGCACCAATGGATTGTGGAACAATGTGACGAAGCATATGAGATGGATTATAGTATAAGTAAAAGACGGAAATAGAAGGTGTCGAATTTGAAAAATGCTTTAATTGGTTTACTGTTGTCTTTTCAATTTTTTACTACAATCCCTTTATCCAAATCCTTTCATATGACACCAAAATCGATTACCGCAATGTATTATATGATGCCCGTATTAGGGCTCTTGATGGGTTTTACCCTGGTATTATTGAACGAAATTAATCTGGACTATCTCCAAGTTTCTCCGCTGCTATTCTCCATATTGGTTGTTATAGCGGGAATTGTCATGACAGGTGGCCTCCACTTGGACGGCTGGATTGATATGGGAGATGCCTATTTCTCCTATCAAGACCGGGCGCGCAGGCTTGAAATTTTGGAGGATTCCCGCATTGGAGCTTTCGGCGCAATTTTTCTTGTTGTTTTATTGTTGTTGAAAATAGGATTGATTTATGAAGCTTTACATCGGTTTTCTTTCTCCATTAACTTTTATTTTATGGCGATTCCTTTTTTAAGCCGCTTGGCGCTCTTAATATATTTTCTTACAATGAATCCAGCAAAAGAAAAGGGGCTGGCAACTTACTTTAAAGAGAAAGTAATTCCAAAGGAAGTTTGGTCTTCCCTTGCTATTTATACTGTGATGTTTTGCTGTGCTGCCTATTTTTTCGTTGGATTGGCAGGAATATTCTTGTTTGGTTGCATGCTCTTTTTTGTCATTCTTTATCGGAAGTGGACGATCAAAAATTTTGGCGGAATGTCCGGAGACTTGGTTGGAGCACTATATGAAGGAACAGAGGTGTTCTTGTGGGGAATGTTATTGTTCATTTAATACGCCATGAAAAAACAGAAGCGAATAGAAGCAAGAAATATTTAGGTTGGACAGACGAATCAATCATTGCAAAGGAGAGCGTATTTAAAGTACCTATAAAACCTGCAATCGTTCATGGCAGCGACTTGAAAAGATGTCGTGAAACAGCAATGTTGTACTTTCCGCAGGCTTCTTTTTTAGCCGACCCAAACTTGCGCGAGATAAATTTTGGAGAGTATGAATTAAGAACATACGAGGAATTGAAGAACCTAACGACTTACCGGGAATGGATTGATCAACCGGAAATCGTAACGCCCCCAAACGGAGAGGAGTTTCTGCAATTTAAAGAAAGAGTAGCTGTTTCTTTTCAGCAAATCGTTTCAAAAAGTGGGGAATATACCTTTATTGTTCATGGCGGTGTGATTCGTGCCTTGATTTCACTTTTTGGCCCAAATGCCCAGTCTTTCAGAGAAATTGCCGTATCACATCGATGCGTTTATTCCCTTTTTTGGTCCGATATAGCAAAGAGGAAGGAGGGAGCTAGATGCGAGTTATTATCGGAGGCGCCCATAATGGAAAAAGAAAATATGTAAAAGGAAAATTGGAAAAAGATTCATCGAAGAATCTGCATTTTTATGAAGGTGTTCTTCCGGAAAAACGTTCGTTTTCAAAGAATGATAAGATTATCATTGGGAACTTCGAAGATATATTTCTCTCTTTAAATCAATTAGAGGAAGAAAGGCTCGTCTCCAACATAGTTGATACATTAAAGAAAATTGACCAGAATGCAGAGGTAATTTGCATTTGTACGGACATTGGCAGGGGAATTGTCCCATTGCAGAAGGAAGATCGTAAATTACGGGATGCGTGTGGGCGGTTATATCAAAAACTATTTTTGGAGAGTGATTGCGTGATACGAATTTGGTATGGCATACCGGAAGTTCTAAAAGGGGAGGAATGGTAAATGGAAAGCCGAAAGTTAAAGGTTTTGATCTTAACTGCATTAATAGCAGCGATTTGTGTCATAGGCAGTTTTATTAAAGTGCCGGGCTTTCTGGCAACATCGGCATTAGACTCTGCCCCGGCGTTCATCAGTGTGGCTTTTTTACCGCCTGTATACTCCGGGCTGGCAGGGGCATTGGGGCATTTGGCAACCTCCATGTTATCGGGATTCCCACTTGGCTCATTCCATTTCATCATTGCAGCAGAAATGTTTATCATCGTATATCTTTTCAATGTTCTACATAGAAAAAGCTACAATATCATAAAATGGATCTTTTTGATTGTGTCTAATGGAATAGGATCGGCACTTCCTTTTTATTTTCTTATATCGCCGGCATTCTTTTTTAGCGCGGTGCCGAGTTTGCTGATTGCGACGATCATCAATGCTGTCGTAGCAATAATTGTTTTACCGGCAATCACTCGAGTATTTAAAAGGGAAGAGGTGTGCAATGAATGAGAGACGCCATGAAAATAAATGAAACAACGGTCGTAACCATCGATAATTCAGGTTGTATCGGCGAAAAAAGGCTGGATGCAGTACAAGTCTCCAATACAACGGCTGCTTACTATTCTGCAAGAGTTGCTTTGCTGGAACAATGGTGTGCAGGTGCAGAGCCAACACATATTTTCATCTCGAATTTTACGGGAGAGTATGCTTGGTTCGATTATGAAAAGGGAATAGAATGGGTATTTGACGAAATCGAAAAGCCGCTCCCGCCGATAAAAGGCTCAACAGAATCCAACTTTGAATCCCTGCAATCGGGTTTAGGTTTAATGATGATCGGACAATTGCAGTATGAAGTATCAAGCGAAAATTGCGAATGGTATGTTTTGGGCAAGCCTTTGGTGGGACAGGAGGTAATTGAACAGCCACAAAATGTTGCAAAATTAAAAGAAATGTACTTTCTGGTGACTTCAGGGATTGCCAAAACGATTTGGCCTGTGGGTTCCAAGGGAATCGGCGCGGAATTGAAAAGAATTTTCCCCGAAAATCATGTAGAGTGCAAGTTGGATCTGGAAAAAACGAGCGGCCCTGCAACGGCAGTGATTGTCGGGATTTCCCGGAACAGGAAACAACAATTTAAAAATGCGATTACTGTCCCATATGAACCTATATTGATTAGGTAAATAAACAATTTACCTTTTGCAAAAAAGGATGTGTCGCAAATATCAGCAGACACATCCTTTTCGGCAATGACAGATTGCTACACTCGTTGATTAAGAAACTTGTCCACATATAAGAAATACGAATCATCACAGCACTTTTTAATCATATGGCAAAAAACGTCGTCTTTCAGCTCGCGCACAAACGCTTTTACACATTTCGACTGCAAGGCTAGAAATTGTTTCACTTCTTCTTCGTTTCCGTTGGGGGCATCAAAATAGCTTCGGCTGAACTTCATTTTATTGAAATGCAGCAAGTTATATTTTTCGGAAACGCTTGAGACCCAATTAATGATTCCGGTTGCGACATATAACGATGTAAGGTAAAACAATTCCGGCGATGAATCTCCTCTTTGTTTTAGCTTTTGGAAATGGAGATCCTCCTTAACAGCGTTATAAATCAAGAAAATCGATGTATAATAAAGCGACTTTTCTTCCAATCCAAAGAATATATCATCGTCAGGAAGCAGCAAAATCCATACATTAAACGCAATCATCCAAGCATCGTCTTTGTTGAGACTTCCTTCATTCAAAATATAGGAATAGTCTTTCATCTTGCTTGCCATAATTTTATAAGTGTCAATATGATGTTGTTCAATGAAAAAAATGCTACGGTCAATTGTAATTTCTTCATACATCATGAAACACCTCTTAAATAGAATAATAAATTTCTAGTAATGCCTATCCTAAGTGTAACGAAATATGTCTATAATTGACAATGGAAAAATGACAAAAAGTTGAAATTGAGTATAAAAGCGTAGAATAAAATGCTAAAATATTAAAAATATTCGATAAATAACGATTTATTAATATTTTTTTACCATATAACCATTATTTTCAAATTTGTTATAGCTAAATTACTTTCAATTTTTCAAAAAATAATTTAGTTCAAATGTTCTATATAAGCCAATCTCATTTAAAAATAAATATTTCCTATGAAACTCTGATAAAATCTAACTATCAAGGAAAGTTAATGGAGAAAGGAATTAAAAAACATGAAATCACCTTATACATTTAAATATATTGCACCGCATCAATCGGCAAATGGCGAAAAACAGCCGGCGATTTTTTTATTCCATGGGTTGGGTAGTAATGAGGAGGATCTATTGCAATTAGTTGAAGAATTTACAGGACAATGCCATATTTTTAGTTTAAGAGGTCCTATTACACATTCACCCGGTTTTGCCTTTTATACTTTTGAAGAAGAAGGTAAACCGATTCGTGACGTATTTGATAAAATGATTACCTTTACGCAAAGCTTTATTTTGGAAGCAATTGAACAATATCAGCTTGATATTCAGAAAATCTATTTAATCGGCTTTAATCAAGGAGCGGCTGTTGCGGAAACATTGACACTTACTTTAGGCAATTTAATAAGCGGAACGGTTGCCTTAAGTGGATTTTTACCGGAATTTGTAATGAACGAATATAAAAAAGCACCTTTCGATCGAACAAAAATCTTTATTTCACATGGGGAATATGATTATGTTTATCCAATTCAGTGGGGAACTGATAGCAAAAACTATTTCGAAGAACTGGGAGGTAATGTAACCTTTAAGACTTACGAGGATGGACACGGTGTTACACCTGAAAATCTACGCGATTTAATTTCTTTTATCTCAGAAGATTTAGTGGATGAAAACAAAGTAAATTAAGGTTGAGCGCATAAAGCTGGAATGCAAATTGAAACTGTATTCCAGCTTTTTTAATTGCGGAAGGCGAAAATGGGATTGACGATTAAATTGTATCGAGGAGATTTTCGGCTTGTTCCAAAGACATTGGTTTAAAAAAATAATATCCTTGTCCGGATTTGCAGCCCATTTTTTGCAGAATCGAAAACTGTTCGGCAGTTTCGATTCCCTCTGCAACCACTTGCATTCTTAAGTTTTCTGCCAGTTGCACGATTGTTTGGACCACTGCATGCATCTCGGCATTGGATATATTGTTGATGAAACTGCGGTCAATCTTTATTTCTGAAAAAGGAAGCTGCTGCAAATAACTTAAACTTGAGAATCCGACCCCAAAATCATCTATCGAACTTTCATAGCCCAGCATTTTTAACTCCGACAAAATTTCTTTTGCCTTATCCAAATCCATCAACTGGGCACTTTCTGTTATTTCAATCTTTATAAACTCTGGAGGGATTTCGTATTCCTCCACCAACGAAATGAAATCAAGAACAAAAGATTCGCTGTAAAAATGAACGGGTGAAATATTGACGGCAATCGGGACGATTTTCTGCCCATTTTTCAACCGAGAACTTAGAAAGTTTAATACTAATTTTAAAATAGAAATATCGATTTCATTTATTTTTCGGCTTTTTTCGGCAATCGCAATAAATTCTGATGGAGACACATTACCCAGTACCGGTGAATTCCATCTTGCCAATGCTTCAAAACCTTCGATTGTGCCAGTGCTTAAAGCAATCTTTGGCTGCAATTGAACCGTGAACTCTTCATTTTGTAGAGCAAAATGCAACTGATTTAAAATATTAAGCTCTCTTTGTATAATTTCATCTGTTTCTTTTTTGAAAAATGAGATGGTTGAGTTTTTAAAATGCGAATTTGTTAGAGCAATATCTGCCCGGCGAATGCTTTCATCGAGCGTTACATTTTCTTCAAAATGGGAAATTCCTATTTTCAGGGTGATGAAAATATCCCGATCCGCTATCCTGAAAGGAAAAGTCGTCACCTGCAAAATTTGGTTAATAAAGTTATTTAATTTTTTATTTGATTTTTTAACTGCAACGATAAAGGAGGAATTAGAGAATCGTACATATATCATTTTTTCTTTGAGATTTGCCAATGAGAGAATACGAACGACAATTTGATGGATTAGCTCATCTCCAAATTTTCTGCCATATAAATCTACAATGCTTGAATATTCACCCGGGTGGACCAATAAAATGGCACCGTTATTTTTGTCTTCAACCCATTTTTCGAGCTGATTGTAAAAATTATAGTAATTGGGCAGACCAGTCGATTTATCAAAGAAAGCCAATCTTTTCAGTTCTTGTTTTTGCTCCACATATTTCATGGAAAGTGCAATAATGGGCGAAAGTTTTTTTAGAAACTCAATATCCACATTTTTTAATGGATGATTTTCTTTTATGTAAATCGAAATATAGCCGAGTAATTTTTTTTCGTTCGAGTAGATTGGCTTTGACCAACAGGAAGAAAGATTATAGCCTTGAATTATTTTATTATAATGATGGTTGGTTAAAGTTAATTCATTGATATAAATTACGTTATCGTTATAGTTTGCAGTAAGACTGATTTCCAGATGATTTAAGGCTTTTATTACTCTAAGTGGAAGGGAGCCGCTTGCGATTGCCTGAAGCTGCCTGTTCTCTTTTACAATGTGAATAGCACAATAAATATCCCGGATATAATATCTTTCCACCTTTTCGGCGATTAATTGCAGGGTATTTTTTAAATCGCCATCTTTCTCTAATTCTATATATACTTCATGTTCCAATTTGGACAGCATTTTGCTCAGCATTTGCTCTGTTATATCTTTGCAGTGCAATAAAGCGTAAGTAGTAATGCCACCTCGCTCTTTGATCGGCTGAAAGGTAAGGTGATTCCAGAAGGCAGTTCCATCTTTTTGATAATGAAGGACATTCTTTTCGAAAGGTGCTTTACTGGATAACAGATGAAGAAGCTCTGCATCCATTTCCTCGTTCGTTATGCTGCCTCTTAATGAAGAAATGCCGTTGCCGATTAATTCATCGCGCGAGAATCCGGTCAATGATATGAAAGCTTCGTTGCAATAAACAAAAGGAAAATCAGTTTTTTTTATATTAATGATTGCTATACCGCTCTGAAAGTGCTCGCTTATGTGACAAAGAAATGGGAAGATCTCATCCTTTGTGAGGGGCATATTCGTATTGTGCATGCTAGTTCCCCCAATCTATTAAAATATTTATGGAAAGTATAACAAATTAGAGAACATTTGGCACAATTATTTTCCGATAGTTCTAAAAATTAAAAAATTAATAAGGGTAATTGTTCTTGCTTAATGGAAGTATAAGTATCATACAGATAAGTAAGTGCATCTTCACCTTCCATTTTTACCGCTTCTTCCTCGTTTAACTCCATCTTCAGCTTAGTAGACTCTCGTATTATCTGTGAATCTTGAACAGTGAATTCTATTTTTACAATTCCATTTTCTTTTAAATTTGCTTTTTGCTCATTGGAAAAGTTGTAATGGCTAAACAAAGGATCTTGCCAAGTTCCCTTGATTGATATTTGCTGCAAATTGTCCGAGTTCTCATATTTCCACTGGACATCACGTAAAATAGATTGAAATAAATCATTCATCGAGAAAGTTTCATTATTATAGTTAATTTCAATCGCCCGTATCGCATGGGCATCCAATGAAGTTGCTTTTGCCGCTTGATCTGCAGCTGTCCCAATACCTGAAGCAGCATCTTTTATCTTGTAAATTGTACTTTCGCAACCACTTAAAGCAGATGCCAATAATAATAGAATTAACAATCTTTTCATCATGTAACCTCCAACATACTCCTATTAGTAATTATCTTAACGAAAATAAAATTTTCATAATGTTAAATTCCTCACATTATTTGTGGAAACTTTTTTAACAATTTGTAGTTGGCTAGCGTTGAAAAAAAAGTAAAGAAAGGAAGTTAAGATGGGAATCGATGATGAAATCTTGGAAAAATTGGGCGTTTATTTTGTTTATCATGATATTTTCAATAAATATGGAATTCCATTTGAGACATTTGTGGATCGTTGGTCGAGGGGGATACTGGAAATATAGGATAAGCTTCATTCGAGAACTCTTTAATTTTGACGATAGGACAAGTACCGTAATACTTACTAAAAGGCGTAGTCAATGATTGGACAAGATTTCACCTTGTCAATAAATGAAAAAAGGCGGCATGTCAATGTGAACATGCTGCCTTCTTTTTATTCGTAATGTTTTTGTATCCAGTAGTTTGCTTCATGCCAAGTTTTAATCCGCACAACATTTGTTGGAGCAGGTTTTCGGTTATATGGCGTATCAAACAATAACACTGGAATTTTTAGCTCTTCGGCCAACATGACTGCATTGTCATGCTTATCTTCAAAAAAGACTTCTACATTATGTTTTTTAGCGATTTCCAGCTTGTCATGGCTGCCAATCAATTCGATATGATGAAAGGGAACTCTATTTTCCTTAAACCATTTGTGCGTGATTTCCAATACGCTTAAATCACGTGCCGAAATATAAAACAATTCATATGTGTGCTGCCATGCGGTAAGAATGGACTGTGCATCATGCGCAATCGTGCTGACCGAATACATATAGGCTTCATTTTCCTTAAACCATTTAGCGAACTCTTTCCGGTCCACCGGGTGGGGAAAAGCACTTAAAAAATCGTATTCAATGACATCATCGAGCACAATATTTGTTTTGTATTGTTTATTAATATGCGGAATGAGTGTATCGGGAGTCGTAATCGTTCCATCGATATCGATGCCAAAACGCGGTTTTTGCTTGGACGTCATAAAAAAACCTCCTAGCTCAAGCTTTGGGCTTCTGCTTTAGCTCGTTCTTCCACCATTTCTGCTGCCAATTTATCGATTTCTTTTTTCAGTTCTTCTACCATCGTTTCCTCTGGTACTTTACGAACCGTTTTACCCTTCATGAACAATAATCCTTCGCCACGGGCACCGGCAATTCCGATATCCGCTTCGCGTGCTTCTCCAGGGCCGTTTACGGCACAACCAAGAACGGCAACTTTTAATGGAACATTCAACTTGGAAATGTATTCTTCTACTTCATTGGCAATTGAAATTAGATCAATTTCAATACGGCCGCAAGTTGGGCAAGAAATTAATGTAGCCATATTCGATGCCAAGCCGAATGATTTTAATAGTTCACGGGCAACTTTTACTTCTTCCACGGGATCTGCGGATAAAGAAATACGCAATGTGTTGCCGATGCCTCTTGATAGGATTGCTCCAAGCCCGGCTGCTGATTTAACAGTACCTGCGAATAAAGTGCCTGATTCTGTAATGCCAAGGTGAAGCGGGTAATCGAAAGCTTTTGACGCTTTTTCATATGCTTCTATGGCAAGGTTTACGTCAGATGCTTTCATGGAAACGATGATATCGTGGAAATCGAGATCTTCCAGAATTTTAATATGATGCAAAGCGGATTCTACCATTCCATCTGCAGTTGGATAACCATATTTTTCTAGAATATGGCGTTCCAATGACCCTGCATTTACACCGATGCGGATTGGAATTCCTTTTGCTTTTGCAGCATTTACAACAGCTTCAACTTTTTCGCGGCGTCCGATATTTCCCGGGTTGATGCGCACTTTGTCAATCCCGTTCTCGATCGCCTTTAAAGCCAGTTTATAATCAAAATGAATATCCGCTACTAACGGAATATGGATGCGTTTTTTTATATCAGCAATGGCATTTGCTGCACGTTCATCCGGAACAGCAACACGCACGATTTGGCAACCTGCTTCTTCCAAGCGAAGAATTTCTGCAACTGTTGCTTCGACATCATGTGTTTTTGACATACACATACTTTGGATGAATAGTTCGTTACTACCACCAATCGTTAAATTACCAACACGCACGGGACGCGTTTTTGTACGGTGAGTTATTTCACTCATGAAGATTCTCTCCTTTATATCGAGGTACGTATCTTTATGTTTCTTTTGGCGGATAGGTAACTATAAAGTTAACAAGGAAATCCGCATAAGAAAAGACATGAACTCGACTTTTGGTCGAGTTGTGTTTTTCTAACATACCACACTTTTATTATTTTATCAGTGTCGTAAAAGATGAACAAGGAAGAAACGTTTTTTTTTACTTTAATCAGCCGGAGTTTAAAACGCCTGACTGATATGATATTCAGCACTCATTTTTTATTTTATCATAGATTGGTATTTTAATGAGTTCTCCAGGCACCATGGATTGTTTTTGCAAGTGCGGATTTAGTTCGTAAAACTGGGCCATCCGCTCAGGATAGGACACTTCGACTTCCGACGGATAGGCTGCCAGCAACCCTTGAACCGTATCTCCTGCATTTGTCGCCACGGACAGAGCTTTTATTGAAATTTGCTGTTCACAAGCTTGAATTTCTTGTGCTGTATCAAAGGCGGCAAGGGGAACAGTACCTTCCGTCAAATCTATTTTAATAACGGCTGCTATAAGGAAGAAGACAACCGTAAACAATAAGAATCTCATAAAAAACCCCTCCTTTCTACCACTATATGAAGAGGAGGGGGATTCATTCCTATTATTTTTTTGGTATTTTCGGATATTTAGCAGAAGCGACCACTAATAGAATAATGGTAATAAGTATTCCTATCATGGTTGAAACTGTACTTGAAAGCTGCAACATTGAAAATAGAATGGACAAAAGGGTCGACCACGTGATTGCGAGGCTTGCAGTGCGCCACATATGGCGATACTCGCCCCGTCGGTTGAGGATTTTCAAAATGACAATCCCGACAAAAGCATAAATGCTGATTCTGACAAAAATAACAACGGTAGAAGTAAGAAATAATAAAATGAAGGCAAAAGGGTATAAGAGCCATATAATGTCTTCTATGTATTCGGTTAAACCTTGAATGTTGGTTGAAGGGTCGGAAACCCCCATCAGAAATTGTATAAAAGAAAAGATGGTAATTGCGGAAACCAATATAAAAACATATTGAAGCGTTTTTCCTATAGGCAATAATCTATAAGCCGCAAGTTTTTTAGGGTAAAAAAGACTATCGATCAAAAGCTTAAAATGGTTCATCATTTTTCTCCTCCACAGGAGAGTTTATCATGAAATTCCGGATTCAAGAAGTGGAGATGGTAAAATATATAAAGTAGAATTAACATCCAATTGAAACTTTTTTTGATGCACAATCGTATTTAATTCAAACTTGTATACAATACATGAATAGGGGCTGTTTTTTTGGACATAATTGCATGGGTGCTGATTATAGCCAGTTTTATCATCGCGTTTGTTGGGCTTGTTTATCCGATAATTCCATCTGTACTTTTTATTTTATTGGGCTTTGTTATCTACGGCCTGTTCTTCTCATTCGGTGAGTTGGGATGGATCTTCTGGGCAATCGAGATTTTATTTGTTGTCCTGTTGTTTGCTGCGGACTCTGTTTCAAACTTGATTGGGGTAAAAAAGTTTGGGGGAACCAAGGCAGGGTTATGGGGAAGTACAATTGGCTTATTGGTGGGACCATTTATCATCCCTGTTGCCGGCATTCTGATCGGTCCATTTTTGGGTGCCGTGATTGGAGAGCTGCTGATCACAAGAACGGACGTGAAACAAGCGATGAAAGCAGGCGTCGGTTCAGTGGTCGGGTTTTTAACATCTGTCGCAACCAAAGGGATTATTCAAGCGATCATGATTGTTATTTTTATTGTTGCGATTTAGAGTAAAATCCAGCCAAACTTTCCGTCAAAAGGCTGAATTGTAAAACTTGAGAGTTTATTAATTGAATCGTAGAACTAATTTTGATAACCTAGAAAAGGAATCAACATTACTTTTTTAATTTGAGGGAGGAATTCACAATGGCTTATGAATTACCACAATTAACTTATTCTTATGATGCATTAGAACCACACATCGATGCAAAAACGATGGAAATCCACCACACTAAACACCACAACACTTATGTTACAAACTTAAACGCAGCAGTAGAAGGAACAGAATTTGCAGAGAAAGATCTACTTGATCTTATCTCAAACATTGATGCGTTGCCAGCTGACAAACAAACGGCAGTACGCAACAATGGCGGCGGACATGCCAACCATACTTTATTCTGGGAAATTCTAGCTCCAGGCGGTTCAAACACTCCATCTGGTGAATTAGCATCTGCAATTGATGCGAAATTCGGCAGCCTTGATGCATTCAAAGACGAATTTGTTAAAGCAGCAACTGGCCGCTTCGGTTCAGGTTGGGCTTGGTTAGTAGTAGATGGCGGCGAACTTGCAATCACTTCAACTCCAAACCAAGACTCTCCAGTCATGGAAGGCAAAACACCAATCCTTGGCTTGGACGTTTGGGAACATGCTTACTACTTAAACTATCAAAACCGTCGTCCTGACTACATTTCAGCATTCTGGAATGTTGTAAACTGGGACGTAGTTGCTGAAAAATACGCTGCAGCAAAATAATTAGCTTTACTCCAAGCTTTCAAAAAATCGTTCACTCTTTAAGAGATGAACGATTTTTTTTTATTTAAATCATTAAGATTAATAATGCTCAATTGGGGCAAAAGCAAAACAAAACAACATAACATAAACCTTTACGCTCTCAAGCAAATCAACCTTATTCCTAATTTAAAAAGGATTTCATGAAAGTTGGAATTTTCGATTCAAAAAGCATAATTGCAAAATAAAAGACCAAATTATTCTTGTGGAGGTGATGAAGTTGAGCAAAAAGAAAAAAAGCACATTAGACCGTGAAGAATATGGCTATGGATATGATTTAAGCGTGGATGATTTGGCTGTGATAGGTCAAAATGATAAGGCGAAAAAGCAGAACCAAAACGAAAATAAAGACAAGCCAGATAACAAACATAACCCCTCAAGGATAAACGAATAATAGTCGTTTGCTTCCAGAAAGAAGTGAATGACCTTTTTATTGGTTTATATGAAATTTACAGGCGGTTCATAAGCAACCGCAGCAAACCCGATCTCCGATTGAATTCTATTATAAGCTTAAAGTGTGGCATAGTGCTTTCGTATTTGTTATCAGGTTCACCCCAAGCAAAATAATTAAAAACTAGGTTCACATTATGCAATGTGGAGGTGAAATATCATGAACGACAAAAAAAGGGAAGACTCAAGCCGGGAAGAATATGCACATGGATTTGATTTGAATCCGGATGATTTTGATACGATTGATCATAGAGCAGAAGCAAAAAAACAAAATAAAAATCAAGATAAAGCGGATATCAACCAACCCCTTAAACACTAAAATTCAAAAAGTATTTGGCCTACCCAGATTGTTATAGGCCAAATACTTTTTATTTATTAAATTGAATGCAAACATTGTCGAAGTTTTTGTCGACTCAAGTTCTAAAAATCTCCCTTTTTTCTTAAAATGTAACGAGACTAAATAAAGGGGAGTGTTCATGCTAATTGACGGGGTGTTCTCAGGTGGTGGTATCAAAGGCTTTGCTTATGTTGGGGCAATACAGGTTCTGGAAGAGCATGATTACCAATTTAAACGTGTGGCAGGAACAAGTGCCGGCGCCATATTGGCCTGCTTCATAGCTGCGGGTTATACTGCCGGAGAAATTGAGGCAATGTTGGATGAACTCGATATGAAATCCCTGCTGGACCCGCCAAAAGCCGCTCGCACTCTTCCTTTTCTGAAGTGGCTTAATCTGTATTTCCGGATGGGGCTTTATAAAGGAAAAGCTCTTGAAAAATGGTTTTACAAAAAATTGGCTGCCAAAGGAATCTTGACATTTAACGACTTGCCAAGAGGGTGCTTAAAGCTTGTTGCCTCTGATGTTACAAATGGGCGCATGATTGTTATTCCGGATGATTTAGCCAGCTACGGCATGGATTGGCGTACTTTCCCGGTTGCCAAAGCTTTAAGGATGAGTTGCGGAATTCCTTTTTTCTTTGAACCCATTAAATTAAATGGAAGAAAAGGGGACTGTTTAATTATAGACGGGGGAGTACTTAGTAATTTTCCTTTATGGATTTTTGATAATGGAAATAAGGAGCGTCCATTGATTGGGCTAAAACTAAGTAATCCAAAGGAAGCAATGTCTCCGATGAAAATTAATAATGGGTTAAATTTATTTGAGGCGCTGTTTTCAACAATGAAAAATGCACATGACGAACGGTATATTTCAAGAAAGCACGAAAGAAATATTATTTTTATTCCGGTTGAGCAGTATAGCGCCACGCAATTTGACCTAAGTGCGGAAACGAAACAGACATTGATTGATATTGGAAGAAAACGTACTACGCGTTTTTTAAGAACCTGGAGACCATGCTGAATTCGAATAGGATAAATCCTTCGCCTACTCACATACTATTTTTGAGATTGCAAAAAGGAGCGAAGAAAGATGGCAAAAACACCGGAACAAATTGCAGCTAAAATCTTGGATGATCATATGGTGGGAACAATGGCGACAATCGAAGGCGATAAACCACATTCCCGGTATATGACATTTTTCAATGATGAGTTTACCTTATACACGGTTACAGCGGATGATACACATAAAGTGGAAGAACTTTCAAAGAATCCTTATACCCATATTTTGATTGGTTACGAAGGCAAAGGGATTGGCGATGAATTTTTGGAAATTGAAGGTAAAGTCGTAATTTCATCGGATGACTCCATGCGCGAAAAAGTTTGGAATAAAGTACTGGAAGGCTGGTTTTCAGGCCCTGATGATCCAAATATGGTCGTCCTGAAAGTCACACCATCACAAATACGATTAATGAATTCAAAGGACCAGGACCCTCAGATTGTTGATTTTGGATGAATGAAGTGAGAAAACGGTTGTCTAATATAGGGGCAACCGTAATTTTTTTTGTTAAAAATTAAACGATTTAAAAAAAGGACCAAAGATTAAACTTTAAAAAAACCAATAGTTTCGCATTAAAAAATAAAAAAATAGTTCTATCTTGTCCAATTTTTCCTACACTAAAGTAAGAAGAAGAATTGAGGTGGAAATCTTGGCAAAAAAGTGGGGAATAGCTGCGGTCGTTTTGTATGCGGCCTATGCGATTGGGATGTATTTTTACATATTTCATGGAGCTTCCGGCAATATACCCGCAACCTTAAAAGGGACGGTTGCAGATCCGCAGACATTTATGACGGAACGGGAGTTATATTTAAGTGAGGAATATTCAAAAATTCGAAATTTCCTTTTCTTTGTGGTTACTCCTTTTGAATGGCTCGTTTATTTCTTAATATTGTTTACCGGCCTTTCGAAAGCATTTGAAAAATGGGCAGATATTAGTAAAAAGTGGCGATTTGTGAAAAATGGCGCGTATTTATTTTTACTGTATCTTTTTACGACCGTGCTATTTTATCCAATTGATGTGTATCGATACCAACTAAGCAAAAACTATGGCATCAGTACGCAAGAATTTTCAAGCTTTATGAGGGACTATATCATTGATTTTTGGGTAAGTTTCGGCACCACGTTGATTGTTGTGCTTGTGCTATATTGGCTTATACAAAAAAGCCCCAAAAGATGGTGGCTGCACGCATGGCTGCTTACGATTCCATTTGCCATTTTTATGATGTATATCCAGCCTGTACTCATTGACCCGCTATACAATGATTTTTATCCGCTGCAAGACAAAGAATTGGAAAGTAAAATTTTGGCCCTGGCAGATGAGGCGAATATTCCTGCAGAACATGTCTTTGAAGTCAATATGTCTGAAAAAACGAACGCATTAAACGCTTATGTAACAGGGATAGGAGACCATTCAAGAATTGTGTTATGGGATACAACGCTAAACAGTTTAACAGACAAAGAGATCTTGTTTATTATGGCACATGAAATGGGTCATTACGTACAAAAACATATCTACATCGGCATCGGAGCTTATATCCTAACCATTTTGGCTGGTTTGTGGCTGATTTCCAAAATTATGCCTTGGTTAATCTCAAAGTTCGGCACCGCATTGAAAATTGAGCAAATGAGCGACATTCGTTCATTGCCATTATTGTTGGTACTAGTTTCATTTTTGCTGTTTGTCTCAAACCCGATCTCCAATTTGGTTTCTAGATATCAGGAAACGCGGGCAGATGAATATGCAATGGAACTGACAGGGGATGCCCAAAGCGCGGTCAGTACATTCCAAAATCTTGCGAAAGCAGGGTTAAGTGAAGTGAATCCTTCTTTCCTTGTAAAAGTGTTCCGGTACACACATCCACCAATGTTGGAACGTATCAATACGGTTGCCAAGTTTGCGGTGAAGAATGAAACAATCCCTGAAACAGAAAATAAAACAAAAAATTCTGCAGAACATACAGAAGCAGAGTAAACCTCCAAGCTGGTATCCAAAAGGGTACTGGCTTTCTATTTGATTTTGTTATAGGGTAGTTTGTATCAAAACTTATAAATGTTGTCGGAATACTTAGTCTTGTTGGATTTTTATGATATAGTAAAATCTATAAATGCTAAAAAGAGAAGGATAGATGATATTCCGTATTACTTAAGAAGAAAAGAGGCAGTGTTATGGCACAATTGACAGCACCATTCCGTCATGATCATGTAGGGAGCTTTTTAAGACCACAACCCTTGAAGGAAGCGCGTTCCAAGTTTCAAAATAACGAAATTACATATGAAGAGTTAAAAGAAGTGGAAGATGAAGAAATTATTCGCTTGATTAAAAAACAAAAAGAGCTGGGTGTATTGTCCATTACCGATGGCGAATTCCGTCGAAGCTGGTGGCACTTTGATTTCCTGGGCGGCCTTGAAGGTATGGAGTATTACGAAAAAGAACATGGCTTGAACTTCCATAACATGGAGACGCGTAAAGAAGGAATACGTGTCATTGGTAAAATAGCGTTTGGAAATCATCCTTTCCTTGATCATTTCAAGTTTGTGAAAGAGCATGCAGGTGAATCCACTGTAAAATTTACGATTCCAAGTCCGAATATGCTGCATGCCCGTGCAGATCGCAACCTTGAAAGTTATCCCGATGAACAGGATTTAATCAACGATACGATTAAAGCTTACCAAGATGCCATTCAAGCCTTTTATGATGCTGGATGCCGCTATTTACAATTGGATGATACAGCCTGGGCTAGTTTGTTCTCCGATGAAACTCGCGCTAAATTGCAGGCAGAAGGCAAGGAACCAAAGCAATTCATGGATACACTTCAGTTTGTCATCAATGAATCCATTAAAAATAAACCATCCGACATGACCATCACAATGCATATTTGCCGTGGAAACTATAAATCGACTTTCCATTCGAGCGGCGGCTATAATTATGCACAGGAAGTTATTTTTGGCGGGCTGAATGTGGATGGCCTGTTCCTGGAATTCGATGATGAACGCTCAGGAAGCTTCGAACCATTGAAATATGTAAACCGTCCCGATCTCAAAATTGTGTTAGGCTTACTCACATCGAAGTTCGGTGAGCTGGAAGATAAAGAAGCGATTAAAGCACGTATCCAGGAAGCGAGCAAATTTGTTCCTCTAAATCAGCTTTGTTTAAGCCCACAATGCGGATTCTCTTCAACGGAAGACGGCAATATCCTTGAAGAAGAAAATCAATGGCAGAAGCTAGCGCTCATCAAAGAAATTGCCGAGGAAGTTTGGGGCTAGGATATAAGTCTATAATGAAAAATTTAAACAAAAGTGAAAGATTTATGGCAGAGCAGCCAGTCCTGCTCTGTTTTTTTGTTTTTATCGGAAATTGAATTGTAGTTAACAACTGTTTTTCAATATAATGGAAGTAGGAGATTTCCAGATAGACATGATGGAGGGGTTCGGAATGAACGTTGTTCAGAAAACAAAGCTGCAGTATATTTGGTTCATATTGCTTTTACTTGTCCTTTGTAGCAACATGATGTTATATCGAACTGAAATTGGCGAGAAGATTATTCAGACAGCATCAAGTGGCGTTGTGTTGGGCTCATTGCTTGACTTAGTGATCATTGCACCGATTTTGTATTTGGCGTGGAAGAAGCAAAAAAGCATCAAAATGTTCATTGTATTAATGGCAGCTGGCCTAGTCTTTGCACGGCTTCTCATTCCAATTGAATACTTAGGATCCTTTGCACCCATTACGTGGCTGGGCTTCGCGGTAGAAGCGGGCTTATTGTTCATTGAACTATTGATGATTACCATATTTTTCAAATATTTGCCCCGTATTGTAAAAGATACAAAACAAAGTCGTTTGCCTATGCTCTTTGCGTTTTCGAATGCCGTTGATGACTATGTAAAAAAACATCAGATAATCCATATAATTTGTTCGGAAATGTTAATGTTCTATTACGCACTTCTCAGTTGGAGAAAAAAGCCGATACAAGTTGAGAACAGCTTTACTTTGCATAAAAATTCGAGCTATATTGCATTTCAAATAATGCTGATTCATGCAATTGTCATTGAAACGCTTGGATTCCATTGGTGGCTTCATGACAAGTCCATGCTTTTGTCAATCGTCTTGCTGCTGCTCAATGTTTATTCGATCATCTTTTTGTTGGCCGATATCCAGGCTGTAAGGTTAAATCCTGTTACCATTACAAATTCACATCTTTATATTTCCCTTGGGTTAATGAAAAGAATGGATATCCGCTTTGATGAAATTGAATCTGTGATCACTGACAAAGTTCAGTTGAAGCAAAAGCTGGCAAAAGAAACGATTGATTTTGTTGCCCGCGATATCGATGAAGTTCATCCCACCATCATTTTAAAACTAAAGAAGCCGAAAGAAGCATCATTAATCATGGGAATCAAAAAAACTTATCAGAATGTGGCGATTAAATTCGATGATCAGAATGCAATAAATGCAATTTTAAACAAGTATAATGAAAAGCGGTAAAGAAGGAGAGGGCATAATACGCCCTCTTTTCTTTATTTGAACAATTTTTACAATTAAAAACAGCGAAAGCGTAATATAATAGAATTTGGAAATATTTACTTCGGAAATTGGGTGGTCTTTTGAAGATATTATTAATCCGCATTGTTTGCATCGTGCTGGTTTTTGGTTCTATATTCGTACATGCATGGCAAAACGGATATTCAATGGCAACTGTTTTACTGATGGGAAGTGGAGTATTAATTTTCTATTTTCTTGCACCAATTGCGAAATTTCCCTTGATGCATTATTTGCTTGCAATTGTATTCGTGGCCATAGGAAGCATTAGTTTTAACACCCCTCATTTGCTCTACTGGATGCCGCTGTATGGCTTTTTAATGTTGGAATCGGTTTTTCTGCTAAAAGAAAAGGCGTTTTTTCTTTTCATCGGTTTAACGGCAGCGGTTTTATTCATCACCGCTTTTTTAAATCAATATCCGATGTTTATGATGCTATTGCTGTCCACAATCATTATTAGCTGTATTATACTCCACCATTACATGGATCAAGTGAATTCGAAAAGTGTTGTCCTTGATGAAATCTTGACGCAATATAGACAGCTGAAGCGTCTGTCTGTGGAACAGGAGCAGTTTGTTCGAGCGGAAGAACGCACTAAGATTGCTCGGGATATCCATGATTCTGTCGGGCATAAACTCACTTCACTTTTAATGCAGCTTGAAATGATGTCGATCCGGCAAAATACCGAAAGCCTTTTGCAAGCAAAGGAGTTGGCAAGAGACAGCCTCGAAGAAACACGATATGCTGTGCGCCAGTTAAAATCTTCAAATACTTCGGGAATCCAATCGGTCCTTCAGCTAATTCGAAAGCTTGAAATGGAAAGTCGTTTGCATATTCGATTTACCCTCGAAAAAGGGGTATTAACCTGTCCCCTTACAAATGAGCAAAGTGTCGTGTTATATCGCGTTTTGCAGGAAAGCTTAACCAATGCAATGAAACATAGCCAGTCAAAAGAGGTGGAAGTCATTCTGGGAGTTAATTCAATACAACATATTCAATTTGAGGTAACCAATAAAATCATTGGCGATACACCCATCATTCAAGGATTCGGATTAACGAGTATGCAAGAAAGACTGCAAGAAATAGGGGGAGAGCTGCGGATCATCCGTACTGAACAGCACTTTACTTTGAATGGGTTTTTCCCCATCAACCATTAAAAGTGTAAATGAAAAAGGAAGTAACGGAGGGATAAGTGGATTGACGATACATATATTGCTCGTTGAAGATCAGACAATTGTCCGCAATGGCCTGAAGATGATTTTGGAGCAAGACGAACAATTGCAAGTTGTGGCAGAAGCAAGCAATGGGATAGAGGCTTTATCCCAACTCGAATGCCATCATGTTGATTTGGTCTTGCTGGATATTCGGATGCCTGAAATGAATGGCATTGAAGCGGCCAAACACATGAAAACAAAATTTCCTAATCTAAAAATAATCATTCTAACAACCTTTGATGATGATGAATATGCTTATGAAACTTTAAAAGATGGCGCAAATGGATTTTTGCTGAAGTCGTCTGAACCCGAAAAACTGATCGGGTCAGTCAAAAGCGTCATGAACGGTGGGCTTGTCATCCAGGAAGATATAGCAGCGAAATTGATGCCGAAATTATTCAAGCAGAGTATTCGGCGAGAAAGAGACGATATGGATATTCCATTAACCGAACGAGAGATTGCGATTGTCCAATTAATTGGGGAGGGCAAAACAAATAAGGAGATTGCGAACAGCTTATTTTTATCGGTTGGGACCGTTAAAAACCATATTACCAATATATTGCATGAGTTAAATTTAAGAGATCGAACTCAAATTGCAATCTATGCAATTAGAAATGAGTTGGTTTAACTTCATTCGGTACATATGTTTTAACTGTACCGAAAGTGCAGCGGCAGGTACATATGTTTTGACTGTACCGAAAGCGCAGCGGCAGTCACAAAAGGTTTTACTGTGACGAAAACGAAGTGACAGTCAAAATGACAAGTACATTGAAACAAGCAAAGGCCTCTCCCTATTGGGATGCCTCCTTTTTTATGTCAAATGGGAGGGAAACAAGGAAACCATCGAAAATTGCCAATCTGCTTTTTATGACTTAAGTCATTGTGAATGGTGACGCCGGCTACTTAGAAAGCATCCCGGTGATTGATAAAATGGATTCAGAAAGGAAGGCGAAAAGATGATCGAGGTAGTTAATTTGACAAAAACTTTTAAAAAAGCATCGGCGGTGGACCAAGTTAACCTCTATGTTGAGCCAGGTGAAATAGTGGGTCTATTAGGACCAAATGGCGCTGGGAAATCTACAACAATTGCCATGTTATCGACTCTTATAGCACCAACGGGAGGAGAAGTCTTGTTTAATCGGAAAAGTGTCGTTAAGCAACCTTCAGCTCTCCGAAAAGTTCTTGGGGTCGTTCCTCAGGAAATAGCGCTCTATACCGAGCTGACTGCACGTGAAAACCTTCAATTTTTTGGCAGTATTCAAAAAATGCCCAAACAATTGTTGAAGAAACGAATTGAAATCGTACTTGAGCAAATAGGGCTGGAAAATGAGCCGAAAAAATTAGTCAAACATTATTCCGGCGGTATGAAAAGACGCTTAAATATTGGCGTTGCTCTTTTGCATGAACCAGAATATTTAATAATGGATGAACCGACTGTCGGCATTGACCCCCAATCCAGAAATCATATTTTGGAAACCGTCAAAAAACTCAATGAGCAATTGAATATGGCCATCATTTATACGAGCCACTATATGGAGGAAGTCGAATTCTTATGCAACCGCATCTACATTATGGACCAAGGTCGGGTAATTGCATCCGGAACAAAAGAGGAAATCAAGGCAATTCTATCTTCGGAGAATAAAGTGCTATTGAAACTCGAAAAACTCTCAAACCAATTCCTGAATGAGCTAATGAAGCAGCCGGAGATTTCGAATATTGAGGGGAAAGAAAGCATAGTATCTTTTTCGGTGGCGAAAGAAACAAACTTTTTGCCAATGTTGCTGGCAATTTGCGAAAAACACAAGGTCCTTTTAAAAAGCTTTCAGGTAGAAGAGCCTACGCTTGAGGATGTATTTTTACATTTAACAGGACGCACATTGCGTAATTAGGAGGGATGAGAATGTTTTTGGCTTTAATTCAAAAGCAAATGAAAATATTGCTGCGCAGTCCTTCCGAAATATTAATTTTATTGCTGATGCCTATTGTGCTGATTCTCATCTTGAGCTTTGCTCTCGGTTCTTTGATGGACGGGAATTCGGAACTGGATATGATCGAAATGGCTGTAGTGGAACATGGAGATGAAAAGGTAGATTTTTCGTCATTTATTAAGGAGAATCAGAATCAGTTTCAACTGGATGCCAAAAGTTTGGGAAAAATGGAAGAGTCTCTCCCTGCTGGCCTATTAATGAAAATATTGACAAGCAAAGAGATGAAAGAAATTCTGCAGGTTACAAAAATAGATGATGCAGAATTGGAAAAGGCGAAAAACAGTGGGGAATATTCCGTTATTCTTGAAATACCTGAGGGTTTTACGCTGGATTACTTGAATGCATTGATTTTTCATAAGAAAGAGCCAACCCTGAACGTGCATTTTAATGAAAATGAACAAGTGACCTCTTCCGTTATTAAAGATCTTCTTGATCTTTTCCAGCAACAATATACGATTCATACCCTTTTAGGGCAAAATAATCTGCTTACCGAAGATATGGATTTGGCCTCTGGTGAAATAACTTCCACCATTCATTCAGTCGATTCTACAGAAAAAATAACTGCAAGTGTTTATTATACATTCAGTATGACCGTGATGTTTATTTTGTATGTTGCCGGTACCATCGCAAGTCAATCGTTTATCGAAAAGAGCATGAATATATTCGACCGAATTGTTTTGGCCCGTATTCATCCAATCATCTATTTACTGAGTATATTAGTTTCTACTATTATAATAGCTCTGCTTCAAGTAGCGATTTTATTTGCTTTTGCCAACTTGGTATTCAAGATTAGCTTTGTTCAATGGGAGCTGTACTTGATGCTCACTGTTATGCTGGCGATTGTGGTAGGAGGGATTGCTGCACTTTTAACTGCGATTAATTACCGATTTAATTCGGCAAATGCAAGCAATCTATTTTCGACTACACTGGTGGCAATATTCGCTTTCTTTGGAGGAAGTTATTTTAATATCAGCAGTTTATCTCCCGTCTTTTCAAAGGTCGGCATGATGACTCCAAATGGAGCAGCTTTGGATGCTTACTTTTCAATTTCCCAAAACGGCACAATACAAGAAATAGTACCTAATATGACAATCTTGTTCACCATGGCCGTTTTGTTGATGCTATTGGCGTTCGTGTTGTTCCCGAAAAGAGGTGGTACTGTATGATGGCAATTTTAAGAACAAAATTTCTGCTGCTTGCTCGTCAACCTGCAAGCTTTATAATTACAACGGTGATTATTTGTGTGTTTGCCTATGTTCTGGGGCTTGGTTCACAAACAAAACTCCCTGTTGCGGTTTACTCAGATCTCAGTCAACAGCGTACGGATGCAATTTTGGAAGAACTTCAAAAAATTCCGGAAAAAGAATTCACGTTGTATGGAGAAAGCGAAGCGATTACACGGGTAGAAGAAGGCAAAAATGTGTTGGCGCTGCATTTAATGGAAGGTGGGTTTGAGCTCATAACTTCGCCCGACTTTATGGAAGCACCGCTTGTAAGAAATCAAGTGAATACCGCCTATATAAAAGCAACGCAGAAAGAATCGATTATTAACGCAACTGCAATTGACCAACAAGAACGTGTTGAAGAGTTATTCAGTCAGGCAAGCAACAATCCGATTTTTCACTTGAGGTATTCTAGTTTTGCTAATGAAGATCAATTTATTTGGGACTCGAAACTGCACAGCTTGTTTGGGTTTAGCCTGTTTATGGTAATCTATACGGTGGCTAATTGTGTACATTATTTAATCATGGAAAGAAGAAATCATATTTGGGATCGATTGACGATTTCTTCTTTGGGCAAAACGAAAATATATTTCTCAAACATTTTATATAGCTTTTTACTTGGTTATTTGCAGATTCTACTCGTTCTATTTATTTTTCATTATTTAGTGGGTGTTGATTTTCATGGCGGCTTTTACAAGGCCTTGCTGCTTGTCGTTCCGTATTTGCTATGCATAGTATCCTTAGCTATTTTTATAGCTTCAGTTGTAACGACACCTGGAAGATTCAATGCCATCATTACAGTCATTGCGGTTCCATTTGCAATGCTGGGTGGAGCTTATTGGCCATTGGAAATCGTAACATCCGAAGCGATTTTGGCATTATCCTATATTTCCCCAATCACATATGGTTTGGAGCTTCTTAATGGGGCAACAATTTACCAGAATACATTCCAGGATTTAATCCTTCCACTGGCTGTCCTGCTGTTCATGGCTGTCGTATTAATGGGAATCGGCATTAATGTCATGGAGAAGAGGGAACAGAAAATCTAAAAAATTATTTTAGGGGCAAGAATGATTTCAGGCATTCTTGCTCTTTTAATGTTTGCAGCAGAGAATACTGAGTTTAAAGGAACCAATTTCGTTCATTTCCGTCACAAAACTTGTAGATTCAACTTCATCGCCGCTTTTTAAACATCCGCTAGAATGCTATACTGAGTAGTACGCGTGTGACACAAAAGAAACTCAAGAAAGGGGAGTACTGTTAATTGCGAAAGAAAATAAAGACTCAACGGGCTTCCAGCGTGAAAGCTACATATCGCGCCAGCTTGTCATTTCGTATGAACGTCCTTTTCTTTTCCATATTTTTATTGTTTTCGTTGCTTATTTTTCGATTAGGCTACCTGCAAATCGTAAAAGGGGAAGATTATGTACGAGCTTTGGAAAGAACGGAAGAGGTCGCGGTCAATACGAGTGTGCCTCGCGGCAGGATTTACGATCGCTATGGAAGAGTATTGGTGGATAATGAGCCTGAAAATGCGATTACATACACAAAAATGCAAACAACAACAACCGAAGAGATGTTGGATATTGCAGAAAAATTGGCAAAACTAATGGAACAGCCTACCGAACGCGTCACTTTAAGGGATCAGCAAGATTTCTGGATCATGAAAAATAAAGAAGAGGCGTATAAAAAAGTTTCAAAAGAAGAGGAAGAAAAATTACGGCAAAATGAAGAGATGGAAGAAAAGGAAATTCAATCCGAAATCGACCGAATGGTTCGCGAGCGAATTACCAAAGAAGAATTGGCGGAGCTGACGAACCACGATCTGGAAGTGCTCGCCATTTATCGCGAAATGACTTCCGGCTATAATTTATCTCCTCAAATCATTAAAAATGAAGAAGTAACAGATGAAGAATTTGCAAGAGTTTCAGAAAGGCTTTCAGATTTGCCGGGCGTTAATACAACCACTGATTGGAGGCGTGTCAAACTTTCTTCACTTGGGATCTTGGGACGAACAACAGTGCCGAGCAAGGGAATTCCTAAATCCCATCTGGATTACTATTTGGCAAGGGATTATTCACGCAATGACCGTGTAGGCGAAAGTTATTTCGAAGCACAATACGAAGAACTGCTGCAAGGCCAAAAATCCGTCGTGAAAAATATTACGAACAAACAGGGCGAAGTCATTGATACAAAGACAACGTTCGAAGGGGAACCCGGAAACGATTTGGTTACAACAATCGATATAGAGCTGCAGGCGGAGGCGGATCGGATTATCGAAGAAAAATTAATAGAATTAAAAATGATGAGCCAGTCACATTTGCTTGATCGTGCATTTTTTGTCATGATGAACCCAAAAACAGGTGAACTATTATCAGTTGTCGGCAAAAAAATCGAAACAGATAAAGAAACAGGGAAAAAGTATATTGTCGATTACTCTTATGGTACGTTTACTACGGCCTACGAGGTCGGTTCTACAATGAAAGCTGCAACACTGCTAATGGGTTATTCCGAAGGTGTTATTGAACCGGGGACAGTTTTAATTGACCAACCAATCAAATTGCCTGGGACAGATCCAAAGAGTTCGATTTTTAACCGTTCCGGCAGAATACCAATGGATGACCAAATGGCGCTGGAACGTTCTTCAAACTCCTACATGTTCCAGACCACTATGAGAATTGGCGGAACCAACTATAGTTATAATATGCCGTTTCGACCAAAGGACGGTACACTTCAAACAATGCGCAACGGTTATGCCCAATTTGGACTTGGCGTAAAGACAGGCATTGATTTGCCGAATGAATTCGCGGGCTTCCAAGGGGAATTGACGGACGCGGGGAAACTTTTAAACTTGAGCATTGGACAATTTGATACCTATACACCGATGCAACTGGTGCAATATATTTCCACGATTGCCAACAATGGTTATCGCGTCCAGCCTCGACTTTTAAAAGAGGTGCGCAATCCTTCCAAGGACGGGGAAGTGTTGGGACCTCTCGTAGAGGAAGTAACACCAAATGTTTTGAATCGAATTTCCAACACAACTGATGAAATTGAACATATTAAACAAGGTCTGCGTCGCGTATACACTGGCGCTCAAGGTTCGGCTCGCAGATATTTTGCCGATGCGCCATTCACTGCAGCAGGTAAAACAGGGACAGCCGAGGTTGTCTACTATGGACCGATTCGCGATGAATGGGCAAATATGACACAGAATATAGCTCATGTTGGTTTTGCTCCGTATGAGGATCCGGAAGTAGCCTACGCGGTGATATTCCCATGGGCTACAACGAATTTCAACATTGCATTGCCACACGCCAACCAAGCAGCCAGAGAAATCTTGGATGTGTATTTTGAACTTAAAGACAAATATGCAAAAGAAGGACTAACATCCAGTTCGGTCAAGCAAGAAATCCTGCAAGCACCAACCGGTGAAAAAATAGATGAGGATACAGAAGAGCAAACTGTAACTGAATAAATAAAATCCCTTGGTTTATGAAAAACCAAGGGATTTTTTTGTGAAATTTGAACATATTAAGCCTAATAAATCAGCAAATACATTTGAAAAAATAGAGGTGATTTCTTCAAACAAATATAAAAACAACTCTTGCATTTACAAAATTCGACTACGATTTACAATTTCTTTACAATCCGTTTATATGACGTCAACAAACTAACATTATAGTTTTACCTGTAAGACAAACTTACTATGAAAATTGATGGAGGAAATAAGAGATGAAAAAGTGGAAGTACTTAACGATGACAGCCGCACTTGGCTCAGCTTTAGTTTTGGGAGCATGTGGTTCTGATGAAACAAAAGAAACAGAAACAGGTACTGAGCCGGCAACTGGCAGCGATGCTGCAGAACAAGGCACAGCACAATTAACTGGTTCGGTAGCAGGTGATGGTTCGTCAACTGTAGCACCAATTACTGAAGGTCTTGTTGAAGAGTACGCAGCTGCTCAACCAGATGTACAAGTATCAGTTGGTGTATCAGGTACAGGTGGTGGATTTGAAAAATTCATCGCTGGAGAAACTGATTTCTCGAACGCATCACGTCCAATCAAAGAAGAAGAAGCAGCTAAATTAAAAGAAGCTGGCATTGATTATACAGAATTCCAAATTGCTTTCGACGGTTTAACAGTAGTAGTTAACCCAGAAAATGACTGGGCTACTGAATTAACAGTTGACCAATTAAAACAACTTTGGATTGAAGATGGAACAACTAAAAAATGGTCTGATATCGACCCATCTTGGCCGGATGAAGAAGTGGTATTCTACTCACCAGGTACTGACTCTGGTACTTACGATTACTTCGATGAAGTGATTTTAGATGGTGCTGATCTAGTTAAAAATGCAACATTGTCTGAAGATGACAACGTATTGGTACAAGGTGTTGCTGGTGACAAAAACGCTATCGGATTCTTCGGTTATGCATACTACACAGAAAACCAAGATAAATTAACTGCAGTAAGTGTTGACGGTGTCGCACCAACTAACGAAACAATTGAATCTGGAGAATATACTCCACTTTCTCGTCCACTGTTCGTTTACGCTAAAAACAGCGCATTACAAGAAAACGAAGCATTCTATGACTTCATGAAATTCACTTTAGAAAACGCTGGTTCAATGGCTGAGGCTGTAGGTTATGTTAAATTGCCGGATGAACTTTATCAAGAAGGTTTAACAACTTTAGAAGGCTTAAAATAAAATTAGAATTACGAAATAAAATAAGATGTGTGGGCGTCCTACCACGAAAGTAAGGACACTCACGCATTTTCTCACGTATATGAAGGGAGTTTGCATTATGGCTTCTCAAGGCTTAGGGAGGGAGCACTCAGTACAAGATCTGATTGCGAAATCCCGTGACAAAAAAGGAAAAAGATTTGTAGAAAAATTAATGCCAATAGTTCTTGTTACTATTGCATTGATTTCCGTTCTAACAACAGTAGGGATTCTGTTTACCTTAATTTTTGAAACCTTTGAATTTTTTCAGAGAGTATCAATTACCGATTACTTATTCGGAACTGAATGGTTACCGTTCTCGGGCAGTGAACCACTCTTTGGAGTATTGCCTTTAGTATTGGGAACATTAAAAATAGCAGTGATCGCGGCATGTGTTGCAGTACCATTGGGAATTGCTGCTGCAATTTATCTAAGTGAATATGCTACTGATAAAACACGCCGAATTATTAAACCGGTATTGGAAGTATTAGCTGGGGTACCAACAATTGTTTATGGTTTCTTTGCTTTAACTTTTGTCACGCCAATGCTTCAGGAATTGATACCTTCGCTGAAAATATTCAATGCACTTAGTCCGGGTATTGTTGTTGGGATTATGATTCTTCCCATGATTGCATCGCTATCTGAAGATGCGATGAGCTCTGTGCCCAACTCCATACGAGAAGGCGCTCTGGCCCTTGGAGCAACTAAGTTGGAAGTTTCATTAAAAGTTGTTTTACCTGCTGCTCTATCCGGTATTATTGCTTCGGTAGTGTTGGCTGTTTCCCGTGCAATCGGGGAAACGATGATCGTATCGCTTGCTGGTGGTGCAACACCTACATTTGACTTGAATGTAACAGGATCGATTCAAACCATGACTGCTTATATCGTTCAAGTTTCTTCAGGTGATGCTGGATATGGAACAACAATTTACTATTCAATCTACGCGGTTGGATTTACATTATTTATCTTTACATTAATTATGAACTTACTCGCACAATACATTTCAAAACGCTTCAGGGAGGAGTATTAAAATGAAATATTTAAACGATACTACCGTGATGAAGCGTATGAAATCTCGTTTAACGATGAATAAGGTATGGAAAACCATATTCCTTCTTGCTACATTATTGGCTTTGCTAACTTTAGTTATTCTACTTGTTCGTATTGTTTCACAGGGGGCTGCACATCTAAGTTTAGATTTCTTCAACAATTTCGGTTCCCGATTCCCTGAAAAAGCTGGAATTAAAGCAGCATTGATAGGTTCGATTTATTTAATGCTGATTATTGCACCTGTATCGATGATTTTAGGGATCGGAACCGCTATCTATTTGGAGGAATACGCAAAGAAAAACAAATTTACCGATTTCATTCGGATGAACATTTCAAATTTAGCCGGAGTTCCTTCCATTGTATTCGGTTTACTTGGTTTAACTATCTTCGTGCGTATGTTATATTTAGGAAAAAGTCTTCTGGCAGCCGGTTTCACTATGAGCTTGTTAATTCTTCCGGTTATCATTGTTGCTTCACAAGAAGCGATTCGTGCCGTTCCCAAAGATCAACGAGAAGCCTCGTATGGTATGGGGGCGACAAAATGGCAAACTATTGTACGCGTTGTATTGCCCGCAGCCATTCCGGGAATCTTAACAGGAAGTATTTTAGCCTTATCCCGTGCTGTTGGTGAAACAGCTCCATTAGTAGTATTGGGTATTCCTGTAATTTTGCAATTCTTGCCGGATGGTTTACTAAGTCAATTTACAACATTGCCGCTGCAATTATATGATTGGGCAAAACGTCCACAGGAGGAATTCCAATATGTTGCTGCTGCAGGTATAATTGTCTTAATGGTACTCCTTGTGATTATGAACTCTATTGCAATCTTTATCCGCAATAAATTCTCAAAACGATATTAAGGAAGTGTTAAAGTGGTAGAGCTTAAAAATAAAATGACCAACAATGAAAATCACATAAACAAGTCGTCTTCACAATTTGCTGGTGAAACTAATAATGCAACTGATAAAAATTCTGTATTCTTAACTAAAAACTTCAACCTTTGGTATGGTGATCACCATGCATTAAAAGATATTAACCTCGATATAAAAGAAAATGAAGTAACAGCTATTATCGGTCCATCTGGCTGTGGTAAGTCGACATATATTAAAGCATTGAACCGTATGGTAGAATTAGTACCGATTGTGAAAACAAACGGTGAAATTAATTATCGAGGCCGAAATATTCTGGATTCTTCCTATGAAGTGGAAGAATTGCGTACTCGTGTAGGTATGGTTTTCCAAAAACCAAATCCTTTCCCAAAATCAATCTATGATAATATCGCATATGGTCCGCGTATCCATGGCATTAAAAACAAAAAAATTCTTGATGAAATCGTTGAAAAATCGTTGCGTGGAGCAGCAATTTGGGATGAAGTGAAAGACCGCTTAAACCAAAATGCATACGGCTTGTCAGGCGGGCAGCAACAACGTATTTGCATTGCACGTTGTTTGGCGATCGAGCCTGATGTCATCTTAATGGATGAGCCGACTTCAGCTCTTGATCCAATTTCAACATTAAAAGTGGAAGAACTTGTGCAAGAACTGAAAGATAACTATTCAATTATTATCGTGACACACAACATGCAACAGGCAGCACGTATTTCAGATAAGACTGCTTTCTTCTTAAATGGGGAAGTTGTCGAGTTCGACAATACAGATAAAATCTTTTCTACTCCAAGAGACCAACGCACAGAAGATTATATTTCAGGCCGTTTCGGATAATGAGAAGGGATTGATTGAATTATGGCAGCAAGGGAACGCTTTGATCATGAAATTGAAGCCATTCAATCAGAATTATTAAAGCTGAGCAGTAGAAGTATCAAAGCTTTGGAAACGTCTTTTCTCGCTCTTGTGGAAAAGGATATTGATAAAGCAAAAGAAGTTATTCAGCAAGATTCGGTGTTGAATAAGCTGGAAGAAGACATCAATGATCGCGTGATTAAAGCAATGACACGTCAGCAACCTGTTGCAAAGGATTTGCGGCGTTTGGTGGTACTTCTTAAGGCTGCTTCCGATTTGGAGCGTGTAGGAGATTATGCGGTCAATATCGCGAAAGAATCACTTCATATCGGAAAAGAACGCTTTATTACTTCGATTGAATTATTGGAAGATATGTGCTTCAAAACAACAGAAATGCTCAAACATGTGATTGAAGCGTTTGTGGAAGAAAATATGAGCAAGGCGAAAGAAGTCGCAGAATATGATAATCAGATTGATAAAATGTACGGAGATATGATTACTCATTTAATGCGATTAAGTTCAGTTGCTCCGGAAAGTATTTCACAAATTACGTATCTTTCCTTTGTTTGCCGATATATCGAGCGTTGTGCAGATCATGCAACCAATATTGCGGAATATTTGCTTTACCTTAAAAAAGGGCAACGTATTGACTTGAATTAAATCAACTTGTGGAGTTTCCTGAAAAGGAAGCTCCTTTTTTTTATATTTTTACCGAAATTGTTTGAATAGATGAAATATTTATAATAAAATAAGGTTAGTTGAATAATAAAGCAATTATGAAAAATAGTAGTATTATGAAATGGCAAAGAGAGCCAGCGGTTGGTGCGAGCTGGTGCATAACATAGTATGAATGGGCTTTCTAGCTTCCGGTATTGAACCAACAGAGTAGGTACTGGCGTATTCTATGCGTTAAAACAGTTAAGAGGGCTAAATGTTGTTGTATGGGCATTTAGTCAATGAAGGTGGCACCACGGCTTTTTCGTCCTTTTGTGATGAAAAGGCCTTTTTATATTGTATACCAGTTAAAGGGTATCAAAATAAAGTGCAGAGAACAGTTGAGTCGAGTATAGAAAGGGAGAGTAGAGATGACTGTTGAGCTAAAAAATTATGTCATGCATGAAATTCAGGGAGATATGATGACACCTATCTCCATATTTGAAAGTCTTTCCGGACAAAACAGGGTGCTTTTTGAATCATCCGCAAAACATGAAGAAAGCGGACGATATTCCTTTTTGGCGGTAAACCCGGTTGCTGAGCTAAAAGGTGATCAAGAAAACTATACCTACCAATTTGAAGATGAGGAACCGCAAATAGAAAAGGGTTCGGTATTGCATAAATTAAAATCAATTCTTCCCGTTCAAAATGAACAATACCCTTATTCCTTTTTTGGTGGAGCGATAGGTTTTTTTGGTTACGACACTGCTTTTTATAACGAAAAAATTGGCGAGGCATTGGAAGATGAACTGCAAATGCCGGATGTTCATGTTTATTTTTATGACACGTTTATCGTTTTTGATCATTTAACTCAGAAGGTAGCGGTTGTTTCAATCGATTTATTCAAGAAAGGTTTAAGCCAAGCGGACATGGAAGAAAAGGTCAACCTCCTCGCAAATGAAATGAAGAAAGGCGCAACCTTTACCGAAGAAACCCCGGTAACGCTCAACTTCGAACCGACAATAGAGAAGGCTGAATTTATTGAAATGGTGGAAAGTGCAAAACGCCATATCGAACGAGGGGATATTTTCCAAGTTGTCCTTTCTCAGCGATTTAAGACGGAATTTACCGGCAAGCCTTTCTCGCTCTATCGAAGATTGCGAACTTCAAATCCTTCACCATATATGTTTTATCTAGAGTTTAATGATTATTCGATTTTAGGAACTTCCCCGGAAAGTTTGGTAAAAGTTCTAAATCGCCGTGTCACAACGAACCCTATTGCAGGGACTAAACCGAGAGGGAAGACGAAGCAAGAGGATGAGTTGCTCGAACAAATGCTGATCAATGATGAAAAGGAAATTGCGGAGCATCGCATGTTGGTGGATTTGGGGCGCAATGATATTGGCCGGGTGAGCAAAATTGGTACTGTACAAGTAACAAAATACATGACGATCGAGCGCTATAAACATGTGATGCATATCGTGTCCGAAGTAACAGGCGAATTGAATGAGGATGCGCATGTTTTGGATGTCTTGACCTCTTGTTTACCGGCAGGAACGGTGTCCGGTGCCCCAAAAATAAGAGCAATGCAAATTATCAATAATTTGGAACAGTTAAAAAGAGGGGTATATGCAGGGGCAATAGGCTATATCTCGACAACCGGAAATATGGATTTGGCTTTGGCCATTCGAACAATGATTGTGAAGGATGAAAATGCCTATGTACAGGCGGGAGCGGGTATAGTTTATGATTCGGTTCCGGAATCGGAGTACGAGGAAACAATCAATAAAGCGAAAGCTCTTTTGGAGGTACACAGATGATCCTGTTAATCGATAACTATGATTCTTTTACGTATAATTTATATCAGCAGATTTCAAGTTTAAATCGAGAAGTCCGAGTAGTGCGGAACGATGCACTCACAATTGAAGATATTAGAAGTCTTAAACCTGAAGCCATTGTACTCTCGCCAGGACCAGGAACTCCGTCGGAAGCCGGAATAACGGTTGGAATCGTCAAGGAATTATATAAAGAATTTCCGATTTTAGGGATTTGTTTAGGGCATCAATCGATTGGTGAAGCTTTTGGCGGCACAATCTTGCGTGCGAAAAACATTATGCACGGTAAACTTTCTGGATTAAACTACGAAAAGAAAGGGTTGTTCCAGTCGCTAGAAGGTGACATTGAAGTAATGCGCTACCATTCTTTAATTATAGAACCAACTACTTTGCATAATGATTTGGAAGTGGTTGCGGTCTCAGAGGATGACGGTGAAATTATGGCCATCCAGCATATACACTATCCGGTATTTGGGCTGCAATTCCATCCAGAGTCTATCGGAACGGAAACTGGATCCAAAATGATTGAATCTTTCTTAAACTATGTTGGGGCTGTGGAAGTTTAAGGTTGTGTTATCGACTATCCACCTACTTCTGTCAGGGTCGAATTTATCAGCAAGTGGGCTTTCGATTAAGGTACTAACACTGCGACCATACATCGAATATGGCCATTTCTATTGGATGTTTGGATTGGTTCTCCTGGAAATGATAACGATTTTATTGTTATTTGCGGTCGTAAAGAAAACAAAACGTTGGAATGGCAATACCTTCTTTAAGAAAGTTAATAGCCTTGTACTAGCTAAAAGTTCTAGTTTTGCTATGCTATATCTTTTTTGTACGGGCATTGCTCTTTTGTTAACAGTTACGAGAGTGAAATCCTTGATTGGCATTCAAAGCTTGATTGCGTTTTTTACCATTTTGATAAATTGTTTATTGTTATTATGGTTTGTGAGAAATCTGCAAAGAGTTGTTTGTCCTCATTGCCAACAATCATTTACAAGGAAACAAATATTTAAAATGACTTGGACGCCATACCGATTAAAGTGCATTCATTGCCAAAGAGCTATTTTCCTTAGTGAGGCTTCAAGAAAAAGAGCATCCCTATATGTTCTTGTTCCGTTGCTAAGCTTTTATGGCCTTGGGTTTTTAGGGATACCCTTTCCAATCATTGCTTTTTCGTTTGTTGTCGTTGCGATTTTTTTCAATGTTTATATTAACCTTTTTACAACGAGTTTTTCAAAAGAGGATGAACCGTTGTGGTGATAAACAATAAAGGACGCTCAAACTTTGAGTCGTCCTTTTTCTTATAAATATTTGATAATTTCGTTTTCCAGTTTTGATGGCTGATCTGTCGGTGAGAATCGCTTTACCACGTTGCCATGGCGATCCACCAAGAATTTCGTAAAATTCCATTTCACATTTTTTCCCAACAACCCTTTTGATTGTTGTGTTAAGTATTTAAAAAGCGGATGGGCATGTTTGCCATTTACTTTTACAAGTTCATGCATTGGGAAGGTAACGCCATAGGTAAGGCGACAACTCTGTGCTGCTTCATCTCCGCTGCTTAATTCTTGTTTGAATTGGTCAGAAGGAAATCCGAGAATTACAAGACCTCGTTCGCGGTGTTTTTTGTAAAGTTCTTCAAGGCCGATAAATTGTCCAGCTAAACCGCATTTTGTTGCCGTATTTACAATGAGCAGGATTTTGCCTTGATAACGTTTTAATGGATAACTTTCTCCCTTTTCGTTTGTGACAGAAAGGTCATAAATGTTCATCGTATTCCTACTTTCTCCCATTAAAGTCATGGGTTGCTTCATTTCGATTCAACCTTACCAGAGTAACAGCAAGAACAAATGCTGTAACCAGAAAAGTGCTGATATACGCAATGATACCATTCCAACCCCAGTTCGACCAAAACACCCCACCGACAGTTCCTCCTAAGCTCGAGCCGAAGTAATAGGCAAAAAGGTAAAGCGACGATGCTTGCGCTTTGTCTTTTTTCGCGCGGAAACTAACCCAGCCACTGGCTATCGAATGGGTTCCAAAAAAACCAAAGGTAAAAACAACAATCCCCACGATTTTAATGGCCAGGTTAACGGGAAGAGTAAGAATGGCACCAGATAACATAATCATGATGCCAGCAAGCAATACTTTTTGGCGGCCAAACTTGTCGGAAAGACCGCCAAACCACGTGGAGCTGAATGTGCCTACCAAATACACGATAAAAATCCAGCCAACAAAGCTGCTGCTCAAATTATATGGTTCATTGAGCAATTTATAGCTAATATAATTATACAGCGTGACGAATCCACCCATCAAAGTAAATGAAATGCCAAATAAGCAAAGTAAACCTGGATCCTTTAAATGCTCGCCCAACGATTTAGATAGCGGCTTAAATTCAAGCTTTCTCGGTTGAAAGTGCTTGGAAGCCGGCAATGCCCAGACAAAATATAGGCAAATGGCTAAACTAAGCACCCCCGTGAAGGCCATCCCTATTTGCCAACTCGATAGGTCCGTCATTATTCCCATAATGATTCTTCCCGCAAGTCCGCCAACTGAATTACCGCTAATATAAAGTCCCATTGCCACGCCTAAACTTTTAGGATCGACTTCTTCGCCCAGATAGGCCATGGCAATTGCAGGTACGCCTGCAAAAACAAATCCTTGTATCATCCTTAAAATTAACAGCACTTCAAAGTTTGGAACAAAAGCAAGGAAAATGGTCAGTATGGAAGCGGCAAAAATTGAAATTGTCATTAACCGTTTGCGGCCCCATGCTTCCGAAAGAGAGCCAAGCACTATTAAACTAACCGATAAGACGCCGGTAGATAAAGAGAGTGAAAGACTGGCTGTAGCCGGAGATACCCCAAAAGTTTCGGAGAATTGGGGAAATAATGGCTGTGTAATATATAAATTTGCGAAAGTTATGAACCCGGCTGCAAACAGGGCCAGGTTTGCAAAAGTAAATTCTTTTGTTCCTTTTTGCAAATAATTCATGCGGCAGCGCCTCTTTTTAAAAAATTAACCTTTTATGGCCTTTTATTTATTATAATGAAGATGGATATATAAGGATAATTTATTATTTTTATCTAACTTATAAAGTTTATTTATGAGGGAGCCCGATGTCATGGATTTTAATTCGCTTCATTATTTTGTACTCGTGGCAAAAACGGAAAATATGTCACGTGCTGCTGAAACTTTGCATATCACGCAACCAGCTTTAAGTAAATCCATTTCATTATTGGAAGAAAACTTGGGTGTGGCATTGTTCGACCGAAATGGAAGATCGATTAAATTAAATCGCTATGGGAAATTTTTTTTGGAACGTGCAGAATTTGTTTTGAAAGAATACATAAAAGCAAAAGAGGATTTATTGAATTTGACATCTCCCGGTCATGGCGTTGTATCGATAGGTTTTATCCATACGCTTGGGCTTGAAGTCATACCTCAACTGATGACTGCTCTTAAAAGGGTTTATCCTGACATGAAAATTCAATTGACCCAAAACAATTCAAGTGCCATTTTAAATAAACTTGAGAAAGGGGAATTGGATGTTTGCCTGGTTTCTTCTTTGGAAAAACAGAAGGACATCGTATGGGAAAAGCTTTGGGAGGAGGAGCTTTTTTTAATTGTTCCCAAGGACCATCGTTTAGCGAATAAAGAGCAAGTGAACATGAAGGATTTTGCGAGTGAACCATTTATTTCGATTAAAAAAGGGAATTCTTTAAGAAAGTCTGTTGATGATTTATATAAACAAGAGGGCTTTGAACTGAATGTTGCGTTTGAAGGGGAAGAGGTTCATACAGTGGCAGGTCTGGTCGAGAGTGGTTTGGGTGTTTCGCTAATTCCGCACATCAAGGGATTGGAGCATTATAAAATAAAGCTGTTGAAAGTGGCAGCAAAAAATTGCCGTCGGGAAATTGGCATAGCATATATGAGCCATCACTTTAAAAGCACTGCAGTTCTTCTGCTTTTTGAGTATATTCGTGAATATTTTCTAGGAAAAATAGAGAAAAAGGGCGGTATTGATTAAGTGGTTTTCATACCGCCCTTTGGCAATGATTCACTATGTTATTTTCCTGTAATCGTATCGGCAATTTCTTCGATTGACATAGACGAATTTAATTCGAATTGACCTTTTTGTATCGTAGTTGCGTATTCAGGCTGAGCCAAGAATAGTTCCATTTCGACGCTATTGTTGATAATTCTCATATCCTTTAATTTTTGCGCAACTTCCGCCGGCGTCAAGCCTGAATAGATATATAGGGTATCTGTTACGATCTCTTCATTGGAACTTTTCGATTCAGAAGCAGAAGCTTTTAAATCCGTATTGTTTTCTTCCGGTGCTTTTGTTGCCGAAGTTTCTGCTGTTGGTTGGGCCGGTTCTTTTTGTTGAAGTTCAGAGATGGTGTCGTTTGCATCGTTTAATTGTTGTTCCAATGCTGCAATTTTTTCTTTATATTGCGCTTCGGTTGTCCGATCGGAGGAAGTTGAATCAGTGAACGTTAAAAATAAACCCATTATAAAAAATGCAATCCCAAAAGAGCGTAAAGTGGACCTTTTCATCGATTGCCCTCATTCTTTAAAATATCAAGTATTTGTGATTTTGATAGAGTAGACATTTTACTAATCTCCTCGATTGGGTAGCCTTGTTTATTTAGCTGTATGACTTGGTTCACTAATATTTCATTAACTTGGAAAGCCTTTCCGGTGGTGTGGTCTTTGCTTTGCGGCACCGATTGCATATTTCGGCTAAATGACTCTCTCTGTTTGGGTTTAACCGTAAAATTTGGTTCAAGCAGCAACTCTTCTTCGACAATTTTCAACCTTTTTTTGATCGAATTGGTTTCCTGATAAATGCTGATCGATAAATCTTCCAAATCTTGCTCTAATTTTTTGGAAGTATCTTTCAGGAAAAATGAGACTATAATACAAATAATTCCGATTATCATCAAAATGATCGATAAATCCATTTCATTCCTCCGTATTTTTGATATTTCGCAAGTAAATTACCATGGTAAAAATATGTATGTCACTTTTTATATTCTAACATAGGAAAAGTTAATAATAAAACATGCTAGATTTTTTTTTAGTTTATGTTATAATGATTTAGTCGTATAAATCATGCTCAAAATGGAATACAGTCTTGATATAGAGTGGGAGGGTTAATAATGCGCGTAAACATTACTTTAGCTTGCACAGATTGTGGCGAACGCAACTACATTTCTAAAAAGAACAAACGCAACAATCCAGAGCGTCTTGAACTTAAAAAATATTGCTCTCGCGAGAAGAAATACACTCTTCACCGTGAAACGAAGTAAGCATTATTGCCAAAACCACTTGTGGTTTTGGCTTTTTAATTATAAAATAATCTTTTGAGGAATGAGGCCCATGGATCATAAAAAAATGTTGAGAACGCAGATTGCACAGTCTTTGCAAGAGCTAACGATAGAACAATTTCAACAATCATCCCGAAAAATAATGGATCGATTATTGGGGGAGCCTTCTATTATAGAAGGAAATACGATTGCTATTACGATCTCAAATAAGCGCGAAGTGGATACAATTGAATTGATTAAGCAACTTTGGAAGTTAAATAAAACGGTTGTTGTTCCAAAGTGCCATCCGAAAGACCGTACGATGGACTTTTATAAAATCGAGAACTTTGATCAACTGGAAACCGTGTATATGGACTTGAAGGAACCGAAAACGGATTGCACAGTACTTGTATCTCCTGATGAAATTGATTGCATGGTCGTGCCAGGAATCGTGTTTGATAAAAAGGGATATCGGATTGGCTATGGCGGAGGCTATTATGACCGCTATTTAGTCCGTTTTAATGGCAAGTTGATTTCGTTGGCATTTAGTATCCAAGTGGTTGAAAGTGTACCTGTTGAACCGCATGATCAGCCGGTTGATTTAATCCTTACTGAAACGGATAGAATCGAGTGCACTCTAAATCGAAAGGAGCTTCGTTCATGAAAACGATGAAGGATGTCTATGACTTGTTAAAACAATATGGCATTTTTATATATACTGGCGATCGAATCGGAGATATATTATTGATGGAAGAGGAGATCCGGGAGCTTTATAAAGGAAGGATATTAGAGCCGACACAATTTCAATCCGCTCTTCTCATTCTTAGAAATGAAAGTTCAAGACTTCAAAAAGAAGAGAAAATCTAGTTTTAATTTGAAGTGGAAGATGCAACAGTTTAATTTTAATAAAAAAACGGAAACAGTGGAATATTTCCACTGTTTTAATTTGGGAACCTTTTTGTTAATGAAACGTAAATAATTATAGTGGCAAATTAACATTTGTAAAATTTGTATAATAGGATGGGTTTTTCGCTAAATTACTTAGTAGCTGCACTATTGATTATTGAAGTAAAAAGGATTAAGATATATTTTGTTTATTATTAAATTTGTATATTTTATGTAAAGCTAACTTGATTTTCAGCTTTCTTCCATGGGGAAACCCACTGAAAAGAAGCAAAAAACCTTCGGCGGATGTTTAAATACTCAAATCAACCGCACTGCGACGAAAATTTGCAGCAGCACAATAACGCCAAGGTGCATTTGATTGTATATATTTTTAACTTTGTAAGAAAGGATGTTTTGGAATGAAATCGATTAAATGGCCTAAACATTCGATATTAGCAATTGCCATTATAGCCACCTGGATAAAAACCGTCATTGTCTATCATACAAGCTTTGAAATGGATATTGAAAATGCAATGCAGGAGTTAATCTTGATCATTAATCCATTAAGCTTTATTTTATTTGCTTATGGCATCTCTTTATTCTTTAAAACATCAAAAGTAAGAAACCGTTATTTAATAACAATTAGCGTGCTTTTGGCCATTGTCTTGTATGCAAATGTTGCATTTTACAGTTTTTATAATGACTTTATTACTTTTGCGGTTTTATTCCAAACAAGCAACTTCGGTGATTTGGGAGGTTCCATTTCCGAAATTATCAATATAACGGATTTGCTTTATTTTGCAGACGTCATTGTTTTGATTTTAGCCATTAAGTATGTCCCTAAAGTAAAGGAAATGTCGCCGGTTAGACCGCAAATGCGCAAAGCTTATTTTGTCTTAACGATGGCGGTTTTATTCCTGAATCTTGGTTTGGCAGAAACAGAACGTCCTCAATTATTAACGCGTGCATTTGACCGCGAGCTGCTTGTTAAAAATATCGGTACATATAATTATCATTTGTACGATATCTATGTTCAATCTAAGTCAAGTGCCCAACGCGCATTGGCAGATGGCAGCTCATTGGTGGAAGTGGATAACTATGTCCAAGCAAACCAAGCTTCGGTAAACCCGGAAATGTTCGGTAAATATAAAGGGCGAAATGTTATTCTGGTGCAGCTGGAATCCCTGCAAAGTTTTGTGATTAATAATGAGATGAATGGCCAAGTTGTAACGCCATTTTTAAATTCATTGACAAATGACAAAGATACATTCTATTTCAGCGATTTTTATCACCAAACAGGATTAGGAAAAACGAGTGATTCAGAATTTATCGTAGAGAACTCGCTATTCGGATTGGGCCGTGGAGCAGTATTCTTCACGCATGGCGGAAACACCTATAATTCAATGGCGGAAAAGTTGGGTGAAAACGGCTACTTTACGAACGTCATGCACTCTAATAACTCTTCATTCTGGAACCGAAATGAAATTTACAAATCGTTTAATATTGATAAGTTCTATGATATCGAATCCTATGATGTAAACGAAGAGAATTCGGTAAACTGGGGTCTGAAGGACATTCCATTCTTTGAACAGTCCGTGGATTTAATGACTGGAATGCAGCAACCATTTTATTCAAAAATGATTACTTTAACAAATCATTATCCATTCACGTTGGATCCGGAAGATATTATGATTCCTGAATATACTTCAAATTCAGGAACGTTGAATCGTTATTTCCAAACAGCACGTTATTTGGACGAATCAATTAAAGTATTCTTCAATGAACTAAAAGAAGCCGGACTGTACGATAATTCGATTATCGTAATGTATGGCGACCATTATGGGATATCGGAAAACCATAATAAAGCGATGTCAATGTATCTAAATAAAGAAGAGATTACACCTTACGACAGTGCGTTATTGCAATCTGTTCCATTATTCATCCATGTTCCGGGATCCGGAGATGGACAGGAGATTGACAAAACAGCTGGCCAAATTGACTTGCGGCCAACAATACTGCACTTGCTGGGAATTGAAACAACAAATGATATGCAATTGGGAGCAGATATTTTTTCCGATGAACATGAAGACTTCGTTATTTTCCGCGATGGCCGTTTCGTAACGGATAAATTAGTATACGCTGGGGAAGTATGTTATGAACGCGAAACAGGGGAGCCAACAGCAATCGAAGCGTGTCAGCCGTATATCGACAGATCGCTGATTGAGTTGGACTACTCCGATCAAATTATCAATGGCGATTTATTGCGCTTCTATGATGAAGAAACAGGCAATCTATTGCAAGAAAAGCTTGAAGAAAAAATAGAAGAATAAGTTAAGGGCTGCCTCTTTGGAGGTAGCTTTTTTATATGGAAGAGCGGTAAAATGAAAAAACGAGGCATTTAAGGATGCCTCGTTTTTCATGGAATTAATGTAATTTTGGCGGGTAACCTTGATTTAATACGGTCATGATTACGAACCATCCAAAAATAGCTGCAGTAGCTACGCTAAAAATGATCGCTAGGATATTTTTTTGTTTAATTGCTTGAAAGAAGTTTACTACTGCGAAAATTGCTACTAACGCGAAAATAATCATTAATAAGTTCATAAAAGCACTCCTTTCGACACTACTGAATGTATGTCGATAAACAATATTCCATTATATTGTAAATCACCTTTACTTGTTTGTCGAGAAGAAATAATAGAACAGCCTGCGTGGCGATGTTATTTTTTTCTAATGTATGTATAATAATCAAGAGGTGATTTTCATGTTAAACGTAAAAACATTCAGTTTAGGACCGGTACAAACGAATTGTTATATTGTTAGCAATAAACAAAAAGAATGCATTATATTCGACCCGGGCGAAGAAGCGTCAAAAATTGTAAAGGTCATAAACTCCAATCAATTAAAACCAATCGCCATTTTTTTAACCCATACCCATTTTGATCATATAGGGGCGGTTGATGCTTTAAGAGAGCAGTTCAATTTACCGTTGTATGTGCATGAAAAAGAAGTCGATTGGCTTGGTGACCCTTCAAAGAATGGCTCAGGAAAGTATGCGGAGCTTCCAAACTATATCGTAAATAAACCATTGGCCGAACATATTATCCGTAACGAACAATTATTTGAGTTAAATGGCTTTACGTTCAAGGCGGTGTTTACGCCTGGCCATTCTCCAGGCAGCATTTCGTATCTATTTGAGGAAGATGGCTTTGCAATCGTGGGGGATACATTATTTGAAAGAAGTATTGGCCGGACGGATTTAGTGGGGGGATCTTTGGGGGTGCTTTTAAAATCAATTCATGAGAAATTGTTGGCATTGCCCGAAGATACAATTATATACCCGGGACATGGATCTTATACGACCCCAGCAGAAGAAATGGATCAAAATCCGTTTCTGAATGGATTTTAATTGGAATTCAAGCTTGGATTGAACTCTATCAAACATTGCAACAAGCTTTACGAAAACCCTTATAGGACTATAGAGCCCTGTAAGGGTTTTTTTCGTAGTCTTAGCCATGTTGAAGGGGGAGTTTCACAGGAGGAGCCAGAAACAAAAAACATCGACTGATTTACAGTCGATGTCAAGGATTAATGGCCTGCACCCGGTACGTGGATAAATGTAGCGTAGTACGTAAATCCAGCGAAGAATATTGTTAAATATGCTCCGAAAATGTACATGTACATGCGTTCTGTCAAGTTTAAAAATCCTAATAATAAGAATAAAATAGTATTACCAACGAATAATAGCGAAACCTCGTACATATCACCAAGATAGAACATAACGGCAAAAATACCAGTCCAGAATGCCATCACTTTATACATGTTACTCATGTAATATCCCTCCTTTTGCCAATCGACACAATAATCTCAACTTTTATTATAAATGATTCCAATCGATAATGTAAACCGCTACTTGAATTTTGTTGTAAGAAAAAGGTAGATGTTTTCTAGAAAAATTCTTTTTTCAACTCTATTTTATATTCGCAATTTATACAATCATGGATCATACTTTCAAATTGCACAAACTCATTTTGTTGAAAAAGGGCGTCAACTTGTCCCTTTAGAAACGACTCATGCAATAGACAGATTATCTCATTATCGGTATCTAAATGATTATTGAATGGACAATGGTAAATAGAGAATTGAATACTTTTCCCTTCGGTTGTTTCGGAAATTTGAGGGATATAGCCAATCAATGAAGCAGAGGAAGTGAGCAATTGGATTTTGTCATTAAAATCCAAAGAGGTTGCTTTATAACTTTGGATCGCTTCTCTCATTTGTTTCCGGCCATCTTCGTAACTGATTTGTTTTGCCGTCTCGATCGCTTCGCTTCCCAATTTCTCTATCAGCTGTACTGCCCATGTAATTAAGCGGCTTTCGTCTTTTCTGGGGAAACTTAGTTCAATCCCTTGTTCCGTTGCTTTATATTCACGGCCAGGGCGGCCACCTTTACCGGATTTCACAAAATCTGCAGTGATTAAATTGATTTCGCTTAATTTTGTTAAGTGAAGCCGAGCTACATTGGGGTGAATCCCGAATTGGTCGGCAATCGCTTGAACGGTAAATGCTTTTTTTTGTTGCAGCAAGTACTCGTATATATGATAGCGAGTTTCGTCAGCTAACGTTCCGGTAATTTTTAAAGGATGAATCATGGTATCACCTCTACTAGTATTTTACTTTTCTTACAGTTATATTGTAACTTTTCTAAAATAGAATTGATAGAGATTTTAAAAAACAATACTGCAGGATAGCGTAAAAATATATTTTCGAGTCTTCTTTTTTGGGAGGGTGGTTCTTTGCTTCGAAAAATAGCCTTTCCGGCTATTGCAAGAGGTGAAAAATTAATATTAAGAAAAAGGGTTTTTTAATCAACTTCTCCAAGCTATACTATCGGTAAGTTAGCGGTCAAATAGTTGGTTCTTAAATCAGGAGGTGTGTTGGTTTGGATATTGAATCCGTGATTGAAAACAAGAGTGGACAGTTATTGTTGAAGGCTCTCCATTTCGGGGCATCTGACATTCATATTGTTCCACAGGAAGGCAACTATGCTACCCATTTCAGGAAATATGGAAAACTATTTCCTTCAAGTGAGCTGCCAATAGAATTAGGCGATCGGATTATTTCATTTTTTAAATTTTTATCTTCCCTTGATATTAGTGAAAAGAGAAAGCCCCAGAGCGGAACCTTCCACAAAGAAGTTTCCAATAAGCTATATTCATTTCGGGTCTCTACTTTACCCTCTGTTTTTAAAAAAGAGAGTCTTGTTATTCGTATTATGGTACAGAATTCAACGCTTCCCATTTCATCGTTGTCCCTGAATCCGGCTTCTTCGAATAAGCTTATTCAACTTGCTTCCAACCGCCAAGGATTATTTCTGTTTTGCGGTGCTACGGGGTCGGGCAAAACCACATCATTATATTCATTGGTTAACTATGCAAGCGAAAAATTAGCACGGCACGTAATTTCTTTGGAAGATCCAGTGGAAAGCAATCATTCGAACTTACTTCAAATTCAAGTAAATGAGCGAGCAGGAGTTACTTATGCTACAGGTTTGAAGGCAATCCTGCGACATTCTCCCGATGTTATCATGATAGGGGAAATTCGAGATAGGGAAACAGCCCACATTGCGATAGAAGCGGCACTCACCGGGCATTTGGTGCTTTCTACCATCCATGCAAAAGACACGGTTAATTGTATCTATCGATTATTGGATTTAAATATCTCTATTGAAGAAGTTAGACAAGCTGTTGTAGGAATCGTGGCCCAAACATTGGTTCATGCAGGAAATGACGAAAGAAAAGCGGTTTATGAAATTTTGTCTGATTTAAATCTGGTTGATGCGATTGCAACAACAATGCGTGGAGAGTTATATAGGATGCCGTCTTCCGAGACGTTAGCAAGTCAACTGGCTTCATTTGAGGTGAGAAAAAGAAATGCAACATCTATTTTCTAAACTTAGTTCTGCACTAAACAAGCCAAAAAAGAAAATTCATCAATTGCCCTCCTTCCTTAATCGGTTAAGTACACTGCTGCAGGAAGGCTATACGTTTTCCGATTCTATCGATATGCTGCTTCCTTATCATGTTGATGATCTCGAATATTGGCGGACAATTGTTCAAGAAAAACTACGGAACGGGGAAAATGCAATCAATATATTACAGTGCTTTCCCATTCCGAAACATTTTTTAATCGTCATTCAAATTTCAGAAGAAAGCGGAAAACTGGCTGAAAGCTTGCAAACCATCTCCCAACAATTAGATTTTAATGAAAAAATGAAGAAAAAAATCATCAGTTTATTAACCTATCCCGTTTTATTAAGCATTTTTATGATTGGTATCTTTTTCGCGTTCCGCACTTACTTTTTGCCGAATATCACCCAAATCATCAATACAAGAACAAATTCGGACAGTGAATCTTCTGTATTCCTATCTTCTTTATTTTTGAGGCTTCCAGACGTGTTTGTCATAGCCTTGTTAGTTTTACTAACCCTCGTTTTAGCTTCTTTGCTCTACATCAAACGACAAGAAATCCATACGCAAATTAAAATATTAATGAAAATTCCATTCTTTAATTACTTCTACAAATTACATTTAACAAAACAATTGGCCAAAGCGCTGGGAGATTTATTGGTGGGTGGATTTGCTTTACAGCAAGCATTGGAGATTCTGCAATCTCAGCAATTAAATAAAATTCTCTCTTATGTCGCAAATGAAATTGAAAAACAGGTTATCTATGGCGAGTCTCTTTCCGTGGCAGTCTTTAAATTGGAGTGGTTTTTTCCTAATTTCGAAGAATTTATCAAACATGGTGAAAAAAGTGGCTATTTAGGGAGGGAGTTGTTAATTTATAGCGAGTTGTTGGATGAAAAGCTTCAATTTTTTATAAAAAAAGGCGTTTCCGTCATGCAACCATTATTTTTCATAGTAATTGCGATCAGTATTATAGCTGCCTATCTCAGCATTCTGCTGCCGATGTATGAATTGATTGAAATAATATAAAGGAAGTGTATACAAGTGAAAATCAAGAATGAAAAAGGATTTACTTTAATTGAAATGTTAATTGTGTTGCTCATTATATCGGTATTGATATTGGTGACCATCCCAAATGTGACGAAACATTTTGCTTCTATTGATAGTAAAGGATGCGAAGCTTACGTGAAAATGGTGCAAGGTCAAGTGGAGGCATATAAAATTGACCATCATGCAATTCCTACCCTGGAAGCGCTGAAAGAAAAGGAATACTTGCCCAAAGATGAAGAAGCTGCTTGTCCAAACGGGGATTCAATCCAAATTAATGCTGATGGCAGTGTAACCGCAGTTGTTACAAAAAGTGAAGTGCAGTAAAAATGGTGGAATCGTTTCAAAAGCATTTGAAAAATAGCAATGGTTTTACATTAGTTGAAATGCTGCTTGTGCTTTATATTGTTTTACTGACGACCTCAATGGTGTTTCATGCAACAGCAAATATTTCGGAAAAACGTATCGTGAACCAATTTTTTCAGCAACTCATGCTGGATATACAGTCAGCGCAAGCAGTTGCAATTGAAAAAGAAACGCCAATCACTGTTCGATTTATAGATGAGTCCCATTTTAGCGCCAATTTTTTATATAGTGGAAAAATCGTATTTGAAAGAGAACTGCCGAAAAACATAAAGTACAATAAGCACAGCAATACCAAAGCGATTATGTTTACTGCAAATGGGAACATTGGCGATTTTGGAACGATTAGATTTTATACAAGGTTTGGAGAGGTTCGCTTGGTAGTAAATATACAAGAAGGGCGGATGAGAATAATTGAATAGCAGGGGTATAGCGTTTATGGAGACTTTGTTATCCGTCGTTATTATTTTAATGCTTACAGGTTCATTAATTCCGTTAACAAATCACTTGAAAAGCAGTTTATATAATCAAAAAACGGAACTTCATGCCTCTGAGACTGCCTTGCAAGCAGCCAAAATGATAAAGACGCTATCAATTGCAGGCGGAATGATTTTAATTGAGCAAAATCAATATGAATGGACCTATGATGGTGAGCAAATATGTGTGGGATTTAATAATACACTTGGAGCGCAAAGAAAATGCATTACTCGAAACGAAACAAACATTTAAATGGCAAAGGCTACACATTGCTGGAGGCGTTATTTAACTTCGTTGTATTTATTATGCTTTCACAGATTGTCCTTTTGGTTCTGGCATGGATTCAACAAATGAATGCAACATTTTTAACGAATGAAGGGGCAGCTTGGGAGCTCTTTATCCAGGATATGCAGCAATATTTTGTTGAAGTAGAAAATGTCAGTTTGTCCAGCGACTCAACATCAATCGATATCTACTACCCAATACAAACCATCTATACCATTAATCAAAGTGGGGATGTTCTTCGGCTCAAAAAGAATGATGGCAATGTTCCATTATTAATAGGGATAAAATCGGTATTCTTCAAGTGGGACAATCAGTTTATTTCAATTGAAGCGACTTTTCAAAACGGCATTAAAAAGGAGCGGAAATTTTTTGTTCAAAAAAGTCAGGAATGAAAGAGGCGGATCCTTTGCAGCAGCTATCATGTTACTTTTTCTCGCAACTTCTTTTATCTCCTTCTATTATTTATCATATGAATCGCAAATAAAATTGTATAATTCATTGGAATTCGCCAATGTTCGTGCTACGATAAACTTACTAGAGGAAATTGGCAGTAAATAGTAGGGAGATTTTTGGAAAGTCAAGAAGGTGATAGCATGCGAAAAATATACTTAGTAGGCTTCATGGGATGTGGTAAAAGCGCTATCGGACGGAGATTAAGTTATTTTCTTAGAATGCCGTATTACGACATGGATCATGAAATCGTTAGACAACAAGGGATGACGATACCCGAAATATTCGAGAAATACGGAGAGGCCCATTTCAGAGCTTTGGAGACGGAGTTTTTGCAAAATTTTCGCAATGAGGCTTGTATAATTGCTACGGGTGGAGGAGTCGCATTAAACGAAGAAAATCGTAAAATTATGCGAAGGTCCGGATTGGTGTTTTTTTTGGATGCGAACTTCGAAGACATATATGTACGTATCAAAAATGATAAAAACCGGCCAATTGTTCAACGTTCTACAAAAAAGGAGCTGGAACAGCTCTATTACTCCCGGAAGAAATTCTATCGGTCGGCCGGTCATATTAGAGTCTTAACGGCTGGCCGAACAATCCGTCAAATCGTAGAGTACATTGGTTTTCAGGTAAATCGACTAAAAGGCGAATGATTTTTATATTGAATAAAGAAATGTTCGCCTCTGAACTATTTTTAAAAAAATATTGCCTTTACATAGCGTTCAATGTTAGGATATAGCCAAGAGAATCAAATCAGTACATTAATATGGTTGATATTGACGCGGATGATTGTGCGGGGAGAGAACGTTTAAAGCGTCGCCGAAGGAGCAAGTAGCAGCAACTATGAATCTCTCAGGCAAAAAGACTCGTACAGGACGCAACTCTGGAGAGCGCTGTTGTTTTAGCTTTGTTTCGGGGTTTGCCCCAAATGAAGCTAGCCTTGATTTGGGTGACGCTTTTTTTGAAGCTGAAAAAAGTTAGCCGAATCGTCGCTTGTGCGGTAGATTTGCTAATCTGCAGCGTGCAGATTCAAGCAAATGGCAGATCTACGCTTAGATTCATCAAGGCGAATTGGATTAAAACAAACAGCCACCAAAGGGGAAAGCCAAATTTTTTCTACTTCACAAAAAAGATGATTTGGTGTAACTTTCAGGTGCAAGGACAGGGATTCCTCATATTTCATAGAGGATTCGTCTGTCCTTTTTTATGTTAGGCCTAAAAAACTGTTAGGGGGATTGAGCCTTGGGAACTGAACTAAAAAGAACGCCGTTATTTGATGAATATGCAAAATACGGAGGCAAAACAATCGATTTTGGTGGATGGGAACTACCCGTACAATTTTCTTCAATAAAAGAAGAACATGATGCAGTCCGTCATCGTGCAGGTCTTTTTGATGTTTCCCACATGGGAGAAATTTTGGTGGAAGGTACAGATGCTTTAAGTTATCTGCAGTATCTTTTGTCAAATGATATTTCAAAAATTGAAATCGGCAGCGCCCAATATAACGCCATGTGTTATGAAAATGGCGGAGTTGTGGATGATTTGCTTGTTTATCGACTTGGAGAACAACAATATTTACTTTGCGTGAATGCAGCAAATATTGAAAAAGATTACGAGTGGATGAAAGGACATGTCTCAGGTGATGTGACTATTGTTAACCAATCAGATGAATATGCTCAAATTGCACTACAAGGCCCACTAGCTGAGGAAGTACTGCAAACATTGACTGACGTGGACTTAAAATCTTTAAAATATTTTAAATTTATCGACAATGTATCCGTGGCGGGGAATAAAGTACTTTTATCTCGTACCGGCTATACAGGGGAAGATGGATTTGAATTTTATGGTGAACCACAGGCCATTATCAATGTTTGGTCTGCAATCCTGGAAGCAGGCAAAGAAAAAGGAGTCGTACCAGCTGGTCTTGGCGCACGTGATACATTGCGTTTTGAAGCTTGCCTGCCGCTTTATGGGCAAGAGCTTTCAAAAGAGATCTCGCCGCTTGAAGCCGGTATTGGATTTGCGGTTAAATTGCAGAAATCAAGCGATTTTATCGGAAAAAGTGCATTGGCTTCCCAAAAGGAAAATGGGGTTCCAAGAAAAGTCATTGGAATCGAAATGGTGGATAAAGGGATTCCTCGACATGGCTATAAAGTCTACAAAGATGGAATTGAAATCGGAGAAGTAACATCCGGTACGCAGTCGCCTCTAACAAAACGAAATATCGGGTTGGCTTTAATCGATTCGAATTTCGCCCAATTGGATAATGAAGTGGAAATAGAAATTCGAAATAAACGTTCAAAGGCTGTTACATGTGCAACACCTTTTTATAAACGTTCAAAATAATTCGCGAAAGTAGGTTTTAAGTAAATGAAACATCGTTATCTTCCTATGACGGAGCAAGATCAAAAAGAGATGCTTGCAACGATTGGCGTTGAAAGTGTAGAAGAGTTATTTTCGGATATTCCAGAAAGTGTGAGATTCCAAGGGCTATATAATATAAAAGAAGCAAAATCTGAATTTGCACTATTAAAAGAATTAAAGCAGTTGGCAGCTAAAAACGAAGATACGGATTCGAATGTATCCTTTTTGGGAGCAGGGATCTATAACCACTATAAACCGGTAATTGTTGATCATGTGATTTCCCGTTCGGAGTTTTACACAGCTTACACGCCGTACCAGCCTGAAATCTCGCAAGGTGAATTGCAAGCCATTTTTGAATTCCAGACAATGATTGCCGAGCTGACTGGCATGGATTTGGCAAACTCCTCCATGTATGATGGCGGTACTTCATTGGCGGAAGCAGGTATGCTTGCTGCAAGCCACACTCGCAGAAAAACAATTTTAGTATCTGAAGCGATTCATCCGGAATATCGTGATGTTGTTGCCACATATGCGGCTGGACAATCAATCGATATCGTAACAATTCCTGCGAAAAACGGCATTACTGATTTGGATGCGCTAAAAGGCCTTTTGAACGAAAACACTGCTGCGGTCATGGTACAATACCCTAATTTCTTTGGACAAATTGAAGATCTTCAAACAATCGGCGAATTGACGCATGAAGCGAAAGGATTATTTGTTGTATCGGCAAATCCTCTTTCACTGGGAATCTTAACGCCTCCAGGGAAACTTGGGGCTGATATTACAGTAGGGGATGCGCAAGTTTTCGGTATTCCGGAAAGCTTTGGCGGCCCATACTGCGGCTATTTTGCGACAACATCAAAGTTAATGCGTAAAGTGCCTGGACGTTTAGTTGGGGAAACAGTCGATTCAGAAGGAAAAAGAGGCTATGTTTTAACTCTTCAAGCACGTGAACAGCATATTCGACGTGAAAAAGCTACGTCCAACATTTGTTCCAACCAAGCATTATTGGCTCTTGCTGCATCTGTAGCAATGACAGCACTTGGCAAACAAGGTGTTCAAGAAATGGCGAAGCAAAATATCGCCAAAACGCGATATGCCAAAAATGCTTTTGAAGCAGCCGGTTTTGAAGTAGCATTCCAAGGGGCGCACTTTAACGAAATCGTCGTGAAAACAAATGGTTCCGTAACAGAACTTAACAAGCAATTATTGCAGGATGGAATCATCGGTGGCTTTGATTTGGGCCGCGTTTATCCTGAACTGGAAAACCATGCATTAATTGCTGTCACAGAGTTGCGTACAAAAGAAGAGATTGACTCACTAGTTGAGAAAATGGGGGTTTACAATGCATAACGAAAACCAATCACTCATATTTGAATTATCAAAAGAGGGCCGAGTAGGATATAACCTGCCGGAATTGGATGTTCCCGATTTTGATTTAACGGAATTATTGCCGGAAGGCTATGTGCGACAAGAAGCAGCTGAATTGCCTGAAGTGGCTGAATTGGATATTATGCGTCATTATACAGCGCTATCGCGACGCAACCATGGGGTGGATTCCGGTTTCTATCCACTTGGTTCTTGCACGATGAAATATAATCCAAAAATTAATGAAAATGTTGCCCGTTTTTCTGGATTTGCCAATATCCATCCATTGCAAGACGAATCCACTGTACAAGGTGCAATGGAATTGCTTTATGACCTGCAAACTTCTCTAGTGGAAATTACAGGAATGGATGAAGTGACATTGCAGCCTGCTGCTGGAGCTCATGGAGAATGGACAGCCTTGATGATGATTCGTGCATTCCATGAAGCAAATGGCGAAGGGCATCGCAATAAAGTGATCGTTCCCGATTCAGCGCATGGAACGAACCCTGCTTCTGCAGCGGTAGCTGGTTTTGATACGATTACTGTCAAATCCAATGAAGATGGGTTAGTGGATCTGGAAGATTTACGCCGCGTTGTTGGTGAAGATACAGCAGCGTTGATGTTGACAAACCCGAATACATTAGGTTTATTCGAAGAAAATATTCTGGAAATGGCCGAAATTATCCATGGCGTCGGCGGTAAAGTATATTACGACGGTGCAAACTTGAACGCGGTAATGAGTAAAGCGCGACCAGGGGATATGGGCTTTGACTGTGTCCATTTAAATCTACATAAAACGTTCACGGGTCCTCATGGCGGGGGTGGACCAGGTTCAGGTCCAGTGGGCGTGAAAGCGGATTTAATTCCTTACTTGCCAAAACCGGTGCTGGTGAAAAAGGAAGATGGCACATTCCACTTCGATTATAATCGTCCACAATCCATCGGCCGTGTGAAACCATACTACGGCAACTTTGGAATCAACGTTCGTGCATACACGTATATTCGAACAATGGGTCCAGACGGCCTAAAAGCTGTAACGGAATATGCGGTACTGAACGCTAACTATATGATGAGAAGACTCGAGCCATACTTTGATCTTCCATATAACCGTCATTGTAAGCATGAATTTGTTCTATCCGGCCGTCGCCAAAAGAAACAGGGCGTTCGAACGTTGGATATGGCAAAACGCTTACTTGACTTTGGATATCATCCACCAACAATCTACTTCCCATTAAATGTGGAAGAGGGAATGATGATCGAGCCTACTGAAACAGAATCAAAAGAAACATTGGACGCATTCTGCGATGCAATGATTCAAATCGCAAGGGAAGCGGAGGAAAACCCTTCACTTGTGCAAGAGGCACCTCATACAACGGTTATAGGCCGTCTGGATGAAACGCGTGCAGCTCGTACGCCTGTGCTTCGTTATACAAAAGCGTAGCCTTGCGATTCAATTGAAAGGGGACCTCTCAACTTTGAGAAGTCCCCTTTTTTAAAGAACAAATAAATTAGAACATAATAATTTATATTTTGTTATGCTTTTGTTTTAACTTTTCCAGTCCAGGTTTTGAATCCACCCTGTAATTGATAGACATGGTCGTATCCTTTTTTCTTAAGGAACAATGCAGCACGTGCGCTGCGTCCTGAATTTTGGCAGTATAAGTATACTGGCAAATCTGGACGGATTTCTTTGTAACGTTGTCGAAGCTGTGTTGAAGGGATGTTTCGTGCCCCTAAAATATGTCCAGCTTCAAATTCTTTTACTTCCCGTACATCAATCAGTTGGGCTTTTCGATAACCTTGGATGAATTGATCTTGAGTTAAGTTTGTCACTGCTTTTTTCAGTCGCAGTGTATTTACTAGAACATAGATAATGATAATGCCCAGTATAATCGCAATTGTATAAAGTACTCCAGCCACTACAGTTTTTCTCCTTTCTTTCTACCCTTTCCATTATAAAAGAGAAAGTGGCGTTAGTCCAATCCGTTTGATAAAATGATATTTAGTGTTTAGAAGTTGTCCTAGGAGATGAATGAGATGAAAGCGAAATGGTATTTTATCAATTCAGGGCCATGCAGTCCTTCTTATAATATGGCTTTGGATGAAGCATTGCTTGATTTACATAGTACAGGCGAAATCCCGCCTGTTATTCGATTCTATGAATGGAATCCGGCTACCCTCTCAATCGGCTATTTCCAGAGAGCCCACCGAGATATAGATTTTGAAGCGCTGAACGCTCAGAATTTAGGCTTTGTAAGGCGCCCAACAGGCGGACGAGCTGTTTTGCATGAACATGAGCTGACATACAGCGTCATCGTAACAGAACAGTACCCTGACATGCCTGCTAGCGTCACGGAAGCTTACCGGGTCATTAGCGAGGGATTATTGCTCGGATTTAAAAATCTCGGCTTGGATGCTTATTTCAGTGTTCCGGATACTGAACAGCAAAGAGAAGATTTAAAGAAGCCAAAAAGTGCCGTTTGCTTTGATGCTCCAAGCTGGTACGAGCTGGTTGTGGAAGGAAAGAAAGTGGCCGGAAGTGCACAGACGCGCCAAAAAGGCGTAATTTTACAGCACGGTGCCATCTTGCTTGATTTGGATGAAGAAAAACTATTATCCGTTTTCAAATTTTCTTCCCCGGAAGTGAAAGAAAAAATGCGCAAAAAGCTTCCTGAAAAGGCCGTAGCCATTCGCCAATTAACCGATAAGGACATATCCATTGATCAATGTGTAGATTCGTTTAAAAAAGGATTTGAAGAAGCGTTGGACATTGAATTGGTTCCTTATGAGTTAACGGAAGAGCAGCGCAACTATGTGAAAAAAATCGAAGAAACAAAATATTTAAATGATGAGTGGAACTTCAGGAAATAGGAACGTATGTTTCTTATTCGAAAATTTTTTTTGAATGCCCTAAGTCTCTAATTTAAAGGTTTTTCGCTAGTTTCAAAAAAATCAACCCCTTGAAATGATATTTTTTATAAGGTAATCTTTTCTAGTATATTTTTTGTCTACATCTAGTATTAAATCTTTTCCTCGGGCACAATATGTTGTGTCAACTAGAGGTCTAGATTATACTAGATGTATTATTAATTAAGGGAGGCTGGCAGATGGTATTGGCAAAAGAAACGAAAACAACCATCCTCGTAGAGCAATTAAATAAAGACATCGAGAAATTTCCTCAAGTGCATCCAATCACACCGGAGATGCATATCACGCACAAAGGTGTCTCAAGATTGGTCATGATTGACCGATATTCGTTCAAGGATACCGAAAAGAAAACGTTAAAACCTGGAGATTTTGTTGTATTAACAATTAAAGAAGATCCAAAATTTCCTGCCCGCGGTTTAGGGTTTATTCAATCGATTGATCTGGAATCGAAAAAAGCCGAAATTTTAATTGAAGAAGAATATCGCCATGTATTGGAAACTGCAAACGAGCAAGAAACTGGGATAATCGTTCGTTCCTTGGACGTAATCGAAAAGCCTCTGGAAGTATTCTATGAGCAAATTGCAAAGCGCAATGCAACAGGATTGGCGGCTGTTGAAGAAACGGAAGAAAATAGGCAAAAATGGTTCAATAAGTTTTACGAACAATTGGTTTCATTAAAATTTATTCCTGCTGGACGCGTACTTTATGGAGCCGGCTCCCAGACAGACGTAACATTTTTCAACTGCTATGTCATGCCATTTGTACCGGATAGCCGAGAAGGAATAAGCGACCATCGCAAACAAGTAATGGAAATCATGAGCCGTGGAGGCGGGGTTGGAACAAATGGTTCAACACTTCGACCACGCAACACATTGGCGCGCGGTGTCAACGGCAAGTCAAGCGGTTCCGTCTCTTGGCTGGATGATATTGCGAAATTGACGCATCTTGTGGAACAAGGTGGGTCACGGCGCGGGGCTCAAATGATCATGCTGGCGGATTGGCATCCGGATATTGTGGAATTCATTATTTCCAAAATGCAAAACCCTCGAATTCTACGGTTCTTAATCGAAAATACGGATGATGAACTAATCGCTCGTCTGGCAAACGAAAAACTGAAATTCACGCCATTAACCCAACATGAAGAGGCAATGTACCAAGGGATTGTAAACTATAAAGCAATTCCGGGCCTAGGTGGATTCAATGAAGCCATTATCAAGGAAGCTGAAAGCAAACTAAAAGATGGCGGAAATTACACTGTTCACAACCCAGAGTTTTTAACGGGTGCGAACATCTCGGTAACGTTAACAAAAGATTTCATGGCAGCTGTTGAAAACGATGAAGACTATGAACTTCGTTTCCCTGATGTAGCCAACTACTCGCCTGAAGAGATGGCCATTTACAATGAAAAATGGCATGAGGTAGGGGATGTACGCGAATGGGAAGCATTAGGATACAAAGTTCGCACTTATCGTAACATCAAGGCGCGGGAGCTATGGAATTTAATCAATATCTGTGCAACTTATGCTGCAGAACCAGGCATCTTCTTTATCGACAATGCGAACGATATGACCAATGCACGAAGCTATGGCCAAAAAGTTGTTGCAACAAATCCGTGTGGTGAACAACCACTTGCACCATTTTCCGTGTGCAACCTGGCAGCTGTTAACTTAGCGCAGTTTGCCGAGAAAGAATCGAAGACGGTTAATTACGATGCTCTTCGCGAAACGGTTCGTGTGGGTGTACGTATGCAGGATAATGTAATTAATGCAACACCTTACTTCCTGGAAGAAAACCGTAAGCAGGCATTAGGTGAACGCCGTGTCGGTCTTGGGGTAATGGGGCTAGCGGACCTATTAATCTATTGCGAAAAAGAATACGGTTCAACAGAAGGAAATGAATTAGTAGACAAAATCTTCGAAACAATTGCCGTAACCGCTTATGAAACATCGATTGAGCTTGGCAAAGAACGCGGCAGCTTCCCATTCCTGGAAGGCGAAACCGAAGAAGAAACAACTCGTCTAAGACAAGCATTTATCAACACAGGATATATGCAAAAAATGCCTGAGCATGTGCGCCAAGGTGTACTTGAAAACGGCATACGCAATTCGCACCTCCTAACAGTTGCTCCGACTGGATCCACTGGTACAATGGTAGGAGTAGCAACAGGACTAGAACCTTACTTCTCATTCACTTACTATCGTTCTGGACGATTGGGTAAATTTATTGAAGTAAAAGCAGAAATCGTTCAAGAATATTTAAAAGCCCATCCGGAAGCGGATGAAAACAACTTGCCGCATTGGTTCATCTCTTCGATGGAGTTAAGTCCGGAGGCGCATGCGGATGTACAATGCGTGATTCAGCGCTGGGTGGATTCATCGATTTCGAAAACGGTAAATGCACCTAAAGGCTACACGGTTGAACAAGTTCAAAAAGTGTACGAGCGTCTATATAAAGGAGGCGCGAAAGGCGGTACTGTTTACGTGGATGGCAGCCGTGATTCACAGGTGCTTACGTTAAAAGCAGAATCTTCCCATGATGAACAATTATCATTTGAAGAACTGAATGAAGAAAAAATAAACGAAAAACACCCGGTGGTCTTGGTGGACACGATTGCACCGTTGACAACTACCAATGTCACCATCGGATCGGAAGTTGGAAATACTTGCCCGGTTTGCCGACAAGGAACAGTCGAAGAATTAGGCGGATGCAACACATGTACCAGCTGTGGTGCCCAACTAAAATGTGGTTTATAACATAAGCAGAGGCAATTTCCAGAAATGGAAATTGCCTCTTTTTTAAGCGATGAAATAATCATAGATATTCTTGATAATCAACACAACCGTCATCACTATAAACAATACCCTCACGAAAGCTGCGCCTTTATTCAAAGCCACTTTAGTGCCGATCATAGCCCCGGCAATCATGGAAATCCCCATGATCAATCCATATGCAAACACGACCTCGCCCAAAATCAAGAACATGATCAGCGCCGCAATATTACTGATAAAGTTCAACAGCCTTGCGTTCCCGGCAGCCTGCAGAAAATCAAAACCGGCAAACAGAAAAACGAACATGATAAACGAGCCCGTTCCTGGTCCGAAAAAGCCATCATAAAACCCGAGCAGCGCTATACTTGTATAGAAGAGAAGGCCTCTTTTCCAATTAAACGCTTTTCTCTCCTCCAATTGTCCCCAATTTTTCTTGATGACTGTATAAATGAGCACAACAATCAACATGATGATAATTAAAGGCCGCAATAGCGCTGGGTCCATTAAATGGACGGTCCATGCACCAATCATGGAAAAAATGAAGACAATCGGCAAAATGGGGCCGATCAGCTTCAGATCAATTTTTCCGGCTTTTAAAAAAGTCAGGGAGCTCGTGAAATTCCCCATAGAAGCCGCCAGCTTGTTTGTAGCAATTGCACTTGAAGGAGGGAGACCTACCGAAAGAAGTGCAGGCAATGTGATTAGACCGCCGCCTCCCACCGTTGCGTTAATAAAAGATCCAACAAAACCAAAAAATATCAATATGATTACTTTCACTACATCCAATTCCATTCTGCAAGACCCCTAAAATATGTAATGACGTAATCTTATTAAAAATGGCGGAAAATGTAAATAACTTTATCGGACACTATAATACAACGAGAATAAAAAACGTGTTTGGCAGCTTAGCCAAACACGGTAGTTCAAAACTTAATCATGAGTCAATTCCAAGCCGATGCTTGGATTCTTCTCGATTTCATGCAATTTCTTGAAGGAAGCAATGGCAACTTCCACCATTTCATCTTTCGGCTCCTTGGTTGTTAATAATTGAAGCCACAGACCGGGATACCCAAGATATTTTAAAACAGGTATATTTCTTAGAGCATTTGTTGCCTGCAGTACCTCAAATGAAATGCCAAGGACCACGGGAATCAGTAAAATCCGGATAAGTACACGCAGCCATAGTGGATCGGTCGGAAAGAAGAAATAAACAAACATCCCGATTATGACCGTAAATAAGATAAAACTTGACCCGCAGCGATAGTGCAGTCTTGACTGGTTCTGAACATTTTTGACGGTTAATTCCATTCCGGCCTCGTAACAATTGATTACTTTATGTTCGGCCCCATGGTATTGAAAAACACGCCGAATCAGCGGAGTCATTGAAATGGTATATAAATAGACCAGCAGAAGAATCAATTTAAAGAAAGTCTCCAGGAAGATTTGGGGGTATTTTCCCGAAATCCAAGGGGAAAACAATTCAGCCATAAATACCGGGACTAACGTAAAAATAAATTTCCCGAATAAAAACGAAATAACACCTACTACCGCTACGCCGAGAATCATCTGCAGTTTGGACGTTTCCTCGACATTTTCTTCTTCTTCGCCGGGATCGACATCATAGCGCTCACTGGAAAATTGCAAATGTTTCGCACCAAGCCCGGATGACTCGATCAATGCAATCACGCCTCGAACAAAAGGTATTTTTTTCAGTTTTTGAAATATCGGTTTTCTTGGTTTTTTTGCATAATAATACTCAATAGAATCATCGTTGCGGCGAACGGCAGTGACGGTATGTTCTTTTCCTCCGAACATAACGCCTTCCAACAATGCTTGTCCCCCGTATACAGGTGTCTCATTACTCAACTTCTGCACCACTCTCTCAAAATATGAAACTAATAACCTACCCATTATACTAAATTTTCAGGAAAAGCTCCATGATTACGCATATGAAATTTTAATTTTGGCGAAACTTACAACAAAAAGAGGTGCTGACATTGATGTATTTAGCTGTTGCCACAAGTCTGGCAGCTTCTATTTTCTTGACCATTTCATTGAAGCTATTATCGCTTTTTCATTTTATTAAATGGAATCCTGTAGGGTTTACGAAAAAATTGGAAATTTTTGAGTCCAGCCACTGGGCGACTAAATGGCTGTTTTTACTGATCTTCATTTTTTTAATTACGTTCGTTTTATATCTTGTTATGCAATTTATAGAAATGGTTCCTCCTTTTTTTACTTCACTGATTATTGGAGGGATTTTGGCATTATTATGCGAATGGGTCATTTTTGATTTGCCGGCCGAACTTAAGTCGTTTAAAAAGCTATCCATTCCTTTTATCGTGACGGTTGTCATTACAGCGAGATTCGTATTTGAAACAGCCGTTTTCCACTATCAGGCGGCACATGAGGAAAATAAGTTGCCGTATAAGGACTCTGTGATAAAATAATAGTGGTAATTTCCGTAAAAAGGGGAGAATAGTGATGAAGTTTTTAGTGTTGAATGGTCCGAACCTAAATCGGCTGGGAAAACGCGAGCCCGAGATTTATGGAAGCGAAACACTGGATGATGTGAAGCAAAACTGCGCTAGTCTTGTCTCACAATTCGGTGCATCCGTTGAGTTTAAACAATCCAATCATGAGGGGCAATTAATCGATTGGATTCATGAAGCCGAAGATGAGCAATTGAATGGAATCGTTTTTAACCCAGGGGCGTATACACATACGAGTATTGCGTTGCGTGATGCAATTGCAGCAGTAAATGTACCTGTGATCGAAGTGCACATTTCCAACATACATAAACGTGAAGCGTTCCGCCATGAATCCAAGCTAGCTGCAGAGTGTGTTGGACAAATATGCGGGCTGGGAACCTTAGGGTATGAATTGGCATTAAGAAAGTTCCTGGAACAATGATAGGGGGAAAACAATTGATTAAATTAGAGAAACTACGCAAAGCGTTGACTGAACAAAATGTGGACGCATTGCTTATTACAAATGAATATAATCGACGCTATATGACAGGTTTTACAGGTACCGCGGGCGTCGCCATCATCTCGCAAAATGACGCCGTATTCATAACGGATTTCCGCTATACGGAACAGGCAAAAAAACAAATCGAACATTTTCGCATTGTTCAGCACGAAGGTGTTTTATTTAAAGAAGTTGCTTCACAGGCCGAAAAAATGGGTATTAAAACACTAGGTTTTGAGAAAGATACCATGACATATGGGATGTATGAAACCTACCAAATGCTAATCAAAGCGGAGCTTGTGCCGCTTTCTGGGTTAATTGAAAAAATTCGCTTGATTAAGACCGAACAAGAGATTAAGATTATTAAGGTTGCTTGTGAAATTGCAGATCAAGCATTCTCGCACATTTTGACAGTTATCAAGCCAGGATTAACCGAGCTTGAAATTGCGAATGAATTGGAATTTTTCATGCGTAAACTTGGGGCAACTTCTTCATCTTTCGACACAATTGTGGCGAGTGGAGTGCGCAGTGCATTGCCGCATGGAGTTGCAACTGATAAAGTGATTGAAAAAGGCGATTTCGTCACGCTCGATTTCGGTGCATTATATAATGGATATATTTCAGATATCACCCGTACAATTGCAGTTGGCCAACCATCGGAAAAACTTGTTGAGATGTATCATACGGTCTTGGAATCCCAGCTGCTCGCTCTTGAAAAAGTAGGTCCTGGCATGAATGGGATCGAAGCGGATCGTGTGGCGCGGGATTATTTAACATTAAAAGGCTATGGCGAAGCATTCGGACATTCCACAGGGCATGGAATTGGGCTGGAGGTTCATGAAGGGCCAGGGCTTTCTTCAAGATCTAACACAACCCTGGAACCGAATATGGTTGTAACAATTGAACCAGGCATTTATCTGCCGGGAATTGGCGGAGTTCGTATTGAAGACGATATTTTAATCACAGAAGCAGGCAATGAAAAATTGACTCATTCGTCAAAAGAATTGATTATTTTATAATGGAGGAAAACAACAATGATCTCAGTAAACGATTTCCGTACCGGCCTTACAATTATGATCGATGGCCAATTATACCGCGTATTGGATTTCCAACACGTTAAACCAGGGAAAGGTGCTGCGTTCGTTCGTTCGAAATTGCGTAATTTACGTAACGGCAACGTAACGGAAAAAACGTTCCGTGCTGGTGAAAAAGTGGAAAAAGCGCAAATCGATAACCGTAAAATGCAATATTTGTATGCACAAGGCGATTCCCACGTATTCATGGATATGGAATCCTATGAGCAAACTGAACTGGCAAGTGCACAAATTGAAGAGGAGTTAAAATACCTTCTTGAAAACATGGAAGTGCACATTCAATCATACCAAGGCGAAATGTTGGGTGTCGAGTTGCCAAACACTGTAACGCTTGAAGTAAAAGAAACAGAACCTGGAATCAAAGGGGATACTGCTTCTGGCGGCTCTAAACCAGCTACTATGGAAACAGGTCTTGTTGTCCAAGTTCCATTCTTCGTCAACGAAGGCGATAAACTAATTATCAACACGTCGGAAGGTTCATACGTCTCCCGTGCATAATAAATCAATAATCTAGATGAAAGGCCACTCATGATTGGGTGGTCTTTTTTGTGTTTCAATTTATGCAGCCAACGTACCGAAAGAGTACCAGTGGCCATAAATAGACCAAGGCCTATTTGATTCTATTACCGGCCATTTTTCCGTAGGGGAAGGTCTATTTTTTTGAACAAGCTCATATATTGCCTTACACAAGGAGGCGTCGTGATGGAGTTACAGGACGTTTTGCGAGTAGCGGGGGTAGGGCTGATCATTGCTTTGCTTCATGTTTTCTTTGAGCAAATCGGCAAAAAGGAATTTTCATTCTTTCTATTTTTTATTGCATATCTGTATATAACAGCAGAGCTTATTCGGTTTTTGCGTCTATTCTTTGACGATATTCTTACATTCTTCCAATGGCTTAACTTAAGTTAAGGAACGCTATGACATTTTTAATTTACGCAGTCATTTTGATGTTATTGTTGATTTTCATCAAAGAGACCATCTATCAGCTGCATGGCATCATTGTTGTTATTTTCTTTTTTGTTCTGCTTTATTTCTTGCTGTCGATGCTCACGATTCCTTTTTTGGATCAGCTTCTTTCTTATGTGCAATCAGTACCTTATGTCCCGCAGCTTGTATACTCGGCACTTTTTTATCAGCTTGGCTTGTTTTTTCAATCCATTTTTGAAGAACAAGAATATGAAACCTTTGGCGAAATGGTCATGTTCTCGGTTCGTATCGTTTTGCTGTTTTATTGGACGAGCGAACTGGGAAAAGTGCTTTTTGATTTCTCGTCAATTTTAGAAAAGCTTCAGTAAGGGGCTCTTTGCAAATGAATGAAATTTTGTCGATCTTTATGGACCCATTGAAAGTTGCTGGAAGATCCATTCTGCTAATTTTGACGTATACCATTCTATTTTTGATGGTAGAAGCATTTGTACCAAAGTTTAAAAAATGGGCAGATGCATTGTTTATCATTATCCTGGTTTTGACGCTTGGACAAACAGTGATGGAAGCTTTTGAATTAATGGGGAATCTAGTGAACATTGCATCTGATTTTTTCTTGGCCATTACCCCCATTTTGACGTCACTGCTCGTTGTATTGAATGCTGTTTTTTCGTTTATCGCATGGAGTCCTGTTATTTTGTTTATCTTCGAAATGCTCATCATTCTATGTAAAAAAATATTGATACCGGCCATAACCGTGGCGCTCATTCTTGATTTTTGTACAAGGTTCATACAAGATATTTCCTTTTCCAAGGCGGCCGATTTGATTCGCGGAAGTGTGATGGCATTGATCACGGCTTCACTGATAGCTATGGTAACGGTGCTGTCCTTTACGGGCGTTGCATTTTTCACGATTGACCAAGCCATTGCAAGCCCGGTAAAAAAAGTGATTGAACAAACGGTGCCTATTGTGGGCCATCTAATTGTAGAAGGGTTTACAATCTTTCACAAATATCAATCCACTGCAACAACAGTCATTGGATTCAGCACAATGACGGCATTTTGGGGGGCTTCTTTCTACCCTGCAGGAAGGCTGCTGATTCATGCGCTTACATTTAAGTTTATAGCGGCTGTAGTGGAACCTTTTACGGGAAGTACAGTCAGCGGACTTTTGGATGATGTGGGAAAATCCTTGCTGCTGCTATGCGCAGTAGCCATTCTTCTAGGCATCGCTTTTGTTTTCATATGGCTCATTTTAATGGTTATTTTGCAACTAGGGGTGGGAAAAAGCTTTTGATTAAATTAATCGCGATTGTATTAATAGGAAAATGTTTACTATTGCTTGCTGATGAAAAAGACATTCTTGTCTATGTCAAACTCGCAACTCTCTTAATTTTTTTAACAACCGTGCTAGATTTTCTTAAACTCTAAAGCATAGAGTGTGGACTTGCTTCATACAATGTGTTAAATCATGAAACTTTGTTCAGTATAAAGGTTTTCAACCAGAAGAAAGCGTTTTTCATCAATCAAAAAGAACTGGGCAAAGGTGAAGGCTCTGGGCAAAAGCCAAGAGGATTTTAGTGAAAGGGGGCGCCAAGAAAAAGTGAGGTGGAAAAGAAATGGACAAAACAAAAACTGATCTTTATTCCGATCGCACTATTCGTATTCCTAGCGTACATTTCTGTTACGTGGAATGATTCAAAAACTGAGCAATATAATGCATCAACAGAAGAAGGCAGACTTGAACAAGCCCTCAGTCAGATTCAAGGTGTTGGACAAGTAAAAGTATATTTCCATTATGATGTCAAAAAAAATCAAAGCGAATCCAATAGTTTGCTGGATGGATACTTAAGTTCAAGTGAAGGACCGACATATATATCAGGGTTGCTCGTTGTATCGGAAGGGGCGTCTAATCCCGCTATTCAAAAAAAACTTTTGGATACCATTAGTCGAGTAATGCAAATGCCTGCTCACAGAATTATGATTGTACCGATGGAGAACAAAGGAGATGAACAATGAAAGTAAAAAGAAGAACCGTTTGGTTATTAACGTTATTAAGTTTGGCGGCAGTGATTTCAGTATATTATGTGTTTGAACCTAATCGAAATGTGGACTTAACAACGATCTTTACAGATGACACGTTGCAGGAAACCACATTAACAGGTGTTTCTGAAGAGGAAATTGCAGCTACAACTTCCGAAAGCTACGTCTTTGACGAAATGCGGATGGAAGTAAGCAATGAGCGAGACCAACTTAGAGAGCAGCTTACACAAAAAATTGCATCAGAAGAAATGTCGGCTGAAGAAAAAAATGAAGCATTTAATGAAATGAATGCCTTAATCAAACAAGAATCTTCCGAAGCGATGCTGGAAATGCTGATCAAGTCCCTAGGCTATGCCGATTCATTGGTACGAGTTGAAGGAGAAAAAGTCGCGGTTTCAGTCATCAGTGATGAGCAGCTAACGAAACAGCAAGCAAATGAGATTGTGTATATTATAAAAACGGAACTTGAAAATGCAGATGTAACAGTAAATGCCCAATCAAATTACTATTAAAACAAAAAAGATATTCTGATATAACTTTTGATTCAAAACTATTATACAGTGCCTTCGTTATAACAACGAAAGCACTGTTTTTCGCATTTTCTTAGAAAAATTTAATTATGTATTTAAAAATGAATCAAAAGAATATAAAATGGTAACTGTAGTTATAAAACATAAGGGGTGTTTTCATGTTCAAAATTCAAGAACTAAGAGAAATTATTAAGTTGGTAGACGCTTCATCCATTGATGAATTTGTCTATGAAAACGATGGAGCCAAACTAAAATTGAAAAAAAATAATGGCGTTGTAATGGAAGTTGCAGTTCCTAAAAAAGAAGCGGCTCCTGTGGTGCAACAAACTGCAGTCGCTGCACCGGCAGCAGCTGAAGCGCCAAAAGCAATAGAAGTAAAAACAGAAGAAAAAACTGCGAGTGTGAATGTAAATGATTCGTCATTACATAAAATTACTTCCCCGATGGTCGGCACATTTTATCAATCTCCATCTCCGGATGCTCCAGCATACGTAAAAGCAGGAGACAAAGTAAGCCCTGATACGATTGTATGTATCGTTGAAGCAATGAAACTTTTCAATGAAATAGAAGCAGAAATCAAAGGTGAAATTGTTGAAGTTCTTGTACAAGACGGTCAATTGGTTGAATATGGTCAACCATTATTCGTAGTGAAACCTGAGTAAGGAGGACTTTAATGATGAAAAAAGTATTGATTGCAAACCGCGGCGAAATTGCGGTACGAATTATCCGTGCGTGTAAAGAGCTCGGGATTGAAACTGTAGCAGTATATTCAGAAGCAGATCGTGAAGCGCTGCATGTGAAATTAGCAGACGAAGCTTATTGCATTGGTCCAAAATTATCCAAGGATTCTTACTTGAGTTTCCCGGCGGTCTTGGGTGTTGCCCAAAAAACCGGTGTAGATGGAATCCACCCAGGCTATGGTTTCTTGGCGGAGAATGCGGATTTTGCGGAAAGCTGTGAGCATGTTGGCATTAAATTCATCGGTCCATCTTCTGATTCAATTAAAATTATGGGCATAAAAGACGTTGCACGCAGTACGATGGAAGAAGCCGGTGTTCCGCTTGTTCCTGGGACAGGCATTGTTCCGGATATCGAAACAGGCAAAAAATGGGCAAGTGAAATCGGCTATCCGGTAATCATAAAAGCTACAGCGGGCGGCGGCGGAAAAGGAATCCGTGTAGCTCGTACGGAAGAAGATCTGGTTAAGGGCATTGAAATTACACAGAAAGAAGCTGCTGCAGCCTTTGGCAATCCGGGCGTCTATCTGGAAAAGTTCATTGAATACTTCCGTCATTGCGAAATCCAGGTATTAGCTGATGCACATGGCAACGTTGTGCATCTAGGCGAGCGCGATTGTACCGTTCAACGACGTATGCAAAAGTTGGTGGAAGAAGCACCGTCTCCTGCACTGTCTGAAGAAAGACGTGCCGAAATGGGAGCGGCTGCGGTGAAAGCGGCGCAAGCTTGCGATTACGAAGGCGCGGGTACAATCGAATTTATCTATGACTATCAAGCGGATCAATTTTATTTCATGGAAATGAATACACGAATCCAAGTAGAACACCCTGTAACGGAAATGATTACGGGCGTGGATTTGGTACAGCAACAATTAAAAATTGCTGCAGGAGAACCGCTTCCTTTCACGCAAGAGGATATCAAAATCAATGGTTGGGCAATTGAATGCCGCATCAATGCCGAAAATGCATATAAAAACTTTATGCCTTCAGCAGGAACAGTTGATACGTATATCACGCCAGGCGGATTCGGTGTACGGGTTGATTCGGCTGTATATGCCGGATATACAATTCCGCCATATTATGATTCAATGGTTGCGAAATTAATTGTTCATGCGGATTCCCGTGAGGAAGCCATTGCTAAAATGAGCCGTGCTTTAAGTGAATTTGAAGTGGATGGACCTGGTATCAATACCACAATTCCATTCCATCATGCGTTAATGAACAATGAAGTGTTCCAATCCGGAAAGTTCAATACAAAATTCCTTGAAGAGAACGATATTTTGCAAACAGCCAAAAAAGAAGAAACTCCAGCCGGCGAATAAAAAATTCAACCGGGCGAACAAAATAATTTTAAGCTGCCTCCTGATCCTAATCGATCAGGAGGTTTTTTATGTTCAAAATTTTAGGGTGGATTAGAAAAATTTCCATCGTATAGCACTGAACCTTCATTTCAATTTAAATGGTCTGGTTGATATAAAATGGTTATAAAAGCTGTTGGCTAACTGGATTTAATATAAGCCTGTTAGTAAATGAAAGTTCAATTAAATGATAACTCATCGAATTCCGATTATACTTATAAGAGATTGGAAAGGGGAGAGTACTTTGTTGCCTAAATTGTCAGTGCTTGATTTAGCGCCTGTATTGGAAGGCGGGACACCGGCTGATTCGTTTCAAAACAGCCGGGAGTTGATTCAAGCAGCAGAAAGCTATGGATATCACCGCTATTGGGTGGCGGAACATCATAATATGCAAGGAATTGCCAGTTCCGCGACAGCCGTCTTAATCGGTTTTTTGGCTGCAGCGACGACCACGATTCGAGTGGGATCCGGTGGTATTATGCTGCCGAATCATTCTCCTTTGGTTGTGGCAGAGCAATTTGGAACGCTGGAATCCATGTACCCTGGAAGAATCGATCTAGGGTTGGGAAGGGCGCCTGGTTCCGATATGTTGACAGCACGTGCATTGCGAAGAGATGATCGGGGAGCTTATGAATTTGATCGACTGGTGGATGAATTAATGGGCTATTTTGAGAATGTCGAGCGACCGGTAATTGCGGTTCCAGGGAAAGGCATGGATATTCCGGTATGGTTATTGGGGTCCAGTTTGTATAGTGCACAACTCGCCGGCCGACTGGGATTGCCATATTCTTTTGCAAGTCACTTTGCACCTGACTTGCTGGACGATGCTTTAAATACCTACCGCAGAAACTTCACACCTTCAAACGTGCTGGAACAGCCGTATGCCATGGTGGCCATCAATGCCATTGTTGCCGATTCGGATGAAGAGGCCGAGTTTTTGGCGAGTACCTTATTCCAGCAATTCCTGGGAATGATCAAAGGGAAAAGAGGAAAAGCTTTGCCGCCGAGAGATATGTCCGAAATTTGGTCAGAACATGAAAAGAAAGCCGTAATGCAACAATTAAAATATACATTCTTTGGTTCAAGCGAAACAGTCTACGGGCAATTGGCTGAATTTATGCGCCACCGCGAAATGGATGAGCTAATGGTGAACAGCCCAATATTTGATCAGAAAAAACGCAAAAAATCATTTGAACTGCTGTCCAAGGTCTGGAAGGATTCCTGAGAAAGAAGATGCATTCAGCTACAGCCTTTTGGAAAAGAATAGTGTATAATTAATGAGAATAGAAGTCTTTGTAAACTCGTGTTTTCACAGGAAAGGAAACCCGAGATTTATCAAGTAAGAGAGGATGAAGAAGATGGCTGAGAAAGTAGCAAAAGCTTTCGTACAACCAACTCCTTCTGGCAAAGAAGAACTTGGTCAAATTGAAGTAGCACCTGAGGTAATCGAAGTTATAGCAGGAATAGCAACAACGGAGATTGAGGGTGTAGCAGCGACAATAGGGAATTTTGCATCAGGCGTTGCAGAACGCTTGGGGAAAAAAGTGCATTCCAAAGGTGTTAAAGCAACAATTGGAGAAGAAGGACAGATTGTCATTGACGTCTATTGTTCCGTTAAATACGGCTATTCCATTCCGAAAGTTGCGAAAGAAGTTCAAAGCGTAATCAGACAGGCAATCTTTAATATGACTTCAATTGATACGAATGAAGTAAACGTGCATATTACTGCCATTCAATTTGAAAATGCAAAAGAAGAAGAATAAGTTGATATTGTGAATATTTAAAGCCACAAAAGCTACAAACTTTTGTGGTTTTTTCTTTTTTTCGCTTTAGCAAAGTAATCGAAAATTCGTGTATAAACGATTCTAAAGAAACCAAACTATAGACGTATTTTTAAAAAGATGGCAGGAGGAATAACTATGGCTAAACATCAGAAACCCAATCGTGATGATCGTTCGGACAATGTAGAAAAATTGCAGGCAATGGTACAGAATACATTGGAGAACATTGAAGCTGCTGAAGAAACAATGGCTTTCTCAAGCGAAGAGGAAAAAGCAAAGATCCAGTCCAAAAATGATCGCCGCAAACAAGCGCTTGAAGGATTTAGAGAAGAAATAAAAGACGAAGCTGCTCACAGAGAGCAATAATTTTGCTTCCTTGATGTTTCACATAAGGGAAAAGTAAGGATATGTCCAGGAAAGGCATATCCTTTTTTCTTTGAGGGGGTAAGGAAATACATAGCATAGTTTTCATGAAAGGTTCATTGTATTTTATTGTCAATGAAATTATTTTGGTAGTAGAATGATAAAATATCAGTAGAACCATCTTTATTTAACTTCAGCAATTTAACAGGGGAGGGGAAAAGAATGGAGCAGTACATTTTATCTTTGGATCAGGGGACAACAAGTTCAAGAGCGATTTTGTTCAATCGGCAAGGAGAAGTGGAGTATATTTCACAAAGGGAATTCCGTCAATATTTTCCCAAGGCGGGTTGGGTTGAGCATAATGCGAACGAAATCTGGAGTTCGATTCTTTCTGTGATTGCACAAGTGCTAACTGAAAAAAACATAAGGCCCGAACAAATTGCCGGCATCGGGATTACGAACCAGCGGGAAACAACCGTTGTTTGGGATAAAACGACAGGAAAGCCCATTTATAACGCGATTGTCTGGCAATCAAGACAAACCTCCGGGATATGTTCGGAATTGATTGAAGCGGGATATAACGATTTATTTCGCGAAAAAACAGGTTTGCTAATTGACGCCTATTTTTCAGGTACAAAGGTAAAATGGATTTTGAACAATGTCGAAGGAGCAAAAGAAAAAGCGGAAAGAGGAGACTTGTTATTCGGAACAATCGATACATGGATCATCTGGAAATTAACTGAAGGCAAAGTCCATGTAACGGATTATTCCAATGCCTCCCGGACGTTAATGTATAACATCTACGAGTTGGAATGGGATGAAGAATTGCTCGGCATATTGGGGATTCCATCCTCCATGTTGCCGCAAGTTCGGAATTCATCCGAAATTTACGGACATGTTTCAAAAAAGCATTTCTTCGGTGTGGAAGTGCCGATTGCCGGTATAGCAGGGGACCAGCAGGCTGCTCTATTCGGCCAAGCTTGCTTTGAATCCGGAATGGTGAAAAATACGTACGGAACAGGCTGCTTTATGTTGATGAATACTGGAGAAAAAGCAGTGCGATCCAAACATGGTTTATTGACGACCATTGCTTGGGGAATTGATGGCAAAGTGCAATATGCGCTCGAGGGGAGCATCTTTGTAGCAGGTTCTGCCATACAATGGCTTCGTGATGGGCTAAGAATGTTCCGTGATTCTGCTGAAAGTGAACGATATGCCGAAAAAGTCCAGAGTACCGAGGGAGTCTATGTGGTACCCGCTTTTGTTGGTTTGGGCACGCCTTATTGGGATAGTGAAGTGCGCGGTGCCGTTTTTGGTTTAACACGCGGAACCACGAAAGAACACTTTATACGTGCCACATTGGAATCATTGGCTTATCAAACAAAGGACGTTTTAACTGCGATGGAAGCGGACTCCGGTTTATCATTGAAATCGCTGCGAGTAGACGGAGGGGTCGTAAAAAACAATTTGTTGATGCAGTTCCAGGCGGATCTTTTAAATGTCCCTGTAGAACGGCCTGCCATCAATGAAACAACGGCTTTGGGGGCTGCCTATTTAGCCGGGATTGCAGTAGGTTTTTGGGACAGCAAAGAAGAAATTGCACAGCATTGGAATTTGGAAAAACAATTTGAATCAAACATGGAAGAGCAACAGCAAGTCTCTCTCTATGAAGGGTGGAAAAAAGCGGTAAAGGCGGCGCAAGCATTCAAGTAGGTAAAAAATAGCCCCTCGCTAAGGATGAGGGGGCTATTTTTGCTAATTGTTAAAAGCATAAATTAAACTTAATCGTTGGACGCCGCGTGAAGAGTCAATGGCAGCCTGCGCATGGCGTTCAAAAGATATGCGGTCATGCTTAGTCCTGGCAACAGATGCCAATATGGACTCCTGCATCCAAACCTTGCTAAAGGAATAAGCAAGCGCTTCTGTTTCTTTACCCATTTGGGCAAAAACCAGCGCATTGCTATAGGTCATGAGAGGTTCTTTGTTAATTTGATTTGCTTCCTCCAGGGCAAGTTCATACCGTTCTTTCAATATGAACTGAAGACACCGATAGTAATGCTGAATATGGGGTTGCTTGTATTTATGCAATATAGCATCAATGGCTTCAATTTGATCTTCCTTCGAACCATGGCCCTGCATATAAACATATCGGTAAATCGGCTCTTTTTGTTTGCTTTTTATAAATTTTGCAACTCTTTTGCTGTTCTGGCTTATGTATATTGTGTAAAGCATTTCACCTATAAAAATAAACGAAATGGCCATTAAGAAAACAACAGCAATCCAGAACGGCCATTCAAAAATTGCCAGTACTACTCCCAAAAAGAATGCAATCACTAAATAGATAATCCAGTACCTCATATTTACCACCTCCTCCCAATTTTAGGTGAATCATTTCTAGAAGTCCATTTCATATTAAATCAATATTGTTAAAATATAATTGATTTGGATTAAATTTTAGCAACTTTGTTTGAAGCTGTGTAGAGTAAGATAAAATATGTTATGATAGGGACTAATGTTACAAATGAAGGAGATTTATGCATGAAACGACATGATGCGCGCGAAAAAGCTGTGCAAGTACTGTTTCAGTTAGATAACACAATCGATCTAACACTACAGGAAGCAATTGGCCACGTACTAGAAGAAGAGGAATCGGACTTATTTTTTGAGCAGCTGGTACATGGTGTGACTGAAAATCAACAGGAAATTGATGACCAACTAACAAAAAACCTCGAAAATTGGTCATTGGGCCGATTGCCTAAAATCGAAAGAACTATACTAAGAATGGCGGTATACGAATTACAATATATGCAAGATGCTCCAAGCCGGGTTGTATTAAACGAAGCAATCGAACTTTGCAAAACTTTCGGTGACGAAAAATCAAGCAAATTTGTAAATGGTGTACTCTCAAAATTCACAGAACAATAGTCATCATGAAAGGAAGTATCAAAAATGTCGGCTGTAATTATCAATGGTAAAGAAATTGGACAAGAAATCCGCAAATCTGTCGAAAAACGAGTGGCAGAGTTAAAAGAACAGGGTGTTACTCCGGGTTTAGCGGTCATTTTAGTGGGAGAAAATCCTGCTTCACAAACGTATGTGCGAAATAAACAAAAATCCTGCGAAGCAATCGGAATTTATTCCGAGCTGATTAAATTGCCTGAAGAAGTGTCGGAAGAGGAATTGCTTGATCAAATTCGGTCACTGAATACTCGCGAAAGCATCCATGGAATCTTGGTGCAGCTGCCACTGCCAAAACATATTGATGAAGACAAAGTCATTGCAACGATTTCGCCTGAAAAAGATGTGGATGGTTTTTCGCCAATAAGTGTCGGGAGAATGATTCTGGGCCAAGAAACATTTTTGCCTTGTACTCCTTTTGGAGTGATGAAGCTGCTTGAATACTCTGGCATTGACATTGCCGGCAAACATGCAGTGATTGTGGGCCGCAGCCACATTGTAGGAAAGCCAATGGGACAACTGCTTCTTCAAAAAGATGCCACTGTTACATATACACATTCAAAAACAAAAGACCTGCCGTCCTTTACGAGACAAGCCGATATTCTAATTGCTGCTGTTGGACAGCCGAATTTTATTACAAAAGAGCACATAAAACCTGGTGCTGTCGTTATTGACGTTGGGATTAACCGAGACGACAATAACAAATTAATAGGGGATGTCCATTTTGCGGAAGTAGAGCAAGTTGCGTCCCATATCACTCCTGTTCCCGGTGGCGTTGGACCAATGACGATAACGATGCTGCTATTTAATACGGTTCAATCAGCCGAAAAATCGCTTTCACAGGACAAATCATCTAAAAACATGTAAAATATATATAAGAAACTGAAGCTGTTTTTCTGCGCGGATGAGTATACATATAAACTTCCGCTTAAAACATCCATTCACTCATCAGGGAGAATGATGTATAGAGAAACAGCTTTTCTTTTGGAATGAAATCTAATCGAAAGAAGGAGCCGAGTCAATGTCAGCGTCTTCTTATTTAACGGTAAAAGCACTAACAAAATATATTAAAAGAAAATTTGATGCAGATCCGCATTTGCGTGAAGTCTACGTAAAAGGGGAATTATCGAATGTCAAAATACATACTTCAGGGCATATCTACTTTACGCTGAAAGACGATGGGGCCCGAATAAATGCTGCCATGTTCCGTACCCAGGCAAGTAAATTGAAATTCAGGCCTGAAGAGGGGATGCAAGTTTATATCCGAGGGGAAGTTTCCGTTTATGAAGCTTCGGGGAACTACCAGCTTTATGCAAATGTCATGGAACCGGATGGCATAGGCGGTTTGTTCGTGGCGTTTAATCAATTGAAAGAAAAACTGCAAAAAGAAGGTTTATTTAACCCGAATTTTAAACAGCCCATTCCAGCATTCCCGAAAACGGTTGGTGTACTGACGGCAACAACAGGAGCCGCCATCCGGGATATTTGCACAACCATTTCACGACGCTACCCACAAACGGAAATCCTAATTTATCCAACAGTTGTGCAGGGTGATCATGCAGCCCCTAATATTGTTGGAAATATACAGTTAGCGAACAAACAGCAATTCTGTGACGTCTTAATCGTGGGACGCGGTGGAGGTTCAATTGAGGATTTATGGGCGTTTAATGAAGAAATCGTTGCCCGGGCAATTTTCGAGAGCCGCATACCAATCATTAGTGCGGTAGGGCATGAAACGGATACAACAATTGCTGATTTTGTCGCGGATTTGCGTGCGCCTACTCCGACAGCGGCCGCAGAACTGGCAGTACCGAACCAGCAGGAATTGATTCAGCGGATTTTGAGCTCAAGATCCCAACTGCACCAAATGATGTCATCCAGGCTGCAATACGAAAGAAGCCGTTTAAATAAACTGCAAAATGCTTATCCATTAGCAACACCGGAACGTCTTTATCGTCCTTTTACAGAGCGGATTATTCAATTGGATATGCAGCTCGGAAGGGCATCCCAGATGTTTTTGATGAAAAAAACAAGTGAACTTCAAAAATTGGAGAGCACAATCAAATTGCATTCTCCGCAAAATGAGATTCAATCGAACTACAAACAAATTGAACAATTGACAAGATTGCTATCACGATCGATTTCACAGCATCTAGATAAGAAAAAAGATCAATATTTATCCAATGTTCGTACACTCCAAGCACTGAATCCTTTGGCGATAATGACAAGGGGTTATAGTGTTGCTTATAAAGAAGACGAAGTGGTTAATTCAATCTCAAAAATTTCTCGCGATGATGAAATTTCTATTCATTTCCATGATGGAGTGGCGCAGGCCAAAATCGTATCAATCACCGACCAAAAAGGAGGGAAATAAAAAGTGGAGAACCAACAGCCATTTGCCCAAAGCATGTCAGAACTAGAAGAAATCGTGCGTAAACTCGAACAAGGGGACGTGCCTTTGGAGGAAGCGATTGATTTGTATAAAAAAGGGATGGAATTATCCCAATATTGCCATCAAAAATTACAAAATGCAGAAAAACAATTAATTTCAATCGTGAATGATCAAGGTGAAAAACAACCATTTGAATCGGCAAACGGAGAGGACTAATTATGACAAACCATTTAACTGAATTTATGAAGCTAAATTTACCCAAATTAGAAGAAGAGCTCTATTCTCTGGTTGAACGAATTTCAGCTCCGGCACAATTAAAGGAATCGATGCTCTATTCATTAAAAGCTGGTGGAAAGAGAATTCGGCCTCTATTTGTATTAGCCGTTTGCGAAATGTTCCATAATAAACAGCAGGAAGCATTCACGATTGGTGCCGCAGTGGAAATGATCCATACATATTCATTGATCCATGATGATCTGCCGAGCATGGATGATGATGAGTTGCGACGTGGGAAACCAACAAACCATGTTGTTTACGGAGAAGCATTGGCGACTTTGGCAGGGGATGCTTTAAATTCATTGAGTTTTGGTGTTCTTGCCAGAATGCAGGCAGTGAATCCGGAGAAACGAGTAGAATTAATCAACTTACTAAGTGTTGCTGCCGGTGCAGAAGGAATGGTCGGCGGGCAAGTGCTGGACATAGACGGTGAGAGCCGCCAATTAAATTTGTCTGAGCTTGAGAAGGTGCACCGAAACAAGACGGGGGCTTTGCTGCGATTCAGCATAGAGTCAGGTGCCGTTTTGTCGGATGCAACTGACAGCGAAAGAAAAGCGTTGGTAGAATATGCCGATCATATTGGGCTGGCATTCCAAATCCAAGATGATATTCTGGATATTGTAGGAACAAGCGAAGAGCTAGGAAAAACGGCAGGAAAAGACTTGGAGAGCCATAAGAGTACATATCCTGCACTTCTTTCACTCGACGGAGCAAAAGAAAAATTGGAAAATCATTATAATCAAGCTATTCGTACGTTACAATCAATTGAAAGAGACACAACGTTATTGGAAGAACTTGCAGAGTATATTATCAAAAGAAGCAGCTAATGAGAGGAAGTTCTTTTGAATAGCTGCTTCCACTGTTATAATAGACTATACGTTTTTTTTGACAGTGGAGGGCGCGATTCCACAGGACGTGATATTTTCGTCGACGCGGAGCTAAGCGGGCGTTTTCCGCTTTTCAAGAATAAAAAGAATGAAAAGGTGTGTGAGAGATGGATTTAACTAAAATTACCAGTCCATCCTTTTTGAAAAAAATGACCAATAAGGAGCTCGAATCCTTAAGCAGGGAAATTCGCTCTTTTCTGATTGAGAAATGCTCAATCACAGGTGGACATATTGGCCCGAATCTCGGTGTGGTAGAACTGACGATTGCTTTGCATAAAGCATTCAATAGCCCAAAAGATAAGTTTATATGGGATGTTGGACACCAAGCATATGTTCATAAAATTTTGACTGGCCGTGCCGGGCAGTTTGATACGTTGCGTCAATTTAAGGGGTTAAGCGGCTTTCCTAAAAGAGCCGAGAGCGAACATGATGAATGGGAAACGGGACATAGTTCGACTTCCCTTTCAGCGGCCATGGGAATGGCGGTTGCCCGCGATATCAAAAGGGAAGCAAACCATGTGGTTCCGATAATTGGAGACGGTGCCTTGACGGGTGGTATGGCACTGGAAGCACTGAATCACATCGGTCATGAAAAAACGAACATGATTGTCATTTTAAACGACAACGAAATGTCGATTGCCCCGAATGTTGGTGCATTGCACAATATCTTGGGACGCCTCCGTACAGCAAAAGAGTATTCCAGAGCAAAAGAAGATATCGAAGTGCTCATGAAAAAGATTCCTTTGTTGGGCGGAAAAGTGGCAAGTACAGCGGAACGACTGAAAGATAGCTTAAAATATTTAGTTGTTTCAGGCGGCGCTTTCTTTGAAGAATTGGGCTTTACTTATTTAGGTCCGATTGATGGACATGATTTTGAAGCGTTGGACAAAACGCTTGAATATGCCAAAAAAGTAAAAGGGCCGGTCCTTGTTCATGTAATTACGAAAAAAGGAAAAGGCTACAAGCCAGCCGAGGAAGATACAATCGGTACATGGCATGGAACAGGTCCATATAAAATGGAAACAGGTGATTTCGTTAAATCAAAAGCAAAAGGACCTGGATGGAGCAGCCTGATTTCGGAATCTGTCCGAAAATTGATGGAAACAGATGAACGCATTGTGGCCATTACACCAGCTATGCCGGTAGGTTCGAAAATGGAAGGCATCCAGCGCGATTTCCCTAGCCGTTTCTTTGATGTGGGAATAGCGGAACAACATGCCACAACAATGGCTGCAGGCTTGGCAACACAAGGAATGAAGCCGTATTTATCCATCTATTCAACATTCCTTCAACGTGCCTATGACCAAGTGCTGCATGATATTGCCAGAGCCAACCTGAATGTATTCATTGGCATTGACCGTGCGGGATTAGTCGGGGCAGACGGAGAAACCCATCAAGGAGTATTTGATATTGCCTTTTTGAGACATTTGCCGAATATGGTATTAATGATGCCAAAAGATGAAAATGAAGGGCAGCATATGGTAAAAACAGCGGTTGAGTATAACGACGGACCGATTGCATTGCGTTATCCTCGCGGCAATGGATTGGGCGTGCCGATGGATGAAGAAATGACAACTATTCCAATTGGCAGCTGGGAAGTTTTAAAAGAAGGCAAGGATGCTTGTATCTTAACATTCGGTACAACGATTTCAATGGCTTTAGATGCAGCCAACATCCTGGCCGAGCAAGGAATTGATGTACAAGTAGTGAATGCACGCTTTATTAAACCGATGGATGAAGCCATGCTGCATCAATTGTTTGCAGCAAAAACGCCGATTTTAACAATTGAAGAGGCCATTTTGCAAGGAGGATTCGGCAGTGCAGTACTGGAATTTGCCAGCGATAACGACTATTTAGATGTAGAGGTTGAGCGTATGGGTATTCCAGATCTATTTATCGAACAAGGAAGCGTCGATTTACTGCTGGAAGAAATCGACTTAACGAAAGAAGAAGCAGTCGCACGTATCCAACAACTCGTAAAAATTAAAAAAATTGAGGGTACAAAATACGTATGACAAAGCAAATAAAAGAACGAGTGGATATTTTATTGGTGGAACGGGGGTTATGTGAAACCCGGGAAAAAGCAAAGCGCTCGATTATGGCAGGCCTTGTCTATACAAATGAAACACGAATCGATAAAGCCGGAGAAAAAATACCAGTGGATGCCCCGCTTCAAGTAAAAGGTTCACAATTGAAATATGTGAGCCGCGGAGGCTTGAAACTGGAAAAAGCTTTGGAAATTTTCGATATGACGGTTGAAGGAAAATTAATGCTCGATATTGGCTCCTCAACTGGAGGTTTCACGGATTGCGCGCTGCAAAATGGCGCCAAGCACTGCTATGCACTGGATGTAGGTTCCAACCAGTTAGCCTGGAAAATCCGCTCTGATGAACGTGTTACGGTAATGGAGAAGACCAATTTCCGCTATTCCAAGCCCGAAGACTTTACGGAAGGCTTGCCCGAATTTTCAACGATTGATGTTTCCTTTATTTCATTGTCGCTGATATTGCCGGTCTTAAAGACGATTCTGTTGCCTGGCGGTGATGTCATGGCCCTTGTTAAACCTCAATTTGAGGCAGGGAAAGAAAAAGTCGGAAAAAAAGGGATCGTCCGTGATCCAAAAGTCCACTTGGAAGTTCTGGAAGGAACCGCGCGGATGGCAACGGAAATTGGATTTGTTGTGAAGGATGCTTCGTATTCACCCATAACGGGTGGGGAAGGGAATATTGAATTTCTCTTCCATCTGGTCAATCCGGAAGATGGACAAGAAGCGCCGCCTTTCACAGACTTTAAAGCGGTAGTCGATGCGGCGCATAGTGAGTTGGATAAATAGAGAGAAAGAAATTATAGGGATTTTTGTGCCTGTCGCTACGCTTTCGGTGCAGAAAATAGGGAGTCTCATGAATTTTTTTGGCTCTTTCAATAATTATTTCTTAAGGATTTTTGCGCCTGTCGTTTCACTTTCAGCGCAGAAAAGAGGGAGTCTCATGATTTGGCTCTTTCAATGGTTATTTCCTTAGAATTTTTGCACCTGTCGCTGCGCTTTCGGCGCAGAAAAGAGGGAGTCTCATTTTATGAGACTCCCTCTTTTTCTTGTCGTTTTTTGGTGAAAGTGGTAGTATAAATATACATAAATATTCATATGAGGTGAGCGGAATGAATAAGGGCCAACGCCATATGCGCATTCGTGAAATTGTTACGAATAATGAAATTGAAACACAAGATGACTTGGTGGATTGTCTGAAAGATGCTGGTTATAACGTGACGCAAGCAACCGTTTCCCGTGATATTAAAGAACTGCACCTGGTTAAAGTCCCGCTCCAAGATGGACGATATAAATACAGTCTGCCGGCCGATCAACGTTTTAATCCTCTGCAAAAACTGCAAAGAGCTTTGACTGATTCGTTTGTAAGCATTGATGGAGTTTCTCATTTTCTAATGTTGAAAACGCTGCCTGGTAATGGGAATGCAATTGCGGTATTATTGGATCATTTGGAATGGAACGAAATTTTGGGAACCCTTTCCGGGGATGATACCATTTTAATCATCTGCCGCCGTGAAGAAGATCGTGAAATTCTGAAAGAACGCCTTTTAAATTTAATTTAACGATATTCCGGAAAGTACCATGATTTGGAAACGATGATTTAAATTAGTTTGCAGTGGGGTATTTTTTGTATAAAGCCAATTGTAGAGGTGATTTTTTTGTTAAAGGAACTTAGTATCCGTAATTTTGCAATTATTGATGACTTAACCGTTGATTTTTCTGATGGGTTGACTGTTCTGACCGGGGAAACAGGGGCAGGGAAATCAATCATTATTGATGCAGTTCACTTATTGGCGGGTGGACGAGCTTCTCTAGAATTTATCCGGCATGGCGCTAAAAAGGCTGAATTAACGGGTCTCTTTACAATTTTAAATGATCAGCATCCCACCTACTCCAAATTGGAAGAATACGGAGTGGAATGTGAAGAAGGGACAATTATTTTACGCCGTGACTTAAACGATAGCGGTAAAAGCGTATGCCGCGTGAACGGGAAATTGGTGCCTTTATCCGTTCTTCGTGAAATTGGCTCCACCTTGATTGATATTCATGGACAGCATGAAAACCAGGAATTGATGGATGAAAAAAGGCATATCGATTTGCTGGATCATTTTGCAGCCGGTGACCTTGGTGACGTGAAACAACAATACATTGAAAAGTACCAAGAATATCGCGAATTTAAACGGGAAATTGCCGCAATCAGCATGGACGAACAAAGAATTGCGCAAAGAATTGACTTATACCAATTCCAGATTAACGAATTGGAAGAAGCAAGTTTGAAAATTGGCGAAGAGGAACAATTGCTGGAAGAACGGAAACGGCTATCCAATTTCCATAAAATTTTCGAACGTGCAAACATCGCCTACGAATCAATTTCCGGTGAATTAAAGGGTTTGGATAATATTGGAGATGCAATGAGTGCATTGGAAGATGTTGTCGAGCTGGATGACCAATTCAAGGATGCATCTGAAGCCGTCAATTCCTCTTTTTATGCGCTGCAAGATGCCGCGCATCAAATTAAAAGTGTACTCGATGATTTAGAGTTTGACCCAAATCGATTGAATGATGTTGAACAACGTTTGGCGCAATATCAATCCATGAAAAGGAAATATGGTACGACCGTTGAAGAAATCCTTGAGTATTTTGATAAAATTCAGGATGAACTGATTCAATTGCAAAACCGCGATGAAACCATCCAAAATAACGAGAAAAAAATTAAAGCAATGGAAGATACTTTGGAAAAGCTGGCGCTTGATCTAACGAAAATCAGGAAACAAAGCGCGGTTAAATTAAGCGATGCCATTATGGAACAACTTCGCGATTTACATATGGAAAAAGCAAAATTTATCGTAAATTTTGATTCCTTACATAGTTTTGATACAAATGGTAAAGACTATGTATCATTCTATATCTCGACAAATGTCGGCGAACCGCCGAAATCATTGCCTAAAATTGCGTCCGGCGGAGAATTATCCCGTATTATGCTTGCTTTAAAGACGATTTTTTCTTCATCCAATGGAATCACATCCATTATTTTTGATGAAGTGGATACGGGTGTCAGCGGTCGCGTTGCCCAGGCAATTGCCGAGAAAATTGCTGCCATCTCAATTTCGTCCCAAGTACTATGCATTTCCCACTTGCCACAAGTGGCCGCGATGGCCGACCAGCATTACTTGATTAAAAAACAGGTGGAACAGAATCGGACGTATACGACGGTTTCCAATATTAATATCCAAAATCGCATAGAGGAAATCAGCAGGATGATGAGTGGTTCAGAAATAACGGACCTTACGTTGCAGCATGCTTCGGAATTATTGAAACTGGCGGATATTAGAAAACAAGAAATGAAAAACCAATTTGCATAAGATTTGAAGGGGTCGTCACTTTTTGACGGGCCCTTTTATCTCACGCTTTTTAGGAAAAGAAAAAATGCTGAACAAATATTTACCTCTCATTAATGAAGTACAAGTGACACATAGTAAATGTACAAATCTTAAAGGAGGTGGACCATGAAGTGCCATTTGCGTAATCTGTTGTCTATGGCCTTGCTCTTGGTATTCATTTTGTCGCCGAACGGGGAAGCCTTGGCGAAAAAATTAATTCCAATGGGTGAATCCATCGGCATACAGTTACAATTGCCATTTATTTATGTTGCACATGATGTGTTATTACCAAATGGTCAGTGGTTAAAAAAAGGTGACGTTATAACAGGAGTAAACGGAACAAATGTAACTTCTTTGGAGAAAATGAAACTACAATTGGATTCCTCCAAGCTGACGTTAACCGTTAGGCAAAAAGCACAAGAACAGCGTGATATTTCTTTAACAAGTGAACAAGCAAACAACATCTTGCCCTTCTTAAAGGATGAAACCGATGGCATAGGAACATTAACCTTTATAGATCCCGAATCGAAGCAGTACGGCGCTTTAGGACACCAAATCATTGATGGTGTATTAAAGGAACCACCTGAATTTAAAAATGGAGCGATTTTTTTGGCCTCCATTGAACAAATAAAGAAAAGCAGTCCAGGAAATCCGGGCTACAAAATATCGGTAATCGAAAATAACAACGTTCGCCTTGGGAATGTGAAATCAAATGACCTGTACGGAATTTTTGGCAGCTGGGAAAGCGATATAAAAGACAGTTTGCGCAAACCAATCGAAATTATGAATAACGAAGAAATCGCCTTGGGCAAGGCGGAGATCTATACAGCAATCGAAGGCTCGGAAGTAGAAGCATTTGACGTTGATATCATTAAAATTGAAGATAATGTTCTTCAATTTGTTGTCACCGATAAGGAATTGCTCGAAAAAACAGGGGGCATTCTTCAGGGCATGAGCGGAAGCCCTGTGATTCAGAATGGCAAATTTGTTGGAGCCGTAACTCATATGTTTGTTGAACATCCGTCAAAAGGTGCAGCCATTACTGTAACCGAAATGTTGAAAAAAACACCGAAGTAAGCAAGGAGAAAAAAGTGTACAATTCAATGGGATTGTACATTTTTTTCTTATCATATGTTCGATTTTTACATAAACAACAGTATGTCTAGGAAAATTATACCTATTTGTTTGAATTGCTAAAAATTTTGTCGATTAAACTTGAAACAATCGGTCTACTTGATTATTTTATTAATAATAGAAGGTTTTGACTAAAAATTGTCGAAATTATAGTTGTCAAGTAGAGTAACTTTATGGCATAAATTAGATAAGATGCTTAAAAAAGAAAAATAGATGGGGTTTAAAAATAAAGGGGGCATTTTTTTGGCGAAAGTAAGAGTGGCAATTGCCGACGATAACCGCGATTTAGTGAGAACAATGGAACAGTATTTTGAAAATCATAACGACATTGAAGTAGTGGCAACTGCTTCCAATGGAAAGCTCTGCATTAAAATGTTGGAAGAATTCCAGCCGGACGTTTTACTTCTCGATATTATCATGCCGCATCTTGATGGGTTAGGCGTCCTGGAAGTAATGTATAGTGATGATCGTTTGGCAAAAACGCAAGTAATTATGCTTACTGCGTTTGGACAAGAAGATGTCATGAAACAAGCTGTAACATATGGGGCATCATATTTCATGTTGAAACCATTCGAATTCGATCAGTTGGTTCAAAAAATCCTTCATTGTGCAGGACAGAAAACAGATAATGTAAAGCGACAAAGCATACTTCAACCGGAAGGACAAGCCAAGGTAAATCAACGCCAGCTTGACACAACGATTACGGCTATTATTAAAGAAATCGGTGTTCCGGCGCATATCAAAGGCTATTCTTATTTACGCGAAGCCATCCAAATGGTTTATTATGATATCGAATTATTGGGCTCTGTTACAAAAATATTATATCCGGAAATCGCGAAAAAATTCGGAACAACGCCTTCACGTGTGGAGCGCGCAATCCTCCATGCCATCGAAGTGGCCTGGAACCGCGGAAACTATGAATCTATCTCTCAAATGTTCGGCTACACGGTGCACCATTTAAAATCAAAGCCGACAAACTCAGAGTTCATCGCGATGATCGCGGATAAAATCCGTATTGAATTGGTAGCTTCTTGAAAGTGATAGGAGCAGGGTTTGTAGGGGATGGAGAACCAATAAACTTTGCTATTTTAAACTCAACATCAATTTTTAAACCAATAAACTTTTAGTTAATGACCAATGAATTTTTTTATTCATTGGTTGTTTTTATTTTATAGGGAGTTGGTGGAATTGAAACTGACTGAACTTAAAAGAAGGCTTTTTAATTTACTCCCATCGAAAAGCTTATCTAAATAAACCGTATCGACTTATGAGCAGTCATTTCATTCTCTATGAAATATATGTCAATGGGAAGATAAAAGAACAGACTTAAAAGCCACCTAAAGGTGGCTTTTAGACTTTAGACAAAGTTAAAGGCAGCGATTGATTTTTCATTTTTAGTGCGGGTTTTGCGCTCGCAGCTACACCTTACATTTTCAAGCTGCTAAATAGATGGATTAGGAGAGATTGCAATACGAAAAAAGGCTTCGAGTCGGAGAATACCAGTAAAGGCATACTTCGCGTTTCAAATAATCACATATTACAATAAACATTGGCTATTCCTACTAGGAAAGCGTGGCTGAAAGTCTGCGGGTATTTGAATCTCTGCGCTATTCATCTTAATTGAACCGTAGTGTACGGAACCATACGTACGGTTGTGAGTGGCCGGGGGACTTAATCCCTCCCTCCCTCTTACTCAATTTAGTAGGGCCATGAGCTATGTATCAAACCATGCTGAACGATTATAAGTAAATGAGGTTCTTAAATAAATTTCATCTAGCGTTATTGAAACCAACATATTTAATAATGGGAAGCTGCCCACAGCATCCATCGCTATGGAAATTTACCAAGAACCAGGCACTAAAAAATTTTTTCATCATATATAGTTGATATCCGTTCGAATTTGATGAGGAGGATATCATGCAACCTATGTTACCTATGGAAAAATATTTTGGGCAGTTTGAACTGGTGCATGCTTTTTATGGGGCTATGCCTACAGGTGTCAGCGTTTCCGAAACCGGTCGTATTTTTGTTTGCTTTCCGAAATGGGGAGACGACGTTCAGTTTACTGTTGCGGAAATTGTAGAGGGTGAATTGCAGCCTTATCCCAGTTTAGAAACCAATTTGGTTAATACCGGTAATATTACAATGTCTTTCGTCAGTGTCCAAAGTATCGTTGCTGATGGAAGAGGAACACTTTGGGTACTAGATACAGGGGCACCGAATTTTGCTCCCCCTGTTCAAGGGGGAGCAAAATTAGTTGCTGTTGATTTAAGCACAAATACTATAAGGAGAATATATACCTTTACAGAAGATGTTGTCTTGCCAACAACTTATTTGAATGATGTCCGTTTGGATTTTCGGGTTGGGGGAGCAGGGTATGCATATATAACGGATTCTTCTTCCAGAGGACCAGGGGCTATTGTCGTCGTAGATTTAGATAATGGGAACGCGTTTAGACGGTTAAATGGGGCAATATCAACTTCACCTGATCCCTATTTTTTACCAAAAGTTGAAGGTCAAATTTTGATGAATCGAAACCCGGACGGCTCGACTTTCCCATTTAGATTGGCTTCCGATAGTTTAGCGATTTCTCCTGATGGAAAGGTTTTATATTATGCTCCGCTAACCAGCCGTCAACTGTTCTCAATCTCAACAGAAGCCCTAAGAGACAGAAGCATACAGGACATGAATTTATCCCAATATGTGCAGTATTGGGGGGAAAAAGGTGCGTCTGATGGAATGATCACCGGCGGAAAAGGAACAGTTTATGCGGGAGATTATGAAAACAACAGTATCCGGAAGATATTGCCGAATGGTGAAATGGAAACCATAGCACATGACCCAAGAATTTTATGGCCGGATACTTTTTCGATTGGCCCCGATCAATATTTATATGTCATTGTGAACCAATTACACCGGCAGGCAAGATTTCATTATGGAAGAGACCTACGGAAAAAACCCTATAGTTTACTTCGTATGCGAATAGATGAATTTCCTGCTCCAACCTTTTCATAATAATCTTCATTAGTGAGTGCCTTTATTTATTAATGTCATGATTTTATTATTTTTGAATATTTTGTTTGGGTAACTATTTATAACTACATTGTAAATGATTAAATAAAGCTAAATTTTATAAAAAAGTTATTCAACAATCGGGCGCTATCCTTGAATTTAGGGTAGTGCCATTTTCTATATAAGGGCCATATTGAATAACAAATTTAAAGCAAAATAGATATTGTGAAGGTTTGTACTTGAAATATTGGACAGGTTTGTTCAATAAGGAACTGAACTGAAAATGGTAAGGATTCAATTGAGTATTGTCTGTTCCGAGGGAGATGGAAACAATTTCTATTTATATTTCGTTGGTATAAAGTAAATGGTAGAAATAGACAAGATATCGGGAGCTTTTCTAGCAAATAAAAGTAGAGTAGGTAATGTTTTTGGAATTTTTCACAACACAATTAATAATGATTGCATTGTTTATTTTAATCATACATTCAATCGAAACTTTAGCATATTCAGTCCGTTTATCAGGGGCAAGATTGAAACTATTAGCATCGGCACTTTCCTTATTTAATGTGATGGTAATGATTTCAAGGTTGGCGAACATGATGCAGCAGCCTTTTACAGGGAGCTTGATTGATAAAGCACCAAAAGAGAATGCTTTAGAATTTGTGGAAAGCCAATATCGAATTCTAATTGGTTCTGCAACAATCGGCACATTAATCGGTGTGCTTTTATTGCCGACATTTATTGCGGTTTTTTCAAGGGCAATCGTTCATTTAGCCGAGGAGCGGGGATCGATTCCGGCATTGTTGAAAAAAGGGTTTACAATTCCTTATTTAAGACGTGCAAAGAAACATATTCATCTACCTAGATATGCTTATTTAAAAGGTATGAACTGGCGAGATATCCCGATTAAATTATTCTTCATAAACATGTTGATTACAGCAATTTATACAATCGGAGTTCTATCTGCACTTTATGCATCGTTGATTGTACCTGAACGAGAAACAACTGCTGTTATGGCATCGGGTTTAGTGAATGGTATAGCGACAATCTTGCTTATTGTCTTTATTGACCCTAAAATATCAATTCTTGCAGACGATGTAATCAACCAAAAGGGCAGTTATGTTACTTTAAAAAGTGCTTCGATAATGATGGTAACATCAAGATTATTAGGAACACTTTTAGCACAATTATTATTCATTCCCGGCGCAAATTATATTGCCTGGTTTACGCAGTTTATCGTGTAGCGAAAGAAGATTAAATAACTTCATGACTAAATTATTTTTTTTAGTTATTCCACAATGGGGGCGCAATCCTTGAAAAGGAATTGTGCCTTCTTCAACTAAAGGGCCAGATTGAATAAGACTTCCAATTTAAAGCTGAATATTCATGTTAAAATCGAAATTAGATTGTGAACAAATGTGCTTAAACTAACAGGCCGTTTAGTCCAATAAAAATAATTTTAAAATACCCTTTACCTTGTACTTTAGTACAGGGTTTATATGTAAAGTTGATTCCACTAAAGTCATTACTTAAACCGACTGCATTAGAAACTTTACATGTGAATGTAAATCACTATTCTTGTTCAAGTGCTTTCAGGGTACGTTTATCAACCACCTTTGTTACTTCACCGTTCTCGTCATAAAACTCTACTATCATAGCAAATTTGGATTTGGGTAGGTAATGTATCTTTAGTTTCAGTTTACCTACCCCTTGCTTGGCTTCATCAATACCAATATACCCCTCGACATCATAATCGGTTCCGTTTATGGTTACTGATGTTATGTAGCTACTTCCTCCTCTTTTTGGTCTGTATAATCTGTAGTCTTCAATTATCCCTGTCACCGTGGCATAGTTTCCGTTTTTGTAAACTTCCATGTCATCTATTGCCTCTTTTCCATCGGTGTAGGCTTCAGAACTTAACCAAAGTACCCCAACCCCAATTAGTGCGGCTATGTAAGTACCTACCTTTTTACGTCCCTCTTTAAAAAATAACCCTGAGAATAACAAGAGTCCTATCACTAAAAAGAAAATAAACATGGAGAAGAACAGATTTATTTGTGGTGTTAACCAGTTCGTTTCCTCCATATAATCCAATAGGTACGTGTCATAGAGAAAAATTGCTACCATACCTAAAAACATACTCCCTAAACAACCGAATGCCCAAAAGGGTGCTCTCTTTGCCCTTCTTTCCTCCTCTTCCCTACTTTTACTATCCTTTACGGAGTTGGAAGGTGATGGTGTTTTTGGTACATTCTTCTTTCTCTTACTTATTCTTTTCCTATCCATAGTTTACCTCTCTTCTACTTTAATATAAAAGAGGACTGAGATACCCCAATCCTCTTGGTACAACAACTCTATATCTTCCATTACATTAACTATTTTATCATTCTTAGCGCGCTATTCTTGAAGAAGAATTGTGCCTTTTTCAGTAATAGTGCCATATTACCGAGTAACAAGAAGAATTTCTTTTGTTTTATTAGTTGAAACAATTTTGCAGCTTGAACGTAAACGAAAAGAAGCACATCAGTTTGTCAATTCAAAATGATTCAAATAAAATAAATGATAAACTAATAGAAGATTAAAGGAAAGGAAGTAGAAAGTGAATGAAGTCAAGTATATTTAATTTTCTTGGGGAATTTTCTAGTACGCTAGAAGAGTTGGCATTACGTGTAGAGGACCTTTTATGGGACCAACCACAAGAAGCCATGATGAAGGCGCGCTTGTTTGGAGAAACATTAGTTTCAATGATTTTTGAGCAAGAAAATATGAATGAAGTGTACCCTCTGAAACAGTGGGAAAAGATAAACAGATTGTATAAACATGACATTATTCAAGATGAAATTTATAAAAAATTCGAATACATAAGAAAAAATGGCAATATTGCAGTGCATCAAGTTACAGATATGGATCTAGAAGTGGCAAAACAAGCCCATCAGGTCCTTTTTGATCTGAGTGTTTGGTATACGGAAGTTTATGTTAGCCATACATTTATTGCCCCTGAGTATGAATTGCCCTCTAAACAAATTCAAGATCCTCATATTGTGAAGAAATGGATGGATGAATATCAAGAGAGGGTTGCCGAGATTGAAATACAACTGGAACAACTAAAGCAAGAAAAGAAGCAACAACAAATCTCAGTCAAAGAAGAGAGGAAAATAAATGCTCGAATAGGCCCCAATCGCATTAATAATAGTGAACGTAGTGTCCCGATAGAAAGATTTCAAGCTACATTTGAAAAAGTAAATCTTGAACGGAAAAATTTGTCAAAAAAGGCTGCTGAATTCAAACATAAGGAGTTTGAGGAAGAAGACACTGAGGCATACGTTTATCTGTTAGATAACGTAACTCCTACAATAGCTGTTCATCCTTTGTTGATTGAACAGGCAAAGAAGTTGGTGGACGTGACATCTAAACCTCTTAAAAGTACGGCATTAAGAAGGTTTCCGAGAAAGGTAGAGAATAACACACTAAAATCGAATTATGGCTATACATATACATTCCAAACTAAAGGCGAGCTAGAATCATTATTATTTCGAATTGTTGAAGTATTACAGTCTAGAAAAAGTGGCATAGAAGAATATTAAATGTGATTTAACATGTTTAAAAGCCGGTGAGTCTGATTGAACAAGCTTTTTTTATTGGGGAGTAGAGGGGGAGGGATATAAGAAGGAATTCGGAAAGTCGCTCTAGAAATGTTCAAAAACGAAAGATATCTTCAAATAACAAGGGAAATGGCTTAAAACACCCCTTTCATATTATAAATATTAAGTAATAGGGCGCATTTCAAGAATAATAAGTGTGCCTTTTCTTCATGATAAGGGCCATTTTTTGGAATAATATTCAATGAATAAATTGGATATTTATGTTAAGTCATAGATAAGATTGTAAGGGTTTGTACACAAATGAGAAGGCTGATCCAAGCTGATGTAAAGTGTTGATGAGATATAATCAATAAAGAAAATTTTTATTATCAGTTTAATTTTAATTAGTGCTGGATGTAGTTCACCTGCCGAGAGAGAAATGAATAAAATACAAAAAATTGAACGTGAACTAAATATAAAGCCAATCCTGCTAATAAAGATGCAGTTGTCAATAACATCCCTTTTTTCATAATTTCCCTTCTTCCCACAGCAAAATCTTACAATATAATAATATGATAGTTTTTTCAAATTTTCAAATATCTTCTAAAAAGTGTTAGACTTATCCAACGATTTCCATTACCATTTCTAATAGTACTAATATAAATGGGGGTTAAGTTGATGAATGTAGAGTTAACTGGTTTTGATATTGGAATATTTGAAGAAATAAAAAATGGAAGAACCGATTTCCTAGTTAAGGCGAATGGTTTTGAATCCGTTGAACTACAAATATTAAGTGCTATTAATAAGCTAAGATTAAATTGTTTTCTCACAGGTGATGTTTATTCGGATGCGGAAGTAACTGGATATAAAAATATACAATTAACAAAAATAGGCTATCGTTACTTCATGAGTGATGAGGAAAGACAGGCAGACGTTCAAAAAGAAAGGGATGAATTATTAAAACAGTAAGAAGTCCATAAAGGTGTAGTTATGTTGTCTTAAAAATAACGGGACAAACGATCCATTTACAGGGAAAAACAGTAATTGCATTATTTCATATACTACATAGAAAGGGAGAGGATAGTTTAGGAGGAGTAAAATGGATTTTTCACAGCAATTTGACGAAATAAAAGACTCAGTGGTGAATATCTGTGTTCTCAATAGTCCGCTAGAAAAGAAGATTCTTTCATCAGGATCAGGTGTCATTATTGGAGATGGCACCAAAATCATAACTTGTTCCCACTGCATTAAGCCCAATCTTATAAATATTGCCAGATTTTCAGGCCAAGATAACGCTCAAAAATGCAAAGTGATTTTTAATGATCCCATTAAAGATATTGCTATTTTGGAAGCGGGTAAGTCGCTTGGCAAAGGGGTTAGTTTGAGTGATTCTTCAACGGTAAAAATTGGGCAGGAGGCATTTGTCGTTGGATTCCCTTTAAATATAAAAAAAATAACTGCCCTTTCAGCAAATATCGCTGGATTTGAAGAGTTGAATGGCTATGAATTAATTAGGCTTGATTCATCCATTAATTATGGAAATTCGGGTGGACCGTTATTTAATGTGGATGGGGATTTAGTAGGTATAGTAAATGCAAAACATGGTGCGCTTTCCAATTTTTTGGCGGAAGTTCAACAGGCAAAGCCAAAAGAGATGGAGATCATTGGCGGTGCCAACCTCGTAAAGTTTATTCAAATTTTGTTAAAACAAATGCAAAAAAATTTGAATCTTGGCATTGGGTATGCTATCCCGATCAATACGGTAGGGAACAGTGTGGAATATGTAAATTCATTAATACAAAGGAAACTATAGCACATTGTTTAGTACCTCGCTTTTTGCTTTTAAGTAACAGTCAATTCCAATTAATAAATACTACGGAAAAACGGCTAGAGTAAACCTAGCCGTTTTGTCGTACAAACTGGTTTCGTATCAACAATATAAACAAAAACATAATCAAAGGAACAATATAGCTGATCATTTCTAGAAACATGGATTGTTGTTCGTGTATGGTTATGATGATTCCACCATTTGAGCTGCCAAGGGTTCCGTTAAAGATTCCATAGCAGACGTTCAGGCCCCAATGGATGCCGGTGTCCGCCCAAAGTGAACCGGTCTTATAAATCGCATAAGTTAACGACAGTCCGAGAATCAAAGAAAACAGCATGTTGGATATGCTGAATCCTTCATTCCAGGAGTCGTCCAGGACATAAATGATAAGTGAAATGAAAAACACCCATTTCACCGGGATGCTCTCCTTTAAATGCCCAAATACATAGCCTCGAACGACAATATCATTCAAAAAAGACCCGACCAAAAATGTGAGCATGATCCTCAATAGTGTTAGGATTATGTCTGAGTACGATTTATGGCTCGCTATTTCAAAACCGCCAAAAAGATAAAAGAGCAAGTACTTCATCAGCCAAAATGAAAAACCAATCATAAACCCAAACACAACGTTTTTCCACCACTTTGGGTGAAAGCTGATTCCGATATTTCTAAACTCTTTTACCTTGGTGAACAGTAGAATTCCTTTTAATAGTGGAAAAAATAAGAGAACCAACAAAACCTGCAGCAAAAATAGATTTGACTTCGCAATACCCATGTTCAAGAATAAATCCAGCACAATGAACCCAGCTATCACCTTAATGTAATAATTCATTTTTTTCCCCTTATACTTTTATTCTTATCATAAGGAAAAAGTTGGATGGATAATAGTAATTTTATTCCAATTTAAATGTTCGATCACTTGAATCTTTTACATTCATATAAAACATGAACTGACTCACAATAAGGTGAGGTGAAGAAAATGAAGAAAATAGCAATGTTGTTCATTCTGATTGCGTTTACATTTCCTGGGGTCGTATCAGGGAACAGCCTAACGCCAAATTGTCCAAATCCCGAAAGTCTTATGGAGACAAGCGTAAAAGATAAGGACAACCTGATTGAGGTCTTAAATGAACTTATTCCAAAAGTTTATGGTTCCAGCCTGGATTATAAAGAGTGGAAAATTGAGGTCATAGAACCAATGCCACGCCTTATAGGTCATGAAGAAGTTTATTACCACATGGCGATAAATTTTTGCGGCAAAAAGGTTGCGGAGCATTCTTGGTTTGTAAGATTGAGGTTTCCAAGGCTTCTTCCGGCACAAAGTGCGTCCCTTGGAGAGCTGTTTATTGCTAAAGATGCAAACAATAAATGGTCTGCATGGTTTCGTTATCACTAAATGATGGATAAGCTGCATAGGATTAATTGCCAACATAAGAAAAGCCGTGCGAAAAAATCGAACGGCTTACTCTTTTAATGGTCTTAGTGCATTCGAATGATTAATAAATATGAAGGCATCATATCTGCTGCCGACTCTGGAAGGAACATAATTTCCAAACGCTTCGTATTCCGGATGATAAACGACACCAATCGCGCGGTGGCCAATCCAATCATTGAATAATTCCCGATTTTCATTGGTAAATAGCAGGACCTGATCTTCCTGGCTAGCCGCATGAAGCTGTCCTTCCCAAGTATTTAGTTTTGAAGCAGGAACTTCCATGACTTGCAAAGGGTCACCCCATCGGTCCGACGCAATCACTGTACCTTGATACGTCCCAAATCCCACGGCAAATGTGTTGTCCTTGCCATATTGTTCCCTGATAAGTTGACCGACGTTAATCATTTGTTCGTTCTTCATGCTCGTTTCGGAAGCATCCCCGATATGGGTGTTATGTTCCCAAATGATGATTTTGGCATCCTCGCCATGATAATTGGCTAATTCATTAATGGCTTCAACCATGTGCTCATCCCGTGTATTCCATGAATTTGCATCCTTCATCATTTCCCGATAATAAGCTTCCGCATTTTTGGCAACAAGCGCATTCATAATCACATTTAAATCTTCCTCATATTTGTCGGGATACCGTTCTTCATTGCTTCGGAGGGACTTTAACAAACTGGATACCTCATGGATGCATTCATCCGTAAAATGAGCGGCGGAAAGGGAATAATGCTCCGGCATCCTGTTATAGGGTTCAAAGCAGGAAAAAGCTTTCCTTGCGTGTTCCAAGTCTACATTGTACTTTGGGTTTTCGGACAAAAAATTCAGTACTTCGTCAATCGATTCGTAAAGGCTATACAAATCAATTCCATAAAATCCGACCTTTTTGTCCAATGATGTGTTTTTCTTCTTTAACCATTCCAAAAAAGATTCGATCTCTTCATTTGCCCACATCCAAGAAGGCCAGCGGTGAAAGGATTTTAACAGTAGCTCTCTTGCTGAATCAGGTTCTTCGCCATAGCCTTTTACATAACGATTCACTGCTTGGGCTGATGGCCAGTCTCCCTCAACAGCAATAACATTAAAGCCTTTTTCTTCAATCAACTTTTTTGAAAGCTCCGCGCGGATTGTATAAAACTCCGATGTACCATGCGATGCTTCACCAATCATGACGATTCGTGCATTGCCGATCGCTTCGATTATACGGTCCAGGCTTTGATCGTTTAATGGCAGGGAGTGCTCTTTAATGGCATTTATCAATTTTCGTGGCATCTATGCATCTTCTCCTCTCAACTTTAGGATACCCAGGCAAGAGACAGTGAACCACCACTATTAATAAAAGAACTACTCATAATGTATAAATTTTCGTATAAATTCGAATGAAAATTCTTTAACATTAAATAAATTTTTATTGTTATTATTAATATAGATAAATTTCATTCAGTTATTAGCTTCAAGTGGGAAAGTCGGAGTCAAAAGGAAGGGGATTTAGTTTTGGTTTCATCAACTGTAGCTGCAGAAAAGGATCATTTGAAAAAGACAGGTTTAATCATGCTGATTACCATACTGAATATGACCGCGCCGCTTTCAACAGATATGTACTTGCCAGCAATCCCAACGATGACAGAAGTGTTCTATACAAGCGCGGGGGTTCTGAACTTTACTCTGGTTGGTTTTTTCTTTTTTTTTGGGATTGGCATGCTTTTCTTTGGTCCTTTGAGTGATAAATATGGGCGAAAAAAAGTCCTTCTTACCGGTCTGTTGATTTATTCCGTTTCAAGCGGGCTATGTGCAATTGCGAGTTCGATTTGGCAGCTGATTGCATTTCGGATTATTGAGGCGCTTGGTGCGGGATGCATGGTGGCAGTTTCTACGGCTCTTGTGAAAGACTTTTTTGATGGACGCAACCGCAGAGTCATCCTGGCAACGATTCAATCCCTGGCCATGCTGGCTCCTGTCTTGGCGCCAATTATCGGGGCATTTGTTATTGAGGTTTCTTCATGGCGCGTAACGTTTTGGATTTTGGCGGCAATTGGCTTTTGTTGTTTTGTTGCTGCTCTCTTTATGAAAGAAGCGCTGCCACCTGAAGACCGTTTTCAAGGGAAAGTAATTGGAAGTATAGGGAGATTGTTTGTAGTTGGCAAAAATAAAATATTCATTAGTTTATTATTGATTGTCGCATTGCAATCCACTGTGTTTATGGCATATATCGCGGTAAGTTCCTATATTTATATCGACTTTTTTAATCTATCAGAGTCCGGATTTAGCATTTATTTTGCCATAAATGCGGCTGTCTTGATGTTGGGCCCTATTCTTTCAATTAGGCTGGGCGATAAATTTCCGATTTCCTCCATTTTTACTGTCGGCTTTGTCCTCTGCTTATTGAGCGGAGTTGCCGTGGTGCTGTTTGGAAAATTGGCACCTATTGCATTGCTGCTATCCTTTATTCCATTTTCCTTCGTTACCAGCATGATACGTCCGTTGGCAATCAACACATTGCTGAACCAGCAAAACTCGGACACTGGATCCGCTGCATCACTGATTAATTTTGGCTTTACATTAATGGGATCATTCGGAATGGTACTGGGTACATTGCCATGGCCTAATTTTATAAGTGGGCTGGGAATCATGGCGATGGTCTGCTCCCTGATTTCACTAGTGGGGTGGCTACTATTCAAAAAAATTGCGACACCTTTCTTTGGATAACTGGTTTAGTCAACCGGTATTCTTCCAAAGAAGCTGGTGTCGTTTTTTTACGTTAAAGTTCAAGGATTCGACTTTATACACTTTGCAGAAGTTTTTCAAGTCGAAAGGAGGCGATTAAGTTCAAACGTTGTTCAAAATCCTCCAAATCGATCTCTAACTCACTTTCAATTTTTTCAATTCGAAATTTCAATGTATTCGGATGAATAAATAAAACTTCCGCTGTTTTTTTCATTCGCCGTTCGTTTAATAAATAGCATTCCAAGGTTTCTTGCAGTTCTGGCTTTAATTGATGCACTTCCTTTAAATGTGTAGCAACAAATTGTTTGGCAATATCCGGCTGGTTTATTGCCACTTCGGCTAACATGCTCCACGCTGCTGTTTCATGATAAACAGAAATATGATTAGGAGAGAAACGTGCATATTTAAGCACAACATTTGCGCGTTTATGGGACAGAGAAATATCCTTCAGTGTTTTGGCCACACTGCCGATGCCAGCCGCTCCTTTAACTTTTGTTTTTAGCAGGTTTGTTAAGGTCGTCTCAAAGGACTCAATAAGTGACACAAGCATTTTCCTAAAATTTATGCTCTCTTGATAAGTCATGATTAGATATACCTTGTCTTCATTATTTAAGATTCCGCAAATAGGAAAGTAATTACGGATGGTTTGATAGATTATTTTTTCATACTTGGTTAAGGTAATTGGCAGTAAATTTGATGTATAAAATGTTAAAGAAATTGTGTTAAATGGCCGTTCAACGGGCAACCGCAATAGGTGTCCGTATTCGAACCAATAGTGTTCATCTTCCAAATTTCCTTTTAATATGTCCTGAATTAAGCGGTTGCATATAAAAGATTCTACATCCTGCCGTTTAAATTGTTGTAATAGTTTGTTGTCCATCTTGAGAGCACCTTCAATAATAACCCCTAGATGCTTTGATAATTGCGAGAAATATTGTAAATCATCTCCGGAAAAAGTGCCGGTGGATTTTCCTACATGTATCACGCCGATTCTTCTGTTTCTTACAGCTAATGGAACCGTCATAATCGCAACATCATGACCAAATAACTTGACATATTCAATTAAGTAATTATCTTCGGTGTATACATTATTCGTCAATGTTGCTTCCCCGGTTAAAAAAACTTGCACTGCATTTCCCCCACGGTTTAAAGGAATACGGTACATATTTATAAGTGATTCTTCCCAATGACCAAACGCTGGTTTTTGCAGCACGAGTTCAGAAGTCGACTCGTCGAACAGCATAATGCCGATTCTCGCATCCCCCAGCAACTTTCCAAAATTGACAACGGCTTCTTCCATTGCTTGTCTAAGTGGTAAAAGTCCCGTAAGTTCATTCATTTGCACAAGGAGGTGCAGGGAATCATTTTGCCGTTGCATTAAGAAATTGGTGTGAAGGTTTTGCAACGCAAGTGTAGCAAGTTCCAGAAGGGCCAGTAGATAATTTGGCAGCTCACTAGAACATTCATGAAAAACAAAAATAAAGAAAAACTCATTATTCATAAAGGGAAATCGATAAACGCAGACACGTGGATTTTCCATATCAGCCAAAAAGACGAGTGAATTGAGTTCCAAATTAGAAGAAAAAAGAGAAAAATCAAACCAACTATTTTGCTGCAAATCTGGTTGACCGTATAAAAAGTGGTATTGCGATTGATCCTTTTGCCTCTGCATAACACCAAATTCTATTTTGAACGGTAAAGGGTTTAGGCAGTGGTGCAGTGCCAGAAATACTTGTTGATTGTTTTGAGCTGAAAGTAATTGTTTTGAAAATCTTTGCAAAGTTGCATGTGTTTCCTGATTGACTAACAATCTTCTCCCCCCAGTGGTTGATTAGTCCAAGAGATATAAAAATGATCCAATTGATCCTTGGTTGTTTAAAAATTAACTTTGACTTTGACTCTTTCTCTATAATCATATGTTTTTTGTTAATAATACACAATTTTTCTTATAATATGAAATTATTTTTGTTTCTTGCATCACTTTATTTCTAATATTCAGAAAATTAAACTATTTATAAGCAAGTCACATTACCGGAAGAGGAGGCAGGTTTTAAAATAGGTGGGAACCCTGAGAAAAACAAAAAGACTTAAGACGAATACCGAAGAGGAGGAATTATATATGGGTACAAAGATTATACGATTTGAACATGAAGGCCTTGCAAAATGGGGGGTATACAACGATGGAATATCCTTGATTGGTGGCAATTTCCCTACATTACGAGCGTTATTGGAGAAAGGTCACGAAGCAATCAAACAAGCGAAAGAAGAAATGGCAACGATTAAAATTGAAGAGGTAAAGCTTCTTTCCCCCGTAACGGAGGATGCACAAATTATCTGCCAAGGGGCAAATTATAGTACGCATCGTGAGGAAAGCGGATTGGAGGCGGTAAAACCTCCTTATAATTTATTGTTCACAAAGGCAAGCAGTTCTCTAACTTCGTCAGATGCAGAGATTATATGTCCAGCCAATGTTCAGTTATTGGACTATGAAATCGAACTCGGATTGATTATGAAACGCGACATTTACGAACCACAAAGTATTACGGATGACAATCTAGCAGATTATGTTGCTGGGTTTGTTATAACAAATGACATCTCTGCAAGAGACGTCCAAATTCTTGAGATGCAATGGTTTAAAGGTAAAAGCTATCGCACATTCTGTCCAGTCGGGCCATTTATCTATTTAATTGAACCAGATGAAATCTGCTATATTCATCAGTTAGAACTTCAATTAGATGTGAACGGCGAGTGCAGACAGTTAGCAACCTCCGATCAATTGCTCTATAAGCCAGCAGAAACGTTAGAAGAAATGTCGGAAATTTTCAACTTGCGTACCGGTGATTTAATCTTGACAGGTACAACAGGTGGGGTGGGATTACATTTGAATGCCGAAATTTTTAAAGGGTTGAATAATCCTTCGATGTCTCATGATGAAAAAGTGAAGTATTTTGTACAATCTCAGCAAGAAAGAGGTTACTTGCAAGATGGCGATCATGTTCGATTGACGATTAAGAGCATCGATGGAGCAATTGACTTGGGCGTGCAGGAAAATAAAATTGTTCACTCGGCAAAAGTGGCTTATTAAAGGAGGAAGTTAGGATGATTCCTGTTTATCGTTTAGGATATGCCTCGTTTCAAACGAAAGATGTTGAAGCAATGATTGAATATTATACGAATGTTCTGGGGTGTGTGTTAGTTGACCGGGCGGATGATGGAACAGCCTATATAAGCAATGGGCTGGAGCACCATAATATAATCCTTAAGGCTAGTAATCACAGTTATCTTGATGCAATAGGCTGGCAGGTAAATAGATTGAATTCATTGCAACAAATCCGGTCCTTCTTAAAAGAAAAAGGCATTGCCAGCGAGATTTTACATGATGCGCAGCCGGGTATTGCCGAACAAATACAATTTACAGATCCGGATGGAAATCTAGTGCAACTCTACCATGAAATTAATTATAGTGCACCTGGTTTTGGAAATCATGGTATCGTTCCAAATAAACTTGGCCACATCGCTTTAAGTGCAAAAAATGCCAAAACAACTGTGGACTTTTATCGTGAAATTTTGGGATTCAAGGAAACGGATTGGATTTGGGATGTAGCGAACTTCTTAACCTGCAATGAAGATCATCATACTCTGAATATCGTACAGGGGAAAAAGTCGTATATGCATCATATTGCATTCGAGCTGAGAAGTGCTGCACATCAGTTTAAGAGTTCGGATATTTTAGCCATGCATGAAATTCCAACATTATGGGGTCCGCAGCGTCATACAGCCGGTCACAATATTGCCTCCTATCATTTTGACCCCGATCAACATGTCATTGAATTTTATACAGATATGGATAAGTATATCCCTGAGCTTAATATCATGGAACCGAAACCTTGGCATAAAGACTTGCCTCAACGGCCGAAAAAATGGGATTCATTGGATTATTGGGGAACGGAATATGCTTTCGCGTTACCTTCGATTGAAGAATGGAAAGAAGATCGGCCAATAGCAAACTTGATATGATAGGAGGCATAATATGAGCTATAAAGCGGATGTTTCAATAGTGGGTGGAGGGCCGGTAGGAAAAGTCTTGGCTCTTAAACTAGCAAAAAAGGGCTGGAAGGTACAACTTTTTGAAAAATATCCGGACGTATATTCTTTACCAAGAGCGGTCGTTTTTGATGATGAAGTTGCACGGATTTTACAATCGGTTTTATCTATCGAAGAACTGCAATCAATTATTGAACCCTTAACAGATTATCACTATCAATTTTTAAATGCTGATAAAGAAAAATTATTTGAAATTGCTTTCCCCGAAGAATTAATTTACGGCTGGCCCAGCAGTAACTTCTTTAATCAACCGAGTCTGGAAAAGCTATTACAAGATCATTGTTTAGCTCATGCCAATATTGAAGTATATATGGGGCATGAAGTAATAAAGGCCGAACAGTTTGAGGATGGAACGAGATTAGTTGTTCGTTCGGATGATGGAGAGCATGAAGCATTTGCGCAATTTGTTGTCGGGGCGGATGGCGCAAATAGTTTTATCCGGAGTCAGATGAATGTAACGCAAACAAGTATGGGATTTACATTTGATTGGCTGGTCGTGGATATTATTCCTAACGAGAAGAAAATTTGGCATCCAATGAATATGCAGCTATGCGATCCGAATCGTCCAACGACGGTTGTCTCGGGAGGACCTAATCGACGCCGTTGGGAATTCATGATCCTGCCTCAAGAGTCGAAAGAAGAGGTCAATAATGAGAGCTTTGTATGGAAACTTCTTGAGGAATGGAATATGACGAAAGAAACAGCTATTTTGGAGCGTTATGCCGTGTACTCCTTCCGCGCGCTATGGGCGGATGAATGGGTTGATGGCCGCTTTATGATTGCAGGAGACGCAGCGCATTTAATGCCGCCATTTTTGGGTCAGGGGATGTGCGCAGGCATACGGGATGCCGATAATTTGGCTTGGAAGCTGGATTATGTTTTAAAAGGCCAATCAACATTGAATCTTTTGCAAACTTATACGGAAGAAAGAAAAGAACATGTATCCACCTATATTAGAATTGCCATTATTTTAGGCGAAATGATTTGTATTACAGATAGACAAAAGGCCAAAGTCAGGGATGCCAATTTTAAAAGCGGAAATGTTCCCCCAATGCCTAAATTCCCAATTTTAACTAACGGAATCTTGAGAAAGTTGCCGGAAAATGTGTTGAACGGGAAACGAATGATTCAATCGATCGTATCAGTAAAGGGTAAAGAAAAGTTGTTTGACGAAGCGTATGGCCGGGGATGGTTCATCTACAGTGCTGAACCAATATCACTGACACCTGTGACTCAAAAAGTTGTCAATCTATTAAACATTAAAATGATGACGGTTTCAAAAGAATGGGACATTCATGGGAAGTATGCTGATTTTATGTCGGTTCATAACGCGGCTATCGTAATTGTACGTCCGGATCATTTTATTTTCGATACAGCAGCCGATAGCAATCAATTGGAACAATCTCTTATAGACTTAATGAATCAGCTTGAATTAATGGAAACGTTTTTTTCTATAAAAATGTAAGCGCTTAATATCAATTGAGGAGAGATGTTCATATGGACAATGCAAAATATGAAAAGTTTATTGTCACTGTTATGTTCCTGCTGTTTGGTGTTTTGTTTATGGACCGTCTTGCCGTCGTCTATTTATTTCCCTTTATTGCACCTGAACTAGGATTGAACAATACGCAATTAGGGCTAATTGCAGCTGTATTGGCCGTGGCCTTTGCAATATCGAATATCGTCTTTGCTTCAATCGCAGACTTTATCGGCCGTAAGAAACATATGCTGATCATATTCATTTTCGCTTTCTCGGTCGCAACTTTGTTATCGGGTTTAATCGGCGGATTTATATCACTATTGGTAATTCGAATTATTATGGGAATTACAGAAGGACCGGTAGTGCCGCTTGTGAATGCTGCCGTGATGGCGGAATCCCAGCCAAAGAGGAGGGGTTTCAATATGGGAATTGTACAAAGTGCAGCCCCATTATTTGGCGGTGCCCTTGTTCCAGTTGCCGTAGTAGCGATTGCAAATAGTCTGGATTGGCGTTATGCATTCTTTATATTGGCTATACCAGGCGTTTTAATTGGTTTAGTATTAATGCGCTATATGCGCGAACCTGTGATGAGGGAAGAAGTAGATGGCGTCTTGACAGAACAAATTGCCGCTCGTCCTTCGAAAAAAGATTATTTAAGTGTACTGACAGTGCGTAACATCCGAATTAATATAGGGATTTCGCTGTTTTTTATGATCTTCTATACGACAATGACCGCTTTCTCTGCATTATTTTTAATCAACGTTGGTAGTTATACAGAATCACAAGCGTCGATGTATTTATTGGTTCTGGGGCTGGGAATGTTTATATGGAACTTAGTGGCGCCATTGATATCTGATAAAATTGGCAGGAAACCTAGCTTAACGATCTTTACCTTTATCAGTATTTTGATTCCGGTTTCCTTAATGTATCTACATGAGCATTTTATTTTATTGCTTATTGCTACCTTTATCTTTTCAGCTGGAATGGGTTATCAAACATTGTCGGTGGCAGTCATTCCGGCAGAATCGGTTCCCAAGGGATTGGTGACAACAGCTATTGGCGTCACAATCTTTTTGGGAGAGCTGATCGGTGGTACGCTTGGTCCGTTAAGCGCTGGAATTCTAGCTGATTTGTATAGCTTTTATGCGCCATTATGGGTAGTAGCGGCAGCGTGTACGTTAGCTTTTTTATTATCCTTTGGCATCAAGGAAACGGCGCCCATGATACTTGCAAGACGTAAACAAAATCCAGCATCTGTAGGTGTAGATATGAATCCAGAAGTCTAACTAGATTAATAAAGGTAAAAAATGCAATTTCCGGTTTATTAAGAAATTGCATTTTTTTATTTTACAAATAGGTTTCTTCGTAAATTAGTTTAGAAAATATTGATTTATTCCATAAAGTAAAAGAAAGTATAAGTGAGGGGAAAAATATGTATATGAGGGAAATATTTCTAATAAAAATATTATGTAAATTAGACTCCAAAAGGGGTGTAGGCTATGGAAACGCAAAAATCCGAAAAAATAGTAAAAACACTGGAAATGCAACTTCGCAATACTTCCCGTCAGTTAGTGAATTTTCATTCCGAAGAAGAAACATTGCAATATTTATCCGATTCGTTTAGGGAAAAGCTTTCGGCTGATTTTGTCGGAATCATCATGAAATCGGAAGAACAGTTGATTTTAAAATCTTGGAGCGGAATTTCCATTCTGCCAGAAGATTCTTTTCCTTTGCCGATAGAATGTTGTGAGCCGGGCTTTTTGCTAAACAGCAAGACCTATGAACAGGTCGACCAACATTTTGATTGCCACTTTACAAAGATGCTCTTAGAGCTGGAAGTGCCAACATGGTTTACCTTTCCTCTTAAGAACGAAATCAATCTCTTCGGTTTTTGTATAATCGGATATTTTCAAAAAGTAAAGCTATATTCAGAAATGGAATTGATTTTTGATGAATTTGGAAAAGATGTTGCGATTGCCATGTTATATCAAAAAGAAAAACAGCATAAAGACAGGCTTCATTTATTGTTAAATTATCAACAAGCCTTGGTCAAGGAAACAGTTGAAGGAAATTCAATTGAAGGCATTACGGAAACACTGAGTACATTATTATCAAAATCCGTTATTCTGCTGGATCGCTTCATGAGACCCATTTCCTCTAAGCTTACTGCTGAGGAACCCGCTCTTTTGGATACGCTGGTAGAACTGGCAACGTATAAAATATTGCATAAAAACTATGGCCGTTTATGGAGTGAACAGTACCATGCCAATGAAATAAAATTAGCTGTCTTTCCGATAAATGGCGGAGGCGATTTGCTGGGATATTTGGTCATTGATCGCACCGATGTGAAAGTGGACGATTATTATCGCTTAAGCATTGATGTTGCAAGAAATATTTATTCCATTCAATTTATGAAACAAAAACTTGTCCTGGACACAAAAGAACAAGTCAAGGATAGTTTCATTCATAAACTGTTAGTGGAGAAAATAAGTGACAACGAGGATATTTTTCAATATGCGAATTTATTTAATTGGGATATTGAACGTTCACATGCTGTGGCCATCATATCTTTGCAATTTCCCGAAGATTCAACGCTCAATCTGGTGGAACAAGAAGCAAACAAATCGCTGTTGTGGGATCATTTAAAGACAAACATTGTCACTCATTTTCCGGATGTTTTAGTGGCCAATAAAGAAGGTGATATGGTGCTTATTTCTCCTACAGTAGAAGAAAATCAGAAAGTTTATTGGTCCAAGTTTTATGATCAACTAAAAAAATGGGTTGCGATTAAGAAGAATGGCTGCGAAGCGTTTTTGGCAATCGGGGGTCACACTTCATCGATTTCGGATTATTATACTTCTTATATGCAGGCAATTAAAACGTTGAATGTTGTGAAAGGCCGCTACAAAAGGATTGGCTTTGCCCTATTTGATGAACTGGGCGCCTATACATTGCTCCAGCATATTCAGGATGGGCAAATGGTCAAGCTGTTTATCAATCAACAACTTGAACCTTTGCTTCAGTATGAAGGGAAAAATATGGATTTGTTTCATACTCTGCAAGTCTACCTTGAACAAAATGGAAATATTAAAGAAGCATCGGAAGAATTATTTATCCATCGCAGCACATTGCTGTACCGTCTGGAGAAAATTGAAAACTTGCTAAAGGTTGATTTGAAATTTTCGGAGCACCGTTTTAACTTAATGATGGCCATTAAATTAATAGATTTATTTTATGATCAGCTAGATTAAAAATCAAACAGACGAAAGAAGCATGACAAGGTCGTGCTTTTTTTGATTGTTTGAAAAGAGTGTCTCCAATTCTGCTTTCCGCAAATATGATGAAAAAGCTTCAACAGTTTCCTGCATGGTGTAGGTACAAAAAAGACATTCCAATCCTCTATATTTAAATTACAGAATATTTAAAATATAGATCGAGGAGGAAACGGTATGACTATTAAAACGGTAGGGGTAGTAGGGGCAGGCGCAATGGGAAGCGGCATTGCCAATTTAGCGGCAAGTTCAGGCTTTCAAGTGATTATCCACGATATTGAAAACAAGTATTTGGATCAAGGGATGGCTAGAATCGAGAAGTTCATGCAGAAAAGTGTGGAAAAAGGAAAAATAGATGAAAGACAGAAAGCGGAAGTATTGGAAAGAATCAAAGTTACAACGAATTTGGAAGATTTAAAAGAAGTAGATGTGGTTGTAGAAGCTGTCATCGAAAATCTTGAAGTGAAAAAAGATGTATTCGCTAAACTAGATGCGATTTTGCCGGCTGATGTCATTATTGCAACGAATACTTCGTCCATGTCCATCACCGTACTTGGGGAAGCAACAAATCGTCCAGAGCGGGTTGCAGGACTGCACTTTTTCAATCCTGCGCAAATCATGAAATTGGTCGAGATTGTTCGAGGCTTTAAAACGAGTGACGAGACGGTAAATGATCTAAAAGCATTTTCCCAACAATTGAACAAGGAAGCAGTTGTGGTCAATAAGGATGTTCCAGGATTTATCGTTAACCGCATCATGATTCCGCAATTTATCGAAGCGATTAAACTGCTGGAAGAAGGGGTAGCTTCAGCGGAAGATATTGATAAAGCCGTTACGTTGGGATTGAATTATCCAATGGGACCTTTTACTTTACAAGATTACGCTGGTGTAGATATTGGCTATCATGTGATGGAATATTTCAAAAATGAGTTCGCTGATGATCGATTCGCCCCTCCATTATTGCTGAAACAATTAGTGAGAGCAGGAAGATTAGGCAAAAAGACAGGAGCTGGTTTTTATGACTACAACAAATAAGAGTGTGGAGGGATTCACGATGAATTATGAATTTTTGCTTTGTGAAATAGAGAATAAAATAGCTACAGTCATGATTAACCGACCACCTGTAAACCCGCTTAATACAGCTGTATTCCAGGAGCTTTCGCAAATTATGTCCGAGCTTGAACAATCGGATGAAGTACACGCAATCATCCTGACAGGCAATGGTGAAAAAGCATTTGTTGCAGGTGCGGATATAAATGAGATGGTGAACTTGGATACGGTCGGCATTATGGATATGAATCTGACATCGCGAAAAGCATTTTCCAAAATTGAAAATCTTACAAAACCCGTCATTGCGGCAATAAATGGGTTGGCACTTGGAGGCGGACTGGAACTTGCTTTAGCGTGTGATCTCAGAATTGCGTCGGAAAAAGCGAAATTTGCCTTTCCGGAGGTTGGTCTAGGCATTATACCGGGTGGCGGAGGAACACAGCGATTACAAAAAATCGTGGGCCAGGGTATTGCAAAAGAGTTATTGTACTTTGGTGAAATGTTTACTGCAGAACGTGCCCTGCAATTGCAGATCGTAAACAAAGTGGTCGCTTTAGAAGAACTATTGCCTGCTGCAAAGGAATGGGCCGAAAAGTTGGCGCAAAAACCCCCTGTTGCGTTGCGGATGGTAAAGTTGGCAGTGAATTCCGGCTCCAATGTTGACCTTGAATCAGGGCTTACGATCGAAACTTCCTGCTTCGGCAATGCCTTTGCAACAGAGGACCGCAAAGAAGGATTGCAGGCATTTATCGAAAAGAGAAAACCGACTTTTATTGGCAGATAATGCTAGATTGAAAAAGCTATTTCCAAAATGTAAATCTAATTAAATCTTGACTGATAAAAAGGTGATCCTCGGATCAATTTTAACAGAATCAGGGTTGCCGCAAAATGAGAGCGTCTTAAAAGGAGGGGAACGAAATGGCTGAACATACATCGGTGCCTATGTTATTGGAGAGAGCGTCTCAACTGTATCCGGAGAAAGAAGCGATTTTTGACGGAATCAATCGGATTACTTATAAGCAATTGGCGGAAGAGTCCCAATTAATTGCATCGGCATTATACCAAAAAGGGCTGGAAAAAGGCGACAGAGTAATCGTATCCATTCCCAACTGGTATGAATTTGTCTCGATCTATTTTGCACTTGGTCAATTGGGCATTATTGTTGTTCCATGCAACACAAGGTACCATCACGATGAATTATTGTATATTCTTGAAAACTCCGGTGCAAAAGCCATGTTTGTAGGGAAAGAATTCCGCTACTTGGAATCTTTCGCCAATTATTTAAAAGCCAATGATCAAAACAGCAGTCTGGAAGAAATTTATACAGTCCGCTTTAATCATCCAGGATATTTTTCTTATACCGACTTATTGAAACTAGGTGAAAGTCATGCTGCTCCAAAACCCGTCATTCAACCTGCTGAAGATATTTTTGCGATTCTATATACATCCGGCACTACGGGCAAACCAAAAGGGGCGATGCTTACACATGAAAACGTAGTCTTTTCAGCAGCACTGTCTGCGGATCTTTTGCACTGTAATGACCAGGATGTATTCCTGATTCCGGTTCCGGCTTTCCATGTGTTTGGAATGGTGCCGGGGATTCTTTCTACTGTGAGCACAGGAGCCAAAATGGTTTTCATAGAAATCTATAAAGCAATAGAAGTATTAAAATTAATAGAAAGCGAAAAAGTGACGGTTCATCATGGGGTCCCAACGATGTTTATTTTGGAATTGAATCATCCGGAAATTAAGAAATATGACCTCTCCACTTTAAGAACCGGAATCATTGCCGCAGCCCCTTGCCCGGAGGAAATCGTAAGGAAGATACGTATGGAAATGGGATGCGACATCCAGGTTTCTTATGGTCTGACGGAAACTTCGTCAACAGTGACATTCACAAGTTTTGATGATGATGATTACTTGAAATCCGTAACAGTGGGAAAAGTTGTGCCTGATTTTGAAGCGAAAATTGTCGATGCAAATAGACAACCGGTTTCAATTGGAGAAGTCGGAGAAATAGCCGTAAAGGGAAAAGGCGTTATGAAAGGTTACTATAAAATGCCTGAAAATACTAAAGCCGCATTCGACGAGGAAGGCTGGTTTTATACAGGTGATTCCGTAACCATAGACGAAAAGGGTTACATACGAGTCATTGGCCGCAGCAAAGACATGATTATCCGTGGGGGATATAATATTTATCCTCGCGAGGTTGAAGAAGTTTTTTATAAACATCAGAGTGTCTTGGAAGTGGCGGTTGTCGGCTTGCCTGATACCGTCCTAGGTGAAATCAGCTGCGCCGTTATTAAATTAAAACCCGGCTATTCAGAAGATGAGGCGTCCATGAAAGCTTATATTGCAGAGAGAGTGGCTGATTTTAAAGTCCCGGATCGCTACGTTTTTGTTGAGGAACTGCCGATGACTGCCAGCGGGAAAATCATGAAAATAGAGCTGAAGAATTTAATCAGCCATCAATTGAAAGCAACACTTCGTTAATTGCGATAGCAATCTTGCAATTGTGGGGGTTTTTGAAAGGGCTTGCATCAGAAGACAAGGCGAGGAGGGATTTTATGAATAGCAGCACTAAAAAAAGCTATACTTCATTCTTATATAAAAATAGTAATCCAGCAGATGTTTTTACTGTTGAAGAGTTTTCCGATGAACACATCATGCTTCAAAAAACGACGCAGAAATTTGTCGAAGGGGAAATCATCCCGGTTCTTAAAAACATTGAAGAAAAGGAATTCGATCATACAAAAAAAATAATGGCGAAAGCCGGAGGTATTGGATTAATCGGTGCGGACATCGCAGAAGAAGATGGTGGCCTGGAACTGGGAAAGGTGAGCGCCGCCATTATTGCAGAAGAAATGGCAAGAGCCCGGTCCTTCAGTATTACGTTTGGGGGACAGACCGGTATCGGGGCACTGCCGATTGCCTATTTCGGAAGCAAGGACCAAAAAGAACGATACTTGCCTAAACTTTTATCTGGCGAAAATATTGCTGCGTATGCCTTAACGGAACCATCAGCCGGCACCGATGCCTTGGGGATTAAAACAACGGCCACTCTTTCCGCTTGCGGACAATTTTATATTTTGAACGGGGAAAAGCAGTGGATAACCAACTCTGCTTTCGCAGATGTGTTTATTGTCTATGCGAAAGTAGATTCCCGGCATTTTACTGCATTCATTGTCGATGCAGATAGTAAAGGATTGTCTACCGGTCCGGAAGAGAAAAAGATGGGACTCGATGGTTCCTCCACCCGCTCGGTCATTTTGGAAAATGTCCTTGTACCGGTGGATAACCTAATCGGCGAAATTGGACGCGGCCATATTATTGCATTTAATGTATTGAATTTTGGAAGGCACAAAATCGCGTTAAGTTCTTTGGGAAGCGCCAAGCGGGCAATGCAATTAGCGATTGAATATGGCAATACACGCCAACAGTTCAACAAGCCATTAACCCAATTTAATTTGATCCGTGAAAAAATCGCTGATATGGCCGTCCAAGCGGCAGCGGTTGAAAGCGTGTTATACCGAACGGCCGGGGAGCTTGAGGAAAGCTTCCAAGAATCGAAAGAAAATCTGGCAAAATCGATTGCGAAATTTGCCTTGCATTGTTCCATCAATAAAGTGATGGCAACAGAAGCAGTCGGCCATATTGTGGATGAAGCTCTTCAAATTCACGGCGGTTATGGCTACATGCGTGAGTATGAAATTGAAACCATTTATCGCGATATCAGAATCAATCGCATCTTTGAAGGAACGAACGAAATTAATCGGATTTTAATTGCCGGTACGGTAATGAAAGAATTTGAAGCGGAGACCGAAGAAAATCTTCCGAGTGGTCCGTTTGAAGAAGAAGTTCAAAAACTTACTCTCTCAAGAAAAGTATTAAGAGAATATATCGAAACAGCACGCAGCATGGGATTAAGTGATATGAATAAAGAACAGGAGCTGGCTGCCGTGATTGCGGATACGGTGATTGCCGTTTATGCCATGGACAGCATTTTGGCAAGGGCACAAAAGCTGGAAGGCAAGAACAAAAATAAAACAGCCCAGATTGCCGCGAAAATTTATATCCAAGAAACCGCGCAGCGACTGGGATTGAATGCTTTGAATTACGGGGTGTATTTAAAAAACCAAGAGCAACTCGCAAAATTGGCAAATCAATTAATCTTGGATCATTCAAATAATGTAGTAGATTTAAAGCGCCAGATTGCGGAGCTCGTTATCAATTCATAGCGCTTAGTTCAATCTACCGATGTTGAGAAGCTTGCTTGATCGATTCCTGGTATAAACAAGATCGTTTAAAGGGGAGATAAAATGGACAATATGCATGCGATTGAAAAGTCAACGATCAAAAAGACGATGGGCAGAATTTTGCCTTTCGTTTTGCTATTATATGTGATTGCATATCTGGATCGCGTCAATCTGGGCTATGCAGCACTTGAAATGAATGCGGATTTGGCCTTGACTGCAGAGGTTTTTGGATTGTTATCGGGAATCTTTTTTATTGGCTATTTCTTTTTTGAAATTCCGAGCAACATGGTTATGCATAAAGTTGGGGCAAGAGTATGGATTGCCCGCATAATGATCAGTTGGGGAATCATCGTGATTTTAACAGGATTTGCCCAAAATGCCGGCCACCTCTATATTTTGCGCTTTTTATTGGGTGTTGCAGAAGCAGGTTTTTTCCCGGGAATCATCCTTTATTTAACCTATTGGTTCCGCAAGAAAGAACGCGGCAAGGCTACGGCGGTACTATTATTGGCATTGCCTATCGGGAGTTTAATCGGTGCTCCGGCATCGGCCTGGATTATCGACAACGTGTTTTGGGCAAACATGGCTGGATGGCGCTGGATGTTTATCTTGGAAGGGATTCCTGCGGTTGTGCTGGGAATCGTCGTTATTTTTTACTTAGTAAATAAACCTAGCCAAGCAAAATGGCTAACAACCGAAGAAAAAAATTGGCTCGAAGGCGAACTGCAAAAAGAACGCCTACAAAGTAACGCAGTGAATAAAGTGTCAAAAAGAGAAATGATCAAAGACTTGAACGTTTGGAAATTGGCATTAATCTACTTTGCGAACTATACCTGTATGTTTGGTTTGGCATTTTGGTTGCCGACGATTCTAAAGAATTTATCTGCCGTTGGAACAACAAACACGTCCATTGGTTTGCTGGCCATGATTCCTGCTTTGGTCGGGATTCCTTCTATTCTATTTGCAGGGTGGAATGCCGATCGTACAGGGAAATATAAAGAGCATATTATTGCTTCTTTTGCAATTTCTTTGGTTAGTTTTGCAGCCGCAAGCTTTATAACAACACCAGGCTGGATGGTTGCGTGCCTGGCTTTCGCTTCAATCGGTTTATATTTGTTTGCAGGATGTTTCTTTGCTTACAAAACGCATTTTTTCACGGAAGCAACAGCACCAGTAGGGATTGCATTAGTAAATTCTTTTGCGGCACTTGGCGGTTTTATTGGACCTTATCTTCTGGGCGTTTTCACCCTGAAAAACGGTATGTACTTCTTAACGGGAATTGAAATTGCAGCAATTATCCTGTTATTTACATTAAAAAGCAGAATCTCAAACGCACCTGTTGTTTCGCTGGAAGTTCCCGAAGCACAAGATACAAAGAAGGTAGTAGAAGTTTAAAAATTCGAAGAGCTGGACTGCTTAATAGCAGTCCAGTTTCTTTGTAAAGCGAACATATTATCCGACGCTTTTATATGACGAATATAAAAAAACTACGCCCGCAATCTTTCTGAAGAACTACATAAATCTACGCTAGAAATTATAGTCAGGTAGGCAATGATATAAACTTAAAAAACATTGCGAAAATACTATAGATAGAACGAATTATATTAAGTTTGGGGGTGAAGATGATGCATATAAACTGGAAAGTCCGCTTGAAACATAGACAATTTTGGATTGCATTAATTTCTGCATTAATGTTGTTATCCAATCACGTTGCCGCTCTTTTCAACATTGATATAACTGTCATCAGTGCAAAAATCCAGCAAACATTAGAATCGATATTATTGATTTTGGCCTTGTTTGGAATTATCATCGATCCGACAACGGAAGGGTTCAAAGATAGTGCCCAGGCGATGAATTATTCAGAACCAAAACAAACGTGTGAACAACGGAAGGAAGAGCAAAAAGAAAAGTAGATAGACAATTTAATAGGAATAATCAAGTTTGGACCACAATGCCATGTTTTCCGGTAAAAGGCTAAACAAAAGAGAAGCCATCGTCTATACTAGAGCAAAAGGGGTGGTCCATTGTTAATTTTTTCAAATGATTATTTAGAAACAATAGAAGAAAAAGATAAAGTCTATCTCAAAACGATTCGGCCAAATTTTCCACTGAAAGAATTTGATCAGCTTCTGCGTCAATTTCCACGCATCCGACTCACCAATTTTAGTGCATTAAAACAAGCATTGGGTAAAGTTTCAGATCGAGTGGAGATTGGCCAGTGGCTGCCAATCATCGAACTGGAAATTTCAAAAGATAAAATGTCGGCTTCTGTCTCCTTGAATGCATCAACCGACCAGCTAAAAAGCAAAGAAGAAAAACTCTTGGTAACTCTGGATGAATTATTGCAACATAATAGAATAGTATATGGAATTAAAAAGATTGATTTTAAAAAGATGATTCCCGGCAAGTCCTATAAAGTTGCAGAGGGGATGCTGCCCAAAAAAGGCGAAGATGCCAAAATAACGTATTTGGAAATTCCCGAGAGAAAACCAGTAATACGTGAAGATGGAAAAGCTGACTACTTTGAAATGAATTTCATCTTTGAAATTAAAGAAGGGGACTGGTTGGGTGAAAAAATACCTCCACAGCCCGGTATAGATGGCAAGAATATTTTGGGCGAATCTATATCTGCACCTCCTGGAGATGACCAATCACTTCGATATGACCCAAAAGCCGCTTATGAAAAAGTTGAAAATGGAAAGATTGTTCTATATGCTGCGAAAACAGGAATCGTGCAAAAGCAGCAAGGGCTTTTATCCGTGAGCCATCACTTGCCGATTGAGGGGGACGTTGGCTATGCTACCGGAAATATTACGTTCGATGGATCAGTGACTGTTCGCGGGACGGTATCCAGTGGCTTTTCCATCATGGCAACGGGGGATATTTCGATTGAAAGTGCCGAGGGAATTACAGGCGCAGCAAGCATCAAATCTGAAAACGGGGATATTTACATAAAAGGCGGCGTTTTCGGTCTTGGCGAAACTGAAATTGAAGCTGGCGGCAGTATTTTTGTAAAACACGTAAATGACGCTAAATTGCTTGCCAAAAATGAAATCGTGATTGGGCTATATTCAATGGGGTCTTATTTAATAGCAAACTCCATATTGCTTGATGAACGAAAAGGAAAAATTATTGGAGGGAAAGCAATTGCGAAAAGCCGCATTGTAACCGGCATTTCAGGAAACCGCCTAGAAAGGCAAACGGAATTGGTCATAGACTGTTTAAGCAAACAGGAAGCAAATAAAAGTATCCAAGAAAAAGCTGCCATGCTTAAAAGCGAGAGAGAAAATGTTGTTAATCTGACTTCAAGATTAAACGATATTTATCCATTAAAAAACAGCTTAAACAACCAGCAGCTTAAAAGTTTAACGATTTTGGAAGCTGAATTGAAAAAAAAGAATAAGATCCTAAGCGAACTCGATCAAGAAATCAAAGAATTGATGGAAAACCTGAAAAATGCAGGAAAAGAGGAAATTGTCGTTACGAAAGAGGCGTTTCCGGGAACTTGTATTAAAATTGGAACAAAATCCTCTGTTTTAAACAAACGAACGCAAGGGAGATTTTTATTGGAGTTTGGGGAGTTGAATGTATAATGTCTAAATCGATCTCTATTTTTGCACACCGTGGTGCTTCTGGCCATGCGCTGGAAAATACTTTTAAATCCTTTGAAAAAGCCAGAATACTGAAAGCGGATGGCATCGAACTGGATATTCAATGTACAAAAGACGGTGTATTGATTGTTTTTCATGACTTTGAATTATTTCGGCTTACCGGAATCAATAAAAAAATTAGCGAATGTACTTATGAAGAACTAATGAACTTTCCTCTTGGAAAACACTTCTTTAGAAAGTTTTCAAAAGAACGAATCCCTTCATTTCAACAGGTGGTTGAATGGGCGAATTTTCATAATATGCCGTTAAATGTCGAGTTGAAAGAAACGCTGCTGAACAATCGGGAAGCAATGATAGAGGGCTTAAAAAAATTGAAGTTACCAGCTGGAAGCCATTTTTCTTCTTTTCATGATGAATTGCTTCGACTAGTGAAAATGCAGAGGCCTGATTATGAAACAGCTTTCATTGTTACAAAAAAGTTTGATTGGCAGGAGCTGGTTAACCTTTCCCATATCGATGCAGTTCATGCCCATAAAAAATATTATAAACAGCGTTATTTAGAAGCCGCGCAACAAGCTGGAAAAGGAATCAGGTTTTATGCCGTCAATGGAACCGAACCTTACCTCGCAGCCCCTGATGAATCTGTTGTAGGATGGATAACGGATTATCCGGATAAAGTGGCTAAAAAGGTAAAGGGGAAAAAGACAAAACAGGCGTTCAGTTAAAAGGAATTGGGTGATCCTTAAAACGAACGCCTTGTTTTTTTGTATGAATCCATGTTCTAATAACCGCATTGTTAAGCGCTTCAATTTGCTAATTGATTTCCGTTTTTCCTTTTGGCATCTTTGGAGGTATTTTTCCATTTTTTCGATCTCTATGTAATATGAAGCCGGCAAAAAAGCCAAGCCCAACGACAAGGAAGATAATCCCTATTACAAACTGCAGCCAAATCCAAGGGAATGGAGAAATCAATTTTCCGAATAATGTATCTCTCATAAACTTGATTCCTGCTCCAGCCATTAATGCAGGAATTAACATAACGATGAATGCGAGCATTCTTTGCATAAGTTTTTACACCTCTTTACTCCTTTTATTTTACAATTGCCCCTTTAAAAGTCAAGAAACTCGAAAGTATTACATAAAATAATGGAATAATTAAAATAATCTAAATATTCTTGAATAAAACGATTTTGACATTAATAGTTGCCTAATTCCATATTTAAAAGTAAGGTAAAAGTAGATAGAAAAACCGTTATTTAGAATATAATGGTTTTTTGGAAGAAATTAACGCAAATACGAGAAAGAAAACGCTTACTTTTTGGAGGGAATTGTATGGAGATATTCAAGTACCTTGAAAAATATGATTATGAACAAGTCGTATTCTGCCAAGACAAAACTTCTGGTTTGAAAGCGATTATTGCTATTCATGATACCACATTAGGCCCAGCATTGGGTGGAGCCAGAATGTGGACCTATGCAACCGAGGAGCAAGCGATAGAAGATGCGCTTCGTTTAGCGCGCGGCATGACTTATAAAAATGCAGCGGCTGGTCTCAATCTTGGAGGCGGAAAAACCGTGATTATAGGGGATCCATTCAAAGATAAAAATGAAGAAATGTTCCGTGCACTGGGACGTTTTATCCAAGGGTTGAACGGTCGGTATATTACAGCTGAAGACGTAGGAACAACAGTTTCCGACATGGACATTATCCACGAAGAAACAGATTATGTAACGGGGATTTCACCAACATTCGGTTCGTCGGGAAATCCTTCCCCAGTAACTGCATATGGGGTATATCTTGGCATGAAAGCGGCAGTAAAAGAAGCGTTTGGAACGGAAAGCTTGAAAGGACGCAAGATTGCTGTGCAAGGATTGGGGAATGTCGCTTATACCTTATGTGACTATTTATATAAAGATGGCGCTGAATTGGTTGTTACGGATATTAATCCGAAAGCCGTGGAACGCGTTGTAAATGATTTTAGCGCAAAGCCAGTCGCACCCGATGAGATTTATCGCCAGGATGTAGATATTTTCTCCCCATGTGCTTTGGGCGCGATTATTAATGATGAAACAATTCCCGAGCTGAAAGCTAAGGTGATTGCCGGGTCGGCTAATAATCAGTTAAAAGAATCAAGACATGGAGATATGATCCATGAAATGGGCATTATTTATGCTCCTGATTATGTGATAAATGCAGGCGGAGTCATCAATGTGGCCGATGAATTATATGGCTATAATCGAGAACGTGCCATGAAACGTGTGGAAGCGATCTACGACAGCATCTTGAAAATTTTCGAAATATCGAAACGAGATGGAATTCCGACTTACTTGGCCGCGAATCGTCTGGCCGAAGAGCGCATTGAGCGCGTCTCTAAATCGCGTTCCCAATTTTTGAAGAATGGCAAAAACATCTTAAACGGCAGATAAATCGGGATTATATCGATGTTTGGGGGGAGTAAAGTATAACTTTGCTTCCCAATTTGTTAGGAGGGAAATATTTGGCTCAGGAATATGATTTAGTCATCGTTGGAGGTGGCACAGGGGGTTATGTAGCTGCAATTAGAGCCGCTCAACTTGGACTTAAAACCGCCATCGTTGAGAAGGGGCAACTTGGTGGCACATGTTTACATAAAGGGTGCATCCCAAGCAAAGCCTTATTACGAAGCGCGGAAGTTTACAGACAATCCATCAATGCGCTGGAATATGGGGTCGAAATTTCCAAAGCGGAACTGAATTTCAAGCTGGTCCAGCAACGGAAACAAGCAATCGTCGATCAACTTCATTCTGGCATCAAATCACTAATGAAAAAAGGAAAAATCGATATTTATCATGGAATCGGAAGAATTTTAGGTCCTTCTATTTTTTCCCCAATCCCCGGAACAATCTCAGTAGAAATGGAAAATGGCGAAAATGAAATGCTGTTGCCCAAAAACATCATACTTGCCACTGGTTCCAAGCCTCGCACTATAGACGGGATTTTAGTTGATGGTCAAAAGATATTATCTTCCGATCACGCATTGGAACTCGAATCTCTCCCTTCCTCAATGATCATTGTAGGTGGCGGTGTCATAGGGATCGAGTGGGCATCCATGCTCAATGATTTTGGGGTGGATGTAACCGTATTGGAATATAATAGCCGCATTCTGCCAACGGAAGATGTTGATATTTCAAATGATATGGAAAAGCAGCTTGTAAAACGCGGCATTAAAATCTTTAAAAACGCCGAAATTATAACAGAATCCATCGATTGCTCAGAACAGCTTACCATTTCCGTAAATGTGGAAGGCAAAATGCAAACCTTTACAGCAGAAAAATTATTATTGGCTGTGGGGAGAGTTGGAAATATACAAGGAATTGGCCTGGAAAATACAGAAATCGAATTTGATGAGAATTTTATTAAAGTCAACGATGTATTTCAAACAAAGGAAAAACACATTTATGCCATTGGCGATGTGATTGGTGGCATGCAGCTTGCCCATATCGCTGCACATGAAGGCAAGTTGGCGGTTGAACATATCGTTCATGGCAACATACATCCTATTCACTATACAAATGTAGCGCGCTGCATCTACAGCTACCCGGAAGCGGCAAGTATTGGCTTGACGGAAGAACAGGCTGTTAAAGAAGGCCTTAACGTTAAAGTAGGCAAGTTTCCATTCAAGGGAATAGGAAAGGCCCTCGTTCATGGCTATGCGGAAGGTTTTGTAAAGATGATTGCCGATAAAGAAACAAATGATCTGATCGGTGTGCATATGATTGGAACGCATGTAACAGATTTAATTTCCGAAGCTTCGTTGGCAATGCTTTTGGATGCGACGCCGTGGGAAATAGGGGAGACAATCCACCCACATCCTTCACTGAGCGAAGCAATCGGTGAAGCAGCCTTGGCGGTGGATGGGAGAGCCATCCATTTTTAGAGCCCTGTTTGGTAGAAATTTAATTTTTATTTTAAAATAGAAGAGAGAAAAGAGAAAGAATTCCAGTTTATCTGGGAAGGGATGTTTAAAATATGGGAGAGGCAAAAATTCATCACACTCAATTAGGTCTATCCAATGAAGATGTGATGCAAATGTATCAAACGATGTTGACTGCAAGAAGACTGGATGAAAGAATGTGGCTGCTGAACCGTGCAGGCAAAATTCCTTTTGTCGTCTCGTGCCAAGGCCAGGAAGCGGCACAAGTAGGGGCAGCTTTTGCACTGGATCGTACAAAGGATTATATTGCACCTTATTATCGCGATATGGGTGTGGTGCTGCATTTTGGCATGACAGCAAAAGACTTATTGTTATCTGCATTTGCGAAAGCAGAAGATCCAAACTCAGGTGGGCGCCAAATGCCTGGCCATTTTGGCCAAAAGAAAAATCGCATTCTTACAGGTTCTTCACCAGTCGCAACACAGATTCCTCATGCGGTAGGAGTGGCACTTGCAGGCAAAATGCGCAATGAAGATTACCTGGCGTTTGTCACATTAGGGGAAGGCTCCACAAACCAGGGAGACTTTCATGAAGGAGCAAACTTTGCAGGAGTGCATAAACTCCCGGTAATTATTATGGTTGAAAATAATCAATATGCGATTTCCGTTCCTGTCGAAAAACAATTGGGATGTGCAAAAATATCCGATCGTGCAATCGGCTATGGTATGCCTGGAGTCACAGTCGATGGGCAAAATCCGCTGGAAGTCTATCGTGTTGTAAAAGAAGCAGCCGATCGCGCAAGAAGGGGAGAAGGGCCAAGTTTAATCGAAACGCTTACGTATCGCCTAACAGCGCACTCTTCGGATGATGACGATCGCCAATACCGGACTGCAGAAGACATAGCGGAAGGTCGCGCGAACGACCCCATAACATTATTTGAAAGTTATATAAAAGAGCAAAATGTAGCAACGGAAGAAGAATTGGCAAAATTGAATGAAGAAATTATGGAAATTGTCAATGAAGCAACCGATTATGCCGAAAATGCGCCATACGCACCTCCTGAGCATGCGTTGAAATATGTTTACGACGAAGGAGATGAAAGATAATGGCGGTCATGTCATATATTGAAGCGATTTTATTGGCAATGAAAGAAGAAATGGAACGCGATGAGCGCGTATTTATATTGGGAGAAGATGTTGGTAAAAAAGGCGGTGTTTTTAAAGCCACATCCGGTCTTTACGATCAATTCGGCGAATACCGCGTATTGGATACGCCTTTGGCAGAAAGCGCCATTGCCGGCGTTGCGATTGGGGCGGCAATGGTTGGAATGCGCCCGATTGCGGAGATGCAATTTGCGGATTTTATCATGCCCGCCGTTAACCAAATCGTTTCGGAAGCAGCGAAAATTCGCTATCGATCAAATAATGACTGGAATTGTCCGCTCGTTGTTCGAGCACCATTTGGAGGCGGCGTTCATGGAGCGCTCTACCACTCACAATCAGTTGAAGCATTATTCGCAGGAACCCCTGGGTTGAAAATCGTGATTCCTTCCTCACCGTATGATGCAAAGGGATTGTTGAAAGCAGCTATTCGCGATGAAGATCCGGTACTATTCTTTGAACATAAAAGGGCTTACCGACTCTTGAAAGGGGAAGTGCCGGCGGATGATTATATCGTACCAATCGGAAAAGCGGAAGTGAAGCGTCAAGGGGAAGATATCACCGTAATCACCTATGGATTGGCCGTCAATTTTGCATTGCAAGCGGCCGAGCGACTAGCCGATGACGGAATTGAAGCACATATACTCGATTTGCGCACCATCTATCCGCTGGATCAAGAAGCAATTATCGAAGCAGCAAGCAAGACAGGAAAAGTGTTGTTAATAACGGAAGATAATAAAGAAGGAAGCATAATAAGCGAAGTGGCTGCCATCATTGCGGAACACTGCTTGTTTGACTTGGATGCGCCAATTAAGCGCCTGGCTGGCCCGGATATTCCCGCCATGCCATATGCCCATACAATGGAGAAATACTTCATGATTAATCCTGAAAAAATAGAACGGGAAATGCGAAGCTTAGCTGCGTTCTAGTAAGGGGGATGTTAGATGTCGATTGAAAATATTTTAATGCCGCAGCTCGGTGAAAGTGTAACAGAAGGGACAATCGAAAGATGGCTGGTCCAACCGGGGGATATCGTAAGAAAATATGATCCCATAGCGGAAGTAATAACGGATAAAGTAAATGCAGAAATTCCCTCATCCTTTACAGGAACAATAAAAGAATTACTGGCAAAAGAAGGCGAAACACTGCCTGTAGGCGCGGTCGTTTGCTCTGTTGAAATTGTTCAAGAAGACAAATCAAACTCCTCTGTTCATACTGCCTCTTCAACTAATGGAAATGCTGCCAATCCAAAAGAACAATCGAAGGTAGAAGCAAGCACTGAAACACCGTCATTAAAAAAACGCTATTCTCCGGCTGTTATGCGATTGGCACAGGAACATAATATTGACCTCGAAATGGTTCAAGGTTCCGGACTGGAAGGTCGCATCACGCGAAAAGATGTACAAAAGCTAATCGATAGCGGCACTTTGCCACGAGCAACGAAACAAGAACAAGAAATGAAAAAACCGCAGCAAGCGGAAAGTCAACCCCAGCAGTATAATGTTGGCAAACCAGCTGTTGAAAGCACAACTGGGGATATAGAAATTCCGGTCACTTCCGTTCGTCGGGCCATCGCTAAGAATATGGTGCGCAGCAAGCAGGAAGTGCCGCATGCCTGGATGATGATGGAAGTGGATGTCACAAATATGGTTCGCTACCGGGATGATTTAAAAACTGATTTTAAAGCAAAAGAGGGCTTTAATTTAACTTATTTTGCATTCTTTATAAAAGCGATTGCACGCGCTTTAAAAGAATATCCAATGATGAATTCCGTCTGGGCCGAAGATAAAATCATCCAAAAGAAAGATATTAATATATCCATCGCTGTGGCAACAGAGGATGCTCTTTTTGTTCCGGTCATTAAACATGCGGATGAAAAATCAATAAAAGGAATTGCGAAAGAAATCCATGAATTGTCCGTCCGCGTCCGCAGCGGGAAATTACGCCCGGAAGACACACAGGGCGGAACCTTTACGGTCAACAACACCGGATCATTCGGGTCTGTCCAGTCCATGGGGATTATCAATTACCCACAAGCAGCCATCATACAAGTTGAATCCATTGTGAAAAGACCCGTCATTATGGAAGGGAACATGTTTGCTGCACGGGACATGGTCAATTTATGTTTATCGCTCGACCATCGAATCTTGGATGGATTAGTTTGCGGGAAGTTTCTTAATCGAGTGAAAAATATACTTGAAAATGTTGATGCTGAAACGATGTCCATCTATTAAATAGAAGTGGCGGAACCTAATTGGCTTCAATTAAAGGGAAATCCAGATTTGAATGAACTCAAATCTGGATTTTCTATTTTTGAGAAAATGCATTATGGAAGTAAAGTAAAGAAAATTTACGGCCATTAATGCAAAACCCACTTCAGAATACTTCTAAAACAATATCCTATATCCGCTTGAGCTGAAATACTCGATTAGAATGCATCTAATGTTGTGTTTGACTCCCGTTCAAGCCGAGACCCTCCATTAGAATGCATCTAATACAATCCACTTCAACAAAAACCCCCGATTAAATCTCAACTATACCCACATCAGAATTGTTACTCAAGCTTATATTTAATTTTTAATAAAATATTCAGTATTTTTTGTATTTAGCCGAGCTTCAAATGTTGGCATTTTGCGAAATTTTCTAAAAATACTTTATTGGTAAACTTTTCTATTGTAGAATAGAAGTAATCAGGGAAAGTCAAAGCAACAATTCTTTAATTCAAAATGTAAGGGGGCAGCTGTAAAGCGAGAATATGGCATTTCAAATGAAGGATATTCAATTCCCGGCAGTAAGTTATGATGAATGGAAAGAACAGGCGGTCAAAGCGTTGAAAGGACAGCCATTCCAGACTTTGTTTACTAAAACGATGGAAAACGTCATACTGGAGCCGCTCTATACGAAAGACATGCTTTTGAATAAGTTGGATGGACAGCTGGACAAGCAGATTGCAACTATCCGTTCGTCAAAAGCAGCAGAAGGAATTAAAGTAGCACAGCAAATATATGGCGATACGCCAGCTCAGTTTTTCACTAATTTGCAAGCGAGTATGGATAAGGGGAATCAAATCATAACAATTGATAGTCGTGTGCCCTTTAAATGGGATGACGAAAATTTGACGATTCTGGCAAAGTATTTAACCGCCTATCCTTTTAAATTATTTACTGAGAGTTCAAATGATCCGGTCTTGAAAGTGTTTGACCATATATCGGATCAAGAGATAACCGGCTATATTGTTTCCAAAGAGCCTATCATTTTAGATGCTTTTAATCACGTTAGAACCCTCTCGGCCAATACGGTACCATACCATTATGAAGACGCCGATGCGATCCAAGAGTTGGCGCTGTCATTGGCGTTGGCTTCAAAACATGCTGAACATGAAGAAAACTTTGAAACGTTTATCAATAAATTTTTTGTACATTTTGCAATCGATACGCAATTCTTTTCGGAAATTGCCAAATTAAGAGCGTTTAAAGTGCTTTGGAAAGCGTTTACAAGCGCATATGGCATTGACGCGCCTGTGGCAATTCCGGTGATAGCGGAAACGTCTCTGAGAAGTTATTCGAAATTGGATGTCTATGTTAACTTGTTGCGTGCAGGCAATGAGACATTTGCCGCATTAATCGGAGGGGCAGATGCAATTACCGTGCATCCGCATGATTGCTTATCGAAACCAACCGATCAATCCATCCGTATTGCACGAAATGTTTCTTTGGTGCTCAAGGAAGAATCATTTGTGGAAAAAGTCCTCGATCCTGCCGGCGGCTCCTACTTTATAGAGACATTAACCGCTGAATATGTGGAGAAAGCCTGGAATCTATTCTTGCTAATTGAAGAGGCGGGGGGGATCGATGCTTATACAGCTTCCGGACAGCTGAAAACTGCACTTCAGGAAGTTAATGAACGCCGTCTCCATGATGTCAAGACTAGAAAACAGAGCATGATTGGCACCAATATTTATGCCAATCCTGTGGATGAATTGCCGCTGGAAACAAATGACCTTTTCTCCCAGATTAAACGATTGGCCGTCCCATTCGAGGATTTGAGGATAAGTTATAAAAAAGCAAACCCTAAAGTTGAAATCCTGACCTTTGGAACATTAAAAGATTTTAAGGCACGCGCTGATTTTGTTTCCGGTTTCTTTGCTGTTGCCGGCATCGTACCAAGTCAATCAGGGGAAATGCACTCGATTGAAGAACTGAAAGAATGGGTAACAAAAACCGATGCCGAGTATGTGGTCATCGCGGCAAAAGAGGAAGATGCAAAATCGATTGTTCCAGCTTTGCTAGAAGTGAAACCAGACAGCTTATTGATGGATGTTGCAGGACAATACAAGAGCGAACAAGATGAATGGCTGGCTAAAGGCCTAAACGGCTTTATCTATAATGGCCAGGATATTATTGAAAAGCTAACATCCTTAATCGAAAGCTTGAAGGGGGTACAACAATGAAGCCGAATTTCAGCAGCATTAATATTCAGGAAATAATGGTAAACGAAAACCTGCAGCCTAAACACAATGTTGAGACAAATGAAGGAATTGAAGTAAAAGAATTTTATCAATCGGACGATCTTCAGGATGTAAAGCACTTGAATGATGTTCCTGGTGTGGCACCGAATACGCGCGGACCTTATCCGACAATGTATGTAGCGCGGCCATGGACAGTTCGCCAATATGCCGGGTTTTCAACTGCGGAAGAATCCAATGCATTTTACAGAAGAAATTTGGCGATGGGGCAAAAAGGCCTGTCCGTTGCTTTTGATTTGGCGACACATCGAGGATACGATTCGGATCATCCCCGCGTAAAAGGGGATGTAGGGAAAGCCGGCGTTGCCATTGACTCAATTGAAGATATGAAAATTTTGTTTGACGGCATTCCACTGGATAAAATGTCAGTATCCATGACGATGAACGGTGCAGTTTTACCGATTTTGGCTTTTTATATTGTCGCGGCAGAAGAACAAGGGGTAAAACCCGAACAGCTTGCAGGAACAATCCAAAACGATATATTAAAAGAATATATGGTACGTAATACGTATATTTATCCACCCGAGATGTCCATGAAAATCATTGCCGATATCTTCGAATATACAAGTAAATTCATGCCGAAGTTCAACTCTATTTCGATTTCCGGCTATCATATACAAGAAGCCGGCGCAACCAATGACATTGAGTTGGCGTATACTTTGGCGGATGGACTTGAATATGTCAGAACAGGCTTAAAAGCCGGCATTGATATCGATTCGTTTGCTCCGCGGCTTTCCTTCTTCTGGGCAATCGGGATGAATTATTATATGGAAGTTGCCAAGATGCGTGCAGCACGTCGAATCTGGGCTCAAATGATGAGCACATTTAACCCGAAAAATCCAAAGTCGCTCGCATTGCGTACCCATTCACAAACTTCGGGATGGTCATTAACCGAACAAGATCCATTCAATAATGTGACAAGAACATTGATTGAAGCAAATGCAGCTGCTATGGGACATACCCAATCACTGCACACCAATGCACTGGATGAAGCCATTGCCTTGCCTACAGACTTTTCGGCACGTATTGCCCGGAATACGCAGCTGTTTTTGCAAGAAGAAACGGGTATGACAAAAGTGATCGATCCATGGGGTGGTTCGTACTATGTTGAAAAGTTAACAAAGGAGCTTACCGAAAAAGCATGGGCACTCATAGAAGAAATTGAAGAGCTCGGCGGCATGGCAAAAGCCATTGAAACAGGTCTCCCAAAAATGAAAGTGGAAGAATCCGCCGCAAAACGCCAAGCAAAAATCGATTCAAAATCAGAGACCATTGTGGGAGTCAACAAATATCTTCTTGAAACAGAAGAACCAATCGATATTTTGGATATCGATAATTCACTCGTTCGCCAAAAACAAATAGAGCGTTTGGACAAATTAAAAGAAGAACGAAACGAAGAGGAAGTGCAAAAACATCTTACACGCCTGACTCATGCTGCTCAGAGCGGAGAAGAAAACCTTCTGGCTGTTGCCATTGATGCGGCCCGTGCACGTGCATCGCTTGGAGAAATTTCGGATGCGATTGAAAGTGTTTCAGGTAGACATAAAGCTGTTATTCGTTCAATTTCCGGTGTCTATTCTTCCAACTTCTCTGATGACGAATTGATTCAGGAAGTCAAGCAAATGACAGAAGAGTTTTTGGAAAACGAAGGGCGCCGTCCACGTATTCTCGTTGCGAAAATGGGGCAAGATGGCCACGACCGTGGAGCCAAAGTAGTGGCAACGGGCTATGCGGATCTTGGTTTTGATGTAGATATCTCGCCTTTATTCATGACGCCTGAAGAAGCTGCAAGAATGGCCGTTGAAAATGATGTGCACTGTGTAGGTGTTTCTTCCCTTGCAGCAGGCCATAAAACATTGGTGCCTGAACTGATCGAAGAGCTGCAAAAACTTGGCCGGGAAGATATTATTGTAATCGTTGGAGGAGTCATTCCAGCCCAAGATTACGAATTTATATATAATGCCGGGGCGGTGGCTATTTTCGGGCCTGGTACAGTGATACCGGTTTCGGCAATTAAAATAATCGAAGAAATCTATAAACGTTTAGGCTACGAGGAAGTGTCGTCCTGATGAAGGAACATGAAATCACTAAAGACAAAAGTGCATTAAGTGTATCGGCAGGAGTAAAGGGCGGTCATGATGGGATGTCCATTCAACCAAAGCGATTTCAAAAAAAGAAAAAAGAAAATTTCGATATTCCAAAATTGGCAGGGGAAGTGCGCAGTGGGCTTCGTACTTCACTCTCCAAGGCGATTACCTTAATCGAAAGCTCAAACAATGAACATAAAGAACAAGCGCAGAAGCTTTTGCAGGAACTGCTTCCCTATACCGGAAAAAGCATAAGAATCGGCATTACGGGAGTACCCGGGGCGGGCAAGAGCACTTTTATTGAAGCATTTGGAATGATGCTTTGTAATTTAGGAAAAAAAGTGGCGGTTTTAGCCATTGACCCAAGCTCCACTCTTTCGGGAGGAAGCATTTTGGGCGATAAAACGCGAATGGAAGAACTTAGCCGTAATCATAACGCTTTCGTGCGCCCTTCCCCAAGTGCAGGGACGTTAGGTGGCGTGCATAAGAAATCAAGAGAAACGATGCTGCTTTGTGAAGCGGCAGGGTATGACGTGATTTTGATTGAAACGGTCGGTGTCGGACAAAGTGAAACGTATGTGCGCGGAATGGTGGACTTTTTCTTATTATTGGTTTTAACGGGCGCCGGTGATGAGCTGCAAGGAATGAAAAAAGGGATTATGGAACTGGCGGACTGCGTTATTGTGCATAAAAGTGATGGAGAAAATATGCAAAAAGCGAAGAGAACGGTTCGCGAATATATGCAAATTCTCCATTTCCTGCAACCAGCAACGCCAGGATGGATGACGAAGGCTTTGCCTGTTTCTTCGATTGAAAAAAACGGGTTATCGGATGTTTGGAAATTGATTAGCCAGTTTGAAACGACGATTAAAACCTCTTCATACTGGGAAACAAGGCGTCTGGAACAAACCAAAGAATGGTTCCATTTAATGATTCGTGATCATCTCATCGATTCTTTTTTCCAGAATGCGGAACGAAAAGTCCAGGTAAAAACGCTGGAAGAAGCGATTTTGCAAGGAGAAATGACCGTTACGCAAGGGGTTAGGAAGTTATTCAAATAAAAGCAAGTTTATGCTTCATTAAAAGCGGTTTGTGATAAAATGAATTGATGAAAGGAGCGATAATTTATGAATATGGATTATGATTTATTTATGGAAGAAATTAAGCGCACAGCGCGTGCAGAAATAGAAGGTGCAGGCTATGAACAACTGCGTACACCGGAAGAAGTAGAGCAAGCATTTGAGCGTTCTGGTACAACACTTGTTATGGTGAACTCTGTATGCGGATGCGCGGGCGGGATTGCACGGCCAGCAGCTGCTAACGCTATTCATTATGATAAGCGTCCAGATCACTTGGTTACGGTGTTTGCCGGCCAAGATAAAGAAGCGACTGCAACAGCACGTCACTTATTTGGCGAAGACCACATTCCATCCTCACCTTCTTTCGTCTTATTGAAAGACGGTAAAGTCGTGGCAGACATTGGCCGCCATGAAATAGAAGGACATGACCCAATGTCGGTGGTAACAAATCTTCAAGCAAACTTTGAACAATATTGTGAAGAAGTTTAATAACCAAGTTTTTATAGGGTTGCAATAATAGAAAGAGTGGGTTGCCTGGATAGTTCGACATATCTGGACAACCCCTTCTCCTAATTTTTGTTTTCGAAATTTTCTTACAAAAGTAACGACGGGTTAAGGAGGAAGTCGATATTAAAAAGTATAAAATCGGCTATCGAACATTCAAAACGGCAGTTGGTGCAACCATTGCCATTGCACTCGCCAGTTACTTTAATTTGCAGTTTGCCGCTTCTGCGGCCATTTTGACCATTCTTTGCATCCAACCCACAAAAAGAAAATCTGTGCATGCAGTCTATACAAGAATTGTAGCAAGTTTGGTAGGGATGGCATTTGTTTTTCTATTTTTTGAAAACCTGGGATACTACCCAATCGTTCTTGGCATCATGCTTTTATTGTTTATTCCAACACTTGTTTCTTTGAATGTGATTGCAGGGTTTATTTCGAGTGTGGTTATTATTATGCATTTATATGCAGAAGCGAATTTTACAGCCGAACTGCTTTTAAATGAATTGGCCCTTATGGCTATTGGCTTTGGTACGGCCCTTGCAGTAAATATGTATATGGGTGACTTCCAGAAAGAGCTGGACCGCTCGATTGATCAGTTGGAAGAAATCTACCGTTCCATCTTTTCCGAAATCGTGAAATATTTGAGAAATGGAGATACCTCCTGGGACGGAAAGGAAATCATTGAAGCCGCCAATTTGTTGAATAAAGCAAAGTCATTGGCCTTCAAAGATGTTGAAAATCACTTAACCCGCAAGGAAAATGAATATTACTTATATTTTGATATGCGTGAAAAGCAGCTGGAAATTATTGAGCGCGTTTTACCCAAGATTACCACGCTCCCTGTTATGGTAGAGCAGGCGGAATTGGTGGCGGATTTTATGGAAGATTTGGCTGAACATGTACATTCAGGCAATACGGCAAGAACATTCCGGGATAAGCTTGAAATTGTAAAAGAAGAGTTTGCAAAAATGCCTTTGCCGGAAACACACGATAAGTTTGTAGCCATGGCATCGCTGTATCAGTTTATCGAAGAAATGGATGAATATTTGATTATTAAGCAATCTTTCAGGGGAATAAAGAAAAAGGGGAAAAAGAAGGCGATTACAGATGCTACGTAATCGCAATTTTAAAAGTCTAGAAGAATGATAGACCGAATGCTAAAGTTGAAATGACCATGATGGCAATCATGCTATATACAACGATTTTCTGGAATTTTTTATTACTCATCTTTTCGTTCGCTCCTTTTTTTCTTAAATCCTAGTTTAATCAAATTTGAAAAATAACTCAAGTACGGCGTGAATTGTTTTCGAATTCGCGGGAATGGTTGCACTAAAACATAGGGGTGTTGTAATGAATAGAGTAGATCATATTGGCATTGCCGTTAAAAGTATTGATGAACGCATTACATACTATACTGAAACGCTTGGACTGCAATTGCTGAAAATTGAGGAAGTTCCATCGCAGCATGTACGGGTGGCCTTCATCGATGCGGGAAATGTCAAGTTGGAGCTGCTGGAACCAACAAGCGAAGAAAGCGCTATCTATCAACATATTGAAAAACGAGGGGAAGGGATTCAACACATTGCTTTTGGCGTAACGGGTATTCGAGAGAGAATGCAAGAGTTGCGCGAAAAGGGAATCCGCATTCTTTCGGAAGAGCCTAAGCCTGGTGCAGGCGGGGCGGAAGTTGCTTTTCTGCATCCAAAGGATTCTTTTGGGGTTTTATACGAACTATGTGAAAAAGTGAACAAAGGGGACGAATAAGATGGATATGTTTGATAAAATAAACGAATTGTATGACCGAAAACGTGAAATTGAGCTTGGCGGGGGATACGAGCGCATTGAAAAACAGCACGAAAAGGGAAAACTGACAGCTCGCGAACGTATTGATCTTTTACTGGATGAAGGAACATTTGTAGAAATCAATCCTTTTATCACTCATAGAACGACCGATTTTGGTATGCATTCCCTGGAAGGTCCTGGCGATGGTGTGGTTACAGGTTTCGGCAAAGTCAATGGCCGCAATGTATACTTGTTTGCACAGGACTTTACAGTGTTTGGTGGCGCGCTTGGTGAAATGCATGCCAAAAAAATTGCGGCAGTGATGGATTTAGCGGCAAAAAACGGGACGCCATTTATCGGCATCAATGATTCTGGTGGTGCCCGCATTCAAGAGGGAGTTCTATCACTCGATGGATATGGCCATATTTTCTACCGCAACTCCATTTATTCAGGAGTCATTCCCCAAATTTCAGTCATTATGGGACCTTGCGCGGGAGGTGCGGTATATTCTCCGGCGATTACCGACTTTATTTTGATGGTGGACAAGACCTCCCAAATGTTCATAACGGGACCAAAAGTAATTGAAACTGTTACGGGGGAAAAGATTTCTTCCGAAGACCTGGGCGGATCGAAAGTACATAACTCGATCAGTGGAAATGCCCATTTCCGCGCACCTTCCGAAGAAGAATCTATCGAACAAATTCGCAGACTGCTAAGCTATTTACCTCAAAACCATAAAGAAAAAGCACCACGTCAGCCACGGCCAGATGGGGATGACGATCGGCCGGATATGATTGATGTCGTGCCAATCGAAGCGACAAAGCCATACGATGTTCGCAAAGTAGTCGAACAAGTAGTGGATGAAGGATCCTTTATGGAAGTGCAAGCGGAATTTGCTAAAAATATTGTTGTTGGTTTTGCAAGGATTGCAGGCGAATCAGTTGGATTGGTATGCAACCAGCCAAAAGCGTTGGCAGGCGGGCTGGATATTGACTCGTCAGATAAAGCGTCACGCTTTATCCGAACATGCGATGCTTTCAATGTACCAATCATTACATTCGAGGACGTTTCCGGATTCTTCCCTGGTGTCAAACAGGAGCATGGGGGAATTATTCGCCATGGAGCCAAAATTTTATATGCCTATTCAGAAGCAACGGTGCCGAAAATTACGGTTATTTTACGCAAAGCGTACGGCGGGGCATATGTTGCGTTAAACTCCAAAGCAATCGGTGCGGACTTGGTATTCGCTTGGCCAAATGCGGAAATTGCGGTTATGGGAGCTGCGGGTGCCGCAAATATAATATTTGCGAATGAAATTGCAAAGTCTGCTGACCCTGACAGCACGAGAGCGGCAAAAATAGAAGAATATAAAGAGAAGTTTGCAAACCCGTATGTTGCTGCTTCGCGCGGAATGGTGGATGACGTCATTGATCCACGCGATACACGGATTAAACTGATTCAAGCACTAGATATGCTGGCAACCAAAGAAGAAACGCGCCCAGCAAAAAAACATGGAAACATTCCACTTTAATTAAAGATTCGTAGACTTAAAAAGTTGTCCCATATAGGGGCAACTTTTTTTAGATTCTCAATTCTTTGAAAAATATGGTGAGAATTTGATAGATAATAGATTAGGAAAGATAATCATCATTTCCCATTTACAAGATGGAGTATAGTTGTATTCAAATTCTGCAAAGCGTAAAATATAGGTAGATTGTGAAAAGGGAGTTTTTTAAATGAACAGCCGATTGGTAAATGAATTTCTGGAATTGGTGCAAATTGATTCCGAAACAAAACACGAAGAAGGCATTGCGCCAATTCTTATTACAAAACTGGAAGAGATGGGCTTCGATGTAATTCAGGATGATGCCCATACACGAAATGGCCATGGAGCTGGCAATATTATTGCTACGCTAAAAGGTTCGGTTGATGCAGATCCGATTTACTTCACGGTCCATATGGATACGGTCGTACCGGGTATTGGAATTAAACCGGAAATACGCGAAGACGGCTATATTTACTCTGATGGTACGACTATCCTTGGAGCGGATGATAAAGCCGGAATGGCCGCATTATTTGAAATGGCGCGTCGTTTAAAAGAGGAAAATATTGAACATGGAACAATCCAGTTTATCATCACTGCAGGTGAAGAAAGTGGATTGGTGGGAGCTAAAGAACTGGATCCTTCTCTTATCCAGGCAAAATTCGGTTTTGCTGTCGATAGTGACGGTAAAGTTGGCGGAATTGTAACGGCAGCACCATACCAGGCCAAAATCGAAACGAAGATTTTTGGTAAAACAGCTCATGCAGGGGTTGCACCGGAAAAGGGTATTTCGGCCATTACTTTGGCAGCTAAAGCAATTGCCAAAATGAGTCTCGGCCGCATTGACGAAGAAACGACGGCTAATATTGGGCGTTTTGAAGGCGGCAAGGCAACAAATATTGTTTGTGATGAAGTCTATATCCTGGCAGAAGCACGTTCGATTCAAAAAGAAAAATTAGATGCACAAGTCAACCACATGAAAGAAACTTTTGAAAAAGTTAGCCAAAATCTTGGGGGAAGTGCAGAAGTTGACGTAAAACTGATGTACCCTGGTTTTTCTGTAACCGAGTCTGACCGTGTAGTTCAAGTTGCGATGCAAGCTGTTCAAAACATTGGACGTCAAGCGCAGCTTGGCATTTCCGGCGGGGGCAGCGATGCGAATATCATTGCAGGCTTTGGCATTCCAACGGTGAATCTTTCTGTTGGATATGAGGAAATTCATACAACAAATGAACGGATGCCAATTGAAGAATTGGAGAAATTGGCAGATTTATTGGTAGAAATCGTAAAATGTTCTGCAAAGTAGTGGATGAGAGGTGAGAGAAGTGGAATTTGAAAAATCAGTAATATTTGGTTGTGGAACGGAAGAGTATGCATTATCCGTCGAGCAAGTGGTCTCGATTGAAAAATTAAGCCATATTACACCAATTCCGCACCTTCCAAACTATCTGGTGGGTTTTACGAAAGTACGCGGGGAACTGATTCCGGTAATCGATTTTAACCGGATTTTATACAATCGTCCTACTCAAGGAGAAGCTGCCCGTATTATTGTACTGAATACGGATGTTGTCAATTATGGATTGGTTGTGAGCGAGGCAAAAGAAATCCTGAACTTTTCGGAAAGCGATATTAAACAGGTCGGCCTTGTAAATTATTCGAAAACGCGCTATTTTACAGCCGTGGCAAATATCGAAGACCGAATGATTGCGTGTGTTGATCCAAAAATTCTGGTGAATTCCCTGGATGGAATACGAGAAATCATAGCATATTTGCAAAAATTAATGGAAGAAGAAAAAAGTCAAGTCAATGCATAAGTAGAAAGGGGAGTCTTGGTTATAAGATATCCCCTTTTTCTATACTTCACTGTTGCTTGCAACGGCGGATTCTTTTTTGTGGAACCGGGAAACAAACCCATATGCGGCTGGAATGAACATCATGATGGTAATCAAAGCCAGGGTGAACAGCAGATTTTCTTCAACCCATGGAATATTTCCTAAAGCAAAACCGGTGCCTAGCCAAACTAGAGTCCAAAGCAGCGCACCCAATACATTGAAACGGACAAAATTTGAGTAGGAATAGCCTGTAAATCCTGCGATAAATGGCGTCATGGTACGCATCAATGGAATAAATCTTGAAAATGTGATGGCCACTTTATCATAGTTCAACAGAAACTCTTTTGCCTTGTCAATTGTCGAAGCCGGGATTATTTTGGTTAAGTGATTATTGTGGGAAGAGATTTTTGCGAATGTTCGTCCAATTAAAAAATTATTGCTATCGGCAGAAGAGGTAGCCACAAAAAATAAAATAAATAAAATGAACACATTCAACTCGCCAACCGCAGCAATTGCTCCGCTGGCAAACACAAGGGAATCCCCAGGCAGGAAAGTCAAAATGACAAATCCTGTTTTGCCGAAGACAATGAGAAACAGCAATAAGTAAATATAGATTCCAAAATCATTTATATACAAGTAAAGCTCGGAATCGAGTTTATGAAAAAATTCAAAGATTTCGGATATCCCCATGTTGCCTACCTCCATTTCTGTCAATGATAAAAATATCTTACTAAATAATACCCTTAAATTAAAATAAATGACCCTGCTTTTAAGAGCCAATTTTATATTATGTTGAGTGATTGTAAGTTTTTGAAACTTTTGGAGATGGTAATCGTAGAAAAAGGAGAAGAATGCATCGTCAAATGGAGGTGTGTTTATGCAAAAACTGCCGTATCGTCCCATCCTGAAGTTGCCTAAAACCAAGTTTGAAAAAATAATGGATATACTGGGACTCGCAATATTTACCGGAGCGATTCTTTATTTAATCGTTCATTGGACGGATATTCCGGATCGAATCCCTGCTCATTTTAACTGGGACGGGGAGGTTGATCGATGGGGTTCCAAAGTGGAATTGATTATTTTGCCGTGCATAGGGCTATTTTTATTCATTTTCTTGAGCTTGCTTGAAAAAGCGCCTCATATGCACAATTATCCTCACCGGTTAAATGAGGCAAATGTAAAACAATTTTATTTGAACAGCCGAAAAATGCTGAATGCAATCAAAAATATTTGTCTTGCCATGTTTGCTTTCATACTGATTAAAATGGTCCGGGTTTCTTTAGGGAAAATTGATTCCCTGGGAATATGGATTTTGCCCATAGTAATTATTGCTGTCACTGCAACGATGGTGATTGGCATATATAAGCAATCCAAGATTGTATAAAAGCTGATAGGAAAAAGTGTGTATGTTAAGATGAAAATATCATTTATGTATGGCGTTTTGCCGTGAAAGCATAAGAGTGAGCGTCTGTATGATTGTAGGAGAGAATGATGTGGGAAATTTGATGCAAGTTTTTTTAGGTGGAATGATTGGCAGTGTTTTAAGGTATGCTATTCAGCTTTATACGGGCTCCTCGGCTATGCTTTGGATTGTCAATATTATCGGCAGCTTTATCTTAGGGAGCTTAAACGGTTATTTTGAAAAGAAAGAAAGTAAATTTAAACTGTTTTTTACAACAGGAATGCTAGGTGCATTTACGACATTCTCCAGCTTTACGCAGCAATGGTTCCGGGAACTGCAAGAACACTTTTTGAGTGGGATTATATACGCGGTGTGCATGACTTTCCTTTGTTTTACTGCTGCTTTTATGGGTTACTTATGGAATAGAGGGAATCGGAAATGGAATGGATGATGATTGCCGTTGGTGGAGGAATGGGAGCTGCATTGCGTTATATCGCCCAACAGGTGATGATTCATTTAGGGAAAGCGTCACACTGGGCTACTGCTTTCGTCAATTTAGCAGGATCCTTCTTAATCGGGGCAGCGAGTGCAAAAGGGATAGAATCCGGTTCTTTGCATTTTTTGTTCGTGATCGGGATGCTGGGAGCTTTTACAACCTTTTCAACCTTTGCCTTTGATATTGTAAAGCTAATAGATAAGAAACAATGGTGGATTGCATTCTTTTACATTACCCTGAATTTAGTAGGCGGGATTTCAGCATTTTGGCTAGGCTGGATTCTCTAGTGAAGTTGTAAAATGCACTCATTAAACATAAATATTTTATGTGATATTGGTGAGTGTCAGTTTATGCGAAAAATTAAAAAGGAGACAACATAACAATGAAAAGAACAGGTGAAAAAGTATTAAGTATTATCGCAACAATACTAAATGTCCTTTCGATTGGTTTTTTAATACTGCTTATTATAGGCGGCAACATGATGGCTGAAGATCCGTTGGTGCAAGCTGAACTTGAAAACCAGTTTTCGGCTTCGGGAGTGCCACAGGCGGAAATGCAGGAAATGCTTATTTTCTATGATGATTTTCTCGTTTTCCTTAATGGCATTGGCTGGTTATTTGTTGTTTTAGGAATTATTGCCATTGTGTTAACCATAGTTGGGATTGTTAAAGTTAACAAGAATGCAAAACTGGCTGGAATTTTATTTATCATTTCCGCGCTTTTATCCGGAATTATCTCTTTGCCTGGTATTTTATTGATCATTGCAGCAATCATGTGTTTTGTACGTAAACCGAAATATCAAGAAATGCCGGTTCAAAAGACGGATGAAAATGGCTATATCATTGATTGACTAACATAATAAAGTCCCAATTTGTTGCTTGGGGACCAGTATTAAAAACGAGAACAAGTCCCAAAAGACAAGTTCTCGTTTACTGTTTATAAGGAATTCTTTCAAGCGTTAACAGTTTTTCCTTTACGTCCAATCCACCGCTAAAACCAGTTAACGACCCATTTTTCCCCAATACTCGGTGACAAGGAATAGCAATGGCAACAGGGTTAGATCCTATTGCGGTTCCAACAGCGCGCACCGCTTTCGGATTGCCGATACTGTTGGCAATATCCCCGTAGCATCTTGATTGTCCGAAAGGAATATTACAAAGAGCTTCCCATACCTTCATTTGAAAGGCAGTGCCATGTATATCGAACTGAAAGGTGAATTCTGCCCTTTGTCCCTCAAAATATTCGATTAGCTGTTGCACATAGAAAGATAATTGCTCATGACTTTCCTGAAATTCAAGTTCCCTCCCGGGAAATTGTTTTTTACAAGCAGTGATTAGTTCTTCAATTGTGGAATGCTCAGTGCCTAAATAACAAAGGCCTTGATCGGTTGCTGCTATATAAACCTTCCATCCGCTATGAGAAAGCAGCTTGTAGTAAATCTTCAAGTTATTCATATTAAACCTCCATTTTCTATATCGTATCATGAATTTTAAACTTTGACTCTTTCATTTTTGTATACAATAGTAAGCAGTTTGCCAATATTTCTGTTATACTGGCAATATGGGGAATCGTTCTGTTTTTGTTGTCACACAAAAGCCGGCGATTTTTCTTTGTTTTATACCACACTAGCAAATAGTGGATTTAAAAAAGCAAAAATAGGGGAATCTATAATTACGATTAGACTGCGATGAAGTATTTCAGCCCCATATTTACAGGATTTTAAGAATTAAGGAGAGAACGAAATGGCCGCAACAACAAGTAAATCACCTTCTATTTTAAGACAGGCTTTAACCGTTAATAAAAAACCGTTTCCCTGGTTAAAAGCGTTTTTAGCTGGAGTTGCCGCAGGACTCCCCATAGCAATCGGATTGTTATTTGGAAGTTTGGAATATGGTCTGATTGCAGGGTTAGGCGGGTTTACATATCTTTATGTCTTTCCGATCCCATATGCTCAATTGGCAAAAAAATTAGCGTATTGTGTATTGGGTATTACGGCCTGTGTATTTTTAGGAACCGTCCTTGCACCGCATCCCGTTATAACTGCTATTATGATGGGGATCATTGGGGCAACCGGTATTTTCATTTTTGGGGCTTTTAATTTAATTGGACCATCCGCTGTTTTCTTTGTCTTGATATTTGCGATGGCAACAGGAATGCCGGTTGCACCGGAAGAAGCATTCGCCCGTGCAGGAACTGCATTTTTGGGTGGAGCATTTTCATGGATTTTGGCAATGAGTGGATGGCTGGTGAATCCGCATCGACCAGAAAAAAAAATGGTGAAAAGAACCTATACAGAATTGGCCGATTTTTTAGATGCGATTGGTACCGTGAGAGAAAATGATGTTCAGCACCAAGTGATGTCAACATTAAAAGATACAAGTAAAACGATTGCATCAGGATATATTCCTTGGAGAAAGAATGATGTATTTAATCGTTTACTTTTGTTGAATAATTATGCAAATAAAATCTTTTTATATGCCGTGGAGCAGCTTGCCGACCGCAAGAAATTAGTTCCCGCTGAAATGGGAGAATCTTTGCGAATAATCGCCAGCATTATTGACTCCAAAGACTTATATGATGAAGCATTGATAAATTTGCCTCATCCTGAAGAGATGAACGAGAAAATTGCTAAATTATTTATTGAGATTAATGGAGCAAAAGATTGTCTAAGCGAATCGGATCAAACATTTAATGATCATATTCATATTGAAAAAAGCTCGGCTAAAAGGATTATACTAAGTACCTTCGATAGAAATTCAATTATTCTAATCAACTCACTGCGCTTCGGATTTTTTGTGATGCTTGCAGCCCTTATAGCATACCACTTTGAATTGAACCGATCCTTCTGGGTGCCGCTTTCATGTGTTGCCGTTATGTCGGGTGCTACCATCGTTGCCACATTCCATCGGGCCATTCAGCGAAGTTTGGGCACCATCTTCGGTATATTAATTGCAAGTGTGATTCTTTCTTTTCATCCGACTGGATATTTAATCGCACTTCTCGTTTTCCTTTTAACTTTTATAACAGAACTATTTATCGTGAAAAATTACGGGTTAGCAGCACTTTTCTTTACACCTTCTGCGCTCATTATGGCAGAAGCCGGTTCCGGAGGCGAATATACTTTTGTCTACTTTGCATCCGCCCGATTGATTGACGTAATTATCGGGATTATCATTGGATTAATAGGTGTTTGGTTTGTTGGGCGTAAATCGGCATCAAGCAGAATCGCGCATTTAATTTCTAAGACAATCCGTTCACAGGCGCAAGTTTTTTATGTGTTGTTTTCGAATCAGGAAATATACCCTTATTATGGCAAGAATATTGAGTTCAATAAGATGGAAACCAATCTTCGAAATTTAAAAACAATGTTTGAGACGGCTGGCGGGGAAATTCCGAAAGATAAGAAAGCAATTGAATATTATTGGCCGATTGTATATGCCATAGAAGAACTGGGTTTCTTTTTGGAAGAATGCGCAAGGCTGAACAAACGTCCAATTTTGGAGGACGAAAAGTTGGCTCAATACTTGTTGATTTTTGAGGCGATGGCAAACGCTGCCGATCATTCAAAAAATGTAACGTTCAGACCAATTCCTGCAATTGAAGGATTCCAAAGAATTGACGATACAATAAAAGAACTGCAAAACAATTTACAAAAACGGCTCTATTGAAGGTATATATTAAGTTGCGTTGAAAGTATTCTTTCAACACAACTTTTTATTTTATCTATCAGTTTTAATCTAGAAGTATTAAAATAAAAGAAATAGTTTGAAAAGGAATGAAAGTCAAAATATTTACAGAAAAGGAAGTCATGTATGGGTGCTTTAGAAAACGAGCTTGTCAAACTACGACCGATGGAAAAAGAACAGGTAGAAGAAATCTATTTAGCAGCAAGGCATAACGATATTTGGACTTTTATGTCAATAGAAATACAAACACTTGAAGATGCACAGAAATATGTTGATAGCTGCTTAAAATTAAAAGACACAGGAACTGAAATGCCATTTGTCATCATTGATCAACAAACAAATGAAATCATTGGGGCAACAAAGCTAATGGATATACAGCAATCTCATAAAAGAGGGGAAATTGGCTTTACATGGTTAACCCCAAATTATTGGCGAACGGCGGTTAATACAAATTGCAAATATTTGCTGTTAACGTATTGTTTTGAAGTTTTGGGCTGGCAGCGTGTGCAGATTAAAACGGATCATGAAAATCACCGATCGCAAAAAGCCATCGAACGGATCGGGGCTAAAAAAGAAGGAATTCTTCGCAATCACATGATCCGGAAAAATGGAACAACGAGACATACTGTCATGTATAGTATTACTTCCGACGAGTGGCCGGAAACAAAAAAACACATGGAAGAGTTATTGAATAGATAAGGGAAGGGGAAATTGGGAATGATCAGGCTGCACAATGTTTCGGTTGCAAAAAATGGCAAGGACATTTTGAATAACATAAACTGGGAAGTGAAGAAGGGAGAACATTGGGCAATCTTAGGCTTGAACGGTTCTGGCAAAACGACGCTATTAAATCTATTAAACGGCTACCTTCATCCAATATCAGGTGAGGTGGAAGTGTTTGGAGAAGTCTTTGGCAATACCTATATTCCGGATTTGCGAAAAAAAATAGGGTTTGTCAGTTCCTCGCTTGAAGCCCAATTTCAAGCCTTCGAAAGTGTGCTGGGTATGGTGCTAAGCGGAAAGTTTGCTTCCATTGGGCTATGGGAAGAAGTAGAAAGAACAGATGTTGAACTTGCACAAAATAGGATGAAATTACTCCGTTGTGACCATCTGCAAGATGCTGAATTTGGTGTTCTATCTCAGGGAGAGCGCCAACGCGTATTGATTGCCAGAGCATTAATGGCGGAACCAAAGCTATTGATTCTGGATGAGCCCTGCAACGGTTTGGATTTGATTGCAAGAGAAGAGTTGTTAAAAACAATCGATCAATTGTCAAAAGAGAAAGAATGTCCAACGATGGTTTATGTAACTCATCATGTAGAGGAAATACTTCCATGTTTTACGCATACGCTATTATTAAAGAGCGGGGAAGCATTCGCCCAAGGGCATTCAGTCAGTCTTTTAAATGAAGAGACATTATCCCGCTTTTATGAGCGTCCTGTATCTGTTCGATTGGAGCAAAATCGTACACTAATTGCCCTCAAGGATCCTATTGAATTAAAATAAATATAACTTTCTAAAATATTTCGTTATAATAGAGAGACGGAACTATTTTTGCGATTTTAAAAAAAGGGGGATTTTTGATGACAGAAACAACCAAACCGAAGAGTGAATTTATGTCATGGCTCGTCGCCATTCTGTTTGGTATTGTCGTTTCATTTGTTTGCCGCGAGTTTTTATTTTCCCCTCTTGTTGTAAAAGGTGCTTCCATGATGCCTACATATGAGAGTAAGGATGTTATCATCGTTAGTAAAATAAGCGAAATCGACCGTTTTGACCAAATCGTCTTTGAGGCGCCATACGAAGAAGAATATTATATTAAACGTGTCATCGGATTGCCGGGCGATTCGGTTGAAATGCAAGAAGATACGTTGATCATAAATGGAGAAAAGTTTGAAGAACCATACGTGAATCGGGAAATTGACAATCCGCTGCAAAAACGGGTAACACAGAACTTTACTCTGGAAGAAATTACAAGCTATCAAACTGTACCGGAAGGATATTTGTTTGTTTTGGGAGATAATCGATTAAGAAGCTCGGACAGCCGTCATTTTGGGCTGATACCCGTTGATTCTGTATTGGGTGAATCCAAAATTCGAATCTATCCATTAGCCAATTTTACGTTATTTTAATAAATTGAAGAGTGAGGCCGCCGAATTGGATGGTCTCATTTTTCTTTTTGGTCACTCTCTTTGATATTGCTTGGTGTTGTTGATAGTATAATGAAGAATAAAGTGTTTCATTTCATAAGGAGGGTTTTTGGGTGCTGGCAAAAATAGATAAAATCGATGCAGGCTATACGGCAGAGTTTGAACGACCATTCGGGACATCAAAAGAAAAACTATGGAGCTTTTTAATTAGCAATGAAAATTTTAAATTTTGGATGGATCACTTGGAAATTACAGATTTAAGCAAAGGCGGAAACATCAATTTTCATTATAACGATGGATCGGAAAAATTGGAGAAAATGACAATTATCGATTATCAAGAGGGACAAGTTCTTGAATTTGAATGGGGAGAAGGGGCTGTCAGGTTTGAAGTCCACGAGAATGAAGGTGGTTCAAAACTGATCCTAAAAGAATCTCTTGCCAAGATCACAGACCATACTGCAAAAGATTTGGCGGGGTGGCATGTTTGTTTAATTCGTTTTAGCAAGGCACTAAATGGCGAAGACAATCCTATTCCGGAAGAAGAGTGGGAAAAATGGTATGCAGAATATAAGCTGCTGGTGGAAAATTCGATTTAGGAAAAAAGGAGCTCAAATATGAGCTCCTTGCCTTGAATAATGTCTAGCTGCAACGCCCAGCCCCTCGAGGTCGCTTCAGTCCCTCGGTCGAAAGCTGAAAAGATGCTTTCGATTCGGGCCTTCCAGCGCTTGTCGGGGCTAAACGGGGCGCTTCCGCTTTTCTAATAAACTTTATCGCCATTGAAAATGGAGTTTTTCACGATTACATAGTCGACAGTGCGAATGGCATCCAGTTTGTTGCCGCCCGCATACGAGATGGAAGATTGCAGATCTTGTTCCATTTCTATCAACGTATCCTTCAGGCTTCCTTTATACTCGACATACATTTTTTTGCCTTCGACGTTTTTCTTTTCGCCTTTTTGGAATTCGGAAGCCGAACCAAAATATTCTTTGAACAATTTCCCATCTTTTTCAACTGTTTGGCCCGGTGACTCTTCATGACCAGCAAATAATGAGCCAATCATCACCATTGAAGCCCCAAAACGTACAGACTTGGCAATATCGCCATGCGTACGAATACCGCCATCCGCAATAATCGGCTTAGTGGCGGCTTTTGCACACCAACGAAGTGCTGCTAATTGCCAACCGCCGGTACCAAAGCCTGTTTTAATCTTCGTAATGCAAACTTTACCAGGACCGATCCCAACTTTTGTCGCATCGGCTCCAGCGTTTTCAAGCTCGCGGACAGCTTCAGGAGTGCCCACATTTCCTGCAATAACAAAGCTTTCTGGTAAATGTGATTTAATATGTTTAACCATGGCAATCACGGCATTTGAATGACCATGGGCAATATCGATCGTGATAAATTCCGGAATAAGCTTCTCATTCGCAAGTTGTTCAATGAATTCATATTCTTCAGGTTTTACGCCAACAGAAATCGATGCAATTAATTGGCGGGAATGCATATCTTTAATAAAGTCTGCACGAGTTTCCGGATTGAATCGGTGCATAATATAAAAGTAGCCGTTTTCCGCCAATTTAATGGCAACGGTTTCATCGATAATCGTCTGCATATTCGCAGGAACTACAGGCAACTTGAATGTGTGGCCGCCAAGCACAACAGAAGTATCGCATTCAGAACGGCTATTGACGATACATTTATTAGGAATCAGCTGAATATCTTCATAATCAAATACGTTATCCATAAAGGAACACCTCAAAATCACGAATATTTTTTTAAAATTGAACATAATTGTTCGTCCTTTGGTAATTTACCCTATTTTGAAGATAAAGTCAAAGCATTTCTTGAAAATAACTCCATTTTAGCATTGGAAATAAAATTTATTGGCATAAAGTAAGGCTTTTGCTGACATATTAACAGCAAAGGAGATGAGAAGATGCCGAGAGATAACGATACTCAACACGTTGAAGCGACACCGCATTTTGATGGTCGCAGGGAAAGCATCATTAATGATCCAACTGCATCGGCAAGTTCTAAAGCCGGTATTTTTATCGAAGCGAAACCAAGCGTGGAATTTGGAGCGGAAAAAAATCCATATAACTATACACCCAAGGAAGACCCGGAAATGCAGCGATTTGAGAAATTGATGAGGGGAACCAAAAAAGAGTAAGCGGCAATCTCGTTCACCTATTGAACGGGATTGCTTTTTTCGGTTGCTTTATATATGACAAGTGCATAGCAAGCTAGCCTTTTTCCTCATACAGTAGAAGAAGGAGGGTGCTAATCGATGCTTGATAAAATCAAACTTTTAATTGGTCAGCCGATTGGCGTGGCGCTTAAAAACGGACTTAGTGTCTCTGGGGTATTGTGTAAGGCAGATGAGGATGAAATCTGTTTAATGGAATATTTGTTTCAAGCAAGGTTTATCCAAAAATATTACACTTATGAACAAATCCAAGGGATTTATATATTTCCAAGCAGCGAGAAGGAATTGCTAAATTAATATTATTAACTTGTTGGGTAACTGGAAAAAGAGTTGCCCAATTTTTTATGGAAATTAAATTATTTTACAAATACACTTTTACTGAATTCTAACCTTTATATAAGAGTTGGAATCAGAATCTATGAAAAGGTGTTGCAAAGAAACAACACTTATTATTTTTCATCTAAAATTTCTTGTCCAAATTACTCGTTTTAAGATAAAGAAAGCATAAATAAGAATAATTGATACATAGAATACTTTGTGATACTGTAGGGAAAACAGAGTGAACCAAATATATACAACATTTCAAATAGTTCCAAGTGTTGCATCTGAACAACAGTGAAGGGAGGATCAATATGAATCATTTATTGCAGTATCAAAAAGTAGGCATTTATGAATCACCCAATTATTCATTGCCCACGCTGATTAACGACTTTGTCAAAAACGATTATGACTATGGGCTGATCATGGATCGGTTTGAAAATATCATCGGCTTTTTTACCAACAAGCAATTATTGCATTATTGTCATCACGTTGGATTTGAACATATAGAAGATATTGAATCGCTCTCTTCTTTTATAAAAAAGTTAAATAAAAATTTTAAGTTTATTCTTGAAGATGAAACAGACAAGCTTTCAGTCATGAATGAAAGCGATCTCTATATTGTTAAAAGGGACAGTAAAATAGTTGGCGTAATTGATCAGGAAGGGATTTTAAATGCTGTTTCTAAAAAGCAGCAATACGAATTGCATCATTTTAAAACCATGTTTAATGCAGTACCAAGCGGTATAATTGCCGTCAATATTGAAGGAATCATCACGATGATCAACCCGGCTGCAGAAAGACTGGCCGGTGTGCGAAAAGAAAAAGCATTGGGACAATTTATTACCGATGTTGTTCCGCCGGATGGCTTATTGCGCGTATTGCAAACGGGTCAGGGACATGTAGAAAAGTATAAAGTTAGAAAATGGTGGTATGTCTCCTATCGCGAACCGATTTATGACGGTAAACGACTTGTAGGAGCAGTCGGGGTTTTTACCGATATTTCCAAAATGGAAATGCTATCGACTGAATTAGAGACCGTAAAACATTTAGTAAAAGAAAATGAAGTATTGATGGAACATAGCAACCATGGCATCGCGATCATCGATGTACAAGGTAATATCATTCGCCAAAACCGTCAATTTCACCAATTATATCTTTCGATTATCAATGACATGAAACAAAGAATGCAGTTATTTCAAGCGATTCAAGATGTTTTTCAAAATCAGTATTCATGGCATGAAATAGAAATAAAGACGGGGAAAGGGAAATTTTATAGATTTCAATTTACATCCATCAAAGAAGAAGGCTCCTTAAAGAGCATAATTGCCAGGTCGATTGAAATTACGAAGGAAAAAGAACAAGAAGCTATCACTCAACAAATACTTGAAACACATAAATGCCTCTTTGAAAACACTTGCAAATCCCCGTTTATAGCTGAAAGTGAAGAAATGAAAGAACTGGCAAAAAAAATCGAAAAGATTGCCAAGGTTAGTGCCCCAGTGCTGATTAAAGGAGAAATGGGCACAGGCCGTTCAGCGGCAGCAAAACAGATTGTGTTTGAAAGTGAACGCAAGGATGCTCCATTGATTGAAATCGATTGTTTTGGAAAAAGCCACATGGAGTTACGTCGAATGTTCTACAAGCAAGGCAACCTTTCACAGCATCTTTTCCAAGCTGCTTCTGGGGGAACTTTGTATTTTAAAAATATAGATTATTTACCACTGGATCTGCAAGAACAATTAGCTAATCTGCTCTTTGAACAGGCCCGGACAAAATCCCAGCACAAAAATGTAAGTGACGTGCGATTAATGGCCTCAATAAGCAAGGAACTCTCATTTGAAGGACCAAATGCTTTTAGTGAAAGGCTCTATTATCTATTAAATGCAATTATCCTTCATATACCGCTTTTGGAAGGGCGTTCTTTCGATGTAGGAATTATTATAGGATATTTTATTGAAAAGCTGAAAGAAAAATATCATTGCAAGATTACGATTACTGAGAATGCCTTAGAGTTTTTGACAAGTCGTAAATGGAATAGAAACCTTCAGGAAATCCATGAAATACTAGAACAGTATATTGTGAACTTTCCTCAAAATATTATCGACGAAGATCAGTTGGTTTTATTTCTTTCAAACGGTAAGACGGCCTTAAAAAAACTAGTGAACGTAAATAGAGTCATCCCATTAAAGCAAGCGGTAGTAGAGGTGGAAAAAGAACTCATCGAATTGGTAAGCAGCCAAGATATATCCTATCGAAAAATGGCCAAAATTTTGGAAGTGAATCCGTCAACAATTATCAGAAAAGTGAGAAATATGATTGACTCGGAAAAAGAAATTCAATACCAAGAAGATTAGGGGTGCAACGATGATTCAAAATATTACAGTGATTGGTGCAGGAATTATGGGAGGCGGCATTGCCTATACAAGTGCACTGAACAATTTCCGTGTAGTGCTTCATGATATCTCGGAAGATCGTCTTGAAAAGTCAAAAAGCGAGATTGAAAGACTTGCAAATAACAGTGAGAAACGGGGATTTATAACAATTGAACAAAAGCATCATCTGTTGGAAAATATTCGTTTCGAAATTTCCCTGGAAAAAGCAGTAGCGCAAGCGCAGTTGGTGATTGAAGCAATTATTGAAAAGATGAATCTAAAAATTGAACTCTTTAAAAAACTTGACTCCTTATGCAGCGATGAAACGATCTTGGCAACCAATACCTCCTCCTTAAGCCCGACAGAAATAGGCTCTCAGACATCTAGACCTGAAAAAGTAGCAGCAATGCATTTTTTTAATCCAGTCCATAAAATGAAACTCGTCGAAATCATCCGTGGTCTCGAAACATCCGATGAAACCATAGAAATTATAAAAACTGTATCCGAACAATTAGGCAAAGAGTCAGTAGAAGTGAATGAATTCCCTGGATTTGTGACTTCACGCATGAATGTCCTAATCGGAAACGAAGCGATGAATATGTTGATGGAAGGCGTTGCCTCAGCCGAGGATATCGATAAAGCAATAAAACTTGGGCTAAATCATCCAATGGGGCCATTGGAAATGGGAGATTTAGTTGGATTAGATACACGGCTTAGTACACTGGAATATTTGCACAAAACATTAGGGGAGAAATATCGTCCCAGTCCTCTATTGGTGAAGTATGTAAAAGCTGGTCGCCTCGGAAGAAAAAGCGGCAGAGGGATTTATGACTATCAGGGAGAGTGATGGAATGATGGATTTTGAAAATATCTCTTTAGTGATCAAAGATTCAATCGCTTATTTGACGTTGAACCGACCGGAAGTACGGAATGCGTTGTCTCCCGCCATGCTAAAGGACATTGAAGATGGCTTTGAACGCCTGGAACAACATCCCGAAGTACGGATTATCATCCTTCAGGGAGCTGGAGGTAAAGCGTTCGCATCAGGCGCCGATATTCGAGCATTGCATGACCGGCCAATGCTCGAAGCACTTCAGCCTGGGATGCAGGGACTTTATTCAAAGATAGAACAATGTTCAAAAGTAACAATTGCCATTGTGAATGGCTACGCTTTGGGCGGAGGCTGCGAATTGGCAATGGCCTGTGATTTAAGAATTGCAACAGACAAAGCGAAATTTGGATTACCTGAACTTAATTTAGGTATTTTACCCGGTGCTGGAGGCACGCAACGTTTATCAAGATTAGTTGGAAAAGGCAGAGCGATGGATTTGATTTTAACAGGAAAAATCATCGATGGAATAGAGGCGGAACGAATCGGGTTAGCCAACTATTATTCCCTTGAAGACAATTTGGAGGAAACGATTCAAAGCATTGCGTCTGCTTTATTGAAAAAAGCACCCATTGCAACTCAATTAGTCAAGCAGGCAATTCATAAAGGCTTTGACATTGACCAAAATACTGCCCAATGGATTGAAAAATTGTCATCAACAATTTTATTTGGAACAGCAGATCAAAAAGAGGGTACACAAGCTTTTCTAGAAAAAAGAGACGCTCAATTCTTAAACAAATAGGAGGAGTTTGCATGAATTTTCAATTTACCGAGGAACTTGAATCCTTAAGGGAAATCGTCAACAAATTTGTGAAGGATGAAGTCGAGCCATTGGCAAACAAAATAGAAGAGGACAATGCCATTCCGCCTCACCTTCTTGAAATGTCAAAAGAGCTGGGTTTATTTGGCTTAAGCATCCCGGAACAATATGGTGGGCTGGGTTTGGATATGGTGAGTAAATGCGCCATTCTGGAGGAACTGGCGAAAACGCACAATGGTTTTACAACAATCATCTCCTGCCACGTCGGCATTGGCTCCGTGGGTATAGTGGAGTTCGGAACAGAAGAACAAAAGACAAAATACTTGCCGAAAATGGCAACTGGCGAGTGGATTGGCGCTTTTGCCTTAACGGAACCGGATGCGGGTTCGAATGCTGCAAACCTAAAAACAACTGCAGTGCGCCAAGGCGATAAATTTATCCTGAATGGCATGAAGCATTATATTACAAATGCTCATGATGCGGACATCTTTACAGTAATGGCCGTGACTGACCCGGAAAAAGGGGCGAAAGGCATTACTTCATTCATTGTAGAGAAAGGTTTTCCCGGCTTTGAAATAGGCGCACCTGAAAAGAAATTAGGTTTGCGCGGTTCCAATACGGCAGAACTTTATTTCGACAATGTGGAAATTCCTGTTGAAAATGTATTGGGAACAGAAGGAGAAGGTTATATAAACGCTCTCAAAATCTTGGCAAATGGACGTGCCGGCATGGCAGCAAGGTGCCTGGGGTCTTCCGAGCGTTTACTGGAACATTCCATGCAACACGCTTTGGAACGAAAGCAGTTTGATCAATCGATTTATAATTTCCAAGTAATTCAGCACATGCTTGCGGACATGGCATTGCAAATCGAGGCTTTGCGATCCTTTACTTACCGCGTTGCATGGATGGTCGATCAAGGGGAGCGCGTCGTTAAAGAAGCAGCCATGGTGAAATTGTTCGGCTCGGAAGTCTATAACAAAGTGGCAGATACGGCCATCCAAATCCATGGGGGACTTGGCTATATGAAAGATTATCCAATTGAAAGATATTACAGGGATGCACGCATTACCCGAATTTATGAAGGTACTTCCGAAATTCAACGCAATATTATCGCTTCGGAATTAAAGAGAGAATATAAAACATTTGATCAACAGTTTGCATAAAAGAGGTGTAGTTAAATGAGAGAAGAAGTTTATATCGTCGAAGGTGTGCGAACGGCCATCGGAAAAATCGGCGGGGCATTGAAAGACATAATGGCAGATCAATTAGCTGAACATGTCATCACCGGTTTGCTGGGCAGGACGGAAGAATCGGTTGAAGTGGATGAAGTGATTCTTGGACAGTCAAGACAAAGCGGCGATGCGGCCAATATTGCAAGAGTTGCAAGTTTGCGCGCAAAATTGCCTGTTGAAGTAACGGCTTATACGGTGCACCGCCAATGTGGTTCGGGCTTGCAGGCAATCAACAATGCGGCACAGCAGATTGCTTTGGGCATTAATGATGTCATTATTGCCGGCGGTACAGAAAGCATGAGCAATGCACCGTTCTACTTGCGGAATGCACGCTATGGGCTGGGTGTCGGCAATAATACCCTTTATGATTCGAATACGGAAAGCCAGGTAAATTCACAGCCGGTTGATCAGTACGGAGTTTTAACCATGGGCTATACTGCAGAAAATCTGGCTGAAAAATACAAGATTTCCCGCGAAGCTCAGGATGAATTTGCATTAAGAAGCCAGGAATTAGCGTCAAAGGCAATTTCGGAAGGCTATTTCAATCAAGAAATACTTCCTTATGAGATTAAAACCAGAAAAGCTGCTGTTCAGATTGCAACCGATGAGCATCCGCGTTCAACTTCCCTGGAATTATTGGCAAAATTGAAACCTGTCTTCAAAGAGGGAGGAACGGTGACAGCCGGCAATTCAAGCGGGCGAAATGATGGCGCTTCCGCCTTGCTGCTAATGTCAGGGGAAAAGCTGCAGCAGTATGGTTTAACGCCAAAAGTAAAAATCATCGCGCAGGCCGTTTCAGGAGTGTCACCGGAAATTATGGGAATCGGTCCTGTTAAATCAACTGAAAAAGCTTTAAAGGTGGCAGGGCTTTCATTGAATGAGATTGACTTAATCGAATTAAATGAAGCTTTTGCAGCACAAAGCCTGGCGGTCATTCAAGAGTTGAACCTGGATTTGGAAAAAGTCAATGTAAATGGGGGAGCCATTGCCCTTGGTCATCCAATCGGAGCAACCGGTGCAATATTAATGACCAAGTTGATGAACGAACTAATAAGAAGAAATGGCAAATACGGCTTAGTCACGTTATGTATTGGCGGTGGACAAGGGATTACCACAATTGTGGAAAACTGCCGGTATGTTTCGTGAACATTGCACTAGAGGGGGAGGAAGCAAATGTTGAATTTTGAGTTTACCGAGGAACAACAGGAGTTTCGTAAAATCTTAAGTGATTTTTCGAAAGAGGAGTTACTCCCGAACTACACCAAATGGGATCGCGAAGGACTCACGCCGAAACACTTGTGGAAGAAGCTTGGCGAATTGGGCGTGAACGGATTGAGAATTCCCGAAGAATATGGCGGGAGCGGCGCGGATTGTATAACAACGGGTATTGCAGCAGAAGAAATAGGGCGGGGTGATTTTAACCTAACTTATGCAGTCATGTTAAATGCCTTGATTGGAGAAATACTTTCAAAACATGCAAGCGATGAAATAAAGCAACTATGGCTGCCGCAAATTGCAAGCGGCAACAAAATCGTGGGAATTGCCATCACGGAGCCCTCTGCCGGGACGGATGCGGGTGGAATTCAGTCAACGGCAAGGTTGGACGGTGATGTTTATGTTTTAAATGGAGAAAAGTCCGGCATTAGTGTAGCAACATGCGGCGACGCCTTCATTATTTTCGCTAAAACCTCACCGGACCTTGGCAATAGAGGAATTAGTGCATTCTTGGTACCTGCAGATTTAGATGGCCTGGAAGTAAAAGGCTATGAAGATATGGGGAATATTCCGGTTGGCCGAGGTTCGATTTATATGCATGATGTAAAAGTTCCGGTCTCTAATAGAATCGGTCTAGAGAATAATGGATTTTATCAAGTCATGAACGGATTTGACCTTAGCCGGTTATTAATTGGACTGCAATGTATCGGTGCAGCAATGCAAAGTTTGGATGAAACCATCGAGCATGTCAAAATTCGCGAATCATTCGGGAAGCCCTTGGCGAAATACCAGGCCGTTTCATTCCCAATTGTAACGCATTATACACAATTGGAATTGGTGAAATGGCAGGCTTATCGGGGGCTTTGGCTTCGTGATCAGGGACTCAAGCATTCCAGGGAATCATCAAGCGTAAAATGGCTGGGACCAAAATATAGCGCCGATGCCATTCATGAATGTTTGTTGCTTAATGGCCATTATGCCTATACAAAAGAGATGCCTTTGGAACAAAGATTGCGTGATGTAATTGGGCTGGAAATAGGGGATGGCACGGCACAAGCAAATCAAATGGTCATCGCAAAGGACCTTATAGGAAAAGAGTTCCGTACAGTTTAATAAGTATTCCAACAAATTATGCTTTTTAAGGAGGATTTAAAATGAGTATGATCAATAACTTGGCAGCCAAGCAAGAAGTGTCGGAACTGCAGGATATTCTTTACGAAAAAAATGAAGGGGCAGCGACGATTACAATCAACCGCCCAAAATCATTGAATGCCTTTCGAGGGCGTACCATTCGGGAACTAATTTGGGCATTTCGCGATGCATGGGATGATAACAGAATCGGTGTAGTCATCTTGACAGGAGCAGGTGAAAGAGCATTTTGCGTTGGAGGAGACCAAAAAGAAAAAGGCGACGAAGGAGGCTATGACGACAATGGCGGCTTAGGGGGAGGAATAGGGCTGGAAATTGAAAACCTTCACCAAATTATCCGCAATATCCCAAAACCGGTCATTGCATCCGTTAATGGCTATGCAATCGGAGGCGGCCATGTATTGCATGTTGTGTGCGATTTAACGATTGCTGCCGATACTGCAAAATTCGGACAAAGCGGCCCGAAGGTGGGCAGCTACGATGCAGGATTTGGTTCAGCCTATTTGGCAAGAATCGTGGGTGAGAAAAAAGCAAGGGAAATATGGTATTTATGCGAGCAATACACAGCGCATGAATGTAAAGAAATGGGCTTGGTCAATAAAGTGGTACCGGCGAGCGAATTGCGGCAAGCTACCCAGGAATGGGCGGAAAAAATTCTGCAAAAAAGTCCGACTGCATTGAGAATGTTGAAGGCTTCCTTTAATGCCGATTCGGCTAATATTCAAGGAATATCTCAGTTGGCAATGGGCAGTTTGGCAATGTTCTATAATACGCCTGAGTCAAATGAAGGAAAAGAGGCATTTTTGGAAAAACGTCCAGTAGATTTCAATAAATTCCGTGTATAAACGAGGAGGAATTAAATGAAATTAGAAACCTTATTAACTTCTGACTATTTAAAAGCCTATGAAAGTGTTTGGCCGCAAAAAACAATTATTGATTATTTAAAAAATGCAATCGAACGCAATCCGAATAAACCAGCAATCATTGATCGGAACTCTCGCTACACCTACGAAGAGTTAGGGAAAATGGTTGACCGTGTTGCCCTCGGGTTATTGAAGCTGGGAATCAAAAAGAATGATGTTGTTTCATTGCAGCTGCCAAACTGGAATGAGTTTATTATATTGCATTATGCAATTACACGGATCGGGGCCATCACGAACCCGCTTATTCCTATTTACCGGGAAAGAGAAATAGCCCATATGGTTGGTATGGTAGAATCTAAGGTTTTAATCATTCCTGATCGATTCAGAAACTTTAATTATATCGAAATGGTAGAATCCCTTTTGCCAAATTGGCCTTTTTTGGAACATGTATTTGTGATTGGCGATGATGTGCCGCAAAACATGCAATCGATTCAGTATCTTTTCGATACACCGTGGGAAACGAAAAAAGACCCTTCAATTTTAGATGAAATTATCCTTGATCCAAATGATGTAACCGAAATTATTTTCACTTCCGGAACAACAGGAAAGCCAAAAGGCGTGATGCATACCCATAATACACTTTGTGTTTCCTCGGACTACTGGATCGAAAGATTAAATTTAACTGATCAAGATGTCATGTTTATGGCTTCTACCTTTGCCCATCAGACGGGATTTGGCTATGGTGTACGTCTTCCGACTCATTATGCCGGGACAGCTGTATATCAGGATGTGTGGAATCCTTCTGAATTTTTGCAGCTAGTTGAAAAAGAGAAAATCACGTTTACAGCAGGAGCCACTCCTTTTTTGCAAGATACAATCCAATCGCCGGATATCCAAAAATATAACTTGGATTCGTTAAGGGCCTTCGTCGCACTTGGAGCGCCCATACCAAGAACGCTGGTAAGGGAAGCAAAAAATCTTGTGAACTTTTCAATACTTTCGGGCTGGGGGCAAACAGAAGACGGGTTAGTCACTCTAACCAAACTTGATGATCAGGAAGATAAGTTAATAAATACAGACGGGCTGGCCTTTCCTGGTATGGAAGTAAAAGTGGTGGACTCGAATTTTGATGAGCTGCCTCCCAATGAGGAAGGAAATTTGCTTTGCAAGGGACCGGCTCTATTTATCGGCTACTACAAGCAAATGGAACAAACGCAAAGTGAATTTTACAACGGCTGGTTTATCACCGGTGATCGGGCAATCATGGATGAGGATGGCTATATCCGCATATCGGGACGAAATAAAGACATCATTATCAGGGGCGGAGAAAACATTCCGGTAGCTTATATTGAAAATATCCTCTATGAACACCCTGACGTCTTGGGCGCGCAAATAGTGGCTATGCCAGATCCAAGGCTGCAAGAAAAAGCCTGTGCTTTTATTGGGATGAAACAGAATACTGCTCCACTTACGATGGAAACGCTGCAAGCATTTTTATTGAGTAAAGGTGTAGCAAAACAATATTGGCCGGAACGGTTGGAAATTATCGAAAACTTCCCAAGAACGCCGAGCGGCAAAATCCAGAAGTTTAAGTTGCGTGAAATGATTTCTGAAACAATTAACCGAACGTAGATTATAAATCCGCCTCTAGCGATTTGCGTATTCTAGTACTCTAACGCCAGAGGCATCTTTATACGAAAAAAAGAAAAACTTTCTCCGCTAATTTGATGCGGGAGCTGTTTTTTAAATAAAGGGGAGAAATATTATGTCAAAACAAATCGCTTTTGTAACGGGAGCAGGTCGTGGAATTGGCCGTCAAATTGCCCTTACCTTGGCTGCCAAGGATATGGTTGTTGCCGTTTCGGATTTAAATATCGGGAACGCCGAAGAGACGGTTTCGCTTATAAATGAAAGTGGCGGAAAAGCAATTTCTGTTTATTGTGATGTGACACAATTGGCCAGTGTAGAAGAAGCGGTTCAAGCAGCAACATCTCAACTCGGATCAATCGATATTTTGATTAATAATGCTGGCTGGGATAAAGTAGAGCCTTTCCTAAAAAGCGAACCGGATACCTGGGACCGGATCATTAATATAAATCTGATGGGCCAGATTCATACGTGCAAGGCGATTTTACCCTTAATGATCGAACAAGGTTATGGAAAAATAGTGAATATTGCTTCTGATTCCGGACGAGTAGGATCCAGTGGGGAAGCTGTATACTCTGCAGCCAAAGGCGGAGTTATCGCCTTTACAAAAACGTTGGCCCGCGAGATGGCAAGACATAAAATCAATGTGAATTGTGTTTCTCCGGGTCCCGCGGATACTCCACTATTTAAGGAAATTGGCGAATATAATGCAGGGATTGCAGAAGCGTTAATAAAAGCCATTCCTTTTAGAAGACTGGCCCAACCAGAGGACATTGCCAACGCCGTTGCATTTCTGGCATCTGAAGAGGCAAATTATATCACTGGGCAAACGTTGTCCGTAAACGGCGGTTTGCAAATGGTCTAGTTCTTGCACCAATTAAAATTGGAACCAAATGATGCACAATTTGTTGGAGGGAAGTAAATGGAAGACTCTCGTACACTATCCGGCAAAACAATATTGGTTACAGGTGGAGCCGACCGAATCGGAAAGGCGATTGCAATCTCAGCAGCGAAAAATGGCGCCAATATTGCCCTGCATTATCATCGTTCAAAGGAAGAGGCACTCCAGACAACGCAGGAGATTGCAACGCTTGGGTGCCGCGTTCTGGCAATACAAGGGGATATTTCCGATTTGGAACAAGTTGAACGAATGCGTGATAAAATTCAAACAGAATTTGGCGATCTTTACGGGGTTGTGAATAATGCGGGATATGTTCAAATGAAACCACTTTTTCAATATGCAAAAGATGAGTGGAAAAAAGAAATTGATGTTTGTTTAAATGGAGTCATTAATTTGGCCTATACGTTCATCCCTCATATGAAAGAAAAAGGAGAAGGGAAATTTATATCGATTGTTGGCGATTCTGCCAGAATGGGGAATCGAAATTTGATTATTTCTGCTGCAGCCAGAAATGGTGTGATTAGTTTTATAAAATCACTGGCACTTGAAGTGGGACAAAACCAAGTTCAGTGCAATACCGTTTCTCTGGGTTTGATAGACCAAGGTGATCTTGGCATGAATGAAGAAAGGATGAAAAAGCTAATAAAAAATTATCCGTTGAATCGATTGGGAAGAGCGGATGATATTGTTGGTATAATCGACTTTCTTCTAAGCGGAAATGCTGATTGGATTACAGGACAAGTTATTTCAGTAAACGGCGGAAGCGGTATGATTGGATAAAAAAGAAGCGCCCATAGTCGGACGGCATCAATACAATTGCTGTTCGATCCGATGGGCAGCTTCTTTTATTTTTTGTATCAGCTCTTCCAGGTTATACTGCGAAAAACGTACTTCGGGAATAACAATCGTTATAGAGGCAAGGGGTTTCCCAGTTGGCAAAAGAATGGGAGCGCTTATGGAAGCCACTCCCAATATACGCTCACTTTTGCTAATGGCATAGCCTTTTTCGCGAATTTCAGCCAGACTTTCCAGGACTGATTGTTTATTCGTAATGGTTTTTGGTGTGATTCGAACCAATCTCACTTTGTTCAAGTACTGTTCAATCTCTTCATGAGATAAAAAAGCAAGCAAAGTTTTTGCAGAAGCCCCGGCAAAAAGCGGGGCGCTATCTCCCACGTATGCTTTTGTACTTAAGGAATGCGTGCTCTCCAGGTTCAATAAGCATCTCCGTTCATCGCCATCAATGATATTAAGGGAGATGCTTTCTCCTGTTTCATGATTGAGGTTGGCCAAAATCGGCTTTGCCACCGTAATTAGACCGGATTCTTGTTCTACTAGATTACCTAGAATAAAAATAGAAAGCCCAAGTTCATAAGTTTTTGTTTTCTCATCCTTGTGCAAAAAACCTTCATTGATTAGAGTGGCTACAATTCTTTGTAAACTTGAAATCCCTATTCCTGTTTTGTTGTGCAATTGTGTCAAAGAAAGAGTTTTATCTTTTCTTGTAAAAGCCTTTAACACGTGAATCGCTTTTGTGAGTGATTGCATTGTATATGTGTTGTTCTTATGATTTGTAGTCATTAAATCACCCAATTTCCTTTTTTCAATTTTAGGTGAGGGTTCAATTAAATGTTGCTTTTCTTTTTCCCACAATCGCAGAAACACCCTCTTGGTAGTCAGGAAGCTCAGTTACAATCCCCATTGCTGAAGAGATATAGTCCAGGGAGGAACGTAAGCTCATTTTTTGGCTTTGGTAAACCGCGCGTTTCATAAATTGAATGACGGCAGCCGGTCCATTCGCAATTTTTTCGATATAGTCCAGTGTGAAACGCTCGAGTTCTTCATCAGGCACGACAAAAGTAACCAACCCTTTTTCTTTTGCTTCTTTCGCTGTAAGCACGCGTCCGGTCCAAAGCAAATCAAGTGCTTGATCTACTCCGACTAATCGTGGAAGATAGTATGCGCCCCCATCTCCAGGGACAATGCCTGCATTAACGTAGCTTTCGGAAAGTTTTGTCGATTCCGCAACTATACGAATATCACACATTAATGCCATATCAAGCCCTGCTCCGAAAGCAAATCCGTGAACCTGTGCAATGACCGGCTTATCGATTTCTTCTAGCAATAAAGGAACGCGCTGGACTTTTTTCCACAAAGAATTTTTGCGTGCAAGGGCAGTGGAAGTAACGTCTTCTTTACTTTCAAAAAAACCTTTTCCGGCATTCATCGCTTTAATATCTCCGCCAGCGCAGAAGCCTTTGCCGTTTCCTTTTACTAAACAAACGCGAATTTCATCAGAATCCCGAACTTTTTCCAGCGAGTCGATCCATTTTAAAATCATTTCCTCACTAAAAGCGTTCATGCTTTGTGGACGGTTTAATGTTATGGTTGCTATCGGTCCATTTACTTCAAACAATAAATCAGACATTTATAGTACCCCCTAATTGGTTGTGAAAATCTTTTCAGAATCCGTCAAATAACTCCATAAATCGTCAAAAGGAGTAGTAAGCAATGTATTGGCAACAACTTTTTTCCAATGGTTCGCTGTAAGTCCTTCCTCTCTCCAAGACCATAATCTGCGCGTATATTGGTGCAGGCTATGTTCATGGGTAACTCCGATTGCTGCATGTACCTGATGGGCTGATGTTGAAACAATTCTGGACGCCTCATCTAACCGAATTCGAGTATATGCTACTTCATTCTGCTCACGTCCTTCTAGTAAGGCAGCAATCATATTTTCAAGAGAGCTGCTTGCAATGGCTTGTTCGCCTGCCAATAGCGCGAGATGCTGTTGTACCAATTGAAATCGGTGAATTGGCCGTCCAAATTGTTCCCGTTCTTTTGCAAACTGGACCGAGAGAAGAAATGCTTTTTCAATAGCACCGCACATTAACGCGTTTTTAGCTGCAGTGTCGATTGTGTTTAGATCTTGCAATTGATCATCTGATAAAGGGGTAGACTGTACTTGTAAACTTTTGGATTGATTAAATGTTACAGTATCACGAGATTCACCAGCGAGATTCGTATTAGGATGGATGGTTGCTTCTTTTAATGAAAGACGAACGGGAAAAACGCCTTCAGAACTATGTGCAAATGCCAGAATTTCCTTTACGTGCCTTGCCCACGGTACATTAATAAGCGTGCCGGAAATAGTTTGATCATCATTCATGACAAGTGATGTTTGAGGTAAACAGTAGGTGATTGAATCATTGGAAATTGCCAACTGATAGGATTCCAATATATAGTTTGATAATGTCGTTTCTGTAAAAGGAATGGGCACGGCGTATTTTCCAACTAATTGATAAAGACTTAGTAAGTCATCGATATCCCCGCCAGCACCGCCAGCTGATTCAGAGACGGCAACATTTAAAATCTCATTGTCCTTTAAAATTTGCCAAACACTTTCAGCCCAATGTCCATTTTCTGCAAGATCCACAGTTTCTTTATCGACTGTCTTTTTAAACATTTTTTCTACCACTTCAAGAATCATTTCTTTCATCTCACTCATCCAGCTACAACTCCTTTCGCTACGATTCCATATAGAATTTCTGAAGTTCCTCCCCGTATCGTGAATCCAGGTGAATGGAGGAGAGATTCAGCCATTAATCGGTCGAGTTTCTGCTTTGCTTCCAATCGCGGGTAAGTATCTACCAGCAGGCGAGTGATTTCCGGAATACTCTGTTCAAACTTTGTTCCAATGCTCTTTACTAGCGCAGCGGGAATCGCAACCTCTCCACCTTCCTCAAGCACCCTGGCAACACCGATGGAAAGGTTTCGCAAACTCCATAGTTGGGCAACCAGCTTTGCGGCTTCTTCCAATGCAATCACGTTGTTTTGTTTTTTCAGTTCTTCGATTAGTTCAACTAGCAGAGGAAGTGTACTTAGAATTCGTTCAGGGCCGCTGCGTTCAAATGCCAATTCAGCCAAGCCTTGTTTCCATCCGTTTCCGAGTTCGCCTACCACCATTTCATCCGGCACGAATACGTTTTCAAAATAAACATCATTAAAATGCGGCTGGCCGGTCATATAATTAATCGGGGATATTGTAACTCCCTCTGCATGCAAATCGATAATCAATTGACTTAAACCGTTATGTTTTTTTACGCCATCAAATGGATCGGTCCGCACCAAAGTGATCATATAGTGAGCATCATGAGCATTGCTTGTCCAAGTTTTTGCCCCATTGACAATCCAGCCGCCCTCCACTTTTTCGGCTTTTGTAGTGACTGATGCCAAATCGGAACCACTATTCGGTTCGCTTAGTCCAATCGCAAAATAACAGGTGCCGGCTGCTATTTTCGGAAGGAAGAATTGCCGTTGCTCTTCGGTACCAAAACGCAAAAGCAGGGGACCGGTTTGGCGATCTGCAATCCAATGGGCGGCAACAGGAGCGCCTGCAGCGAGAAATTCTTCGGTTAATATGTAACGATCCAAAGAACTTCTCTCTGCACCGCCATACTTTTTGGGCCATGTTAAGCCAATCCATCCTTTTTCGCCAACTAACTTTGAGAAATCGGGATTGCTGCCGCTTAGCCATGAATCGCATTTTGTGTGAAATTTACCTTCTGCACATTTTTCTTTTAAAAATTGGCGTACCTCAAATCGAAATTCATGTTGTCTTTGGGTAAAATGAACTGCTGGTAATTTCATCGAATATTCCTCCCAGTTTTACCGTTATACGGTAATAATTACTCTATATTGGTATTCTAAAGGAAAAGAATTTATTCCGTCAAGCAAATATCTGAATATTCTATAATTTAAATCTATTGGTAGTTTGTACTCGATATAAGTGGGGTGAAAATTGACACAAAATTATATCTTTTAAAAGAAGAATCTGTGAAATAACCTGAATCTCCCTTTAAGACTTTTCTGTTTAAACCTATAATCGTTTTAGGCAATGCTTTTTTGGGAATAGTAACAATGCCTAAAAGTAGTGAGAAGGAGGAATTTTTTGTGGGCAAATTACAGGATAAAGTAGCAGTTATTACAGGTGGCGCTTCCGGTATTGGTGCTGCGACAGCAAAGCTCTTTGTTGAAGAAGGGGCCAAAGTAGTACTGGTGGACTTAAATGAAGAAAAAGGGAAAGCTTTCGAACAAGAGTTAAAAAATCAAAACGCGGAAGCGCTTTTTGTAAAAGGAAATATTACGAGTGAAGAAGAAGTGGCTGCATTCTTCAAGCAAACAATTGAGACTTTCGGAAAAGTGGATATCGTCTTCAACAACGCGGGGATAGGCAGAGTGCATTCTTCCCACGACCTGGAATACTCTGAATGGCGAAACACGGTAAATGTCGATTTGGATGGTGTTTTCTTGGTAGCTCGCGAGGCATTAAGAGAATTTTTAAAAGCTGGCGGCGGAGTGATGGTAAACACTGCTTCGATGTATGGTTGGGTAGGTTCCCCAGGATCGGCTGCTTATAATGCAGCAAAAGGTGGGGTTATCAACTTAACTCGTTCCCTTGCGCTGGAATACGCAGAACAGAATATTCGCATCAATGCATTATGTCCAGGGTTTATTGATACACCAATCATTCCAGAAGAAAGCAAAGACATTTTGCGACAAATGACGCCGATGAAACGATTGGGGCAATCGGAGGAAATGGCAAAAGCAGTGCTGTTCCTTTCATCCGACGATTCATCCTTTATGACTGGGAATACATTAACTGTTGACGGCGGATATACTGCTCAATAAAAAAACATATGATGCTAGACTGGTTCAACAAACAATTGTTTGTGAACCAGTTTTTTTGTTGTTCTAAATTATAAAAAGATTACATTTATTACAAATGTTACATTTTAACTCTATTTTTATAACATAAAGTATATTTATGGAAAATTAAAAATATAACTTATCTCATAGACTATTTAAATTTAGAGAGATTTTATAAATAGGGGGACTAAGAAATGAAAATGAAATGGACATTAACTTCGATTATGCTATTTATTATTTTCTCAATATCATCATTTAAGGTGTATGGTATGGAAAACGATCGTGCCCTGATGCATACGGATGATGAATATGAACAAGTTTTCCTGTTAAGTGAGGCCGACGAAGCGCTTCAGAATAATTCAGAGAACAAGGAGTTGCAGCAATCTGAAATTGCGCAGCTGAAAGTGCATAAAGTGAAAAAAGGGGATACACTATATAGAATTGCTATAAATAATGGGATACAGGTTCAAGAGCTGATGGCGTGGAATAATTTAAGCGACTCCCTGATTTATCCGGGAGAGGAGCTTGTTTTGGAAGGAAAATCCCAAGGAATTGCAAAAAGTTCATGGAGTCAGACAACAGTATCATCAGACAAAAGGGTTGCTGCAGTAAAGGTAAGTGAGAAACCAGTTGACGAAAAAAGAATCAATAAAGCGCAAACAAGTGAGCAACAAACATCGGAGAAAAAGGTTGTTCAAGAAGACACAAGTGCTGAACAATCGTCGGGCAGAGAGATTGTGATGAATTCAACGGCATATACGGCTTATTGCTCGGGCTGTTCAGGAAAAACCGCGACCGGTATCGATCTGCGTTCAAATCCGAATCAAAAAGTAATTGCCGTCGATCCAAATGTTATTCCGCTTGGCTCCAAAGTTTGGGTGGAAGGCTATGGGGAAGCAATAGCAGGAGACACTGGCGGTGCAATTAAAGGAAATAAAATCGATGTGTTTATTCCAACACAACAACAAGCCCTTCAGTGGGGCAGAAAGCAAGTTAAAGTAAGAATCCTGAATTAAAAATTTTTAACCCTTCAGCGTTTGTTGCTGGAGGGTTTTATGGATGGGGAACCGTTTTTTAATGGGGGATCCATGTGCTGTTGTGCAGATAGCGTTTAAGACGATATTCTAAAACAGCAAGCAGAAATGTTCATGATTAGAAAACCTCAATAGCCGAGTTTGATAATACTTGAAGAAAACTCCTTATCAGAATGCGCCAAATGCATAAAAAAATCCCCAAATTGAGTCCCAAAAAACCAGATTGTGAAATGATTGTGACAAAGGATAATTTTCACTTTCGATTAATGCTCCAACCATCTCCCACTCGCAAATGACCTTCAGCAGCAACAAATAATCTTTCTAATAGCAATTCCATTGGCTATACAATACTCCGCAATTACTGAGCTTTTGTGTTTTTTAGTCCATACATTATTTCCTGCCAATTGGTTATTATTATAATATTGAGATACTACAAATTTTCTGTTCTAATCCTGCTTAAGAACTAAAAAAAACATCAGAAAAATATGGTAAAATTCTTGAATATCTATTAAAATGTACTCCTCGACTTGCTAGAATTGACCTTTGCTAATTATTAATATATACTTAGTTACAAAAAGTAACCAACAAATAAAAATTCGCATATATTGTGCTAAAGAATAGATAGGTGATAAAACATGTTAAACCGTTCAGATACACATGAAATTTTGAAACAAAAAATGCAGATTGTTTCGTTTAACGAGAAAGAAAATCTTTGTATTGTTGGTCCAGTTCGACTGCCAATTAAGCAGGGGGACTTTGAAACCACTTTCCAATGGTATACATGGTTGAATATCGACAAACAATTAGATTCAAAAGAGCAGGTACTACAAGGAATCATCAATGCCGAGTTGGCTTCCAAGCAGCAGTCTTCCGTATTGGTCTATGGCGATTTTGCCAATGCGGATTCCGCAATAATTCGTATGCACAGCATTTGCCATACAGGGGACATTTTCGGCAGTCAACGTTGTGATTGTGGATATCAATTGCATGAATCGATGAAAATGATTGAAGAGCATGGCTGCGGCGCTATTTTTTATTTGGCCAATCATGAAGGGCGCGGCATTGGATTATTCTCGAAATCCTTGGCTTACCTTCTTCAAGAAGAAGGCTATGACACGGTTGAGGCAAATAATGCACTGGGATTTGAAGATGATGTGCGCAATTATGGTGAAGCCATTCGGGTTCTGGAGGCGCTTCGATCAAAGCCGGTTACATTGATTACAAACAATCCAAAAAAACTTGAAGCTTTGAAATCCCATGGTCTTCTTGCACACGACCATATCTCGATATGGGGCGGTTTAACCGAGACAAATCGTCATTACCTGGAAACGAAAGTGAAGAAATCCGGCCATATTCCGCAAAAAGAATTTATTGTTGAACTATAAGGAGAGTTTTTTAGATGAAAACTGATCGCGAGTATATGCAATTGGCTTTGGACTTGGCTGCTTCCGCCAAGGGAAGAACAAACCCGAATCCTTGTGTGGGAGCAGTTCTAGTGAAAAATGGTGTAATTGTAGGGACAGGCCTGCATCGAAAAGCAGGCGAACCGCATGCTGAAGTACATGCCTTTAACATGGCGGGCGAGCATGCAAAAGGAGCAACTTTGTATGTAACGCTAGAGCCGTGTTCGCATTACGGGAAAACACCACCGTGCGCGAAATTAGTAAAAGAATCGGAAGTTAGCCGCGTTGTTGTAGCAACGATGGATCCGAATCCATCTGTTGCCGGACGCGGCATTAATTTGTTAAAAGAAGCGGGAATTGAAGTCGAGGTTGGTTTGTTGGAGGAAGAGGCCCGTCAATTGAACGAGCGTTTTATTCATAATATGTTGACGGATAAACCGTTCGTTATTTCGAAATTTGCCATGACCTTGGATGGTAAAATTGCCGCACATACCGGCCACTCTCAATGGATTACAAGCGTAGAGGCACGCCAACATGTGCATGAACTTCGGGATAGAGTAGACGGCATTTTAGTTGGTGTGGGAACGGTGCTGGCGGATAATCCTTCGCTCACAACAAGACTTTCTTATAAAAAAGGAAAGAATCCGGTTCGTATCATTTTGGATAGCGAGTTGAAAACTCCATTGAACTCAAATGTCGCCGATACAACAGAAGCTCAAACGATTATTGTTTGCGGGAAAGATGCCGATAACGAGAAAATTGGGCAATTGAAGGAACAGGGTGTACAAATTTTGACGGTATCCAAAACGGACAGTGGATTGGATTTAGACGAAACACTCCATGAATTATTTAAAGCCGGAATAACGGATCTAATGGTGGAAGGTGGAGCTGACGTAAATGCTTCCTTCCTTAGAGGAAACCATATTAATAAATTCCTTGTGTATATCGCACCAAAGGTACTGGGTGGAAGCCATTCGAAAACGCCTTTTGCCGGGTTGGATTTAGAGAAAATGGACGATGCTGTTCAGCTGGAATTCCATTCTTTTGAACAAATTGGTCCTGATTTGTTTATTTCGGCCTATCCGAAACTAGGTGAAGAAAAATGAACTTGAAGACGGATGTTTGTATTGTAGGCGCTGGACCTGGTGGAGCTTTACTTTCGTATTTATTGGCGAAACAAGGCATATCCGTTATATTGCTTGAACGACATGGCGAAATTGCAAAAGAATTTCGCGGCGAACATTTGAATGAAGAAGGCGAAGCCATTTTAAAAGAATATGGGCTATTCGATAAAGTAGAACAATTGGGATTGCTTCGTATGGAAACACTCGAATATTGGGAAGATGGGAAGCTGTTTAAAACCATCTATCCTGACCCAAAAGTAGGGCATCTTGGCATTCATGTTCCCCAGTCGCATTTACTTCAAGTAATACTGGGAGAAGCAAAAAAATATTCGCATTTTACTTTAATGACCAATACGAGAGTGGTGGATCTATTAAAAGACGATTCATCCTGCTTTTATGGTGTGAGAGCAAGTCATAAAGGAAAAGAATTCACTATTGAAAGCAATTTGGTAATAGGTGCGGATGGACGCTATTCTACCGTGCGCAAAAAAGCGGGAATCGACGTTACTGTAAGAAAGCATGGTTATGATTTATTGTGGGCAAGAATTCCAGCCCCGCTAAATTGGGAACCGTCCATCAAGATGGCTTTGATTGATGGCATGCAGCTTTCATTATTTACCCAAGCAAAAGGGTACATTCAAATTGGTTGGAATATTCCCGAAAATTCGTTTCCGGAATTGCGGAAACAGCCCTTTACCCCATTTATCGATAAATTAATAAAAGCTTTTCCACAGTTGAAAGAGACCGTTGAGAGCCATATACAAAGCTGGCAGGATTTCGTACTGCTTGACGTTCATAGCAATTTTACGGACTGTTGGGGGAAAGCGGGCGTTGTATTGATAGGCGATGCGGTTCATACGATGACCCCAACAGGCGCGTTTGGATTGAATAGCGCCATGAAGGATGCAGAGGAAATGGCAAAACTTTTATCAAAAGAAAAGATCGAGGAACTGGATTTTGCGGTCTGTGCAACAAAAAGAAAAAAAGAAGTAGAGAAATTGCAGGCAATTCAGATTGAGAAAGAACAAAATTTTGCCACGCAATTTGTCATTTATTCATAAGAAAGTAGGCGCTTTACTTGAGATTTGGCTTTGATATTGATGATACTTTAATTAATTTGCGGGAGCATGCCTTTCACATCTACAATCGAAAACTGAACCTCTCGATTGGACTGGAAGTATTTCGCGAATTAAAAACTGTGGAAATCCATGAAGCGTTCGGAATGGATGCTGAAGCGGGGGGCAGAATGTGGAATAGCTTGCTGGAAGAAATTTATTTCACGGATTGCCCTGTTTTTGAAGGTGCGCTTGAGTTGTTGACTGAACTTGAACGGCAAGGGCATGAAATTTACTATATTACTTCCCGTCCAAAACAATATTGTTCCCAAACACGGCAATGGGTGAAAGATCAAGGTTTCCCGGTCCATGACGAGCGTTTTTACTGTGGCATGCAGGATCAAGAGAAAATCAATATTATAAAAGACTTGAATCTGGATTATTATTTCGATGATAAACCAGCTGTGCTGGATACGTTAAAGGATATTTCCACAAAAGTCTACGTGAAAGATCAATCCTATAACCGGGATGCAGGTATACTAAGAGTGGAAAAATGGAGTGATTTTTCATTCTAAATGAAACGGTGCAATCTTTTTTTTGTTTGCTTTTTCTCGAAGAATCCCGTATAATTAAATACGCTGTTTTTAATTGCTGTTGCTTGATGCAGGTAGCGATTGAAAACAAGAGATATACTATCAATATATCCTGCAAATATAACTGATAGGTGGAATAGTAATGAACTACAGAGTTTTGCTTTATTATTTTTATACAACCATAGAAGATCCGGCAGCTTTTTCAGCCGAGCACTTGGCTAAATGTAAAGAACTAAATTTAAAAGGCCGTATTTTGGTAGCAACAGAAGGAATCAACGGGACAGTATCCGGAACGATTGAGGATACAAATGCTTATATGGAAATGATGAAAAACGATCCACTATTTGAAGGCATTGTTTTCAAAATTGACGAAGCGGAAGGTCATGCGTTCAAGAAAATGCATGTGCGCCCGCGTCCTGAGCTTGTTAACTTAAGTTTGGAAGATGACATCAACCCGCATGAAATTACTGGTCGCTACCTATCACCTGAACAATTCCTGGAAGAAATGCAACATGAAGATACTGTTGTACTTGATGTCCGCAACACATATGAGTATGATGTTGGCCATTTCCGCGGTGCGATTCGTCCGGAAGTTGAAACTTTCCGTGATACACCTCAATGGGTCCGTGATAACAAAGAGTTATTTGAAGGCAAACGTGTATTAACTTATTGTACAGGCGGTATTCGCTGCGAGAAATTCTCCGGCTGGTTAAAACGCGAAGGTATTGGGGAAGATGTGGGACAGCTGCACGGCGGTGTGGCGACTTACGGTAAAGACCCAGTAGCAAAAGGCCAACTTTGGGATGGACAAATGTACGTATTTGACGAGCGTTTAACGGTTCCGATTAACCAAGTTGAGCACGTGATTGTCGGGAAAGACCATTTTGACGGCACGCCATGTGAACGCTACATCAACTGCGCTAATCCGGAATGCAATAAACAAATTATCGCTTCGGAAGAGAATGAGTTGAAGCATCTTGGCGGATGTACAATCGAATGTTCGAAACATGAACGCAACCGTTTTATTGAAAAACATGACTTATCCGAAGAATTTGTCGAGCAACAATTAAAATGGCTTGAAGAAACATATGCAAAATAATAATTTTGCATTGTCAAATATTTAAACTAAAGATAAAAGCATTCCCTTGTTTTTTTAATGGGAATGCTTTTATTTTTTATAATTAAAATAATGCCCGATTTCTAAAGCGATAATCCTTCAATAGTTATCTAATTATATGGAATTATCTGAATTCTTATTGACTCCAATTTAGAAGGACAGTATAATGATATAGGAAATTTATTCCACAATAGATTGTAAAATACATATTTGTTCTAGATGTAAGGCAATCTAAAATTAGATTAATATAAAGTTTGGAGGATTTTATGAAAAAGATAAGAATTTTATTTGCCAGTTTAATTGGTTCTGTCATAGAGTGGTATGATTTCTATCTTTATGGAACAGCCACTGGGTTAGTTTTTTCATCCTTGTTTTTTCCATCTGCAGATCCGGCAATCTCAATCATCCTAGCCTTTGCCACATTTGGGGCAGGATATGCAGCAAGACCAATTGGAAGTCTATTGTTTGGTCATATGGGCGATAGAATCGGAAGAAAAGCATCACTTATGTTGACTTTAATAGGTATGGGTGGCTCTTCCTTCCTGATGGGCTTGTTGCCAACCTACCAGCAAATTGGAATCATGGCACCCGTCTTGCTCGTTGTCTTGCGTTTGGTACAAGGGTTTGCCTTAGGCGGAGAATGGGGAGGAGCAGTATTGTTGGCAACAGAATCAGCTCCAAAGGGAATTCGAGGTTTGTTCGGTTCAATTCCTCAGCTAGGTGTTCCAATCGGTTTAGTATTGGGTACATTTAGCTTCAGTATTATTAGTGCATTAACTACAGACGCACAATTTTTGGCATGGGGATGGAGAATTCCATTTTTATTTAGTATCGTTTTAATTCTTATAGCTGTTTGGATTCGCAGCGGAATTGAAGAAACTCCGGAATTTCAGCATAAAAAAGAAAATGGCCAACTTGCAAAAATGCCTGTCGTGAACTTATTCAAATATAATTCAAAAGATGTATTGCGTATTATTGGTTTAAAGCTTGGCGATGGATTGTTCAATGTTTTCATTATGTCCTTTATTATAACTTACGCAACTACTTATTTAAGTTATAGTAAAGATATTGCGTTGATGGGTGTATCCATTGGATGTATTACAATGCTGGTTTCTATTCCACTGGTAGGGTATTTCTCAGACTTCATCGGTCGTAAAATTATTTATGTGGGTAGTTTAATAGGAATGTTTGTATTAGCGATTCCGTATTTTTTAATCATTCCGGAAAGCGAAATATTATTTTATATAATGCAAGCAGTAGTTTTAGGAATTCTTTGGGGTGCCATTTTTTCCACTCAAGGTACTTTCTTTTCGGAATTGTTCCCAGCTAATGTACGATATACTGGGTTATCCTTCAGTTATCAAATTGCTGCGGCTGTAGCGGGTTTCGGTCCGATGCTTTGGACGGTTGTTGCCGATCGATTTGGCCCAAACCCTTTTGTTTTCGGAGGATTAATGATGGCTGGTTTGTTCATTTCATTGCTGTTATCTTTCTTCGCGCCCGATACTAGAAAAGTTACCTTATATGAAGAAATTGAAGAGAATAAAGAAATTGAAGAAACGAAGCTTAATCAAAAAGAAGGCGTTCTGACAAATAATTAATTTAAACATTTCTGGCAGACATTAAAAAGTTTGCTGGGAATGTTTTTTAGTTTTGATACTTGCCATAGCAAGTGGTGTAAAATGTATATGTTAACCTATTTATGATAAAATTATCTTCATTCAGCAAATATTCTTACCTAAACTAGCGACATATACAGAAGCCTTCCACTTTTGAAAGTGGTCAGATGAATTTGAAGCTGAGTGAAGTTAAGACATTTGGCGGATGTCAAAGATTTTCGAAAGTTTAATGAGGAAGTTAGCCTAGGAATGTCGCATCCTGCGACAGTTGTTTTCTGCGCGAAAGAGAAGAGGAAGTGAAATATACGCCAAGGCGTATTTTATAATAGCAACGGAGGTGAAAACATGGCAAAAGCACGGATTATTTTACATGTGGATATGAATAGCTTTTATGCTTCTGTTGAGCAAGCCTATAATCCCGAGTTGAAAGGGAAAGCCATCGCGATTGCAGGCAATCCGAAGGAAAGAAGAGGCATTATCGTGACAAGTTCTTACGAAGCCAGAGCAAAAGGCATTTATACAACCATGAGTGTTGGGGAAGCTTTGCGCAAATTGCCGGAGCTGATTTTATTGCCTCCCGATTTTCAAAAATATCGTACTGCCTCTAAAGCCATGTTTTCCATCTTAAGAAGTTATACGAATTTGATTGAACCCGTTTCGATTGATGAAGGCTATTTGGATATTTCCGAAATATCGGATGAACGCCATCCGCTTGAGATTGCAAAAGAAATTCAAATGAGAATTTATCGTGAACTGGATCTTCCATGCTCAATCGGCATAGCACCCAATAAATTTTTGGCCAAAACTGCGTCGGATATGAAGAAACCAATGGGCATTACGGTCTTGCGCAAGCGAGATGTACCTGAAAAATTATGGCCATTGCCGGTCATTAACATGCATGGAGTGGGAGAAAGTACAGCAAAAAAATTGGCCGCCATTAAAGTAGAGACAATCGGGGATTTAGCCCATATCGATGAACTTATAATTAAAAAGGCGTTAGGGAAAAATGGAGAACGTTTAAAAAGGAGAGCGAATGGGGAAGACACACGCGAGGTTGACCCAAATGCCATTTATCAGACAAAAAGTGTGGGCAATTCGACAACATTGCCATTCGATGAAACAGATATTGACGTGTTGGAAAAGACCTTTCTAAAGCTTTCCGAAAAAGTTGCAGAGCGTTTGGATGCCAAAAAATTGTGCGGAACCACCATCAGCATCCAAATTCGGGATGCAGATTGGCATAACCATTCAAAAAGCAAAACCTTTCAAAATCCCATTCATGAGAAAAATAGAATTTATGAAGAAGCATTGGAACTATTTCATAAATCCTGGGATGGGGTTCCAATTCGCCTTTTAGGAATTACGGTTTCCAACGTATTGGAGCGCAGACAATCCGCAGAACAACTATCACTTTTCAATTTTGAACAATTTGCTAAACAAGAGCCAATTTATAATATTATTGATGAGATTGAAAAAAAGTTTGGCAAGGGAGCCATTCAAAAGGGAATCGAAATCAACAAAAAAAGTTACGCGTCCAAAACAAGCTTCAGCAAAGACTTTTTTGAGGATTTAAAAGACCGGTAAAGCAATCTTGAGCAAGGAACGGAGAAGATTTTATGCAACTACAATTTTTGGGTACAGGGGCTGGCATGCCATCTAAAGAAAGAAATACAAGTGCCCTCGCGTTAAAGCTGCTGGAGGAACGTGGCACAGTATGGATATTTGATTGTGGGGAAGCAACCCAGCATCAAATTTTACATACAACCATTCGACCGCGAAAAGTTGAAAAAGTGTTCATCACACATTTGCATGGCGATCATATTTTTGGATTGCCGGGTTTTTTGAGTTCCCGCTCATTTTTGGGTGGTGAAGAGACATTGACAGTATATGGTCCAAAAGGATTGAAGGAATGGGTCTATGCTAGTTTTGAGGTATCCAAAACGCATTTAACCTATCCACTCGAATTTGTGGAAGTTCAAGAAGGAACTGTGTTTGAAGATGAGCAATTTATCGTAACGGCCAAATTGCTCCAGCATGTGGTTCCTTGCTACGGTTATCGAATTGAACAAAAACCTTTGCCTGGGGAACTTTTGATCGACAAAGCCAAAGAATTTGGTGTTCCGAAAGGTCCGCTATTAGGAAGATTAAAGCAGGGCGAGGATGTAACCTTGGAAAATGGTTTTACCATTTTAAGCAAGGACGTGACCGCACCTCCAAAACAGGGGTTTGTAGTAACTATTTTAGGGGACACGAAATATTGTGAAGCAGCAAAAGTGTTAAGCAGCAATGCAGATATTATCGTTCATGAAGCTACATTTGACCATAAAACGGTACACCTGGCTGCGAGTTACGGACATGCAACAAACTTGGAAGCTGCTGAAATTGCTCGACAATCCGAGGCGAAAAATTTAATTTTAAATCATATTAGTGCCCGTTTTTTGCCGCAAGACCTTAAAGAATTCGTGGATCAAGCGCGGGAAATATTTGAGAATGTGTATATTGCCAATGATTTCTCGGAATTTGACTGGAAAAATGGAATTCTAGTCGAAAATTGAAAAATAGCGATTATTGCGCAATGAATGGTGTGGGAAATGCCAACAATTCGTTGGTTTTCTGCTAAATTTCCCAAAGCTGATCTCAAGGGAAATAATCGCGTAAATCAAAAAAATCGCCAAAAAAGAACCTTCTTTTTTGGCGATTTTTATTGTAAAAAAGAGAGAAATGTAAATGTATGAATGTTGTAAATAGGCAAAAATACACTTTTCGACAAAGGGAAATAGTAAAAAACAACATTTCCTAGGAAATAACGCTATTAAAAGAGAAATAATTAGCGAATTAATATTAAAGCTATCGTTTGAATTACTTGTGCGTAACAACTTTTGCTAATTCTCGTGATTTTGATTCAGCACTTTTAATACAAGCATATATTGCTTCGTTAAAATGATTCTTTTCCAAAGCTTTTATGCCTGCTTCCGTGGTGCCGCCCGGACTTGTCACTTTTCTGCGTAAAACATTTGGTTCTTCTTTTCCTAATTTAAGCATAGCCGCCGAGCCGGCAATGGTTTGAACCATTAACTGGCGAACTACTTCTTTTGACAAACCAAACTCAGTTCCAACCGATTCCCACGCCTCAAGTAAATAATAAAGATATGCCGGCCCACTGCCTGAAAGAGCCGTTACAGCATGCAGTTTATCTTCTTCCACTTCAATGACGATCCCAATTGCCTCCAGCATTTCTAAATAGATTGCTTTTTGGCTGTCATCGACAAATTCATTGAATGAAATCCCACTTGCAGACATACCAATCGTTGCGGAGGTATTTGGCATAACGCGGGCAATTGCTCGGCTTCCCAAGCCTTCTTCTATTGTACGTATTTCAATTCCGGCAAGAACAGAAAGAATCGCTGTATGCCCAGAAATAAATGGGCGGATATTTTCCATTGCAGCAATGGCGTCTTTTGGTTTCATGGCTAATATAATTATGTCCATCTCACCAATTTTTTTCGTCTCATCCAAAATATTGACACCATATTTCTGGTTCAATTCAATAAGTCTGTCACGATTTGAACGATTCGTGATATAGATGTTTTGGCCATGAACAACTTCCTGCTCGACCCAGCCGTTAATCAGTGCTTCGGCCATTGAGCCAGCGCCAATAAACAATATTTTTTTCATAAATAACCCTCCGTAAAAGATGTGTAATGTTATGATTCAAAGGACGAAACGATTCAATATAAAAAGCGCCTCCATCCTTATAGTAAGGACGAAAACGCTTAAACTATTCCGCGGTACCACCTTTGTTTGCCCATAGCAGGCACAACTCGAATCCTCATTATCGCAGAGGCTACGGCCATGTTTTCATGACTGCTCAGAAGTAGGTTCAATGAAATAAGGGGGTTATGCTGCTCACACCAAATGCAGCACTCTCTTTAACCGTCATTTCATTTACTTGTCTTCATCATCGCATTTAAAAATTGAATTATGAAAATTATATTCACACTTTTCCATTCTGTCAATTAGATAGGTGACGAAACAGAAAAAAAGAGATAAAATGATTGAATAGCAATTCATAACAAGGGAAAAAATAGGTTCGGCCGCAATTTAAGGAGGTTTATCCATGAATATACATACAATCGTTATACCCACTCCATATCCAATTGGTGATGTGAATGCTTTTTTAGTAAAAGGAGATCGATTATCCCTTTTTGATGTGGGACCTAAAACACCGGAAGCATTGGAAGCAATAGAGCGGGGTCTTAAGGAAGCAGGCTACAATTTGAATGATGTTGAACAAGTTGTCCTGACCCATCATCATCCCGACCATTCCGGGTGGGTGGATGCATTCCCGGAAGCGGATATCCTCGGCCATGAATACAATGATCATTTTCTGCGCAAGACCCCAGAATTCATGGCTTATCGCACAACCTTTTATATTCAGCAATTGCAGCTTCAAGCTGTGCCCGAGCAATACCTTGATAAAATAGTGGAGCAAAAAGAAGCTTTATTGTTGTATGGCACAACTCCATTAACAAAATTTATTAGCGACGGGGAAGAGATTCCTGGCCATCCCGGTTTAAAAGCCATCTATACTCCCGGACATGCACAAAGCCATCTTATTTTTATTGAAGAGTCGACAAAAGAAGTAATTGGTGGAGATTTATTGTTGGAAAGAGTAGCGCCAAACCCACTCGTAGAACCACCGACGGACCTTTCGTATGAACGCCCTAAATCCTTGATTCAGCAACAAGAATCTTTAAAGCTGTTACGGGATTTAGATGCAGCCAAAGTTTATCCGGGTCATGGCGATGTTATTACATCTGTCAATCAATTAATTGAAAACCGTCTGAAGAGGGATGAAATGCGCCTGGAACAATTAATTCATCACATCAATGGTCCGAAAACAGTACTGCAGCTGACGATGGATTTATATCCTGCAAACTATAAAACGGAATTAGGGCTTACACTTTCAAAAACGCTGGGCTATCTGGACTGTTTAATTAGGGATGGGGTAGTGCGTGTTGAAGAGGTAAATGGAGTCAATATTTATACGCCTGCCTAAGCAAATCAAAAGAGGGCAACTAGAAACGTACTTCTAGTTGCCCTTTATTTTTGTGCGATTAGTTTGCGCTTGCTGCTGCTTCCAAAGACATTGCTGGACCGAAGAATTCGAAATGAATGTTTTCGCTTGGCAGGTCTAGATCATGTGCGATGGAAATGACCGTTTGCATAAATGGTGCTGGACCACAAACGTAAACTTCCGTATTTTCTTTCACAAACGGAGCTAAATCTTCTTTTGTAACGTAGCCAGTCACGTCTGAGAATAAAACTCGATAAGAACCGTTTAATTCATCAATTTTTTTGGAAACTTGCTCTTTGAAAGCAACTGCCTTTTCGTTTCGTGCACATTGGATGAACGTAACAGGACGTCCTAATTCCATTGCTTGCAGCATTGAATTTAATGGTGTTACGCCAATTCCTCCACTGACAAATAACACAGGATTGCTGTTTTCTTCCAAAGTGAACAATCCAGCTGGTGCACTTACATCTAGAAGGTCGCCTTCATTTACTCCTTCATGCAAATAGTTGGAAACAACTCCCTGTGGGTCAACTGCATCTTCGCGTTTTACGGAAATACGGAACTCGTTTGCATTAGAAGGTTGAGATAAAGTATAGTGACGGTTTGATGTATATTCGTCGCCAGGAACCTTCACGCGAAGTGTAATATATTGACCTGCTTTGAAATCAGGCAATGTGCTTCCATCTTCAGGAACTAAATAGAATGATGTAACCATGTCGTTTTCTTTCACTTTTCTAGCTACCTTTAATGGTTTAAATAATCTCCAGCCACCATCTTTTTCAGCTTCTTTATATAAATCTTCCTCAATTGAAATGAATACGTCGGCAATTACGCCGAATGCTTCTGCCCAAGCATTGATAATTTCGTCTGTCGCTGCATCGCCAAGAACTTCTTTAATAGCCCCTAATAAGTTTTCACCCACGATTGGATAATGTTCCGGCAGAATTCCCAAGCCGCGGTGTTTGTGTGCGATTTGCATAACAGCCGGTACAATCGCTTGCAAATTATCGATATACTTCGCTGCTGCTAAAACTGTGTTTGCCAACGCTGTTTGTTGGCGGCCTCTCGCTTGGTTGGCACGGTTAAAATAATTTAAAAGTTCAGGATGTTTTTGAAACATATTGCTGTAGAAAGTTTTTGTAATTGTTACTCCATGTTGTTCTAATACTGGTACCGTTGATTTAATAATGTCAATTGTTTGCTGTGATAACATATCATCACGTCCTCTCAATGTTTACATCGTCAGAATACGCCTATTGGAAATTAAAAGCAATATATGAAATACATCTTTAACAAATCTGACACAAATGATGTATTTAAGATACATCTTTTAAACGGATTCCTTTCTTTCAGCAATCTTTTTAAAAATAGGTCGCATAGATGTTATAATCCAATTAGAGAAAGAGTGGTGTTAATAAATGCGCTTAACTTTGTATACCGACTATTCCCTGCGAGTGTTGCTCTATCTCGGCATAAAGGGAAGTGATCGTTTATCGACCATACAAGAAATTGCGGAAAATTATAGTATTTCAAAAAATCATTTGATGAAGGTAACCCACGATTTGGGCCAGCTCGGTTTAATCGAAACGATTCGGGGCCGAAGCGGGGGAATTCGATTAAATGTAAAACCAGAAGAAATTAATATCGGACAAGTTGTCCGTCATACAGAAGAGGATTTTCATCTGGTTGAATGCTTTAGTCCCGAAAACAATCTATGCAAGTTATCGCCGGCTTGCCAATTAAAATATGCACTAAATGAAGCATTAATGGCTTATTTACAAGTTCTCGACCGCTATACCTTGGCTGATTTCCTTATCTCCAAAGAAGAGATGTTTCAACTTCTTGGAATGGAGCAGGTCTAAGGTTCCTGGTTTTGTCTTTGGCATACCGCTTTGACCGGTATGCCAATTTTCTTTATCATTTTTTTGTTTTTTTACCCGATAAATGGTTCTTTAAAAATCAGGAAAACTTCCTCTAATAGTATGAAGAAGGAAAGGGATATGCATTTTTATGAATAAAAAAACAATTTTTATCACAGGGGCAACCAGTGGAATTGGAAGAATCATAACAGAACTTTGCATTCAAAAAGGGCACACTGTTTATGCCACAGGAAGAAACGAGTCTTCCCTGGCAACATTATCAAGACTTGGAGCAAAGGTGTTCCAGGCAGATTTGTCTCAAATTCAAGATATCGAAAAGGTTTGCGGCAAACTTCCGGAAATAGATGTGGCAATAGTGAATGCAGGGGTTGGCATTTTTGAAAACGCGGTGGATTTATCGGATGATGAAATTGAGGCGATGATTAATGTTAATGTGAAAGCACCCATTTATTTATCGAAAAGATTGGCAAGCAAGATGATGAACAGACAATCGGGGCAGTTTATATTTATTGGATCTCAAGCAGGAAAGGTCGCCACTAGAAAAGCAAGCGTCTACGCAGCATCCAAGCATGCAATTACCGGTTTTGCAAATGGCTTTAGAATGGAACTTGCTCCTTATAATATACAAGTTACGGCCATTTATCCCGGACCAATCGACACGCCCTTTCTGCAAAAGGCCGATGCCACAAATACCTATCGGGAAGCAATTGAACGTTTCCTATTAAAACCGGAAAAGGTAGCATTTGAAGTGGTAAGAACAATTGATCGCCCGGTTCGGGAAGTGAATTTACCCAAAATAATGTCCGTGACAAGCAAACTTTATGCTGTTGCGCCAACAATCGTTGAAAAGCTGGGAAGCGGCTTTTTTAATAAAAAATAACTGAATATACGAAGCAGTGAACGCTTCTTTAACTCCATTCAGCCAATTTGAATGGAGTTTATTTTTTATCGAGTAAAGGAGGGGTATGGAATGCGACAAGCTAACGAAGAAAGCCCGGTCGTCAGCCAAATAAATATCCCACCAGCTAAAATTTAAAGGAAGTGTTAAATTAGTTTTAAAAATCTAAAATTTTATAAAAATGCACTTGTATTTATTTTTATAACATGTTAATATTCGTGTATAAACAATTATCTTAATGTATAAAAATACAAAGAGGGTATCGGAGGCGCTATTTCAATGGCAAATAAAAAAGTAGTATTAGCTTATTCAGGTGGTCTTGATACATCTGTTGCAATTCCATGGTTAAAGGAACAAGGCTGGGATGTAATCGCGGTTTGCCTGGATGTTGGAGAAGGAAAAGATCTTGAATTTATCAAAAATAAAGCCTTGCAAGTTGGGGCAATTGAATCATACATGGTAGATGCAAAAGATGAGTTCGCTGAAGATTATGCTTTAATTTCTTTACAAGGACACACTTGGTATGAACAAAAGTATCCGCTAGTATCAGCGCTTTCTCGTCCATTAATCTCGAAAAAATTGGTTGAAATCGCAAATCAAACAAATGCCGATGCAGTTGCTCATGGCTGTACCGGAAAAGGAAATGACCAGGTTCGCTTTGAAGTATCAATCAAGGCATTGAATCCTGATTTGGAAGTGCTTGCTCCCGTTCGTGAATGGGGTTGGAGCCGTGATGAAGAAATTGAGTATGCGCAAAAACATGGTGTACCTGTTCCGGCTACAATCGATTCTCCATTCTCGATCGACCAAAACCTTTGGGGACGCGCAAACGAAGCAGGCGTAATGGAAGATCCATGGGTAGCACCACCGGAAGAAGCATATGGTTTAACGGTTTCCGTTGAAAATGCACCGGACACTGCCGAATATATTGAAATTGAATTCGTTCAAGGAAAGCCGGTTTCGTTAAATGGCCTAGAGATGAAATTGGCAGATTTAATTCAAGAATTAAATAAAATTGCCGGCGCTCACGGAATAGGACGTATTGACCACGTTGAAAACCGTTTAGTCGGAATCAAATCCCGTGAAGTTTATGAAATTCCTGGTGCGAAAGTTCTTTTAACAGCACACAAAGAATTGGAAGATATTACGCTTGTAAAAGAATTGGCTCACTTCAAACCGATTATTGAGCAAAAACTTTCTGAAATTATTTATGATGGTTTATGGTTCAACCCGATTCGCGTTGCATTAGAAGGATTCTTGAAAGAAACGCAAAAATATGTAAACGGAACGGTTCGCGTAAAATTATTCAAAGGCCATGCCATTGTTGAGGGGCGCAAATCGCCAAATTCTTTATATAGTGAAGAACTTGCAACTTATTCAAAAGCCGACCAATTCAACCATGCATCAGCTGTAGGATTTATCGAATTATGGGGTCTTCCGACGGTTGTTGCTTCGGAAGTAAACAAACAAAAAGAAGCATTGGCAAAAAAGTAAGGGCATAGCAGCTTGATAAAAGTAGGTGGTTTGCATGACAAAATTATGGGGCGGACGATTCCAAAAGTCTGCTGAAAGCTGGGTTGATGAATTTGGGGCTTCCATTGGCTTTGACCAGCAGTTAGTAATGGAAGATCTCGAAGGAAGTGTTGCACACGTAACGATGTTGGGTGCCCAAGGAATTCTGGATTCTAAGGATGTAGAACAGATTCTCGGGGGCTTGGCAGAGCTGAAAAAATCCGCAGAGGCTGGAGAGCTCGAGTTTAGTGTTGCAAATGAAGATATTCATTTGAATTTGGAAAAAATGTTGACGGACAAAATTGGTCCTGTGGGCGGTAAGCTGCACACAGGAAGAAGCCGAAACGATCAAGTGGCAACGGATGTTCACCTGTTTTTGAAAAAGCGTGTGGTGGAAGTGATTGAATTGATCGAAACCTTCCAAAAAGCAATTTTAAACAAGGCAGAGCAGCATGTTGAAACGATTGCACCGGGCTATACGCATTTGCAGCGAGCTCAGCCAATCAGCTTTGCACATCATTTAATGGCATATTTCTGGATGTTGGAGCGTGACAAAGAACGTTTCAATGAATCGATGAAACGCATTGACATTCTGCCATTAGGTGCAGGTGCAATGGCAGGAACCACTTTCCCGATTGACCGTGAAAAATCTGCGGAGCTGCTGGGTTTCAGCAAAGTTTATGAAAATTCAATGGATGCCGTGAGCGACCGGGACTTTATCGTTGAGTTCCTCTCGAATTCCTCTCTGCTTATGACGCATTTATCGCGCTTTGCAGAAGAGATTATCATCTGGTCTACGGATGAATTCAAATTTATTGAATTGGATGATGCCTTCTCGACAGGTTCATCGATCATGCCTCAAAAGAAAAATCCGGACATGGCGGAGTTGATTCGAGGCAAGACGGGTCGTGTATACGGTAACCTGATGGGCTTATTGACAGTGTTAAAAGGCACGCCTTTAACTTATAACAAAGATATGCAGGAAGATAAAGAAGGAATGTTTGATACAGTTCATACGATCATAGGTGCATTAAAAATCTTTGAAGGTATGGTTCGTACAATGACTGTTAATGTAAAAAGGCTGCATCAAGCGGTTCATAGTGATTTCTCCAATGCAACCGAACTGGCAGATTACTTGGCTACAAAAGGGATGCCATTCCGTGAAGCGCACGAGGTAACGGGTAAACTTGTATTTACTTGTATCCAAAAGGGGATTTATTTATTGGATTTGCCTCTTGCCGAAATGCAAAAAGAAAGTGTTTTAATCGAAGAGGATGTATTTGACGTTTTAGCACCTGAAGCTGCTGTACGACGTCGCCATTCTCTAGGCGGAACAGGATTTGATCAAGTCCGCTTGCAACTGGAAAAAGCTAAAGCTTGTCTCTAGTACTCCATAATCAGCTTCTATTAATGTTGTACAGGGATGCACAATAGACAGCGAACTTTTACTTAGGAGACAGAGGGCAAATAAGTAAAAGAAAACTTTATAAGTAACGCTTACTTTCTGAAAGTGGGAGTCAACATATAAAGTTAGATAAACCGTTCTCGGGGTCGCGAGGCGGTTTTTTTGTTATTGAAAAGTTTGTTATTCATAATAATGAATATCCTTTTTCATTATGAAAACACTAATGAAAAGGAGGATTGAGATTGGATGAAAACCAAAATTGCGGTTTCCTTGCTGGTGATTTTAAGTACCATTGCAGTTGGAAAAGTATTGACTGTTCCCGCAAACAATGAGGTGGCGAATGCTCAGGAAGCGGTACCCGATTATGCAAAATGGAGTAAAGTGGCCATTGAGAAGGTGAAGGCAAAATATTCATCAGCGGAAGTTGTGGATTATCTTCATATTGGAAGGGAATCAGGGGCAGTCACTTCGGTAGAAAAATTCAAGCTCTGGTTAAAGATAAAGGGTCAGCGAGAATTCGGGGTGTATGTTGACATTACCTTTAATAATCAAACACAAGAAATCGTTGACATAAAATATACTGAAACAAATCAATAAAAAATCGGCACCTTAAACACAAATCGTTTAAAGTGCCTTTTTTTGTATTATTCTCTAATTTGGCCATTTCCAAAAATAAAGTATTTTGTTGAAGTTAATGCCGGCAATCCCATTGGACCTCGTGCATGCAACTTTTGTGTGCTAATTCCGATTTCGGCGCCGTATCCATACTCGAAACCGTCTGTAAAACGAGTGGAAGCATTATGATAAACTGCCGCTGCATCTACAGATGTTTGGAAAATTTTCGCTGAATTCAAATCTTCCGTCACGATGGATTCAGAGTGATGCGTTCCGAATTGATTAATGTGATCAATGGCTTCATACACGTTTTCAACCACTTTTACACTAAGCGTTAAACTTAAAAACTCTTCTGCATAGTCCTCTTCACTTGCAAGCGCAGCAGCAGGGGAGACTTTGCATACATGTTCGTCACCTTTTAGTGCTATGCCTGCTTCTGTTAAGGCAACTAATAAGTTTTTGCCATGTTCGTTAAACCAGTCACGTTGAATAAGTAAACTTTCGGCAGCATTGCAAACTGAAGGACGCTGCGTTTTTGCGTTTAAAATTATGTTTAAAGCCATTTCATATCTTGCATTCGTATCAACAAATACATGGCAATTTCCAGCGCCTGTTTCCAAAACAGGAACGGACGCTTCATTTACGACCAAATCGATTAATTTCTTGCCTCCACGAGGAATTAATACATCCAAATATTGTTTTAGATGAAACAATTCCTTGGCAGTTTCGTGGCTTGTATCTTCAATTAATTGTACTGCTTCTTGCGGAAGCTCCGTTTGCTGCAAGGCGCGGTGAATCGAGTCAACCAACACTTTATTGGAATGCTTTGCAGAAGAACTGCCGCGCAAGATTACGGCATTGCCCGTTTTTAGACTCAGAGTAGCCGCATCAATGGTAACGTTCGGACGCGCCTCATAAATCATTCCGATGACGCCGATTGGTACGCGGCGTTTCTCGATAAGAAGGCCATTCTCTTTCGTTGTGGATTCCAGCAGTTCACCAACAGGATCGTCCAAGTCGATTAATTGATGTATTGCTTCAGCCATTGCTTTGATGCGTTTTTCATCAAGCATGATTCGATCAAGAGTAGAATCCGTAAGACCTTTTTCTTTACCGGCTACTAAATCTTTTTGATTTTCCGCAATAATCACCGACTGATCGATTAGCAGCTGTTCCGAAATTTTCTTTAGGGCATCATTTTTCTCTGCTGTTGTTTTCAAATTCATGTTAAAACTTGCTTGTTTTGCCAATTTCCCTTTTTGCAAAACTTCACTTTCTACTAAAATGTCCTTCATGGTAATCCTCCTATTTTTTGACTTTTACCCAATTGTTGCGATGAATGACTTCGACGGATGATGCCGAAATTTCATTCGTTCTTTTTCCTAAAGCATGAGCTAATTCTTCGCTGGAATACATGACTTCGCCACGGCCAAGAAGTTCACTGTGGCTATAAACCTCCACCACATCTCCTACGGAAAATTCGCCTTCAATTTTATAGATTCCTGCAGGCAGCAAGCTTTTGCCGTTAAAAAGGATTGCTTCTTCCGCTCCTTTATCTATAAAAACTTTCCCTGCTGTTTCGGTTAGGGAAATCCATTGTTTCAGGTTTGGGACAACATTGTGTTCAGCGTTTCCAATATAAGTCCCGTCTCCGTTGCCGTTTAAAATATCGATTATTTTTGATGGACCCGTTCCTGTCCCAATAAACACTTTAACTCCGGAGGAAATAGCTTTTCGTGCTGCCAATAATTTGGATTCCATACCTCCCGTTCCGACCTTGGAACCTGGCCCAGAGGTGTAAGACAGCATTTCATCAGTAATGTCAGATAAGTGATCAATCCGTGTTGCCCCGGGATTTTTTGGATGATCGTCATATAGCCCATTGACATCTGTTAGAATTACGAGATAATCAGCATGAACGAGCCCGCTAACTAGGGCAGATAACATATCATTATCTCCGAAAGTAAGCTCGGCAACTGAAACTGTGTCATTTTCGTTGATGATTGGAAGTATATTTCTAGCAAGCAGTTCCGTGAATGTTGCATAGGCATTCTTATAGCGATCTTTCTTGGAGAAGTCAGTCCGTGTAAGAAGAACCTGCGCAACGGAAAGCTCGTGTGCTTGAAAGAGCTCCGTATAATATTGGATTAATAGACTTTGGCCGACTGCCGCTGCAGCTTGCTTGCCCTTTAACGTAATGGGGCGGGAAGGGTAGCCCAATGTTCTGAATCCCGCTGCCACAGCGCCGGATGATACAAGCAATACATCATGTCCTTCTTTTTTTAATGCAGCCAAAGCAGAAATATGGTCTTTAAGTTTAATTTGATCGATTTCTCCCTTAGCATTTGTAAGGGAGCTGCTGCCAATTTTCACTACAATTCGTTTCTTCTCCACACCAAGCCCTCCTATAATGATGGATAATCAAAGTAAAATAAGTTCTTTAGTTAAAAATAAAAAAAGCCTTTCTCACCCTGTATATTAGGGCGAAAAAGACTGTCATTTCCGCGGTACCACCTAGTTTGGAATGCGATTTGCCATTCCCGCTTGTCCTCATAACGCCGAGTGTCGCGTCTAGTTTTGCTAGAAGCTGGCGAAGCAGGTTCGATAAGCCTTTTTGTACGATGTCTTTCAGCCAGTGAACATCGCTCTCTTTCCAACAGGGATTTACCTACTAGTCTTCGTTAAGCCGATACATATTGAAATAAATATGCAATAAATCATTAAAAAAGTCAACGTTATTATTCGAATGTTCGAAAATTTAACATAAATAATGGATAAGTAATCAATAGATGGCAACGGTTGGAGGAGAAAGCGAGAAAGGGTGGGGCGCTTTTTCAAAGAGGGTAGGGAAAAGTAGCGAGCACACCCGTCTTCCTACTGTTAATAGATACGTAACGCGGCAATAGCAATTATATTAGCGTGTAAACTAAAAAGAGGGCATCTTTCAATCAGATGTCCTCTTAGATAATTAAGCTACTAAAGTTAAGTTTGTGAAAGTTAGAATTGCTGGATTTTCAATTGTTTCTATTATAGCTAGTGCTTCTTCTTTTGTTTCAAATTCAAATATACGGTGTGTGTCTTCCTCAAAAATTGTAACTACCCACATGTAGGGTCGCCTCCTAAAATTTTGTTAGATTTATCCCAAATACGGTTGCATTCAACTTGGTTTCTTGGTCAAAGGATTAAGATGATTATTTCGTAAACGATAAAATGGTGGAGCCTTTTAATCCTTTGATGACTTGCTGTGCTTCCATTTCATTTTCAAATTCAAACATACGATACGTATTTTTTTCAAATACAGTGACTACCCACATGTTAGGATCTCCTCCATTTACAATTTCTTGTTATATAACAATTCTAACTGTTTCACTGAATGTTATATATCAACTTGAGACCATTGTACACCCAAAAAGTAGAAAAGAAAATGGTTTGTGGAACATTTCACATATTGTTCATATTGATGACGGTTACATCATTTTTTACAAAAATACTATCAGAAAAGAGGAACATTTTTATATAAATGGGGTATATAGATATAAATTTCGCAAGAAAAATCCTGTATGTTAATTTATCGAAACGGAGTAAAAGCCTTACATTTATTCATGAAAGGATTGAGGGAAAATGAAAATTTCTGCTGAAAATATGAAAATCGTAAGACAATTTAACGCTGGGCCGGAGAAAGTTTTTGAAGCATGGATCAACCCGCAGTTAATGAAAAAGTGGCTGTTCACAACGGAACATACCAATATCATAGCCAAAAGTGATGCCCAAGTGAACGGGACTTGGCATATCGTTGACCGCAGGGATGGAGAAGACTACGTGGTAACAGGCGATTATGTCGAAATCAATCGACCAAATAAGCTAATCATCACTTTTGAATTACCGCAATATACAGATGTAACCCATTCCTTGAATATAGACTTTATTCCAATCGAAAATGGCTGCGAGATGACATTCAAGCAAACGCTGATTATTCCTCATGAAAAAAGAAAATCTGAAAAAATAATCGCAAAATCGGAGGGGAATTATACATCTTTATCCGAACAAGCGTGGGATACGATGTTTAAAGAGTTAAAATATATAGTCGAGAAAAATGAATTCTAATAAAAATTGAATAACTAAATTGTTATTCTTTCTCTCAGATTTTGAGCAAATCCAAATCGAGTTCTCGAGAAGCGATTTCGTGGACACAATGCAGCGAAAAACTGGCGACTCTGTCCAAGAGAATCACTCTCATGGACTAAAAGAATGGAATATAGCCAACTCCTGTCCATGAGCTAATACTTAAAAAAGGAGATTGGCCGGTCATGGACAGTGGGAGCTACATTAATCCAGTAAATAGTTCAAATAGGCAAAAACTTTTAATCCTGCTCTTTCTATCTTCTATTAACAACATCTTTAATCAGAAGATTCAAAACCCAATGTTTCCAAAAAACGTATCATTTGCATTCAAAGTTAAATGATTATATATTATTGAGGCGTCAAACATTGACCGCTCAATGATCATTTGCCTAAAGGAATAGGCGAGGAGGGATGCAATTGAAATTTACACCTTCTGAGCAAGAAGAATTGTTGTTCCTTTTTAAAACACTTAGTAATCAACTAGGCCCAAAATTTGAACGCAATACGCAATTTAGCTTATCCCGAATTGAACTATTGTACCAACTCGTACAGTCTGATGAAATGTCTCAATCCACTTTGCAAAAAAGTGTGAATATCGACCATGCCGCCATTACTCGCCATTTAAAACAATTGGAAGCGGATGGGTTAGTATCGAGAAGGCGAAATCCACATGACAACCGAGAGACAATTGTTCAAATAACAGAGGAAGGCTATCGGCAAATCATGAACTGCCAAAAAGATAAGTTAAGTTTTGCAAATCGAATGTTCCATGAAATTAATGATGTTGAATTACGAAGTTTAATGGATATGCTAAAGCGTATCCAGGAAAATATAAAAGACTTTTAAAGCAAGGAGTTAGGATAGATGAGTGATTATTTAGTTAGAGCAGTTGGTTTTAATGGACAAGTTCGTGCCTTCGCTGCACGTACAACTGAAACAGTGGCAGAAGCGCAAAAACGCCATTATACATGGCCGGTTGTATCCGCGGCACTTGGCCGTTCAATGACGGCTGCTGTCATGATGGGTGCAATGCTAAAAGGCGAAGACAAAATCACGGTTAAAGTAGAAGGAAATGGTCCAATCGGCGCCATGTTAATTGATGCAGACGCAAAAGGAAACGTACGCGGTTTTGTTACAAACGGACAAGTTCATTTTGATTTAAATGAACATGGAAAACTGGACGTTCGAGCTGGTGTTGGAACGGAAGGATTTTTATCGGTCGTAAAAGATCTGGGTATGAAAGAAATGTTCTCAAGCCAAGTGCCAATCGTGTCCGGTGAAATCGCAGAAGACTTTACTTATTATTTTGCTACCAGCGAGCAAGTGCCATCATCAGTCGGATTGGGCGTACTCGTCAACCCGGACAACACAATCCTGGCTGCAGGGGGCTTTATCATACAATTGATGCCGGGCTGCGAAGAAGAAACAATCACGGCATTGGAAAAGCATTTAGCTACCATCGAACCTGTTTCAAAAATGATTGAAAAAGGGTTAACGCCGGAAGAAATTTTGGAAGCGGTCCTGGGACAAGAAGGGGACGTTCAGATTTTAAGCAAGATGCCTGTCCAATTCCATTGTTCATGTTCCAAAGAACGCTATAGCCGCGCATTGATGGGACTAGGTGTTCAAGAGTTGGAAGAAATGATTGAAGAGGAAGGGCACATCGAGACGCAATGTCATTTCTGCTTGAAAACCTATGACTTTTCGAAGGAAGAATTACAAGGTTTAGTCAACGAAATAAAACAATAGCTCAATTAATGAAAAGGCCTATTTTAGACAAGTTGCTAAAATAGGCCTTTATCTTGCTAAATTGATATTTATGGTTCGGTTTTTAAATTAGCTAGACTTTTGTTACTTTCAATTGCTTACAAAATCTCAATTCTTGGAATTCGGTTTTATTGGCAAGTTTCTCGATTAAAGTACTTAACATTGTCGTATTGTTTTAGTGGTTTTCCCTCTAAAAAGTCCAAAATCATATCATTGAATATTTCAGGTTGCATTGTACTTAAAGGGTCAAAAGCATTTTTGAACAATGCAAGTGCAGCATTTGGGATGTGTTCATAAATAGTTTTGGATGCCTTTCTTTCATCTACACCCATAACCTTCATATCTCCCCCCATCACCAAGGTAGGGCAGGTAATATGATGCAATTCCGCTGTATGTGCAGGGAATACGCTCTTCTTCATTTTCATTAGCATTTCTTTATCAATGGAAAACGAAATCCTTAATATTTTCTTTGTAAATTCATCATCCCTATAAACCTTTAGCATTAAATTGATTATCATGTTATAAGGAATTAATCCAAATAGCGTATTGCTAATATTTAATACCCATTTTGACATTTTCGTAGGAATTTCACTATAACCATTTGATAAGACCAGTCTGTTGATATATGCACAATTCTCGATCGCAAAAAGTTGGGCAACCACAGAACCTTGAGATAATCCTACTATATGAGTTTTTTCTATACCCAATGCATCCAGAAATATTTTTAAATCATTTGAAATGACTTTCATTGAATACTCACCGTTCGGAAAATTTCTTGATGATTCACCGTGACCCCTCATATCGATCATAATCATTCTGTACTTTTCAGAAAACATTTCAATCTGAGGTTTCCACATTCTCCACGAGGCACCACTTCCATGGATAAAGATTATTGGTTCACCTTTTCCTCTTACTTCATAATTCATTTCCATATCGTTTAATTTTACTTTTGGCATATATTCTCCCTTTACAGATTCGATTTATCAAATACGCAAGAGTTTGTAGCTGCGTTGGTATTCCTCTATATATAACAGCTTGTTTACCCTAATGCCTCAAAAAAAGAAGGGTGTCCTTTGACAGGATTCAGCCCTCCAATTTTTTCCTTATCTACAATTATAAAACTTCGCTGCTATCAATTAAATAAGAATTCAATCTAAATTCAAAAATTTCCCTATTTTATCTGTATGAGTTTTAAGCGGATAACTTTTATACAAATCGCTCGCGACTCGAATCGGATCTCCGAAAAAATACCGTTCATATTGCGTTTGCCTTGTGCCAAAAGCACTCATTGATAAATCCCATGCCAAACGGAAAACCTTCACCCTATCTATGGCGGTTTTCGTAGCTCCTTGAAGGTATAAATCCAGTTTTTCGCGTATATCCGAGTGGAAGGCTTTTTCTGTAGGAAGAGTAATCATGCCGCTTGCTCCAATTAACTGGATAATCTCCATAAACCGAGGATAGAGCTTGGGAAAGAGAGTCCCCGCCACCTTCAAGGGAGTCACGTCAGGCCTCATATATCCCCATTGATCCAATGCTGCATTATTTTCTGATCTCTCAAGCAGTGCTTTTAATGTTTCAAGCCCAATAATGATTTCGGACATTTTCTCCTGAATATGTTGAAATTCCCTAACGTTGATTGTCTCAATCAGCACTTGCGAGAGTCCCAGTATAAATTCGGTTTTGACAATTTGACGGATGAGCACTTGGTGTTTGGCAAATGCATGAAAAGAACATTCTTCGAAAAACTCTTCCGCTGCATCGCCGTTGTTATAATAAAACACTCGTTCCCATGGGACCAAAACATCATCAAACACAACAATGGAATCCATTTCCTCGTATTGTGAACTTAGAGGATGGTCAATCCTGGAGTCTCCACCCAAAAAACTATCTCTGCAAATAAAAGATAATCCCTTGGTATTGGAAGGGATGGAAAATGCAAACGCTTCATCTTCATTGAAAAGGAATCTTCCTACACTAAAGACTAACACTTCATCTGTTAATCCGCCTTGAGTCGCGAGCAGTCGGGCGCCCTTAATGATTATGCCTTGGTCGGTCTCGCCAACGACTTTTGCGGCGATGGGCAGCTTGCTGTTTTCGATATAGACTTGCGACCGATTGACCTGGGGAGTAATGAAAGTATGGGTAAACGATAAATCCCGGTCTCTTGCATTTTCAAAAACCTTGATTAAATGTTCGGGAAAACAATTCTTTTGATTTCTTAATAATTCTGCGGAAGAAGCAAAGCTCATTAATACGGTATTCAAATAATCTGGGCTGCGCCCCATAATTCCATTGGTATGCGCTGCCCAATGCTGGATCATTTTTCTCCTTTTGTACAGATCCTCTTTCGATTTTGGTTGTAAAAAAGAAAGCCCAACTGCTTCTCCCGTTTTAGGAGAAGCAAAGGTCATTTCCTCTTTAATATTAGGATCATGCTGTAAATCGTATAATGACGCTTTAGACTGCAAGATTCCCTTAAAATGAGGATGTTCAGAAAGCAAACCATTAATTTTTGCACCATCAAACCAAATCTCGGTTCCTAATTTGTCGATACGCTGAATAAACGCTTCTCCATTAATAGCACCCATTTGCATACACCTCATCCATCATCTGTATTCGTTAAAACAATAGCTTTCGATCCGGCTTTTATAATTTATAGTATTATCTCCACCGAGATTTCGTGTCACTTTTAAAAGGGATTTAACCCCTATGTTATTCCAGTGATGATGATGGATAGACAAGCATATATTGGCGGAGATAAATGAATTTAGACCTTAGATTACTTAGGTAGGTGGCGGCATGAAAAAGCTAGTGATTGATGAGGGATTATTATTAACGGATATGGAAATTTGCTATAAAGGGAACAACCTTCATTTAAATAGGGTGTTAATTGACACAGGATCAATGTCCACAGTCGTTGCGGCTGTCAAGGCAGAAAAAATCGGGATAATGCCAGAAGATAAGGACATTATTTACAGAATTAGCGGGGTAGGCGGAACCGAGCTGGTTTATTCCAAACTGATTGACTATATTAAAATGGAATCGATTAAAGTAGAGAACTTTTCCATTGAAATTAGTGCAATGGATTATGGTTTTGAATTGGATGCAATTATTGGACTGAATTTGCTGCAATGCATGAAAGCGAAGATTAACATTGATAAACTGTTGCTGCAATGGCATCAATGAGGGGCTTTCAAATGCAATTTTTTGTTTCCTGGGACATTAAAACAATGAATTGTAAATTAATCAGAATAAATTTAACATTTGTACTACAATGTCGGTTGAAAAGGTGTAAAATTAAGCTATGGGAAATTTATCGTTACATAAAATTTCTGAATATTCAACAATATTGGAGGCTATAACACATGCATAACATCAAAATTGAACAGACATCTCAGCCAAAAGAAAAGCCGGCTCCCGACCAATTGGGTTTTGGCCATTATTTTTCGGACCATATGTTTGTTTTGGATTATACGGAAGGCATCGGATGGCATGATCCGCGCATCATTCCTTACCAGCCCATTTCCCTTGATCCATCTGCAATGATTTTCCATTATGGGCAATCCGTATTTGAAGGATTGAAAGCATACATCACCGTTGATGGAGAGGCATTGTTATTCCGGCCGGATGCCAACTTCAAGCGTTTAAACCGATCAAATGAACGTCTTTGTATTCCTGCGATTGATGAGCAATTGGCATTGGAAGCATTAAAGCAATTAGTTGCCGTGGACCGTGAATGGATTCCAACAGCACCGGGAACTTCTTTATATATTAGACCGTTCATTATTGCAACGGAGGAAAACCTGGGTGTTCATCCTTCGAAAAAATATCAATTTATAATTATTATGTCTCCTTCGGGTTCTTACTACAAAGAAGGAATTAACCCTGTGAAAATTATGGTCGAACAACAATTTGTCCGAGCGGTAAAAGGTGGAACAGGGGAAGCAAAAACGGGCGGCAACTATGCAAGTGCGCTTAAAGGCCAAGAGATTGCCGATCGTGAAGGATACTCCCAAACGTTATGGCTGGATGGCAAGGAAAATAGATATGTAGAAGAAGTCGGCAGCATGAACATCTTCTTTAAAATAGCTGGAACGGTTGTGACACCTGAGCTGAATGGAAGCATTTTACCGGGTATTACGCGCGATAGCATGATACAGGTATTAAAGTCAAAAGGAATCCCAGTTGAAGAGCGACGCATCTCGATTGATGAAGTAGTCGAGGCTTACCATAACGGTACATTGGAAGAAGTATTCGGCACAGGTACTGCCGCTGTAATCTCGCCGGTTGGGGAATTGAAATATCTGGATGAAAAAATGAGCATCAATAAAGGTGAAATCGGTGAAGTTTCACAAATGCTTTATGATACATTAACAGGTATTCAATATGGCAAAATTGAAGACTCATTCGATTGGACAATTCGATTATAATCCATAAACTTTTACAACATCCTAACACAAAATAGTTAGGATGTTTTTTTCTTTATTCCGAATAACCCTCCTGCAATTCGAAAAAACTAATGATGATTATAGAGTGGAAGGAGTGGCAATCTTTGAAAGAACATAAGCAACCGCATGAGCAACTAACGGTGCAGGACAATCAATTAACCGCTACGCAGGAAGTATTGTACCAAGAAGAATTTAAACGGGCAGATCATGCAACGAAGAAAGAAAATCAAAAGCAAGAAAAGAAAAATCTCCATTAATTATTTGTGTCATCTTCTGAAAACTCGGTTCTTCCAGGAACTGAGTTTTTATTTGCCGAAAATTGCAAAGAATAGGGTAGAGTAGTTATAAAAACGTTAGAGGGAGCGAATGAACATGCGCATCGAGCTGGAATATGGCATTGATATTATTGGAGATATTCATGCTTGTTTTGATGAATTTATCACACTCTTGAAGCAATTGGGGTATTCCCAAAACAATCAAGGGCTCTATGTGCACCCAGAAGGAAGGAAAATTTTGTCTCTTGGTGATATTTCGAGCAGAGGGCCGTACTCGCTAAAAACAATGGAATTTTTCCTGCGCCATATTGACGCCAAATTAGCTTATATGATTGATAGCAATCATGGCTGGAAAATTGCACGTTGGCTGGACGGGTGCAACGTTAAATTAACCCACGGAGATGAAAAGGTGGAAGAAGAACTCGTGCAATATGAAAAGAAACATGGTGAACAACAGACGAGGGATTTAAAAGGAAGGCTCAAAAAGATGTTAATGGCTGCTCCATCCCATTATATCATTTCCGACGAAGGGCAAGATTGCGTTGTTTGTGCACATGCAGGCATTAAAGACGAGTATATTGGAAAGGAAAATTCCAGAATAAAAGATTTTTGCCGTTATGGCGACGTGGCAGGTTTTGACGAAAGAGGAAAACCCATTCGGAAAGATTGGTTCAATCATCACAAAGGGGAGCTAATTATTGTTTGGGGCCATGATCCAAAACGGGAACCGCTGATTGTCAACAATACCATCAATATTGACCAAGGAGTCGTATTCGGCGGAAAGCTTACATGCTATCGCTATCCTGAAAAGGAATTTGTATATGTCAGGGCATCAAAGAACTATTCAGGAAGGGTAGGGCAAGACAATCCAATTGAGAAGGAATAGGCAAAATAGGAATAGCGCGAACAACCCCAGCTAGACAGAAAAGCTCTTGTCTAACTGGGGTTGATATTGGGTGTATATGAGTAAGTTTTAATAATAACGCCTCCTTAAGCTGCTTCCTTATGTGAGTATATATTCAAAAGTGCGTCAAGTTCCTGGCTGCATGTTACTGTTTCTGGATGTGTAAAACCTAGATTGTTTGCTTTTTTATACATATCTTTTCTCTTCATTTCAATTAGTAGTTTTAAAATGTGTCTAAAAAATCTACGTCTCATGCTATTAATCCTCCAAGATTAAATGTTATATTAGTTGTTTAATATAATTTGGTTTTACTGTATACATTGTATATTACTCCCCTTAAAAATAATGTCGGTTTGTGGTTAAATATTGGAAATTCACATTTTTGTCACAAATACGAAGAATTTTTTAAAAAAGGGAAAATCTATACCTTATCGGGTAATGTTTTTTTACTTTAAGCTTACGGAACTCTCATTTTTACAGGTTTCAAAATATTCAAGACTTGTTTTCAATGTAATCTGGTTCAATGGGGATTACTGTTAAAAAACCGGTTTAGTATGTCGATGGATAATCGAAAAATGACGTTTTTTTACGAAAAGAACCAGTTGCAATTTAAAAAGAGCAAACGCCATTAATTTTTAGAAAAATTAAAATATTAAATCTCCTATGGTATACTGAAATAATTTTTTGCTCCTTTTTTTATTAATAAATTGCTCCATGTTATGAAAGCTTATAAATTGTTGATTGTCCGTATAGGGCTATGAGTAAATTTCTGTAAAATGTATAAAATAGTATACATCTTCTGCACAAGAGTATTTTAATAGAAAAGAAGAGTTTTTACAATATTTTTCTTTTTTTTCTATAAATAAGGGAAGATACTGATTGAAAGATGATAGAAGGGATTGGCTAGCAAGACGAATAACGACTAAAGAAGCTAGAAAAATAATTGCAAGCGCAAAAAAAGAGGTGGCCCATGGTTTGAGGCACCCCTTTAATTCAACTATTAACAAGTTCCCAAAATTGATTGGCAGCTTTTGAAATATGGCGATCCTTAAGCTTTAAGATTACAGGCTCAACACTAAGATTCAATTCATTTAATTTGAAGATTGCAACGTTTTCCATGGCCGGTGACCGATAGTCCATTTGCGGTATGATGGAAATGCCAAGCCCTTTATTAACAAGCGCTACAACCATCGCTATATTTTTGCTTTCTATAACAATATTGGGTTTTAGGCCATTGCTCTCAAAATAACTGAGGAGACTTTCATGAAATGAATGTCCTTCCATTGCTCCGAGCAAAATAAAGGGATAAGATGCCAGCGTTTCCAATGAGAAAGCGTTGGAAAAGACATTTCCCCATAACTTTGGAACAATTAAGGTTGCATGTTGCTCTTTTAAAATTTTAGATTCGAATTGTTCAAAATGATTCGGCCTTAATACCACCGCCAAATCAATCTCATCTTTCTTCAATTTATCTAATATATCTTCCGAAGTTCCAGTAATGATAAAAATTTTAACATTTGGATAATTTGCATGATACTTGCTTACAAAATCGACCAGAATATTTGAACAAGAAGTTGAGACCCCAATGCGAACTTTTCCCGAGGATCCTTCTTCTATTTCGAGTATTTGTTGTTTTAACGCATCCATTTGGCTAAGTGTTTGATTGGCATAGTCGAATAAAATTTCCCCAGTTTCGGTTAACTCCCATTTCTTTCGATAACGGTGAATCAAGGTTGTCCCCAATTCATTTTCCATTTTTTTTAATAATTGACTCAATGGAGGCTGAGCAATATTTAAACTTTCTGCTGCTTTCGAAATACTCCCTTGATTGACGATTTCTCTAAAGTATTGCAATTGCCGAATATCCATTTTCCAACCTCGCGTTATATGTTTTTTCATATGATTTGTTAAGGAAATATATATTATTAATATCTCAAAATCCATGTTACGATATAGGAATGAAAGAGTCAATATGGACTGGATTCAGAAAAATGACGAAGAGAGAAGGATTATATGAAACATATGGACACCACAATAAAGCGAATTGTGATATATGTATTCGGTTTATTTTTTTTGGCGCTTGGAATCGCCTTTTCAATACAAGCAATGCTAGGGGTTTCGCCTGTATCCTCATTGGCCTATGCATTGTCGCTTATTACCGGTTTTTCAGTTGGTATGATGACATTCCTGGCAAATATCCTATATATTATTGTGCAAGTCATTCTTAATAAAAGTGTTGAAGTGAAAGAATATATCGTACAGTTAATCGTTACAGTTATGTTTAGTTTCTTTATAGATGGCGCGTTAATCATTGTCGGGTTATTGCCTGCGCCTGAGGGGCTAGTCATGCAATTGGTTTTCTTGCTCATCAGTTTATTTATTGTATCTATAGGTTTGTTGGGTTATTTTTCATCCAAGTTCCCATTGATGCCATATGATGCCTTAACCTATTCCATTAGCAAGCGATTTAAACTGCAATTTGCCAAAGCAAAAATCACAAGTGATTTAACCAATGTTACTGTTGCTGCTTTGATATGCCTGATTTTCATTCATTCCTTTGGATCCATTGGCATCGGAACGTTTGTAGCGGCTTATTTCATTGGTAAAATTACAGGAATGCTGATAAAAAGATTTCAACAGCCACTTCTTAGCTGGGTATATAAAACAAAGAACGAAGAGGTTGAACAAAAATACGCTCTTAAAGAAACAACAACAAATTAAACGGAGAAAAGGGGCTGCTAGCTCCTTTTTTATTTGTATACAGAGCAAAGATGAACGAATTTCTTTAATGGTAAATGACTGTTATAATGATTGAAATAATGTGATTTTTAGGTGGAGGAATCAGATGAAGTCCTGGTCTAAAGAGATTAAAATACAAGCCCCAATTGAACAAGTATGGAATCTGTTAAATGGAGATTTAGAAAATATGCAAAAGATAATGCCTCAAGTTGTTTCTCATGAACCGATAAAGCTAACCGCTGAAAGGGTAGGAAGTGTCCATCTTCAAAAATACCGAGAGGGAAACCGAGTACAAGAATATGAAGTAAATACAGTGGAATATAAAGACGATCCTAATTTTAAAAAGCTTAAAGTAGCTTTTAATTTGGCAAATATGTTCGATATTAGTGCAAGTTACGAATTAAAAGCACTGGATGGTAATACAACTTTTTTAAAATACGAAACAACCAATAAACCTTTAAAATGGTTTTTAAAGCCGCTTGTTATGCTTAGTTCTGATAAAGTAGTCGTTCAATTTGTCGAAAGAGTAAAGAAAGTAGCTGAATTAGAAAATAATAAGCCGACTGGACAGAAGTAAATCTATCCAGTTGGCTTTTTTTCTTGCAAAATTTTTTATTTGAGCCATAAAACCTTTAATAATAATACATTTTTCTTGTTAAAAATAATTAATATTCATATGTTTTTAACATTTGGATAAGCTAAAAGGTACAACGAGCGAGGTGTTGTTATGATTATAGAACGATTTTCGAACTGGCGGGAAGGCTTTACGGAGCGCCTGGAACATGATGGCCCTTGGGATAGCTGGACACTTTATAAAATGAGCTACGAAACGGAAAAGATGAATTTGATTCCTGACTTTTCGGGGTTGCAGGCTCCTAAATTATTAACCAATATCCAGTTGCTGCCCCATCAAGTAGAAGCTGCCCAAACGGTGATCGAAAAAATGAATGGAAAAGCAATTTTGGCTGATGAAGTGGGATTGGGGAAAACCATTGAAGCCGGTCTGATCATGAAAGAATACATGATACGCGGAATCGTGAAAAAGGTGTTGATTTTGGTTCCGGCATCGCTTCAAAACCAGTGGGTAACCGAATTAAATGTACGATTTTTCATCCCGGCGATTGCTTATCGAAAAAATACGCCCATTGAGCATTATGATGTTATGGTCATGAGTATGGACACGGCGAAAAAAAGCCCCCATCGCGAGAAAATATACGAACAAAACTATGACATGATTATTATTGACGAAGCACATAAGTTAAAAAACCATAAAACGCAAATTTATGAATTTGTCCAAAGTTTGAAGAAAAAGTTTTGTTTATTATTAACTGCTACCCCCATCCAAAATGACGTTTTTGAAATTTTTTATCTCGTTTCCTTATTAAAACCTGGTCACCTAGGAAATTATGAAACCTTTCAAGCCTCTTTTTCGGCTACCAAAAATTCAATTGATGGAGAGAAATATTTAAAAGAACTCGTCAATCAGGTGATGGTCAGAAATCGCAGACAAGATACCGGAATTGAATGGAAGACGCGTAAAGTTCACACGATTCCGGTTCGGTTTACGGAAGAAGAAAGAAGAGTGTATGACATGATCGGGGAATTAAAAACCGTATCATCCATCTTTTCCAGTTCATTTACAATGGTGACGCTGCTTAAGGAAATGTGCAGCAGTAAAGAAGCCACCTATCTAACTTTAAATAAAATGATGCAAAAAGGCATATCAAACGAAGAAAAAGAGTATATCGATATGATTATGGACAAATTGGCTAACCTCGAAGTGAACTCCAAAGCGGAGAAGGTCTTGGAAATCGTCAAAAATGCTGACGATAAAGTCATTATTTTCACGGAATATCGGGCAACACAAGCGTTTCTTCAATGGTATTTGCATTCACAAGGGATTTCAAGCGTTCTTTTTAATGGGAAATTCAGCAAAAGCAAGCGGGATTGGGTCAGACAATTATTCCGCGAACGGGATCAGGTGCTAATTGCAACAGAGTCCGGCGGTGAGGGGATTAACCTTCAATTTTGCCATCATGTGATCAACTACGACTTGCCCTGGAATCCCATGAAGCTGGAGCAGCGCATCGGACGTGTTCATCGTCTGGGACAGGAAGAAGATGTGCACATCTACAATTTAGCGATTGAAAATACGATAGAACAAAAAATATTGGACTTGCTGGAAAGCAAAATTGATGTATTTGAAAAAGTGGTAGGGGATTTGGATGACATCTTGGCACGGAAAGCGTAACCAAAATTGCTTGAAGTTTACTTGAGCTATTCTACAGTGGACAAGACTTCAAACTTATAAGTTAAATCTTATAAGCGAAAAACCCGCTCTTCTTTAGAAAGGAGGATCCCGAACGTGTATGCTGAGCAAATTCATGAGTATTTAAACAATTTTTTCAAAGAAACTAATTGTGATATTTTGGAAGATGAGGGTTTCTTGCTTTCTGTCCAACTAACCGTAGATATGGACAAGCGAATTATGAATCGTCCATTTTATTGGCAATATATTGAAGCAACGAATAGTGAACCAAACCCAGCAAGGCTGAACTTGATTACAGATCGGTCCAAGATGCAAACCCCCTTTATGGGAGAGATGATTCACTTTGGTTCAGGAAGGCTTCATCAAATTTTTAAAACTACGAAGGAATTGGGTTCATTTGTGAAAATGTACCATAGTATCGATCAAAATCTTGAAAACCCAATGTTAATTCCTTTTTTATGTGTGAACTACAAAGTATCTTACCTTAGCGACCAAACGAAGGAAGTACTATACTCATTGGGCATTAATTTAATAAATGGGCAAATTGAAGATCATTTTCATGAATTTGTCAGCCAACAAAACCTGCAATCAACAATGCCGAAAAATGTGTATTGTTTGGATTTTATCATTAAACCTGCTCGCGGAATTGAACGCTTGGATTCAATGATTCAACAAATCATCCAAAATGACGATCACTCATGGGCAGAAGAAGCCAAAGCACGCTGGGAAAAAGAATTGGAAGTATTAAATTACTTCTATGATGGGGTAGAAGAAAAACCGGAAAGTTATGAGGTAGAAAAAAAAGCTTTGGAAGAGCGATTTAATCCGAGAATTAAAGTAGAAATCATCAATGGCGGATTATTTTATCTAAAATAATCCCACCGATGAAGTTTCATTGCCAAATTGTATAGAAAGATACGAGAAATGGCTAACTTGATAATAATGAACTTCTAAAGGAGATTCAAAATGCGCAAAATTTACCTCTATGCTTTTTTTTCTTTCTTGATTGTCGTATTGGCAATCGGTTATTTTCTTGTTGATTCTTCCCAGCAAGCTCCTGCTGAAAATGATCAGTCGGGTAAAAATATTGTGTATCGGTCCTATGATGGGGGAGTTGGAAAGGCACAATGGTTGAAGGTTATTTCGAGCTATGAGGCGTGTGGAAGAGGGGAACTTCAATCACCAATAAATATTGAAGTGAAGGAAACAATAGATCAGGCTGAAGCCGCGAAACTAGCCGATCAAATTTCTCTTAACTATGATCAAGCCATTTTTGCCGTGGAAAACGATGGCCATACGATTGAAGCTAATGCTACAACTGCCCATAACTCTATAGTTATTGACAATAAAGAGTACAAGTTTACCGGCATGCATTTTTATTCGCCAAGCGAACATCAGCTGAATGGCCAGTATTTCGATATGGAGGCACATCTGTATCACGAATCGGAAGAGGGCGATTTAGTGACAATCGGCTTGTTTATCGAAAGAGGAGAAGAAAATGAAGTCTTGGCTGAATTGTGGGATGAAATGCCAAGTTCCGGAAGTGAAGCAGTGAGGCTTTTAAAAAACCCCATTAATTTGCAATTTTTATTGCCCGAACAAAAAAGCGTTTATCAATATATGGGTTCTTTAACAGCACCGCCATGTACAGAAGGCGTGAACTGGTTTATCATGGAACACCCCATTGAAATGTCGGATGAACAAATCAAGCGCTTCAACTCCATTTTCGTGCAAAATAACCGTTCAATACAGCAGTTAAATGGTCGTGATGTTTATAAGTTCGAATTGAACTAACCATGGAAAAGCGATTGGGGTGCTCCAATCGCTTTAGTTTTTTAATTGAAGTTTTCCTTGTTGAATACCTCTATGTCAATCAACCGTGCCCCAACTTTATGAAGAATAGCCTCCAATTCTTTTACGGTCTTTTGGTTGGACTCTTTCCCCAAAGTCAAGATGACCCTTCTTAAATACCAATTATTATCATCGATCGCAAATACGCCGTGAATCGACGTTTTTCGTTTTATCAATGTTAAGATTTTTGCTAAAATACCTTCCGTGTCAGGCAATGCAATCGTTAAGGCACAACTTCCTGTTTTATATCCCCATGCTTCTTCCAGCAATTCGAATACTTTTGAATGAGTTAAAATGCCGACAAAATGCTGCTGCTCATCCACCACAGCCAAATAGGGAAGTCTTTTGATGGAGAAAAAGCTTTCAAAAAAAGAGCTATCCTCCAAAATAATGCCATCCACATCCTTTGCCAACTCTTTTATTGGTATATCTGCATGCTCGCCATCTAACATATGTTCCAAAATTGCTACTTTATAGGCATTTCCAATAAATTTTTGACCGCTTTCATCCAAGATGGGAATGCAACGATATCCTGAAAGTTTTAGCTTAGCCAATACTTCCGAAATGTTTTCTGTTTCTTTGCACCAGACAACGTCGGTTTTTTTCACAATCCTTTGTTTGACAATCATGGTTTTTCTTCCTCTCTGTTTACGCGGCTAATGGTTTTTAACCCATTGATACTTTTATGATTGTGAAAAAGAGAATATTCAAAAGAAAGTGTATAAAAAATTGCAAATTGCAAAAAATAAGGTCAACACAATACGGAATATTGTGGAGTCATAAATACATTTACAGGAGGGTCATATGGGAGTCTTATATCGCATTGCTTTAGTGTTAGTCATCATCGGTGCCATTAACTGGGGGTTAATTGGGTTATTCCGTTTTGACCTTGTTGCTGCGCTTTTTGGAGGGCAAACTTCCGGATTATCCAGAATTATTTATAGCTTGGTTGGTTTGGCTGGATTAATAAGTATTCCGTTATTATTTAGAACATATGAAGAAGATGAAGAAGCTGCAAATCGTAGCTATGGCAACGCCTATACAAATACGAATTACCAAACTGAGTTCGGCAAAGAAGCTGATTTCTCGGATGTCAAAAAAGATCGTACAACGAACGGAAAATCCGAAAGTCGCGCAACTGAATTATATGACAATGATCGCAAAGGCGATAAAGACAAACTTGTCTAACATTTAAATCGGAACTTATGCGGTATCATCAAAAAGATACCGCATTTTTTAATGTCATTTAAAAGAGGGGGATTATGTTGAAAAGAGCTGTTTTTTTGGATCGTGACGGTGTAATCAATGAAGTTTTGACAAAGCGTGTGAAATTTGTAAACAAACCAAGTGATTTGTATTTTCTGCCCGGAGTTCCTGAAGCAATTAAAAAATTAAATGACCATTTTGAGTATGTTTTTGTTGTCACAAACCAAGGCGGGGTAGGGCTGGGGTATATGAAAGAAAGGCAGCTGGTGAAAATACATGACTATATGATAAGTCAATTGGAAAAGTTTGGAGCTATTGTACATGATGTGGCTTACTGTGCACATAAACCGAAAGCAGGTTGTGAATGCAGAAAACCAGGGAGTAAAATGATTTTGGATTTAGCGAAAAAATATAATATTGAACTTCAGCAATCTTACATGGTGGGAGATACAGACACGGACATTATGGCAGGCAAGAAAGCGGGAACAAAAACCGTTTTTTTGGGGCACAGCGACCCGCTGGCCGATCGAGTTTTCCCCGATTTGAGATCAGCTAGTGATTGGATAATCGAAGACAGTACCGAACAAGAAAAAAACCACCTTTGATCATCAAAAGTGGCCAAGAGCGCTTTATTTTCTTTTTCTTTTATTTGCTGCAGCCAATGGAACGACCTTTTTAACAGCTTCCAATTCGATTTGGACGTGATATTTATTTTCGTGAACTTGATGTACTTCGATGACTTTTCCTTTTCGTCCTTTAATTCGAATTTCAGAGTCAACAGATGGGACTTCGTTCAAAAGTTTGCTAATCAATAAATTTCGTTTTTCATAAAAGTGTACGGCAAACATCGCTTTTTCTCCCTTCAAACATTTACTTACAGTGTATGAAGGGAAAAAGGAAAAGGAGTTTATTATTGCTTATAATATTTATTTAAAGTCATAAGTGCGCTGCCAATGCGTTCATCTTGCGGAATCACCATCCGGTTCACCCCTCTATCATGCAACGCTTTTCCTGTAACCTTGCCAACAGGAAGAGCAACAACATGATTTTCGAATGCTTCGATCAATGCAGGCTTCACGTCAATTTTTTCTGCATATTCGAAGACATAGCGAACTTGCTGAACACTTGTAAAGCCCACTGCATCTACTTCAGATGAAAGAATTTCATTCATTAATTGTGCGAGCGTTTCTTCTTTCGGCGGTATATGTTCATATGGGATAATCTTTCGGTAATTTGCTCCTTGATCGTTTAACCAATCAATCAGTTCAACTGCCGGCTCACCATAGAGTTGTACTGCAACAGTTTTATCTTTTAAATCAAAAGCATCAAACGAACGAATTAACCCGGCAATACTTCCGTCATCATCCCGCACGATTGGCACCAGCCCTCTTTTTTTCAATGAGTTTGCCGATTTATAGCCACGGATTGCAATGTTCATGTTTCGTAAGGCTTCGAGGAGCTCGGCTTCACGATCCATTTCGATTGCTGCTTCAAACAACTTTTCAATCCCTATTCCCGTGGTGAAAATAATCCATTGAAAATTTCCTTCTATTATATACTGCACATCTTCACCAATAACACTGGAATCAAAAAAGACAGTTCCTTGGGACGGTCGGTGCAGGGCAGAACCGCCAAGCTGTTTAATGATATTCGTTTGTTCATCTATTTTCCGGGTCCCAAGTAAAGCGATGCACTTGTTTTGTAATCCGCTCATATACACTCTCCTAAGTCTATTAATAGTTTTATAGTAACAGAATTAACTGAAAAAACATTAATGATTATAAAACTCATGGAAATTATTGCGGAACTGGTAGATTCCAACGAATTTTCCATTCAACCATGATCTGTTGTATTACAAGATATCACTTTACTCAGCATAAGAAAATATCACTGTTGAATAAATAAGGAGCTGCCCAATTGTTCTGGCAGCTCCTCATTCTTCAGTTGTAATCTCGTTAGCATGTTTAAAGGCATTCCATTTTGGAACGCCTTTTTAAAATTGAATGAATTTTTCTTTTGTGAATTGCAAAAAAGCTTTTGCGGCAGGGGAAAGCAAGGCATCTTTCTTGTAATTAATCACGACATAATTTTTAAATATTGGATTTCCTAGTGTATAAAGGTTTGCATTAAACTTAACTTGATCACGCGTCACAACAGATTCAGGAATGAATGTTAACGCATTCCCGTTAATGCATAAGCGAAAAGCATTTTCAATATTGTTTGTTTCCAGAATAATATTTGGTTGTTTTATTTCATAGTGCTCGAAAATTCCATCGGTTAATCGCCGTAAGCCAAGTCCCGGTTTAAGCAGTATAAATTTTTCGTTTTTTAGGCTTTTGGGATTGAAAGGGACGTGCGTTGGTGTGACATTGTTTTTATCATACAACGGATGCTCAGAAGGTATAACCAGGTAAATGTTTTCCTCGAAAAGTTCTTCGTAGACCAGTTCGGGATTCGAGATAGGCAACATATTCAAACAAATATCAACTTTGTTTTGAAGGATAAGCGACTCCATTTCGCTGGCAGTTCCTTCTTCCAGTTCAATTTCAATGCCTGGATATTTTTTCATAAACTGGGGAAGAAATCTGAATAGCGTGTAGGAAGCAAGAATTGGATTCATGCCAACAATCAATCGTCCCTTTTTTAAATTGGAAATTGCCTCGAGCTCGACCTGCATCTTGGCGTAGGATTTTTGTATATCCTTCATATACGAGACATAAAGTTCACCTGCATATGTGAGTGTTAGAGGCGTTATTTGGCGATTCACAAGATTGACTCCAAGCTTGGTTTCCAGGATTTTTATATATTTGCTCAAATAAGGCTGTGATACAAAAAGCGCTTTTGCTGCATGCGAAAAATTTCCGTATTGCTGAATTGCCTGTAAATATTCTAGTGATAAATCTTCTTTCATAATGGAATTCCTCAATTCTACTAATACTAGTTATTATCACTTATTAAATCTTATTTTTTCTGGTTTGACCATAATACCGCTTGAAATGTGAACTATTTATCCATGATAACTAAATCGTTATACCTGCAATAATAAAACTAGTATTATAAAATCCGACAAAATTATGACATAATTCTAATCGACCGACAAATAAACTCAACTGTCGAAAAAAATTCACATTTGCTAGTAGAAAAACAGGAGGACAAGTGATATGGGAACTTTAGGAATTATTTTAGCCATTGCCTTGATTGTCTATATGTCAATGAAGGGATTCAGCATTATATTCATTGCTCCTGTAGCTTCGATAATAGTCATCATTTCAAATGGCATGGACTTCTTCCCAAGCTTAATTGGAACAGAAGCTTCATTTATGACAGGGCTTACAGGATTTATCGTTAACTTTTTTGCGATATTTTTACTAGGTGCAATTTTGGCACAATATATTGAAAAAAGTGGTGCAGCTCAAGCAATCGCCCAGAAAGTGCTTTCAATAACAGGAACGGAGAAACCGTTTTCAGTTCTAGTAGCCATCTTCTTAATCAGTGCAATTTTAACGTATGGCGGAATTAGCTTATTCGTTGTACTTTTCGTAGTTATTCCGCTTGCAAAACCATTATTTCAACAATTAAACATTGCATGGAATCTGATCGTTATTCCGGTATTTTTAGGGATTGGGACATTTACGATGACGATGATGCCTGGTACACCATCGATTCAGAACGTAGTGCCAACGAAATATTTAGGAACGCAACTAACGGCAGCTCCTTTAATCGGGATTGTCGCAACAATCGTGGCAGTTGGTGTCGGTCTATGGTATATGCGCAGTGCTTTAAACAAAAGTTTGAAAAATAAGGAAGTTTTCAAACTGGATGAGAAGGCAAATGAAAAGAAAATTGAATTGAAAGAAAAAACACCTTCATTCTTTTTAAGTATTTTGCCAATCTTGGTTTTAATCGTGATTATCTTTGCGGGTAGTGCAATGAAAATAGAAAATATTGTGTTGATTGGTCTTGGAGCAGCAGTAATTGTTTCGGCGATCCTGTTCCATAAATATATTCCGTCGCATAAAGAAGCTTTGAGCTTAGGTGCGAACGGTGCAGTTATGCCTATCTTCTTTACTTCGGCATCTGTAGCATTTGGAGTGGTTATTACTCTTGCACCAGGATTTAAAGTTATTCAGGATTTCATTTTAAGCATACCTGGTAATCCTTTAATCAGTTTATCTGTTGCATCTATGGCGTTGGGTGGTATTACCGGCTCAGCTTCGGGGGCACTCGGTATCGCAATGGAAGCGTTTGCTCAAAGTTATTTGGCTATGGGTGTAGACCCTGATGCGATGCACCGTATTTCCGCGATTGCATCAGCAGTATGGACAGGGTTGCCACATTCCGGCGCAATTTTATCTCTGTTCGCTTTAACTGGTTTAACACACAAAACTGGATTCAAGTATGCATTCATTATCATGACGGTACCAAACTTACTAGCGTTGATCGCTGCATTGATTATCGGCGTTTCATTCTATTAATTCATTGGAGAGGATGAGACTTCCTCTCCAATAGTAAACAAATTTTCATAAAGATTGGGGTAACATATAATGACTAAACAAAATCGTACAGTTATCGTAACAGGAGCAGCTCGTGGAATTGGATATGCAATTGCAGAAGCTTTTAAAGACAATGGTGACTTTGTAGCAATTTTTGATTTGAATGAAGAAGCTGCAGTGGAAGCTGCTGAAAAATTAGGAAACGCGAAAGGCTACAAAGTAAACGTGGCTAGCGAAGAAAGTGTAAAAACAGCAGTGGACGCAATTGTTGCAGAACGTGGATCAATTGATGTTGTAGTAAACAATGCAGGGCTACAATTCATTTCTCCGGTAGATGAATTCCCGGAAGAAAAATGGGATTTAGTTGTTGATGTTATTCTAAAAGGAGCATTCCTGGTTACAAAACACGCGCTTCCTTCTATGAAAGAACAAAAATACGGCCGTATCATTACAATTTCTTCGGGTCACGGAAGAAGACCGGACCAATATAAATCTGCATATGTTGCAGCAAAATATGGTCAAATTGGTTTTACGAATGTAGTAGCTATGGAAAATGCAAAATACGGAATTACAGCGAACTCCATTTTACCTGGTCCAACTCGTACAGAATTAATTGAAAAACAATTACCTGTACTTGCAGAAAAAGATGGCTCTACAGTTGAAGAAGCATTAAACAAACACATCTTAGGTGGTCAATGGTTAGGACGTCTCCTTGAACCTTCAGAAATCGCAGCAACAGCTGTATTCTTGGCTTCTGATGGTGCAGCAGCGATCACTGGTGAAGCACTAGGCGTTACTGGCGGAGAATAATTCTTTAGCTCTCAGGTGATATATCTTATGAACGTTTAAGCATCCAGAAAAAATCTGGATGCTTTTTTAAAATACAAGGAAATAAGGGGATGTATTGAAAGGTTTGAACTTCAATACATCCCCTAATTTTTTATTAATTTAACTGTTTTGCCAATGTGGCAAAGTATGGTGTTTGACCAGAGCGGAAGTATGTGAGCAAGTAATTTTCTTGTTTAAGTACATCGCCGTTTTGCTGAAGCGCATTCAAGTCGATTGCGAAAGGAATAATCAGTGAATGTTTAAAGAAATCCTTTTCGTTTAAATCGATTTGTGTAAATTCTTCACCTGCCAGAATCGGCGTTTCTTTTAATACACGGTAAATTTCTCTTTGCTCCTCGCGGGATACTTTTTCATCCCACCATAACTTGCGCGGCTGGAATGGTTGTTTCGATAAATAATCCAGCTGCATGAGACTGCGTACAATGGAAAGATCAATCTTGGGTTGTGTTGCTAAAAATTCTTCCAGTCGTTTAAATAAATCTTCTAGCTGATGGCCAATGCGGGACCATCCTTTTTCTTCCCAGTATGTTCCAAAGTTTTGGAAAAAATCAAATGGCGTTTCGAAACATTCTGTTACAAGATATTCAATCGTATTGTCCATTCGATGGTCATTCCAATATTTCTCCAGTACATCTTCCGCCTGCTTAATGCGGATAATTTCATCAAATGTTAAAACATTATTTGAGAAAATTTCATATGGCGCCAAATCCACATAGGTGTAGCCATATTGTTTTGCTTGTACACGTAGACCGGTTCCTCGCAAAAGCTTCAGGAAGCCAAGCTGCAATTCTTCCGGACGCATGGCAAATACATCATTGAACGTTTGGCGGAAACTATTATAATCTTCTTCCGGCAAACCGGCGATTAAATCAAGATGCTGATCGATTTTTCCGCCTTCTTTCACCATTGTGACCGTACGCTTTAGTTTTTCAAAGTTTTGGCGTCGTTTGACAAGCTCGTTGGTTAAATCGTTTGTGGATTGAACCCCAATTTCGAAACGGAATAAGCCGCGTGGGGCATTTTCGTTCAGGAACTGGATGACTTCAGGACGCATAATATCCGCGGTGATTTCAAACTGGAAAACGACGCCTGGTACGTGTTCATCAATCAAAAATTGAAACATTTCCATTGCATAGCTGCGGCTAATGTTAAATGTGCGATCGACGAATTTAATTGTTTTTGCACCATTTGCCATCAGGTAGCGAATATCATCTTTGATTTTGTCGCGATTAAAGTAGCGAACACCGACTTCAATTGACGAAAGACAGAACTGGCACGAGAACGGGCAGCCGCGGCTTGTTTCAATATATTGAATCCGCTTGCCAAGAGTCGCGCGGTCCTCTTCGAAGCGGTAAGGGCTTGGAATCTCGCGCAAATCCACTTTCTTTGGCTGGCCATGTATTTTCATTTTGCCTTCTTCCAAATAACAGATCCCCGGAACGTCCTCCAAAGGTAGTGCACCATTTAGATGTTTAAGCAATTCTTTGAAGGAAAACTCGCCTTCACCCATCACGATAAAGTCCACTTCGGGAATGCGGCGTAGCCAATCATGGACATCATAAGATACTTCAGGTCCGCCCAGAACGATTTTCGTTTGCGGCGAAACGGTTTTAAGCATCCGAATGACGCCAATCGTCTCTTCTATATTCCAAATATAACAACTAAACCCCACAACATCCGGTTTATGTTGATACAGGTCGGAAACGATATTGAAGGCAGGATCTTTAATTGTATATTCAATGATAGTTGAGTCAAAATCAGGCTGTGCAGCAGCTTTCAAATAACGCAGCGCCAAGTTCGTATGGATATATTTGGCGTTTAATGTTGTTAAAACTATTTTCATGAAGAATCTCCTTTAATAAACACTATCTCTTGATGTATATCCTATTTATTTTAGCAATAATAAGGGATTTGCGCCACTAGTTGAGGGGGGTGAGCAATATAAAGAGGGTATGCAACCGAAAAAACCAGGCATTAGTGCCCGGTTTATTGTTTCTAGATCTTATTCCTTAGTTTTGAAATGATTATAATGCTTTTTTCAGTAATTTTTTAATATCATCAAGCTCTTTGAAAATATTGTTTAATTGGTTCTGTACGTTAGCTTGACCTGTTGTTGTATTTTGCTGCGTTTGGGCTTTTTCTTGAGCTGCAATCACTTGTGAGTAAACCACGATAGCCTCGCCAACAAGAACAATGACATTTCCTAGTATCTCAATCTTATCGGAAATATTCTCACTCGTTATTTGTGTAGGGATTGTTTCTTCTTGAAACAGCCTGTCGGTTGGATTGTTCCTCATATTCATTTATTGCAATCTCCCTTTTAGTTGAAATAAAAACTATGAGGCAGTAAACATTATTTTTTTGAAAAAGGTTCTTTGTGCCAGGCTTTAATTCCTAACTAATTAATAGCTATAGGCATTTTATGCATGAATGCCACTGATAGTGAAGGGAAAGATACATTTCGTTAAAAGGCTGAACAAAGTCATAATTATCGCAGAAGAAGCCTAGTTTACAGAAGAAAAAATTTGGGCAAAAAAAGTCTTGAATCCTAGTGGCTCAAGACAATTAAAATGGATCTTTGTCTGCCTCTTTATTAATCCATTGTGCATTGACAACTTGTTTATTTTCTTTAAGCCAAGATAAAATATTTTCTGGTATAAAATGTGTATGAAGATCGTATATATTGTCCCTCCTCGTTATCGATATCCCATTTTTGCTGAAATTTCACTTGCAGCATAGATAACCTTCTTCGCAATATTATTTATTTTTTGAGATGGAATTCGCTGCTTTGGTCCAACAACTGCCAACGCAGCAATGACTTTTCCGCGATAATCATAGACTGGGGCTGCGATAGAGTTTACTCCTTCTCGATATTCCTCACTACTGTAAGCGTAACCATTTTTTTGAATTTCTTTTAATTGCTCACGTAGTTTTTGTGGGTCAGTAATGGTATTTTTCGTGAATCTGTTCAGGCCTTGTTGAATGACTTGCTCCAATAGATCCTCATCCTGGCAATATGCCAGCAATACTTTCCCTGAACTTGTGCAGTATAACGGATTTCGTCTTCCCACATGAGTTAAAAATCGAACTGGATGATTACATTCTACTTTTTGGAGATAAATGACTTCCAACTGGTCTATGATGGAGAGGTGCGCTGTTTCGCCAGTAGTCTCAACCAGTTTATTTAAGGTTTGTATGGATTCTCGGTACACATCCATTGTGGTATTAACGATTCCGCTTAGCGAGAGAATGGAGAAGCCTAATCGGTATTTCTTCGTTTCAGGATCTTTATATACGAATCCTTCACTTGCAAGTGTTGCCATTGTTCTGCTAACTGTGCTTTTATTTAACCCGAGTGAAACAGACAGATCACTAACCTTTTTTTCTGGTTCATCTACTGTGAAACTCCTCAAGATTCTAAGAGCATTTTTTACAGAAGATAAATGATTTGTATCTTGATTTTCTGCACCCATTAAATCACTCCTTTCTGATAGTCCCCAAATAGTTAAACAAAGTTGCTAGTTATATAGTGGAAAATATATCAAATAAAGAATTATTTGGAAAGTCATTTTTCGAAAAATTAAGTCTTTTATTAGAGCTGCCATGGCAAATTGCTAGTTATATAGCGTTTTCTAGCTAATAAATAAATTTTATTGTTGTTGCGTATAAAGCAACGATGGTGTTTTATATGCAATAAGCATGAGATAACATAACATTATGAATGTTAAATTAATTTTGTATTATGAGGAGGAATCTCACGATTATGCAGACAGTGACAAAAGTTAAAGCAATTAATTGTTTACACTTCATAAACGGACAATTTGTAGAGTCTCAAAACAAGAAAACCTTCGAAAATATTAACCCGGCTACGGAAGAGGTATTGGGCACAGTTGCTGAGGGAGGGAAAGAAGAGGTAGATTATGCAGTTGCTGCAGCAAAGAGAGCGCTGGACGGTCCGTGGAAAAAAATGACTCTTGCAGAGCGTTCTAAAATTCTTCGTCGAATTGGCGACCTTATTTTAGAAAGACAAGAAGAGCTCGCTTTGTTGGAATCATTGGATACGGGAAAGCCAGTTTCTTTGGCAAATAAAATAGACATCCCGCGCGCAGCATATAATTTCCATTTCTTTGCCGATTATATCACTTCAGTAGGCACCGAGGCATATCAGCAGGATAATCAGGCAATACATTATTCTTACCGTCGTCCTGTGGGCGTGGTGGGAATTATTAAACCTTGGAATCTTCCTTTATTGTTATTAACTTGGAAACTGGCTCCAGCACTTGGAATGGGAAATACAGCTGTCATCAAGCCAGCGGAATGGACTCCGATGACTGCAACCGTATTAATGGAGATTTGCAAGGAGGCAGGAGTACCGGATGGAGTCGTCAATCTTGTTCATGGTTTCGGCCCTAATTCCGCAGGTGGAGCCATTACAGAGCATCCGGATGTAGATGCTATCTCGTTTATTGGGGAACCAAGCACAGGAACAGCCATTATGAAGGCTGCTGCGAATTCATTGAAAAAACTTTCATATGAATTAGGCGGCAAAAACCCAAATATAATCTTTGCGGATTCCAACCTCGATGAAGTGATTGATACAACAATTCGTTCAAGCTTTGTGAACCAGGGCGAAGTTTGTCTCTGCGGTTCCCGCATCTATGTAGAGCGGACAATTTATGAAGAATTTATTCAACGTTTTGCTGAAAGAGTAAGAGAGTTAAAAGTAGGAGATCCACTAACTGATGGTACAGATGTGGGCGCATTGGTTTCTAAAGAACATTATGATCGTGTGAATAGCTATATCGATATTGCCAAAAATGATGGCGCTACAATCGTAACGGGTGGAAAACGACCAGAAGGGCTTTCAAAAGGCTATTTCCTTGAGCCAACTATTCTTATAGGGTTAGATAGAAATTCGCGCTGCATAAGAGAAGAAATCTTTGGACCTGTTGTAACCGTTACGCCATTTGATATGGAAGAAGAAGTGATTATGCAGGCAAATGATACTCATTATGGACTAAGTGCGACGATCTGGACGAATGATTTAAAACGTGCTCACCGCGTGGCGCATCAAATCGAAGCAGGTATAACATGGGTAAATACATGGTTTTTACGGGATCTAAGAACGCCATTCGGTGGTATGAAGCATAGCGGAATTGGACGTACAGGTGGAATGCACAGTATTGATTTCTACTCGGAGCTATCTAATATTACTATAAAGCTATAGAGACAATAATAAAATGGTAAGCAAAATTCAAAAAGGGAGGATTTTCCATATTGAATCAAAAATATAAAGACATAGCCGACTATTTAATTTCTGCAGAAGAAGAGAAACGTGAAGTTCTAAAAGTAACAGCCGAATTGAAGCCAGATTTAACTGTTGAAGAGGCTTATCAAGTACAAAATGAGATCATAAACAAAAAACTTGAAGAAGGCAGAAAAATTATTGGTCCGAAAATGGGCTTAACCAGTCAAGCCAAAATGACACAAATGGGAGTGGATGAACCGATTTATGGATATGTTTTTGACTATATGCTGATTGAAGAAGGCGGCAAGGTTCCTTTCCACGATTTAATCCATCCAAAAGTAGAAGCTGAAATTGCTTTCTTAATTGGAGAAGACATTGAAGGTCCAGGAGTAACTGGAGACCAAGTGCTTGCCAAGACTGAATCGGTTCTCCCAGCATTGGAAATTATCGATAGCCGGTATGAAAACTTTAACTTCACATTACCGGATGTGGTAGCTGATAATGCATCCACTTCCAGGGTTGTTTTCGGAACTGCCTTTAAATCCCCGAAAGCATTTGAATTGGATTTAGTGGAAGCAACACTTTCGATTAACGGAGAAGTAAAAGAGTCAGGTACCGGCTCAGCGGTATTGGGTCATCCGGCGAATGCCATTGCGATGCTTGCAAATATGCTCGCACGTAAAGGAGAAAAAATCCGAAAAGGTGAACTCATTTTATCTGGAGCTTTGACTGGTGCAGTTATGCTGAAAATCGGAGACTCTGTAAGTGGACAATTTGGCGGTTTGGGAGAGGTTACTTTTACGGTAGCAGAATAGGGAGGTTTAAAAAATGCCAATCATTCAATTGCAAATTTTAGAAGGCAGATCAAATGAAAAAATCGCGGAAGCAATTAAAAATGTATCGAATACGGTTTCGGAAACTTTAGACGTACCCATTGAAAGTGTACGTGTCATAGTCACTGAAGTACCAAAGACACATTGGGGAAAAGCAGGAGAGCCTATAGCTGCAATTCAATAATAAACAATAGATAATCTGGGGATTGCATTGCAATGACAATCGAGTAAAGTATGTTAGTGCCGCATGTTCCGAGTATGTGCCATGAGGATCAGGTGCCGGAATTTCAACAAGATATGGCAACTGCCTTGAAGGAGGTAGCCAAGGATATCCAAAGCATAAAACCAAATGTGATTGTGTTGGTTTCATGTCATTGGCCTGCCTTCTACTTTTTTTACTATTTAGGAATTCATTATTTTTATAAGAAGAAACCTGCAAAACTTGATTAATCAATGTTTGCAGGCTTTTTTTGATTAAGAGGGGGGTGGCGCTCTAGAACCCATCCACGTTCCCGACTCTTACCAAATCACCTAAATTATCGAATTAAAAACATTGAATGCAGAAAATATTTTTTACAAGGGAAACGATTACCCTCGTCCTGGTGAAGGAGTCGAGGCATGGGTGAAATATAAATCTTGCCCTCTATCCTTTTAATAATGATATTTACGACATTAATAAATGACAAAATGTTGTACTAAAATAATGAATGAGTGAGGTATGTACATAAATTAAGCTTATATTTGGATTTGACTATCCTAACATTTAAGTTTGTATAAAATCAAAAATGTTGCACAAGGGAAAGTTGAAGCATATAATAAGCAAATACTAATGAGTGAAGATAGAAGGGGTGAAGAACGAATGGTGAATTTTATTTCGACGCTTAGTCCAGTAATGCAAGCATTATTGGCAACTCTATTCACATGGGGTATGACGGCTGTTGGAGCGGCACTTGTGTTCACTACGAAAAAGGTAAACCAGAAGCTAATGGACGGAATGCTGGGCTCGGCCGGTGGCATTATGATCGCCGCAAGTTTTTGGTCATTGCTGTCTCCTGCTATTGAAATGGCAGAGGATGGCCCTTTTCCAGCATGGGTTCCAGCGGCTGTAGGCTTTTTGTTTGGTGGGTTTTTCCTATGGGCAGCTGATAAAATCATACCCCATTTGCATCCATCGTTGACTTTAGACCGTGCAGAGGGATTCAATTCTAAAAGCAAAAAACGAAGTACATTGCTTGTATTTGCTATAACACTACACAATATCCCGGAAGGCCTAGCGGTTGGGGTTGCATTTGGTGCGGTTGCTGCCGGTTATCCTACTGCATCCTTGGCGGCAGCAGTTGCCTTGGCTATTGGGATTGGGATTCAGAATTTACCTGAAGGAACTGCAGTTGCAATGCCATTGCGAAGAGAAGGAATGTCACGCAGGAAGAGCTTTTTCTATGGACAATTTTCAGGAATGGTTGAGCCGATTGCAGCAGTAATAGGTGTTCTGGCTGTATCCTTTATGACACCTATACTTCCTTTTGCATTAGCTTTTGCTGCAGGAGCGATGATTTTCGTTGTAGTCGAAGAAGTTATACCAGGTTCACAGGAAAACGGAAATGGCGATTTAGCAACGGTTTGCTTGATGCTTGGATTTACTGTAATGATGATTCTTGATGTAGCTTTTAGTTAACTTATATAACAATAGAGGATGCATCCTTCTTAATATGAAGGATCGCATCCTTTCGTTGTTTTACAAGTTCTAAAATTTTTTGTGTCAAAAATCTTGAAATATATCCAATTTCTGATAAAAAGCGTTATACTATTTTAATAGACTGGTTGCTGAAAGTTAATCCATTTATATTAAGGAGGATAAGGTATTGTTGCTCAAGAAAATAATAAATAGTTCCCTGATCATATTATCATTAATGGTATTTGTATTAGCTGATCAGGCAAACGCAAGCCAAAATTATTCTGATATCCCTTCCAATCATGCGGCTTATAAAGAAATTAATTTTTTAACAAATTTAGGAGTATTAAATGGTTATGAAGAGAATGGCAAAATGCTTTATAAACCTGAAATCGCCGTTACGCGAGCAGAGGCTGCGAATATGCTCATCATCGCTTTAGGTCAGTCACCTTTAACAGGTTCAACTTCATCTTTTAGTGATATCAATGCAGGAACATCGGAGTCTGGTTATATTGAGAAGGCTGTTGAACTTGGTCTTTTCCCAACAACTTCAAATGGGGAATTCCGGCCTAATGAACCGCTAACTTATGAGGAAGTAAGTTACATATTAACCAAAGCTTTTAATTTAAACACTAAGGAAGCCTCTACATATGGATCACCTTTTTTAGATGTGACGTCAAAATCCAAGTTTTTTGAATATATTAATGCTGCTTTTTACAATGGAATTACACAAGGAGAGAACGGCTACTATTGCCCTAATAAAAGTGTAACAAGAGAAGAATTCGCACTTTTCCTTGCAAGAGCAAAAAGTAAAACTTATCGTTTGAAATTGCCGGCAGCACCAACTGCAAGGGTTACTGGAGCTAAGGGACAAGCTGTCGTTTCGGTTAATGATTTGAATGTTCGTTCAACACCAAATTCCTCATCAAAAGCAAATATTATTGGCAGAGTAAATAAGGCAGATATTCTTGATACGTTTGCAACAAGCTCTGGATGGGTTAAAGTAGCTTATAAAGGAAGATACGGCTATGTATCAAATAAATATGTTAAAAATAAAACGGTGAAAGAGGATCGCTCGTTAAACAGTACACCAACAAAAGTGATACACAGCAATGACTCATCAAGTCCAACTATTCAAGCAAGTGTAACAACAGATAGTTTAAATATTCGTAGTGGTGCAGGAACATCCTATAAAGTTATAGGAAAGTTGAGCTATGGTACAAACATAAATGTTGATAGCATTTCCGGCAACTGGATTAAAATTACATATAACGGGGTTACTGGTTATGTGAGTAAAACGTACGTAAAGCTATTAAATCAAACAGATAATCTAACTTTGAAAAATAAAATAATTATTTTGGACGCTGGTCATGGCGGGAAAGATCCCGGAGCGACAAAAGGAAGTATATATGAGAAAAATATTACTTTAACGATCACGAATTTAGTTGTACAAAAATTAGAAGAAGCTGGTGCAACGGTCTTTGCAACAAGAATAGGTGATACATACCCAAGTTTAGAACAACGCGTAGCATTTGCGAAATCCAAAAACGGCAATGCATTTGTCAGCATTCACGTTAATGCTGCAGCAAGTGCAGCAGCATCTGGAACTGAAACTTATTACTATGTGAAAGCAAATGAAGATGACCGCAAGGATAAATATTTGGCATCGGCTATCAATAATGAGATTGTAGAAAACCTAGATATGCGTGATCGAGGTATCAAGAACTATCCGTATTATGTTATCAAAAATACATCCATGCCTTCCGTGTTAGTTGAACTAGGTTTTATAACAAATAGTAACGATCTTTTAAAAATGACAACAGATAAAAATATCGATCTATATGCGACGTCTATTTATAATGGCATTGAACAATACTTTAGCAAATACTGAATAAGATAGCCAAAAGAAGAGAATAAGTAAAAGGGACTTTCTGAATTTAGGAAAGCCCTTTTTTTATGCAATTAGTGAGTATAGCAATAGACATTTATTTTAATTAGCTTCTAATTTTTGAAGGATCAATTGCTAAGCTGACTAACTGTCGGACATGTTCAACTAGAACGGAATAATAAACTAATTTACCTTCTTTTCGTTATTTCGCTAACCTCTTATTTAACCACACTAAAAATAATGCCACTCTTGACCTAAAGGTATTTTTTCAATACATTTAGATTAAATATTATTTAATAAGTGGAGGGAAAGGAAATGGCTATGCATAATTTGAGTGATCAGCTTGTCCATAAATTAGGAAAACAAATTATTAGCGAAGTAATTCCTTCAGGAGCGGTATTACCCAAAGTTGAGGTAATGAGTGAACAATACGGTGTTAGTCGAACAGTCGTAAGAGAAGCCCTAAAAGGTCTTGTAGCTAGACGATTAGTGAAGTCAGTTCCAAAAATGGGGACGATCATATGTGAACGAGAAGAGTGGCAATGGTGGGATCCCGAAGTGCTAAGTTGGGCTTGTGAAGGGGAACATAATAATAAATATTTTCAACAATTAACGGAAATGCGTCTTGCTATTGAACCTACAACTGCAGAGCTAGCTGCCGAACATGCAACTAAGGATGATATAAAAGATATAGCGACTTGCTTTGAAAAACTTGAACTTTCAGCGATTAGCAATAATGAAAAAGAATGGGCTAGCGCGGATTATGATTTTCACCAAAGTATTATGGTTGCTTCCCATAATGAACTACTCATAAATCTTGGAAAACTATTAAGAGATGCACTTCTTCAAAGCCGTCATAAAACAATGAAGATCTATAATAATGAGAATGAAAGAGAAATACCAATTTCAAAAGAACAGGCTTTGCTTTTTCACAAGAATGTTTATATGGCAATTTGTAAAGGTGATCGTATAGAAGCACGTGAAACTATGTATAACTTAATATTGCATGTAAACAAGATTTTAAAAACATATAATACCGAAAATTAAATAATGTAGAGAGAGCTCTAGAAATATAGTCCTTTCTTTATTGCTTGCAACGACTAGCTTAGTTGTTTATTAATTAAATATTGCCTTTTTATAGAAAAAATCTGTATTGACATACGATAAATCGTTTAATATTATTTATTTAATATTATGCTTGATTTTGAAAGGAGTGAGCACCTCCACCAAATTTATATTCTGAATTTTCGGAAAATTAAAGTTGAGCTAACTGATTGTTACAGTAGTTTTTTCGATTTAATTAACAAATTTGTAAGCGTTAACATTTGTATATTAATAGTTTGTTTTAGCGAGGGTATAACAGCAATTTAACGTAATCTGTTTTGTAAGCGCTAGCATTTAAATATTAATATAGGGGGAATACAAATGGAAAATGAGATTTTTGATGTTGTTCAAATTGGTTATGGTCCTGTGGGACAAACAATGGCAGCTTTACTTGGAAAAGCCGGGCATAATGTAGCAGTTTTTGAGCGCTGGCCAGAAACGTTTAATCTCCCAAGGGCAGCAACGTTTGATCATGAGATTATGCGTATTTTTCAAGATATTGGCTTTGCTGAAAAGCTCGAAGAAAAACTCGTTCCTGTTCGTAATTATCTATGGGTGAATGGCAATAGAGACGTTCTGCTTAGGATTCCATACGGCGGTGTAGATATATCTGGATGGGAAAATGGTTATCTTATGTATCAGCCTGAGGTAGAACAAGCACTTGATGAAACTGTTAAATCTTATCCCACTGTTGAAGTAAATCAAGGATGGGTGGCTGAAAACTTTATTGAATTGGATGATTATGTAGAAGTTACGCTCAGAAAGGGAGTCGTACATGCCCCTGGACAATGGGCACCAACCAATGAAACTCGTACGGTACGAGCGCGTTATCTAATTGGTGCAGACGGAGCTAATAGTTTCACAAGAAATAAATTAGGAATTCAATCTGATAATCTAGGATTTGAATCTGATTTCCTTGTTGTAGATATCCTTCCAAATGACCCGCTTATCCTGAGTCACTTACCAGAGGCATATCAAGTTTGTGATCCAAAAAGACCGACTACCGTAATAAGCCGCCTGGGTACTCAACATATCCGTTTTGAATTCATGCTTTTACCTGGCGAAACAAAAGAAGAGCTGTTAGATGACGAAAAAATCAAGAGTTTACTAAGAGAATGGATTTCACCAGAGCAAGGAACCCTTATCCGGAAAGCTGTTTATCGTTTTAGTTCAAATATTGCTCAAACATGGCAGAAAGATAATATTTTCCTTATCGGAGATGCTGCACATGTCACGCCTCCTTTTATGGGCCAAGGTATGTGTACGGGCATTCGAGATGCAAAAAACCTTGCTTGGAAGCTAGATCTTGTACTTCGTAATGAAGCCGAAAAATCTCTTTTAGAATCATACACAGTAGAAAGGTATGATCATTGTAAGGGCCTTGTTCAGATGGCCATTCAGCTTGGGAAAATTATATGCATTTCTGATGAAAAAGAGGTAGAAGCAAGGGATCAAGCATTTCTTTCAGGCAATGTGCCACCATTCCCGGATATGCCGATTCTAACAAAGGGTATCCTACACAATAACCTAAATCATGAGATATCCTCTCCAGTTGGTGAGCTGTCATTACAAGGTTTTGTGAAATATCAAGGAAATGTAGGCCGTTTTGATGATGTGGTTACACAGGGATGGACGATTATTAGTCCGAAAACTGACCCACGAAGTGTCCTTTCAGATAGTCAAATTGCACAACTTGAACAAATCGGTATGAGTTTTGTCCATGTAAGTGGAGAGGACAACAATAATGTTGTATATGACTTACATGGTAAATACGAAGATTATTTTAATAAAAGAGGAGTGGAAGCAGTTATAGTTCGTCCAGACTTTTATAATTTTGCTGCAGTGACCTCTTTAGCAGACCTTTCAAGTGTCGTGGATGATTTATTATTCCAACTTCATATCAAAAATTCTGAAACAATCATTTGATGGTTGTTAAATTTTCTGAAAATTTAGATAAAAATGGTTGTAATTGTGTAAATAAATGTATATTATTTTAATTAATAAATATTATTTAATTATTTATAATTAAAATTAAGTATCTTGAGAGGGGTAATAAAAATGGGTATTCACGTTGTACATTTCGTGCATAAGGGGATTAAAAGATGGGGAATAGTGAACGAAAACTTGGTTCGACCTATTGAGAAAGAATTTGATACCTTAGCATCTTTATTGGCGGAGGGCATTGAGAAAATTAAAGGGTTAGCTGTTCAGCAAAAGGATATTTCGCTGAATGAAGTTACATTATTAAGTCCTGTTACACAACCGGCACGTATCGTTTGCCAAGGGGCGAATTATGGGACACATCGTGAAGAAAGTGGTTTAGAAGCAAAGAGACCTCCTTTTAATTTAATTTTTACTAAAGCAGACAGTTGTTTAAGTGGTCCGAGAGATCCGATTATTTGTCCAGATCATGTTAAATTACTAGATTATGAAATTGAGCTAGGTTTAATTATTGGAAAGGAAATCTCAGAACCTCAAGAGGTTACTGAAGAGAATTTACATGAATATATTGCAGGACTGGTTATCGCAAATGATGTATCTGCCCGAGATATTCAATTAGGACAAACTCAATGGTATAAAGGAAAAAGCTATAGAACTTTTTGTCCAGTAGGACCATATGTATATTTGCTGGAAAAAGAAGATATCCCATTAATTAACTACTTAGAGCTAAACTTATGGGTGAATGATGAATTAAGACAATCAACAAATACAGAGAATTTAATATTTAAACCGGATGAAACGTTGACTGAACTTTTTGGGCTAATGAATTTCTCACCTGGAGATTTACTTCTTACAGGTACAACAGGAGGAGTAGCGCTGCGTTTATCACCTGAAGTAACAGAAAAATTATTAAACCCTGTTTTATCTGCAGAAGAGAAGATGCAGCTTATGTTGGATAGTCAGCTTCAAAGTAATTTATATCTAAAGAATAATGACGTTATTCGTTGTGAAATAAAGAGTGCAGATGGAAAAATTAATTTAGGCGTCCTAGAAAATAAAGTGGCGCATGCAGTTCCCGTTAAAGCATAAATAATAGGTTAATCCAATTAAATACAAGTATCAATCAGGGCCACTATTATTGAAAAATGCATTGAGTATTTCAACATTCAACAAGGATAGTGGTCTTCTTGAATGAAAATCAGGAATCTGTGAAAGAAGGGAGTTTAAATAAGATGAAAGTTTTTAAACTTGGTTACGCAGAGTTTTGTACAAAAGATGTTAAAGCGCTTACAAATTATTATACAAGCACTATGGGATTTACCTTGACTGAAGAAGGCGAGAATGGTAAATCGTATATATCTAGTGGAGTAGATCATCATAATATTGTCGTGGCACCTTCTAATGTAAGCCATCTTAATAAAGTAGGATGGCAAGTAGGCGGAGAAATGACTCTTCAAGAAATAGGGAAACAATTAAAAGAGCGTGGTATCTCTTCTGAGTTAAAAACGGATGCTGAACCAGGTATTTCAGAACTGCTGGAATTACAGGATCCAGGCGGCACGATAGTAAACTTGTATAAAGAGATTGCTATGCCAACACCAGGATATAGAGAAGCTGGAATCGTCCCCAATAAATTAGGGCATATTGCTATAGGTGTAAAAAACGCAAAAGAAACAGTCGATTTTTACAAGCAGGTATTAGGGTTCTGGGAGACAGATAAAATTGGAGATTTAGCTACTTTCTTAACATGCAACTCAGATCACCATACTTTAAATATTCTTCAATCCAAGCGTCCAGTTATGCACCATATTGCATTTGAACTAAGAAGTTTTGAACACCATAAAGATAGCTCTGATAAGCTCTCGAAATATGGCGTGCCTATTTTATGGGGTCCATCCCGTCATACGGCTGGACATAACATCGCTTCCTACCACAGAGACCCAGATCAACACTATATCGAACTTTTTTCAGATTTAGATATTTATATACCAGAACTGGATTATATGGATCCGCGTCCTTGGCATGAAAACTTGCCTCAAAGACCAAAAGTTTGGGAAAGCCTAAGCTATTGGGGAACAGACTTCAAACACGACTTAGTTGAAATTGTTATGCAGGAAGAGGAAGTAAAAATATAAGAGAGATTGTTTCTATTTAAAAATATGAAATAAGTAATGAATTAATAGTAGTGAACAAAGTTATAAGGGAACGTAGAGGTCATAATAAGTTGACTTTTTCGCTCCCTTCTTTTTACTTCAAAAAGATTGTTGATAAAACAGTAGGGGGAACATTATGAATAAAGTAATTGAATCTAGTGAAATAAGAAAATATTTCAAAAGTGGGGATCAGATTTTAACAGGTGGTTTTGGTATTTCAGGCACTCCTTTAACAATTATTGATGAGCTATTGGAAACGGATATTAATGATTTGACAATTGTTAGTAATAATTTAGGTGACAATGGACAAGGATTACACAAATTATTTATGCAGGGGAAAATTAAAAAAGCAATTGGCTCCTTTTTTACCCTTAATAGAGAAGCTGTTATTGCTTGGTCTAAAGGTGAGCTAGAAATCGAATTGTTACCTCAGGGTACATTAGCTGAAGCTATTCGTAGTGGTGGGGCTGGTATCGGTGGTTTTTACACAAAAACGGCTGTTGGCACGGAATTAGCTATAGGAAAAGAAGAAAAGATAATCGATGGAGAAACATACATCTTTGAAAAAGCAATCAAAGGTGATGTAGCCATTATAAAGGCAGCTAAATCAGACAGACTTGGAAACCTTGTCTACCATACAACAGCTAGAAACTTTAATCCAGTTATGGCTACAGCTGCAAAAATAGTTATTGCCGAAGTGGATGAAATCCTCGAAGTAGGTGAGTTAAACCCAGAGCATATCGTGACTCCGCATGCCTATGTGGATTATGTAATTCAGAGCAAATATTCAAAAGTAGGGAGTGAGTATGTTGAGTCAAGATAAGAGAAATGTTATCGCAAAAAGAATTGCTCAGGAATTAGAGGATGGTCAAGTTGTCAACTTGGGTATAGGGGTTCCGACATTGGTTCCAACCTATTTAAATGGTAAAACGGTACACTTACAAACAGAGAATGGCCTATTAGGAATGGGACCAGCTCCATTGGAAGAAGAGATAGATATCGATTTAATGAATGCTGGGAAAGAGCCAGTTACTTATTTGAAGGGTGCATCGTTTTTTAATAGTGCAGATTCTTTTGCACTGATACGAGGTGGACATGTTGATGTGGCTGTTTTAGGTATTCTTCAAGTAGATATTTATGGTGAAATTGCTAATTGGGCTGTCCCTAACCAACCTATTTTAGGAGTCGGAGGCGCAATGGATCTAGTAACTGGCGCAAAAAAAGTCATTGCGGCAGCTACATTATTCGCTAAGGACGGGACATCCAAGCTAGTTAAGGAATTAACTTATAAAACAAGTGGAGCTCGACGGATTGATCTTTTTGTTTCTGATTATGCTGTTTTTTCATTTACTGATGAAGGCGTAAAAGTAGTAGAAATACTTGAGGATGTTACTATCCAAGAACTAAGTGAGAAGGTTGGATTTACATTAGAGTACGCTCATGACTATGTCCCTAATAGATAATATTGGCATGTGATTTATTTAGGGTGAAAATAGATGGAAACTTATATTAAAGAAGGAGCTCAAACTGCTTTTGGTACGAACGGTGGATTGATAAAGGATGTCAGCGATGTTGATTTGGGTGTGTAGCAGCAACCAAAGCAGTTATTGAAATAAGTAGTATTGTATGTTCTTATTTGGATTTTTTAAATATATCAATTTCCTTTTTCCTTGTACAATCTCCATAAAAGTTGGGTCAATTCCTGTTCTTGGGATACGGGATTTTCCCAAGAAGTTAAGTTGTGCAAATTAAAAATTCATAAAATATTTACTCATTTTAAATATAGAATTCATTAAAAAGTATTAGCTTGAATAATTTAAAGATAATTAGACTTTAAACGTATAAATTACAGTTTTGTATCAATCCACAGAATGAGCGGTCGCTCAACTTGGGGATTGACGAAAGAGATATGGATTTGGACAAGTTAGCGGGAATTTAAAAGAAAAGGGAGTGTATTTTTTGTTTAATAAAAAATTTGAGCAGTTTGAAGTGAATGAAACTTGGAAGTCGAGGGGTAGAACGATTACAGAGTCTGATCTCGTCATGTTTTCAGCTTTTAGCGGTGACTGGTACCCACTTCATGCGGATAAAGAGTATGCAGAGAAATGCACACCTTTCAAGCAGCGTATTGCACACGGAATGCTTGTATTATCTGTTGGAACAGGGTTATTGCAAATGGAACCGGAAGTAGTAGTGGCTTTTTATGGAATTGAAAAACTGCGATTTATTAACCCGACGTTCATCAATGACACTGTTCATCTCGAGCTGGAAGTCATTGATTTGAAGGATAAAGGCAATGGAACAGGAGTAATAACGTTTAATCAAAAGATTGTAAAACAAACAGGTGAAACGGTTGTTACAGCAATTCTAAAAATGCTTGCAAATAAAGAAGCTAATTAAATGGAAAAGAGGCTAAAGATATGAATTCCAACGAAACAATCTATGAATGGGAAAACATTGTTGATCTTTTAAATAAATATTTGCGTTTAAAAACGATACCTATTGGGATGAAAATGTTCGAGAAAAAAGAAGATATGGAAGCCATTTCAAAAATTAGAAGGCCAAAGGAAAAATATACTACAGATCAAATTGTTGCACAAGCAGCTCGGTTAGGTTGGACCGTAGGCATTACAGCCGAAGACTTGGTTATGCCTCAATGCAGTGTTGTACTAGGATTAACTCCACGGGATGAAAAATGGCTTTCCGGAAAAGAGATGGCAGGGGTTTGGTTTGAAACTGAGGAAGATTCTGCTGCCCATCAAGAAGCGATGCATACCGTTCCTTATGGTAAATATCAAGCGATGGCGGTTTCGCCTCTTATTTCAAATCGATTAACTTCCCCGGACATCTGCTTAATCTATGCTACACCAGGACAGATGATTCTACTGATTAACGGATTACAATGGAAAGATTATAAAAAGCTGGAATGGCGTGCGGTGGGGGAGTCCGCTTGTGCAGATTCTTGGGGTAGAGCACTTGTTACAGGTGAGCCTAGTTTATCTATCCCATGTTACGCAGAGCGACGGTATGGTGGAGTATTAGATGATGAATTGTTAATGGCCTTGTCTCCACAAGATTTAGTAAAAGCTTTGGAAGGGCTAAAAAAATTAAGTCAAAATGGATTACGTTACCCAATCCCTCAATATGGGATACAAATAGATGCTTCGATGGGCCTAAATGCCAGCTACGGCAAGAAGGGTGATTAGATTCAAAGAATGTACATGCTTTAAATGAGATTAAACAGGAACACTATGTCGGAAATATGTTTATTGGTGAATTGCTGTTAAACAATATGCAAAAAAATCTATTAATAAACTTTTATCAGGTAGATTACTTATGATAGCTGTCTATCGCGTACTCAATCTAATGCGACTTATCACTAGCCCTAGCCCCATCCTCGTTCAAAAAATTCTCTACCTTCTATATATATATGAAGTTGAATCGCTTAATCTAAACCACTAATCCAAAGCCCTCGGTACGATCCTGTTTTGACCCATTGAAAATATTAATCTACAGAATATACAGTTATCATTTCAATTTTCAGAATATTCGTATACAATAAACTTGAAATTACTCAAAGGAGGTATTTCATGAATAAAACAGAAAAAACAATACATGAGATATTAAAGGGTCTAAAAGATGATTCAACAATTTTAGTAGGAGGATTCGGTTTATGTGGCATTCCGGAAGTAGCGATTGAAGCGATTTGTCGGAGTGGAGCAAAAAACCTGACAGTTGTGAGCAATAACTGTGGTGTCGATGACTGGGGGCTCGGTTTACTCTTGGCGAATAAGCAAATTAAAAAAATGATTTCATCATATGTAGGAGAAAATAAAATTTTTGAGCAACAACTTTTAAGTGGTCAACTAGAAGTGGAACTAACTCCACAAGGCACATTGGCGGAACGAATCCGTGCAGGGGGCGCAGGAATACCAGCTTTTTATACGGCTACAGGTGTTGGTACTCCAGTTGCGGAAGGGAAGCCAGTAAAAGTTTATGAAGGAAAGGACTACATTGAAGAACGGGCCATTGTAGGTGATTTTACATTTGTAAAAGCGTGGAAAGCCGATAAACTTGGCAATCTAGTCTACCGAAAAACAGCGCGAAATTTCAACCCTATTATGGCAACGGCAGGTAAAATTACCATTGCTGAAGTAGAAGAGATTGTGGAAGTAGGCGAATTGAATCCAGACGAGATCCATACACCTGCTGTCTTTGTGCAGCATGTCATTTTAGGAGATTCATCTAAAAAACGAATCGAAAAGCGGACAACAAGAACAGAGGGGGTAGCCGGATGACATCTGCTAAAGATCGTATTGTTAAACGGGCAGTCCAGGAAATTGAAAATGGAATGAATGTCAATCTTGGCATCGGTATTCCGACATTGGTTGCAAATGAAATTCCAAGTGATTATCAAGTGCTATTACAATCAGAAAATGGGCTATTAGGAATTGGACCATACCCTCTTGAGACTGAAATAGATCCTGATTTAATTAATGCAGGAAAAGAGACGGTAACAACTGTTGCTGGAGCATCCTTTTTTGATAGTGCTGATAGTTTCGCTATGATTCGTGGTGGCCATATCGATATAGCCATTTTAGGCGGTATGGAAGTATCGGAACAAGGTGATTTAGCCAATTGGATGATTCCTGGGAAAATGGTAAAGGGTATGGGCGGTGCAATGGACCTTGTACAGGGAGCAAAGCGTGTCATTGTTGTGATGGAGCATGTGTCGAAATACGGAGAGTCAAAAATAAAAAAAACATGTACATTACCATTAACAGGCCAGAAAGTTGTCCATCGATTAATTACAGAGCTAGCAGTCTTTGATTTTACAGAGCAAGGAATGGTACTGATGGAAGTAGCTCCTCATGTAACAGTAGCAGAGATAAGGGAAAAAACGGAAGCAAATTTCACCTTATCAGAGAATCTGAAAATAGTTACCTAGATATAGAAATAACATATATTTTTTTGCATTTTGCTGCATATAGCGAACTCTTAATCTGCCGAAAGAAAAAGTATAGGTAAACACGATACTCAAAGATTAAGGGGTGGTTTATGGAAGGAGTAAAACCAATGGCAAGACTATCAGTGAAAAAAAGGATTATTGAAACAGCGCTAGATCTTTTTGAGGCAAAGGGCTATCACGGTGTTTCTGTGGATGAAATAGTTGAAACAGCTAGTACCTCAAAAGGTGGATTTTATCATAATTTTAAATCAAAAGATGCGTTGCTCTATGAAATACATGATGTATTCATATCATATGTTTTAAAAGAGACGAAGGCAGCATACGAACAACATGAAACACCAATCGATAAAGTATGTGCTATGCTCTTCGCATTTACAAGTGTGTTCGACTTGTATAAGCGGCATATTACCGTTTTCTATGATGAAAGCGCTTATCTACCGCCAGTGTATAAAGAGGTCATTAAGGAAAAGAGAACGGAATATCGAAAACTAATTGAGCAAGTAATTGAAGAGGGCAAGGCGAGCGGACATTTTAGAGAAGGTATCTCAACAACGATCACTACAATGGCCATTATCGGGTTAGTGAATTGGACGTATAAATGGTATCAACAAAATGGACAGTTGACGATGGAAGAAATAACTTTGTACTTCAATGATTTTATCTTGCGCGGTATTTTGACGAAGAAAGGGTATGAAGACGCGTTAGCAAAGCAGTATTTACTAGTATAGCAGAAAAATAGCCAGGGCAAATATGCTGGTTTTTTAAATCATTGCTTCAAACCGACTAGTCAGTACCATTTTAGTGAAAATCAAAAATAATGGGGGAATGGTTATGAATTTTGAGCTAACAAAAGAGCAGCAAATGATTCGCGATATGGTTCGGGAATTTGCTCAAGCGGAAATTGCACCATATGCACGTGAGTTGGATGAGAAACATGAATTTCGTAAAGAAAGCTTCGACAAGATGGGAGAGTTGGGACTATTGGGAATTCCTTTCCCGGAGAAGTACGGTGGTTCCGGTGGTGACACGGTATCCTACGCACTGGTGGTGGAAGAAATCGGCCGCGCTTGCGGGGGCACAGGGCTTTCTTATGCAGCTGCTGTTAGTTTGGGGGCAACACCGTTTTATAATTTTGGAACGGAAGAGCAAAAACAGAAATTCTTAGTTCCGATGGCGCAAGGTAAAACACTCGGGTCATTCGGTTTAACAGAGCCTAATGCCGGTTCGGATGCTGGCGGTACCCGTACAAGAGCATTTTTAGATGGCGATGAGTGGGTCATCAATGGGGAAAAATGCTGGATCACCAATGCAAGTTATGCACGTCAAATCGTGGTGACAGCCGTTACAGGGAAAAATGATCGGGGCAAAAACATAATTACAGCTCTTATTGTGCCAACTGATACAAAAGGCGTAACGATTCGTTCGGAATATCAAAAAATGGGCGTTCGTGCATCGAATACATGTGAAATAGTATTGGAAAATGTGCGGGTACCAAAGGAAAACGTATTGGGAGATGAGAAAAAAGGATTCGGACAATTTCTTGATACATTAGACGGCGGACGCATATCAATAGCAGCATTGTCAGTGGGAATCGCACAGGCAGCCTACGAAAAAGCTCTGCAATATTCGAAAGAGCGGGTACAATTTGGGCAGTCTATTTCAAAATTGCAGGCCATACAATTTAAGTTAGCGGATATGGCGATGGAGATTGAACTAGCACGTAATATGGTACACAAAGCGGCATGGTTAAAAGACCATGGCAAACCGTTCAAAAAGGAGGCTGCATTCGCTAAATTATTTTCTTCGGAGATGGGCTTCCGTACATGTAATCAGGCGATCCAGATTCACGGTGGTTATGGCTATATGGCTGAATATGATGTAGAGCGGCATCTGCGTGATATTAAACTAATGGAAATTGGAGAAGGCACATCGGAAATACAGCGTGTTGTCATTTCACGTGCCATCGGTTGCTAGATGTATAAGAACTTTGACAAAAAAATAGGGAGGTATGCGTATGGCAGAACTGGTTTATCAAACGATTGGCGAGCTATTGGAAGAAAGGGCTTTGAAATATCCAGAACGTGAAGCATTAGTCTATGCAGACCGTAATTTGCGCTTAACATACAAACAGTTCAATGAACATGCAGATAAGGTAGCGAAAGCATTAATGGCGATCGGTCTTGAAAAAGAGCAGCATTTTTCGGTTTGGACAACAAATGTACCGGAATGGCCGGGCTTGCAATTTGGCTCAGGCAAAATGGGGGCGCCTCTTGTTACGGTAAATACGAATTATCGTGCAAATGAGCTGGAATATTTATTAAAGCAATCTGATTCACGAGCGATTATTTTAATCGACCAATATCGAGACCATTCTTTTATTGACACAATGTATGAGTTATGTCCAGAACTGAGAGAGTGTGAACCTGGTAATCTAACAAGTGCTCGCCTGCCGCTTCTAAAAAGCGTAGTTGTGATCAGTCAAAAAAAATATCCAGGCACATTTAGCTATGAAGAGTTCTTGGCAAATGGAGCTGCTATTTCGGATGAACAGCTTGCAGAGCGCAAACAATCCCTAACATTCGATGATGTCATCAATATTCAATATACATCAGGTACGACAGGGTTCCCAAAAGGGGTTATGCTGCGTCATTCCAACCTGATTAACAATGCTATTAATATTGCAGAATGCATGAAGCTAACACATGAGGACCGCTTGTGTATTCCAGTACCGTTTTTCCACTGTTTTGGTTGTGTGATCGGTACATTAGCCATTGTTTCCGCGGGCGGGACGATGGTACCAGTTCAAGAATTCCATCCAGAAGTCGTATTACAGACAGTTGAAACAGAAAAATGTACAGCTCTACACGGTGTGCCGACAATGTTTATTTCTGAGTTGAATTTACCGAATATTAAGGAATTTGACTTATCAACGCTTCGTACAGGTGTTATGGCTGGTTCAAATTGTCCGATTGAAGTGATGAAAGGCGTTATTAACAATATGGGAATGGGGGATATCACCATTTGTTACGGCCAGACAGAATCTTCTCCGGTTCTTACTCAAACACGTACAGAAGATCCACTTGATTTAAAAGTGGAAACGGTTGGGCGAGCATTGCCAAATATTGAAGTGAAAATTATGAAACCAGGTACAACTGAAGAAGTGTCAAGAGGCGTACAAGGGGAAATTTGTGCGCGAGGCTATGTTGTGATGAAAGGATATTACAATAATCCTGAGGCAACAGCAGAAGCTATCGATAAAGAGCAATGGCTGCACACAGGGGACCTTGGCACGATGGATGAGAATGGCTACGTGCGAGTAACGGGGCGCCTGAAAGATATGATTATTCGAGGCGGGGAAAATGTCTACCCCCGTGAAATAGAGGAGTTTCTATATAAGCACCCGAAAATACTGGATGTGCAAGTAGCGGGTGTACCGGACGAAAAATACGGTGAAGAAGCAGCGGCGTGGATTATCTTGAAGGAAGGGCAATTGTCAACGGAAGAGGAAATACGCGAGTTTTGTACAGGAAAGATCTCTCATCATAAAATCCCGCGTTATATTTTCTTTGTGGACCATTATCCAATGACTGCTTCTGGAAAGATTCAAAAATTCAAGCTGCGCGAACAGTTCAATGAATTTTCCAAAACATTATAGCCGGGAGGTTTAACCATGTTTAAAAAAGTATTAATTGCCAATCGTGGTGAAATTGCACGACGGATTATTCGAACGTGCCATAAACTTGGAATACAAACAGTTGCGGTTTATTCAGAGGCAGATGCCAACAGTCTTCATGTAAAGGAAGCGACTGAAAGCTATTGTATCGGAAAACCCCCTGTCTCCCATAGTTATTTAAATATCGATGCCATTCTGGATGTTGCCAAACAATCTGACGCTGAAGCGATTCACCCAGGTTATGGACTTCTTTCTGAAAATGCTCGCTTTGCAAGGCGAATAGAAGAAGCAGGTTTAATCTTTATCGGTCCAACAGCGAATGTCATTCAAGCAATGGGAAGTAAGATTGAAGCTCGGAAAACGATGGAGCAAGCTGGCGTACCAATCGTGCAAGGCGTCAATGAACCAATTGCTGATGCAGATGAAGCAGCAACAATTGCACAAGAAATCGGTTACCCTGTCATGTTAAAAGCTTCAGCCGGCGGTGGTGGAATCGGTATGCAGCTTGTAAACAATGAAGAGGAATTGCGTAAGGCGTTTGAAGGGAATCAAAAGCGTGCACAAAGCTTTTTTGGAGATGGTACGATGTTTATCGAGAAATTTATTGCACAACCACATCATGTAGAAGTGCAAGTATTGGCGGATAAGCATGGTAATGTCATTCCTGTGTTTGAACGGGAATGTTCGATTCAACGACGTAATCAAAAAGTTGTTGAAGAAGCGCCATCGCCATTCATCACAGAAGAGACACGCCAAAAAATGCTCGATGCAGCAGTCAATGCGGCAAAGCATATTGGTTATACAAATGCCGGGACAATAGAGTTTTTAGTCGATTGTGATCAAAATTTCTATTTCTTGGAGATGAATACGCGACTGCAGGTAGAGCATCCCGTAACAGAAGAAATTACAGGCATGGATTTAGTCGAACAGCAGCTAAGAGTAGCGTATGGCGAGATACTCGCTTTTTCGAGAGAAGACATCGTAAGAAAAGGGCATGCGATCGAAGTGCGTATTTATGCGGAAAATCCTGTATCGTTTTTCCCTTCACCAGGAAAAATCACTAAACTTGAATTACCTCAAGGAGAGGGGATTCGCCATGAGGTAGCAGTTCAAAATGGCAGCGATGTAACGCCATTTTACGATCCAATGATTGGGAAGTTAATCGCTTTTGCACCAACTCGTAGGCAAGCATGCATCAAATTAGCGGATGCTCTGCGAAACTATGTAGTAGAAGGTATTGATACAAATATTCCGATGTTGCTAGAAACGGTTACACATCCACAATTTTTATTGGGTATCACAACAACAAAGTTTGTGGAGGAATACTATTTACCATCAGTAACAACAGCCGGCAAATAAGTTGAGAAGCGGCGCGGCGATTGAACTTTGGCGAGAATCTATCAATACGTGCCACCTCTCTATATTCTATTTTAAGCGGAGGGATAGTATATGACAATAGTGAAAGCTAGTATGGCAGGAACAGTGTGGAAAATTTTGGTGAATGAAGGTGAAGAAGTAGCGGCTGGTCAAGATGTGGTGATTTTGGAATCAATGAAAATGGAAATTCCGATAGCGGCGGAAGAAGGTGGAACTGTAAAGCGGGTAATCGTTGCAGAAGGGGACTTTATCAACGTTGATGACAACTTAGTTGAAATTGAATAAGGAGTGAAGGAAGGTGCAGCTGCCGAAGCAAGTTCAAATAAAAGAGGTTGGTCCGTGTGACGGGCTACAAAATGAAAAAACATTCATCAAAACGTCCGATAAGGTTGAATTTATTAATCGGTTAAGTGAAACTGGGCTGGATTATATCGAAATAACGAGCTTTGTTCATCCAAAATGGATTCCGCAATTAGCGGATGCAGCAGATGTGTTGAAAGAAATTAAACGCAAGCACAGTATAACGTACGCAGCACTTGTGCCAAATATCAGAGGACTTGAGAGAGCGATAGAAGCAGAAGTTGATGAAGTCAGTGTCTTCATGTCCGCCAGTGAAGGACATAATAAAGCAAATATCAATAAATCCGTAGCTGAAACTTTTCCTATATTAAAAGAAGTAGTGAACGAAGCCTTGGCAGCAGGAAAAACAGTACGCGGTTATATTTCGACGGTTATTGCTTGCCCATATGATGGTTACACACAACCGAAGCAAGTAGTGCGAGTGGCAGAAAAGTTATTTGAGATGGGCATTTCTGAAGTATCATTGGGCGATACGATTGGTGTAGGGGTACCGACGCAAGTCGATGCACTGTTAAGTGAAATGTTGAAATCTTTTAAGGCAGAACAATTAGCAATGCATTTCCATGATACACGCGGTACAGCATTAGCGAATGTGGTCACTAGTCTTTCGCGTGGCATTACAAAATTTGATAGTGCAGTCGGCGGGCTTGGTGGTTGTCCGTATGCCAAAGGCGCTGCAGGCAATGTGGCCACAGAGGATTTGCTGTATTTATTGCACGAAATGGGCATTGAAACAGGAATAGCACTAGAGGGAATCCAACAAACAGCTCTTTTTATAGAAGGAATTTTAGGTAGAACACTGTCATCCAAGCAATTAGCAATCGTACGCAAGGAGGAAGATTCATGCCAAACTTTGTAAATGTAGAAGTGACAGAAGGTATTGCCATTTTAGTGCTTACCAGAGCTGAATCGGCGAATGCATTATCCATTCAAATGCTTCATGAAATAAATAATGCCCTCGAAAGGATTCAATATGATCGCTCCATCCGTGTCGTGATTGTAACAGGAGATGGGGAAAAGGCATTTTGCGCAGGCGCAGATTTAAAGGAACGAAAAGGCATGAGTGAAGAAGAGGTTCGAAAAACAGTTGCTTTAATCGGTAAAACGGTTGATCATTTTGATACGCTTTCCCAGCCAGTTATTGCAGCGATTAATGGTGTAGCATTTGGCGGTGGCTTAGAGCTTGCACTCGCGTGTGATATTCGAATGGCAAGCAATACAGCTAAGATTGGTTTGACCGAAACTGCACTTGGCATTATTCCAGGAGCTGGGGGAACACAGCGGCTTCCACGCTTAATTGGTGCGGGCAAAGCGAAAGAGCTCATTTATACTGCACGCCGTCTAACAGCGGATGAAGCATATGCATATGGAATTGTTGAACATGTCGTACCCTCCCAACAACTAATAGTAGAGGCTAAACGACTGGCAACTGAGATGGCAAACAATGCACCGCTGTCATTAATCCAAGCAAAGAAAGCCATTAATCAAGGGATGCAAACAGATATTGCAACAGCTTTGCAAATTGAATCACTAGCCTATAATCACTTATTAAATACAGAAGACAGACTAGAGGGGCTACGGGCATTTCAAGAGAAACGCCAGCCAATTTATAGCGGAAAATAAAGGGGGATGGGAGAAATGGCGGATATTTCAACAGAAAGCAAACATCAAGAATATAAAGAAATGATTTCAAAAGGGGGCCATGAAAAATATCATACTAAAAATAAAGAACAAGGAAAATTATTTGTTCGCGATCGACTTAAGCTATTGTTCGATGAAGGTTTACAGGTAGAGGATGGAGCGTTTGCCAATATACTTGCAGGCGACCTACCTGCAGATGGTGTCGTAACCGGTATTGGGAAAATCCACGGTCGAACGGTATGTGTGATGGCAAATGATTCAACAATCAAAGCTGGTTCATGGGGAGCACGGACAGTTGAAAAGATAATCCGAATTCAAGAAACGGCCGAAAAACTAGGCGTTCCGTTATTATATTTAGTAGACTCTGCGGGTGCTCGCATTACAGATCAAATTGAAATGTTTCCCGGCCGTCGTGGGGCAGGACGTATTTTCTACAATCAAGTAAAATTGTCAGGGCGTATTCCTCAGATTTGTTTATTGTTTGGCCCATCAGCGGCAGGTGGAGCGTATATTCCGGCATTCTGCGATGTTGTTGTCATGGTTGAAGGCAACGCTTCGATGTACTTGGGCTCACCACGTATGGCTGAAATGGTTATCGGTGAAAAGGTTGATCTTGAAACGATGGGCGGCGCGAAAATGCATTGTTCGGTTTCAGGGTGTGGTGATGTATTAGCAAGAACAGAAGAAGAAGCCATCACTTATGCGCGTCAGTATATTAGCTATTTCCCAGATAACTTTAAAAATAAGCCGAAAATGGAAGCGCCGAAACTACCGGCTCCTTCCGAGAAATCCATTGAAGATATTATACCAAGTAATCAAAATGCAGCTTTTAATATGTATGATTTAATCGATCGAATTATTGATGAGGACTCATTCAGTGAGGTGAAAAGGTTATTTGCTGCTGAAATCATAACGGGTTTTGCTCGCATAAATGGACAATCGGTAGGAATCATTGCAAATCAACCGCGAGTTAAAGGTGGTGTATTATTCCACGATTCTGCTGACAAAGCAGCGAAATTCATTAGTTTATGTGATGCTTTCCATATCCCGTTAATATTCCTGGCAGATGTACCCGGTTTTATGATCGGTACACAAGTAGAAAGACTTGGAATTATTCGCCATGGCGCAAAGATGATTTTTGCAATGAGTGAGGCAACTGTTCCGAAGATTTCGGTAATCGTTCGCAAGGCATACGGGGCAGGGTTATACGCCATGGCTGGTCCAGCATTTGAGCCAGATGTATGCATTGCATTGACAGGTGCGCAGATAGCCGTAATGGGACCGGAAGCAGCAGTAAATGCAGTATATGCCAATAAGATTGCAGCTCTACCGAAAGAGGAGCAAGCAACATTTATTGAAGAACGGCGCAATGAATACCGCAAAGAAATCGATGTCCACCGCTTAGCTTCAGAACTCATTATCGATGATGTCATTGAACCGAATGAACTGCGTGCTGCACTAGAAAACCGATTAGATGCCTATAAGTCGAAAGAGCTTATATTTACCGAGCGTAAACATGGTGTAAGACCTGTTTAAAGTTAAATCCCCCGCAAATAAAGTGAAGCGGGGGATTTAACTTTTAGAAACACCTTATCAAAATATCAGTTTCCAAGTAACTGATTTTATTTTCTAATTTCTGTTAGTAAAAAAGGGTGAAATTTTAAGAGTAAAATTGAAAGTGAAAAATGAGAAGCCTATAGACATTGAAAGATCAATGTCTATAGGCTTCTCTAATTAATGGTCTCGACAGGGTTCGAACCTGCGACCCCCACCTTGTCGAACAAATAACAATTAAATTGTTATTTCTAACTAAAAGAATTTCACTTCACTTAAACAAGAGCTTTGGTAAACTTTAATAAGTTTGTCAATTTCATATTTTATTTGAAAATTAATAAAATTTATTATATGATAAAATTGTAAAATTTTGCTATCGAAAGCAGGAGAATTATGAAAAAAGAGATGTTATTAACAACTGGATTATTAATGGGAATGGCTTTACCAGTAAACGGAACAGTATATGCTGAAGAAAATACAGGGCCTATACCTTCAGAAACTACAATTACAGAATCGAACAGCACCAAAACAAATGTTGATAACACAGAGGAAGCTACTAAAACAGAAGAAAAACCAGTTCTTACTCCATTACCTATACCAAAGCCAATGGAAACTACTGTTATCAATGATGGTAAACTTTATAAAGGCAGAACTCTATTGCCATTACGTGCAATCTCAGAAGGTCTAGGATTAGATGTTAAATGGAATCAAAAGAAGAAACAAGTCACTATAACAGATGGTTATATTTATGTAGTTATGACACAAGACTCCAATAAGATACAGATTGATGACAGGACAGTTACTATTGATGTGCCGGTTAAGATTTTCAAAGGAAAGACTTATGTCCCTATAGCTGCGGCTGTGCCAAATAATAATAATGCACATGTTAGTTGGAATAACCATACTAAAGTTGCTACAATTACTCTTGGCAACAAGGAAGTTATCGTAAGTACTGGAAAAAATAAAGTAGAGAATAAATTGCCAGAAGTAAATGAACTAACACATACACGAATTTCTACTCTTTTAAAAAAAGCGACTGATATTAGCATCATATCATTTATCAACCAAAAACAAGATTACTTTAGACCATACTTCACTCAAAAATTCATGAGCCTAGTTGTAAGTCAAGAAGGTTTACCTCATGATAAAGATGGAAAAATTGCTACAGCTTTCATGTACGTTAGCGATTACACTAAAGAAGAGTTTAACGTTGAAGGCAAGAAAACAATCGTTGTAACTCAAGTAATACCTAACTGGAATGGTACAAAAGTAAATATGCAGAAGAGAGTGAGAATTGTAAAAGATAATGGTGTATGGAAAGTTGACTATGTTGAATATCCTAGAACAGAACAAAACCTCTAATATATTAATTGATTAATCGGCGTTTAAGATTGAGTAAAATTGTGATTTAATTAAAAATCTATCGGACTGCTATTGTTGTAGCAGTCCTTTCTTGTAATTATTTTCATCATTAAAGAAAAATTACAGCTATATAACGCAAAGATATGGATGGGGAGGAGTACCCGATTCGAGAAATAGGCGTTAAACTAGATGCTTTTGTGGTATGGAACAACACAACGAAAGTAGCTTCTGTACTCACTGTAGGCAATGATCCAAAACATATATGAATGAAACTAGACTCAAATATAAAGTAGATGACGGAAAATTCAGATGGATGTATCTGTATCTATAGAAGATCGAAAAACTTATTTACCATTAAAATATAATGATGAAGCGCTAGGGTGTAGAGTAAACTGAGAAAAAAGCAAGTAATTGGATAAATTATATGCTAATTGGGCCATTAGAATATACGCTCAGCCACTCTTATAAAGATAGACTTGAAGAAGCCATTGCTACAACATTAAACTTATCAACTATACCACAAAAAAGAGCACACTTAAGACAATAATTTACGGATGAAATGATTAATAGAATCATTCAAAATAAAGGATTAAATTTGAATGGTTATTATCTAAGTTCAGAAAACGAAGACCACTTTTCACATATTATTATCCAAGCCAATCTCGTATGAAAATTGTAATGAGAGGGTCTACTGATTATCATGAAAATCAAGCTATAAAAACTAGTAGGATTATAAAGGAAGATGGTGGAAAATGGTTAGTAGATTTTATTAAAGAAGATTATTGGCTAATGCGTCCTTAATCTTTAACTAAATCCGGGTTCACACTATATATAAACAACGCAGAAGCTGCAATACTTGAGAAAGAGCATTAATCGTTGGTGGTAAACTTCTAAAAGGAAGAACTTATGGTCCAATTCGAGCAATTGGTGAAGAACTTGATGCTCAAATTAAATGGAAAAACAAAACTAAAGTTGCTACCTTAATTAAAGATGACCACACGATAACAATGCAGGCCGGTTCAAAGGTTGTAACGGTAAATGGTATTAAAATTCTAATGGATGCATCTGTTCACTTAGAAGATGGAAGAATTTACTTACCAATGAGGTATGTTAGTGAAGCTTTAGGTGAGCTAATCAGATGGGATAAAGGTAGACAATATGCTGTTTTAGGTGATGAATATAGAGAGCATTTGTTTATTTATGTTCAGCCAATCTTCTTTAGAGATGCAATTGAGATCCTTGACAAAGAAATAAGCAATTCTGGCAATGATTATACGGAAATGACCGATGCTAGTTATTTAGATTACTCTTATCCTAGTCAAAAAAGCATGACTATAACAAGTACTAAAGTAGTATGGGAAGAAGATGTGTACCTCACACAAGAAGCTTCATTAGTTAAGAAGAATGGTAAGTGGGTAGTAACTTCTATTAATGAATCTACAGAATTGTATCGCCCTTAAGTTGTAATGAAATTCGTATTTATGGCGGGCTTGTCCTGACTCCTACTTTAAGTGGGAGTCTTTTCTTATTTAAGGCATTGTTAGTGATTGTTTTCAAAATGGATTGTTTAGCACAATTTAGTTGAAGGTGAATATTATGATGTGATGAGAATAAGAAAGGGGAAAGTAATGGTTAATTTCTATCATTGTCCTATGTGTGGAAGTGTTTCGTATAATTACCCCAATTTCGGACAGTATCCATATCCCGGATATGTCCAAACCTCTGCACCATCACATACTTATCTTGTACAACAAGAACAACGTAATTTAGTACCGCCATCTGAGCTCGCTCAACTTGCAGGTAAACAAATCCAAACAACTGTACCAATTTTGGGTACTGTCACTGCTTGTGTAGGAAATTATGATGCCAGTCGAAATCGTGTGTCACTATCAAATATTACTAATGTTCAGACTGGTGTAAATCATGGTGCTATGGATTATCTTCCTGAAGAACTTGTTGGATATAGAGTTATTAGTGAAACATGTACAGGGGGTGCCGGCAGGCCAGATCAAGGCAGACAACCAGAGCAAACAGGGCCAGTAGCAACAACGGTAATTAGAAAAACAATCGCATCTGCACACCTTCCTCGGAGTCTAACTAGAATGCAATTATACCGTGCTTATATTGATGTAACAGTGCCTACTAGTTTTAGAGGCCGAGCACAACAAATTTTAGATACATGTATGGAAAACGCAACAAATGCTGCTAAAGCGTATATGGTAACTCCTGTAGCTACAGCTTTAGGTACATTAAATCCTGGACCAATTGTTGCTGCTCTGCCTGGAGCTGTTGCAGAAGCAGTTAGAACATTTACTACATGTGTTGGTAGTGAACCAGAGATTTACCCGTACATCTTAAACAATACAATCAAAATAACTCCTGGTTCGGGTTGGGCTTAACTAACTTAAAGCGGTTAGCATGAATGAGCTTTGTCTAACATGCGGTCATGTTTGGAAGCCCCAGTCGTCGATTTAATTCGTTTTCTACATGGTTTCGCAAAGCAATACTCATATATCGATGCTCATATAACTTGCCTCGTAGTAAAAATGAATAGATCTGGATTTTTCCTTCATCTTTTGGTTTTAAGTCAGCTTTCCCTCCAATTTTGGAAAGCTGGCCTTTTGTATTGAGCAGTTCTTTTCTCATTTTGCCGGTTGTTTTAAATATCTGAATATATCTTTGTTAATTTAATAATGCAACATAAGCGAAGTTACAAGAGGTACTGCCATCACCCGGTATTATCTCTTTTGACGATTTGATTTCAAGTGCTTACATTTTCCTCGCAATCTAGATCAGTACATTCTCTTAACTTGATAGTATGTACACTTAGCCCCTTTTATAAAACAGATAGTTATTCCTCTAAAGCCTTTATTTCTCTAGGTTTCAATTCATTTTTCAACAAAATAACAGAAAATAGGAAATAAATTGGCCATACAAACTTACAACATGAAAGTAATTGTTAGTGGTAATGTATTTGAATTCTAACGATACGAGGACACTGCATTTAGAGGATTTGAAAGAAAGTCAGCATCACGCATTTCAAATCAACAAGCATCTGTTACAGCAAGAGAAATTGATTATGAAACAGGAGAGATTATTGAAAAGAACAAAGAATATTGAGGAAGAAGTAACATTCAGGCAAGAAATAAGGTAAGACGACTAGCACTTTGTAATTTCAACAATCAAAGTAAATCAATTACCCTAACATTTGAGAACTAATTAATGATTTAAAAAGGGCTAATCGGTTATTTGGTAAATTTATTGAACGTGTACGCAAAAAACATCATAAAAATTTAAAATACATTGCAGTCTCAGAGTTTCATGAAAGAAGCGGTATACATTTTCATGTACTTTGCGATTTAAAGTATTTAGGTGTTAAAAACTGTCTACAATGGGGGAGTTAACATCAAAAAAATTGACTATGTAGATAATGTTGTTGCATATATGGTCAAGCACATGACTAAAAGTAGCATATATGTACGTATTTTTTCAAAGAAAGCTTATTCATGTTCCCGAAACCTAGAAAAACCACAAGAATTATATGGTGCTCAAGCAGAGTATCTTTATCAAAAAATGCTTGAGGAAGAAAGAAAAGAGGTTTATTCGTATCAGTATGAGAACAACCAAACCTTTAAACTAGTCTATTATAAAGAATACAATTTTAATAGAAACTATAGCCGCTCAAACAAATAGCGATATTAATAAGCAAAATTAAAATAAGCTATTTTTTTCTAAAACACAATGAACGCTTAACACCTTCGACCGAAGATTAATACTGTCCTGATTGAAGGTGTTATTTATTTTATCTATTTTTATTTCTTAATTCATTTAAAAATTCTCTAGCAGACTTTTTTAGAAGCTTTTATTCTTCTATTAGTTTCACCTCATCTAATGCTTTTAAAATATGCTCCTTTCTATCGGGTTCTATATGATTGCTTTTTATAATTTGCTTATACTTGGATGCCACACTTTTTAGTAGTCATGAGGATTGATGCCAAAATGATGCCACAGAGTTAAAAATCATCAAAATCAAAAAAACGTTATACAAAATAAAAAAGCCTCAAACCCTTGATAAATAAGGATTCAAGCCTTCGATTAGAGTATGGTCTCGACAGGGTTCGAACCTGCGACCCCCACCTTGTCGAATTTATCTTTAGAAAGAAGCTAAGTTTAAATGAGTTCAAATAAGTTAAATAAGTCTGATTTAATAGGGTTTTCAGGATAGGGTAAAGCAGCTCAGTTAAATAAGTTCATTACAAAAAAATAATTCTGCGGACAAATTGCGGACAAAAGAGTAAACAGGTGGTCTGTATTACTCTTTTTTTATTTGTCTGTATTATCTGTATAAATATAAAAGATGAATTAACAGATCATTAGGTAGTATGAATTACTGTAGATAATCCTTATATCTTTCTAAATTAAGTTGTTTATCCATAAAATCTTGAATTAAAACCTTAGAATTTTAAGATACTCTATCTTTCTAAATTCGAATTTTTTTTTGGAAATTTTCCCTATATTGCTAAAGTAAAACTTATCTATTGGCTACATCAAATAATAAAACGGTTTATTTTAAAATATTATTGTTAACTAAAATGTCTGAAAATTAAAAATATAGATTGACATATCTGAGTTTTTATTAAATAATTTGAACAAGGATTCAAATTTTAACCATAGAGTTAAAAAGGTTAAATATTCATAGACAGTAAGATTATAAGGGGGGACCTAGTATGGAATTGAGTAATCGTGTTGCATTAGTTACAGGTGGAGGCTCGGGTTTAGGAGAAGCGACAGTTAAACGAATTGTCAATAACGGTGGTAAAGCTGTGATTTTAGATCTCCAAGAAGAGCGTAGTTTGGCGTTAGTTGAAAAAGTGGGAACGGAAAACGCTGTATTTGTGAAAACTAACGTAACGAATGATGAAGAAGTTCAAAATGCAATTAACATAGCGTTAAATCATTTTCAGAAAATAGATCTATTAATTAACTGTGCAGGAATTGCGACTCCAAATCGTGTAGTTAGTCGGAAAGGCGCTCAAAATCTCTCTGAATTTACAAAAGTAATCGAAGTTAACTTAATAGGTACTTTTAATGTAATTCGTTTGGCAGCAGAAGCGATGTTTTCCAATGAACCTAATGAAAATGGAGAACGCGGTGTAATCATTAATACAGCTTCTGTTGCTGCATTTGATGGTCAAATTGGCCAAGCAGCCTATAGCGCATCAAAGGGTGGAATTGTAGCGATGACACTACCAATTGCTCGTGAATTTGCAAATCAAGGTATCCGGGTCAATACGATTGCACCAGGTTTAATGAAAACACCATTAGTTGGAACGTTACCAGACGAAGCAATCGCATTATTAGAATCTCAAGTACCGTTCCCATCCCGACTAGGTAAACCTGAAGAGTATGCTCAATTAGTTACTAGTTTAATTGAAAATCCTTATATCAATGGCGAAACAATTCGTTTAGATGGTGCCATTCGAATGCAACCTAAATAATTTAAATAGTTGGAGGGAATGTAAAAAATGGAATTGATTAGCTATATACTTAATGACGGTGTTGCCGTTGTGACAATCGATAACCCACCAATGAATGTTTTAAACAATAAAGTGGCATGTGAATTAGATGCTGTATTTAGAGAATTAAATACGAATTCAGAGGTCAACGTCATTCTTTTAAAAGGTGCAGGCGAAAAAGCATTTATGGCAGGCGCAGATATAAAAGAGTTTCCAAACCTTATATCTCAAACACGGGATGAAATTAAAGAATGGAATGAGAAAACTAACTCGACGATCACATATATTGCGAATTGTTCTAAACCAACTATTGCTTTATTAAATGGGTATACGTTCGGTGCTGGTTGTGAACTTGCGTTAGCTTGTGACATACGTATTGCGGAAGTACGTGTACTAATTGCTTTACCAGAAGTTAAATTAGGCTTATTCCCAGGAGGCGGAGGAACGCAACGTCTTCCTCGACTAATAGGAACTGGAAAGGCAAAGGAACTTATGTTTATGGGTGAACCAATTACGGCCGACGAAGCTTACCGTATTGGATTAGTAAATCAAGTTGCTTCAAATGGCTGGGGGTTAGAGGTAGCTTTGAAAATGGCACAAAAAATTGCTAGCTATTCAATAGAGGCCTTAAGACGGATCAAGCAAAGTGTAAACGAGGGTGTCGATTTATCTTTGGAAGAAGGATTAGAATTAGAATCTAATCTATTTGCAGATATTTTTGCAACAGAGGATGTAAAAGAAGGAATTAATGCATTTATCGAAAAACGTAAACCTGTCTTTATAAATAAATAAGACATTAGGGGTAGGGGGCTTTACATGATTGCTTTAGCAACGAAAAATGAACATGAAATATATCGAAAATCCCTTCGAAAGTTTCTAGGAAAAGAAGCGGCACCATATTTTCTAGACTGGGAGAAAGAACAGCAAATACCCAAAAGTTTTTGGAAGAAGCTTGGTGAACAAGGTTATTTGTGTCCATGGGTAGATGAAAAATATGGTGGAGTAAATGCAGATTTTATGTATTCTGTCATTTTTCAAGAAGAAATGGAACGAATTGGTACCGGTATGTGTGGAATTGGCCTGCATAGTGATATTGTCGTTCCTTACATTTATGATTTCGGATCAGAACAGCAAAAAGAACGTTGGATTCCAGGCTGTGTAAGTGGTCAATATATAACGGCAATTGCTATGACAGAACCAGGATCCGGATCAGATTTAGCAAATATCCGAACAACTGCAATTAAAGAAGGTAACGAATATATCATCAATGGTGAAAAAACCTTTATTACAAATGGCTATTCAGCTGATTTAATTGTTGTTGCGTGTAAAACTGATCAAAATATTGAACCAGCCCATAAAGGGATTAGTTTATTTGTGGTCGAATCTGGAACACTTGGATTGACAAAGGGAAGTAAATTAGAAAAGGTTGGTCAACACGCAAATGATACTTGTGAGCTTGTATTTGAGGATGTCCGCGTGTCAGCTGACAACTTGTTAGGTGAAGAAAATAAAGGTTTTTACTATTTAATGCAAAAGTTACAACAGGAAAGAATCGTTCTAGCCATCTCAGCGATTAAGTCATGTGAAATGATGTTAGAGATGACGATGGACTATGTGAAAAAACGTACGGCATTTGGTCAACCAATTTCTTCATTCCAAAATACTCAATTTAAGTTAGCGGAAATGGCTTCAGAAATATCAATTGGCCGAAATTATGTTGATAATTTAGTCATCAAACATATGAATAACGAAGATATTGTCACCGAAGTTTCGATGGCGAAATGGTGGATTAGTAATTTAGCGAAACGCGTATCTGTCGAGTGTATGCAATTACATGGTGGCTATGGCTACTCCGAGGAATATGAAATTGCTAGAAGATTTAGAGATTCTGCGGTTTTATCGATTTACGCAGGAACAAACGAGATTATGAAAAATATAATCGCGAAAAGAATCGGGCTATAGACGAGTAGATTCAACGATTCCTAATTTTTATATGATAGGTGGTGCATTCATTGAGTAAGTCAGTTTTACTGGATATTGAGGATAAAATGGCAATCATTACGTTAAATGAACCTTCTTCATTAAATGCATTATCTGAAAAATTAGTAAAAGATTTTACGGAAGCTCTTGAACAGATTAAGTACAATCCAAAAATTCGTGTTGTCTTACTGAAAGGGAATGGTAGAGTGTTTTCTACTGGGGGTAATATAAAAGACTTTCCAGAAGAAGCACATCAGGCTACGGTAGGTCGTGAATATATGGATTCATATGCGAACCTAATTCGTGAGCTTGCGCAATTAGAATTACCAACCATTGCTGCTGTTCATGGCTATTCGTATGGAGCTGGTTTTAGCATCGCATTAGCCTGTGATTTTATAGTTGCTTCAGCAAGCGCTTCTTTCTCTATGGTGTTTAATAAGGTTGGGTTGGTTCCAGATTTAGCAGCACTTTACCACTTACCAAGAATTGTTGGAATGGCTCGGGCAAAAGAGATTGTTTACTCTGCTAGGGCAATCAGTGCTCAAGAAGCAAAGGAATATGGAATGGTTTTCGAAATTGTATCTGAAGAAGAGCTACATTCTAAAGCCCTTGAGTTAGCCGAATCATTTACTACCAAGGCTACACGATCCATCGGTTTAACGAAATACTTGCTAAATCAGAGTTTTGAACTGCCATTACCACAATTTTTACAACAAGAACGTTTGGTTCAAGCTGTTGCATTTTCATCAGATGATTTTGCAGAAGGATCCACAGCTTTTCTTGAAAAGAGAAAGCCTAATTTCCAAGGTAAATAATTTAATTTATGGAGTTGATAATATGAGCGAGGTTTATATCGTTGATGTATTAAGAACACCAGTTGGGAAAAGAAAGGGTGTTTTATCCAACATTAGACCAGATGATTTGGTAGCACTAACCATAAAAGAACTAATAAAAAAAGCTAATATATCTCCTAGTGATGTCGAAGATGTAATTTTAGGTTGTGTTCACCAAGTAGAAGAACAGGCCCTTAATATTGCAAGAACCTCTGCATTAATCGCTGGTTTACCAATTGAAGTACCTGGTACAACGCTTGATCGTCAATGTGGTTCAGGTCAACAAGCTATTCACTTCGCGGCACAAGCAATCTTAAGTGGAGACATGGATATAGTGATCGCTGGTGGTGTGGAAAGTATGTCTCGAGTTCCTTTTGGCTCTACTCGAAAAGAGACAGATTGGAGTAACCAATTAACTTCTCAATACGAAATGATTCATCAAGGAATATCGGCGGAACGAATTGCTGACTTTTGGGAATTGTCAAGGGAGGATTTAGATCAATATTCATTAGAAAGTCACCGTAGAGCGTTGCATGCTCAAAAAGAAGGTTACTTTGACAAAGAAATTATGCCATTAGATGTAACATTAGAGGATGGTACGACGGTAACAATAAAAGCAGATGAAGGGCCAAGAAAAGAAACTTCATTAGAAGCTTTAGCAAAATTAAAACCTGTTTTTAAAGATAATGGGAAAATACATGCAGGCAATTCAAGTCAAATGAGTGATGGAGCTGCAGTACTGCTTCTTATGTCAAAAGCAAAAGTTGAGGAACTTGGGATTAAACCAAGGTTTAAGATAATTGCAAGAACTGTTGTTGGCTCAGATCCAACACTTATGTTAACGGGGCCAATTGAAGCGACAAGAAAAGTACTTAAAAAGGCCGCTTTGACTTTAGACGACATGGATACGTATGAAATAAATGAAGCATTCTCCCCTGTGCCATTAGCCTGGATGAAAGAATTAAATGCGGATCCTAATAAGTTAAATCCAAACGGAGGCGCTATTGCTCTTGGACATCCGCTAGGAGCTACTGGTGCACGAATTATGATTTCCATGATGCATGAACTAGAAAGAACAGCTGGAAGATACGGTTTGCAGGCTATCTGTGAAGGTGGGGGTATGGCAAACGCAACAATCATCGAACGAGTAATGTAGACCGACAATTGGAGTGAAGTAAATGAAGCTCTCAGATAAAAAAATGAGAAAGAAAAAGGAAGATATCCTTTTAAGTGCAATAAAAGTAGTAAATAAAAAGGGACCTAATGGTGCAACAATGGAAGACATTGCTGCTGAATTACTAATGACGAAAGGTTCACTCTATTATTATTTTAAAAATAAAGAAGATATTATCTTTCAATGTCATGAAATGGTGTTAACAGAAGCGACAAGCGATATTGTAGATTGTCAAAATGGTAATGGAACAAATGAAGAAAAATTATTGAATATGATCAAAACACATATTCGCTATGCAATAGAAAAGAAAGAAATCTTTAACATGATGATCAAACCTGGAGAGATGTTTACAGAGGTACAATTAAATCAAATTTTACACATGCGAAATGAATATGCTTTGAAGTTTGATGAGACAATTGTTAAGGGTATTGCTTCTGGTGAATTTGTTTCGGAAGATCCAGTGCTTACTAGAATGATGATTTTAGGGGCAATGAACTGGATCCAACAATGGTATAGACCTAATGGCAAAAAAACCATTAATGAAATTCAAGAAATTTATGCTGCATCTTTGTTGAAACTTCTAAAATAGTTAATTCTTAATCAACCTTTAGTCAGGGGTGTATGTGTGAATATTGGCGTTGTAGGATCAGGTACGATGGGAAATGGGATTGCTCAAGTGATGGCTACAACTGGATATCCAGTAGTTTTATATGATGTGAAGATTGAGGTTCTTCACACAGCTCTAAAGACAATTGAAAAAAATTTGGAGCGATTAATAAAAAAACAATCGATTTCAGTAGATGTATCAGAGGTTTTAAATCGCATCTCAATTACTCAAGAAATAAGTTGCTTAAAAGATGCTGACATTATTATTGAAGCCGCAACTGAAAATATGAAAATTAAAAAAGAGATTTTCTCTAAACTAGATCGTCAATGTAAGGCCGATACAATTTTTGCTACGAATACATCAGGTCTAAGTATTACCGAGCTAGGCGGAATTACCAATCGAGCAGATAAAGTCATTGGGATGCACTTTTTTAATCCTGTTCCGGTAATGAAACTTGTGGAAATTGTTAGAGGTTCGAATACATCTGACGAGACTTTTATTAAAATTTCAGAACTTGTGAGTGAAATAGGAAAAGAAAGAATCACAGTTCAGGATGCCCCTTTATTTGCTGTAAATCGAATTTTAGTCCCAATGATCAACGAAGCAATCTTTGTATTAGGTGAAGGAATTGCATCCATTGAGGATATTGATAAGGGAATGATGTTAGGTGCAAACCATCCAATTGGTCCATTAGCATTGGCGGATTTAATTGGTTTAGATACCATGTTATTTGTTTCTGAAACATTATTTGAAGAAACCGGTGATTCTAAATATCGAGTCCCCCCATTATTACGTAAATATGTTCGCGCTGGGCATTATGGGAGAAAGAGTGGGAAAGGTTTTTATGATTACTCGACTTGAACTTTATCATTAATCAAGTAGGTCAAATAGTGTTTGGAAAATATCTGTCTATTTTAAAAAACAATTACTATATTCTGAATAGTAGAGTGATTGACAATTAATAGGTCACATATTATTTATTGATAGTTTTTAGGAGGGGAAGTAAAATGTCGTACGAGTTTAAATTGCCGGACATCGGGGAAGGTCTTCATGAAGCAGAAATCGTTAAATGGTTTGTAACTCAAGGGGAAATCATTAAAGCTGATCAACCGATTGTTGAAATTCAAACAGATAAAGCAGTGGTTGAAATTTCATCTCCAAAGGCAGGTAAAATAACTACTCTAGTAGGGGATGAAGGTACTGTCGTTAATGTAGGTGAAACCTTAATTACACTTGAGTTTGAAAGTGAGATTGCGGCTAGAACCGTTTTAGAACATGAAGTGGAAATTCCAATACCTGAAGCACCGTCTACTAAGGCACAACTTTCTAACACAAAACCAAAGTCAGCGGCGAATCGGGTACAAGCTGCTCCTTCTGTACGAAAATTTGCAAGGAATATCGGAGTAGATATAGAGAAAATAACTGGTACTGGTCAAAAAGGCCGTGTCACAAATGAAGATGTACAAAATTACGCAAATCAACTAAACAAACCTCCCAACATACTACAAAATAAACCCACAGACTTACAAACAAATTTCGAAAAAAATCAAGAAAATTCAAAAGAAATCATTGAGGAAATCCCAATGAAAGGATTACGAAAAAGGATTTCAGAGAAAATGGTGCAATCGGTTACAACGATTCCTCATGCAACAGCAATGGATGAAATTGACATAACGAATTTGGTAGCCTTGAGACAGGAATTAAATACTAATTTACTTGATAAAGGAATGAAACTTACTTATTTGCCTTTTATCATAAAAGCTGTGACAAAAGCGTTAATTAACGTTCCAATTTTTAATGCTTCATACAACGAGAAAGAAGAGAAAATTTTACTTAAGAAATTCTACAATATTGGCATTGCAACGGCGACGAAAGATGGACTGATTGTACCTGTTATTAAAAATACGGATGCAAAGTCTATGTCAGAAATTGCAGAAGAATTAGCTCTTCTTACAGAAAATACACGTAACCGAAAAGTTGACCCTTCAGATTTAAAAGGCGGAACATTCACAATTAGTAGTTCTGGGAAAAATAGCGGCTGGTTTGCGACACCGATTATTAACCACCCAGAAGTAGGTATTTTAGGAGTCCATTCAATCAAAGAAAGAGTGGGCGTCGTCAATGGAGAAATCTCTATACGACAAATGATGGGGATTTCTTTATCGTTCGATCATCGGTTAATCGATGGAGACCATGCGGGTGAATTTTTAGAGTCTATTAAAAGAATACTAGAAAATCCAACTCAATTGATATTGGATGCACGATAAGGGGAGGGAATTGAATGCAAATATTAGATGAAATCAATGCTCCGTACCATCAAATCATTAAGTCAACTGGTGAAGTGGATGACCAGCAGTTAAATGATTTAAACCTGTCGTCAGAACTTCTCCTTGAAATGTATGAATGGATGTTAAAAGCCCGTTTACTCGATGAAAGACTATTAAAAATGCAAAGACAAGGTCGGATTGGTACATTTGCACCTTATAGTGGGCAAGAGGCTTCACAAATAGGAAGTGCCTTTGCCTTAAAAAAGAGCGATTGGATGTTCCCAAGCTATCGAGATATAGGTTCTTGCCTGGTACATGGCATGCCAATTGAGCAACTTGTTTTATATTTGAAAGGTTTTTTACAAGGGGGCAGCCCACCAGAAGATGTAAAAGTATTACCTGTTCAAATCATAATTGGAGGACAAATTCCACAAGCAGCGGGTTGTGCGTGGGCAAGTAAAATTCGAAAAGAACAAGATGTAACGATCAGTTATTTCGGCGATGGGGCAACATCTCAAGGTGATTTTCATGAAGGATTAAATTTTGCATCTGTTTTGCAATTACCAGTGGTTTTCTTCTGTCAAAATAACCAATGGGCAATTAGTGTCCCAATCGAGAAACAAATGGCGACGAAAACGATTGCTCAAAAGGCAATCGCCTATGATATGAAAAATATTCGAGTTGATGGAAATGATGTTTTAGCTGTCTATAAAGCAACTTTAGAAGCGGTTGAACATGCGAGAAATGGAGGAGGGCCAACATTAATAGAAGCTGTTACGTACCGAATAGGACCCCATACAACGGCAGATGATCCAAAAAAATATCGTGAACAAACAGAAGTGACGCAATGGGTCGATGAGAAAGAACCGTTAATTCGATATAAAAAGTTCTTACAAAATCAAGGCTTATTAACAGAAGAATCGGAACAGCAATTACGTCAAAAATTAGAACTTGAAATTAGTACTGAAATTGAAAAAGCTGAAAAAATTGTCGCCGAACCATTAGCTACGAGTTTTGATCATGTGTATGATCAACCACATGCTAATCTATTAGAACAAAAAATAGAAGTTGAGAAACGTACTGCGGAAGGGAGATGAAAACGATGGCGAATTTAACGATGGTTGAGGCAATTAGAGATGCGTTAAAGGTTGAAATGGAGAACAATGAAAGTGTGATTTTACTTGGAGAAGATATCGGGAAAAATGGTGGCGTTTTTAGAGCGACAGATGGACTAATCGACATGTTTGGGGAAGAACGAGTAGTTGATACACCACTAGCTGAATCAGGTATTGTCGGTGCTTCTGTTGGATTAGCGATCAATCACATGCGACCAGTAGCTGAAATTCAATTTCTAGGCTTCATTTACGAAACGATGGATCAAATCTGTGCCCAGGCAGCACGCGTTCGTTTCCGTTCTGCAGGTCGATTTTCAGCTCCCTTAGTTATTCGAAGTCCGTTTGGTGGTGGAGTCCGTACACCTGAACTACATGCAGATAGTTTAGAAGCGTTATTTGCCCATACACCAGGATTAAAAGTAGTCATGCCATCCAATCCATACGATGCAAAAGGACTATTAATATCAGCAATTCGAGATGAAAATCCTGTTCTATTTTTAGAACCAATGAAATTATACCGTGCGTCTCGAGAAGAAGTGCCAAGTGAAGCGTATACAGTACCTTTGCATAAAGCGAATATTATCCAAAGTGGAGATGAAATTACCATTGTTGCTTATGGTCCAACTGTTCCAATCGCAACGTCTGTGGCAAATGAATATTTGCAAAAAGGAATTTCAATCGAAGTGATTGATTTGCGCACAATTTATCCAATCGATTTTGAAACAATCATTGCTTCCGTTGAGAAAACTGGGCGTTTAATCATCGTACACGAGGCAGTGAAAACAGGTGGTGTTGGTGGAGAGATAGCGGCACATATTAGTCAGCATGCATTCTTTTCATTAAGATCTCCAATTACACGTGTAACGGGATATGATACGCCTTATCCTGTTGCGTCTGTCGAAGATGATTGGTTACCGAATGTTGTTAGATTACGTGAAGCCATTGAAGAAAGCCTAAATTGCTAAGGGAGGATTCAATAATGGAATTACTAGAATATGTAGAGAAACTACAAGGGGCCATTGTTAATAAGAAACCCATACCGTATTTTAAAAATACCATTTCATCTGAACCTTTAACTGAGCAATTAGGTTACAAAGTACAAGATTTATTTATTCAGAAGCAAATCGAAGCCTTAAATAGTGGCTTGAAAGGCTATAAAATTAGCATGACAAATGAGCAGATGCAAATGTTCTTAAATACGAATGCCCCTGCTTACGGTACTTTTTTAGATTCGAATATTGTGACAGAACAGCTAAGTTTGAAGGAACTTTTCTATCCATTAATTGAAATGGAACTCGTTTTTGAATTCACTGAAGATTTATCGATGGGAGCAAAAGAGAATGAAATTTTAGAAAAAGCAATGGTTGCTCCAGGACTTGAAATTCCGGATTCTAGGTATGATAAATGGTTCCCACCTGAAAAAGGGACTTTGCTTGGTGATGTGATTGCAGATAATACAGCAACAGGCGTACTTGTACTAGGAGAGTATCAACACATCCCGACAAATTTAAAATGGGACTCAATTCACGCTGATTTGTTTTTAAATAATATTAAAATTACAGAAGGTGATTCATCTGCTGTTCTTGGAAATCCAATTTGCGCAGTCGAATGGTTAACAAGTAAATTGGCTTCTGAAGGAAAAACCATTCAAAAAGGCATGGTGGTTTCGTCTGGCACATTCATCAATCCATTGAAACTTGAAAAAGGTCTTTACGAAGCAGAATTCGACTACTTTGGAAAAGTATCGATTCAAATTGTAGAGTAATGAACTTGCAAATGTAATTAGAAATTTGGTTTCTATATACAAAAAAGTTTTGAAAAATAGATACATTGAAGGGAGAAATGTATTTTGAATAGTTTCCTAGTTACTGAATGGACGGATACAGTTACAGGTGCCAAAGGATATTTAGCGCTTGATCGAGTGTTTGATGGTGTTGCTGGTGGAGGGATTCGTATGAAAGAGGGCGTTTCAAAAGAAGAGGTACAACGCTTAGCCCATACGATGACTTTGAAATTAATGGGACTCGGTATGCCAATAGGTGGTGCAAAAGCAGGTATCGATTACCCTTCAAATAAAGCAGATAGTAAAGACGTTTTATATCGTTTTTTAGAGGCACATAAACCATTCCTTGAGCAAGTATGGGGAGCAAGTGAAGATTTGGGAACAACTAAGGAGGACATTGTACGAATCGTTACTCAGCTTGGCCTAGAATCCCCTGTAGATGCATTTTTATATCGAATGGATTCGTCTACAAAAGAAGTAATTTTGAATAACTTAAAAGAATCTTTATCTTTAAACGTAGACGGTGTAACAATTACTGATTTAGTCACTGGACTTGGAGTGGCAAACTCTACGCTAGAAGCACTTAAATCGATTAGTTTGAATCCTGAGGAAGCGACGGTTTCGATTCAAGGATTTGGCAGTGTAGGTGCAAGTACTGCGAAATATTTAAATAATGCAAAAGTAAAAATTGTATCGGTTTCTGATGTGTCTGGCACACTTTACAATCCAGAAGGACTAGATGTAGAGCTTCTATTAAAAGCAAAAGATGAAAAGGGAAATATCAATCGCTCTTTAATTCCAGAAAACTATATTCAATCTAACCGGTCTGATTGGTTAACTTACGAAGTTGACGTATTAATTCCAGCGGCAATAGCAGATGCAATAAATGACGAGAATGAATCACAAATTCAAGCTAAATTAATTGTCGAAGGTGCAAATATTCCAGTTACAATTGAAGCAGAGAAACAACTTTTTGATCGTGGAATTTTAGTCGTACCAGATTTTATTGCAAACAGTGCCGGTGCTGGCTTCTTTGGCACAATTTTATATAAAGGAATTGGTCCTGATGCATATAAAATATTTGACTATTTAAGCAACCAAGTTTCTTCAACAACTGAGTGGATCTTAAGAAAAGCCAAGGAAGAAAATATTTCTCCTCGTGAAGCAGCTGTTTTATTTTTAGATACAAATCAAGTCAAAATAAATGTCGCAGAAAATGTTTAATAAAATAATTAAATAAAGACGAGCCAATGGTAAAACCAATTATTTTCTTAAGATGCAATTTGCAAATGAAAGATATAGTAGACTATTTTCTTCTCATTTGCAAAATGCATTTAAGTTCTAGATTTCACTTCAATATTTTGTGTTCAAAACAAATTGAAGGAGTTGGTGCTATGCATCAAGGGAGAAAGTTATCTTTTACTGAAAATATGGCAGTTGGTTTTATGCTTTTTGCGTTGTTTTTAGGTGCAGGTAATGTGATTTTTCCACCATTACTAGGGCAAATGGCTGGTGAAGAATTGTTTTGGTCTATTCTTGGATTTATTATTACGGGGGTAGGTCTTCCATTATTAGCTGTATACACATTGGCGAAATCTGGTGGAGATTTACAACAACTTGCAAGTAAAGTGCACCCTTTATTTGCAGTTATCTTTACACTGATAATTTATTTAGCGCTTGGTCCATTCTTTGGTATGCCAAGAACTGCTACTGCATCTTTTGAAATTGGGGTTATACCGTTAATTTCTAAAGATTTTGCTTCTACCATCTGGCCATTAGCGATTTATTCAGTGCTCTATTTTGGAATTACAGCTGTTTTATCTTTAAATCCTTCGAAACTAGTTGATCGTATTGGAAAGATCATGACGCCTGTATTATTAATTGTTATAGCTCTATTAGGCGTGAAAAGCTTTTTAACACCGATGAGCGAAATTTCAGAACCACAAGGCACATTTAGTTCAAGTGCATTTAGTGAAAGTTTTATACAAGGTTATCTGACTATGGATGTTATGGGTGCATTAATTATCGGGATTTTTATTACATCTATTTTGCGAGAAAAAGGGGTTACTGATAAGAGTCTAATTTCTAAATCTACTATTTTTGCAGGTATTGTGGCAGCCACAGCATTAGCTTTTGTTTATATTTTATTAATGTATATAGGTGCAACAAGTACGGGGGCAATTGGCGTGCAGGAAAACGGAGGAGCGGTTTTAGCATTGGCTTCTAAATTATTATATGGAAGTACGGGTGTTTATATTTTATCCATTACCATCATAGTAGCCTGTTTGACAACAGCAATTGGCCTTGTTTCTGCTACTGCACAATATCTTACATCGTTACTTCCTAGGATTTCATATAAGTCTTTTGTTTTAATCTTATCCATTTTTAGTACGATCGTTTCGAATGTGGGGTTAACAAAGCTAATAGCAATATCAGTGCCAGTATTAGTAGCAGTTTATCCAATAGCTATTATGCTAGTCTTATTGTCTTTAGTTGAACGATTATTTAATAGTGCACGTATTGTCTTTGCAATTGCACTTACTATTACAGGGATTATCAGTATGTTTGATGGTTTAAAAGCAGCAGGAATTAGTATTTCACCAATTGAAAATCTTTTGAGCACATTACCTTTATATAATGCAGGAATCGTCTGGTTGATACCAGCCATTATTGGCGCAATAATTGGCTACATTATTTCATTATTTTTAACGAAAAAGGTCGAACCTTTAGAAGATTAAATCATTTGGAATAATTGTACGTAATTAGCGAAGGACAGCAATTAGCCCAATATATAAAGATTGAATCTAGATGGTTGAAAGGTAATTTTTTTAATTTTATTGATTTTTAACAATCTAATTTTGGGGTGGTGTTTTAATTGGACTTAAATTTAAAAGAGAAAGTTGCTGTAGTCACTGGAGGAAGTAAAGGGATCGGATTTTATACGGCACTCCAATTAGTAAAAGAAGGTGCGAAGGTAGCAATTGTAGCGAGAAATAAACAAAATCTTGAGGGAGCAGCAGACATAATTAAAGAACAAACAGGAGAGTCTGTTTTCATTATTTCTGCGGATGTAACAAAACAAGATGAATGTACTCGCATAATAAATGAGACAGTAAATTATTACGGGAAATTGGATATTTTAGTTAATAATGCTGGTCAATCTGCTACCCTTTCTTTTGAAGAAGTTGACGCGGACTTGTGGCAATCGGATTTGGATCTAAAATTATTTGGTGCCATCAATTGTTCAAAAGCGGCAGTTCCATATCTTAAGCAAAAGGGTGGATCAATCATCAATTTATCTGCGGTATTAGCTAAAACACCACCAGCTACTAGTTTGCCTACAACCGTTAGTCGAGCAGCAGGTCTTGCTTTAACAAAAGCGATGAGTAGAGATTTGGGCAAATATAATATTAGAGTTAATGCGGTTTGTATTGGGTTAGTACGAAGTGAACAAGTTGATAGATTGTGGCGAGAAAAGATGCCTGATTTAACTTGGGATGAATACTCAAAAGAAATAGGAAAAACCATTCCCCTTGGCCGAGTTGGAAATACAGAAGAAGCAGCTAAAGTAATAACTTTTTTAGCCTCAGATGCTGCATCCTATGTAACAGGTACATCTGTGAATATTGATGGAGGATCAGGAGGAACATTATAACTTAATGTAATCAATCTAAAAAAATACCTGAACAATTCTCAGATTAGGGATCCGATTGATTCTAATTTACTGAATATACAAAATATTTTGTCAATTATTGATTAGATTTACAAATTGCTGATTTATGTAATACAGAAAGTATTGATAAAAGTGACTGATTGCACCGAGACCCATCAAGGATATCAAAACAAATGAGGGGGAAATGGATGTCAACGATTAATGTGGCACAGACATTGGCAGAAAGTAAGCTTACAAAGTATCACTTTAGTTTAGTTTTCTGGTTTTGGTTTATTATCGTAATTGATGGTTATGATTTAATTGTTTTCGGTACGGTTGTTAATAGTTTAATGAATGACTGGTCACTTACAACAACACAGGCTGGACTTCTTGGAAGTATAACGTATATCGGGGTTATGATAGGCACAATTTTACTTGGTATTTTAGGAGATAAAATTGGTCGTAAACAAGTAGCCATTTGGAGTTTTGTGGTATTTTGCTTATTAACAGGTGTAGCTGGTTTTTCAAACTCACCAGTCATTTTCGGTACTTTACGCTTTCTAGCAGGTCTTGCATTAGGTGGCGTTATTCCTAATATCGCTGCACTATCTACTATATATTTCCCCAAAAAATATCGTAATGTACTATTATGTATGATTCAAGTAGCTAATCCAATTGGTGGTATGATAGCTGCGTTTATTGCAATACCTATCATACCTGAGTTTGGATGGAGAATGATGTTTTATATTGGGTTTATCCCTCTTATTACACTTCCGTTTTTGATTAAATATTTACCAGAATCTCCAGAAATTTATTACCGCTCTAATCAAAGTAAACTGGCGAATGTATTAAGTAAAATTCAATCTAGTAATATACAAAATGAAAATGTCCAATTTCAACTAGGTTTCCCTAAAAAAGAGAAAACAAAGATAAAAAGATTATTTGAAGATAAACGTATGCTTACTACATTACTATTCTGGTTTGCATTTATCTTGTCCCAATTAGTCATGTACGGTTTGAATACATGGTTACCAAATTTAATGCGTACGGCAGGATATACAACAGCATCAGGTCTTCTATTCTTAGGCCTTATGAATTTAGGAGCTGTGCTTGGAGGATTAGTTGGTGGTTTCCTAGCAGATCGTACAAGTGGTCGAAAGGTGAATATTATATTCGGATTAATCGCAGCATCCATGATTGCATTATTAGCTATACCAATGAATTTGCCTTTAGTAAGTTTAATAATTATTGTTAGTGGTTTTGCTGCAATTGGTATGCAATTAGTTGGGAATTCTTATGTGACATTGTATTATCCAACAAATTTACGTGCCTCTGGATTAGGTTTCGCCTCTGGATTTGGGCGGATTGGTGCGATGTTGGGTCCATCACTTGGTGGGATGCTACTAGCATTAAATTTACCGTTCCAGTTAAACTTCTTACTATTTGCCATTCCTGCTGTACTATTTTCTATCTTGTATTATTTCGTTCAAGAAAAGTACGCTTACTCATCATCGAATGAACAAGAGGATATGCAAGAAATTGAAAATGAGCAGCTAGTAGAAGTGAAAATCTAGTATTCTGTGATGCTATTTATTGATGAATAGGATAGATAGGTAACCTGATATAGATAGGGGAATGAATAAAAAGATGGAAAATCAATCAATTGAGATAATTGATACTGATAATGAAAAGATGTTTCCGATTACTTACAAAGATCTTGAAGCGATGGTTGAAGAAAAGCTACCAAAAGGAAATTATGAATATATTCGAGGTGGCGCTGGTTCAGAACAAACAATGCGTAATAATCGAATTGCCTTTGAAAGTTATTCATTGGTTCCGCAACTATTAAAAGATACATCACAAGTTAATACGAGCATTTCTTTATTTAATCGTACACATCCCACACCGTTTATTTTTGCGCCAGTAGGGATGAACTTATTAGAGCATCCTGATGGTGAATTGGCTGTAGCAAAGGCAGCTTCTAATTTAAACATGCCTTATTCACTAAGTACTCTTTCAAGTTATTCGCTTGAAGAAGTAGCACAAGTCGCGCCAAATTCCACTAAGTTTTTCCAAGTGTATTGGTCAGTAAATGAAGAACTAAGCTTAAGTATGATCTCTCGAGCAGAAGATGCAGGGTATAAAGCGATTATATTGACTATTGATACAACTACGATGGGGTGGCGTGAAGGAGATTTGAAACAGAACTTCTCCCCGATATCCCAAGGTTATGCAAAAGGAAATTATATAAATGATCCGATTTTCCAAATGAATCTAACTAACGGTACTTACGAGAATTATATTGATGGAATTTTAAAGAATTTACATCATCCTCACTTAACATGGGCACATGTAGAAAAACTTAAAAAGTATACCAATCTACCAGTCTTACTAAAAGGAATCCTACATCCCAATGATGCATTAAAAGCGCTTGAAAGTGGCATTGATGGATTCATTGTTTCGAATCATGGAGGTCGTCAATTAGACGGTGTCATCGGAAGTCTAGATGCATTACCCGATATTGTTAAGCATGTTAATGGCAAGGTACCAGTGCTATTTGATAGTGGAATATATAGTGGGGTTGATGCATTTAAAGCATTAGCTTTAGGAGCAGATGCAGTTTGCATTGGTCGACCATATGTCTATGGTCTTGTTATTGCAGGAGAGCAAGGAGTCGAGAGGGTAATGACCAATATATACAATGAACTTGTCACAACAATGAAATTAGCGGGGGTTAGATCAATCGACGAACTGCGAAAAATAGAATTAGTTAAAAGGAAAAGTCATATTTAATAAACTATTGTGCGAATCAAATGGAGATTAACAGATGATTGTAGCAAAAAAGTACAACATCAACTAACGTTGGGTTGTGCTTTTTTTACACTTCTAGGACTAAGATTAAATTCTTCATTAGAAGAACAATAACGATAAATTCTAAGAATGTGATTTCATAAAATAAAGTATTTACAACGGTTTAAAATATAGGAGGGAGTGATTGTGTTGGATAGATTAGTAGAAGCATTAAGAGAGGGTGTAAGAAAAGTATCTATTAATCAAACGGTTTTAGAACATCACAGCAAAGCCTTAACGTATCATAAAGCAAGTACACCAGATGTAGTAGTTTTTCCGAAAAGTGAAGAAGAACTTGTACATGTCGTAAACATAGCTAAACAATTCAAAAAACCCATCGTGCCTTTCGGTATAGGAACCAGCGTTGAAGGACATATTATCCCTTATCATGGGGGCATAGTTGTAGATTTCTCTGAAATGAATGAAATTCTGTCAATCAACCCTGAAGATTATACGGTAACAGCACAGCCGGGTGTTACACGTGAACAGTTGAACCAAGCGTTAAAGAAACACGGTTTATTTTTTCCAGTCGATCCTGGAGCGAATGCAACACTTGGTGGGATGACTGCAACAAATGCAAGTGGTACAAATGCTGTGAAATATGGAACAATGCGTCAACAAGTGCGTAAGCTACGGGTCGTGTTAGCTTCCAGTGAAGTCATTAACGTTGGATCTGCTGCAGCAAAAACATCTGCTGGATTTGCACTAAAAGATTTATTTATTGGATCTGAAGGCACTCTTGGAATGATTAGTGAAATTACGTTGAAAGTGTATGGTATTGAAGAATATAGTGCGGTTGCAAAATTAACATTCAATTCATTACAGCAGGCAAGCGAAAAAACACAACAAATTCTAGCATCTGGATTAAAAGTTTCAAAGATGGAGTTAGTAGATGCTGAAACAATTGATATTATTAATGAACAATCTCAACTTGATTTAAAGGTAGCCCATTCACTATTAATTGAATTAACAGGTAGTAAAGAAGAGGTTGAGTTAGATTTATCCTTACTTCAATCTATTTCAGAAAATTCCACATGTGAGCTTCAATTTGAGACGGATTCATTAGCGCGTGCAAAGCTTTGGCAAGCACGACATAATGCAGCATTATCCGTTGCAGCTGCGAATCCTGGTAAGGGGTTAATGTTTACAGATGTTTGTGTACCATTATCAAAATTAACTGCGGCCGTCATGCATGCGAGGAAAGTTGTAGATCTTCACGGAATAAAAGCATCCATTATAGGTCATGTGGGTGACGGTAATTTCCATGTGGGTTTTGCAATTGACCAAAATGATGAAGAAGAGCTTGCTCTCATGCATACAATAAATGATCAAATTGTCCAATTTGCATTAGAAGTAGGTGGGACATGTACTGGAGAACATGGAATTGGCGTAGGAAAGAAACATTTTTTACGTCAAGAGCACTCGACTACATTGGAAATAATGAAAGGGATTAAAAAATTATTAGATCCAGACAATATGTTTTCACCGGGTGTATTATTTGATATGGATTAACAAAATGAAAGAAATCCTTTGTACAGTTTTTGACTTCTTATGAAGTATAGTTAAAAATTTGAAGATTGATAAAGTTATACTGTAGTTGAGAAAGCTGCACAATTTTACCCCTTGGAAACGATCTTCCAAAGGGGTATTTTTAATGCTATTCAACCTAGTGAGAAGTAATTGGAAAATTTCTTGCGGACAAATTGCGGACAAACTTAGAAATTTGATAAGTTTAAATAAATTTGAGCATAAAGAAAAAGTTCTAGGAATATTGATACATCAACGTTTGTAGACCTTTTAAAAGAATGGTCTCGAAGGGGCTCGAACCCATGACTCTCACGTTGTCGAATTTGTCGGTATAAATAAGTGTAGATAAATTAAGTTCAATTAAGTTAAATAAGTCTGATTTTTGAAGCTTTTTAAGGTGATTAAAAGCAGCTCAGTTAAATAAGTTCAATACAAAAAAATAATTCTGCGGACAAAATGCGGACAAAAGAGTAAACAGGTGGTCTGTATTACTCTTATTTGATATTTCTGTTAAATCTGTATTAGTAAAAATCTAGGCAGCATAAGTAGAGGTATCTACAAAAAGAGTTGTGAATGCTGTTGCATAATAAATCTTTTACTCTTTTACCTGTGAATTTTCGATAGACATCCCCTTAAACTTTCATAAGCATACCATCCAAGCGCTTCTCCATCTGTTCTTCCATCCACAGCGCTGTTTCGACAAGTTTTTGAAGATTGGTTCCGGTTTCAATTCCCATACCGGCAAACATATTGACCATGTCTTCCGTGCAGACATTGCCAACAGCTTTGGGTGCGAACGGACAGCCGCCAAGCCCAGCGATGGAAGAATCGAAACGGCGGATACCAGACTGATAACCTGCGAGAACATTTGCAAGACCTAACCCTCTGGTGTTGTGAAAATGTAGTCCTATGTTGACATCGTCTCCATAATTTCGCTGGAAACGTTCAACCATTTCACTAACTTGCAGAGGATTGGCAAGTCCGGTCGTGTCAGCAAGAACGATTTCAGAAGCTCCTGCTTTGACGAACGCTTCAGAGATTTCAAGCACACGCTCAACGGGAACACCTCCTGAAAACGGGCAACCAAATGCTGTTCCTAGAACTCCAACAACAGATTTTTTCGCAGAGTTCGCTTCTTCGATGACTTTTACTAACTCTATGATATTTTGATCAACGGTTTTTCTGGCGTTTTTTAGATTGAATGCATCACTTGTCGCTGTTACCACATGATAAGTATGAACAGCAGTTTCCAGGGCCCGGGTTAAGCCGGGATAATTTAAGACGAGCCCAGCGTAAGTTACACCCTCAACTTTAGGTACTCTTTTCATAACTTCTTCGGCATCCGCCATTTGCGGGACGACTTTCGGATTCACAAAAGATACAGCTTCAATTTTTCTAATTCCTGCATCAATCAATCGGGTGATCATTTGAACTTTCTGAGCAGTACTTACAGTTTTTTTTTCATTTTGAATTCCATCGCGAGGACCTACTTCGCAAATTTCAATCATTATGATTCTCCTTTCCATAGCTGAATTTGTGGGTTATTCATTTGAATAAGAACATCGTCCCGCCCTTGGTATATATGCTCCTGCATAGCAATTTTCGCCCGATCGGGTTCCTGGTTTTCAATCGCTTTCAAGATGGTCTTATGCACTTCCAGTGAACGAATTAATTGGTGTTCGTTATACCAGTAAAATGAACGAAAGACAAGAGGCAGAACGACTACTTTTGATATAAGGGATTGTAAATGAGTATTTTTGGTTGCTTTGAAGATTTCATCATGAAACTCTTGATTTGCCTTCTGGATGGTTTGGATGGTTGTGATATCGGACCGTTTCCATTGAGCAATTGCTTTTTCGTAGGTAGAATTTTTGGTCCGTATCGCTTCCACCTCTTCTTCAGATCGGTTTAAAGAGGCTTCACTAGTTCCATAACTTTCTAACAAGGCACGTAAATTATAAATTTGTTTAATATCTTCTACTAAAAACTCTCTTACAATATAACCTCGACGTTTATATGGAGTAATTAAGCCATCAGATTCTAGTTGTTTAATTGCTTCCCGGATTGGAGTGCGGCTAACATTTAGTATAGACGCTAAAAATTCCTCTGTTAATCGTTTACCAGGCTCTAATTCTCCAATTATGATTGCATCTTTAATATACATATATGGATTGATAATTATAACCATTCCTTTCGATTCGCTCATTTAAAAAACGCTAAGGAAAAATAGTTGCGTTGAGCGAATTTTATTATTCTAGACTTTTAGGGATAATTAGTTATTTGCAAATCTGTGGGAATGAGTGGGCAATTTTAATTCAGAGTGCCTTATTGTTATATGTGTAAATTGTTTTCCCAAGGGTAATAAGTGTGAATTCGAGAACCCAGACTACTCTTTATATAAACATTACTTGTTTGTAGCTGAAATTTTATTACCTTCTCTCGCTACCAGGAAACTACGTGACCTGATACCGCATGGTAGTGAAAAGATTCGGTTTTAAAACAGCTTACCAGTTCATATATTTTATTGTATACAGTAATTATATTAAGTGCAATCTGAAATATTAAAAGTAGTTCAATTCACGGTTTAAATCATTGATATTTAAGGTTTATAACTAATTTAAAAATAACATTCAAAAATACACCGAAAAAAATATTGACATACTGTATACAAAGAATTATGATTTTGTTGTATTACCAATTTTCAGAAAAATCTAACTTTAATTAAACATAAAAGAAGGGGGGGGTTCGGGACTATAAAAAATTGTTTAATTTTTACATTTAACCTCAAACCTTAATGAATTTAAGTGAGAGTTTTAAAGAATACTAAGAGGAGTGATTTTATGAAGGATAGAAATTATTTAATTGAAATGGCTCAATATAAATACTTTGAAAATGTAGATAAATATGATTTGGATGGAGTCCTTGATTGTTTTTGTGAAGATGCCACGTTTACCGTTCGATCTGGAAATCCCGCAAAACATCATGGAATAGTAGAAATCAGAGAAATGTTTGTAGAACTATTTAAAGGATTCCCAAACAAAATGGTTCACAAAGATTTTAAGCATATTGTAGACGAAGAAAATGAATGTATTGCGTCACAATTTAATGTGGAATTAATGTCTGGTAATAATGACGAAGTTTATCAAACTAATTGTAATTTCTTTTACCTCGAAAACGGTAAGTTTAAGGAAGTTCATGTATATATGATGGGGCAAAATGTGCTTGCTGGGAAAAAAGCTTAGCCTGCAAAAAAGGGGATGAACGGAATGAATAAAAGAGTGAAAATTATCATACCTATCCCAGTTAATGAGAGCGGGGTGAAAAATCGACAAGCACAATTACCTAAAGAACTAATACGGCCAGGATATGAGGTCGAATTTGTTTCTGTTAAAAATGGTGCGTCGCTTGGTGATAGCTATTACGATACAATGCTAATGGATATGTTTGTTTTTGAAGCGGGACTTAAAGCAGAAGAGGAAGGCTATGATGCGGTCTGTATTGATACGGTAAGTGATTCTGGTCTTTACGCTTTGCGTTCAAGATTAGACATACCTGTTTTTGGGCCTGGACAAATGGCTTTTCATACAGCGTGTATGATAGGTCAAAAGTTTTCAATTATAACCATGTGGGATGAATGGTTTCACCTTTACAAAAAGACACTAACCGAATATGGATTGCAGCATAAACTAGCATCTATGCGTTCCATTAATACAAGACCAGACCTTTCTGAATTATTAAATGGTAAAGAGGAAATAATCTTTGAAAAGCTTGAACAGGCGGCTTTGAAAGCAATACATGAAGATGGCGCGGATGTCATTGTTCTTGGTTCTACAACGATGCATCAGTCTTTCAATTATTTAAAAGAACGTTTACCTGTACCCGTTATTAATCCTGGATTAATGATGTACAAGTATTGTGAAATTTTTCTTGAACTTGGATTAACACACAGTAAAAAAGCATTCCCTTCACCTGAAATTATTAAAGATGATGATATTTTCAGCGGACTAGCTTCTTCATATTAAAGAGAACATTATGAAAAAGCTTAGCCTCTAATGGAGGTTGAGTTTTTTCCTTCATTTTAATCCAATATTTTAATTATTCACCTAGTTGTATCAATGAATAAGTTCTAGTAGAAAATGTAATCTTAACGAAATTGTATGGTGTACTAATTATAAAAAGTTTTTAGGTAGATAACGTATATATATACTTAAACTATTCTTTGTTCAATTGTATATAAGATGATAGAAAAACATATTGGAGTACCGAGCAACTTGAATATACGTGCCTCCTCGTAAGGGCATGGGCATTTTCTCCATGTAATATAACGTTGAAGAATTTTTCTTTATGCCGCGGGAACAACGTCCAAAAATTGTGGTATTACGCAATCATCGCAGAAAGCGAAGTGTAAATCAACTCTTTACGAAAAGAGGCAAATTAATAAATTGGTAGGTTTGCTATTAAATGCTGAGAAAGGGAGTTTCCATGAAATTAGATCAATTTAAAGGATTTGGACACTCCACTGGTATGGGGAGTAAGCCTGCTATACTAGTGATTGATTTTATGAAAGGGTTTACAAATGAGGATAGCCCTTTAGGTTTTAATTTTGATAATGAAATTAAAGCAACGAAGAAACTACTCCATTTCGCAAGACAAGAAGAGATTCCAATTATATTCACTACGGTAATGTATGAAGCGCATTTTAAAGATGGTGCCCACTTTGTTCAAAAAGTCCCAGCGTTAACATGTTTAACAATGGAAAGTGAGTGGGTCAAGATTGATCAAAGGCTTGAAAGGAAAGAAAGTGAACCACTCGTAATTAAAAAGTTTGCGAGTGCTTTCTTTGGTACAAACCTTGCTTCTATTCTAGCATTTGAAAAAATTGATACAACACTAATTGTAGGTTGTACTACCTCTGGATGTGTAAGGGCTACTGCGGTCGATGCACTACAACATGGTTTTCGAGTTGTTATACCCGAAGAATGTGTTGGTGATCGGTCTCAGAAAGCGCATGAAGCTAATCTATATGACATTGAAACGAAATATGGGGATGTAATCAGCTTAGAAACAGCAAAAAATTATCTACTCAATTTGAAAGGGGAGAAATGAGATGTATAGAGTTGCTGTTGATGTTGGAGGAACTTTTACTGATATTGTGCTGCAAAATGAAAAGACCGGGGAGATTTATGGAACAAAAACGCCATCAACGACAAACGACCAATCCATCGGACTAATGTCGGGAATTAAAAAAGTTTGTGAAGAGCGCAATGTCAGTCTGGAAGAGATTCGCTCCATCATACATGGAACAACGGTTGCAACAAATGCAGTGCTGGAGGAGAAAGGAGCAAAGGTGGGTTTAATCACGACTGAAGGGTTTGAGCAAATTCTGCACGTTGCTAGATCTTGGACACCAGCACCGATTTCAGCTTGGATGGGTTTCCATAAACCGGAACCTCTTGCGGACTTGATCTTTACGAGAGGGGCAAAAGAACGCATTACAGCACAAGGCGATGTCCACGCGGAATTGGATGAAAGTGATGTGCGCGAAAAGATTACGGAACTGTATGAGACTGGGGTTGAAAGCCTGACCATTAGTCTGTTGAATTCTTATGCCAATCCTTCACATGAGAGAAAAATTCAGGACATCGCGTTATCAATTAATCCTGCAATCCCAGTAACGATTTCTTACGATATCCTGCCCGAATTCCGGGAGTATGAACGCACATTGACGACCGTTATGAATTCTTATGTCCGACCGCCAATGCAACGTTACTTAACGAATATCGAATCAAAACTAAAAAATGAAAAAGTGAAAAGCCGCGTGAGCATTGTTCGTTCAGATGGCGGTTTAATGAGTATCGCTGCAGCTTCTTCCCGTCCGGTTCATACAATGTTATCAGGCCCATCAGGAGGGGTTACCGCTTCAGCAATGATCGGTGTACAAGCTGGCTATCAAAATGTCATTTCGTTTGATATGGGAGGAACTTCTACAGACGTTTCGTTAACACATGCTGGAAATCCGAAAGTCTCACGGGAAACGAAAATCGGTGTCTTTCCAGTTAAAGCACCATCGTTGGAAGTGGAAAGTATCGGTGCAGGAGGGGGTTCAATTGCCCATGTTCCGTTGACAGGCGCTTTGCGTGTTGGACCTCAGAGTGCAGGCTCTACACCGGGACCGGCATGTTATGGACGGGGCGGTACAGAACCGACCGTAACGGATGCGAATGTAGTTCTCGGCTATCTTCCTCCGAGCCTTGTGGGCGGAGAAATGAGATTAGACGTAGAGGCTTCAATTGCTGCAGTGAATACAATCGCCGAAAAGTTGGGCGTTGATGTTTATACGGCTGCGAAAGGAATTTATGAAATTGTCAATGAGAATATGTACGGAGCAATTCGTGTGGTATCTGTTGAGAAAGGATACGATCCTCGTGAATTCTCCCTGCTTGCCCTTGGCGGCGCAGGTCCGCTTCACGCCAACGCTTTAGGTAAGCTATCTAGCAGTTTCCCAGTAATCATTCCACCGATGCCAGGTGTACTTTCTGCACTCGGCTTCCTGCAATCGGTAATCCGAAACGAATTCTCGAAAACTTTTATAAATTTATTGAGTGCTTTAGACGAGAAAACGGTGATAGATGAATTAAAGGAACTTGGAGATAACTGCAAAGAATGGCTAACAGAAGAGGGAGTTCCCGAACAGCAGCGTACAATCAAACACGAAGTAGATGTCCGCTATTACCGTCAAGGGCATGAAATTCCAATTGAAGTCTGGCTGGAAGAAATTCAGGAAAAAGGATTGGTATCCATCAAAGAACGCTTTGACAGCATCCATGAAAAAACGTACGGTTTTAAGATGGATTCCGAAGTGGAAATCGTCAATATCCGTGCAGTAGCGCTCGGGGAGGTCAAAGCCTTAAAACTTCCGACTAATGAAGTAGGAAGCGAAGATGCTTCAGATGCGATTGTTGATATAAACCATAAAGCCTATTTTGAAAAAGAGTTCTTGAATACGCCGATTTATGCAAGAGAGCTTTTAAAACCGAACAATAAAATTTACGGACCGGCAATAATTATTCAAAAAGACAGCACAACTTTGGTAATGCCTGGCAATGTCGGTGTAGTAGATCAGTATATGAATCTTCTAATTAAAGAGGGGGAATAAGAGGATGGCGAGAATTGATTCGATTACAGTTGATATCATTGAAAACGCATTAAAAAATATCAAAGAAGAAATGGATGTAACACTGTTCCGTTCTGCTATGTCGCCGGTTATACGCGAACAGCACGATTGTTTCCCGATGATTACCGACGCTGAAGGAAAAATGGTGGTTGGTAATTTCGGTTCTCATATTCCTGAGGTCATAAAACAATTTCCGGAAGGAATGCATGATGGCGATGTCATTTTTGTCAGCGATCCTTACAGCTGTGGTGGTTCAGTATCACACGTTAATGACTGGATGATTATTTTGCCGATTTTTCATAAGGAAAAGCTGGTTGGCTATTCATCGATGTTCGGGCATGTAATCGATGTCGGTGGACCAGTACCATCGAGTATGCCTGTAACGGCTACAAGCATTTTCGGTGAAGGTATTCGCTTTCCGCCGGTCAAGCTTTATGACAAGGGTGTTCTAAATGAAGCCATCATTAAAATCATCAAAGCGAATACGCGAACGCCACTGGAGAACTACAGTGATCTAATGGCGCTAGTCGCATCTTGCCGGACAGCAGAAAAGAGAGTTAAAGAATTATGTGAACGCTTTGGTACTGATTTTTATTTTGAAGCACTGGATGCTTTGCTGAACCGTACTGAAAAAATGATGCGTCATTTAATCACAAATTTCCTTCCAACAGAACCTGTATCGTTTGAAGATTATATTGATGATGACGGGCTAGGGAATGGGCCGTTCAAGATGAAGCTGACGATGTGGCGCGAAGGCGAGCACGCTTATTTTGATTGGACCGGTACAGATAAACAGTCACCGGGGCCCATCAATTATTATCTCAGTGAACCGATGTTTAAAATGTTTATTGGTTCATTCCTGATTTCAGTCTTTGACCCGGCAATCAATTTTAATGATGGTTTCTATGACCTTCTTCATATTGAAACACCGGAAGGAACACTGATGCGACCGAAGTCTCCGGCTGCATTAGGATGTCGGACACATGCTTTAAGTCGTCTCTTTGATGTATTAAGCGGCGTACTAGCGATCAATTCACCGGAAAGCAGTCCTGCTGCAGGCTATGGAACCAGTCCATACTTCATTTTCTCCGGACAAGACGAAGAAGGCCGTTCGTTCAACTTAATGGAAGTTATGTATGGCGGATTGCCTGGCAGACCGATTGGAGACGGATTAGACGGTCATTCATGGTGGCCTGCGTTCGTTAATATCCCGACCGAATATTTGGAAACGTATTATCCATTAATGGTGAACTATTATAAAACAGGAACTGACTCTGGTGGAGCAGGAAAACATCGTGGAGGGAATTGCAATGAAAAATTATACACTATTTTAGCATCAGGCCAAGTCTCGATCCATGATGATCGTGAAAAGATTCAACCATGGGGCATCAACGGAGGTGAAGCAGGTTCTTCTTCTTCAAAACTATTAATCAAAAAGGATGGCACACAAATTCGATTGTCTTCCAAAGTCGATAATGTCGATGTTGAAAAAGGTGATCAGATTCTCTTCATCACTGGAGGAAGCGGCGGTTGGGGCAATCCGATTGAACGGAATCCAAATTTGGTGAAACTAGATGTTGCCCGAGGGCTCGTGAGTAAAGAAAAAGCGTTAAATTCGTATGGAGTTTTGCTCGGAGAGGATTTGGAAGTAGAAATTGAAGAAACTGAATCTATTCGTGCGAAGATGAGAGAAAAAGTTGGAGAGCTTCAATCATTTAATTTTGGAGACCGTGATCAAACATTAGTAAAACTTTAAAAAAGCAGGCACTTTGCCAGTCAAACAAAGTGCCTTGCTTCATTATTATGTTGGAGGTGCAGTAAATGGCTAAAGTGACGGAAGTTAAAGATGTGAAAGAAGAAAAAGAAAGTACAGAAAGACTGCCACTTGAAGGAATCCGTGTCCTTGAACTGGGCACCTTGTTGGCCGGACCTTTTACTGGTCGAATGCTTGGTGACTTTGGAGCAGAAATTATTAAGATAGAAGCACCCGATAAAGCGGATCCAATGAGGCAGTGGGGGCAGCAAAAAGACGGCGAAGGGCTTTGGTGGCCAATTCAGTCACGCAATAAGAAGTCTGTAACCTTAAATTTAAGAACTGAAGAAGGGCAAAACATCTTTAAGGAATTGGTCAAAGAAGCTGATATCATCATCGAAAACTTTCGCCCCGGAACCATGGAGAAATGGAATCTTTCTTACGATGAACTTATTGAGATCAATCCGCGAATCATTATGACGAGAACTAGCGGCTACGGTCAGACAGGGCCTTATCATAAACGTGCAGGATTCGGAAGTGTCGGAGAGGCGATGGGTGGCATCCGCCATATTACCGGTTTTCCTGATCGGGCGCCTTCAAGAATCGGTATCTCTTTAGGTGATACATTAGCAGCTCTTTTCGCGACAATTGGGACATTGACGGCGTTGAACGAACGCCATTTTTCAGGAAAAGGGCAAATGGTTGATACTGCCATTTACGAATCTGTCTTTTCGGTTATGGAGAGCATAGTGCCGGATTACCTACTGGCTGGTTATATCCGCGAACGCATGGGCAATATCTTGCCAGGGGTGGCACCTTCAAATATCTATATGACGAAAGAAGGTACTTATATTGTGATCGGTGCTAATGCAGATGGGGTTTTCAAAAGGCTTTGCGAAGTGATGGGACGGCCGGAACTTTTCATTGATCCAAGATACCATACACATCATGCGAGAAGTGACAATATGACGGAGCTGGATCAATTGATTGAAGAGTGGACAAAGACACAGGAAACCAACGAACTGCTGGAGATGCTTGCGGAAAAAGGTGTGCCATCTGGTCGGATTTATTCTGCTAAGGATATAGTCGAAGACCCCCATTACGCGGCGAGAGACATGATTATTAAAACAGAGCACCCAGTTCTCGGTGAATTTCCAATGCCTGGAGTAGTTCCAAAACTAAGCCGAACGCCTGGTAAAGTCAAACATGTAGGAGCTGAAACTATCGGGAAAGATAATGAAGGGGTTTACGGTAAACTATTAAACTTCGATGAAGTGAAATTGAAGGAATTGAAGAAAAAACAAATCATTTGAGTGATAGAAGGGAGTCTCTATGGCCAAGACTCTTTACCAAAAAATATGGAAGCCTCATGTCGTAGTAGACTAAAAGATCAGCCAGATTTTATTTATATCAACCTTCATTTAATTCATCAAGTGACTTCGCTCCAGGCATTTGATGGACTATGTCTGGCAAACCGCTTCGCTTAATACGGAGGTCTGACCGGACACTTGCAAGATGAATCATGCAGTTCCGACAAATGACCGGGACATTAGCCAGTACTTATTTTGAAAGAATGTAGACAGCCTTCTGATAAAACTATTTTATATAAGGTTGGTTGTAGATTAATTAATTCAAGAGTTAGAATGAATTGTAATGAACAGCCATTTTATTTGGAGGGTACAGAAAATAAAATCCGAAACAAAAATTTTAATATAAAAGTTGATTTGTTACACGAATATCGTGACAAATCGACTTTTTTAGTTTGTAAGATTTATTGAAGAGGTTAGGGATTTTAAAAGTAAGGAAGTATTTCCAAAAGGATTTGTGATTCTATCTATTTTAAGCTTTTTGATTACAATCACTATTTTCTTGTTAAAACTTATTGGATAATTGCATTCAACATAGCACCTACTATTATATGCTTAAACCTGTGTTTGGTTATTAAAATCAATGAATTAACTGTTGACTCTAAAGAGGTAGATAAAATGAATGGGCCACAATTTCATAAATAATAGAACTAAAAGACCCAACTTCAACGATCGGTTTACTATCGTTTTAGTTATTACGGTGTTATATCGTTCCTTATACGCTGGGGTAATTAATTTAGTTTCGGCTGTTGATTATTTCTTTTTACTTATTTTTATATTGGCTATTATTTCATATCCAATATTACCGAATGAAGAGAATGAGAATGCAGATATTTTTCATAATGCTATCCAAAGTGATAAGGAATAATCTTGCGGACAAATTGCGGACAAAGATTACAATTATAGAACTATTAGAGAAAATGGAACAAAAAGAAAAAGCCTACAAACACTAATAAATCAATGTTTAGAGGCTTTTCATATTGATGGTCCCGAAGGGGCTCGAACCCATGACCCCCACCTTGTCGAGGTGGTGCTCTCCCAGCTGAGCTACAAGACCGTAATATTTCTTTATTTTAACATACGTAAGCAAAAAGTCAAGTTAGCGTTTTCTAAATAACTCATTTGTTTACATATTAACAAAACATAACCCAGTACCCTGTCCAATAAATAAGCTGTAAATTGTCCACAAGACTTCTCTATTAAAATACCACTGCTTACTCATGAATCGGCGAAATACCGAATATTATTGGATATCGGATAGTTAAGAGCGTTTACACAAGCCGTAAGATATAAACCGACTGGAGGGTTTTATGTTCAGAAAAATTCTTGTTGCAAACCGTGGGGAAATTGCGAGGCGCATTATTCGGACTTGCGGCAAAATGGGAATTGAAACGGTTGCGGTCTATTCAGAAGCAGATCAAGACAGTTTGCATGTGAAAGAAGCAAGTGAAAGCTATTGTATAGGGAAATCACCAGTAGCTCAAAGTTATTTAAAGATCGAAGCGATTATAAATGCTGCATTGCAATCAGGTGCCCAAGCCATCCATCCCGGTTATGGCTTGCTGTCGGAAAATGCCGAGTTTGCAAGGCAAGCAGAAGAGTCAGGGCTTGTATTTATTGGTCCAAGTCCAAGTGTTATTGCTGCATTGGGAAGCAAGCTGGAAGCGCGGAAATTGATGCAAAAAGCGGGTGTTCCCATTCTTTTGGGCGTAAATGAACCGATTCAAACTGTTGAAGAAGCTGTTGAAGTGGCAAATCAACTAAGGTATCCACTCATGCTGAAGGCTTCGGCGGGTGGCGGCGGCATTGGGATGCAGCGAGTCGAAAATGAAGATGAACTGAGGAAAGCCTTTGAAGGCAATCAAAAGCGGGCACAGAGTTTCTTTAATGATGGAACGATGTTTCTGGAGAAATTCATATCTGAAGCACATCATATAGAAGTGCAGATCATGGCAGACCATTATGGGAATGTGGTACCGATCTTTGAGCGGGAATGCTCAATCCAGCGACGCAACCAAAAAGTAGTGGAAGAAGCGCCATCTCCGTTTATTTCTGAAATTACAAGACAGAAAATGATGGATGTAGCAGTAGCTGCTGCAAAATCCATCGGGTATACGAATGCAGGAACAGTTGAGTTCTTGGTTAATAAAAATCAAAACTTCTATTTCTTGGAGATGAATACACGGCTGCAAGTAGAGCATCCCGTCACGGAAGAGATTACAGGCTTGGATTTGGTAGAGCAACAAATCAGGGTTGCATATGGGGAGCCGTTGTCGTTTACGCGTGATTCCTTAGCAAAAAAAGGCCATGCCATCGAGGTTCGAATTTATGCGGAAAACCCAAATACGTTTTACCCTTCACCGGGGACCATAACAAAGCTTGTTTGCCCTGAAATGGAAGGGATTCGTCATGAAATTGCTGTTGAAACAGGAAGTGTGGTGTCACCCTTCTACGATCCGATGATTGCCAAGTGTATAGCAACTGGAGAAAACCGCCAACAAGCATGCGAAAAACTGGCTGTAGCACTTCAAGGATATATGATAGAAGGAATTGAAACAAATATCCCCATGCTGCTTGCTGTGATTACCCATCCACAGTTCTTAAAAGGAGTGACGACAACCAAATTTGTTGATGAGTATTATTTATTGAAAAATTGAAAAGGGGAAAGTGGAATGAATAAAAACAACCATAAACAAATTGAAGAATCTGTGTTGCAAGGCGGTCATAAAAAATACCACCAAAAGATATTGTTATTCTGGAGTCAATGATAATGGAAATTCCGATGGTGACAGATGAATCGGGTCACGTAACACAAATATTTGTCCCAGAAGGGAATTTTATCAATGCAGATGATGATTTATTGAAAAACGAATAAAGGTATTCTCCCCTAAACCAATGGCATTTATCCTAAGCACCTTCACAGTTGAAGGTGTATTTTTTGTGAAAAAATATTGTCAACCTCTAATTTCGAACTATCGGTGAATAAAATGTGAACTTTTTGTTAATAAATTGTGGCTAATTTGTGAAAACTAATATATAATAAAGACAATAAAAGCAATTCAATCAAAGGGGAGTGGTCACATGTTAAAACTATTTACGAATCTTTGTGCCATGCTGATTGTTTTCGGAATTATTCTTACTGTTGCAAGTATTTACACAAACATCTCCGTTTGGTATGGAATCGAAATGACCAAAGGTGCGGGAACATTATTTATCATGTTTCTATTCATGCATTTACTTGAAGAACAAAAGAAGGCAAACGAACAACAGCGCACTATAGTAGAATAAACAGCAAAAAAGCTTGAGAGCAAAGGCTCTCAAGCTTTTTCTTTATTACATATCCCAAAGTAAGATAAGTAATGTACCCAATACGGAAAGAACAACTATTACAATACCAAAAAGTATATTCGAATAGATTGCCCATCCATCTTCTGTTTCACCAGCGTGCATGAATACTACAAGTTGCAGAGTCGCTTGGATGAAGGCTGTTACCAATAGAATAGTCATTCCGGCTGTATATGACATATCAGTGAAAACAACCAATAAAGCGATTAAAGTTAAGACAAGGGAAGCAACAAATCCCATTACCTGTTTTGCAGGGAATAATTCTTTCATATTACATCATTCCTTTCAGATAGATGAAGCTGAAGATAAAGATCCAAACTACATCTAAGAAATGCCAGTAAAGAGAGAAGATAAATGATTTATTCGCTGTTTGAGGTGTTAATCCGCGTTTCTTTACTTGCAGAATGATAAATAATCCCCAGAATAAACCTAAAGTTACGTGAGCACCATGTGTTCCCAATGTTGTTAACAGGGCTGCAGTGAAGGCACTTGTTTGATAAGTAGCTCCCACATGATAGTAGTGCATAAACTCATAAATCTCTACCCCTAGGAAGACTAAGCCAAGCAATAGGGTAATCGCAAAGAAAGAAAGCATTGCATTTTTGCGGCCCAAGCGCATAGCGTGAATTCCAAGACCAATCGTGAAACTACTTGTTAATAAGACAAACGTTTCAATCAATACTGGTGTAATTTCAAAAATCTGTGCTGGTGTCGGTCCGGCACCTGTACGACCTTCCAATGTGAAATATCCCATGAAAAGGGTACCGAATAGCATAATTTCAGCACCAAGGAATATCCAGAATCCCAAAATGTTTAACTGATTTTGATGCGTGCTATATTCAAGAGGCTGCGAATGATCAATTTTCATTATTTAGCACCTCCAAGTTTTCTTTCAGTTTCTTTAATTTCTTCCACGGAAATATGGTATCCATCGTCTTTTTCAAATGAACGAAGTGCCATGCAGAAGAAGATACCCAGTAATGCAATAACTGCTGGAATCCATAACGAGAACACGAATGAGAATCCGGCAACGAAGAAGATCATTCCCATGATAAATGGTACCCCGCTGCTGCTCGGCATATGAATCTCTTCATATTCACCTCTGAATAATTGATGACCGTTCATTTTTGCATCCCAGAAAGCTTCACTTGAATTAACATGCGGTAATCTCGCGAAGTTGTATTCCGGAATTGGCGTATGAGTAGCCCATTCTAGTGAACGTGCATCCCAAGGGTCGCTGCCAATTTCTCTTGATGAGTTTTTGAAACTGTAGAAAACGTTCCAAAGAATTAACACAAATCCGATTGCCATGATAGCTGCACCGATGAATGACACCATATTTAACGGGCCAAAGCCAGTTGCTTCTGAATAAGTGTACATACGACGTGCTTGGCCGTCCAAACCTGTAATGTACATAGGGAAGAACGCAAGGACGAAACCGATTGTTAGTGACCAGAATGCCCATTTCCCGATTTTTTCGTTTAGCATGAAGCCAAAGAATTTAGGCCAGTAATAAGTTAAACCAGCTAGCATAGCGAATACTACACCAGGGATAATTGTATTATGGAAGTGAGCTACCAAGAACATTGTATTATGGTATTGATAGTCTGCCGCCGACATGGCAAGCATAACCCCTGTAACCCCACCAACCGTAAATAACGGAATAAAGGCTACTGAGTAAAGCATTGGCACTGTAAAGCGGATTTTTCCTTTATACATGGTAAATAACCAGTTAAAGATCTTAACTCCCGTTGGAACAGCAATCGCCATTGTCGTAATGGAGAAGATACTGTTTGTAAGTGCTCCTTGTCCCATTGTAAAGAAGTGGTGAGTCCATACCAAGAATGATAAGAACGAAATTAACACCATAGACCAAACCATAGGCTTGTATCCATATAGGTTTCTTCTCGAGAACGTTGGAATAATCTCACTGTAAAGTCCGAAAGCAGGCAAGATCAGGATATATACTTCAGGGTGTCCCCAAATCCAGAAGAAGTTCGCCCAAAGCATATCCATGCCACCGTTATCGGAAGTAAAGAAGTTCGTTGCAAATAATCGGTCAGTTGTACCCATTAATAACGCTACTGTTAAAACTGGGAAAGCAAACACAATAATTAAGTTTGCGATGAACGCTGACCAAGTAAACATTGGCATCTTCATTAATGTCATGCCAGGTGCACGCATTTTCAAGATTGTCGTACACATATTAATACCAGTCATTAATGACCCAATCCCTGAAATCTGGATTGCGATCATATAGTAGTTTGTACCAACGTGTTGACTGAAGTCATTCCCTGCAAGAGGGAAGTAGGAAGTCCAACCTGCATCCGGTGAACCACCAATAACGAAAGAAATATTAAATAACATTGCGCCGGCAAAGAATAGCCAGAAACTTAATGCATTCAAGCGTGGGAACGCAACATCGCGTGCACCAATTTGAAGAGGCACAAGCAAGTTCATAAACGCAAAGATAAATGGCATCGCCATAAAGATAATCATTACAACACCATGAGTCGTGAAAATCTCGTTATAGTGTTGTGCATCCAATAATTCAGCATCCGGAACGGAAAGCTGCGCACGCATCATGATAGCGTCGACGCCACCGCGGAATAGCATTAGAAGCGCCGAGATTAAGTACATAATCCCGATTTTTTTATGGTCAACTGTTGTTAACCATTCGCGCCATAGATAACCCCATTTTTTGAAATATGTTAAACCAGCAATAATTCCAATAGTAACGAGTGCTATTGCAACCATTGAGGCGTAAATCGCCGGACTTGGATGAGGTATGGCAAAACGCTCAAAAAATTCCATCCTTGTTTCTCCTTTCAAGAAAAACGTAAAGCTTTTCTTTTCATATTAATGACCGCTATGGTCGGATTCTTCTTCAGAATCATTTCCTTCTTCAGAAACGTCGTTATGAGTATGTTCTGGGGCAGGGCTGAATTCTAAATGTGTACCAGTGAATGTCATTTGACCAAGGTGGCCAGGTTCCAATAATTCATCAAATTTTTCTTCAGTTAGTGGCTCGGCTTTTTCATGAACCTCTTGTACCCATTCATCAAATTCTGTTTGAGACATTGCTGTTACGTTAAATGTATTTTCAGCAAAACCTTTACCACTGAAGTTTGCATTTCGACCTACATATTCACCAGGTTCATCAGCACCTAGGTGTAATGTTGTCACCATGTCGGCCATTGCGTATTTTTGACCGCCAAGTTGCGGAATCCAGAAACTTGTAATCGGTCCGAAAGAATAAAGTTTGAATTCCAATGGACGATCGGTTGGAATATAAAGATAGTTCACTGTTTCGATTCCTTCTTCTGGATAGCTGAAATGCCATTTCCAGTTGGAAGAAGAAGCATAGACTACTAAAGGTTCCTCATTTTCGTAACCTACAGGTGCAGATTCAACGATATAGTTACTTTTCACAGACATAAAGGATAAGAAAGCAACAATCAGTACTGGAATCCCGATACAAAGTGCTTCAACCCATTTATTTCCCTCGATGTGAGGTGGTTCGTAATCGTCTGGTTGATTTGAAGCACGGTATTTAAATAAAATAACGACTAAAATAGTCAAAACTGCGATTACGATAAATGACATAATACCAATTGATAGCATAATGTCGCTCGCTTGTTGTGCAGCTTGCGGTCCTTTTGGATCCAGAACCATTAACGGCTCACAACCAGCTAAAACGAGTACAAATGCTAACATGGACGATAAAAATGCCCATTTTTTCTTCATACAGATTTTCACCTTCCCTTAATAGCCAGAGTTATTTTTTAAGAATGTGTCTCTGACTCTCTAAATCTATTTTAATCATGAAAATAGTAAAAACATCTATTTTGAGCCGATTTCACAAAAGGTTCACCGTCCATTCAAAAGTTATTCACATAAAGTTCACCATTTATCAAAAAATATTAAAGTTTGTAAATAATTGTCAATGTAAACGAATACATTTTTTTATTTTTTGGTATTTTGCTTCTATTTTTCTAAAAGAATAAAAGGGAGTATTATTTTGAAATAAAAAAGAGCCATCCCAATTTTATAAGGATGACTCTGATTTTTATGACTACATATCAAAAATTTATCAATAATAAAACTAATCATTTATTTTATTATCTTGTAATTCAATTTTCTTTAAAGCCCTTTCAAAATTAAGTTCTTGTGAAATTTCTGCCCGGTTATTAACTTTTTTTGGCTTTTTCATTTTTTTAAAAGTTGTGCTGCTTTTTTTCGCCATGATTTATCACCTCCTGAGTGTAGCTTGGACTTTTTCAAATGGGGGCATTCATATTGATTCTTGGTAAGAAATTTGATTTCTTGGAGCACTTTTCTTCATTTTTAATACAATCGCCCTTGCAATCAGCCTAAAAACGCATTAATTAGTAAATAGAAGGAGGGCTGATCATTATGGGGTTGGACTGTAATTCGAACAAAGAGAAGAAAAATGCCGAGCATAATCGAATAGAAAGCAATGTGATTTTTGAAAATAATTCTCTTATTATTAGTCAAAGCTTTTGTGTCAATGCGACGGTTGGGGGGGATCAGAATTTGGTTGTTGAAGAGAAACCGCTATTTCATTCCGATCAGCAGCCATTTAATACGGAAGACTCTTCTGCCTTTCTCGATGAATCGCTTCTGCCCACGGAAAAGTCGAGTCCTCAAGACTATACACTCATTTATGCAGCTCCAGCCCTGCCCATTCTTGCACCGCTTCTCATCACGGTCATTGCTCGCAATTTGTCTGATAACGATGTGTTAATTAGCATAGAAGATGATGAAGAGGTATTGGTAGAGGAAATAGTTCCAGCAAATTCGGAACTTGCACTGACCGCTCAAAATGCTTTGTTTGTAAGAGCATTGGCATTATCCCAAAGCAAATTGCAATTTTTTATCAATGTTTATCATCCGACTAACCTATATCGATAATGTTCACTATTATCCTCAAGGTGATACCGTTGGAGCAGCCATTCCTGTTGAAACAAGGGGGCTCTAGTGTATTGTTATGGACAGAAGAGGTGTGGCATGAGTGAAAGCTGGCCTATCGTTTTATTAACCGAATTACGGGTAAAATCTTACTAATAAGGTAGGAGGGGAGTAATTATGCTTCATTATATAAGAGAAGGGGCGGGAGATCCGCTTGTATTAATTCATGGATTTTTAGGATCTAAGGATTTATTTAAAGATGTAATACCAGATTTGGCAAAGCATTTTGACGTGATTGCAATCGACTTGCCGGGTCATGGACAAAGCGAGGTTGAACAGGATACCTACACCGTCTATGACTATGCCAAAGCAGTGGCCCAAGTATTGCAGCATGAGTACATAACAGAAGCGATATGGCTGGGTCATTCTTTGGGAGGTTATATTGTTTTGGCTGCACTGGAGCAAAATATTGCGCCAATCAATAAAGCAATACTTGCTTATTCTTCCGACCTGGCCGATACCGAAGAACAAAAAGAGAAAAGAACCGAGCAGCAGCAGAAAATTGCCGAAAAAGGAGTAGAAACGTTTGTTGATGAAATGATTGGCGGATTTTTCAGCAAAGAGAATATTAAGCCAAAAGAAGAAATTGAGATTGCAAGCCGCATTGCTTATCAAGCTTCAGAAAAAGGTTTGATCCTGGCGCTGGAGGCGATGAAAACAAGACCTGAACAGCACGGTTTCATCGAGCAAACTTCAACGCCCATATTAATTATTGAAGGATTGCAAGATGAAGTGGTGAAACCTATTCAAACCGAGAATCCAATCGTGCATAAAGTGCAAACGAACACCGGTCATCTTGGCATGCTTGAAAATCCCCAAAAATTTGTCGAAGCGATTTTAGATTTCGAATCTTGATGCTGTGCGGATCTGTCACTGGGACAAGTCTTTCTTATTTCATGCACTCTGCAGATTAAAAAAAGAATGTCTTTCACCACAAAAGGTGAAAGACATTCTTTATTTTATAACAACTCAACTTTTATCCATTTACGGACACTGTTAATGAACCAAATGTGGGAACATGCTGCAAGGTCGCGAAGGGTTAAGACTTTTACCTGTATTGTCCCATTTTTCAGCAAGATCTCCCGGAATGTTCCTGCAAGCAGTCCGCATTTTATTGGAGGGGTATAAAGCTTGCCATCCAACTCCAGCACCACATTTCCGTTTGTGAATTCTGTCAATTCTTGATTTTCATTCCATAATAACACATCAAAAACGTCCGGTTGCTGGAATTGGAAATATAGATCACGATTGGTTGTTTTATGGTACAAGAATAAATTTTCCTTATCAATCGGGCTATCTGCCAACTTTACAGTAACTGTATTCGGTTGATGAAGTGGCTGGGCCTCCATCATCACCTCGCCAAATTCCGATAACTGCAAACGCACCTTATAGTCGCCGGTTTTTTGGGACTTGCAAAAGTCCAAGAGCAAATGTTTAACTTTTTCCCGGTCAAACCGAAAGTTGAAATATACCGAAGATTTTTCCATCCTGTTTAGATGCTCTTCTAGAAATTCGAATTTCCCTTGGGTCAAGAGAATGCTTTCAAGCAAGTGGAATGCCGGTTTCTTCTTTTTGAGTAATTTTGCTTTTGTTAACACTTCATTATATTCATCATTTGAAGTAGAATCCCATGTAATCCCGCCTCCAACACCATAAGTCGCTTGACCTGTTTGATGATTGATCAGTACGGTACGGATAGGAACGTTGAAAATGGCTTCATGTTCCGGAGTGATGTAGCCGATCGCACCGCAATAAACGTCCCTCGGTGCCGTTTCGATGTTCGCAATCAATTGCATTGTGCTAATTTTCGGTGCACCTGTAATGGATCCACAAGGAAAAAGTGCTTTAAACACATCAAATAGGGCAGTATCAGGTTTGACCTCTGCTGTAATGGTTGAAGTCATTTGATGTACTGTTGGATAGTGTTCAATTTGGAAAAGTTTTGGCACCTTGACTGTTCCTTGTTTTGCAATCATGCTTAAATCATTTCGCAGCAAGTCAACAATCATCACATTTTCCGCTTGATTTTTTTCGGAATTTGAAAGCCACTTTGCATGTTCTTCATCTTCTTCCAGCGTTTTGCCTCTGGCAATGGTTCCTTTCATCGGACGAGTCGTAATTCGATCATCTTTTAAATGAAAGAAAAGCTCCGGCGATGCAGATAAAACGCTAAAATCACCTGTATTGATATATGAGCAATAATTGGAGGATTGCGCAGTTTTTAATGAATTAAAAAATGCCAGATCGTCCCCGGAAAAGTGGGAAGATAAGCGAATGGTATAATTTGTTTGATACGTATTGCCATTTTTAATTTGTGACTTAATTGTTTCAATCGCAGCTTCATATTCAGCAATGGAAGTATTCGGTTGCCAGTCGGAAAGCTCGTACTGGCCCTCGCTCATGAAAGTTTGGCCAACAGGTTCTGAAAAAATTCCAAACCAGACGAGCGGCATTGTCGGCTGGTTATTCACTTCAAAAGCCGGATCGAACGCTGGTGCACTTTCATAGGAAACAAACCCTGCCGCATAGTAGCCATCCTTCACCGCTTGCTGGATTTGCATAAAGCTAGGGTAAACATCTTCGATTTTATGCGCAATAATGATTTTGAGCGGATCTCTAAAAGCAAGAGGATGGATTTTCCCATCTTCTCCGGCAAATTCAAATGATAAGAATGGTTCTTTAATTTTGTTCATTATGTATAACCTCTGTTTTTAGTAAAGAAATTTTGAATCATTTGCAGTCCATTTTCCGTTAAAATGGCTTCCGGATGGAATTGGACGCCTTCTACATTAAATTCTTTGTGTCGCAATGCCATAATTTCCCCATTTATCGTTTTCGCGCTGACTTCAAGACAGTCCGGAAGTGTTGCTTCATCTACAATTAAGGAATGATAGCGCGTTACTTTTGCACGAGAGGGGATATCTCGAAATATTTGGCGGCCATCATGTTCAATTTTTTCTACTTTTCCATGCATCGGCTTTAACGCCTTTCGCACTGTTCCTCCAAAAGCTTGGGCGATTATTTGGTGGCCAAGGCAAACGCCCAAAATCGGGATTTTATTGTAAAACTCTTTTACCACATCCAAGCAAACTCCGGCAGTATCCGGATTGCCCGGTCCAGGTGAAATTAAAATAAAGTCAGGACACAATTCATTTATTTCGTGGGTTGAGATCTCATTGTTTCGTTTTACAACTACCTCTTCATCGACTGTCTGAATATATTGGACAAGATTAAAGGTAAACGAATCAAAATTATCAATGACAAGGATCAAACGTACTTCTTCCTTTCAAGTGTAATTCCAAGCAGTATAGTTATGAAATTATTATAAAAGAATGTGTACAGAAAAGCGACGTTTAAGCCATTTCATCTCACTTGCTTTTTTTTCCCAGTGAATAAAAAAAGCGGGATATGACATTTTACATTGATTTAAGGTGTTGCTCATTCTTGTAAAATAAAGGATAATAGTATCAATTTATTCCTTCTAGTAAAAAATGGATTTTACTGAATCTTAAGTGAAGAGCAGAGGTGTATATAATGCAACCGGAACAAATCAAAAAAGAACGTGCGGAAGATAGCGCGAAACTTGAAAATAGAGCAACATTGCTGGTGAAATGTCCCGACCAACCTGGAATTGTGTCCGTTTTATCTACGTTTTTATTTCGCCACCAAGCCAATATTATTGAATCAAGCAGATATTCCAGCAATCCTGAAAATGGTACATTTTTTATTCGTTTGGAATTTACATGCGAAAAGCTTTCATCAAAGGCAGCTGAAATGGAGAGGGAATTTAAGTTGATTGCAGATGATTACAAGATGGATTATGACTTTCACTATTTAAGCAAGCGCCAACGTTCCGCTATTTATGTCTCCAAAGAATTGCATTGCCTATTGGAATTGCTGTGGGAATGGCAAAACGGGGATTTGGAAACGGATATTGCGGTTGTGATCAGCAATCATGAAGATGCACGGGAAATCGTGGAGTCTTTTGGAATTCCTTTTTACTATTTGCCTGCAAACAAAGATATTCGCAAAGAGGTAGAAAGGCAGCAAATCGCTTTAATGAAAGAATATGAAGTAGATGTTTTAATATTGGCGCGGTATATGCAAATTTTAACGCCGGATTTTGTAAATCATTTTGAAAGCCGAATCATTAATATACACCATTCCTTTTTGCCTGCATTTATCGGTGCAAACCCTTATGACCGCGCATATAAAAGGGGAGTCAAACTCATCGGTGCAACTTCCCATTATGTAACAAACGACCTGGATGAAGGCCCGATTATCGAACAAGATGTTGAACGTGTAGATCATCGTGATGATGTGGCGACCTTAAAGAAAATCGGTCGGCAGATTGAACGCCGCGTTTTAACTAAAGCAGTGAAATGGCATTTGGAAAAACGTATTATCGTTGAAGGAAATAAAACGATTGTGTTTCATTGATCACCAACAATTTATTAGATGTAAACAGTAGCCGACCATACCTTTTTTGGGACGGCTGCTTTTTTATTTTATGCCCTTGAATGGTGTTTGAATTTTTCCGCTAAACCAACTTATAAACCGAACTGTATATTTATACACATTGGTTAAAATATCAAAAAATTATCACTCTCTAAAACGTTGGTATATATGGGTTTCGATCAATTGCATTTTTATCCACCCTTGATTATGTCAACTAAGTATGCATATAATATGTTTGCAACAGAAAATCTCCGGCGACGGAGTATAGGATTTTCTTGATTGATAAACCTATCAATAACTAATCCTCCGTTAGTGGAGGTGAAGGTTAGCGGTAAAACCAAAATGGAAGGGGATTGTCTCTCAATAGCAAAGAAAGGATGATTAGATGACTTTAACTCAAGAAACAGAACGTATTGAACAAACAAAAGGTGATTATTCTTTTGAAGCAGTTCCGGAAGATAAACGCAATATGGGTTGGTTCAGTGTAACCAATATTACATTCGGGATTGCAACGGCAATATTCTACTTCCAAACAGGAAGTGTTATGGCACTCCAATTCGGAGCAATGAATGCGATTATTTCCGCGATTTATGCGATCGTGATTGCTGGTGTGCTAGGTACAGTTATCGCGTATCTCTCAGCAAAATCAGGAATGAACGTAAATTTGATGTCTCGCCAAGGATTTGGGTACATAGGTGCTTCCCTCACTTCATTAATTTACGCATCGAATTTTATTATGTATTGTGCATTTGAAGGTATGATTCTAGTTACTGCTGTACATGCATATTTCCCCTCTATTCCATTATGGTTACTCATCATAGTATTCGGATCAATTGTTATTCCTCTTAATTGGTTCGGTATCAAACAACTAGACAAATTACAAAAATGGTCTTTACCGATCTTCATGCTATTCTTAGTTATCACAATTATTGTTGCATTTAACACGCCATCAAAATACGGCGGCAGTTTCTGGACATACATGCCAGAGGGAGTTCAGGTTGGCGGAACGGCGCTATTATTATGCATCGGGATGCAACATGGCATCATGGGGTTAACGGCTTTAATCGCATCGGATTATGCACGTTTCCTAAAACCAAAAGATATTAAATTTGGTTCCTTCATGATTGGATTTATCCCACAAATCTTCTGTTTTGGTGTAATGGGATTACTCGGCATTTGGTTTGGCGTTCGTTTGGCGGAAGCAAATCCGGGAGTTTATATTGTTATACTTCTGGGGCTCGGCGGGGTGCTATTTACCATGTTAACTCAATTGCGAATTAACATTACAAATGTATATAGTGCATCACTGTCATTATCCAACTTTTTCGAAAATGTATTTCACTTTAAACCTGGCCGCCGTTTCTGGGTTGTTGTATCTGCTGTAGTGGCGATTTTATTAATGCTTGGCGGCATCCTGGATTATTTAGGCACTGCGATGACTTTCCAAGGTGTTCTTCTAATGTCCTGGGCGGCTATTTTAGTAACAGACGCTCTTGTCGTTAAAAAGTTATTGAAAATTGTACCGCAAAGATATGAAGCAGACCAAAGCAAGTTATACAAATGGAATCCGGCGGGGGTAGTACCCTTAATCGTTTCAAGTATTCTCGGCACTATTGCTGCAGTGGGCGTTATGGGAACTTTCTTGCAAAATACTGCCACTTTCTTTGCCGCGATTTTAGCTTCGATTTTATCAATTTTAATCGCCGTTTATACAAAAGGGAAGTATTATGAAAAGACGCAATCCAATGAAATGCCTATGGATTCCAAAAACAAAGTTAAACATGGAACAAAAGAAGTAACGGTAGATTAAATAGGAAGAAAAAGAAAAGTTGAGAACCGTTTCGTTGGGTTCTCAACTTTTTTTAGAGGGAATCTGTGGAAACGTTTGATTCCACCTTATCTATTTCACGCAATTTATCGTAAATTCTTCTTTTTCGATAGAGCATTATGCCAGCCTCTGCGACATCGTCCATCATTCCCTTGTTAATGATGGCGCCAAAAAGCATCCCGACGACTGGCACCATCTGAAATAATTTTTTCAATCCAAAATTATCACGATAGGTAAAGAAAACTTCTTGCCAACCCTTTAGTTGGCTGATCATACTAGCGGCACTGTCTCTTTTTTCATGCATCATTGAAAGTTCATTCAAGATGGATTCTTTCCCCACAATATCGGCTGAAGCGAATTGCAAGCATTTGATGATAAAGACCCGCTCTTGTTTTTCATTCGGATCATATCCATGGATGATGGCAATTTCCTGCAAAGTTTTAAGCGCCATTCCCAATATGACGGGTATATCGACCGCAAGGGTAAAAATGCCGCCAAACCCTGTAGTGGCACCTTGAACTGCTGCCAATTTACTTCGTTCACTTTGCAATTTATTGCTGGCTGAAATCATATCCTGGATAGGCAACTTTCCAATGTCCGTGATGTTTTCGACTGGCTGGGAAGTGAATCGGCTGATTTTTTTAATCATTAGCGCTTCGTTGATTAAATATCTGCCGCCTGTTTGGACATAGCTGCCGAGTTCATTGACTAAAACGGCGATTTTTTCCTGTATGAATTTTGGTGTTAGCTTATCGATTAATTTAAAGGGCAGACGACCTATCTTTTCCCAAAAAAATAGTCCCTTTTGGTCCTTTTCCCATTTTTCGATTTCGTACAAATAGACGGTTAATTGCTCTTTAGATTCCATAAACATTCTCCTAACGGTTTTTCTTCATATAATAGTGTTTACGAAAAAATTTAAATAATGTTTCATCTATCTCCTAATTGATACCCTATTTTAATTATAATAAAGGGGAAAATTGAATCTTTTTAATATAAATGGTTAAATTTATGGAAGAAAGCCGAAAATAACGTAAAAGAATCCATTTAAAAGGTTGTGAGGTATTGAATATAGTTGTGATTGGTGCAAATGGCCAAATAGGTAGATACCTTATTAAATACCTAACGGAAAGTGGACAACACAAAGTAAAAGCTTTGGTCCATAACACAGCGCAAAGTGCATATTTTGGACAACTTGGAATTGAATCATTTGTATTGCATTCAACTCAATCCTTGGATGGTTTTGTCAATTGGATAAAGGGTATAGATGTATTTGTATTTGCAGGAAGCATTGAAGGGGAGGATCGCGAAGGTTCAATTTTAACGGAAGTTGATTCTACCATTCGATTATTTGAAGCCATCATATTTGCAAAAGGAAAACGCGTTATTTATGTAAGCACAATTGACATTGGAAAGGAAAATTGGCCGCGTTTCCCGGAATTTTACCGGCCTTTGCTGGTTAAAAACCATCATATTGTACAGTGGGTGAGAAATTCGGATTTGGATTATACCATCATTCAAACCGGGAATTTAAGTGATTGCCGCGGAACGGGGTATATAAAAATTGTAGAACTTGATGCAGTGAAAGGTGAAATATCCTATGAAGACACAGCAAAGGCAATTTTGCAATGCATAGAAACCAACGCTACTATAAAAAGGGAATTTAAGATAGTCACTGGCAAATTGCCGATTGCAGATGCAATTATGGAAAGTGGGATTTCAAACTTATAATATTCTTTAATTGAAGAAAAATCAGCGTCAATAAAAGAGAGTTACATTAAAAATTCCATAATTTGCTCATAACAGCGGCAGAATTCTACTTATAACTTCTTTTTAACAATTTACAAATTAATATATACTTTAATCTATGTAAAAATGTAGTATAATATTATACAGTTATAATTAAGGTGTATTGCATAAGTCTCTCGCTCAAGCTCTTGAACAGTGGAGCGGCTACATCTTTTTCAAATATAGGGGAGATAGGAAGGTAATTATGAGTACTAAATATGAGAAAACAGACGTTATCTTAATTGGTGCCGGCGTTATGAGTGCAACATTAGGCTCCTTACTTAAAGAATTAGCTCCGGATTGGAATATTAAAGTATTTGAACAGCTCGACAAAGCAGGAGAAGAAAGTTCCAACGAGTGGAATAATGCGGGTACAGGACACTCCGCGCTATGTGAACTGAACTATACACCACAAAAATCGGATGGTTCCGTGGATATTAAAAAAGCGATCAATATCAATGAGCAATTCCAATTATCAAAACAATTTTGGTCTTACTTAGTAAAAAGCAATTTAATCAGCAATCCAGAAGATTTCATCATGCCGATTCCTCACATGAGCTTGGTTATGGGCGAAGATAATGTGGATTTCTTGAAAAAACGTTTTGAAGCGCTTTCAAATAATCCGTTATTCGATGGCATGGAATATACTGAAAATCCAGAAACGCTGAAAGATTGGCTTCCGCTTGTTATGGAAGGGCGTAAAGGCAACGAGCCGATTGCAGCAACAAAAATTGACTCAGGGACAGATGTTAACTTTGGTGCTTTAACTCGTATCCTGTTTGAACACTTGCAAAAGCAAAATGTAGAAGTGAACTACAAACACTCTGTTTCTGATATCAAGCGTTCAAATGACGGTATGTGGGAAGTAAAAGTACACGACCTTGACGGCTGCAAAATGGAATACCATAAAGCAAAATTTGTCTTTATCGGTGCTGGCGGTGCAAGTCTTCATTTATTGCAAGCAACTGGAATTCCGGAATCAAAACATGTCGGCGGTTTCCCGGTAAGTGGATTATTCATGGTCTGCAACAATCAAGAAGTGGTGGAACAACACCATGCCAAAGTATATGGAAAAGCGAAATTAGGTGCACCGCCAATGTCGGTACCGCATCTAGATACACGCTATATTGACAATAAGAAATCTTTATTGTTCGGACCTTTCGCAGGATTTTCACCGAAATTCCTGAAAACGGGTTCAAATATGGATTTAATTGCTTCCGTAAAACCAAACAATTTACTTACGCTATTGGCTGCTGGTGCCAAAGAAATGAAGCTTACAAAATACTTGATTCAACAATTAATGCTATCGAATGAGCAGCGTCTGGAAGAACTGCAAGAGTTTATTCCAAATGCTAAATTGGAAGATTGGGATATCGTGGTAGCTGGCCAACGTGTGCAAGTTATTAAAGATACAGATGCAGGAAAAGGTACATTGCAATTCGGTACAGAAGTCATCACTGCTGAAGACGGTTCCGTAGCGGCATTGTTGGGAGCTTCGCCTGGTGCATCTACTGCCGTTAAAGTTATGCTTGATATCATCAATAGATGTTTCCCGGAACGTGTCCAAGAATGGCAACCGAAAATCAAGGAAATGGTTCCTTCTTACGGAATTTCCCTGATGGAAAACCCGGACCTATTAAAAGAAATCAACGCTTCAACTTCAGAAGCACTTGGGCTAGTTAATAAAGAGCCGATCCATAATTAAGAGATTTAAAAGAGCCTTTCATCAATTTGATGAAAGGCTCTTTATGTTTCTACGATTCTTCCTCGAAGTAGAGTTTATAATACTTGCGGTTTGTCGCTTCATCAAAGCCAACTTCAATCAGTTCATCCACTTGCTCTATGTTTTGCAGATTTACTTGTATCTCGATGTTGTCATCCAGTTTAATTTTTCGCTTATACGTTTTCTCAACCTTTTCCACGGCGTTTCCGGAAATCATTGTTTCATAAGGCTTGACTGTATTGATGATGATATCTCTTTGGACGGGTTCCGCTTTTTCGAAAACTGTCTCAATGTATTCATCTACTTCAAATGTTTCTTCGTTTCTGAAATAATCCAATGTTTTATTTAAAAAACCCAGTTTTTCCGTATTTGAAAAACTATCTTCTTTTAAAATATATTTCTTGCATTCGGATAATGCCAAATTTGTTTTATGGTAATGTTCATCTTTTACTTTGATCTTGAGGAAACGTTCCTGCCAGTAGACAATATCCTCTTTTCTTTTTGTTTTTATGAAAACGGCAGGGGATTGATCTGCGCCCATATCAACAATTACTGCTGCATTATTCGCTTTTTTAACATTAATGCCGTCAATGCCGTTTACACTCATCTTGTTCTGCTCTGACTGCACATCCAGGAATATTTCTTTTTCATCGATTTTTACTATGGAAATGGCTCTTTTCACACTATTGTTCCATATGCAATTATCGAATAACCCTATGAATAATTCGCCGCTTTTAATTTGGGGGTGTTGGGAGGAGGTATGCAGATGAGTTGCAATATGTTGAGCTTGTTCTAAAAAACTGTCTTCATTTTTGAAGATCGACGTTGCATAGCTATAAATCTCATTTAAAGCAAGGCTGCTCTCATGGTAAAATTCATATTGCTGATCCCAATCGATTTTATTAAAAGCTAATTGTGCAAAGGCTGCTTCCAGCAATAGTTCAGGCTGGGTATAGACTTCTTCCCCTAAAACGAGTGCATCACTAACATGGTGCATGCTATATTTCGCTAGCTTACTTTCACTTACTTCCCACATGATGTTCTCCTTTAAATTGAATGTCGCTATTTACCTTAACATAATTATAAAAGTTTTATTATGAAATTTATATGAAAGTTGGATTAGAAAACTCCAATTTTGATAAGGGTATACAAATTTAAAATAATACTATATAATAATTAATAGAATACAAGTGATTCGAAAAGGAAACCATTTCTGTTAAGTGCCGGTAACACTTAATGTAAAGAAATGGTTTTTTTCTGTTTAAAAAGGTTTAAAACACGACATAAAAGGTATGGGTACTATAAGGCGTTTAAAAATTAGCCAATTATTTGTAAACTTGCGTTATTATGTCCATAATAATTGTAAGAAAATTCAGGAGGATTTCCATGCTGATTACAATTGAATGGACATATAAGTCAAAGAATGGAATTGAAACAATTTTTCGCTCGGATGAAATGCCGCCTGCACATGCTCTGGCAATTGCAGAAGACTTGGAAAAAACAGGTCGAACGAGCAAGATGACCTTCATCGACCAACATGATAGTACATGGATGGCAAAAGAACTTAAAAAATACTTAAAAGAATTGGAAACAGAACCGCATCATGTTCAAGTGTACTTTGATGGAGGCTTTGATCTTCAAACGAAAGATTCAGGGCTAGGAATCGCCATTTACTATGAGCAAAATGGAAAGTCCTATCGACTTAGACGCAATGCGCCGGCGATTGGGCTTGTTTCAAATAACGAGTCGGAGTATGCGGCGCTTCATTTGGCGATTGTTGAATTGGATTTACTGGGTGTTCATCATCAAACGGTTTGTTTTCTTGGTGACTCCCAAGTAGTAATCAATCAAATGAGCGGTGAATGGCCAGCATATGAAAAAGAACTCGCAAGTTGGGCGGATCGCATTGATGAAAAATTAAATAATCTTGGCATCACGCCTGAATACGAGCTAATTCCACGTAAATTAAACGCCGAAGCCGATCGCCTTGCAACACAAGCTTTACAGGGCATAGATATTAACGGAAACATTGAGCTTCAATGACCAGTTAGGTGCAAGTCATTTATTCTTTTGCTGTAATTTTATTATGTAAACTAATTGTTTTGGTATTTTTTCACGCCCACCGTTCTATTTTACTATTTATTTGCATAAATAATTGTGGGAGAGAATCTAAGATTTGGGGGAGAGTAAATGGAACAAGCAATTGAAAAAAGAATTGGAATCACCAGTTTGAGAAGCAAAGTGGCAACACCTGAAGAAGCGGCAGCTTTCATTCAAAATGGCGATATTGTAGGGATGAGTGGATTTACTCGGGCTGGGGATGCTAAAGTCGTACCATTGGCTCTTGCTGAACGAGCTAAAAATAACGATTTGAAAATTGATGTTTATACGGGTGCATCATTGGGGCCGGAAGTCGATCAAATCTTGGCGCAGGCAGGTGGCATACGGAAACGGGCTCCATATCAGGGTGACCCCGTAATTCGAAATCTGATTAACACCGGGGAAATTTTATATGTAGACGCTCATCTTTCCCATAACGCCGAACTTGTAAGACAGGGGATCATCGGTCCAATCGATTATGCCATTATCGAAGCAACGGCAATTACGGAAGATGGCTATTTGGTGCCGACTACTTCAGTCGGAAACTCGCCAATTTATGCGAAATATGCCAAGAATATTATTGTAGAACTGAACCTTGCCCATTCGGAATCATTTATTGGGGTACACGATATCTTTATCCCGGAAGACCAAGGAAATCGAAAACCATTGCCGATTTTGAATGCAGCAGATCGAATTGGTGATATTGGCATTAAAATCGATCCGGAAAAAGTAAAGGCTATCGTAATTTCAAACGAGCAGGATGCTCCTTCTTTAATCGTAGATCCCGATGAAGAGACGCAAGTGATGGCCAATTATTTACTGGATTTTCTTCGCAGTGAAATCAAAGCCGGTCGCCTGACAAACAAACTTGCTCCAATCCAATCCGGTGTTGGCTCTGTTGCAAATGCTGTCTTGGAAGGATTTAAAGATTCCGAATTCGAAGATTTGCTGATTTTCTCTGAAGTACTGCAAGATGCGGTATTTAACTTGATTGATGCCGGAAAAGTGTCGTTTGCTTCTTGTACTTCCATCACGATTTCGGAAGAATTGCAGAAAAAAGTGTACGGCAATCTTGAAAAGTATGCAGATAAAATCCTGCTTCGTCCACAGGAAATTTCAAATCATCCCGAAGTCATACGACGACTCGGATTAATCGCGATAAATGCAGCGCTGGAAGTTGATATATATGGAAATGTCAACTCTACACACGTTGGCGGTACCAAAATGATGAATGGAATCGGCGGATCGGGTGATTTTACACGCAACTCGCGTCTAAGTATTTTCGTTACAAAATCTTATGCCAAAGGCGGAAAATTATCTTCGATTGTTCCGATGGTGGCGCACCATGACCATACAGAGCATGACGTTCATGTGATTGTAACGGAACAGGGAGTTGCCGACTTGCGTGGATTGGCGCCGAAAGAACGTGTACCATTAATTATTGAAAATTGCGTACATCCTGAATTTAAGCAACAGCTTTGGGATTATTACAATGAAGCTGTCGAGTTAACTGGAAATGCCCATACGCCGCATAATCTTGAAAAAGCGCTTTCCTGGCATGTCAATGCAATGAAAACAGGCAGCATGAAAATATAAATCCCTCTATATGAACCCTTCACAAGACATTTCCTTGTGAAGGGTTTTTAAATTCTTATGAAATGATTTGCCATTTGCAAAGTATAAAAGCATGAAAGTAAAACAAACTAATTTTGTACTTTTAAAATGGGAGGATAGTTTATATGAAACAAAATCCAAAAAAAATCGCTGGGCGTCCAAAAAAATTCATGGGTAAAGAAGAAATGATTGAAAATATTAAAGACAATATGCGAGAAGCAGAAATAAGCATGGAATTTGCCGGAGAAGAAGAATTGGAGCACTTGCAAGAAAAAAACGAGCGACGTAAACACGAAATCCAAAGAATTAAAAATGAGCCATTAACATAATTTTGCAAGAGCTGTTGTGAAAGTTGACTTTCAAGACAGTTCTTTTTCATTATAGAGAATATAGTAATTGAATTTAAAAAATCTGATAAAATAGAATAAGAGAAAAATGTTATATAATCGAGAGAAAAATTTCAGGCGATTATGTATAAATGATTCAGATTATGGTAAAATTACTTGGCAGCATTCACCATAATTAGAGGGTTGTATAAATTTCGAATTGAATATAAGATAAACTTTCACAGTACTAATTTTTCGTTCTGAAAGAAGTTCAAAATTAGGAATAGAAGGTTTTATTGGAGGCTTATGATGAACTATAAAATTTTAAACAAACCAGTATTCGAACAGGCTCAAGTTCGTTCAGTTTCGGATGTGGAATTCACTGAAGAACAATTGCAGGATGGAATGAAACTAGCTGTTTCAAAAGCAGATCCTTTACTTGCCCTATACTTGGTTGATATGGAAGGACAAAAAAAGTTTGAAGTGCGCTGGGATGATTCTTCCGAGATTTTTAACGGATGGTATTCCGCTTGGGATAATTTCACATGGTGCTTGAGTGTGGTAGAGCCGCCGAAAGAAGAACGCACAATTGCAGCCGAACCACCGAAGGAAGAAAGCGCAAGTGCTGAAGAAGCGCCAAAAGAAGAACAAGAATAATAGAAGATTATCATACTCTCTCTTTTCAGGAAGGGGGAGCTTTTCTTTTTTAAGCAATAGAAATAGAGTTCGTCTTTTTGGTATTAGTTTGATAAGATAATTGGTAATATTAGTTACTTTAGGGGTGAGTTATTTTGATTAAATATCAAACAGATAATATGACGATTTTTCAAAGTGTATTATACAAAACAACATCCCTTGTTATACGGACAGAAGATTGTATTCTTATTGTGGACCCCAATCTGCTTCCGAATGAAGTGGCAGAAATTCGCCAGCATGTTGATCGATTTAGGGGAACGCAGCCCCTTTATTTAATTTTTACGCATTCCGATTGGGATCACATTGTGGGATATGGGGCATTTCAGGATGCAAAAGTCATTGCCAGCGAGGCATTTCATCTAAAAGAAGATAAAGAAAACCTTCTGGATTTAATCCATGAGTTTGATAATCAATACTATATCGATCGTGATTATCCCATTACTTTCCCTATCGTCGACATTGCTGTGAAAGAAGATGGCCAAGTTCTGGAGCTTGGGAATACAAAACTTACCTTTTATAAAGCGGAGGGCCATACAAACGATGGTATATTTACAATAGTCGAGCCATTGGGTATATGGATTGCAGGCGATTACTTCTCGGACGTTGAATTTCCTTTTGTCTATGATAGCAGCGAAAAATATGAAAAAACGCTATCAAAATCGGATCATATTTTTAACCATCATACAGTCAATTATCTGGTACCAGGACATGGAACGGCGACGAATCTTCGCGAGGAAATGATCTTCCGGAAAGTTCTATCCTACCGCTATATCCAGGAACTTCGAAATGCGATAAAAGATAATGTAGATCATCGATTTTTGATTCAGGGCTATAAATATAAAGCAGACCAAATAAAAAGCCATGAAGAAAATGCAGCATTGGTAAAGAAAGAACTGGAAATCGTAACAAAGCAGGAACTTGAAGGTCTCTGCTGAATAAGTAATCAATTTTATTGAAAAAAAGCACTCGGACAATTCATTTCCTCCAGTTAAAGTACCTCCCAGATATTCGCCGCATAAACTAGATGAGGCGATAAGAAGGGGGTGTTTTGCTAATTGGGAATTTATGTGAATAAAGAGCTCCCGGAAGTGTTTTGCAATATACAGAAAATTGAAGTGCCAAACCAAGCAGAATTTCGCTTGGATGAGTTGTCCGACCTACTCAAACAACAACTTCTGGACAATCGAAAACTCGCTAAGAGTATCATTCACTTGCAGCAAACTCAAAATGATTGGAATCTATACCAAACAGCCCATCTGAAGAGAGTGGACAAAAGAGTCGACGATTTGGCGGAATCACAACAATTTCAAGAAACTCTTACACATCAAATCATGAGCTTCCTTGAAAAAATTGAAGAACAGAACAGCATTATGCAACAGACCATTAACTATGATCAGCGATTCCAAAATGACATATATCAAAAAGTTATTGAAATTTCGCAAACAAACGATGAGGTGCAGGGACAATTAACGAGTATCAACCAGCAGGAGAGTGAAATAACCACAACTTTGACGGACTACTCCTCTAGTCTTGATGCTCTAACAAAAAGCGTCGAACAACTTGTTTCAACACTCGCTCATATTGAAACACAAACAATTGAACAAAATACCCTAAACCAACAAATTGCCGAAAAAATCAGCGGATTGGAAGAAACGCAAAAAGATGCTGATCATCGTGCGGATGTACAAGAAGGCATGATTGAAAAAGTGAGGCTTCAAGTGGACCATTTACGTTCCATCTTGTTTGAACGCTCCAACTTCTTGGAAGAAAAAATAGAGAAGGTTTTGCAAAGCTTAGCGGAATATTTCAATAAACTAAAACAATAAAAGGCAAGTTTACGATAAGGCAACCTTAAAAGGTTTGTATCAGAAAAGAAAATTTTCCACATTGATTGAATTAATTCCTTTTATTTGATACAGTATAAGAAATATGGAATCTATGATGTGACCAAGTAAATAAGAATTGTGAAACAGAAAATATAGCAGCAGCTGAGAGCTATATCACCGCTTCTTATTGAACCCTATCACGGAAGATGCAAGCAAAACTTGCCGAGTCGTTCTCGTTATGGAACGTTGGAGGGAAATAGACAAAAAAGAGAGCCGGTTTAACAGCAGGCTGCCAATCGTCAATTTCCGAACAAAGGTGGTACCACGTCATTATGCACAAGACGTCCTTTTACAGGGCGATTTGTGCTTTTTATTTGCCCATTTATTTGTTTGCAAATCGAAAAGGGATACCTGGTTTTGCAGTTATTAAAGTAGGGTTCATCGAAATGTATTTAGGTTTTAGGAGGAAACAAAATGTCACAACAAACGAATGATTTTTCAAAATGGTATATTGATACTATTCAAAAGGCCGATTTAATGGACTATACACCCGTTCGCGGTTGTATCGCATTCAAACCGGATGGCTTTGAAATCTGGGAACATATCCAGGGGGAAATGGATCGCCGTTTTAAAGAAACAGGGCACCGCAATGCTTATTTCCCAATGTTGATTCCCGAGTCATTTTTCCAAAAAGAAAAAGATCATATCGAGGGATTCTCGCCGGAACTTCCATGGGTAACGGAAGCTGCCGGAGAAAAATTGGAAGAACGCTTGGCACTGCGTCCTACTTCCGAAACAATGATTGGCCACCTATATTCTGATTGGATTAAAAGCTACCGCGATCTGCCGTTGTTAATCAACCAATGGGCAAACGTTTTCCGCTGGGAAAAGAAAACATTGCCATTCATCCGTACGTCGGAGTTTTTATGGCAAGAAGGTCATACGGCGCATGTTGATGAAGAAGATGCACGCAAAGAAACAATGCAAATGTTAAATATTTATAAAGAAGTAGTTGAAAACTTCTTGGCCATTCCGGTTTATGACGGTCAAAAAACACCATCTGAACGTTTCGCGGGTGCAGTTGATACGTATTCCATCGAAGCGATGATGAGGGACGGAAAAGCGGTACAAGCTGGAACCTCCCATTATTTAGGAACGAAATTCGCGGAAGCTTTCGATATTAAATATTTAAACAAAGAAAACAAACACGTTCATGTTCATACAACTTCATGGGGGACTTCAACTCGCTTGATCGGTTCGGTCATCATGGTACACGGGGATGAACAAGGCCTTGTGCTGCCGCCAACAATTGCGCCAACCCAAGTTGTCTTGATTCCTGTGGGGCCATGGAAAAAGAACCCTGCAATCATTGAGAAATTAGATGAAATCTTTGCTTCCTTAAAATCAAAAGGCATCCGTGTTCGTCTGGATGATTCAGACCAATCGCCTGGATTTAAATTCAATGAATGGGAATTAAAAGGGGTTCCTGTACGCATCGAACTTGGACCGCGTGATTTGGAAAACAATCAAGTGCTTTTAAAAGCGCGTGATGAAGAAAATAAACAAACTGTGGAACTGGAAGCTGTTGTCGAAACTATCGAAAACGAGCTGAAAGTGATGCAAAAACGTTTATTTGATAAGGCAAAAGCATTCCGTGATGAGAATTCCCATAGCCATATTGATACGTTGGAGCAATTGCACCAACACTTGGCGGATTCCGAGAAAAACGGAACAATTCCTGGCTGGGTATTAGCTGGCTGGTGCGGTGATGATGCTTGTGAGACGAATGTAAAAGAAGAAACGAAATTTACAACGCGCAACATTCCATTCAATCCTCCAACAACTAAACATACATGCATCAACTGCGGAAAAGAAGCAAAGCATACTGTTTGGTTTGGCCGCGCATATTAAGATCGAGAAGTATACAGGGCTGTGTTAAAAGCTTGCTTTTAATGCAGTCTTTTTTATTTATTTGAAAAACGAAAAAAATCCACCTTTGAGGGTGGATTTTATGGTATACAATCAATCTTTTAGCAAAGTGTGTAAATTAATGAGAGTAGAAAGGATTCTAATTTTTCAGGTGTCATAACCATCATCTCCTAGTATTTCTATACCCAAAAGAAGCGGTATAAAAACACAAGATGCTGAATTATGAGTAAGTATTGCATCGATGAGGTTCTAATTGGTCCAACTCCGCTTGCGCACGCTCAACTTGGATGGTGGCATGTTCGATATGAAATTCATCTTGCAATAATTTCAGTGCATCCTTCAATACCCGGTCATGTTCGTTTCGCACAATCACTAAATGGCAGCTTAGCGCAGTAAATTCTGACGTAACACTCCATACATGAAAATCATGCAGTCCAATCACCCCTTGAATATCAAGGAGCGCTTCACGAATCTTCTTAACTTCCGTATTCATGGGGATACCTTCCATTAAAATATGAAAGGACATCGTAGTGATTTCAAAACCGCTTTTTAGAATAATGATGGAAATAAGAAAACTCGCTATCGGATCTGCCATCGTCCATCCAAACCACATAATCAAAATAGAAGCAATTATCGCTCCTACTGATCCGAGCAAATCGCCCATAACATGCATAAATGCGGCTCTAACATTCAGATTTTCGCTTGTGTCGGCACGCGTTAAAAGGAAAGCGACAATGAGGTTGATCATTGCGCCGACCACTGCCACGGCCAGCATTCCAACACTTGAAACCTCTTCTGGCTGTGCGAATCGCTGCAGCGCTTCATAAATAATAAGAAGGGCAATCCCGATCAGCAGCAGGCCATTGAACAGCGCGGCTAAAATCTCCAAACGACGATAGCCAAACGTCATTTTACTGTTGATGGCTTTTTCGCCCAATTTAAATGCCAGTAGGCCAATTCCCAAAGAAAGCGCATCACTGAGCATATGGCCGGCATCCGATAGCAATGTTAAACTATTCGTAAATAATCCACCCAGGAATACAACGACGACAAAGGCAGAAATAATGCAAAAGCTTGCAAAGAGCGCTTTTTTGTTTTTGGCGTGATGATGGTGATGGGAATGAGAATGCGAATGTGCCATAAGAGACCTCCATCAAATTTGGCAAAGAGGGAAGCGAAAGGGAGAATTTACGATAAGTTGTCCACTCTTAAACCTAATCTCGTTTTTATAAAATGTATTCGCATGGCAAACTCTATATGACAAGAGATTTGAGATCAGTCGTTTGTGAGCGGCGATATATGATGATTACTCTCTTGAAAACTGCTATTCGTTGAGTGGGATGGTATCTCATTATTCTTATTCTGAAGTAACGGTAATCTATGATAAAGTTCGCCAGAGTAATTTTAAAATTTCGGTGATATAAATTAAATTGAAAAGAAAGAGAGCAGAGCGGTAAATGCCTGTTGTAGTGGTGTGTGTGTTCTAACGGGAACATAGAACCGTTGTAAATGTACTTTGGAGGGGGAATTTTGTTTGAAAGGGGATATAGAAGCGCTCTTAAAGACCGTATGAGAAGAGTCTGTATTCAAAAGGGAACATAGCGGCACATTCATGCCCATTGATGAAAATCCTTCATTTAAAAAGAAAAAAGATAATCCCCATAACCGCTTTTTCAGTGTCTATGGAGATTATCATTCTACTTAAAAGATTATGAATGTTTATTTTGGAATTCAACCATAAAATCAGCTAGTGCTTGGCATGTCTCGAACGGCACGGCATTATATGCTGACGCGCGGCAGCCGCCAACAGAACGGTGGCCATTTAATCCGATAAAGCCGGCTTCTTTTGCTTCTGCCAAGAACTGTTTTTCAAGCTCTTCATCCGTAACTCTGAAAGTAATATTCATTAATGAACGAGATTCAAGAGTGGCGTGGCCTTTGTAGAATCCGTTGCTTTGATCGATTACATCATAGATGACTTTTGCTTTTTCGTCGTTGTTCTTTTCAATCGCTTTTAAGCCGCCTTGCGCTTCAACCCATTTTAATACTTCACCCAACATGTAAATGCCGAATGTTGGCGGTGTATTGTATAAAGAATTATTATCCGCATGCGTTGTATATTTCAATATTGTAGGGATTGTTGTATTTGCTTTTTCAAGCAAATCTTTTCGGATGATAACAACCGTTACACCGGATGGTCCCAGATTCTTTTGTGCACCTGCATAGATGATCCCGAATTTGCTTACATCCACCTCTTTCGATAAAATATCGCTGGACATATCCGCTATCAACGGAACTTCACCTGTTTCCGGGAATTCTTTCCATTGCGTACCGTAAATGGTGTTGTTTGATGTAATATGAACATAAGCATCGTTTTCATCAAATTGAATTTCATTTAAAGTTGGGATGTTTCGGTATTTGTTTTCTTTCGTGCTTGCTGCTTCAACAGCCTGTCCAAATAGCTTCGCTTCCTTAAATGCTTTTTCGGACCAGGAACCCGTCATAACATAGCTTGCTTTTTTCCCTTCGCTTAAGAAGTTCATTGGCACCATTGTAAATTGCAAACTTGCGCCGCCTTGTAAAAATAGCACTTCGTAATTGTCCGGAATAGCGTATAAAGTTTTTAAACGAGAGAGGGCTTCATTATGTACTGTTTCATAGTCTTTGCTGCGATGACTCATTTCCATAATGGACATACCAGTGTTATTGTAATCCACCAGTTCTTCCTGTGCTTTTTGCAAAACTTCCAGCGGCAATGCGGATGGACCTGCATTAAAATTGTAGGCACGTTTTGTAGTTTGTTTCAAATTAAACACTCCTTGGAAAATATCATTCAATCTATTTGACTATTATATACTGTTTCAATCGTGAATGGATTCGATTTTTTGAAAAATGTAGAATTTTTCGATATTACTGTTTTTCTTGTGCTTTAAAAAGAAAAATTGGAAAAAATATTGAAGAGGTAGGAGGAAAAAACATGGATATAGTTGCGGCTTTTATTTTTTATGTCATTCCGGCTTTATTTATTATTTGGTTTATGGTGAACATGGTTTCCGCACAAAGAGAAAGAAATGCACTTTTGAAAGAACTGATCGCGAAAATCGAAAAAACTGGGGAAGAGTAAACAGTGCTTTTACCTAAAAGTCGACAATTTGCCTAATTGCTGGTCCTCCGAGCGCATTTAATACAAGTATGAAATCTATTATAAAGATAGCGCTGGACATAATAGATTTTCTCAATTCTGAAATAAAACATATGGCAATTCAATAAGGAGGAGCGCATATGGATCAATCAAGCAGTTTTGAAGGTGTTGGCGGCAGCTATAGCGGAAACGGTTCCAATGGTTTTGCATTATTGGTCGTTCTATTCATTTTATTAATCATTGTTGGTTCTCAATATTTCAACAATAATAAAGGCTATTACTAAAACGAAACAAAACATTGCATGTAAGGGGATCTGGTTGAAGGATCCTCTTTTTACTGTGCATATAGAGGTTGTTCGACTTAAAAAATTTCTGTAATTATGCTTTTGTCCCTGTTTTCATGCCCCAGTTATCATAAATTGTATTATCTTAACCAAAGGGGGAAAAAGATATGTATTGCAGCGGCGGCTATTCAAAAAACAGCAACGAGTTTGTTTTAATCGTTGTATTATTCATTCTATTGATTATTGTTGGTGCTTACTACTTTAACTACTAAACAAACGCCATTGAAAAAAGGGTTTTAAAGCGTTTTATGCTTTAAAACCTTTTTTTTGCTTCAAGAATGGACGAGTTGTCTTCAAATCATTGCCTTTGCTCCTTGAATTTGAAATTATATACATTACAATGAAAAGAGCAATTACCAAATTCACAAAGAAGGGAGTTTTTGAATGAATCACGATACGGAAGAACGTATTGCCAAGTTGGAAAAAGAAGTACTTTCTTTGCGAATGGAACTGAATGAATTAAAAGGAATAAAAACAGACCAAGCAAAAGAAAGCTCGAAAGATGATGTTGAACCAAATAATCCGCGGCCGATACTGCAAACGGAAGAAACGGAAAACCATTTGGTGAATTTAAATAAGAAAGCATTATCTTCCCAAAAGAAGAATCCAATAGTTGCCCCAATTTCATCAAGTACTGCACAGGTGCAAAATGAAAAAAAGCATCGCAGCTTAGAAGAAATGATCCTTTGGTTATTGCCAAAGGTGTTTATGTTGATTCTTGTATTAGGAGTGCTTTGGGGGCTTAAGGTGATTAGCGATATTGGTGTATTAACCAATAGCGTGAAAATCCTTTTAGCATATATATTATCCTTGGGTTTAATCGCAGTTGCCGTATTCATGGATCGGAGAAAACCGGAATCATCCCGAATTTTTACCGTTGTTTTATATGGCGGGGCTTTTATTGTAGGAATTTTAACAACAGCCGCCGGTGCCATTCTCTATGATGTATTGAATCTTTCAATTGCACTTATTTTGGCATTTTGTTATATCGCCTATGGAATGCTTATTTGTTATGTAAAGAAAAACCAGGTTTTATCAATCTTTGTCGTATTCACCTCATTACTGCTGCCTTATCTATTGGAGTATATGGATTTCAACGGAGCGGTGATTGTGTTTTATGTGCTGATCGTGTTCTGTTCAATGCAATTGATTTTCCTTAAGCATCATCAATCAATTGCGATGTATTGCTCTTATTTTTTCTCCACGATTGCTTTATTCGTCATCTGGAATTTGAATCGAGACGGCGAATGGCTCTATTTGCTTAGCTTTATACTATTAAATACTGTGCTATTGGCGGTCTGGTGGCGTTTATACAAACCATTCAGCAAAAGAAGAACGATTCATGAAGGCCTTCTTTTTAGTTTAAGTTTAGTAACAATTATCATGATCAATCAAGTGGCGGACGCTGCTTCCATTCCGCTTCTGGCAATGACCTTTATTTATGCTGCTGCGGCTGCCTTGGCTTATAAACAAAGCAGTTCTAGAATCCTGGATATTATGGCTACACTCTCCTTGCTTACTGTGATGAACATAGTGGTGGCATTGGAACTTGGCGATAGTTTAGAGCAATTGCTGCTTCCGTTTACTGCGTTTTTAGGCTTGCTGCTCTCGCTAAAATTGAATGCCTATTTGATGAAAGTAATTTATAGCCTAATTTTTGGATTTAATATACTGATTCATCTGCTTTCATATAATGTAGAGCCTTTTTGGAGTGCGGCACATCTAAACTATGTGTTGATTTTCGTTTATTTACTCATCCTTTTTATCCAATTGAAACGATTCTATCCAAAAACCCATCAAGAGAAAGAAGATGTCATGATCTCCTTTGCAAATGATTTCTTCCCAATTGTTATTACGGTCTATTTCTTTATTTACATCGCTAAAATTGATTTAGCTTATCTATCTAATAATCACTATCCATACATTACATTGCTGCTTTTAGCCATTGCCATGACAGGCTCTTTGTTTATTGCTGAAAGATTTATAGGAAGATTTTTAAGATGGATGTTGTTATTTGCTTTTGCCCTAGGCTATTTCTATTTGTTGCCAACACATTATGTCGAGGGATTAGATGTTTGGCTAAACCTATTTGTTCGCCTTCTCTATGTTTTGATCATAATTGCAATCATTGGGGATCTTTATATGAAAGGGTATATATATAAATCTTGGATTAGCAAAACAAAGATTGATATAGATGGAACCATGGCGGCAGGCATCTTTTTTGCGATGGTTTTGGGATACTCGATTCTTGAACAATTTAAATATGACTATATGAGCTATTCATTGGCGGTTATTACATTAAAGACGCTGCTGCTGTTCATGACGGCCACCATTTCACTTTGGATCAGTTCAACTGGGCAATACCGGAACGTTAGAATACTAGGGTTTATACTCATTCCGATTGCGATGATGAAGCTTATCTTCTTTGATCTGGATTCGTTGGATTTAGTTGTGCGTGCAATTTTATTTATGGTGATTGGGGGTATTGGCTTGTTTTTATCGAACCGATTGCTATCGAGAAAAGCAGAAGATAAAGAATGATGCCAAAATGCGTACAATTTAGATTTTTTCTTATATAATTTAACTATTAATAGATGAGAAGGGGTTACTGCAATGGATTTAGGTTTAAAAGGAAAAGTAGCAGTTATAACGGGTGCCAGCAAGGGGATTGGTTTATATACGGCACTTCAACTTGTAGAAGAAGGAGCGAAAGTTGCCATCATTGCGCGTTCTGAAGAAGGATTGCAGGATGCAAAATCTTTTATACGCGAAAAAACGGGGGAGGAAGTCTTAACTGTTTCAGCCGATGTTTCCAAAGAAGAAGAGTGTAAGAGACTAATCGATGAAGTCGCGGCACATTTCGGCAAAATCAATATACTAGTAAACAATGCGGGAAGTTCATCTGCCAATCCATTTCAAGATGTGGATGGTGCGCTTTGGCAATCCGATTTGGACTTGAAGTTATTCGGCGCCATTAATTGTTCAAAATACGCGCTTCCATATTTAAAAGAGCAAAATGGAGGAGCCATCGTAAATCTTACCGCGGTTCTGGCAAAAACGCCTCCTGCCTCAAGTTTGCCGACGACTGTTAGCAGAGCTGCCGGTCTGGCATTGACAAAGGCAATGAGCAGGGACTTGGGACAATTTAATATTCGGGTCAATGCAGTTTGCATCGGCTTAATCCGCAGTGCGCAAATAGAGGAAAGATGGCAAAAAGCAATGCCTGATGCCTCGTGGGAAGACTATTCCAAAGAAATCGGTAAAACGATTCCTCTTGGCCGAATTGGAAACACGGAAGAAGCGGCGAATGTAATCACTTTTTTAGTATCTGACGCTGCTTCTTATGTAACCGGCACGGCAGTCAACATTGATGGCGGTTCCGGGGAGGCCCTTTAACTTCATTCAGCCTTGGATTTATCCAAGGCTGAATGAAAGCCTCCGGCGGATGCCACAGATTTTCGACGGAAGTTTATCGAGCAAGCTCGATAAAATCTGGGCACAAATACGCCAAGGCGAATTTGATTTTTATTCCTTAAAAATCCTGTTAGGAATAACAGGATTTTTTTATATGAGGTTCCTTGAAAAACGAAACTTTTGTCCTTCTAGATTCGTAAGAGATATATAAATAATTTTTTATATACAAATGATAATTCTATCCAAGATAATCTTACATGCAGTAATTTTTAATAGATGGAACGGAGGAACACCCTATGGCAGAAATGAAAAACCCATTATTTGATGATTTGGATTCAAAAATGCACGAAGGAAATCATCTAACAGAAACGCCACCACAGCCGCTTGTATCCAGAGAAGAACTTTCACAAATAAAGAAGCGCCAGCTTGCGTTAAAGGAAGATCCGCAAGTACAAGCTCTTGCTGAAAAAATCGATATTAAAAACCAAATTGCCGTGTTGGAATTCGGCAAAGAAACGGCTACGGCAATATCAAAATTCTCCGATAAAATGCTGGGCTCCATAAAATCAAGCAAGCTCGAAAAATCAAGTGAACTAATTCAAAATCTAAACAAGATTATGGACCGTTTTGATCCACAGGATTTCAAAGAAGAGAAAAAGGGCGGACTGATCAAGCGATTGTTCAGTAAAGGAAAAGAACAGCTGGAAAGACTCCTTTCTAAATATGATACGATGAATAAAGAAATCGATGGTATCTATCATGAAATTCAAAAATACGAGCTTGAAATGAAACGAAACACAATCGAACTTGAGCAAATGTATGACCAAAACTTGAATTATTTCCAAAGCCTGAGCGAGCATGTTGCCGCAATTGAAGTGAAACTTGAACAACTGCAACCGCTCATCCCATCTTTGGAACAAAGAGCAAATGAAGGCGACCAGGAAGCCATCATGGAACTGGAATCGTTAAAAAGAACGATGGAATTGTTGGAACAGCGCCGTTATGACCTGGAAATGGCCCAGCAGGTTTCATTCCAGGCAGCACCGCAAATTCGCATGATTCAACAAGGAAACAATCATTTAATCGGAAAAATCAATTCCGCGTTCGTAACGACTATTCCAATATTTAAGCAAGGTCTAATCCATGCGGTAACACTTCAACGCCAAAAACTTGTGGCCGATTCCATGAATGAGCTGGATAAGCGAACAAATGAAATGCTGATCCGCAATGCAGAAAACATTCGCCAAAACAGCGTCAATATTGCCAAAACAGCGGGATCACCAAGTATTAAAATCGAAACAATCGAAACAACTTGGCAAACCATCATGACGGGAATTGAAGAAACAAAACAAATTCAGGCAGAAACGGTCCGCAACCGTGAAGAAGGAAGAAAGCGCATCGAACAACTGCAACTCCAATACGAAAAACTGAAACGTATGTAAAGAAAAGTGGACACCGACAGCCCACTCCAGCAAAAAAGCCTGCCCCTCAACTGAATTGAAGGGCAGGCTTTATTATAGGCGAATCGTTTTAATTAGTAATATCCTCTTCTTCTTCTTCGAACTGGGAAACAGCTTGGGTTTGGATTCTCCGGTGTACCACAGTTTTCTTCTGACTCAAAGACTTCGTTTACTACTGATTGTGTTTGCGGGAAATAATGCTGATTATGAATCATGTGCTTGTTAACCGTTGTTGTGTGAACCGGGTGATAATGTGGAACAACCGTGTTGAAAATATTCGTTTTGACAACTTCTTGAGTAGGTGATACCTGAGCTGGTGCAACTTGTGTCGGAAATACATTTGGTGGACAGCAAATCGGTCTTGGACAATGGCCCATGCCCATGTGATGACGGCGTTGACGCATATTCTTTTCCCCCCTCCTATATAGAAATAGTTATGCACTATTAATTTATTCAACAACTAGAAATTGAACTAGATAAATACCTATAACCCATCTTCTACCCAAGATTTAAACTAAATTTTCTATATCTCCTATTATATAGTTGATTATTCCCACTAACTTACTTATAATTAAATGTATAGTGATTTTGTAGGGATTAAAATCGACAAAAAGGATCGTGAGTAGGATGAATAATATGTTAGACGCCGCTAAAAGGTATTTAGAACAAGCAAATCAACAAATTCCTTTGCATAAGATGACTCCAATGGAAGTTAGAGAGATGCGCTCGAAGGCTCCCAAAATAAAATTAGAGAAATCTGTCCCGCTAAGCAAAGTGCAGGATAAATATATTTTAGTGCGAGATGGGGAACAGATTCCAATCCGCATTTATACGCCACAAGGGAATGGGCCGTTTCCCATTATTCTATACTTTCATGGTGGAGGGTGGGTATTGAATGATATCGAGACATGCCATGCAAGCTGCCAACTTATTGCTTCACTTTCCGATGCGATTGTAATCTCGGTTGGATATCGCTTGGCACCGCAGCATAAATTTCCGACTCCATTATATGATGCTTACGATGCCTTCTTGTGGACGGTAAAAAATAGTTCGATAATAAATGGCAAACAAGATCAAATTACCGTAATGGGAGATAGCGCAGGGGGGAATCTAGCAACGGTTGTTGCGTTGTTAAATAAAGAACTCAACGGGCCGACAATTGCTGCGCAAGTATTATTGTATCCTGTAACGGATTTATCTTTTTCTACAGATTCCTATGAAGAATTTTCGGTCGGCTTTGGCCTGGAGAAAAAAGATATGCAATGGTTTGCTCACTACTATTTAAATAACATGAAAGAACAAGTTCATCCTCTCGCTGCTCCTCTTCAGGCGGAAGATTTAAGTAATCTCCCGAATGCTTGCATTATTGTTGCCGAAAACGATGTGTTAAGGGATGAAGGAATTGCCTATGCTAAAAGGCTGCAGCAATTCGGTAATATAGTAGAGCTTCATACGGCAAAAGGATTAATTCATAGCTATTTCACGAAAAATGAATATTTCGGCAGGGAAATAGAAGATACCGTTTATATGATACGAGATTTTTTAAAACATCAATTATAAACTCAATAGTTCCATGATCAGAGGGCAGTTTTATGATAATAACCATAAAACTGGCTTTTTTTTATGATGTATACGAGGAAGTAACCATCTTTTAATTACTCTTTTCCTATAAATATATAAAAGAAGGAAACTTTCTGGAAATTTACCCGTATAACAGTAAATGGAGATTTTGGCAGGGCAAATTTTGATGCCTTTCGTCTTTGGACAAGCGTTGAAGAATATAAATGATTTGTTGGCTAGCTGAACTCTCGGTTATTAATTCAAAGTTTTAACGATTTGGAAGGAGCTGCAAAATGACTTTAGCATTGGAGCACGTTGTGAAAAAATATAAAGATTTCACAGCTGTAAACGATCTTAATTTTATTATCGGAAAGGGCGAAATCTTTGGTTTAATCGGCCAAAATGGTGCCGGTAAAACAACAACTTTCCGTATGATTCTGGACTTGCAGGATCAAACATCCGGCAAGATTACTTGGGATGGAATCCCCATAAAAAAAGTCAACCGTGATTGGCTGGGTTATTTGCCGGAAGAGCGCGGAATTTTCCCTCAAATGAAAGTGGAAGAACAATTAATTTTCTTTGGTGAATTAAGGGGGATGCAGCGCGGTGAACTAAAGAAAGAAATTGATTTTTGGATTACTTTTTTTGATTTAGAAGAAAAACGCCACCAGAAAGCCGAAACATTATCAAAAGGAAATCAACAAAAAGTGCAATTGATTGCGAGCTTTATCCACAAACCAAAATTTTTGATTTTGGATGAACCCTTCAGCGGGCTTGATCCGGTAAATCGAGATCTTCTAAAAGAAGCCATTTTATTACTAAAAGAGAGAGGCGTAACCATTTTATTTTCGAGTCACCAGATGGATAATGTGGAAGAGCTATGCGATCACCTTTGTTTGCTTAAACGTGGTATTTCCCTATTTTCGGGTAGTTTGCTAGATTTAAAGAAACAATACGGCAAAACAAAATTAACGTTAAGAACCTCGTTCCCTTTAAGTGAATTGAAAAAAATGGCGGGCGTAAAAGAAGTGAAAATAGACCGTGATGAATATTTAGTGACATTAACGGATGAATCCTTTGCTGAAACTATTTTTGATGTTGTTTCCAATGGTCAGTATATTGAGAAATTCAGTTTGGACTATTTATCGCTGGATGAAATTTTCAAAGATAAAGTAGGTGGCAATGTTGAATAAACTATGGATTTTAATCAAGCGGTTATACAAGCAGAAAATTAGGGCCAAGTCATTTATTTTAATGACCCTTTTCTATATGGCCATTATTTCTGTCATACTGTTTTGGTCTGATATAAAGGCTATCTTTGTTAATGACGAAGCACTGGAAGTTGCACTCGTCAATGAAACATCGGTAGAATTGGAACCAATCTTTGTTTCGAATGAAGAAATTACTTTCCGTTTCCCTTCCGAACCGGAAGAAGAGCTGCATGAACAATTAAAGCAAGACGAATATGACGCAGTGGTTGTCGTTTCGGAAGAAGAGGAAACATTAAAAGCGGATATCGCAACTTATGTTCCCTTAAAATTGGTTGATCAATCGACCATTTCATCTTTCATACAATACGCAGGCAAGATTTACGGAATTCAACACTTAAATTTAACGGCAGCCGAAGCTGACCGGATTCTGAACTCTGAACCAATCATCACAAATACCAATCTGAATGAAGGACTGGCAGATGGGAAAAGCGAGGAGCAAAAACAATCCGGTATGTGGGTTTCCTATTTTGTAGGGATTGTCATCTACTTCTTTATTATGGCCTTCCTATCAATGATTACAACGGACGTCGCATCGGAAAAAGGATCGAGGGCATTGGAAATGTTATTGGTCAGCGTAAAGCCAAGTACCCATTTTCAATCTAAGATCATCGGCATCACATTGCTGGCTTTTACTCAATTTGCAATTATCTTCGGGTTTGTTTTGGTTTTGCTCCGTTTTTCGAATCAAGGGGATAAATGGGATAAGGTCGTGTCAATTGTAGAGGAACTTTCCTATTCGTATGTGTTTTATGCCATCGCCTTTTTATTTTTAACGATTATTTTGTACTTGATCATCGGAGCACTATTTGGCTCGCTTGTGTCGAAAGTGGAGGAAGCCTCCCAAGTGATGACGCCTGCCATCATGGTTACGTTAGTAGGCTTTTATGTGATGATTTCTGGTGTTGCCAATCCGGATACATTGCTCATTAAGATCTTCTCCTATATTCCTTTAACTTCGGGTATGGTAATGCCAATGAGAATCGGAGCTACCGACATTTCGTCGATCGAATCAATACTTTCATTGATGCTACTGCTTGCAACGGTGATTGTCAGCTACCTATTAAGCTTATCGTTTTATAAGCGCAGTGTATTAACGTATAGTTCCGGCGGTATTATTCAAAAAATTAAAACCGTCTTAAAGGTAACAACCTAATTAATTGAAAGAAGGAGCATTCTTGAACGTTTGATACTCAGGAATGCTCTTTTAAATTTGGCGGAAAGTTTCGCTGTAATTTTTACCTAGTGCATTTCCGGAAACTAAACCTTTTGGCTGAATTCATTCGAACTTTGAACTATTCAAGGTAATGAGCTTTCCGTAAAGTGGGATTTTTGCTAAAATAGGTGGGTCTTGAGAGAACTGAAATTTCCGAAAAAGGAAAAAAGCGCCTCGGAAAAGAAAAGAAGGTGAATGAATGGCAGTCTTTGTTAAGTTAAAGTGGTTTTTTGCAGAAAGGAAACGTCAGTATATTTTGGGACTCACGATGCTCGCTTTCGTAGCCATGCTAAATTTGATTCCGCCAAAAGTGATTGGCTATGTGATCGATGAAATAAGCAAAGGGGACTTAACGCGCCTTTCGCTTGCCAAGTGGGTCGGCATTATTGTAATCGTGGCCATTTCCACTTATATTTTGCGTTTCTACTGGCGGCAAATGATTTTTGGTTCTTCCAATTATTTAGCGAAAGTTCTAAGAGAAAAGTTATTCCGTCACTTTACTAAAATGAGTCCATCTTTTTACCAGCGAAATCGAGTAGGCGATTTAATGGCCCATGCAACAAATGATGTTTCGGCAGTTCAACAAACGGCAGGAATCGGTGTGCTGACTTTATTTGATAGCATCACAACGGGCGGATTTGTGATTTTGGCAATGGCCTTTACAATTGATTGGCGCTTAACCATCATTGCTTTAATCCCCATGCCGATCATGGCGATTCTGACAAATTATTATGGCAAGCTTCTTCACATGCGCTTTCGGGAAGCACAGGCAGCTTTTTCTGACTTAAATGATAAAACGCAAGAAAGCATTTCAGGCATAAAGGTTATTAAAACGTTTGGGCATGAACGGGAAGATATAGCTGATTTTAGGCGGCTATCCAAGGTTGCGGTGGAAAAAAACCTGAAAGTGGCAAAAATAGATTCATTGTTTGACCCGACCATCAGTTTCGTCATTGTCTTGAGTTTTATGCTGAGCTTGGGGTTTGGCGCGAAATTTATCTATGAGGGCGCCATGTCGATCGGCGATTTGATTGCGTTTAATACTTACTTAGGCTTACTTGTTTGGCCAATGCTCGCTTTTGGAATGCTTTTTAACATCATGCAGCGCGGGGCGGCTTCCTACGAACGAATTGAGGAGCTGTTAGCCGTTCCAGTCGAAATTGATGATAAAGAAAGTGCGCTTGATGTGAAGCCCCGTGGAGATATCCAATTTGAAGTTGAAGAGTTCAAATTTCCGGGAGAACAATCCAGCGCACTGCACAATGTACATTTTACGTTGAAAAAAGGGGAAACATTGGGGATCGTTGGGAAAACGGGTTCCGGAAAAACAGCCATCTTGAAGCTATTGCTGCGCGAGTTTGAAGGGTATACGGGTGAAATTACATTCGGCGGCATTGCAATCGATGATTATAAAAAAATAAAACTAAGAGAATCGATTGGGTATGTCCCGCAAGACCACTTTTTATTCTCGGCGACCGTCTTTGAAAATATCGCTTTTAACAATCCGACAGAAAAAAAGGAAATCGTGGAACAAGCGGCAAAAATCGCTCATATCCATGAGGATATTTTGCGATTTTCCGATGGATATAAGACGCTTGTGGGCGAACGGGGCGTTTCTTTGTCTGGCGGGCAGAAACAGCGTATTTCAATTGCGCGGGCCATCTTGCTAGAACCGGAACTTTTGATACTCGATGATTCATTATCGGCGGTGGATGCAAAAACCGAGGAAGAGATTCTGAAGTCCCTGAAGGAAAGCAGGAAAGAGGCAACAACAATCATCACCTCCCATCGTTTAAGTGCCATTGAACATGCAAACCAGATCATCGTCATGCATGAAGGAACCATTGTTGAAAAAGGCACGCATAAGGAGTTGCTGGCATTGCAGGGCCGTTATTCCGAAATGTACCGGCTGCAGCAGCTCGAACGCCTGGTGGAGAAGGGAGGAGAAGCAAATGAATGACCAACCGACTTTTTCCAATAAAGAACAAAGAATCATCCTTTTTCGGCTTTTATCTTATTTGAAACCATATAAAAAGTCGGTCCTCGCTGCATTAATGCTGCTTGTGTTAACCGTAATTGCGGATGTACTGGGCCCTTATTTGATCAAAATTTTCCTGGATGAGCATGTTGCAAAAAGGAATTTTGAACTGCAGCCGATCATCTTTTTGGCTATTGCTTATTTTGTCATTCAAATGGTAAATGTAGCATTGACGTATTTGCAGCTTTTCAAATTCCAGCAAGTTGCTTTGATGGTGATTCAGCAATTGCGGATGGATGTTTTTTCGAAAATCCATCAATTGGGCATGCGCTATTTTGATGACACGCCAGCCGGCTCCATTGTTTCAAGGGCCACCAATGACACTGAAGCAATCAAGGATTTATTTGTGTCTGTCTTAAGTTCCTTTGTCCAGGCGGCCTTTTTAATTGCGGGTACCTATATTGCCATGTTTTTGCTGAATCCGGTGCTGGCTTTTTATGCCCTTGTGCTGCTTCCGCTTATCTTCCTGGTTATTTACCTTTACCGGAAGTTTAGTTCGGTTGTCTATTTAACAATGCGCGAAAAACTAAGTCAATTGAATTCAAAGTTGGCAGAAAGTCTTTCCGGCATGAGCATCGTGCAAAGTTTTCGCCAGGAACAGCGCTTTAATGATGAGTTTGATGAAATCAACCAGCAACACTATCGAGCAATGATGAATAATATAAAATTGAATAGTCTCCTATTGCGGCCCATCATCGATATCATATACTTTGCTGCAGTTGTCATGTTATTAACGTACTTTGGCATCAGTTCTTTTGATCGTGCCATTGAAATAGGGGTTGTTTATGCGTTTATAACATATATCAACCGTTTCTTTGAACCGATTAACACAGTTATGGAACATATGGCATTTTTCCAACAAGCCATCGTGGCGGCGTCCCGCGTATTTAATTTGCTGGATGAAACTGAATTGGAACCAAGCCAAAAAGAAAATGAATTTGAACTGACAAAAGGATTCATCGAGTTTAAAAACGTTACTTTCAGTTATGATGGAAAGACGGATGTTTTAAAAAATATTTCTTTTGTGGTCAATCCAGGGGAAACTGTCGCGTTGGTCGGTCATACCGGCAGCGGTAAAAGCTCGATCATCAACTTGCTGATGCGATTTTATGAATTTGGGCAAGGAGACATTTTAATAGACGGCGTTTCCATAAAAGACTACAAAAAGAAAGAGCTAAGAAATAAAATAGGCTTGGTTTTACAAGATCCGTTTCTTTTTTACGGAACCATTGAGAGCAATATTCGGCTATTCGATAAAACTTTGACTTCCCGGGATGTAGAATCGGCTGCACAGTTTGTTCAGGCAAACCATTTCATTGAGCAATTGCCGAATCAATATCAACAAATGGTCACGGAGCGCGGCTCCACTTTTTCAAGTGGGCAGCGTCAACTGATTGCTTTTGCCCGTACTATTGCCACAAACCCTAAAATTCTAGTATTGGATGAGGCTACCGCTTCCATTGATACTGAAACAGAAGTGGCCATTCAATCCTCTTTGGAAAGAATGAGAAAAGGTCGAACAACGATTGCCATTGCGCACCGACTCTCGACCATTCAAGATGCGGAACAAATATTGGTTTTGCATCAAGGAGAAATTGTAGAAAGAGGCACTCATCAGCAACTGCTGAAAGAACAAGGGTTATATCATAAAATGTATTTATTGCAAAATGGATTGGTTGAATAGTTTATTTAGTCATTCGTTTTCAGGGGCGGCTTTTGCTGAACCCCTTTTTTTATTGAAATTCTATAAAAATGCTCGGTATTTACTTCAATAATTTAGAGGACTATAATTGGTACATTAATAAAAAGAAGGTGTCACAATGAATTTTGATCAAAAAGGCATTCTCTATGCTGTTGCAGCTTATGGGATATGGGGTGTCTTTCCGCTTTATTGGAAACTATTGATTCATGTGGATAGTTTGGAAGTTTTGGTTTCCCGTGTTATATGGTCCTTTGTTTTTACGGTTCTATTTTTGATTCTCATCAAACAAAGACAGCTGTTGATGGAGGACTTAAAGTCATTATGGAAAAATAAAAAACTATTTGTTTCACTTTTAGGCGCCTCTTTCGTCATTTCATGCAACTGGTTTTTCTATATTTATGCCGTGAACAATAATCATGTGGTGGATGCAAGTTTAGGCTATTATATCAATCCTTTGATTACGGTTGTATTCGGTATGATTTTCTTCAAAGAGAAGCTTTCGAAAATGCAGATTCTAGCAGTAGTTGTGGCATTTATAGGGGTTGCATTTTTAACTTTTGGCTACGGTCAGGTGCCATGGCTGGCTCTGCTGATTGCTTTTAGTTTTGCGATTTATAGTGCGTTGAAAAAACAAATAACATTAAACGCGACACGTGGTTTGGCCATTGAAACGTTATTCATGCTGCCAATCGGGATAGGTTACTATATTTATATTATGTTAACTAATAAAGCTTCTTTTTTACATGTTGACTGGATGACGGATATTTTGTTGATGCTGGGTGGAATTGTTACGGCAATCCCGTTGGTTTTCTTTGCAAAAGGGGCAAAATTACTTCCGCAATATGTTATTGGCTTTATCCAATATATGACCCCGACCACCGTTCTTATTTTGGGAATCTTGCTTTACGGTGAACCATTTACGAAAATGGACTTTATTTCATTCAGCTTTATTTGGCTGGCGATTATTATTTTTACATTATCAACCATTGTGGAATCAAAAAAACGCTTGCATTATCGCGAGCAAATGGTCAATGATTTATAAAACAAACCGTAAGAGGAGTAAATCTTGGATTTATTCCTCTTTTTGTTGAGCGGGATGTGGTATGATTTAACAATATAGTTTTTTGATTTAAGAGTTTCGCCATAAAGTTTTCACAATCCAGTTTACAGCTTTTTTTCTAAAATTTTGGTACGATGTAGACATTAATTGTAAGGAGAGAACACATGAACACAGATGTTAATGTCTATTTAGCATTCGGTGCCGGCTTTTTAAGTTTTATCTCACCCTGTACATTGCCTCTTTATCCAGCCTTTCTTTCGTATATAACAGGGATGAGCTATGATGAACTTAAAAATGAAAAAGGAATGCTTCAAAAGCGCGCAATTTTACATACATTATTCTTTTTGATCGGCTTTTCAATTATTTTTATTGCCATTGGTTTTAGTGCATCGATTGCCCAGGAGTTTTTCTTGAATTACCAGGATTTACTGCGTCAAATTGGTGCAATCTTGATCGTGGTTTTCGGTTTAATGATTGTTGGGCTGCTGCAAATTGATTTTCTAATGAAAGATCATAAATTTCAGTTTAAAAACAGACCAACAGGCTATTTTGGCTCGGCATTGATTGGTCTTGCTTTTGCTGCAGGCTGGACACCATGTACTGGGCCGATATTGGCTTCTATTATTCTTCTTGCAGGTACAAATCCTGAATCAGGCATGTGGTATATGCTGGCTTATTACTTTGGGTTTGCCATTCCATTCTTCATATTATCTTTCTTTATCTCGAAATTAGGATGGATACGCAAGCACAGTCAAAAAATCGTTAAAATTGGCGGATATATCATGATAGCGGTGGGTATTCTATTATTCTTTGATGGCCTGGAATTGATTATCCGTATTTTATCTCCGTTTTTCGGTGGCTTTACTGGCTTCTAATCTAGTAAAATTACAGTTAAAAGAAGATGACAAATTGCAATAAGTTTTAAAAAAGGGGAACAAAGAATGCCAAAAGTATTAATTGTGGACGATGCACTTTTTATGAGGGTTGCAGTTGGTAATATGTTTAAAGAGTGGGGTTTTGAAGTCGTGGGGGAAGCTTCCAATGGAAAGGAAGCGGTTGAGTTATATAAAAAACATCAACCTGATTTGGTCACGATGGATATTACAATGCCGGTGATGTCCGGTCTGGATGCCGTAAAAGAAATTATCCCCGAGTTCCCGGATGCCAACATTATCATGATGACGGCGCTTGGACAACAGAGAATTATAGTGGAAGCGATCGAAGCTGGTGCCAAGGACTTTATCACAAAACCCTTTGAAAAGAATCAATTGAAAATGGTTGTTGACAATATTTTGGGTATAGACGAGCATTGAATAGATGGAACAAGAATCCTGCCAAAGTGTGATGCTTGGCAGGATTTTGCAGTAGATTAAGTTTAAAACATTGGCACTTTATCTTAGAAAGCATTTTCCATGCAGTTTTTGTGGAAAAAATAGAGCAAATAGGTTATCATCAATACGTTATTTTATTGTTCACTCACTCTATCGAATTATTTGGTGCAGTGTTATAAGTACGGAGGTTCTGTACCTCGCCGCTTGAAAGAGAAAGATTTAAAGAGGAGGGAAGAGCTATGTTAACCAATATACCTTCTCAATATTTACTGATTGGTTCCACAGTGATGGCTTTTATAATGGGTGTTCTTGTGATGTTTGTTCGGATTCGTTCCCAAAAGAAGCCTGTTAATACAAAAAAAATCTTAATTCCACCTATTGCGATGTCCTCGGGGGCACTCATGTTTTTCTTGGAGCAATTTCGAGTAACGCCATTGGAAATACTGGAAGCTGCTGCAGTAGGAATGGTGTTTTCAACAGTCCTGATCGCTACATCCAAATTTGAAATTAGGGATAATGCAATCTATCTAAAGCGTTCGAAGGCTTTTTTCTTAATTTTAGTTGGGTTGCTTATTGTTCGTGTCATTATGAAGTTGGTTCTTTCCGATACATTCGATGTGGGAGAACTTGCGGGAATGTTTTGGATACTAGGTTTTTCAATGTTATGGCCTTGGAGAATTGCGATGTTAATGCAATATAAAAAACTCGAAAAAACCATGCTTGCTGCTTAGAAGAAAAAAGGGGTCACTCCATTTTCTAATCTATGCTGAGCAAGAATTCAATGGATAGATTTTAATGAAAAGCAGGCTGCCCAGAAGTTCTGGACAGCCTTTTTCGTATGTATAATTTTACTCAAAATAGTTTTCATAGGGACGAACATCAATGTCCATTTCATCAAGTTTTTTACGTAAAAACTTATGATCGCGTTTTGGCGTTGCCTGGATATACCCTCTGATCAATAAATCCTCCGATATGGATTTTGCTTTTTCCTTTAAAGCAAGTTCGCCAATCTTCCCGGCAATTTTCTCTTTGGCCACCTGGCGAAATAAATCAGGTACAGGACTAACTAATTCGTTCAGCAATTCCTTCGCATCATTATTCCATAAATGAATTGTTTGATCGATATAGTAGCTCTGCCAATCCAAATCCGATTTTCCGTCTTGTTTAGGCAAGGCCTTCAGGAACTTTCGGAACATGAAAAAACCGCCAATCCCCATTAATGTTATGAGAACGAATACCCAAAACAAGATAAACCATAAAAACCAACCTTCCAAGTTGTTCAAGCCATTCACCTCTTCACATTCACTCTCCCTTATTATAAAAGGATGTTGCAAAGTTTTCATTAGAAATTGTCCCTTATTTGGAAGAAAAATGATAGAAAGCTAGTTGAAGGGAAGAGTAAAACTTCAATTCCCTCAACGTTTTCACAATTTTGTATGATATTCTTAATTTTGTTTGGTTGTACATTTTTTAGTATTTCGATAAGATGAGAGAGGGAATAGAGGAGTTGAAGAGATGAAAAAGAAATCAGTGGGTCTGATCGGGTTACTATTAATTTCTGTTATTTTAAGTGCTTGCAGCAATTATAAATTTAAGGCAGAGACAGAATACACGATCGATGATTTCACGGCAACCGATCACCGCGGTGAAGAAGTGACTTTGGAAAGTTTAAAAGGGAAGCCTTGGTTGGCAATGTTTATTTTTACGAATTGTACAACCATTTGTCAGCCGATGACCTTTAATATGACGCAAATTCAGGAAGAGCTGGAGGAGCGCGGAGTGGAAGATTACAACCTTGTCGGCTTTAGTGTAGATCCTGCAACAGATACGCCGGAAGTCTTGTCTGAGTATTTGGGCCACTATAGTGTACCCGATGAGTCAAAATGGCATTTAGTAACAGGATATGATCAGGCTTGGATTGAGCAATTTGCATTAAATTCCTTTAAGTCTTTAGTGAAAATGCCAACAGAAGGAGACCAGGTCATTCATGGATCATCGTTCTATTTAGTTGATGAAAACGGAATCGCTGTAAAGAACTATACAGGCTACTCCGAGACGGAGGAAGGCGTTCCATTTGATACAATCGCGATTGATATGGAAACTTTGATTGAAGAGCGATTAGGCAAGTAAAATAGTAGGATGGAGCCAGGCTGAAACTGCCTGGCTCTTTTATTGCCACTAAAAATAGTGAAAGTCAATTTCAAGTGTAATCTTGAATATTTTTCGAGAGTTGGCAGAAAATAAATAAATCAAAAATGATTGGAGGTTGGAAGATGAAATCTGTGAAAGAAATTATGACAAAAACGATTAAAGTATGCGCTCCGCATGACACTGTAACTTCTGCTGCTAAAATCATGCGGGATATTGAGTGTGGCTCCGTACCGGTTTGTGAAGGGAAAAAGGTAGTCGGAATTATTACCGACCGTGATATTGTTATTCAAGCAGTGGCGGAAGGGAAAGATACCAATTCTGTCCATTGCCATGATTGCATGACAACGGATGTTGTGACTTGTTCACCAAATACCGATATTCATGAATGTGCACAAATGATGGCACAATACCAAATTCGACGCATTCCAGTGACAGAAAATGGCGATATCTTAGGGGTAGTGGCGATTGGAGACTTGGCGAAAGAAAATATTTATCTTAATGAGGCTGGATATGCGTTGAGCGAAATATCTGAGCATTCAAGGTTCGACCATTAAATGTAAATGAGTTGTTTCTCTTAGTGGTGAAAACGAAAATTAAAAGCATGGGGTGTGATCAAATCGTCCCCATGCTTCTTTTTAGAATTCTTTTCTTAATTGTTCGAAAACTTGTTTTAAATCCTCAATAATATCCTCTGCTTCTTCAACACCCACAGAGAAGCGAAGCAAGCGATCATCCACACCGCGGGCAACGCGTTCTTCGTAAGGAATATCCGCATGAGTCTGTGTAGCGGGATATGTAATGAAGCTTTCCACCCCGCCAAGACTTTCAGCGAATGTAATTAGTTGGATTCTTTGCAAAAATGGATTAACCATTTCTGCTTCCTTCACCTTGAATGAAAGCATGCCGCCTTTGCCTGTATATAAAACATCCGTTACAAGCGGCTCTGTTTTTAAATATGCAGCAACTTTCTTTCCGTTTAGATCGTGCTGTTTCAGTCGAAGATGAAGTGTTTTTAACCCACGTATGATTAACCAGCTATCCATTGGTGACAAGACCAAGCCCATTCCGTTATGAGCGAAAGCAAGTTTTTCACATAGTTCCTGGCCTTTGGCAACGACTAATCCAGCCAACACATCGTTATGTCCCGCAATATATTTTGTTGCACTATGTAAAACGATGTCCGCCCCGTGGTCGATTGGACGCTGGAAATAAGGTGTGTAGAATGTATTGTCTACAATGAATAATAACTTATGTTTTTTGCAGATGGCAGCAAACGTATCCAAATCGAATTCAATCATCAACGGATTTGTCGGTGTTTCAAGGAATATTGCTTTTGTATTTTCAGTAATTAAACCCTCAATTTCTTCGACAGAAGCAAAATAAACCGGTTTAATATTATAGGTTTCTCCAAATGTTTTTAATAGACGATAAGTACCGCCATAAATGTCATCTGGAACGATGATTTCATCGCCTGGTTTGAATAGGGATAGAATTAATTGAACTCCTGCCATCCCTGAGCTGCATGCATAACCTTGATCCCCGTTCTCTAAATCTGCAATCCCTTTTTCAAGCAACTCACGCGTTGGGTTTTTTGTTCTTGTATAATCATACCCTGTTGATTGGCCAATTCCTGCGTGCTTATATGCGGTAGACAAATAGATTGGCGGGTTGACGGCGCCCGTTTTAGGGTCACTTAAATTTCCTAGTTGAACAAGTTTCGTCTCAATTGAACGTTTTGTCACTTTTCCTCACTCTTCCTTTTTTAAAATACATTTCAAAACTTTTTGAATGAATCGATAATAACGATTATTTATTCAATTTATCATGTTAAAGTTTTGAAAACAACCGTATCATGGGAAAGTAGGGAAAAGAGATTAAAAATGATTAACGACCTACGATATTCTCTCTTGTTTTTTTAACAGGTCCCTGATTTCTTTTAGAAGTTCTTCTTTTGCATCCAACTCAGGTATAGGCTCTTCTGCAACTTCTTCTTTTTTCTTGAGATTTAACTTGGCCATCACCCGCAAAGCCATAAAAATGGAAAACGCGACGATTAAAAAGTCAATAATGGATTGTATAAAGGCGCCAAGCTGGATTTGTGCCTCTCCAATACCAAACATCAGGCTTTCCGTTAAGTCGATTCCGCCAGTCAACATTCCAACAATCGGCATAATGATAAAATCCACAAGAGCCGTTACGATTTTACCGAAGGCTCCACCGATGACTACTCCTATTGCTAAATCGAGTATATTGCCTTTCATGGCAAAATCTTTGAACTCTTTCCACATAAACATCATCTCCTTGATTTCAAATACTTAGTTAGTATAAAATAGGGCTTTCAAAGAATCTATCTTGCTATTATCGTAAATAATGGAGAAAAGAAAAAAGGATCGCAAATTGAGAATAAATTTCTACTATAGGTGGTCATATGGCGAAAAGCAAATCTAAAATATCAAAGAAACCTTTAATAAGTCCAAGTTTCAAACTGCTGTTAATTTTTTTATTAATCCCCATTTCGGTAACGGTATATTCGATGGTGTTTGTTACATGGAAGTCGATGAGCGATTTGCCGCTTGTTGGATTCTTGTCGCATAAGGAAAAGAATCAACTTCAAGAGAAATTGGACCTTCAAATCCCTGAAGAGTACATCCCCATCTATGTTACTGCAGGAGAAACATACGATGTACCATGGACATTGCTCGCTGCCCATCATCGCGTAGAAACTCGGTTTTCATCTATGAAAACACTCGTATCACCCGTTGGAGCGGAAGGGCACATGCAATTTATGCCTTGTACTTTTGTTGGCTGGAGCCATCCAACCTGCAGCGACTTGGGAAAGGGCGAGATACCGAAAAGTGACAAGACGGATCCTGACATTATCAGAAAATACGGTGGATATGGTGTGGATGCAAACGGTGATGGCGTTGCAGACCCTTTTAATCTGGAAGATGCGATTTACAGCGCGGCGAATTATTTATCACAATCGGGTGCATCGGATGGGGAGCTGAAAAAAGCGATTTTTCATTATAATCACAGCGAAGAATATGTAGATGACATTTTATATTACTATCATCAGTATGAAGAAATTAGTGATGACTTAGTAAAAGAAGCGTTCTAAAAAGAGGGTTTAGGACAACATAAAAAGCTCTATGGCGGTACCATAGAGCTTTTTACTGCTAAAATCTAAAGATTAAGTTGCTTTTCTCATCGATCTCATAATCAAGCTTACAATAAAGATCAGGACGATGGCACCGATTAAAGCAGGGAAGACGTAGAAATCAGAAACTTGCCAACCCCAATTTCCTAATACTGCACTACCAATCCAAGATCCGATAATTCCTGCCACGATATTACCGATAATTCCTCCAGGAACATCTCTTCCAATAATTACTCCAGCTAACCAACCTAGCACGCCGCCGATAATTAAATACCAAATAAAGCTCATCATAATTCCTTCAACTCCTTTTAATTATTAAAGCGTGTACTAACTTATTGCCCTAGAATTCAAAGTTTAAAACATATCTCACTGATTTTTTCAGTTAATACAGCTCCCATTACTAATATGTACATCTTTAAGTAAACAAATGCATAAAACGGATAGAATGTAGAATTGTCAGAATGAAATTTGGCCATAAAATGCACCAGATTGTATTCGAAGCTTATATTCAGCAAGAAAAAAGGGAAGCAATTATAATCTGAATAAAAAAATTCACAAAATGTTCAAAAAGTTTTGATTTTTTAAAATTCAAGGAGTATAATTCAATCAAGGAACAAATAAAAATTTAAGCAATGGGGTGTTTTGTATGAATATGATTATCATGAAAAAATTAAATCGACAAGCTTTGGTTGTTGTATCCCTTCACTCACTCATACTTTTAAACCTCACATTGGATTTACTGGCAATTAAATAAAAGCTGAAAAGTCTAGTATAATACTAGACTTTTAATTTTGAGCGCCGGATTCCTGGATATTTCCTAACTTTCAGGATGATATTAATCGGTAATCAAAAGAAATTAAAAAAAGATAAATTTTCAAAAAAGTTAATTTAAACAGAAAATTAATGCTTCAAGAGAGTATGTAAACGATTCCAAACCATTTTTTTGTTTTCAATAGTATAAATTGTTTGAAAAATTGGGTTGACGGCAATCGACTTTTTGTACTATGATATCAACTAATTTAACAAGTTCGTTCATTCGAACAATAGTTTGCTAGAAAAGTATAGATTGTATTACATTGATTTATTATGAATGCAATTTCATGAGGGGCGTTTCAAAAATGAGAAGTGACATGATTAAAGTAGGAGTTGATCGTGCTCCTCACCGTAGTCTTTTATATGCTACAGGAAAAGTGAAAGCAAAGGATTTAGGGAAACCGTTTATCGGTGTTTGCAACTCTTATATCGATATTATTCCGGGCCACGTACATTTACGTGAATTTGCGGATGTCGTAAAGGAAGCAATTATCGAAGCTGGTGGAATTCCATTTGAATTCAATACAATCGGTGTGGATGACGGAATCGCAATGGGTCATATTGGGATGCGCTATTCGCTTCCAAGTCGCGAGTTGATCGCTGACTCAGCTGAAACTGTTATTAATGCACACTGGTTTGATGGAGTATTTTACATACCAAACTGTGATAAAATTACCCCTGGTATGTTAATGGCGGCAGTGCGTACAAACGTGCCTTCCATTTTCGTATCGGGAGGACCGATGGAAGCAGGAACGTCTGCATCAGGTAAACAACTTTCGTTAACATCTGTTTTCGAAGGTGTGGGTGCACATAAATCAGGTAATATGTCAGCTGAAGAGCTATTGGACATCGAAAACAATGCTTGTCCTACATGTGGTTCATGTTCAGGGATGTTTACTGCAAACTCAATGAACTGCTTGATGGAAATGCTGGGTGTTGCTCTTCCTGGAAATGGAACAATCGTTGCAACAAGCGAGCAGCGACATGAATTGATTCGTGAAGCAGCAAAACAATTGGTTCGAATGATTAAAGAAGACATAAAGCCTAGAGATATTATTACAAAAGAAGCGATTGATGATGCCTTTGCATTGGATATGGCAATGGGCGGTTCCACAAATACCGTTTTACATACATTGGCAATTGCAAACGAAGCTGAAATCGAGTATGAATTAGAAGATATCAACAAAGTAGCGGCAAGAGTGCCGTATTTAGCGAAAATTATGCCTGCTTCGGATATCTCGATGGACGATATCAATAAAGCTGGTGGTGTGAGTGCCATTATTAATGAATTAACAAAAATTCCGGGCGCCATCCATCCAGATCGAATTACGGTTGCAGGCAAAACAATGGGTGAATTGGTTAAAGATCACCACATTATCGATGACAAAGTAATCCGTACCAAAGATAATCCTTATAGTGCTGTGGGCGGCTTATCCATTCTATTTGGAAATATCGCTCCGGAAGGGTCCGTTATTAAAGTGGGCGCTGTTGATCCATCCATTAAAACGTTTGTTGGAGACGCTATTGTGTTTGATTCGCAAGATGAAGCGCAAGCTGCCATTGATAATGGAACGGTTCGAGAAGGCCATGTTGTAGTCATTCGTTATGAAGGACCAAAAGGCGGTCCGGGTATGCCGGAAATGCTTGCGCCAACTTCGGCAATTATGGGACGCGGACTTGGTACAAAGGTTGCATTAATTACGGATGGTCGGTTCAGTGGCGCTTCCCGTGGCATTTCAATCGGCCATATTTCTCCGGAAGCAGCAGAAGGTGGGCCAATTGCACTAATTGAAAATAATGATAAAATTGTTATTGACTTACCAAATAGAACGATTAATCTAGATGTATCAGAAGAAGTTTTAGAAGAACGCCGGAAGAAGCTGACACCATTCCAGCCGAAAATTAAAAAAGGCTGGTTGGCAAGATATTCAAAATTAGTAACAAATGCTTCAAAAGGCGGAATTATGAAAATTTAATTCACTATCCTTAAATTTTCATGGTATAATAAAGAAAATTAGAAATAATAATATTATAACTATATAGATCTAATTCGATGATGAGGTAAAAGGTTATAGAGTCTTGTATCTACCAGAGAGTCGGCATTGCTGGAAGCCGATGATACAACTATAACCGACATCCCCTCGGAGTGAGCTATTAAACGCGTCAAGCAACTAGATAGCTCCGGGCATAATTCGAAATGCTCGTTATTAATGAATAGTGTGCTAACCTTGTTGCACTTTGAATTTTCAAATTATTTGAAAAGTTCATTGAAGGTTGGTAATTCCCACTATTCGCGAGGTAGCTTTTTGGCTATGAACAAGGGTGGTACCATGAAAGTCTTTTTCATCCCTACGCAAAGGTTTTGTTTGCGTTGGAGAAAAAGGCTTTTTTTATTTCATTGAAAATGTAAATTGTCCAAATATTTGTGATTTTAAAGGGAGGAGTTAACAAATGGCTGCCAATGTATCAACAAGCGAAAAAACAACAGATGCAAATGCAACTGCCCAAACGCTTGCGGAAGTAAATAATAAACCGAGAAACGGTGCTGACGTTTTAATTCAAGCACTACATGATCAAGATGTTGATATTGTCTTTGGATATCCCGGAGGTGCTGTATTGCATTTATACGATGCGATGTACAAAAATCCGATTCGCCACATCTTAACAAGACACGAACAAGGGGCTATTCACGCAGCGGAAGGGTATGCTCGCGTATTGAATAAACCGGGGGTTGTCATTGCAACAAGTGGACCGGGAGCAACGAATCTCGTAACAGGTATCGCGGATGCCATGATTGACTCGATTCCATTAGTCATCTTTACAGGTCAGGTAGCAACGGATGTAATTGGTTCGGATGCCTTCCAGGAAGCGGATATTATGGGAATTACAACACCGATTACGAAGCATAACTATCAAGTGCAAGATGTTAATGATATACCGCGAATTGTAAAGGAAGCATTCCATATAGCGAATAGCGGTCGTAAGGGTCCGGTATTGATTGACTTCCCGAAAAATATTTCCGCCACGATTTTTGAAGAGGCTTTGGCGGAAGCGAAAAAGGAAGAAGAAATATACTTGCCCGGTTATCAGCCGAATACAAAACCGAATTATTTACAAATTCAAAAAGCCATCCAGGCAATCACGGAAGCAAAAAAACCATTAGTTTTAGCTGGTGCCGGTGTTCTATTTGCAGATGCGCGTCAGGAATTGACTGAATTTGTCGAAAAATATAAATTACCTGTTATTAATACGTTGCTTGGATTGGGAAGCATCCACGGACAACACGAACTTTTCTTTGGCATGGCAGGGATGCACGGGGCGGCGGTTGCCAATGATGCAATCCAAAAATCGGATTTGATTATTAATATCGGTGCACGTTTTGATGATCGTCTGACAGGCGATACAAAGCTATTTGCACCTAATGCAAAAATCGTTCATATCGATATCGATCCTGCAGAAATCGGTAAAAACATCCCAACGGATATCCCGATTGTCGCAGATGCAAAAGAAGCTTTAAAAGCATTGCTGAAAAAAGATTTCCAAGGACCTGACGCAGCGGAGTGGCTTGATTATCTATATGCAAAACAAACAGATTGTCCATATTGGTACAATGAGGACCAAAATGAAATCCTGCCGCAGCAAATCATTGAAATGGTTCATTCCATCACAAGTGGTGATGCCGTAGTAACAACGGACGTCGGGCAGCATCAAATGTGGGCGGCGCAATATTACAAATTAAATCATGATCATCAATGGGTAACATCTGGCGGACTTGGAACAATGGGCTTCGGATTCCCGGCAGCAATCGGTGCACAATTTGCCAAACCGGATAAAAAAGTGATTTCCTTTGTTGGAGATGCCGGCTTCCAAATGACTTTGCAGGAACTTGCATTATTAAATGAGTTCAAACTGCCTGTAAAAATTGTAATCATTAACAATGGTGCCCTTGGAATGGTACGTCAATGGCAAGAACTATTCTATGATTGCCGCTACTCTCAAAGCTTGATGCCGATTCAACCGGATTTCGTAAAATTGGCGGAAGCTTATGGAGTTAAAGGTTACCGCATTAATACATTGGATGAAGCACAAGGGATTTTGGAAGAAGCTATAAATTCAGATGAACCCGTCGTGATTGATGCACGCGTTAAACAATTGGAAAATGTTTATCCGATGGTTCCAGCCGGAAAATCACTTGATGATATTGTAGGGGTGAAGAAATTTTGAAACGCGTAATAACGGTAACTGTGCTAAATCAAAGTGGCGTACTTAATCGAGTAACTGGCCTTTTGATGAAACGTCAATTTAATATTGAATCCATCACGGTCGGCCATACAGAACAACCAAACATTTCCAAAATGACATTTGTTGTTCAAGTAGCCGATGAAGTCAAACTTGAGCAATTGGTTAAGCAATTATCCAAGCAAATCGATGTTCTCAAGGTAAATGACATTTCTGAAAAATCGATTGTCCTGAGGGAGCTGGCATTGATTAAAGTAGTATCGCCGGCTAATCTCAGAAATGAAATGAATGCCATTGTAGAACCATTCAGACCGCAGATCATTGATACTTCGAAAAATGTTGTAACGTATCAAGTAGTCGGTCATCCGGACAAAATCGATGCATTTATTGAGTTGATTCGCCCATATGGCATTAAAGAGTTAACACGAACTGGCGTAACAGCATCCGTCCGTGAAACACAACCAATTGAAACACCGCAACTTTCTATTCTTAAGTAAGTTTGTCTTACAAGATAGTTAGTATATATTGGATAATGCGTTTTATGTGTTATCTACTACATTATAAAAATAGAACACAATCTTAGGAGGAAATGAAAATGACAAAAATGTACTATCAAAACGAAATTAACGAGGCACCTTTACAAGGAAAGAAAATTGCGATTATCGGTTATGGTTCTCAAGGCCATGCGCACGCATTAAACTTAAAAGAATCTGGTTATGACGTAGTAGTAGGTGTACGTCCTGGTAAATCTTTCGATCAAGCTAAAGAAGACGGTTTAGATGTAAAATCAGTTGCTGAAGCTGCTCAAGAAGCTGACATTATCCAAATCTTGCTTCCGGATGAAAGACAAAAACAAGTATATGAAGCAGAAATCGCTCCATATTTAACAACAGGCAAAGCGTTGATGTTCGCTCACGGATTCAATATCAACTACGGCCAAATCGTACCACCTGCTGATGTTGACGTATTCTTGGTAGCTCCAAAAAGCCCGGGTCATTTAGTTCGTCGTACTTACGTACAAGGCGCTGGAGTTCCTGCATTATTCGCTATCTATCAAGATGCTACTGGTCAAGCTCGTGACCTTGCATTGGCTTACGGTAAAGGAATTGGCTCTGCACGTGCAGGTATGCTTGAAACTACATTTAAAGAAGAAACAGAAACAGATTTATTCGGTGAGCAAGCAGTACTTTGCGGCGGTACAACAGAATTGATCAAAGCTGGTTTTGAAACATTAGTGGAAGCTGGATACCAACCAGAATTGGCTTACTTCGAAACATTGCATGAATTAAAATTAATCGTTGACCTTATTTATGAAGGCGGTATGGAAACAATGCGCTACTCAGTGTCAGACACTGCTGAGTGGGGAGACTATGTAACAGGTCCACGTCTAATTGATGCTTCAGTTAAAGCGCGCATGAAAGAAGTATTAGCGGATATCCAAGACGGTACTTTCGCGAAAGACTGGATCAAAGAAAACGAAACTGGCCGTCCACGCTACAATGAGTACAAAAAAGCGGGTGCTGAACATCAAATTGAACAAGTGGGAGCAAAATTACGTGAAATGATGCCTTTCATCAATGAAGGCAAGAAAAAAGTGGTGATCAAGTAGTGCGCAAGATTGATATATTCGATACAACGCTACGTGATGGAGAACAGTCGGCTGGTATTAATTTAAATACTGCAGAAAAAATCGAAATCGCAAAGCAACTAGAACGCCTAGGCGTCAGCATCATTGAAGCAGGATTTCCTGCTTCAAGCCCCGGCGATTTCGAAGCAGTCAACAAAATTGCGGGTACAGTGAAAAATTCAATTGTTACAGGTCTTGCTCGTTGTGTGCAAAAAGACATCGATGCAACCTGGGAAGCGATTAAAGTGGCGGAACAACCACATATTCACGTTTTCCTTGCCACAAGTCCAATCCACATGGAATATAAATTAAAAAAATCGCCTGACCAGGTATTGGAACAAGCGGTAGAAGCGGTAAAATACGCGAAAAAATTCTTCCCGCTGGTACAATGGTCTGCTGAAGACGGCTTCCGTTCTGATCGTGAATTTTTAGTTCGCATCATTGAAAAGGTAATCGAAGCCGGTGCTACAACAATTAACGTTCCGGATACGGTTGGATACGCTTCACCTCTAGAATATGGTGAACTTTTCAAATACTTGCGGGAAAATGTCCGCGGCTCGGAAAAAGTGAAGTTCTCGGCTCACTGCCACGATGATTTAGGAATGGCGGTTGCGAATTCCATTGCTGCAATTCAAAATGGTGCAGACCAAGTTGAATGTACGATCAATGGAATTGGTGAACGTGCAGGAAACGCGGCATTGGAAGAAATCGGTGTAGCGATGCATATCCGCAAAGATATCTACCAAGTCGAGACTGGGTTGAATCTTAAAGAAATTAAGCGCACATCTCAACTTGTTAGCCGTTTAACGGGTGTAGTGATTCAGCCAAATAAAGCGGTAGTAGGGAAAAATGCATTTGCCCATGAATCGGGAATCCACCAGGACGGTGTACTAAAACATAAAGAAACGTATGAGATTATTTCTCCTGAACTTGTCGGTGAAGGCGAGGTACCTTTAGTTTTAGGAAAACACTCCGGTCGTGCAGCATTCCGTGACCGCGCTGAAAAAATGGGCTTCGAGTTATCGGATGATAAGTTGAATAAAGCCTTCCAGGAATTCAAAAAGTTGGCTGACCGCAAAAAAGAAATCAATGAAGAAGATTTAATGACTCTTCTAACAGAACAACAAGTTTCAATAGAAGATGTAGCATTATATGAACTAAAATCTGTTCAAGTTTCTTATGGGACTGAAAATATTCCTACTGCAACTGCATCAGTCATCACTCCAGATGGCGAGCTTAAAACATTGGCTGCAACGGGTGCTGGATCAGTGGAAGCGATTTTCAATACATTGGAACAATTGGTCAATGCCACAGTCAACATCCTTGACTTCCGAGTGAAATCGGTTGGAAAAGGAAGAGATGCTTTAGGAGAAGCGGTTGTAAATCTTCGTTTCAACGGGGTTACATCTACTGGCCGTGATGCTTCACAGGATGTTCTTGAAGCAACGGCAAAAGCCTATCTAAATGCAATTAACCGTTATTTAATCCAGGAAAGCGTCCGCGGTAAACAACCAGTGGAAGCGAAACTTTAAAAAGTTCGAATGTTTAACATACAAACACCTTCACGGTGGCTTAAAATTGATTTTTATATGCTGTTTGCAAAGTAATAAATCAACAAAGGAAACGCCATCAAAGAAATTCTTTGGTGGCCTTTCTTTAATCAATTAGAAAAGCAGCTTAGAATAAAAGATTATTAATTTTTGCAATATTGCTAAGAATCAATTTTCGGAAATTTCGCTATAAGCGTTAAAAACATGAAAGAAAGGTGTTTTTGCAGATGGAAAAGAAAATTACAGTACTTCCCGGTGATGGCATAGGTCCAGAAGTGGTGGCAGCTGCAATAAGAGTATTAAAAGTTGTTGCAAAAAAATACAACCATGATTTTCAACTAGCATATGCTGCAATCGGTGGGGCGGCTATCGATCAGTTCCAAGATCCCCTGCCAGAAGAAACTATCGAAACGTGCAAACAAAGTGACGCTATTCTGTTAGGGGCTGTTGGAGGACCGAAATGGGATAATAATCCGGCAGAATTGCGCCCGGAAAAAGGCTTGCTTCGAATTCGTAAAGTGTTTGACTTATATGCAAACCTGCGTCCGGTAAAAGCATTCCCGAGTTTGCTTGATGCTTCTCCATTGAAACGCGAAGTAGCTGAAAATGTTGATTTGATGATTGTTCGGGAGTTAACGGGCGGTATTTATTTCGGGGAGAAAAAACGTTCCGAAACCGAAGCAAGTGATTTGAATATCTATAATCGCGAAGAAATTGAGAGAATCGTAGACAATGCTTTTGAGCTTGCACGAGTTCGCAGAGGACGACTTTGCTCAGTTGATAAAGCAAATGTTCTTGAAACTTCCCGTTTATGGCGACAAATCGTTGAAGAGAAAAAAGAACACTATTCAGATGTAACGGTCGAACATAATTTAGTAGACTCTGTTGCGATGAAATTAATTACAAATCCTGGCCATTATGATGTAGTGGTAACAGATAACATGTTTGGTGATATTTTGAGCGATGAAGCATCGGTAATTACGGGCTCATTGGGTGTACTGCCTTCCGCTTCCATTCGCAGCGATAGTTTTGGTCTTTACGAGCCGGTTCATGGTTCTGCTCCGGAAATCGCCGGCCAACAGATCGCAAATCCGGCAGCAACAATTCTTTCTGTTGCAATGATGCTTCATTATTCATTTGGTTTGCAAGAAGAAGCAGCTGAAATTGAACGTGCAGTAAATGCCGTATTCGAAGATGGCCATTATACTGCAGACTTAGTGAAAGATGGCGGCATCGCACTTTCAACAGATGAATGGACAGACAAAGTAATTGCTGAAATTGATACAAATTTCGTTGCAGATAGTATTATGGAATCTTATATTTAAGGATTGGTGAAGATAATGGCTAAAAATATAATCGAAAAAATTTGGGATTCGCATGTGGTATACGAAGAAACAGGAAAACCAGATTTGCTTTACATTGATCTTCATTTAATACATGAAGTTACATCTCCTCAAGCATTTGAAGGATTACGCTTGGCTGGACGTAAAGTACGACGACCGGACTTGTGCTTTGCGACGATGGACCATAACGTACCAACTAAAAATCTGCCAACCATCAATGATCCAATTGCGAAAAAGCAAATTATGACTCTAGCCGAAAATGCAAAAGAGTTTGGTATACAGCTTGCCGATATCGGTCATCCTGATCAAGGAATTGTCCATGTTATTGGACCGGAGCTTGGTTTGACACAACCAGGAAAAACGATTGTTTGCGGCGACTCGCATACGTCCACACATGGAGCATTTGGCGCTCTGGCTTTTGGTATTGGTACTTCCGAGGTTGAGCATGTACTTTCCACTCAAACACTTTGGCAAACAAAGCCGCCTACAATGGAAATTCGCGTAAACGGCAAGTTGGGTGTCGGGGTTTCCGCTAAAGACATCATTTTGGCAATCATTGCAAAATGGGGAATTGGCATAGGTACAGGCCATATTGTCGAGTATACGGGTGAGGCGATTCGTAACCTTTCTATGGAAGAACGTATGACTATTTGTAATATGTCCATCGAAGCTGGTGCAAAAGCCGGTCTAATTTCACCGGACCAAACGACGGTTGAATTCTTGCGTGGACGCCGTTTTGCACCTAGCGAAGGAAACTTCGAACAAGCTGCACAATATTGGCTAAGTCTTGCTTCGGATGCGGATTGCTCATATGACGTAGTATTGGAAATTGATGCTGATGAAATCGAGCCAATCGTTACATGGGGTACAAACCCATCCATGGGTACAGGGGTTTCCAAAACAGTTCCGACTTCAAACGACTATGAATCGGAATCCGATAAAGCTGCTCTTCAAAAAGCGCTTGCCTATATGGGATTGGAAGAAGGCCAGCCGATTTCGTCCATTGATATTCAACATGTCTTCATTGGTTCTTGTACGAACTCGCGTCTATCAGACTTGCGTACAGCTGCCAGTATTGTAAAAGGAAAAACAATAGCACCAGGTGTGAAAGGAATTGTTGTACCTGGTTCTTGGTCAACGAAAAAAGCAGCAGAAGAAGAAGGCTTGGATCAAATCTTCCTGGATGCTGGTTTTGAATGGCGTGAATCTGGATGTTCTGCATGTTTAGGTATGAACGAAGATATTATTCCTTCTGGTGAGCGTTGTGCTTCTACATCAAACCGCAATTTTGAAGGCCGTCAAGGTGCCGGGGCGCGTACACACTTAGTTAGTCCGGCAATGGCAGCAGCTGCTGCTATTGAAGGTCACTTTGTTGACGTACGCAAATATGTAACGCAAGAAGTATAAGTGCTAAGGAGTGAATAAAATGGAACCAATTAATATTGTAAATAGTGTCATTACACCATTGGATCGAAAAAATGTCGATACAGACCAAATTATATCCAAAGAGTTTTTAAAACGCATAGAACGTACGGGCTTTGGTCGTTTCCTTTTTTATCATTGGCGTTTTGACGAACAGGGAAATGAGAACCCTGATTTCGTTTTAAATAAACCGGAATATAAAGGCTCCCAAATTTTGGTTGCACAAGATAACTTCGGCTGCGGTTCATCCCGTGAACATGCGCCTTGGGCAATTCTGGATTATGGATTCCGCGTGGTCATTGCTCCAAGTTTTGCGGATATTTTCCATAATAACTGCTTTAAAAACGGCATTTTACCGATTAAATTAACAGAAGCAGAGTGCGATGAAATTTTGGCGAAAGGCTTGCAAGGTCCATATGACGTGGAAGTGAATTTGGAAGCTCAAACTGTAACAGGAACAGACGGAAAAGTATATAGCTTTAACATTGATCCATATTACAAGCAAATGCTTCTAAACGGGTGGGATGAGATTTCACTCACTTTCCAATATGAAGACCAGATCAATGCTTTCGAAGAAAAACGTATTGTATTTAAATAAGATGGAGTCGATTCATTCTTTTAACAGAGTGAATCGACTTTTTTTATTTAGGCTGTTTTCGCAAACTTTGTTGCTTTTTAAGTAAGGAATAAATGTGGTGATATAATATATTTACAAAAGGAATTAAATATTAAAGAAATTATGCGATAGGAGGTGAACCATTTATGAATAATAAGATTTTAAACTTCGTTGTTCTTGCTCTTATAATATCAGCGATGGTGATTAATAACTTAGAAGGAATCCATACCTTCAAAACGATATTTAATAGTGTTGCTATGGTTGTTTTAATCTTCATTAGTTGTGAGCGTCTATATAGATATATGAAGCGAAACAAAAAAGCAGTTTAACAGGTGGGAAGCATGCGCTATCTTTTTTATTGCTTACGAAACACCCCTTAAGTTATTGCTTTATTATCATCTCTTCATTTCCAATTGAGCGCTATTGGGCAAAGATTTTTGTTTATTTTGAGGATAAATGGCCCTAATGAATGAAGAAGGCAGTAAAATCAACGTGATTACAATTAGCAAAATGCTGCAAATAAGCAATACTATTTGGGCAGCTACCAAATCATAAAGCAGGCCAAAAAACAATGAACCAATGGGCATGAACCCCATTGCCATCATTTCAATAAGCCCCAAAATGCGTCCTCGGTAACTTTCCTCCACATCTTTTTGCAGCATTACCCCAATTGGCGTATTCGTGAAAACGGATAAACTGCCGAATAAAAACATTACCACAGAGTAATAGAGAAAAATGAATAAGCTTGAAAACTTGAAGAATAAAGGGAGTGACATCCCACTGACTAATATCGACAATCCCAAAATGGCTCGTTTGGAGAAGAGGAGGGGGAATTGAATCGTCGATATTACAGCTAAATAGATGGAACTAAACAGCATGCCGATCGCTCCCGCTGCCTCAATAAAACCGATAGATGTATACTCTATCTTCAACCGTTCCACAAAAATATAGTTCGTTCCCACAGTAACAGCTGAAAAAAAGAAATTTAACCATAACACGACGAGCAATAATCGAGATAGGGCAGGTTTGGATCGTATATAATCCATGCCTTTTTGTAAGCTTTGAATCATTGACTCTACCTTTATCGAATTAATCGTTTTGCTGGAATACAAATCAAAATCCATGGAAGCATCCAATAAAAATGCAATCCCATATAAGACGACATTAATCAAAATGAACGATTCCATCGATACAAATCCGAATAACATTCCGCCTATAACCGGTCCCCCAATACCGGAAAGGGATATTGATAATTGATTGAAAGACATGGCACGTTGAATTCTTTCTTGATCGACCAAGTTTGCTATAGAAGCAGAAAAAGCAAGGGTTGAAAAAGTACTGCCGATTGTATAGAAAAACGTTGTTGCATAAATGGCTCCAATCGATAGCGCAGAGGAAAAACTAATTAGCAGTAATCCGGTAATCGAAAAGATGGAAATGCCTTGCCCAATAAGCACAATTTTCTTTTTTGGCAAACGATCCGATACAATTCCGGCAATTGGTGAAAAGATCATTCGTGGAACAATCGAAAAAATCAAGTTTGCCGCAAAACTTAATGCTGAGCCGGTAATTGATAAAATATACATACTCATCCCAAATGCGTAGACATTTGCTCCCAAGGAAGAAATCATCTTGCTAAATAAAAAGGTGTACAAATGGTAAGTTGCCCTCTTTCGCTTAAATTCCTCAGTCATATTGATGCCTCCCACCTAAAAGTTTAATAGTATTAAACACATATTATTCCATATATTGGTAAAGTGCAAGATTAAAGTTTAATATAATTAAACAAAATTTAAAAATTAAGGGAGATATGGAAAGTAGTAAGTTTAATAGAATTAAAAACGTGTTCGACTGTTCAGATAATTGTTACAATATGGAGAGAGGTGATTGCATGAATTCACTTGGTGAAAGAATCAAGCAATTTCGAAAGCGAAAAAAGATGACTTTGGCTGAAGTTGCGGGAGACCGACTAACAAAAGGGATGCTAAGCTTGATTGAAAATGGCAAAGCGCAGCCGTCAATGGAGAGCTTGCGGTATATTGCCGAAAGGGTAGGAGTGGACGTTAGTGATCTTCTTGATGATGGAGATATTGAAGAACTTCGGACTCTCTTGATGGAAATCGAAGAACAATATAAGTCGATTTTTCATCCTTATGAGCCAAAAGCGAAAGCAAAGTTAGTGCGAATGCGCGAAAAGATTTTAAGGAAAAAAGAGGAGCTTCAAGGGAAAAAATACGAAGAAATTCGATTGCTCGACTATTTTACAAGAATTGATGCAATCTTGAATGGCGAGCAGGAAGAGTTAACCATGTTTGATGTGATTGGTTTTTACGAAAAAATCCATGCATATAGCCGAATGATTGATTGTTATGCATTTTTGAGCGGGTTGGCCTATACCCGAAATGACTATAAAATTGCTTTGCAGTTCATGCAGGATGCCGAACAAAAAATACAGCCATATCGGCACCTTATCGACTTTATGGCTATGCTGGATTTGCATTATTTATTAACGGTTCTTTACACAGCAGTTGACGATCCTGTTAACACGCAAAAGCATCTGGAGTTGGCACTGGAAATTGCCCATAAACATAAAATTTATTATCGGATGGATGATTTTTATCGCTTTACGCTCATTCAGGCAATTGGGCAAGGTGATAAAGAAAAAAGCAGCTACTATTTAATGAAATTAACCCAGCACGCAGACTTCACGGAGGATAAAATGGCGATCAGCACGCTTGCTTTTGCCAATGCGCATTTTGCCAATATAATTGAAAAAGATTACAAAAAAGTACCTGGCTTTAGTAAATATTTAATTCTCGATGGGTTGGCAGAAGAAGAGGTGATTGATTTCGCACTTTTATTCCATATGGAAGAAGCATATGCTTACTGGGCGTTGGATGAATTCAAAAAATCCCTTGAGATTAGCGAATCATTCACGATTCCTCCTTATGTCCATCATCCATTGGATTTATCGATCATGTATAGAAGCTTTGCTGTTCGCGCCTTATGTTTCTATGAAACTGGTAATCGGGATGCTGCGAAAAGCGAGATTTTATTCGCTTACCATGGGGTAACGGAGTTTCCAAATTCCATTTATAAAAAATTTGTTCAAGAAGCTTATGAAAAAATTCAATATGGAAAAAGGGTTAAGTAGGAATTGTTGCACCCACTTAACCCTTTCTATTATTTCACTGAACCACTGACGAATTGTGTGTCTTTGTAATACATATTTTTCACCAAAACATTTGGTCCCAGACATTTTACTGCCGGGCAGTGGCAATTCAGCGATTTAGCCAGGTCCGTGTCCATCCATTTATCGAAAACATCAGGAAGTGAATCCGTTTGGATATTCCCAAGGGCAGGTGTGTCGCCAAAATCCGTTACAATGACATCCCCATTGAAAATATTCACGTTCAGTCTTGAGCGGCCATCCGGATCGCTGCGCATTGTGACATTTTTGGCCTCGCGCAATCGTTTTAGCAACGCGCGGTCGTCCTCATTGATACTGCAAGGATAGAAGGGAAGTGTACCAAACAGCATCCATGTATTTTCATCGCGGATATCCAGCAAATGATTGATCGCATCCCGTGTTTCTTCCAAAGTCAGGGAAGTAAGGCTTGAAGCGAAATCGGATGGGTACATAGGATGCACCTCGTGTCGCGCGCATTTCATTTCGTGAACAATTTGATGATGAATGTGTTCGATATAAGGAATGGTTTTTTTATTCAGCATCGTCTCAGCCGAAACCATCACTCCTTGCTCTGCAAGCATGCGGGAGTTTTCAATCATTCGGTCAAAAAGGGCGGCACGCTGGTCAAAAGTGGGTTTTCTTTCCATCATGGCAAAACCAGTTTCAACAAATTCCTCTACTGTTCCCCAGTTGTGCGATATGTGGAGAACATCCAGGTAAGGTGCGATTTCCAAATATCTTTCGCCATCCAGGGTAAGATTTGAGTTCATTTGCGTACGGATGCCACGTTCGTGTGCGTATTGCAAGATGGGCTTTACATAATTGGCAACCGATTTTTTGCTTAACATCGGCTCGCCGCCCGTAATGCTCAATGTTCTTAAGGTTGGAATTTCATCCAGTCGTTTTAGAATCAACTCTAACGGAAGCGCTGCTGGATCTTTCGTTTGCAACGTGTAGCCAACAGCACAGTGTGCACAGCGCATATTGCATAAAACAGTGGTTGTAAATTCAATATTGGAAAGTGTTAACTTCCCATATTGTTCTATATCCAAATAAGCTTCCCAAGGATCGAAATTGGGGGTCATCTTTTCTAAAGTTTTCATAGTCTTCGATATCTTCCTTTCCAAAGGAATATTCTCTCATAATATTCTCGATTCGAAAACTATTTTGTTCATTTTAGAAGGATAACCAAAATAATGTAGCGTTTTAGCTTATCTAGTTGTCCAGCTGCGAACCCCAGCCCCTCGATTGTTTCGACTCCTCCGCACAAGGATGTGCAAGTGCCGATATGCAACACGATGTTGCGTTTTTGTCGGCCAACAATTGTCGGGGCTGAACGGATGTTCTCCGCATTTCTAAGTATCCAGCTGCTTTATATAACTGTGGTTTTCACTGTAATATACGTCGCCGTAACTGTTTTCGATGACGGTTCTTCGTATTTCAATGTTGGAAAAATTGACAGCCTGCACATTAAAGCGTGATTTATTGTTGCGAATGATACTGTCCGTGATAAAAACTGCCGATTGATTTTGTGCGAAAATGTCCGTAAGGGCCCCGTCCATCATTTGGACGCCTGTTAGTTCGATGGTCGACTCAAAATCAATCCAGACTTGATGGTGGGCATGTTTTGATATAAAACAATCCGTGGCAAACACTTCACTATGATTTTGTATAAATAAAGCGTGCCGTTTGCCGTCAAATAATTCGCTGTTCTTCAGAATCACCGAACTATCATTAACGACTAATTGGGACAGCTCATGGCCGAAAATTTGACTATCTTCTAAAAAGAGACTTGAATTTCTAAGTACTTTGACTCCATATGATTTGCCGTTGTAAATTTGGCAATGTTCGAATCGTGCATTTGATAAATCGCAAATTTCTATTTGCACATTTAAACTATCGTAAAATTGGCAATCAACCGCGGTTAATTCACACTCATTGACAATAAATAAACTTTTTCCGTTGAACAGTTTGCTCTGAACAATCGCTACTTCTACATTGGATTTGCAGGCGATATGAGGCATTTCATTCGTGGAAAATAGACATTGGTCCACTTCTACTTTTGACTGGGACATCGCCAATATCCCATTGCCGATATTTTCGGATACTGTTGAATGGAAGATAGATAATTCTGATTTGAACAATGTAATGGCAGAATTTGCGTTATGGGTAATATCGCTTTCAACTATGGAACAATTGCTCTGATCTTCAATGCAGATTCCAACATGATAGCCTTCCTTGATCGAACATCTTTTAATAGAAAGAATCGATTTATTGGATAGAGAGATTTGTGATGAGCGATTTCCTCGAATATGTGTTTCCGTTAAATTCAAAATCGAACCATCACCAATTTGCAGCCCGAAATTTTCGCCATCATAAATGCGGCAATGCTCAATATTCATCTTGGAATGTTTGGACACGACAATGTTGGTCTTTTTATGTTGGCCGATTTCACAGTGGAAAAGCTGGATTTCCGCATTTTGGGTAATGGAAATCCCGGCGTCTTTTCCTTGCCAAATCGAGCAGTTCCTTGCAGTCAATATCCCTCTTTGCACACAAAGCTGAGTTTGGTTGTTATGCTGCAATACAGTGGATTGCAAGGAAGCATCTCCTTCGTGGTAGACATGAATCCCCATTCCATCCCCATATTCAATCACACTTTCATGATCAATAAAACGAGAATCTTCTACAACGATTTGTGCACTTGTATGGTGGTACATATGAAGGTTGCGCGTTTGGACAAATGATCCATTTTTGATGCAAAGAGCGTGCTTTGCATGGGAAAATTCGCTTTTTTCAATGCAAACCTGCGAAGATTCAACCAAAATCTGTACTTTCCCATTGTGCTCAAAGGTGCAATTTTCAAAAATGGCCTTGCTATTATTGATAATGGAAACGGCCATTTCCTTTGCTTGTTCAAACCGGCAACTATAGGCGTTCATTTTTCCGTTATCCACCGTTACGTGAACATCATTTTTCCCCCCAATGAAGAAACAGTTCTGCAAAACCACTTCTCCTTCGATATACATCTGGGCGGTAGGGGAGATTGTCAAGTTTTGAAAGGTTACGGACACGTTTTTAGGTACAATAATTAATCCTTCCAACCTGGTTTCTTCATATATATCTCCGGCGAGCACCATGTTTTTATCGAAATGAATCGATTCCTTATAATTTTTCGCTTTTAATTGAATTAAGTTTCCGGCTTTGGAAAATTGAATGGCTTTTTGAATCGTGTTCTTCTTTGAGAAAAACTTTGCAAACAGTCGAACTACAGCCATTAAGCGGCCACCTCCATCTAAACAATCACTATTCCTATTGTCAGTAAAAAATTCAAATCTTAATCGTATTCTTACAAATCTTTCTAAAAGCAAAGGCAGAACCCTTTTAGTTATTCAGGGGCAATTTGCTTTTTTGCTAAAACCAAGCGAGAAGTTTACAATGAATCTACCAAAGCTTATGCCAATTGAAGGGGGATTTATTTTTTGAAAGCTGTATTTTTGGAACTGCTAAATAAAAATGACAAAGAACGTCAAATCTATTTGAAGGATCATGGCCAGGGATTAATCGATCTCATGCTTAGGGAAATCGGCAATCCGGATGAAGAACTGCGGGATAAACTAAATTACCGGTTATTTATCGAACTATTATCGGGTCAATTATTCACCAATGAACAAATGGCTCATGTAGCAAATACATTAAAAGGCGAAAATTATCTTTATCATGAAATTGGAGACAGGGATAATGACCATGTTTTTACAAGGTCTTTTTCAGCCCTTTGGCTAAGCAATTTGCTGAATGCCGATCGCCAATTGCGTTTTTTATCACGGGAACAAGCAATAGAATTGCTGGAACAAAGTGTTTCCTATTTAATGAAAGAAAAGGATATTCGCGGATTTGTGGGTGGTGAAAAAGGCTGGTCGCATGCAATTGCCCACGGTGCGGATCTATCAGCCAGCATTGTTGCACATCCTTCCTTTGAAAGCCGGTTTGCACCGATTCTTTTACAGGGAATCAAGGAATCTTTTTGGAAAGGTTCCGTCTATGTAGATGACGAGGAGGAACGGCTTGTTGCAATCATCGAAAGCTTATTATCAAAGGATTTTCCGGAAGAAATATTGATCGAATGGATTGAGCAAGTGTTTGATAAATTACAATTCTATTTGATGGAAGTCGGCTATACACGCGACTATTTTACCGCAAGAACAAATACGCTCCATTTTATGAAAACCTTATACTTTACATTGAAATTTTCTAGAAAATCTCCGGAATTACAAGCGATTGTCTCATTGTTCATTGCAAAATGGATGAAACAATAGAGTAAGAGGGGGAAGAGAATGAAACAACGATTTTTGCGTATATTTTTAATTGCTGCATTGATGGTTGCAATTGGTTTTGGCTATTATTTCTGCTTGGCTGCATTTGGCGGGGATGGCAAAAAAACACCAGAAGAGGCTTTGCCGACCGATGCAAAGTATGAATGGATTGAAGGACCCAAGAGCGAAAAAGAACAAAGATATTTCTTCTTATCGAATGGCAATTATTTTGGAACGGGAAGTGTCACAAAGAATTTGAAAGGATGGACATCCGGGAAAGGGGCTTATTCGCCGCTGCCCGATCCACTTGAAGACGATAAAATCACCAGTGCCTATTCGGATGGCGAAATATTATTTGGGCTGATTAAGCCGAACGGGGGAGTATCCGTAACGGTCAATAGCGAAAAGGCTGAACTGCTACCTTTATCGAGTTTATCTGAAGAACAAATTGCAAACTATCAAGTTGAGAACTATGAAATCTGGTATATAGATTTATCGAAACTGAAGGATGCAGAACTTTATATTATAAAAGTATTGGATAAAAACAATTCTTCCTTGAGTGAGTTATCTATTTAAAAAAGCGGGTAGACAAGTAGAAGAAACTTATCAAAATGTTCCATGTCCACTCTTATTTGGCAACTGTTATAAACATAGTAAATTGCTAGGTCATAAAAATAACTTATCACAAAAGATAATATTAATGTAATTTACTTATGTATAAATATCAGATAAGATAATATATGGAGAAAAGCTTTGTAAGCCTTTCAATTCTTAACTAGGGGGAGTACACAAATGGCAAGCAACTTACACAACAGCCGCTCTTCTTTTGAAGTAAACGGTAAAACGTATAATTTTTACCGCTTAGCTGCAATTGAAGAAGCAGGCGTAGCAAACGTATCACGCCTACCATACTCAATTAAAGTATTACTAGAATCTGTATTGCGTCAATATGATAACTATGTAATTAAAGAAGAGCATGTAAACAATCTAGCTAAATTTGGTGCGGGTGCTAATCCGGAAGGTGAAGTACCATTCAAACCATCACGCGTAGTATTACAAGACTTCACTGGGGTTCCGGTAGTAGTTGACTTAGCAGCTTTACGTTCAGCTATGAAAGAGCTAGGCGGAGATCCAAATAAAATCAACCCTGAGATTCCGGTTGACCTAGTAATTGACCACTCAGTACAAGTTGACAAATACGGTAATGCTTCTGCATTGCAAGCTAACATGGACCTTGAGTTCGAACGCAACGCAGAACGTTACAACTTCTTAAAATGGGCTCAAACTGCATACGATAACTTCCGTGCGGTTCCTCCAGCAACTGGTATCGTACACCAAGTTAACTTGGAGTATTTAGCACCAGTTGTTCACGTGAAAGAAAATGAAGACGGCACATTTGAAACATTCCCTGATTCAGTAGTTGGTACTGACTCTCATACAACAATGATCAACGGGATCGGCGTTCTAGGATGGGGTGTTGGTGGTATTGAAGCAGAAGCAGGTATGTTAGGTCAAGCTTCATACTTCACAATTCCAGAAGTAATCGGCGTTAAATTAACTGGCGAACTTCCAAATGGCGCTACTGCAACTGACTTGGCTTTAAAAGTAACACAAGTATTGCGTCAACGCGGCGTAGTTGGTAAATTCGTAGAGTTCTTCGGCCCAGGCGTATCCAAGCTGCCATTGGCTGACCGCGCTACAATTTCAAACATGGCTCCTGAATATGGTGCTACTTGCGGATACTTCGCAATTGATGAAGAATCATTAAACTACATGCGTTTAACTGGCCGTGATGAAGAGCATATTGCGGTTGTAGAAGCTTACTTAAAAGCGAACAACCTATTCTTTGATCCAACATTAGAGCCGGTTTATACTGACGTATTGGAAATTAAATTAGAAGAAATCGAACCAAACCTTTCTGGTCCAAAACGTCCACAAGACTTGATTCCACTTTCAGAAATGAAAGCGCGCTACCATGAAGCAGTTACTGCTCCTATGGGCGTACAAGGTTTCGGTTTAACAGAAGATGAATTTGCAAAAACATCTACAATCAAATTTGCAGATGGCGATGTAGAAATGCCTACAGGTGCGGTTGCAATCGCTGCAATTACTTCTTGTACAAATACATCCAACCCATACGTTCTTTTAGCTGCTGGTCTAGTTGCTAAAAAAGCGGTTGAAAAAGGAATCCAACCACCAAAATGGGTAAAAACATCTTTGGCACCAGGTTCAAAAGTAGTAACTGGCTACCTTGAAGATTCTGGCTTGCAAAGCTACTTGGATCAAATCGGATTCAATACAGTAGGTTATGGTTGTACAACATGTATCGGTAACTCCGGTCCATTGCTTCCAGAAATCGAAGAAGCGATCAAAGATAAAGATTTATTCGTAACTTCTGTACTTTCCGGTAACCGTAACTTCGAAGGCCGTGTACACCCACTTGTAAAAGCAAACTACTTGGCATCACCGCCACTTGTTGTGGCTTATGCATTGGCTGGTACAGTTGATATCGACCTTCAAAGAGATGCAATCGGTACAGACAAAGATGGCAACAATGTATTCTTTGCTGACGTTTGGCCAACAACAGAAGAAGTAAATGAAGTATTGAATAAAGTAGTTACTCGTGAATTATTCCAAAAAGAATATGCAACAGTATTTACTTCAAACGAAAAATGGAATGAAATTGAAACATCAACGGATTCTTTATATACATTCGATGAAAATTCAACTTACATCCAAAACCCACCATTCTTTACTGGTCTTTCTAAAGAGCCGCAACCAATCCAAGGTCTTTCTGGATTGCGCGTAATCGCTAAATTTGGCGACTCTATTACAACTGACCACATTTCACCAGCAGGTGCAATCGGCAAAGATACACCAGCAGGTAAATATTTGCAAGAAAATGGTGTAGCGATTCGTGACTTCAACTCTTACGGTTCTCGCCGTGGTAACCATGAAGTGATGATGCGCGGAACATTTGCGAACATCCGTATCCGCAACCAAGTTGCTCCTGGTACAGAGGGTGGCTTCACAACTTACTGGCCAACAGGCGAAGTAGAGTACATTTACGATGCAGCGATGAAATACCAAGAACAAGGTACTGGATTAGTAGTTTTAGCAGGTAACGACTATGGTATGGGTTCTTCCCGTGACTGGGCTGCTAAAGGTACATTCTTATTGGGCATCAAAACAGTAATCGCACAAAGCTATGAGCGTATCCACCGTTCAAACCTTGTGATGATGGGTGTATTGCCACTTCAATTCATGCCAGGTGAAAGCGCAGATTCTTTAGGCTTGACTGGTAGAGAAGAAATCTCTGTTAACCTTACAGATGATGTAAAACCACGTGATATTTTAACAGTAACTGCTAAAGCGGAAGATGGAACAGTAAAAGAATTTAAAGCTCTTGCTCGTTTCGACTCTGAAGTAGATGTAGACTACTACCGTAACGGTGGTATCCTGCAAATGGTTCTTCGCTCGAAAGCAGCTGAATAATTTGCACAAAGAGGCTGGCCCAAAACTCATGTTTTTGGGTCGGCCTTTACTTTTTTGTTCATTCAGGAGAGGGTATGACGCTGTATCTTGCTTTTAAAAAAGGCATTAAATAGGTTTTTAAAGAATGGTAATCTAACAATAAATTTACATGCCCTTAATAGATTTTTACAATGCTATAGATTAATATAATGTTGTATTAAAAATATTAATAATTCGATTGTCGGAGGTTTTATCCTAATGAAATTATCCAAGAACGGCAAAATCTTTTTAGCCACAGCTACTACTACTGCACTGGCATCATCCGTATTGATTGTTACCCCAATGCAAACTGAAGCAGCAGCCTCATTTTCTGATGTTTCTTCATCACATCCATACTCAGAACATATTATTAAACTAGCAGATTTAGGAATAATTAAAGGTTTTCCGGATGGTACATACAAACCTGAAGCCGGCGTAACACGTGGACAGGTTGCAATTATGCTTGCCAATATCCTGAAATTGGATACAAAAAACGTTCAAGATCCAGGGTTTAAAGATGTACCTAAAGCAAAGGACTCTTTCGGTGCGATTGCCGCATTAAAAGAAGCAAATATCATTAAGGGTTATTCTGACCATACTTTTAAACCAAATGAAAAAATTTCGCGTGAGCATTTCGCTCTAATGCTTTCTTCCGCTTTAAATCTTCAGCCGAAAAATGATGAAGCATTGCCATTTAAAGACGTAGCAAAGTATGCTAACGAAATAAAAGCACTTTACGATTATGGGATTACTACAGGTACGACGGCCAGCTCCTTTTCTCCTGCAAAATTCGTGACAAGAGGACAAGCGGCAACGTTTTTGGCGCGTGCTTTAGAACTCCCAAATGATTCCGATGGTGCTTTCAACTTAACAATCATGCATTCGAATGATACGCATGGTCAAATTGAAATGGCTCCAAAGCGTGCAACAGCGGTGAAGGAAGTCCGTGCAGAAAATCCAGATGCTTTGTTATTAGACGCTGGAGACGCTAACACGGGTACTTTATACTACAATGAATTTAAAGGGCAAGCAGATGTGGCTTTCATGAACTACATGCAATATGATGCCATGACATTCGGCAACCATGAGTTTGATGGCGGTTCTTCGCCAGAAGGGCACAAAGCTCTAGTTGATTTTATAAAAGCTGCCAAATTCCCATTCGTATCAGCAAACGTTGATTTTTCTGGGGACAAACAGTTTACAGGTTTATTCAGCGATTTAATCTCAAGCGAACCAGAGAACGGTAAAATTTATAATGGAATCGTGAAAGAAGTAAATGGCGAAAAAGTGGGGATTTTCGGGTTAACGACAGCAGAAACGGCTGATCTCTCTTCTCCGGGCAGCATTGAATTTGAAAATTATATTGAAGAAGCAGAAAAAGCGGTAAAAGCGTTTGAAGGTATGGGTGTCGACAAAATTATCGCACTTACCCACATTGGATTTGACGATAACCCTGCAGTGGATAATGATATCCTTTTGGCTCAAAATGTGGAAGGCATTGACGTAATCGTTGGTGGACATTCCCACACAAGACTAAAGGAACCCTATGTAATAGACAAAAATGCGCAAGGACAAGCCAAAGAGACAACATTAATTGTCCAAGCAGCGAATGCCAGCAGTCATCTAGGAACATTGGATGTAGCGTTTGACGAAAAAGGCGTGATTGTGAGCCACCAAGGCGAATTGCTGGAATTAGGAAAATATACCGATGACCAACAAGCGCTTCAACTGTTGGCTCCTTATAAAGAGCAGGTTGAGAAATTAGGAAATACCCAAATCAATGCAAGCACAACGGCTGCTTTAGTGAACCCGCGTATTTCAGACGAAGGGAATACGGAACAATTGAGCGTTCGCAAAAACGAGACGGCTTTAGGTAACTTGATTACTGACGGTATGGTTACAAAAGCTCAGGATTACACAGACAAGAAGGTAATCATGGCTGTTCAAAACGGTGGGGGAATTCGCGCGGCAATAGATGAAGGACCAATCACTGTTTCGGAAGTCATTACTGTACTGCCTTTTGCCAATACACTGGCATTGATGGATCTGACTGGTGCCGAATTGAAAGAAGCATTTGAAATCAGTGTTGGCACTTATCCGAAAGAAAACGGTGGATTTTTGCATGTTTCCAAAGGAATAAAAGTCAAATTTGACTCTTCCAAACCTGCCGGAGAACGCATCGTAAGCATTACTTATACAAATGACCAAGGAGAAGCTGTTGAAATCGATGACCAAGCTACTTATACAATCGCTACAAATGCGTTCACTGCCAAAGGCGGAGATGGCTATGATGTCTTTGCGAAAGTATATGAAGAAGGCCGCGTTACGGATTTAGGCTTATCGGATTGGGAAAACTTTAAAGAACATTTAGAATCCATCAAAACGATTAAGCCAACAATTGAAGGTCGCATCGTTGACGTAGCTAAATAATGATTTCTTTTAGGCTGAATTCACCTTAAGCGGTAGATTCAGCCTATTTTTTATGAAAAGCAATAAATCAAGCAAATTTCGCCTCTATATGATAGGATTTACATAGTTTAGAAGTTTTTATTGAAATTATTACATACAGTTAATAAAATAGATATATAAGATTAACATGATCGGGAGGGTATATGGATAATAGATACAGTATATTGGCGAAGTTTCAAGATGGCCATTATTTCTACTTGAACTTTAATAATCCAAAAATCTTAGATTGCCTAGAGCAAGTTCCTCCTCCACATGGATTATTAGCCCTAGCAAAATGGCCTATTTACAAGCACGCTGAAATTGAATTTTTTATGGAGTTAATCAACGGCAATATTAAATACTATCATATAAAAGATCGTCATACTAAAGTAAAGAAGACCATCAATGTCAGTCACTGATAAAGAAAAGAAGAGGTTGCCCAGATTTTTGTTCTGGACAACCTCTTTTAGATTGGGAATTTTACCATTCTATATTCGCAATGATTCCTTCATCATCATGCAGGTCTAGGACAATTCTTGCCGACAGGGAATCTCGATTTAATTGTTCATCGAGATATAGTCGGATTGCCGTGATGAAATTTACCGTATTATAGAAGTCCATTTGACCATTTACATAGGCTTCTGCGGTAAATCCGCCCAAATCATCATACATTAATTCCACTTCAACGTCGGAAGGTTGAACATGCTTGAATTTAGCATGAAAATAGCAAAGGGCGTTCACGATCTCTTGTTCAGATAAAGTCATCGTTTCCAATTGTCTGTTACCTCTTTGTTTTTATTGCGTTTGATCATTTGATAAATTTTCATGCAGATAAACACGATGAAAATAATTGCCGCTGCGTTGATCGCAAAGCCTAAAATGTTCCCGAGTAATCCCATGTCGGCGAATAGACTGCCGAATAATAAACCAGCCAGTCCGCCTATGAATAACCCTCTCATTAGCCCGCCGCTAAAGAAACCGCCTTTGTTCGGGTTTGTCGTTGCAGATTTATTGTTATTGTTTGTTGTAGATTTGTTTACAGTTGAATTTGTTCCATTATCATTTTTTTGGATGTTGTTGTTTGTTGTGCCTGGGTTGTTGTTATAGCTCTTTTTGCCAGACTTATACCGTTTTGCTTCGGCAGTTTCAGCATCATCCATGAAAGGAATAATTGTACCGACACTCGAGAACGCTAAAGTGAAGGCAAGAAAAATAGCAGAAAGTTTTTTCATTAAACTTTATCCTCCATCCTAATTAATCACAAGTTTATTGTGTGATTTTTATCTTTTATAATTATAGCAAAATATGATACGAGAAAAAAATATTTGCTCTTAATTTGGGAAAAGAATAAATAAATATACGATGAAAATCTTTCTTATATGCATAGTTATTAGAAACTCTTCCATTTCCATATCCGACAAAGTATGATAAAAAGGGGAAAACCTCTTTTATGAGAGTAATTGAAAGGATGAAGTTAAATTGCAGGATCAACGTTTTAAGGTTGCCAACCGGGAAGCATTGATTGGGGTTGGACTCGTCATTATTAATTTTGCGATCTGGTTTGGATTTGCTTATGGCTTAGGTTCCGGCGATCCATCAGAATATAATTATATCCTGGGATTTCCTGAATGGTTCTTTTATAGCTGTATCGCTGGAACTGTTTTTATGATCTTCTTGATATGGATCACGATTAAAGTGTTCTTTAAAGAAGTCTCTTTTGAAGAACAGGAGGAGGAACAATGATTCATTGGCAAGTAATTATCCCTCTTTTCCTGTTTTTAATCATTATTTTCGCGATCGGCTTTTGGGCAAATAAACAAGTTCGAACGTCAAATTCTTTTTTGCAGGAATACTTTTTGGGCGGACGCGAAATGGGCGGTTTCTTGCTGGCCATGACCATGATGGCTACATACGGAAGTGCCTCCAGTTTTATCGGCGGGCCCGGGGTTTCTTACAATCTTGGACTGGGCTGGGTTTTGCTTGCTATGGCTCAGCTGCCGGCAGGATATTTTGTACTGATGGTATTAGGAAAGAAATTCGCGATTATCTCCCGACGCTACGAAGCGATTACGTTAATTGATTTTTTAAAAAAGCGATATAACAGCAATGCTATTATTGTACTTTCTGCTATCAGCATTATTGTATTTCTTTTTGCTTCCATGACGGCTCAATGGGTTGGCGGTGCGCGATTGATCGAATCGCTGACGGGAATGAATTATACAACTTCCTTGTTGATATTTGCTGTTACCGTGTTAGTATACGTAATCATCGGAGGATTCCGTGCAGTGGCATTAACGGATGCGCTGCAAGGTTCCATCATGATCATCGGTACAGTCATTTTGCTTATCGGTACAATCATAGCAGGCGGGGGAATTGATCAAATAATGGCCTCGCTTTATAATGACAATCCCCAAATGTTGTCACCGTTTGGTTCAGATGGATCATTAACACCGTTATATGTTTCGTCATTCTGGATTTTAATTGGATTAGGGGTCATTGGATTGCCTCAAATTGCGGTGCGAGCGATGAGCTATAAAGATTCAAAGAGTTTACATAAGGCCATTATTATTGGGACAATCGGTATTGGAACGATAATGTTTGGAATGCATTTAATCGGCGTCTTGGCACGTCCAGTTATTCCGGGCATTGAAGTAGCGGACACCGTAATGCCCACTTTGACTTTAAAAGTACTGCCGCCAATTCTTGCAGGGGTTGTTCTTGCAGCTCCAATGGCAGCCATCATGTCCACTGTGAATGCCTTGTTAATGATGGTTAGTTCGACGGTTGTAAAAGATATTTATCTTAATTTCATCAATCCGGACGCATCCGACAAACAGATTAAGAATCGGAGCTTTTTGGTGACAACGGTTATTGGACTAGCTGTCATCATCTTCGCCTTAAAACCGCCGGAATTTTTGATTTGGTTAAATCTCTTTGCATTTGGTGGGTTGGAGTCGGCCTTTTTATGGTCTGTTGTGTTTGGTTTGTATTGGAAAAAAGCAAACAAATATGGCGCTATTTCTTCCATGATTGTAGGGCTGGCTTTATATATAGCGATTGATCGCCTCTCTCCGCATATTTTTGGCATGCATACAGTAACCATTCCTATATTTGCGTCATTGATTATCTTCGTGATTGTGAGTTTGGCAACACAGAGGGTAGGGGGAATGACGAATCAATAGATATGTTCGGGGATTTGATATAATGAAAAGCTTTTGTAGAAACAAAGCGGATAATGAAAAGGGGGTCATTTCAGCATGACAACCAATGGACCATCACAATATAACGGCATGATTTTATTGACGGGGTATTTGCAGCGTTTATTTGTTGCCGAAACCATTTACAGAAAAATCGGTGAAACCCATGATGAAGCACGGTATGAAAGAGTTAAATCGCTTTTGGATGAAGCATATGCCATTTTGCCGGCTTTTGAGGAAACGAAAAATTTGACAAAGGCACAAATAAATCAGCTGCAATTAATTGCCCAACAAACAGAAGAATTCATGAAATCATATTTTAAAGAATTGCCATACACTTTTAAACAAAAACTTGCCATTGTGGGATCTTCTTTGTATGCTGAGCAACATGTCAACGCGGGCATTATCCGGTTGGGAAAACTATTCAATGTGGAAGTAAATAAAGATTTCCATCAACGCATCAAGTTTTATGAGCAACGAACAAAAATGATTGATTATCTGGTGGCTACACTTCAGCAAAACGAGGAACCCGAAGAACAATTTACAAAGCCGATTGACCCTTGGTTTAACGATGTGATGAAAAACAAAGAGTTTCTCTTGGACGACTTTAAACAAGTTGCGAAATTATTGGAATTCAACTAAACGAAAAGCTGATTGGTATTTTCATCTACCAATCAGCTTTTTTATTTTCTTATTTAACTCGAGCACGCTTTAGCTTTCTTTATAGAAAACTTTTTCGATATTATATTTAGCTTTCAGAGTATTGATTGCATATGTTTCGTAAATTTCGCGTTCCATAGCATCTTCCACTTCATACACTTCAATTTTGTAGATTTCATCACGATGGTTTTTCATTGGCGACACATTATCCTCAAAGTGTTTTTTGATGCGCTGGCGGATTTTGCGTGCTTTTCCGACGAACAGCACTTCATTTGCTTTATTATAGAAAAGGAAAAAGCCGCCTTTTTCACGTGTGATTTTATGAAAATCAATAAATCCATGAAATGGCGTAATGGGCACTTCGCCTTCTTTTAATTCTTGTTTGCGCTGATAAATCACGACATCAGGTTTCGGTAATTCAATTTTAATCAAAACAGTTCACGTCCTTTGTATATTAGAAATTTATACTACCATAATTGCCAACAAAATGCTATTGAGGAAATAGAGCAGTTTAGCTTCCTTCTTTATTATCGACAAAAAATTAAAGCGTTATTTATGTCATTGTTTAAATCTGTTGTATACTTATTAAAGAGGTGAATGTAGATGTTTGTCAGTGAAAAACAGATTGAAATACGCTATGCAGAAACAGACCAAATGGGTGTCGTGTATCATGCGAACTATGTTATTTGGATGGAAATTGGCCGTACACAATTGATTAAGGATATTGGATTCAACTATGCCGGTCTGGAAGAAGTAGGCTATTTATCTCCAGTTTTGGATATCTCCATACAATATAAAAAAGCCATGCGCTATGGCCAGGTTGCTACTATCCGCACTTGGGTAGAATCCCACACAAAATTGAAAACCACATATGGCTACGAGATTTTGCACGAAGACGGTTCGGTTGCAGCCACGGGCACTTCACTACATACGTTGGTAAAAAAAGATAGTTTCCGTCCTTATCCATTAAGCAAGGTTGACCCTGAGTGGGATGCAAAATACCACGAAATTGCACATTCAGGAAAATAAAACATTCCATTACTATAGATAAGAGCGTAAATATATAAATCGGCATAAGAAAAGACAAACGACTCGGCCATTTTTGGTCGAGTTGTGTTTTTCTAAATTTTACCCCACATTCGAACTTTCAAACTATTTTGGTCAAGCTACCACGAAGTAAGGAATCTTGATATAATGACCTTTATGAGAAAAAATTGAAACCCGTAGGAAGGAGTGTTTGCATGGTGCAAAAAATGGAAACAATCGAGACGTTGAAATGTTTTATTGTCTTAACCAATACAGCTCGTGAAGCCATTAAACAACACTTTCAAGATGAACATTCCTTCTTTAAATTGCAAAACGCCTTTGATGTAACCATTGAAAAGCAGTCGATTGAACAAACTTCGCTTTCATTAACCGTTTTTTTTGACAACAAACGCAATGCGCAGCTCGCAAAGAAATTTGGGGAACGCGTGGTAATCATGGATTGCGCTTTTGATATAAAAAACGGTTTAATCGCAAAAAGTTTTCGTACAAGAGGGAAAAGTACCCCGATTGAAACGAACCGACGCCGAAGAATGCGCATTCGTTTTGTTCCTTCCCGCATCAACGGACATACATATCCAGACAACTTTATTTCCGCATTGGCTGAATTGCCTGTAGCACAGGAGCGATTCGATTATGTCAATAAAAGAATTTCCAGTTGGGAAGGTTATTTAAAGGTTTTATATAAAAATGCATCAATTGATGACATTGATGCGACTTTTAGTTCCATTGACTATAGCGCGGACTTTTCCAAAGTTACGCTTCGCTTAAATGGCATCAACGACAAAGAATGGAAGCAAATAAAAGGGTTAAGTGCCTATGTGAAAGGCTACCCAAGGGAAATTGGGGAAGTTGTTAAGGTAAATCGCCAAGACAGAAGCATCGACATCGAATTAAATGCGAGAGTTTCAAAGCTTGCCCGTTCTAATGATTTTGACTTTACATCCGAATATATTACATTTAGCAACGCTTCTACAAAGTCTCAATTGAATCGTTTGTTAAAAGGGTTTGATCGATTAAAAGAAGGGCTAGCAGCAAACCCGAATCTTGAAAATATCTTATTTGAAGATCACCCGAAAATTGCCGAGCGAAAAAACGAGGCCAATCTCGAATTTCATAATAATTTAAATGAATACCAACGAGCGGCAGTGACTGGTGCCATTTCTGCGGAAGATTTGTATGTCATTCAAGGCCCTCCAGGAACCGGGAAAACAACCGTCATCTCTGAGATTTGCTACCAAAATGCAAAGGCTGGCTTGAAAACATTAATTGCTTCCCAATCGAACTTGGCTGTTGATAATGCGCTGGGCCGCCTATTATCCAATAAGGATATTCGCATTCTTCGTTATGGACGGACGGAAAGTATTGAAGAAGAAGGCAAAAAGTTTATCGAAGAAAATGTTTCAGAGTATTGGAAGAAACAAACCTATGATGCGATTTTAAAAGAAATTGATGAACATGATGAGAAGGAACAGCTTCTAAAAAAAGATATCGAAAACGGTAAGAATGAAATAGAAGAATTACAGCACAAAGAACACATGTTGCTGGAGCAGATTGAACTGAAAAAAGCTGCCCAGGAGCAACTAATCGAAATACAAAAAGAAATCTATCAGCTAAAGAAGAAGATTATCCCATTAAAAAAAGAACGGGAAAAAATAGAGCAAGGGATTGAAAAGCTTGCCTCCTCTTATGAAAAAATAACAGCCCGCATGAAAGAGCTTGAGGGCATTCTTGCAGATCTTGGTTCAATTGAAGAAATAGATCAAGCGATTCGTAAAGCGAGGGAAAATAGTGCAAAAAGCCAGAGAATGCTTGAATATAAAAGCGTTCAAAAAGAATTGCATCGAATCAGCGCCCAACTTGAAGAAGCTCGCCAACAAAGCCGCAAATATGAAGAACAGACAAGCGGGATGGATTCAACCATACAACAAATTGAATCTTTTAAAAAAATATATGAAATTGAGTCTTTTATAGAAGAAAAAAATATTCGCAGGGGCTATGTGCTCAGTCAGCTTTTTGCGGATATGGAAAAGATTCATGAACAACTAAAAGACCTGAAATTTTTAAATGAACTTTCAAGTCGTCTGGACAAAGCCATAGACTATTGTAATGGGACGATTGGAATTCAGGTTAAAGTCGAACAACTGCCAGCTAATCATTCCTACTCATTGCAGGAAATCAATGAATTTTTAACGAAACTTAGCACAGCTTTTGCCAAAAAAATCATCACGAAAGAAAACGGCGTCCGCTCTGTTCAAGGGTTATACATGAGAAAGCTGTATCTTCAGCAGGTATCCCAACGCTTCCGATTGCTTATTGATGAATCCAAGCTTGTTTTCAAGAAAATTAAAGAAGAAGTCATCGATCAATCGCTGCAACAAACGGGCGTGGATGAGTCTTCGCTACAATCGGCAAAGTTAAAAGAAGAGCAGCTGCTCAGCTTGCAAGATCAAATGGAAACCAAGCTAAACTCCATTTCTCTAGATCCTATGGAAAAAGAGTTGATTCCTTCAGAAGATGAACTTCAAACTGTTCTTCATACTTTGCAATCAGACATTGAACAATACGAGCAAAACCGAATAAAACACGGTGAATTTCAGGAGAAGCTGGAGAAAAAGCAGCAAGAAGCAGAGCGTGTAAAAGAAGAACTCCGTCATGGGGAAGCATTGTTGAATGATGCAATTGCTCAATTAAAAGAAATGAACGCTGAAGGCATCAAATTGGAAAAAGAAAGTGAAAGATTGGTGCAACTAACAAAGCAAAACCCAGAACTTGCGCTGGAAAAAACAAAAGAAAGCATAACAAATCTACAGCAGGAGATTGAGAAAACCCGCAAAAAAATTGAAATGCTGCCCATTGCTAAAAATATGCAGCTTCAATGGAAGGAATTGCTGGAACAAGCGACAGAGCACGACTTGGATGAAATTCGTAAGCTTTATGTTAAACACGCAAATGTTATTGGAACAACTTGTGTGGCCTCGGCGAATAAAGAGTTTATGGATCATTATCCGATTTTTGATGTTGTGATCATTGACGAAGTGTCAAAAGCGACCCCGCCGGAACTTTTATTGCCGATGCTAAAAGGAAAAAAAGTAATCCTGGTTGGCGATCATCACCAGCTGCCGCCGTTAATCGGTGATGATACGTTTGAAGAAACCTTGGAAACTGTGCTGAAAGAAAGCGATACGTTCGAAGAAAAACGGGAGCTTGAAAAACTCTTGGAAGAATCGTTATTTGAACGGTTATATAAAAATTTGCCATCCTCCAACAAGAAAATGCTGGCGATTCAATATCGAATGCATGAAAAAATTATGCAAACCATTGCGCCATTTTATCAAAACGGCAATGAATCGCTGCAATGTGGCTTGCCGGATTCCGATAGGCTGCGCGATCATAAACTCGACACTGCTTTCTTCCATCGCGACCAGCATTTATTATGGATCGATATACAGAATCAACCTCAATTCTTTGAACAGCGCATGAAAGAAGGAGCAAGTTTATTTAATGAAGCAGAATTGAACGTAGTGCGCAAAATGCTGCTCGATTTAAATGAAGCGACCGCTAAAGCGAAGGAACAAGGGCTTATGGAGGAAAACGAGCTTAAATCGGTTGGCGTCATCAGTTTCTATGCAGAACAAGTAAAACGGATTAACCGCCTGATTGAACAGGAGCTGGATGTACCGCACTTGCACATTCGTACAGGTTCCGTCGATAAATTCCAAGGGATGGAAATGGATGTGATTTTGGTGAGCATGGTGCGGAATAATAACAACAAGCATGGGGATATTGGGTTTGCCAAAGATTATCGCCGCCTCAATGTCGCATTGTCTCGTGCGCGGGAATTGCTGGTCTTGATCGGCAGTACAGAAATGTTTACGCAGCGCCCGAAAAAAGAGGAAACCAAAAAAATGTATCAACACTTGCTGTCAACTGTAAAGGCGCAAAACGGCTATCGAAATGAGAGTGAAAGCTTGATTTCTTAACCTGATAAAAGCTTTTTACATCTTGCATAATGTCTAGCTCCAGCGCCCAGCCCCTCGAGGTCGCGGTCTGCCCTCATTCGAAAGCTGAAAAGATGCTTTCGATTCGGTCCTTCCAGCGCTTGTCAGGGCTAACCAGGGCGCTTGCGCTTTTCATAAAGGAGGAAATAATGGAACTGAATTCATTGCAAAAATCTTTAACTGAAAAACTGACCAAAAACAGCAATATTTCCATCCTGCAAGCAGATACATGGTGTGTACCTGTTCATACATTAAATATCACATATAAACCAGTGATCCGAACGAAAATGGACATTTTAATGAAAATGCTTTTTCTTTCGCTAAAAGAGACGCATTTTGAAAGCCCAGAGCAAATAAGCGAGATTCTCCTTGTAGAACCGCTGTTTGTTCATGATTTATTAAGCAAAATGCAAAAAACGGGCTTAATTTCGAAAACGTCAGGTTGGTACGAATTAACGGACAAAGGGAAAAGCCAGTTTGCCAATGGCGTTTTTGAAGAAGAGCAGGATGAGGCCTCAGTTGAACTTTTATATAGCCCAACGCATGAGTCTTTTTTAAAAGGCGATATAGAAGAAGTACTGGACTATGAAGACTTTCCTGAGAAGATGTTTCGCTACGCATCGCAAGACGAGCCATTGAGTTTGGAGCACGATGTCATCATCGCGGAAATCAAGAGCCGCAATCTTGATGATCAAGACGGGGAAGAAGATACGGAAGAGAACTTATTGATTACTTCCCTTGATGGAGTGGAGGATATGCAAGTGAATGATGTACCGTGCATCGAGTTTGTGCTCTACAATCAAGAAAAGGACAACTATTCTTGCCGTATTTGGAATACACTGATTGATGGATGGGATGAAAAAATGGAGTTGCTCATTCAGAATAAAGAGAAAACATCTTGGCGAAAAACATTATCCAATGAAAAATAATCTTAAAAATATTGCAAATACTTCCCAAGCATGTTAGTATTAGCTTAATTTCATGAATCTTATCAAGAGAAGCAGAGGGAAATGGCCCGATGAAGCTTCAGCAACCTCTAACAAGGTTAGAAAGGTGCTAATTCCAGCAAGATTGCATTTCGCATCTTGGGAGATAAGAGTGTGCGTATAACATATACCCTCTCATTCCCAGTGCTGGAATGAGAGGTTTTTATGTTACGTGAAAAATGAAGAGTTGGGGGAAAAAGAATGCCTATTAATATACCAAAGAATTTGCCTGCAGGGGAAATCCTGCGCGAAGAGAAAATATTCGTGATGGAAGAAGATCGCGCCCAGACGCAACAAATTCGTCCATTGAACATTTTAGTATTAAATTTAATGCCCGAAAAAGAGAAAACAGAGCTGCAGTTATTGCGTTTAATGGGTAACACGCCGTTGCAAACGAATGTGACATTTTTAAATACAGCTACTTATTCTTCCAAAAATGTGTCAAAGTCCCACTTGGATAGTTTTTATAAAACGTTTGATGAAATTAAGCACCGCCGTTTTGATGGAATGATTATTACGGGTGCTCCTGTGGAACGCATGGAATTTGAAGAAGTGAACTATTGGGAAGAAATTGTTGGCATTATGGATTGGGCCAAGGTGAACGTCACTTCTTGCATGTACATATGTTGGGGTGCGCAAGCTGCACTGTATCATCATTTTGGAATTGGCAAGTTTGAACTTCCGAAGAAATGTTCGGGGATTTATTCTCATGTCATTACGGATTTAACGGTCGATTTGGTACGAGGATTCAGCGATGAATATGTAGCGCCTCATTCGCGCCATACTTCCGTATCGATTGAGGATGTATGCAATCATAGCGATTTAAGGTTGCTAAGCTATTCAGATGAAGCCGGACCTTTTATCATTCAATCCAAAGATACAAGACATATCATGATTACAGGACATTTGGAATACGATGCCACAACGCTTGCAGATGAATATTCAAGAGATGTAGCTAAAGGAGAGCCGGTTGACATACCTGTCAATTACTTCCCTGAGAACGATCCGTCCAAAACGCCAAAAAACACTTGGCGCGCGCATTCCCATTTATTATTCTATAACTGGCTGAACTATTACGTATACCAAGAAACACCATACGAATGGCACTATGTTGAAGATACGATTGAATTTCATATTTAACCTACTTAATTTGAAACTAGAGGATGTCGAAAAGCAATTAATGCTTTTTGACATCCCTTTTTTATGGAGTTAGCGGGATAGATCAAGATATGTTTTGTTCTTTGAGCATACTAGAATAATGGTCGAAGATTGCCGCATTTTGTCGACATTCAGGCAACGAAAGTTTTTGGAAGAATCGTAGTGAGATTGGTTTTTTCTGATGTTTATATAAGTTCACTGGTGGAATACTACAAAAGACATATTTTACAGAAGAAAGAAGGGGACAGGTATGGATAAAGAGATGAACTATGGTAGTGATTATAAGTATATACCGGCAACCTCGGTAGGAAGTGGGGTAGGGATCGAAGTATTGCCTGATTTATACCAGCATACTGTTCAAATTGTAAATATTGCGCTAGTAGGAGAACCGCATACAAATGATTTTGTCTTGGTGGATGCGGGCATGCCGAATTCTGCCGATGAAATTATTTCGGTAACCGAAAGCCGATTCGGAGCAAACAGCCGACCGAAAGCGATTATTTTAACACATGGCCATTTCGACCATGTTGGAGCGATTATAGAATTAATCAAACATTGGGACGTGCCTGTTTATGCACATTCACTGGAGATGCCATTTTTAACAGGCATGCGAAGCTATCCAAAACCCGATTCAACGGTAGAAGGCGGCATGATCGCGAAAATTTCTCCCATGTTCCCGAATGAGCCCATCAACTTGGGAAGACATGTCCAATTGTTGCCTTCTGATGGAAGCGTTCCATATATGCCAGGTTTCCGCTGGATTCATACTCCAGGGCATACACCGGGACACGTTTCTTTATTCAGGGACAGCGACCGTGCATTGATTGCCGGGGATGCATTTGTAACGGTAAAACAAGAATCTCTGTATAAAGTGATAACTCAGGAGAAAGAAATCAGCGGACCACCACGCTATTTAACAACAGATTGGAAGGCCGCATATGAATCGGTAAAAAAATTAGAAGCCTTGAAGCCATCAGCAGCGATTACCGGACATGGCTTGCCTATGACGGGAGAAGAATTGGCGGAAAACTTGCAAATGCTTGTCCGTGAATTTGATAAAATAGCCATTCCGGACCATGGTAAATATGTTGACGGTCATGAAAACTAAATAGTTTCACTCGGGTGTTGTTCGCAACACCCTTTTTTGTGTTTAAGTTTTCATTATACATAGTAAAGAATATAATCATTACCAGATTAATATTATAGTTTAAAGCTTTATATTAAATAGACTTGTTAATGTTTCAAGACTAGAAGGGAGGATTATGATGGTCAAACAAAGAGTAGTCATTATTACCGGAGCAGTTGGGGGACTTGGGTCTGCAATGACCAAGAAATTCATAAAAAACGAAGATATCGTTTGTTTACTTGATATTAGTCAAGAAAAGTTGAACATCGCTGTAGAAGAACTTGGAAAAAATGCAAAAGGATATGTGTGTGATGTAACCTGCGAAAAATCGGTTAGTCAAACAATACAAGGAATCATAGAAGAATTTCAACGAATTGACGTTCTTGTAAATAATGCTGGAATCCAATATCGTGCCAAAGTAGAGGACTTTCCTTTAGAAAAATGGCAGCTGTTAATTGATGTTATGTTAACTGGCGTCTTTTTAATGACCAAGCATGCATTTCCTCAAATGAAGTCACAAAAATTTGGTCGGATTATTAATATTTCCTCCGTTCACGGAAAAATGGCCTCTCCTGAAAAGGTAGCCTATGTTGCAGCAAAGCATGGTGTAATTGGAGTGACGAGTGTTACGGCTATCGAGGGTGCCCCGTTCGGGATAACTGTTAATTCAGTATTGCCTGGCCCAGTAAAGACACCGTTACTTGTTAAACAATTAGAAGATTTATATGAAAGTGAAGGTTTGACAGAACAAGAAGCGTTACCTAGAATTGCCTACCCCAAACAGGCAATGAACCGTTTTATTGAGGCAACCGAAATCGCTGATACAGTTTTTTTCCTGGCATCAGATGAGGCATCGGCAATCACAATGGAACATATCAAAGTTGCAGGTGGAATTTAAAAAAGGGTCTATGGAAATTCTGTTCTACTAAATAAAGGGATTTGAAAAAAGTGGAAAAGTTTTAATTTCTTCGAAAAAGGTGGTTTTATAATGAAACAGAAATTTGTTAAAGATCCGAGTACCTTAATGCCACTGTTCAAAGACGGACAGAAAATACTAGCGGGCGGATTCGGTATATCCGGAACACCTTTAACAATCATTGATGTAATCGCTGCTTCGAATGTAAAAAATTTAAAGATTGTTAGCAATAACTTAGGTGATAACGGGATAGGGTTACATCAATTATTTATTCGTGGACAGATAAAAAAAGCGATTGGTTCATTTTTTACGATGAACCGAGAAGCAGTTTTGGCTTGGACAAAAGGAGAGTTGCAAATCGACTTACTGCCTCAAGGGACATTAGCGGAAGCAATTCGGTGCGGTGGAGCAGGAATTGGTGGGTTTTACACGAAAACAGCTGTGGGAACAGAATTGGCAAATGGTAAAGAAGAAAGAGTGATTGATGGAGAACGTTATATTTTCGAGAAAGCCATTAAAGGTGATGTTGCAATAATTCGTGCTAAAAAGGCCGATCAATTGGGAAATTTAATTTATCATACCACTGCTCGTAATTTTAATCCCATGATGGCAACAGCAGCAGATGTCGTTATTGCCGAAGTAGATGAAATTGTGGAAGTAGGCGAAATTGATCCGGAGCATGTCGTGACTCCCCATGTATATGTCGATTATATCATCCAAACAGCATATCAGAAGGAGGGAGGCCAATATGTCAAACAAAGATGTTCGATTTAAAATAGCCCCACGCATTGCTGATGAGCTAGAAGATGGTCAAGTCGTCAATTTGGGGATTGGCATTCCATCATTAGTAAACGCTTTTATTGAAGGGAAGGAAGTATATTTACAATCTGAGAATGGCCTTTTGGGTATCGGTCCACCTCCGTCACAAGATGAATTTGATATAGATTTGATTAATGCCGGTAAAGAGCCTGTGACCCTTGCGAATGGTGCAGCTTTGTTTAGCAGTGCCGACTCTTTTGCAATGATTCGGGGTGGACATGTTGATGTAGCCGTACTGGGGATTTTACAAGTGGATACTCGTGGTAGAATTGCCAACTGGGCGGTTCCCTATCAACCGATTCTAGGTGTAGGAGGTGCAATGGATTTAGTAGCAGGAGCTAAAAAAGTGATTGGCGCTGCAACACTATTTGCAAAGGATGGTTCATCGAAAATAGTTAAAGAATTAACTTATCCTATTAGTGGTATTCGTTTCATCGATTTGCTAATAACAGAGTTTGCCGTGTTTTCTTTTAATAAGGAAGAAATGGTTGTGAATGAAATTTTGGTAGACATGTCTATAGAAGAATTAAGTGATAAGATTGGCATTCCTTTAAAATGGAGGGAACTGGTTGGGTAATCAGATGATCATAGAATCAGTCACACGTAAAAGAATGATTCGCATTTTGCCATTTATTTTAATTTTATACATCGTAGCCTATCTTGATCGGGTAAATATGGGATATGCAGCACTCGAGATGAATGCTGAGTTAGCATTAACAGCTGAAGTTTTTGGATTGCTATCAGGAATATTCTTTATTGGTTATTTTTTCTTTGAAGTACCCAGCAATATGATCATGCATAAAGTTGGAGCAAGAATTTGGATTGCCCGAATTATGATTTCATGGGGAATCGTGGTTATTTTAACAGGCTTTGTTCAAAGTGCGACGCATTTATATATTCTTAGGTTCTTATTGGGTATTGCCGAAGCAGGCTTCTTTCCAGGGATTATCTTGTATTTAACTTATTGGTTCAAGGAAAATGAACGTGCAAAAGCGACCGCAGTTTTATTATTGGCTCTGCCAATTGGAGGTTTAATCGGAGCTCCCGTTTCAACTTGGATTATCGATAATATTGCATGGGCAAATTTGTCAGGCTGGCGCTGGATGTTTATTTTAGAGGGGATTCCTGCATTAATACTGGGAGTAGTCGTGCTGTTTTATTTAACTAATAAACCTCGTGACGCAAAATGGCTTACGGATGAGGAAAAGAACTGGCTTGAGCAAGAACTGGAAGCGGAGAGAATTAAAAGCAGCAAACTAAATAAACCGACCAAACGAGAAATGCTAAAAGACTTTACAGTTTGGAAACTCTCAGCATTTTATTTCGCGGCCTATACAGGAATTTATGGATTATCCTTTTGGGTACCTACCATTATTAAATCATTATCTGAAGCGACTACTACCAATCTAGAGATAGGCTGGTTGGCAATGATTCCTAACATTATCGCAATTCCAGCTGCACTATTTGTTGGTTGGAATGCGGATCGTACAGGAACGCATAAAAATCACTTACTGGTTTGCCTGTTCATCGCAATGATAGGATTTATTGGATGTGCTGTTGTAACATCTGTTGCACCGATGGTATTCGTTTTATCCATCGCCTCTTTTGGTCTATATGGTTTTGCTGGTTGTTTCTTTGCTTATCTTACATTTTTCTTTACAGAATCGACAGCTCCTGTTGGTATCGCCTTAGTCAATTCATTTGCTGCGCTGGGCGGTTTTATCGGACCTACTATATTGGGAATGTTTACGCTAACATCGGGAATGTTCCTATTGGCGGGTATTGTCGCTGTAGGAATATTAATTTTATTTTCTATGAAACGCAAAACTCCTATAACAAGTCAGTAGTGAGAAAAGAGATTCTGGAGCACTTGAGGAACAGCTCCAGAATTTTTTTATTCAAATTGGTTATTCAGACAATTTTTCTTGACCAGGAGGGTTTGTTATTGTCTTTTTTCATCAACTATATTTAGCTAAGCCAAACTTAACAACCTTTGCTATTTAAATCAAGAACATGGCAACAATCGTTGTCACAACTAATCCAATGACAACGGGAATTAAATTTCTGCGGGCCAATTCAAATGGACTGACATTGCAGATTGCAGCCGCTGGAATCAATGCCCAAGGAACCAATGTGCCGCCGCCAACCCAAATTGCAGCAATTTGGCCGAGCGCCGTTAAAGTAGCCGTTCCATCACCAATTGCTGTTCCAAATAGTTGAGCGTTTGAATACAACGACTATTGGTTTTAAAGTATGGTTGAATTGATTTTCACTTCTAAATGAAATTCCGACTCTTTGCCGCGTGTTTTCTTTGTAATGAATAACTTTACTTCATCAAAAATTTTATGAAGAAGTTCATTTTTAAATGGATCAGCAAGCGACTCATATATCCTTAACGCTTCGGTTGCATTTACCAGAAATTTCTCGACATTAACTTTTGCTTGTTCTTCTTCCTCGTTTGATGACATGGTTTTCTTGATAATTTCAATTCGTTCGCCTAAATCTTGAATTTCTATATTTATCTCATTTCGTGTCCGATTATAATCTTCCTCTTCTGCAGCTCCATCTAAGTAAGCATTATAGTTTCGATTACGTTTATCTTTAAGCTTTTCAATTCGTTTCTTATAGGAAGCTATTTCAGTTTCAGCATCAATCTTGTTTTCCTGAGGACTAAGTTCAGTGAGCAATTTTTCCTCTAATTTTTCAGCATCAATTTGCACGTATTCATTCAGAATTTCCAATAATCTTTCCTCAATACGGTCATACTTAATCCCGCCCTTACAATCTGGACAAAACATATGATAAGTTATATATTTCTTTTTTGTCCCATCTAATAATATATGTTGAGCTTGAACATTTTTTCGCATCATGTTTTTTCCGCATACTCCACAGGTAATCAGTTTGCTTAAAGCGTAAACTCTTTTATGTGTTTGAGTATCATAGTTAACTCGATTATCTGCCAAAAGCTCCTGTGCTTTTTTAAAAAGTTCAATTTCCTCTTCACTTATTAGTATGGCAGAATCTTTTTCTTCTACTTGTATCCATGTTTCTTCTGGCTGGGGTTTAATAGCTTTTCCTTTTAATTTTGTTCTGCCAAAAACTTGGATTCCGATATTTTTCTCTTGGGAAAGAACTCTTCGGATTTGGTGTTTAAGCCACTTTTTGCCTTTTGGAGAGGGAGTCCCGTTATGATTTAAATAATTAGCAATCCTTTCAAGCCCCCAACCCTCATTTACATACAGATTATAAATGTCTTTTACGGTTTTTGATTCCTCTTCATGTGGAACAAGTTTTCTCGTTTTATCATCAACCTGAAAACCAAAGGGAACAGGTCCACCGATATAGAACCCTCGCTCTGCTGCTAGTCTTCGTCCACCAACCATTCGCTTTCTGATAATTTGCCATTCTTCTTGAAATAAAAAGAGTTCCATACGTAGCATTTTCAGATCTTCATCATTTGAACAGTCATATATTTTCCCTGGTGTAATAATTATCGTTTCATAATCTTTAAATAAATCATGAATGTATCCTGAATCTTTTAAACCTCTAGATAGTCTCGAAACATCTTTGCAAACGATAGCATCAAAGGTTCCATCTTCAATACCTTTTAAAATCTTTTTAAATTGCTCTCTTTTTTCAATGCTCGAAGCACTGATGATTTCTTCAAAGGGTAACGGATGGCAGGGGAAATCTTGTGTCGAAAGAAAATTTCCCATTAATACACGTTGAGCTTTTAATGTGTCTTCACCAGTTAGCTTTTCAAATTTTATGTCTTGGCGTGATCGTCTTAAATAAAGAGCTGCCATTTTCACTTTTCTTGGCATATGCATACTTTCACCTTCAATCAATAGTTGTATCAATTAAAAGTGTATTAGTTTACTAGTAAATAGACAACACAAATAAATACCATTTTTTACAAAAATACACTTGACATGAGGGAGTTACGGATTAATATATAAAAAAGTGGTATAGAACGTATGTTCCTATAAAACTTTGGAGGTGATGACATGGAACAAGAATTATATTTCAGAACAGATATAGGAGAAGGTCTAAGCTATCTTGTGGAAGAAGAAACAGGATATGAACCTCAATTTATTTGTGTATATCGAAAAAGTGATGTTTATCTAATTGGTGTAAAACTATATTATGTCAGGAGTAATAAATATTGTTATGGACATAGTGAGGAATGGATATTAAAAGAAATGTCGGAAAAAGGGTACGAGTGGGTCTATAAGAATTATCCAGAACAAAAGAAAAATAGATTACGAACTTTACTGGCAACAAAGGATCAATAATTTGGTCCTTTGCTTTCTTTTCTCCTTACTCGTCCTCCTTTATACGTATTGTTATGGAAATAACACCATAACAATACAAAAAAATTGGGTTTTTTTACCGAACGTATGTTTCTTTAATTAAAATAATAATGTAAGAAGTAGGGGAGGAGATAATATGTCCAGTTATTGCATCAAAAAAATCAGGGAGAACGCATTTTATCTGTATCGAAAAACGTACCTTTATCCAGAGTATCATGCCTCACTGGGTAAATTACTAGGGTTAACCGAAGAACAGGTAATTGACATTCGAGACAATGAACCAGAGATCTGGAACAATGATGAATTCAAGGAAGCTCGTAAAAAGGTGAAATCCAAATCCCGATCAAAGTTTCAATATGAATCACTCGGAAGATGGAGAGATGATGTCACAAGCCTAAAGGATATCGAGATTGATAAAGATTCTGATCAGTTAACGCCTTTGGAAGAAAAAATCTTAAAAATGGATATTGTCCAGTGGTTTTTGCAGGACCTTTCGAAACAAAATGCAGAAAAGCTTGGAACAAAGCCAGGGGACGAAATGAAAAAACTGTTAAGAGAGAAAGAAAAAAAGGTAAAACAAGTGGCAGCCTTGGGCTATGGATTTAAGGAAGCGGAGGAAATTGTGCTGAATCGTTATTATAAAAAAGCCAATGAATTCAACGCTAAGGGATTAAGCCGAGTATGATTACTCGGCTTTTTTAATCGATAACAATCAAAAAAGTTCCATTATATTCAATGGAACTAAGTAAAGTTTTACTTTTGATAAAGATCTTTATCAGGAGCAACTTTTATTATCCGAGTCTGGTCGTTAAAGACAAGCAGCCATTCACCGTTTCTTTGTATCATGCTAGCATTTTCTTCGCCTTCTTGTAATACAGTTAATATTGCCTTCTCGACTTTATAATTAAGATGATGAAGTTTAGAAGTATCTAACAAGCCATTGTTAACCATTTCGTACAGGATTTCTTGTGCATCTAAAAGTGTGCGTCTGAAGTCGTTTTCATACACTAATTTTAAAGCATTGACGTATTCAAATCCATTTTCAGTTTTTTGGACAACTGGGCTATTAAAACCAACCGTAATTTGAAATTTTTGGGTATCAAAGTCTTTGTACATATTAACAGCAACAATTGGAATCGCTTCAATACGTTCAATATCATAAGTCAGTCCCTTTGCTTTGTTCACATTATCTGGGGCAAAGCTTAAATTATCGATACAACAGTTGAAAGAATCATTATCCATATGCTCAACAATGAAGTCTTTCTCGTAGGCTTCTTCTATTGCCTCTTTACCATACCAATGAAGCATCACTAATTGATGTAGTTTTTTGTATTTACCAAACTTACTTGAAGAGGTGCCTATATAACCTTTTCGTTTACCATTTTTCCTCGTCTTACCCCAGCTGATCTTCCAATTAACTGATTGGACGTCTGCCCACAATTTTTCTTTAAAATCTGTATATCCAAGAATGTTCTGCTCTTTATCATGAAAGTAGATTCGTTCGTTTTCGACATATAGGTGCATCAAGCAACCCTCCATTCTATTATTAATACCTTTAAAAATAACATAAATGAAGGGGAGGTAAAATTACCCATTGGACTTTTTTGAGAAATTTTGTTTCCTAGGTCATTGAGTTTGTATGATTCATTTTTCTATAATGTGGTTACGGAAAAAGAAAAAACCGATGTCTGCACATCGGTTTTAAAGGACTTTTCCGCATTCCAATTAATTATTATGGTGCGGAATTTTGATTAATTTGCTTATCATAACTATTTATAATGTTAATCGAAATTCCTCCTAATTTCAATACACAGGGGGTTAAAAAAGTGAAGAAATTGAATGATAAGAAAGATCAATTATTTGATGCAATTGCTGATTTACTTCATGAAGGTAAAGGAACTGAAAGTATTTTAGAAGAGTTAAATCAGCAGCTTATAAACGGGAAGAATACAAAAGAAGTAAAAGCTTATCTGGAATCATTGGTTGCAGCAGAAAAATCTAGAAAATTTTTGGAAGAGAAGAATGCAAATAAAAAGCAAAATTCAGATGATAGCAGTCGATGGGTTGTTTGCTATTTTAAAAAATTAAAAGAGGTGGAGTTAACAATGGCAAAAGCAAAACATTTACTCTTATTGCTGACAATGTTAGAAATGAAAAGTGAAAATGTGTTATGGGTCAGTAAAAACAAACCTGCAAAGATTTCAGATGTCGCAAAAGTGCTAGACGTTTCAGCAAAACAAGCTAGAAGGATTCTTGAAGAATTCAACGGTACATTCCTGGATTTGGAAATTTCAGATACGAATCGTATAGCGAAAGTTACGATCAAGAAAGAATTTCATCAAATGGGAGAACAAGATTCCAAAAAGAAGAGTTGGGCAAAGCTTTATAAAGTTCGAATTGAACAATTACATGAGAAATTATTAGCCGAAGGTAAAAGCACAATCGAATTAGGGTTATTATACAAAATCCTCCCATATGTTCATTATGAGACAAATTACATTTGCCGCTATCCTGATTATGAGAATGCTGAAGAAATAGAAGCATTGAACGGAAAAGAACTTGCTGATCTTTTAGGTCATGATGAAGCTACCATTTGTTCTTATATGAATCATTTATACGATTACGGTGTTGTTCTTCCAATTGGTTCAGGAAAAGATGTTATTTACAAAGTGCATCCAGATTATGTAATGAGACGTCCTAGTATTTATGATGATTTCATGAGAAAAGATTTTGCCGTTGTTAAATCAAGAAAAAAAAGCAGTATTGAAAATCGAAGAAATAGAGGAAGGAAAAAAGAGAGAATTTAAGCTCTTTTTTTTCCTTCCATTACCCTGTCAATTTGTGAAAATGTCCGTTTTTGTTCATTTCAATTTGTGAAAATGTCCGTTTTTTTAGAGGGGAAAAATTGCATTGAACTATTGGCGTTATTGGATATGTTTGAGTACTGGGTTGAAAAATTAATCTTGTTATTGTACGTCTAGTCATTTTGAATTAAATATTACTTGAAATATGCTGTTTGAAAAACTTAGATCATTTAACTACGACATACAATAACAAGTCAAAAAACGGAAGGGTCAATAAATTATCGATACTTAAATAAATTCTTCCAATTACTAGCTCAAATGTAATATTATTATAGAATATCACTTTGACTGGAGGATAATTAATGACCGTTAAAAAAATTGGTGTAAACAAAATTACAGAAAAAACGAAAGCAGTAGCAATCGAATTTGAAGATGGAACATTTGCATCATTTTCTCTTAAGCAAAATGAAATCACAAAACTGTGGGAATACAATCCATTGATTCCAATTCAATTGTCACACATAACAGCAGCTAACCATATCAAGGACGGCGAATCATTTATTCATGAAGTTTTGAATGATCCAAGCGTTCGTTTGGAACAAATTTTTTAAAAGATATCCCTTATGGGGCAAGCCCCATGCCCCCTTCTGTACTAAGTGTGTCGCAGGAATTACGGCACTTCATAGAAATAGATTATATGAAAGATTTCTTTTAACTCGAATTGGAGGCTCTCGCCTCCTAAATCATTAACGGAAGCTCCACACGTAAAACGTGATCACTGGGGCTTTGAAGACACTGCAAAAGCTGAAGGGACGGAAAAAGAAAAGTGGGCATTCTTCCAACGTGTTCGTGATGAAATTGGAGAACGTATTCAACGATTTTCTGAAACGGGAAAATAAAGAACTTCGATGCCTAAAGGATAATTAAAAAAAGAATCATCTTTTGATGATTCTTTTTTATTTTGGAAATCGTTGCACGATTTAAATTACTGATTCCTTTCTGCTTTCTAATATTGTGGTAACAATGTTATTAAATGCACGTGCTGCAGTTTCTTCCCCATACACTTGGACCAATTTTTCAAAATTGGACTCCATATTCCCCTTTAAAGTATTTATCAGAGTGGTACAGAGCACGATATTGTCTTTTACATAGCCCCTCTTAAAATTTTTCCGATCAGGTGACCAAGAGGAATTTGGATTGCCTACCACTTCTGTCAATTCGATTCCTGAATAATAACAGTGTTTTTGACTATTTGACAATTCTTCAAGTAGGCTCCTTAAATTCGAATCGACTTCGTAAACTTTACCTTTTTCCATTCGCTTGTTTGTAAGCCAATAAATAGTGTTTAGTTTATAGCCGACATAGTCAGCCTCTCTAATTCGAGCTTCCCTTGTTCTTTGACAAGGCTTACAATAGCTTTTATTTGTGCCAAAATTCCTTACAGGTGCAAGGTTCCCATTGCACAATGGACCTGTACAAATTTTACTCGGAACACCATTTACCTCCTTTACCTTCTTGTTTAATGAACCTTTTCTTCGACCGCTGTTTTTTCCACCCACATTTTTCACCACCTAATAAATATTATGCAATACAACGAATTTTATACCTCAATTGAACTTTAATTAACATTTTAATTGAAATTTAACTTTAATTGAAATACAATTACACTGTAATTAAAGTTAAACAAAGGTGGATGATTGAAAATGAAAATTCAAAAAACATATTCTGCAGAAGAATTTGCCGACAAAGTGGGAGAAAAAGTAGGCAATATCCGTTTGTTCCGAAAATATGCAAGGAAATTTGGTTTAATTGATAACCACGAGGTGTTGACTGAAGATTTTCTACCAGCATGGGATATTGCACAAAAATTGCACTATCAAAAAGGCGTAAAATGGGAGAATGCAATAAAACATGGTCTTAGTGAAGAGTTTGGAATACCTGAAAATGAGAGTACATTTGAAACTGAAATAGTGGGAGCTAATATTATTGAACATAAACTTGATGAAATAATAGAATATTTAAAAAGAATAACGATTGCTTTAGAAAACAAAGCTTAAATTTAACCTAAGTTGAATAGAATTCGTTCATTTAAAAACCAACATTTAAGCACCTAAGGGTGCTTTTTTATTTACTTCAATATGATTAATGTGTAGTGATTAATTTAGAAAGTGGTGAATTTAGACTAACTTTAGGTTAAAATTATCCATATATTGTAACTAGGAGGTTCTCTTGTGAAAAAATGGATGCTTATTTTAATGAGTGCGATGGTGCTAGCTGCTTGCAGCAATGATGCAGATTCATCGACAAATCAAGAAGTGGTTGAAACCGAACCGACGGAAGCAGAAGAAACGACAGTTGAAACTAAACCAACAGAAACAACAGAACCAGTAGTTGCTGATCCATCTAAAGAAGAAACCGAGGAAGAAACTCAGGTAGAACCGAAAGTGATTGAATTGAAACCTTTGACTTTAGAGGATTTTAACAATCGCTATGAACTGGATACTGAATTCAGCGAACCGTTTATAGACGGTAAATTTGAGTTGAAAGATGGCACCATTGTTTATGCAGACTGGTATTTTTACTTGGAGGGTGAAACCTTCGAGGATGCATCTGCTGCGTTTATAGATGGTCAGCTTGTAGATGCTCAATTGACTCTAAAAGAGGGCGTGACGAAAGAAGAGGTTCTGACTGAATTGGGTTTATCTGAAGACGTAGGTTATAAAGTCAATGAGTACACTGGTGTTGTCGATCTGGTCATAGACAAGCGTTTTGATGATGCAAATATTCAACGTCTTCCAAGTGAGTGGGATTAAGAATGAAAAAATGGATGATGTTTATTGTAATGATTGTTATGACGCTAGCAGCTTGTAGTAATGATGCAGATTCATCGACTTCTGCGACCGAAACAACAGAACCAGTAGTTGCTGAGCCGTCTGAAGAAGAAAAATATCAAGAATTTTTAACAGAACTAAGATTAAAGTATGTAAACGAGCAATATCCAGAAGTTTTGCATCAAGTAATTGTGCAATGTGCTGACTATGTTAAAGCTGGAGATATAAATAAGTGTGTTGAGGATGGGTATTTAAAAGATGACTCTATCGAATTGTACAACAAAGCTTTTGAATCATATTTTAATAAAAGAACTTTTGATCTGAAGATATTAGATGATTCGATATTGAAGTCCACATATGAAGAGGTGCAAGAAGATTTACTCTCTCCTCAAAATAAAGAAATATTCAATGGTGAAGTTTTAACTGCTGAAATTGATTATGTGACAAATAAAAGTAGAAATCCAAATGGAAGTAACTCAACCAACAATAATGCAGATGTAGATAAAGCGGCGGTTTACGCCTTCATGAAAGCCACATATAAACGTGTCACACGTAATGGGGAGTTTTATAATCCAGAGACACATGATCCTTTGGTAGCCTATTATGCATCTATAAAATATGACATCCCTGAAGCGGAAGCGAGTCAAATTTATAATCAAGGTGAATTGGGCGGGTTTTGATCGTTGACCATCATTTATGATGGTTTTTTTATTTGGGGAGACGATCACATTCAGTGGAGAAGGAGAGGATATGCCGAGAAAACTTCTTTACCATGAGGGACCCCCAGGTTCATACTCCCAAGGTTATGGGGGACGGGAGTGGTTTTTTCGCGTTCCTAATGTTCTTTGGGGTCTGGGGTTGGAAATTGGAATACCGCAGCCTTCGAAAAGTGTTCGGTGTCTAATAAGGTAAGCCTTATAGAAGGACTTTTCAAAATAAGATTGAATAAGGGTTTATGATATCTAGAAAGGTCGGTCTAAAAGGGGAAATTAAAAATAATCTACGGGTATGCAAGAATTTCAGATAAATCGCAACAAATTCAAGCACAGGTTGAACAACTAAAAGAGTACGGCTGCGAACAAGTGATTGAAGAAGTCATTACAGGCGTTGCAGAAGAAAAAGAACTGAATAAATTGATCGGGAAAATGCAAAAAGGCGATAAATTGGTGGTTACACGACTTGATCGCCTAGGCAGAAATACGCTGCAGTTGCTTCAATTAATCGAGGAAATGAAGGAAAAAGAACTCTCACTGGTCATAATGAATATCGGATTTGATGTCAATACGGAAGTTGGACAAGCGGTACTGACGATTCTTTCTTCATTTGCACAACTGGAACGTGATATGTTGAAAGAAAAACAGAGAATTGGCATTGAATCGGCTCGTAAACGCGGGGTCCATCTCGGTAGAAAACCAAAATACTCTAAGAAATCGTTCGAAAAAGCGGTACTTGATTATCTGGAAGGGATGACGGTCGGGGAAGTTTCGGATACCTATAACATTCCGAGAAGTACGTTTTACAAGTTCTTAAAGGACGAATGCATCCAAAGATAAAAACTATTCATGGAGGTGAAAAAATGAGTATAGACGAATTTGAGCGTGACAACGGAGAATCCTTTATGCTTTTAAAAGATGGAACCCATTTAATTAAAGTCGCAGGAATTTCTTATGAAAATAGGCAGGAACATATCGAAAAAATGACAGGGGAAGAAGAAATCGAATTAAAGAGGGAAAAAGAGAATGAATTCGATGAAAATGCGATTGCTATTTATGTCACATTAGAAAATGGGAAAGAAAAAATTGGCTATATTCCAGCTGATTTAGCTGGAAAATTGGCTAAAATTATGGATTCTGGCGATGAATTACATATTGAATTTTACTGTTTTACAACGCAGACATACACGCACAGCGATTATAAAGTAAGTTACCGTGGTTTGATCGTGAAGTTAAAAGAGAAAATCTATGAACATAAACTTTTCCGATTACGTGAATTATTCAAGGGTAATGCTAACTCTCAATAAAAATTGATAGAAACATAGATTTTTCTATTAAACTCCGATAGGGTAAAAACCAGTTAGACAGAATACAAGGCTCCTATTTTCATGAATAGATATGAATATAGGAGCTGAGTGTAATTGGATAATAAACAAGCAAGGGCACTAATTGAACAAGAAGCAACAGAAATTAAAAAGAAAATAGAAGCTTACGATTAGACTTAGTAGTATAACTTCTCCAGATAGTTTCAAATCTGCACGTAAACATTTTATAAAAACAGTGATTGAGGAGGGTATTGACAATGTCAGGGGCATTGCATTTCCAAGTTTTAAAGACAAGGCTCTGTTAATGTTTGATGCAAAAAGAACTCGTTTGCATTGAGAATATGCTAAGGATGTTTACTCATCAAAACAGGTTAAGAAAAATCCTATTGCCTCGTTTATACATAGAAAAAGAAATGGAATACAGAAGGAAGCTGCGTAACATTTCGACTGATTACATTGTAAAGAAAGTTTTTCCCAATGGTCCCATACAGACGTATCCAGATGTCCTGCAGTACATGTTAAGCGGCGAAATGAAATTATTTGTCAAAAGAACACTGACAAACTACATAGATTTCGGACAACCGTACATAGAAATTCAGGCAATGGGATCAAAATTGAACTCTATACAGTGAAGATTTGAACAAATTTCTAACCATGTGGAAAAGTTATAACGAATGTAACTCCCTCCCAAGCCATATGTTGTAAAGTACAATCCTATTGGCAATGGAGTGAAGAACTATGGATGAAAAGCGTTTTATGGAATTAGTTGAACAGGGTGCAGAGGTTATTAAAATAGGGATGGATCAAATCAAGGAAAAAAACAAAGTTAGAATGGTTGTTGATAAAGAGCGGTATAAACCTGTGTTGGAAAATGCAGAGTACGAAATATCTCGTAATGAAACATTCAAAATTTTAAATGAAGTATTTCCAGTGAATGATTTAAAGGCATCTTATTTTAAACAAATGGACAAGGATATCCTAGAATATATTGCAAACTCAGATTTGATAACTTCCATCGCTGAAATGATGGAAAATATTAATGAACATGGAAAGCCGTATAATGATCAGGAGAAAGAAAGTTATGAAGAGTTCTTGAAAGTCTTTTTAGATAAATCCAAACGATGCATTAAATTCGTGAAAAAAATTACATAGTTAGACAGAATACAATGCTCCTATTTTCATATGATATATGGATAAAAAAAGGAGCTGAGGGTTTTGGATAATAAAGAGGCAAGAAAGTTAATTGAACTTGAAGCAACAGAAATTAAAAAGAAAATAGATGCTTATGATTACAAAAACAGACTTAGAACAATTACTTCTCCAAATAATCGTGATTATGAAGATGATCGTAAACGTTTTATAAAAACAATGATTGAAGAGGGTATTGACAATGTCAGGAACATTGCATTTCCAAATTTTAAAGACCAAGTAAGAAGCGTTAAGGATAAGATATTAAGTGGATACTTTGTGCATAATGAACCATATGTTTTCCTTTATTACACGTTTTATTCTTATGTGAACATTGATAAACCAGTTAAAGAAGCATCCGAACAGTATTATGAAGAAGTCATCGAAGAATTTGTTGAAATGTCTAACCGATATAATAATATAATTGCATCATTGCAACAAGGTGGAGAGTAGTTAAAGATAACTGCTCTTTTTTTCGTGTACATGTGCTACTTGTTACTTGGGAGACCCTAAAAATTATGAACACATAGCGGTCCATCCTGAAAGAAGAGTAAATTTAGTTTTTACGGATAAGGAAGTAGAAACATTTAATCATATAAAAGCTAAAGCTGAATTTAGCGATGAACCAATAGAAGTTTACATTAAAAAATTATTAGAGGTTGTTATAAAAGAGTAAAGCAAAAAATCTGCTTTGCTCTTTTTTGTTGGCTAACAACCATAACAATGTGGTGTTAATCATCGAACAAATTTAAAAACACGGAGTTGAGGTTGCAACTGATTACAACATTAGCACGATTAAACAAAATGATACGTAAGCGATCAACAAAAAGCTTACAGGTCAACAATTCCTCTCTAAAAAACTGTTTGAATACATACACATCTTCAAAGTTGCCTGAAAAGATATAGTAACAACGGTCTTGATTTTAATTATGTCACTAGTTTCAAAGGTAACGGTATATTCAAGGACAACTGTATCAGTGTAGGTTTCTTGGTTTTTTGTGATTTTTTTTATCTTCATAATGGTAATTTGTAAAAAAAATTCAAAAATTATGTCGCAAAAAATGAAGAAGTTTCCGCAATATAAAGGTAGGTGAGGTATTTGAAAAAAACTGATATTCATCTTGAAAATTGTAATTAACAAATAGAGATTCATAACGAAATATTTATGGTTTATAAGAAGCATATTCAAAGGATCGTTCAGAAATGCAAGAATAGGAAAGATTACTAAAGGATGTGCATGGTTATGAAGTAAAAAAAGAAAAAAGAAGAATGATTATTATATCAATGAATACGGTCATACAAAAATCAATCCAAAATTAGTCGATGATTCAGAATTTGAGTATAAAAGATTTTAGATAAAAAGAGTCAATTGCGGTATAATTGTGGAAAAAGGATGAATGACATGCAGCAAATTCCTAGCGAACATTTACCAAGTTTCCATCGTGATGCTTTCCATTGTCCAAGATGCAAAGTGCTTGTCCCTCAAAAGTGGTACAAACTTGAGAGGTCCTATCCACACAACGAGAATGTTGAATTAGTTGAAGTAAACTTAAAATCAGAAAATCGAAAGCCAATAGGTGGACCGATGGGTGGTATAAGAAATCCAGATGGGTCTGAGCCAAATTTCCATTTCGATTGGCATTTGGAGTTATCATATTGTACTCACTGCCATAACTATACGATTTGGGAAAACAAAAAAATCATTTTCCCATATACAACGGAACTGCCTCAACCACACGAAGACATGCTTGAAGATGTAAGAGGGATTTACATAGAAGCAATGAACGTGTTTAAACATTCTCCGCGTGCAGCTGCTGCATTGCTTCGTCTAGCTATTGAATTAATGATTCCACAATTGGAAGACTACCAAATTAAGAAGAGCTCCATAAATAATATGATTGGCGAGCTTGTGCAGAAGGATATTCCTGAACATGTCCAACAAGGTTTAGATTCGATTCGTGTTTATGGTAACGAAGGTATCCATCCAGGTGAAATCGATTTAACCGATGATGAAAGTATAGTGTTGTTTTTGTTTGAGCTAATCAACATTATGGTCGAAGAATTGATTACGAAGAAAAAGAAAATCAAATCATTCTATGAAAACCTCCCACAAGGTAAACTGCAGGGGATATTCCAAAGAGATAAGCGGAAGCAAGAAAAATAACGGTTACGAAAACACTACGATACAAAAGGATAGCTACAAGGCTGTCCTTTTTTTGTATCTAAAAAAAGAACATATGTTCCTTTTGTGAGGGGTTACGGTTTTATGAAAAGAAGGTGAGAACATGAAGAAACCTTTTAAACCATGCAATAAGATAGGTTGCTCCAACTTAACAAGAGGAAGCTACTGCGAGACACACAGTGATGAAGGCATGAAGAAAGTAAGGGAGTATAACAGTGAAGTTCGAAACCAGGAGCACGTGAAGTTCTATAACAGTAAAGAGTGGCAGAGCGTGAGAAAACAAGTACTCATTCGGGATAACTTCCTATGTGTGAAGTGCAAAGAAAATGGAGTACTGACGCCTGTGATGAATCGAAAGGGAGTTGTCGATCACATCGTGGAGGTTCGAGATAACTAGGCACTTAGGTTAACGCTGAGCAATCTTCAGACGCTTTGTCATGATTGCAATAACAAGAAGACAGAAACAGAGAAAAAGAGAAGAAGTGGAAAAAAAATAAAAAACATAAAGCTAAACTGCTTTGCTTTATGTTCTAATGCCACCTGTATTATAATTTTCAATTTCGATGATGATTTCTTGATTTTCATTATATTCCATATCTTCTTCGATTTGATGTTCAATAAGGTTTTGTAATCTTTCAATCTCTTGACCATCTTGGTAATTTTGAAATTGACTGAGAAGTAATTCAAGCACTGGGAATATAAAGGTCATGAAAATTAATAAATAATTCTTTTTATCAATTGTTGTCGGTGGTTCATTTACTGTTAAGGATGCTTTTATATCACTATTTCCACGGTTATTTTCTGGGTAATGTTCCATCATCATAAACATGTCAAAAACTTTACTGAAATCAAGTTGAGGTGATTTGAGCGGGGATGTAATTACAAATTTAATGAATTTGTCTGCATCCACGTCTGGGAACTTCTCTTCAAGAGTATTCTTCAATCTATTCCTAGATTCAATATAGTTTGTAATTGTACCTTCGGGAACATTATATTGTGCATTTAAATTCAGGTATAAAGATTTACCTTTTAATATTGTTATTACTTTTTGAAGTTCTTCCTTAGTTTTCGGTGGATCAATGTTTAAGTGAAATAAGTTTTCTTCCATTAGAACAACTCCTTTCGCATTAGAATATTTTACCACGGAAACTAGAAAACAATAAAGTGCTCCTATAATTTTATTTGAAACTAAAACAGCTACTGACAAATGCCAGTAGCTGCTACCACACAGAGAAGATAGATTATCTATTTTTAATGTCAGCAATAATATGACTGCTTATGATCTCAATATCATCTTGAGTGAAATGATAGTGAGATCCATATTCACGTTGTGTATCATGAACACCTGAATAATAACGCATATATTGAGCCACAACCTGATTTCGTAGTGTCTCATCGCTTCTTCCATTATTGAAAGGAGCAACTCTCTTAAAAATAATTTCTCTAACAGTTTCAAAATGATTCATTCTTATCATCCTTTTCTTATTTTAATTTATATAAGGTAAAGAAAATAAAAATTGGAGGAATGATAAAAATGAAAGAATCTGAGCTCTGTGTGGTAGATACATTATACTATTCTGACTTCTTATTTAGAATATGTTTTTTAAAGAAGTACCAATATTAGCATACATAGCTCATTTTTTAACTTTTACTTAAGGGTCAAGGGGTTTATACCCCCCTTGTTTAATTTCTAGGAGGTAAAAACCCACAGAACTGACCCCAGTTTAATTCATACAAAATTCCCTAAATGAAATTTTGAAAAGGAGGTGAGGAAATGGCACGCCGCCAAAGCGTAACCCCCTCATAAAAATTAATAAAGTTGTAGTCATTTTTCATTTTAGATTCATAATTCACCAAGAGGCAAATTTGCCTCTTGGTTTCTACCGCGAAGTGATACACGAGGGTTTGATCTTTTGATCTTTCAATAGAAGATGAAAAATGGTAACTATTCATAAATATTCGAAAAAAACTTTGAATAAACGTAAATCTCTATTAATTTCTTTAAATATTAGTAAATGAAAAAAGCGTCCAAGAAGGACGCCAAAGTTATTAAGGAAATCTTGAAGGAGGATAATTGTTCAATCATATAATGTCCATCATTTTCGAAATTATACAAAATTTACGTATGTTTCCCAAAAAGCAGGGAACATTATTACTAAGGAGGAGTTTATGAATACATTCTTTTTAATGGACGATCACGATAGAGGACTTTATTCGGACTTGATGAACGAAGCGTCGGAGCGAATGAACTATTACACGATATTTTACGATCAGCTACTGGACATCGAAAAACGAAAAGTTCAATCGGAATTGGAAAACATCATGTATGATATTGAACGACTGAAATTACGAGCCGAAGAACTAGCTTTGCCAATGTCGCATAGCATCGCATAAAAACCAGGAGATTACAGCTCCTGGTTTTTCATGTTATAATTGTATATTAAAGGGAAATGTGAAGGGGCTAAATTAATGATTTTAGAAGAAGAGGTAATCATTAAAATCAATAGTGCAAATTTTAAAAGGTACGAAGAACTCGGTTATACACTTCCTAAATATATTAATTCCAAAGGCGAACTGGTTGTAAAACAAGGTGAAAAGGTTAAAGTAAAAGTAAAAGATTTATCAAATGGCAGTAAGGTTCTAGTAACAAAAATTTGTGATGAATGTGGATATAAGATGCCTAATCAAATTTATGCACATGTACTTATTAATCGCAAAAGAAGCGACGGAAAAGATCGATGCCGAAAATGTGCAAGAATAAAAGGTGAAAATACAAAAAATGAAAATATAGATTCCGAGAATTCATTAGCATCTTATGCAGAAAAAAATAACAAAGAGTTTCTTCTGCTTGAGTTTAGTGATAAAAATGAGAAGAAACCTTCTGAAATCAAATTTGGTTCAAATCATAAGTACATCTGGATATGTCAAAATTGTAAAAGCGAATATACAGCAACAGTGAATAATAGAATTAATGGAAGAAATTGCTCCTATTGTTCAGGAAAAAAAGTAAATGAGTTTAATAGTTTATGGTGCATCAATCCAGAAGTAGCAAAACTACTGACTAATCCCGACGAAGGTCATTTATATACAAGTGGAAGTGGAGAAAAGATATTATTCACATGTCCTACCTGTAAAAACGTTGGCAGAAAAACGATAAAGACCGTAGTTAAAGTTGGATTAGGGTGTACGAAATGTGGTGATGGATTAAGTTATCCTGAAAAATTTGTGATTCAGCTTTTAAATCAGCTGCATATTGAATTTGAAAGTCAAAAAAGATTTGATTGGTCCTTTAATAAAAGATATGATTTTTACATTCCACAGAAGAATTGCATTATTGAAACCCATGGAATTCAGCATTACAGCAATCATGCTACATTCCATAAACTAAGTGGGAAGACGCTGGAAGATGAACAATTAAACGATGAACTTAAAAAAGAATTAGCTAATAGGAATGGGATAAAACATTATGTAACAATCGACTGTTCAAAATCAGATATGGACTTCATCAGAAAGAATATAGCAGATTCTGTTTTAAATGACTTATTCGGTTTATCACAAATTGATTGGAAAATTTGTCATGAATTCGCGTATAATTCATTAGTGAAAACAGTATGTGATTTATGGAATACAACAGAATTGACGACAGTATCAATTGGTAAGAGTTTAGGTTTACACCAGACAACGATTTTAAGATATATAAAACAAGGCGTTAAATTAGGATGGTGTGAGTATGATTCGACTGATTCTTACAAAAGGATTTATAAAACAAAGTCCGTTTGGAATAAAACAAAGATTGTTCAATTGACTATAAATGATGAATTTTTAAAATGCTGGGATAGTCTAACAGAAGCAGCGAATGAACTTAAATTAAATCATACAGGAATATCCAATGTATGTAGAGGTAAGTTGAAAACTTCTGGTGGGTTCAAATGGAAGTATTTAAGAGATTATGAAAATGAAATTTAAAAACCTATTTACATATATACCTAATTTTGGTATAATACAAATACATTATAAAAAGTGAACAAAAACGTTCATTTAACCTCATAAACCACTACGCCTATGGAACTACGCCATAGGACTGTCCAAAAGTGGGTGACGTTAAATGAGCGTTTTTATGTTTGAAGCAACTGATGCAACTTTGTTAAATGCGAAACTTGTCGAAAAACCGAAGAAAAAAAGAATAAAAGAATATCCCTCACATATAAATGATGGTAAAACATCTTATGGAGGGGACACCATGGCGACTCCTGATGATTCCACTAAGATGATCCCAACTAAAAAAGGAAACGATATTATTACTTTCTCAGATGCTAGTTCAGATAAAGAAGATTTTCACGAATTCCTAGCAAGACTCCTAGTAAAAAATGAGCAGTACAAAGCCTCTCAATGTTGAGAGGCTTTTATTATGTCCAAAAACCAATAGTTAAAAAAATCAAACTCTTGGGCAATCGAACCAGCTAACGTAATACCGGAGAATCCGGAACCATCCAGCCCTGTAATGGCGCCAACTGTTGTTAACGTAACGGCTGCAATTTCGCCTGTAATTGGAACGATGCCTGCCAAAGCATTGCCAAGATCATTCACGATTCCCAATGATTCTGCCGGCAAAAAATCTCCTATAATCGCCCCAAACCCTGAGTCGCCTAAATAGAAGAATGCGGCAATTGGAATCACGGGCCCAAATACTTTAAAGCCAAATTGGAATCCTTCGATTAAATAGCTTGTTGTTTTTTCCAAGCCTTCATTTTTATGCGCAAACAAGGCGAGCAACAGAAGTATAAATACTGTTGTGCCTCCCACCAGCGCTGTTGCATCCCCACCGGTTAGATCAAAGACGAACATACCCACTACATCTAGCAAAAAGGCAATCGGAATCAGCACGGCAAAAAATTTGCGTTGTCCTTTTGTTAATAAACGCTCATTTACTGCATCGATTTTTTTCTCGCGGTCAAATGTACCTTCCATCTCCAGCCGCCCTTGTTTCATATCGCGCCGAAGCAGGATAAAAGCTACTATAGTTGTCACTGCACCCATCACGAGCACCAATGGAATGCTGGCAGTAATCACGTCGGATACCGGAATCCCGGCCGCATCTGCCGTTAGTTTTGGAGCCCCCTGGAGAATGATGTCGCTCGATAGGGCAATCCCGTGACCAAACAAGTTCATGGCCATTGCAACCCCAAGAGCCGGCAGTCCCGCGCGGATTGCAACCGGTAACAAAACAGCTCCCAGTAAGGCAACGGCAGGCGAAGGCCAGAAGAACCAGGAAATGACCATCATCAAAATCCCGATTGTCCAGTAGGCAAGCGTTGCGTTTTTGATGATTTTCGTAAAAGGGGAAACCATTACTTCATTAATGCCCGTTTTCATCAAAATCCGGCTCATCGCCACAATGATGGAGATAATCAAAATGGTCGACAACAATTCACTAATGGCATAAACAAAGCTGTTGAATACACTGCTAATTGATGAAGTAAAGTCCCCAGTTGCCACAATTGCCAGCAGAAAAATCCCCATAATGCAGATGAGCGATGTGTCCCGACGTTTTACCATAAACCCAATAATCAACAAAATAAACCCAAGATAAATCCAATGCAGCGCCGATAAATCCACATTCATAGGCATGTTCCCCTCTAGTTGTTTAACTTTAGAATATGAGGAGAAAGTCTAATGGGTGAGTAGTTCACGATTTTCAAACAGCTAAGTGGAAAACTTTAGGGTCATTTTATTGAATAACAATTCAAAAGCACACTGGATATTAATGCTAATATATAGGTAACATAGTTTAAATAAGTTAGGTGGTATTAAAATGAAAAAAAAACGTTAGTACAGAAGAAGCGATTAAAAGGTGGGATACTTTTGCCGAAACATATGCGGCAGTACATACTGAACGAGGAGATCTTCATAAGGAAGTTTTTTTAACCCCTACTTTATTGTCACTCATGGGAACGGTTAAGAATAAAAAAGTTTTAGATGCTGGATGTGGTGAAGGATACTTTAGCAGAATTTTAGCTAAATCTGAAGCTGCTGTAACAGCTGTAGATTATTCAGAAAAAATGTTAGAAATCGCTAAAGAAAGAACTCCCATTGATTTGGGAATTGAATATAGACATGGGAATTGTGAGGATTTAAATTTTTTAGAGGATAACAGTTTTGATCTAATTGTATCGAATATGGTAATGCAAGACCTTGGAAATTATGAAAAGGCATTCCAAGAGATGTATCGGCTATTAGTAGATGGAGGATATTTTATTTTTTCAATTTTACATCCTTGTTTTGTTACTCCGGAGAGTGGATGGGAGAAAACGAAAGACGGTGTAAAGTTACATTGGAATGTAGATAAATATTTTTATGAAGGGGTTTATGAACAAAAACTAGGCGATAAACAAAAAATGCTATTATTCCATAGAACATTAACGAGCTATGTTAATAATATAATAAAAGCGGGTTTTACTTTAGAAGGTTTAATAGAACCGAAACCATCAGAAGAAATGTTAAGTAAATATCCTTCATTTGAAGAAGATTTCAGAAGCGCTGATTTTATAGTTTTCAAATTGAGAAAGAAAATTTAATTTTTTTCACAGGGATTATAACCCGCAACTTATTCCAAATAGCTAATAGATACTAGTAGTTATTCAATGATAGGGCTCAATTCCGCAGCAAGAATTGCGCCTTTCAATCCACGCTGAAAATTTATATAAAAATGAGGTTGCAACTATGAAAAAATTCAATTGGGTCTTGTTCATTTTACCTATACTGCTATTCATTTCAACTTATTTTATTCGGATTAATAAAGTTGACGCTAATATTTTCCACTTTGATTTATTCATATTTGGTTTATTTTTAGCAGTACCAGCTATCATTGTATTGGTCATTTATTGCTTGTTGCTCCGTAACGGTATAAAACGAGAGAACATGAAAATTGTGAATAGCATTCATATCGTCTTTCTTGGCATTGCCTGTATCTTGTTTGTAAAAACGATACTTTTACCAACATCGAACGTAGACCTGATTTTAAAACAAGGAAATGGCGAAGAAAATTTTGCTAAAATTCTATTTGAACGTGTTGAAGCGTTTAATGTAAGCGAGGATTTTGACCTAACCTTACGCGATTATACTTTTATAACAGAAGAAACATCAGGAGCTTTTATGGACTCTGACAGCACATTGTTGGCTCAACTAACCATTAAAATTGACTATGATGAAAAAGAGGATAGAATAGTCGAAATGAACTTGGAATGTATTCAGTTTGATAGTTGTTTCAAAAGGAAAGGCGAATTGAACTTTAAATAGCTATGGATTATTATTTAGTATATACCCTAAATCTCCTATATTTTACCATTAAATTGATGCGGAAATGTGAATGGTTTGTAAATTTTTAATGCATGAGTCATAACCAGACATGGTAGAGCAACACAGCAAGAAAATGATCAAACTTTTCTCGAAATGGATTCGTATCATTTATTATAAGATATAGTTTTCGAGGCATTTAAATTAAATTTTTATCTAATTTTTTGGATAATGAATCAATTTGCTAGTCATGCTGTGGCTAATGAACTATCGAAGTATTTAAATAATTGGTATCAATCATTACCTAGCCAGTTTGGTGGAACTGATCAACCGCCTGTTGAGAATTATAGGGTATTCACTTCAGATGACCTCACGGAAATAGTACTTTGGATTACAGGTGTAATAGCCTTTTTGGAATTTTTATCGAATTTTATAGAAATTATGAAACCTCAAAAAAAAACTAAGCAATCCAATCACTTTATGATTCGATGGGGGATACAATTAATAGCTCTATCAATTTTATTTCTAATTATGTATTTAAGTAGGTTTATCGGTAGATAAAAATTGAACTAAGTTGAATATCGAATATAATTTTCTTTATCAGTTCAAGATTATTACATATCAGTCTTAAACTATAATGGATAAAAGCAAAGAACACGTACTTAAATATATACGATTAAAATATGAATAATCTTCAACAATCGGGCGCTTTTCTGAAATAAGGAAAGTGTCTTTCTTCATGAATAGGGCCATATTGTAGAGCAACCTATAAATTGAGTTGGATATTTATGTTAAAATATAGAATGACTGTTAAGTACTTCAACTAACGCAGCTGATTTGCCGAATAGGGAATGTTAAGAAACAACTAGGGGGATATAAATGAAAAGAACACTTACAATACTAATATCAGCTCTGTTGTTATTTATTTTAAGTGCTTGTGATGATAGTAATTCGAATTCAAATACAATTTCTGTTTCTGAATTAACAGATAGAGAAAATGCAATCCTTTCGAGTATTTCAGACCAATCATTTGTATTTGATTTCAATGTAGACGAAGAATACACAGAAGTAACTGTATGGATAGAAAAATATGAATTCGGAAATTTGGTTGAGGATAAAGTAAGCAAACTTATGACTCAGGTAGAGGGAGACGGAGACGGCTCTATTATCTTCACAACTCCCAAAACAAACGATAGCCAAAAGCAACTAACATTTAATAGTGCAATTAGTAGTAAGGGAGGCGTTAGTAGTATAAGGGCCTTTGATCCAAACTCTAATGGTTTAGATGATATGTCAAGTGTATGGGGAACCTTTCCAGAAGAAAAAGCTATCATTGAAGGAGAAATAGTGTTAGGAAGTATTTCTTATTCAAATGAAGGGAGAATGAATTCGCTTACCAATGATTTTTATCAAGATGTTGATAGTCATATTAATGAATTAGAAAAATATGACGTTGTATATTTGTTTAAAGCGGATTTTAAGTGAGAGTTTGTGTAAATTGGGTATGACTGGTGCAGCATAACTTCAATGAAAAATAATATTCCATAATAGGGCGCAATTCTTGCAGAGGAATTGTGCCTTCTTCAGCTAAAGGGCCAGATTGCTGAGGAACGTTTTTAGGTATTCAGAAAAATAATATTTGAGATTACAATTTGCCATCTTGATTTGTCCAAAATAGAAGTCTCTTGTGGAATGAATGTCCGAATACGTAATATTATTTTTTGTCATTTGAAAAACCCTCCATTTTATTTGTATGTAAGTCGACTTACGCAAATAAAATGGAGGATTGTAATTGGATATACAACCTTCAATTATTATTTTATATAAATTTTTTATCATGTTGCGAAATGAAGCGTAATCTTCGGAAGCATTTTTGATGTGACAGAGCAATTGAAAATTGAATCACAATATTTTGCAGATAGCACAGTTCTACGATTATCCATTAGCTTGAGGATCGTGGATATTTTCACGAAAATCTACACTATACACTTTCCAAACCCCATCTACATTTTTAATAGAAATTCCTCTCCTAAGAGTAATCGTTAAATAACCATCATTAGGTTTTCCAATACTTTGTGTTATCAATGTATCACCTATGGCACTAGCTTGCTTAACATCAAGATTTATAAATTCGTGATTATATTCTTCAATACCTGTGTCAATGATTTTATTTATAAATGCGTCTGTAAAGTAAGGTTTAAAGTAAGCTCTTTTTTGACTGATAGATGATAGATTCTCAATTTCATTTACTTTCTTAATAAGCTCAAATATTCTAGTATCCGCTACTTTAGATGAGATAGTGTTAGTTGCTATTACATTTGTCCTTACAATTAGTATTTTTCCATCAAGAGTAATAGTAGCCGATTTATTTTTATTATCCCATTCAGTATATGACCTTTCTGGACTAGCAACAACTAAAGGAACATAAGTTTTTCCATTTTTAATTGTAACTGGAGCATCAATAGTTTGCGATTTACCATTAACAGTTATTGTTTTAGAATTAGCTTTCAGAACCTTTTCGTTTTTACCATCGGTTACAGTTACAGTCTTACTATTTTGATTCCAATCAACTTTTGAACCAAACTCTTCTGAAATAACACGTATTGGAACTAGAGTTCGCCCATTGGATACCAAGCCATCGTGTACAACCTTTATTTCATTTTCACTTGCAGATGCTTCAGTAGGAGATATAGTTGGTAAAGCTAATCCCATTACTAATGCAGGAACTATTAATAGATTTTTCTTTTTCATAAAGTTTTCCTCTTTCCACAAATACTGGATGATTATCAAATTATTATTATACTATGTTTTTATGATTTTATCATCTTTATTGCTAAGGAATGCTGTCAATATGTATGTAATATAACAATTATTACAACTAACAAGAAAAGCAATATAAAATCCTCTATGTAATAATTTAGTTGATTAAGCACCACCACATTCATTATAGAGCCATATTAAAGCTTTAGTAGTTATTCTAAGAAATGATCTTCAGCAATAGGGCGCTTTCCTAGAATAAGGAGAGTGCTTTTTTATTAAAGGATTATTTAATGGAATTACATTCAATAAAAATATTGGATATTTATGTTAAAATTCAGATGAGCTTGTAAAGTAACGTACTTAAACTATTCTGTGCTTAGTTGAAAAAGAAAGGAGTTTCGACTAAGGAAAATTAGATTTTATAGGAGGGACAGTTAATGAAGAAAATATTATTATTTTCTGTAATGTCACTGCTAATTACAGCCTGTTCTAATACTTCGAGTAATATTACGGAGGGATTTTTAGAAAGTGTCCCACATCCAGAGTCAACTAAGATCTTATATGAACAGCAAAAGGATGATTATAAAGTAGTGCTTTATCAAGATGAAACAGGGTTTCGTGTTGGATATAAAAGGCTGGATAGTAAGTATTGGACACATACTGGTAATGGTGAGATTAATCCAGATGACGGTTTTAACTGGGTAATGAATAATAACCCGTCAATACCTATTACATTGTTTGGTGGCATTATTACAAATGAGCAAATTACAACTGTTCTTGTGAAACAAAAAACAATGGAGAAAGAAGCAACAATTATCGAGACTGATGAAGGATTGAGATGTTGGTTTGTTACCTTTGATTCTATAGAAGAACCAGATTATGGGGAACCAGACCCATTGAAGGTTGAAGCATTTGATAGTAATGGAAACGTTTTGTGGAAAGATGGAGTGTATGAAACCAGCTAATAGAAGCTACTCAGTTATTCCATTATAGGGCGCGATTCTTGAATAAGGATCGGTTAGTTCACAATGTTAAAAAAGGGGATGATTGATTGAATTCATTATCACTTATTTTATGTGGGATTGCTTTGATAATCTGTTTGGTTCGACTCCTAACGATTCACAAGATAACAGAAAAAAAGCATAGGTATTCCGTCGTCTTTTTTTCAGGAGTTGTGTTTCTCATGAATGTTTTTGTATGGCTATTTACTTTCAATTGAAAAATCTATACAAAATAAAATGTAGCGATCAATAACATCACATTCGGGCACTTTTCTGAATTTAGGAAAGCGTCTTTCGTCATGAAAAGGGCCAAGTTGTTAAGTAAAGAAAAAACAAATCGTGCGCTTTTCAGATGCAATGAGGTACTACTCGTATTATTATTTACATGAATTAATTTCTAACATATTAACTATACTAAGAGAGTACGAATCCTATCCAATTTATACATAGAAAGGACACTTTCAACCAACTGAACTAATATTCAAAAATAACACGCCAAGTTCCTTAATCATGTCTCTTTAAGTGACACGCTATTCATGTTCAATTATCGTTGGAAAATCATAACCACCCTTTTGAAGGGTGGTTATGATTATAGTCAAAATTAGCGAGTTGATTCATGACTTTAAAATGAAGCAGCAAATTCAAGCTCGTGAAGATAATTATAATGAATACCATTTGGCGATGAATTATTTTACTGCGTTTTTAATGTTTATTGATATATGCAATGTTAGCAGTACAATAATAAGGTTTACTTCAGTAAAATAAGGTATATTATATTGTTGAATAGATTCTCTTTAAAGACAAGAAAAGTAGGTGAACAAAGTGGGGAAATATCAATTGGATACCAAAGGTAAGGTAGCTGTGACAAAGTATCATGAAAAAAACAAGCCTGCCAACTTTGATAAAAAGCAGCAACTTGAAAAAATACGTACGGAGTATTTGAAAAAGAAGCAAAATCTAACAGATAAATAATAAGAATCAAAACATAGGAAGACTAAATCTCCCTATGTTTTTTTGTTCAAAATACTTTTTTTAATTGATGAAAGAGTTTATTGTTCCCATAAATTTCAAATTCGGTGACAAAAAACTCGTCATCACATATCCATTCTTCATTAAAAATTTCAGTAGCACAATCAATTGACCAGCCGTTATTTTGGGTACACCAGTAATCTCTAGTAGAAATATTTAAAATATTTGGATACTCACTTGGCTTAGGTAGCTGAATAAAAGATAAGTCTCAATCTTTTCAGCAAGATACTTTCTCAGCAGCGTATACTCAAAGATAAACAACACAGTATACTTTCCAAAAGGAAAATTGCGTAAATGGTTATTAGATTTAGGAGAATGAACTTATAAAAAAACAGGTATGTTCGCTGCTTTGTTCTGCTAACGATGCATTGGCACAATAACTAAAGATTAAATTTTGATTTTCCGCTATTCCACAAACGGGCGCTAATATTGAGCAATTACCGCTTATTTTTCATAATAGGAGCAGATTGTGAAAATCCGATTTTTGTTGTAAGGAGGTAGAAACTAATATGAAAAGTAAATTATTATTACCAGTGGTATTGTTTTTCATTGTAGGAAGTCCAGCGGTAAGTAGCATAGATTCCCTAAGTCATACTTTCAAATCAAACTTTTATATCTTAGATATGGTAGTTTTAGGGATTATTGTGCTACTGTATCTTTTTGGAAAGGTTAAAAGCGTTAGGGAATAGCTTATGTGTAGTGTAGAAAATCGGGCGCAATTCTTGAAAAGGAATTGTGCCTTCTTCAGCTAAAGGGCCAGATTGTTGAACAAGGGTTTACATGAACATCCATAAAATTTTCATATGTTAAAGGCAAGTTAACTGGATTGCTTACGGAAACAAATTCACAATGTGAAAATAAGAAAAAGCAATTATTTCTCAATAAGCGCTTTTTTCTATACGATCTATAATATTAAAAAAATCTTCTCCGTTTTTCATGATGTAAACTGCTCCCTCTTCGTCGAAGTGAAAGAAACTTATATCTGAATCAACAAACATCGTGTAGCTTTTATTCAGCGTAATTTTAATCCAGTAATTGTAATCAAAATCAATCGATGTTAAATCTGCTTTTTCGAATTCAGCTTTTTCAAAAGTTTTTAGAAGTTCCTGTTGTGTCTCTTTTGGGATTACAATTGGTATAAATGTAGTATCGGTGTCTTCAATTCTCCATTGAATAGCTTCAATCTCTATGTATGGGTTTTTTACATCGAAATTAGCGTTTTCTAATACATCTGTTGCAGAATAAGTTGTCGGCTCCCCCTCACCACGATTAATAGTTCTATTTTTCTGATATGAATATACTCCTGCACCAACCACAATGACCAAAATAATAAAACTCGCTATGAAATTTCTTCGTTTACTCATAACTTCACCCCACACAAAAATCACAATTATATCAATATATTTGAATGAGAAGTTGGAAATTACTTCAAGAAAAGTTTATTGTATAAAAACAATTTAATTCAACATTCAATCGCGTTAAGAAAGCATCTTTCTTCATAAAAGGGCCAGATTATTGAAATATTAAACGGCGATTATTATTTCATATGGTAAAATTAGGATATGGATGGAGGGAAGAAATGAAAAAAATAATGCATGTGATCCTGATGGTTATCTCTGTGGTTATATTGAGTGCATGTCAAAAAGATGAAGTATCAGAAGAGGATGTAAAAGCTTTTGTAACGGAATATAAAAGTATTACACACGATATTCCTGTTCCAGAGGAAGCGTTTGATTTCGATGTCTTGGAAAAGGTAAAACCTTATTTAAATGATGAATGGTTTAAAATGAATGAAAGAGATAAACGAGTGTATTTTCCTCGAAGTTATGTAAGTGTAAGTGGTAATGCTGTATCCCTAAATGATGTTTTAATCGATAATTTAGAAGAAAATCCTGATGGTGAAGGGTATGCAGTGAAATATACTCTATTACTAACAGTAGGTGATGAAGAAGTTAAAAAAGAAGGCGACATGAAGATTATAGAAGGAAAGCCAAAAGGTTTTATCATTACATACGATTGGGAAAAGCAAATTACAGTGAACAGATATCACTTCCGCTAAACATAATGTATGTAGTGAATACTAATAGGGGCTTAAATATAATTTGCTATCTTCAACAATCGGGCGCAA